>NZ_AXDW01000007.1 GCF_000474945.1 Solimonas soli DSM 21787 | reverse complement strand
ACGATGCTCGAGCCCGCCATGAGCGACTGGAATAGCGCGTCAGGAATTCGTTCGTGCTTGAGCCCTCCCTTGGCGAGGGCCGAGGTCTCCCGGCAAGCGGGGAGAGGAGGTTTTCTTTGGTCGTAGCGCCATGACCCGCTTCGCAATCCGCCGCTTGGCCTCGGCCGTCCCGACCCTGTTCGTGCTGCTGACGCTGGCCTTTTTCCTGATGCGCGCCGCGCCGGGCGGGCCGTTCGACGGCGAACGCACGCTACCGCCGCAGATCGAGGCAGCCCTGCGCGCCGAATACCATCTCGACGAGCCGCTGTGGCGGCAGTACGCGCGCTATCTCGCCGACCTCGCGCACGGTGATCTCGGTCCCTCGTTCCAGTACGAGGGCTATCGCGTTTCCGAGCTGATCGCGGCGGCCCTGCCGGTGTCGCTGCGCCTCGGCATCGGCGCGCTCGCGCTGGCGCTGCTGATCGGCTCGGCGATCGGCTTCGTCGCGGCGCGCTGGCCGGACACGATCGTCGATCGTGGGTTGATGACCTTGGCGCTGCTCGGCGTCTCGATTCCGAATTACGTCGTCGCGCCCTTGCTGATTCTGCTGTTCGCGATCGGTCTCGGCGTGCTGCCCGCGGGCGGCTGGCGGCCGGGCAGCGTCGCCGACATGCTGCTGCCGGTCGTGGCCCTCGCGCTGCCGCAGATCGCCTACGTCGCGCGCCTGCTGCGCGGCGGCCTGCTGGAGGCCATGACGGCGCCGTTCGTGCGCACCGCACGCGCCAAGGGTCTCGACGAATCGGCGGTCCTGCTGCGCCACGCCCTGCGTCCGGCGCTGCTGCCGGTGATCTCGCATCTCGGCCCCGCGGCGGCGGGTCTGATCACCGGCTCGGTGGTCATCGAACAGGTCTTCAACATCCCGGGACTCGGCCGCTACTTCGTGCAGGCGGCGCTGAACCGCGACTACACGCTGGTGCTCGGCGCCGTGCTGCTGTACGGCAGCCTCATCATCGCCTGCAATTTCATCGTCGATCTGCTGTACGGCGCGCTCGACCCGCGCCTGCGCCTGGCATGAATCCGCGCCGATGAACTTCCTGCGTCACGATCGCGCGCTGTCGATCGCCGTCGTGCTGCTGGCGGTGCTGCTCGTGTTCGTCGTCGTCGGCCCGTGGTTCAGTCCGTATGCCTGCGACGAGATCGATTTCGCCGGCGACTGGTCGGCGCCGCCGACGCTCGCCGGCGCGCACTGGTTCGGCACCGACAGCCTCGGCCGCGATCTGTTCGTGCGCGGCCTCTGCGGCGGCCGCCTGTCGCTGCTGGTCGGCCTGGCCTCGACGCTCGTCTCGCTGCTGATCGGCGTGCTGTACGGCGCCGTCGCGGGGTACGTCGGCGGACGCCTCGACACGCTGATGATGCGCGGCGTCGACGTGCTCTACGCGCTGCCGTTCATGTTCTTCGTCATCGTGCTGATGGTGCTGTTCGGACGTCATCTGCTGCTGATGTTCGTTGCCATCGGCGCGGTCAACTGGCTCGACATGGCGCGCGTCGTGCGCGGCCAGACGCTGGCCCTGCGCCGTCGCGACTTCGTCGCCGCGGCGCAGCTCTCCGGGCTGCGCGATCGTGACATCATCCTCCGTCACATCGTGCCGAACCTCGCCTCGACCGTCGTCGTCTATGCCGCGCTGACCTTGCCGCAGGTGATCCTCATCGAATCCTTTCTCAGCTTCCTGGGCCTCGGCGTGCAGGAGCCGGCGACCAGCTGGGGCGCGCTCGTCAACGACGGCGCGCGCGAGATGGAAACGGCGCCGTGGTCGCTGCTTTTTCCGGCGACGCTGCTGACCGCCACTTTGCTGCTGCTCAACGTGATCGGCGAGCGCTTGCGTCTGCGCTTCGCGCGGCCGGCCACGAGCGAGGTGCGATGAGCCTGCTCGACGTGCGCGGCTTGTGTCTGACGCTCGATCGCGGCCACGCATCGCACACGATCGTCGACGATCTCTCCTTCACGCTCGATCGCGGCGAGAGCCTGGCCGTGGTCGGCGAATCGGGCTCCGGCAAGACGCAGGCGGCGCTCGCGCTGCTCGGCCTGCAGGCACCGGCCCTGCGTGCGCGGGGCAGTGCGCGCTTCGAAGGCTTCGAGCTGATCGGCGCGGCAGCCGCGGCACTGCGGCGCGTGCGCGGCGCGCGCATCGGCTTCGTCTTCCAGGACCCCGCGACGAGCCTCAATCCCTATCTCACGGTCGGCGCGCAGATTGCCGAAATGCTCGAACTGCACCAGGGTGCGACGCGGCCGGCGGCGCTCGCCGAAGCGCGGCGCCTGCTCGACGCCGTGCGCATCGCCGACGCGCCGCGACGCCTCGCCCAGTATCCACACGAAATGTCGGGCGGCATGCGGCAGCGCGTGATGATCGCCATCGCGCTCGCCTGCCGGCCGCAGCTCCTGATCGCCGACGAACCGACCACCGCGCTCGACGTGACCGTGCAACAGCAGCTCATCACGCTGCTCGGCGATCTGCGCCGCGAATTCGCGCTCGCGCTGCTGCTGATCACGCATGATCTCGGCGTCGTCGCCGAGCTTTGCGAGCGCACGCTGGTGCTCTATGCCGGGCGCATGATGGAGACGGGCGCGACGGCACACGTGCTCGCGCGGCCGGCGCATCCCTATACGCAGGCCCTGCTGCGCGCGCGTCCGCGCCTCGACGGTGATACGCGCGTGCCCCTGTACGCGATTCCGGGCGCGCCGCCACGGGCCGGCCAGGCGGGTGGCGGCTGCGTGTTCGCGCCACGCTGCACGCAGGCCATGGAAGTCTGCGTGCAACTGCGGCCGGCGGCGCAAGGCATCGGCGACGCCCGGCGCGCCTGCCATCTGCAAGCGACGACGCCGTGATCCCCGTTCCCCTCCGCCCGCAGCGGGCGGAGGGTTTGGCCCCTCCTCACCCAACCCTCTCCTCCGGAGAAGGAGAGGGCTCGGGCGCGGAGGCGCGTGGCGAGCGATGCCGCGAGATGCCGTTCCCCTCCGCCCGTAGCGGGCGGAGGGGTCAGGGGAGGTGGGCGCGGGCGGGTGTCACGCGATCGGCGCGCCGTCCGGCGGGCCGCCTTCGGGTCCGCGATCCGGCGCCAGCAGATGCACGCGTCCGTCCGGAGCGAGCGCGCCGAGCACGAGGAACTCGCTCTTGAAGCCGGCGATGCGCTTCTCGCCGAGATTGAGGGCACCGACCACGCGGCGGCCGATCAGCGTCTCGGCCGGATAGTGCGTGATCTGCGCGCTGGTCTCGAGCACGCCGACGACGGGGCCGAAATCGACGCGCAGGCGGTAGGCGGGCTTGCGTGCCTGCGGGAAGGGTTCGGCGGCCAGCACCGTGCCGACGCGCAGGTCGACGGCGACGAAGCCGTCGACGCCGCAGACGTCCTTGCGGGGCAGCTTGTCCGGCGCATACGGCAGGGCGTCGCCGTCGATGACGTGCTGCACCATGCTCAGGCCTGCGGCGTCGGCACGGCGGCGCGCCATTCGCGCAGCGCGTGCGTGCTGCCTTCCTGGACTTGCTTGAGTCCTTCGTAGACGCGCGCGGCGAGGCCGGTATCGCTGAACAGGATCGAGCGCGAGCCGTCGCCGATTTCGGCGATCGTCACCGTGCGCGCCGCCGTGCCGACGCCGAAGGCGGTGCCGAGCTGGCCGGCCATCTGCGCGTGCATCAGCTCGTCGAGACTGAGGTTGTGCTCGGAGACGCGCACGCCGGAGGCCGCCAGCAGGCGCAGCACGCTGTCGCGCGTGATGCCGGCGAGGATGGTGCCGTCGAGCGGCGGTGTCAGCACCTCGTCGCCGATCTGCACGAAGATGTTCATGGTGCCGGCTTCGCCGAGCTGGCGATGTGTCAGCGCGTCGAGCCACACCACGTCGTCGTAACCGCGTTCCTTGGCGCGCTGCAGGCCGGCGAGGCCGGCCGCGTAGTTGCCGCCGGTCTTGGCGGCGCCGAGGCCGCCGGGCGCGGCGCGCGTCAGTTCGAGTTCGGCCCACAGGCGCACGGTCTTCGGCGCCGGGTCCGAGCACGGCGTGACGGCGACGGCGAGACGATGCCGCGTCGCCGGCCGGAAGCCGAGCGCATCTTCCTCGGCGTACAGCGTCGGCCGCAGGTAGAGCGCGCCGCGGCCGTGCGGCGGCACGTACCGGGCGTGCACCTGCACGGCGAGCTGGCAGAGCGTCATGAACAGTTCTTCGGGCGGCTCCGGCATGACCAGACGCCGCGCGCTCTGCTGCAGGCGGCGCGCGTGATCGCGCGGCCGGAACAGGTGGATGTTGCCTTGCGGATCGCGATAGGCCTTGAGGCCTTCGAAGACCGAAAAGCCGTACTGCAGGCCGCCGCTGGCGACCGGCACCGGCAGCGCGCTGCGGGCGCTGACGCTGGGTGCGTGCCAGCCGCTGTCGTCGCCGTGCTGGGCGTGCACGAGGTAGGGGCCGAGCAGGCGGCCGAAGCCGAGCTGCTCGGGCTGCGGCCAGTCGGCCGGCAGGGCGGCTTCGTAGAGCGCCTGGTAGGACCCGGGCGGGGGCGTGTGCATCTTCAGCTCCGTTGTCATTCGTAAGGTTAACCAAGTGCTTCGGTATTGGCGCTGCCGGGCGTCACCATCGGCAGCACCATTTCGTCGGCGGCGATCGGCGCGCGGATCAGCAGCGGACCCGGCTGCGCGAAGGCGTCGCGCAGCGCCTGCGCCGGATCGCGCACGAAGCCGAGATCGAGCGCCGGGATGCCGAAGCCCTCGGCGATCGCGCAGCAGGACGGCGGCGCGCGGTACAGCGAGGCGCTGTAGCGCGCGTCGTAGAACAGATTCTGCTGCTGCCGCACGAGGCCCAGCGCGCTGTTGTCCATCACCACGATCTTCACGTTCGCCTGCGTCTCGGCCAGCGTCGCCAGCTCCTGCACCGTCATCAGCAGTGAACCGTCGCCGGAGAAACAGACCGCGCCGGCGTGCGGAAGTGCCAGCGCCGCACCGATCGCCGACGGCAGGCCGAAGCCCATCGTGCCGAGTCCGCCGGAGGTGAGCCAGCGATCGCCGCGCCGGAACGGGTAAGCCTGCGCGACCCACATCTGGTGCTGGCCGACGTCGGTGGTGATCGCCGTTTCCGGGTCGATCAGCGCGGCGATGGTCGCGATCAGGCCATACGGCCGGCGCGGGTCGTCGCGGCCCGGCTGCGCCAGCGGCCATTCGCGGCGCAGCGTGCCGACGCGGGCCAGCCAGTCGGCGCGCAGCTGCGGCTTCACCGCCCCGGCCAGCGCACGCAGGGCGGCGCCGGCGTCGGCTTCGATCGCGAGCGTCGGCTTGCGCAGCTTGCCGAGTTCGCGGCGATCGGCATCGACGTGAATCACCTGCGCGTTCGGCGCAAAGCGATCGAGACGGCCGGTGGCGCGATCGTCGAAGCGCGCGCCGACGGCGATCAGCAGATCGCACTCGTCGATCACGCGATTCGTGTAGCGCGCGCCGTGCATGCCGAGCATGCCGAGCGCCAAGGGGTGATCCGGCGGCAGGGTGCCGAGCGCCATCAGCGTCGTCGTCGTCGGCAGGCCGGCGCATTCGGCCAGCGCTTGCGCGGCCGACTGCGCGCGCGCCTGCGTGACGCCGCCGCCCAGATACAGGACCGGCCGCCGGGCCCGCGCGATCAGGTCCGCCGCCCGCAGGATCGCCGTGGCGTCCGGCGCCGGTGCGCGCTGCGGCGTGATGCTTCGCGGGATGCGCTCGATGCGCAGGCGTTCGGTCTGCACGTCCTTCGGCACATCGAGCACGACCGGGCCGGGCCGACCGCTCTCGGCGATGCGGAACGCTTCCGGCAGCAGATCGACCAGCTCGTCGGCCGAGCGCACGTGGAACTGCGCTTTCGTGATCGAATCGACGATGTGGCAGGTGCGCACTTCCTGGAACGCGTCGGTGCCGATCAGCGCGCGCGGCACCTGGCCGGCGATGCAGACCAGCGGCACCGAATCGGCCTTGGCGTCGGCGATCGCCGTCACCGTGTTGGTGATGCCGGGCCCGGAGGTCGCGAAGCAGACGCCGGCGCGGCCGCCGACGCGGGCGATGCCTTGGGCGATGAACGCCGCGCCCTGTTCATGGCGCGCGAGCACGTGCGTCAGCTTCGAATCGGCGAGCGCCCGATACAGTGGCAGCAGTGCGCCGCCCGGGATGCCGGCGACGAAGGCCGCGCTCGGGCCGACCGCGTCGACGCGGTCTTCGAGGAAGCGGGTGATCAGTTGTGCGCCATTGAGGTCCATGTCGGTTCCAAAGGTGAAGCCCTTGGCGATGGACCGGCGGTTTCCTGAACGCTGAAACGGAAAACCCCCGCCGGTCGATGCGCCGGCGGGGGTTCGATGCGTGCAGCAGCCCCTACGGCGCGTCGGTAACGACGACCGCAACTACGAGAATGAGGGTCTGCTGCTTGAAGTTCATTGCATTCGCTCGAGGGAAAGCGCGCGCAGTCTAGCGGCGCGGGCGAACCCTGCGCAAGCGCCGGCCTCCATCGCGTCAACCGGCTTCAATGCGCGCCCTTCTGGATGAACTCGATCTTGTAGCCGTCCGGATCTTCGACGAAGGCGATGACCGTGGTGCCGTGCTTCATCGGCCCGGCTTCGCGCGTGACCTTGCCGCCGCGCTGCCGGACCCGTGCGCAGGCCTGGTAGGCATCGTCGACTTCGAGGGCGATGTGGCCGTAGGCGCTGCCGAGCTCGTAGCGGTCGACGCCCCAGTTGTAGGTGAGCTCGAGGACCGCGCCCTCGGCTTCGTCCTGGTAGCCGACGAAGGCGAGCGTGAACTTGCCGTCCGGATATTCGTGGCGGCGCAGCAGCTTCATGCCGAGCACGTCGCGATAGAAGGCGATCGAGCGATCGAGATCGCCGACGCGGAGCATGGTGTGGAGGATGCGCATGGTGGAGGTGTGCTTGCGGGTGGCGGGGAACGGCGCGCACGGTGCCAGCGCGTGGCGGGCGATGCAAGCCGTATCGAATCACCGTGCGCAATCTTCCACGGATCCAACAAAATGATTCCCTCTCCCCATCGCGGAGCGATGAGGAGAGGGAATTCGCTAGGCACGCCGGCTCAGAACGGGAACGAAACGCCGTGCTTCGCCTTCGTGGCAGCGGCGGCCTTCTGTTCGACTTCGATCGCGTCGATGCCCAGCGTCGTCTCCAGGCGGTCGAGCTGCACGAACTGCGCGCACAGCGGCCGCGCCCGCGCTTCGAGCGCGTCCGCCTTCGGCTGCAGGCGGCGTTCGACGATGCGTTCGGTGGCGTCGGCGCGCGCCTCGATCTTGCCCGGGTTGACCAGCGCGGTGAACACCATCGAGGCGATGTTGCCGCTCATGTCGGTGGCAATGTCCTCCGCCAGTTCATCGATCTCGCCGTCGAGCGCCGCGTCGTCGACGTTTTCGCCGAGCGCGCCGCGCAGCAGCTCGCGGCCGTTGTAGCGCGTGTGGATCTGCTCGCTGAGCCGGGCCATGCGCGACTCGTATTTGTGCAGATCATGCGCGTCGCCGCCGAGCGCGGCGAACGACACCGTCACCGCTTCGAGGCCGAGCATGGCGCCGTCGACCGCGATCGCGCTGACCGCCGGCACCATGCGCTGCAGGCCGCGGCGATACTGGTCGGCGGCGGCATGCTGTTCGCCGTTCAGCGCCAGCTCGCTGCCGTTGCGCCAGACGCGGTCGCCGTCGAAGCGATAGTCGCCGCCGTCGCCATGCAGCTCGACGCTGTCGCCCTTGAGCGCGACATCCGCCTGCAGGCTGAACTGGCACTCGGCGGTCTGCGCCGCCGCGGCGCGGCCCGGGGTGGCGGTGAAAGCGACGAGGACGGCGAGCGGAACGAGGGCGAAGGGCTTGAGCATGGCTGGAACTCCCGGAACGGTGTGCGTGTGCCAGGGAGTCCGCAAAGCCTTTGCCAGTTTTTCGACCCTTTTCAATCAATGAGTTATGTGCGTCGCCGATCTTGACGTGGCGAGATCGGCGACGCGCTTGGGAATTGCCACCATTAGTTGGCGCATTCCCGAGTCCGCTTCAGCTGATCTGCAAAGGCCCCGACCCGGGCAGCCGGGCGACCAGATCGGCGCCGCAAAGCTTCGACGGCGTGTAGGCGCCGCCGGCCGGCCGGCCCTGCGCGAGGAAGTCGACGACGGCCAGCGCCCCGGTCACGGTCAACGCGTAGCCGTTGGCGACCTTGATGCGCGCCGTCTTCGTTGCGCCGGCGGCATTGCGCGCCTCGCCCCACACATAGGTCGGCAGCTTGTCGCGCTGCGCGGCGTTCGGACCCTTGACGGTCTTGCCGATGCGGTTCTTGAGGAAGCGCTGCACGAAGCCGAGGCCGAGGAACCAGCGGAAGTAGTTGGCGCGCCTGGCGTTGGCGATCATGGCCGGCGAGCCGGGAATGAAGACCTCGATGTTCGGAATGCCGGTGCTGAAGTACGCCGTGCAGACGTCGCCCCAGGGAATCGTCATCGCCAGCTTCTCGCCGTCGCCGAAGTCGATGCGGCGCACATGGTAGGCGAGCGGCACGGCGCGGATCACGCCGTTCTCGCGTACCTTGCCGCCCTGCGCGAGGCCCTCGACGGAGGTCTTCGCCGTGCCCGGCGAGAAGCCCGAGCGCGAATCGAAGCCGAGCGCCAGATGCGTGGCGTCCGGCAGCACGGCCTTGAGCTGCGCGGCGACGCAGTCGGTCGGAATCACGTCGAAGCCCACGCCGGGGCAGACCACGATGCCGGCCGCCTGCGCACGCGCATGCTGGGCGTGCGCATGCGCGAACACGGCGATTTCGCCGGTGATGTCGAGGTAATGCGCCTTCGCCTCGAGGCAGGCCTCGATCATCGGCGCGCTGGTCGCCGAGAATGGACCGGCGCAGTGCAGCACCAGCTCGATGCCGGCCAGACCCTTGCGCAAGGCCGACTCGTCGTCGAGCCCGAAGGCGCGCGATTCGAGACCCAGTTCGGCGGCCAGCGCCGCGAGCTTGTCCGCGCTGCGTCCCGCCAGCACCGGCCGCTGCCCGCGCTTCAGCGCTTCGCGCGCGATCAGCTCGCCGGTGTAGCCGTTGGCGCCATAGATCATCCATTGCATGTCGGTACGCTCCTCAGTTCATTCTGGCGACGATGCGCAGCGGCAGCAGGCGCATGGCGATGCCGAGCGGTGCCCACGGCCAGCGCGGCACGCAGGCGCTCGAAGGTTCGCGTTCGATCGCGCGCGCGAGCAGGCGGCAGCCGGTCTCTGTGTCGATCATGAACGGTGTGTGCTTCACCTTCTCGTTGATCTCCGAGCGAATGTAGCCCGGATAGATCGTGCTGACCTTGATCGGCGTAGCAAGCAGATCGGCGCGGATGCCTTCGGCGAGCGCGGCGACGCCGGCCTTGGTCGCGGCGTAGGTCGTCATGTTGCGCGGCATGCCGCGCAGGGCGCTCATCGACGAGATGACCACCAGATGCCCGGCGTTCTGTGCGCGGAAGATTTCCAGTGCCGCCTCGCACTGCGCGAGCGCGGCGACGAAATTGGTTTCGGCCGTCTCGCGGTTGGCCCAGAAATAGCCGGTGCCGAGCGGCCGGCCCTTGCCGAGGCCGGCGTTGACGATGACGCGGTCCAGCGTGCCGAACTCGTCGCGAAAGGCGCGGAACACCTCGAACACCTGCTCGTAGTTCAGCACGTCGAGCGCGCGGCTCGACACCTTGATCGCCGGATGCGCCTGCAGCAGTTCCGCCTGCAGCTCGGCCAGGCGCTCGGTGCGGCGCGCGCACAGCGCCAGATCGTGGCCGCGCCTGGCGAACTCGCGCGCCATGCCGCGGCCGAGCCCGGAACTGGCGCCGGTGATGAGAATGGTCTTGCGCATCGAACACTCCGACGATCGTTGAGGCGAGCGGTCGGCGCGCGACCGCTCGCCTCAAGGTTCGTTTCAGCGGTACGAAATCAGGCGCGCCTCGTGTTCGAAATGCGCGTGCTCGTTGAAGCTCGACAGATACAGGCCGCGTTCACTGTAGATGAGCTTGGTGACGGCGGCATTGGCGAGGGTCCAGTTGAGGCGCGCCGTGCGCTCATCGGCGAGCGCGAGCCGATCGCGGATCACCGCGCTGATCGGGCCGCCGGAGGTGAACACCAGCGCGGTCTGCGACTTGCCGAGCCGCTCGCGCAGGCGCTGTACCGCGCCGGTGACCCGCGTGCAGAAGGCCGGCCAGCTCTCGGCGTAATCGGCGTCGTGCTCGCCGGAGATCCAGCGCCGCATCGCCTCCGCGAAGATGTCCTGGAAGGCGCGGCGCGGCTGCAGCGTCGCGGCGAGCTCGGCCATCATCACCGCCTTGCTGCGGAAGCGCGGGCGGTAGGCCTCGATCATCATCTCGTGGTCGTACTCGTTCCAGGCCGGATCGGTCTGCCACGGCGTCGCCAGGCCCATGGCCGCCAGGCAGCCGCTCGCGGTTTCGCGATGGCGCAGCATATCGCCGCAGACGACGAGATCGGGCCGCACGCCGCGCGCCGCCAGCGCACGGCCGAGCACGGCGGCCTGTTCCTCGCCGAGCGGCGACAGCTTGTCGTAGTCGCCGGCGCCGAACGAGGCCTGCCCGTGGCGAATGAGATAGATCGCGCCCATCAGGCCCGGGCCTCCCTGATGACGCGGCGGCTGCGCCAGATCAGGTAATTGGCGAGCAGCCAGAATGGCCTGAACGCCGGATTGCGCGTCTGCCGGTGGTGATAGCGGTAGTAGATCTGCTGGATGATCACCGCGAGGCGGAACAGGCCGTAGGTTTCATAGAAGGCCCAGTTGTCCGGCGCGAGTTTCATCTGCGCGCAGTAGTAGTCGACGATCTCGCGGCGCGTCAGCATGCCGGGCAGGTGCGTGGGCTGGCGGCGCATGCCGAGGATGAAGCGGTCGTCGCTCGCCTCGGCCCAGTAGGCGAGCGTGGTGCCGAGCTCCATCAGCGGATCGCCGAGCGTCGCCATTTCCCAGTCGAGCACGCCGATCACGCGTGTCGGATCGCTCGCGTCGAAGACCAGATTGTCGAGCCGCCAGTCGTTGTGGATCACGCAGGTGGCGACGTCGTCCGGGACATGGGCCTTCAGCCAGCGCATGACGTCGCGCCCGGGCAGCACGTTCCAGGTACGCGCCTTTTCCCAGCGATCGCACCAGCCGTCGATCTGCCGCCTCGCGTAGCCGCTGCCCTTGCCGAGTTTCTCCAGGCCCGCGGCCCGCCAGTCGACGCGATGCAGCTCGATCAGCTTGTCGATGACGTTGAAGCACAGCCGCCGGTTCTGCTCCGGCGTGAGGTGCACGCCGGGCGGCATGTTCTTGCGCGGGATCAGGCCTTCGATGCGATCCATCACGTAGAACTCGCAGCCGATCACCGCCGCGTCGCGGCACAGGCCGACCATGTTGGCCACCGCCGGATAGACCGGCTTCAGCGCCTTCTGCACCGAGTACTCGCGGTTCATGTCGTGCGCCGACTTGGCCTTGGTGCCGGACGGCGGGCGACGCAGGATCAGATCGCGGTTCTCGTACTGCAGGCGATAGGTCCAGTTCGAGGCACCGCCGGCGAACTGCGTCACCTGCGGTGTGCCGTGCAGCGCCACGCCCTGCGCCTGCAGCCAGGCGGTGACGGCGGCGCCATCGAGTTCCTCGCCGGCGCGCACGACGCCGGCGCGATCGACAGGCGGACGATCAGTGGTGCTCATGGTCGCGAATGAAGGCTTCGATCATCGGCTTGACGCGCTCCGCGCATTCGCGCCCGGCCGGATGCGCGGTACCGGACAGCAGCTCGAAGCGCGCGCCGGGAATGGCCTGCGCCATCGTGCGCGCTGACGAAGGCATCGATGACGCGCGCGGTCAGCGGCGGCCGGATGCCACCGAGCAGGCGGGTGATGGCGGCGCGGATCGGGAACTCGACGCGATGGCGCAGGCCGGCGCCCGAGGCGGTCGCGTTCATCAGCACCGCGACGCCGATGCGCTCCGCATGGCGGGCCGCCAAGGTTCCGCCGATCATGCCGCCCCAGCTGTTGCCGACCCAGTGCGCGCGCTCGATCCGCAGCGCGTCGAGGATCTGCACGATGCAGCGCGCGCATTCGTCGAAGCTGAAGGAGCGCGTCAGCGCTTCGCTGGCGCCGGCGCCGGGCGGGTCGATCAGCACCACGCGGTAGCCGCGCGCGGTGAAGCAGGCGGCCTGCGCGGCCCGCATCGAGCCGTCCATCAGCAGGCTCGGCCAGAACAGGATCGCGGGTCCGGTGCCGCCGACGCGCACGTGCAGCTCGCCGAGCACGCTCGGCACGCGCTGCGACCTCAGGCGCGGATCGCGGCTCACGGGCGGCTCAGTCGGCCACCGCACGCCGCGCGGCCTTGCCCATCATCTGCCGCGTCGCCTTGATCATCATGCGCGCGTAGAGCGGGTAGGGCAGCAGGCGCTTCAGGCGCCAGATGCGCGCCTCGCGTCGATGCGTGAGGATGTGGAAATCGCCGCGCCGGATGCCGTCGTAGACCTGCGCCGCGATCTCGTCGGCGCCGCGCCGCGCCTGGGTGACCAGCTTGTTCATCATGCGGCTCGAATCGGCATCGCCGGCGCGCGCGGTCTCGGTCAGATTGGTGCGGAAGAAGGCCGGGCAGACGACGGAGACCGTGATGCCGTCCTTCGCCAGCTCGACCTTCAGCGTTTCGGAGAGGGCGACGACCGCCGCCTTGACCGCGTTGTAGGCCGACATCAGCGGCGGATGGATCAGGCCCGCCATCGAGGCGACGTTGACGATGTGGCCGCGTTTCTGCGCGGCGAGCAGCGGCGTGAAGGCCTTGCAGCCGCGCACCACGCCGAGCAGGTTGATGTCGACGATCCACTGCCAGTCGGCGAGCGGCAGCTCGGTGATGCCGCCGCTGGCGGCGACGCCGGCATTGTTGACGACGACATCGGCGCCGCCCCACTGCGTTCGCAGCCATTGCGCCGCCGCTTCGAGGTCCGCCTCGCGCGTCACGTCGCAGTGCAGGTAATGCGCCTCGATGCCGCGTGCGCGCAGGGCCTGAAGCGCTTCGGCGCCGCGCGCGTCGTTGACGTCGCCGATGCAGACCCGGGCGCCGGCCCGTGCGTAGCGCTCGGCCAGCGCCCGGCCGAGGCCGGAGGCGCCGCCGGTGATGAACACTCTTTGCGTTCCGGCGCGCTGCGCGGCGCCGCGCGGACTCATGCGCGCACTCCGGCCTGCGCCATCAGCCTGGCGTGCTTGCCGAGCTCGACGCGGGCAATCATGCCGCGATGCACGGCGTCCGGGCCGTCGGCCAGGCGCAGGATGCGCGCCGTCGCGTACAGCGCCGTCAGCGGGAAGTCGTTGGAGAGCCCCGCGCCGCCGTGCAGCTGGATCGCTTCGCTGACGACCTGCTCGAGCACGTTCGGCGCCACGACCTTGATCGCCGAGATTTCGCTGAGCGCCGCGTGGACGCCGATCTTGTCGATCTTCCAGGCCGCGTACAGCGTCAACAGGCGCGCCTGGTCGATGGCGATGCGCAGATCGGCGATGCGCTCGCGGTTGCCGCCGAGCTGGATCAGCGGCTTGCCGAAGGCGACGCGTGTCAGGCCGCGCTCGATCATCAGCTCGAGCGCGCGCTCGGCGGCGCCGATGCAGCGCATGCAGTGATGGATGCGACCCGGCCCGAGACGACCCTGCGCGATCTCGAAGCCCTTGCCGACGCCCTTGATCAGGTTCGCTTTCGGCACGCGCACCTGGTCGAACTGCACCTCGCCGTGGCCGTAAGGCTCGTCGTACTCGTTGAACACCGGCAGCATGCGCAGGATCCGCACGCCCGGCGCGTCGAGCGGCACCAGCACCATGCTGTGCTGCTGATGGCGGTGCGCGCCGCGGTCCGACAGGCCCATGAAGATCGCGACCTGGCAGTTCGGGTGACCGATGCCGGTCGACCACCACTTGCGGCCGTCGAGGACGATCTCGTCACCGTCGACGATGGCCGTCGCCCGCATGTTGGTGGCATCGCTGGAGGCGACGTCGGGCTCGGTCATGCAGAAGGCGGAGCGGATCTTGCCGGCGAGCAGCGGCTCGAGCCAGCGTGCCTTCTGCTCGTCCGTGCCGTACTTCCACAGCACTTCCATGTTGCCGGTGTCCGGCGCGTTGCAGTTGAAGATCTCCGGCGCGAGAAAACTCCTGCCCATCTCCTCGGCGAGCGGCGCGTACTCCACGTTCGACAGGCCGGCGCCGAGTGCCGGATCGGGCAGGAACAGATTCCAGAGCCCGACCTCGCGTGCCTGCGCCTTCAGCGCCTCGACCTGCGGCGACACCTGCCAGCCGCGCCAGTCGCCGCCGTGCCCGGCGGCCTGCCGCTCCCGCAGGAGTTCCGCCTCGACCGGCGCAATGCGCTCACGCATGAAGGCGCGCACGCGCTTGATGAGCTCCTGCGCGCGCGGGCTGTGGGCGAAATCCATGACGGTCTCCTGCGATTCGATGGGCGCCACGATACGCCCCGTATTCCCATTCGATCCACTAATATTTCTGAATCATTTTTCATTCATGGAGTGAATGAATGAAGCCGGGCACGAGCCGTGTCGACCTCAATCTGTTCCGCGTGTTCGAAGCGGTCTATCGCGCCGGCAGCCTGACGCAGGCGGCGGCGCAGCTGCACCTCACGCAGCCGGCGATCAGCAATGCGCTGGCGCGCCTGCGCGCGCATTTCGACGATCCGCTGTTCGTGCGCGACGGCCGCCGCGTGGCGCCGACGCCGCGCGCCCGGGCGGTGGCGCCGGAGATCACCGCGGCGCTGCAGACCCTGCAGCAAGCGCTGGCGACGCCGCAGGTCTTCGATGCCGGCTCGGCTTCGCGCCGCTTCGTCATCGGCATGCGCGATCTCATCGAGTTCGCGCTGCTGCCGCGCCTGACGCAGAGCGTGTTCGCCGATGCGCCGCGGCTGCAGCTGCAGAGCGCGCGCATCGAGCGGCGGCGCACCGGCCGCGAACTGGCGGCCGGCACGCTGGACCTGTCCATCGACATCCCGACGCCGGTCGGCGAAGGCATCGTGCAGGAGCCCTTGTTCGAGGAGGTGCTGTGCGTGGCGATGCGGCCCGAGCATCCGCTGGCGCGCGGACGGCTGACGACGAAGCAGTGGCTGGCGGCGCGCCACGTCGCCGTGTCGTCGCGCCGCGCCGGGCTGGTGCTGGAGGACGTGGTGCTGCAGCGCGAAGGCCTGCGCCGCGATGTCGCCGTGCGTTGCCAGCACTACTATGCGGCCTGCCATGTCGTCGCCGGCAGCGATCTGCTGCTCCTGCTGCCGCGCTACTACGGCGAGTGGTTCACCGCGCACCTGCCGCTGAAGCTCGTGCCGCTGCCGCTCGCGCTGCCGGGCCTGCAGATCATGCTGTACTGGCACCGCAACGCCGAACACGATCCCGGTCACGCCTGGCTGCGCGAGCGAATCCGCGCGCTGACGGCGGCGGGCGCGCCGCGACCGTAGCCGCGCGCGCCGGCGAACGCGGCGAGGCGATCAGTCGTCCAGGCTGACGCTTGCCTCGCTGCCGGCCGACACCGTCACGTTCTTGCTGTCCAGGAACTGCAGCGTATCGGCGCTGTTCGGGGCATCGCTGCCGGCGTCGCAAGTCCAGGCCACGGTGTAGTCGCCGGCCGGCAGGTAGCGGATCTCGAACAGATAGTCGTCGTTCGCCGAGTCGAAGGTCAGGATCGACGAAGCCATCGGCTGGTTGCGATTGGTGGTGGTGCCGCTGTCGTAGTAGTCGACCGGCGTGATGCCCGAGCCGCTGTACACGTAGACCGCGACGCCGCTGCCGGCCGAGCTGTCGCAGCTGCCGCCGGTGACCGAACTGGCCGGCAGGGTGCCGCTGATCGCGCCGGCATTGTCCTTCCTGGTCGCGCGCACGACCGGCTTGAAGGTGTAGCTGTTTCCGTCATCGGCCTTGATCAGCGAGAACGGCAATTCCAGCGTCGTGACGATGTCTTCCGAATCGCTGCCCGAGGTCGCGCTGTCCGACAGCGAGAAACTCACGTCGGCGTAGTCGGCCTGCGCGCTGAGGGTGATCGGCAGCTTCGTGCCGTTGCTGAGCTGCACGTACGAATCGGTCGCGTCGAAGACCGGGCGCACGCCGATGAAATCGCCGGAGACGTTGTCCTTGTTGGTCAGCTCGAGACGGTCTTCGTAACCGTCCTTGTTGTTGAAGTCCTGGTCGTGGCCGTAGGGCAGCAGATCGAACGGATCGTCGATGTCGGTGCTGTATTCCTTGACGGCGTTGTTGTCGGTCTTCAGATCGACTTCGGTGACGTTCAGCACGACCTTGCTGGCACCGCTCGGTGCCGAGACGGCGAGGTCGACCTTGAGTTGCGCTTCGCAGCCGGCGAGCAGGAGGGCGGCGAGCAGGCCGGCGAGCGGCAGCAAGGGACGAGTTGGATGCATGGTCGGGTCGCGGTGAGTGCCGGTACGGTAGCGCCGCGGCGACGCCGACGGCGTTGTCGTGGCCGTTGAATTTGTTTCGAAGTGTATCGGGATGGAACAGCATAGCGCGCAGGCTGTCAGACTGCCGGGAGTTTCCGCGGAAGCACTGTGATGAAAGCCAAGGTCCTGCTGGTCGATGACGACGTGCGGCTGCGTCAGATGATGGCCGAGTATCTGCTGCGGCATGGCATCGAATCCGATGGCGTTTCCACGGCGGCCGCCGCGGTGCGTGCACTGGCGCGCGAGCGTTTCGACCTGATCGTGCTGGACCTGATGCTGCCGGATGATGACGGCATCGCCCTGTGCCGGCGCCTGCGCGCGGCGGCCTCGCCGGTGCCGATCATCATCCTTTCGGCCAAGGGCGACGACGTCGACCGCATCGTCGGTCTCGAAGTCGGCGCCGACGACTACCTGGCCAAACCCTGCAACATGCGCGAGCTCGTCGCGCGCATCTTCACCGTGCTGCGTCGCATCGGCCAGACCGCGCGCGCCGACGCCGTCAGCACGCCGAAAACCGTGCGCATCGGGGCTTTCGAGCTCGACCTCTGGGCGCGGGCGCTGACGCGCGACGGCGAGGCCGTGCACATCACGACGCGCGAATATCAGCTGCTCGAGGCGCTGGTCCAGCACGCGCGGCGCGTACTCAACCGCGACGAGCTGATGACGCTCACCAACGGCCGGCCGAGCGACGCGCTGTCGCGGTCGATCGACATCCTGATCTCGCGCCTGCGTCAGGTGCTCGAGCCGGACCCGACGACGCCGCGCTATATCCAGACGGTCTGGGGACGCGGCTACATGTTCGTGCCGGACCAGCCGGCATGAGGTGGCGGGCGCCGGCACGGCGCTTCCGCACCAGCCCGCGGCAGATCACCACAGCAGGCCCGGCACGGCGATGAGCCTGCGCTGGTGGCTCGGCCTGTTCGTGGCGGCGGCCGTGGTGGCCGTGCCGACCGTCAACTGGATGCTGCTCAGGCTGTTTCCGCCGCCGTCGGTTTCCCTGCACCTGTCCGGCTGTGCGCCCGGCGAGAGCCGCGAAGCGTCCTCGGGTTCGTGCCTGCGCGCGCCGGCCGATCATGCCGACGGTCATTTACCGGGCGGCCCGCTGTCCGGAGGCGTGTCGCCGTTCAGGCCGGAAACTCGAAAGGCGGGAGATCGTGGCGGGCCGCCGCCACCGCCCGACCGCGACCCGCGCAGCCCGCCGCCCGATGCGGAGCCGGGTGGCCCCCTGGGCGAATCGGCGCTCGGGGCGAGCGCCTTCAGTCCGCTGATCGCGAGCGGGCGCGGTCCCGAGCCGCCGGAATTTGCCGCCCTGCGCCGCCATTTCCTGTGGATCAACATCGTCAGTCTCGGCATCGTCGTGGTGCTGGCGATGGTCGCCTTCACGCTGATCGTGCGCTGGCCGGTACGCGGCCTGTTGCAGGCGATCGAGGACATCGAGCATGGCGGGGTGCCGAGCGCCGGCGGCATGGTGGCGCCGAGCGAATTGCGGCAGATCGGCGTGGCCCTGCACCGTCTCGCGCGCCAGTTGCGCGGCAACACGCAGGAGCGCGAGCTGATGCTGGCCGGCATGTCGCACGACCTGCGCTCGCCGCTGGCGCGCATCCAGGCTGCCGTCGAGTTGCGGGCGCGGCCGGATGAGGACTGGGCGCCGGTGCTGCGCGACGTGCAGGAGATCAATCATATCGTCGGCCAATGCATCGACTTCGTCCGTGACGGTCGCGACGAGCCGACCGTGTCGCTGTCGCTCGACGATCTGGTGCGCGGCGTCCTGCGCCAGCCGGCGGATGCCGGCGTCCAGCTCGACCTGCGGGCGTCGTTGCCGCTGCGCCTGCGGCGCCAGTCCCTGAGCCGGGCCCTGCGTAACCTGCTCGACAACGCCGCCCTGCACGGGGCGTCGCCGATCCGCGTTTCGACGCGGGCCGAGAACGAAATGGCGACTTTGACTGTCGAAGACGCTGGACCGGGTATCGAGCCCGGACAATGGGAGCAATTGTTGAAGCCGTTCGCACAGGGATCGCGAGCCCGGAATCCGGGTGGTGCGGGCTTGGGGCTGGCCATCGTGCAACGCGTCGCCGAGCAGCACGGCGGCGATTTGCGCATGCGGCCGGCCTGCAAGAACCAGGCGTTTGCGATTACCCTTCGCGTCCCGAGCGCCGCAGCTGTCGGCACACTGAACTTTTTGTAAAGCGATGGTGTCGATCGGCGGCAATGTGTTAAAAGATACAACCCGATACATAATGTTTCAGCCCCTTGCGCGGCGTGCCTGCACGATGCAAGGGTCGGCGACCATTGGTCGTAAGTCCTGCCTGCGTTTAGGAGTTTCCATGCATTTCCGTCGTGCCTTTCAGGCTCAGTCCTTCCTGTCCCGAAGCCGTCCAGGAGCCGCGCTCGCGGCCGTGGCGGCGAGCCTGCTGTTGGCCGCCTGCGGCGGCGGCGGCGGCGACAAGACCGATTGGGAAACGGCCTTTCAGGTGATCGGTCACAAGAATTTCCAGCAAGACGATCCGAATGACGGCTCGACGCCGCAGGCGTACACGCTGGCGACCCCGTATGGCAATGTGGGCACCGACGGCACCAAGCTCTACGTCGCCGATACCGCCAACAATCGCGTGCTGGTGTGGACGAGCATTCCGAACGCCAATGGCGGCGCTGCCAACCTGGTGATCGGTCAATCCGACTTCACCACGAAGACCAGCGGTACGGCGCTCGGCAAGCTGTCGACGCCGAACACGGTTTCGATTGGCAACGGCGGCCAGCTGGTGATCGCCGATACGGGCAATAACCGCGTGCTGATTTGGAATACCGCGCCGACGACTCAGGCGGCAATCGACGCCGGCCCGGACGCGGTGGTGGGCGACGGCGGCGCAAGCCCGACGGCGCACACGCTCAATGGTCCGACCTCGGCCATCATCGTCAACAACAAGCTGATCGTCTGCGATACGGGCAACAACCGTGTGCTGATCTGGAACACCATCCCGACGACGAAGAGCGGCACCACCGATGCGAACCTCGTTCTCGGTCAGACCAACTTCACGTCGAATGGCGACGATGACGACGCCAAGAGCATGTACCAGCCGAGCTCGGTGTGGAGCGACGGTGCTCAGCTGCTGGTCGCCGATACGCAGAACTATCGTGTCCTCTACTGGAGAACGTTCCCGCAGGTGTCCGGCACGGCGGCGCTCAACGTGGTCGGGCAGACCGACTTCTCGCGCTCGACGCACAGCACGTCCTCATCGACCTTCCAGTCGCCGACCGGCGTGACCTCGGACGGCGCCCAGTTCTGGGTGGCGGATTCCGGCAGCAACCGCGTCCTCAAGTTCAGCGCGATGCCGACCGTCAATGGCATGAGTGCCTCGCTCGTGTACGGCCAGGACAACCAGAACTACACCGCTTCCGCAGCGAACGACGACGACCAGAACGGCAAGACCGACAATACCGACGACGACCAGAAGAACGGAGCGGCGACCGAGCACACGCTCAATGGTCCGACCGGCGTCTACGTTGAAAGTGGCGTGCTGTACATCACTGATCGTGGCAACAGCCGCGTGGAGATGTACTCGCCGTGATGGTCCTTCGCATGTCCTGCGGCGCCGTAATGGGCGCCGCAGTCTTTTTGGCGGCTTGTAGCGGCAGCAACGGATCTCCGGTCGGTTCCGGCCAGGGGCCGAAGTCGCTGGCGGTCACCTTTGGCTCAAGCACCGATGCGGTCGACATGGTCGAGTGCCAGACGGCGCAGCTGGCTGCGACCGTGACATTCGCTGACGGTGACGGTGGCCACGAAAGCACGGCGCCGGTCACGAGCCGTGTGGTGTGGAGCAGCAGCGCGCCGGGCGTCATCGACGTCAGCAACGGCGATATAGAGACCTATGCCGGATCGGGGGCCTTTTATCCCGTCGGCACCATCATCGCCCGCGGGACCGGCGGTGCCGTCATTACCGCCACCTACGCCGATGCGATGACAGCCTCGATCGGTGTCAGCGTCGGCGAAATGACCAGCATGCGCATTTCGCCCGTGCTGACGCGCATGGCGCCGGATTCGCAGACGACTTTCCATCTCTATGTGCAGCCGAAGGTCGATCAGCTCGAACAGGACCTGACGAGCAGCGCGGTGTGGACGATCACGGATTCCGGTTCTCCGGCGGTGGTGACGGGGGCGTCGACGGTGGTGGCGTCGCGTTCCCCGGTCGACCAGCCGTTTACCCTGGAGGCGCGTCTGCCGGCGTGCAATCAGTACCTGAACCAGACGATGAGCCTCGGCAACGTTTCGTCGCTCAAGCTGAGCTACGAGCAGCCGGAAGGCGAGCCGGTGCCGATCAGCATCGGCGACCGTGTACGCGTCGATGCGGTTTTCGAGGACGCCAGCGCCCCGCCGCAAAACATCTCCGACCAGCTCACGGTCGATGCCGCTGACGGCTACAACGAAGCCAATGCGACAACTTCGACGGTCACGGCCAGTACGGTGACCGATGGCAGCGGCACGCGTCTCGAATCGACTCCGTACCTTATCGTGTCCGGCGACGGCGATCGCCTCGACCGCGATATCGCATTGAAGCTCACTTTCGACGATGAGGGGCTCAAGCTGACGACGAACTCGCGCGTCTACAGGTTCTCCGACATCGATCTCGAAAGCGTGCGTCTTGATCCGGCCACCGATACCGATACGCCGCTGGTTCTCAATTTCCCGGACCTCGGTCGGCTGCAGGCCTATGGCATGTTCAAGGACGGCATCGAGCGGCCGATCACGCGCTTCGTGACGTGGAGCATCTTCGACACGGATGCCGCCGGCCTTTTCAGCGTGCAATCGGGCGGCACCGATGGGGGCTTGCTGACGCCGAGAAACGTCGGCGGCGTCGGGCGCGTATTCGCCACGATCACCAGCACCGACAGCGACGTGGGCGACATCGAGCAGCATGCCGTCGTGCAGGTCAACCGGCAGCGCGACTGACGTTTCCTTGTCGATTGTGCAATGACGATCGGCCCCTTCATGGGGCCGTTCTTTTTGTGGTCGCCTGCGTAACGACGTGAGGCGCGAATATTTGCCCTTCGCCACGGCCAATCCGCGTGCGCTGCGGCCGATGCGGGCACGGCTGCCGATCCGTGACGCAGTCGCCGACGACCCGCAAGTCCCTTGTTGGCGGCGCCCCGGATGTCGGTGTACAGTCGGACTCGCAGTCGTGTTTCAAGCAAGGTTTCGGCGGCAGGTGGCTTCGACATGCGGTACGAACCTCCGGCTACGTTTCTTGAGCGCTACTTGCACTGGAGTGGGTGTAAGCCCGTTTTTCAATTGACGTCAGAGGGAAAGTTGCATGTCTAATGTCTCGACCGGCACCGTCAAGTGGTTCAACGATGCCAAGGGGTTTGGTTTCATCACGCCGGAAGGCGGTGGTGAAGATCTCTTCGCGCACTTCCGCGAAATCCAGGGCACCGGTTTCAAGACCCTGAAGGAAGGCCAGAAGGTTCAGTACGAAGTGCGCCGCGGCCCGAAGGGCCTGCAGGCCGCCGCGATCCGCCCGCTCTGAGCGGTTTCGCCTTCGGCACTTTGCCGGTCAAAAACCGCGGCGCGAGCCGCGGTTTTTTTTCGTCCGCGGCACGACGTCTTTGCCCCAAGTCATCTCGGGATCACAGCGAGGAGAAGGAAGGCGCACATGGAAGCCCAGACCGTTTCACCCGCGGCACGCGCCACCGTCATCGTCCTGCTCTGGCTTGGCGCCACGTGCATCGTTGCGTACTGGCTGGCGTTCTTCCTGGGCGGTAGCGTGCAGGCGTCGAGCGATGCCTGCTACCTGGTCTTCGAGCGCAGCTTTCCCTTGCCGGACGGCTTCGTGGCGCTGTGCGCCGTGCTGGCGGCGGAAGGGCTGCGTCGCCGCCGCGCCAGCGCTGTGGCGTGGGCCTTGCTCACCGCCGGCGGCTTCTTCTTCGTCGGCCTGATCGACATCAACTACAACCTGGGCAACGGCATGTACGCGCGGCACAGCGGCGCGATGATGCTCGAAATGGCGATCAATATCGCCTGCCTCGTCCTCGCGGGTGGACTGTCGGTCTTCTGCTGGACCCGACGCCGCGCGCTGGGCGCCTGACGCGCCGCGCTATTTCTTCTTGCGTGGCCGCTTGGGGCGCAGCATGGTGCCGGTGCAGTTGCTCTTGCCGCAGCGGCAGGCCCAGATTTTCCGCAATCGCGGCGTATGCGGCTCGTCGAGCGTGATGCCGTAGTCGTAGGTCAGCTCTTCGCCGGCGCGGATCGGCTTGATGGTTTCGATGAAGATACGGTCGCGATCGCGACGCCCCTTCGGGTCTTCGACGATGACCGCTTCGCAGTTCGGATCGCAACTGGTGTTGATCCAGCGCGCGATATTGCCCTGCACGTTGGCGTCCACGACGTATTCCTCGTTCAGGGTGAACAGGAAGGTGTGGCCGGAGTCGTAGTCGCCGCCATAGCAGTCGTCGACTTCGTCGTGGCTGCGCCGCTTGCCGCGATACTCGATGAGGCGGGTTCCGGAGGGAAGATGGCGCGCGGCGAATACGCCGTTGCCGTGAATCGGCGACCGGCGCAGGGTGAGATTGCGGGGCATGGAAACGCGAAGCGGAGATGGGGCCGGCATTGTGTCCCGCAAAATCCGTGCAGGGAAGGGCGAGGGGCATTTCAGCCGCCGTTCAGTCGCACCGCGACAGCCTGCGTCAATTCGCCGGGGAGCGGCGCAAGGAGAGACTGCCATGTACGGATTTGCTCGCGGTGCGTTCACGGGCCTGCTGTGCCTCGGGCTTGCGCTGTCCACGGCGCCGGCCGGCGCCGAAATGATCGGCACCGAACAACTGGTCGCCGAGTCGACGCGCGCCGATGACCTGCAGCAGGTGCAGGCTTTCATGTCGCGCGACGTCGTTATCGCGCAGTTCGAACAACTGGGCGTCGATCCGGCCGATGCGCGCCAGCGTGTCGCCGCGCTCAGCGATGCGGAGTTGCGTCAGCTGGCGCAGAACATCGATCAGCAGCCGGCCGGCGGCGACGTGCTTGCGGTCATCGGCGTCGTGTTCGTCGTGCTGATCATTCTCGAGCTGGTTGGCGTCACGCACATCTTCAGCCGCTTTTGAGGCAGCTCGCCGCGCTGCTGGCAGCGGTCCTGCTGGCGGCCTGCGCCGGTCCGCAAGGTCCGGTCGGGCTGCCGCGCGAGGGCGCGCCGGTCGAACTGCAGGCGACGCCGTTTTTCCCGCAGCGCGAACATCAATGCGGACCGGCCGCCCTGGCGACCAGCCTGGGCGCCAGCGGCGTCGACATCGGCGCCGACGCGCTGACCGCCGAGGTCTATCTGCCCGGCCGCAAGGGCAGCCTGCAGACGGAGCTGGTCGCGGCGGCGCGGCGGCATGGGCGCGTCGCCGCGCCGGTGCGCGGCGATGCCGCGGCACTCGTCGCCGAGTTGCGTGCCGGTCGGCCGGTGCTGGTGCTTCTGAATCTCGGTCTGTCCTGGCTGCCGGTCTGGCACTACGCCGTCGTCGTCGGTTACGAACCCGCGAACGAGCGCTTCATCCTGCGCTCCGGCACCGAGCGCCGCGCCATTTTCGGCGCAGAGCGCCTGGAGCGCGCCTGGGCCTACGGCGCGCACTGGGCTGTGGTCATCACCGAGCCGGAGCGGATTCCCGCGACCACATCCACGAACGCCTGGCTGGCCGCGGTCGCGCCGTTCGAATCGCTCGGCGAACTCGATCTGGCGCTGAAGGGATATGCGGCCGCCGCGACGCGCTGGCCGGATACGGCGTTGCCGTGGACCGCGCTTGGCAATGCGCAGGCGCGGGCCGGCGACAATGCGGCGGCGATCGCCGCCTATAGCGCGGCACTGGCGCGCGAGGACACGGTGGCGACGCGCAACAATCGCGCCGACGCGCTCGGCCGGCTGCAGTGCGCGCGACTCGCGGAGCTGGATTTGCAGCGCGCCGCCGCGCTCGACGCCGAGGGCCGCTACAAGGCCGTGCTGGCCCGCACGCGCGACGGCCTGCCCTCGGAGGATGCGTGTCCGGCGGCGATCGTGGATCGCCTGAAGGCGTCTTGATCGCCGGCTTTCCCCGTCGACGCCGTGTGCTTGCAGCGCTCCGGATTCAGCCCCGATCAAGCTGCGGGACGCGATTCTCGCGCCGCCATTAAGAATCGTCCGGGAGGACACATGAATTACAAGGCGAATCGGGCGCGTGCCGCGCTCAAGCTCGGCGTGGCGGTGCTCCTGCTGGCGCCTGGTCTGGCGCTGGCGCACAACTACAACTACCTCGAAGGCGGCTATCTGCATCGCGATCAGGCGGGCGACGAGGATGGCTTCCGCGTCGCCGGCTCCTTCGACATCCTGTCGCCGATCGCCGTTTTCGCCGAGTACGGCGACGTCGACAACTTCAGCCAGCTCAGCATCGGCGGTCTGTGGCACACGCCGCTGACGCGCGATCTGGATCTGAATCTCGGCGCCTCGCTCGAGCAGTTCGACCACGATCATGGTGGCGACGACACCGGCTTCGGCTTGCGCGCCGGACTGCGCTGGGCCGTGCCGAACACGCGCCTCGAACTGAATCCGGAACTGCGCTACGTCGATATCGACAACGACAAGGCCGACGGCGTGTCCCTGCGGCTCGGCGCGCTCTACGCGCTGACGCCGGCGCTCGACCTCGAGGGCGGCGTGCAGGGCGGCGAGGACGATCGTTTCGACGTCGGCCTGCGCTACAACTTCGGTCCGCGCCTCAGCGGTCGCTGAACGCTGCAGCTACTACAGGCCGCGAGCCCTCTCCTCCCACCGGGAGGAGAGGGTTGGGTGAGGGAGAGTGCCGCGGCGCAGCTTCCCAAACTCAGAAAATGCCGGCCGCGAGGCCCGCCGCCATCGCCTCGCCGAGGTCGCGGCATCGGCGCAAACCCTCGGCATCGGGCTCGCCCTTCAGAATCAGCGGTTCGGCGACCGCCTTCCATCCATAACCGATCGCGATCCGCTCGACTGCGCGCGCCGCGCCGCTGCCGTCGTTGCCGGCGCTGATGAACAGCGCATACGGCAGCCCGACGCTCTTGCCCTCCGCCGGGTAGAAGGTGCGATCGAAGAAATCCTTGAGCAGCCCGCTCATGTAGCCGAAATTCTCCGGCGTGCCGAGCAGCAGACCATCGGCCCACAGCAGATCATCGAGACCAGCGTCCGGCGCGTAGAGGCAGCGCAGTTCGGCATCCGCCGGCGCGACGCCTTCGCGTGCGGCCTCACACATCGCGCGCGTGCGGCCGCCGCGGCCGCTGTAGACGATCAGCAGATGCTTCATTGCGGCATGTTGCCAGAGGCCGCCGCCAACAAAAAAGCGGGCGGCACGCCGCCCGCTCAGGAAACGCGCGCGGTTCTACTTGGCGGGCTTCGATCCCACCGTGATTTCGGACTCCAGCGCCTTGTAGGTCTTCTCGCCGATGCCGTCGACCTTCTTCAAGTCTTCCTTCGACTTGTAGGGGCGGTGAGCGATGATTTCCTTGGCCTTCGCCGGGCCGATGCCGGGCAGGCTTTCCAGCGCCTTCTGGTCGGCGGTATTGATGTCGACCACGGCCAGCGCCGACGTCGACAGGCCGAGCCCAAGCGCCAGCAGGGCGGATTCGAGCATTGCTTTCATGACGGCTCCCTTTGGCTTGTGCACGCAGATCGGTGCCGGGCCAGTTTCATAAAGCTCTACTGGCCGATTCTGTGAACTCTTGCGCGGTTTGGCGGACTTCTGCGTGCCGAACGCGACAAAGCGCACATTCGCGACCGCGCGCGACGGCCCGGATCGCCGTCGCCTCGCCCGCGCGGGCCGCGCAGGCCGGATGACGTGCGGTCCACGGCCCGGCATACTCCGACAGGGGATCGAGGCATCGGCGTTCGCCGAGCGCGAGGGGAGCCGGCGCTGCCGGTCGCGCGTTCCTGGCCGCGGTCCATCGTCCACGCATCGCATTCGATCCATGAGTCAGGAAGCCGATCTTGCCGCCCTCCGCATTGGCGTCGTCGGGCTGGGGTACGTCGGCCTGCCGCTCGCCGTGGCGTTCGGTCAGCGCTATCCGAGCGTGGGCTTCGACATCAAGGCGCAACGCATCGCCGAACTGCGTGCCGGCCATGACCGTACCGGCGAGCTCGACGCGGACCGCTTGCACGCGGCACAGCAGCTGCACTTCAGCGACGATCCGCAGGCACTGAACGACTGCAATTTCTACATCGTCACCGTGCCGACGCCGGTCGACAGCGCGCTGCGGCCCGATCTGGCCCCGCTCGAGGGCGCCAGCCGACTGCTGGGACAACGCCTCAAGCGCGGCGACACGGTGGTCTACGAATCGACGGTCTATCCCGGCACCACCGAGGAGGTTTGCGTACCGATCCTGGAACGCGAATCGGGCCTGGTCTTCAATCGCGATTTCTTCTGCGGCTACAGCCCGGAGCGCATCAACCCCGGTGACGCGCAGCGCGGCGTCGCCGACATCGTCAAGGTGACGTCCGGCTCCACGCCGGAATGTGCGGCCTTCGTCGATACGGTGTACCGCAGCATCATCAAGGCGGGCACGCACCGCGCAAGTTCCATCAAGGTCGCCGAGGCGGCGAAGGTGATCGAGAACGCGCAACGCGACGTCAACATCGCCCTGATGAACGAGCTGGCGATGATCTTCAACAAGATGGAGATCGATACCGGCGAGGTCCTGCGCGCGGCCGGTACGAAATGGAACTTCCTGCCGTTCCGCCCCGGACTCGTCGGCGGACACTGCATCGGCGTCGATCCGTATTACCTCACGCACAAGGCGACCGTGCTCGGCTACCACCCCGAGCTGTTGCTCGTCGCGCGGCGTATCAACGACAAGATGGGCATCTACGTCGCCAATCAGGTCATGCGCCTGATGGCCGCTCGCAAGATCCACATCGTCGGCTCGCGCATTCTCGTGCTCGGCCTGACCTTCAAGGAAAACTGCCGCGATCTGCGCAATACCAAGGTCATCGACATCGTCAACGAGCTGAAGCGCTTGCATGCCGAGGTCGACGTCCACGATCCCTGGGCCGATCCGCAGGAAGCCAAGGCGGAATTCGGCATCCACGTGCTTGGAGAGCCGGCGCCGGCGACGTACGATGCCATCGTCCTCGCCGTCGCCCATTCGGCATTCGCGGAAATGGGGACGACACGGCTGCATGAACTCGGCCGCGCCGAACACGTGGTGTTCGACGTCAAAGGTGTCCTGCCGCAGGGATTCGCCGACGCGCGACTCTGAGCACAATCAGGCCCGTAGTATCCTTCCCGTAGAGGCAGATTTCATTTGAGCAAGATCAGCATCATCCTGCCCGCCAAGAACGAAGCCGCAGCGCTGAAGACGCTGCTGCCGCGCCTGCGCGCGGCGCAGCCGGACGCGGAAATCATCGTCATCGACGATGGTTCGACGGACGAGACACGCGAGCTATGTGCCGGCGCCGGCGTACAGTGCCTGTCCTCGCCGTATTCGATGGGCAATGGCGCCGCCATCAAGCGCGGCGCGCGTGCCGCGAAGGGCGAGGTCCTCGTCTTCATGGACGCCGACGGACAGCACGATCCCGCCGACGTCGCGCGTCTGCTGGCCAAGCTGGACGAAGGCTACGACATGGTGGTCGGCGCCCGCGACTGGGAAGGCCAGGCCGGCGTTGGCCGCGGCCTCGCCAACACGCTCTACAACTGGCTCGCCTCGCGCATGACCAATTACAAGGTCGCCGACCTCACCTCCGGCTTCCGCGCCGCGCGTGCCGAGAAATTCCGCGAATTCCTCTATCTCTTGCCAAACGGTTTTTCGTATCCGACGACCAGCACGATGGCGTTCTTTCGCAGCGCGTATGCGGTCGCCTACATTCCGATCGCCGTCAGTCAACGCGTGGGCAAGAGCCACATCCGGCCGCTACGCGACGGCGTGCGCTTTCTACTGATCATCTTCAAGATCGCCACGTTGTATTCGCCATTGAAGTTGTTCGCGCCGGCGAGCCTCGTATTCTTCAGTCTGGGCCTGGCGCAGTACGTCTACACTTATATGACCGCGCATCGCTTCACGAACATGAGCGCGCTGTTGTTCAGCGCTTCGGTCATCGTGTTTCTCATCGGCCTGATCTCCGAGCAAATTACGGCGCTGAGCTACAAGCGCGATGTCGATTCCTGAGCACGACAATTCTGCTGTGCGTAAGCCACGGCTGCTGGTACTCGCTTCGACTTACCCACGATGGCCAAATGACGCAGAGCCGGGCTTCGTTCACGAACTGGCGAAGCGGCTCACAATGCAGTTCGACGTGCTGGTGCTATGTCCGCACGCACCGGGAGCATTGAAGTCCGAACACATGGATGGCGTGGAAGTATTACGGTATCGCTACGCGCCGTGTCACCTCGAAACGCTGGTCAATGATGGCGGCATCGTTACCAATCTGAAGCGAGCGAAGTGGAAGTTCCTGCTGGTGCCGGGTTTTGTGTTCGCGCAAGCCTGGCAGGCGTGGCGCTTGACACGTGCGAGGGGCATTGACGTCATCCACGCCCATTGGCTACTGCCTCAAGGCCTCATCGCTGCGATTGTGCGGACACCCTTTGTGGTTACTTCGCACGGAGCTGATCTATACGCGCTATCTGGAAAGTTTCTGGATACTTTGAAGAGATTCGTTCTTCGCCGCGCCGTGGCAGCTACCGTGGTCAGCAGCGCAATGTCGGACGCTCTGCGCGGTATCGGCGTGCAGATGGACAAAGTGTCCGTGCTATCGATGGGTGTTGATGTCGAGGGTCGTTTCACCGTCGGTGGTGGGCAGTCCCGGTCGTCGGATGAAATTCTGTTTGTCGGTCGCCTGGTGGAGAAGAAGGGTCTCAGCTATCTGCTTCGCGCATTGCCGATAGTTCTTCATGAAAAGCCTTTCGCGCACCTGACCATTGCCGGATTCGGCCCGGAGGAGGAGCAGCTAAAGTCATTGGCCGAATCCCTGGGCATTTCTGAGCGCGTACATTTCCTGGGAGCATTGCCACAGGCCGATTTGCCGGCACTGTATCGCCGGGCAGCAGTCTTTGTGGCGCCATTCGTGCGCGCATCTTCCGGCGATCAGGAAGGCCTGCCCGTCGCACTGATGGAGGCTATCGCATGCGGATGCCCGGTTCTCGTTGGTGACGTTGCCGGTCTGTCCGATCTGCTGGGCGAGCATCGCCGCGAAGTGCTGTTCGATCCAAGAGACACGAGAGCTTTAGCCAAGCGATTGGTAGACATGCTGTCAAATCCCAAAACGCATCGGACTCGCGCGCTCGCCATGCGGGACGATGTTCGAAAGCGTTTCAACTGGGATCAGATCGCACAAGCCTACGCAAGCCTGTTGCTCGCTGCCTCTTCGCGGCGGTAAGGGCTCAAGGAGCCGCCGGATTGACGAGGCGGCTCAGCAGCGGCTCGATGCCTTGTATGAGTTGTGCCCAGTCGAGAATCGGCAAATTGGGCGAGACGGGATGTTCCAGCTGCCGTATCACGGCGTCTGCGAGTGCACTTGCATCATTGGCGCGGAACAGGAGCTGAGGCGTATCAGCGAAAAGACTCGACAAGGCGCCGATGTCTGCGGCAACTACGTTGAGTCCGCAGGCCAGCATCTCATACGCCTTCTGAGGGAAACAATAGCGGCCGAACGGCGTATCGAGAACCGAGATCACGCCAACGTCAAGGGCGTTGAATAGCTCAGCGACACTTGCGTGAGCCAAGTGCCCAAGATAATGAACGCGCTCGCCGCTCGGCGGAGGAAGGCCGGCGTCTTGCGGGCCGGCGATTACCAGATGCACGTCCGGACGAGCGATTTCGATTGCGGCCCACGCCTCGTAAAGTGGCGCGATGCCCTTGTCTCGGTACAAGCCGCCCGCCGTGCCAATCAGCCGGGCCTTATCGGGAAGGCCCAACCTATATCTAGCATGCTGGCGGTCCAGGGGCTTGAATACGGATTTGTCGACACTGCTCGGCATCGCGACTACCGAGCCACGCGCGCGATAGGTTTCCATGACGAACTGCCGCAGCGGCTCGCTCGTCGTCATGATCAGATCGGCACCACGTGTTGCGCGCCGGAGCGACGGCACGAAGCCCGGTATGCGGGCCTGCCCGAATCCTTCGAAGTTGTCGTACAGGTCCACCGCGTACGGAATCTGCAGCTTGCGAGCGAGCCAAGCGGTCAGCACCACGTGAGGGATGTCCGACGCACCAACGAGGATATCCGGAGCGAACGTGCGCAAGCGACGCAATAGCCGATGTGGGTAGCTTGCCAGCGTCGGGATTAAGAGCGCATCAAGCGAGCATGACCTCCATTGCAGTAAGCCTGGCGCCGCATCATGCGTCCATTCTCCGGCGCCGCTTGCGTGATAGTCGAGGCAAAAGCCAACGACATCGTGACCAAGCTTGGCCAGCTGCAGAGGGATTTCATACAAGCGTGCGTAACGATCGAGGATCACGTCCTTGCCCATGTAGCGACGCTTGCAAAGGAACGCGATGCGCATCAAGGACGCTCAAGAATCCGCTTGGCTGCCGCCAATGCCGCGCCGACGACCTGATCCATGTTGTAGTAGCGGTACTGAGCAAGGCGACCGACGAAAGTGACACGATGCTCCGCAAGCGCCAGTGCCTCGTAGCGTTTGAATAACACCTCGTTTTCATCCCGCGGGATCGGATAATAAGGTTCGCCTTCCGCTTGCGGATATTCGCGAACGATGGAGGTTCCAGCATGCTGCTGGCCGGTCAGATGCTTGAATTCCGTGATACGCGTATAAGCGTGGTCGTTCGGGTAATTCACCGTGCCAACCGGCTGAAACCATTCGACCTTGGGCAAGTGCTCATGCTCGAAGCGCAGTGATCGATAAGGTAGTGGGCCGAAGCGATATCCATAATATGCGTCGATGGGGCCGGTATAAACGATGTGCGAGTAGCGATCACGATCGCTCACGTCGATGAAGTCCACTCCTGTTTCCACGCGGATATTCGGATGATCAAGCATGTTCTCGAACATGCGTGTATACCCATGCAGCGGCATGGCTTGATAGGTATCGCTGAAGTAACGATCATCCGTGTTTGTTCGTGTGGGGATGCGTGCCGCCACGCCGGCTTTTAGCTGCGAAGGCTCCAATCCCCACTGCTTGCGCGTGTAGTTGAGAAAAAACTTCTCATAGAGGTCGCGGCCTACGCTGTTCAGTACGACGTCTTCACTATTGCGGATAGCATCTCGATGCTCGCGCACGCGCTCGAAGAACGCGGCGGCGTCGGCTTCGTCGAGACGCAAGCCGTATAGACGATTCAACGTGTCACGATTGATGGGGAACGGATATAGCTCGTTCTCGACCACACTACGTACGCGATGCTCGTAGGGATGCCAATCCGTGAACCGGGAAAGGAATCGAAAAATGCGCTCGCTCGCGGTGTGAAAGATGTGCGGGCCGTAGCGATGAATCAGTATTCCGCTTTCATCGTATTCATCGAACGCATTGCCAGCGATATGTGGCCGCTTATCGATTACATGCACGAGCCACCCAGCATCTGCCAACTCTTGAGCGCATATGCTGCCGGCGAAGCCTGCACCAACGACTAAGGCGAGCAATTGCACAAGGACTCACTTGCTCTGTGTTGCAATGAGCGGGGAAAAGTGTGTTTTGTGGGTGTGCTGGCGGCGTGAATTCTGTTTTATGCGGTTGGAAAGCAACTCTCTTGCCGCTTCAACGACCAGACTTGGATCTATTCTCTTAATGCAGTGAGGTTCATGCCCATAAACGCACCCATTACTGCATTTCGTGCTTACTCTGGCAGGCCGCAGAATTTTGTGGGTAACACCGAGAGGACCAAATCGCTCAGGACTGTTGATACTCCACGCGGACGCGCCCATCGAATGCCCTGAAATCTCTATGATTGGCGTGCCAACAGATGCTGCCAAATGCATTGGACCACTGTCGTTGCCGATGAAAAGAGAGCTCTTACCGATTAAAGCCGTACTCTGACGTACACTAGCATGAGGCGTAAAATGGATAGGATGCCGCGTGAGCATTGCCATTCGCTGTGCAAGATGAAGCTCGGAAGGGCCAATGATCAAAACGACGCCGACGCCGAATTCTTTTCCGAGCGTTTCGATTACCTGAGCGTAGTTTTCAAGGGGCCATTGGCGGCCAGCCGCCGAGGCGCCGATGCCGATGGCGATAAGGGGCGCTGACTTACTAATTGCATTCTGGGAAATGAATCTGTTGGCGAAATCAAAATCCTCTGAAGTTAGCCATGCGCTGAGCACAGCTTCATGCGTGTCGAAGCCTGCGCTATTTTGAATGAGTTCAAGTCTATGCTCGGCCTCATGGCGTACCTCATGATGCACAACAATTTTGGTGTAAAAAGGGAAAAACTTCAGAGGTTTAATGCGATAGATGGGCTGAGGGCGAACTCGAGAGATACGTGTTTGCGCGCCCGAAAGGAGGCAAATGAGTTCATTGAAGTCATAGTTTGGAGCGTCTTTCGGCACAATGGCCGTCGCGACGGTCAACGGGCGCAAGCGGCGTGCAATTACAAACGCGCGCGCGAGCCGACTCAGCCAACCCGTTGCAGGTTCAGCGATAATCAAATGATCGATATATGGACAATGCTCCAAGAATTGCGCCGGGCCCTTCGAAACGACGACGGTTATCTTGGCAGCCGTTTCAGTTTCGCGTAAGGCTTTCAGGAAAGGCGTGCTTACCACAATGTCGCCCAAATGCTCGATCATTAGGACGAGAATGCGCGATTGCTCCGGCAATGTTCGCTTCTTGGGCATGAGCCTCCAAAGTGCAATGGCAAACAAACCGATTATGACGGTAGGAAGCCAGTACGCGCTCCACTGGTTTAGCTTCTTTATAAGATTCTTCAGCACGGCTATTGGAAGTTAAATCCAGCCTAATTCGAACTGTTCTTTTCTGAAGAGTCGAATTGGCGTTGAGATATTGAGATTATTTTTTGGCAAAGCTGTAGAGAAGTCTCCTTATGGGCAACGATGACAATCGTTTTGCGCCCCGATAGGTTGCGTATAGCTTCGTTCAAGGCTTCTTCAGTCTGCGCGTCCAATGCGCTAGTCGCCTCATCCATCAATAGTACGGCTGGATCACGATACAGCGCACGAGCGATACCAATGCGCTGTCGCTGGCCTCCGGAAAGGCGGATGCCGCGCTCCCCAATTTCGGTCTTATAACCGTCACTAAGCTCATTAACGATGAAGTTATGAATTTGCGCGACCTTAGCCGCTCGCTCGACCGCATCAATGTCGATTTTTTCCTTAGGCACGCCAAACGCAATGTTCTCAGCCACAGTCGCGTCCGAGAGATAAATATGCTGCGGTATGTATCCGATAGTTCGTTGCCAGTTGCCGACAGTGGCAGAAGTGAGAGGCGAGCCGTCTATGCGTAGAGTGCCTGCTTGTGGATGAAGCAGGCCAAGTAAAATGTCCATCAGCGTGCTCTTGCCCGCGCCACTTTCGCCAACGATGCCGACGCACGTGTTGGCTCGAATTACAAGGCTGAAGTTGTCAAGGATTGGCGAGTCAGGTGCGGAAGGGTATGCATAGCTAATGCGGTCCAATCGAATTTCCTGCCGCAGCGCGAGCGCGATGGGGGGGGGCTTGAATGACTCCACTGGTAGCGTGAGATCACGGTGCACAGTGTCGAGTGCTACGGAAGAGAACTTCAATCGAGCAAAGCCGCGGTAAATGATCTGCGCTGCCGGCAGCATGCGATACGCGGCGAAACCATACAGGCCCAGGGCTGGCATAACGTGAGCAGCGTCATCCGTTCGGACCAGCAAGATTAAGGCGATGACAATGAGCCCCGCGTAGCCAACGGCTTCGACGAGGTACTGCGGCACTTGACCGAGCGTTTCATTGGCGGCGAGGTGGCGGGAGAACAGTCGCGCCGATCCATCGAACTTTGTCAAATATGCCGACGTCGCGTGGGTGATCTTCACATCCTTGATGCCGCCCAGGGCCTCGTTGCAGGCTTTATAGCGCTCCGCATTGGCTTCGACGATTTCGCCGCCGATCTGGCCAAGCTTCTTTCGTACGATCCCGTAGATGGCGGCATACATGAGGCCTATGACGGCAAGGATGCCGAAGGCGATCCATGGATCGTAGAGCACGATCACAAGCGCCATTGCCAGAACCACGGCGCCTTGCGCCACGGTTTGCGCGAGCGGCTGGACGAGATTGAAAAGCAGGCCGTCGACTTCGGAAAGGATATTCTTGCTCAGTTCCGCCGAATTGCGGGCCAGGAAGAACTCGTAGGGCTGATTCAGATAGCGGCTCAGAAGGCGTACGCTGATCGAATGCCGGGCTAGATGGATGAAGCGATTCAGTACGTGCTGTGTCACGAGCTTGAATAGCGACGACGCGATGACCATCGCGATGGAGGCGAAACCCAGCGCGACGATGAACTCGCGAGCACTCCCGAACCGGAAGCGCTCGTAAACGGCATGAAGCCATGGGTTCTCGACGATGATGCCGGGCCTGCTTAAGACCGAGAGAAACGGCGCCAGGGACAGCACGCCGGCGGTCTCGACCATTGCCATCAGGATAATCAGTAGCAGCATCCACTTCGCGCGCGCGCGTTCCGCAGGCGTGAAGATGGCACCGATTTTTCGCAGATCAGCCAGCATGTGCATCGGCGGGGAAAAGGCTTTGCAATTCGATGATGTCGCGATCGAGACGTCCCTGTGTATTCAAGGCCTCAAGGGCGTCTAGCTGCTCTCGGCTTTCGTCGACTTTGCCTTGCGCGAGGAGCATGCGAATCAGAGTAATACGATAAATAGTTTCCCGCGGCGCAGCAGCGACGGCGTCCCGCGCCAGCTGCTCAGCCAGCCGCCGGTCGTCAAGGATATTCCAAGCATAGTCCCCATAGGCGGACAGCATACGAGCGCTGGGTTGACCGTGCGAGAGGGCGGCGAGAAAAGCATCCACCATCCTTTGCGGCGGCAAGGCACAAAGCCCTTCGCGGGCACATTTCGTAAGCGCCCCCATGGCGCTGTCGTCCTGAGCTCCGGGCGTTCTTGCCGCCAGTTTCGCCGACAGGCTGTCCCACCAGCGCTCGTCGATAGGCCGGCCCATGCGCGCATTCATCATGATCAGCGCCTGCTCCGGCAGGCTGGTCGAGCCGGGCAGCGCGGCGGCTCGTTCCAGCGGCTCATAGGCCAGCGCAGCGAAGGGGGAGTCCGACTGATATTGCGACAGGACGACGTAGGTACGGCCCAGGTCGTACTGCGCGCGCGGCGAATCGGGGGCGCGCGCGGCGTATTCCCTGGCGAGGCGGAGGGGTTCGCCCCAGGCGTAGGCCGTGATGGCGGTCAGCATCGTCCACAGCAGCAGCAGACCGGATAGCAGCGCGCGCCGGGCGACGGACATCGGCCCGCCTGCCATGAGGAGCGGGACTAGGGTGAGCAGCAGACCGAAGCTTGCGAAGTAATTCCGGTGCTCGTAGATGAGTTCGAGGGGCAGGATGGTCGCCGTCAACGTATGCGCGCCGAGATACAGGGCGATACCCAGTGCGGCGAGCGGCCAGCGCTTGCGCATGGCGACGCAGCCGGCGGACAGTGCCAGGAGCGCGACGAGACTTGCTGCAGTCGTCCATGGCTGCAACACGCCGCGCGAAATGACGAAGTCGTCGTGATAGAACGACAGCGCTCCTGGCATGGGCAGCAGTGTCCAGCCAATGTAATCGACGACGATGCGTGCTTCGCTCAACAAGCGCTCGTCAAGTGTGAAGGGGCGCGACGCCCACGCCGCCGGATTCAAGACAATGCGCAATTGCCATGCGAAGCCAAGCGCGAAGGGAAGGGCGAGTATCAGTGTGAACAATACGGACAGGCGCGCATCGTGCCGACCGTTTGCGCCGCGAAAGCCATAGACGAAGCATTCGATCAGCGCTGCGTACAGGGGCAGCAGAATTGCCGTTTCCTTGGCGGTTAGCCCTAACAAGGTGCCGGCAATCACGCTGAAGACGCTGAGCAGGAACCCGCCAGCGCGCTTGTCACGTAGCATCTGTTCGCGACCAGCCACATAGCCGATGAGGCCTAGCAACACAAAAAGATTGGCCAAACTCTCCATGCGCTGCACGACATACAGCACCGCTGTAAGATTGATCGGCAGCACGAGCCAGCTCGCGGCAATCAAGGCGGCAACACGGCCAGCATCTCGTGTGCCGCAGCGCGACAGCAACCGCTGCGACAGACGGTAGAACAAAATGCCGTTGACGAGGTGAATGAGTAGATTCGTCAGCTTCATCCAGAACGGATCAAGGCCGCCCGTCAGATAGTTGATCGCAAAGCTCAGCGACGCAAGCGGGCGCCTGAATTCACTGGCGGGCGAGGAGAGCGCGGCGCGTACCAACTCGGCGGCGCCGAGCCGTTCCGGCTGGACGGCGGTGTTTTCGATGATGTTCGGATAGTCGTCGAACAGAAATCCGCCGTAGAGGCCAGACCAGTAGATGGCCACGGTCACGAGCATCGCGAGCAACATGAACCTTGCGCCATTCGCTCTTGCGTTCATGGCGACGTCCCGGCCTTGTCATTCAAATCTCGGACATCGTCCATCAGGACGCTTCGCAGATGACCGAATTCATGCGTCCAATAGCCCTGTCGAGCGAACACCCACGCGTTCACGGCGGCCATGTTCAAGCCGGCACCGCCTCCGTGGCGTTTGATGGCTTCGTAATGATCCAGAAGCGCGATGCCTTCGCGCGGGTAACCGTGCGAACCGAGGAGCGCCGCATAGCTCAGCGCGGCGCCGGGCCGGGGCTGATGGTCGATCGATTGCACGAGTGCCTGCAGCGCCCCTGCTCCATCCTGCCGCTTGAGTGCGACGAGACCTCTCAGATAGAAGAGATCCTGCATCCTGCCTCTTCGGGCATTGTTCGGGTTCGCGAAGGCGGCGTCGAGCAAGCGCTCCGCGGCCGCAAGGTCTAAACCGGCGCAGCGGCGGCCGTCACTCATGTTGAACGCGCGCTCGAACCAACCGGCCAACAATACACCACCCTCGCGTGCGGTACGCAGCGATGTTTCCGCATCGTGCAATGCTTGTGCCGTGACGGCACCCATCGCGCATTGAGCGGCCACGAGATTCAGCGCGAGTTGCGTTTCATCCGGATGCACCGCGATGGCACGGCGCAGTCGCATCTCGGCACGCTCGGGATGACCGGAGTTGATCTCCGTCTGCGCGGCGTAGGCTTGTGCCCTGGGCGAGTCCGGATTCAATTCTGCCCACAGTACCGCCTGATCCCGCACATTACCCCAGAGGCCGGCGTTTTGACGTGTCATGGTGAACAATCCGGCCAGCACGATCGCCGTCAGCGCAAGACGTGGCACTCGCCAGCCGCCGCAGGCCGCGTGCGAAGGGCTTCGCAGATCGAGTCCTGCCAGCCACCACGCGAGCGGCCAGAACATCAGCAGTGCCGGCACGTAGTTGCGGTGTTCGAAGTAAAGCTCCAAGGCGATGGTCGTCGACTCGACGAGATGCCCAGCCAGGAAGAACAGCAAGGCGAGGGAAACGATCGGTGCGCGGCGACGGATGAAGACGGCAAGTGCCATCAGAGCAAGCAGCGCGATAATGGCCACACCCGTAGAGGGTGGCGACCAGAAGCCCTGGGCGGCGCGCACTTGATCGTTGAACAGCCCGGCAGTGAAGGGATGGGGTAGCCACAGCAGTCGCAGGTAATCGAGGATGACGCCCGGCTCGGTCAGCAGGCGCTGGCTCAAGGTCCATGGACGATCGATGCCATAAGCGATGCCGTGCCAGCCTTCCCATCCGAGATAGAGGAAGACGGCGAGCGAGGGCAGGCCGGCGAGCACGGCCAGTATCCCGTAGTAGCGCCTCTTCGCCGTGGCCGGCAATGGCGCAGCGTCGCGGAGCAGCACGCTTTCGAGCAACAGTACGTAAATCGGCAACAGGACACCGTTGGCCTTGCTCAGGGTGCCGAGCAAGGTTCCGGCCGTGATGCCGGCAAGCATCCAGATAGCGCCGTGCGCTGCCCGACCGGACACCAACAAGGCTCGGCCGCGCAGCCACGCAAGCAGGCCGAGCAGTGCGAAGGTCGCCGGCAGCATGGCCTCGCGCTGCACGATATACAGCGTCGTCGAAACCAGGAGCGGATGCAGCAGCCATAGTGCCGAACCGATGAGCGCCGCGCCTTCGACACGTGAAACGAGGGCCGACGCGGGCGCGAGCAAATGGCCTAGTCGTCTCAGCAGTTGCCAGAGAAGAAATCCGTTCAGGAGGTGCAGGACGAGATTCGTGCGTTTGAAGAGATAGGGGTCGGCCGGCCAGTCCCTTGCGTCAAGGAGAAAGCTCAGCATGGCGAGAGGCCGCCCCGTTGGATCGGCGGTTCCCGAGGTGGTGTAGCGCCAGAACGCCGGCCAGTTGTCGATGCGGCCGGTAGCGCCGATGGCAGGCAAGTTGGCGAAGTCGTCGAACAGGAACGCGCCGTGCAGGCCGGGAGCGTAGGCGATCCAGCCAAGGCCTGCGATCACCACAAATGCGATGTACGGTGTCAAAACCCGATCCAGCACGATTTTTCGAAGGGCCAAGTTGCGAACTCGTGGTCGGATTGGATTGATCGATACTAAAAAGAAGGGCCGCACGAGGCGGCCCTTCTTGCAGCTGAACTGCGGAGACTTAGCGGCAGGACGACGGCAGGTACTTTGAAGCCAAGCCGTTCGTGGTGCCGGTCTTGCAAGTCCACGAGATGCTGCCCGTGCTAGGAATCGGAGACAGCGCGAGCGTCGAACCAACGATCTTCGAATTAGCCTTCTTGCCGAAAGCACTATTGCCGTCCGTGCCGTACTTCACCGTGATAAGGCCATTCGTACCGATGGTGACCGAGCCGACGTAATTACCGCCGATGCTGGACGCACCGGCAACGCCAGCCGAAGCGTTAGAGGCTGGCGCATATCCGTAGTTGGTATAGAACTCGGCGACCGCCGTCTTCGAGCCGTCCGCCAGCGACAGACCTTCCGAAACCTGCGAGCGGATGGTGTAGTCCTGATAGGCCGGGATGGCGATGGCTGCCAGGATGCCGATGATCGCGACGACGATCATCAGTTCGATCAGCGTAAAGCCCTGCTGCGTTTTCTTCATTTGGATCTCCATGAGTGGTTCATACCCCCGCCGGGTTGTCCCCCGCGTAGCCAAGCTTTCCGCAAAGCTTATGCCATGGGCCTCCAACGCAACGGCAGGCGCTGCAAGGGCTTTTGCAAGCTTATGCACAGGCGGATGTGACAAATCGCCATGCCGTTTGGGTCATCGAGTGACAAAATGCGTCACCTCACAGGCGGCAAACCGTCGGCCGGTACTTCGAGTCGAGATCGCCGCCGGTGCATTCCCAGGTGATGCTCCCTCCTGTGGTGCTCGCCGAGAGCAACAAGGTCTTGCCGTTGATTCTGGCATTGGCCTTGTTGCCGAAGGTGATCGTCACGTCGCCCCCGGTCACGTTGACGGATTGCACATAGCTGCCCGTGATCGACGAAGGGCTCGCGAGCCCGGCGCTGGCATTCGAGGGCGGCATCGTGCCGCGATCCGAAATGAAGTCCCATAGCGCAGCCTTTGCACCGGTCGCCAGGCTCAATCCCTCCGACACCTGCGAACGAACAACGTAATCCTGATACGCCGGAATGGCGATCGCCGCTAGGATGCCGATGATCGCCACCACGATCATCAGCTCGATCAGCGTGAAGCCGTAGGCGGCTTTTCTCTTGTCCATTTTCGTCGGTCCCTGAACCTGTGACAGCCCAGTTACGGGCATTGTTCATGCCATCCGCAATACGCGCCGAACGGGATCCGTCGTCAAGTTTTTGACGCCGCCCCGAAGCGCCGGCAAACGGCTGATAAACTGTCGCTCTTTTGAATTCCAGCGCCGCCGCTTCCATGTCCGAGCCGTACCAGCCATCCCCCGTCGAGCAGGCCGCCCAGGCGTTCTGGGCCGAGAACCGTTCCTTTGAAGTGAAGGAGGAGCCGGGCCGCGAGAAGTACTACTGCCTGTCGATGTTCCCGTACCCTTCGGGCAAGCTGCACATGGGGCACGTGCGCAACTACACGATCGGCGACGTGATCTCACGCTACCAGCGCATGCTCGGCAAGAACGTGCTGCAGCCGATCGGCTTCGACGCTTTCGGCCTGCCGGCCGAGAACGCGGCGATCGCCAACAACACGCAGCCGGCGACGTGGACCTACGCCAACATGGAGTACATGCGCGGCCAGCTGAAGCGCCTGGGCTTCGCCTACGACTGGTCGCGTGAGCTGGCCACCTGCACGCCGCAGTACTACCGCTGGGAGCAGCTGCTGTTCACGCGGCTGATGAAGAAGGGGCTCGTCTACCGCAGGAACTCGGTCGTCAACTGGGACCCGGTCGACCAGACGGTGCTCGCCAACGAGCAGGTCGTCGATGGCCGTGGCTGGCGTTCCGGCGCGCTGGTTGAGCGCAAGGAAATTCCGCAGTGGTTCCTGAAGATCACTGCCTACGCGCAGGAGCTGCTCGACGATCTCGACAAGCTCAGCGGCTGGCCGGAAGCGGTCAAGACCATGCAGCGCAACTGGATCGGCCGCTCGGAAGGCCTGGAGCTGCAGTTCCCGATCGAAAACGATGAGCCGCTGACGGTCTACACCACGCGCCCCGACACGCTGATGGGCGTGACCTACGTGGCCGTCGCCGCCGAGCATCCGCTGGCGCAGAAGGCGGCCGCGAACAATCCGCAGCTGGCGGCCTTCCTCAAGGACGCCGGTCGCAGCGGCGTGGCCGAAGCGGACATGGAGACGATGGAGAAGCGCGGCATGCCGCTCGGCATTTCCGCGATCCATCCGATCACCGGCGAGAAGGTGCCGGTGTGGGCTGCCAACTTCGTGCTGATGGGCTACGGCACCGGCGCCGTCATGGCGGTGCCGGCGCATGACGAGCGCGACTTCGAGTTCGCGACGAAGTACGGTCTGCCGATCAAGCAGGTGATCTGCGGCGCGAAGGAGGCCGAGCTGATGCAGCGCATGGCGACGCTCGGCGATCTGTCCGACGAGGACGATTTCGTCAATGCGCCGGCCAAGCAGCCGCTGCTGAAGGAACTCGAAGCGATCCGCTCGGCCTGCATGACCGAGCATGGCGTGCTGATTCATTCCGGCGAATACAGCGGCCTGAACTTCGAGCAGGCCTTCGAGGCCATCACCGCGCGTTTCGAGAAGGCCGGCACCGGCAAGCGCCGCGTCAATTTCCGCCTGCGCGACTGGGGCGTCTCGCGCCAGCGCTACTGGGGTTGCCCGATTCCGGTCGTCTACTGTGCGAAGTGCGACGCGGTGCCGGTGCCGGAAGACCAGCTGCCGGTCGTGCTGCCGGAAGATGTCGCTTTCACCGGCGTGCAATCGCCGATCAAGGCCGATCCCGAGTGGCGCAAGTGCGTCTGCCCGCAATGCGGTGGCCCGGCCGAGCGCGAGACCGACACCTTCGACACCTTCATGGAATCGAGCTGGTACTTCGCGCGCTACGCCTGCCCGGACAACGCGAACGAAATGCTCGACGCGCGCGCCAACTACTGGCTGCCCGTCGATCAGTACATCGGCGGCATCGAGCACGCCATCCTGCACCTGCTGTACGCGCGCTTCTTCCACAAGCTGATGCGCGACGAGGGCATGGTGACGAGCGACGAGCCGTTCACCAATCTTCTGACGCAGGGCATGGTCGTCAAGGAGACCTACTACCGCGAGGACGCCTCGGGCAAGAAGCTCTGGATCAATCCCGCCGACGTCGAACTCGAACTGGACGCCAAGGCGCAGCCGGTCGCCGCCAGGCTGAAGAGCGACGGCCTGCCGGTCGTCATCGGCGGCGTCGAGAAGATGTCGAAGTCGAAGAACAACGGCGTCGATCCGCAGGCGCTGATCGACCAGTACGGCGCCGATACCGTGCGCCTGTTCGCGATGTTCGCTGCGCCGCCGGAACAATCACTCGAATGGCGCGACGACGGCGTCGAAGGCGCCTCGCGCTTCCTCAAGCGCCTGTGGCGCGCGGTGCAGGCGCATGTCGAAGCCGGTCCGGCGCCGGCGCTCGACAAGGCGGCATTGAACGACGCGCAGAAGGCCCTGCGCCGCAAGCTGCACGAGACCATCGCCAAGGTCGGCGACGACTACGGCCGCCGCCGCACGTTCAACACCGCCATCGCCGCGATCATGGAACTGATGAACGAGGCGACGCGCACCGAGGACATTACGCCGCCGGGGCGCGCGCTGCAGCAAGAGATTTGGGAAGCGGTGACGCTGATGCTGCAGCCGATCGTGCCGCACGTCGCGCACGCGCTCTGGCAGGCCTTGAGCGGCAGCGCGGATCTGCTCGCGCAGCGCTGGCCGCAGGTCGACGAAGCGGCGCTGGTGCGCGACCAGATCACGCTGGTCGTGCAGGTCAACGGCAAGCTGCGCGGCAACATCAGCGTGCCGGCTGGCGCCGACAAGGACGCGATCATCGCCGCGGCGCTCGCCGACGCGGCCGTCGCCAAATTCATTGCCGGACAGGCGATCAAGAAGCAGATCGTGGTGCCCGGCAAGCTCGTCAACCTTGTGATCTAGGAGGCCATCCGTGGCGCGACCGTGTCTCCTGATCGAACCCCAGGGCGGCCGTCCATGGCCGCCCGTTCGCCGGGTGCGAATGCCATTCAAGGCATTCGCATCTGTTCCGGCTCACCCCGGCAAGCTCGTCAATCTCATGGTGTGACATGCGCGCCTGCCTCCTGATACTGCCGCTGCTGCTGACGGCCTGCGGGTTCCATCTCGCCGGCCGGCGGCCGCTGTCCGACGATCTGCGCAAGGTCTACGTCGACACCGTCATGCAGTACACGGTCACGGAACCGCCGGTCGAGACGCAGCTGCGCGCGATCCTGCAGCGTCGCGGCGCGACCGTCATCAATCAGGCCGACAGCAAGGTCACGACGATCCGCCTGACCAAGCTGGAGGAAACGCGCGAGGTGCTGTCGATCGGCACCGACGGCAAGGCGAACGAATTCCGCCTGGTCACGCGCGTGCACTACGAAGTGTTTCGCGGCGCCACCACGCTGGTGACGCCGGGCGATCTGGTCGCCACCCGCGACTACAGCTTCGATCCGCAGCAGGTGCTCGCCAAGGAAGTCGAGGAGCAGCGCCTGCGCGAGTTCATCCAGAGCCAGCTCGCCGAACTGCTGATGCTGCGCATCGACGCCGCGCTCACGTATCACTCGGCCACTGTCGTGCCAGCAGCGCCAGTGGATGCAGAACCGGCACATTGAGCCCGCGCCGGCGCAGGCCGGCCGCGATGTGCAGAGTGCAGCCGATGTTGCTGCTGACGAGGTAGTCCGGCCTTGACGCGGCCAGCGCATCGAGCTTGTGCTCGAGCAGACGGTCCGCCATTTCCGGCTGCGACAGGAAGTACGTGCCGGCGGCGCCGCAGCAGCCGTGCTGCGCATCGAGCGCTTCGCATGTCAGCTGCGGAATCTTGCCGAGCAGCTGCATGATGGCATCGCCGCCGCCGGTGACGTTGCGCTGCGTGCAGGGCAGATGCACGGCCACGCGCGCCGCCAGCGGCCGCAGCGCGACATGCTCGGGCCAGTGTTCGACGAGGAAGCGATGCGGGTCGTGGACGCGCGCCGCAAAGCGGCGCGCGTCGTCGCTGCCCTCGATGAGGCCGTACTCGCGCAGCGTCGCGCCGCAGCCGCTCGCCGCGTAAAGCACCGTGTCGTCGCCCTGGAAGGCGGCGATATTGGCGCGGCACAGCGATGCGGCGGCCCGTGGCTCGCCGGCGTGCTGATGCAGCGCCCCGCAGCAGGTCTGCGCCTCGGGCTCGTCGACCGTGAAGCCGCAGCGTTCGAGCAAGTCGTGGATGGTGTGCAGCGTCGCGGTATCGGCGATGTCGCCGACGCAGCCGCGAAAGAGCTGCACGCGCCTGCCGCGCCGCGCGGCCGCGTGGCTGGCGACGGGAATCGGTCGGTCCGCGCGCGGCACGAGCGACAGCCAGCGCCCGACACCCGGCCAGCGCGGCGCGCCGAGCGCGCCGAGGAAGGACTGCAGGCCGCTGTAGCGATACAGCTGCAGGAGGCCGCGAGCGATACGTCGCCGCCGCCGCGACACCAGCCACGGCGACAGCGCGCGCGTCAGCCACGACGCGCCGGCATCGCGCTGCCGGAGCAGGGCGCGACCGGCGTCGATCAGTTCGCCGTACGGCACCGTGGCCGGGCAGACGCGCTCGCAGCTGCGGCAGCCCAGGCAGCCTTCAAGGTGATCCCGCAGGCGCGGCGACCAGTCGACGGCGTGGCCCGCCAGACCCTGCATCAGTGCAATGCGGCCGCGCGGCGAATCCGCTTCGTTGCGTGTTTCCTGATAGGTCGGGCAGTGCGGCAGGCACAGGCCGCACTTCACGCAAAGGTCCGCCTTCGCGATGGGGAACGTCGTACCGGGTTGCGCTTCGATCATCGTCGCCAATAATAGGCCCTCATCCGCAAGCCCCCTAATCCGGAGAATCATCGCGCATGAAGAACATCAAGTCGGCCTGCATCCTGGCCGCGCTCGCCGCCGCGCCGGCCATCGCCCGGGCCGAACCGTGGTCCGGCGATTTCGCCCTCGGCTATCTGGCGACCACCGGCAACTCCAAGACGAGTTCGGTCAACGCCAAGGGCAGCCTCGTCTATGCCGCCGACCGCTGGAAGAATACCGTGGCCGCCGCCGCTGTCAGCACCTACGCGGACGATGTGAGTTCGGCGGAGAGCTACCTGGCGACGGAGCAGCTCGACTACAACTTCACGCCGCGCGACTACGCCTTCGTGGCGCTCGAGTGGAACAAGGATCTGTTCGCCGCGATTCGCGAGCGCACGTCCGAGACGGCCGGCTATGGCCGTCATGTGCTGACCGGCCCGGCGCACCTGCTCGATCTGGAAATCGGCGCCGGTGCGCGCCAGCAGCAGACCAACGACCAGCCGCGCGAGCGTGAGAACGACTTCATCGGCCGCGCCGCGGCCAAGTATCAGTGGAACATCTCGCCGACCGCGACCTTTCTCGAGGCGCTGAAGGTGGAAGCCGGCGAGAACAATACGTATACGGAATCGGTGAGCCAGCTGAAGCTGGCGATCATCGGCAGCCTGTTTGCCAATCTCTCGTACACCGTCAAGAACAATTCGAACACGGCGCCCGAGACCAAGTCGACGGATACCGAAACCGCGGTGACGCTGAGCTACGAGTTCGGCAAGAAGAAGAGCTGATCGAGCAAACGAGCCGACCCATGTCCCAGTACTACGAGCACCACGTTTTTTTCTGCGGCAACCGCCGCCCGCCCGGCGAGCGCACCTGCTGCGCCGACAAGGGCGCCGACCGCGTGCGCGACTACGCCAAGCAGCGCGTGAAGGCGCTCGGCCTGTCCGGCGCCGGCAAGGTGCGGATCAATCAGGCCGGCTGCCTGGACCGTTGCGAGGAAGGACCGTGCATCGTCGTCTATCCCGAAGGTGTCTGGTACACCTACGTCGATGAGGAGGATGTCGACGAGATCATTGAGCAGCATCTGCGGCAGGGCCGCGTCGTCGAGCGCCTGAGGCTGAAGTGATTCGCGACGTACTGAAGATGGGCGACGCGCGGCTGCTGCGGATTGCCGAGCCGGTGCGCGCCTTCGCGACGCCGGAACTGCGCGCGCTGGTCGGCGATCTGTTCGACACGATGCGGCATCTGAACGGCGCCGGGCTGGCGGCGCCGCAGATCGGCGTCAATCTGCGCGTCGTCATCTTCGGGTTCGCCGCCAATGCCCGCTATCCGGACGCGCCGCCGGTGCCGGAGACCATCCTCGTCAATCCGGTGCTGACGCCGCTGTCCGACGAGATGGAGGATGGCTGGGAAGGGTGCCTGTCGGTGCCGGGCCTGCGTGGCGTCGTGCCGCGCCACCGCCGACTGCGGTACCAGGGCTTCGACATGGAAGGCGCGCCGATCGACCGCGTCTCCGAGGGCTTTCACGCCCGCGTCGTCCAGCACGAGTGCGACCATCTCGACGGCATTCTCTATCCGATGCGGATCCGCGACTTCACGCGCTTCGGCTTCCAGGACGTGCTGTTCCCGGGCCAGGCGCTGGCGGACGATTGAGCCGCGTCGCGGTCAGAAGACCGGCGAGTTGATGTTCAGCGGATTCTTCTCCGCCTCGTCGCGCGCTTCGTCCTTTTTCTGCTCTTCGGCGGCTTCGAGCGCGGTCTGCGGCTCGGCATCCTTGTCGCGCGTGATCCACACCAGCATGTCGTAGTACGAGCGGATGTTGCCGACGTAGATCGCCGCCTGATGGCCGCGGGCGTAGCCGTGCTTGGTCTGCATGTACCAGCGCGGCTGCGAGAGCAGCGGCAGCGACTTGCGCACGTCGACCCAGCGGTTGGGATCGCCGCCGTTCTTCTGCGTGAGAATGCGCGCGTCGAACAGATGACCGACGCCCATGTTGTAAGCCGCCAGCGCCATCCAGGTGCGGTCCGGTTCGGGGATGTCGGTCGGCAGCTGGTCGGCGATCTGCTTGAAGTAGCGCGCGCCGCCCGCGATGCTCTGCCCCGGATCCTCGCGATCGCTGAGCCGCAGGAAATCCGCCGTGTCGTTGGTCAGCTGCATGATGCCGCGCACGCCGGTCGGGCTCGTCGCGTCGGAATCCCAGTGCGACTCCTGATAGCCGATCGCCGCGAGCAGGCGCCAGTCCAGCCCGGTCTTGTCGCCGGCCTTCTGGAACAGCGCACGGTAGCGCGACAGGCGCGTGTCGACGTGCGTCGCCAGGGTCAGCGCGCCGAGCGAGTCGATCTGCTCGACGTGGCCGAAGTAGCGGTCCTTGATGCGCGCGAACTCGCCCGGATCGAGCGTCGCCAGGAATTTCTCCACCTCGTCGCTGAGGCTGTGGTCGTGATCCTTGCGGAACGCCCAGGCCACGTCCTGCGCGCCGGCGACCGCGAATGCCGTGTCGAGGTTGGGGTAGTAGCGCTGGTTGATCGCCAGCAGGTCGGAATTGACGATCGTGTAGTCGAGCGTGCCCTGCGCGACCTGATACAGCAGTTCTTCGGCGACATCGTCCTCGGTTTCCGACCAGCGCAGCTGCGGGTACGCGCGTTTCTGCGCGGCGGCGAGGATTTCCGCCGGCGCACTGCCTTTGACGACGCGCAGCTCGCCGTGCAGCTCGCCCAGATCCCGGGGTCGCGGCTGGCCGCGGCGATAGACGAGCATCGGCGCGACCTGCAGCAAGGGGCGCGAGAAGCGCACCTGCTGCAGCCGTCCTTCCGTGATCGTGATGCTGGCTGCCGCGATCTGCGCCGCGCCCTGGCGGACCAGATCGATGGCCGCCGCCGGCGTCGTCGCCACGACCAGTTCGAGCTGTATACCGAGACGATCGGTGAACGCCTTCAACAGGTCGTATTCGAAGCCGATCGGATGGCCGTCGGGGCCGATGTAGTAGACCGTCGGGCTGTTGATCGTGGCGACGCGCAGCACGCCGAGCGTGCGCACCTCGTCCAGGGTCGAATGTCGCGGCGAGCAGGTGCCCAGCACGGCGAACAGGGCGAACAGCCCGCACAGCAACGCCAGGCGCGCCCAATGCAGGCCGCCCGGCCCGGATTCTTGCGCGGGGGTGGTAGGCGTTGCGCCCAGGTTCATTTACAATGTCGGTCTTGGCTCGGCGGCCGATTGGACGCCACGCTAGCACAAACGGTTTCTCGCACGCGTCGCCCGGTCACGCCCGGCGGGCTCGCTGCGATCAGCCTTCTGCAAGCAGCCAGATCGAGTTCGGAGAGGTGGCAGAGTGGTTGAATGTACCTGACTCGAAATCAGGCGTACGTTTATAGCGTACCGTGGGTTCGAATCCCACCCTCTCCGCCAATAAGTGGTCGCCAGGTGAAAATCTGGAGGACGTCGGCAAAAAAGCCCGCCAAGTGCGGGCTTTTTTGCGTCCAAAGGACGAGAAGATGCCGAGCCTGCTTAAAAGATTCGAGAGCTCCATGCCGCGTCGATCTGCGGGTACGGCAGGCGAAGCCGTCGGCTCGCCGACGGTGGGTGAACGACGTATGTTCATGCGCTTCGAAAAACCGTACTACAGCCGGACTGATGACTTCCGGTGCGGATGATGCTGCGCAGAACTGGCCTTTCGCTGTTGTTGTCGGGCGCCTGCGTGGCGCCGTCGCTGGCCCATGGCGAGGCGGACACGGCCTTCTCCGCGTCCGACGATCCGGCCCAAATGACGGTGTGGGGCCGCGCGTTCGATCTGGTCGGCAGCGCGCAGTCCGGTTCGCAGGGCATCGTCGGTTACGCCGACTTCCAGGACCGCCCGATCTCGCGGGTTGGCGAGCTGATGGAAGTGATTCCCGGCATGATCGCGACACAGCACTCCGGCGAAGGCAAGGCCAATCAATATTTCCTGCGCGGCTTCAATCTCGACCACGGCACCGACTTCGCCGGCTTCGTCGACGGCATTCCGGTCAACCTGCGCACGCATGGTCACGGCCAGGGTTACATGGACTTCAACTTCCTGATTCCCGAGCTGGTCGAGAAGGTCGAATACCGCAAAGGTTCGTACTTCGCCGACGTCGGCGATTTCAGCGCCGCCGGCACCGCGCACTTCAAGACCTACGACGCGCTGCCGCGTTCGTTCATCGAAGCCACGATCGGCGAATATGGCTACTACCGTGGCCTCGCGGCCGGCAGCACACCGCTCGGCGACGGCACGCTGCTGATCGGCGGCGAAGCCTCGACCGTCGACGGGCCGTGGGTGCTCGATGAGAAGCTGAAGAAGCTCAACGGCCTCATCAAGTACAGCCGCGGCAGCGGCGATCATTACTGGAATCTCGCCCTCAGCGTCTACGACAACCGCTGGGATTCGACCGATCAGGTGCCGCTCGCGGCAATCGAGTCCGGCGAAATCTCGCGCTACGGCTACGTCGACCCCGCTCTCGGCGGCCAGACTTCGCGTGTCGCGCTGGCCAGCGAGATGCGCTTCGGCGACACCGACCTGAATGTCTACGCGCTGCACTACCGGCTCAGCCTCGTCTCCAACTTCACCTACTACCTCGACGATCCGCTCAACGGCGACGAGTTCGAGCAGCAGGACCAGCGTTCGATCTTCGGCGGTGCGCTCGCGCATCACTGGGAGGTCGATGTGGCGGGTCTGCCGGTGCAGTTGCGCGTCGGCGGCGACACGCGCTATGACGACATCGCCAAGGTCGGCCTCTACGACACCGTCGCCGCGCGCAAGACCGGCACGCTGCGGCAGGACGCCGTCGATGAGTTCAGCATCGGGATTTACACCGATGCGCAGATTCACCTGACGCCGACGCTGCGCGCGGTGCTCGGCCTGCGCGGCGATCTCTATCAGTACACGGTCGACGACGCTCTGCAGCCGCTGAACAGCGGCAGCGGTTCGAGCGGCATGGTGTCGCCGAAGATCGCGCTGGCCTGGCAATGCGGGGAACGCACCGAGCTGTACGCAAACTATGGCGAGGGTTTTCATTCGAACGACGTGCGCGGCGCGACCATTCGTGTCGAGCCGCGCGATCCGGAAACGCCCGCCGAGCGTGTCGACGTCCTGGCGCGCGCGCGTGGCGCCGAACTGGGCGGTCGCTACAACGGCCGCGGTTTCGATCTGACGCTGGTCGGCTTCTGGCTCGACCTGGATTCCGAGCTGGTGTTCGTCGGCGACGAGGGCACGACGGAGCCCAATGCCGCGTCGCGCCGCTATGGCGGCGAGCTCGCCGGTTTCTGGCAGCCATTGAACTGGCTGACGCTCGATCTCTCGTCGGCCTACACCGATGCGCGCTTTCGCGGCGTCGCGCATGGCGAGGACTCGATTCCGAATGCGGTGAAGACGGTACTCGCGGCCGGCGCGGTCGCCGACCTTGGCCACGGGTTCAAGGGCACCGTGCGCATGCGTCACTTCGGAAAAGCGCCACTGATCGAGAGCGGCCGGGTCGAATCGAAGCCGACGACCGTCGTCAACCTCGGCGCCTACTACGAGCGGACCGCGTGGCGGATCGCGCTCGATCTGTACAACGTCCTTAATTCGAAGGATGCCGACATCACGTACTACTACGCTTCGCGTCTCGCCACCGAGCCGGAGAGCGCGGGTGATGAGGATCGCGTGCATCTCCATCCGGTCGAGCCGCGCCAGCTGCGCGCATCACTGCGCTATTCGTTCTAGCGCCCGCGGATGCTTTGCGTGGCACCGGCGAGGTACGACATCGCCGAGCAGGCGTGGAAGTAGTGCGGGCCCGACAGCTCGACGTGCGCGGCCGGCACGATGTGGTGTTCCGGCACGGCGATCATCGCGTAGCCGAGCTGCTCCGCCCGGCGGGCGAGCCGCGTCTGGTCGGCGCCCGTCACCGCGGCCTCCCAGGGCTGGCAGGCGGCCTTCAGTCGCAGCAGGTGCGGCATGGCGAATCCGAGTTTCACGTGTTGCCGCCGTGGCGTCTTGTGTCGGGCGCGCCGCCATGGTCGGGCGCGACGGCGCATGGCGTCCAGCGCGATGGCCGGAAGGCGATACCGCGCGCAAGATCGACGTGCGTGGGCTCGCGCGGAGCCGCGGCAGCGGGAACTCGCGCGCCGCGCGGCGCGCCCGCCATGGCAAACGGCGTGCCCGCCGCCGCGAAAAAAGTTCAGATCGCAGTCAGCGGGCGGGCGGCACTGTCGGGGCTCCTCGGAACAACCGGAGATTTCCATGCGCCACTTTTCCATCATTGCCGCTTCCGGCCTGCTCGGCATGTCCGCCGTCGCCAACGTGCACGCGCAGCAGTCCAGCCCGCCGCCGATGAAACCCTCCGGCATTGCCGAAGCGATGATGTCGAACGACGAGAAGGACTTCTTCGAATCGGCGGCGTCGGCCAACATGTTCGAGGTCGCGTCGAGCCGGCTCGCGCTGACCAAGGCCAGCGACCCGGCGCTCAAGCAGTTCGCGCAGAAAATGATCGACGACCACACGCAGGCCTCACAGAAGCTGGAGACGCTGGCGAAGTCGAAGAACGTGACCCTGCCGACCACGCTGCTCGGCCGCCATCAGAAGATGCTCGACACCTTGCAGGAGGACAAGGCCGGCAAGGAATTCGACGACGACTATCGCGAGCAGATGGTGGCGTCGCACAAGGAAGCGGTGTCGCTGTTCGATCAGACCGCGAAGAAGGCCAAGGATCCGGACGTGAAATCCTTCGCCATGCAGATGCTGCCGAAGCTGCAGGCGCACGGCGGCGCCGCCAAGGAGCTGGAGAACAAGAAGCAGTGAGCGCGAGGCGGCGCGGGCCCGCACGCCGCCGCGCCGCCGTTGCCGTTCGGCGCTTCACGCTTGCGTGGCCGCCGCCGCGAATTCGATGACACCGTCGTCGAGGCGGCCGTGGCGCAGCGTCAGCAGATCGAGCACGTAGTTCTGGTAGAGCTTCCAGGGCTTGCGTGAGCCCTGCTTGGGAAAGGCGTCGATGGCGCGCCGCACGTAGCCCGACGAGAAGTCGATCAGCGGCTCCTCGGTGACGGCGGGATCGCGGCGGCGCGGCGTGCAATGCGTGTAGCCGTGCCGGCGCATGTGATTGAGCAGGCGGCAGACGTACTCGGAGCTGAGGTCGCATTTCAGCGTCCACGAGGCATTGGTGTAGCCGATCGCGAACGCCAGGTTCGGCAGATCGCTGCACATCATGCCCTTGTAGCTCATGGTCTTCGCCAGGTCGACGTCGCGGCCGTCGACGGCGAAGCGGACGTCGCCGAGCACGGCCAGCTGCAGGCCCGTCGCCGAGACCACGATGTCGGCGTCGAGCGTGTGGCCGGAGCGCAGGTGGATGCCGTGGGCGGTGAAGCGCTCGATGTGATCGGTGCAGACGCTGGCGCGGCCGCTGCGGATGGCTTCGAACAGATCGCCGTTCGGCACCATGCACAGGCGCTGGTCCCAGGGCCGGTAGCTCGGCGAGAAATGCCGGTCGACGTCGTAGCCCTTGCCGAGCCGGCGGCGCACGCCGGCGCGCAGCAGTTTCTTCACCGCTTCCGGAAAGCGCCGGCAGAGCTTGTAGAAGCCGAGGCCCAGCAGCACGTTCTTCCAGCGCACGAAGGCGTAGGCGGCGCGTGCCGGCAGCAGCGCGCGCAGCGCGTTGGCGAAGGCGTCCTCGTCGGGCAGCGAGACCACGTAGGTCGGCGAGCGTTGCAGCATCGTCACGTGCGCGGCGCGCTTCGCCAGCTCCGGCACCAGCGTCACCGCGGTGGCGCCGCTGCCGATGACGACGATGCGCCGGCCGTTGACCTCGGTCGTCGGGTCCCAGTGCTGCGGATGGATGAAGCGGCCGCGGAAATCGGCGAGACCGGGGAAGTCGGGCGTGTAGCCCGCCTCATAGCGGTAGTAGCCGCTGCACAAATACAGGAAGCGGCAGCGCAGCGCCACCGGCCCGCGCGCCGCGCCGCGTTCGAGCGTGACGGTCCACAGCGCCTCGGCTGAGGACCAGGCGGCGCGCACGACGCGATGCTGGTAGCGGATCTGCGGCTCGATGCCGTAGTCGCGTGCCGTGTCGCGGATGTACTGCAGGATCGACGGTCCGTCGGCGATCGACTTGGCCGACCGCCAGGGCCGGAAGCGGTAGCCGAGCGTGTACATGTCGGAATCCGAGCGGACGCCCGGATAGCGGAACAGATCCCAGGTGCCGCCGCTGCGCTCGCGCGCCTCGACGATCGCGTAGCTGCGGTCGGGACAATGCAGTTGCAGATGACGCGCCGCGCCGATGCCGGACAGACCGGCGCCGACGATCAGCACGTCCACGATCTCGCTTGCCATCGGCGTCTCGAATATCGGGAATGCCGCACTGTAGCGGCCGGCTCGCCGCCTGCGATTGCCCGTGGCGCCGATGGCGCTGGCGGCGCGGCCTGCCGCCAGGCTGAGGGCGGCTTGCGGCGCGTCCGGCGCTGCGCACACTGCGCGGACCTGGAGCGGAAGGAGAACGCCATGGCGTGCGTCGAGGATTTCTGCTGGCGGTGCCGGAGAAAAACATCGCCGCCTGCAGGAAGCTGGCACGACGCAGGGCGGCGAAGATCTGGCTCGAGCACGGCGCGCTGCACTACGTCGAGTGCCGGGAGGACGAAGCCGGGCCGGTGGACCTCGTTCCCCCAGGCGTTGAAGCGCAAGTCCGTGAACTCGTGTTCTTTTCGTGGATCGTCTACAAGCCGCGGCGCGACCGTGACCGCGTGCTGAAGAAGGTGATGGCCGATCCATGCCTGCGCAAGGGCAGGGCCCCGAAGACCATGCCTTTCGACGGCAAACGCATGATCTGGTCCGGCTTCAAGCCGGTCGTGGAGCTGCAGTGAAGCCGGCGCGGCCGCCGCGCGGCGCTGTGCAGGGCGCTCTAGTTGCGCAGGCGGTAACCCGTTTTGAAGATGTAGCGGATCACGGCGAGGCAGACGACGAGGAACAGCAAGGTCATGCCGACGCTGATGCCGATGTTGACGTCGGACACGCCGTAGAAGCTCCAGCGGAAGCCGCTGATCAGGTAGACGACCGGATTGAACAGCGCGACCTTCTGCCAGAACGGCGACAGCATGCTGATCGAATAGAAGCTGCCGCCGAGGAAGGTCAGCGGCGTGATCACCATCAGCGGCACGATCTGCAGCTTCTCGAAGCCGTCGGCCCACACGCCGATGATGAAGCCGAACAGGCTGAAGGTGACGGCGGTCAGCAGCAGAACCGCGACCATCGCGACCGGATGCTGGATTTCGTAAGGCACGAACAGGCGCGCCGTGACCAGGATCAGCGCGCCGAGGACCATCGACTTGGTCGCCGCCGCGCCCACGTAGCCGAGCACCGCCTCGAAGTACGAGACCGGCGCCGAGAGCAGCTCGTAGATGGTGCCGGTGAACTTCGGCATGTAGATGCCGAACGAGGCATTGGAGATGCTCTCCGAGAGCAGCGACAGCATGACGAGGCCGGGAATGATGAAGGCGCCGTAGCTGACGTTGCCGATCGAGCCGATGCGCGAGCCGATCGCCGCGCCGAAGACGATGAAGTACAGCGAGGTCGACAGCACCGGCGAGGCGATGCTCTGCATCAGCGTGCGCCGGAAGCGCGCCATCTCGAAGCCGTAGATCGCGCGCACCGCGTGGAGGTTCATGCTCATGCCCGCTCCCGGACCAGGCTGACGAAAATGTCTTCGAGCGAGGACTCGCTCGACTGCAGGCTCTTGAAGTCGATGCCCAGCTCGTTGAGGCGGCGCAGCAGCGTGCCGATGCCGGTCTGCTCGCCCTGCGAGTCGAAGGTGTAGGTCAGCGCCGTGCCGTCGGCCGACAGTTCCACGGGCTGGCCGGACAGCTCGGTCGGCAGCTGCGCCAGCGGCGCCTGCAGGTTCAGCGTCAGCTGCTTCTTGCCGAGCCGCGCCATCAGCGTCGCCTTGTCCTCGACGAGCAGGATCCGGCCCTTGCTGATGACGCCGATGCGGTCGGCCATCTCCTCGGCTTCCTCGATGTAGTGCGTGGTGAGGATGATGGTGACGCCGCTCTCGCGCAGCTTGCGCACCATTTGCCACATGTCGCGGCGCAGCTCGACGTCGACGCCGGCGGTCGGCTCGTCGAGGAAGAGGATGGTCGGTTCGTGCGACAGTGCCTTGGCGATCATCACGCGCCGCTTCATGCCGCCGGACAAGGTCATCACCTTGGCGTCCTTCTTGTCCCACAGCGAGAGATCGCGCAGCAGCTTCTCGATGTAAGCCGGACTCGCGGCCTTGCCGAACAGGCCGCGGCTGAAGCTCACCGTCGCCCGCACGGTCTCGAAGGCATCGGTCGCCAGCTCCTGCGGCACCAGGCCGATCTTGGCGCGCGCGGCGCGGAAATCGGTGGCGATGTCGTGGCCGTCGGCGTGGATGGTACCCCGCGTTGGAATGACGATGCCGCAGATCGCGCCGATCAGCGTGGTCTTGCCGGCACCGTTGGGCCCGAGCAGCGCGAACAGCTCGCCGCGGCGGATGTCGAGATCGACGTTCTTGAGCGCCTCGAAGCCCGAGGCGTAGGTCTTGTTCAGACCGCGGACGGAAATGATGGACGACACGCGGGCTCCTTGCGAATGGCGTGCATCGTAATGGCGTCGCGTGCCTGACGCACCCGCAACCGCCGACGCGCGCCCGCTACCATGGGGATGGATCGCAACCGGACAAGCCCCCATGCGTCTTCACGCCCCGATCGCCCGCAGCGCCGCGTTCGCCGTCATCCTGTTCACCGTGGCCGTTGCGCGCGGCGCCGATGCGCCGATCGACCTGCGCCCGCCGTCCGAGCGCTACGGCGAGCTGTTCGACCGCGTGCAGCGCGCCGGCCTCTACGCCGACAGCAAGACCTTCGCCGATGCCGTGCCGAACGAGTCGCCGGAGCGCATCGTCGCCGCCTATCTCGCGCAGCGGCCGGACGACGCGTCGCTGCGTGCCTTCGTCGCCGCGCATTTCACGCTGCCCGAGGAGGCCGCCACGCACGCACCACCGGCGGCCAGGACGCTGCGCGCACAGATCGCCGCGCTGTGGCCGCAGTTGCTGCGTCCGGCGCTGCCGGCCGACGGTGGCTCGCGGCTCGCCTTCGACACGCCGCACGTCGTGCCCGGCGGCCGTTTCCGCGAGCTGTACTACTGGGATTCGTATTTCACGATGCTGGGCCTGCGGCGCGATGGCCACGAAGACACCGTGAACGCCATGGTCGACGGCTTCGCCGGCCTCGTCGCGCGCTACGGCCACATCCCCAACGGCACGCGCACCTACTATCTGAGCCGCTCGCAGCCGCCGTTCTTCTGGCTGATGGCGGCGCTGACCGAGCCCGACGATCCAGCCGCCGCCTGGGCGCGCCTGCTGCCGGCGCTGCGCGCCGAGCATGCCTGGTGGATGCGCGGCGCCGCCGGCCTGCCGGCCGATGCGGCCGCCGAGCACGTCGTGCGCCTGCCCGACGGCAGCCTGCTCAATCGCTGGTGGGACGCGCGTGCCGCGCCGCGCGACGAGTCGTATCGCGAGGATGTGGCGCTGGCGGCGGCGGGCGCGCGTCCGGCGCCGGCGCTGTACCGCGATCTGCGCGCGGCGGCGGAGAGCGGCTGGGACTTCAGCTCGCGCTGGTTCGCCGACGGCCGCAATCTCGCGACGATCGAGACGACGGCGCTGGTCGCCGTCGATCTCAACAGCCTGCTCTACGGTCTCGAAACGGCGATCGCGCAGGGCTGCGCGCGCGTGCAGGACATCGCCTGCATGCAGATCTTCGACGCGCGTGCCGCCGTGCGCCGCGCGGCGATGGACCGCTGGCTGTGGGACGCCGCCTGCGGCTGCTACGCCGACTGGCAATGGCAGCGGCATGCGCGCAGCACCCGGCTCAGCGCCGCGACGCTGTACCCGCTGTTCGTCGGCGCCGCCGCGCCGGCACAGGCGCGCGCGGTGGCGACGACGGTGCGCGCCCGGCTGCTGCTGCCCGGCGGCCTGGCGACGACGACGGTGGTGACGGGCCAGCAGTGGGATCGCCCGAACGGCTGGGCGCCGCTGCAGTGGATCGCCATCGCCGGCCTGCGCCGCTACGGCGAGACCGCGCTCGCCGACGAGATCGCGCGGCGCTGGCTGCAGACGGTGATGCGCACCTTCACGCGCGAGCATCGCCTGGTCGAGAAATACGATCTCGAGGCGCAGGGCGGCGGCAGCGGCGGCGAATATCCCCTGCAGGACGGCTTCGGCTGGACCAACGGCGTGACGCGCGCGCTGCTCGATGATGCCGGGGCGCGCCCCTGATCTTTGCCGCGCGTCAAGCATCTTCGGCCTTCGCCGCCGGACGGAACGACGACCGCTGAAGCTTTGGCGCGGAAGGGCAAGAGGGTTTTCACCGCAGGCGCTTCACGAATGCGGGCATATACTCGGGCGCAACTCGCCGACGAGGAGCGTGCATGAGACCGGAAGCCGTCGAAGAACAGGCGATCTTGCTTGAACGCCTGCAGGACATGGCCCGCGAGCGGGCGCCGGACGCGCTGCGCGAAGGCTTTGCGCCCTTCGTCAGGGCCTATTACGAGATGGCCTCGCAGGACACCCTGCGCATGCGCACGCCCGAGGAGCTGTTCGACACGGCGCTGCGCCACTTCCAGTTCGCGCGGCGCCGCGCGCCGGGTGAGGCCCTGGTGCGCGTGCTGCCGCCGGCCGATCTCGCGGCGCACGACAGCCGCGGTCTGGCGCGCCTGGAAACGGTCGTCGACGACATGCCTTTTCTCGTCGACTCGCTGAGCATGGCGATCCGCGACAGCAACGCGCCGATCGACTGGCTCGTGCATCCGATCCTGCACGTCGTGCGCGAGCACGAGCTGTGGCACGAGCTCGCCGCCGACGGTGAAACGGAATCGATGGTGCACATCGAGTTCGAGGCTTTCAGCAATGCCGCGAACTACACGGCGCTCGAAGACACCGTGCGCGGCGTGCTCGCCGACATCCGCTGCGTCGTCGACGACTTCTCGGCGATGCGCACCAAGGCGGTCGAACTCGCCGAGCAGCTCGGACGGCTGCCGGCCGACGCGACGGCCGACGACGCGCGCGAAGCCGGCGAGTTCCTGCGCTGGCTGGAGGACGGCCATTTCACCTTTCTCGGCTGCATCGAAACCGATGTGGTCGCCAGCGCCGACGGCAAGGGCCGTTTCGAGACGCGCCCCGATGCGGCGCTCGGCCTGTCGCGCGCGGGTCGCCGCTACGCGGATGCCGACGCGCTGATCGCGCCGCGCGAAGAGCTTGACAAATACAGCGATTCCGCGCGCCTGGTGGTCATCACCAAGGGCAATTTCCGCTCGCACATTCACCACGCCGAGTTCGTCGACGTGGTCTCGGTCAAGCGCGTGCGCGAGGACGGCAGCGTCGCCGGCACCTGCCGCTTCGTCGGCCTGTTCTCCGCCGACGCCTACATCGACCGGCCGCGCAACATCCCGCTGATGCGGCGCAAGGCCGAGTACGTCATGCAGCGCTCGCGGCTGCCGGAAGGCTCGCACTCGGGCAAGTATCTGCGTGAGATCCTCTACCAGCTGCCGCGCGACGAACTGTTCCAGTCCAGCGAGGAGGAACTGTTCCAGCTCTGCATGGGCATCCGCGCGCTGCGCGAGCGCGCGCAGCTGAAGCTGTTCATGCGCCGCGACCGCTACGGCCGCTTCTTCTCCTGCATGGTCTTCATGCCGCGCGAACGCTACTCGCGCGAGCTGCGCGACCGCATCGGCCACGAGCTGATGGCGGCCTGCGGCGGCAGCGGCATGGACCGCAACACCGAATTCCTGCGCCACGGCATGGCGCGCATCCACTACATCGTGCGCACGCCGCCGGGCACGCAGCTGGCGCTGACGCCGACCCAGATCGAGAACCGCCTGCTGGCGGCGACCCGCTCCTGGCGCGAACAGCTGCGCGACGCCTTCGTGCGCGCCAACCGCCGCGATCCGCACAGCCTGCAGCTGACGCGTTTCCTCGACGCCTTTCCGCTCTCCTACCAGGAGATGACCGCTGCCGACGAGGCCGCCGCCGACCTGCGCCAGCTGCTGCAGCTGTCGGCGACGAACGTCGTGCTGCCGCGCCTGATCGTCGAGGCCGGCACCGACAGCGCGAAGCCGGTCGGCCTCAAGCTCTACTGCCGCGCCGCGCCGCTGCCCTTGTCCGACGTGCTGCCGACGCTGGAGAACTTCGGCCTGCGCGTGCTCTCGCAGGATCCGCACGAGATCCGTCCGCGCGACGGCGAGCCGCTGTGGGTGCAGCAGTTTCACGTCGAACTGGCCGGCCATTGCCGGCTGCCGCCCGAGCAGCAGCGCAGCTACTTCGAGCACGCCTTCCTGCAGACCTGGCACGGCGCCACCGAGAACGACGGCCTCAACCGTCTGGTGCTGCTCGCCGGCCTCGACGCGCGGCAGATCGTCTGCCTGCGCACCCTGACCAAGTACCTGATCCAGACCGGCCTGCCGTACAGCCAGGACTACCAGGAACGCCTGCTCGCCGAGTACGCGCCAGTCGCGCGGCTGCTGGTGCAGCTGTTCGAGACGCGCTTCGATCCGCGGCTGGCGGATGAACAGCGGCGCTTCGACGAGATCAAGCTGGCGCAGGCGCTCGACGACGCGCTCGACAAGGTGGCGACGCTCGACGGCGATCGCGTGCTGCGCGCCTACACCGGCGTGGTCCGCGCCGCGCTGCGTACCAACTACTTCCAGAAGGACAGGGACGGCGGCGCCAAGCGCTACGTCTCGGTCAAGCTCGACCCGAGGCGGGTGCCGGAACTGCCGGCGCCGCTGCCGATGTTCGAGATCTTCGTCTACGCGCCGGAGGTCGAGGGCATCCATCTGCGCGGCGGCCGCGTCGCGCGCGGCGGCCTGCGCTGGTCGGACCGCAAGCAGGATTTCCGCACCGAGGTGCTGGGCCTGATGAAAGCGCAGATGGTGAAGAACGCCATCATCGTGCCGGTCGGCGCCAAGGGCGGCTTCGTCGTCAAGAACGGCGACCCGTCGAACCGCGAAGCCTGGGCCCGGCAGGGCGTCGAGTGCTACAAGGTTTTCCTGCGCGGCCTGCTCGACCTCACCGACAACCGCGTCGGCGACGGCATCGTGCCGCCGCCGGACGTGGTGCGCCACGACGAGGACGATCCGTATCTCGTGGTCGCCGCCGACAAGGGCACGGCGACGTTCTCCGACATCGCCAACCAGCTCGCGATCGACGAATACGGCTTCTGGCTCGGCGACGCCTTCGCCTCCGGCGGCAGCGCCGGCTACGACCACAAGAAGATGGGCATCACGGCGAGGGGCGCGTGGGAGAGCGTCAAGCGCCACTTCCGCGAACTGGGCACGGACATCCAGAGCACGCCGTTCACCGCGGTCGGCGTCGGCGACATGAGCGGCGACGTGTTCGGCAACGGCATGCTGCTGTCGCGGCAGACCAAGCTGGTCGCCGCCTTCGATCATCGCCACATCTTCATCGATCCGGACCCCGATCCGGAAGCGAGCTTCGCCGAGCGCGAGCGCCTGTTCGCGCTGCCGCGCAGCAGCTGGGACGACTACGACAGGAGCAGGCTCTCGGCCGGCGGCGGTGTCTGGCCGCGCAGCGCCAAGCTGATCAAGCTGTCCGAGGAAGCGCGCCGCGCGCTCGGCATCGAGGCGGCGAGCCTGACGCCGCAGGAGCTGATGCGCGCCATCCTGCTGGCGCCGGTCGATCTGCTGTGGAACGGCGGCATCGGCACTTACGTGAAGAGCCACCTGCAGTCGCACCAGGAATGCGGCGATCGCGCCAACGACGCGATCCGCGTCGACGGCCGGCAGCTGCGCTGCAAGGTGGTCGGCGAAGGCGGCAATCTCGGCTGCACGCAGCTCGGTCGCATCGAGTATTCGTTGTACGGCGGCGCGCCGCAGGGCCGCGGCGGCGAGGGCGGCCGCATCAACACCGACTTCATCGACAACGCCGCCGGCGTGCACACCTCGGACCGCGAGGTGAACATCAAGATTCCGCTCAACGGCCTGATGTACGAGGGCAGGCTGACGCGCGCCGCGCGCGATCCGCTGCTGGCCGGCATGACCGGCGAGATCGCCGACGCCGTGCTCAAGGACAACTACGTGCAGAGCCTGGCGATCAGCCTGATCGAGCGCGATGCGGTCAATCAGCTCGGCGAGCACAACGACGTGATGCGCACGCTCGAACGCGACGGCCATCTCAACCGCACGGTCGAGTTCCTGCCGGACGACGAGGCGCTGAAGGAGCGGCGCTCGAAGAACAAGGGGCTCACGCGCCCCGAGCTGGCCGTGCTGCTGTCGTACAGCAAGATCTCGCTGTTCGATTCGGTGCTGCAGTCCACCGTGCCGGACGAGCCGTTCTTCGAACGTGATCTGCTGGCCTATTTCCCGCGCGAGCTGGTCTCGCAGTATCGCGAGCCGCTGCGCACGCATCGGCTGCGCCGCGAGATCGTGGCGACCATCCTCGCCAACGCGGTGATCAACCGCATGGGCTTCGCCTTCGCGCACCGCTTCGCCGAGGATCACGGCGTGCCGCGCGCCGAGGTCGTCAAGGCCTACGCGATCGCCCACGAGATCTACGACGGCGACCGCTACTGGCTGCCGATCCAGCAACTCGACGGCAAGGTGCCGGCCGCGCTGCAGCTGCGCCTGTTCGGCCGCGCCATCGGCCTGATGAAGCACGCCACGACCTGGCTGCTCAACTATCGCTGGACCGCGAAGCCGGTGCACGAAGCGGTGGAGAATTTCGGCGCGGGCATCGACGCGCTGACCGCGCTGCTGCCGGACGTGCTGCCGCCGGGCTATCGCGGCGACTGGGACAAGGCTGTCGCCGCCATGCTCGCCGACGGCGTGCCGGTCGGCCTCGCGCACCAGCTCGCCAACACCATGGTGCTCGGCAGCGCGCCGGACATCATCGAGCTCGCGCGCAGCGCCGAGGTGCCGCTCGCCGAGGCCGCGCGCGCGTATTTCCTGGTCGGCGACAAGCTTGGCATGCTGTGGCTGCTGTCGACGATCATCGCCTTCCCGGTACAGAACAAGTGGCAGGCGCTCGCGCGTTCGAACCTGCGCGAGGACAGCTATCGCCTGCACCGCAAGATCGCCGCGCGCGTGCTGCAGTCCGGCAACGACGGCGCCGAGGCGCGCCTCGACTCCTGGCTGCAGGCCGATCCGGACAAGATCAAGTTCGGCATTCGTCGCCTGCAGGAACTGCAGACCGGCGGCGTCAGCGACTTCATGACGCTGGCGGTCGCGGTGAGAGAACTGCGCAAGATGGGCAATTTGTGACGACCGCTGGCACGGGACGTGCAACGCTGCGCCGTGATTGGCCGATGCCGGCCGGTTTCGCTGCGCATGGAGCGTTCGATGAAGAGGGGCAGGCGATGGGTAACGGCGTTGCTCGCGGGTCTCGCGGTCGGCTGTGCCGGCGTGTCGGCGCCGCCGTCCAAGGTACCGCCGTCCAAGGTGCCGCCGGCGGGTGCGCCGGTGCCGGCGCCGCCGGCTGACGAGCGTTTCGCGGTGTCGCTCGCGCGTTCGGCCTGCTTCGGGCGCTGTCCGCAATATCGCGTCACCGTGCATGGCGACGGCCTCGTCGAGTTCGTCGGCGAACGGAATGTCGCGGCCCTGGGGCCGTATCGCAAGCGCGTCGATCCGCTTGTCGTCGCCAAGCTCCTGATGCCGGCGCGCGAGCTGTTCGGCAGGCTCATGGACTACGTGCCGGGCAGTGCGGGTTGCCAGGCTTACGCGACCGATCACGCGACGATTTCGCTGACGTTCTCCGATGCCGGCGTGCATCGCGCACTGCATCACTATCTTGGCTGCGCGAAGCCGCCCGACATGCTGATTTATTTCGAGCAGCAGCTCGAAGCGACGGCCAACATCGGTGCCTGGGTTCAGGGCGGCGCGCTGCGTTGAAGTGTCCGGATCGTCGCGCGACGGGCGGATGCCGGCGCCGGGCCTGACGAGGCGAAGCGCCGGCCATGCGCGGCGAAATCTTCAGGAACGTCAGGCCAGATGCGGCTTCGCCAGATATTCCTCGGACTGCATCTCGGTCAGCCTTGAATTCGTGCGCTGGAATTCGAAGCGCAGCTTGTCGCCGGTGTAGAGCGCGTCGAGCGGCACGTCGGCGGCGAGCAGCAGCTTGACGCCGCGGTCGTAGAACTCGTCGACGAGGTTGATGAAGCGGCGCGCGGCGTCTTCCTTGAAGACGGTCAGCTGCGGCACGCGCGAGATCATCACGGTGTGATGGGTGCGGCCGATCTCGATGTAGTCGGCGGCGCCGCGCGGACCTTCGCAGAGCTCGTCGAAGTCGAACCAGATCACGCCGTCGAGCTCGCGGCGCGCGTGGATCACGCGGTCGTTGATGCGCAGGTCGGGTTCGGCGACGCCGTCGCCGTGCGCGATGGCCGTGAACCATTTCTGCAGCGCCGCCTCGCAGGCCTCGTCGCAGGGGTGCCGGTAGATGTCGGCGTGCGTCAGCGTGCGCAGACGGTAGTCGATGCCGCCATCGACGTTGAGCACGCGGACATGACGCTTGAGGATGTCGATGAAGGGCAGGAAATTGGCGCGCTGCAGGCCGTTCTCGTAGAGCCGTTCGGGCGGAATGTTGCTGGTGGCGATCAGCGTCACGCCGTGCGCGAACAGGTTCTCGAACAGACGGCCGAGGATCATGGCGTCGGCGATGTCGGAGACGTAGAACTCGTCGAAGCAGAGCACGCGCACTTCGGCGGCGTACTCGTCGGCGACCAGCTTCAGCGGATCGCGCTCGTCGGGATAGCGCTTGCGGCGCTCGTGCACGTCGAGCATGAAGCGATGGAAATGCGTGCGCAGCTTGCGCGCGAATGGCAGCGACTCGAAGAAGACGTCCATGATGTACGTCTTGCCGCGGCCGACACCGCCCCACATGTACAGGCCCTGCACCGGCGCCCACTGCTGCTTGCGGAACCAGCGCCGCGGCGGCGTGTCGACCAGCGCCTCGTAGACCTGCTGCAGGCCTTCGATGGCCGCCGCCTGCGCGGCGTCGCGCGAGAAGTCGCTGCGCTGCAGGTCCTGCGCGTAACGCGCGCGCGGCGATGGCGGTTGCTGGTGCGTCATCCCGGCGGACGGTCAGCGCAGGTTCGCGCCGAACAGGCGGGCGATGTGCGGATTGAGAAACAGGCCGTGCGGGTCGAGCTGCCGGCGCAGGGCGCAGAAGTCGTCGAGGCGCGGATACAGCGGACGCAGGTCGCTGATCGTCTTGTCGTGCGCCGAGCCCCAGTGCGGCCGGCCTTCGCTGCGATCGAACAGCTCGGTGACGGCGGCGAAGTAGGCGGCGTAAGGGCGATCGCCGTAGGCGGGCAGGGCGATGCAGACGCTGTCGCGCCGGTACTGCGGCGACAGCCAGGCATCGTCGCCGCGCACGAAGCGGATCTCGATCGGGATGTGCACGCGGAAATCGAGCGCGCGGATCACGCGCTCGAGCTGGCGCAGGATGTCGGCGGCGCGTTCGAGCGGCAGTGCATATTCGAGCTGCTGCACGCGGGTGCGCCGCGGCAGCGCATACGCGCGCTCGGCGTCGAGCACGCAGCTTTCCGTCGGCAGGCGCGCGGCGAGCAGCTTGCCGGCGTACTCCGCGGCCTGCGTCGAGCGGCGCGCCAGGGTGCGCATGCCGCGCAGCATGATCTGCTCGTAGGCCAGGCCGCGCACGGTGGCGACGCTCAGCGCCGGCTGCGGCGCTTCGCGCGATTCGTCGGCATAGCGCTGGCGCACGACGCCGGCGTACGGAAACCAGTGCAGTTCCAGATTGCGGTGCTCGCGGCGCAATTCGGTGAGCCGCGCCAGGGTTTCGCCGAAGCTGGCGCGCCGCGACGTCACCTTCAGGCGATAGTGATCGATGCATTGCAGCTCGATGTGGGTGACGACGCCGAGCGCGCCGAGCGAGACGCGCGCGGCGTCGAACAGCTCCGGCTGCTGCTCGCGAGAGCAGACACGCACCGAGCCGTCGGCCAGCACCAGGCGCAGGCCGGTGACCATGCTGGCGAGGTTGCCGAAGGCGGTGCCGCTGCCGTGCGAGCCGGTGGCGATGAGGCCGGCGATCGTCGGCGCGTCGGTGGACGGGCCGTTCTCGAGCGCAAGCTCGCGCTCGGCGAGCAGTTCGTTGAGGTGACGCAGCGTGGTGCCGGCGCGCACCCAGACACGGCTGCGCTGCACGTCGGCGCTCTCGATGCCGGTGAAGCGGCGCAGCGACATCTGGTTGTCGTCGGTCCAGCACAGCGGCGCGAACGAGCAGCCCGAGCCGATCACGCGCAGGCGCTCGCCTTCCTCGGCGGCGCGCAGCACTTCGGCCTGGATTTCTTCGAGCGAAACCGGTTCCGAGCACCAGTTCGGTTCACAGCGAACGGTACCGGACCAGTTGCTCCAGCCTTGCGGGCGGGAAAGCGGCTTCATGCAGGGGGCGACGACGGGCGGGGGCGAGGAGGATAACCAATTCGCATGGTGAATTCAGTCGCTGCGCCTGCCCGCGGCGCCTGCGCGCTGCGGCCATTCACCAGGCCCGCTTCGCTGTCCGGCATGCTCAGAGCTCGCTGTCGCCGCGATCGGCGAGGGCGGTCACGTGATCGGCTTCGCCGCTGAGCCGCAGGACCTCGCGGCGCACGACGTCGCGCAGCGCGAGCGCGGCCTCGCGTTCGCTGCCGTCCGCCTTGAGCGGCGGGGCGATCTCGATGTGCAGCGCGCTCCAGCGCGGCAGGCGTCGGCCGCCGCCAAAGAGCCGCCGCGAACCGCGGATCGCCGCCGGCACCACGGGCACGCCGCAGCGCGCCGCCATCAGGAAGGCGCCGGCCTTGAACGGCAGCAGCCCCGGTTCCGGCTTGAACGTGCCTTCGGCGAAGATGGTCAGCGCCTCGCCGCCGTGCAGGCGCCGCATCAGCTCGCGCGTGGTGCGCGCGCCGGCGCGCGCCTCGCGGCGATTGACGAAGATGACGCCCATCGCGTTCAGGCAGCGGCCGATCAGCGGCCAGCGCTCGGCGCCGTCCTGCACGACGAAGCTGTAATGCGGCGGCAGCGCCGCGGTCATGACCATGCCGTCGATGTAGCTGGCATGGTTGCAGACGACGATGTTGGCGCCGGCCGGCAGATGCTCGGTGCCGCGCACGCGCAGCGGCACGCCGATCGCCGCCAGCATCAGCCGTGCGCCGATGCGGCCGACGTTGCGGCGCGTCTCGAGCGAGCGGCTGGCGATGACGGCGACGCAGACCGGCGGGATGAGCAAGGCCAGCATCAGCGCGGCGTAAGGCGCGTAGACGAGATGGAAAAGGCGGCGCATAGGGAGCGCCATTATCGGACGGCGGCGGCTTGGACCGCCAGACGCGAGACGCCGGCAGTGCCGCGACGGCGGCGGCCGCCGGCCGGGCCCTGCCGTTCAAGCGCTGCCGAGCGGCGCGCGCCGGCGCGCCGTCCGCCACCGGCGGCGCGGCCGCAGCGGGCCGTCGTCCAGCGCGGTGATGCGCTTGCCGAGTTCGATGAGCATGTCATCGAACTGCCGCGGCGTGGCGCGCGCGTCGATGCGCAGCGGCGCGCCGTAATGAACGTGAATGGTGGTGAACGGCTTCGGCAGGCGGAAGGCGTCCCAGGTCGGGAAGCTCCAGTAGCGCTCGGCGAGCGCCGCGTATGGCACGATCGGCAGGCCGGTGCGCATGGCCATGTCGACGATGCCGGGCTTGGCTTCGCGCGCGGGCCCTTTCGGTCCGTCGACCGTCACCGCGCCGGGCAGGCCCGACATCAGCACGTCGATCATCTCGTCCTTGGCCTGGCGGCCGCCCTTGTCGCGCGTTCCGCGCCGCGAGCTGCCGCGCACGACGACGTGGCCGAGCCGGCCGAGCGCGTAGTCGAGCGGATCGGCGTGGCGCGAGCGCGACACCATGACGACGTGCGGCCGGGCGCTTTGCGCGAGGATGCCGGCGAACAGGTTCTGATGCCAGATGGCGAGGATGTACGGGCCGCCGGCCGGCGGTTCGCCGACCGCGCGGAAACGATACGAGCGCAGCAGCGCGCAGGCCACGGCGTGGCACAGCAGGAAGAGCAAGCGATGCATGTTCGAAGGGCGCCGGCGGCGCGATGTCACCGTTGCAAGGCGGCGTTGTGAGCGATGCGGCGTCGGGCCGCGTCACGGAAAAGCGTGCCGCGCGGTCGCGTGCGCACACTCGGCGATCCGTCGCGCCATGGCGACGGCTGTGGGAACTCAGCTGCTCGAGCGGCGGCGTCCGGACTCGACGACGATCGGTTGCCAGACCTTGCGGAAATGCGCGGTGACTTCCGCCGTCACCGCCAGCACGCCGGCTTCGTTGCGATAGAGCCAGCCGGCGCGCGCCAGACGCCTTTCATCCTCGCCCAGCGGCGGCGCCGGTTGCTGGCCGCGAAACAGGCGCATGAGGTAGGTGAAATCGTGATCGCTGCAGCCGGAGGGAAACGACATGGCGACGCGGGACCGGCAGCGGTTGGAATTGCAGTCTGCGCGCAAAGCTTACGCACTGCAAATCGGCGCGCGGCCGCGCGCCGCGCGCCGGTTCACGTGCGGCGGCCGCGCGTTCCGTGTTGCTTTTGTCGCGTGGTCGGCGCACCGTGGTTCTCCGCCCGTCCGCATCCGCTTCGGAGTTCAATGATGGACAAGCCATTCAAGGTCGGCGACATCGTCGTCCAGCGCAGCGGCAGCGTCCGCATGAAAGTGTCCGCGATCGACAGGAGCGATGGCCGCGTCCGCTGCACCTGGGTTCGCGGTCCGGCGAAGCATTCGCAATCGTTCGCGGCCACCGAACTGATGAGCGTGATCAGGCCCGGCTGAGGCGCCGCGCGGCGCCGGCTCGCCGGCCGCCGTCTCGCGCCGGGCGAGGCGGCGCACCCGTTCAGGCGGATGCCGGCGGGTCGTCATCGAAGATGACGTCGAACTGCAGTTCGATCTCGCAGGCCGCCCACCCGCGTTCGCGCGTCGGCCGCTGGCCGCCGCAGGCGAGCGTGCCGTGGATCGCGCCGCCGTGCCGCGCGTGGCCGCGCTCGATCGTCGGCGTCAGATCGAAGCCGCCGTTGCGGCACTCGGGATCGGGGCAGAGGAAGGCGAAGAAGGCGCGCATCGGCGGCAGGAAGATCTGCCGGTAGGGCATCGGCAGCGTGCGTCGCTCCATGCGTGCGAAGCGCAGGTCGACGGCGACGCTGCGCACCTCGGGCCAGCGCTCGCTGATGGTCGGCGCGATGTCGTAATTCTGCTGGCGTTCCTGGCGACGCTGCGCGTCGCCGGCGTAGGGCTTGACAGCCATTGTTGGGGTCCGGCGTCTCGGCGTGATCGCGCCGGAACCGCTCCGCCGCACTGCGCGCACGGTGCGCGTTCCGCATCGTGAACGCAAGCCACCGGCGGGCCGCGCCGTGCCGGTTCCACTTGCCGCCTCGTGCGCGGCGACGCTTCAATACGCCCATGCCGCGCGCCGCTTCGCCTCCGTCGATCTCCCTCGCCGCCGCGCCGAGCGATGAAGATCGCGCGGCGATCGAGCGCTTCCTCGACCGCCTGTGGCTGGAGCGCGGGCTCGCCGCCAACACGCAGGCCAGCTACCGCTCCGATCTCGCGCTGTTCGCGCGCTGGCTGGCGCCGCGCGGCGTGGCGATCGCCGGCGCGCGCGAGGCCGATCTGCGCGACTACCTGGCCGCCGTGCGTCGCAATCCGCGCTCGCAGGCGCGCCTGCTGTCGGCGCTGCGCCAGTTCTACCGCTATCTCAACACCGACCGGCAGCGCGACGACGACCCGAGCGCGCGCATCGAATCACCCAGGCTCGGCCTGCGCCTGCCGAAGACGCTGGCCGAGCGCGACGTGCAGAACCTGCTGGAAGCGCCGGACGTCGAATCCGATCTCGGCCTGCGCGATCGCGCCATGCTCGAGCTGATGTACGCCAGCGGCCTGCGCGTCAGCGAGCTGGTCACGCTCAAGCTGACCAGCGCCGACCTGCGCCAGGGCGTCGTGCAGGTGCTTGGCAAGGGCGGCAAGGAGCGCCTCGTGCCGATGGGCGAGGAGGCCTTGCACTGGCTGCAGCGCTATGTGCGCGAGGCGCGCGGCGAGCGGGCCGTGGCCGGCGCCGACTGGCTGTTCGTGACGACGCGCGGCGCGGCGATGACGCGGCAGAACTTCTGGCTGCGCATCAAGGCCTACGCGCGCCAGGCCGGCATCCGCACGGCACTGTCGCCGCATACGCTGCGCCACGCCTTCGCCACGCATCTGCTCGAACACGGCGCCGACCTGCGCGCCGTGCAGGCCCTGCTCGGCCATGCCGATCTGTCGACCACGCAGATCTACACGCACGTCGCCAAGGCGCGCCTGCGCGAGCTGCATGCCCGGCATCATCCGCGCGCCTGAAAAACACCGCCGCGGTGAACCGCCGGCGGGCCGTGCTGTCATAATGGCCGCCTTCCTCCGCCCGTCGTGGAAACCATGAAGTTCGTCCTGCCGCTGTGCGCCGCCGTTGCGGCGATCCTCGCGCTTTCGGCCTGCGCGCCGAAACAGAATTCCGAGCTCGATGCCGTGCGCGCCAAGATCGCCAGGGTGCTGCCGGACCTGTCGCCGGAAGCCGTGCGCCCGGCCTCCGCGCACGGCCTGTACGAGGTGCAGGACGGCGCCAACGTCGCCTATGTGACCGCCGACGGCAAGTTCCTCATCGAGGGCGACATGGTCAATCTGCAGACCGGCGAGAACGTCACCGAGAACCTGCGCAAGGCCGACCGCGTCGCCAAGCTGGCCGCGCTCGGCGAGGATCAGATGATCATCTTCGCGCCGCAGGGCCGCGCCAAGCACATCGTCAGCGTGTTCACCGACGTCGACTGCGGCTACTGCCGCAAGCTGCACAGCGAGATCGCCCAGTACAACGCCGAGGGCATCGAGATCCGCTATCTCTCGTATCCGCGCACCGGGCCGAATTCCGAATCGTTCCGCAAGGCCGAGGCCGTGTGGTGCTCGGCCGACCGCCAGGCGGCGCTGACGCAGGCCAAGCAGGGCATGCCGGTCAGCGGCGGCGCCGATTGCGAGAACGTCGTGCAGCGCGAATGGGAGCTCGGCAACCAGTTCGGCCTGCGCGGCACGCCGCTGCTGGTGCTCGAGGACGGCAGCGTCGTCAACGGCTACCTGCCGCCGGCCGCGCTGCTGCAGCGCCTCGAGGCGCCGCCGAGCGCGGCCTTCACGACCGCGCCGCGCCAGGGCTGAACCGGATCGAGGCGCCGTCCGGCGCCGCGCCGGGCGGACGCCGCCGGCCCGCCGCCGGTCAGGGTTCAGATACCCGTCGTGCCGGCCGCATACAATCGCGCAGCGCTTCCGCCTGATCGCCCCGACCTTCGATGCCGGACCCCGTAAAGCCCGCCGCCAGTCCTGAACCCGCCGCCGGCGCGGCACCCGGGCTGCGCTGGTCGCGCTGGCGCATGGCGCTGACGATCGCCGGGGCCGTGGCGCTGACGGCCCTGATCCTTTTCGCGCTGCAGCGCCTGACCGCGGAGATCCGCTACGCCGACCTGCTGACGGCGATACGCGGCACCGCGAAGTCCGACATCGCGCTCGCCGCGCTGATGACCGCCGCCAGCTTCATCGCCCTGAGCGGCTACGACTTCTCCAGCCTGCGCTACGTCGGCGCGCGCGTGAAGCCGCGCGTGGTCATGCTCACCTCGTTCATCGCCTATGCGCTCGGCAACACGGTCGGCCTCGGCGTGCTGACCGGCGGCGCGGTGCGCATGCGCATGTACAGCGCGGCCGGCGTCGAGGCGCCGAAAGTCGGGCGGGCGATCGCCTTCAACGCGCTCGCCTTCGGCATCGGCATTTCCACGCTCGGCGCACTCGGCTTGCTGTGGGGCGCCAAGCAGATGGGCGGCGTCACGCACCTGTCGGCGAACCTCCTGCGCACGATCGCCGTGCTGCTGCTGATGGGCGTCGCCGCCTTCGTCACGCTCTGCGCGGCGCGGCGCGAGCTGCCGCTCGGGCCGCGCCTGACGGTCGCCCTGCCGCGCGCCGGCCTGGCACTCCAGCAGCTCGGCATCTCGATCGTCGAGCTGGTGTTCTCGGCGGCGGCGCTGTGGTTCCTGCTGCCGCACGAGGGCATCAACTTCCCGGCCTTCATCGCCTTCTACGCCATCGCCATCACGCTCGGCATCATCAGCCACGTGCCGGGCGGCCTCGGCGTGTTCGAGGCGACCCTGCTGCTCGCGTATTCGGGGCGCATGCCGCCCGAGCAGCTGGCCGGCGCGCTGATCCTCTATCGCGGCATCTACTACCTGCTGCCGCTGCTGGTGGCGGTGGCGATGCTGGCGCTGTTCGAACTGCGCGTCGGCGTCGCCGCGCCGGTGACGCGCGCCGCGGCGCGGCTGTCGCCGGCCTTCCTCGCCGCTTTCACGCTGATCGTCGGCGTCATGCTGCTGGTGTCCGGCGTGACGCCGGCGACCGACGAGGCGGCCGAGCTGCTGGCGCTGAAGGTGCCGCTGCCGCTGGTCGAGGCCTCGCACTTCATCGGCAGCATGGTCGGCATCGCCTTCCTGTTCATCGCCCGCGGGCTGCTGCACCGGCTCGACGCCGCCTGGTGGGCGGCCGTGCTGCTCGCGGCGCTGAGCTTCGTGCTGGCGCTGCCCAAGGGCCTCGCCGTCGGCGAAATGGTCCTGCTGGCCTTCCTGTGGCTGACCCTGCTCGCTTCGCGCAAGGAGTTCTACCGGCGCGCCTCGCTGGTCACGCAGAGCTTTTCGATCGACTGGTTCATCGCCATCGGCTGCGTGATCGCCGTCGTCGTCTGGGTGCTGTTCTTCGCCTACCGCGACGTCTCGTATGGCAACGAGCTGTGGTGGCAGTTCGCCTTCAATGCCAACGCGCCGCGTTCGCTGCGCGCGATCACCGGCATCGCCGCGCTGGCGCTGGTCTACGCCAGCTGGCAGCTGATGCGGCCGGTGTCCGGCGACGTGCGACCGGCCACCGCCGAGGAGCTGCAGCGCGCGCAGGCCATCATCCGCAAGCAGCCGCGCGCCGAAGGCCTGCTGGCGCTGACCGGCGACAAGTCCCTGCTGTTCTCGGCTTCCGGCAATGCCTTCCTGATGTATGGCAAGCACGCGCGCTCCTGGGTCGCGCTGCACGATCCGATCGGGCCGGTGAAGGAATGGCCGGAGCTGATCTGGCGCTTCATCGAGCTGGCCGCCGCGCACGGCGGACGCGCGGCGTTCTACCAGGTGCCGCCGGCCTCGCTGCCGCTCTATCTCGACGCCGGCCTGCGCGCGCTCAAGCTCGGCGAATACGCCTCGGTGTCGCTGCCCGACTTCACGCTCAAGGGCAGCGCGCGCGCCAACCTGCGCCACGGCGCCAGCCGCGGCGAGCGTGAGGGCCTGACGTTCGAATGGCGCGAGGGCGAGGCGATCGCCGAATGGCTGCCGCAGCTGCGCGTGGTGTCCGACGCCTGGCTGGCGGCGCACGAGACGCGCGAGAAGAGCTTCTCGCTCGGCCGCTTCGACGCGCGTTACCTGACCGCCGGCGCGGTCGGCGTGGCCCGGCACGGCGAGCGCATCGTCGCCTTCGTCAGCGTGATGATCACCGAGCAGCGCATCGATTCGGTCGTCGATCTCATGCGCTACCTGCCGGACGCGCCGAAGGGCGCGATGGATTTCCTGTTCGCCAGGACGCTCACGCAGCTGCAGTCGCTCGGCTACCAGAGCTTCGGCCTCGGCATGGCGCCGATGTCGGGCATGATCGATCACCCGCTGGCCTCGCGCTGGCACCGCTTCGGGCGCCTGCTGTTCGCGCACGGCGGGCAGTTCTACAACTTCCAGGGCCTGCGTGCGTTCAAGGAAAAGTTCGCGCCCGGCTGGGAACCCCGTTATCTCGTCGCGCCCGGCGGCATCGCGCCGCTGCTCACCCTGGCCGACATCGCCGCCCTGATCGGCGGCGGACTGAAGGGAGTCATCAGCAAATGATCCGTGTCCTTGCCGTGCTGCTCTGCGCGACCCTGTCGTGCAGCGCGTATGCCGGCCAGCAGGCGCCGTCGAAGGCGCCGGCCAGAACCGCTGCGAAGAGCGCCAGGCCCGCCGCCAAGCCCAGGGAGATTCCGCTGGCGCCGGGCGCCGAGCAGATGATCACGCACGGCAGCTTCGAGGGCGTGGCCATGTACGCGCCGCGCCACCAGGTGAAGAGCTTCGTGATGCTGTTCTCCGACGGCGCCTGGAATGCGCAGGATGCGGAGATGGCCAGGCAGCTCACCGAGCGCGGCGCGCTGGTCGCCGGCATCGATACCGCGCGCCTCTACGCGATGCTCGACGCGCTGCCCGACAAGTGTCTCTACACCAGCGGCGACGTCGAGAATCTCAGCCGCTTCGTGCAGGCCTACTACAAGGTGCCGGGTTACTTTCCGCCGATCCTGATCGGCGAGGGCACCGGCGCCGCGCTGGCCTACCTGCTCGACGCGCAGGCCGGCGCCGGCAAGCTCACCGGCATCATCACGCTCGGCTTCTGCCCGCTGACCGGCTTGAAGAAGCCGTTCTGCGAGGGCGAGCACGTGCGTTACGCCTCGCCGCGCGCCCGGCCGGGCCTGCTGCTGCCGGCCAAGGATCTCGACGCGCCGTGGACCTGGATCGACGCCGGCGTCGACCCGGCCTCGTGCAAGGTGAAGATCGACGCGAAATTCCCGGACATCGACAACGGCCGCCGCATCATCTCCGCCGCGCACAACCGCGAGGACCTGTTCCTGCAGAGCTACGACACGCTCGCCGCCAAGCTGGCGCCGCTCGCCGGCGCGGCGCTGCCGACCTCGCTGTCCGACCTGCCGCTGATCGAGATTCCGAACAGCGCGCCCGGCGACACCTTCGCCGTGCTGTGGTCCGGCGACGGCGGCTGGGCCGGGCTCGACAAGGACGTGGCCGAGGCGCTCAAGGAACACGGCATCCCGGTGGTCGGCGTCGATTCGCTGCGCTATTTCTGGAGCGAGAAGACGCCGGCCAGCCTCGCCAAGGACATGGACCGCGTGATCCGCTACTACGCGCATCAATGGAAGCGCGACAAGGTGCTGCTGATCGGCTACTCGCAGGGCGCCAACATCCTGCCGTTCGCGATGAACCGCATGCCGGCGACGACGCGCGACATGGTGGCGGTGACAGCGATGATGGGGCTGTCCGAGCGCGCCGACTTCGAGTTCCACGTCAGCAACTGGGTCAGCAGCAGTGACGACGGTCTGCCGATCGCGCCGGAGGTGCAGAAGCTCGACGGCGGCAATCCGCTGTGCGTCTACGGCACCGAGGAGGACGACACCCTGTGTCCCTCGCTCGATCCGAAGAAGGTCAAGCTGGTCAAGCTGCCGGGCGGTCATCATTTCGACGGCAACTACGATCACCTCGCGCGCATCATCCTCGACACCGCCGGCGTGACGGCGCCGAAATGAGCGGCGTGCCCTTCGGCGTGCTGCTCGACCTCGACGGCACGCTGACCGATTCCGAGCAAGGCATCATCCGCTGCATGCGGCACGCGCTGCAGCAGATGCGGAGGCCGGTGCCGGACGACGCCGCGCTGCGCCGCCTGATCGGGCCGCCGACGCAGCAGACGTTCGCGACCCTGCTCGGCAGCGAGGAGCGCGCGCTGGTCGACGAAGCGGTGCGCCTGTACCGCGAGCGCTTCGCGGCGACCGGCATCTTCGAGAACCGCCTCTATCCCGGCATCACGGAGATGCTCGACGCGCTGCAGGCGCTCGGCTGCCGCATGGTGCTGGCGACGTCGAAGCCGCACATTTACGCGCAGCGCATCGTCGAACACTTCGGTCTCGACCGCTGGCTGTCGGCCGTCTACGGCGCCGAACTCGACGGCACGCGCGCCGACAAGGCCGAGCTGCTCCGCCACCTGCTCGAACGCGAGCGCTTCGATCCGGTTCTGTGCCTGATGGCCGGCGACCGCAGGCACGACGTGCTCGGCGCGCGCGCCAACGGCGTCGAGGCCTGCAGCGTGCGCTGGGGCTACGGCGAAGCGGCCGAACTGGCGGCGGCCGCTCCGGACTTCTATTGCGACACGCCGGCCGAGCTGGTCGCGCTGGTGCGCACGCGGATCGCCGCGGCGGCAAGGCGCTAGCTAGCGCGCGTCCTCGTAGAACTCCAGCGGCAGGCCGTCCGGATCGGCGAAGAAACAGAAACGCCGGCCCGTGTATTCGTCGACGCGCACATCCTCGTGCGCGATGCCGTGCGCGCGCAGCTGCGCGAGCGCGGCGTCGAGATCGCCGACGCGAAACGCGAGATGCCGCAGCCCCAGCGCCTCCGGCCGCGACGGCCGCGGCGGCGCGCCGCGAAACGTGAACAGCTCCAGCTGCAGGCCGCCGGCGCCGGCGAGGTCGAGCTTCCACGACTGCCGCGCCTCGCGGTAATGCTCGGCGAGCACGCGCAGGCCGAGCACCTGCGTGTAGAAGCGCTTCGATCGCTCGTAGTCACTGGCGATCAGCGCGACATGATGCAGGCCGGCGAGCATCGTCGTCATGGCCGGCGCCGTTCGTTGCCGCTCTGCACGACGGTGTCGGCGACGGATCGCGGGGCGGATCGCATGGCTCCCTCCAGAAGATGATGGCGGCCGCGCTGCTTGCCAGCGTGGTCCTGCCTGGCGGCTGTTCGACGACGGGGCATCTCATCATGCCGCCGCATATGCGGCTTGTCGCGATGGGGCGTGCGCTCGACGTGCCGGCCGACGGTGTCGTCAGCACCAGGCCGTTCTCGTGGAGCGCGGCCGGCGGGATTCCGGACCGCCTGGAAAAGGATGGCGAGGTCGTGAAGAAGGGCAGGCCGCGCGCGAAGTTCCGCGTCGTCTCGATCTTCTGGCCGCCGCTCGCCGCGATCTGCTGGCCGACGGCCTTCAACCCCGACATCAGCTGCGACCTGGTTCGCCAGACGCAGAAGTAGCGCGCTCCGATGCCCGTCGGCCGCCTCGCCGACAGAGCCAACATGCGCAGCTTCGAAGCAAGCGGTCGCGGGCTTGCGTCGCGATGCACCACCAATGCGCAGGCGAGGCCTTTCTCGAAACGAGCGCGCGCGATTGTGGAGCGACGGCATCGTCGACGCGCGCACGCAGCCGGTCGTTCCTGCGCAGCGCGCGCCTCGCTTGGTCGCGCAGGCGCTTTCATATTCTTGCAACGCATAAGCTGAGCACTTTTCGATCTGGCGACTGTCGTCATCGAGGACGCGCGCCTGCAACGATCGGCAACGGATGCGACGTTAAAGTCGCGGAAGTGACGCAATGTTGTCGACATGTGCCGCAGTTCGGCATTCGTGCATGCGCATGTTCAGAGTTGCGTGCATGGTGATGAGCAATCGCCTTACAGACCGTTCGTTCATCGCTCCTTAAGATGCAATCTCAACGCGACGAGCGCTGTTCGTGCCGAACAGTGGGGAGAAGACACGCTCGCGCCGCAGTATGGAGTGACCGCAACCTGATTGTGGAACTCGCCGTGAAGTGTTGTTCCCAATCAACGGTGTCAATCGCTCGCATCCTCCCATGTACGAGTGTATTAGAGACGTGTTGCCCGCGGTCTGGCCATGGCCCGCGCAGAGACCTATGGCGTCGACGGTGCAGTCGTCGCTTCGCGCATGCTCCATCCAGCTTCGCTTTGATCCGCCGCGCCCTGGTCGGCCGATCGCGCACGGCCCGATGCGCCCGGCGCGCCGGTGAAGCACGATGGCCTCCATACTTTCGGTCCGTGAACTGCGCAAGGCGTATCCGAAGCTCGTCGCCGTCGACGGCCTGAGCTTCGACATCGACGAAGGCAGCTGTCTCGGCCTGCTCGGCCCGAACGGTGCCGGCAAGAGCACGACGATCGAGATGCTCGAAGGCCTCGTGCGGCCGACGTCCGGACGGATCCTGTTCCGCGGCCGTCCGCTCGATGCGCGCTATCGCGAATACGTCGGTATCCAGTTCCAGCACACCGCGCTGCAGGATTTCCTGACGGTGCGCGAGAACCTCGAGCTGTTCGCGGCGCTGTACCGGCGGCGCATGCCGATGGACGCCTTGATCGCCGCCTGCAATCTCGAGAGCTTTCTCGACCGCGACCATGCACGCCTGTCCGGCGGCCAGCGGCAGCGCCTGCTGCTGGCGATCGCGCTGATCAACGATCCCGATCTGCTGTTCCTCGACGAGCCGACGACCGGGCTCGATCCGCAGGCGCGCCGCAATTTCTGGGAGCTCGTGCAGGGCGTGCGCGCGCGCGGCAAGACGGTCGTGCTGAGCACGCATTACATGGACGAGGCGTACACGCTGTGCGACGACATCGCGATCATGGATCGCGGCCGCATCATCGCGCGCGGCTCGCCGCAGAAGCTGCTGTCCGAGCATTTCGATGACAGCGTGCTCGAACTTCCGGCCGCCGAGATCGATGGTCGCGAGCTGGAGCTGCCGATCCAGCAGCGCGCCGATCTGGTGGAAATCCTCAGCTCCGACGTCAACCGCACGGTGCAGAAGCTGCTCGCCGCCGGCGTGTCGCTCGCGCAGCTGAAGATCCGCCCGCGCACGCTCGAAGACCTGTTCATCAGCCTGACCGGCCGGGAGCTGCGCGCATGAGCGGGCCGGCGCGATGCCTGCGCGTGGCGCCGTGGATGCGGGAAGCGCGCGCCGGTGCGCGACGCCGGGCGGTGCACGCGTTCATCACAAGAGAGGTGCTCCCGTGAACCGGCTGCTTGCCATGACGCGCGCGCGCCTGCTGGAGATCGTGCGCGACCGCACCGCACTGTTCTGGCAGCTGTGTTTCGTGCCGCTGCTGATCACCGGCATGGCCGTCGTCTTGTCCGGCACGCCGCAGCCGGTGTTCACCGTCGCCGTGCTCGGCGACGTCGCGCTGACCGCCGACAGCCATCCGTTCCTCGCCGTCGAGGCGACACGCTTCTACCGCGAGACCGACGCGGCGGCGGCGCTCGCCCGGCTGCGCCGGCAGAGCACCGACCTGCTGCTCGACCTGCGCGAGCGGCCGGCGCACTACGCCATCAACACGGAGTCGGCCAAAGGCCGCTTGCTGGAATCGATCCTGCTCGCGAAGGACCCGGATGCCGTCGCGCAGGCCGTCATCGGCAAGCCGGTCCGCTATGCCGACTGGCTGGTGCCGGGCCTGCTCGGCGTCAACATCATGTTCACCTGCCTGCTCGGCATCGGCCACGTCATCGTCCGCTACCGCAAGACCGGTTTCCTGAAGCGCCTCAACGGCACGCCGCTGCGCGCGCTCGAATTCGTCGGCGCGCAGCTTCTGGCCTGCCTGGCGCTCGCCGTCACCGTCAGCTGCGCCGTGTTCGCGATCTGCAAGCTCGTGCTGCATCTGCATGTCGAAGGCAGCTACGTCGATCTGCTGCTGGTCACCGTGCTCGGCGCCATGGCGATGATCGCCATGAGCCTGCCGGTCGCCGCGCGCATCACCAGCGAGGAGCTGTCGGCCGGCCTGCTGAACCTGATCGCGTGGCCGATGGTGCTGCTGTCCGGCGTGTTCTTCTCGCTCGACGGCGCGCCGGCCCTGCTGCGCGGTTTCGCCGATCTGTTTCCGCTGACGCATCTGCTGAGCGCCGCGCGCGCCGTGATGCTCGACGGCGCCGGGCTCGCCGATCTGCTGCGGCCGCTGTCGGCCATGGTGCTGATGACGGTGCTGTTCACGGCGATCGGCGCCGGATTTTTCCGCTGGACGCAGGACTGAGCGGCGCTGCCGCGCAGCCGGGCCGCAGGGATGTTGAAGGGGTATAGGACGATGGAGTCATTGCCGCATTCGCACGATGTCGCGCAGCTGGCCGGTATCGATGCCGGCCGGCTGCGTCTGCTCGCCATCACGCCGTTCGAGCGGCCGGACCTGTCGCTCGCGCGTGCCTGGCTGCGGCACGGCGGCGCGGCCGCCGTCGACATCGGTCGCGACGCGGCGGCGTGGCCGGCGCTGTTCGACGCGCTGGTGCGCGAGGCGAGCGCGACGGGCGCCTCGAACGGACTCGGCCTGCGCGTCGCCGACGGCATCGTGCCGCCCGATGTCGCGTTGCCGCGCAGCGTGCAGTTCCTCGTCGTCGACGGCACGCCGGCGCGCCTGCCGGCGCAATGGCGCGAGCGGCCCGTCCTCGCGCAGGTCTGCTCGGTCGAAGAAGCGCAGGCCGCGCTCGCACAGGGCGTCGCCGGCCTGATCGCCAAAGGCCAGGAGAGCGGCGGGCGCATCGGCGACGAGAGCACGTTCGTGCTGCTGCAGCGCGTGCTCGACGTCGCGGACGCGCACGAGATGCCGGTGTGGGCGCAGGGCGGCATCGCGCTGAACACGGCCGCCGCCGCAGTCGCCGGCGGCGCGTTCGGCGTCGTCGTCGACGCGGCGCTCGCCGGTTTGCCGGAATGCTCGCTCGCCGCCGAGCTCAAGACGCAGGTGTTGGCGATGGACGGCAGCGAGGCGCGCGAGCGCGCCGGCCATCACGTCTACGTGCGCGGCGCGCGCGACGCGGCAGCGCTTGAAGCGCTCGACGCCGACGGCGTGCGCGCGGCGATCGCCGCCGGCCATTTGCTGCCGATCGGCCAGGACGCGGCGCTGGCCAGGCTGGTGCTCGCCCAATGCGCGAACGTCGAGGCGCTGGTCAACACCCTGCGCCTGCGCATTCCCGGCCAGATCGGCCAGGCGCAGAAACTGCGCGTGCTCGACGAACGCAATGCCTGGGCGCAGTCGCACGGCACGCGCTACGCGATCGCGCAGGGGCCGATGACGCGCGTCAGCGATACCGCCGCGTTCGCCGCCGCGGTCGCGGCGCACGGCGGTCTGCCGTTCGTCGCGCTGTCGCTGATGAAGGCCGATGCGTCGCGCGAGCTGCTCGAGGCGACGCGCGCGCAGGTCGGCGAGCGGCCCTGGGGCGTCGGCGTGCTCGGCTTCGCCGCGCCGGACATCCTCGAGCCGCAGCTCGAACTGGTCCGGGCGCTGAAGCCCGACGTGCTGCTGCTCGCCGGCGGCCGGCCGTCGCAGGCGCGGCCGTTCGTCGAGCTCGGCATCGCCACATATCTGCACGTGCCGTCGCCGGGCCTGCTCGAACTTTTCCTGAAAGACGGCGCCACGCATTTCGTGTTCGAAGGCCGCGAATGCGGCGGCCACGTCGGCCCGCGCTACAGCTTCGTGCTGTGGGAGCAGCAGCTCGCGCAGCTGATGCAGGTCGAGGCGCCGGAGCGCCTGCACCTGCTGTTCGCCGGCGGCATCCACGACGCGCGCTCGGCGGCGATGGTGGCGACGCTGGCCGCGCCGCTGGCGGCGCGCGGCGCCAAGGTCGGCGTGCTCGCCGGCACCGCGTATCTGGCGACGCAGGAGGCGGTGGCCGGCGGCGCGATCCTCGAACGCTTCCAGGACGAGACACTGGCCGGCACGCGCACGGCGCTGGTCGAGACCGCGCCGGGCCACGCGATCCGCTGCCTGCCGTCCGGCTTCATCGATCTGTTCGAGCGCGAGAAGGCGCGGCTGCGCGGCGAGGGCGTCGAGCACAAGCTCGCCTGGCAGGCGCTCGAATCGCTGACCGTCGGCCGCCTGCGCATCGCCACCAAGGGTCTCGATTACGTCGCCGGCCGCCTCGCGCCGGTCGACGCCGACGTGCAGCAGGCCGAGGGCATGTACATGATCGGCCAGGTCGTCGCGATGCTGCGCGAGAAGACGACGATCGCCGCGCTGCACGAGAAGTTGAGCATCGGCGCGACCGCGCATCTGGCCGCGGTGCGCGCACCGCGGCCGCAGCCGGCTGCGCCGTTCGAGCCGATCGCCGTGGTCGGCATGGCCTGTCTCTACGCGGGCTCGCCCGATCTCGAAAGCTTCTGGGCCAACATCCTCGAAGGCCGCGATCTCGTCGGCGAAGTGCCGGCCGGGCGCTGGAACGTCGCGCAGTACTACGCGGGCGCCGGTGCGCCGCAGGGCAAGAGCGTCAGCAAGTGGGGCGGCTTCATCGGCGACACGCCGTTCGATCCGCTGAAGTACGGCATTCCGCCGGCGTCGCTGGCGGCGATCGAGCCGGTGCAGCTGCTGTCGCTCGAAGTCACGCAGCAGGCGCTGCGCGACGCCGGCTACGAAGGCCGCTGGTTCGACCGCGAGAGGACCTCGGTGATCTTCGGCGCCGAGGCCGGCATGGATCTCGGCAACCAGTACACCTTCCGCAATCTGTATCCGCAGTACTGCGGCGAACTGCCGCCGGCACTCGCCGAAGCGCTGCCGAGCCTCACCGAGGATTCGTTTCCCGGCATGCTCGTCAACGTCATCTCCGGGCGCATCGCCAACCGTCTCGGTCTCGGCGGCGTGAACTATTCGGTGACCTCGGCCTGCGCGAGCTCGCTGACGGCGATCGAACTCGGCGTCAAGGAACTGCGCGCCGGTTCCAGCGAGATGGTGCTGGCCGGCGGCGCCGACTTCCACAACGGCATCGCCGACTTCCTGATGTTCTCGTCGGTCGGCGCGCTGTCGGCGAAGGGCCGCTGCCGCTCGTTCGACGACGAGGCCGACGGCATCGCGCTCGGCGAAGGCGTCGGCGTCGTCGTGCTGAAACGCCTGAGCGACGCCGAGCGCGACGGCGACCGCATTTACGCGCTGATCGACGGCATCGCCGGTTCGAGCGACGGCAAGGGCCTCGGCCTCACCGCGCCGCGCAAGGAAGGCCAGCGCCGCGCGCTCGAACGCACGTACTGGCAGGCCGGCGCGCTGCCGGCCGAGATCGGTCTCGTCGAGGCGCACGGCACCGGCACCGTGGTCGGCGACCGCACCGAGCTGAAGACGCTGACCGAGGTCTACACCGCGCTCGGCGCGACGCCGGGGCAGGCGGCGCTCGGCTCGGTGAAAAGCCAGATCGGCCACACCAAGTGCGCGGCCGGCGTCGCCGGCTTCATCAAGGTCGCCAAGGCCCTGCATCACGGCGTGCTGCCGCCGACCGGACAGGTGACGGCGCCGAACGCCGCGTGGCGCGCGACGACGAGCCCGTTCCAGCTCAACCGCAAGCCGCTGCCGTGGCTGCCGGCCGGCGGCGTCACGCGCGGCGCGGTCAGCGCCTTCGGCTTCGGCGGCACCAACTTCCACACCGTGCTGTCGGCCTATCCGGCGCATCGCAGCGCGCTCGGCGCGCGGCAGTGGCCGGCCGAGCTGTTCGCCGCGCGCGGCGCGTCCTTGCACGACGCGCTGGCGCTGCTGCGCCGCGTCGCCGCGTTCGTCGACGCGTCCGACGCGCCGCTCGCGCTGCGCGATCTCGCGGCGAGCTTGTGGCACGAGGGCAGCGGCCCGGTGCAACTCGCGTTCGTCGCCGCCGATCGCGACGCGCTGCGCGCGCGCATCGCCGACGCGCTCGCGCAGCGCGATGCGCATGGCGTGCACGTGCGCGTCGCCGAGGCCGCGGGCAAGACCGCCTTCCTGTTTTCCGGCCAGGGCAGCCAGTACCCCGGCATGCTGCGCGAGCTGTTCGTCTACTTCCCGGCGCTGCAGGCCCTGCTCGAAGCCGGCCGCGACTACGCGCCGCTGATCTGGCCGGGAACGGCTTACGACGACGACAGCCGCGCCGCGCAACAGCAGCGGCTGACCGACACGCGCAACACGCAGCCGGCGCTCGGCCTCGTCGAGTTCGCGGCGTTCGAGTGGCTGCGCGGACTCGGCGTCGCGCCGGACATGGCGGCCGGCCACAGCTACGGCGAACTGGCGGCGCTCGCCGCGGCCGGCGCCTTCGACGCGGCGACGCTGCTGCGCCTGTCGCGCGCCCGCGCCGAGGCCATCGTCGGCGCGATCGACGGCGGCGACGCCGGCGCGATGGCCGCCGTGCGCCTCGACGTCGACACGCTGCGGCCGCTGCTCGAAGGCTTCCCTAGCGTGGTGATGGCGAACCAGAACAGCCCGATCCAGACGGTGATCTCCGGCCCGACCGCCGACGTCGAGGCGGCCTGTGCGTTCCTCGGCCAGCACAACGTCGGCTACAAGCGCATCGCCACCGACTGCGCCTTCCATTCGCCGCTGATGGCGGCCGCCGAACGCGGCTACGCCGCGGTGCTCGAAGGCCAGGAAGTCGGCGCGCTGCAGTGGCCGGTCTACTCGAACATCACGGCCGCGCCGCATCCGCGGGACGACGCGGCGGCGATCCGCGACAGCCTCGCGCGGCACATCGTCAGCCCGGTGCGCTTCGTCGCCGAGATCGAACGCATGTACGCCGACGGCGCCCGCGTGTTCGTCGAAATCGGACCGCGCAAGGTGCTGAGCGGCCTCGTCGGCCGCATCCTCAAGGACCAGCCGCACACGGCAATCGCGATCGACGGCGAGGAGCGCGGCTTCGCCGGCCTGTTCGACGCCGTCGCGCAGCTGGCCGTCCATCACGCCGCCTTCGACGCCGCGCCGCTGTTCGCCGGACGTGCCGCCACGCTCGATCTCGCGCAGCCGCGCCAGCTCGCGGCGACGACGTGGATGGTCAACGGCGGCCGCGCCTGGCCGCTGCACGGCAAGCTGCCGGCGCATGCCGGCGCCGTCGTCACCGCGCCCGTTGCCGTGTCGGTGCTCGATGCCGCGCTGGTGCCGCTGCCGAGCGTCGTCGTCGAGCGCAGCGCCGGCGAGCAGGCGCTCGTCAGCTATCTCGGCAATATGCGCGAACTGGTCAATGCGCAGCGCGACGTGCTGCTGGGATATTTCGGCGCGCCGCCCGCACGCGACGTGCCGTCGCCTGCCGTCATCGAGTTAGCGCCGCGCGCGCAGGCTTCGAAACAGGCGACGACCGTCACGGCCACCGTCGCCGTGCAAGCGGTCGCAACGCCCGGCGCGCACGAAGTGCTGCTGGCGATCATCGGCGAACGCACCGGCTATCCGCTGGAGATGCTCGACCCCGATCTCGATCTCGAAGCCGATCTGTCGATCGACTCGATCAAGCGCATCGAGGTGATCGGCGAACTCGCGCAGCGCCTGTCGCTGCGCAGCGCGCTCGGCGCCGATGCCGACGCCGCGCTCGAACAGCTCGCCGCGCAGAAGACGCTGCGTGCCATGCAGGACTGGCTCGCCGCGCGCATTCCGGCCGCCGCGGCCGCCGTCACCGTGCGCACCGAAGTGGCGGTCGCGGCGCCGGCGGCGGAACGCGCGGCGGCCCAGAACCCGGCGGAGGTTCTGCTCGCCATCGTCAGCGCCGGCACCGGCTACCCGCCGGAAGCGCTGGACCTCGATCTCGATCTCGAAGCCGATCTGTCGATCGACTCGATCAAGCGCATCGAAGTGATCGGCGAGCTGGCGCGGCGCCTGTCGCTGCGCAGCGTGCTCGGCGCCGATGCCGACGCGGCGCTCGAACAGCTCGCCGCGCAGAAGAGCCTGCGCGCGATGCTCGCCTGGCTCGCCGCGCGGCAGCCGGCGGCGCCGACGACGGTGACGACCGCGCTGGCGGCGCCGGCCGCGGTCCCGGCCGCCGCGGCGACCGCCGACGTGCTGCTCGACGTCGTCAGCGCCAGCACCGGCTATCCGCCGGCCTCGCTCGATCTCGACCTCGATCTCGAAGCCGATCTGTCGATCGATTCGATCAAGCGCATCGAGATCGTCGGCCAGCTCGCCGTCCGCCTCGGCCTCGTCGGCCGCGACGAGCTGCTCGAACGCGTCGCCGCCCTGAAGACGCTGCGCGCGATGCTCGCCGCGCTCGACGCGGTCGCACCGGCGGCGGGCGCCGCCGGGATCGCCGGCGACGTGGCCGGCGACAACGACGCGGCGATCATTCCGCTCGAACGCTACGTGATGCGTCGCCAGCCGGTCGCCGCCGCGCGGCCGGACGGCCGTCTCGACGGCAAGAGCTTCCTGATCAGCGACGACCGCCTCGGCCTCGCGCCGCTGGTCGCCGCGCGCCTGGCCGCGCTCGGCGCGCGCGCCAGCATCGTCGACTTCCCGTCGGCCAAGGCGCTGCCGGCCGGGCTCGGACAGGTCGACGGCCTCGTGCACCTGTGGAGCTTCAATCCGCGCAGCCGCGTGCGCGACGTCAAGCGCTTCTTCGCCGTCGTGCGCGAATCGCTGGTCGGCCGCGCGCGCCATCTGCTGGTCGCCAGCAGCCTCGGCGGCGACTTCGGCGACGGCGGCGCGGTCAGCAACATCAGCCGCGGCGGCGGTCTCGCCGGCCTCGTCAAATCGGTCGCCAAGGAATTCCCCGAGCTGCGCGCGCACTGGGTCGACTTCGATCCGGCGCAGGCGCTGGCCGACATCGCCGCGCAGATCGAGCACGAGCTGCTCGCCGACAATCCGCTCGCCGAAGTCGCGTACCGCGACGGCCGCCGCTACGCGCGCGAGGCGGTGGCGACGACGCTGGACGCCGGCACGCTCGACGGCCTGCCGCTGACGGCCGACAGCGTCGTGCTGCTGACCGGCGGCGCGCGCGGCATCACGGCGCTGGTCGCCGTCGAGCTGGCGCGGCGCTACCGCTGCCATCTCGAAGTCGTCGGCCGCTCGCCGCTGCCGCCGGCCGACGAGGATGCGGCGACGCGCGGCATCGCCGATCCGCGCCGCCTGCGCCAGGCGCTGCTCGCCGCGCATCCGCAGCTCAAGCCGGCGGAGATCGAGAAGCTCGCGCGGCGCATCGTCGCCGAGCGCGAGGTGCGCGCGACGCTGGCCGCGGTCGCCGCCGCCGGCAGCACGCTGCACTACACGCCGCTCGACGTGCGCGCGTCGCGCTCGTTCGCGCAGTTCATCGACGATCTGTACGCGCGCCGCGGCCGCATCGACGGTGTCATTCACGGCGCCGGCGTCGTCGAGGACAAGCTGGTGCGCGACAAGACGGTCGACAGCTTCGTGCGCGTGTTCGACACCAAGGTGCGCGGCGCGCTGGTGCTCGACCGCCGCATCCGCGACGACGTCAAGTTCGTGGTGTTCTTCTCCAGCGTCGCCAGCGCGTTCGGCAACCGCGGCCAGGTCGACTACGCGTCGGCCAACGACGTGCTCGACAAGCTCGCGCACCGCTGGCAGGCGCGCATTCCGGGCCGCGTGCTGTCGGTCAACTGGGGACCGTGGGCCGACACCGGCATGGTCTCGGAATCGCTGAAGAACGAGTACCAGCGCAAGGGCATCGGCCTGATCCCGCAAAGCCAGGGCGTGCACGCGCTGCTGCGCGAGCTGTCGGCCAAGCGCGGCGACACGCAGGTCGTGTTCATGTGCGGCAAGCCGGAGAACTTCGGCGCCGCGAACCTGCTGACCGCCGCGCTGGCCGCCTGACGGAAGGCCGGACCGCCATGCGCATCGCCATCGTCGGACTCGCCTGCCTGTTCCCCGGAGCGCCGAATCTCGTGCGCTTCTGGCAGAACATCGTCGACGGCGTCGATGCGATCAGCGACGTGCCGGCCGGGCGCTGGGACGCGAGTTTCTACGATCCGCATTCGACGGCGGTCGACCGCTTCTACTGCAGGCGCGGCGGCTTCGTCGACGCGCACGCCGATTTCGATCCGCTGCCGTTCGGCGTGATGCCGAAGGCGACCGACGCCGTCGAGCCCGACCAGCTGCTGACCTTGAAGGTGGGCTACGCGGCGCTGCGCGACGCCGGCTACGACGCCGGCACGGCGGGCGCGCGGCCGTTCGCGCGCGAACGCACCGGCGTCATCGTCGGCCGCGGCAACTACGTCGGCGCCGGCGTGCTCAGGCTCGAACAGCACGTGCGCCTGCTGCCGCAGATCGAGCGGACCTTGCGCGATCTGTTTCCCGATCTCGGCGAGGCGGCGATCGCCGCGGCGCGCGAGCGCCTGCAGCGCGAGTTCACGCACTACGGTCCGGACGTCGCCGCCGGCCTGATCCCGAATCTGCTGGCGTCGCGGCTCGCCAACCGCCTCGATCTGCACGGCCCGGCGTACACCGTCGACGCCGCCTGCGCGAGTTCGCTGATCGCCGTCGAGCAGGCCTGCGCGTCGCTGGCGCGCGGCGAGACCGACATGATGCTCGCCGGCGGCGCGCACCTGACGCACGACCTGACGTTCTGGGCGACGTTCTGCCAGCTCGGCGCGCTGTCGCGCAGCGGCACGGTGCGGCCGCTGGCCGGCGATGCCGACGGCATCCTCGCCGGCGAGGGCGTCGGCATCGCCGTGCTGAAGCGGCTCGACGACGCGCTGGCCGACGGCGACCGCGTCTACGCGGTGATCGAGGGCTGCGGCTCGGCGAGCGACGGCCGCAGCGCCAGCCTCGTCGCGCCGTCGGTCGCCGGCCAGCGCATGGCGCTGGACAAGGCCTGGGCGCAGGCGCCGTTCGAGCGCGAGCAGATCGGCCTGCTCGAAGCGCACGGCACCGGCACGCCGACCGGCGACGCCGTCGAGCTGCAGACCGTCGGCGAATTCTTCGGCCCGCACGACGGCACCGCGGCGCGCCCGGTGATCGGTTCGGTGAAATCGATGATCGGCCACGCGATGCCGGCGTCGGGCATGGCCAGCATCATCAAGACCGCGCTGGCGATCCATCACGGCGTGCTGCCGCCGACGCTGCATTGCGAGACGCCGCATCCGCGCCTCGCGCAGACACGCTTCCGCACGCTGTCGCGCAGCGAGCCCTGGCGGCAGCCGCGCGAGCAGCGCATCGCCGCCGTCAACGCCTTCGGCTTCGGCGGCATCAACGCGCACGTCGTGCTGCGCGGCGTCGCCGAAGCGACGCCGGCGGCGACCGAACTGCCGCGCCTGCTGCTGCTCAGCGCCGACACGCCGGAAGCGCTGCTCGCGCGCCTCGAGCGCGGCGAGTGCGACGCCGTGCCGGGCGCCGCGCCGTGCCGGCTGGTGATCGTCGAGCCCGACGACAAGAAGCTGGCGATGGCGCGCAAGGCCGTGGCGTCCGGCAAGCCGTGGAGCGGCCGCCAGCAGATCTGGTTCTCGCCGCGCGGCCTGCTCAGCGACGGTGGCAAGCTGGCCTTCGTGTTCCCCGGCGTCGACAGCACGTTCGCGCCGCAGGCGCGCGATCTCGCCGCCTATTTCGGCAAGCCGCTGCCGCGCTGGTGCGAGCCGCTGGCTCCGGCCGAGTCCCTGATGAAGGTCGTCATCGGCCTGCTCGGCTTCAACCGCTATCTGTACGACCTGCTGGCCGGCCTCGGCATCCGCGCCGACGTCTACGCCGGCCACAGCATCGGCGAATGGAGCGCGATGCTGTGCGCGGGGATGATGGATCAGGCGCTGTCCGACCGTACCAATGCCGGGCTCGATCTCGACGCGATGCAGTTTCCGGACGTGCAGTTCCTCGCCGCGTCGTGCAGCGAGGAGAAGCTCGCCGTCGCGATCTCCGGCCTCGAACGCATCGCCATCTCGCACGACAACTGCCCGCACCAGGTCATCGCCTGCGGCGAGCGCGCCGCGGTCGAGATCGCCGCCTCGCGGCTGCGCACGCAGAACGTGTTCGTGCAGATCCTGCCGTTCGTGTCGGGCTTCCATTCGCCGCTGTTCGCCGGCCACATGGACTGGTACCGCGACTTCTTCGGCCGCGCCGATCTCGTCGAGCCGGCGGTGCCGGTGTGGTCGGCGACGACCGCGCAGCGCTTTCCGGCCGACCTCGACGGCAAGCGCCAGCTCGCGCTCGACCATCTGCTGCAGCCGGTGCGCTTCCGCGCGCTGACCGAGGCGCTGTACGACGACGGCGTGCGCGTGTTCGTGCAGGTCGGCACGGGTTCATTGCCGGGCTTCATAGCCGACACCCTGAGCGGCCGGCCGCATCGCGCGCTCGCCAGCCATCACGAGGAACGCAGCGGCCTCGCGCAGCTGCAGCAGCTTTGCGCGGCGCTGTGGGTCGAGGGCGCGACGTTCGACACGCGGCTGCTGCAGGCGCCGGCAGTCGCGACGCCGGCCGCTGATGACGCGCCGACGCCGAGCACGCGGCGCCTGTCGCTCGGCGTGCCGCTGCTGCGTGTGCGCGAGCCGCTGGCCGCTGAACTGCTGCCGCCGTCGCTGCGCGGCGGCACGGCGCTGCCGCAGCAGATCGCCGACATCACCGACGTGGCCGCCAACGACGCGGTCGGCCGTCTGCTGCGCGACACGCTCGCCGACATCGAACGCGCCGGCCGCGACGTGCTCGCCGCCTGGCAGCGCCATCGCGCCGCGCCGGCGCCGGTCGCGGTGCCGGCGGCGCGCATCAGCCGCCGCGTGCAGCGCCTGCTCGATCTGCACAGCACGATCCCATACGTGCGCGACCACGAGCTTTACCCGCAGCGCGACGGCTGGCCGATCGTCGCCGACCGCCATCCGGTCGTGCCGATGACGATGGAAGCGATGCTGGTGCGCGAGGCCGTCGAGGAAGCGCTGCCGCTGCTCAAGGTCGTCGAGATCAGCCACATCCAGGCCTACAACTGGCTGGTCGTCACGCAGCCGCTGACCGTCGACATCGTGCTGCAGTCGCTGGACGCGCAGACGGTGGAAGCGGAAATCGCCGGCTACTTCAAGGCGCGCGTGCACGTCGCCGCGCAGTATCCGGACGCCGATCTGGCGCCGCCGGCGCCGCTGGCGGCGCCACGCGCGACGGCGGTCGCCGCCGCCGACCTGTATCGCCAGCGCTGGATGTTCCACGGTCCGGCCTACCAGGGCGTCAACGCGCTCGACGCGATCGGCGACAACGGCATCGACGGCCGCCTGCGCGTGCCGGACGGCAAGGGCGCGCTGCTCGACAACATGGGCCAGCTCGCCGGCTACTGGGTGATGGAGCAGCCGCGCGACTGCCTGGCGATGCCGATCGGCGTCGACCGCATCCGGTTCTTCGCACCCGATCCGCAGCCCGGCGAGACGCTGAGCGCGCAGGTGCGCATCGCCGCGCTCGACGAGCTGAACTGCGTCAGCGATCACCAGCTGCGCGATGCGAGCGGGCGTTTGCGCATCGCCATCGCCGGCTGGCGCACGCGCCGCTACCAGATGGACAAGGCGTTCTGGGAAGCGAGCCGCGCGCTGTCGCGCCTGCAGGTCTCGCAGGCGGTGCCGCCGAACGTCGCGCTGTTCGACGACCGCTACGACACCGCGATCCTGCGCGACTACATCAGCCGCCGCTATCTGACCGCTGCCGAGCGCGAGGTCTACGCCGGCCTGCCGCCGCGCCGCCGCCGGCAATGGCTCAACGGCCGCGTCGCCGCCAAGGACGCGGTGCGCGCGTGGCTGCGCGGGCAGGGCGCCGCCGGCGACATCTTTCCGCAGGAACTGCGCATCGCCAACGACGGCGACGGCGCGCCGCACGTGCACGGCAACGTCACCGACGTCGTGCCGGCCGCGCTGCAGATCTCGATCGCGCACAAGGACACGCTGGCGGCGGCGATCGTCGGCGCGCAGGCGGTCGGCATCGATCTCGAACGCATCGAGGCGCGCGACCCAGGCTTCGTGGCGATGGCGTTCACGCCGGCCGAGCGCGCGCTGCTGCTCGGCACCGACAACGCCGTCGCCGACATCGAATGGACGCGCGGCTGGGTCGCCAAGGAAGCGGCGGCCAAGGCCGCGCGCACCGGCCTCGGCGGCCATCTGCGCGACACCGTCATCGAGGCGCGCGACGGCGACTGCCTGCGCGTCAACGGCCGCTGGATCGTCACGCACGTGCTGCCGGGCCATGTGCTCGGCTGGACGGTCGACGCCGCGCTCGCCGCCGCCGATGCCGATGCCGATGCCGATTCGAATCGCAGGCCCGACGCCGGACCGGCGGCGGCCGTCGCTTCCTGAATTCTCTCTCCCCGACTTATTCCCCCGCATGAGCCGCTACGACGACACCCTCGAACTGGTCATCGCCAAGATCCGCAGCACGATCAATGAAGACTGGATCGCGCTGTACGACATCGATGCCGAAACGCGCTTCAACGACGATCTCGAAATCGAGAGCATCGAGTTCGTGAAGATCGCCGAGGCGATCCAGGCGCACTACGGCGCGCAGCTCGACATCGTCGGCTGGCTGTCCGGCCGCAGCATCCAGGAGCTGATCGGCCTGTCGGTCGGCGAGCTCGCGGCCTACGTCGCCGAGGCGACGGCGGGCGCCGCCTGAGCCGCGCATGGCGCGCATCCTCATCACCGTGCCGCCGCTGACCGGGCATCTGAACCCGGCGCTGGCGGTCGCCGACGAGCTCGAACGGCGCGGCCACGTCGTCGCCTGGGCGCTGCATCGCCGCCAGCTCGGCGACAAGCTGCCGCCGCGCGCGCGCGTCTATCCGCTCGACGGCGAAGCCGACGCGAACGACGACGATCTCGGCGCGGTGTCGGCGCGGGTGCGCGGCCTCGAGAGCGTGCGCCTGTTCTTCGAGGACTACACGATCCCGCTCGCCGCGCGCCTGTTCGCGCCGCTCGATGCGATCGCGCGCAGCTTCCAGCCGGACGTCATGGTCGTCGACCACCAGATGCCGGCCGGCGCGCTGGTCGCGCGCAAGCTCGGCCTGCCGTGGGCGACGCTGGTGACGACCAGCGCGTCCATCCTCAAGATGTCGCCGGCCTTCGACGACTGGGTCGCCGCGCAGTACCACAGCCTGCAGTGCCGCTGCCTGCCGGAAACGCCGCCCGTCGAGCGGCCGGACTTCTCGCCGCACAAAGTCATCGTCTTCTCGATCGAGGCGCTGCTCGGCGACGCGCACGCACGCATCGCCGCGCCGTATGCCTTCGTCGGCCCGACGCGCGGCGAGGGCCGCCGCCGCGTCGAATTCCCGTGGGACTGGCTGCGCGAGGACCGCCGCCGGCTGCTGATCACGCTCGGCACCGTCAGCCGCGACCGCGACACGCGCTTCTTCGAGGTGATGTGCGCCGCGCTCGCCGGGCTGCCGCAGCTGCAGGCGGTGATGGTCGCGCCGCCGTCGCTGGCCGCGCAGGCGCCGGACAATGTGCTGGTGCGCGACTACGTGCCGCAGACCGAGCTGCTGGCCCGCGTCGACGGCGTGATCTGCCATGCCGGCCACAACACCGTCTGCGAAGCGCTGCTGCAGGGCCTGCCGCTGGTCGTCGCGCCGATCCGCGACGACCAGCCGGTGATCGCGCACCAGGTCATCGCCGCCGGTGCCGGCTTGTTCATGCGCCACGGCAAGGTCACGCCGGCGGCGGCGCGTGCGACGATCGAAAAGCTGCTGGCGACGCCGTCGCTTGCCGAGCAGGCGCGACGCATCGGCGCCGCGCTGCGCGCCGCGCCGGGCGCCGCCGGCGCCGCCGCGCACATCGCCGCGCTGACGGCCGCGCCAGCGCGCAAGGCGGCGTCATGGAACTGATTGGCGTGCCCGGCGCACAGCTCGCGACCCTCGCGCTCGGCGCGCGCTCGGCGCCGCCGCTGGTCATGCTGCACGGCCTGGTGTCCGGCAACATGGCGAGCTGGTATTCGTCGCTTGCGTCGCCGCTGTCGGCGAGCCGCCGCGTGATCCTCTACGACCAGCGCGGCCACGGCGCCAGCAGCCTGCCGCGGGACGGCTTCGATCTCGATCGCCAGGCCGACGATCTCGGCCGCGTGCTGGCGCACCACGGCCAGGCCGATGCCGGCGTCGACATCGTCGGTCACAGCATGGGCGCGCTGATCGCGCTGCGCTACGCGCTGCGCCGGCCGCGCGCGGTGCGCCGCCTCGTGCTCGTCGACGCGCCGATGCCGGCGCGCGAGCACGTCGCGCCGAGCTTCGCCGGCCTGCGCACGGCGGACGATCTCGGCGCCTGGCTCGACCAACAGTTCGCCGGCCTCGGCGGCCGCCGCCGCGAGCGCCAGCAGCAGCGCCTGCAGGCGCTGTTCTTCGCCTCGACTCTGCGCGCCGATGTGCAGGCGATGGACGCCGAGCCCGATGCCGCGCTCGCCGCGCTGAAGCTGCCGGTGCTGCTGGTCTACGGCCGCGCGTCGCCGTGCCGCGCCGCCGGTGAACGTCTCGCCGCCGTGCTGCCGCAGGCCGCGCTCGAGTGGCTGGACTGCGGCCACTACATCCCCGAAGAAGCGCCGCAGGCCCTGCTGGCGGCGCTGACGCGATTCCTCACTGACGACATGCACGCACACGATCTCCGGGAGACGGCATGACATCGCGCCGCTACCAACGCCGCGTTTCGCCGCTCGAACGCTATTCGCTGGTCATCAATGCCGCGTACCGCTATCACGTCGACGGCATTCTCGAAGGCGAGGGCGAGGTCGATCCGCGCCTGCTGCAGGCGGCCGTCGACCGCGCCGCCGCCGCCAATCCGGCGATCCGCGTGCGCCTGCGCGGCTGGCTCGGCTTGTCGCGCTGGGTCGACAGCGGCATCGCGCCGCAGGTGCGCGCGCTGCCGAGGTCCGACTGGGACGGCAACAGCGAGCAGGGCGCGCCGTACCTCGATGAGCGGCTCGATCCGCGGCGCCGGGGACCGATCGCCGACGTGCTGCTGGTGCCGTGCCGCGACGGCAGGACGCGCATCGTCTTTCGCACGCTGCACGCGGCGATCGACGGCCGCGGCTGCATGCACTGGGCGCTCGAGATCTGCCGCGCCCTGCGCGGCGAGCCGCTGCAGGGTTCCGACTCGCGGCTGAGCGACTTCGACGTGCAGGAGCGGTACCGCGCGCAGATTCCGGACGAGGCGCCGACGCTGCCGTCGAACTGCATGCCGGTGCTGCGGCCGGCCGCGGCGGGCAGCGCGGAACGCCGCGGCGTGCGCTTCATCTGGCGCCGCGTGCTGCTCGACCGCAACGTTTCGCAGCTGCTGCCGAAGACCGCGGTGTTCCTCGCCGACTGGGCGCGCCGCCGCGAGGCCGGCGAAATCGGCTTCACGGTGCCGGTCGACTACCGCGGCTTCCGCATCCACGAAATGGGCATCGGCAACCTCACCGGCTACCTGCGCCTGACCGTCGAGCCGGGCGCGACGCCGCGCACCGTCGTCCAGCAGCTCAACGCGCGCGTGAAGGCCTTCGCCGACTGCCGCCAGTTCCCCGGCGCGAGGCTGCTGCGGTGGCTGCCGGTGTGGTTCATGCTGCGCCAGCTGCGCCCGAAGATCGACGCGGTGCTGCACGAAGCCGGCCCCGGCCTGCCGAGCGGCGGCATCGTGTCGATGGGCACCATCAAGCCCGAGCACTACGACTTTCCCGGCTTCAAGGCCGCACGCCTGTACGGCATCCCCGGCGCAGTCGGCAAGCTCAACGTCGTTTTCGTCAACACGCCGCACGACGTGTCGGTGTCGTTCGCGGCGCCGGCCGCCTACAACCATGAAGGCCAGCTCGATGCGCTGGTCGAAGCGTATCGCCAGCATTTCTCGACCGCAGTAGAGGCCGCCGCGTGAACGACCTGAATCTCGACAAGCTGCGCGTGCAGCGCGACGCAACCGGCGGCCTCAAGGTCAAGCTCGCGCGTCGCCGGCCGCGCTGGCACTGGGCGCTGCTGGCGGCCGCGATCGCCGTCGTCGTCTGGCTGCTGCTGCCGTCGTCAGCCGCGCTGCAGACCTCGCAGGTGGTCAGCGCCTGGCCGTCGCAGCAGTACGAGCTGCTCAATGCGACCGGCTACGTCGTCGCGCGGCGCAAGACCGCGGTGTCGTCGAAAGGCACGGGCCGCGTCGAATGGATAGGCCCGAGCGAAGGCGACCACGTCAAGGAAGGCGACGTCGTCGCCCGCCTCGAAAGCCACGACGTCGCCGCCAGCTACCGTGCCGCCGTCGCCAACACGGCCGTCGCCGCCGCCGGCGTGGCGACGGCAAGGAGCGAATTCGACGACGCCAACACCAATCTCGGGCGCATGCAGCTGCTGTTCAGCAAGAAGCTGGTGTCGCTGCTGAACCTGCAGGACGGACGCTCGCGCGTCGCGCGCGCCAAGGCCGCGCTCGAAAGCGCGCAGGCCTCGCTGGCCGCGGCGCGCGCCAACGAGGAATACGCGCACAGCAATCTCGACTACACGCAGATCCGCGCGCCGTTCGACGGCACCGTCATCGCGCGCAGCGCCAACCTCGGCGACATCATCACGCCGCTGTCGTCGGCGGCCGACGCCAAGGGCGCGGTGCTGGTGCTCGCCGACATGAGCACGCTCGAAGTCGACGCCGACGTGTCCGAATCGGCGCTGTCGCAGCTCAAGACCGGCCAGCCCTGCGAGATCGCGCTCGACGCGTTTCCCGAGCGCCGCTTCCGCGGCGAGGTCAGCGTCGTCGTGCCGGCCGTCAACCGTTCGAGCGCGACGGTGACGACCAAGGTGCGCATCCTCGACGCCGACGGCAGCATCCTGCCGGACATGAGCGCGCGCGTGAGCTTCCTGTCGCAGGGGCTCGGCGGCACGGCGCAGAGCCAGCCGGTGCTCGCCGTCAATCCGGCGGCGATCGTGCAGCGCGACGGCCACGACGTCGTCTACGTCGTCGCCGACGGCGGCCGCGCGCGCGAGGTCGCGGTGAACACCGGCGCCACGCTCGGCGCCGTGCGCGAAATCAGCGGCACGCTGAAGAGCGGCGACACCGTGGTGCTCGCGCCGGGCCACGGCGTGCGCGACGGCAGCCGCCTCAAACTGGCTGCGGAGCGCTGATGAGCGCGCTGATCAGCATCCGCGCCCTGAGCAAGACCTACCGGCGCGGCAACCAGCCGGTGCCGGTGCTGCTCGGCATCGATCTCGAAATCGACGCCGGCGACTACGTGGCGCTGATGGGGCCGTCCGGCTCCGGCAAGAGCACCTTGCTGAACCTGATCGCCGGCATCGACAAGCCCAGCAGCGGCAGCCTGCTGATCGGCGGTGTCGACATCGCCGCATTGCCGGAGAACGATCTCGCCGGCTGGCGCGCCGCGCATGTCGGCTTCATCTTCCAGTTCTACAACCTGATGCCGGTGCTCAACGCGTTCGAGAACGTCGAGCTGCCGCTGCTGCTGACCGGCCTCGGCAAGGCCGAGCGCCGCGAGCACGTCGAGACGGCGCTGGCGATGGTCGGCCTCGCCGAGCGCATGGACCACTATCCGAACGAGCTGTCCGGCGGCCAGCAGCAGCGCGTCGCGATCGCCCGCGCGCTGATCACCGATCCGACGCTGATCGTCGCCGACGAGCCGACCGGCGATCTCGACCGGCAATCGGCCGACGACGTGCTCAAGCTGCTCGACCGCCTCAACCGCGAACTCGGCAAGACCATCGTCATGGTCACGCACGATCCGAAGTGCGCGGCGCGCGCGCGGCGCCTCGTGCATCTCGAGAAGGGCGTGCTGCTCGACCACGCCGACGCCGAGGCGCACTGAATGCTCGCCGCCTACATCGTGCGCCTGGCGCGCAAGAACATGTGGCGGCATCGCCTGCGCACCGGCCTGACGATGGCCGGCATCGCCGTCGCCATCGTCTCGTTCGGCCTGCTGCGCACCGTCGTCGATTCCTGGTACGCCGGCGCCGAACTCGGTTCGTCGGCGCGCCTGATCACGCGCAACGAGGCGTCGCTGAGCTTCTCGCTGCCGGTGACGTATGCCGCGCGCATCCGCCGCGTGCCTGGCGTCCGCGGCGTGACCTGGGTCAACTGGTTCGGCGGCATCTACGTCGACGACAAGCATTTCTTTCCGCAGTACGCGGTCGACGCCGGCAGCTACTTCGATCTGTATCCGGAATTCGTCGTGCCGCCGGCGCAGCTGTCGGCGTTCCAGCACGACCGCCGCGGCGTGATCGTCGGCCGCAAGCTGGTGCGCAAGTACGGCTGGAAGATCGGCGACCAGGTGCCACTGAAGGGCACGATCTATCCGGGCACCTGGAGCTTCACGATCCGCGGCATCTACGGCGGCGCCGACGCCAAGGTCGACGAAGGCCAGTTCATCCTGCACTGGGACTACGTCAACGAGGCGCTGAAGCGCGCGCTGCCGTCGCTGGCCGACCGCGCCGGCGTGTTCGTCGTCGACATCGACCATCCGGCGCAGGCGGCGGCGATCTCGGCGGCGATCGACAGCGGCTTCGCCAACTCGCTGGCCGAGACGCGCACCGAGACGCAGAAGGCCTTCCAGCTCGGCTTCATCGCCATGGTCGACACCATCCTGCTGGCGATCCAGACGGTCGCCTACGTCGTCGTGCTGATCATGATGGCGGTGATGGCCAACACCATGGCGATGTCGGCGCGCGAGCGCATGCGCGAATACGCGACATTGAAGGCACTGGGCTTTCGCGATTCGTTCGTCTCGCTGCTGATCATCGGCGAGTCGCTGAGCCTGTCGCTGGCCGGCGGCGCGCTCGGCATCGCCCTGACGTTTCCGCTCGCCGACGCGTTCTTCAAGGCGACGCGCGACCTGTTCCTGGTCTTCGAAGTGCGGCCGCTGACGATCGTGCTGCAGCTCGTTTCGGCACTGCTGATCGGCCTGTGCGCGGCGCTGGCGCCGGCATGGTCGAGCGCGCGCGTGCGCATCGTCGACGGCCTGCGGGCGGTGACGTGATGGCGACGCCGCTGCCGATCAAGCGCGGGCTGTCGTTCGCCTACGTCGCGCGCAACCTGATCGCGCGCAAGCTGACGACGATCCTGACGGCGTCCGGCATGGCGCTGGTGGTGTTCGTGTTCGCGACCGTGCTGATGATGGCCGAGGGCCTGCGCCACACGCTCGGCGGCACCGGCAGCTACAACAATGTCGTCATCATCCGCCAGGGCTCGCAGACCGAGGTGCAGAGCTCGCTGACGCGCGAGCAGGCCAATCTGATCGAATCGCTGCCGGGCCTCGCGTCGGCCGATCGCGGCCAGGCGCGCATCACGCGCGAAGTGCTGGTGCTCGTCAACCTGCCGCGCCGCGACGGCGGCGGTCTGGCCAACGTCGTCGTGCGCGGCACGACGCCGACCGGGATGCTGATGCGGCCGCAGGCGAAGATCGTCGCCGGCCGCGCGTTCCGGCCGGGCTCGTCGGAGATCATCGTCGGCTCGGCGATGACGCGCGGCAAGATCGGCCTGGCGATCGGCGACCGCGTCGGCTTCGGCCTGCGCGACTGGACCATCGTCGGCGTCTTCGACGCCGGCGGCAACGGCTTCGATTCGGAACTGTGGGGCGACAGCGAGCAGATGATGCAGGCCTTCCGCCGCAACGCGTACTCGTCGGTGGTCGTCGGCCTGCGCGACGCCGGCAGCTACGACGCGTTCGCCCGTGCCGTCGCCGCGCAGCCGCTGCTGAAAGTCGATATCAAGCGCGAGCTGGCGTTCTACGCCGACCAGTCGGAGAAGCTCGCCAATTTCATCGCCGTGCTCGGCCAGACGATCACCATCATCTTTTCGATCGGCGCGATCATCGGCGCGATGATCACCATGTACGCGAGCGTCGCCAACCGCACGCGCGAGATCGGCACGCTGCGCGCGCTGGGCTTCCGCCGCGGCAACATCGTCAGCGCCTTCATCCAGGAGGCGGCGCTGCTCGGCTTTGTCGCCGGCGTCGCCGGGCTGGTCGCCGCCGCGTTCATGCAGTTCGTCGAGATCTCGACGACCAATGTGCAGACGTTTTCCGAAGTGGTGTTCCGCCTGATCCTGACGCCGGCGATCGCCGTGCAGGTCCTGCTGTTCTCGGTATTCATGGGCGTGCTCGGCGGCGTGCTGCCGGCCTTGCGCGCTTCCCGCCTGGAGATCGTCGATGCCCTCCGCTCCATCTGAAGCCGGCGCGCTGCCGCCGCTCGCGCCGCTGAGCGCGGTGTCGCGGCCGCTGTCGGCGATCGAGTACTACCACTACAGCATCGGCGCGCATCCGCGCACGCTCGAACCGCCGCGCGACGTGGTGTTCGTGCTCGAAGCGCGCAATGAGCTGCTGCCGTCGCAATGGCAGCGCGCGCTCGACGCCGCGGCCGCCGCCAATCCGGGCGCGCGGCTGCGCCTGCACGGCCATCGCCGCGCGGCGCGCTGGAAGAGCGACGGCCCGGGGCCACGCCTGCGCGTCGTCGAGGATTGCATCTGGGACGGCCAGTCCGGGCAGGGCAGCGAATTCATTTTCGAGCCGCCGCTCGCGCTGCGCGACGGGCCGGTCGTCGAGCTGATCGTCGCCTATCGGCGCAGTGGCGGCGCCTTCGTCATCCTGCGCTCGCATCACGCGATCATGGACGGCAGCGGCGGCCTGCATTTCCTCAAGGAGGTCTTCCGCGCGCTGCGCGGCGAAGCGCTGCTCGGCTCGAACGCCGCGTACAGCGACGCCGACCTGCTGTGCAGCCTCGGCGTGACGCAGAGCGAATCGAAGCACATCGAAACCGGCTGGCTGACCGGCCCGCCGCGCGGCGACGCGCAGGGCGACGACTGGCGACGCATCGCGCTCGGCCGGCCGCGTCCGAACCTGCTCGGCCACGTCGCCGCGGCGATGGCGGCGTTCGCGCATCGCTACAGCGACCTGCCGGCGCTGATCGCCATCCCGGTCGACCTGCGCCGCCACGTGCCGGGCCTGGTGTCGACCGGCAACTTCAGCAGCATGCTGCTGGTGCGCGTCGAGCGCGGCGAAGGCGCCGACCAGTTCCGCGAACGACTGCAGCGCATGCTCGCGGCGCGCATGGAGGCGGCATGGTCGAAGCACCTCGACTGGTTCAAGCTGCTGCCGCCGGCGTGGATCGACCGCCTGCTGTCGCGCACCGCCGGCAACTACCGCAAGAAGAAGCCGAAGGAAACGGCGGTGATCTCGAATCTCGGCCGCGTCGATCCGGCCGAATACGGCGCGCCGGGCTTCGAGATGCAGAACCTGTTCGTGCTGCCGCTCGCCGGCAGCGCGTTCTCGACCCTGGTCTGCACCGGCGATCGCGTCGAGCTGACCTTGAACCTGCCGCGGCTGCTGTCGAGCGACGGCCGCTTCGATGCGTTCGTCGAATTCCTGCACGAGCGGCTGGCGCAGCCCGCTCCGCCATCCGCTGCCGCCCGCGCCGCCTGAAGCGGCGGGCCACCACGCAAGTATTTTTCTCCGGTAAGCCTCATGACGTTCCGCATCCGCCTGCTGTGCCTCGCGCTGCTCACTCCGGGTCTCGCGCAGGCCAACGACCTGCTACGCACCTACGACCAGGCCGTGCGCAACGACAGCGCGTTCCGCGCCGCCAGCTTCGCGCGCGACGCCGCGCTGCAGCTGAAGCCGAAGGCGCGCGCGCTGCTGCTGCCGCAGCTCGGCGCCAGTTACGACTACGTCAGCAACGATGCCGACGCGACGGTGACGTACACCGAGCCGACCACCGGCACGTCGGTGCCCCTGACGCGCAAGATCAACGGCGCCGACCGCAATCTCAGCGTCACCCTGACGCAGCCGCTGTTCAGCCTCGAAGGCTGGTACCAGCTCAAGCAGGCCGACGAGCAGGTCGCGCTCGCCGAGCTGAATTACCGCACCAGCGAACAGCGGCTGGTGCTGCGCGTCGCCGAAGCCTACTTCGGCGTGCTCGACGCGAGCGAGGCGCTGCGCACCGCGCAGGCCGAGGCCGATGCGCTGTCGCGCGAGCTCGATCTGGCGAAGGAGCATCTCGCCGTCGGCCTTGCCAGCATCACCGACCTGCAGGAAGTGCAGGCCCGCCACGATCTCAGCGTCGCGTCCGAACTCGCCGCCGAGCAGGCGCTGACCGAAGCGCGCGAGAAGCTCGAGGAGATTACGCACGAGCCGCTGCCGGTCGACGACGGGCGCGTGCGCGTCGTCGCGGTCGATCCCGAGGCGCCGCCGAAGACGGGCCTCGCCTTCCTGCGCGACGAGATTCCGCTGCCGGCGCCGCAGCCGGCCGACGTGCGCGTCTGGGTCGGCCACGCCAGGCTCGAGAATCCGGACGTCATCGCCGCGTTGCTGAATTTCCGCATCGCCGAGCGCGGCGTCGACGTCGCCAAGGCCAGGCGCATGCCGACCGTCAGCGCCAACGTCACGTATACCGACAGCGACGTGCAGTCCGGCTCGTTCCCGTACCGCGCCGACGGCACCTCCGTCGGCGTCGGCGTCAAGCTGCCGCTGTTCGCCGGCGGCGGCGTCCAGGCCGACATCCGCGAATCGGTCGCCACGCGCGAGCAGCGCAAGGCCGAATACGAGGGCGCGCAGCGCCAGGCCGAGCGCGCGATCCGCACCGCGTACCAGAGCGTCGTCATCGGCGCGGCGCGCGTGCGCGCGTATGCGCAGGCGATGGCGTCGAGCCGCTCGGCCTTCGACGCCAACAAGACCGGCCTGCAGATCGGCACGCGCTCGGCGATCGACGTGCTCAATGCGCAGCAGCAGCGTTACGACGCCGAGCGCAACTATGCGCAGTCGCGCTACGACTATCTGCTCGGGGTCCTGCGGCTGAAGTTCGCGGCCGGGACGCTGAGACCCGCCGACCTGACGGAAATCGACGCGCTGCTGCAATCGTGAAGCAGTCGTGATGGGCCGCCGCGCCGGCGCTGCCAGCAGCGGCGGCGCACGCATCCGGGGAGCGCTGCGCGAGCGCTCGCCGGCCCGCGACGCCGGCCGATGGTCCCGCGGCGGATCGCCGCGGTCGTCCACGGTCGCGGACTCGCAAGCAGGCGCAGAAACGAAAAAGCCCGCTGTCGAGCGGGCTGTTCGTACCAACATCATTGGTAGGCGCGAGAGGACTCGAACCTCCGACCCCTACCATGTCAAGGTAGTGCTCTAACCAGCTGAGCTACGCGCCTGTGGGTCTTTTCGAAGGGCGCGAAAGATACCCTGTAGCCGGGCCGGGCGCAAGCGGCGGCCGGGTTTTCCGCGCTCAGGCGGCGTTGACGAGGGCCTGTTCGCGCAGCTTGCGGATTTCGTCGCGCTTCTTCGCGGCGGCCTCGAATTCGAGGTTCATGGCATGGGCCTTCATCTCCTTCTCGAGCTTGGCGATCTTCTTCGCCATCTCGGCCGGGGAAACCACCTCGTAGCGCGCCTTGAGCTCGGCGGCCTTCAGCGCGGCGTTGTTGGCGGCGCCGACCTGGTAGTCCTCGTAGCCGTAGCGCATGACGTCGGCGATGCGCTTCTGCACGCCCTTCGGGGTGATGCCGTGCGCCTGGTTGTAGGCGATCTGCTTGGCGCGGCGGCGGTCGGTTTCGCCGAGCGCGCGCTTCATGGAATCGGTTTCGCGGTCGGCGTAGAGAATGGCCTTGCCGTGCAGATTGCGCGCGGCGCGGCCGATGGTCTGGATCAGCGAGCGCTCGGAGCGCAGGAAGCCTTCCTTGTCGGCATCGAGGATCGCCACCAGCGAGACCTCGGGAATGTCGAGGCCCTCGCGCAGCAGGTTGATGCCGACCAGCACGTCGAACAGGCCGAGGCGCAGATCGCGGATGATCTCGGCGCGTTCGACGGTGTCGACGTCGGAGTGCATGTAGCGCACCTTGACGCCGTTTTCGTGCAGGTAGTCGGTGAGGTCCTCGGCCATGCGCTTGGTCAGCACGGTGACCAGCACGCGCTCCTTCTTCTCGCTGCGGATGCGGATCTCGCCGAGCAGGTCGTCGACCTGGCTCGACGCCGGGCGGATCTCGGTCGGCGGGTCGACGAGGCCGGTCGGGCGCACGACCTGTTCGGCGATGGCGCCGTTCGAATGCTGCTTCTCGTAGTCGCCGGGCGTCGCCGAGACGTAGATGGTCTGCGGGCAGATGCGCTCGAACTCGTCGAAGCGCAGCGGCCGGTTGTCGAGCGCGCTCGGCAGGCGGAAGCCGTATTCGACCAGCGTCTCCTTGCGCGAGCGGTCGCCCTTGAACATGGCGCCGATCTGCGGAACGGTGACGTGCGATTCGTCGAGCACGACGATGGCGTCCGGCGGCAGGTAGTCGAGCAGGCAGGGCGGCGGCTCGCCGGGCTTGCGGCCGGACAGGTAGCGCGAGTAGTTCTCGATGCCGTTGCAGTAGCCGATCTCGCGGATCATCTCCAGATCGAAATTCGTGCGCTGTTCGAGGCGCTGCGCCTCGACCAGCTTGTTCTGCGACTTGAGCAGCTTCAGGCGCTGTTCGAGCTCTTCCTTGATCGCGTCGAACATGTTGAGGATCTTCTCGCGCGGCGTCACGTAGTGCGATTTCGGGAAGATCGTCACGCGCGGCAGCTTGCGCTTGACCTCGCCGGTCAGCGGATCGAATTCGGAGATCGCGTCAATCTCGTCGTCGAACAGCTCGACGCGGATCGCCGCCGCGTCGCTCTCGGCCGGATGGATGTCGATGACCTCGCCGCGCACGCGGTAGGTGCCGCGCTCGAGCGCGACCTCGTTGCGGGTGTATTGCATCGACGTCAGCTGGCGGATCAGTTCGCGCTGCGGCAGACGTTCGCCCTTCACGAGGTGCAGCACCATCTGGAAATACTGTTCCGGATCGCCGAGGCCGTAGATCGCCGATACCGAGGCGACGATGATGGTGTCGCGCCGCGTCATCAGCGCCTTGGTCGCCGACAGGCGCATCTGTTCGATGTGATCGTTCACCGAGCTGTCCTTCTCGATGTACGTGTCGCTGCTCGGCACGTAGGCCTCCGGCTGGTAGTAGTCGTAGTAGGAGACGAAGTACTCGACCGCGTTGTCCGGAAAGAACTCGCGGAACTCGCCGTACAGCTGCGCCGCCAGCGTCTTGTTCGGCGCCATGATCAACGCCGGGCGCTGCAGCTCGTTGATGACGTTGGCGATCGTGAAGGTCTTGCCCGAGCCGGTGACGCCGAGCAGGGTCTGGTGGGCGAGGCCGTCGCGCAAGCCCTCGGCCAGGGTGGCGATCGCCGTCGGCTGGTCGCCGGACGGCGGCCAGTTCGCCTTGAGATGGAACCGCTGGGCGTCGCGCGCCTTCAGGCGGCGATCTTTGAGCGCATCACGGGGGGCTTCCTGCATCGCTTCACTCTGGGGCCGTTCGGGCCGCGATCAAGGGGTATACAGGTTACCGCAGGGCGTCGCGCCGCCGCCCGATGAACGTCGCGCCCCGCTATGCCCGCGGCTCAAGATTTGCCGTTCGCGGCCAATAACAGGAGCGGATGCGGGCGCCATCGGCCCGTCCTCAAGGATCCCTCCCATGCTGCCGATCGTCGGTTCCATCATCGTCCTGCTGAGCGTGATCGGCGGCTTCATCGCATCCAGGGGCCATCTCGGTGCGCTGTGGCAGCCGTTCGAGCTGGTGATCATCGGCGGCGCGGCGCTCGGCGCCTTCATCTCCTCGAACTCGATGGCCGTGGTCAAGGAGACGCTCAGGAGCTGTATCGGCATCCTCAAGGGCCCCAAGTACGGCAAGCCGCAGTACCTGGCGATCCTCTCGCTGCTGTACGACGTGCTCAACAAGATGCGCAAGTCCGGCGTCATGTCGCTGGAAGACGACGTCGAGAGCCCGGACAACAGCGAGCTGTTCAAGAAATATCCGCAGCTGCTCGCCGACCATCATCTCGTCGAGTTCATGACCGACTGCCTGCGCCTGATGATCGGCGGCAACATCAACCCGCACGAACTGGAGCCCCTGCTCGAGCTCGAACTCGAAACGCACCATCACGCGGCGCTGGCGCCGGCGCACGCGCTGCAGAAGGTGTCGGACGGCCTGCCGGGTTTCGGCATCGTCGCCGCCGTGCTCGGCATCGTCATCACCATGGGTTCGCTGGACGGGCCGGTCAACGAGATCGGCCACCACGTCGCGGCGGCGCTGGTCGGTACCTTCCTGGGCATCCTGCTCGCCTACGGCTTCATCGGCCCGCTGTCGGCCGCCGTCGAAGGGCGCGCGATCGAGGACAGCCGCGCTTACGAATGCGTCAAGGCGGGGCTGCTCGCCAGCCTGCGCGGCTATAACCCGATCGTCGCCGTGGAGTTCGCGCGCAAGTCGCTGGACGCGAAGATGCGCCCGGCCTACGCCGAGCTCGAAACCCACCTGAAGGGCAGCCGGTAAGCGACATGGCGAACGAACAGGCGTCGATCGTCATCCGCCGGGTCAAGAAGATCCAGGGCGGCGGGCACCACGGCGGCGCCTGGAAGGTCGCCTATGCCGACTTCGTGACGGCGATGATGGCCTTCTTCATGGTGATGTGGATCGTCGGCATCAGCGACAAGCAGCAGCGCGCGGCGATCTCCGACTACTTCAACAACCCGAGCGCGACGGTCGGCAAGTCGCAGACGCCGGCCGCCGGCTCCAACGGGCCGGGCGGCACGGCGGATTCCGTCGTCAACCTGAATGGCACCTTGAATCGCCCGAAGCCGGAAGGCGAGGGCAAACGGCGCGCGCCGGTGCCGAAGACGCCGGAGGAAATCGACAAGGCGGCGCGCGAGCTGGACCGCCTGCGGCTCGAAGCGCTGCGCCAGCAGCTGCTGGAGGCGATCAGCAAGAGCCAGGCGCTGAAGCCGTTCAAGGATCAGCTGCTGCTCGACATCACCCGCGAAGGCCTGCGCATCCAGATCGTCGACGAGCAGAACCGGCCGATGTTCGACCTCGGTGGCGCGTCACTGAAGAACTACACGACGGCCATCCTCTCCGAACTCGCCAAGTTCATCGACACGGTGCCCAATCACATCAGCATTTCCGGCCATACCGACATCACGCAGTACGGCAACGATCGCGGCTATACCAACTGGGAGCTGTCGACCGACCGCGCCAACGCGGCGCGGCGGGCGCTGATCGCCGGCGGCATGACCCCCGACAAGATCGACCGCATCGTCGGCCTCGCCTCGACCGTGCTGTTCGACCGCGACCAGCCCGACAACCCGATCAATCGCCGCATCAGCATCATCGTCATGAACCGCGAAACGGAGAGCGACATGCAGCGCGAAGCGGCCGGCAGCGCGGCCAGCGACGTGCTGACGCCGCAGGACGGCATCGTCGCCGCCACGGCGGACGGCGCCGCGACGGTCGACAAGGCGGGCACGCCGCCCGCCGCGAAACCGGCCACCGCGGCCGCGCCCTGATGCGCGGCTAGCCGCGCGCCTCGAGTTCTTCCCAGCGCGCGTAGGCGGCGCCGAGCTGCGCGGCGATCGCGGTCAGGCGCTTTTCGATCTCGCCGGCCTTCGCCGGATCGCCGGCGTAGAGCGCGGCGAGCCGGGCGCCCAGCTCCGCCTGCTCCGCCTCCCACTTCTCGATCTTGCCGGGCAGGTTCTTCAGCTCGCGGCGTTCGTCGTTGCTCAGCGTGGATTTCGACAGCGGCGCCGCGACCGGCGCCGCCGCCGGGGCCGGCGCGGCCGGTTTCGCGGGCGCCGCTTTCGGCGTCGGCACCGGCCGCTGGCGCAGCCAGTCGGTGTAGCCGCCGACGTACTCGCCGACGCGGCCGTCGCCTTCGAAGGCCAGCGTGCGCATCACCACGTTGTCGACGAAGGCGCGGTCATGCGAGACGACCAGCACGGTGCCGTCGAAATCGGTGATCAGCTCTTCGAGCAGATCCAGCGTCTCGACGTCGAGATCGTTGGTCGGTTCGTCGAGCACCAGCAGGTTTGCGGGCTGCGAGAACAGCTGCGCGAGCAGGAGGCGCGAGCGCTCGCCGCCGCTGAGCACGTGCGTCGGGCTGCGCGCGCGGTCCGGCGTGAACAGAAAGTCCTGCAGATAGCTCATCACGTGCTTGCGGCCGCCGCCGATCTCGATGAACTCCTTGCCACCGGCGATGTTCTCCCACACCGGCTTGTTCTCATCGAGCGTCGAGCGCAGCTGGTCGAACCAGGCGATCTCGAGATTGCTGCCGAGGCGCACCTCGCCGCTGTCCGGCACGAGCTGGCCGAGCAGCAGGCGCAGCAGCGTGGTCTTGCCGACGCCGTTCGGGCCGATCACGCCGATCTTGTCGCCGCGCAGGATCGTCGTCGAGAAATTGCGGCAGATGAGCTTGTCGCCCCAGCGATACGTGAGGTTCTTCGCCTCGGTGACGAGCTTGCCGGAGCGCTCCGCCTCCTGGACGGTGAACTGCGCCGTGCCCTGCAGCTTGCGGCGCTGCGCGTACTGCTCGCGCATTTCGTAGAGACGCTTGACGCGGCCCATGTCGCGCGTGCGGCGCGCTTCGATGCCCTTGCGGATCCACGCTTCTTCCTGCGCCAGCTTCTTGTCGAACAGCGCGACTTCCTGCGCCTCGGCGTGCAGGCGCTCCTCGCGGCGGCGCAGGTAATTGTCGTAATCGCCCGGCCAGCTGGTCAGCCGGCCGCGATCGAGCTCGACGATGCGCGTCGCCAGGCGACGCAGGAAGGCGCGGTCATGGGTGATGAACAGCAGCGCGCCATCCCAGTTGGCGAGGAAGTCCTCGATCCAGGCGATCGCATCGACATCGAGATGGTTGGTCGGCTCGTCGAGCAGCAGCAGATCCGGCTCGGCGGCGAGCGCGCGGCCGAGCAGCACGCGCCGCTTGAGGCCGCCGGACAGCGACTCGAACGGCGCGTCCGGCGGCAGTTCGAGCCGCGACACGACCGCGTCGATGCGCGCGTCGAGCGCCCAGCCGTTCTGCGTGTCGAGCACGTGCTGCAGCTTGCCGAGACGGTCGAGCCGATCCGGATCGTGCAGCAGCAGATGGTGATATTCGGCGAGCGCCCGGCCGACGTCGCCGGCGCCGCTGGCGACGACCTCGCGCACGCTGCCGGTGAGCCCCTTCGGCACGTCCTGCGGCATCTCGGCGATGCGCAGGCCCTGCGTGCGGATCACGTCACCGTCGTCGGCCTGCTGCTGGCCGGTGACGACGCGCATCAGCGTCGACTTGCCCTCGCCGTTGCGCCCGAGCAGACAGACCCGCTCGCCACGCTCGATCGCGAAGCTGACGCCGTCGAGCAGGGGCGGCCCGCCGAAGCGCAGGGTGATGTTCTTGAGAGCGAGCAGGGTCACGGCGGGATTCCGGCAGGGGATGCGGATTCTAGCCGGCCCTCGAAGCCGTCAACGCGACAGGCATTGTCGCGGCGTCGTGCGGCGCATCGCCGGCGCCGCGAGGGTTTGGCGCCGAGCATTGCATCGGCGGCCAGCGCTCACTAGAATGCGCACCCCTGCCGATCCGCGATAGCTCAGTCGGTAGAGCAAGTGACTGTTAATCACTGGGTCGCTGGTTCGAGTCCAGCTCGCGGAGCCAATTCAATGACTTACGACGGGGATTCCCGTCGTCTGTCTAACTTTCAAGGGATTGTCTAACGGCAGTCCCTTTTATTTGCTCGGCTTGGCCCGCACGGGCTTGCGGTCGTAAATGCGCCGGAATGTCGAGACATTCTTGTGGCCGAGCATCCTTTCGTTACCGGTATCGCTTCCGGCTTTGGCGCGCAGATCATGCAGCGTGAAGCGAGGCACCGGGGAAATGATGGCTTTTCCCTCGCAGTGAGCCGCGTAGCGCGCCCAGAGCCGCCGAAACGCACTTTGCAACCCGGAGACCGTAATCGGGTCGCCGCGCTCGTTGAGCAGCAGATTGAGGGGAACTACCTTCCGGTCCGAAAACGACGCCCTGCGGGCCTTGGCGCGATCGACAACAGCCGTCAGGGCTTCCAACCACTCGATCAACACTGGACGGCCACGCTTTTGCGGTGGAAACGGTATCCCGTCATCGCGCAGGTCCGTCACCTGGAGCCGGATCAAGTTGCTTTCTCGCTGGCCGGTCAGGTGTTCCATCGACATGAAGTCCTGCAGCCAAGCGGGAGCATGGGGCAGTAGTTCGGCCAGCTCATCGTCCGTGACGTATCGGTCGCGGGGGCGTTCTTCGCGGCGGCCGAGACCTCGGCAAGGGTTCAGATCCACCGCGCCGATACGAAGCGCGAATTTGAACACGTCGGACAGCAGGGCCAGGTGTCGATTGGCCGACACGGGCGCAGTCTGCCCGAGCGCATCGTGGAAGGCGGCTATATGCGCCGGACGGACTTTATGCGGCTCCATGTGCCCGAACGTCGCTTTGAGGTTCGATAGCTGGCGACGTTGGCCGTCCTGCGTCGCCTTGGCCTTCTTCGGCAAGCGCTCACGCTCGTAGCGCTCGAAAATCGCCAGCATGTTGCGGTTCGGCGCATGTAGATCAGCGAGCGCTTTGTACGCTTCGGCTTCCGTCTTCCCAAGCCGAATCCACTTGGCTTTGGGTTCGCGCGCAACGTACCAGTAGGCACCGTGCTTCCATTAGCAGCGAGGGGCCAGCTTAGGCCGCTTGTCTTGCACGATGTATCCAGTCCAAGCGCGGACCATCTTCCACGGCATTCGTCGCGTCGCCGGTGCCAGTCAACGCCGCGCACGGAACCTTGATGCAACCTGTCATGCGCTGACGGAAAAAACGAATGCCGTTGCGCTTGAGCCATCGCGCTTGTGCAGCGGGCTTGACGTAGCCGGTCAATTCCTGAAGCTCACCTTCGGTCAAGAAGATCATGGCGACGGAATCAGCTTTTCTGCCGTTCCGCCGGCAACGGTGTCGCGGAACCAACCGCTGACCACAGGCACAGCAGGTCCGGTCCATTCCGCAACCATCAATCCATCGACGACGCAGGTGAAATTGCCGGCTGGATCACGCTTGCAGTCGTGAGGGGACACGTAGCGTGATCCGTGGTCGCCGTCGACGATGAATACGCGACGGTCGCCGATCGTGATGTTTCCCGCGAGCCGCCATTGCGTCGAGACGCGCGCAGGCTTTTCGCCGACAGGAGCAGGCGCCACTGCGGCGCGGGGTTCGCTATGCTCACCGCGCGCCGCAGTCGGCGCCTTCGATTTCGTGTTGGCGATCGCCTGGGCTTTGAAGCCCGTCACGGACGCATAGACGGAATACACCAGAACGGGAATCACGACGACAGCCGCAACATGTGCGGCAATCACTTTCCAGTTTGTCCAAACCGTCGCGCCCTTCCCGTGGATTTCCTCTCCGGCCACACCGCGCGCGCTTTGCGTATGGCTCACGTAGCAGGCGTAGATTTCCTTACGATATTTGCGGACGGATTTGTTGACGAGCTTTTTCGACGACGGACTGTCGCCCTTCACGCAGCCGGAATAGACCTCAAGGCGATAGCGCTTCGACATGCCGATCGCGGTGAGCTTGACGCAGTAGTACGTGTACTCGATCAGCTCACGGATGAATGCAGCACACTGCGATCCGAAGTCCTGGCAGATGACGACAATGTCGGTCGCAATACCGTCGCCCCCGACGCGATGCCGGTGCTTCGTGAAGAACTCGAACTGTTCCGGTGGAACCTGGCTGACCTTGGTTCCAGCTCCCCAGTAACGGGCGGATTCGTCAATGATGACCAGAGCACCTAGCGGCGCATCTCGCACGAGCTCGTCCGGGGTCGCCTCCGGGCTAAAAGGGAAGAGCTTTCCGCCATGGCCCGCCAGCGCACGCAAGGGAGCCTCGTGCAAAATCATGTTGTGATAAATCGTGCGGCCGGCCTTCAGCGCGGGAATGATGACATCGGCCACGACGCTATAGCTCTTTCCGGCGCCGGGCTTTCCGCTGTATCCATAGATCGCCATTAAGAGCTCAGCTACCCAAAGAACGGGATGCGGCGCAAAAGCCAGCGAAGTACCAGTGCAGAAACAACCACAGTAACGCCGAACTTGAATTCCAGAATGGTCAGGAACCAGACGATCGTGCTGGGAATAGAGCCAGCATGCGTAACCCACATGTTCACCATTTCGGGCACTGGCAAGTTCTCGATGAAAGTCGCGAATGCGTCGAGAACTTGCGACCACAGCCGCAACAGAGCACGCCAGCGATCGGCAGAGATGAGCTTCAGGAGGTAGCTACCCTCGTCTACGTACTTGGCAAGCTGCTCGTCGGAGCGCTCCTCAATAGCAAGTGCGGCCTTGAGGCCGCGCTGCCATATCAACTGACGTTGGCCGAGTGTTGCTTGCGCGAACTCGCCGAATGCGATGCACGCTGCCCGATCGCCGTCGCCAGCGTCGCGCAGGAGCTGCCATGCGTTACGGCTAGTCTTGCGGCCACGCTTGGTCGCGGAGGACGCAAGCTCGCGCGCAGCGCCCCAGGTCTGTTCATGCCCGATCTTGCTCAGATACTCGGAGGCATCCCACGACCAGCGCAGATCGACGCCACGCTCATTAGGTTCCGCAAGGCCGGACATGACGCAGACGCGCTTCCAGACGTCGAGAAGCTGGCGCTGCACGGTGACGCGAATGCGGTCGTCCTGCTCGCAGTCGGTCAACCAGAGTTCATGAAAGTGCGGGTGCCAGCCATTGGTGCCATAGGTGATTTCCGTGGCGCGGATGAAGCCAACGCGGCCGACCTTGCGGAGGATGTGCTTGACCTGACGATCATTACGGAACCGATCGATAGCGCCGGCAAGACCGACACGACCAGACTGGCGACGATTGCCGAGCAACGCGGATAGCTCGTCGCCGATGCCGTGCGGCGTAGTTAGAGTCAGAAACAGCGCCACACCGCCAGCGGCGGCATGTACGGCGTGCGCGGCGGCAATCTCAACACGGCGGAGCTCGCAGATCCGGGCGCTGCACACTCCGCCGCTGATGGAGATGGTAAAGAGACAGTAGCTCAGTTTCGCATGCGAAACTGGCCGTAAAACCGACCATCCTCCGGTCTATCGCGAACAATTCTGTAAACCATTGATTGAACAAGGGCGATGATTGCCGGAGCTCGCGAATTACGGGAAATCGCACTGCGTTGAGCGTGCGCGATACACCGGAGGCTCACGCAACACTACCGTTTCCAAAGGGCTAAGGAGGGCGTTCCGCTCCGCTGCGCGCGAGTCAATGACCGTTTGACGCGCCGCAAAAAAGCGCGCGGCCCGACAAACCGCTGCGCGGCCCCTTCGGGGCGATCATTGACACGTGCTCGACTACGCGAAATCTGATCTCCGATTCCATGTGGGGCCGCCGAATCGAAAAGCGATTCGGTCTCCCCACCTGGAACGGAGATAGCGCCATGCTGAAGTTCATCAAGATGGCTTGGGCCAAGACAAAGGAAGCCATCAATAGATTGCGCGCGCCGACGCGCAAGGCGCAGCGAACCCTGATCATCACGCGCGTCATCTACATGTGGAAGCCGGCGCTGACGATCAGAAGATGCAGAATTGATCATGGTGTCGCAGCTGCCGCCGGGCAGCTCAGCCTCTTCTGAGTTTCGCATGCGAAACTGGATTTGATCAGTAAACTCCGACACGGATGCAAATATGACCGCAAGGGGCATCAAAGATGTCGCAGTCCGTCAAACTCAAGGCCGAAACGATCGCCACGCTTCGAGCTGAAGCAGCGAAAAATTTCCGCTCACTCGCGGGTCAAGCTGAGCACTGGATTAAGCTCGGCCGCGCCTTCGAGTCGTTGGAAGAGCTGCCTGTAACGACCTTGCGCCTGGCCCTACAGAGCGTTAACGGAACAACCTCGGCAGCAGAAAGTTTCGCATGCGAAACCAAGCCCGATCAGTAAGCTGCGCTATATTTCGTCGCCGCCAAGAACCTCTTTGCCAACAGCCCGGCCCCAATTGGTTTCAGGAGGGCAGTTCTCAGGCGTCATGCGGCTAAGAAGTTCATACAGCTTGTAGCGGAGCGACAGCTGACTTCCAGTCTCAGCGTGCGCGCGCAGTTTAGAGGCGGTATCGGGATCGAAGCATGCCTCGACAGCGTCCTTGAACACCTTGATTCCGGTGCCGACCTCATCATTGCGCTTGCTCATGTCGTAAAAAGTTTCGCATGCGAAACTCTCCAAAGCGATCAATGTTTGATCTGAACATGCAGATAGTGCTTGTTCAAAGCCTCGATGACCTCAGCAGGCGCCATCAATCCTTTGACCATGCGCGCCTGAAGTTCCAGGTCGTAATCGGTAGGTGGCGGCAGGCCATCAGCAGTGCAGGACGCGTGAGCAGCAGCAAGATCGTTAATCCGCTGACGAAGCTCATCTTCGGAATCACTACACCTGCCAGCTTTCGACACGCAGCCTCGACACACGCTGAAATTCGCGCAGATTATGACTGATCAGGATCAGATCGCGGGCGCGGGCCTGTCCCGCAATCTGCACGTCCCAAGCGCCGATCGGCGTGCCAACAGCTTCAAGCTCGGCACGAATTTCACCGGCGTGCTGGGCGTCTTCCAGATCGAACGGCACAATCTCGAAATGTAGGCCGTCCAAACGCTTGAGATTTTCCGCTTTGCGACGGCTGTTATGGGCACCGAAATACAGCTCGAAAGCTACGATCGCCGAAAGCCCGAAGTCCTCCGGCTGGTACTGACGCACGCGCTGACCGATCAGCCCGGCAGGATCGTTCAGGAGTGCAATCAACGCATTCGTATCGAACAAGTAGCGCACTACAGCAGCTCGTCACGCTGCTGCGCCGGCGGCTGCGGAGCGGTCGCAGCCGCGCGGAAGTCGTCGTCGACGGGACCGCTGATTGCATCGAGCCAGGCCCAATCAGAGGGCATCGGTTCCAGGATTACGGCAGAACCGTGACGACGGATGCGAACCTGATCGCCTTCAATGCGAAAGGCTTTCGGCAGACGGACAGCCTGCGATCGGCCGGACCAGAAGATTTTGGCGATTTCCATGTCGACACTCCGAAATGCTGTATGGCAAAAGTATATAGCATCGTGCAGAGTTCAAGAAGAGCCTGTCTAACGAAGGAAATTACGCTACAATCCGCGCCCCTGCCGATCCGCGAATCTGGTTAGACAATCAAGCTGTAGCCCATTGATTTTTATACAGTCCCATAAAGACTGTTAATCACTGGGTCGCTGGTTCGAGTCCAGCTCGCGGAGCCAATTCATGGAGGGTCTGCCGGAAGGCAGGCCCTTTTTTATGCGGCTCGGGACCGACCGGCATTCCTCGAGGATTTCCCATGTCCCTCTTTTCCGCCGTCGAAATGGCGCCGCGCGATCCGATCCTGGGTCTGAACGAAGCGTTCGCGGCCGACAAGAACCCGAACAAGATCAACCTTGGCGTCGGCGTCTATTACGACGACGACGGCAAGCTGCCGCTGCTGCAGTGCGTGCAGGCCGCCGAGAAGGTGCTGATGGAAAAGCCGACGGCACGCGGCTACCTGCCGATCGACGGCATCGCCGCCTACGACGCGGCGGTGAAGAGCCTGGTGTTCGGCGCCGACAGCGAGCCGCTGAACAGCGGCCGCGTCGCGACCGTGCAGGCCATTGGCGGCACCGGCGGCCTGAAGATCGGCGCCGACTTCCTGAAGAAGCTGAACCCGTCGGCCAAGGTCCTGATCTCCGACCCGAGCTGGGAAAACCACCGCGCCCTGTTCACGCAGGCGGGTTTCGAAGTCGGCAGCTATCGCTATTACGACGCCGCCAGGCGCGGCATCGACTTCGACGGCCTGCTCGCCGACCTGAAGGCCGCGGCGGCGGGCACGATCGTCGTGCTGCATGCCTGCTGCCACAACCCGACCGGCTACGACCTGACGGCCGCGCAGTGGGAGCAGATCATCGCCGTCGTCAAGGCGGGCAAGCTGACGCCCTTCCTCGACATGGCCTATCAGGGCTTCGGCGCGGGTCTCGCCGAAGACGGCGCGGTGATCGGCAAGTTCGTCGCCGCCGGCCTGACCTTCTTGGTGTCGACCAGCTTCTCGAAGAGCTTCAGCCTCTACGGCGAGCGCGTCGGCGCGCTGTCGGTGCTGTGCGCGAGCAAGGATGAAGCCGATCGCGTGCTGTCGCAGCTCAAGATCACCATTCGCACCAACTACAGCAACCCGCCGACGCACGGCGGCGCGGTGGTGGCGGCGGTGCTGAACACGCCGGAACTGCGCGCACAGTGGGAGGACGAACTGGCCGGCATGCGCCAGCGCATCAAGCTGATGCGCAGCCAGCTCGTCGAAGGCCTGAAGGCCGCCGGCGTCAAGCAGGACATGGGCTTCATCACCCAGCAGGTCGGCATGTTCAGCTACTCGGGCCTCAGCAAGGAGCAGATGCTGCGCCTGCGCAGCGAGTTCGGCGTCTATGGCGTCGACAGCGGCCGCATTTGCGTCGCGGCGCTGAACAGCAAGAACCTGGGCTACGTCTGCAAGGCGATCGCGGCCGTGATGTGAAGGCCGGCGCGCCGCGCTGATCCGCAAAGCCCCGGTCTTCGGCCGGGGCTTTCGCGTTTCCGGTCGCGCGCTACGCTGTGCGGCAGATTCTTGCCGAGTTCGCCGATGTCCCAAGCCGCCCCTTCGCTCGCGCCGCCGGCGTCGCCGCGTGCCGCGCTGCTCGTCATCGACGTGCAGAATGACTTCATGCCGTCGGGGCGCCTGCCGGTCGCCGACGGCGATGCCGTCGTGCCGCTGATCAACCGGCTCGGCGCGCGCTTCGCGAACGTGCTGCTCACGCAGGACTGGCATCCCGCGGATCATGTCTCGTTCGCTAGCCGGCACGCCGGGCGCCGGCCGTTCGAGCAGATCGCGCTCCCCTATGGACCGCAGACGCTGTGGCCGGACCATTGCGTGCAGGGCAGCGAGGGTGCCGCCCTGCATGCGGAGCTCGAGTTGCCGCATGCGCGGCTGCTGATCCGCAAAGGCGGCGATCGCGAGATCGACAGCTACTCCGCGTTCGTCGAGGCGGATCGCCGCACGCGGACCGGGCTGGCCGGCTATTTGCGCGAGCGCGGCATCGACACGGTCTATTGCTGCGGTCTCGCCCTCGACTTCTGCGTGGCCTGGTCGGCGCTCGATGCGCGCGCCGACGGCTTCGCCACGGCGGTCATTGCCGATGCCTGCCGGGCGATCGATCTCGACGGTTCGCTGGCAGGCGCATGGCAGTGGATGGACCAGGCCGGCGTGCATCGGGTGACGGCGGCCGAGCTGCTGCGCTGAGCGCACAGTTCATCGCCGATTCAGTCCCACTTCATCTTTGCGTTCGTACCGTGCGCGCTGTCCGCCGCAATGCGGATGGGCGTCCGAGATGACATGGAGAAACAATGATGAACGCGTACACATGGGCGGCAAAGCTGGCGGTGGGTATGACGGCGGTCGTCCTGGCCGGCTGTCATCACTATGTGAAACAGGAGGACTACGACGCGACGATCGCGGAACTGCGCGCCAACGATGCTTCGCTGCGCAGCGATCTGAACGGCCTGAAGAGCGAGCTGGACAGCCGCTTTGCCGGCTACGACGCGAAGATCTCGCAGCTGCAGGGTCGGGTCCGCGTCGATCTGGCGGCGCACTTCGATACGGCGCAGTCCGTGCTGCGCGACCAGGACAAGGCGGCGCTCGACGAGTTCGCCTCGGTCATCAAGGAACACCATCCGGACGTCGTCGTCACGGTCGAGGGCTTCACCGATCCGGCGGGCAGCGCCGCCTACAACCAGAAGCTCGGCCAGAAGCGTGCCGATGCCGTGCGCGACTACCTCGTGCAGAACGGCGGCCTGGATGCGAGCAAGATCCGCGCGGTGAGCTACGGCAAGGCGAAGAACCGCCAGGTCGTGCCGGGCGCGACCGGCGCGCAGGGCGAGCCGAACCGCCGCGTCGCGCTGGTCATCGACCACGCGCCCGCCGGCGCGGGCTGAAAACTTGGGTTTTCCGCGTCACACGGACCGGCAGGACGCCGGTCCGTTTCCTTGTGCGGCAAGTGGGGCAGGGACGCCCGACCATTCGACAAACCGGCGGCGATCGCGTAGTGTGTGCGCCGCAGTCGCCTCAAGCAGTGTTAATCGTAGGTCTTGTCCGCCACCCTCCGGTGGCACGAAATCCCGATGCGTTCCTCTTGACCGTATGCACCCCGCGGGCGGGATTGCCCGATTTCAATCGTTAAAAGGAATGTATCCATGAGCAATGTTTCGACCGGCACCGTGAAGTGGTTCAATGACGCCAAGGGCTTCGGCTTCATCACGCCGAGCGAAGGCGGTGAAGACCTCTTCGCGCACTTCAAGGAAATCCAGGGTTCGGGCTTCAAGACCCTCGCCGAAGGCCAGCGCGTCGAGTACAAGGCGGTTCGCGGCCCGAAGGGCATGCAGGCCACCCAGATCCGCGCGATCTAAGCCAGTCTTGCAGCAAGCGGTCTTGCAGTAAAAGGAACCGCGGCTCCGGCCGCGGTTTTTTATTGCCCGCGCCTCGCCAGCGGCAGCAGGATCTGGACGCTGAGACCGCCGCCCGGCGTGTCGTCGAGGCGCAGCGTGCCGCCATGCCGGCGCACGATGTCGGCGACGATGGCGAGGCCCAGGCCGGCGCCGCCGCTGTCGAGCGTGCGCGCATCGTCGCGGCGATAGAACGGTTCGAGCACGGACGCGCGTTCGGCGGCCGGAATGCCCGGACCATGGTCGATGACGCTGAGCCGCGCCTGGGCGCCGTCGGCATCGAGCTGCACCTCGGCGCCGCCGGCGTAGCGCAGCGCATTGTCGAGCAGGTTGTGCAGCACGCGGCCGAGACCGAGCGCGTCGCCGTCGACATGTAGATGCTCGGGGGCGGACAACGTGACCGCCGCGCCCAGCGCGCGATACTCGTCCGTCTCGTGGCGCGCCAGCGCGGCGAGATCGACCACGCCGCCGTCGACGCGCTCGATGCTCTCGCTGCGCGCCAGGGCCAGGGTGTCGCGCAGCAGTTGCTGCATCTCGTGCAGATCGCGTTCGGCGCGCCCGCGCTGCTCGTCGTCGGCGATGAGTTCGATGCGCAGGCGCAGGCGCGTCAGATAGGTGCCGAGATCGTGGCTGATGGCCGCCAGCAGGCGCGTGCGCGCGGCGAGCAGCTCTTCGATGCGGCCGCGCATGCGGTTGAACGCCACCAGCAATTGGCGCACCTCGCGCGCGCCGCGCTCGGGCAAGGCCGCCGCCGGGTGCGGCGTGCCGATGCGCTCGACTTCGCGCGCCAGCGCCTCGAGCGGACGGATCTGCGCACGCAAGGCCCATAGCGCGGCGAGGCCGATCACGCCGACCAGCAGGATCGCCGCGATCAGGAACGGTCGCCCGAGCGTGCGCCGCAGGGTCGCGCCGCGCACGGCGGCGTCGAGCACGCGGCCGTCGCGCAGGCCGACTTCGACATGCAGGCCGTCCGCGGTGCGTGCGCCGCCGGTGACGCGCAGCGCCCGGTCGCGCAGCGCCGCGTTGCGCCGCTGCAGCAGTTCGGCGAGGCGCGGATAGTCGCCGCGATCGTCCGGCAGCGTGCCGTCGCGCAGGCTCAGATCGAAATCGGGCGACGACGCGGCACGCAGCAGCTGCTCCGCCGCCGCCGGATCGGCGTCGAGCAGGGCGACGGCGGCGGCGAGGCGTCCGCCGATCGGCGTCTGCGCCGTCAGGCCGCTGTCGCTGACGTGTTGCAGGTAGAAGCCGCCGACGATGGTCATCGTCGCCAGCAGCAGCGTGGCGACGAGCAGCACGGTGATGCGCAGCGCCAGGCCGATCACGTCGGCACGCGCTCGACGGCGGCGGCGAACAGGTAGCCGCCGTTGCGCACGGTCTTGATCAGCGTCGGATGGGCCGGATCGGGCTCGATCTTGCGGCGCAGCCGCGAGGCGGCGATGTCGATCGAGCGGTCGTAGACCTCCCAGCTGCGGCGCCGGGTGAATTCCATGATCTGCTCGCGCGTCAGCACGCGTTGCGGGTGGTGCACGAACATCGCGAGCAGATCGTAGTCGCCGGCCGAGAGTTCGATCTCGCCGCCGTCGTCGCGGTGCAGGCGCCGCGCCGCGAGATCGAAGGTGTAGCCGGCGAAGCGCAGGCGCTCCTGGCCGGCGGCGCTTTGCGTGGCGGCCGGCGCGGCGCGGCGCAGCACGGCGCGGATGCGCGCGATCAGCTCGCGCGGATTGAAGGGCTTGGGCAGGTAATCGTCGGCGCCGACTTCGAGACCGATGATGCGATCGAGGTCCTCGCCCTTGGCGGTCAGCATCATGACCGGCAGGTTGCCGGCGGCGCGCAGGCGCCGGCAGATGGACAGGCCGTCCTCGCCGGGCAGCATGAGATCGAGCAGCACGAGGTCGGCGCGCTGGCGTGCCAGCGCCGTGTCCATCTCGGCGCCGGAGCGCACCCACTCGGCGATGAAGTTCTCGCGCTCGAGCAGGCCGCGCACCAGCGGCCCGATTTCACGGTCGTCCTCGACCACGACGATACGCATGCCCACGCTCATGAAAGGTTTCCCGCCCGCCGTTCCGGTCATCGCTTTATAGCCGAGCCGCGCGGCCGCGGCGGCGCTTGTTACACGCCGTCACACGGCGACGCCGGCGCGTCACCCGCCGGCGATGGCGGCGGCGCAATCTGGCCGCATCGGGCAGATCGCTGCCGCCACACGAGACCGATGATGAAGCAGACCCTCATTCGCAGTACCGCCGCGCTGCTCGCGGCCCTCGCGTTCAGTGCCGCCGCGCAGGCACAGGACACTTGGGGCGGACCGCTCAAGACGATGGACCGCGACGGCGACGGCGCCCTGAGCGCCGACGAAGCGCGCGCCGGTCTGCAGACGCAGTTCGCCAAGCTCGACGCCAATCACGACGGCGTGCTCAGCGAGAGCGAATTCGTCGATGCGCGCATGCGGCAGTTCCAGGCCGCCGACAGCGACGGCGACGGCCGCCTGACGCGCAGCGAGCTGATCGAGCACTTCCGCGCGATGCGTCAGTCGCACTGACGTCCGCATTTCCCGCCGTCCACTTTCCAGGAGCACGACCATGTCAAATCCGCTTCCAAACCGCATTTTCGCCGGCCGCGCCGCTGCTGCCGCCTTGCTGGTCGCCGCGTTCGCGGGCAGCGTTGCGCTGTCGCCGCCGGCCGAAGCGCGCGAGCGGCAGCACTCGGTGTCGCGTACCGGCCCGGCCGGCCGCAGCGTCGAACGCGGCGCCCGCGTGCAGGCCAGCCCCGGCCATCGCGAGGCGAGCCGCACGCAGCAGGGCCCGAACGGCGGCACGCGCAAGGCCGAGCGCGGCTACGACGCGGCCAGCGGCACGGCCTATCACAGCGTCACCGCGACCGGCCCGAATGGCCAGACGATGACGCGCGGCGGCCAGACCACGGTCGCGCCGGGCAGCATCAGCCACCTGGGCAGCGTCACCGGACCGAACGGCGCGAGCGCCAGCCGCGAGGCGACGCGCAGCTACGATCCGGCCACCGGCACGCTCAGCACGGAAGTCACCAAGACCGGCCCCGACGGCGGCAGCGTGGTGCGCGAGCGCACGCGCACGTACTGATCCGCCACGAAGCGGCCGCCCGCGCACGAGGGCGGCCGCCTCCGGAGAACGACCATGCCCGAATTTTCCGCCGGCGCGGCCCCGCATCGCCCGATCGTCCTCGCCGTGTTCCTGCTGCTCATCGCCGCCGAAGCGGCGTGGCTCGCCTGGCGAGGCCGCGCCGGCTACGACTGGCGCGAGACGCTGGCGTCGACCGTCATTGCCGCCGGCAACATGCTGATCCGTCCGCTGAACCTGCTGCTGCTGGCGCCGCTGTTCGCCCTGGTCTACGCGCACCGCCTGTTCGATCTGCGGCTCCAGGGGCTGCCGTCATTCGTCGCGCTGATGATCGGCGTCGACTTCGTCTACTACTGGTTCCATCGCGCCAGCCATCGCCTGCGCTGGATGTGGGCGACGCACGCCGTCCATCACTCGTCGACGCGGCTCAATCTGTCGGCCGCCTACCGGCTCGGCTGGACCGAGCTGTTCTCCGGGGCCTGGCTGTTCCTGCTCGTGCCGGTGTGGCTCGGCGTGTCGCCGCCGCTGGTGGCCGGCGCCTTCGCGCTGAATCTCGTCTATCAGTTCATCCTGCACAGCAGCGTGATCGGCCGTCTCGGCTGGCTCGAATGGGTTTTCAACACGCCGGCGCATCACCGCGTGCATCACGCCGTCAACGCCGAGCTGCTCGATCGCAATTTCGGCGGCATCCTGATCGTCTGGGATCGCCTGTTCGGCACTTTCGCGGAGGCGCCGGCGGAAGAACTGCGCTACGGCGTGCTCGGCCGCGCACCGGCCTATCGGCCGCTGGTCCTCGTCGGCCGCGAATGGTGGGCGATGTTCGCCGACTGGCGCGCCGCCCGCGGCTGGCGTGCGCGGCTGCGCACGCTGGTCTGAGGGCGGCGCGATGCTCGGGCCGCTGTTCATCGCCGTCGCGGTCGCCGTCCGGCTGCGCCGGCGTCGGCGTCGCGCGGCAAGGACGGACTACTCGGTTTCCTCGTCGCGCCGTTCGCGGCGCAGCTGATCCAGGCGCTGCTCGGCGAGTTCGCTCTCCAGGTGGTCCTGCTGCTTCTGCGCCTTGCTGCGGCCATGCCGCACGCGATTCTCGGCGGCCTGCCGCTCGGCCTCGGCGCGCGCCTTCTGCTTGCGCGCCTTGTTGAAATTGATGATCTCGGCCATGGCCATCTTCCGTCCGGCGTAGGAGGCCAGCATAGCGCGTCGGCCCGGCGGGCGGATGACGGCGCGCCGCCGGTGACACCGGCGATCCTACAGCGCTCGTCCGCGAAAACTGACAGCGAGGTCGGGGGCGACCGCGATGGCGCGGCGCGGCCGCCTCGCGACAATGATCGCGCATCTTCACCGCCGAGCCTCGCCATGAGCCATTCGAACATCGCCGACGTTCCGGGCCGTCCCGCCAGCCAGTGGCCGGTCGGCGTCCGCCTGCGCTTCCGGCCGGACGCCAGGCTCAATCCGCAGTTCGAAACGCTGCGCGGCAAGCCGGTGCTGGTGCTGTCGCGCATGCAGCTGCTCGGACCCAATGCGCACGGCGCCTATTCCTGGCGGCAGCAGATTCTCGCCCTCAGTACCGGCCGCGTCGGCTGGGCGCGGCCCGATCAGCTCACCCTGCCGGTCGACGATCTCGACGAGGATTTCTGAGCCTCGGCGACGGAGTGCCGGTGGTAGGCTAGGCCTTCCCCCCGCCGGCACCTCCTGCTCCGATGAACGAAGGCCTTTTCCGACTCCAGACTTCCGCGCAGCTCGCGGTCCTGACCGATGCGGTCGCGCTGCTGCTCGCCGATCACAGCGTCAGCGCCGGCGTGCCACTGTCGCGCCTGCATGAAGGCATGACGGCCTATCTCGCCGACGCCGTGCGCAACAAGGGCGGCGACGAGGAAGCGATGCTCGGCCTCGAAGGCATGCTCGCCGAAGCGGCCGACGATCTCTTCTCGCGCGCCGCGCGCATGCTCGCCACGGCGGCAGGCTGAGCGTGGCGGTGCCCGTCCGGCGCCGCGCGCTGCTTGCCTGCGCCGGCCTGCTCGCCCTGCTGCTCGGCGGCGCGGCGCGCGCCGAACCGGCGATCGCGGCGGCCTGGCAGCTGAAGACGCCGGACGGCCAGCTCGTGCGCTATCCGCAGGACGCGCGGGGCGAACCGACCGTGCTGCTGTTCTGGCCATCGTGGTGCCCGTACAGCCGCGCCCTGCAGCCCTACGTGCAGGACATCTGGCGCGACTACCGCGACCACGGCGTGCACGTGTGGACGATCAACATCAAGGAAAGCGGCGATCCGGTGCGAACGATGCGCGAGCGCGGCCTGAGTTTTCCGCTGCTGGTCGACGGCGATGCCCTGATCGACCGCTACGGCATCGAGCGCACACCGTGGCTGGTGGTGATCGACGGCGCGCAGCGCATCGTCTACACGCGGCCGGCTTCCGCGCCGTCGCCGATCGACGTCGCCAGGACGGTGCGCGAGACGCTCAACGCTCTGCTCGGCGAACGCGCCCTGCCGCTGCCGGCGTCCTATCCGCCGCCATATGACCTGCACCTGCGCGACGGCGCGGCGCAGTCCTCGCATCTGGCGAGCGCCGCCGCGGCCGACGCGGAGTGGAAGCCCTGGGCGAAACGCTATCTCGAAGGCATCGGCGCCGACGAGCGCGTCGCCGGCCTGGCGCCGCTCGGCGCGATCGCCGACGGCAAGGCCGCCATCGCCGCGGCACGCGACATCTGGACGCAACGCTATGGCGCCGAGGCGGTCGCGCGGCAGGCGCCGTATCGCGCCTATCGGCAGGGCACGCGCTGGCTGGTGGCTGGCGCTGCCGCGCCGGGACGGCTGGGCAGCGGCTACCTGCTGGTCGTCGACAGCGTCGATGGCGTCGTGATCCGCGTCGCCGACGGCAGCGCCGGCGCGCCCTGACGCAAGCCGCGTTCCCGCGCCAGGGCGGCCGGCATTCAGCTGCGGCGCGTAGAGTCGGGAGGCAGCGGATCGCCGCGGCCGGCGCACTGGCGCCGCCGCGAGGCTCCGCGCCGCCGATATCCATGTCTTCGCGCCGGAGGAAGCCCGTCATGTCGCCACCCCGCCGTCTGATCACCGACGCTCTCGCCACCGATCACCGCGCACTCGAAGCCCTGTTCGAGGCATTGCGCGGCATCCCCAGCCGCGATGCGGCGTCGCGCGTCGCCGTCTTCACGCGCCTGCAGGCCTTGCTGCAGGCGCATTCGCGCGCCGAGGAAGAAGTCGTCTACCGCGCGCTGCGCGCGCGCGTGCCGGACGACGAGGCGCCGCAGGCCGCTTACGAAGAGCACCATGTCGCCGACCTGCTGCTGCAGGAACTGGCGTCCGGCTGTCCGGGCGGTGCGCGCTGGTCGGCAAAACTGCGCGTCCTCGAAACGTTGCTGGACCATCACATCAAGGAAGAGGAGACCGGCAGCTTCGCGCTGATCGACGAGCACTTCAGCGCCCTCGAACAGGCGACCATGGCCGAGGAGTTCCGCGCGCTGAAGCACGAGCCCGTGGAAAAGCTGCTCGCGCCGCTGCGCCGCGCGACGCCCGCCTTCGCCGGCCGCGCCAGCATCGGCGTGCAGAGCGCCGCCGGACGCTATCTGCGCCGCGGCGAGCTGCGCCTGCGTCGTGCGCTGCGCACATCGCAGGCGTAAGCGCCGCGCGCCGGCGCGGCTTTGCCGGTGCGCCGCCTAACGGCCGAGCGCGTTGCGCACGGCGCTCACCGAGGTGCCGACATGCTCGACGATCTGCCGCAGTCGCGCCTCGCTGACGTCGAGCATGCGCGTCCAGTAACGCACTTCGTGGGCCTCGTGAACGTTGATGCGCTGATCGTCGGGCGCGTGGCCTTGCTGCTTGTCGTCGCTCATGGCGCTCTCCTCGCTTTGCCTGCTTCGAGCATCGTCGCCGGCACTGAGCCGATGCTGAATCGCGTCTTCAGGCTCGACTCAGCGCGAGTCGCCCATCCTGAAGCGCTGTCGGTGCCGGGATGCAATGGATCAGGGAGGAAGCCGATATGTCACCCCAAGTCTCGACGAGCGCGGCGCTGCTGACCGCCCTCTGCGTCTTGAGCGCCTGCGGCGGCAGCGCGCGCTTGAGCGTCGAAGAAGGCAGCGGCCCGAATCCGCGGCTGCCGGCGCCCGAGGATTCGCTGCTGCCCGTGATCAACATCGCGCCGGCGGTGGGCTGGGCGGTCGGCCGCAAGCCGCAGGCCGCGCCGGGCCTGGCGGTCGAACCCTATGCCGACGGCCTCGCGCATCCGCGCTGGCTGTATGTGCTGCCCAATGGCGACGTGCTGGTGGCGGAGACCAATGCGCCACCGAAGCCCGAGGACAGCCGCGGCCTGCGCGGCTGGGTGATGCGGCGCGTCATGGGCAAGGCCGGCGCGACGACGCCGAGCGCCAACCGCATCACCCTGCTGCGCGACAGCAACGGCGACGGCGTCGTCGACCTGCGCAGCGTCTTCCTGCAGAACCTGAATTCGCCGTTCGGCATGGCCCTGGTCGGCCAAGACTTCTACGTCGCCGACAGCGATGCCGTGCTGCGCTTTCCCTACCAGGAAGGCCAGACGCAGATCGTCGCGCCGGGCGAGAAACTCGTCGATCTGCCAGCCGGCCCGCGCAATCATCACTGGACGAGGAACCTGATCGCCGCCGCCGACGGCCGCAAGCTCTACGTCACGGTCGGCTCGAACAGCAATGCCGCGGAGAACGGCATCGAGGCCGAGCAGGGCCGCGCCGCCGTCTGGGAGGTCGACACCACCAGCGGCGCGCACAGGATCTATGCCTCCGGCCTGCGCAATCCGAACGGTCTGGCCTGGGAGCCGCGCACGCGCACGCTGTGGGTCGTGGTCAACGAGCGCGATGAAATCGGCAGCGACCTGGTGCCCGACTATCTCACTTCGCTGCGCGATGGCGGCTTCTACGGCTGGCCGTACAGCTACTACGGCGCGCACGTCGATACGCGCGTGCGGCCGCCGCAACCGGCGCTGGTCGCCCAGGCGATCGTGCCGGACTACGCGCTCGGCCCGCATGTCGCGGCGCTCGGCCTGGCCAGCGCCGCCGGCAACACGCTGCCGCCGGAATACGCGGACGGCATGTTCATCGGCGAGCACGGTTCCTGGAACCGCAAGCCGCACAGCGGCTACAAGGTCGTCTTCGTGCCGTTCGCCGACGGCCGGCCGCGCGGCATGCCGCGCGACGTGCTGGCCGGCTTCCTCAGCGGCGAGGGCGAGGCCTACGGCCGTCCGGTCGGTGTCGCGCTCGACCGCCAGGGCGCGCTGCTGGTGGCCGACGACGTCGGCAACACGGTGTGGCGGGTGACGGCGGCGCCTTGAGCCGCACTACGCGGCGGCGCGCGTGCGTTCGAGGAGTTCGTAGGCGGCGGTGATCTCGCGCGTCTTCTGCTCGGCGAGCGCGCGCATGCTTTCCGGCAAGCCCTTGGCCGCCAGCTTGTCCGGATGGTTCTGGCTCATCAGGCGCCGATACGCCTTCTTCAGCTCGGCGTCCGACACCGAGGGTTCGACGCCGAGCACGCGATAGGCATCGGCCACCTGATCGCGCGACGGCGCGCGGCCGCTGCCGCGCAGCAGCGCCTCGAGCTGCGCGACCTCCGCCGCACTGAGGCCGAGGCCGCGCGCGACGCGCGTCAGCATCTCGCGCTCGGCGGGATGCGCCTCGCCGTCGGCGGCGATCGCCGACAGCTGCATCTGCAGGAACATCTGGTGCAGCACGCGCTGGCCTTGCGCCAGCTGCGCGAACGCGCGCACCTCGGCATCGAGATCGAAGCCCGGCGCCTTGCCGCGGTTGAAGGCGCGCTTGGCCGCCTCGCGCGCTTCACCGTACAGGCGCAGGCGATCGAACATCGCCTCGGCGATGCGGATCTCGTGCTCGCTGACGCGGCCGTCGGCCTTGCAGACCGCGCCCATGACCGCGAACGTCGATTCGAGGAACTGCGTCTGGATGCGCCGCGCCGCGCCGAGCACCGAGCCGCGCGCCGAGCGCGTCAGGAACCAGGCAAGGAGGCCGCCGGCGAGTGCGCCGGCCCAGCCGCGCACGGCGAAACCGATCAGGCCGCCGATCAGAACGAAGACATTCATATGCGAATTCTAGCGTGGTCGGGTCGTGGTTCGCGGCACGTGTTCATCGCCGGTGCAGCGTGGCGGCGCTCTGATGAAGGCCGGCCCCGCTCAGGCGCTCACGCATGACGCTGTCGCCCGCCACCGCATCGGCTCGCCTGCGCGATCTGCGCGCGCTTGGCACGCGCGCGCTCGCCGCCTGGATCGACGACGGCGCGGCGAGCATGGGCGCGGCGCTGGCCTTCTACACGGTGCTGTCGATGGCGCCGGTGTTGCTGATCGTCATCGGCGTCGCCGGCCTGTTCTTCGGCGAGGATGCGGCACGCGGCGCGCTGATGGCGCAGATCGGCGATCTGCTCGGCCGCGACGGCGCCAGTGCCGTCCAGTCGGTGCTGGCCAGCGCCGCGCGCTCCGGCGGCGGCCTGGCGTCGATGGCGATCGGCTTCGCCACGCTGTTCATCGGCGCGACCACGGTGTTCGCCGAGCTGCAGTACGACCTCGACCGCATCTGGAAGTCGCCGCGGCAGCGCCACAGCGGCGTGCTGGCGTACTTGAAAGCGCGCCTGCTGTCGTTCGGCGTGATCCTCGGCGTCGGCTTCCTGCTCGCCGTGTCGCTGGTGCTCAGCGCGGCGATCAGCGCCGTGGCGACGATCTGGGGCGGCTGGCTCGGCGGCGCGCTGCTCCTGCTGCGCATGCTCAACGCGGTCGCCGGGTTCATCGTCACCACGGCGCTGTTCGCGCTCATCTACAAGGTGCTGCCGCGCGTGCAGCTGCGCTGGCGCGACGTCATCGGCGGCGCGGCGATCACCGCCCTGCTGTTCGCGATCGGCAAGCTGCTGATCGGTCTCTACATCGGCCATGCCGCGTTCATGTCTTCGTTCGGCGCCGCCGGCACGCTGATCGCCGTGATCGTGTGGGTCTACTACTCGGCGCAGATCTTCCTGCTCGGCGCCGAGTTCACCTGTCAGCTCGCCCTGCGCGACGCGCCGCAGGCTACGGTCGCACCGTGATTGCGGCGTCGCGCAGATGGCGGTCGAGGAAATCGAGGGCCGCGTCGACGGCCGCGCCGTCGCTGAAGAAGGCCGTGTAGTGGCCGCGGCCGCGCAGGATCATCAGTTCGTTCGGCACCTGCGCCTCATCGAGCAGCGCATGGTAGGCGCGCGCCTGCTGCAGCGGCACCAGCCGGTCGACACCGCCATGATAGAGAAACACCGGCGGATCGTCGGCGCTGACGTGGCTGACCGGCGAGGCGGCGCGGAACGCGGCGGATTTCTCCTCGAAGCGGCCGCCGATGAACTGCGGGACCAGCGTGCCGCCGGCGAACTGCGTCAGGTCGGTCGGCGTGCCGCCCGCCACCACCGCGGCGATGCGCGTGCCGGGCTCGTAGAGCGCATCGCCGGGGCCGATGCCGCCGAGCAGGGCGGCGAGATGCGCGCCGGCCGAGTAGCCCCAGGCGCCGATGCGCCGCGCGTCGATCGCATGGTCGGAAGCGTGCGCACGCATCCAGCGCACCGCGAGCTGCACGTCGCGCAACTGCGCCGGAAAGGTGTAGCGCGGCGCGAGGCGGTAACTGGCGGCGACGGCGACATAGCCGTGCGCGGCCAGCGTGCGCGCGACGGCCGCGAGCTGCGTGCGATCGCCGGCGCGCCAGCCGCCACCGTACAGCACCAGCACGGCCGGGTAGGGGCCATCGCCGCATGGCCGGTAGATGTCGGCCGGCAGAGGCTGCGGCCAGTCCGCCGGCGAGACGAGCACGTCGCGGACGACGCTGTAATCGGTTTTCAGCCGCGGCGCCGCCGCCGTGTCCGGCTTGCCCAGATGTGTCGTGCAGGCTGTCGCCAGCAGAGCGGCGACGAGTGCCGTGACGATGCGAATGCGGTGGCGCATGGATCTCCCCTGTCGTATTCCCATACGCGCCGCCGACGCCGGCGGATGCGCGTCCTGAACCGCGGCTGATCGCCATGATCAGTTTCGATTCATCGCCAGCCTCTAGCGTGCCCCTCGAGGCGCGCGATGCGCCGATGCATAGGAGTATGACGATGAACAACCTGACTGCGGGTATTGCCGGTGGTGTCGCCGTTGTGGTCGTGGCCGGCTCGGCCATGGTGTTTGCTTCGCATGCGAAGAAGGACGATGAGCTCGCGTCGCGCACCGAATGCAGCACCGAGCGCGTGGTGACCAACAAGGAATGGGGCACGCACGCGGTGGCCGGCACGGTGCTCGGCGGCGTGGCCGGCGGCGTGCTCGGCCACCAGATCGGCGGCGGGCACGGCAAGGACGTGGCGACGGTTGCCGGCGCGGCGGGCGGCGCCTATCTCGGCAACAAGGTCGCCAAGGACCAGTATCCGGATCAGGAAGTCAGCTATCGCGAGCGCTGCCGCGAGGTGCCGTCCGGTTGATCCGCGAGCGCGGCCGGCCGGCGCGTCGCCGGCGCCGCGCGTATCCGGCGCCGCTCCGCGCGCCGCGGCGGCGTCGAGCGCGCTCTGCACGATGCGGCCCATGCGCGAGCGCTGCGGGTGGTCGCCGACGGCGATGCGCGCCTGATCGGCGCCGGCGTGCTGCGCACGGTGCTCGCCGAGCGTTACGGCCGCACCGATGCCGCCAACCTCGGGCGCGCGCATGCGCTCGTCGCAAGCGGCACGGCGCGCGGCAGAATCGTGCTGGAAGGGTTCCAGACGCGCGCGCCGGCGCCGCCGCGTCCGTCATTCATTTCGCGGCGCAACCCGCGAGCTCGCTGTAGCCGGCGGCGAAGTCCTGCAGGCGGATGCGCCGGTATAGCGGGCCGCGGCTCGATTCACCGCCGATCTTCACGCGCTTGTTGCTCGAGAAGCCGGCCATTTTCTCCGGCGGAATGGCGGCGATGATCTTGCGGCTGCTGTTCGACGAACCGCTGAGGTGGACTTCGGTGCCGTCGTCGAAGCTCAGCTTGATGCCGGAGCCGCCGATGAATTCGTAGCTCGATTCGAGCACCAGGGTGTTCGGTCCGGTGAAGCTCACGTTCAGCGCGTCGCGCTGCGGATCGAGGCGCAGCACGCAGGCGCCGCCGCTCTTGTCGAGCACGAAATGGTTCTGGTCCTCGAGCAGCGCCTGCGACGGCAGCGCGGCGAGCAGCAGGGCAAGGCCGCCCGCGCGGGCGAGTAGGGTTCTGAAGCGCAGCATGAGAGTCTCCGGGTGAATGATGGCCGTGCAGGCCATGGGCGCCGGCAGCGTCGCCGGCCTGGATCGCGCCCTTGCGACCTCGCTTGCACGGCAATGTACATGCCAAGCGTCCGCCATGCGGCGGCGCGCGCCGCCTCGCGTTCAGTTTGGCGCCGGCATGGCGCGCGCTAAACTCCGGCCATGCCAGTCCAGCCGCTCGTGTCGCGCCGCGCGCGCGTCTCCCGTCCCTCCGTTCACCGCCGTCTCGCCGCCGCGCTTGCCGCCGCGCTGCTGCTCGGTGCCTGCGCCAGCGGCTACCGCACGCCCGGCGCCGCGTTCCGTTTCGACGACGGTCCGGCGGCCGGCGCGACGGCCGGCGGCGCGCTGCTCGACTTTCCCGCGCACCTCGCGCTGGTGCGCGTGCAGGCGGCCGGCTATCGCTCGTTTTCGGCGCAGGCCTACGGCAAGGGCCGCTTCGGCGTGCTCGCGCCGGCCGCCGACGCGACGGCGCTGTCGGCCATCGGCCACTGGTCCGGCGTCGCCGACGTGACGACCCTCGACGCCGACGCGCTGCCGCCGACCTTCGATTCGATCGAAGACCTGCGCTTTGCGGCGGCCAAGCTCGGCGCCGATGTGCTGCTGGTCTATTCGATCGGTACCACGTTCGAGATCGACGGCAAGGCGGTGCCGGCGCAGTCGCTGCTCAAGCCCGGCGCGCCGCCGGCCGCGCCGGCGCGGCTGCGCGCCGAAGCGAGCGGGCAGTTCATCGACGTGCGCAGCGGCCTCGTCAACGGCGCGGCCAGCGGCACGGCGAGCGTCGACGATCTTGCCGCCAGCTGGAGCAGCGCCGCCGCGCTCGACGCCAGGCGGCTCGATGCCGAGCATGCGGCCTTCCAGACCCTGCTCGCCGACGCGCAGCAGCGCTGGACGGCGATCGCCGCCGCCGGCGCGCACTGATTCCGCGCCGCGGTCCTATTGCGGCTGCGGCTGCGGCTGCGGCTGCGGCTGCGGCTGCGGCTGCGGCTGCGGCGGAGCCGGCGACGTCGGCGAGGGCGCGGCGGGCGGCGCCGTCGCTGCGCCCTCGGCACTGGCGTCGGCGTCGCGCCTGGCCCTGGCCGCGGCGCGCGCCTGCTCCTCCGGCGTCGGCGGCAGGGCCTGCACCGGCAGGCTCACGGCGCTGATCAGGGAAGGATCGTCGCGCAGCTTCACGTACAGGCGGCCATCGACCGGGCGCGGCACGAGCATCGTGGTATCGGTGAAGCCGTGCGGTACCGGCGCCGGGTGCGTGAAGGCGGCGTCGCCGGCCACCGAATCGATGAGGAACAGATCGCTGCCGCTGAGCTTGCAGGCGAGTTCGACGCTGGCCGGGCAGGTCAGGGCCTGCAGCGAAGGCAGGCGCACCAGCGTGACCAGCGGCTGCCAGTCGCTCGCGGTGCCGCCGACCACGGTGCGGAACTGCAGCGGACCGAAGGCCGACGCGCCGAACATCTTCGCCGGGTCGAGGGTGACGACGGCGACCTTGCCGTTCTCCAGGCGGACGCCGCCGTTGGCGATGTTCAGCGTGGTCGCGAAAGCCTGGTCGAAGGAGGCGACTTCGATGCTCTGCTCGCGCGTGAACGTCGCCGGAATCTGTGCGCGTATCGAGAAGGTGAGACGGGCGTCCTGCGGCAGCTGTTCGGCGCCGACCAGCTCGATATGGCTGTCGCCGCTGGTGCGCGAGGGCTGCACGCTTTTGCCGATCAGCGTGACCTGCGGCCGCGGCGCGTCGATCGTCACGTTGAGGCGCACCACGCGGCCGTCCTTGAGCGTCAGCTGCGCCGGCAGCGCCGTGCCGGCCTTGAGGGTGGCGGCGGCCTGCGTGTCGCCGGTCGCGAGCGTCAGGCGGTCGCTGCCGCCGTCGGTCTTCAGTTCGCCCGGCGTGAAGACGATGCCGCCGAGCGTCAGGCTGGTGACGAGGTCGAGGCGGTTGCCGCTCAGCACGCCGCGCGCATCGCCGGCGTGGATGGCGAAGCCGTCGAAGCGGCCGGTGTTCATGTACGCCTTCAATGCGATCGGCAGCGGCTGCTCGGCTCCGTACTGCGAGACCAGCAGCGTCATCGGGCCGGGCGGCGTGTCCTGCAGCGGCAGCTTGACCTCGACCTGATGCGGCGCGACCACCTTCCACTCGGCCTTCAGCTCCTTGCCGGCGGGGTCCTTGAGCATGATGTCGTCGACGCAGCTGACGCTGTCGGCGGTGAGATGGATGACTTCCTGGCGACCGACGAACAGCGCCTGGTCGTCGCTGTCGGCGAGCGACCAGCTCTTGGCGTGCGTGTTGCGCAGCTGGAAGCCGGGGCCCTGGTAGGGCTCGAAGCCCCACCATCCCTGCAGTGTGGCGCGCACCGTGTCGCCGAGCGCGGCGCCGTGCAGGCTCGTGGTGTCGACGACGTAGCCGCCCTGCATGCCGTCGGCGTGCGCCGGCAGCTGGATGGTCTTGCCGTCCTTGCCGGTCACCGCCAGCGTGATGGCGTGCGCGTAGTCGGTCGAGAAGGCCAGCGGCGCGCCGTCGACCGGCAGCACCAGCTGGTTGCGGCTCGCGCAGTAGATCTCGTCGGGATTGACCGCGTGCAGCGGCGGCAGGCGCGCCTGTTCGATCGCCGGCAGCGCGGCGACCAGCACCGACTTGGGGTCATGGAACGAGGGCGGCGTGTTGAGCATCAGCTTCAGCTTGCTGCCCTCGTGCCGCGCCAGCGCCGGGATGTACTGGTACAGCGCGGTGTGGAAGGAGTCGAAGATGCGCGCGATGTCGACGATCGACGAAATGTAGGGGCTGTAGTAGCCGTAGCCGGCTTCCGGCGTGGCGCTGGCGGCGAGCACCAGATCGGCGCCCGGGCCGCTGGTCAGCGCCTCGACGATCGAGGTGCTGTGGCCGTCGCTGAGGATCAGCGATTCCTGGCCCTGCATCAGGCAGGGCGCCTGCAGCTCGGGAATCTTGTCGAGACACTTGTCGTCGACCTTGATCGCCAGGCTGCGCGCCAGCAGCGGCGCGACGTCCTTGAGCCGGTACGGATCGTTGGCGCTCAGGTAGCGCACGGCGTCGATGTAGCGGTCGAGCCGTGAGCGGTCGAGCGCGGCCTGATTGAGATCCTGCGTGGCGCGCACAAAGGCGCCGGGCCGGCCGCGCACGGCGCTGATCAGCGTCTGCACGTCGCCGCCGCTTTCCGGCGCCAGGAAGATCAGCACCTGCTGCGCGCCTTGCGGGATGGTGATGTTGAGGCCGTCGCGGCCGCAGCGCTCCTTCCACACGCGGCAGGGATAGAACCAGTCGTCCGGCGGCGGATTGGTGGCGCCGCGCAGGAAGGCGGCGACCATCACGTAGTGCGCGGACTGCGTCGCCGGCAGCGCCGGCTTGATCCACAGCTGGTCGCCCGCGGCCAGATTCGGCACCTCGGCGGCCGGCAGGATGCTGGTGCCGCGCTTGACGACAACTTCCAGCGTCGGGCCGACGAGATCGAAAGGGGCCGGCGCGGCCTCGGCGATGCCGCTCAGGATCAGGGCGAATAACAGCGCGCAGCAGCGTAAAACCATATTCGGACAGGACACGAGGCAGGCCAGCCTTGGATGCGAAGCCGCGCCAGGAAGTTCACACGCGCACGGCGCGTCGATTCTCGCACGGCAATCTGAACGCCGGCGGAGCGAGCGCGAGAAACGCAAGCTCGAGCTTGCGTGTCGGCGCCGGTCGGCGCCGCGGCGGTGCGCCGCATGCCCGCCACGGCGAAGCTCGTCGGGGCGGCGCCGGTGTTCGCCGCGCTCGGCGATCCCACGCGCCTGCGCTTCGTCGCTGCGATGAGGGTCCGCAGTCGATCGCGCGGCTTACCGAGGGCGCCGAAGTCTCGCGGCAGGCCGTCAGCAAGCTCTGCGCGTGCTCGAGGACGCTGGTCTGGTGCGCGGCGAACGCCGCGGTCGCCAGAGCGGGTGGGCCTGGACAAGCGGCGCCTCGCCGAGACGCGCGCGCCGCTCGATCAGATCGCCGGGCAATGGGACGAGGCGCTGACGCGCCTGCGCGGGCTCGTCGAAACCCAGGAGCGTGGGCGGTAGAAACGCGCGCGGCTGCGGCTTCGCCCTTTCGGCCATCTTCGGCGCCGATTTCGGGCCAAGAGTCCCTGCCATTGCCCCAAAATCGCCATCCGAACCTGTCCCGAAACGGCTTTGCCTCGCCTGCACGGTTCCTACCGCCCACGCTCCTGGCCGTCGAGGCCGAGGCGGGCCGCCAGCGCTTCGGCGGCCTGGCGATCGCGCTGCGCGGGCAGCACGGCCTGCCGCAACACCGGCAAGGCCGGCGCGAGCAGGCGGCGGGCTTCGGCGCGATGGCCGCGCCGGCCCAGGATATCGGCGAGCTCGGCGCGGGCGATGGCGATCTCGAAGGCATTGCCGGCCGGCAGCAGGTTCTGCAGCGCCTGGCGTTGCGCGTCTTCGGCGGCCGGCAGGTCGCCGCGCAGCCGCGCGAAGGCGGCGTCGTAGCGCAGGAACAGCGCGGCCAGGCGATAGGTGCGCGCCATGCCGCGCCGCGCCGCGCGCTCGCGCACTTCCGCCAGCAGCCGCTGTCCCTGCGCGGCGTCGCCGGCCTGACGGGTCGCTTCGAGCTTCTCGATGAGCAGACTGACATAGGCCTCGGAATCGGCGCCCTGCGTGCGGCGGACAATTTCCAGCCATGTCTGAAGGCGCGCGGCGGCCTCGCTCACGCGATGGTTTGCGAGCAGGGCATGGACGCGGATGCGCTCGGGCGAGACGCGGAACGGATCCTCGGCACCGACTCCGGCGCGGTCCAGCTCGGCGAGCGACTGGTCGGCGATGCGCAGGCCCTTGGCGTCATCGCCCAGCATCGTTTGCAGCATGGCGATGTTGCTCAGCGAGACCGCGATGTTGCGCGGGCCGGAATGGTCCGCGCGCACGAGTTCGTGCGCGCGCGACATCGCCGTCAGCGCGTCCCGGTAGCGGCCCTGATCGCGCAAGGCCATGCCCAGCGCGCTCCACAGCACGCCGAGCCGCGTGCTGCCGACGCCGCCGGTCTTCTCGATCATGGCGATGGCATCGCGGCTCAGCGTTTCCGCCTCCTGCGCCCGGCCATCGAGCATCAGGCCCTCGATGCGGTTCCTGAGCAAGCTGAAGCGCAGCGGCGATTCGAGCGGGACGTCGTGGCGGTCGGCGAAGGCTAGGCCTTCTTCGCTGATCGACAGCAGGCGGCTGCGGTCGTTGGTGAAATTGGCGACGCTGCCGAGATCCGAATACAGGCGCAGCATGACGTCGACCGGCGGATTCGGCAGGCGCCTGGCCATGGCCAGCGCTTGTTCGGCGCGCCGGCGGCAGGCCTCCCAGCCGTACTTCTCGACGTGCCCCAGCGTCTGATGCGCCAGTGCGCGCAGTTGCTGTTCCGCATCGTCCGGCGCGAAGCGCTCGCGCAGCGCGGCGGCGCGCTCGGAGGCCGCCACGCTGGCCGCGCCCTGTTCGAGGTTGCCGAGGGCATCGGAATAGACGATCAGATCGTCGGCCAGTGACAGCGCCGCGTCGCGCGTGCGCGGCGCGACAGCGTGCGTGCCGGCGTCGAGCAGTTGCGCGGCGCGCTGGAAATCGCCGACCGAGAAGTACAGGCGGCCGAGCATGCGCTGCACCGGCTGCAGCAGGGCCGGGTCGGTCGTGCTGCGCCGCTCGAGTTGCCGGCGCGCGCTGTCGAGCAGCTGGCGCACGCTGACTTCGCGGCTCAGGGCCTGTTCCGGCGCCGCCGCGGCCAGCGTGTCGGCGAGGAACTGCAGCGATTCGCGCGCCCGCGCGCTCTCCCGCTGCGCCTGGCGTGCCTGCCACAGCGAGACGCCGGTGCCGGCGAGCAGGGCGACCGTCACCGCCGCCACGGACGCGGCGAGCAGGCGGTTGCGGCGCAGCCAGAGCCGCGCCCGCTCGCGGCGGCTGGTTCTCGCCGCCAGCACCGGCCGGCTTTGCAGCCAGCGCTGCAGGTCGGCGGCGAGGGCATCGACGCTGGCGTAGCGCTGTGCCGGATCGCGCCGCAGGCAGGTGGCGACGATCGTCGCCAGACCGCCGCGCAGCTGCCGGGCGAGATCGGCCGGCCTGCCGGCGCCGCGCGCTTGGAGCGCGGCGTCGCCGGCCCGGGCGGCGGCCTGCGCCAGCGTTTCCGGCGGGCGTTCCATCTGCTGCAGCTGCTTCGCCAGCGGCATCGCCGGCGCGACGCCGAACGGGTGCGAACCGGACAGCAGCACGTGCAGCACGACGCCGAGCTGCCAGAGATCGGTCGCGGTGGTGATCGGCGCGTCGTGCAACTGCTCCGGCGCCGCGTAGGCGAAAGTGGCGGCGCGATCGGGCAGCGCCGTGACGTTGGGATCCTGCAGCTGCTTGACGATGCCGAAGTCGAGCAGCTTGACGCGGCCCGCCGCGTCGACCAGCAGGTTCGACGGCTTGAGGTCGCGGTGGACCAGCAGGTTGCGGTGCGCGTAACCGACGGCGCCCAGCGCCTGCGCGAACAGCTCGACACGAGCGCGCACGCCGAGCCGGCGCGCGTCGCACCAGCGGTCGATCGGCAGGCCGTCGACGTACTCCATGACGAAGTACGGCTCGCCGGCGTCGCTGAAACCGCCATCGAGCAGCGCGGCGATGTGCGCGTGACGCAGCTGCGCGAGCACTTGCCGTTCACGCAGGAAGCGCTCGCGGACGCCCGCTGAAACGCTCGACTGGATCAGCTTCAGCGCGGCGCGCTGCGCATAGGCCCCGTCGGCGCGTTCGGCTTCGTACACCACGCCCATGCCGCCGCGGCCGGCGACCGCCACCAGCCGCCAGGCGCCGATGAGGCGGCCGAGCATCGGATCGTCGCCGGCCGCGGCCCGCAGCGCGATGTTCCAGCGTGCCGCAGGGCCGTCGCCGGCATCGTCGGCACGCGCATCGGCGGCCAGCATGCGTTCGACCCGGTCGCGCAGCGCCGGATCGGCGGCGCAGAGCGCATCGAGCTGCGCGTCGCGCGCGGCGCCGGCGAGATCGGCGACCTGCTCGAAGACCTGCAGCGCGCGGCGCAGGTCCGGGCCGCCGCCGTTCATGCCCCGAGTTCCGCCAGCAGCAGGGCGCGCGCCTTGCGCCAGTCGCGGCGCACGGTGTAGGCGGGCAGCGCCATGATCTGCGCGATCTCGGTCACGTCGTAGCCGCCGAAGCAGCGCAGTTCGACGATCCGCGCCATGCGCGGGTCGACGTTCTGCAGGGCCTGGATGGTGTCGTCCACCGTCAGGATGTCGAGCGCGTCGACGGTCGTGGCGGCCATCGCGTCCTCGAAGCTCAGGGTCGGCGCGCCGGCGTCGCGCTTGTGCGCATGGACGTAGCGGGCGTGATCGACCAGCACCTGGCGCATGGCGCGCGCCGACAGGGACAGCAGGTGGTGACGGTCATGGGCCGAGGGTCGTGCACCGGCGGCGAGCTTCAGGTAGGCCTCGTGCACGAGGGCGGTGGTGTCGAACGCGCCGCGCTCGCGCCCCAGCTGGTGGTGGGCGATGCGTTTCAGTTCCCCGTAAACGGCGGCGTACGCCTCATCCAGCGCCGGCGCGTCGCCGTCCCGCGCGCGCGCCAGCAACTGGGTGATCGATGCCCTGGCAGCCTGCGGCCTCATCGATGCCCCTCCCGGCCTCGGCGGCCGGCTCCATCATCCCAGAAAAATTTTCAGCGGCGTGTACGAAGCGGCGTGTTTTTCCGCATCTGTATCCCTGAACCGGCATTGTGCCGGCACCTCGAGGGAGAGATCGTGATGAAAGGCATGAGCGGGGTCCTGGGCGCCCTGGCATTGCTGGCGCTGGCGGCCTGCGGCAACGGATCGAACGGGTCCGCGCCGGCGGGCGGCGATGGCGACGGCGACCCGCCGGCGGCGACGGCGCCGGCGATCACGACGCAGCCGCAGGCGCAGACCGTCACCGCGCCGGCGCCCGCCACGTTCTCGGTCGTCGCCAGCGGCACGGCGCCGCTGGCCTATCAGTGGCGCAGCTCCGACAACGGCACGGACTGGACCGACATCGCCGGGGCGACGGGCGCCAGCTACGCGACCGGCGCGACCGATACCGGCATGAACGGCCGCTGGTATTCGGCCGTCGTCAGCAACAGCGCCGGCAGCGTGACGAGCAGCGCCGCGCAGCTGACGGTGATCGCCGGTGCCGCCTCCGGCGGGTTGCAGCCGCTCGCCGGCGCGGTGGAGCCCTTCCCGCACCCGCCGGCGCCCCTCGCCGCGACGCCCGTGAACGGCAGCCAGCAGGATCGCGCGATCATCTCCTGGGCACCGGCCGACACCTGGTCCGGCACCGCGGCGCTGACCCACGGCAACGGCACGAAAACGTGGCTGCAATTCCCCGGCGGGGCCTTTCGCGATGAAGTCGGCCTCGTGCTGACCGAGATCACCGATCTCGGCGCGCCGGTCAGCGCCGTGCTGGCGGCGCTCCGGGTCGAGCCTTCCGAGCTGCTCGCCGACAAGCCGATCACCGTCAGCTTCATCATCCCCGACGCGGTGATGGCCGGCGTCGATCGCGACCAGCTGGTGGGCGTGGTGGCCGACAGCGACGGCGCCAACCTGCATCTGGTGCCGCTGCTGAACGGCAACTTCGGCACCGGCCTGTCGCGACCGGCGATGCAGATCGATCACCTCGGCATCGTCGGCATCGCCGTGGCGACAGCGGACCAGCAGGCGGCGCTGGCAGCCGCCTGGCCGACCGACACCGGCGATCAGCTCGCCGCAGCGCTGGCGCCGCTGCTCACCGCGCAATGGCGGGAGGGTGCACAGGCGCTGGCGTCGGTCACCACCGCCAAACGCTCGGCGCGGCCGCTCGCTGCCCGACCGGTCGCCAAGACGGACGAGAGCCCGCAGCTGGCGCCGCTGCGCGGCTATTTCAACGACGTCGTGGTGCCGGCCTTCGCCGCGGCCTATGGCGATCCGGCGCAGATTCCGGCGGCGATCCAGATCGGCTTCAGCTTCCTGCGCAATGCCGCGCTGACCGGCCTCGCGGCGCCGGGCGGTCCGCTGGCGGATGTGGCGAGCGATCTCGAGGGGCGCATCAGCAGCTTGCTCGACACGTATGCGGACTACGTCGCCGAACAATGCCGGAGCATCGGCGGCCCGCCGGAATTGCAGCTGATGCTCGGCACCATCCGCCAGCTGCAGCTGCTCGGGCACGGCGACAAGGCCGCCGAACTCCAGGACATCCTGCCGCAGTGCTCGCGCTTCAAGGTCGGCTTCCGCCAGGACTTCACGCGCAGCGGACGCTGGTCGACCGGCGGCGCGACGTACGACACCAACGAGCACACCATTGTCGAAGGCGAAACGACCGTTGGCCTTAACGAGCCGCAGCTGATTTCCGACCTGCACCTGAGCACGGCGACGCTGGACGAGACGCTCAGCAGCAGCGATGGCAACGGCGGTACCCGCAGCAACCACACCTCCTGGGTACCGGAGGACAACACCTCGCCATGGGGCGTGTGGGGCCTGTCCATTCCCGTGGTCCGCACCAAGAGCGGCACGCCGAGCACTTCACTCTCGCTGACCTTGCACGCCTACGGCCAGGACGCCTACGGCTACCGGCTGATCCCGCTCGAGGTGACGGCGACGGTCCAACGATGGGACGGCCAGACTGCGGTCTATCCCGACACGCCGGTTCTGCTGCCGCTGTCGGTGCCGGCGCTGCCGCTGAATGCCGATCACAGCTACGGACCGATATTGATTCCGCGCAGCGGCAGCGTGAGTTCGCAATCCGTGCGCACGGTTCCCCTTGACGGCGGCTCCGTCAACGAAACCGAGCGCGTGACGGTGACGATCAAACGCGACGACTGACGACGCCAACGCCGTGATGCGACCAGCGGCGGGGCCGCGCCACGAACGGCGCGGCCCTGCCGGCGCGCCTCAGCCGTTGGCGGCCATGCGGTACTCGACGCCGCCCTGGTCGTTGATCACGCCGAAGTACTGTTCCGGCGTGAACACATCGACTTCGATCGCCTCGAGGCGTGCGGCAAGCGCGTCCTTCAGCTGCTGCGCTTCCTTCGCGTTGATGACGCCGGCCTGCACGGCCTGATCGGCGATCTCGCCCGGTGCATGGCCGCGCGGCAGCTTCCTGGCGCGCTGCGCCTGCACGACGCGTTCGTGCAGATCCTGCGTCTGGCTGATCAGCTTGAAGGCGCGCAGCAGGCGGCCGATGCCGAGCCTGGCGTCGCTCGGCAGGAAGACGTTCTCGGCGAGGCGTTCGTACTGCGCGCCGTACTGCTGGATGGTGCGCGCCGCGCGCGCCGACAGCTCATCCTTCGGCGGCGTGCCGACCGGGTTGGCGCGCACCTCGAAGGCGATGATGGTTTTCATCAGCGCGCCGAGCGGACCGTCGAAGTTCGCGTAGATGCCGACGAAGGCCTCCTGCGTCTGCGCCAGCGCGTACTCGCAGGCGTACTGCACGAGCGGCAGATCTTCGCTGCGGCGACCTTCGGCCTCGAAGCGGCGCAGCGCGCCGATCGCCAGGATCTGCCAGGCCAGCGCATCGGCGAAGCGGCCGGTCAGCTTGCCGCGCGCCTTGAGCTTGCCGCCGATCGCGAACATCGCCAGGTCGGTCAGCACGCCGAAGCGCGCCGCCGACCAGCCGATGCGCTTGTAGTACTTGCGCGTCTCCGGCGCGACGTCCGGCACCTTGATGAAGGCGCCGCGCGTCAGCCAGTGCCATTCGGCGCGGGCGATGCCGCCGATGAAATGCGCGATCCAGCCGAGCAGGTTCCTGCGGAACTTCGGCACGTCGTTGTTCTCGACCGCGTGCACGACGTTGAGCGCATACGGATGGCAGCGCGTGGCGCCCTGGCCGAAGATCATCAGCGTGCGCGTCATGATGTTGGCGCCTTCGACGGTGATCGACACCGGCGCCGACTTGTAGGCCATGCCAAGGATGTTGTTCGGTCCCTGCATGACGCCGGCGCCGGAGAACACGTCCATGGCGTCGGTGACCAGCTGGCGACTGATGTCGGTCGTGTAGGCCTTCATCACCGAGGACACGACCGGCGGCTGGATGCCGTGGTCGACCGCCGTGCAGCCGAACACGCGCGCGCCTTCCATCATGTACGACAGCGCCGCGATCTTGCCGATCTTGTCTTCGACGCCTTCCATGTGGCCGATCGAGATGCCGAACTGCTGGCGCACGATCGAGTACGCGCCGACCGTGGTCGCGGCGACGCGCGCAGCGCCGACCGCGCCGGCCGGCAGCGAGACCATGCGGCCGCCGGCGAGCTGCTCCATCAGCATGCGCCAGCCCTGGCCGGCATAGTCGACGCCGCCGATGATGTTGTCGACCGGCACGACCACGTCCTTGCCGAGCAGCGGACCGTTGTAGAACGGATCGCCGATCGGATCGTGGTGATCGCCGCTGGTGAAGCCCGGCGTGCCCTTGTGGATCATCACGCAGCTGATGCCGACGTCCTCGCCCTTGCCGAGCAGATTGTCCGGGTCCTTGAGACGGCAGGCCAGCGTCACCAGATTGGCGATCGGCGCGAGCGTGATGTAGCGCTTGCGGAAGTTCATGCGGATCTTGAGCTGGCCGTCGCTATCGCGGAACACGACGCCTTCGGCCTTGATGCTCGCCGCGTCGGAGCCGGCCGTCGGTTCGGTCAGGCCGAAGCAGGGTACGTACTCGCCGCTGGCGAGCTTCGGCAGATAGGCCTGCTTCTGCGCCTCGGTGCCGTAGTGCTTCAGCAGCTCGGCGGCGCCCAGCGAATTCGGGATGACGACGAAGGTGCCGATGGTCGCGTTGTAGCCGCCGAGCTTGGCCATGATCGTCGAGATCGCCAGGGTCGAGAACTCGAGGCCGCCGTACTGCTTCGGAATCAGGAAGGACATGAAGCCCTTCTTCTTGATGAACTCGATCACCTCGTCGGGAATGCGCTTGGTGCGCTGTATCTCGTAGCGGTCGAACATCGCCAGCAGCTCGTTGACCGGGCCATCGAGAAAGGCCTGCTCCTCGGCAGTCAACCGGCCGTAGGGCTGCGCGAGGATGTTCTCGAAGTCGGCCTTGCCGCCGAAGAACTGGCCGTCGATCCATACCGAGCCGGCTTCGAGCGCCTGGCGCTCGGTGTCGGAAATCTGCGGCAGGATCTTCCTGGCCTGCATCCACTTCATCAGGGCGCTGAACATGGCTACCTCCACATCGTCGAAATGAAATCGTGTCGTCGCGGGCGCTTGCAGGCAAAGGTAATCATAATTACCATTCGCTTCGAGGCAGACGCCCCGCGCACGCCGGTTTGCGCTGCACCACCGGCGTGGCGCGCCTCGGGAATGCCCATCGGGGCCGCGCGGCGTGGGGCAATACCATAGCGTATGGCGCGCTGCGGAAAAAGCCGTAACAAGCATTACTGAATTGCCGGTGAACGAGGTCCTACAGGAGCAGAGACATGCGACGCAGCGATGCCGCGGTCGCCGATCGCGCGCAGCTCGACGCCGCCACCAGGGCGCGTATCGAGCAGGCCGTACTCGAGGTCTTCGCCGAGCGCGAGTTCCATCGCGTCGGGCTGATCGAAATCGCGCGGGCGGCGAACGTCTCGCTGCAGACCATCTACAAGTACTACGGCAGCAAGGAAGCGCTGCTGTTCGTCAGCCTCGACGCCTGGCTCGGCAAGCTCGCGGCGCGCATGCTCGACCACCTGCAGGGCATCGAGGACTACAAGGAGCGCCTGCGCAAGGTGTTCTGGGTGTGCCTCGATTTCTACGAACGCAATCCCAAGCTCATGCAGATGCAGATGAGCTCGGTCTACGTCAACACCTGGCGCAAGCACGAGCAGTTCGACAATCCGCAGCTGTTCGGCACCTTCATGAAGGTGCTGCGCGAAGGCCGCGAGAAAGGCGTGATCACCGACGAGGTCGAGGAGAAGTACGTGCTCGACTTCATCATGGGCACGCTGGCGCGCGTCATCCAGATGCACGTGCATCGCGGCATGAAGGACTCGCTGGTGGCGCAGGCGAATCCCCTGTTCGAGATGCTCTGGCGCGCCATCTCCAAGCCCCGGCCTTAATCCGCCTGCCGCGCGGGCCGATCTCGCACCATCCGTGCTCGCCGTACCTCAGCGATAGAACCACGCGCCCAGCGTGCGCACGCAGACGAAAATGCCTAGCGAAACGAGCACGGCGCCCATCGCCCGGTCGAGGCGATGCGCGTGACGGCGCAGCGCGCGGCGCAGTCCGGCGTGCGACAGCAGCAGGGCGAGGCTCGCGAACCAGCCGAAGGTGGCGAGCGGCAGCCAGAGGCCGAGGGCGAGCATCAGTGTTGTCGACATCGGCGTGCTGACCACGGTGCTGAACAGGGCGACGAAGAACAGCGTCGCCTTCGGATTGAGGACGTTGGTGACGAGGCCGATCGCGTAGCTGCGCCGCCAGCCGCCCGGCGCGGCGCGCGTGGCGTCGTCGCCGGCTTCGGTCAGCGGCTGCGCGCGCAGCGCCCGGGCGCCGATCCAGATCAGGAAGCCGGCGCCGGCCAGCGCGATGCCGTTCAAGGCCGCCGGCCAGGTGCGCAGCAGCCAGCCGAGCCCGAACAGGCCATAGGCGACGTGGAAGACGATGCCGCTGCCGATGCCGGCCGCCGTCCACACGCCGGCGGCGCGGCCGTAGGCGAGCGACTGGCGCGTGACGATCGCGAAGTCCGGGCCCGGGCTGGCGACGCCGAGCGCGTGCGCGGCGGCGACGGCGCCGAATACCGCCAGGCCGCTAGCCGCCGCCACGGCCGGCGTCCTCGTCGTCCCAGCCCGGCCACGGCCCGTCCGGTGCCGCCGGCCGTTCGACGATCTTCGTCTCCTCGTGGTAGCGCACGAGGCCGCGCGCTTCGTAGTTGGCGAGCGCGTGCGGCCCGTCGAGCGTGCAGGTGTGCACCCAGACGCGACGCGCGCCCAGCTCCCAGGCGCGCTCGATGCCGACGCTCAGCAGATGGCCGCCGAGACCGCGGCCGGTGAATTCGCGCATCAGGCCGAAGTAGGCGATCTCGACGTCGTCGCCGGCCTGTTTCTCGAGTTCGATGTAACCGGCCGGCGTGGCGTCGACGTACATCACCCAGGTCTGCAGCTCCGGGCGATCGAGCCAGCGCATCCAGCGCGCATACGACCAGCCGAGGCGATCGCGCCAGTGCCAGTGGCCGCCGACGGCGGTGTACAGGAAGCGGCTGAACATCGGCAGCGCCTGCGCGGCGCGCAGGATCGGCGGCGCCGGCTGCGGCACGCGGGCGCGGCGCAGCGCGCCGGGCGCGCGCATCTCCAGATACCAGGTGGTGACCGGCTCGCGCACGCGCGTCGTCGTCTCAGGCGGCATAGTGCGCGTCGAGGTGATCGAGGATGGCGGCGGACTCGAACAGCGCCGCGCCGGTATTCGGATCGACCAGATACGGCAGCTGCACGTGGCCGCTGCGTTCGAGCAGGCCGCGGCGGTTGCGGCTGCTGCCCTTGGCGCCCTTGAACACGCGATCGCGCCAGGACGGCGCGCCCATGTCGCTGAGCCGGCCCTTGCCGGCGTTGCGCAGCAGATACGGCAGCTCCAGTTCGCAGAGCCGCTCGCGGACCAGGCGCGAGTACGGGCTGGCCTCGAAGCTGTACAGCTCGAGCGGCTGCGCGGCGGCGCGCGAGGCGCGTGCGCGCAGGCCGCCGGCGCGGCCGGTATAGGTGGCGGCCAGATATTCGACGATGTCGGCCGACTCGTAGAGCGTGCGGCCGGTGTTCGGATCGACGAGCAGCGGAAACTGCGCCTTGCCGCCGGCGGCGACCGCGGCCGGACAGGGATAGACCAGCACGTCGAGATCGAGCTCGCTGAGCGTCTCGCGCACCAGCCGGCAGTACGGGCAGGCTTCGATGTCGTAGAGCCGCAGCGGCTCGGCCGGCTGCCGCCCGGCGGGGTGCAGGGCCAGCGTGCCGCGCCAGCCGGCGGCGGTGCTGGCGAGCACGGAGCGGATCACGTCGAGGAAGCGCGGCAGGCGGCGCATGGGCATTCGTTCAGGGGCGGCGCGGCATTTTTAAACGCTTTTCCGCGGCGCCGCATCTATGCAGCACAACATATGGACATTGCGGCGACCATGACGGCGGGCACCTACGATCTCGTGACACCCGCGGCCGCGGCGCTGCCCTGGCCGCGCCGGGCGGATGGCGAGGCCGGTGCTAGGCTGCGCGGTCGCGACGGCCCGGTGGCCGGACAGGGGGTGGACGTGCAGGCGGTCGAACAGCGCGCCGCGGAGACGGACGACGGAGCACTCGTGCAGCGCGCCACGAAAGGCGACGCGCGCGCTTTCGAGCAGCTGTACCGTCGTCATGTCGGCCGCATCTTCGGTCTCTGCGTCCGGCTCGTCGACGGCGACCGCGCCAAGGCCGAGCAATACACCCAGGACGCTTTCGTGCGCGCCTGGGAGAAGCTCGCCAGCTTTCGCGGCGAGGCGCAGTTCGCGACCTGGCTGCATCGGCTGACCGTCAATCTCGTGCTCGGCGAGCATCGTCTGCTGAAGCGCTGGGTGACGTTCGAGGACGCCGCCGGGGAGGCCGGCGACCAAGGCGGCGCGGATTTCGCATCGTCGGAGCATCCGCAGCAGCGCCTCGGCGATCGTCTCGATCTGGAGCGCGCCCTGGCCAGGCTGCCGAAGGGCGCGCGCACGGTATTGATGCTGTACGACATCGAGGGCTACGCGCACGAGGAGATCGCCGCGCTGACCGGCATCGCCGTCGGCACCTCGAAGGCGCAGCTGCACCGCGCCCGCAAACTGATGAAGGAATGGCTGTCATGAGGCACCACACCCAAGAGCCGCGGGACGACGAAGTCGAGGCGCCGATCGCCGGCCTGCGCGAGCTGCGCGTCGACCTCGAACCCGGCCGCGACCTGTGGTCCGGCATCGAGGCGCGCATCGCGCCGCGGCCGAGAAGCGCGGTCTCGGCGAATGCCTGGATGAGCCTTGCCGCCGCGGCCTGCGTCGCGGTGGTGGTCGGCATGGGCGTGCTGCGGCCGCTGCCGCCGGCCGAGGCGCCGTCGACGACCGCGGCGTTCGCCGCGATGCCGGCGGCGAACCTGCAGGCGGTGCCCGGCAGCCGCGCGCTGGTCAAGGCCAATCTGCAGCTGTCGCGCAGCTCGGAGACGCAGATCCGCAAGGCGCTGCAGCAGGATCCGGAGTCGGCCTCGCTGCGGCGCCTGTTGCTGACGACCGAGGCGCGCAGCGACGAGTTGCGCCGCCTGCTGACGGCGCAGGCCACCTGATGATGGAAACGGAAATGCTGGAGTTCGCTATGAAGAAACATGTAGGCGCGATGCTGCTCGGCTTGCTGATGGTGGTGCCGGCCTGGGCGCGCGAGGGTTCGCCGATCAACGAGACGCGGCCGCTGGCGAACGACGGCACGGTCAGCGTCAACAACATCGCCGGCTCGATCGTCGTGCATGGCTGGGACCGCAACGAAGTCGCGATCAGCGGCACGCTCGGCGCCGACGTCGAGAAGCTCGACATCAGCGCCGAAGGCAAGACGCTGAACATCAACGTGCGCTATCCGAGCCGCGTGCGCGGCAGTGTCGACGACACGCATCTCGAGTTGCGCGTGCCGGCGCGGGCGCAGCTGCAGCTCGACGCGGTCAGCGCCGACATCAGCGTCGCCGAAATGAGCGGCGCGATCGCCGCCAAGAGCGTCAGCGGCGACGTGCGGCTCGACGTCGGCAGCGGCGAGATCAACGCCAGCACCGTCAGCGGCGATCTGACCGTCAGGGCGCCGTCGTTCAACACCACGCTCAACTCGGTGAGCGGCGATCTGCGCGCCAGCGGCGTGCGCGGCACGCTCAAGGCCGAGACCGTGTCGGGCGAGCTGGCGGTGCAGGGCGGCAGCTTCCGCGACGTCACGCTGCAGAGCGTGTCGGGCGACGTCAATCTCGACCTGAGCCTGGATGACGCCGCCACGCTCAGCGCCGAGACGCTGTCCGGCGACATCGAGCTGCATCTGCCGAAGGCGCCGAACGCGCGGCTGACGATGAAGACCTTCAGCGGCGCCCTGCGCAACGGCTTCGGCGACGACCGCGACGACGGCGAGATCCGCAAGGTGTCGACCACGCTCGGCAGCGGCCGCGGCAACATCGACCTGCACACCTTCAGCGGCGACATCCGCCTCGAGCGGCGCTGAAGGCAGCGCAGGCGCAAACGAAAAAGGGCGTGGCCGCGGCCACGCCCTTTGTCCTTGCGCCGCGGCGCGTTTCAGTAGCCGGTTTCGTTCGGATCGATCTGCACTTCGAGCACGCGCTGGCCGGTGCTGTAGGCGCTGGTGTTCGAGAAGATGATGCGGCCCTGGCCCTTGTAATGCGCGATCGTGCGATACGAATCGCTGCCCTTGAAGTTGAACGGGATCCAGGCCTTGCCGGTAACGTGCGCATTGCTCGAGGTCGGCGGGCCGGCGATCGCGAAGGCCTGCTGCTGCGACATTTCCGGCTTCACTTCGGTGATCGGCTTGAAGCTGCCGTCGCCGGCCGTCGTCACCGCGGCGGCCCCGCCGCCCTTGGCGGCCGGTGCCGCGACGCTGCTCGCCGCCATGCCGGGCGCGTACTGCTCGCCGTCGGCGCCGCCGAGCGCCTCGGCGGCATTGCCGCAGTACTTGCGCGTCTTTTTGTGCGCCTGCGCGTTGTCGTCGATCTGCTTGAGCGTCGTGTAGTAGCGCTTGTTGCCGGTGGCGGCCAGCGCCTTGCAAGCCCAGGACAGCGCGTCGACGAAGCTGTTGCTGTTCTGCGTCTGGTTCTTCAGCAGCATTTCGGCGAGCGCGTCGGTGACTTCGATCGGTGCCGCATGCGCCGCTTCGATGTTCTGCGACGCCGCGCGGATGCCGCCCGGACTGCCGGAACGGATCTGCTCGAGATTGAACTGATCGCCTGCCGACAGCGCCGCGGTGGCGGCGCCGGCTGCAACGAGACTGGCCGCGGCGAGCGCGGCGAGAACTGCGGATTTCATGAGGTCCCCTTGTCCTGGTGGAAGGCCGGCGCAAAACGCCGACGGCTCCGCAGTCTAGACAAAGCGGCACGCCGCCGTTGTGACATTAGCCTCACGGATTTATCACGGCGCAAGCGAAAAAGGCGCTGCCGGCCTCGATGTCGCAGTGGTGCGCGCGCTGTGCGGCCTTCAGTGCCGGAAGTGACGGATGCCGGTGAAGACCATGGCCATGCCGGCCTCGTCGGCGGCGGCGATCACTTCCGAATCGCGCATCGAGCCGCCCGGCTGGATCACGGCGGTGATGCCGGCGGCGGCGGCGGCGTCGATGCCGTCGCGGAACGGGAAGAAGGCGTCGCTCGCCATCACCGAGCCGGGCACTTCGAGCTTCTCGTCGCCGGCCTTGATGCCGGCGATCTTCGCCGAATAGACGCGGCTCATCTGGCCGGCGCCCACGCCGATCGTCATGCGCTCGCGCGCATAGACGATGGCGTTCGACTTCACGAACTTGGCGACCTTGTAGGCGAACACGAGATCGTGCAGCTCGGCTTCGGTCGGCTCGCGCCGGCTGACGACCTTGAGCTGGTCGAGGGTGACGATCAGATCGTCGCGATCCTGCACCAGCAGGCCGCTCGCGACGCGCTTGTAGTCGAGCGCCGGCGCGCGCGTGGCGGGCCAGTCGCCGCATTCGAGCAGGCGCACATTCTGCTTGGCGGCGACTGCCTGCCGGGCCGCCGCGCTGATGCGCGGCGCGATGATCACCTCGACGAACTGGCGTTCGACGATCAGCTTCGCGGTCTCGCCGTCGAGCTCGCGGTTGAAGGCGATGATGCCGCCGAAGGCCGAGGTCGGGTCCGTGCGGAAGGCGCGCTCGTAGGCGTCCTTGATGCCCGATTCGTTGACGGCCACGCCGCAGGGATTGGCGTGCTTGACGATCACGCAGGCCGGCTTGCCGAACGACTTCACGCACTCCAGCGCGGCGTCGGCATCGGCGATGTTGTTGTAGCTGAGTTCCTTGCCCTGGATCTGCGTCGCCGCGGCGACGGTGCCGGCTTCCGCGTTGCGCTCGCGGTAGAAGGCGGCGCGCTGGTGCGGGTTCTCGCCGTAGCGCATGTCCTGCAGCTTCTCGAACTGCAGGCCGAGGATCGGCGCGAAGGCATCGCGCTTGCCGTCGTCGTGCAGGCTCGACAGGTACGCCGACACGGCGGCGTCGTAGCGCGAGGTCAAGGCATAGGTCTTGGTCGCGAGGCGGAAGCGCGTGGCGAGCGTGGTGCCGCCGGCGTCGATCTCGGCGAGCAGCGCGGCGTAGTCGGCCGGGTCGGTGAGCACCGCGACCCAGGCGTGATTCTTCGCCGCCGCGCGCAGCATCGCCGGGCCGCCGATGTCGATGTTCTCGATGGCGTCCTCGCGCGTGCAATCCGGCCTGGCGACCGTCGCCTCGAAGGGATAGAGATTGACGACCAGCAGGTCGATCGGCGCGATGCCGTGCTGCTGCATGACGTCGCCGTCGATGTCGCGACGGCCGAGCAGGCCGCCGTGGATCTTCGGGTGCAGGGTCTTGACGCGGCCGTCCATGATTTCCGGAAAGCCGGTGTGCGCGGAAACCTCGATCGCCGCGAGGCCGGAGTCGCGCAGCAGCTTGTAGGTGCCGCCGGTCGACAGCAGCTCGACGCCGCGCGCCGCGAGTTCACGGGCGAACTCGACGATGCCGGCCTTGTCGGACACGGAGAGCAGGGCGCGGCGCACGGGCGCGCGGTCGGTGGTGGTCATCGGGCGGCGGCTCGTGTGAAGCGGAAGAGGAGGAAACGCGGGACGCCGCTCAGTTCGGCGCGTCCGGCTTGATCTTGTGCTGCTTGAGTTTCTTGCGCAGCGTCGCGCGATTGAGGCCGAGCATCTCGGCGGCGCGCGACTGGTTGCCGTGGCAGTAGCGCAGCGTGGCCTTCAGCAGCGGCGGCTCGACCTGATCGAGGAACAGGTCGTAGAGATTCTTCGGCGCGTGACCGTTCAGTGTGCGAAAGAAATCGTCCAGGCTGTCGGAGACCGAGTGGCCGAGCGGCTTGATGTCCGAAGACCGGAGCGATGACATAACTTGAGTCTCCAACCCGCGTCGCGCGTGGACGCGGGCCTGACCGGAAAAAGGGGGCGGCAATAATACTCTCGTCGCGCCGCCTGCAAAAGCCGATTGTGACAGTCCCTGCGCCCGGCATCGCGATGCCGCGTCTGGGACGGCGATACGCGGAGGCCGGCGCGCAACGCGGCCCGTTCAGCCGTCCGCCGCCGCCAGCGTGTCGTCGATCAGCTTCTGCCAGACCGCGTCCGGGGTCCACACCGCGTGCAGGTCGGCCGATGCGCCGTCGCGCGCCTCGCCGCGGCGCAGCACGCGATACAGGTAGACGAACACCGAGGCGCGCAGGTTCAGGGCGCAATGCACCAGCGTGCGGCTGCCGCGCCGGCTGTCCATCAGTTCGAAGAAGCGCTCGACGTGCTCGGCGTTCGGCGCGTCCCAGGGTATCGGCAGCGCCGCGTAGCGCACGCCGAGCGCCTGCCAGCGCGCGGCCTCGTCGGGCAGATAGTTCGGCGAGGTCGAGGCGGCGAGATTGATGACGAAGTCGACGCCGCTCTGGGCGAGCACGCCGAATTGCTCGGGCCACGGCTGGCCTGAGGTCAGCAGCCCGGCATCGATGCGGCGCAGATTGATCAGCGCCGGCATGCGGCAGCGCGCGGCGAGGCGCGTCCAGCCGTCGCGGCTGGCGTCGGCGTCGAAGTCGAACCACGGTTCATAGGCCGCGCGCACGTCTCCGGCCTGGCGATCGAGCAGGCCGGCGAGCGCCAGGCGGCCGCCGCCGCGGATCGAGCTGGCCAGGCGCGGCGCCAGCGCGATCAGCGGATTGGCGAGGATGTTGGCGACGACCACATCGGCCGGCAGCGGCACGAAATGCTCGGCCGGCAGGGTGACGATGCGGTCGGCGACGCCGTTCTCGGCGGCGTTGTCGCGCGTCGCCAGCAGGGCCTGCGGGTCGATGTCGACGCAGACCGCGCGCTCGGCGCCGAGCAGCAGCGCGGCGATCGCCAGCACGCCGGAGCCGCAGCCGTAGTCGAGCACGGTCTTGCCGGCCAGCTCGCCGCGCTCGGCGAGCTCCGCGAGCCACTGCAGGCACAGCGCCGTGGTCGGATGCGTGCCGGTGCCGAAGGCCAGGCCGGGATCGAGACGCAGGATCACCGCGTCGGCCTGCGTGACCTCGCCGACCTTCTCGCGCGGCACCACCCACAGGCGCTGGCCGAACGGCAGCGGCGGGCAATCCTCGAGCCAGACGCGCACCCAGTCCTGATCCTCGATCAGCTCGGTCGCGAAGCGCGCCTCGCCGCCGTCCGGCAGCAGCTCGCGCAGGCTCGCCTGCACGGATTCGAGATCGGTGCCTTCGGCGAACAGGCCGAGCGTGACGGTGTTGGCCCACAGCGGGGTTTCGCCGGGCGGCGGTTCGAGCACCGGATCGTCGACGGCATCGATGAAGCTGACGGCCGCGGCGCCGTGCGCCTGCAGGATCTCGTCGGCGAATTCGGGGTGGCGCGTGTGGACGCGCAGCTGTAACCAGGCCATGGGTCTCTTGAACGTCTCTTATGGTGATGCGGCCGCGCGCCCGGCGCGGCCGTTCGTCCGTATCAGACCGCGCGCGACGGAAAGGATTCCGATGCCGCGGCGACGGCGAGGCCGCGCATTATCTTTGGTTTTCGGACGGTGTGTCGGGCGCAGCCGGCCGCGCGCGCTCGACCTTGGCGTCGACGCTGCCGCGCGCCAGCAGCAGCTGCAGCGCGGCGCCGGCCTGCGTCTGCGCCGCATCGGTCAGCGGCCGGCCCTGCGTGTCGAGGGCGATCGCGTAGCCGCGTTCGAGCACGGCGCGCGGGTTGAGGCTCGCCAGCATGGCGTCGGCGCGTTCGAGGCGCGCGCGTGCGGCGGCGGCACGCAGGCGCAGCGTCTCCTGCGCCCGCGCTTCGAGGCGTTCGAGCCGGTGGCGGGCCTGCGCGAGACGGCGCGTCGGCGCCTGCGCATGCAGCAGGCTGAGGCGATGATCGAGCTGGCGATCGAGGCGGTGCAGGCACTGCGCGGCGGCGCGCCGCAGGCGCGCGTCGAGTTCGCGCAGGCGCGCGCGGCGCTCGTGCAGGCGCCGGCCCGGATGCTGCGCATGGAGGCGCTCGCTCTGTTCGTCGACGCGCTGCGCGGCGCGCTGCAGGCGGCGCTCGGTGGCGGCGACGATGCGCTGATCGAGGCTGCGCAGGCTGAGCAGCCAGTCGGCGATGTCCGGCGCGGCGCGTTCGGCGGCGGCGGTCGGCGTCGGTGCGCGCAGGTCGGCGGCGAAATCGGCGATCGTCACGTCGACTTCATGGCCGACGCCGCAGATCACCGGCACCGCGCAGGCGCGGATCGCGCGCGCGACGCGCTCGTCGTTGAAGGCCCACAGGTCCTCGAGCGAGCCGCCGCCGCGCGCCAGCAGGATGACATCGACCGGCGCGCGACGCGGCAGCTGCTGCAGGGCGCGCACGATCGCCGGCGGCGCGTCGGCGCCTTGCACCGGCACCGGCAGCAGATAGACCGGCGCGATCGGGTAGCGGCGCGCCAGCGTGGTGCGCATGTCGTGCAGCGCGGCGCCGGTGCCCGAGGTGATGAGGCCGATCGCGCGCGGCCGCTTCGGCGGCTCGCGCTTGAGGTGCTCGTCGAACAGGCCTTCGGACGCGAGACGCCGCTTGAGTTCCTCGAATGCGCGCAGCAGCGCGCCTTCGCCGGCCGGCTCCAGGTGTTCGCAGATCAGCTGCAGATCGCCGCGCGCGGCGTAGAAGCTCATCTGCGCGCGGATCAGCACGGCGTCGCCGTCGCGCGGCTGCGGGCGCACGTAGAGATTGGCGTTCCTGAACATCGCGCAGCGCAGCTGGGCGCGCGCGTCCTTGAGCGTGAAGTACCAGTGGCCCGAGGCCGGCCGCGAGAAATTGGAAATCTCGCCCTGCACCCAGACGCGCGGCAGGCTGTCCTCGATCAGGCCGCGCAGCACGTCGGCGAGTTCGCAGACCTGGTAGATCGTGCGCCCGGCGTTGCGGTCCGCGGTTGGAGGCATCGGCATCGCGCAAGCATAGGCGATCGTCCCGGCGACCGCCGCCGGGTCCGGCTTTACGCTATAATGGCGCGCTTCCAGACGACCGCAGCCGCCATGCGCATCCAGTCCGAAGCACTCACGTTCGATGACGTCCTGCTCCTTCCGGCCTATTCGGAAGTCCTGCCGCGGCAGGTCGACCTGAGCTCGCAGCTGACCCGCGGCATCCGCCTCAACATCCCGCTGCTGTCGGCGGCGATGGACACCGTCACCGAGGCCAAGCTGGCGATCGCGCTGGCGCAGGAAGGCGGCCTCGGCATCGTGCACAAGAACATGACCGCCGAGCGCCAGGCCGCCGAAGTCCGCGCCGTGAAGAAGCACGAGGCCGGCGTCATCACCGACCCGATCACCGTGCCGCCGACGATGACCATCGGCGAGGTCGTCAAGCTCACGCGCAAGAACAGGATCTCCGGCGTGCCGGTGGTCGACGGCAAGGAGCTGGTCGGCATCGTCACCAGCCGCGACGTGCGCTTCGAGACGCGCTACGACGAGCCGGTGTCGCGCGTGATGACGCCCAAGGACCGCCTCGTCACCGTGCGCGAAGGCGCCTCGCGCGAGGAAGTGATCGCCAAGCTGCAGGAACACCGCATCGAGAAGGTGCTGGTCGTCGACGGCAAGTTCCAGCTGCGCGGCATGATCACCGTCAAGGACATCCAGAAGACCGCCGACTTCCCGCGCGCCTGCAAGGACGAGGCGGGCCGGCTGCGCGTCGGCGCCGCGGTCGGCACCGGTGCCGATACCGACGAGCGCGTCATCGCCCTGGTCGAGGCCGGCGTCGACCTGGTGGTCGTCGATACCGCGCACGGCCACAGCAAGGGCGTCATCGACCGCGTCGCGCAGATCAAGAAAAAGTACGGCGACAAGCTGCAGGTCGTCGGCGGCAACATCGCCACCGGCGATGCCGCGCTGGCGCTGGTCGAGGCCGGCGCCGACGCGGTCAAGGTCGGCATCGGTCCGGGTTCGATCTGCACGACGCGCATCGTCGCCGGCGTCGGCGTGCCGCAGATCAGCGCGGTGATGGGCGTGGCCGAAGCGCTGAGGAAGTCCGGCCTGCCGCTGATCTCCGACGGCGGCGTGCGCTACTCCGGCGACTTCGCCAAGGCGATCGCCGCCGGCGCGTCGGCCGTCATGGTCGGCTCGATGCTGGCCGGCACCGAGGAGGCGCCGGGCGAGGTCGAGCTCTACCAGGGCCGCTCGTACAAGTCGTATCGCGGCATGGGCTCGCTCGGTGCCATGGGCGGCAGCAACGGCTCCAAGGACCGCTACTTCCAGGACACCACGACCGAAGTCGAGAAGCTGGTGCCGGAAGGCATCGAAGGCCGCGTGCCGTACAAGGGGCCGATGGCGGCGATCGTGCACCAGATGATCGGCGGCCTGCGCGCCAGCATGGGCTACACCGGCTGCAAGAGCATCGAGGAGATGCGCACGCAGACGCAGTTCGTGAAGATCACCGGCGCCGGCATCAAGGAATCGCATGTGCACGACGTGACGATCACCAAGGAAGCGCCGAATTACCGCGTCGAGTGATTCAATCAAACGCCCCGGTCCGCCGGGGCTTTTTCGTAGGGCTGCAATGAACATCCATTCCGACAAGATCCTCATCCTCGATTTCGGTTCGCAGCTGACGCAGCTGATCGCGCGCCGCGTGCGCGAGCTCGGCGTCTATTGCGAGCTGCATCCCTGGGACATCGACGACGCCACCGTGCGTGCCTTCGCGCCGAAGGGCGTGATCCTGTCCGGCAGTCCGGAGTCGGTCTGCGCCGCCGGTTCGCCGCGCGTGCCGCAGGCGGTCTGGGAACTCGGCGTGCCGGTGCTCGGCATCTGCTACGGCATGCAGGTGATGGCGCATCACTTCGGCGGTGTCGTCGAGCCGCACGATCAGAAGGAATTCGGTTACGCGGAGATCACCGTTCACGGTGATTTCCATGGTTCGGACGGTATCGGCGGAACCGATACCTTGCGCGCGCGCGGTCACTCGCAGCTGCTGCGCGGCATCGAAGACCGCGTCAACGAAGAAGGCCACGGCCTGCTCGATGTGTGGATGAGCCACGGCGATCGCGTCGTGAAACTGCCGGACGGCTTCAAGTGCATCGCCTCGACGCCGGACCTGCCGCTGGCCGGCATGGCCGACGAGACGCGCCGCTATTACGGTCTGCAATTCCACGCCGAAGTCACCCACACCAGGCAGGGCGCGCGCATCTACTCGCGTTTCGTCCACGAGATCTGCGGCTGCGGCGAAGCCTGGAAGCCGGGCAGCATCATCGACGACGCCATCGCCCGCGTGCGCGCGCAGGTCGGCGACGGCCACGTGCTGCTGGGACTTTCCGGCGGCGTCGATTCGTCGGTGGTCGCCGCGCTGCTGCACAAGGCGATCGGCGCGCAGCTGACCTGCGTGTTCGTCGATCACGGCCTGCTGCGCCACCAGGAAGGCGATCAGGTGATGCGCATCTTCGCCGACCATCTCGGTGTCAAGGTCATCCGCGTCAACGCCGAAGCGCGTTTCCTCGCCGCGCTCAAGGGCGTCAGCGATCCGGAAGCCAAGCGCAAGATCATCGGCAAGCTGTTCGTCGAGGTGTTCGACGAAGAGTCGGCGAAGATTCCGAACGTGCAGTTCCTGGCGCAGGGCACGATCTATCCGGACGTCATCGAGTCGGCCGGCAGCAAGACCGGCAAGGCGCACGTCATCAAGAGCCACCACAACGTCGGCGGTCTTCCCGAGCACATGAAGCTCAAGCTCGTCGAGCCGCTGCGCGAACTGTTCAAGGACGAGGTGCGCAAGATCGGCGTCGAGCTCGGCCTGCCGCACGAGATGGTTTATCGCCATCCCTTCCCCGGTCCCGGCCTCGGCGTGCGCATCCTCGGCGAAGTCACCAAGCAGGCCGCCGACACGCTGCGCCTCGCCGACCACATCTTCATCGAGGAGCTGCGCCGCGCCGGCTGGTACGACAAGACCAGCCAGGCCTTCGCCGTGTTTCTGCCGGTGAAGAGCGTCGGCGTCACCGGCGACGGCCGTCGCTACGAACCCGTCATCGCCCTGCGCGCCGTCGAGACCATCGATTTCATGACCGCGCACTGGGCGCATCTGCCGTACGAGCTGCTCGACGTCTGCTCGCGGCGCATCGTCAACGAGATCAGCGGCGTGTCGCGCGTGGTCTACGACATTTCCGGCAAGCCACCGGCGACGATCGAGTGGGAGTAGCGCTCCGAACGGCGCCGCAAAAGCGAAGGCGCGGACTTCAACCCTGCGCCAGCGCGAAATCGAGCGCCGCGCACACCGCCGCGACCTGCGCGTCATTGCATTGCTGCGGCGTCGCGCGCGGGCTGTCGGGATAGACCTCGGTGGTTGTCGTGTAGCGCGCGTTGCTGATGCCGGCACACAGGCCGAGCTTCTTCATCGGATATTCGATGACGCCGGGCGCCACGACCGGCGAGCCGATGATCTTGCCCTGCGCGTCGGCCGGCGCGATGTGCGTGACGCGTGCGACGGCGGCGATGATGGCCTGCTGGAAGGCCGGTTGCGGATTCTCGCTGTCGTCGACCAGATAGAAGCCATCGGGAATGGCATCGGGTTCGAACGGCTTGCCGTCGCGCGCGGCGAGCGCCGGGCGGAATTCGGATTCGTCGCTGTCGGTCGTCTCGTGCAGGTCGATGTGCACGAGAAAGCGGCCGCGCAGCGGCGCGACGAGCGCCATCAGCGCGGCCGATTCGGCGGCGGGGCTGTCGGCACGGAACGAGCGGTTCGGATCGATGGCCTGCGGATTCCAGCGGTGGATGCGTTCGTAGGCCCAGGGGCTGACGCAGGGCGCGACCAGCAGGTTGGCGTGGCCGGCGTAGTCCTCCGCGTGATGCGCAAGAAACTGCAGCGCGCCGTGCACGCCGCTGGTTTCGTAGCCGTGCACGCCGCCAGTGACCAGCACATGCGGCAGCGTCTCGCGCCAGCCGCGGCTGCGCAGGGCGAGCAGCGGATAGCGGTCCGGCGCGTAGTCGAGATGACCGTATTCGACGACGTCGAAACGCTCTCGCAGGCGCGCGATCGGCGCCAGCACATCGGCATCGTAGTGGCGCTGGCGGCGCTGCCGCGCGCGCCACGCCGCTTTCTCGGCTGCGCCCCAGGCTTGTCCCGGCGTGCCGATCGGATAGAAGGCGCTTGTCGACATTGCGTCGCTCCGCAGCGGAAAAGGCGCGGACTCTAGCACCGCGCGGCGTGAAGGCTGAATGACGCGCTGCAACATCGGCGCCACGGCGTGCGCGTGGCCGAACTTCGACGCGTATGCAGCGGCGCCGCGTGCCATAATGCATTGGCTCTCCCGCCGTGACGACTCGTCGATAGCGCCGACCGTGCTGGCGGAACCTCGGACAGAGCGAGAGCCTCTTAAGACAGAACATCCGTCAGCCCTCGCGTGGGATGCACTCGGCCGGCCAGATTCGGTCGCAGCGCGCGTTTCCGCCGGGGCTGGCTTTACTCTCAGGAGCTACCGCATGAGCAGTTCGCAGCCGACCATCGTCTACACCCTGACCGATGAGGCGCCTCTGCTGGCCACGTCGTCCTTCCTGCCGATCATCCGCACCTTCGTCGAGCCGGCCGGCGTGAAGGTCGAGACCAGCGACATCTCGCTCGCCGCGCGCATCCTCGCGCAGTTTCCGGAGTACCTCGGCGAGGAGCAGCGCGTGCCGGACACGCTCACCGAGCTCGGCAAGCTGACGCTGCGGCCCGAGGCCAACATCATCAAGCTGCCGAACATCAGCGCCTCGGTCAACCAGCTGAACAACGCGATCAAGGAGCTGCAGGCCAAGGGCTACAAGCTGCCGGACTATCCGGAGAATCCGAAGAACGACAAGGAAAAGGAAATCCGCCAGCGCTATGCCAGGGTGCTCGGCAGCGCGGTGAATCCGGTGATCCGCGAAGGCAATTCCGACCGTCGTGCGCCGAAGGCGGTCAAGGAATACGCGCGCAAGCATCCGCACTACATGGCGGAGTGGAGCCAGGCCTCGCGCAGCCACGTCTCGCACATGCACGCCGGCGACTTCTACCACGGCGAGAAGTCGATGACGCTCGATCGCGCGCGCGACGTGAAGATGGAGCTGATCACCAAGAGCGGCAAGACCATCGTGCTCAAGCCGAAGGTTTCCCTGCAGGACAAGGAGATCATCGACAGCATGTTCATGAGCAAGAAGGCGCTGCTCGAGTTCTACGAGCAGCAGATCGACGACGCCTACAAGACCGGCGTGATGTTCTCGCTGCACGTCAAGGCGACGATGATGAAGGTCTCGCACCCGATCGTCTTCGGCCATTGCGTGAAGATCTTCTACAAGGACGCCTTCGCCAAGCACGGCAAGCTGTTCGACGAGATCGGCGTCAACGTCAACAACGGCATGGCGCAGCTCTACGAGAAGATCCAGCAGCTGCCGGAGTCGAAGCGCGAAGAGATCATGCGCGATCTGCACGCCTGCCATGAGCACCGCCCGGAACTGGCGATGGTCGACTCGGCCAAGGGCATCACCAACTTCCACTCGCCGAACGACGTCATCGTCGACGCCTCGATGCCGGCGATGATCCGCAACGGCGGCAAGATGTACGGCGCCGACGGCCGCCTCAAGGACGTCAAGGCGGTGATGCCGGAATCGACCTTCGCGCGCATCTACCAGGAGATGATCAACTTCTGCAAATGGCACGGCGCCTTCGATCCGAAGACCATGGGCACGGTGCCGAACGTCGGCCTGATGGCGCAGCAGGCCGAGGAATACGGCTCGCACGACAAGACCTTCGAGATTCCGGAAGACGGCATCGCCAACATCACCGATCTCGAGACCGGCGAAGTGCTGATGACGCAGAACGTCGAGCAGGGCGACATCTGGCGCATGTGCCAGGTCAAGGACGCCGCGATCCGCGACTGGGTCAAGCTCGCCGTCACGCGCGCGCGCCAGTCCGGCATGCCGGCGGTGTTCTGGCTCGACCCCTACCGTCCTCACGAGCACGAGCTGATCCAGAAGGTCGTGAAGTACGTGCAGGAGCACGACATCAGCGGCCTGAAGATCGAAATCATGTCGCAGGTGCGCGCCATGCGTTACACGCTGGAGCGCGTGGTGCGCGGCCAGGACACGATCTCCGTCACCGGCAACATCCTGCGCGACTACCTCACCGACCTGTTCCCGATCATGGAACTCGGCACCAGCGCCAAGATGCTGTCGATCGTGCCGCTGATGAACGGCGGCGGCCTGTACGAGACCGGCGCCGGCGGCTCGGCGCCGAAGCACGTGCAGCAGCTGGTCGAGGAGAATCACCTGCGCTGGGACTCACTCGGCGAATTCCTGGCGCTGGCCGTCAGCCTCGAGGACCTCGGCATCAAGAACGGCAACACCAAGGCCAAGATCCTCGCCAGGACGCTCGACGCGGCGACCGGCAAGCTGCTCGACAACAACAAGAGCCCCTCGCCGAAGACCGGCCAGCTCGACAACCGCGGCAGCCAGTTCTACCTCGCGCTGTACTGGGCCCAGGAACTCGCCGCGCAGAAGGAAGACCTCGAGCTGCAGAAGCATTTCGCACCGCTGGCGAAGACGCTGGCCGACAACGAGAAGACCATCATCGGCGAGCTCGCCGACGTGCAGGGCAAGCCGGCCGACATCGGCGGCTATTACCTGCCGGACGCCGAGAAGCTCGCCGCGGTGATGCGGCCGAGCAAGACCTTCAACGCTGCGCTGTCCGCCCTGCAAGGCTGAGCGCAGGCGTGCCCGCAAGCCGTCCCGGCGCGAGCCGGGGTGGCTTTTTGGGGCCGATGCCCCGGGCGCGCACTTGCGCCGGCCTTCGCCCGGCGATTACAAAGTCGCGCGGCATGCCGCGCATGCCGATCCGATGACCGACCCCCCCCGCAGCACGGAGACATAGCATGGGCAAGATGGATGCGAAGGCCTTGCGCAAGGCGCCGCTGGCGACGCCGAACGACCTCGGCGAAAAGGCCATGCGCGATATCGGCGGTGCGCTCAACGCGCTGCTCGCCGACACGTTCGCGCTGTACCTGAAGACCAAGAATTTCCACTGGCACGTCTCGGGGCGGCATTTCCGGGACTATCACCTGCTGCTCGACGATCAGGCCGGCCAGATCTTGGCGACGACCGACGCCATCGCCGAGCGCGTGCGCAAGCTGGGCGGCACGACGCTGCGCTCGATCGGTCACATCGCGCGCCTGCAGCGCATCAAGGACAACGACGCCGATTACGTCACGCCGCGCGACATGCTTTCCGAGCTGCGCGAGGACAACACGGCGCTGATCACGAGCATGCGTGCCGCGCACGACGTGTGCGACGAGTACCACGACGTGGCGACCGCCAGCCTGCTCGAGAACTGGATCGACGAAGCCGAGCAGCGCGTGTGGTTCCTGTTCGAGTCGACGCGCGACAGCGAGGGTTGAAACGCGAAGCGCCCGCCGGCCTGCGCTGCCGGCGGGCGCCGTCGCCGCGCCGGATCAGCCGTCGAGCCGGGCGAGTGCGGCCCTGATTTCGGCGCGACGGCCGTTGTCGGCATCCTCGCGGCCTGGCCGCGGCGGCGCCGCCAGCGCTTTTTCGTAATAGCGCTTCGCGGCGGCCTTGTCGCCGCGCGCGGCGAGCAGTTCGGCGTAGAAGAAATTCGGATCGATGCCGTCCGGATTGATCGCCAGCGCCTTCTGCAGATAGGCATCGGCCTGCTTCTTGTCGCCGAAGGCGATCGGCCAGCCCGGCACGTTCGCGTACAGGCTGCCGAGCGAGCTGTAGACCGAGCCGTCGAGCGTGCGCGGATCGATCTGCTCGGCCTGCTGCAGATCCTTGCGCGCCTGCTTCACCTGCCCGAGCGCCGACAGGCCGCCGCCGAACTTGGCGGCGCTCGACAGCACGATCGCATGCCAGGTCAGCGCTTCGGCACGGGCCGGATAAGCCTGCAGCATCGCGTCGGCGTCGGCGATCAGCTTCGCGAACGCGGCGTCCTTCTGTTCCTTCGGCGCCGCGTAATAGGCCTGCGCCCAGCCGTGCTGGACGCTGTCGAGCTGCGCTTCCAGGCTCGCCGCCTGCGCGGTGCCGGCGAGCAGCAGCGATGCGCCGGCGACGGCGCGCAGCAAGGTGCCGATGTGTTTGTGAATCATCTTGGGCTCCATCGATGTTTTCAGTGCGGCAGGCCGGCGGCCGCCGGTTCGAGCTCCTGCATGCGCCGCGTCTGCGCGCGCAGGCCGCGATCGACCAGCCACGGGAACCAGGCGTTGAGCTTGACGAAGAGACGCTCGCCGAAGCCGAAGTACAGCTCGCGGCGTTCGCGCGCGACGGCGTCGACGATGCGCGCCGCGACCAGCGCCGGCTCGTCCTGCTGCATGGCCAGCGCGCTGGCGATGCGCGCCGGCGCGCCGTCGTTGAGCGCGGTGCGCGTGTAGCGTGGCGCGACGTAGGTGACGCCGATGCCGCTGCCGTCGAGTTCGCGGCGCAGCGCTTCGGCGAAGCCGCGCAGGGCGAACTTGGTCGCCGAGTAGGTGGCGTACATCGGGAAGGCGAGCGAACCGAAGATCGAGCCGACGAACACGAAGCGGCCGCGACCGGTCTTGCGCAGCGCCGGCAGCAGCGCGCGCGTCAGCAGGCTCGGGGCGATGACGTTGGTCTGCCACAGCCGCGCGATCTCCTCGGCCGGCACGGCGTCGAGGCGGCCGAAGCTGAGGGCGCCGGCGCAGTGCACGACGATATCGGGCACGCCGCCGGACAGTGCGGCGTGCGCCAGCCGCGCGACGCCTTCGGCGCTCGACAGGTCGGCGGCGAGCACGCTGACTTCGGTGCCGAGGCCGCGCAGCTCGGCGCTGAGCGTGGCGAGCTTCGCGGTGTCGCGGCCGCTCAGCAGCAGGCGCGCGCCGCGCGCCGCGAACTCGCGCGCCAGCGCCTGGCCGATGCCGCCGCTCGCGCCGGTCAGCAATACGGTGCTCGTACTCAGGTTCATGCCGCTTTCCTCATCGGTTCGATCGAACGGAACACGTCGCCGTACAGGCGGAAGAACATGTGCGCGGCGTGCAGGACCGCCTCGCGGTCCTCGTCGCGGCGCAATTGCTCGACCAGTTCGCGGAAGAAGTCGATGTGCTCGACATCGACCGCGCCGTGCGAGCTCAGATAGGTGAAGGCCTTCTTCGGCAGGCCGAGCGCGCCCTGCAACGTCGAGGCGGCGCCGGTCGCCAGTTCGATGCTGGTGCTCTCCAGCACGTAGACCATGCCGAAGAAGCCGAGCGGATTGCCGCGCGCGATGGTGTCGTAGGCATAGGCGACCATCAGCTCGGTTTCCGCGTGCGGGCGTCCGTGGCGCACCGCCTCGGCGTCGCCGCCGGCCTCGCGGATGTCGTCGAGGATCCATTCCTGATGGCCGATCTCCTCTTCGATGTAATGCGCGATCTTCGTGCGCAGCCACTCGTCCTCGGCGCCGAGCCGGGCGCCGCAGGCCATGAGCAGCGGCACGGTGTGGCGCACGTGGTGATAGGCCTGGGTGAGGAAGGCGATGTAGTCGGCGCGGCCGACCTGGCCGGCGAACGCGGCGCGGATCAGTGGCGCGGCGTAGAGGCGCTGGCGGTCGGCCGCCGTGTCGCGCTGCAGGCGCTCGAAGAAACTCACGTGGTGGTCTCCAGATAAAGATGATCGAGGCGCTCGCCGTAGCGTGCGAGCACCGCCTCGCGGCGCACGCGCCCGTTGCCGGTCAAGAGGCCGTTGTCGGGCGTGAACGGTTCGTCGGCGACGACGCAGCGCGCGATGCGCGCGTAGTCCGGCAGCTCGCGGTTGGCGGCGGCGACGGCGGCGGTGATCGCGGTTTGCGCGTCGACACCGGGCAGGGCGCGCGGCACCACGACGGCGACATTCCAGGGCCGCCCTTCGCCGAACACGGCGGCGGCGGCGATCGCCGCGTGCTGGGTCAACTCGCGCTCGACCCATTCGGGCGCGACGTTGCGGCCGAAGGCGGTGATGAAGAGGCTCTTCTTGCGGCCGTCGAGATGCAGAAAGCCGTCGGCGTCGAGATGGCCGAGGTCGCCGGTCGCGACCCAGCCGTCGGCCGGCGCCGACGCCGGCTGGCCGCAGTAGCCGAGGAAGCCGCTGCCGCGCACGAGCAGCTCGCCGTCGTCGGCGACGCGCAGCTCGAGATGCGGCAGCGGCTTGCCGACGCTGCCGGAACGATGCGCCTCGGCCGTGTTGAGCGCGACCACCGAGGCCGATTCGGAGAGCCCGTAGCCTTCGTGGACCGGCAGGCCGAGGCGCTGCGCGCGTTCGAGCAGGCGCCCTGCGATCGGCGCGCCGCCGACGGCGACGAAGCGCAGCGCCGCCGGCCGCGGCGCGCCCATTTCGCCGGCGGTGACCAGCGCCAGCAGCAGCTGCGGCACGAGTATCGTCGTCGTCGCACGTGTGCCGTGCAGGGCGCCGAGCAGGCGCTGCACGTCGAGCCGCGCGGCGCCGTCCATGCCGACTTCGCCCTGCGTCGGCACGCAGATCGTCGCGCCGGCGAGCAGCGGCGCGTAGACACCGCCGATGTTCTCGAGCAGGGTCGACAGCGGCAGCACGCACAGATGGCGATCGTCGGCGCGCGCGCCGCTGGCCTGTGCCAGCGATTGCGCGACGGCGATCTGGCTGGCGGCGTCGAGGCAGACGCCTTTCGGCGTGCCGGTCGTGCCGGAGGTGTAGGTGATCTTCTGCGTAGCCGACGGCAGGCCGACTGACAGCGGCGGCTGGCGCCTCGAAAGGCGCCAGCCGCAGCCGCAGATCGCCTGCGGTTCCCGTTCCCAGCCCGGTAGTGCGGCGAGACGGTCGTCGTCGGCGAGCAGCGCGTCAGCACCCGAATCGTCGAGCGCATGACGCAATTGCGCGTCGCTGAAGAAGCGTGGCAGCGGCACACAGCGCACGCCGGCGGCGAGCGCCGCGAGATCGGCGACGATCCAGGCGAGGCCGTTGTCGCCGTACAGCGCCAGCGTGTCGATGCCGAGGAAGCCGATCTGCGCGGCGACCTTCTCCACCTCGTCGAACAGCGCCGCATAACTCAGTGAACGCCGGCCGTCGCTCACGGCGATCTGCTCGGGGGTCGTGCGCGCGTGGCGGCGCAGCGCCGCGCAGAGGGCGTTCATGCCGGCTCCCCGCTGGCGGTCGGCGGCAACGCGCGGCGCAACAGCTCGGGATGCGCGAGCAGATGCGCGCGGCCGGCGCTGATGTCGGCGCAGACCACGATCGGCGCCGATTCGTAATAGCGGCCCCAGTCGGCGCGCTGCTCCGGCGGCAGGCAATCGACGCGCGCCGGCGCGAGTTCGAGCAGATCGACGCCGAGCCGCGCGAAGCCGTTGATCAGCGACGCGTTGCCGGTGAACACCAGAAAGCGGTAGCCCATGTTCTGCAGCAGGATGCCGAGCTGCAGGATCAGCACGCGCAGCACGCCGGGATGGCGGCCGGCGAGATTGCCGACCTCGACGATCTCGTGGCGCGACAGCGCGTGTTCGCGGCGCTCGCCGATCGCCTGTTCGATCGGCTGGCCGAGGTAGTGTTCGAGGAACAGCGGGCCGCTCGCCGCATCGCGCAGACCGAAGGCGGCGAGCGGGCGGCCGCCGGCGTCGGCCAGCGCGAACAGCCGCGGCAGGAAGCTGCGGATGCGGGCGCCGTAGGCATGTCGGTAGCGTTCGGCGATGAAGCGCTCGAGTTCGGCGCGGTCGGTGGCGGTGTCGGCTTCGACGAGGCGATAGCGCGACGCGGCGGCGGACGGCGCCGCGTGCCGCTCGGGGGATGCGGTCATGGGGACTTGGATGGCAAGGCCTGCGCTCATGCGTGAAAGCTCCGTGCGCACCGGCTCAGGTGCGCCTTGCGATTCACGGTGCAGGGCCGGTGCCAGCCGTGCCGGCCCCGAGGCCGCGCGCTAACTGCCTGACGGACAAGCCATTGCTGGAGGTGAGAACGATTCCTGGCGCATCGGCCGCCCGCAGCGGCGTGCAGGCCTGCAAATCCCGTCTGCAAGTTCTTGCAGACGGGCGCGCCTCATCGGCGGCTCAGCAGGCCGGCACGGCGCGGCCGTGATGCCAGTGGCCGGCGCCGTCGAGCCAGCCGATGACGGCGACGCCGCTGCCGACCAGGCAGGCGTCGACGTAGCCGATCGCGCCCGGCGTCTCGGCGACGAAGCGCTGCATCGCTTCGTTCGACGCGACCACGTAGGGCGGCCGCACGCCGCGGAAGTACTGCTCGTTCCAGTAGCTCTCCAGCGCCGCCGGATCGGCGCCGAGCACGGCGCGCGAGAACGCCAGGCGCACGGGACTGTCGGCGGCGAGGTTCACCGGCTGCACGCGCGCGCCGTCCGGCCAGTACTGGCGCTTGCGTTGATAGATGAGCGCGAGCTCGTCGCGCTCGAGCCGCGCCTCGGCGCGCGCCGGCGGCACGATGATGGCGATCGGCCCTTCCGCGAACGACGGCGCGGCGCGCAGCGCGAGCAGCAGCATTGCGCTGCGGCAGGCGTGGCGGAGAACGCGCCCGAACCGCATCAGAACAGCACCGCGAGCGAGCCGAGCCAGCCCTCGGGCTCGCCGACGCCGTTGTCGGTCGCCTTGCGGTATTCGAGCTTGCCGACCCAGCCGGGCGCGAAGCGCCAGGCCAGGCCGCCGATGTAAAGGTTGAGGCCTTCGCCGCTGCCGGCCGGATTGAAGGTCTCGTAGCGCGCGACGCCGTACAGCGTGCCGGCCAGCGGCGCGACCAGCTGCACGTAGGCGCCGCGCTCGTCGGCGCTGTCGCCGTCGCGCGCGCGCGCGCGATAGGCCCATTCGCCGCTCAGCTCGTAGCCGCGGTACTGCCAGAGGAAGTCGACGCCGTACAGCGTCTTGTGCTCACCGCGGTCGTGTTCCTGCTCGAACTCGACGAACGAGGTGCCGATCTGCAGACCGTGGCCGAGGTCGTAGTCGAGGCGCACGCCATAGGCTTCCTTGAACGGGTCGCTGTCGTCCTCCGGCGCCAGTTCCTCGCCCGGCGAAGCATAGGCCGACCATTCCAGGGCGCGCCCGGCGAGCGGCACGACGCCGTGCACCATCGCGCCGGTGGCGTTGGTGGGGAAGGTGCTCTCGGTGATCAGCGGCCGCGAGGTGGTCCAGGTCAGCGGTGCGGCGTGAATGACGTTCCAGCGGCCGATCGGCGTGAGGAACTTGCCGACGCGGAACTGCAGCGCGTCGGACCAGGCGTAGTCGACATAGAGGCGTTCGAGCGCCAGCTCGGTGTCGTGGCCGGCGCCGATGTCGTCGGCGTTGATCGTCGCCAGGTTCTCGCCTTCGAGCTCGCTGAAGAAGCTCCAGCGTCCTTCGCCCTGCCAGGACAGCAGCAGGCTCAGGCTGCGCAAGGTCGCGGCGGCGTCGTGGCCGAGCTCGTCGGCGGCGTCGACGGCCGCGTAGCCGCCGAGATTGAAGCCGCTGTCGCCGAGCGCGTAGCCGTGCCGCTCGGGCGGCGGCGCGCCGGGCTCCGGCGCGGTCGATTCCTGCGCATGCGCCGCGCCGGCGACGAGTGCCAGCAGCGCGCCGCAGCGCAGCAGGCGATGGACCCAGGCCTGGGATTTCATGCGGGCTGTTTTCCCTGAACGCCCCGACGGCGAATAATGGCGCGCATTCTTGCATCGAATCCGCCGCGTGACGATCCGCAGCATCCTGCTTTCCGCGTTCCTCGCCGTCGGCCTGCTGCCGGCCGTGGTGCTGACGGCGCTGTCGTTCACGCGCACGCAGGCGGCGATGCGCGCGGAGATCGAGCAGAGCCTTTCGGCGCAGGCCGCGGTCGCGGCCTCCGATCTCGACAAGCAGGTCTTCGAGCGCCTGCAGAACGCCGTCACCTGGGCGCATCTGGAGGTGATGCAGGACCTGCACGTCGGCGACGTCGACAAGCGCCTGTCCAATTTTCTCGCCGACATGCAGCAGCGCTACGGCGCGGTCTACGTCGAACTCGATGCGATCGACGCGCGGCAGCGCATCGTCGCCAGCAGCCGCCCGCAGGCGATCGGCGGCGTGTATGTGCCGGCTCCGGCCTGGCAGACCGCCGAGCTGCCCGGCGGCACGGTCACCGCCGAGGCGCCGCAGCGGCGCGGCGATCGCGAGGTGCTGGTGCTGCGCGTGCCGATCGCCTCGCAGTTCACCGAGGGCCGCCTCGGCGAGCTGGTGCTGGTGGTCGACTGGACGCAGGCCGCGCACGAGCTCGATGCCGGCGCGCGCGAGCAGCGCGCGGTGGCCGTGGTCGATCGCGACGGCCGCATCGTCGCCGTTTCGCAGAACCTGCGCGCGCGCCTCGACGCCGGCGTACGACAGATCGGCACCGACTGGCTGGCGCCGCGCGGCGCGCCGGCCGCCGAGCGTGACGGCGCGCCGCTCGCCGAGGGTCGCGTCATCGTCAGCGCCGTCAGCGCGCCCGGCCGCGGTCCGTTCGCCGGCTTCGGCTGGACCACGCTGGTGCTCGAATCGAGCCGCGCCGCGCTGGCGCCGGTTCGGCAGATGGCGCTGAGCTTTCTCGGCCTGCTGCTGCTCACCGCCGCGGCGACCGTGGTGCTGGCCTTCGCGGTGTCCGGGCGCATCGCGCGGCCGGTCGTGGCGCTGACCGACTACGTGCGCGGCTTCATGCGCAAACAGCACGCCGCCGCGCCGCCGCCGGCCTCCGGCGAAGTCGGCGAGCTGACACGCGCCTTCACGCAGATGGTCGACGATCTCGACGCCTCGCGGCAGACCCTGGTGCGCGCCTCGCAGCTGGCGGCGATCGGCGAGTTCGCGGCGATGATGGCGCACGAGATCCGCACGCCGCTCGGCATCCTGCGCTCGTCGGCGCAGATGCTCGAACGCGATGCCGGCATCAGCGGCGAATCGCGCGAGCTGATCGGCTTCATCGACGGCGAGACGCAGCGTCTCAACCGCCTGGTCGGCGATCTTCTCGATCGCGCGCGCGTGCGCGCGCCGCAGCGTCTGCCGGAGAATCTTGACGCGCTGGTCGATCGCTGCCTCGCCATGCTCTCGGCACAGGCGGCACGCCAGGGCGCGACACTGGAGCACGAGCCCTGCGCCGATCCGGTCGCCGACGTCGACGCCGAGCAGATGACGCAGGTGCTGCTCAATCTGCTGCTCAACGCCCTGCACGTCGTGCCGCAGGGCGGCGGCCGCGTCCGCGTCGCGCTGCGCAGCGAAGGCGACGATGTGCTGCTGATCGAGGTCGCCGATAATGGGCCCGGCATCGCGCCGGCCGAGCGGCAGCGCGTGTTCGAGCCGTTCGTGTATCGCCGCGAGGGAGGACTGGGTTTGGGACTGGCCGTGGTCAAGCAGATCGTCAGCGCGCACGGCGGCGACATCGCCGTCGACGCCGCGGCGCTCGGCGGCGCGCGCTTCCGCATCCGCCTGCCGCGCAGGGCCGCCGCATGAGCGTCAAGGCGGCGCGCAACGTGCTCATCGTCGACGACGAGGCCAGCATGCGCCGCGTGCTGGAGATCATGCTCGCGCGCATGAACTTCAGGACCTGGGCGGCGGCCGACGGCGTCGAAGCCTTCCGCCTGCTGCAGGAACAGGCCTTCGATCTGGTCGTCAGCGATCTGCGCATGCCGGGCATGGACGGCATCGAGCTGCTGCGCAGGCTGCGCGAGCTCGGCCTGACGCTGCCGGTGATCATGATGACGGCGCACGGCAGCATCGAATCGGCGATCGAGGCGATGCGCCTCGGCGCCTGCGACTATCTGCTACGGCCGTTCGACGTCGAGACGCTGGAGCTGGCGATGCGCCGCGTGTTCGCGCAGAGCGATCTGCTGCGCCGCAATGCCTTCCTCAGCGAGCAGGCCGAGGGCGGCGGCTATCTCGGCGACAGCGCCGCGAGCCGCGCCGTGCGCCAGCGCATCGCCCAGGTCGCGCCGACGCAGGCGACGGTGCTCATCACCGGCGAGACCGGCACCGGCAAGGAAGTCGCGGCGCGCGCCATCCACCGCGCCTCGCCGCGGCGCGACGCGCTGTTCGTGCCGATCAACTGCGCCGCCCTTCCGGCCGATATCCTGGAGAGCGAACTGTTCGGCCACGAGAAGGGCGCGTTCACCGGCGCGCTGCGCGAGCGCGTCGGCAAGTTCGAGCTCGCCGACGGCGGCACCATCTTCCTCGACGAGATCACCGAGATGCCGGCGCCGCTGCAGGCCAAGCTGCTGCGCGTGCTGCAGGAAGGCACGGTCGAGCGCGTCGGCTCGAACCGCACGCTGACGCTCGATCTGCGCGTGATCGCCGCCACCAACCGCAAGCCGGCCGATGCGATCCGCGAGCAGCGCCTGCGCGAGGACCTCTACTACCGCCTCAACGTGTTCGCCCTCGATCTGCCGCCGCTGCGCCAGCGGCCCGAGGACATCGAAGCGCTGGCACGGCATTTCGTCGCCGAACTCGCCGGCGCGCGCGCCGTGCCGATCACGCCGGCCGCGCTCGCGCACCTGCGCGCCTATGCCTGGCCCGGCAATGTGCGCGAGCTGCGCAATCTCCTCGAGCGCGCGCTGGTGCTGTCCGGCGGCGGCGCGCTCGATGTCGCGCATTTCCCGCTCGACACGCCGCCGGCCGTCGCCGCGCCGGCCGCCGCAGACGCCGAGCTGACCGATCTGGATCTCGACCACGCGGTCGCCGCCGTCGAGGCGCGCTACATCCGCGAGGCCCTGCGCCGCAGCGGCGGCAACAAGACGCGCGCCGCGACCCTGCTCAACGTCAGCGAACGAACGATCTGGAACAAGGTCAAACGCTACGGCATCGACGACTGACGCGCCGCTGCCCGCCGTTCATGACATCCTTGCGCCGTCTTCCGTTCCTCAACCTGGAGTCCGTTGCATGAAGCTGCACGCCCTGCGGTCCGCCGCCGCCCTGCTGTCGATGCTGTTGCTGGCCGCGCCGCTGGCGCCGGCGCTGGCCGCGCCGCCCGGCCTCAAGTCGGGCACGGACTACGTGCCGATCGACAAGGGCGAGGCCCTCGATCCGCAGCCCGGCAAGGTCGAGGTCGTCGAATTCTTCAATTACGCCTGCCCGGCCTGCAACTCCTTCAATCCGACTTTCCAGGCCTGGAAGAAGAAGCTGGCGGCTGACGTGCACGTGGTCTATGCGCCGCTCGATTTCCGTCCGGACTTCGTGCAGTACGCGCGCGCCTTTTACGCCGCCGAGCAGTTCGGCCTGGTCGAGAAGACGCACGATGCGGTCTACGCCGGCGTGCACGAGAAGCACACGCTGCCGGGCGAGGGCTACAAGCCGGACGAAGCGAAGATCGCCGCCTTCTACGCCGGCTACGGCGCCAACCCGACCGAATTCCAGGCCGCCATGGACAGCTTCACCGTCAACGCCAAGATCGCCAAGGCGCGGCAGTACGCGCAGCAGTGTCGCGTCATGTCGACGCCGTCGCTGGTGATCAACGGCCGCTATCTGGTCAAGGGCAAGGACTGGGACGAGATCCTGAAGAACGCCGACACCCTGATCGCCTACGAGCGCAAGCGCTGAGACCCTTTTTCAGCGGAACACCAGCACGAACAGATCGGCGCTGACGGCGACGGCTTCGGCCGCGCCGGCGGCGCCGACGATTTCCAGGGCGACGTGGGTCGTCACCAGCTGACGGCCGTCGCCGAGCGGCGCGACGCCATCGAGCCGCCCGCGCACGCGCACCGCGCTGCCGGCGCGCACCGGCGCGCGAAACCGCACGTTGTTGAGGCCGCTGTTGATGAGGCCGGCGGCGTCGGCCGGCACGCCGGCCAGCTCGTCGAGCAACTGCGCCAGCAGCGCCAGCAGCAGGAAGCCGTGCGCGACGGTGCCGCCGTACGGACTTTCGCGCGCGCTGCGTTCGACGTCGACGTGCATCCACTGGCGGTCGCCGGTGCAGCCCGCGAAGGCGTCGATCTGTTCCTGGGTGATCGTCTGCGCGCGGCTCACGCCGAGTTCCCGGCCGATCAGCGCGCTCAGTTCGGCGCAGCGTCGCGTGCTCAGCACGCCGCTCGCGGGCGGCACGGCCTCCTCGACCTTGGCGTTCATGGCGGTACCGCTCCGAGGATGAAGATCTGCTGGGTGCGGTCACGCTGCAGGCGCTGCGCATTGCGCGTGCTGGCGAAGACGATGTGGCCGCCGGCGGTCGCCGGCCAGCTGTTGATGCCGCGCGAGAGCAGCAGCGTGCCGGCGTCCCAGCCGCCGGCGCCGAGCGTCGAGCTCATGACGCGCCAGCGCCAGTCGGCAGCGCGCGAATCGGTCCATACCGCACGCACGCGGCCATCGGCGTCGATGCCGAGGCGCGGATACTGGCTCATCGCCGCCGCGTTCCCGGCGAGCGTCTGCGGTGTGTCGAAGCTCTGGCCGCCATCGGCCGAGCGCGCCGCCTGCACCGAGAGATTGACGCCGGACGCGTGCAGCTCCTTGCGATCCCAGGCCGCCACCAGCGTGCCGTCGCCAGCGTAGGCGAGCGCCGGATGGCGCTCGGCCTGCGCGGCATCGCCGAGCAGCTGCAGGCCGCTCCATGCGCCGTCGTTCGCGCCGCGCGTGCGCACGGCGATCTGCCAGTCGTCCGGATCGCTGCCGTCGCCCGCGCCGGCCGCGCCGGTCCACAGCGGGTCCGCATCGTCGCGATCGTCCTGCCAGGCGACCGCGACGCGGCCGTCGTCGCGCACCGCCACGGCCGGCCACACCGAGGCCGGATAGCGCGCGGCGCGCGCGTCGAGCACGTTGCCGGCGACGACGGTTTTGCCCTCGCGCGACAGATTCTGCGGCGCCGCGTCGCGGCCGAGCACCTGCAGCATCACGTCGAATGGCGCGCCCGGTGCGATCTCCTGCCAGACGACGACGGGTGTGCCGTCGGCGAGCAGGGCAAGCGCCGGACGCTCGGCGCGGCCGTCGAGCGCGCGCACGGTTTCGATCCCGCCCCAGCTGACGCCGCCGTCGGCGGAGCGGCGCAGACGGATCTGCGGACGGCGCGGCACCTGCCCGGCCGATTCGTCCTGCCAGACGGCGACGACGGTATCGCCGCGCGCCGCGAGTCGCGGGAAGCGTGCCGTCGTCGAATCACCGCTGAGGGTGACCGGCGCGTTGCGCCACTCGCCGTCGCTGCCGAGCGCGCGATAGACGATGCGCGTCGCCGCCGGTTCATGCGTTTCGGCGACGACGTGCGTGCGGCTGCCGCTCGCGGCGACATCGGCGAAGCCGGCCCAGCGACCGCGTGCGCCGGCGACGCGGCGTGCGCCGTCGGCGCTGCCGATCTCGGCCGGCAGCGGAATCTCGGGCTGCGCTTCGACGAGGCCCGGCGCGACGAAGATCGGCGAGGCGAGCGCGCGCAGCTGATCGAACAGGGTCAGCGTCGCGGTCAGGCCTTCGAGGCTGGTGAGATCGCTGGTGTCGATGCCGGCGGCGAGACCGACGCCGCGCACTTCGACGCGATACCACTGCGGCGCGGCGCCGGCCTGTGTGTCGAAGGTCCAGCTCTGTTCGCTCTGCGTCGCCGTCCAGCGTTGCAGCGCGCCGGCGCTGCGGCCCGGTGCGCCGTACAGCAGCACGGTATCGCCGAGCCCGCGCACGAGCGTGATGCGCAGTTTCAGCGCGGTGCCGGCCGGCACGCTGAGTTCGTCGCCGGCCAGCGCTTCGTAGACGCCGTCGCCATCGGCATCGGCTTCCAGCATCACGGACGGCGAGAGTTGATCCGGCCCGATGCGCACGCGGCCGCTGCGCAGCGCATCGAGCACGCCGCGCTCGCTCGCCGCCTGCGCGTAGACCTGCGTGCGCGGCCGTCCGGGCCCGGCGAGCGCCCACAGCTCGATGAAATGATCGTCGCTGCCGCCGGCGACGCCGAAACGGAAGCCGGCGTTCCAGCGGTTCTCGCAGTAGTCGATCTCGGCGTCCGGATTGCTCGCGCGGTTCCAGGCCTCGACGAGATCGACGCCCTGCGCGCTGGCGCGCACGTTCGGCGTGCCGTCGTCGTTGGTCTCGCCGTCGTCGGGATGCGCAGTGACCCAGTTGGCGTCCTGGCTGTGCGCGAACCAGATCGACTGCTGCAGGTTGACGAAGTCCGGCGCGTCCGGCGGGCTGGCGCCCTGCACGACGGTATCGATGGCACCGTGCACGGTCGCGTGCGGACTGCCGTTCGCTTCCTCGCCGGGAATCAGCAGCAGGCGATCGGAACGCCACAACGGATCGTAGTGCTGATCGTAGGTGCGGTGATCGGTCAGCGCCAGGTAGTCGAGACGCACACGTTCGGCCTGGTCGATCTGCGCGCTGACCGGGTTGTTGCCGGGCATGCCCTGGCCAAGCAGCTGGCGCGGCAGGCTACCGTCGGACGAGTGATCGTCGTGCACGTGCAGATCACCGTGCAGCCAGCTGCCTTGCGGCGCCGCCGCCGGCGGCGCGACGAAGCGCGCGACGACGCGGCGCGCATCGTCCATCGTCACCACGCAGGCACCGCTGCCGGCGCAGGCGCCGCTCCAGCCGGCGAACTGCTGATCGCCGGCGGGCGTCGCCAGCAGGGTGACGCTGCGTCCGGCGGCATAGTGCGCCTCGCACTGGCTGCGGCAATCACGGATACCGGAAGGCATCGACTCGACGTCGCCGTCGCCCTGGACCTCGATGCTCAGCGCGTAGTCGCCGGCCGCGGGTGGCATGATGTCGTCGTGGCCCTTGCCCGAGCCGCCGCAGGCAGCCAGCCACAACGCGGCCGCCAGCACGCAGCGGTTGCGCCCTGCCGTGAAAAGACGACACCGCGACGGTGGCGGAACGAAGCTGCGCATGAGCACGGGATTCCCATCGGCACGAGTGGAGCGGCCGCCAGCGATGGCCACGCGGCACGATCGCCGAAACTAATTTCCCCGCACGTCAGTTTCGTGACGTGCGGCGCTCGCTGCACTGGGAAAATTGGCCCTATCGACTCACTGCAGGGGCACCAGGCGCAGGCGCGTGATTTCCGAAGGCGCGCCGAGGCGCTTCGGCGGGCCCCAGTAGCCGGTGCCGCGGCTCGTGTAGACCCACAGCCGCTGCAGGCGATGCAGGCCGGCGGTGAACGGCTGCTGCAGGCGCACGAAGTGATTCCAAGGCCAGAACTGTCCGCCATGCGTGTGGCCGGACAGCTGCAGGTCGAAACCGGCCGCCGCCGCGGCCGGCGCGCTGCGCGGCTGATGGGCGAGCAGGATCTTCGCGCCGGCGTCGGCGGGCGCGCCGTGCAGGGCCCGCGCCGGATCGCTGCGCTGCGCCGGATCGAAATGATGCGCGCTGTAGTCGTTGACGCCGGCGACGACCAGCGGCGCGCCCTCGTGTTCGAGCACCACGTGCTCGTTGGCCAGCACGCGCACGCCGAGACGCGCGAGCTCGCGCGTCCAGGCCTCGGCGCCGGAGTAGTACTCGTGGTTGCCGGTGACGAAGTAGGCGCCGTGCCGCGCCGTGAGCCGCGCCAGCGGTTCGGTGTGCGCGGCGAGACGCGCGACGCTGCCGTCGACCAGATCGCCGGTGATGGCGACGAGGTCGGCCTGCAGCGCGTTGACGGCGTCGACGATCGCGTCGAGATACGGGCGCCGCACCGTGGTGCTGACGTGGATGTCGCTGATCTGCGCGATGGTGAAGCCGTGCAGCGCCGCCGGCAGGCCGGCGATCGGCACCTCGACGTCGACGATGCGCGCACGGCGCCGCGCGTTGAGAAAGCCGACCAGCGAGGCGAGCAGCGCCAGCACGACCACGGCGATCGCCGAAGGCTCGTCGACGCGCGGGCCCATGAGATCGAAGAAGCTCAGCGCGATGCGCGCGAGGTCGCGCAGCGCGGTCAGCACCAGCAGCGAGGAGAACAGGCCCATGGCGAGCAGGCCGGCCCAGATCAGGCCGTCGCCGATGCGCCCTTGCAGGCGCGACGACAGCAGGCTCAGCGGAATCAGCGCGAACGACGCCGCGAGCAGCAGCGCGCCGAGCAGCCGGCCGGCGGTGCCGATCGGCAGGTCCGGCAGCAGCTGTACGCCGATGTACGCGTGCAGCGCGGCGAGCAGGGCGAAGACGATGGTGACGACGACGCGCGAGGGCATCGAAGGCTTCCTTGCAGGCGCGGCCGGATGTGGCCGGAATCAGTCGCCGGGTGGATTCCGCTCTGTGGTGGACGGCCGCGGCGTTTTCAAGAGCGGTGCGGCGCGCGGTCAGTACGGCGGCGCGCGGCGCCGGCGCTGCTCGCGCGCCGCTTCCGTCCACCAGGCCAGATCGTCAGCGAAGCGCGGGAAGGCCTTGGCGAGCGCGGCGCCGGCCTCGCCCGTGGGTTCGCCGTCGGCGTCGAGCGTCTTGGCGATCGGCCCGACCGCGAGCGTGCTGGAAATCACCACCATGCCCATTTCCGACAGCGTGTGATGCCAGGCCGTGCCCGAGCGCACGCCGGAGAAGCGGCCGGCCGAGTAGCTCGCGATCGCCGCTGGCCGCCAGTACCACTCCTCGAGATAGTGATCGGTGAGGTTCTTGAGCCCGGGCTGGATGCCCCAGTTGTATTCGCCGGTGACGAACACGAAGGCGTCGGCGGCCTTGATCTTGCCGGCGAGCTGCTCCATCGCCGCCGGCGCGGTGCCCGGCGCGTACTCCTTGTACATGCGGTCGAGCATCGGCAGGTCGACGGCCTTGGCGTCGATGAATTCCACGTCGGCGCCGCGCGTCCGCAGGTTCTTCACCAGGAAATCGGCGAGGCGGATGCCCATGCGGTCGCGGCGATAGGAGCCGTAGAAAACGAGGATGCGATCGCCCATGGCATTTCTCCGGAACGTGACGCGCGGATTGTGCCGCAGGCGCCGCGCGGGCGCCGCCCGCCTCAGTCCTGGCGGACGTCGGCCTTGGCGGACCGCCGGCTCTGCGCGGCGCGGCGCTCGCGGAAGAAACCGCGCAGCAGCTCCGCGCACGAGGCTTCGAGCACGCCGCCGTGCCAGTCGACGCGATGATTGAGCTTCGGCGTGGCGATCACGTCGTAGACCGACGACACCGCGCCGGCCTTCGGGTCCCAGGCGCCGAACACCAGGCGCTGCACGCGCGCGTGCACGATCGCGCCGGCGCACATCACGCAGGGCTCCAGCGTCACGTACAGCGTGCTGCCGGTCAGGCGATAGTTGCCGAGCTTTTGCGCGGCGGCGCGCAGCGCCAGCATCTCCGCGTGCGCACTGGGATCGTGACCGGCGATCGGCCGGTTCCAGCCCTCGCCGACGATGCGTCCTTCGCGGACGACGAGCGCGCCGACCGGCACCTCGCCGGCGAGCTGCGCGCGTCGCGCCAGCAGCAGCGCGTGGCGCATGAAAATTTCGTCGTGCGCGGCGTGCGGGTATGCCGGTGCGGGCGCCACGTCGTGCATCGTCGCGCTCAGTTCGCCGCCAGCTCGATCAGCGCCGCCGTGCCGAGATGGCCGCGCTCGCGGGCGATCTCGGCGGCGGTCTTGCCGTCTTCCGTGCGCGCGGCGCGATCGATGCCGCGCGCGAGGAGCAGCTTGACGAGACCGTCGAAGCCGCGCGAAGCGGCGAGGTGCAGGGCATTGACGTTGCTGCCGCCGACGTGATGCACGTCGGCGCCGAGCGCGATCAAGAGCGGCGCGAGGCTCTCGCCGGCGGCGCCGGCGATCGCCGCGTGCATCGGCGTGTTCTGCATCGGGTTGGTCGAGGGCGCGTCGAGCGGCGCGCCGAGGCCGATCAGCGTCAGCGTGGCGTTCTTGGCGCCCATGAAGGCGGCGAGGTGCAGCGGCGTCCAGCCGTCGACGCTGTGCGCGACGAGCTGCTCCGGCGCGGCGAGCGCCCGTTCGGCGACGCGGCGCGCGTCGTCGTAGGCGGCGGCCTCGTGCAGATCGAGCGCACGGAATTCAGCGAGCAGGGCGGCGATGTCGCGCGCGCCGTTGTACAGCGCGAACATCAGCGGCGAGAGGCCGCCGGGCAGCGGATCGGTTGCCTGCGTGGCGTCGCGCTCGAGCGCGGCCTTGGCGGCTTCGAGATCGCGGTTCTGGATGGCCAGCATCAGCGGGCGCACGGTGCTCATGGACAGTCCTGTGTCGGCAGCCGCCGGTCGAAACGGCCGCTCGGAGAAGCGTCGGCCCGACGCGGGCCGCGAGGACGCGCAGCCTAGCCGCGCAGGCCCGCGGACTCAACAACGGCGCGTGCGCCGGCCGCCGTTCGGGTTTGACGCTGCCGGGGCCGCCCACTATCATGCCGCCCCCTCGGACGGTTAGCTCAGCGGTAGAGCATCGCCTTCACACGGCGGGGGTCGGGGGTTCGAAACCCTCACCGTCCACCATTTCTAGGTCCATACAGGGCCAAAGCCGTACAGATAACCGCGCTAATGCGCGGTTTTTGTTGGATTTGCGTTTTTAGCTGTCCACCTGCGTCCATCGGCAGCCATTGCTTGACCGCAGTAACTTGCGCAGTAACTTGAGTGTCGGCCTGCATTCCGCCATGGAGTTACTGCATTGCTGACCGACACCGCGATCAAGCGCGCCCAGCCCAAGGGCAAGCCTTATCGGCTGACAGACGGGCGCGGCCTCTATCTCCTCGTTAACCCGAACGGCTCGAAGTACTGGCGCCTCGATTACACCGTCGGTGGCCGACGTAACACATTGTCGCTCGGGCGCCCCTATCCCGATACATCGCTGGCCCTGGCACGCGAGCGCTGCGATGAGGCCCGCAAGCTGGTCGCCGTCGGTATTGATCCTGCCGCCGAACGGAAAGCCACCAAAACCGCCGCGGTGGAGCGCACCACCAACACCTTCGAGGCCGTCGCCCGAGAATGGCTGTCGGTCAAGCAGCACGAGTGGGCGACCTCGCACTACGACAAAGAGGCGCTGCGCCTCGAAAAGCATGCGTTCCCGTGGATCGGCGACCGTCCGATGATGGAAATCGGTGTCGACGACTACCTGCCATGCATCCGGCGCGTGTTCAACGCGGGCCATCTGGAGCAGGCGCACCGCCTCCGCGAGCAGTTGAGCCGAGTGTCGCGGTATGCGATTGCCACCAATCGCGCGAAGCTCGATCCCGCACATGCGTTGTCCGCCGTCCTTCCGGCTCCGCATGAGAAGGGCTTTCCGTCCGTCGTGAAGCCGGATGAGATCGGGGCGCTGCTACGTGCGATGGACGGTTTCAAGGGCACGTTCGTCGTTGGCAGTGCCATGCGCTTGGCGCCGTACCTCTTCTGCAGGCCGAACGAACTGCGCAGAATGGAGTGGGCCCATCTTCACGACTTGGACGGCGATTCGCCCGAGTACCGAGTGCCACCGGCCAATCGCAAGATTCGCCGCGCGCTGAAAGAGTCGGGCACCGCCGAGCCGCACATCGTCCCGTTGTCGGCGCAAGCGGTGGCGATCCTGCGTGAGCTGTATCCGCTGACCGGCCGCCGCCAGTACGTGTTCCCCGGCGAGTTGACGCGCGCCCGCGCGTCCTTCAATGCACTGTGGCAAGCGGTCGGTGGGCAAGCTCAGAATTTCGGCGAGCGGCGCGGGCTGCACGAGCGCCTGGAAGTGTTCGCGATGGACATGCAGGAACTCGGCTGGGCGATGGCCGAGCGCAAGGAAGGGACGCCGCCGCACGCCGGCATGGTCAGCCCCGGCTCCGATGCTATGTCGCTCGTCAACGAACTGCGCCGCGCCACGAGCTACGCCCGCACCATCGCCGGCGCTCTGGACAAGAAATTGCAGTGCAAGACCTACGGCACGCTGGCGGCCCTCTTGGACGCTGCTGCGTGGGAGGGTTACGACAAAATCTACAGTGCGATGCACGGCAGCGGCGGCGTGATCTTCGACGACTTCGACGGCGCAACGAGGGCGATGTAACGCTCATCGTCGATTTGGCCGTGCTGAACGGCATTGACCGCACCATCGCCGCCCGGCCCTGACAAGGCACCGTCGCGGCCGGGCGGCGCTTACGTGTGCATATAATATATGTATAATTGTTGCATGGGTATCGAGTTCGACCCCGTCAAGGCTGCTGCGAACCTGAAGAAGCACGGCGTGAGCTTCGCCGATGCGGAACAAGCGCTGCGCGATCCAATGGCGATCCGGTGGAAGACCCCGACGCACGCGGCGAGCAGAGGCTTGTGACCTTGGACATGGACACGCTGGGTCGCGTCCTCGTCGTCGTATACACCCAGCGCGGAGAGCGGACGCGCGTCATTTCCGCTCGCAAGGCCAGCCCTGGCGAGGCAGAGCAATACCATGCGTAAGGAATACGACTTCAGCAAAGGCAAGCGCGGTGCGGTCATCCCGTCGCCTGGCAAGACGCGCATCACCATCATGCTGGACAACGACGTGCTCGATACGTTCCGTGAGCGCGCGGAAGCCGCAGGCACAGGCTATCAGACGATGATCAACGACGCCTTGCGTGCGGCGATGGGCAAGGACGATGCCCCGCTGACCGTGCGCAAGCTGCGCGAGGTGCTGCGGCAGGAATTGAAACAAGCGGCAGCGTAGGGATGGAACCCGCGCCTTGTGTGCTTTGTCTGGACGCCGCAAGGGCCGAAAGACGTTGAAATCGTGGACTACCACTGACGGAGCGCGAACATGGCGAAGAAGCTGAACCCGATTCACCCCGGCGAGATTCTGGCCGAGGAATTTCTAGGCCCAATGGGGATCACGAAGTACCGTCTTGCCAAGGAGATCGGCGTGCCGCCGACCCGGATCGGCGACATCATCGCCGGTCGCCGCGCGATCACGGCCGACACCGACCTGCGCTTGTGCAAGTTCTTTGGTCTGAGTGAAGGATACTGGCTGCGCGGGCAGGCCCGCTTTGACCTTGAGACCGCGAAGGACGCGCTTGCGGGATCACTGGCGCGCATTCAGCCGTGGCGGGCGATGGCCTGACCATGAGCCGGTCATCGTCCGATTGCCAGCCGAAAAGCTCGCGCGTCCCTTCGCACTTCAAACGGACGTTGCGCCAGCGCCGGCGCGCCCAAGATACAGCCGACGTTCGTTCTGGCCGCGCGCCGGAACGCGAGCGCAAGCATCATCGCCGGGATTGGTTCTGACCATGAGCCGCCAGCCTGACGCCAAGCTAGTGCAGCGCCAGCAGATCGGGAACCGAGAGCACGGTGAACGGCGACCGATCGCGGGCTGACGACAAGCCGCGCAAGCGTCGGGGACGTCCCAAGAAGGCGGACGGTCGCGGCGGCATCAAGCCCGAAGACACTTCGCTTGCCGAGTTGTGGAAACAGGCAGCGAAAGCCGGCGGCAGCCGCGACGAGGTGTCCAGCGAACGCTGGCGCTCGCGCTGGACCTTGACCCTAAGTCAGATGATGACGCGGACTTTGTTGCCGAACTCTGGCTTGCGCTCGGCACGGAGACATCGAGCGAAATTCCACCGCCGCCACGAGAAGGGCTTGCGGTACACGGGCCTTTGAAGTCGCGCGCAGGTTGCGGGGCCCGAACTGGAAGGTCTCACGGAAAGCGGCTCTCTCCGAGAAGCGCGAGTATCGGAGACTTTCTGCCGCAGAGAGTCAGCCGGAGAAGGATGAAAGCATCTACCAAGCTGTGCAGTGCGAAATGTCGCCCGGGGCGACGGACGATCCGTGCCAAGGAAAGCGCGGGGCACTGTCGCGAGTAGCGCGCCGCAAGAAGATGACACCGCAGAATGTCGGCCAGCGAGTCAGGGCACACGAGCGCTTGGAGAGCGAGCTTGAGGCCGCTGAGAAATCTTGGGCGATGATCGCCAAACTAAAGAAGCGCGGCGCCTGATAAATACGCTTTAGGCACTTTCAAATCGAGTCGTAGCTTTGGCATCCGAAGGCGTCCGCCGGACGCTAATAACCGGATGCCCAATGGTTGCACAGCTCAATGACGCGCTTCTCCGCAAGCGCGATGTTCTGGCGATGACCGGCCTGTCGCGATCGACGATGTACGAACTCATCGCGGCCGGAAAATTCCCCAAGCAGATCGAACTCGTGCGGGGCACGACTTCGGTGCCGTCGTTCAAGGCAGCGGCAGACAGGCTTCCTGCAGCACCGTGGCGACCAGCCGGCCCTGGTGACCGCAGATCGTGCCGCGCGCGAGGCCGCGGTCGGCGTCGGCCCAGGGGCGTGCGCCGCGGTAGAGCAGCCATTGCCACTCGTCGTCGAATGACAGCAGCGCGCGCGTCCGGCACTTCGGAGGCGTTCGTGGCCATGGAGCGGAGGGGCGGGCCTCGATTGTCGGCGCCCGCGGCTTCGTTCACATCGCCGGCGTGCGCTTGTACGATGCGCCGCCACGCTGGCCGCCTTCCATCACCATGTCGATCGTCCTCACGCCATTCGCGCGCACGCGCCTGTTTCCCGCTTCCGGCCGCCGCAACGCCATCGTCGGCACCACGCCGGAAGCCTTCGAGCGCCATCTCAACGAGCACGCGCCGCTGAAGGTGCTCGACGGCTACGCGCCGTTCTGCAAGCTGCACGTGCACGCCAACTGGACGCAGACACGCTGCCTCACCGTGCCGATCACCGCCGACAACGCGCACCGGCTGCGCAGCGCCTACGAGGCGCGCAGCAAGGACGAGCTGCCGGTGCTGGTGCGCTGGTTCGAGGGCGTCGAAGCGCCGGTCGCCCGCTATCTGGTCGTCATTCTCTATGACCGCGCCCAGATGGCGAAGGAAGGCACGCCGCTCGACGCCGACTGGGGTGTGGTCGGCTGTCTGGCGACCGCCGAGCCGGAGGAAATTCCCATGGCGCCGATCACCATGATGCGCAACGCGCTCGGCGTCGAGGAAGGCGGTTCCGGCGTGCCGCTCGACCGCGAAGCGTACCGGCGCAGCGTCGCGTTCTGGGAACGCAACGCGAACTGGCGCGTGTGAGTCGCCGCGCCGCGCGGACGCAGATGGCATTGCGATGACAGCGCGTTCAGGTGCCGTGCAGCTAGGCGCCCGACAATCGCCGGGCGCGCCCCCGCGCAGAAGACGTTGCCAAGGAGATGCACGTGGCTTTCCCACACGGATGTGGCGATCATCATTTCCTTTATCTGAAGAAGCTGTACCGCGGCGAGCCGGTGCAGACCCTGTTCCGCGAAGACGAGCTGGCCCTCATGCGGGCCGGCTGGCTGCGACGCGACGATGACGGCCGGCTGGCGGTCACCCGCGAAGTCGAGGATTACTTCGTCGCCGCGCGCCGGCCGCCCGACGAGGCCGGCCGCCGCCATACCGGCGACGATGCGCTGCGCTCGGCGCGACTGATCACGCAGCGCCGCGCGCGCAGTTCCGCCTTCGTCTGAAGCGAGTGCTTTCCCCGTCTTGATCGGCGGCCGCCATCCGCTGCAGCATGCGGACATCGGTCGGAGGAGACGGATCAATGAGCGAGTTCGACAACGAAGTCGAAGCGGCGCAGCACCTGCTCGCGCAGCGCCAGGAACGCGCCGGCGATTTTACGTTCCGCAAGAAGGAGCGGCCGGTCATGCAATGCGCCGACGGCCGTTGCCTCAGCCTGTACGACGTCGAAGTGACCACCAAGCGGCGCGGCGTGAAGCTGGCGCACTACACCGGCGGCGACGGTCACGCCTGGGTCGAGCAGTTCGGCGCCGATCTCGCCGCGCGCCGCTTCACGCCGGAAGGCGACTGACGCGCGGTCGATCATGCGCCTGCGCGAGGCATGACGCGCGCAGCAAACTCCGCGCAGCAAATTCCGCGCAGCAAATTCCGTATGCGCGCCGGGTAAACCGCCAGCGGCCGCGCCGGCCACACTTCATCCCTCGTTGCCCAGGGCCCGCAGCCGCGGCGTGCCGGCGCGCTCGTCGGTCGCTAAATGACGACGCGGTCGAGTTCCAGCTCGGCTACGCGAAAGTCTCGGGTGAGCAGGGCCGCGACGTCGACGAAGCCGCGGCGCGATCTACGGCCTGTACTTCCCGTTCGGCTCGCTGCCGAACCCTCTACGGCATCGCCGGCGCCGGCATGCTCGTCTGTCCAGCTATCCGGGCGCAAGAACAGGTCCGGTTCCGGCTCGATGATGTTCGCGGCCGGCCTCGGCCCTCTCTGGCACTTCGGCGGCGAGCACTGCGATTTCGGCCTGCGCCCGGAAATGCTCGATCGCGACGTGCAGACCGGCAAGTCGGCGCATGAGCGCGAAGGGGTTGCGGCGAGATCCAGCCGGTCGCCGCCAACACGACGGATGATGGCTGCGAGCTGAACCACCGCGTCGAACTGAAGATCGTCGGCGCCGACGCCCTAGGCAGTCAGGCGGCGTTCGGTTGGCGTCCTGATGATGAAAGCGTGGTGACTGGCATGACAAGCGGGGCCGCGCTGGCGATGCCCGCAGGAGGAGACGATGAGCAGTCTGGAATTGGACAGAGGTCCCGGCAAGCTGCGCTATATGGTGATGGGCGGCATTGCCGCGATCTTCGCGGTGGGCATTCTCGCCGCCACGCACGGCACCAGGACGGTGACGCCGGCCTCTGCCACCTCGCGCGCCGATGCGTCGGCAGCGCCGGCCGCCGCACCCGGTGCATCGCCATCGTCGTCCGCCGCTCCGGCCGGCGCGGCGGATGCCGCGACGCCGACGCCCACGGCAGCCGCCGGCGCCGAACAGACTGCGCCCGGGAGCGGGTCGCCGTCGCCCGTCGCCGCCGCGCCGCCGCCCTCGGCGGCAGAGGCGCCGGTCTCTGCGCCGGCAGCCACCGAACTGGCCTCGGCAGCCATGCCGCCAGCGGCGGGCGACGCGCCCGTCGCCGCCGCGCCGACGTCGAACGTCGAGGCGGCCGCCGCGCCGGTCGCCGCTGCGCATCCGGCCGAACGGCCGCGTCGCGCCGTGCGTCCGCCACCGCCACCCGCGCTCGGCGCGCTGCTGCCGTGGTGGCGCGAAGCTGCCGGCCGCGACTTCGGCGTCGAGTATGTCGGACAGGCGGCGAGCGAACAGGCCCTCGTGTTCCGCTTCTCGCAGAACGCCAGCGCCGAGGCGGCCGCGCGCAGCATTCGCGTGATCGACGAGCGCGGCGCGGCGACGCAGGGTCAGTGGACGCAAGGTCAGAACCCGTATGTGCTCGTCTATCGCGGCGTGAATCCTGGCCGCTACACGGTGCGCATCGAGCCGACGCTGGCGAGCGTCGCCGGTACGCCGCTCGGCTCGACCTTGCAGGGCGCGATCTACGTGCGATAGCGCCGTCCCGCGCCGGAGCGAAGCCGCCACGCCGCTCAGGCGCGGCGGCTTTTCATTTCATGGGGCGCCTTGCGCCTACTGCTCTTCGAGCACGCCGCTGGCGGCGAGCTGGCGGATGCGGAACACGGTGTCCTCGTCGGCGTGCCGGTACGCGCTTTTCACCATGTCGCCGAGCGGACTGTGCGCATGGTGATCGACCGAACGCGCTTCGTAGGTGAAGCGCACGAACAATGCGTCCGGCGCGGGCTCCTCGATGCGCATCAGCAGCGTGAAACGCGTGTCGGCGCGCGCGTCGTCGACTTCGTAGTGCACGCTGTGGCGGTCTTCGAACGACACGCGGTCGCGCACGGCGAAATCGCCGAAATGCAGGATGCGCGTCAATGAACCGTCCGCCGCGGCGTCGACCTCGGCGGCGTCGAGCCAGGGAATGAACAACTTCGGCGTCTGCGCGCGCAGCAGCAGGCCGCGCCACAGCTGCTCGCGCGTCAGTGTCTCGATGCGCCGGTCGCGAAGGTCGTTGACCTGCACCAGGTGCTCGAAGCGCAGGGCGTCGCCGGCTTCGACGCATGTCTCGATGCGCGTCGCGCTCATGCGGCGTAACGCCGGTGCTCGACCATCAGGCAGCGATCCTGCACGACGGCGATGCCCGCCGCGCGCAGCCGTGCGGCGACCGCGTCGTTGCGGATGCCGAGCTGGAACCACGCCGCCTTCGGCCTGGCGGCCAGCATATCGTCGAGATGCTGCGCAATGTCCGCCGCGCGGCGAAACACGTCGACCAGATCGATGCGTCCGGGAACGTCGACGAGCCGGCGGTACACCGGGCGGCCGAGGATCATGGTCACCTCGGGGTAGTAGACCGGCACCGGAACGACGTCGAGACCGGCCTCGACCAGATACTGCGGCACATAGAACGCCGGTTGATCGGCCTGCTGCTCGGTCTTGATGCCGAGCACCGCGATGCGCCGCGTCTGCGCGAGCACCGTGCGGATGTCGTCGTCCTGCGTCGAAGCCATGGGTGAACCTTCCTCTTTTTGCCGTCGCGGCCGCAACTGTCGGCGCCGTCGTCGCGTGATGATCCGCATCATGCCGCAGCTCCGTGGCGCGGCGCTGAACGCCGGTCTTCGCGGCGACGCCGCGCGACGATAAGCGTATGATGCCGACGCAGGAAAAAGAGGAGAACGCGCCATGGATCCCAACGCCAAAGAAGGTGAGAAGTGCCCCTTCGAGTTCAATTTCGATCCGGCCACGTTCAAGGCCGGTGACACCGTCAGCTACCGCGTGCCCTCGCTGGCCGGCTTCCCGTTCGTCGCCACGATCAAGGCCGTACACACGGATTACATCGAGATCGTCGACGCCTCGGAGCCGGACAAGGTGCTGCGCGCCACGCGCGAGAGCCGTCCTGTCGTGCGCAACGAGGATGCGCTGAGCTGAAGCGAGGCGGCGCCGCGCGCCGCCGCACTTCCCGTCCCGCTCGGCATGTGCCACGGCGCGCGCGGCCGCTTGTCGTGTCCGCCATCCGACGTCATAGTAGTGACATCAAACTGCGGGCAGGCATCTGGCGCGCGCGGCGCGCCCCCTTCGGAATCGGTTATCGCGTGACAGCCTCCACTCTCTCTCCGGACGGCTGTTTTGGCAGGGTTCGGGAGCGTGCTCCCGGCCCCTTTTTTGGGCAGTGCGGCGACGCCGTCGCGGCGCGTTCCGGGCGGCCGACGGCGGGACAGTGAATAGGCCGCCGTTTGCTAAAGTCGACGACCCGCCACGAGGAGCCGCGCATGTTCATCGCCATGAACCGTTTCAGGATCGCCAAGGGCCGCGAGGACGATTTCGTCGCCGTGTGGAAGAACCGCGACAGCCATCTCGATGGCGTGCCGGGCTTCCGCCACTTCCATCTGCTGCGCGGACCGGGCGCCGACGATCACACGCTGTTCGCCTCGCATTCCGCCTGGGATTCGCGCGAAGCCTTCGAGGCGTGGACGCGCTCGGAGGCGTTCCGCATGGCGCACCGCAATGCCGGCGACACCAAGGGCATCTACCTCGGTCATCCGCAGCTGGAGATTTTCGAAGCGGTGATTTGACCGCAGGCGCAGCCGCGGACCGCGCCGCGTGCCCCGGCGCGTGCAGCTTGCCGACCGATTGCGCACCAGACGACAGTGCTGAGCCGCGACTGTCGACGCGGCGGCCGGCCGCCCTCAGGTCGCGGACGGCAGCCTGGTCGACGCCGCGTCGAAGATCTTCTCGGCGTTGGCGGCGAGGAAGTGGCGAAAGATCAGCGGCGCGCCGTCCTGCGTCCACAGCGGCGCGCCGTCGCCGTCGCGCGCCTGGCTGCGCTCGATGATCTCGACGAACTGTTTCTCGGTCTGTGCCACGCCGAGGCGGCCGTCGGCCTCACGCACGGCGGTTTCCATGGTCGCGGCCAGGGTCGCCGTCTGGCGCAGCGGCGAGCCGGGCGCGCCCTGGATCGCCGGCAGCATGCGGAAGCCGGCGGCGCGCATCGCTTCGGCCATCGCGTCGATGCCCGGGAAATTGGCGGCGCGCACGTCGATCGTCACGTGATTGAAGTCCGGCCCGAGCGCCAGCGCGCTCGCCGCCTCGCCGGACACGCGCGCCACGGCTTCGAGCGTGGCGCGCGCCAGCGGCGGGCCGTTGCGCTGCATCAGCCGATCGACGACGTGCGCGATCAGCGCCTCGGCGTCGGCTTCGGCGAGCCGGCCGTGCGTTTCGAATTTCTCGAGCAGGGCGAGCAGCGGCGCGTGGTCGACGGCCGCGGCCTGGGCGCGACCGTCCTCGCGGATCAGCGCTGCCACTTCGTCCGGGAACGCCTCGAGGTCGACTTCGGAGACGAAGATCTTGAACGCGCCGGCGTCCTCGCCGATCGCCTGCAGATCGAACGACTTCAGCTTCTTGGCGGGGAACATGTAACTGCGGTCGCGATGCAGGCCGAAGGCGCGTGCCGCGCGCACGAACAGCGCGCGCAGCTGCGGATCGGCGGTGCGGATCGCGCCGTGGTCGTTGTGGAAGCGGCCGCCGTTGGCGGCGACCAGCCGCTGCAGGGCGACGAAGTCCGGCACGTTGCGCGCGAACTTGGCCGTCGCCCGCGCCACGAAGCGTTCGCGCATCGCCGCCGGCGACAGTTCCGCGCTCATCGCCGGCTCATTGCGCGCGCAGGGCGTCGATGATCGGCAGCCGCGCCGAGCGGATCGCCGGGAACAGGCCGCCGAGCAGGCCGATGAACAGCGCCAGCCAGATGCCCGACAGGATCAGCGCCGGCGTCACCGTCAGGCGGAACACCACCTGGCTGAAATTGTCGCCGAGCGTGCTGACCACGTTGCCGTTGAAGAAGGCCCAGGACAGCGCCGCGCCGATCGCGCCGCCGAGCAGGGCCAGCAGCAGGGACTCGGCGAACACCGAGAACACCACGGGGCCGGCGCCGAAGCCGATGGCGCGCAGCGTGGCGATCTCGCGGGCCCGGGCCGAAACCGCCGAGTACATGGTGTTGAGCGCGCCGAACATGGCGCCGACCGCCATGATGCCGCCGACGAAGTAGGCGATGAAGTTGAGCAGCTTGGTGAGCTGCTTCGACTGCTCGGCGTAGTACTCGGGCTCGCGCTTCACGTCGACGGTCAGCGTCGGGTTGGTGGTCAGCGCGTCCTTGAAGCCGTCGAAGGCATCCGGCGAGGTCAGCAGCGCCGTGACCGACTGGAACAGCGAGCGACGGAACGCCGACTGCACGGTGTCGGCGTCGGCGATCAGCTCCGAATCGTGCGCGTCGCCGCCGGTCGTGAAGATGCCGACCACGGTCCAGTCCGATTCCTTGAAGCCGATGTGGCTGCCGAGCGTGATGCCGGCGAACTGCTTGGCGGCGCCGGCGCCGACGATCAGCTCGCGCACCGCCGGCTGGAACATGCGGCCCTCGACAATCTTCAGCTCCGGCCGCAGCGCCGGCAGCTGCGGGCAGCTGCCGCGCAGGGTGACGTTCGACAGGTTGCCGTCGTCGATCTTCGGCAGGTTGACCACCGTCACCAGCTCGCCGCAGCCGACCGGCTTGCCGCTGGCGTCCTTCTGCACGCCCGGCGCGTCGAGGATGGTCAGCAGGTTGTCGCGCGCGATCGAGCTGTTGATCTCGGCCTGCGAGCCGCCGCGCAGGACGATGGCGCGGTCGGCGCGGCCGCTGTTGGCGACGGTCTTGTGGAAACCGGCGGCCATCGCCAGCACCGACACCAGCACGGCGACCACGCCGGCGATGCCGATGACGATGACCGACGAAGTGCCGAGGCGCTGCGGGATCGCCCGCAGGTTCATCACCGTGATCGCGTAGGTCTGCTTGAACATGCGGTTCTCCTCAGCGGCCGGCCAGCGCGTCGACGATGACCAGGCGCTGCGCGCGCAGCGCCGGCAGGCCGCCGGTTGCCAGCGCCAGCAGCACGGCGATCAGACCGCCGCTGACCAGCACGCGGGTCGGCAGCTTGACCACGCCGATGGTGTCCTTGAGCAAGGGAAAGATCAGGTCGGCGAGCAGCAGGCCCAGCGCCGCGGCGATGAGGCACAGCAGCAGCGACTCGGCGAGCACCAGCAGCGTCACCTTGCCGTCCGAGAAGCCCAGGGTCTTGAGCACGGCCAGCTCCGGGATGCGCTCGCGCACCGACTGCATCATGGTGTTGCCGGTCAGGAACAGCAGGGTGAAGAACACCGCGCCGAGAATGGCCTTGACGATGAAGTTGATGTCGCCGAACTGCTTGAGGAAGGACTGCGTGAATTCCTTCTCGCTCTGCGACTTGGTTTCGTCCTGCGAGTTCTCGAACAGCTTGTCGATCTGCGCCGCGATCTGCGCCGACTGGTTCGGGTCCTTGATCGAGACGATCCACCAGCCGACGGTGCCGGCGCCGAAGGTGCGCGCCTCGTCGAACAGCGCGTAGTTGAAGAAGGCGCCGTTCTCCTGCGAGCGGTCGCTCGGGAATTCGTAGACGCCGACGATGTCGAACTTCCAGTCCGAGGTGCCGTCGTACTTGTTGACCCAGATCGTCGAGTGCAGGGGAATGCGGTCGCCGATCTTCCAGCCGTACTTCTTCATGGTCTCGGCGCCGACGATGAGGCCGCTGCGGTTCTGCTTCAGTGCGGCGACCTGCTCGGGAGCGATCTTCACCTCGGGCACGACGTGCAGGTAGTCGTCGATCTCGACCGGCGCCGCGAAGATGAAGTTCTTCTGCTCCTGGTAATACGCGCCGAACCAGCTCGCATGTGCCACGCCGGCCACGCCCGGCACCGCCTCGATCTGCTGCCGCTGCGAGATCGGCAGCGCCTCGGTGAGCGAGATGCGGCTGGTGACGATCAGGCGATTGACGTTGGCGTTGTCGACGCCGAGCTGGAACGCGGCATTGACGCCCTGCAGCATGCCGAACAGCAGGAAGGCGATGACGATCGACAGCAGCGTGAAGATCGTGCGCGCCTTCTTGCGCCACAGCGTCGCCCAGAGGAAGGGGAAATACTTCATCGCGTTCTCCACAGTGCGGTGGCGCCGTCCAGGGCGCCACTGCAGTTCTCGGACGAGTCCCGGCCCGGCGTTCGCGACATTCGGCATGACGTGGCGCCATGCCTCACCGCCGCGAGCGCTCCCCGGCCGGGCGCAGGCTGGGGAAACATGCCATTCACGGCATGTTTCCCGGTACCAGCGTGCCCTTGTCCATGTGCAGCTGGCGCTTGGCGAACTCCGCCGCCTTGGGATCGTGCGTGACCATGACGATGGTCTTGCCGTAGTCGCGATTGAGCGTCTGCAGCAGACCGAGGATTTCGTCGGCGGTCTTGCGGTCGAGGTCGCCGGTCGGCTCGTCGCAGACCAGCAGCGTCGGATCGGCGACCAGGGCGCGGGCGATGGCGACGCGCTGCTGCTGGCCGCCCGACAGTTCGCTCGGCTTGTGCCGGGCGCGGTCGGCGAGGCCGACGACGGTCAGCGCGGTCTGCGCATTCTTGCGGCGCTGCGCGGCCGACAGCTTGGTCAGCAGCAGCGGCAGCTCGACGTTGCCCTGCGCCGAAAGCATCGGCATCAGGTTGTAGAACTGGAAGACGAAGCCGACGTTGCGCGCGCGCCAGCGCGCCAGCGCGGCGCCGGAAAGCCGGTCGATGTGCTCGCCGGCGACCACGACTTCGCCCTCGCTCGGCCGGTCGAGACCGCCGATCAGGTTCAGCAGCGTGGTCTTGCCGGAGCCGGACGGGCCCATCAGCGCGACGAAATCGCCCTGCTCGATGCCGAGGTCCAGGCTGTGCAGAACCTCGACGGTTTCCTTGCCGCGCGTGTAGCGCTTGGCGACTTTCTTCAGCGAAACGATCATGCCCATGATCCGCAGCCCCCGCGCTGCTTGCCAGCCGATGACATCGATGAGGCGGCCGCTGCCTCGCGCGCCGTCCCGGCAATCTAGCCGTTTCACGCCGCCCGCGCTGCCGGTGAATCCACCAAGCCGCGGCAGCCGCGTCTTGTGCGATACGGCGCCCTGTGTTCAGGGCCGCGCCACGCGCACCTTCACACCGTCCTTGAGCAGGGCCGCGTCGCCGATCGCGACGCGCTCGCCCGGCGCGAGGCCGGACAGCACGAGCACCTGATCCGCGGCGCCGGCGGCGCCGAGGCGCACCGCGCGGCGCTCGACGTGATCCTCGCGCAGCACGTAGACGACGCCCTGGTCGACGCCGCTGCCGCTCTGCACCGCGGCCTTCGGCAGGCTGACGCCGCCGCGCGCCGCCGGCGCCTCGCCCTTGGCGTCGGTGAGGAAGGACACGCGCGCGCCCATCTCCGGCAGGATGCGCGGGTCCTTTTCCTTGAAGCCGACGCGCACCTTGACCGTCGCCTTGCTGCGATCGGCGGTCGGAATCACGGCGATGACCTCGGCCGGGATGTCCCAGTCCGGGTATGCGTTGAGGCGCACGGTGGCCGGGCCGCCGGCGCGCACGCGGTTGATGAAGTTCTCGTTGACATCGACTTCGACCTCCAGCGAGTCCATGTCGACCAGCGTGCCGACGCCGGTGCGCGTGAAGCTGCCGCCGGCCGACAGCGGCGAGACGATCTCACCCGGCTGCGCCGCCTTGGTCGTCACCACGCCGGCGAACGGCGCGCGCACCACGGTGTCGTCGAGATTGCGCTGCGCGATCGCCAGATTGGCCTCGGCCACCTGCAGCGCGTACTGCTGCGCCTCGTAGTTGGCCTTGCTGTTGTCCAGCGCGGCGGCGCTGATGAAGCCGGCGGTGGCCTGCTTCCGGTCGCGCTCGTAGATCGGCTTGATGTTGGCGAACGCGGCGCGGGCGGCGGCGAGATTGGCCTGCGCGCGCAGCAGCTCGGCGCGCGCGTTCGAATCGTCGAGGCGCGCCATGACCTCGCCCTCGCGCACGCGCTGGCCTTCCTCGATGTACAGCTCCTGCAGCTTGCCGGTGATCTTCGCCGACACCGTCGCCTGGCGGCGCGCGACGACGTAGCCCGACGCGTCGAGCATGGACACGCCACCGGCGGCACCGCCGCCGGCGACCGGCGCCGCCGTGGCGACCGTCACCGGCACGCCGCGGTCGCGCATGACATACAGCAAGGCCAGCACCGCGACGACGATGACGAGGGCGCCGACCGCCCACGGCCAGCGCGAGCCGGAAGGCGCCTGGTCCGGGCCGCGGTCGATCTTCAACTGGCCGAGCAGCGAATGGGAGTCGTTCATGGTGCGAGGAGAAGCGGAGAATGATCCAATGTAGCAGGCATGCCTCATGCAGCCAGGGCGTCCGGCCGTCCGCCGGTACGCTGCATGCTTATCATATGCGCACGACAAGAAGCCGAGGCACGCCGCAATGACCGCACGCAGTCCCGCTCCGCGCAAGAAGGCCAAGATCGAGCGTCGTCCCGTCTGCTTCATCGTCGGCGCGGGGCCGGGCATCGGCGCGGCGCTCGCCGAGGCCTTTGCCGGCGAAGGCCATGACATCGTGCTGCTGGCGCGCGGCCCGTCGAAGCTGCGCGAGCTGTGCTCCGAGCTGTCGCGCAAGACCGGCCGTGCCGTCGCCGCCTATGCGGCGGACGCCGGCGACGAGATTTCGCTGAAGCAGGGTCTCGACGCCGCGCGCGATGATTTCGGCGACCCCGCGGTGCTGATCTACAACGCCGCCGCCGCCCACCTCGAGACGCCGACGCAGATCTCGACCGACCGGCTGATCGAGGAATTCCGCGTCAACGTGGCCGGCGCGCTGGTCGCCGCCAAGGAGGTGGCGCCGGCCATGATCAAGGCCAAGAAGGGCACGATCCTGTTCAGCGGCGGCGGCTTCGCCTACGAACCGGCCATGAAGTACGCCTCGCTGTCGCTCGGCAAGGCGGCGCTGCGTTCGCTGACCTACACGCTGGCGCAGGAGCTCGGCGCGCACGGCCTGCACGTCGCCACCGTCACCGTGTACGGCATCCTGCAGGCCGGCACGCGCTTCGATCCGGCGCGCATCGCACAGACCTATCTCTGGCTGCACAAGCAGCCGAAGGGTCACTTCGACATCGAGAAGATTCACAAATAGGCGCTTGCCGGGACGGGTGCGCGTGCCCTGACACATGCGCGGATGCGAGGGCACGGCCGCGCCGTCGCTCGATCCGCCGGGACGGTTCCCGCCGAGCTTGCATGGAGTTGCGATGTCCACTGGGTTTCCTCTGATCCGCAATCCCGCCGAACTCGCCGCGCGCGAGTTCGACGTGCTCGTCATCGGCGGCGGCATCTACGGCGCCTGGACCGCCTACGATGCGGCCAGCCGCGGCCTGTCGGTGGCGCTCATCGAGAAGAACGACTGGGGCAGCGGCACGTCGTCGGCGTCGAGCAAGCTGATCCACGGCGGCCTGCGCTACCTCGAGAACTACGAATTCGCGCTCGTGCGGCATGCGCTCAAGGAGCGCCGCACGCTGTACCGCATCGCGCCGCATCTGGTGCGGCCGCTGAACTTCATCCTGCCGATGTGGAAAGGCCCGCGCGCCAGTCCGTTCCTGGTGTCGGCGGGCCTGTTCCTCTATGACCTGCTGGCGCTCGGCAGCCGGCCGGTGCGGCCGCACCGGCACTACAGCGCACGGCAGATGCTCGCCGAGTATCCCTTCGTCGATCCGCAGAAGCTGCTCGGCGGCTTTCGCTACGGCGACTGCCAGGAGGACGACGCGCGCATGACGCTGATGGTGACCGCGGCCGCGCAGGCCTGCGGCGCGGTCTGCGCCAATCGCGTCGCGGCGCGCGCGCTGATCGAGGCGGAGGGCAAGGTCTGCGGCGCCGAGCTCGAGGACCGCGTCACCGGCGCGCCGCTGACGGTGCGCGCCAAAGTCGTGGTCAACGCCGCCGGGCCCTGGGCGCCGGGCCTGCTCGGTGCCGCGGCGCCGAAGGTCAAGCTGGTCAAGGGCACGCACCTGGTGCTGCCGGCGATCGCCGGCTGCAACGAGGCCTTCCTGCTGACCGCGAGCGACGGCCGCGTGTTCTTCGTGATCCCCTGGTACGGCCGCACCCTGGTCGGCACGACGGAGTCGACGGTGACGGCGCCGGCCGAGGCACAGCCGACCGACGAGGAGACGCGCTACCTGCTGGCGGGCGTGCGCGCGGGCCTGCCGGGCATCGGGTGGACGGAAGCCGACGTCATCGCCCGCTTCGCCGGCGTGCGCATGCTGCAGGCCGAGGACGCCGCATCGCTTTCCGCGGTGACGCGCGAGTTCACCGTGCTGCAGCCGCAGCCGAATCTGGTCATGCACGTCGGCGGCAAGTACACGACCTCGCGGCACGACAGCATCAGCATCGTCGATGCGGTGTTCCGCGCGCTCGGTCGCCGGCCGCCGCAGCCGGTGACGCAGGCGCGGCCGCTGCCCGGCGCGCCGCAGGCCTCGGCGAGCGCGGATTTCGAGAGCTGGCAGGCCAGCGCGATCGCCGAACTGGCGGCGATCGGCGTCGATCTCGAAGCGGCGCGCTGGCTGACGCTGCGCCACGGCTGCGGCATCTCGGCGATCGCTGCGCTGATCCAGCGGGACCGCCGCCTCGCGCAGCGCATCGCCGCCGACGCACCCTTCGTCCATGCCGAGGCGGTGCACGCCGTGCGCGCCGAGATGGCGCTATCGCTCGACGATCTCACGCGCCGCCGCATGCCGCTGACCCTGCTCGTGCGCGGCGATGCCTGGCGCGCGCCGCTGCAGGCGCTGCTCGCCGAGTACGGACACGGCGACCTTCGCTGACCCACGTGCTGCGTCGCAGCGCGGCGGCGATGTTGCGCCGCACATTCCGATGAGCGGTAGCGAAAGCCCTTCCCAAGGTGACGGGGCCGGCGCGTAAGCTGTCCATACTGCGACGCATCGTCCGCTTCGACGCGGACGCCGGCGGTGTTCAATGCCGCCGTCAAGACAATTCAGAGGAGCGCGCCATCAGCACCGTGCCGCACCGGGCCGACGAACCCTGCAAAACGACACTCGAGCCCATCGTCGCGACGGGTCGCGCGCACGCACTTTTTCGATAGATCCGGGGGGCTGCGTGCGGACGGCGGGGGCCGTCCGATCGTGGGGGCGATGGGCCAGCGCAAGCTGGCCCTCTTTTTGCCCGCCGCTCAGCTGCTCGGCGCGTTGCGGCTGCTGCTTTCCGAAGGTGCCGGCAGCGGCGCGGTCGGCGTGTCGCTGTCCTGGGGATTGAGCTCGATGTGCTCGGGCTCGCCGAGGAACTTCGGCTCGGTGCTGAGCAGGAAGATGTCGAGAATCGCCTTGACGCGCGCGAACACCTCACGCGGCGGATTGCGGCTGCCGTAGCCGCCGTCGCTGGTCGCCGGCGCGATGTAGGCCACCACCTTGAGGCCCAGCTTGCGGCCGATGAACACGGTGCGGTAGCTGTGATAGCGCTGCGTGATGACGGTGAAGTGCCTGAGACCGAACACGGCTTCGGCGCGCACGATCGAATCCAGGGTGCGGAAACCGGCGAAGTCCATGGTGATCGCCGCATCCGGCACGCCTTCCTTGACCAGCTCGCGGCGCATGGCGCGCGGCTCGTTGTAGCTTTCGTCCGGATTGGCGCCGCTGACGATCAGATGCTTGATCTTGCCGTTGCGGTACAGCTCGGCGGCGGCCTGGATGCGGCCGCGGAATTCCGGACTCGGCTTGCCGTTCTCCATGTACTTGCTGGTGCCGAGCACGACGCCGACGTCGTTCGCCGGCATCAGCGCCCAGTCGCGGTAGATGTATGAATCGGTGCTGTTGATAACCCAGCGGTTGCCGAGCAGCACGATCAGCGCAAACGCGAAGAAGCCGGTGATCAGCCAGCGTTGCAGGAAGCGGCGAGTCCAGGGTTTCAAGTCGATCGTCTCGTGCGGCGGTCCGGGGATTGTAGCGGCAGGCGGCGGCGCGCCGCGTCAGTGCGTCAGGCGCCGCATCGCCGCCTCGAGGCCGGACAGGGTCATGGGGAACATGCGGCCCTCGCCGAGCAGTTCGTTGGTGACCTTGATCGACGAGGTGTAATCCCAGCGATCCTCGCTCTCCGGATTGATCCAGACGAGGTGCGGGAACTGCGCGGCCACGCGCTTGAACCAGACCGCGCCGGCCTCCTCGTTCCAGTGCTCGACGCTGCCGCCCGGATGGATGATCTCGTAGGGGCTCATGGTCGCGTCGCCGACGAACACGACCTTGTAGTCCGGCGTGTACTTGTGCAGCACGTCGAAGACGGGGATGCGCTCGCTGTGGCGGCGCGCATTGTCCTTCCACACCGACTCGTAGATGAAGTTGTGGAAGTAGAAGTATTCGAGGTGCTTGAACTCGGTCTTGGCGGCGCTGAACAGCTCCTCGCAGACCTTGATGTGCGGGTCCATCGAGCCGCCGACGTCGAGGAACAGCAGCACCTTGGCGGCGTTGCGGCGCTCCGGCACCATCTTGATGTCGAGCCAGCCGGCGTTGCGCGCCGTCGAGCTGATGGTGTCGTCGATGTCGAGCATGTCGGGCGCGCCCTCGCGGGCGAAGCGGCGCAGGCGGCGCAGGGCGATCTTGATGTTGCGCGTGCCGAGCTCGACGCTGTCGTCGAGATTGCGGAAGTCGCGCTTCTCCCATACCTTGACAGCCTTCTTCTGGCCGCCGGGCCCGCCGATGCGGATGCCCTCCGGGTTGTAGCCGCCGTGGCCGAAGGGGCTGGTGCCGCCGGTGCCGATCCACTTGTTGCCGCCTTCGTGGCGCCCCTTCTGTTCTTCGAGGCGCTGCTTGAGCGTCTCCATGAGCTTGTCGAGGCCGCCGAGCGCCTGGATCTTTTCCATCTCCTCCGGCGTCAGGTGCTTCTGCGCCTGCAGGCGCAGCCATTCTTCCGGAATCGAACCGAACAGCTCGCCGGTGATCGCCTCGATGCCCTTGAAGTACGCGGCGAAGGCGCGGTCGAAGCGGTCGTACTGCGACTCGTCCTTGACCAGCGCGGCGCGCGACAGATGATAGAAGTCGTCGAGCGAGAAGATCGCCACATGCCTGGACAGCGCCTCCAGCAGCATCAGGAATTCGCTGAGACTGGCCTTGACGCCGGCCGCGCGCAGGGTGAAGAAGAACGTGAAGAGCACGGGCTTTCCGCTGCAGAAAAGGTTTGTGGGATTATGCGCATCCTGCGCCGTTCGTGCGCGCCCGCGGCGCGAGGCGGCCGGCCTGCGCCAGCCGTCGCCGTCCCTGGCGACGATCTTCAGAGGGAGGGCTTACATGCCGCGTATCCGCGATCAGATCCGCGCTGCCGAGCAGCATCTCGCCGAGGTCGACCCGGTGATGGCCGAGGTCATCGTCAGGCACGGGCCGTGCACGCTCGGCGCGAAGGCGCGCGATCCCTTCCATACGCTGTGCTCCTCGATCATCAGCCAGCAGCTGTCGAGCAAGGCGGCCGACACCATCCAGGCGCGCCTGATGGCCGGCATCGGCGCGGCGACCGCCATCACGCCGCTGCTGCTCGCGGCGGCGACGCACGAGCAGCTGCGCACCTATGGCCTGTCGAACGCCAAGGCCAGGTGGCTGAAGGCGCTCGGCGAAGCCGCCGACGCCGGCACGCTAGACTTCGAGGCGCTGGCCCGGCTCGACGATGAAGCGGCGATCGAGTTGCTCGACGCGCTGCCCGGCGTCGGCCGCTGGACCGCCGAGATGTTCCTGATGTTCGCGCTCGGCCGCCTGGACCTGTTCGCGATGGACGACGTCGGCCTGCGCCGCGGCGTCGCCATGCTCTACAACAGGGGCCGGCCGGTGTCGGACACGCGCACGCTGAGGATCGTCAGGAAATGGGCGCCGTATCGGACCGTCGCCAGCTGGTACTTGTGGCGCGTCGCCGATCCGGTCAACGAAATCTGGGTGTGATGCCATTGCCTCTGCCCCTGGACAAGGGGAGAGGGAAAGGGGAGGGGTGGCTCGAACGAGCGATGCGCTTTGCCGGTCGCCCCTCACCCCAACCCCTCCCCACGTCCGTGGGGAGGGGGAGACAAGGCTCACAGCAGGATCAGCGTGCCCAGCGACAGCAGGCTGAAGAAGCCGCAGACGTCGGTGAAGGTGGTCAGGATCACGCTGCCGGCGAGCGCCGGGTCGACGCCGAATTTCTTCAGGGTCAGCGGCACGAAGATGCCGGCCAGCGCGGCGATGGTCTGGTTGATGACGATGGCCATGCCGACGACCAGCGCCAGCAGCGGACTGTGGAACCAGATCCAGGCCGTCGTGCCGACGACGAGCGCCCACAGCACGCCGTTGACGGCGGCGACCGCCAGTTCCTTGCGCAGCAGCGGCTGCCAGTTGTGCCAGCCGATCTGGCCGAGCGCGAGGCCGCGGATCATCAGGGTCAGCGTCTGGCTGCCGCCGATGCCGCCCATGCTGGCCACGACGGGCATCAGCACGGCGAGGGCGACGACCTTGCTGATCGAGCCCTCGAACAGATCGACGACCGAGGATGCGAGAAAGGCCGTCAGCAGGTTGATGCCGAGCCAGATCGCGCGCCGCTTCGCCGCGCCGCGCACCGGCGCGAAGATGTCCTCGTCCTCGTCGAGGCCGGCCATCGACATCAGCTTGTGCTCGGATTCGCGGCGGATGACGTCGACCACGTCGTCGATCGTGATGCGGCCGATCAGGCGGTTGCGCTCGTCGAGCACCGGCGCCGACACGAGGTCGGCGTGCTCGAAACGCTGCGCGACCTGTTCTTCCTTCATCGTCGCCGGCATCGTTTCGCGATCGCGCTCCATCACGCCGGAGACGAGCTCGTCCGGCGCGCGCGTGAGGATCGCCGCCAGCGGCAGCGCGCCGAGATAGTGCGCGTAGCGGTCGACCACGAACAGCGCGTCGGTGTGCGACGGCAGCTCGCCGCGCAGGCGCAGATAGCGCTGCACGACGTCGAGCGTCACGTCCGGCCGCACCGTCACCGTGTCGGTGTTCATCAGGCCGCCGGCGGTGTCCGGCTCGTAGGCCAGCACCGATTCGAGGCGCGCGCGGTCGTCGGCGTCGAGCGCCTTCAGGACCTGCTGGGTGACGGTTTCGGGCAGATGCTCGATGAAGTCGGCGAGGTCGTCGATGTCGAGCTCTTCGGCGGCGGCGACCAGCTCGTTGACGTCCATCTGCTTGATCAGCTCGTCGCGCACGTCCTCGCCGAGATGCAGCAGCACCTCGCCGTCGTCCTCGGGGCTGACCATGTTCCAGACGATGGCGCGCTGCCGCGGCGGCAGCGACTCGAGCAGGTCGGCGATCTCGGAGGGGTTCAGCGCGTGCAGGGCACGGCGCGCCGGCAGCAGCCGGCCGCTGGCCAGCCGCTCGCGCAGCAGATTCACCGCCGCAGCCGCGTGCTCACGCTCCGCCATCGTTCCTCCGGGGGAAGGCCATCACTTTCTCGCCGCCGTCGCGGCTGCGGCCAGCTTAAAGGCGCGCTCTGACCACTATCTGAATGCCGCGCCCGGCGGCGGGCGCGAGCATGCCGGAACGCGGCGCGGATGTCGAAGTTTCCCGCCGCCCGCGCGCTTCACCGGCCGTTCAAGCGGCGGCCTCCGTTCGCGGAGACGATGACGAGGACGGCGAACGGGATCGTGATGTGCGGCTTCGCGGCGCTGGCGGCGGCGGGATGTCGCCAGCAGCACGACGATGCCGGGCCGGCGCCGCTGCCCGAAGCCGCTGCCCGAAGCCGCGCAGGCGCCGGCCGCGCCGCCGGCCGTGCCCGTCGATTCGATGCGCCCGGCGCTGCAGTTCTGGTTCGGCCGCTGGAGCGGGCCGGAAGCACCTGGCTCGATCCGGCGGCGAGCGGCGACCACGACCGCGTGAAGATCCGCACGCTCGACGGCGAGACGCGCTACGAAGGCCGCGCGGCCGGCGACCACATCGACTTCGAGCGCAATGGCAGCAGCGCATCGATCGGCGCCAGCGACGGCGCCGCGACCGGCATGAAGTGGCTGGCGGACAAGAAGGACTGCCTGACGATCGAGAGCGGCGAAGGCTGCTGCCGCGACTGAGTGGCCTCACACCGTGAGGTGCTGCCTGACGATCTCGTCGCTGAGTCCGGCGATCGGCCCGCCGGCGACGAGGCGGCCTTTGTCGAGCACGCGGAATTCGCTGGCGACGCGGCGTGCGAACGGCAGCTTCTGCTCGACGATCAGCACGGTCAGGCCGGTCTCGAGGTTGAGGCGGAGCAGCAAATCGCCGATCTCGTGCACGATGTTCGGCTGGATGCCTTCGCAGGGCTCGTCGAGGATCAGCAATTGCGGCTGCAGCAGCAGCGCGCGGCCGATCGCCAGCTGCTGCTGCTGGCCGCCGGAGAGATCGCCGCCGCGGCGGCGCAGCATCTGCTTGAGCACCGGGAACGTCGCGTAGACGCGGTCGAGCGCGTCGGCCGGGCGTTCGCGTTTGGCGATCAGGCCCATGCGCAGGTTCTCCTCCACGCTGAGCTGGCTGAAGATCTCGCGGCCCTGCGGCACGAAGCCGATGCCGAGCGCGGCGCGCTGCTCGGCGCCGAGTTTGCGTAGATCGGTGCCGCCGTCGTAGACGATCTCGCCGGACGTCGCCGGCACCAGGCCCATCACGCAACGCAGCAGGGTGGTCTTGCCCATGCCGTTGCGACCCATGAGGCAGGTGATGGAGCCGCGCGCGACGTCGAGGCTGACATCCCAGAGCGTGTGGCTGCCGCCATAGAACTGGTTGAGCGAGCGGATCTGCAGAAGGTTGCTGGCTTCGCTCATCGTCATCACTCGCCCAGATAGACTTCGACGACACGCGGATTCGCCTGCACGTCGTCGATGCTGCCCTCGGCGAGCACGCTGCCCTCGTGCAGGACCGTCACCGTGCGCGCGATCGAACGCACGAAATCCATGTCGTGTTCGACGACGACGACCGAGCGTGTTCCGGCCAGCGACACCAGCAGCTCGGCGGTGCGCTCCGTTTCCTGCGGCGTCATGCCGGCGACCGGCTCGTCGACCAGCAGCAGCTGCGGGTCCTGCATCAGCAGCATGCCGATCTCCAGCCACTGCTTCTGGCCGTGCGACAGGCTGCCGGCGATGGCGTCGCGGCGATCGGCGAGGCCGATCGTTCTCAACACCTCGGCGATGCGGTCGAGCTGTTCGCCGTCGAGCCGCGCGACCAGCAGCCGCCACGGCGAGCGCGTGCCGGCCATCGCCAGTTCGAGGTTCTCGAACACCGTGTGGTTCGGAAACACCGTCGGCTTCTGGAACTTGCGGCCGATGCCGGCCTGCGCGATCTCCGGCTCGCTGAGCGTCAGCAGGTCGATGGTCTGGCCGAACCAGGCCGAGCCGCTGTCGGGGCGCGTCTTGCCGGTGATCACGTCCATCATCGTCGTCTTGCCGGCGCCGTTCGGACCGATGATGCAGCGCAGCTCGCCGACCTCGATGTAGAGGTTCAGATGGTTGAGCGCCCTGAAGCCATCGAAGCTGACGCTGACGTCCTCGACGTACAGGATGATGTTGTTGGCGATGTCGACCTTCGGCTGCGACGAACGACGGCCCAGGTATTGCCGCTGGGTGCCTCTCATGCCGAAGCCTCCTTCGGCGGCGCCGGTCTCCTGAGACGCGCCTGCAGCTGCGCGATCAGGCCGACGATGCCCTGCGGCAGGAACAGCGTCACGCCGACGAACAGTCCGCCGAGCGCGAACAGCCAGACCTCGGGCAGCGCGCCGGTGAACCAGGTCTTCGCGTAGTTGACGAGCAGCGCGCCGAGCGCGGCGCCGTACAGCGTGCCGCGGCCGCCGACGGCGACCCACACGACGATCTCGATGGCGCCGATCGGCGCGAATTCGCTCGGGTTGATGATGCCGACCTGCGGCACGTACAGCGCGCCGGCGACGGCCGCGAGCAGCGCCGAGAACACCCACACCCAGAGCTTCACGTTCTCGACGCGGTAGCCGATGAAGCGCGTGCGGCTCTCGGCATCGCGCACCGCTTCGATGACGCGGCCGAGGCGCGAGGCGATCACCGCGCGGCAGGCGGCGTAGGCGAGGCCCAGCGCGAGCGCCGAGGCGAGGAACAGCGCGACGCGCACGCCGGGTTTCTGCAGATCGAAGCCGAGCAGGTCCTTGAAGTCGGTGAGGCCGTTGTTGCCGCCGAAGCCCATCTCGTTGCGGAAGAAGGCGAGCAGCAGCGCGTAGGTCAGCGCCTGGGTGATGATCGACAGGTACACGCCGGTGACGCGCGAGCGGAAGGCGAACCAGCCGAAGGCATAGGCCAGCAGGCCCGGCACCAGCAGCACCATCAGCATCGCGAACCAGAACGTGTCCATGCCGTGCCAGAACCACGGCAGTTCCTTCCAGTTGAGGAACACCATGAAGTCCGGCAGCAGCGGATCGCCGTAGACGCCGCGCGTGCCGATCTGCCGCATCAGGTACATGCCCATGGCGTAGCCGCCGAGCGCGAAGAACGCCGTATGGCCGAGGCTGAGGATGCCGCAGTAACCCCAGACCAGATCGACGGCGATCGCCAGCAGCGCGTAGCACAGGTACTTGCCGAGCAGGGCGACGGTGTAGGTCGGCACGTGCAGCGCCGAGCTTTCGGCGACGCCGAGATTGAGGACCGGCACCAGTACGGCGGCGAGCAGCAGCACCGCGTAGAACGCGCGGCTGCCGCGTTCCGTCCACAGCGTGCCGAGCAGGCTCTTGGATTGCGTCATCGTCAACCTTCCGCGGCGCGGCCCTTCTGCGGGAACAGGCCCCGCGGCCGGCGCTGGATGAAGAGGATCAGGAACAGCAGCACGAGAATCTTCGCCATCACCGCGCCGGCGTAGGGTTCGAGCAGCTTGCTGACGACCCCGAGCGACATGCCGCTGATCAGCGTGCCCCACAGGCTGCCGACGCCGCCGAACACGACCACCATGAACGAATCGATGATGTAGCTCTGGCCGAGGTTCGGGCCGACGTTGGTGAGCTGCGACAGCGCCACGCCGGCGACGCCGGCGACGCCGGAGCCGAGGCCGAAGGTCAGCGCGTCGATCCATTCGGTGCGCACGCCCATGGCGCGCGCCATGGCGCGGTTCTGCGAGACCGCGCGCACCTTCAGGCCCAGCGAGGTGCGCTTGAGCACCAGCAGCAGCGCCACGAACACCAGCAGCATGAAGGCGACGATGTACAGGCGGTTCCAGGTCAGCGACAGCGCGTCGTTGACGACCCACGAGCCGCTCATGAACTCGGGCGTCGACACCGAGCGGTTCAGCGGCGAGAACACGCTGCGCACCAGCTGCTGCAGGATCAGCGACAGGCCGAAGGTGGCGAGCAGCGTTTCGAGGGGCCGGCCGTAGAGGAAGCGCACGATGCCGCGCTCGATCGCGACGCCGGCGACGCCGGCGACCACGAACGCCATCGGCACCGACAGCAGCGTCGCCGCGGTGATGTGCTGCGGCAGGATCTGCTGCATCACGTAGGCCGTGTAGGCGCCGAGCATCATCAGCTCGCCGTGCGCCATGTTGATGACGCCCATGACGCCGAAGGTGATGGCGAGGCCGATCGCCGACAGCACCAGCACCGAGCCGAGCGACAGGCCGAAGAACAGCGTCTCGACAGCGCCGTAGACCGAGCGCATGGCGTCGATGTGGCTCAGCGCCTGGCGCGCGGCGATGCGCACGCGCTCGTCCGCCTCGCGGCTGGCGCCGGCCTCGTCGGTCGCGACCAGGGCCTGCAGCGCGTTGTAGACCTCCGGGCTCAGCTCGCCGTCGAGCTTTTGCACGGCGGCGAGCCGCGCGTCGGCGCTGTCGCTGGCCAGATCGGCGGTGGCGAGGCCGACGTCGATCGCCCGGCGCACCTTGTCGTCCGGTTCCTGATCGCGGCGCGCGCGCAGCGCGTCGATCGTCGCGCCGTCGAGCGAGCGCAGCGATTCCTGCACGGCGGCGAGGCGCCGCGCCGGATCGACATCGGCGAGATCGAGCTGCGCGAGCAGGCCCTTCAGAGTCTTGCGCAGCATGTTGTTGCTGCCGATCCTGCTCAGATCCGCGCTCGCGGCGCTGCCGAGCGCGGCGCCGCTGAACGGATCATGGATCGGCACCGTTTCGCTTTCGCTTTCGCCTTCGACGACCACGACGCGGTGATGGGCATCGCTGTACAGGCGGCCATCGAGCAGCGCGCGCAGCACCGGGCCGGCCTGGGCGCCGGCGGTCTGCACGAGCCGTTCGCAGATCGCCTGCTTGTCGGCATAGCTCGCGTCGGGCAGGGCGGCGACCAGGGCGGCGGGCTGCTGGAGGTCGCCGACGGCGGCTGCCGCGGCGGCGCGCTCGTCCTGGGCGATGACCGGGCGCGCGCCGAGCGCCAGGGCGAAGGCGCCGGCGGCGAGCAGCACGCGGAGCAGAGGGCGGACGGTCGATACGTTCACGGTGTTCGTTCCGTTGCGGGAGCGATTCCCGGCATGGCTCATGCAGCGTCGCTCACTGCATGAGCCATGCCGGCAATGACTCCGGAGGCGGACTCCGGATTTGTCGTCCGGAGTCCGCTTCGCGGCTTCAAGTCACGAAGGCTCGGCTCAGAAGTTCTGCCCGGAGCACTTCTTCGTGGTCGTGTTGTAGTTGCCGCACTTCAAGGTGACCCAGTCGGCCTCGATATCCTTGCTGCCCGGCAGGAAGTCCGACCACGCATCGCCCGGCACTTCGCTCTTGGTCTTCCAGACCACGTCGAACTGGCCGTCGTCGCGCACTTCGCCGATGTACACCGGCTTGGTGATGTGGTGGTTCGGCAGGACCTTGGCGACGCCGCCGGTGAGGTTCGGCGTTTCCAGGCCCGGCAGCGTGTCGATGACCTTGCTGACGTCGGTGGTCTTGGCCTTCTCGACCGCCTTCACCCAGAGCTTGAAGCCGATCACCGTCGCCTCCATCGGATCGTTGAACGTGCGCTTGTCGTTCTTGATGAACTTGTGCCACTGCGCGATGGCCGCCTTGTTGGCCGGCGTGTCGATCGATTCGAAGTAGTTCCAGGCGGCGAGATGGCCGACCAGCGGCTTGGTGTCGAGACCGGCGAGTTCTTCTTCGCCGACCGAGAAGGCCACGACCGGGATGTCCTCGGCCGAAATCTTCTGGTTGCCGAGCTCCTTGTAGAACGGCACGTTGGCGTCGCCGTTGATCGTCGAGACGACCGCGGTCTTCTTGCCGGCCGAACCGAAGGTCTTGATCTTCGACACCTCGCTCTGCCAGTCGGAGAAACCGAACGGCGTGTAGTTGATCATGATGTCGGCCGCCGCCACGCCCTTGGACTTCAGGTAGGCCTCGAGGATCTTGTTGGTCGTGCGCGGGTAGACGTAGTCGGTGCCTTCGAGCACCCAGCGCTTCACGCCGACGTCCTTCATCAGGTAGTCGACGGCCGGGATCGCCTGCTGGTTCGGCGCGGCGCCGGTGTAGAAGACGTTCTTGCTCGACTCCTCGCCTTCGTACTGCACCGGATAGAACAGCAGGCCGTTCAGTTCCTCGACGACCGGCAGCACGCTCTTGCGCGACACCGAGGTCCAGCAGCCGAAGATCACGTCGACCTTGTCCTTGGCCAGCAGCTCGCGCGCCTTCTCGGCGAACAGCGGCCAGTTCGAGGCCGGATCGACGACCACCGGCTCCAGCTTCTTGCCGAGGATGCCGCCCTTCTTGTTCTGCTCGTCGATCATCATCAGGACGGTGTCCTTCAGCGTGGTCTCCGAGATCGCCATGGTGCCGGACAGCGAGTGCAGCACGCCGACCTTGATGGTGTCGGCGGCCTGCGCGCCCAGCGACAGGCCGAGCAGCAGCGGGGCGGCGGCCATCGCGACCGCGGTACGGATCAGATTCCTGCGTTGCATGTAAAGACTCCTGGGTTCGTTGTGCGGATCAGATCTGCAGCTGCAGACCGATGCCGACCTGTTGCGTGTCGCCGGGCGCGTGCTTGTAGTCGCTGTCGATGTAGAACAGGCTCACGCGCGCGTTGAAGGCCTTGATGACGTAGTTGACGTCGAGCTCCGTGGTCGTCAGGTCGACGTCCTGGCCGGGCAGGTCGTAGCTGTTCGAGCCGTACTTGCCGAGCAGCTGGATCTGGCCGATGCCGATCTTCTGCGGGAACAGGAAGGCGGCGAGGCCGAAGAAGCCGTCGCTGGAATCCTGGCCGGCATAGCCGTAGCCGGAGAACGGTGCGTCGTAATGCGCGTATTCGCCTTCGAGGCTGAGCACGCCGCCGCCGGCGATCTTCTTCTCCATCAGGCCATCGACGGTGACGCCGGTGTCGCCGTCGACACCCTGCGCGGCGACGCCGAGCGCGAGGATGTCCTTGTCGCCGTAGTAGGTGCTGTTGAGGTAGTAGCCCGGCTCGGCATCCCAGAAGTCGTACTGCACGCGGCCGGCGACGACGACCTTGCTGCCATCGCCCGAGGCGGCGTTGGTCGACGGCACGTCGAACACGCCGAAGGACAGCTTCAGCTTGTCGAAGTCGCCCCAGTAGGCGACGCCGTTGTCGCGGCCGGCGGCGTAGAAGGGATAGCCGTCCTCGATGCCGTCGACGGCGAAACCCCAGTTGTTGGCGTAGTACGGGCCGTGCAGGTTGGCGCGGTCGCTCGGCGGCAGGAAGCGGCCGGCCCAGATGTTGAGCTGCGGCGAGAACTCGAAGCGGCCGATCGCGTCGATCACCTGCACCTTGCTGTCGGCCGTGTCGGCGCCGCTGTACTCGGTGTTGAGCGTGAACTTGATCTGGCCGGTGACGGCGCCGCTGACGTAGAGGCGCGCGCTGTTCAGGGTGAAATCGTTCGGCTTCTCGTCGCTGCCCTCGACGTCCGTGTTGGTGAAACTGCTGCGCAGGCCGGCGCCGATCGACAGCGGCGGCAGCGATATGTCGGCGGCGAAGGCCGGTGCCGTGCCGCCGACGGCGGCGATCAGCGGCAGCCAGCGCGCGGCCTTGATCACGCGACGTCGCATGGACGCCGCCACTTCACCAACATCGACCTTGTGCATCGTGTATCCCCTGTGCATGCGTCCCACCCGGACGAGAGTTCGTGAACCGGCCGCATCGACGTCGAGGCGGCCGGGCCCACGCAGTCTTCCGCAGCGGCGGACCGCCGCGGTATGGGGTGTTTGACGTAGGGCAGCGCGGCCCGCGGCACGGGATTTCACGCGGGCATTTGGGGCCACGTTAGCGCCGCGGCCGCGCGCCGCCCATGGGGCATTTGACGTAGGGGAGCCGCGTGCCGCCGGTGCGATGATGGCGCGGCGGCCGGATCGGCCGGCCGCCCGTCTTCCTTCCTCCGTCCGGCCCGGCATCCAGCCTCGCGAACCCGTGTACGACCTCGGCAGCAGCGCCATGCGGACCTTCGCGCATCAGCGCGTGCATGGCGCCGCCGTGCTCGGCTACCGTCGCGACGAACACGGCCGCACACGCCTCGCCGATCTCTATCAGCGCGCGCCCTGCCGCCTGCTGTTCCCGGACGCCGAGCACGACGAGCCGACGCAGGCCGTGCTGCTGACGACCAGCGGCGGGCTCACGGGCGGCGACCGGCTCGATTTCACGCTGCGCGTCGATGACGGCGCGCGGGTCGTCGTCAGCACGCAGGCCGCCGAGAAGCTGTATCGCGCGCTCGACGAGGAGGCCGACACGCGCGTCGACGTGCACCTGCGTGTCGGTGCCGGTGCCTGGGTCGAATGGCTGGCGCAGGAGACCATCCTGTTCGACGGCGCGCGCCTGCGTCGCCGGCTCGACGCCGAGCTTGCGCCCGCCGCGCGGCTGCTGGCCACCGAAAGCGTGGTGTTCGGCCGCCGCGCCATGGGCGAGGACTGGAGGCGCGGCCTGCTGCATGACGCCTGGCGCATCCGCCGCGATGGCCGCCTGATCTGGGCCGACGCCCTGCACCTCGCCGGCGACGTGGCCGCCGCGCGCGCCGCGCCGTTCGGCTTCGGCGACGCCGGCGCCTGCGCCACGCTGCTCTACGCCGGCGACGACGCCGAGGCGCAGCTGCCGCTGGCGCGCGCCCTGCTCGCCGATCACCCGGGCGCCGCGACGGCGTTCGGCGGCCTGCTGATCGCGCGCCTGCTCGCCGCCGACGCGGCGGCCCTGCGCCGTTCCCTGATCCATCTCGCCGGCGGTCTGCGGCAGGGCATCGCCGGCCTGCCGGCGCGCCTGCCGCGCGTCTGGTACTGCTGAAGGCTCACATGAATCTCACGCCACGCGAAAAGGACAAGCTGCTGGTGGCGATGGCCGCGCTGGTCGCGCGCCGTCGCCTCGAACGCGGCGTCAAGCTCAATCATCCGGAGGCGATCGCCCTGATCACCGACACCGTCGTCGAGGGCGCGCGCGATGGCCACAGCGTCGCCGCGCTGATGCAGGCCGGCGCGCAGGTGCTGACGCGCGCGCAGGTGATGGAGGGCATCGCCGAGATGATTCACGAGATCCAGGTCGAGGCGACCTTTCCCGACGGCACCAAGCTCGTCACCGTCCACCAGCCGATCCGGTGAAGCCATGATCCCCGGCGAAATCCTTTGTGCCGAAGGCGAGATCACCCTCAACGCGGACCGCGCCTCGCTGACGCTCGCCGTCGCCAACACCGGCGACCGGCCGGTGCAGGTCGGCAGTCATTACCACTTCGCCGAGACCAATCCGGCGCTGGCCTTCGATCGCGCCGCCGCGCGCGGCATGCGCCTCGACATCCCGGCCGGCACGGCGATGCGCTTCGAGCCGGGCCAGACGCGCGAGGTGCGGCTCGTCGCCTACGCCGGTGCGCGCACCGTCGTCGGTTTTCGCGGCGACGTGATGGGAGCGCTCTAGCCATGGCCACGACCCTCAGCCGCCGCGCCTACGCCGGCATGTACGGCCCGACGACCGGCGATCGCATCCGCCTCGCCGATACCGAGCTGTTCATCCGCATCGAGAAGGATTTCACCCTCTACGGCGAGGAAGTGAAGTTCGGCGGCGGCAAGGTGATCCGCGACGGCATGGGCCAGTCGCAGGCCAGCCGCGCCGACGGCGCCGTCGATACCGTCATCACCAATGCCGTGATCCTCGACCACTGGGGCATCGTCAAGGCCGACATCGGCCTGCGCGACGGGCGCATCGTGCGCATCGGCAAGGCCGGCAATCCGGACGTGCAGCCCGGCGTCGACATCATCGTCGGGCCCGGCACCGAGGTGATCGCCGGCGAAGGCCGCATCGTCACCGCCGGCGGCATCGATGCGCACATCCACTTCATCTGCCCGCAGCAGGTCGACGAGGCGCTGTACGCCGGCATCACGACCATGCTCGGCGGCGGCACCGGCCCCGCGCACGGCACGCTGGCGACGACCTGCACGCCGGGCCCCTGGCACCTGGCGCGCATGCTGCAGGCCTGCGAAGCGTTGCCGATGAACATCGGCCTGTTCGGCAAGGGCAACGCCAGCCGGCCGCGCGCGCTCGAGGAAATGGTGCTGGCCGGCGCCTGCGGCCTCAAGCTGCACGAGGACTGGGGCACGACGCCGGTGGCGATCGACTGCTGCATGACGGTGGCCGACCAGCTGGATGTGCAGGTCACGCTGCACACCGACACGCTCAACGAATCCGGCTTCGTCGAGAGCACGATCGCCGCCTTCAAGGGCCGCACCATCCACGCCTTCCACACCGAGGGTGCCGGCGGCGGCCACGCGCCGGACATCATCCGCGTCGCCGGCCTGCCGAACGTGCTGCCGTCGAGCACCAATCCGACGCGCCCGTACACCGTCAACACGCTCGACGAACATCTCGACATGCTGATGGTCTGCCACCACCTCGATCCGAAGATCGCCGAGGATGTCGCCTTCGCCGAGAGCCGCATCCGCAAGGAGACGATCGCCGCCGAGGACATCCTGCACGACCTCGGCGCGTTCTCGATGATGAGCTCCGACTCGCAGGCCATGGGCCGCGTCGGCGAGACGCCGCTGCGCTGCTGGCAGACCGCGCACAAGATGAAGCTGCAGCGCGGCCCGCTGGGCCCCGACGGCAACGGCGCCGACAACTTCCGCGCGCGCCGCTACATCGCCAAGTACACGATCAATCCCGCCATCGCGCACGGCATCAGCGAGCACGTCGGCTCGGTCGAGGTCGGCAAGCTCGCCGATCTCGTGGTCTGGTCGCCGGCCTTCTTCGGCGTCAAGCCCGATCTCGTCATCAAGAGCGGCAGCATCGTCGCCGCGCCGATGGGCGATCCCAATGCCAGCATCCCGACGCCGCAGCCCGTGCATTACCGGCCGATGTTCGGTGCGCTCGGCCGCGCCGGCATCGCCAGCTCGCTGCTGTTCGTCAGCCAGGCCTTCATCGACGTCGGCGGCGCTTCGCGCGTCGGCCTGTCGCGGCCGCTGGTGGCGGTGCGCAACACGCGCGGCGGCATCGGCAAGCGCAGCATGGTGCTGAACGATGCGATGCCGGACATCGAGGTCGATCCGGAGACCTACGAGGTGCGCGCCGATGGCGAGCTTTTGACCTGCGAGCCGGCGAAGGTGCTGCCGATGGCGCAGCGGTATTTTCTGTTTTGATGGACGCGCACACGATCACTGATTTCCTTCGCTCTTGTTCCCTCTCCCGCGTGCGGGAGAGGGCCAGGGAGAGGGCGGCGCGCAGCGCCGTGACTGCTCGTTCTGGCGGGCGCGTTGTTCGATCGGACTTTTTGATTTCGCCTGTCGGCGAGGTACTTTTCTTTGCTTGTGCACCAAAAAGTAGGCGCTTGGAGGCGAAGAAAAGTACCCAAAAGAAATCACATCCTGAGGGCCGCTCCGCTCGCTGTCGCGGCGGCAGAAGCCACAGCACGTCGCTATGCGACGTTGCCCCTCACCCTAACCCTCTCCCCGCAAGCGGGGAGAGGGAATCTGGTCTGTTGTCTTTCTTTGTCATTCCCGCGCAAGCGGTAATCCACGCGGAGCGTCGGTGCCGTGCTGTGGCTTTTGATGTTGGGCCCCTTTGCGTTGCGCCGAGGAGCACAGCCACGAAGGGAAGCAGCGGCCGAGTGTCTGAGCGATGCGCAGCATCGCGAGTTTCGGCCGCGCCCTTCGTGGCGAGCACCACAGGGTATCGCCGCGCAGCGGCGACGCAGAGCCAGGGTGTGCTTTCTCTTGCTTACTTCTCTTTGCACAAGCAAAGAGAAGTAAGTCGCCGCAAGGCGAAATCAGAAAGCTCAATTGAGAGGAACACTTTCAAAAGGGCAGAGGTCGCCTGATGCTCCGCGCCACTGAAATCATCCCCGCCGGCAGCTGGCCCCGCGAATCCGCGGTCGACCATATCGCTCTCGACCACGATGCCCGCCACCGCCGCCGCTTCCTCTACGTCGCCGAGGCCGGCACCGAGTTCCTGCTCGACCTGCCGCGCGCCACGCTGATCCATGACGGCGACGGCCTCAAGCTCGACGACGGCCGCATCATTCTCGTCAGCGCCGCGCCCGAGGCGCTCATCGAAGTGACGGCGGGCGACGCCGCGCAGCTCGTGCGCCTCGCCTGGCACATCGGCAATCGCCACCTGCCGGCGCAGCTCGGCGAAGACCGCATCCTGATTCGCCACGATCATGTGATCGTCGCGATGCTGCAGGGCCTCGGTGCGACGACGCGCGCGCTCGCGGCGCCGTTCACGCCGGAGTCCGGCGCCTATGCCGGCGGCCACGCGCACGGCAGCCACGCTCACGACGAGCCGGGCGGCGCCACGAACTTCGTCTACGTCGCCGGCCATGGACACTGACCCATGCAAGGCGCCGCCCTGCAGCTGCTGCTGAGCTGGACCTCGCCGAGCTATCCGGTCGGCGCGTTCAGCTACAGCCATGGGCTCGAGTGGGCGGTCGAACGCGGCGACGTGCGCGACGTCGACACGCTGGCCGACTACGTGCGCGCGGTCCTGCGGCGCGGCGCGGCCTGGCTCGACGCCGTGCTGTTCGCGCACGCCTGGCGGTCGGCGGCCGACACGGCGGCGCTCGACGCGATCGCCGAACTCGCCGCCGCGCTGCGCGGCACCAGCGAGACGGCGCTGGAAAGCCGCCAGCAGGCGCAGGCCTTCCTGCAGGTCACCGGCCGCGCCTGGCCGAACGCCCTGTTCGATGCGTTCGCGCGGCGCCAGCGCGGCAGGCCGCAGTCGCACGCGGTGGCGATGGCGGTGGCCTGCGCCGCCCACGGCATTCCCCTGGCGCCGGCCTTGCATGCCTATCTGCATGGCTTCGCGGCGAACCTGATCTCGGCCGGCGTGCGTCTGGTGCCGCTCGGCCAGACCGACGGCCAGATCGCGACGGCGCGCCTGGCCGCCGACATCGCCGAGGTCGCCGCGTGCGCGCCGCAGTGCGCGCTCGACGATCTCGGCAGCGCCGCACCCTTGCTCGATCTGTTCTCGATGCACCACGAAACCCAGTACACGAGGCTGTTCCGCTCATGAACCTTTCCCTGAACGAAGCACCGCCGCGCGCGCACGGCCCGCTGCGCGTCGGCATCGGCGGCCCGGTCGGCTCCGGCAAGACCTCGCTGACCGAGCGCCTGTGCAAGCTGCTGCGCGGGCAGTACGACATCGCCGCCATCACCAACGACATCTACACCAAGGAAGATGCCGAGATCCTCACCCGCACCGGCGCGCTGGTGCCGGAGCGCATCATGGGCGTCGAGACCGGCGGCTGCCCGCACACGGCGATCCGCGAGGATGCGAGCATCAATCTGGCGGCGATCGACGACATGGTCGGCCGCTTCCCGACGCTCGAAGTGATCTTCATCGAAAGCGGCGGCGACAACCTCGCGGCGACCTTCTCGCCGGAACTCGCCGACATCACGATCTACGTGATCGACGTGTCGGCCGGCGACAAGATCCCGCGCAAGGGCGGGCCCGGCATCACGCGCTCCGACCTGCTGGTCATCAACAAGATCGATCTCGCGCCGCTGGTCGGCGCCTCGCTGGACGTGATGGACCGTGACGCGAAAAAGATGCGCGGCGCGCGGCCGTTCCTGTTCAGCAACCTCAAGGAGAACCGCGGCCTGCACCAGATCGCGGCGTTCATCATCAAGACCGGCGGGCTCGAGGCCCGCCCGCTGCCGGAGACGATCTGATGTCGCGCAAGACCGCTGCCTTCCTCGCCCTCGCGCTGCTCGCCGCCGCCGCGCCGGCCTTCGCGCATCCCGGCCATGATCTGCCGGGCGCCGGCTTCGTCGCCGGCCTCCTGCATCCGCTGTCCGGCTTCGATCACTTGCTGGCGATGATCGCGGTCGGCGTGTGGGCCGCCCAGCTCGGCGGTCGCGCGCGCTGGATGGTGCCGCTGGCCTTCGTCACGGTGATGGCGATCGGCGCCGCGACGGCGCTGGCGGGCTTCGCGCCGCCGCACGTCGAGGCCGGCATCAGCGCATCGCTGCTGGTGCTCGGGCTCTTCGTCGCCACCGCCGGCCGCCTGCCGCTGGCCGCCGCGCTGGCGCTGACCGGCGCGTTCGCCTTCTGTCACGGCGCCGCGCACGGCAGCGAGCTGCCGGCGCTCGCCGATCCGCTGCTGTTCGCGGCCGGCTTCATGCTGGCGACGGCGCTGCTGCATGGCGCCGGCCTGGGTATCGGTTACGCTGCGCAGCGCCGGCATCACTGGCTGGCTCGGGCGGCCGGCGTGCTGACCGCGGCCGGCGGCCTGGTGCATGCCCTGGCCTGAACATCGTTCAACGAAGAACGGAGAGTGGGGTGGGAGCGACGGTCGAGCCGAAGCTGCGACAGCGCATCGTTCGCGAGCGACGCCAGTACAACAAGTGGGCGGCGAGCCAGACGCTCGAGGACTACGCGCTGCGCTTCACCGCCGAAAAGGCGCGCAAGCGCGGCTCGTTCGTCATCGCCAGCACCGCGCTCGGCGCGATCTCCTTCCTCGCCTGCGAGGCGATCGGCGGCAGCCTGACCCTGCAGTTCGGCTTCACCAACGCGATGTGGGCGATCGTCGTGGTCTGCGCGCTGATGTTCGTCATCGGCCTGCCGATCGCCGGCTACGCGGCGCACTACGGGCTGGACATCGACCTGCTGACGCGCGGCGCCGGCTTCGGCTACATGGGCTCGACCATCACCTCGCTGATCTACGCCTCGTTCACCTTCCTGCTGTTCTCGATCGAGGCCAGCATCATGTCGCAGGCCCTGCACATGGTGACCGGCATGCCGCTGTGGATCGCGCACCTGGTCAGCGCGCTGGTGGTGATCCCCATCGCCATCTACGGCATCAGCCTGATCAGCCGCGTGCAGCTGTGGACGCAGCCGGTGTGGCTGATCCTGCAGCTCGCGCCGCTGGTCTGGCTGCTCGTCTACAGCCGCGACGATCTCGCCGGGTTGCGCGCTTACGGCGGCGCGCGCGGCAACGCGAGCGGCGCGTTCGATCTGTCGCTGTTCGCGATCGCCGCCTCGACGCTGCTGTCGCTGCTGCCGCAGATCGGCGAACAGGCCGACTACCTGCGCTTCCTGCCGGATCGCCGCCGCGTCGGCGCCTGGCGCTGGTGGACCGCCCTGCTGAGCACCGGGCCGGGCTGGGTGTTCATGGGCGGCCTCAAGCTGGCCGCCGGCGGCCTGCTCGCGTACTTCGTGCTGCAGAAGGGCGTGCCGGCCGACGAGGCGGCGCAGCCGGTGCAGATGTTCTTCATGGCCTTCCGCGAGATGCTCGGATCGCCGGCCGCGGCGCTGCTGCTGACCGGCGTGTTCATCGTCACCTGCCAGATCAAGATCAACGTCACCAATGCCTATGCCGGCTCGATCGCCTGGTCGAATTTCTTCTCGCGGCTGACGCACGCACATCCCGGCCGCGTCGTCTGGCTGGTGTTCAACGTGCTGCTTGCGCTGCTCTTGATGGAGATCGGCATCGCGCGCGTCATCGAGGGCATCCTCGTGCTGTACGCCAACTTCGCGGTCGGCTGGATCGGCGCGCTGACCGCCGATCTGGTCGTCAACAAGCCGCTGAAACTCTCGCCGTCCTACATCGAGTTCAAGCGCGCGCATCTGTACGACATCAATCCGGTCGGCGTCGGCAGCATGCTGGCGTCGATCGTCGTGTCCTCGGCCGCCTTCTTCGGTGTGTTCGGCGCGCTGCCGCAGGTGCTGTCGCCGTTCATCGGTTTCGGCGTCGCCTTCCTGCTCGCGCCGCTGATCGCCTGGGCCACCGGCGGCCGCTACTACCTTGCCCGCCAGCCCGGCGGCCTGCCCGAGGGCGAGCACGAAATCCGCTGCACGATCTGCGAGAACCATTTCGAGCGCAGCGACGTCGCCATGTGCCCGGCCTACAGCGGACCGATCTGTTCGCTGTGCTGCACGCTCGAAGCGCGCTGCCACGACGTCTGCAAGGAGGACAGCCGCTTCGGCCAGCAGATCGCGCGCGTGCTCGACGCGATCCTGCCGCAGCGCGTCGGCGAGTCGGTGCGGCTGGCGAGCATCGGCCAGTTCCTCGGCATCCTGTTCCTGTTCACGATCGCCATCGGCTGCCTGCTGTCGTTCATCTACTGGCAGTACATCGCCATCGCGCCGCAGGCGCGCGAAGTCGTCGGCAGCACGCTGTGGGTGGTCTTCCTCAGCCTGCTGATCTTCTCCGGCGTGGCGTCCTGGCTGCTGGTGCTCGCGCACGAGAGCCGCAATGCCGCGCTCGGCGAGTCGGCGCGGCAGACGGCGATGCTGATGGACGAGATCGAGGCGCACGAGCGCACCGACGCGGCCCTGCAGAAAGCCAAGGAAACCGCCGAGGCCGCCAACGAGGCGAAGAGCCGCTACGTGGTCGGCATCAGCCACGAGATCCGCTCGCCGCTGAACTCGATCTACGGCTACGCGCAGCTGCTCGAACGCGAGACCGGCGCGCCACCGCAGAGCGCGATCCGCGTGATCCGCCGCAGCGCCGAGCATCTGTCGAACCTGGTCGACGGCATGCTCGACATCTCGAAGATCGAGAGCGGCCAGCTGCGCCTCAACCGCGACGAGGTGCGCCTGCCGGAATTCCTCGAACAGATCGTCGACATGTTCCGCCTGCAGGCCGCCGCCAAGGGCATCGAATTCCGCTACGAGCGGCCGCCGTGGCTGCCGCCGATCGTCCACGTCGACCAGAAGCGCCTGCGGCAGATCCTCATCAACCTGCTGTCGAACGCGATCAAGTTCACCGATCGCGGCCATGCGGCGCTGACCGTGCGCTACCGCACGCAGGTCGCCGAGTTCGAGATCGCCGACAGCGGCATCGGCATCCGCCCGCAGGACACCGAGCGCATCTTCATGCCCTTCGAGCGCGGCGGCATGCCGGGCGTGCGGGCGACGCCGGGCGCCGGGCTCGGGCTCGCCATCACCAAGGTGCTGGTGCAGATCATGGGCGGCGAGATCGCCGTGCACAGCACGCCGGGCGAGGGCAGCCGCTTCGTCGTGCGCCTGCTGCTGTCGGCGGCCGCGCACGGCGCCAGCGCGTCGCCGCCGCCGCGGCGGCGCATCGTCGGCTACGAAGGCGAGCGGCGGCGCGTGATGCTGGTCGACGACGATCCCGCGCATCTCGACCTGCTGCGCAATCTGCTCGAGCCGCTCGGCTTCGAACTGTTCCTCGCCCGCGACGGCGAGGCGGCCGTCGAGCTGGCGCGCCAGTGCCGGCCGCATCTGGCGACACTCGATCTGGCGATGCCCGGCATGGGCGGCTGGCAGGTCGCCGAGGCGCTGCGCGCGCTCGATCTGCCGGACTTGCGCATCATGATCGTCTCCGCCAACGCCTACGAGCTGCGTCGCGGCGGCGAAGCCGGCGAGGCGCACGACGCCTTCCTGACCAAGCCGCTCGATGTCGATTTCTTCCTCGACCGCGTCGCCGCCCTGCTCGCGCTCGACTGGCGCCACATCGACGACGCGCCGCCGCCGCATGCCGAAGTGGTGAGGATGCCGGCCAGCTGCCGCCGCCACCTCGACGATCTGATCCAGCTCGGCCGCATCGGCCACGTGCGCGGCATCCAGGCCAAGCTGCGCGAGATCGCGGCCGAGGATGCCGCGCACGTCGCCTTCACCGCCAGCCTGCAGGAGATGGTGCTGCGCTTCGACCTGACGGCCTACGCGCGCACGCTGGAAGCCGCGCGCGCCGCCGGAGGCACGCCATGAACGCCGCGCAGAGCGGCCGGCGCGACATCGTGCTGGCGGTCGACGACACGCCGGAGAGCCTGAGCCTGTTGACCGACACGCTGGAGGGCGCCGGCATCACCGTGCTGGTCGCCAACGGCGGCGAGAGCTGCCTGGCGCTGCTCGACGAGATCACGCCCGATCTCGTGCTCATGGATGCGGTGATGCCGGGCCTCGACGGTTTCGAGACCTGCCGGCGCATCAAGCGCGAGAAGCTGCTGTCGCACGTGCCGGTGATCTTCATGACCGGCCTGTCGGAAACCGAGGACGTGGTGCGCGGCCTGCAGGCCGGCGGCGTCGACTACGTGACCAAGCCGATCGTCGTCGACGAGCTGCTGGCGCGCATTCGCGTGCATCTCGCCAACGCGCGCAGCGCGCACGCCTCGCGCAGCGCGCTCGACGCGACCGGGCGTTTCCTGCTTTCGACCGATCGTGGCGGCCGCCTGCTGTGGTGCACGCCGCGCGCCGAGCGCCTGCTCGTCGATCTGCTGCCGAGCGGCGGCGAGACGCCGCGCTTCTCCGCCGAAGTGTCGCAGCAGTTCGCGGCGCTGCGCGAGGAAGGCGCGCCGCAGCTGCTGCTCGGCACCGGCGACGGGCGCCGCCTCGAATTCTCCTTCGTCAGCTCGACCGGGCCGGACGAGTTCCTCTACCGCCTGCGCGAGGCGAGCAGCCCGGAACAGCTGCTGCAGCAGCAGACCCGGCTGCTGCAAAGCACGCTCAGCCTGACGCAGCGCGAGGCCGAGGTGCTGCTGTGGATCAGCCGCGGCAAGTCGAATCGCGACGTCAGCGAAATCCTCGGCATCAGTCCGCGCACGGTGAACAAGCATCTCGAACAGGTGTTCGAGAAACTCGGCGTCGAGAACCGCGCCTCGGCGACGGCGCGCGCGGTGCGCATTCTCGCGCAGTAGGCGCGCCGCGCCGCCGCCGGATCGTCCGCCGCGCGCGCTTGCGGCTTCAGATCTCGTCGAGCGCCGCGATGCGGTCGCGCAGCTCCTGCAGGTCGGTGCCGTGCAGCAGCTCGGCGACGGCGCGACGCAGACGGCCGACGTCGGAATCGATGATGATGCGCTTGATCTCCAGCACGCTGGCCGGATGCATCGAGAATTCGGTGAGGCCGAGGCCGAGCAGCAGGCGCGTGTACTTGGGATCGCCGGCCATCTCGCCGCACATCGCCACCGGGATGCCGGCGCCGTCGCCGGCCTCGATCGTGCGGCGGATCAGCTGCAGCACGGCGGGGTGCAGCGGGTCGTAGAGATAGTTGACCTCGTCGTCGACGCGGTCGATCGCCAGGGTGTACTGGATCAGGTCGTTGGTGCCGATCGAGAAGAAGCGCGCGTGGCGCGCCAGCATCGGCGAGGCCAGCGCCGCCGCCGGCACCTCGATGATGGCGCCGACCGGCACGTCGGCGGCGACGGCATGGCCCTCGCCGAGCAGCTCGTCGCGGGTCGCCGCGATCGCCGCGCAGGCCTGCCGGAACTCCTGCAGGTTGGAGATCATCGGCAGCATGATCTGCACGCGACCGAGCGCCGATGCGCGCAGCAGGGCGCGCAGCTGCGTATGGAACAGCTCGGGCTCCTTCAGGCACAGGCGGATCGCGCGCAGGCCCAGCGCCGGATTGTTCGGCGTCGGGCCGGGGCTGCGGCCGGAGTCGACCTGCTTGTCGGCGCCGAGATCGAGCGTGCGCAGCGTGATCGGCCCCGACACCGCCGAGACGATGCGCGCGTAGGCATCGTATTGCTCTTCCTCGCTCGGCAGGTCCTTGCGGTTCATGTAGAGGAATTCGGTGCGGTACAGGCCGACGCCCTCGGCGCCGTTCTCCTCGGCGACCCGCGCGTCCTCGGGCAGTTCGATGTTGGCGAGCAGACGGATCGGCATGCCGTCGCGCGAGACGGCGGCGCGGCCCTTGAAGCGGACGAGGCCGGCGCGGTACTGCGCCTGGCTGCGCTGCTTGGCGCGGTAGAAATCGAGGGCGATGTCGTCCGGTGTCACCAGCACGTGACCCGCTTCGCCGTCGACGATGACCAGCTCGCCTTCGCGCAGCAGGCGGCGCGCGTCGCGCAGGCCGACGATGGCCGGGATGCCGAGGCTGCGCGCCAGGATCGCCGTGTGCGACAGCGGCCCGCCGTATTCGGTGACGAAGGCGGCGACGTGCTGCTGCGCGAGCAGGATGATGTCGGCCGGCGTGATGTCGTCGGCGACGATGACGAACGGTTCGACGCCGTCGCCCTTCGCCGGCAGCTGGCGCTCGGATTTCAGCAGCACGCGCAGGATGCGCGCGCAGACGTGTTCGACGTCGTCGCGGCGCGTGCGCAGGTAGGGATCGTCCATGCGCTCGAAGACGTCGATCAGCGCGTCGCGCGTCCTGCGCAGCGCCGCCTCGGCGTTGATGTGCTGCTGGCGGATGTGCGCGATCGTGGTATCGGTGATCGAGCGGTCATCGAGCATCAGGATGTGCGTGTCGATGAAGGCGGCGACGTCGCTCGGCGTGCCGGCCGGGATCTTGTCGCGCACTTCGTGCAGCTGCTCGCGCGCATGCCGCTGCGCGCCGACGAAGCGCGTGACCTCGCCTTCGAGATCGCCGGCGTCGAGCGTGCGCTCGGGGATGTCGAGATCGCCGGCGTGCAGCTTCTGCACGCGCGCCACGGCGATGCCGCGCGAGACGCCGATGCCGGACAGCCAGAGGCTCATGGCGCGCTCCGCGCGCCGTGATCGGTGCTCGGTGATTGGTGATGGGTCAGGGACGACATGCTTTTTTCCGGGCTTCAAGCGATCTGGCTGTCAACCACTCATCATCAATCGCCCATCACGCTTCTTCATCGAACTTGTTGGCGATCAGCGCCACCAGCTCGTCGAGCGCCTGCGCCTCGTCGGGGCCTTCGGCGATCAGCGTGATGTTCGAGCCCTTGGCGGCGGCGAGCATCATCACGCCCATGATCGACTTGCCGCTGACTTCGCGGCCGTCCTTGCGGATGCGCACGTCCGACTCGAACTTGGAGGCCAGCGTGACGAGCCGCGCCGCGGCCCGCGCATGCAGGCCGAGCATATTGACGATGGGCACGGTGCGTTCCACGAATGTCTCCCGATCAGGATTCCGGCGCCGCGGGGCGCTGGCACAGCATGATGCCGCGCGTGCCGCCTTCGACGGCGTTCTTCGCCATCGCCGGCAGCGCGAGCTTGGGGTAATTGAAGATGCGGATCAGCATCGGCAGGTTGAGGCCGGCGACGACCTCGACGTTGCCGCCTTGCGCGAGCTTGTTAGCGATGTTGCTCGGCGTCGAGCCGAAGGCATCGGTGAGCATCAGCACGCCGCCGCCGCCATCGAGCCGCTCGATCATCTTGCGGCCCTGCGTGATCAGCACCTCGTGCGCCTGCACGCGCCGCACCTCGAGCACGTCGGCGGCGAGCGGCAGCTCGCCCATCATGTCGCGCAGCGTGTCGAGCAGGTAATGCCCGAGCTTGCCGTGCGTGACGAGCAGGACGCCGACGTTCATGCGCGCGTGCCGGCCGCCGGCGCCCACAGCTCGCGATGGCGGATCGTCAGGTTCTCGATGTGGCCGCGGAAGCGCTCGCCGAGCTTCTCGACGAAGTAGACGCTGCGATGCTGGCCGCCGGTGCAGCCGATGGCCACCGTCAGGTAGGCGCGGTCCTGCTTCTGGTATTCCGGCAGCCAGCGTTCGAGGAAGGCGCTGATGTCGGCGAACAGCCGGCCGGTCGCCTCGTGGCCGTCGAGCCATTGCGCGACGGCGGCGTCGCGGCCGGTCAGCTTGCGCAGCTCGGGCTCCCAGTGCGGGTTCGGCAGGATGCGGATGTCGAAGACGAAATCGGCGTCCTCGGGAATGCCGTTCTTGAAGCCGAAGGACATGAACATCAGCGACAGCTTGCCGCCGCTGCCGGGCACCAGGCCCTGGATCTCCTCGCGCAGCGCGTGCAGGTTCTTCTGCGAGGTGTCGATCGTCGCGTCGGCGGCATTGGCGATCGGCGCCAGCAGCTGACGTTCGCGGCGGATCGCCTCGGACAGCGGGCAGTCGCCCTGCGCCAGCGGATGGCGGCGGCGCGTTTCCGAATAGCGCTGCAGCAGCACCGAATCCTCGGCGCGCAGGAACAGCACGCTGACTTCGATGCCCTTGGTGCGCAGCGATTCGAGGTACTTCGGGAAGCGCGCGATCTCGTGTGCGCTCTCGCGCGCATCGATGCCGATCGCCAGGCGCTCGTAGCGGCCGTCGCTGCGCTTCAAGGCGCGGCGGATGAAGATGCTGACCAGTTGCAGCGGCAGATTGTCGATGCAGTAATAGCCGATGTCCTCGTACTGCTTGAGAGCCACCGTCTTGCCGGAGCCGGACAGGCCGCTGATGAAGGCGAGTTTCATAGGCCGGGCCGCGTCAGCGGCCGCCCCGGTCCCGCGTCCGCGCGGCGGGAGCGGGGAGTGCCGCCGGCACCGTGAGGGAAAGGCGATTCAAGCGTGGGGTCGCGGGCGTCACGGCGTATCGTTCTCGTGTTGTTCGCGCTGTTCCTGCTTGCGGATCTCGCGCGACTGCCGTTGCACCAGATCGTCGTCGGCGCGGTAGCCGGCGAGGCGCAGCTGCAGGTCGCGGCATGCGGCTTCGACGAGTACGGCGAGATTATGCCCGAGGCGGATCGGGATGGTGATCTCCGGCAGCTCGATGCCGAGAATGCGCGCGACGCTGCGCCGCCCGCCGAGGCGTTCGAGGCCGCTGTCCCAGACCTCGCGCGGGGCTTCCAGGCGCAGCACCAGGTCGAGCCTGCTGCGGCCGGCGATGCTGGGGGCGCCGTAGAGGCGCGCGATGTTGAGGATGCCGAGGCTGCGCGCCTCGAGGAAGCCGCGCAGCAGGCGCGGCGCGCGGCCGACGACATGGCCGCGGCGCAGCACGAAATCGACGGCGTCGTCGGCGACCAGCTGGTGGCCGCGCGCCAGCAATTCCAGGGCCACCTCGCTCTTGCCGACGCCGCTGGCGCCGCTCAGCAGCACGCCGGTGCCGTGCACCCGCATGAAGACGCCGTGCAGGGTGACGGTGGTGCTCGGCTCGGGCACGGCGCGGCTCCGCCGGCGTGGCTGCGCGATCCGCTCAGGCCGGCGCGTAGTCGCTGATGACCTGGAACAGCGCCTTGTCGTCGGCCGCTTCGCGGGCCTTCTTGCAGAAGGCTTCATCGGAGAACATCTCGGCGATCGCCGCGAGATGCTTGAGGTGCGCCTCGGTCGCGCCCTGCGGCACCAGCAGGCCGAACATCAGGTCGACCGGATGGCCGTCGTGCGCCTCGTAGTCGAGCGGATGCTTGAGGCGCATGAAGGCGCCGATGCTGCCGCCGATGCCGGCGAGACGGCCATGCGGAATCGCCACGCCGTGGCCGAGCCCGGTGCTGCCGAGCTTCTCGCGGGCCGTGAGGCTGGCGAGGACATCGGTCGCCGTCACGCCGTCGAGGCCGCGCGCGAGCGTTTGCGAGAGTTCTTCGAGGGCTTTCTTCTTGCTGGTGAAAGTGTGTCCGAGGCTGACACGGTCCGCGGAGAGAATCTCGGCGATTTTCATGTTTTGGGGATTCCTCTTTTATGGGTCCGGCCACAACGCACGTGAATTCGATCCGGACCCGCGGTCGCGGTGGCCGTATCGATCGCAAACAGGCTCCGACGTGATGGAGACGGCCCGCGCGCACGGTGCCGGGGCACGCCGCGCGGCGGAATCCGGACCGCTTTTCCGGATTCGTTGTTGCCGCCTCAATAACAAAAAACCCGGCCTCAGGGGCCGGGCCTTGGACACCGGTTTGATCCGGGGCCGATTCTACTCAAAGCGCCATGCGCTTGTGGGCTTCCTTCTGATGATGGTCGCGCAGCTTTTCCTTGTGCCGGCGCGTCTGCTGGTCGAGCTTGTCGGCGAGCAGGTCGATGGCGGCGTACATGTCTTCCTGCGTGGCGGCCGCGTGCAGGTTGGTGCCGCTGGCGTGCACCGTGGCTTCGGCGCGCTGGTTGAGCTTTTCGACGGAGAGGATGACTTCAGCTGAAATCAGATGGTCGAAGTGTCGTTCGAGTCGCTTGAGCTTGGTGAGCACGTAATCGCGCATCGGGGCGGTGACGTCGACATGGTGACCAGAGATATTCAGGTTCATCGATCCACTCCTTCTCGGCTGTGAAGCCAGACTGCTACATGGCGCCGGTCATCCCGGCGGTTTGCGCTCGTGCGAGGGGGGTATCCCCAGGCCTTCGCGGTACTTCGCTACGGTTCTTCTTGCAACCTGTATGCCTTCTTTCAAGAGCAGTTCCGACAGGGTCGCGTCGGAAAGCGGGCGCGCAGTGTCCTCGGCCGAGATCATGCGTTTGATCATGGCCTGGATGGCAGTTGCGGAAGCGACGCCGCCGCCCGTGGTCTGGACGTGGCTGGAGAAGAAAAACTTGAGTTCGTACAGCCCACGCGGCGTGAGCATGTATTTGTTCGCTGTGGCTCTCGATACGGTCGATTCATGTATGCCCAGCTGCTCGGCGATGTCGCGCAAAACCATCGGGCGCATCGCTTCGGGTCCATAATCCAAGAAAGCGCGCTGCTCTTCAACTATGGACTGTGCGACCCGCAACAGAGTTTCGTTGCGCGCCTCGAGGCTGTTGAGAAAGTAGCGGGCTTCCTGCAGGTGCTGCTTGAGGACCAGCTGGTCGCGCGAGCTGTCGGCGCGGCGAATCATGCTCTGGTACTGGTTGTTCAGGCGCAGGCGCGGCGTGTGTTCCGGGTTCAGGCCCACGATCCAGCGGCCATTCTTTTTTGAAACAAAGACATCCGGCGTGACGTAATCCGGCTCGTGGGCCTGGAACGGGCGCCCCGGATGCGGCTGCAGGGTCTTGATCAGGGCCAGCGCGGTTTCGATTTCGGCGGACGGCAGGCCGGTGGCGCGCGCCAGCAGGGCGGGATCGCGGCGGGCCAGCAGATTCAGCTGCTCGTCGACCAGCTTCAGCGCGGCATTGATGCCGGGCGTGCGCGCCGGCATCAGTTCGAGCTGCAGGCGCAGGCACTCGCCGAGATCGCGCGCGGCGACGCCGGTCGGCTCGAAGTCCTGGATCTTCTGCAGCACCGCTTCCAGCTCGGCCGGCGTCGCCTCGAACTCGGCCTGCAGGCGTGCCGACAGCTCCGGCCAGTCCGCGAGGTAACCGTCGTCGTTGATCGAATCGAGCAGGTGCTCGGCGAGCTCCGCTTCGCGCATCGTGAACGGCGCCGCGCGCGCCTGTTCGAGCAGATGCTCGTGCAGGCTCTTGCGGCTGTGCAGGTTCGCTTCGAGGAAGTCGCGCAGCTCATCATCGTCGCCGCCGCTGCTGCTCTTGCCGGCGCCGGCGCTGCTCTCGTCGAAGATGTCGCCCCAGTCGGCGTCGACCGGCATCTCCGACGGAATTTCCGCGTTGTCGCGTCCGAGCTCGAGGCTCTGCGGATCGCCGGACGCGTCGCTGGCGGCGGTCGCGGCTTCGCTCTCGGCGACGGCCTCGGCCCCGGCGGGAATTTCCGCTTCGAGCGGCTCGGCACCTTCCTCGCGCTCGAGGAGGATGTTCGATTCGAGTGCCTGCTCGATCTCCTGCTGCAGGTCGAGGCTCGACAGTTGCAGCAGGCGGATGGCCTGCTGCAATGCCGGCGTCATCGTCAGCGACTGCCCGAAACGCAGGCCCAGCGTCGATTTCATGCCCTTTTATCTTCTATGAATTGTGATGAACCGCAGAGTGCGGCGGCGGCCGGCAGCAGCCGCTGCCGCGCCGCGCCGGCACCGATGCCTCGCCTACTTGACGGTGATCGTGATCTTGTCCGACTGCACCGAGGGGTTGAACGGCTGGTGTTTCCAGTCGGCGAACAGCAGCTGCAGCGTGTGCTTGCCGGGCTTGAGCGTCAGCGAGGTTTCGGTCTGGCCGCCGCCGAAGTGCTTGATCTGGTCGGTCATCGGCAGCGGCTGGGTGAAGTCGACCGTGGGGTCGTCGATCAGCAGGTGATGATGGCCGGTGCCTTCCTTGTTCATGCCCGCCGGCGCCACGCCGGCATTGGACAGGCCGAACTGCACCTTGACCGGACTGGACACGGTGTCGCCGTCCTTGAGATTGATGAAGTAGACCTTGGCGTTGGCCGGCGCCGGCGTCGCCATGCCGAGCTGTTCGGCGGCCTTGTCGGAGGCCTGCTGCTTGGCCGCGTTCTTCAGGTCCTTCCAGGTATCGGCGTGAGCGGGAAGGACGGCGGACATCGCCAGGGCGGCGAGTGCAAGCATCTTCTTCATGAATCACCTCTTGCGGTGGGGTTGCGCGAGTGACGAAGCCGGGCCGGCACGCGATTTGCGTATCGGCCGGCGACAAGATTAGGTGAAACGCCGGCGCGCCGCTATACTGCGCGCCGTTCGCGAGGCGTCCACCGGTTGACGCTGACGGAATTCCGGCCCAACCATGCGCCGCTTCCGCACCGCCGTGAGCAATGTCGGCGGCGCAGCCGCGACATCGTCCTTGAATCGCACGACCTGAACCGGTCCGCGGAATGATCCGCGCTGCAGGCGTTCAGGAGTTATTGAATGTCATCCGAAGCTACATCCCGGGAAGGGGCCTTCGCCGGCCTCGGCCTCGCATCCGAACTGTTGCGCGCCGTGTCCGACGAGGGCTACACCCAGCCCACGCCGATCCAGGCCCGCGCCATTCCCGAAATCCTCGCCGGCCGCGATCTGCTCGCCGCCGCGCAGACCGGCACCGGCAAGACCGCCGCCTTCACCCTGCCGCTGCTGCAGCGCCTGCACGCCGGCGGCACGCGCGCGGCGCGCAAGCAGGTGCGCATCCTCGTGCTGGTGCCGACGCGCGAGCTGGCCGCGCAGGTGCGCGACAGCGTGCAGACCTACGGCCGCCACGTGCCGGGCATCCGCACCGTGCTGATCTTCGGCGGCGTCGGCATCAACCCGCAGATCGAGCAGCTCGCCGGCGGCGCCGAGATCGTCGTCGCCACGCCGGGCCGCCTGCTCGATCACGTGCAGCAGAAGACCGTCGACCTGTCGCAGGTCGGGACTCTGGTGCTCGACGAAGCCGACCGCATGCTCGACATGGGCTTCATCCACGACATCCGCCGCGTCATCGGCCTGCTGCCGAAGCAGCGCCAGAACCTGCTGTTCTCGGCGACGTTCTCGCCGGACATCCGCAAGCTCGCCGAAGGCCTGCTCAGCTCGCCGGTGACGATCGACATCGCGCCGCGCAACTCGGCGGTGGAAAGCGTCGAGCAGCGCGTGATCTTCGTCGACAAGGCGCGCAAGACCGAGCTGCTGATCCATCTGGCGAAAGGCTACGACTGGAAGCAGACCCTGGTCTTCACGCGCACCAAGCACGGCGCCAACCGCCTCGTCGAGAAGCTGATCAAGGCCGGCATCAACGCCGCCGCGCTGCACGGCAACAAGAGCCAGAACGCGCGCACCAAGGCGCTGGCCGAGTTCAAGGCCGGCGTGGTGCGCATCCTGGTGGCCACCGACATCGCCGCGCGTGGCCTGGACATCGACCAGCTGCCGCACGTCGTCAATTTCGAGCTGCCGAACGTGCCCGAGGACTACGTGCACCGCATCGGCCGCACCGGCCGCGCCGGTAACGTCGGCGAGGCGTTCTCGCTGGTCAGCCCGGACGAGCGCGACGAGCTGCGCGGCATCGAGAAGCTGCTGCGCAAGCAGCTGCCGGGTTTCGAGGTCGACGGTTTCGAGCGCGGCTCGGCATCCGCCGAGCCGGCGGACGCCGAGGCGCCGCGTCCGCCGCGCGACGGCGGCCAGCGGCATCAGCCGCAGCGCCAGGGTCAGCGCGGCGCGCAGCAGCAGGGCCGTGGCAACGGCGGCGGCGGCCGGGGCGGCCAGGCCCCGGGCGCGCAGCGCGCCGGCGGTCCGCGTGACGCGCAGCGCCCGGGCGGCCGTCACGGCGGTCCGCAGGCGCAGCCGGGTCGCCCGCCCGCGGCGCACAAGCCGCGTGACGAGAACGGTGACGTCAACGGCAACGTGATCGGCGTCGTGCACGAGCGCGCGCCCGATCCGTTCGATTCGCCGCGTCGCCGCGGTGGCGCGCCGCAGGCGGGTCGCGGCCATCATGGCGGCAACGGCGGGGGCGGGCGTGGCAACGGCGGCGGGCGCCATGGCGGCGGCAACGCCGGTCGCGGTGGCCGCGGCGGTCAGCGACACGGCGGAGGTCAGGCGGTTCGATGAGCGACAAGCGCAGGAAACCCGGCAAGCCCAAGCGCGAACAGCCGCAGAAGACCTACGGTCCGCCCTCGCGCTTCAACGGCGCCGCCTTCGGCGGCGGCGGACAGGCGCAGAAGTCGGCCGAACATCGCGCCGGCAAGTCGCGCAAGGTGCACTGACTGATCGCGTCGCTCGCGCCGCAGGCGCGCGCGACATGATCTTCTCTCCCCACGTCCGTGGGGAGAGGGAATCGTGGCGTTACGGCTTGATGGTCTTCGCGCCGTCCGCCGTGCCGACGATCAGCACGTCCGCCGGCCGCCGCGCGAACAGGCCGACGCAGACCACGCCGGCGATCAGGTTGATCGCGGTTTCCAGCTGCACCGGATCGACGATGCTCATGCCGTGCAGGTCGATGATGACGTTGCCGTTGTCGGTGACCACGCCCTCGCGCAGCACCGGCCTGCCGCCGAGCCTGACCAGCTCGCGGCCGACGTAGGACTGCGCCATCGGGATCACTTCGATCGGCAGCGGGAACGTGCCGAGCACCTCGACCTGCTTGGACTGGTCGACGATGCAGACGAACCTGCGGCTCGCCGCGGCGACGATCTTCTCGCGCGTCAGCGCCGCGCCGCCGCCCTTGATCAGCTGCAGGTGCCGATTCGCCTCGTCGGCGCCGTCGACGTAGACCGACAGGGTGCCGGTCTTGTTGAGGTCCAGCACCGGGATGCCGATCTTCTTCAGGCGCTCGGTGCTGGCGTTCGACGACGACACCGCGCCCTTGACGTCCTGCGCCAGCTTCTTCTCGGCGAGCAGGTCGATGAAGATGTTGACGGTCGAGCCGGTGCCGACGCCGAGCACTTCGCCCGGTTCGACGTAGGCGAGGGCGGCTTCGGCGGCTTGGCGCTTGGCGAGATCTTGCGGGCTCATGGTCGTGATGGGTGATTCGTGATTCGTGATTCGCGCGGCCCGAAGATGGCCGACCCGATGCGAACGATGGTGGAACCCTCGGCGATCGCCGCTTCGAGGTCGTCCGACATGCCGGCCGAAAGTGTATCGAGTTCGAGGCCGTCGCGGCGCAGGTTCTCGAACAGTTCGCGCAGGGCGCGGAACGGCGCGCGCGGGTCGTCGCCTTCGGCGGGCGGCGCCGGAATGGCCATCAGCCCGCGCAGGCGCAGACGTGGCAGCGCCGCGACGGCGTGGCACAGCGCCGCGCTTTCGGCCGCTGCGCAGCCCGACTTGCTCGCTTCGCCGGAGATGTTGACCTGCACGCAGACGTGCAGGGGCGGCAGCGTGGCCGGCCGCTGCTCGGACAGGCGCTGGGCGATCTTCAGGCGGTCGACGGTGTGCACCCAGTCGAAGGCCTCGGCGATCGCGCGCGTCTTGTTCGACTGGATCGGGCCGGTGAAGTGCCATTCGATCGGCGGCAGCAGCCGCGCATCGGCCAGCCGTGCGCGCTTGTCGAGCGCTTCCTGCAGGTAATTCTCGCCAAAGGCGTATTGCCCGGCCGCGTGGGCGGCGCGGATCGCCGCGGCGTCCTGGGTCTTGCTGATGGCGAGCAGGCCGACCGCGTCCTCCGCGCGTCCGGCGGCGCGGCAGGCCGCGCGGATGCGGCGGCGGACCGCGACGAGATTCGATTCGATGTCGGCCATGTTGCTTGCGGTCGGGATTGCCGATAACGTCGCCGTTCAGCGTCGACCCGGCGGGGGGCGACATTAAACACCAACCGGATGTAGCTTCGCCTCGGGGACGTTTCGCATGGATATCGCGCAGTTGCTGACGTTCAGCGTCAAACAAGGCGCGTCCGACCTGCATCTGTCGGCCGGCGTCGAACCGATGATCCGCGTCGACGGCGACGTCAAGCGCATCAACCTGCCGCCGCTCGGACACAAGGACGTTCATGACATGGTGTACGACATCATGAACGACAAGCAGCGCAAGGCCTGGGACGAGTTCCTCGAAACCGACTTCTCCTTCGAGATTCCGGGCCTCGCGCGCTTTCGCGTCAATGCCTTCAACACCTCGCGCGGCGCCGGTGCCGTGTTCCGCACCATTCCGTCGAAGATCCAGACGCTCGAGGATCTGCGTTGCCCGGCGATCTTCAAGGACATCGCCGAGTATCCGCGCGGCATCGTGCTGGTGACCGGGCCGACCGGCTCCGGCAAGTCGACCACGCTGGCGGCGATGGTCAACCACATCAACGAGAACGAGTACGGGCACATCCTCACCGTCGAGGACCCGATCGAGTTCGTGCATCAGTCGAAGAAGTGCCTGATCAACCAGCGCGAGGTGCACCGCGACACGCTCGGCTTCAACGAGGCCCTGCGCTCGGCGCTGCGCGAGGATCCGGACGTCATCCTGGTCGGCGAAATGCGCGATCTGGAAACGATCCGCCTGGCGCTGACCGCCGCCGAAACCGGCCACCTCGTGTTCGGCACGCTGCACACCTCCTCGGCGGCCAAGACCATCGACCGCGTGGTCGACGTGTTCCCGGCCGCCGAGAAGGACATGGTGCGCGCGATGCTGTCGGAATCGCTGCGCGCGGTCATTTCGCAGACGCTGCTGAAGAAGAAGGGCGGCGGCCGCGTCGCCGCGCACGAAATCATGATCGGCACGCCGGCGATCCGTAACCTGATCCGCGAGAACAAGATCGCGCAGATGTATTCGGCGATCCAGACCGGCGGCAAGGAAGGCATGCAGACGCTCGACCAGTGCCTCAAGGAACTGGTCAAGAAGGGCATGACGTCGCTGGAGGAAGCGCGACTGCGCTCGGCCGATCCGCGCACGTTCTCGCTGAACTGAGGCGGCGCCGCACCAGGAAAGATAAGACATGGACCGCGAACAGGCGATCAAGCTCGTGCAGCAGCTGCTGGCGCTGATGAAGCAGAAGGGCGCCTCGGATCTCTTCATCACCGCCGGCTTTCCGCCGGCGATCAAGCTCGACGGGCAGATGACGCCGGTGATGGAAAAGGCGCTGCCCGGCGAAGCCTCGGCGATGATCGTGCGTTCGCTGATGAACGATCGCCAGATCAAGGAGTTCGAGGCCAGCAACGAGTGCAATTTCGCGATCGCGCCGCCGGGCATCGGCCGCTTCCGCGTCAACGCCTTCGTGCAGCAGGGCCGCGTCGGCGGCGTGCTGCGCACGATCACCACCGAGATCCCGACCTTCGAGCAGCTCGGCCTGCCCGAGCAGATGAAGAAGATCGTGATGGAGAAGCGCGGCCTCGTGCTGATGGTCGGCGCGACCGGCTCGGGCAAGTCGACCTCGCTGGCGGCGATGGTCGGCCACCGCAACCAGAACTCGCGCGGCCACATCGTCACCATCGAGGACCCGATCGAATACGTGCACCCGCATCTAGGCTGCATGATCACGCAGCGCGAAGTCGGCACCGACACCTTCTCCTGGGAGGCGGCGCTGAAGAACACGCTGCGCCAGGCGCCGGACGTCATCCTGATCGGCGAAATCCGCACCCGCGAAGGCATGGAATACGCGGTGAACTTCGCCGAAACCGGGCATCTGGTGCTGGCCACGCTGCACGCCAACTCGGCGAATCAGGCGCTCGATCGCGTCATCAACTTCTTCCCCGAGGAGAAGCGCGAGCAGCTGCTCATGGACCTGTCGCTGAATCTCAAGGCCATCATCTCGCAGCGCCTCGTGCGCAAGGAAGGCGGCGGCCGCACGGCGGCGATGGAGATCCTGATCAACTCGCCGCTGATCGCCGACATGATCTTCAAGGGCGAGGTCGCCGGCATCAAGGAAGTGATGGCGCGCTCGAACGAGCAGGGCATGATCACCTTCGACCAGTACCTGTTCGAACTGTTCGAGGCCGGCACCATCGGCTACGACGAGGCGATCCGCAACGCCGACTCGCAGAACGAGCTGCGCCTGCGCATCAAGCTCGAGTCGACGCGCGCGCGCGCCAGTCTGCTCGAGGACGAGGGCGTGAAGAGAATGCGCATGCGCGAGGACGACAGCGCGACGGTGATGCGGCGCTGACGCGACGCGACACCGCATCACGACCAGCCGTACCCGGAAAAACGCCGCGGGGACATCCAGGCATGCTGAAAATCCTGCCGTACCTGAAACTGTGCGTCGAAAAAGACGGCTCGGACCTGTTCTTCACGGCCAACGCGCCGGCGCAGATCAAGGTGGAGGGTGAGCTCTATCCGATCGGCAAGACGCCGCTGACGCGCGAGTTCATCCGCGAGCTGGCGCACAGCATCCTCTCGCCGGATCAGCAGGCCTGGCTCGATCAGAACCTGGAGATCGATCTGGCCACCGAGGCCGGCGGTCTCGGACGCTTCCGCGTCAACATCTTCCACCAGCGCGGCGCGCTCGGCATGGTGATGCGTTACGTGCGCTCGCAGGTGCCGACGCTCGACGGCATTCCCGGCATGCCGGCGGTGCTCAAGGACCTGATCGCGCAGAAGCGCGGCCTGATCCTCATGGTGGGCGCCACCGGCTCGGGCAAGTCGACGACGCTGGCGGCGATGATCAATCACCGCAACGCCACGCAATCGGGCCACATCCTGACGATCGAGGATCCGATCGAGTTCATCCATCCCAACCAGCGCAGCATCGTCAACCAGCGCGAAGTCGGCCAGGACACCGTCAGCTACGAGCGTGCCCTGAAGAGTGCGCTGCGCGAGGCGCCGGACGTCATCCTCGTCGGCGAGGTGCGCACGCGCGAGACCATGGATGCCTGCATCCAGCTCGCCAACACCGGCCATCTGGCGATCTCGACGCTGCACGCCAACAACGCCTACCAGGCGCTGCAGCGCATCGTGAACCTGTATCCGGACGAACTGCGCGAGCAGCTGTACATGGACCTGTCGCTGACCCTGCGCGCGATCGTCTCGCAGCGCCTCGTGCGGCGCACCGACGGCAGGCGCGTCGCCGCGATGGAAGTGATGATCAACACGCCGTTCATCCAGGATCTCATCCTGCACAAGCGCATCGACGAGATTCGCGCCGCCATGGACCAGTCCTCGGACAAGGGCGTGCAGACCTTCGACCAGTCGCTGCTCGGCCTCTACCGCGCCGGCACCATCTCGCTCGACGAGGCGCTGACCAACGCCGATTCGCGGACCAACCTCGAAGCAAAGATCAACTTTGGGTGAGCAGAACATGAGTGCCTTGAATGGCACTCATGTTCTGCGAACGCCCGGTCAGTGTTCGTCCGGACGAGGCATGACTCGAAGTCATGCCGAGTTAAACGAACACGGCCGGGCAGGGGTCTGATCATTGAGATGAGGTCGCGCCAGGGATGGCGGCGTTGATCCTTCTCGCCCTTGCGCCGGTCTCCGTACCCCCTTACAATCGCGCGCTTTTCGAGGTTCAGGAACGCCTTCGGGCAGTCCGGAACCGAACTATAACTACCGATAGGACTGGACCATGAAGACCATCTTCGCCAAGTCCGAGACCGTCAAGCGCGACTGGTACGTGATTGACGCGACGGACAAGACGCTCGGCCGTTTGGCCACCGAAGTGGCTCGCCGCCTGCGCGGCAAGCACAAGCCGGAATACACTCCGCACGTCGATACCGGCGATTACATCGTCGTCATCAACGCCGAGAAGGTGAAGGCGACCGGCAACAAGCTCAAGGACAAGATCTACTACAGCCACTCGGAATACCCGGGCGGCATCAAGTCGATCACCCTCGAGAAGCTGTTGCAGAAGGCGCCGGAGCGCGCGATCGAGAAAGCCGTCAAGGGCATGCTGCCGGGCGGTCCGCTGGGCTTCGCGCAGTTCCGCAAGCTGAAGGTCTATGCCGGCGCGGAACATCCGCACACCGCGCAGCAGCCGCAGCCTCTCAACATCTGATCCGGTCCGCTACCCATGGCCAAGAACATTGATTACAAGTACGGCACGGGCCGTCGCAAGACTGCTGCGGCGCGCGTGTTCCTCAAGCCGGGCTCCGGCGCGATCACCATCAACGACAAGAGCGTCGAAGACTACTTCGGCCGCGAAACCTCGCGCATGCTGGTCCGCCAGCCGCTCGAAGTGACCGATTCGGTCGGCCGTTTCGACCTCAAGGTCACGGTCGCCGGCGGCGGCCCGAACGGCCAGGCCGGCGCGATCCGCCACGGCATCACGCGTGCGCTGATCCAGTACGACGAAGAGTTCCGCGCGCCGTTGCGCGCCGCCGGTCTCGTCACGCGCGACGCGCGCGAAGTCGAGCGCAAGAAGGTCGGTCTGCACAAGGCCCGCCGCGGCACGCAGTACTCCAAGCGCTGATCGAAGTTCAGCTTGGATTTGGGGGCGGCGCGTGTATACTCGCCGCCCTGCGATTTCCGCTTCGGATGGGGGATCGTCTAATGGCAGGACAACAGATTCTGACTCTGTTTATCTAGGTTCGAGTCCTAGTCCCCCAGCCAATCCGATAAACGACAAGGCCCGCGCGAGCGGGCCTTGTCGTTTCTGTCGTTCTCGCCTCGCGGCGGCTCAGGCCATTCGCGGGCGGCGCAGCAGGCCGAGCAGCAGTTCGCGGCGCAGCCAGATCAGGATCGCGCTGCAGATCCATACGCCGCAGGCGAGCGTGAACAGCTCGCCGCCGTCGCTGCTGCCGTCGGCGTTGATGACGGCGACGCCGAGCGGCGTGAACAGGTGGAAGAAGATCGCGCCGCTGATGACGGCGAGCCCGAGCAGCGCGCCGAGCGCCTGCAGCAGGCGCCAGCGCGCGACGAAGGTGCCGGCGAGCAGCAGCAGCGAGGCGAGGAGCTCCGCGCTGCCGATGACGTGCGCGTTGAACGGCCCGCCGGGCGCGAACAGGCCCGGGAAGCCGAGGCTCGCCGCCCAGGGATCGAGCTTGGTCTGGAAGATGTAGATCGTCTCCGGCGAGTCGCTGAACTTGAAGAACAGCGACTGCACGAAGACGAAGATGACGAAGAGAGCCGGTGCGACGTGGCCGTGACGCTTGATGAAGTCCATGTCCGTTCCCCTCACTTGCGGTTCAATGCCGGCCAGTTGCGGTCGGCGGCTTCGATCAGATGCGCGCGGTCGGCATCCCACTTCGCGCGGATGTCCTTCGAGTAGTTCAGGTACAGCTTGCCATCGACGACGCTGAACGCCTCGGGGTCGACGTCGACGAGCTCATTCTTGGCGCCGACCGCGTACGCGCAATAGCCTCCGTACTGGGGCGCGTAGCGCTGCGGATCGGCCTTGAACAGCTTGAGATGATCGGCGCTCGCGAAACGCCAGCTGGCGTCCTGCCAGCGGTAGCTGTACTCGGCCTTGCCCGGCACGGCCTGATGGTCGGTCTGGTAGGCGACGGCATCGTAGCCGTCGAGGGCCAGCCCGCCGAACAGGGATTTGTTGATCAGCGGGCCTGCCTGCGCGGCGCCGCTGGCGACGCAGGCGAGGACGACAAAGATGCGCACGAGAGTGGAACGCAACATGGCGGGCTCCATGACGGGATGCCGCCATCGTAGGCCGATGACGGCGCGCTGCCTGCGCGCGCGCCGCCGCGATTCATGCGCGATCGTTCAGGCGGTCTTGCGGCTCAGGACCAGGCCTTGCCGCGTTCGAGATCGGCACGGAAGCGGTGCAGCAGCTCGAAGGGTCCGGTGATCGTCGCGCCGCGCGCGGCGTTTTCGGCGCCGATCGCGAAGGCGAGCCGCCATTGCCGGAACATCGAGGCATAGCCGCGGCGCAGCGGTGTGCCGGGGTGGTAGATGTGCGCCGCCTCGGCGGTGACGCCGTTGACCTCGAGGATGCGCAGCTCGCGGCCTTCGCGCAGCGCCGCTTCGGACGGGCACCGCAGGTCGAGGCGGCCGAAGTGAAATCCGGGAATCGCCTCGAACACGCGCGCGACGGCCGCGAGCAGCGCCTCGCTCGCCAGATGCGAGGCGTCGAGGAACAGCGAGCCGCGGCAATGCGCGCCGATCTCGACCAGCGCGAAGCGCTCGCCCGGCGCCGGAATCTCCTGCAGGCGGTCGGCGAAGCGCTGCCACAGCAGCGGCGCGATCAGCCGCGCCCGCGCGTCGTCGGCGATCAGCTCGACCAGCCGCCGCCTGCCGTCGCCGGTGACGCTGGGGAAGCATTTGTGCGTGATCGAATAGAGACGCGGCGCGCCGCTGCCCGGCTCGCGGTAGACGAACAGGCCGAACTCCTCGCCGCCGATGTAGCGCTGCACCAGCACGTCGCCGCTGGCCTGCGTCAGATACGCGCGCAGCGCCGCTTCGTCGCGGATCACGGCGACGCCGCGGCCGCGCGAGCCGATGTCCGGCTTGAGCACGACCGGATAGCCGCCGCCGAGCGCCGCGAAGCGCTGCGCGCGGGCGATGCGCAGCTCGAGCGCTTCGCCGAGCGGCAGCAGTTCGAAATGGGCGACGAGCCCGGGCGCGTTCTGCTGCAGGGCGCCGAGGGCGACGGCCTTGCTCTCGCCGACCACGCCGCCCGAGTCGAAGGCGGGATTGGCGGCGGTGAAGGCGGTCGGGCTGCGGTGGCGCAGGCCGAGCCAGAGAATCCAGGCGATGACCGGGATGTAGAACAGCCAGGCTGGCCAGAACTCCCAGCGCCGCATGCGCGCCCAGCGGATGGCCAGGCGTTCGGTGAGCGGTGCGCGGTAGGGCTGCGCGGCGAGATCGATCGCCTGGCTCACGACGTCACGCTCAGGTCGTCCACTGCAAGCGTTCGTAGCGCACGGTCTCCGGCGCCTTGCCGAACTCATCGGGCAGCACGACGCCGGCGGCTTCCACCAGCGGCCGGATGATCGCGTAGTGATGGATGGCGTGGCTGGCGACGAAGTTGAGCTCGCGGACCAGACTCGACGGACTCACGCAGAAATCGGCGCCGTCGAGGCCGATCGAGAAGCCGACCGACACCGGCTCGGCGGGCGCGCGCTCGCGCAGGGCGCGCAGCTTCTCGGCGAGCGCATCGATGCGCGCCATGGCGATCCGCGTCGAACGCTCGACGCTGCGATCGCGCGCGCGATGATCGTAGTCGACGAGCGCGCCCGGTTCGCGATCGAGCAAGGCCTCGTAGTGCTCGATGATGTGCCGCAGATGCGGGCCGACATTGGCGGCGAAAGCCTCGTCGCGGCCGGCATAGCACTGCGCCAGCGCGCGGCCCTGGCCGACCACGGCGACGTTGAAGGCGATGACGTCAGCGAACGACGGGCGCTGCTTCATCGTCGATCTCGTCGCTGGCCGGCGCGGCCTGCTGCCCCGTGCGCGCCTCGCGCAGCAGCAGCAGGGAATACAGGGTGCAGAACGACAGCGTCGGCACGAAACCCGGCGCCAGGGTCAGCAGGATGTGCGGCGTGCCGATCAGCGCGTGCACGCCGATCAGCAGCGCGTAGGTGAACGCCATCGAGCCGCCGAACGCGAGCGCGGCGCCGAGGCGCGGCGCGCGGCTCAGCGCGAACAGCCGGTTCATGATCATCACGCCGCTGAGGGTCAGGCCGGTGCTCATCGCAAAGTGGGTGACGCCGATGCGCAGCGCATGCGGCGCGCCGGCGCTCCAGTTGGCGAAGGTCGCCCAGCTGCCATAGCAGGCGCCGCCGAGCACGGCGCCGAAAACGCTGTCCATCAGCCGCCGCAGGCGGTCGAACATGCTCAATCCTCATACGCAACTCAAAATTTCCGCGATGCTCGCAGGCGTTCTATGGCTGCGCGCTGAACATCGGCTGACCCGGCTACCTTACGCTGCGGCCGCGCCAGCCGATAGCGCCGCGCGCGCGGACTTCATTGCTGTTCGTTCGCATCCGGCGCGCTGGCGCGGATCAGATCCTGCAGCGCCGCGACCACGCGATCCGGCTCTTGCCAGAGCAGCAGATGCCCGGCGTCGGCGTAGCGGATGATGCGATGCGGCGTGTGCGCGAGCGCCTGCTCGAGAAAGTCGGCGGTGCGCGGATCGACCAGGGCGTCACGCATGCCCTGCACGACGTAGACCGGCATGCGCAGTTCCGCCCAGCCGGCCCGCATCGCGCGCAGCTCGCCCTGCAGCGGCAGCAGTTCGTCGTTGGAATCGACGAGCGCTCGCGGCAGCAGCCAGTGCATGAGGCGCCAGTCGGCGACGCGTTGATACCAGCGCGGCGCTTCGAGTTCCGGCGCGACCGACGGCGCGAGCAGCAGCAGGCCGCGCACGCGCCGCGGATCGTCCATCGCCAGCCGTGCGGCGATCGCGCCGCCGAGCGAATGGCCGACGACGATCGCCGGCGCGCCGTCGCCGTCGAGCAGGCCGGCCATGCGCCGCGCCTGCTCGGCGAGGCTGACCACGATCGTGTGCGCATCGGAACCGCCATAGCCCGGGCGGTCGGGCGCCAGCAGCGGGCCATAGGCCTGCAGCTCCGGGCGCTTCAGGTAATCGGCGAAACCCTGCCAGTCGCCCGGCGAGCCGTGGACGAAGAGAATGCGCGGCGTGCCGCTCTGCACGCGCTCGGCGTAGTGCAGCGCGTGGCCATCGACGTCGATCGTGCGCAGCTGCGGCCGCATCCGCGGATCCGGATAGAGCCGCTCGAGATCGCCCGACGGATACGGCGCCGAGAGGCAGGCTCCGAGCGTCAGGCATGCCATGGCGAACGTCGCGCGCCTCATGCGGCGGCACGGCGCAGCTGGCCGGGACCGACGCCCTCGATGCGCTTGAACGTGCGCCGGAATGCCGCCTCGCTCTGATAGCCGAGCTGTTCGGCGATCGCGGCGACCGAGAGGCGGCGGTCCGCCAGCAGGCGGCGCGCTTCGGCGATGCGGCATTCGGTGAGGTACTGGAACGGACTCAGGCCGAGCCTGCGCGTGAACTCGACCGAGAACGCCGTGCGCGACATGCCGGCGACCCTGGCCAGGGTATCGACGCGCCAGGCCGTGCCGGGCTGCATGTGGATGGCCGCGAGAGCCTTGGCCAGGCGCGGATCGGCGAGCGCGGCGAGCAGGCCGGCACCGTCGCCCGCGGCCTGCGCGGCGTAGACGCAGACCGCCATCACGAACAGGCTGTCGGCGAGCTTGTTGAGCAGCGCCTGCTGGCCGGGCAGCGGGCGGCGGGCGCTGGACGCCAGCACCTGGGCCAGCTCGCGGAAGGCCGGGCCGCCGCTGTCGGCGCGCACCACGAACGCTTCCGGCAAGGCCCGCAGCAGCGGATTCTGCCGCTCCGAGCTGAAGCGGAACGCGCCGCAGATCAGCGTGCTGTAGAGATCGGGCTGCGGCGCTTCGTCCGCCCGACGCGCCTGCAGCGTGTGCGCGCTGCCGCGCGGAAACACGACCAGATCGCCGGCCTGCAGCTGCAGCGGCTCGCGCAGATGCGCGCTGTGCACCCAGCAGCGGCCGCGGTCGATCAGATGGAAGCTGCCTTGCGGCGTCGGCGGCTCGTTCTCGAACCAGTGTCCGCAGTATTCGAACGACTCGACCAGCGAAACCTCGAGCGGATAGGCCTTGAACACGGCGGCCAGGACGGCGTCGCGCGGTGATTCGCTGCTGGACTTGTCGCTCGACATCGAGCCCGCTCTCTGTCTGGGTGCGACGCAGTGTAAGCCGGCCGCGAGCCGGTGCGTATGCAAGACCTCGCGAGGACTGGGCAAGGCCTCGCCGGGCGGCGCGCCCCTATAATGGCGCGAGTATGGTGCAGGTCGCGCCCCAATCCGGCGCGATCCGCGTCGATTGCTTTCACATTCGAACAAGAATCACGAGGTGCCTTATGGACACTTCGCCCCGTACCCCCGCCGGGGGATCGGCCGCCGAGGCGGTGACGATCGGGCTGCCGCGCACGCGCGGCCTGGCTTGGGCTGCAGCGCTCGCCGATGCGGCGATCGGCTTTCGCGAGCTGGAAAGCCACTATCGGCGACGCCCGACGGCGATGCCGCCGCCGGACTTCGTGCGCTACGCGCTCGACGCGCTCGGCATCGACTACCGGCTCAGGGCCGGACGGCTCGAGGACATCCCGGCCGAAGGACCGTTGCTGGTCGTCGCCAACCATCCCTACGGCGCCGCCGAGGGCCTCGCGCTCGCCGACCTCTTCCTGCGTCGTCGTCGCGACGTGCGCCTGCTCGCCAACACACTGCTGCAGACCCTGCCGGAGCTGGCGCCGCTGGTGGTTCCGGTCGACGTCTTCAAGAGCGGCGTCAACGGCGCCAGCATCCGCAGCGCCCTGCGCCATCTGAACGACGGCGGCGTGCTGATCGTGTTCCCCGCCGGCGAGGTCAGCCGCGTCGACTGGAGCGCGCGACAGGTCAGCGATCCGCCCTGGTCGCCGACCGTGGCGGTGCTGGCGCGGCGCAGCGGCGCGCGCGTGCTGCCGCTGTTCGTCGAGGGCCGGCCGCGCCTGCGCTCGCTGGCCGCCGGCGTCGTCAACACGCGCCTGCGCACCGCGCTGCTGGCGCGCGATCTGCTCGCCCTGCGCGGCCGCACGCTGGGCCTGCGCCTCGGCGAACCGGTCGAACCGCGCGAGCTGGCGCGCATCGCCGAGAACGCGCAAACCGATTACCTGCGCCTGCTGACCTACACGCTCGGTGTCGACGGCCAGCGCGCCGAGGCGGCGGGTGCCGGGCGCGCCCTGGCGCCGCTGGCGCCGCGCGCCGAGCCGGCGGAGCTGGCGGCCGAGGTGGCGCGTCTCGGCGACTGCAGGCTGCTCGAAGCCGGCGAGTTCGAGCTGTATCTGGCGCCGTCGCCGCGCATGCCGCGGCTGCTCGCCGAGATCGGCCGCCTGCGCGAGGAGAGCTTCCGCGCGCTGCAGGAAGGCAGTGGCCTGGCGCGCGATCTCGATCGCTACGACGCCCACTACGAACACCTGTTCCTCTGGCATCCCGGGCGGCGCGAGATCGTCGGCGCCTACCGCTTCGGCTTCAGCGAGGCGATCGTCGCGCAATACGGCGTCGACGGCTTCTACACGCGCAGCCTGTTCCGCTACGACACGCGCCTGTTCGCGCAGACCGGCCCGGCGATCGAGCTCGGCCGCTCCTTCGTCGCGCCGGCCTGGCAGCGCAGCTTCCAGCCGCTGCGCCTGTTGTGGGGCGGCATCGCCGCCGTGCTCGCGCGGCGGCCCGAGATCCGCTACCTGTTCGGGCCGGTCAGCATCAGCCCGAGCTACAGCGCGGCGGCGCGGCGCCTGATTGCCGAGACGCTGAGCACGCATCACGCCGATCCGGCACTCGCCGCGCTGATCGAGGCACTGCATCCGCTGCCGCAGCGGCCGCAGCCGGCGGCGCAGCGCAACGTGGTGTCGGCGCTCGCCGATCCCAAGCTGCTGTCGCGCGTGATCGCGCGCGTCGGGCGCGGGCCCGGCCTGCCGGTCCTGCTGCGCCACTATCTCGAACTCAACGGCCGCTTCGCCGGCTTCAATGTCGACGACAGCTTCGGCGGCACGCTCGATGGTCTGGTCTTCGTCGACGTCGCGCAGATTCCGCCGCGCACGCTCGAGCACTTCCTCGGCGTCGCGCGCGGCAGCGCGGCACCGCTCGCAGGACAGTGAGCGCTGGCGCCGCGGCGCTTGCTGCCGGACCGGCCGCTGCCGAAAGTGGCCGGCCTGATGCGGAGGAGTTCCATGAGTGACGATCGCGTGCACTTTCGCGACCTGCTGCGCGGCATGGTGTCGACCCTGCCCGATTTCGCGAGCACGCAACGCGGCCTGTGGAACCTGATCCGCTTCAAGCCGACGACGCCGCTGTCGATCGGCCGGCGCTACGAGCAACTCGCGGCGACGCAGCCGCAGCGCGTCGCGCTGCGCTTCGAGGAACGCAGCTGGACCTACGCGGAGTTCAACGCCTGGGCCAATCGCATCGCCCACGTGCTGAAGGCGCGCGGCCTGAAGCGCGGCGAAGTCGTCTCCCTGCTGTTCGAGAACCGCCCCGAGGCGCTCGCCTGCGCGCTGGCCGCCGTCAAGCTCGGCGCGGTGGCGGCGATGCTCAATCCGAACCAGCGCGGCGAGGTTCTGGCGCACAGCATCAAGATCACCCAGGCCAGGGCCATCGTCGTCGGCGAGGAATGCGTCGGCGCGCTCGACAGCGCCGGCTACGGCGTGCGCGGTGCACACACGGTGCAGCTGTGGTGGGACGGCGAGGGCGCGGCGCCGGCCGGCTACGGGCGGCTGCGCGAGGAAAGCGCGACGGCGTCCGCCGCGGCGCTGCCGGAGACGGCGCAGGTGACGCTGGGCGATCCCTGCTTCTACATCTTCACCTCGGGCACCACCGGCCTGCCGAAAGCCTCGCGCATGACGCACTACCGCTGGATGCGCAGCCTTGCCGGCATGGGCCAGCTGGCCGTGCGCCTGCGCCGCGACGACGTGCTGTACTGCCCGCTGCCGCTCTATCACAACAATGCGCTGACCGTGTCGTGGAGCACGACGCTCGGCGCCGGCGCCGCGCTGGCGCTCGGCCGCAAGTTCAGCGCCTCGCGCTTCTGGGACGAGATCCGCCGCTACGACGCGACCGCCTTCTGCTACATCGGCGAGCTGTGCCGCTACCTGCTCAACCAGCCGCCGAAGCCGGGCGATCGCCAGCACCGCGTGCGCGTGGTGATCGGCAACGGCCTGCGCGCCGAGCTGTGGGACGCCTTCCAGCAGCGCTTCGGCATCGAACGCATCTGCGAGTTCTACGGCGCGTCCGAAGCCAATCTCGCCTTCGTCAACGGTTTCGGCCTCGCGCGCACCGCCGGCTTCTGTCCGCTGCCGTTCGCGATCGTCGAATTCGATGCCGCGGCGGAAGCGCCGCGGCGCGGCGCCGACGGCTTCATGTCGCGCGTCGCCAGGGGTGGCGTCGGCCTGCTGATCACCGAAGTCACCGAGCGCGCGCCGTTCGACGGCTACACCGACAAGAAAGCCAGCGAGGCCAAGCTGCTGCGCGATGTCTTCAAGCGCGGCGACTGCTGGTTCAACAGCGGTGATCTGGTGCGCGACCAGGGCTTCGCGCACATCCAGTTCGTCGACCGGGTCGGCGACACCTTCCGCTGGAAGGGCGAGAACGTGGCGACCACCGAGGTCGAGGCCGTGCTGAACCAGTTTCCCGGCGTCGCCGAGGCCGTCGTCTATGGCGTGCAGCTGCCGGACAGCGATGGCCGCGCCGGCATGGCGGCGCTGACGCTGGACGGCGAGTTCGACGGCGCGGCGCTGGCGCGGCATCTGTGCGCGGCGCTGCCGGCCTATGCGGTGCCGCTGTTCGTGCGCCTGCGCGCGCAGCAGGAGACCACGGCGACCTTCAAGTTCCGCAAGCTGGAACTCAAGCAGGAAGCCTTCGATCCGCTCCGCGTCGGCGAGCCGCTGTACGTGCTGCGCGATCGCGCGCGCGGCTACGAGCCGCTCGACAGCACGCTGTATGCGGCGATCGGCCGCGGCGAACTGCGCTTCTAGCGGCGTCGCCCGCGGCGCCACTCTGCACAGGCCGCATTGACCCGAGCGCCGGATTGCGTCGCCGGGCAGCCAAAGCGAGCCCGGTATCGCCGGTGCGATCCTGCGTCCACACCAAGAAGACACACTGGACGCGTCAACGATGAACGTGGATATCAAGATCGAGCGCAGCGTGGAGGTCGAGGCGCCATACGCGCAGGTCGCGCCGCTGCTCGACGATCTGGAGGGGACCATCCGCCGCTTTCCGAAGCTGCGCAAGCTCACCAAGGTCGGCAACAACGCTTATCTGTGGGAGATGTCGACGATCGGCTCCAAGGCCGCCAACATCGCCCACGAAGTCAGCTACGCCGCGCAGTACAGCGTCAATACCAAGCGCGGCGAGCTGAGCTGGAAGCCGCTGCCGGACTACGGCAACGCGACGATCGAGGGCCGCTTCCAGGTGCTCGACCAGGGCAAGAAGACCAAGCTGGTGTTCGATGTGAAGGGCAAGCTGCGCGACGTGCCGGTGCCGCTGATGTACCGCCTGCTCGCGCCGCCCTTCATCCAGGGCAAGTTCACGCGCCTGGTCGACATCTTCCTCGAGAACACGCGCGACGCCCTGCTCGAGAAGTAAGTCCCCGCCGCCGCGCCGCGCACCGAAACGACAATCACGGGAGGCGGCGATGAGTGTCTTCACACGCGCCATGGGCCTGGGCCTGCGCGCGGTCAATCGCGTCGCCGGATCGCCGCTGCTCGACGCCTGCGCCTGCGCAAGCCGGCCGAGCAGGCGCTCTACCACGGCGCGCGCCTCGGCTTCCGCGGCGCCGCTGCCGCCGGCCGCACGTTCAAGGCCGCGCAGCGGCTCGGCCGGCCCGCGCGCCTCGCCGGCGCTCTTCGATCTCACGCCGGGCGACGAGCAGCAGATGCTGCGCGAAGCGGCGCGCCATCTCGCCGACCAGGAGCTGCGCCCGGCCGCCGCCGCGGCGGACCGCGCCGGCGCCGCACCGGAGGCGCTGCTCAAGGGCGTCGCCGAGCTGGGCCTGGCGGCGCTCGGCATTCCCGAAGAACTGGGTGGCGTCGGCGCCGAACGCTCGGCCGTGACCAACGTGCTGGTCGCGGAAGCGCTCGCCCACGGTGACCTCAGCCTGGCCGTCGCCTGCCTCGCGCCGAGCGCGACGGCAATCTTCCGGCCGAACTCGCGTCGCTACGATCGCGCCGAGCACGAGTATCCGAAGGAGCTCGACATGCTCGGCGCGCTGCTCGGCGGCATGAACGCGAGCGGTGCCGCCGCCGCCGTGCGTCGCGACAGCGGCCCGGACGAGGGCAATCGCAAGGGCAGCAATCTGTCGACCGCGCTCGGCGCCATGGAACTGTGCTGGGCGATGTCGGCTTTCTGCTGTCGATGCCGCGCCAGGGTCTCGGCAAGGCGGCGATCGCCTCGGTCGCCAGCGAGGCGCAGCTGCAGCGCTTCGCCGGCAAGTGGGCGGCAATGGCGATCACCGAGCCGCATGCCGGCTCCGATTCGGCGGCGATCCGTACCACGGCGCGCCTCGACGGCGATCACTACGTGCTGAACGGCGACAAGATCTTCGTCACCACCGGCGCGCGCCGAGCTGGTGGTGGTGTGGGCGACGCTCGACCGCAACGCCGGCCGCGCGGCGATCAAGTCCTTGGTCGTCGAGAAGGGCACGCCGGGCTTCGAGCTGGTGCGCCTCGAACACAAGCTCGGCATCCGCGCCTCGGATACCGCGCAATTCGCGCTGCGCGACTGCCGCGTGCCCAGGGAAAATCTGCTCGGCGAGCCGACGATCAATGTCGCCCATCATTCGTCGGGGGGCTTTGCCGGCGTCATGCAGACCTTCGACAACACGCGGCCGCCGGTCGCGGCAATGGCCGTCGGCCTGGCGCGCGCCTGCATCGAGGAGACGCAGCGCCTGCTGAAGGAAGCCGGCGTCGACGTCGACCATGACCGGCCCGCATACGCGCAGCAGGCGGCCGCCGCCGAACTGCTGAAGCTCGAAGCCGATTACGAGGCCGCGCGCCTGCTGACCATGCAGGCGGCGTGGATGGCCGACGACCGCAAGCCGAACTCGCTGCAGGCCAGCCAGGCCAAGGCCGGCCGTGCCTGCGTCGACATCGCGCTCAAGTGCGTCGAGCTGTGCGGCAGCGCCGGCTACGGCCAGCACGAACTGCTCGAGAAGTGGGCGCGCGATGCCATGATCCTCGACATCTTCGAAGGCACGCAGCAAATCCAGCTGCTGATCATCGCGCGCCGTCTGCTCGGCAAGAGCTCGGCGGAGCTGAAGTAAGCTTTCGCCGGTTGCGCAATCCTTTCGAGGCCAATCATGCAAGAGGAATTCCAGGCGCGTGTGCGCGTGACGGTCGAAAACGGCATCGCCGACGTGGTGATGATCCGCACCGACCGCCACAACGGCATGGACGAGCCGATGCTCAAGGCCATGCTCGCCGCGCAGCGCGCGCTGCGCCGGCGCCGCGACGTGCGCGCGGCGATCGTGCGCGGCGACGGTCCTTCGTTCTGCGCCGGCCTCGACGTCAAGGCGATGCTCGGCAAGCCCTCCATCGCGGCGCGCCTCTACCTGCAACTGTGGCTGCCGTTCAGGAATGCCTTCCAGCGCTTCGGCCTCGGCTGGCGCGACATGCCGTTTCCGGTGATCGCCGCCGTGCACGGCAACTGCTTCGGCGCCGGCATGCAGCTGGCGCTCGCCGCCGACATCCGCATCGCGCGCGGCGATGCCGCGCTGTCGATCATGGAGGGCAAGTGGGGCCTGGTTCCCGACATGGGCGGCATTGCGTTGCTGCGCGAGCTGCTGCCGATCGATATCGCCCGCGAGCTGACCTATACGGCGCGCGTGCTGCGCGGCAGCGAGGCGCAGGCGCTGGGCCTGGTCACGCATCTCGCCGACGACCCGGTGGCCGCCGCGCGCACGCTCGCCGCCGAGTTCGCGACGCGTTCGCCGGACGCGCTCGCCGCCGGCAAGTTCCTGCTGCAGGGCGGCTGGTCGGTCTCCGAGTCGCGCACGCTGGCGCTCGAACGGCGCTGGCAGCGGCGCATCATCGGCAAGACGAACCAGCGCATCGCCGCGGCGCGCAACCAGGGCAGGCCGGACGCGGCCTACGCGCCGCGCCGTTTCCGCTAGGAGCGTGGGCGGCAGGAACCGTGCAGGCGAGGCAAAGCCGTTTCGAGACAGGTTCGGATGGCGATTCTGGGGCAATGGCAGGGACTCTTGGCCCGAAATCGGCGCCGAAGATGGCCGAAAAGGCGAAGCCGCAGCCGCGCGCGTTTCTACCGCCCACGCTCCTAGACCTCAGTTGAGGTAAGTCCGGAAGGTCACCGGCTGGTCGATGTCGAACTCGGCGACGCGCGGCAGGTAGTCGAACGGAAAGGGCGGGAACCTGCCGATGCGCCAGATCACGTCGCGCGCCTCGGCGTCGAGCGAATCGTGGCCGCTGCTGCGGATCAGCGTGACGCTGCGCACCGTGCCGTCCCGCGACAGGTGCATGCGCACGACGACATCGCCCTGGTGGCCGTACTGGCGCGCATTCCAGGGGTAGTGCTGGGCGAGGCTGATCAGGCGCGAGATGCGGCGCAGATACTCGATCGGCGGCGGCGTGTCCGGCACGGCGCTTGCCGGCGCCGCCGCGGCGGGCTGCGGCGCGGCGCCGGCCGCAGGCGAGGGAAGCGCCGCGGTCTCCGCCGGCGGCGGGGGCACCTGCACGGGCGCCTGCGCGGCGGCGACCGACGGCGCCGGGCGCCTGGGCGTGCGCCGCGGCCGCGGTGCGGGTGCCCGCGCGGCGGCGGGCGCCACGGCCCGCTGCTCGATCGCGCTGGGCAGCGCCAGCATGACGAGCGCCGGCGCGGCGGCGGGCCGCTCGACGTGGGCCGGCGGCGCGCGCAGCCACAGCAGGGCGATGATCGCGGCGTGCAGGAGAACGGTCAGCGCGAGGCCGCAGCCACGCGCCCTTGCATGCCTGCCGCCCGGTCCGATGCCCTGCATGGAGCGTCCGCTCGCGCGCCATCCGTGACGCCGGATTTCACACGCAAGTGGCGGACCAGACCTTCGCCGTTTTGCGGGACGCGCGGCCGATTGCCGTTTGCTGCGTTCCGCACGTTCAATTGACCGATGGAGGTGCGAGACTTGCATGTTGCAGCAGAGCCGTGACAATAGCGGAACCCGAGGGCAATGACGCCGCGCTCGCCGGCGCCTGCTGTCCGGCGTGCGCCCGCAGTGTACGGGCCTTCCGTCTATCGCAAGTACAAAGAGCATGACCCATCCATCAACGCAAGCCGACGTGGTGATCGTCGGCGCCGGCCAGGCCGGCGGAGAAGTGGCATCGGCACTGCGTCAGCAGGGTTTCACCGGCAGCGTCGTGCTGCTCGGCGACGAGCCCTACGTGCCGTATCGCCGTCCGCCGCTGTCGAAGGCCTTCCTGTCCGGCGAGGCTACGCTGGAATCGCTGTTCATCAAGGCGCAGACCGTCTACGAGAAGCTCAACATCGAATGCCGCTTCGGTGTCGGCGTGGAGAGCCTCGACCGCGCCGCCAGGCGCCTGCGCCTCTACGACGGCACCACGCTCGACTACGGCAAGCTGGTGCTGGCCACCGGCGGCCGGCCGCGCAAGCTGTCGCTGCCGGGCGCCGACCACCCGAACGTGCACTACGTGCGCACCATCGCCGACATCCTCAAGCTCAAGGAGCAGTTCGGCGCCGGCAAGAAGCTGGTGATCGTCGGCGGCGGCTACATCGGCCTCGAGGCGGCCTCGGTCGGCATCAAGAAAGGACTCGAGGTCACCGTCGTCGAAGCCCTGCCGCGCGTGCTGGCGCGCGTCACCGCCCCGGAGATCTCGGCCTTCTACGAGCGCGTGCACAAGAGCCGCGGCGTGAAGCTGTACACCGGCGTCGGCGTGCACAGCCTGGAAGGCGATCCGCTGGTGACCGGCGTGACCCTGGCCGACAACACTCTGGTGCCGGCCGACATCGTCATCGTCGGCATCGGCCTGATTCCCAATGTCGAGCTGGCCGACATGGCCGGCATCGAAGTGTCCAACGGCGGCATCGTCGTCGACCGCTACGCGCAGACCTCGGACCCGGACATCTACGCCGCCGGCGACTGCACCTTCCACGAGAACGTGTTCTTCGATCGCCGCATGCGCCTCGAATCGGTGCCGAACGCCATGGAGCAGGGCCGCATCGTCGCCGCGGCTATCGTCGGCAAGCCGGTCGCCTACAGCGCAGTGCCCTGGTTCTGGTCGGACCAGTACGAACTCAAGCTGCAGATGGTCGGCCTGTCGCAGGGCTACGACCAGCTGGTCGTGCGCGGCAGCCTCGACAGCGAATCGTTCTCGGCTTTCTATCTGAAGGACGGCGTGGTGATCTCGGCGGACGCCATCAACCGCCCGCAGGAATTCATGGTCGCCAAGAAACTGGTCGCCGATCGCATCAAGGTCGATGCCGCGCAGCTGGCGGACGAGAGCGTCGTGCTGAAATCGCTGCTCGCGGCATGATGACTGCTTGATGAACGGCCCGTTTGGCATCTGGCGCCCCTGTCGAGCATCATGCGGAGGCAGTATCGAAACAGGTGGCCGGCATGACCGGCCGCTATATTAGAGACCCCGACAGATTCAGGCTTACAACATGCGCACATCCGTTTCCTCCCTCATCGCCGGCGCAGCGCTGCTGCTCGGCGCCCATGCCGCATTCGCCGACAACACGCTGCGTCCGGAAGTCGGCGAGCCGCTGCAGAAAGCCACCACGCTGCTCAAGGCCAAGCAGTACAAGCAGGCCATGGATCAGGTCGACGCCGCCTCGCGCGTCGGTGGCCTGAGTTCTTACGAAAGCAGCGTCATCGCGCAGATGCGCGCCGCCATCGCGGCGAGCTCCGGCGACACCTCGGCGCTGATCCAGAACTACGAATCGCGCCTGCCGTCGCTGTCGGGCGCGGAGAAGACCAAGGCCTACGGCGAGCTGGTGTCGCTGAGCTACCGCGGCAAGAACTACGTGAAGGCGGCCGACTATCTCGACAAGTACCGCGCCGCCGGCGGTTCCGACCCGCAGGTGCTCGGCCTCGGCGCGCAGATCAAGTACGAGGCGGGCGATCTCGCCGGCCTGAACGCGCAGATCGCGCAGATCGAGAAGGGCGGACAACGTCCGAGCGAGAACCAGTTGCTGATGGTGCAGGCGCTCGCCAACAAGAAGAACGACACGACCACGTATGTGAACACGCTCGAGAAGCTGGTCACCTACTATCCGAAGGACAACTACTGGAAGGACCTGCTGAGCCGCGCCGCCAACAAGCCGGGTTTTTCCGATCGTCTGGCGCTCGACGTCTACCGGCTGAAGAAGCTGACCGGCACCATGGACAAGACCGCGGACTACATGGAGGCCACGCAGCTCGCGCTGCAGGCCGGCGTGCCCGGCGAAGCGGAGCAGTACATCAAGCAGGGCTACGACAAGAAGCTGCTCGGCCAGGGCAGTGACGCCCCGCGTCACCAGCGCCTGAAGGAACTGGTCGACAAGAAGGTCGCCGAGGCCAAGGCCTCGATGGCTGCCGACGACAAGGCCGCCGCCGGCGAGGCGAGCGGCGATGCGCTGGTCAGCGCCGGCCTGACGCACGTCGGCTTCGGTGAGTACGACGCCGGCATCGCCCTGATCCAGCAGGGCATTCGCAAGGATGCGCTGAAGAAGCCGGACGACGCCAAGCTGCATCTCGGCTATGCGCAGCTGCTGGCCGGCAAGAAGGACGCCGCGGCGGCGACGCTGAAGTCGGTGCAGGGCAAGGACGGCACCGCCGATCTGGCCCGCCTCTACCAGCTGGTCAACCGCCGCTGAAGAAGCGCGCCTCGCCGGCTCCGAAGCGCGCCGCGAGGCGCGCTTTTTTGTTGGCGGGCGCGAAATCCGCCCTATAATCGCGCCGGTGCCGTCGGCTTGACGGCGCCACGCGATCCCGCCCCGCGCGGGATTTTTTCTTTGCACCATCACGGTTGCGTCATCGTCAAGGACGCTGAGGAAAAGATGTCGAGTACCGTCACGCGCCAGACCTTCGAGGAGGTCATGGTTCCCACGTATGCCCCCGCCGAAATCATCCCGGTGCGCGGTCAGGGATCGCGCTGGTGGGACCAGGCCGGCCGAGACTACATCGACTTCGCCGGCGGCATCGCGGTGAACGTGCTGGGTCACGCGCATCCGTCGCTGCTCAAGGCCCTGAACGAACAGGCGCAGAAGCTGTGGCATGTCTCCAATGTCATGACCAACGAGCCGGCGCTGAAGCTGGCGCGGCGCCTGACCGAACTCACGTTCGCCGAGAAGGCGTTCTTCTGCAATTCCGGCGCCGAAGCCAACGAGGCGGCGTTCAAGCTGGCGCGGCGCTGGGGCAACACCAACTTCGGGCCGCACAAGAACACCATCATCTCGTTCCACAACGCCTTCCACGGCCGCACGCTGTTCACGGTCTGCGTCGGCGGCCAGCCGAAGTATGCGCAGGGCTTCGAGCCGCTGCCGGCCGGCATCCGGCATCTGCCGTTCAACGATGTCGCGGCCCTCGAGGCGGCGATGAACGACACCGTCTGCGCCGTGGTGATGGAGCCGATCCAGGGTGAGGGTGGTGTGCTGCCGGCGACGCCGGAATTCGCCAGGGCGGCGCGCGCGCTGTGCGACCGGCACCGGGCGCTGCTGATCTTCGACGAAGTGCAGACCGGCAACGGCCATACCGGCACCCTGTACGCCTACGAGCAGATGGGTGTGACGCCGGACGTGATGACGACCGCCAAGGGGCTCGGCGGCGGCTTTCCGATCGGCGCGATGCTGACCACCAGCGAGATCGCCAAGACCTTGCAGTTCGGCACGCACGGCTCGACCTTCGGTGGCAACCCGCTGGCCTGCGCCGTCGCCAATGCCGTGCTCGACGAGATCACCAGTCCGGCGATCGCCGCCAACGTGAAGGCGCGTTCGCAGCAGCTCAAGGACGGCCTCGCCGAGCTCGGCCGTCGCCACGGATTTTTCGAGGCGCCGCGCGGCAACGGCCTGCTCCTTGGCGCGCCGGTCGTGGAGGGCTGGAAAGGCCGCGCGCGCGACATCATGGCGGCGGCGCTCAAGGAAGGCACCTGGCTGCTCGTCGCCGGCCCGGACACGCTGCGCTTCGCGCCCGCGCTGAACATCAGCGAGGCCGAGGTGGCCGACGGGCTGCAGCGGCTCGACCGCGCATTGGCCGCGCTCGCGACGACGCTGGCGGCGGCCTGACGCGGCACCGCCGCACGCAGCGTCGCAACGGAAAAGGGGCGGCCATTGAGGCCGCCCCTTTTTTATGCCGCGGAGAGTGCCGGTGAAACCGGCACTCTCATGATGGCTTACTGCGGACCCTTTGCGCAGGCCGTGTACAGCTTGTAACTCTCCAGCGCGCTCACTCCCTTCTTGAAGGTGATCTGCACCGCGTCGAAGTTCTTCGTCGTCGTGATGTAGAGCGGCTGCGCGTTGGCGCCGATGCTGCCGACCAGAGATGCGCCGAGCAGGTCGAGGCGCAACGGCGTCGTCACCGACGTGCTGACGTCACCGGTCGGCGTGCCCTTGAGCAGCGTCTGTATGACGATCTGCGAACCCAGATCGGCCGTTGCCACCAGGCCGTTCGGTGAGCCGACGACGAAGCCGGCCGTCGCGCCTGCCATGTAAGGGGTCGTGGCGGTGGCCGTCACCGTAGCCGTCACGCCGAGCGCCAGCGGCACGTAGACCTGACCATACGTGGTTGGGATCGAGTCGATGACGTTGCCGAGGTCGGTCGTCGAGCAGAACAGGCAGAGGCCGCCGCTGATCACCGAATCGATCGTCGCGCCCTGCGAGGCTTCAAACGGAATCTCGCACAGAGCCGCAACGACCTTGATGTCGCGGATCGCCGAACAGTGCGCACCGCAGGCCGAAGTGTCCTTCAGCGTGCCGGTGATCGTCGCCGTGCCGGCGCCGACGCCGGTGACGACGCCAGCGGCATTTACCGTGGCAACGCTGGTGTCGCTGCTGGTCCACGCCACGTCATCGGGATTCAGCTCGGTATCCGGCGTGCTGTAGTCATGGGCGACATAGGTGATGCTCGCGCCGGCTTCGATGGTGGGCACCGTCGTGCCTGCGACGCCCGCCGCTTCAAGCGAGCTGATGCCGCTGCCCGCCCGCGCCGGCAAGGTGGTCGTGGCGCAGGCCTGGTACACGTTCATCGTGCTCAGCGCCGTGGCGAGGCCGCTCTTCAACTTGATGCGGATGCCGTCATACGGCAGCGAAGTCGGGAACGACACCAGGCCCTGGGTCTTGTTGTCGATCAGGCCGAGTCCCAGCAGGTCGAGACGCAGCGGCGTCAGCGTGCCGCTCGACTCTTGTGGGGTGCCGCCCAGCAGAGTCGTGATCTCGATCTGCGACAACACTTCGGCGAGCACCAGCGGACCGTTCGGGTTGCTGATGACGAAGGACGGACGCGAGCCGGCCGGGAACGGCACGGTGTACGACGGTGCGTTGGCGGAGGCGGTGACGTCGATGCCGCGCCAGGCATTGAGAGCGCCGACGCCAACCGTAATGGTCGCCGCGTCGGTGACGTTGCTGTTGACGACGTAATCGGCATTGGCGACGCCGCACAGCAGGCAGACGCCGGCAGCATCCGGGCTCGGCACCGACGTGGCGCCTTCGGCCTCGAACAATGGCGTCGTGCAATACTCGGCACTGACGACCAGCACCGCAGTCGCCGTCTTTGTCGTATCGCTGTTCAATGTCGCGGTGATCGTCACGCCGTCGGCGTCGATCTTGACGCCGGTGGCGACGCCGCTGGTGGCATCGATCGTCGCGATCGAGGTGTCGGCGCTGCTCCAGGTGACGAGACCATCGGCGACATCGGCGGTGCTGCCGTCCGAGAACTGGCCGACCGCCACGAACTCGACCTGACGGCCGACGCTCACATAGGCCTTGGCCGGGCGCACGCTCAGGAGTTGCGAGACCGTCGCCGCGCCGACCGTGATCGCAACCTGATCGGAGATCGTGTCGCCGACCTTGGCGACGAGATTGGCGGTTCCGAGCGCGACGGCGGTGGCCTTGACGCTGTTGTCGGTCGCGGTGGTCGCCGTCACGACGGCGGTATTGCCGCTCGACCAGACGACCTTGTCGGCCGCGCTGCGTGGCGCGGTGACCGGCGCGCCCGGATCGTCACTGTAGTAATACAGCGGATAATAGAGACGGCTCGCGCCCTTCGGAAGATCCGCGGTGTCCGGAGTGGTGAAGCTGGACGAGTCCGGCGCGTCCGGCGTGATCTGCACGCCGATCAGCACTGGATCGGTGACGGTCAGCGTGGCCGTGCCGGGCGTCGCGACGCCGGTGACGGTCGCCGTGATGTCAACCTTGCCGACCACGTGTCCAGTGACTTTGCAAGTCGACGAGGACTTGCCGGCGCAGATCGTGTCGAGCGAGGGCGAGGCGCCGGTGGTGCCGGCGGCGTTCGCGGCGGCCCAGCTGGCAGCGACGTCCTGTGTGAACGTACTGCCGTCCTGCATCAGGTACGTGCCCTTCGCCGTGAAGGTCGTCGACACGAGGCCGACCGGCTTGCTGTCGGTGGTCGGGGTGATCGCCACCGAGCTGAGCACGCCGACGCCGAACAGCGCGGTGCCCTTCAGCGGTGTGCCGTTGACCGTGACCGAGGCGGTCAGCGTCGTCTGGCCGGTCTTCGCATTCGCGGTCACGGTGACGGTCTGCCCGGTCGCCGGCGCAATCGTGCCGAGCGCGGGGTCGGCGAGTGCCCAATTGATGATCGCGTTGTCGATGGTCTGCGGCGTCCCGCTGTCGCTGTAGATGCCTTGCGCGGTGTAGGCGATCGAGCCGTTCGGCGGCACCGCACCGTTCGGCGGCGTCACGACGATGGAGCGCAGGACTCGGCCTTGGCTGGAAAGCGTGACTTCGGCCGACTTGCCATCGAGAGTGGCCGTGATCGTGGTGGTGCCGACCGTGCTGCCGCCGGTCGCGAGGCCGGTGTGCTCGCCGATCGTGGCGACGCCGGTGGTCGAGGACGTCCAGGTGACTGCCGTGGTGATGTCACGCTCGGCGCCGTCGCCCTGATCGGGCGGCGCGGAGTACTTGCCTGTCGCCGTGTACTGCACCGTCTCGCCAGCCCCCACCGATTGGGCGGCGCTCGGCGTGATGGTGATGCTTTGCAGCACCGGCTCGAAATCCGGGCTCTTGACGCTGCCTCCGTTACCGCAGGCAACCGCGAACAGGGCCAGCAACAGGCTCAGCCCGAGACGAATTCCCTTCATAAAAACTCCCTCAACCCGGCTTTCCGGACATCACGACATCACGCGACTTCGCCCCGTACGAGACGCGCACGGCTCACAGCATTCGCGGAGCGACCCTGTCGACATGGTATGGGAAATCCTGTTCACGCACTGTCGGACATTTGCTCATCGACGACGATCAGCGCACGCCGGCGCGTCGGCCGGAACGCACATGGCGTCGCTCAGCGCACCGGCAGCAGGACGCGCGCGTTCTGGAAATCGAAGATGACGCCGCTGTCGGTGATCTCGACGACGCGCGGTCCGCTGTCGAGCGTCTGCCCCTCGGCGTAGCGCTTGCCGGCGACCATGATCCAGCGCCGCGCCGGATCCGGATCGTAGACGTGCACGTCGAGCGTGCGCACCGGGAACTGCGCGCGATAGGCGTCGGGCATCTCGCGCAGCACGGTGGCGCCGTCCGGCACGGCGATGGTCGGCGGGCTGTCGCCGGTCGCGAGCGTGGCCGGCGGCGCGCGTTCGCTCGATGCGCCGGCCGGCGGCGGGTTCGGCCGCACCATGGTGTCGCGCGCCGGCGTCGGCGGCCGGCTGTCGGCGAGGTCGGGATTCGCCGCATTCTGCTCGCCCGCGTCGCCATTGCCGGCGACGTCGTCGAGGCTCTGCAAGGCGCCGTCGTCCTCGATGCCGGTCGGCGCGAGGCGCGGCGGCGCGCGTGTCGGCGCGACGACGGGCGCCGCCGGTTGCGCGGCGGCCGCTTGCACGGTCGGTGCAGGTGCGGGTGCCTGCGGCGCCGGCGCGCGCGGCCACAGCGCGGCGACCAGCGCCGCCGCGGCGACGACGATGGTCGCGCCGCCGAGCAGCCAGATGCGCAGCGGCACGCGGCTGCCGCCCGGCAGCGGCGCCTGCGCCAGCGATTCCACCGTCGGCAGCTTGCTCATCTGCCGCTCGCGTTCGGCGCGGCGCAGGGCTTCGAGGATGTAGCTCATGGCGACGTCGCTTCGCCGGGCGGCTCGCGCAGGGTCGGCGTCTGCGGCAGCCGGTCGCCGAGGCTGATCAGGGTGCGGATGCCGGCGACGCCGTCGCTGACCAGGCCGCGCGATTTCTGGAAACGGGTCAGCGCCGTCTTCAGCTGCGGGCCGAAGCGCGAGGGCAGCGGCGACGGTGGCGTGATGCCGTCGAGCGCGGCCAGCCGCTGCCAGATATAGGCGATCGATGCGCCGCGCGTCTGCGGACCGACGAAGGTTTCCGTCGTGCCGCGCCGCCAGAGCACCAGGAACTCGCCGTTCCAGACACCGTCGAGCGAGGCGCGCGACACCCGCACCGGGCCGAGCGCGGTGGCGAAGGTCGCACTCTGTTCGTCGAGCGCGCTCAGCAGGAAATACTGGGACCCGCTCTCCGGCAGATCGAGCGTGAGCACCGCCGGCCGGTCGATCTGCACGATATCCGCCCAGCCGCCGTGGCTGCGGTAGCACTCCAGCAGCGCGCGCGACAGCGCGGTGCAGACGTTCTGCCCGGAGGGCACGACGAACTGACGGTCCCAGCTGCGGATCAGGCGCGCCATCACCGTGCCGAGCGATTCGACGGTCTGCTCGAGCATGGCGAAGTCGGCGGCCGGATCGAGCGCCGGCGCCGTCACCGCGGCCGGCTTGGTGATGTTCGCCGCCGTGGCCGTGGTCGTGGCCGGCGGCGTCGCCGCCGAGCTCGCCGCGGCCGGCGCAGCAACGGCGGGGCCGGCCGCCGCGGGCGCCGGCGTCTGGCGATGGTGCAGAAGACTCCAGGCAAGCAGACCGAGGCTCAGCAGCAGCGTCGCCGCCCAGCCGATCTCGATCAGCCGCCAGCGCCGCTGCGCGTGCGGATCGAATTCGCCCGGCAGTTCGCCGATCGCCTCGCGCGCCGCCTTGCGCACGATTTCCGGCGTGACGGTGCGCGCGTTCTGCGCGTAGGCGCCGAGCAGGGCGCGGTCGCAGACGATGTTGATCAGGCGCGGCACGCCCTTGGTGTAGCGATGGATGTCGGTCATCGCCGCCGGCGTGAAGATGTCCGGCCGGCCGCCGGCGACCTTGAGGCGATGCTCGATGTATTCGGCGGTCTCGCGCGCGCCGAGCGGCGTCAGGTGGAAGCGCGCGGTGATGCGGCTGGCGAGCTGGCGCAGGTCGGGCCGCGCCAGCAGCGCCGACAGCTCCGGCTGGCCGATCAGCATGATGCGCAGCAGCTTTTCCTTGGCCGTCTCCAGATTGGTCAGCAGGCGCACCTGTTCGAGCACGGCCGGCTGCAGGTTCTGCGCCTCGTCGATGATCAGCACCGTGCGCCGGCCTTCGGCGTGCGTGCGCAGCAGGTGTTCGTTGAGCGCATCGATCAGCGTCTTCAGCGTCAGGTTTTCGTGCGGGTACGGCACGCGCAGCTCGTCGCAGATCGCCTGCACGAACTCCTGCTCGTTGAGGCGCGGGTTGTGCACGAAGGCGACGTCGACCTTGTCGAGCTGCTGTTCGAGCAGGGTGCGCACGATGGTCGTCTTGCCGGTGCCGACCTCGCCGGTCAGCTGCACGAAGCCGCCGTACTGGCCGGTGCCGTACAGCAGGTGGCCGAGCGCCTCCTGATGGCGCGGCGACATGTACAGATAGGCCGGGTCCGGGGTGATCGAGAACGGCATTTCCCGGAGCTGGAAAAACTCGATGTACATGCGTGCGTCGATCGCGTCCTGCGGAGTCGGAACGGCGAGTATAGACCGCGATCGCCGGCGGGCGTTCGCGCGTCGCGGTCAGCGGCTCCAGGCTTTGAGCATGTCGACGTGCCAGATGCCGTCGTCGAGATAGGGCTGCGAGATCACCTGGAAGCCCATCGACTGGTAGAACTCCTCGAGGTGCTGCTGGCCGGAGAGATAGATGTCCTGCTCCGGATAGCGGGCCTGGCAGCCGCGCACGCCTTCGGCGACCAGCGCGCGGGCGAGGCCCTGGCCGCGCGCCTCGTCGCGCACCACGAGGCGGCCGAGCGCCGGCTCGTCGCCCTTCAGGCCCGGCGGCAGCAGGCGCAGGTAGCCGAGCAGCGCGCCGGCCGGCTCGCGCACCGTCAGGTGATCGCAGCGCGGATCGAGGCCGTCGATTTCCGGGTATGCGCATTTCTGCTCGACGACGAAGCAGTCGACGCGCAGGCGCAGGCATTCGTACAGCGTGTCGACGTCGAGTTCGCGCCAGCTGTGCCAGCGCCAGTCGAGGTTGAGTCGCATGGTGTTTCGGCTCCGGGCCGGCGTTCATGCGAGGCCGGCGGTTGGGGACGTGTCTATTTCTGGAAATCGTACACGCTGCCGAGACGGAGCATCCGCGTCAGTTCGTCGAGCGCGGCCTGCGTTTCGCGCAGCAGCTGCGGATCGGCGAGGTCGGCGAGCACGAGACGGTCGCGGTAGTGCCGGCGCACCCACGCTTCGAGCGCGTCCGCCGTCGCCGCGTCGATCCAGCAGTGCGGATTGACGGCGGCGCGCTGCGCCGCGTCGAGCACGACGCGCAGGCGCAGGCAGGCCGGGCCGCCGCCGTTTCGCATCGACTGGCGCAGGTCGAAGACTTCGACGCCGGTGATCGGGTTGCCGGGATCGGCGACGATGGCCTCGACCGTGCGCCATACCTTGGCGTGCTCGCGGCATTCCTCGGCGACGACGAGGCGCATGGCGCCGTCCGCCGTGCAGACGAGCTGTGAGTTGAACAGATAGGAGCTGACGGCATCGGCGACCGCCACGTCGCGCTCGCGCACCTCGATGAACACCGGCCGCCGCGCGCCGCCGAGATGCGTGCAGATCCACGCGCGCAGCGCCGCCGCGTCGGCGAAGGCCTGCTCGTGGTAGAGCAGCACTTCGCGGTTGCCGACGGCGATCACGTCGTTGTGGAACACGCCCTGGTCGATGACCGCGGGATTCTGCCGGACGTGCAGCGTGCGCGCCGCGTCGAGCCCGTGCAGGCGGGCGATGGACTCGCCGGCGAGCCGCGTCTGCCGCGCCGGGAAGCGCGACGGCGCCGCCTCGCTCTCGTCGCCGCGACCGTAGACGAAGATTTCGAGTCCCGGCCCGCCGTAGTCGCTGCACAGGCGCGTGTGATTGGCCGCGCCCTCGTCGCCGAGCGCCGGCGTCGCCGGCAGCGGCGGGTGGTGCGCGAAGTGGCGCGCGTCGGCGAACACCGCCTGCAGGATCGCCGCGCTGCCCGGCGCCTCGATCGAGCGGTGCAGGTTCAGGCACAGATTGGCCGGCGTGAAATGCACGCGGCCGTCGCCGGTGTCGGCGCCTGGCGAGACGGTGGCCGCGTTCGCCGTCCACATCGCCGACGCCGAACCGGCGGCGGCGAGCAGGCCCGGCGCGCGCTGCCAGGCGGCGCGCAGCATCTGCGCGTCGCTGCCCGTGAAGCCGAGCCGGCGCAGCGTCGGCAGATGCGGCCGCTCGTGCGGCGGCAGCACGCCCTGCGCGAGTCCGAGGCCCGCGAGCGCCCGCATCTTGGCGAGCCCCTGCAGCGCCGCGGCGCGCGGATTGGATGGCGCGTCGGCATTCTTCGCCGACGCGACGTTGCCGAAGGCGAGACCGGCGTAGTTGTGCGTCGGGCCGACGAGGCCGTCGAAGTTCGCTTCGACGGCGGCTGCAACCGTGGATGGCGGCGTGGGCATGAACTCGTACCGGGGCGGTGTGCGTCCGATTGTAGAAGCTCGCGTGCCGCTTTCCGATGCGGGGTAAGCCGCAGTGCGGTGCTGTGTTGTGAAAGACCCGTCATGCCCGCGAACGCGGGCGTCCAGCGATCGAGTGATGGCCCGTGACGCCTTTTGCGTTCGCGGGCGTGACGTCCCTGTTCGTCACGTTCATGAAAGTCCCTCAGCGCTCGTCGCGCACGCGCAGGAAGCGCGCGAAGCGCGGCGTGCCGTTCGCCGTCTCGCCGTCGTAGCGATAGGTGATCGTGCTGCCGAGCGGCGGCGGCGTGCGGCGCAGCGCATCGGACAGGCCGGAGCCGATGCGAAAGCGCCGGCCGTCGGCGCGTTGCACCTCGAGCGCGCCCACGAGACCTGCGTACTTGCCCTGGCCGGGTACGTAGCCGACGACGACGGCCTCGGCATCGTCGTATGGCTTGAACTTCAGCAGGTCGTCGCTGCGCTCGGCGCGGTAGCGCGAATCGCCGCGATGCAGCACCAGCCCTTCGCCGCCCTGCGCGACGACGGCATCGCGCTTCGCGCGCAGCGCCTGCGGCGTGTCGACACGGAACTGCTCGACGAGCCGAAGCGTCGGCGGCAGGCCGTGCGCGAACAGCGCGCGCAGCTTCGCGAGCCGCGCGTCGAAAGTGCCGGCGTCGGCCGGCAGATCGAATACGCAGAAGTGCAGCGCGCGCCAGGCTTGCGGGTCGGCGTCGTCGCTGCGCACGACCGACGACGCGAGCTCGAAGCGGCCGCGTCCGGCCCACAGCTCGCCGTCGAGCGGCGTCGCCGGCCAGCCGGCGGTGAACGAGGCCGGCACGGCGATGCGCGTGCCGCCGCGCGTCCACAGCGCGTGGCCGTCCCAGTAGCCGCGCACGCCGTCGAGTTTCTCGCTGACCCAGTAGGCGGCGAGGTCGATCGTGTCGCCGTCGTGATGCACGTTGGCGAGCATCAGCGCCGGCGGTTCGGCGGCCGCTGCCGGCACGGCAAGGCCGGCGGTCGTCAGCGCCGTGAGGGCGAACAAGGGCAGCAGGGCGGAAGTCGGGCGCAAGGTCGTCGGCATCGTCATCTCCGGTCGATGCCGCGAAACGTAAAACGCGCGCCGCCTACAGACTGAGACCGGGTACCGGTTTCGCCGGCCGTTGCGGCGCCGGGCTTTCGCTGCTGGCGACCGGATACGCGCAGTAATCGGCGGCGTAGAACGCGCTCGGCCGGTGATTGCCGCTGGCGCCGATGCCGCCGAACGGCGCCGCGCCGGACGCGCCGGTGGTCGGGCGGTTCCAGTTGACGATGCCGGCGCGCGAGCGGCGCCAGAACTGGCGGTACTCGGCCTCGATGTCGCCGATGAAGCCGGCCGACAGGCCGTAGCGCGTGCGGTTGGCGACGGCGATCGCGTCCTCGAACGAGGCGACGCGGATCAGCTGCAGCAGGGGGCCGAAGTGCTCCTCGTCGGGCAGTTCGACGCCGGTGGTGTCGACGATGCCCGGCGTGACGAAGGCCTCGCCGCGGTCGAGGCGGCGCATCGGCAGCAGCGGCCGCGCGCCGCGCGCGATGCACAGTTCCTGCGCGTCGAGCAGCAGCGTCGCCGCGCGCGCCGAGATCAGCGGGCCCATGAACGGCGGCGGTTCGTCGTTCCAGGCGCCGACGACGATCTGCCCGGCGACGTCGACGAGGCGCTGCGCGAAGCGCGCGCCGAACGCATCGTCCGGCACGATCAGGCGCCGCGCGCAAGTGCAGCGCTGCCCGGCGGTGATGAAGGCCGACTGGATCACCTCGTGCAGCGCCGCATCGAGGTCGGCGACGGGCCGCACGATCAGCGGATTGTTGCCGCCCATTTCCAGCGCGAGGATCTTGCCGGTGGCGCCGGCGAACTGGCGGTGCAGCAGCTCGCCGGTGCGCGAGCTGCCGGTGAAGAACAGGCCGTCGAGTTCGAGATGCGCGGCGATCGCCTCGCCGGTCTCGCGCTGGCCCTGCACGAGATTCAGCACGCCGGGCGGCAGGCCGGCCGCCTGCCAGCAGGCGACCATCGCCGCGCCGACCGCCGGCGTCTGCTCGCTCGGCTTGAACACCACGCAGTTGCCGGCGAGCAGGGCCGGCACGATGTGGCCGTTCGGCAGGTGGCCGGGGAAGTTGTACGGACCGTAGACGGCGACCACGCCGTGCGGCTTGTGGCGCAGCCAGTGGCCGCCGGCGATTTCCCGGCTGCCGCTGCGCTCGCCGCAGGCGCGGATCGACAGCTCGATCTTGCCGATCATGCTCGCCACTTCGCTGCGCGCTTCCCACAGCGGCTTGCCGGTTTCGCGGGCGATCAGCGTCGCCAGCGCCTCGCGCCGCGCTTCGAGTTGCGCGGCGTAGGCGCGCAGCAGCGCTTCGCGTTCGTCGTGCGCGCGCCCGGACCAGTCGTCGAAGGCGCGCCGCGCCGCGCGCATCGCCTCGTGCACGTCCTCGTGGTTGGCCGCGCGGCCGTGCCACAGGACTTCGTCGCGCGATGGATCGTGGCTGTCGAACGCCGGCCCGCGTCCTTCGCGCCAGGCGCCGCCGATGAAGAGCTGTTGGTGGACGAGATTCATAGCGGACACAGGCGCACGGTATCGCCGTTGCCGATGTTCAGCGCCTCGGCCGTGGCGGGCGCCAGATGGACACCCTCGCGATCGGCGCGCGCGTCGGCCAGCACGCAGCGGAAAGCGCCGAGCTTGTCGTTGGCGATCAGCAGCGGCTTGGTGTCGCCGCCGCGCGATGCGCCGACCACGGCGGGCAGCTGCAGCGAACGCCGGATCGAGCGGATCGCGCGCAGCGGCGCCTCGACGGCGGGGCCGCCGTCGAAGATGTCGATGTAGCCCTGGTAGCGGAAGCGCTCCTGTTCGAGGAAGCGCAGCGCCGGCGCGGTCTCCGGGTGCACCTTGCCGAGCACGGCCTGCGCCTCCGGCGGCAGCAGCACGGTGTAGATCGGGTGGCGCGGCATCAGCTCGGCGATCACCGCCTTGTTGCCCTGGCCGACGACGTGCTCGGCGTCGCCGTACTCGATGTCGAAGAAATGCCGGCCGAGGCCCTCCCAGAACGGCGAGCGGCCGTTCTCGTCGGACACGCCGCGCATCTCGGCGATGACTTTTTCGGCGAAGCGCTGCGGAAACGCCGCCATGAACAGGAAGCGCGAGCGCGACAGCAGCGCGCCGTTGCCGCCGCTGCGCGCATCGCGGCGCAGGTACAGCGAGCACAGCATCGAGGCGCCGGTGAGATCGTTCGACAGGTACAGCGTCGGATGCCGCTTGTAGACGTTCAGCGACGGACTCGCCTGCACGGTGAGGCCGACACGGTAGTTGTAGAACGGCTCGTCGAGCCCGCAGGCGGCCTCGATCGCGCAGCAGCCGCAGACGGCGCCGCTCGCGTCCTCGAGCACGAACATGTAGCGCTCGTGGCGTGGCGTGCTCGCCGTCGAGGTGAACGAGACGAGCGAGCGGGCGATCTTCTTTTCCAGCACCTCGCGCACCGGCGGCAGCGAGGTGAAGCCGGCGCCGGCGCCGCGCGCGAGATCGAGCAGGGCGTCGAGATCGTCCATCGCGATCGGGCGCACGATGCCGGCGCTCATGTCCAGCTCCACTCGCCGCTGGCGACCCGCATCAGCAGCAGCGCCGACAGCTGCGCGCGCTCGGCGAGGCTGGACCAGCGCATGGTTTCGCGGTCGGAATGGATGTCGCGGCCGACCACGCCCATGTTGTCGAGGTTCGGCAGGCCATGGGCGGCGAGATTGTTGCCGTCGCAGCAGCCGCCGGTCGGCTTGAATTCGAGCGGCCGGCCCAGCGCGCGGCCGCAGTCGATGGCCCAGTCCATGAGCCGCCGCTGCGCGTCGTTGAGCGGCTTCGGCGGCCGCGTGAAGCCGCCGCGCAGCTCGAAGACGATGCCGTCGCCGCCGTGGCCGCGCAGGATGTGGTCGAGCCGCTCGCGCAGCCAGCTTTCGTCGCCCGGCTGCTGGGTCCGCACGTTGAATTTGAACAGGCAGAAATCGGGCACCACGTTGAGCGCTCCGCCGCCGCGAATGTAGGCGGGATTGAGGCTGACACCCTCGCGTTGCAGGCCGTTGATGGCGGCGGTCAGCTGTGCCGCGGCGACCACCGCGTTGCGGCCGGCTTCCGGGTTGCGGCCGGCGTGCGCCGCGCGGCCATGCACCAGGATCTCGAAATTGCCGCTGCCCTTGCGGCTCGACGCCAGGCTGCCGTCGCTGAACGCCGGTTCGTAGATGAGCCCGAAGCGGTTGCGCTGCGCGGCCTCGGCGAGCAGCGGCGCCGAGCCGATGCTGCCGATCTCCTCGTCCGGGTTCAGCAGCACTTCCCAGCCGACGCGCTCGCGCCAGGGCGTGCGTTCCAGCGTCGCCAGCGCCAGCCACATCGCCAGCAGGCCGCCCTTGAGGTCGGCGACGCCGGGGCCGTGCACGGTGTCCTCGTCCACGAACCTGGCGAGCTGGAAGGCATGCTCGGCGCCGAACACCGTGTCGAGATGGCCGCCGAGGAAGATCTGCAGCGGCGCCTCGGGCCGCAGGCGCAGGCGCAGCGCCGGGCCGATCGGCCGTTCACGCCAGGCGCCGTCATCGGCCGTCGACAGGTGCGGCGGCAATTCCAGCCATTGCGCCGTCGCGCCGAGCGCGGCGAAGCGCGGCAGCAGCGCCTCGGCCACGGCGCGCACGCCGCGCGGATTGAAGCTGCCGGAGTTCTGGCCGGCGAGTCGCAGCAGCTCGTCGCGCAGCGGCGCAGCCTGCGCGGCGGTCCAGTGCAGATGCGCTGAGTAATCTTGCGGCACGGCCTCTCGCGCGATGCGAACCCGTTCTGCTGTAATGCCTGCATTCTTGGTGACACCGCGCCCGCGCGCCTGAGGAAAATCCCATGAAACGTCTCGCCGCGCTGCTGGCGCTCAGTCTCGCCGTCGTCGCCGGCGCCGCGCCGGCGGCCGAGCAGGCGCTGTGGGAGAAGTCGACGCTGAACCAGATCCTGCGGCGCGGCGAGCTGCGCGTCGGCCTCGAAGCCGGCTACATGCCGTTCGAGATGCGCGACCGGAAAGGCAACATCATCGGCTTCGACGTCGACCTTGCGCGGCTGATGGCGCGCTACATGGGCGTCAAGCTGACGCTGGTCAACACGCAGTGGGACGGCATCATTCCGGCGCTGCTGACCGACAAGTTCGATCTGCTGATGTCCGGCATGACCGTCACGCCGGAACGCAACCTGCAGGTCAACTTCGCCGATCCCTACGTCGTCATCGGCCAGACCGTGCTGATCCGCAAGGGCCTGATCGGCACCATCACGAAGTACGATCAGCTCGACGATCCGAAGTACACCATCGCCACCAAGCTCGGCACCACCGGCGACATCGCCGGCCGCAAGTACTTCGCCAAGGCGAAGATCAAAGCCTTCGAAACCGAGGCCGAAGCCACGCTCGAAGTGCGCAACGGCCGCGCCGACGCCTTCGTCTACGACCTGCCGTACAACGCCGTGTTCGCCGCCCGCTATCCGGGCGAAGTCGGCATCCTGCGCGAGACCTTCACGCAGGAACCGATCGGCTGGGCGATCCGCAAGGGCGATCCCGACTTCCTCAACTGGCTGAACAATTTCCTGCGCGTCATCAAGGCGGACGGCAGCTACGACGCTCTGTACGGCAAGTGGTTCGAGGGCACGGCCTGGCTGCAGAACGTCGGCGGGAGCTAGACCGCCGTTCTTCAGGGCGAATTCAGTTGGCCGGCGTATTTTCACGCTCGTCGAGCCGGCACTCCGCCGCTCGGATTGGAGTCTCCATGTACAGGTCGCTTTGGGTCGCCGGTTTGAGCGCCGGCCTGTTGAGCGGTCCGGTCTTCGCAGGGGCTTACGGCTATCCCGGCCGCGGCTACGACGCGCCGCCGGCGTACAGCACGCAGGAATATGCCCGCGTCATCCGCACGCAGCCGGTTTACGAGAGCGTGCGCGTCGACGAGCCGCGCCAGGAGTGCTGGAACGAGCGCGTGAGCTATCGTGATCCTCGCTACGACAACAATGTCGCGGTCGGCGGTTTGATCGGCGCCGTGGCCGGCGGCGTGCTCGGGCATCAGTTCGGCGGCGGCAGTGGCCGCGGCGCGGCGACGGTCCTCGGTGCGGTGGTCGGCGCCGGAGTCGGCTCCAATACCGCCGCGGCCAACACGCGCTACGCGACGCAGGACGGTTACCAGCAGCGTTGCCGTGTGGTGGCCGACAGCCATTACGAGGATCGCGTCACCGCCTACGACGTCACTTACCGCTATGGCGGCCGCGACTATGTCGCGCGGCTGCCTTACGACCCCGGCGACCGCATCGCCGTCGATGTGAACGTGCAGCCCAGCGACGACTGACGCCGCGCCCGGCGGACAGGAGGGCGACACTGTCCGCGTACTGTCCGGCGCCGCGCGCGGACAGCGTCCGCACTCCGGGCCTCCGAAGCACATTCCTTCGCGCTCAATGACTTGAGCGCAAAACCGCGCCTGGCACGCGCGCTGCGTTATGACCCGCAAAACGAGCGGGGACGACGATGCGTGTGGCGCGACGGATGGCGGGGGCGGTGGGCATCGCGGCGATGCTGCTGGGCAGCGGCGCCGCGCGGGCGAACAGCCTGATCGAGGCCTATCGCGCGGCGCAGCAGCACGACGCGGTGCTGCAGGCGGCGATGGAGGCGCGCAACGCGGCGGTCGAGGCGCGGCCGCAGGCCTGGTCGCTGCTGCTGCCGTCGCTCACGGCGAGCGCCGGCACGGCGCGCGAACGCTACAAGCTCGAAGGCGGCAAGGCTGCGATCGCCGACCCGACCGATCCACAGGCGGCGAACGAGACGCGCTTCACGGCGACGCGCACGACCTACGGGCTCGATCTCAAGCAGACGCTGTGGAGCGTCGAATCGTTCCAGAAGCTGCGCCAGTCGAGCCTCGAAGTGGCGCAGGTGGAGGCGCAGTACCGCGACGCGCAGCAGGCGCTGATCGTGCGCGTCGCCGAGGCCTACTTCGGCGTGCTCGCCGCCGCCGACCAGCTCGGCGCCAATCGCTCCGAGCGCGCAGCCTACGGCACGCTCGTCGATCAGGCGCAGAAGCGCCTGCAGACCGGGCTCGGCGCGCGCATCGGCGTCGAGGAGGCGCAGGCCTTCCACTCGCTGACCGAACAGGCGGTCAGCGATTCGGAAGTCGCGCTGCTCGACGCGCAGCGCGCGCTGCTGCAGATCACCGGCGTGGCGACGCCGATCGTGCCGCTGCGCGACGAGATTCCGCTCACCGGCCCGCAGCCGGCCAATGTCGACGACTGGCTCGCGGCGGCACGCAGCGACAACTACGCCGTGCAGGCCGCGCAGCTGGCGGTCGGCGCGGCCGAGCGCGGCGTCGCCGTCGTGCACGGCCGCTGGTGGCCGACGGTGTCGCTGCAGGGTTCGTTCGGCAAGACCGAGGTGCCGGAGGTGCTCGGCGGCGACCAGCGCATCGACAGCATCGGCGTCTACGCCGAGTGGCCGATCCTTTCCGGCGGGCTCGTGCGGTCCCAGGGCCGCGAGGCAGCGGCGAGATTTCGCGGCGCCAGCGCCGATTACGAAGGCCGCGTGCGCCTCGCCGAGCGCGACACCCTGGCCGCGTATCGCGGCGTGCTCGCCGGCATCCGCAACATCCGCTCGAGCCAGCTCGCGGTGCAGGCCAATCGCACCGCGGTGGAGGCCAGCGAGAACGGCGTCGAGGCCGGCACGCGCACGGAATTCGATCTGCTCAACGCGCAGACCAACTACTACGCGGCGCTGCGCACGTACTACCAGTCGCGCTACGACTATCTGAACAACGTGCTGAGGCTCAAGGCGCAGGCCGGCCGCCTGGGCGAAGCGGACCTGGCGGCGGTCGACGCCGCGCTCGCCGACGACGGGCGCAAGGTCGAGCTGCCGGCCGAGCTTGCGCCATGAAGCGCGCCGTCGTCCGGCTGTCCGCGCTGTCCGCCGCCACTGTCCGCGGACGCCGTCCGCGGCATCTGCGCTGCAAGGCGAATCCTTTTGCGGCAACGACTTATCGAATCACGGCGGGCTGGTACGGCACTTGCGCCGGCGCTGCCAACGGGGAATACGCATGACCATGATGATTCGCGACACCAGCGCGCAGGACCAGGTGATCGGCCGCGCGCCGTGGTGGAAGCGGCACCGCAAGTGGCTGATCGGCGGCGGCGCCGCGCTGCTGCTGCTGGCGCTGATCGTGCCGACGACCTTGCGCTCGCTGTCCGCCGGCGGTTCGGTGAGCCGCGCGCGGCTCAGCATCGCGACGGTCGAGCGCGGCGACTTCACGCGCGACATCGCCGCCGAAGGCCGCGTCGTCGCCGCGGTGAGCCCGACGCTCTACGCGCCGGCGGCCGGCTCGGTGCGCTTCACGGTGCAGGCCGGCGGCAAGGTCGACAAGGACCAGGTGATCGGCAGCGTCGACAGCCCCGAGCTGACCAGCAAGCTCGCGCAGGAGCGCGCCAACCTGCAGGCGCTGCAGGTCGACTACGCGCGCGCGCAGCTCGACGCGCGCCAGCAGAGCCTGGTCGCCGACCAGACCCTGGAGCAGGCGCGCATCGATCGCGAAACCGCCTCCACCGAACAGCAGCGCACCAAGAAAGCCTTCGCGCTCGGCGTGACGCCGGAGATCGAGGTGCTGCGCACGCAGGCCGCGCTGCAGAAGGCGGAGATCGCGCTCAAGCGCGCCGAGACCGATCACGAGCTGCAGAAGGAAGGCCGCCGCTTCGACGTCGACGCCAGGCGCCTGGCGCGTGATCGCCAGCAGCTGCTGGTCGATGATCTGCAGCGCCAGGTCGATCTCTTGACGCTGCGCTCGCCGGTCGCCGGACAGGTCGGCCAGCTGATCGCCGCCGACCGCTCGACGGTCGCCAAGGACGCGGCGCTGCTGACGGTCGTCGATCTCACCGCGCTCGAAGTCGAGATGAAAGTGCCGGAGAGCTTCGCGCGTGATCTCGCCGTCGGCATGCCGGCGACCCTGCGCGGCAACGGCAAGGAATGGCCGGGCGAGGTGAGCGCGGTGGCGCCGGAAGTCGTCAACGGCGAAGTCGTCGCCCGCGTGCGCTTCGCCGGCGCGGCGCCGCAAGGCCTGCGCCAGAGCCAGCGCCTGTCGGTGCGCGTGGTGCTCGACGAGCGCAAGAACGTGGTGATGGTGGCGCGCGGTCCGTTCGTCGAACAGGGCCGCGGCAGCAGCGCCTACGTCGTCAACGGCGACATCGCCGAGAAGCGCGCGATCCGCGTCGGCGCCGCCAGCGTCGACAAGGTCGAGATTGTCGAAGGCCTGCAGCCGGGCGAGCAGATCGTCATCTCCGGCACCGACACTTTCAACGACGCCGCGCGCGTCGCCATCAGCCGCTGAATTCGCGAATCGAGGAAAGGAAACTCCCATGCTGAAGATGACGCATCTGTCGAAGTCGTTCCGCACCGAGGTCGTCGAGACCTACGCCCTGCGCGATTTCTCCATCCACGTCCGCGAGGGCGAGTTCGTCGCCGTCACCGGGCCGTCGGGTTCGGGCAAGACGACCTTCCTCAACATCGCCGGCCTGCTCGAAACGCCGACCGGCGGCAGCTACGAGCTCGACGGCGAGGATGTCGGCAAGCTCGGCGACGACGGCCGCTCGCGCATCCGCAACGGCAAGATCGGCTTCATCTTCCAGGCCTTCAACCTGATTCCCGATCTCAACATCTACGACAACGTCGACGTGCCGCTGCGCTACCGCAAGATGTCGGCCGCCGAGCGCAGGAAGCGCATCGGCGAGGCGCTGGAGCGCGTCGGCCTTTCGGCGCGCATGCGCCACTATCCGGCCGAGCTGTCGGGCGGCCAGCAGCAGCGCGTGGCGATCGCCCGCGCGCTGGCCGGCAGCCCGAAGCTGCTGCTCGCCGACGAGCCGACCGGCAATCTCGACACGCAGATGGCGCGCGCGGTGATGCAGCTGCTCGAGGAGATCCACCGCGACGGCGCGACCATCGTCATGGTCACGCACGATCCGGAACTGGCGGCGCGCGCGCAGCGCAACGTGCACGTGATCGACGGGCCAGGTCGTCGATCTCGGCGAAGAGCCGAAGCTGCGCATGAACGTCGCCAGCCTCGGCGCCCATCCCGGCGCGCGCGCGTCCGCGTAAGGAGCCGCCATGTTCCGCTACTACCTGTGGCTGGCGGCGCGCAGCCTGAAGAAGAATCCGGCGCTGACCGCGCTGATGGTGATCGCCATCGGCCTCGGCATCGGCGCCAGCATCACGACGCTGACGGTGCTGCGTGTGCTGTCGGGCGATCCGCTGCCCGACCGCAGCGCGCGGCTGTTCGTGCCTCAGGTCGAACCGCACAGCATGGACGACTATCAGCCGGGCGAGGAGCCGCCGACGCAGCTGACCTATCCGGACGGCGTCAACCTGCTGAAGGTGCGGCGCGCCGATCGCCAGGCGCTGATGGCCGGCGGCTCGGCGGTGGTGCAGCCGGACGACGCGGCGATCGAGCCGTTCTTCGCGGATGCGCGCTACACCACGGCCGATTTCTTCGCGATGTTCCAGGTGCCGTTCCGCTACGGCGGCGGCTGGTCCGCGGCCGATGACGATGCGCACGCGCGCGACGTGGTGATCTCGAAGAAGCTCAACGACAAGGTCTTCGCCGGCGCCGACAGCGTCGGCAGGACGCTGCGGCTGCAGAGCACCGACTTCCGCGTGATCGGCGTGCTCGACGAATGGCGGCCGACGCCGCACTTCTACGATCTCAACGTCGGCAACTACAGCGAGGTCGAGGATGTCTTCCTGCCGGTCGAGACGGCACTCGAGCTGAAGTTCGGCCGCAACGGTTCGATGGATTGCTGGGACGACGCGCCCGAGCCCGAGGTGTCGCCGAACTGCACCTGGATGCAGTTCTGGGTCGAGCTCGACACGCCGCAGAAGCAGGCCGAGTACGAGACGTTCCTGCGCAACTACTCGGACCAGCAGCGCGCGCAGGGCCGCTTCCCGCGGCCGACCAACGTGCGCCTGCGCAATCTGATGCAGTGGCTGGATTATCAGAAGGTCGTGCCGTCCGACGTGCGCCTGCAGGTCTGGCTGGCGATGGGCTTCCTCGTCGTCTGCCTGGTCAACACCGTCGGCCTGATGCTCGCCAAGTTCCTGCGCCGCAGCGGCGAAGTGGCGGTACGCCGCGCGATCGGCGCATCGCGCCGCGAGGTGTTCGCGCAGTTTCTGGTCGAGGCCGGCGCGGTCGGCGCGGCCGGTGCCGTGCTCGGCCTGCTGCTGGCCCTGCTCGGCCTGTGGGCGGTTCGTCAGCAGCCCGGCGACTACGCGAGCCTCGCGCATCTCGATCTGCCGATGCTGCTGGCCACACTGGGCCTGGCGCTGCTCGCCAGCCTCATCTCCGGCCTGCTGCCGGCCTGGCGTGCCTGCCAGGTCGCGCCGGCCCTGCAACTGAAATCCGACTGACCGGGACTCCCGCCATGGACATCGCTCCGATCCTCGCCGCGCTGAAGCGGCAGAAAACGGCCGCGGCACTGATCGCCATCGAGATCGCGCTGTGCTGCGCCATCATCTGCAACGCGCTGTTCCTGATCATGCATCGCCTCGAGCGCAGCCAGCTGGTCAGCGGCGCGGCGGAGACCGAGCTGATCCGCATCCGCACCGCCGGCGTCGGACAGCGCGGCAATCCGACCGAGGCCGCCGCACAGGCGCGCGAGACGGTCGCCGCGCTCGCCGCGCTGCCCGGCGTGAAGGCGGCCACGATCACCAATCAGGTGCCGTTCGGCAGCTCGTCGTGGAACACCTCGCTGCGCATGGCGAAGGACGACAAGAGCAGCATCGCCAACGTCGGCGCCTACTACGGCGACGAGAACCTGCTCGAGACGCTGGGCGTCAAGCTGATCGCCGGCCGCGATTTCCTGCCCGAGGAATACGTCGACTTCGATGCGCTGCTCGGTTCCGGCGCGGCCGAACCGAAGGTCGTCATCATCACGCAGACGCTGGCCCGCAAGCTGTTCGGCAACGACAATCCGCTCGGCCGCGAGATCTACGCCGGTGACGAGCCCAGCCGCGTGATCGGCATCGTCGAGCGCCTCGTGCGGCCGCGCTTCGACAGCGACATGGCGTTCGCCGAAAGCAGCATGATCCAGCCGGTCCGCCTCAGCCTCGCCTACGGCAACTTCGTGCTGCGCACCGATCCGGCCAATCGCCAGGCGGTGATCGAGGCGGCGAAGAAGAAACTGCACGAGATCGCGCCGAACCGCATCATCTTCGACGCCAAGACGCTCGAGGAGATCCGCAGCGACTTCTTCAAGCAGGACCGCGTCATGGCCGGCCTGCTGATCGCGGTCGTCGTGTCGCTGCTGATCGTCACCGCGCTCGGCATCGTCGGGCTCGCCAGCTTCTGGGTGCAGCGCCGCCGCCGGCAGATCGGCATCCGCCGCGCGCTCGGCGCGACGCGCGCGCAGATCCTGCATTACTTCCAGACCGAGAATTTCCTGATCGTCAGCGCCGGCATCGTCATCGGCATGGGCGCGGCCTACGCGATCAGCGGCTGGCTGATGCGCCAGTACGAGCTGCCGCGCCTGCCGCTGTACTACCTGCCGGTCGGCGCGGTCGCGCTGTGGGTGCTCGGGCAGCTCTCGGTGCTGGCGCCGGCGCTGCGCGCCGCCTCGGTGCCGCCGGCGACGGCGACGCGCTCCGTGTAGCGCACATGAACAGCGGATCATCGATCACACCCAAGATTGCGCGCCGCCCGTCGGCGCGCTTTTTTATGTACAGCAGGTACGGGGGCTCCGCGGGCGCAGGGATGCGCAGGAGCGGAGCCGACGGCCATCGCAGGCCGCGCGCTATGATCCGCGGCATGGCGTGCGAGGGCATTCCAACCATTTGCAGCGCATGTGCATCGAATGTGCATGCGCGCCCGGGATGAGATGAGAACCGTACTGATCATCGACGACAACGCCGGCGTGCGCGAGGCGCTCGGCCTGCTGCTGTCGCTGCGCGACATCCGCAGCTGCGGCGCGGCGACGCCGGAGGAGGGCCTGGCGATGCTGATGGTCGAGCGCGTCGATCTGGTCATCGCCGACATGAACTTCCGCGCCGACACCACCTCGGGCGAGGAAGGCGTGCAGTTGTTCCGCGCGATCCGCGAGCGCTACCCGGACATGCCGGTGATGCTGCTGACGGCGTGGACGCATCTGGAGACCGCGGTCGAGCTGGTCAAGGCCGGCGCCGCCGACTATCTCGCCAAGCCCTGGGACGACAACAAGCTGCTGACCACGGTCGAGAACCTGCTCGAGCTGTCGGAGACGAGCCGCGCCGTGTCGCGCCTGCGCCGCGAGCGCCGCCAGCGCCGCGAGGAGCTGGAGCGTCGCTACGATCTGCGCGGCCTGGTCTACGGCTCGGAGGCGATGGCGCGCGTCGTCGAGCTCGCCTGCCAGGTCGCGCGCGCCGACGTGCCGGTGCTGATCACCGGGCCGAACGGCGCCGGCAAGGAGCGCATCGCGCAGATCGTGCATGCCAATTCGGCGGTCAGGGACGGCCCGTTCATCGCCGTCAACTGCGGCGCGCTGCCGGGCGAGCTGATCGAGGCCGAGCTGTTCGGCGCCGAGGCGGGCGCCTACACCGGGGCGAACCGCGCGCGTGAAGGGCGCTTCGAATCGGCGCACGGCGGCACGCTGTTCCTCGACGAGATCGGCAATCTGCCGCTGTCCGGCCAGGTCAAGCTGCTGCGCGTGCTGGAGACCGGCCAGTTCGAGCGGCTCGGTTCCTCGCGCACGCGGCAGGTCAAGGTCCGCGTGCTGAGCGCGACCAACGCCGAGCTGCCGAAGATGATCGCCGAGGGCACCTTCCGCCAGGATCTCTACTACCGCCTGAACCTGATCGAAGTGCTGCTGCCGCCGCTCGCCGAGCGCAGCGACGACATCATCCCGCTCGCCGAATTCTTCGTCGGCGGCGAGGCCGCGCTCGCCGACGACGCACGTGAAGCGCTGCTCGACTACCACTGGCCGGGCAATGTGCGCGAGCTGCGCAATGCCGTCGAACGCGCGCGCCTGCTGTGCCGCGGCGGCGTGATCCGCGCCGCCGATCTCGGCCTGCCGCAGCGCCGGCCCGCGCCGCGCGGCGCCGACGAGCCGGACCGCGAGACGATCGCCGCGGCACTGAAGGCAAGCGGCGGCAACATCAGCCGCACCGCGCAGGCGCTCGGCCTGTCGCGGCAGGCTCTCTACCGGCGCATGGAGCGCTACGGTTTCGAGACGGCCGGCTGAGCGCGCGGCGGCGGGCCGCCGGGGCTGTGGCCATCAGCGGTGACAGGCCCTAGGCTGCGCGGCATGCCGTCTCTCTCGCTCGAAGTCCGTTTCCTGCTGGCCATCGGCGCCGGCGCCGCGCTGGCGGTCGCGGCGGCGGTCGCGTGCCTGCAGCTCACGCAGTCGCCGTGGCTGGCCGTGCTGGCGGCGGCCTTGCTCGGCCTGCCGGCGGCGGCCTGGCTCGCGCACCGTCTGACGCGGCCGATCCACCAGCTGCTGCGCGCGCTCGAAGGCGCCGTCGCCAGTTTCCGCGACGGCGATTTCAGCTTCTCGATCGCCGCCACGCCCGGCGGCGCGCTCGGCACGCTGGCGCGCCTGCACAACGAGCTGGGGCGCACGCTGCGCGAGCAGCGCCAGCATCTGGCGCAGCGCGAGCTGCTGCTCGATACCGTGGTGCAGAACTCGCCGGTCGCGCTGCTGCTGGTCGATGATCTCGGCCACGTCGCCTACGGCAACCTCGCGGCGCGGCAGCTGTTCAACGACAACCGCGGTCTCGTCGGCCTGTCGTTCGGTGACATCATCGACGCCGGACCGGCGAGCATGCGCGAGGCGATCGCCGGCGGCGGCGATGCGCTGTTCAGCGTCGAATTCCCGGAGGGCGAGGAGACCTTCCACCTCTCGCAACGCGGCTTCCGCCTGCAGGGTCGCGCGCACCGGCTCTATCTGTTCCGGCGCATGACGCGCGAGCTGTCGCGCCAGGAAGTGGCGACCTGGAAGAAAGTCATCCGCGTCATGAGCCACGAGCTGAACAATTCGCTGGCGCCGATCTCCTCGCTCGCGCACAGCGGTGCCGAGCTGGCGCGGCGCGGCAGCACCGAGCGCCTGCCCGAGGTGTTCGCGAGCATCGGCGGCCGCGCCCGGCATCTGCACGAATTCATCGAAGGCTACGCGCGGTTCGCGCGTCTGCCGGCGCCGCGCATCGAGGCGGTGAACTGGCGCGCCTTCGTCGCCGGCCTGGCGCCGCAGGTGCAGTTCCGCGTCGCCGGCACCGTGCCGGACACCGAGGCGCGCTTCGATCCGGGGCAGCTCGAGCAGGTGCTGATCAACCTGCTGAAGAACGCGCACGAAGCCGGCAGCCCGGCCGACAGCGTCGAACTGGAGATCCTGCATGTCGCCGCGCAGTGGCGTATCGACGTGCGCGATCGCGGCGGCGGCATGAGCGAGACGGTGCTCGCGCATGCGCTGTTGCCGTTCTATTCGACCAAGCGTGCCGGCACCGGCCTCGGCCTCGCGCTGGCGCGCGAGATCGTCGAGGCGCACGGCGGCCGCATCCAGCTCGCGAACCGCGACGCCGGCGGCCTGCGCGTCAGCCTCACGCTGCCAGCGTAGCCGGCATCGGGCCGTCGGCCTGCGAGGCGCCGTCGAGCATCGCCGCGGCGAGCGCGCTGTAGACCTCGGTCCAGGCTTCGCAAAGCTCCGCGGTGAAGGCTGCGCCCAGACCCTGCTCGAGCGTCCACAGCAGCGCGCCGCCGACGGCGACGTAGTGATCCGGCTGCACGCCGTAGCCCTGATGACGGGCGCCGAGCGCGTGGATGACCGGCATCAGCTGGTCGAGACGGTCGAGATTGCCGATCGCGGCGTCGATCATGTTGATCAGCTTCTCGCCCTGCTCGGCGATCGGCGAGTGGAAGAGGGCGCGCAGATGCGGGTGGAGGCTGAACAGCCGGCCGTAGAACAGCGCGGCGGCCTGCCGGCGCATCGGCAGCACCTGCTGCCAGCTGGCTTGCACCATTGCGATCTGAGACGGATTCATCGACCTCTCCAAGTCGGACCGCACCCCGATGTACGGTCCGCCGTAAAGCACAACCAAGAACCGTGCCGCGTCGGCGCCTGCGGGGTAAGTGCCGATTGCGGCGGAGGCCGGCCGCTTGCTACGGTCCGCGCGCTGCCGGCGTCCGCCGGAGCGTTTCTTGCTCGGTCATTCATCCATGCAATCGTCATCCGCTCGATGGTGGTGGTACGGCGTGTACGTCGCGGTGCTGCTCGCGATCGGCTACGCGCTGCACGCCGCCGGCGACCGCATCGAATACAGCTGGCGCTGGGAGCGCATCCCGCAGTACCTGGTCAGCAACGAGGGCACCGAGCTGAAGGCGTCCTTCGACGGCTTCGTATCGGTCGGCGCGGACGGCAAGAGCCTGACCCTCAAGGAGCTCAAGGGCGGTCGCCGCGAAACGCTGACCGGCTTCGACGATCTGCTCGTCGGCGACGGCGATCTCGTCTTCCAGAACGATCCGCTGGCGCGCAAGCGCGGCCTCGTGCCGGGGCCGCTGACCCTGGGTTTGTGGATGACGCTGCGAATTTCCGCGGTGGCGCTGCTGTTCTCGATGCTGCTCGGGCTCGCCGCCGGCCTTGGCCGCGTGTCGCGCAATCCGGCGGCCTACGGCCTGGCGACCACCTACGTCGAGCTGATCCGCGGCACGCCGCTATTGGTGCAGATCTTCATCTTCTATTTCTTCGTCGGCACGGTGCTCAAGCTGTCGGCCTTCACCGCCGGCGTCGCCGCGCTCGCCGTGTTCACCGGCGCCTACGTGGCCGAAATCGTGCGCGCCGGCATCGAGGCGATTCCGAAAGGCCAGATGGAGGCGGCGCGCAGCCTCGGCATGAGCGTGCCGCAGGCGATGCGCCACGTGATCCTGCCGCAGGCCTTCAAGAAAACCCTGCCGCCGCTCGCCGGCCAGTTCATCAACCTGATCAAGGATTCCTCGCTCGTGTCGGTGATGGCGCTGACCGATCTCACCAAGGCCGGCCGCGAGGTCGTCGCCTCGACCTTCAGCCCCTTCGAGGTCTGGTTCACGGTCGCGGCGATGTACCTGGTGCTGACCGGCACCCTGTCCTGGTGCGTGCGCCGGCTCGAAAAGAGGCTCGCCCATGACTGAGCCGAAGGACGAGGTGCTGATCGACGTGCGCGGCGTCGGCAAGACCTTCGCGAACGGCGTCGTCGGCCTGAAGAACGTCTCGCTGCGCGTGAAGCGCGGCGAGGTGGTCTGCATCATCGGCCCGAGCGGCTCCGGCAAATCGACGCTGCTGCGCACGCTCAACGCGCTGGAGACGATCACCACCGGCGAGATCGAGGTGCTCGGACATTCCGTGCACGCCTCGCGCGCCGATCTCAACCGCCTGCGCACGCACCTGGGCATGGTGTTCCAGTCCTTCAACCTGTTCCCGCACAAGACCGTGCTCGAGAACCTGATGCTGGCGCCGCGCGTCGTGGTCGGCATCGGCGAGGGCGAAGCACGCGAGCGTGCCGAGCAGCTGCTCGCCAAGGTCGGGCTCGCCGACAAGGCGGAGGCCCATCCGGCGCAGCTGTCCGGCGGTCAGCAGCAGCGCGTCGCCATCGCCCGCGCCCTGGCCATGCAGCCGGACATCATGCTGTTCGACGAACCGACCTCGGCGCTCGATCCGGAAAAGGTCAACGAGGTGCTCGACGTGATGAAGGTGCTGGCGCGCGAAGGCATGACCATGTGCGTGGTCACGCACGAGATGGGCTTCGCGCGCGCCGTCGCGCACCGCGTCGTCTTCATGGAAGCCGGCGAAGTCGTCTACGAGGACGAGCCGCAACGGTTCTTCGCGGCGCCGGCCAACGAGCGCCTGCGCGCCTTTCTCGGCCAGGTGCTGAAGTAATCGCGAGCCGGTCGGCCACCGGCGGGCCGGTAGCGGCTATTTCTCCGGCACGTGGCGGTCGTCACGCCGGCAATCAGCCGCCTTCGCCGGCAACCGTCGTGCGCACGACGCTGAGCCGTTTGCCGCGCTTCACGCACACCGAAGTCGCGGTGAACGTGCCGTCCTTCTGATTGCCGAGCCGCGCGGCGTTGAGGTTGATCGCCAGCGGAAAGCCGCTCTGACCCGGCGCCATCGTCGTGCCGCCGAACGTCAGCACTGTCGCGCAGACATCGGCGAACCCCAGCATCGCTCCTGCGTGCGCGATGCCGGACGGATTGAGGATGCCGGCCTGCACCGGCATCTCGCCGACCACGCGCTCGGCAGATTGCTCGACGATGCTGAACTCGATCTGGCCACTGACCTTCATCGTTGGTCCTCAAGTCGGTGGCGCCGGTCGCCGGCCTGTGTCTGGTGCCCTCGGCAGGAATCGAACCTGCGACCTACCGCTTAGGAGGCGGTCGCTCTATCCACTGAGCTACGAAGGCGCGGCCGCGAATCATACGGCAAGGGGCGGCACCAAACGAACTGTGTTGCAATTTGCTGAAATGGTTGCAGAACATCACAGAGTTTCTTGTTTGGTCTGGATTTTCGGGCTAGCATCCAAGCTCACGGTCGTCACGCGAAATCGATCAGGGGTGGGGGTTCTCATGCTGAAGCTCAAACTGGGCGCCGCGGTGTTGTGCGCGTTGATGCTGGCCGGCTGTGGCGGCGGTGGCGGCTTGGGCAGCGGTGAGACCACCGGCGGTGGCCTTGGTGGCTCGACGGGCGGCACGACGGGTGGATCGACGACCGGCGGAAGCACGGGCAGTGGCATTCCGGCGACGCTGACGATTGCGGCGGCGCAGACCTCCGTGGTCGCGGACGGTTCGTCGACCAGCTTATTGACCGCGACGCTGACGGATACCACTGGCGTCGCGGTCGCCGGCACGGATCTGAGCTTTCAGACGAATGCCGGCAGCCTGACGGCCGCATCGGCGAAGACGGACAGCAACGGCCAGGCGCTCACTCGCTTGAAGGCGGGAAACACGCTCGGACGCGCGACGGTGACGGTGCGTGAGCCGAAATCGGGTCTGTCTGCGAACGTGAACATCAACTTCGTCGCCGGCCCTGCCACAAAAGTCTCGATTGCGTTGGCACCCGCGCAGGTGCGGCCCGCGGGCGTGACCTCGGTGAACGTCGTCGTGACGGATGGCAATAATCTGCCCGTCAGCGGTGAACTGGTTTCTCTCAGCAACAGTTCGAACATCAGCGGCGGTCAGTTCGCCGCGAGCACCATCACGACGGATGTGAATGGTCGCGCCAGTACGACGTATCAGGCGGGCCCGAACGTCGGCACGGACACTCTGCAGGCTGCCTTGGCCGCCAGCGGGGCGTCGGCCATCGCGAGTACGAACCTGACTGTGTCCGCGTCCGCGACTTCGGTCGACTCCATCGTGCTCACGTCCGGAAGCGCGACGGCGGTCGCCGATGGCACCACGATGACGACACTGAGCGCCAAGGTGGAGGACAGTGCCGGTGGCGCGGTACCGGGGAGCAGCGTCAATTTTGCGACCACTGCGGGCACTCTGACAGCCGCGAGCGCCACCACGGACAGCAACGGCATCGCCCGCGTTTCGCTTATCTCGTCGGCGCAGGTCGGTACGGCAACGGTGACGGCATCCACGGCCGGGCTGTCCAGTGCGACGCAAATCATTTTTGTCGCCGGCACTCCGAAAACCGTGGTGCTGTCGGCCGCGCCAGCGACCGTGCAACCGGGCGGAACCTCCTCGATTCGCGCGACGGTCTTTGACCAGTCGGGCAATCGCGTGCCGAACGTGACCATTTCCTTCAGCGTGCCGAGCGACAGCGTCAAGAACGGCGCGCGTTTCTCGAGCGCGACGGTCAACACCGACGACAACGGCGAAGCGGCCACGCAGTACAGCGCGCCCACCAGCGGTACTGGCGACACGATCACAGCGAAGACCACCAGCGGTCTCAACGCCACGACCAATATCACGATCTCCGCTTCGACGGCCGTCATCACTGGCCTGAGCCTGGATGCCGCGACGACCACCGTCAGCGCCAACGGCTCCGTCATTGTCCGCGCAACCGTGCAGACCAGCAGCGGTAGCCTGACGGGCATTCCGGTCCATTTTGCGGCCGCCAGCGGGACGCTCAACGCCTCGAGTGCGCCGACCGACGCCAGCGGCGTCGCCGCCGTCACCCTGACCGCGCCTGCCGATGTCGGGCCGGTGCAGTTGTCCGCCACGGTCGGCAACTACACGGCGCAAACGCAGGTCACCGTGGTGCCGGGCGCCGCCTCGTCGATCGTCGTGTCGATTGCCAGCAGCCCGGTCGTTCCGGGTGGCACGGCGACCATCACCGCGCAAGTCCTCGACGCGGCGAATAACCCGATCGCCGCCGGTCAGCTGGTACGTTTCAACCACAATGCGGGCAACACGAGCGGTTGGACCTTGAGTTCATCGACCGCGGTCACCGATGCGAACGGCAACGTCAGTGTGACGTTCACGGCAGGCACGTCCGTGGCTGCCGGGTACGAACAGTTCGACATCGTGGCCGGGAATGCCAGCAAGCTGGTCACCATTTCCGTCGATCCGAGCGCCAAGGCGATTGGCAGCATCTCGTTGCAGCTGGCCAACGCGGCGATGTCGGCGAGCGGCAGCCAGACCGTTATCGCAACCGTGAAGGACGGCAATGGCACGGCCTTGGCCGGTCAGCAGGTCAATTTCAGCGCGACGGCAGGCAGCTTTAGCTCCGCATCGGTGTCGACGAACGGCAGCGGCCAGGCTTCGGTGCAGTACACCGCGCCGGCGACCGCTGGTACCGTGACGCTCACTGCCGCCTCCGGTGGATTCAGCAGCAGCGCGAACGCGACGGTCACTGCCGGTACGGTGCATACCGTATCGGTCAGTGCCGCGCCGAGCACGGTGGCGCCGGCCGGCGTGAGTTCGGTGACGGCCCTTCTGAGCGATGCCAGCGGCAACCCGATCGCCGCGCACGCTGTCAAATTCACAGCTTCGGCGGGAACGCTCGTCAGCGCGACGGCCACGACGGACGGCAATGGTCTCGCCACGGTGAGCTTCAAGGCGCCGTCGGCCGGTTCGGCGACGCTCACGGCAACCGCGACGCCGGAGAATGTGTCCGGCAGCACCACGGTCAATGTCGACAGCGGTGGCGTTGTCGCAGTCGGCAGTCTCACGCTGACGGCCTTGACCGGCAGCATCCCGGCTGACGGTAGCTCGAAGGCGACGATTCGCGCACACGTGACGGCCGCCGACGGCTCCGCGCTGGTCGGGCAGGGCGTGCTGTTCAACGCCTCGGCAGGTACGCCGACCTCCAAGTCGGTCGCCACCGACGCGAGCGGCAATGCCGACTTCGTGCTGACGGCGGGGACGGAGCCCGGCACGGCAACGATCAAGGCCGATATCGGCGGGTTTACGCAGACGGTGAACGTGACGTTTGTCGCCGGGGCTGCCAAGACGGTGAGCCTGACACTCAATCCGAGCAGCGTGGCCTTGAATGCGGCGACGACGCTGACGGCGACGGTCTTGGATGCCAAGGGCAATCCGGTCGGTGGCGCGAGCGTGAATTTCAGCGTGCCGGAGAACAACTCGCACGGCGCTCTGGCCAATTCGTCGGTGGTGTCGAACAGCAGTGGCATCGCGACAACGACGTACACCGCAGGCAGCACGGTCAGCGCGAATCCGGACAAGCTGCAGGCGTCGGTGACCGGCGCGACGGCGGGTACCGCCCTGCTCACGGTCGTTAATCCTGCGAAGAGCGTGACGCTGATCGTCAGCTCGCCGCAGCTCTTGTCGAGCGCCAGCACGGCAGTGCAAGGTGTGACGTTGACGGCGTTGGTGAAGAACCAGAGCAACAATGTCGTGGTCGGTATTCCGGTCGAGTTCGTTGCCGAACTCAATGCAGCATCGAGCTGCGGTGCCGGTGGCGCCATCCAGGTGATCAATGGAACCACTAACGCTGCTGGTCAGGCGACAGCCGTGCTGACCACGGGCGGCGATCCGACCAATCAAATCATCGACGTCACGGCGCAGGCCTCCGGCATCTCGAGCACGGTCTCCGTGCCCGAGACCGGTACGACGATCGCCATCAACGGGCCGTCGTCGGTGGGATTGAGCGCCAAGCAGAGCTTCACGATCAACTTCAGGGACGCCGGCAACAATCCGATCAGCAACCAGGTGCTGACGGTGACTTCGAGTCTCGGCAACACGATCGCGGCACATGCCGGCAGCAGTTGCACCGGCGGCAACTGCACGACGGACGCGAACGGCCAGTTCACGATCGATTACACCGGCACGGTCGGCGGCAGCGATACGCTGACCGTGCGTCCGCTGAGCTGCAGCAATGATTCGACCGCGGCCCAGCAGGCCGTGCAGGTTGCGGCGCAGACGCTGACCGTGGTCGCGCCGGCGGACGACACGCAGATTCCGTTCAGCGCGACCTCGCTGTCGTTGGGTGTCGAGGTGGCGGCGGGCGGTTCGGGATACGTCGTCGGCGACGTTCTGACCATCAGCGGCGGCACGCCGAACACGGCGGCGCAGCTGGTCGTCAGCAAGGTGGACAGCGGCGGTGTCATCACCGGCGTCACGGTCAGCAATGCGGGCGACTATGTGGCGCTGCCCGCCAGTCCGGCATCGGTGACCGGCGGCAACGGTGCGGGTGCGACCTTCGCTATCTGGCAAAACGTCACCGCGCGCCTCTCGGGCGGGACGATCAGTGGCCAGACCATCAGCTTCAACACGACGCGTGGAACGCTGTCGTCCCCGACTGCGGTAACCGATGCTTCGGGCATCGCCAAGGTGAAACTCAATCAGCCATCCGCCGCGGGCAATTCCGGTGGCGGCATCGTGACGGCGACCTGCACGAGCTGCAGCCCGAACATTGCGGCGAGCACGGGCATTCAGTTCAACGCGACGACGGCGGCGAAGCTCACTCTGCAGGCTTCGCCGGCGACGGTCTCGGTCAAGGGCACCAGCGTGATCACGGCGACGGTCCGCGATTCCAACGACAATCCGGTCGCCAGCCGGCGTGTCAATTTCACGCTGACCGATGACTCCGGTGGTGGACTGCTGCAAAGCACGGCCGTCACCAATTCCAGCGGCGAAGCAGTGGTGACCTATCAAGGCGGCCCGACCACGGGCTCGAAGGATGGCGTGAAGATCACCGGCACGACGGTCATCGGCTCCATCAGCGGCAGCACGACGCTGACCGTCGGCGGGCAGGCCTTGCGCATTTTGCCGGGCACCGGCAACACGATCGAAGCCTTGAACAGTACGCAGTACAGACTGCCGTACTCGGTACAAGTGACGGACGCGGCCGGCAACCCACCGCCGGCGGGCAGCACCGTCAATCTGACGATCAATGCCCTTTCCTACCAGAAAGGCTTTGAAGCATGGAACGGCAAAATCTGGACAGTTGCGGCGGGTAGCGGCTATCTCAAGTGCGCTACGGGGAATCCGGCGCCGAACGATGTGGCGGGCGGCTGCGAGACCGCAGCAAGCTGGGGCTGCTTCAACGAGGACCGCAATCTCAACGGCATCTACGACGCGCCGGATGAGAATTACAACGGCAATACGCTGAACGGCAATCCGATTCTCGACCCGGGCAATCCGGCCTCGGTGCCGGTCTCGGTGGCGCTCGATGCGAGCGGTACCGGCTCGTTCTTCGTCACCTACCTGAAGGACCGGGCCAACTGGGTGCAGGTACGCTTGATCGCTTCGATCTCGGTCAATGGCGACCAAGGCCGGACTTTCGTTGACTTCGTGTTGCCTGGCCTTGCCGACGATTTCACGACCGAGACCGTGTCTCCGCCTGGCCAGATCAGTCCGTATGGCTTGGCAACGACGACGGGGACGGCGGTTCCCGCGAACAGAACGAGCTGTAAGGATCCGAACTGACCGGTGGTGATGATTAATGAAGAACGGCGGCCTTCAGGCTGCCGTTTTCATTTGCGCGTCCGATTCAGGAGCGTCACCAGCACCAGATTGCCGATCCCCGCCACCAGCGCGATCAAGCCCGCGCCGAGGCCCGTCTCCACTTCCTGGCGCTCGTGCGCGATGTCGGCGAGCAGGTCCTGTCGCGTCTGCGCGCGCAGGCGTTCGATGCCTTCCTGCGTCGTCTGCGCACGTTGCGATTGCAGTTCCAGCTGCACGTTGAGCTCGACGGAGGCGGCGAGGTCGGCGTCGCTGTACTTCGGCAGCTTCGTCCATTGCAGGCCGTACCAGCCGGTCAGCCCGACGCCGGCGATGAGCAGCATGAAAGGGAAGGCGGACCGCGGGCGGCGCTGGGGTTGCAGCATGGCGGGCTCGTGAAGAAGCGGAGCCGCATTCTAAGGCCAGGCCGCGCAGCGCCGGCCGGCTGAGGGAAGTTCACGAAGGCCGCGAGCGGTCGGTCGGCGCAATAATCGGCTCTGCCAACCGGAGCCGCAGATGCGTATCGGAACCCCGAAGGAAATCAAGAACCATGAGTATCGCGTCGGCCTGACCCCGGCCGGCGCGCGTGAACTGACGGCGCATGGCCACGAGGTGTTCATCGAGACGCGTGCGGGCCTCGGCATCGGCATCGATGATGCGGCGTACCAGCGCGCCGGAGCGACGATCCTCGCGACCGCGGCCGAGGTGTTCGATCGGGCCGAGATGATCATCAAGGTCAAGGAACCGCAGCCGGTCGAGTGCGCGATGCTCAAGCCCCATCACGTGCTGTTCACGTACCTGCACCTTGCGCCCGATCCGGAGCAGACCCGGGCCTTGCTCGCGTCCGGCTGCACGGCGATCGCCTACGAGACGGTGACCGACGCGCGCGGCGGCCTGCCGCTGCTGGCGCCGATGAGCGAGGTCGCCGGCCGCATGTCGATCCAGGCCGGCGCGCACGCGATGGAGAAGGCGGCCGGCGGCAACGGCGTGCTGCTCGGCGGCGTGCCGGGCGTGCCGGCGGCGGAGGTGGTCGTCATCGGCGGCGGCGTGGTCGGCTACAACGCCGCGCGCATCGCGGTCGGCATGGGCGCGCGCGTGACGATCCTCGATCGCTCGCTGACGCGGCTCGGCTGGCTCGACACGGTGTTCGAGAACCGCGCGACGACGCTGTACTCGACGGTCGACGCGGTCGAGACCAGCATCGCCAAGGCGGACCTGGTGATCGGCGCGGTGCTCGTGCCGGGCGCGGCGGCGCCGAAGCTGGTGACACGCGCCATGCTCGGACATATGAAGGCGGGCACGGTGATCGTCGACGTGGCGATCGACCAGGGCGGCTGCTTCGAGACCTCGAAGCCGACCACCCACCAGGAGCCCACATATCTGGTCGACGGCATCGTCCATTACTGCGTCGCCAACATGCCGGGCGGCGTTGCCCGCACCTCGACGTTCGCGCTGACCAACGCGACCATGCCGTTCGCGGTCGCGCTCGCCGACAAGGGCTATCGCCAGGCCCTGCTCGACGATCCGAACCTGCGCGAGGGCCTCAACGTGCATGGCGGCAAGGTGACCTACAAGGCGGTGGCCGACGCGCTCGGCTGCGACTACCTGCCGCCGCAGGACGCGCTGCGCGCGGCGTAGCGCCGCCGCGGGGCGGGCAACGGTTGGCGCCCGGTCGTGCGCCGCGGCGCGTGGCGCCAAATGTAAAGCGGCGCGCGCGGCGCCGTTGGTAGATTCGGCCCACGCTGGCGCGGGCGCGTGCTCCGCCGGCTATCGTTTGGCGGATTCCACCTCAGTGCCGAGGCCTTATGCGCGCCCTAGCAGCGTTCGCGGTCGTTCTTCCCCTGGTCTGCGTCGACGTCGAGGCGCAGGAAACCGCCGCGCCCGAGACGCCGCCCGCCGATGCGCAGGCCGATGGCGCGCCGCTCGACACGATCCCGGTCGCCTCCGCCGACGCGCCGCCGCCGGTTCCGGCGGCCGAGCCGCAGGACGAAGCGCAGGGTCTCGCCGAGATCGTCGTCACCGCGCAGAAGCGCAAGCAGTCGCTGCACGACGTGCCGATCTCGGTATCGGCGCTCAGCGGCGATCTGCTCAAGGACATCAACGCCTCGAATCTCGCCGACGCCTCGACCTACATTCCCAACGTGCGCGTCGACGCCGACGATCTCGGCTCGCCGCAGGTCTTCATCCGCGGCTTCGGCACCAACACCTTCAACCCGAGCTTCGAGAGCTCGGTCGGCTTCGTCGAGGACGAGATCTTCTACGGCCGTGGCGCGTACTTCACCGAATCGATGTTCGACATCGACCGCGTCGAAGTGCTGCGCGGCCCGCAGGGCACGCTGTTCGGCAAGAACACCGTCGCCGGCCTCTACAACGTCATCACCGCGAGCCCGACCGAGCAGTTCTCCGGCAACCTCCGCCTCAGCACCGGCCAGTACAACGAACAGCGCCTCGAGGGCGGCGTCGGCGGCATGTTCAACGACTGGTTCGGCGCGCGCCTCGCGGTGCTGGCGCAGTCCGGCGACGGCGAGCTGTACAACCAGTATCTCGATCGCGACGAAGACAAGATGCGCCAGAAGGCCGGCCGCCTGAAGCTGCGCCTGCTGCCGCTCGACGACGTGACCATGGATGTCACGCTGCAGCGCTCCGTCACCGACATCAACTTCTGGCCGTACGAACTGTTCGCGCTCGATACCGGCACGCGCAACTATCTCGACAAGTTCGACCCGGACATCGAGGACGATCCATACGACTTCCGCACCTCCTTCGACCAGCCGGGCTTCATCAACAAGAACTCGGCGACCGAAAGCCTGAAGACCGACTGGGCGATGGGTGATCTCGGCGGCATCCGGGACGCGCACCTGATCCTGATCGGCGGCTACAGCAACCTGGCGATCAACCAGCTCAACGACCTCGACGTCTCGCCGGCCGACCTGCTGCGCCTGTACAACTACGAAGACTACGGCCAGACCTCGGCCGAGCTGCGCTTCAGCGGCCGCAGCGACAGCCTCTTCGGGCTCGGGCAGTCGGTCGATTTCGTCGCCGGCGGCTTCTTCTTCGAGTCCAACTACAAGCTGCGCGCGCAGGTCGCGGTCGGCCACGACATCGGCTCGTATGTCCTGACGCAGGATGCCTGGCAGCTGATCACCGGCAACCTCAACGCGTTGCCGGGCAACATCGCGACCTTGCCGATCCTCGGCGATCTGCTCGCCGGCGTGATCGGCGACGACGCCTACCAGTTCGACTATCGCCAGAAGCTGAAGTCCGGCGCACTCTACGCGCAGATGACCTGGAACATCAGCGAGCACTGGGCGCTGACGCCGGGCATCCGCTACAACCGCGAAACCAAGGACGTCGACAGCGCCGGCACCGCGCACTGCCGCACGGCGCCGACCTGCCTGACGCCGCTGCTGCTCGGCGCCAAGGACTACTCGCACCCCAATCTCAAGCGCGACGAGACCGACTGGTCGCCGAAGGTCGCGCTGCAGTACATCTGGGATCCGAACCTCAATGTCTACGCGAGCTACGCGCGCGGCTACAAGAGCGGCGGCTACAACTCGCTCTCGTACACCGGCGAAGATCTCGCCTTCAAGCCGGAGAAGGCGGGCACTGCGGAAGTGGGCTTCAAGGGCCGTTTCTTCGAACGCAGGCTCAACTTCAACATGGCGCTGTACCAGACCAAGCTCGACGATCTGCAGGTGCTGGCGTTCCATGGGGCGACGACCAACGTCGGCAACGCCAGCGCCACTTCGCAGGGCCTCGAAGCCGATTTCCAGTGGCTGACGCCCTGGCGCATGCTGATGCTCAACGGCTCCTTCGGCCTGATCGACGCGAGCTACGACCAGTACCCGGATGCGCCGGCGCCGATCTCGCAAGGCATCAACGCCACGCAGGATCTGAAGGGCAAGCGCCTCGCCTTCACGCCGAAGCAGACGGCGACGCTGACGCCGGTACTGACGCTGCCGCTCGGTTCGCTGGTCGCGCGCCTGTCCGCCGACGCTATCTGGCAGGGCGAGCAGTACACGGACACCGATCTCGATCCGCACACGCGCGTCGGTGGCTACATGGAATACGCCGCGCGCCTCAGTCTCGGCAGCGCCGACGATCTGTGGACGCTGACGGTCGGCGGCAGCAATCTCGGCGACAAGCGCGTGCTGAACCAGGCGACGGACGCGGTGCTGTTCCCCGGCACGTACTACGCGCAACAGTCCGCCGGCCGACAGTACTACGCGGCGCTGGCGATCAACTGGTGAAGCACGCGCGGGCATGATTCCCTCTCCCCGCAGGCGGGGAGAGGGAGTTCACGGCCGGCTCGCTAACGCACCGGCGCCGTGTCGAACGGCGTCTTCGCCTTGAACTCGCACAGGTCGACGATCGCGCAGCGCCCGCATTCCGGCTTGCGCGCCTTGCAGACGTAGCGGCCATGCAGGATCAGCCAGTGGTGCGCGTCGCGCCTGAATTCTTCCGGCACCACCTTCAGCAGCTTGTCCTCGACCTGCCGCACGTTCTTGCCCGGCGCGATGCCGGTGCGGTTGGCGACTCGGAAGATGTGCGTATCGACGGCGATGGTCGCCTCGCCGAACGCGGTGTTGAGGACCACGTTCGCCGTCTTGCGGCCGACGCCGGGCAGGGCTTCGAGCGCTTGCCGGTCACGCGGCACCTCGCCGCCGTGCCGCTCGATCAGCTGCCGGCACAGGCCGATGACGTTCTTCGCCTTGGTCTGATACAGGCCGATGGTCTTGATGTACTCGCGCAGCCCCGCCTCGCCGAGCGCGAGAATCGCGTCCGGCGTGTTGGCGACCGGGAACAGCTTCGCCGTCGCCTTGTTGACGCCGACGTCGGTGGCCTGCGCCGACAGCACGACGGCGATCAGCAGCTCGAACGGCGTCGTGTAGCGCAGCTCGGTGGTCGGCGCCGGATTGTGCTCACGCAGGCGGCGGAAGATCTCGTGGCGTTTGGCGGGATTCATGCGGGCGGGAATGGCGCGATGGTGTCGCGCTTCAGTCTGGCATCCGGTCGCGGCGCGCACGCGCGGCAGCGAGCGCACGCGCCAGTGGATCGGGCGCCTGCGGCGCCTCGCTCGGATCGGCCGCGGCGGCGCGCGCCTTCAGCATCGCCTTGCGCCGTTCGCGCTCGGCCTCGCGTTCATCGTCGCGGCGCCTGAGGCGCAGCTTGCGCGCCTTCACGCGCTGACGCGCGACGGCATCGTCGAACGGCTTCTGCTCCACGGCGTGCAACTCGATGCAGTCGACCGGGCAGGGCGGCAGGCATTGTTCGCAGCCGATGCACTCCCGGCTGATGACGGTGTGCAGGTAGCGCTCGGCCCCGACGATGGCGTCGGTCGGACAAACGACGAGGCATTTCGCGCAGCCGATGCAGCGCGCCTCGTCGATCCATGCGACGCGGTACGCCATCGTCGCCTTACTTCACCTTCATCCCGGGTTCGGCGCCGGCATCCGGCGCGAGCAGGAACGGGCCGCCGCGCTCGTCGCTGGCGGCGAGCACCATGCCTTCGGACATGCCGAACTTCATCTTGCGCGGCGCCAGATTGGCGACGCACATCGTCAGGCGGCCGACCAGCGTCTCCGGCGCATACGCGGCCTTGATGCCGGCGAACACCTGGCGCGTGCCGAGCGGGCCGAGATCGAGCTGCAGGCGCAGCAGCTTGTCGGCGCCTTCGACGTGCTCGGCCGAGGCGATGCGCGCGATGCGCAGATCGACCTTGCCGAAATCCTCGATGCCGATCGTCGCCGGCGCCGCTTCCGGTGCCTCGGCGGGCTTCGCTGTGGCCTTCTTCGCTGGCGCAGCAGCAGCAGCCGGCTTCGGCGCTTCCGGCGGCGCGCTGGCGCGCTCCTCGGCGAGCATCGCTTCGATGGCCTTCGGCTCGATGCGCGTGATCAGCGGCGCATACGGCTGGATCTGCTGGCCGAGCAGAGGCTTCCTGGCGTCGCTCCACACGAACGGCGCAACGTTGAAGAATGCCTCGACCTGCGCGGCGATGCGCGGCAGTACCGGCTTCAGATAGACCGTCAGCTGACGGAACAGGTTGAGGAAAGTGGTGCAGACCTGATGCAGCTCCTCGCGGCGCGCCTCGTCCCTGGCCATCGCCCAGGGCGCGAGCTTCTGGATCTCGGCATTGGCGTCGTCGGCCATCAGCATGATCTCGCGCAGCGCGCCGGCGAAATCGCCGGCTTCGTAGAGCTCGCGCAGATTGTCGGCTTCCGACGCGAAGTCCTCGAACAGCGTGCGGTCGTGCATCGCCACCGCGAGATGGCCGTCGAACAGTTTCTCGATGAAGCCGGCGCAGCGGCTGGCGATGTTGACGTACTTGCCGACCAGATCGCTGTTGACGCGATTGCTGAAGTCGGTGAGGTTGAGATCGAGATCGTCCACGCCGCTGCCGAGCTTGGCGGCGAAGTAATAGCGCAGGTATTCCGGGTTCAGGTGATTGAGATACGTGCGCGCCTTGATGAAGGTGCCGCGGCTCTTGCTCATCTTGGCGCCGTCGATGGTCAGATAGCCGTTGACGTGCAGCGCCGTCGGCGTGCGGAAGCCCGCACCGTGCAGCATCGCCGGCCAGAACAGGCCGTGGAAATTGACGATGTCCTTGCCGATGAAGTGGTGCAGCTCGGTCGGCAGCGGCCAGGCGCCGCTGGTGTCGGTGCTGCGCTCGGCGGCCTTGCTCGGCTGCGGGTCCCAGAACTCGGCGAAGACTTCCGCCGCTTCGCGGTTCTGCGCGGCGGCGAGCGTCTCGCAGTAGGCCTTGAACGAGGCCATGTAGCCGATCGGCGCGTCGAGCCAGACGTAGAAGAACTTGCCGGCCGCGCCGGGAATCGCGAAGCCGAAGTACGGCGCGTCGCGCGAGATGTCCCAGTCCTTGAGGCCGGAGGCGAACCACTCCTTGAGCTTGGCCTTGACCGAGGCATGCGCAACCTCGCCTTCGAGCCATTGTTCGAGGAAGGCCTGGTACTTCGGCAGCTCGAAGAAGTAGTGCTCCGAATCCTTCAGCACCGGCGTCGCGCCGGAGACCACGGACTTCGGGTTCTTCAGGTCGGTCGGCGAATAGGCCGCGCCACAGTTCTCGCAGTTGTCGCCGTACTGGTCGGGCGTGCCGCAGCGCGGGCACTCGCCCTTGATGTAGCGGTCCGGCAGGAACATGTCCTTGACCGGATCGTAGAGTTGCTGGATCGAGCGGCTGGCGATCGCCGGCGGCATGGCCGCGCGTTCGGCGGCGATCGGCGAGCCGGCGCGCAGGCGCGTGTAGATCAGCTCGCAGAGCAGGCGGTTCTCTTCCGAATGCGTGGAGTGATAGTGGTCGAAGGCGACCAGGAAGTCGGCGAAATCGCGCTCGTGCTGCAGCTTGATCTCGGCGATGAAGACTTCCGGCGGAATGCCGGCCTTTTCGGCGGCCAGCATGATCGGCGTGCCGTGCGCGTCGTCGGCGCAGACGTAGTGCGCGGTATTGCCCTGCAGGCGCTGGAAGCGCACCCAGATGTCGGCCTGGATGTAGCCCACCATGTGGCCGAGGTGGATCGGGCCGTTGGCGTAGGGCAGGGCATTGGTGACGAGGATCTGGCGGGCCATGAGGAGCGTCGTGGCGGGGCGGCGGAGCGGGCGGCGATTATCGCACGTCGCCGTGCGCGGCCCCGTGGCGCGCCGGGCGGGTTCAGGTGCGATTCAGCGCCGCGGCTTCAGCCTCGCCCGACGCATGAACAAGACCGCCGCATGACCCGTCCCTTGCTCGCCGCCGCGCTGGGATTGGCGCTGCTGATGCCGATGAGCGGACAGGCGCAGCCCGGCCATGCGGCACGGGGCCAGCACCGCTACATCTACTACCCGAAGAAGCAGATCTACTACGCCCCCGAGGCGCAGCTTTGGTTCTGGCGCGAGGGCGATGGCTGGTCGCAGGGCGCCGCGCTGCCGATGCTGCTGCAGCAGTACACGCACGACGGCTACAACGTCTATCTCGACGCCGAGCGTCCGTACGAACAGCAGAAGGCAGTGACGGACGGCTATCGGCGGCATCGCTGGACGCCGTACCGCCACGATGCGACGCACGCCGGCAAGCGCGGCGCGGGCGACGATCATGAAGACGGGCGGCCGGACCTGCCGTCCGCCGATCGCGACGATGGAATGCAGACAGAATGAGGAGCGTCATGGACGGCGCTCCCGAAAGCGTTACTGCTTGATCAAGCCTCCGGCGGGCCTCGCGGTCCGCCTTTCTTTTGCCACGCAGGCTCCGGGGTAAAACGCGGCACCCGGTGTCGCGCATGATCAGGGCCGAGGAGGGCGTCCGTCGCAAGGACGGGCGTCGCAGACGTCATCAACAGGGGAAGACGCATGAAACGCAAGACAGGTCTGGGCCGCCGGCTGCTGGCGGGTGCTGCATTGCTGCTGGGTGTCGGCGCGGCGCAAGCCGGCCAGCCGATCGCCAATCAATACATCGTGCAGTTCGACGCCGCCGCGCCGACGGCGCGCGGCCCCGCGCTCGGCCAGCGCGTGCAGAACCTGCTCGCGCAGGTCGGCGGTGGTCAGGTGCTGGCGCAGTACGAACACGCGCTGCTCGGCTTCAGCGCCCGCATGTCACCGAACCAGGCGGCGATGCTGGCGACGCTGCCCGGCGTCAAGCGCGTCGAGCAGGATCAGGTGATGACGGCGACCGCCACGCAGAGCGGCGCGACCTGGGGTCTCGACCGCGTCGACCAGGCGGCGCTGCCGCTCGACGGGCTCTATCAGTATCCGGACCAGGGCGGGCAGGGCGTGCACGTCTACGTCATCGACACCGGCCTCAACGCCACGCACACCGAGTTCACGGGCCGCGTCGCCGCCGGCCAGAACTTCGCGCCGAACCAGGGTGGCCTGCTCTGCAACCTGCTCGGCGTCGGCTGCAAGACCGATCCGGCCAATACCACGGACTGCAACGGTCACGGCACGCACGTCGCCGGCACCGCGGTCGGTACCACCTACGGCGTCGCCAGGAAGGCGACGATCCACTCGGTGCGCGTGCTCGGCTGCAACGGCAGCGGCTCGACCTCGGGCGTGATCGCCGGCGTCGACTGGGTGGCGGCGCACCGCATCCGGCCGGCGGTCGCCAACATGTCGCTCGGCGGCGGCGATTCGGCGGCGCTCGACGACGCCGTGCACAACGCCATCGTGCAGGGCGTGACTTTCGCGGTCGCCGCCGGCAACGACAACGCCGACGCCTGCAGCGGCTCGCCGAACCAGGTGCCGGACGCCATCACGGTCGGCGCCACGACCAGCGCCGATTCACGCGACACCAGCTATTCGAACTACGGCGCCTGCGTCGATCTGTTCGCGCCCGGCACCAACATCACCTCGGCCTGGTACACGAGCAACACGGCAACCAACACCAGCAGCGGCACGTCGATGGCGACGCCGCACGTGACCGGCGCCGCCGCGCTGGTGCTCGGCGCGCATCCCGGCTATACGCCGGCCGAGGTCACCGACGAACTGCTCGGCGCGGCGACGCTCGACGCGCTCGCCAACGTCGGCAGCGGCTCGCCCAACGCGCTGCTCTACGTGCAGCACTGAGGCAGGCGGCATCGAAAGAGCCGGGCCTCGCGCCCGGCTTTTTGGGGCCTATTGCAGCAGACGGATGGTGAAGGGGTAGCGGTGCGGCGTGCCCCGCGCGGCGGCGAGCGCGCCGAGGATGCAGAGCACGATGTTGCCGATCAGCAGGATCGGAAACAGCAGCATGCCGATCAGGGCGGCGCTGAGGATGCCGGCGATCACCCAGCCGATCAGCAGCGTGATCTGGAAGTTCAGCGCCTCCTTCGCCTCGCCGGCGACGAAGCCCGAAGGGCTGTCCTTCTTCAGAATCCAGATGATCAGGGCGCCGATGAAGCCGGTGAAGATGCCGAGCAGATGCGCGAGCATCGCCAGGTTGCAGTCGTCCTTGCTCGGAGCGGTGGAAACATCGGTGTTCATCGCGGACCCCCTGGTATCGGCGCTGCTGAGGGCCTCATCCTACGCCACGCGCCGGGCGCCGATGCTCGTCGCGGCGCGCGGCAGGGGCATGATCGGCGGATACGGCCGGCGCGGCCCCGGGGTGTAGACTGCGCGCCCCGTATTTCCGGCGCGCCGCGCGCGCCTCGCATCCGGAGTTGCCCATGGCCGTTTCCCGCGACGCCCTGCTGTCGGTCCTCGATGGCTATGTCCATCCGCTGATCGGGCGCGGCCTGGTCGCGGCCGGCGCGGTGACGGAGGCGGAGACGAGCGGCAGCGGGGCTCGCGTGCGCCTGACGCTGGGTTTTCCGGCGGCCGGCATTCGCGACGCGATGGCGCAGGATCTCGCCGAACACATCGGCGCCGCGCTCGGCGTCGATGTGCAGCTGGCCATCGGCTGGCGCGTCGAGGCGCAGGCGCTGCGCAAGAACCTGCAGCCGCTGCCCGGCATCCGCAACATCATCGCCGTGGCGAGCGGCAAGGGCGGCGTCGGCAAGAGCACGGTGTCGGTCAATCTCGCGCTCGCGCTCGCCGCCGAAGGCGCGCGCGTCGGTCTGCTCGATGCCGACATCTACGGCCCCAGCCAGCCGCGCATGCTCGGCGCCGACGGCCTGCGGCCGACGTCGCCGGACGGCAAGCGCATGCATCCGGTGGCGGCGCTCGGCCTGCAGACCATGTCGATCGGCTATCTGGTCGACGAGGACCAGCCGATGATCTGGCGCGGGCCGATGGTCACGCAGGCGCTCGGCCAGCTGCTCAACGAGACGGCCTGGGACGACATCGACTACCTCGTCGTCGACATGCCGCCGGGCACCGGCGACATCCAGCTGACGCTGGCGCAGCGCATCCCGGTCAGCGGCGCGCTGATCGTCACCACGCCGCAGGACATCGCCCTGCTCGACGCCAAGAAGGGACTGCAGATGTTCCGTCGCGTCGAGGTGCCGATCCTCGGCGTCGTCGAGAACATGGCCTGGCACGTCTGCTCCAGCTGCGGCCATCGCGAAGCGATCTTCGGCGAGGGCGGCGGTGCGCGCATGGCGGCGCAGTACGGCGTCGAGCTGCTCGGCCAGCTGCCGCTCGACCTGAAGATCCGCGAACAGTCGGACGGCGGCCGCCCGCCGGTCGCCGCCGATCCGCAATCGGACATCAGCCGGCGCTACCGCGACATCGCCCGCCGCGCCGCCGCGCGCCTGGCCTACGGCACGCCGGCAGCTGCGTTTCCGACGATCGAAATCAGCGACGACTGACGGCGCGCGGCTGGCCGCGCGTCGGCGATGCCCGCGGAATGTCGGCACGATGGACCGATATCGGTCCGCCACGCGGCCACAACGGCAGCCGCGGCTGGGCCTGTGCGCGGTGCTGGCGCTGGGCCTGGCGGCGTGGGGCGGCAGCTCGTCGGGCGCCGGGCGCGAGCCGCCGATCGGCTATGCGAATCCCGCCCGTCGCGGCGGCGCCGCAGGCGCCGTGAGCAAGGGCTTGCTGCCGAGCGAGGACGTGGCGCTGGTCATCGAGGCCGCGCAGCAGGCCGCGGTGCTTGAGGCGGGGCGGCGACGCGTCACGCGCCGATCATGCGTCCGGCCTATGCTTTTGCGCGCCGGCGCATCCGTGCCGGCCTTCGCAGAGGGGCGCGACGATGCGGCAAGGCGACGGACGGGCGCGATGGGCGGTGCTGCTGGGCACGTCGCTGCTGGCGGCCTGCAGCACCTCGGACAACATGCCGGACGGCGCCGCGCCCTTGGCGCGGCCCTATGTCTCCGCGCATCGCGGCGGCGCGGCCTACGCGCCCGAGAACACGATGCTCGCCTACCGCAACGCGGCGCGCCTCGGCGTCGACGATTTCGAGACCGATACCTGGCAGACCGCCGACGGCGTATTCGTGCTGCTGCACGACCAGACGCTGACGCGCACCACGGATTGCAGCGGCACGGTCACCGCCATGACGCATGCCGAGCTGCAGGCCTGCGACGCCGGCTATTGGTTCTCGCCCGGCCAGGGCACGACATCGCCGGACGATGCCGCCGCGCATCCGGCACGCGGCCAGGGCCTGACGATTCCCACCGCCGCAGAACTGTTCGCCTACGCCGCCTCGCTCACCGGCGCCTACCGGCCGACCGTGACCATCGAGATCAAGGACGTGCTGAACGCCGCGCGCGACGCCGCGGCACTGGTGACGCTGGTGCAGGCCAGCGGCATCAAGGATCGCATCATCATCCAGTCCTTCAGCGCGTTCGCGCTGAACCGCGTCAAGGCGCTCGATCCCGCCATCCGCACGCTGTACTTGAGCTCCGGCGTGCCGAATCCGGGCCTCGCCCTGGACCGCGCGATCGCCGACGGCGACGACTTCGTCGCGCCCTCGTACTCGGAGCGGGGCGTCGATGCCGCCTACGTCGAGCGCGCGCACGCCGCCGGCAAGGGCGTCGTGCCATGGACCGCGGACCGTGCCGCCGACCTGCAGGCGCTGCGCGCCATGGGCGTCGACGGCCTGATCAGCAACTTTCCCGGCTGCCTGCTGCAGCTGCAATCGCGCCTCAAGGCGAGGCGCATGCTGCCGGAGGAACTCGGCGGCGCCGACAGCGCGGTCTGCCGGTCCTGAGCGGCGGCCTCGGCGCGCCGGCCGGCCGGCGCCGCTACAATGCGCGCCGATCAACGGGGCAGACGCGCGTGAGCATCAAATCGGACAAGTGGATCCGCCGCATGGCGGCGCAGGGCATGATCGAACCGTTCGAGGCCGGCCAGGTGCGGCACGTCGACGGCCACAAGATCGTCTCCTACGGCACCTCGAGCTATGGCTATGACGTGCGCTGCGCCAACGAGTTCAAGATCTTCACCAACATCAATTCGACGATCGTCGATCCGAAGAACTTCGACGAGAAATCCTTCGTCGACATGAAGTCCGATGTCTGCATCATCCCGCCGAACTCGTTCGCGCTGGCGCGCACCGTCGAATACTTCCGCATCCCGCGCTCGACGCTGGTCGTCTGCCTCGGCAAGAGCACTTACGCGCGCTGCGGCATCATCGTCAACGTCACGCCGCTCGAACCCGAATGGGAAGGCCACGTGACGCTGGAGTTCAGCAACACCACGCCGCTGCCGGCGAAGATCTACGCCAACGAAGGCGTTGCGCAGATGCTGTTCTACGAATCCGACGAGGTCTGCGAGACGAGCTATCGCGATCGCGGTGGCAAGTACCAGGGCCAGACCGGCGTCACCCTGCCGAAGACCTGAGCGCGACGCGCGTGCGCGCGCAAAGCCGCGATCGCGTTCGCCGACTCGCGGGTCGCATCCCCGCCGTGCCGGCGGGGGCCCTGCTCCGCCGCTCGCGTCGACACCGCGGCGGCAAGTACCAGGGCCAGACCGGCGTCACCCTGCCGAAGACCTGAGCGCGCGGCGGCGTGGCTAACGCTTCTGCCGCGGCCGCAGCACGCTCCAGGCCGAGGACTTCGGGTCGGCCTGGTAAATGTTCTTGTCGTCGGCCGACAGGTAGAGATTGTTCCAGTACGCGGTCGTCATCGGCTTCGGTTGCGCCGGCGTCTTCTGATCGAGCAGGGCGGCGCAATCGTCGAGCGTCCGGGTCGGCGTTTCGCTCCAGTCGCTGCCGATCTTGATCTGGCAGTTCGGCAGCGGGTCTTCCGGGCCGATGGTCGTCTTCGGCACGTAGGCTTCGGACGAGATCGTCGCCGGCTTGAAGGTCTGCTCGGCCGGTGCCGGATCGGCGACGGGCGGCGCGGCCTGCGCGAGCGGCAGCAGCGTGGTGGCGCAGGCGACGGCGAGCAAGGCATTTCGCAACATGACGACTCCGGACGGTGAACCTGCGCCTATCTTAGGCGCGATCGGCGCTGCGGCGTTGCGGCGATCTTCACGATCCGCCGTCCCCGGCGTCGGCCGCCGGCAAGCGCGCGCGCAGGGCGACGAGTTGCGTCGGCAGGTCCAGCTCGGGTGCGGCAACCTGCAATGACGCCGGCCTCAGGTCGCGCAGCAGCGCTGCGGCCTCGCCCGGACGCGCGTCGGCGACGAGGCATTGCGCGAGCTGCAGTGCGGCGTATTGCGTCTGCGGATGATGGGCGCCGTTCTGCAGCAGAAGGCCCTGGTGCGCGGCCTGCAGCTCGGTGATGCCGTCTCCGCGCGCGCCGGCCCGGCAGCGCGCATGGCCGAGCGCCCTGCGCGTCGCCAGCGTGTAGAAATTGTCTCGGCCGAGCTGGCGGGCGTAGGCCAGATAGGCGATGCGCAGGGTCTCGGCGGCGCGCTGGTAGCGGCCGGTGCGCGCGTAGAGCTCGCCGAGTCCGGTCATCACTTCGAGCGTGTGCGGATTGTCGGCGCCGAGCGCGGCGGCCGTGCCGCGCAGCGCGGCGTCGAGCAATGCCGCGGCCTCGTCGTAGCGCTTCAGGCCCAGCAGGTTCATGCCGTGCAGATAATCGAAGCGCAGGCGCATCGGGTCGTTGCGCGGCCCGCGCCCGGCGAAATCGCCCTGCAGCTGCCGGAACAGCACCTCCGCCGCTTCGCCGCGGCCGGCGCGGCTGTGCACGACGGCGAGATTGGCGCGCGCCTTGATGAGCGCCGGCCCGTCGTGCGGATCGAATTCGAGCTGTGTCGCGATCACGCCTTCGCAGGCCGGCTGCGCGGCCTCGTACTGCTCGCGCCAGATGTGGAAATAGCAGTGCGCCTGCTGCGACAGCAGCCGCGTCTCGGGATCGTCGAGGCGCAGCGACCGGCGCAGCGCGTCGGTGCCTTCGAGCAGTTGCCAGGCCTCGTCGAAACCGGAGGCGTCGATCAGATCCAGCGCGAGGCGATAGCGCGCCTGCTGCGTGCGCCGGTCATCGATGCCGACGTGTGTTTCGAACAGGCGCACTGCCTGGCGATCCTGCTCGATCGCCTTGGCGATCTGCATGGCCTCGCCGTAGACCTGACCGATGGTCATGCGCACCGTGGCTTCGACGAGCGGCTGGTCGGCGAGCTGCGCGTCGATGCGGCCGACGGCGTAGTCGATGGCATCGCGGATCGTCGGCTCGCCCGTGGCCAGGCCGGCGTAGGGTGAAGCGGCGCCGAGCACATCGCGATTGAAGAAGCGGTTGACGGCATCGGCGGTCGCCGCGTTGCGCTGCGCCTCGTGGCTGGCCTGCAGCGTTTTCGCGTAGAGGAAAGCGACGGCACCGACGCCGATCGCCAGCGCCGCCGCGGTGGCCAGCAGCCAGGGCCGCCGGGCGCGGGCATGCTCGACGAGGCGCTGCGCTTCGACCTGGCGCTGCTCGGCCGCGCGTTGCGCGGCACGCTGCGCGGCGAGCTGCGCGTGGCGCTGTTCGAGATCGCGCAGGCGGCCGGCGAACTCGCGCGCCGACGGCAGGCGCCGCTGCGGATCGCCGTGCGTCGCGGCGGCGATGTCGCCGCGCAGCAACTCGTCGTCGATGTCGTGCTCCCAGCCGGAGGCCAGGGGCTTGCGGAAATCGCCGGCGAGCATCTGGTAGAGCATCACGCCGAGCGCGTAGACGTCGGCCAGCAGAGTCGGGCTGTAGCCGGCGATCACCTCGGGCGGCAGGTACGGCAAGGTGCCGGCGCCGGACGAGGCCCGCTCGGCGGGATCGCCGATCTGCGTGAAGCCGGCCTGGGTGATGCCCAGCGCGGCGAGGCGCTCGGGCTGCAGCAGATGGCCGCTGCCGAAATCCGTGAGGCAGATTTCGGGCTGATGATCGTCACCGTCGTGGACCAGGATGTTGGCCGGCTTGAGGTCCTTGTGCAGGATGCCGACGTCATGCGCGTCGGCGACCGCATCGGCGACGTCGGCGAGCAGGCGCAGACGCAGGGCGCGCGGCACCAGGCCGATGCCGCCGTGCTGCGTCGCCCATTCGAGCAGGTCGAGGCCGCCGTAGGCGCACTGGATGAAGAACGGCGGCTGCGCGAAGTTCCAGTCGAGCACGCGCGCGAAGCGGCGCGATTCGGGCAGCTCGCGGTGCAGCAGGCGAGACAGCGTCACCTCGCGACGCAGCGCCGCGAGGCCGCTGCCCAGGGCGCTGAACTTGAACACGCACAGCGCCTTGTTCCCGTCGCGCGCCAGCCACACGTCGTTGACGTGGCTGTGGCCGAGGCCCTGCAGCAGCTGCCACTGTGGTCGCAGGGGCACCGGCTCGCCCGCCGCCAGCGCCGGCAGGCCGGCCTGGCGCACGCCGAGAGTCTGGCGATGCACGATCGCCGCCAGCTTGTAGCCGACGCGGTGCACGGTGACGATGATCGCGCCGGCATCGTCGCGCAGCGCGGTGCGCAGCTTCTTGATGGCGCTGTGCAGCGCGCCGTCGGTGATGTGGCTGTGACCGTAGACGGCGCTGATCAGCTCGTCCTTGCGCACGACTTCGCCGGCGCAGCGCAGCAGGTGCTGGAGAATCTGCAGCGGACGCGGTTCGAGATCGACCGGCTCGCCGCCGACCGTCAGCTGCCAGCTGCCTTCGTCGAATTCGGCGGCCGCGAACCGCCAGATGCTGATCCGGGCTTCCGCCGCGCCCGGTGCGGACGATTCCGCGCTCCTGTGTCGTGACACCGCTCCCCCGTGCGCCCGGAGGCGCGTCCGAGCGCCTATTGTTCGATGCCGGGGAGGACGGTTCAAGCGGCGCGGCGACGAACGTCGCTGCGCCGCCGCGCCAGCGAGGCTCAGACCGGGAAGCCGAGGCTGCGCGCGAAGGCCGCCAGCGCCTCGTTCTCGCGCTGGTGCTCGACGCGCGCGCGCGTCACCGGGTCGAGTTCGTGCAGGGCCTTGCCGGCCGCGGTGCTGGTATCGGTCGAGCACAGCGGGTCGGTCGGGCCGGCCGGCACGGCGAAGGCCGGCGCGTCGCCGCGCGGCGTGTTGTCGAGATCGAGCGCGTAGGCGATGTTCAGCGAACTGGCGCCGCGCACGCCGAGCGGCTCGAAGCCGAAGCGCCAGGCGATGAAGTTGAGGATCGAGTTCGGGTCGAGCGGCAGATGGCTGACGTAGCCGCGCCGCGCGCGCGGGCCGATCAGCATGCAGGGCACGCGGAAGCCGAGGCGGCCGTCGTTGCCGAGCGCCGCTTCGCGGTCCGAGACCGGCGCGATCGGCGGCGGCACGTGGTCGAAGAAGCCGCCCCACTCGTCGTAGTTGATGATGAGCAGCGTCTTCTCCCAGTTCGGCGAGTTGCGCAGCGCCTCGTAGATCTGGTTGAGCCAGGCCTGGCCGAGGCGGATGTCGGCTTGCGGATGATCATCCTCGGACGTGCCGTCCGGGCTCTCGACGTTGAACTTGGGGTCGACGAAGCACACCGACGGCAGCTCGCCGGCCGCCGCGTCGGCGAGAAACTGCTCGTACTTCTTCGAGATCAGCAGGGTGTCGCTGATGCCGCCGGCCAGGGCGATGAACGGCAGGTCGCGGTAGTAATAGCGGCGCGACACGCCGGCCACCGCCAGGCGATCCCAGATGCTCGGCAGGACGGACACCTTGAATTCGTTCGACAGGCGATCGGTCTGGCCGAGGTGCATGTACATGCGGTTCGGATAGGTCGAGGCGAGGATGCCGGAGAAGTAGCGGTCGCAGACCGTGTATTCGGCGGCGATGCCCTTGTAGAACGGCAGGTCGTCGGCGGTGTAGTAGCCGATCGGGAAGACGTCGCCGACCTGCGTCGGATCGGTCAGCAGCCAGCCGTCGAGCTTGCCGTCGTCGTAGTGCACGCGGCCGCCGTCGTAGCTGTGATCGGGGTCGCCGAGGCCGCAGCCCTGGTAATCCGGCGCCAGCCTGTAAGTCTTCTGCGGCTTGCCGTCGCGGTCCTTGAACGTCAGCCCGGCCTGCTTGCCGTCGGCGCCCGGCACCCAGCCGAGGAAATGATCGAAGGAACGGTTCTCCATCATCACCACGACGATGTGGTCGATGCCGATGTCCTCGGGACGGTCCGGCAGCACGGCCTGCTCGTAGCCGGATTCACCCTTGTCGTCGCTGCCGCTGCTGCAGGCGCCGAGCAGGCTGGCGCCGGCGGCGGCGCCGGCCACGCCGGCGAGAAAGCGGCGGCGGCTGTGGTTGCGCGGATCGCGCGTCGATTCATCCATGGACATCCCCCGAAAAGAAAAGCGCAAAGCCTAGCGTCGCAAGATGACGGCCTCACGATGCCTGTTTTTTGTCCGGCCGCCGCAGCCGCGGGGGAACGGCGCGGCGGTCCGCCTCAAGGTATCAAGGTCCGCGGCGGTCGCGCAGCCGGATCCAGTCGTGGCCATTTGTCGACTGGAAGATCGCCGCCTGCGTCGCGCTCAGGAAGCTGCCCTGCCAGTAGGCATGCCGCAAGCCCCGGGCGTCGTATGGCGCGGTGCTGGCGTCGAGCGCGTCGACACACTGCGCGAGCGTCAGCTGCTCGCGCGGCAGCCATTCGTCGCCGGCCTGCAGGCTGCAGGCACCGAGCGGCTCGACGGCGACCGCCCGCGCTTCGGCGGGCGCCTCGATCGGCCGCCCCTGCAGCGGCGGCGTGTCGGACGGATGGTCGGGTGCGGCGTCGGCCGCGATCGCGCCGAGCACGTCGGCGGGCGCCTGCGCCGCCGCCGGACCGGCGAGCAGCGCGCCGATCAATATCCACGCCGCCGGGTGCCGCCCCATGATCGCGCTCCGTCGAGGACCGCGACCATCATAGCGGCGGCGCGGCGCGCTGGCGCGGCCCTGAAGCCGCCGCGGGGTCAGTAGCGATACGGCGGCAGGCGATGCACGTAGGCGATCGCCGCGCCGTCGGCGCGCGCCTTGATGTCGACGACCGCCCGACGAATCAGCTGGTCGGCATAGCCGCGCGCGCTGAGGTAGTGCTGTACCGGCATCAGCTGCGGCTCGCAGCTGCGCTCGACGTCGCCGGCCAGCTTGACCGGCGTGCTCGCCTCGCTGCCGAGATAGCGATCGCCCAGCGTGTCCTGCAGGCACTGCCGGTACGAAACGCCGAGGCTGCGCGCCTGCTGCAGATCGGCGGCGCTGATCGCCGACTCGGCGTGTGCGACGGGTGCTGCCAGGACGGCAGCCAACAAGAGACAACGACGCATGTACCACTCCCCCCGGATTCGCCGGGTCCCTGTCACACCTTGGAACAGCCTACTTTTTCGGCGACGCAAAGGCTGTGCCGCGGCGGACCAGAGGAGCGAATCGGCGGACCGGCGTTACGCCGCCTCAGGACGCCGCGCCAGCGCGGCGCATGCGGGTCAGAAAACCCATGACGCGAGAGGCTACGCTGCTTTCCTCCGGCGCGCGAATCCGCTCGACGGCATGCGCGGCGCGCAGGGCCGGCGCGGTGCGCAGCAGGCGGTGATGGCGCAGGGCGCTGGCCAGGCTCATGCTGAAGGCGCCGCGACGCAGGGGTTTGGGCAACAGGCGGTAGACCTGGCCCTGGTTGATCAGGCCGATGAACACGGAAACGTCGGCGAACGGCGTCAGCACGATCGTCACGATCTCCGGGTGTTCCGCCTTCAGCATCTTCAGCAGGCCGGTGACGCTCTGGCCGCCGAGCGCCAGTTCGGAAACGACCACGCCGACCGCCTCGCGCTCGAAGGCGGCGAGCGCCTCGTCCAGCGTGCGCGCCCAGAGCACCGGCTGCGAGGTGCCGACGATGTCCTGCACGGTCTTGTAGATTTCGGCGTCGTCGTCGAGCACGAGGATCGCCTCCGCCGCGTGGTCCACCGGGGCGACGGCCTGGCCGGTCTCGGGCTGCGGCGGTGCCGCCGGGCCGGCGGCGAACAGCGATTCGGCGATCTCGGCCGCCTGGCGCACGGTGTGGCGCAGGTCCTCGGCGTCCCAGGGCTTGTTGACGAAGCGGAAGATCTCGCCCTCGTTGACCGAGGCGACGACGGCCTCCAGCTCGGAATAGCCGGTGAGCAGGATGCGCATGGAGTGCGGCGAGCGCGCGCGCACCTGCTTGAGCAGATCGGCGCCGCGCATCAGCGGCATGCGCTGGTCGCTGACCACCACATGCACGCGCTGTTCGGTCACCGCACGCAGGGCGACGCCCGGATCGGTGGTGGCGATGAGCGCGTACTGGCCGCGGAACAGCATGGCGAGCGAGCGCAGGATGCGCTCCTCGTCGTCGATCAGCAGCAGCGTCGGCTTCATGCCTCGGATTCCCGGACGCCGGCCGGCGCGCGGCGCGGCAGCGAGATGACGAACTTGGTGCCCTGGCCGAGCCTGGACACCACGTGCAGGGTGCCGCCGTGCGCGTGCACGATCTGCTGCGAGATCGACAGGCCGAGCCCGGTGCCCTGGCCGACCGGCTTGGTGGTGAAGAACGGGTCGAAGATCTTCGCCAGGTGCTCCGGCGCGATGCCGCGGCCGTTGTCCTGGATGTGCACGCGCACCCAGTGGTCATCGGCCTCGGTCTTCAGCAGCAGCTTGCCGCCGTCGCCGTCGATGGCCTGCGCGGCGTTGTTGATGATGTTGAGCAGCACCTGGTTGATCTGCGACGGCGAGCAGCGGGCCGGCGGCAGGGCGGCGTCGTAGCGCTTGATGACCTCGACGCGGTGCTTGATCGCGTTGTGCGCGATCACCAGCGTCTGCTCGAGGCAGTCGTTGAGCGAGACGTCCGCCGTGCGCGCCTGGTCGAGACGCGAGAAATTGCGCAGGTTGACGACCAGGTCCTTGATCGTGTCGACGCCGTGCAGGGTGTCGCGGAACAGGGCGCGCGTGTCGGCGACCAGGCCGGCGTCGGCGAGCGAGGCGCCGCGTGCCTGGCAGCTGGCGATCTGTGCGGCGAGCGTCGCCTCGTCCAGCGTCTCCGAGGTCAGCAGGTCGAGCAGCGTCTGATGTTCGGCGAGCGCGCCGACGCCGTCCTCGAACAGGTCGCGGATCATTTCCACGTTGTTGCGCACGTAGCCGAGCGGCGTGTTGATCTCGTGCGCGACGCCCGCGACCATCTGGCCGAGCGAGGCCATCTTTTCCGACTGCACCAGCTGCGCCTGCGAGGCCTTGAGCGCCGCGTACGCGTCGTCGACGCGGCGCTGCAGGGCCGCCAGCAGGTCGATGGCGATGCCCATGCCGGCGTAGGCGCCATCCTGCTCGATGATGAAGTCCTCGGTGATCGGCGCGCCGAGATGCGCGGCCACGTAGCGCGCCGCGTCCTCCAGCGGCGCCGCCAGATCGACGCGCAGCGGTGCGGCGTTCATCAGGCTGGTCACCGGCCGCGTGCCGTACAGCTCGCGGCCGAAGCGGCGCAGGAAGACGTTGTTCAGCGTGTGGCGGCTGATGGTGCCGACGATGCGGCCGCGCTCGCCGATCGGCAGGCACAGCAGGCGCGCGTGGCCCGGCGCGAGAAAGGCATCGGCGGCGGCATCGACCGAACTCGCCGCAGACAGCGGGGCGACGTCGAGCCGCAGGCGCGCGAGATCGGACGGCGGGACATCGACGTGGACGGGGGCGTTCATGGCGGCGCGCGAATGCTAGCCGGCGCAGATGACGACTTCATGGCGAGGATGAACCTCGGCCGAACGCCGGCGGTTAGCGTTGGTTCAGCTGCCGCCGGGCAGAGTGTCGATCGACGATGCCCAGTCGTCACGACAATTCATAGACAGGAGATGGCAATGAAAGGAATCATTTTGACGAGCCTCGGCGCCGGCCTGCTGGCGACAGGCATGGCCGCCGCGCAGGCGGCCGACACGACGCCGCTGGCCGGTGGCGACCGCACGGCCGTGCAGGACGCCCGCGAGCAGAACGCCCAGGCGCGCCAGGATCTGCGCCAGCAGAACCGCAACCAGGCCGAGGACCAGCGCCAGCAGAATCGCAACCAGGCCGAGGATCAGGCGCAGGCCAATCGCAGCGAGCGTCAGGAGATGCGGCAGGATTTCCGCAGTGACCTGAACGACGCCGACTCCGCCTCCGACAAGGCGGGCGCCGTCCGCGACTACGCGCACGACCGCGCCAAGGCGACGAAGGACAATGCCCAGCAGGCGCGCGACACCGCCAAGGACAACCGTCAGCAGGCCAAGGAGCGCCGCCAGAACAACCGCGAACAGGCCAAGGATCTGCGCCAGCAGAACCAGGAGCGCCTGCAGGACGCCAAGCAGTAATCGTCGCGCTGCCCGCCTCGCGGGCAGTTTCATTTCCATGCGCATGCGGCGCGGGCGCGCCGCATGCGTCTTCGTGCGTCGTGCCGGCGCTTACGGCGCGACGGCGATCATCAGGGAGAGATCCATGGGGATTTACCAGTCCGCCGCGGCGTCGACGAGCGATGGAGAGCCGACATGACGATCGCGCTGCCGCCACCGCTGCCGCCGCAGGAGACCGACATCGCCGATATCGCCGATCGCGGCGCCGCCGCCGCGACGGTCGGCGCCTATCGTCTGCACCTGCCGCAGACGCCGCGCCTGCCGGCGCGTACGCTGCGCGCGGCGGTCGACGGCGCCATGAGCGTCGACGAACTGCTGCATGGCCTGGCGCGCGCCTACTACGAGCAGGGCCTGCTGTCCGCGCAGCTGCGCTACGCGCTCGATGGCGATGACGTCTACGTGCTCGTCGAACAACGCCGTGTCGCCGAGGTGCGGGCGCCGCGCGTGCTGATGCCGTATTTCGAACCGCTGGTCGGCGCGCCGTTGAACGAGCGCACGTTCGAAAAGCGGCGCGCGCTCGCCAACGTGCAGGCCGAGCGCGCCGGCATCGAGGCGCAGACGCAGCTGGAGGAGACGCCGAACGGCCTGGTGCTCGACATCGAACAGGAAGGCGGCCGCCGCGACACCAGCAGCGCGCGCGCGGAGATCTGGAACCCGGGCAATCGCTTCGTCGGCCGCAATTTCCTCGATCTCGATCTGCGCCACAGCAATGTCGTCGGCGATCAGTTCAAGCTGCTTTGGCACACCGCGCTGACCTGGCTCGGCGACGCCAACGCCGACCATTTCAACGAAGAGACCTTGACCTGGAGCCGCGCCACGGCCTTCGGCGCGATCGGCCTTACCGGCCATGCCTTCGACTATCGCGGCGAGGACGATCTCGACGGCCAGCTGCGCGAGCTGCAGGCCGCCTGGCTGTATCCGGTGGCGGCGACGCTGCGCAGCCGCTGGCTGCTCGATGTGCGCGTCGAGTACACGCACGAGCAGCGTGATCTGCGCCCCGAGGACGCCATCGTCACGCAGCGCGAGGAATATCCCTCCCTGCAGATCGGCACGCACTATTCGCGCAGCGGCGCCTGGGCCGGCAGGCCGCTCGATGCCGACCTCAGCCTGACGGCGCGCCAGGGATTGCGCGGCGGCGAATCGGGCAGCGGTGCCGATCTCGGCTACCTGCTCGGCCGCGCGAGCGCCAGCTTCAATCTCAAGCTCAGCGACGCATTCGATGCGGGCCTGGCGCTCGCCGGCCAGTACAGCGGCGACAGCTTGCCGGAGCAGAGCCAATGGGTGCTGGGCGGCATCGACAATGTCGCCGCCTATCTGCCGGGCATCGCGGTCGGCGACAGCGGCGCCTACGCGTCGCTCGATCTGCAGTACGCCGGATGGCGTGTCGCCGATCTGCAGCTGAAACCGCGCGTATTCGCCGAATACGGCTACAGCCGCCTGGCGAACGACGCCGGCCTGCCCGCGATCCAGCTCGCCGATGTCGGCGCCGAACTGCGCGCGAACTGGCGCTTCGCCGAAGCCAGCCTTGCCGCCGCCATGCCGGTGCAGCACAGCGGCGTCGCCGATGATCTGCGCCGGCGCAGCGAGGCCAATCTGCTGTTCCGCGTGGCGGCGAGGTTCTGACCCCCGCGGCAGCGCTTCAGCGCAGCGGCACCAGCAGCTGCACGCTGAAGCGCTGCCGCGCGTCGGTCCACATGCGCTGCACGCGCAGGCCGGCCCTGGCGGCGAGCGCGGCGAACTGCGGCAGCGAATACTTGCAGCTGCATTCGACCAGCATCGCTTCGCCGGCCGCGAAGTGGAAACGCCAGCCGGCGACGCGGACGTCCTGCTCGGCGAGGCTGACGATGTGCGTCTCGATCCGCGAAGCCTCGGCATTCCAGCGCGCCCGATGCGCGAAGCGGCGCAGCTGGAAGTCGGCGCGCAGCTCGCGGTTGAAGCGCGCCAGCATGTTGAGCGTGAAGTCGGCGGTGACGCCGGCGGCGTCGTTGTAGGCGGCCTCGAGCGTGGCGGCGTCCTTGCGCAGATCGATGCCGATCAGCGCGGCGCCGGAGTCGCCGATCTGGCGGCGCATCTGGCGCAGCAGGGCGAGCGCCCCGGCGTCGTCGAAATTGCCGAGCGTCGAACCCGGGAAGTAGACGACGCGGCGGCGATGCGGCGGCAGGACGTCCGGCGCCAGCGAAAACTGCGTGAAGTCGGCGCAGACCGGCGCGATCGGCAGGCCCGCTGCCAGCGCCGCGATGCGCCTGGCGCAGCCCTGCAGCGCCGACGGCGAAATCTCGACCGGCACGTAGGCGGCGCATTCGCGCAGGGCGGTGAGCAGCCTGGCCGTCTTGCGCGCGCTGCCGCTGCCGTACTCGATCAGCGCGACGCCGGCGCCGAGCGCGTCGGCAATGTCGGCGGCGTGAGCGTCGACGATCTCGAGTTCGGCGCGCGTGAGGTAGTACTCCGGCTGCTCGCAGATGCGTTCGAACAGCGCCGAGCCGCGGGCGTCGTAGAAGAACTTCGACGGCAGGCGCTTCGGCGTGCGGCGCAGGCCGCGCAGGACCTCACCGCAGTAGTCGGCGGCGGCAAGCTCGATTCTCGCCGGACGCGGGCGGCTCATGCGTCTTGCGCCAGGCGGATGCCGGCGAACTGCCAGCGATCGTGGGGGTAATAGAAATTGCGGTAGCTCAGCCGCGCGTGGCCGGCCGGCGTGACGCAGGCGCTGCCGCGCAGGACAAACTGCCCGCTCATGAACTTGCCGTTGTATTCACCGACGGCGCCGGCCAGCGGCTGGAAGCGCGGGTAGGGCAGGTAGGCGCTCGCGGTCCATTGCCAGCAGTCGCCGAACAGCTGCGCGACGCCGGCGGTCGTTTCCGCGGCACGCGGCAGCAGGCGCGGCGCCGCGTCGTCGCTGTCCTCCTGCGCATGCTGCGCGGCGAAGTCTTCCCACTCCGCCTCGCCGGGCAATCGCGCGCCGGCCCAGCGCGCATAGGCATCGGCCTCGTAATGGCTGACGTGGCACACCGGCCGGTCGGGATCCAGCGCGATGCGGCCGTACAGCGTGTATTCGCTGTCGAGATCGGCCGACCAGTACAGCGGATGCTGCCAGCCCTGCGCCTGCACGGCGGCCCAGCCGTCGGACAGCCACAGCGATGGCCGGCGGTAGCCGCCGTCGGCGATGAAGGCACGGTACTCGCCATTGGTGACGAGGCGGTTGGCGATGCGGTGCGGATCGAGCAGCACGCGGTGGCGCGGGCGCTCGTTGTCGAAGGCGAACGCCTCGGTCGCGGTGGCGCCGATGTGGACGATGCCGCTGCGGCCGTCGAGCCAGCGCAGTGGCGTCGCCATGCCGGCCGGCGGCACGGCGGCGTGGCGGTAGCGCGGTTCGAGCGGGTTCAGCGAGAACAGATGCAGCAGGTCCATCATCATCAGTTCCTGATGCTGCTGTTCGTGCTCGAGGCCGAGCCGGATCAGCGCGCCGGCCTCTGCGTCGACGCCGTCGGCGATGCGGCCGAGCATGGCGGCGTCGACTTCGGCGCGGTAGGCGACCACATCGGCCAGCGTCGGCCGCGACAGCAGGCCGCGCTGCGCGCGCGCGTGCAGCGGTCTGACGCCCTGATAATAGGAGTTGAAGAGAAAGTCCCAGCCGGGCCGGCGCGGCCGGTAGCGGGCGTCGCGAAGCAGCACGAAGGTCTCGAAGAACCAGCTCGTGTGCGCGAGATGCCACTTGAGCGGGCTCGCGTTCGGCATCGACTGGATCGCCGTGTCTTCGGCCTCCAGCCCTTCGCAGTGCGCGAGCGTGGCGGCGCGCACGCGCGAATAGTCGATGGCGAGCGTCGCCGCGCGCGGCGGCGACGGCATGGCGTCCGCCGGCGGACGCAGCGCGCTGACGCTCATGGGCGGCGGTTCGCGCGCCGCGCCGCGCCGCGGCCGCGCGGCGGCCGCCGACGCGGGCGGGGCGTGCCGACGGCGGCCGGCGTGCCTTGCCGTGCCGCCTCGGCCTCGAGCCGCGCGAGGCGCGCCTCGATCTCCGCGGTGAGTTGCGCGGCGCCCTGCAGCACGAAATGGATTTCGTGTACGGCCTGGCGGATGAAGCGCCACTGTTCGGATGGCCGGCGGACGAAGGCGGCGAGCAGCTGCTTGATCGGTTCCATGATCGTGGATCTCCTGTCGCGCCTCACCATGGGCGGCGGACCATGAACATGCTCTGAACTCTCGTCGTCGCCGCGACGCTGCGTCGGGCATCGGCCACGACGACGACGCGGCACGCGCGCTCTAGGCCGCGTTTGGCGCGCGCGACGCCGCCGCGGGCGGGGCGGCAGTCGGCCCGGCGCGGCGGCGGGTGACCGTCGGGGCGGCTGGCGCTGCCCGCCGCCCGGCACCGCGGCGCGACTTATTTCATGAACGCCTCTTGAATCCCGGCGAACACTCCCTAAGAATTAGCAGCCTTCGATGGCGAGTGCTAACAGGCTGCCCAGAACGGTCTGGAGCGCTCGCCGCGGGAATCACCAACTCATTGACCTATCGGGAGATTCATCATGAAGCTTCGTCCCCTGCACGATCGCGTGATCGTCAAGCGTCTCGAAGAAGAAAAGAAGTCGGCGGGCGGCATCATCATTCCGGACAACGCCGCCGAAAAGCCGGTCAAGGGCGAGATCCTCGCCGTCGGCCCGGGCAAGAAGGATGACAACGGCAAGCCGATCGCTCTTGATGTCAAGGTCGGCGACGTCGTTCTGTTCGGCAAGTATTCGGGTTCGGAAGTGAAGGTCGACGGCGAGGATCTCCTCGTCATGCGCGAAGACGACGTCATCGCCGTCTTCAGCAAGTAAGTCACTCCCCAACCGTCTCATATTCAAGAGGAATTCAACATGGCTGCCAAAGAAGTGAAGTTTGGTGACGACGCCCGTTCGCGCATGGTCGCCGGCGTCAACGTGCTCGCCAATGCCGTCAAGGTCACCCTCGGCCCGAAGGGCCGCAACGTCGTGCTCGACAAGTCGTTCGGCGCGCCGACCGTCACCAAGGACGGTGTCTCCGTCGCCAAGGAAATCGAGCTGAAGGACAAGTTCGAGAACATGGGTGCCCAGCTGGTCAAGGAAGTCGCCTCGAAGACTTCCGACGAGGCCGGTGACGGCACCACGACCGCCACGGTGCTCGCCCAGGCGATCGTCAACGAGGGCCTGAAGTCGGTCACCGCCGGCATCGACCCGATGGACATCAAGCGCGGCATCGACAAGGCCGTCGAAGCCGTCACCGAAGAGATCAGGAAGAACGCCGTGCCGTGCAAGGATCGCAAGGCGATCGCGCAGGTCGGCACCGTGTCGGCCAACGCCGACGAGGCGATCGGCAAGATCATCGCCGACGCCATGGACAAGGTCGGCAAGGAAGGCGTGATCACCGTCGAGGACGGCTCGGGTCTCGAGAACGAGCTCAACGTCGTCGAAGGCATGCAGTTCGACCGCGGCTACCTCTCGCCGTACTTCATCAATAACGCGCAGAGCCAGCAGGTCGAGCTGGAAAACCCGCTGATCCTGATCACCGACAAGAAGATCAGCAACATCCGCGAGCTGCTGCCGATCCTCGAAGGCGTCGCCAAGTCGGGCCGCCCGCTGCTGATCGTCGCCGAAGACGTCGAAGGCGAGGCTCTGGCCACGCTGGTCGTCAACAACCTGCGCGGCATTCTGAAGGTCGCCGCCGTCAAGGCGCCGGGCTTCGGTGACCGCCGCAAGGAAATGCTCAAGGACATCGCCATCCTCACCGGCGGCACGGTGATCACCGAAGAGCTGGGCCTGTCGATCGAGAAGGCCTCGCTCAACGATCTCGGCACCGCCAAGAAGGTGCAGATCGAGAAGGAAAACACCACCGTCATCGACGGCGCCGGCAAGAAGGACGCGATCACCTCGCGCATCAAGGAGATCAAGGCGCAGATCGAGGCCGCCACCAGCGACTACGACAAGGAAAAGCTGCAGGAGCGTCTGGCCAAGCTCTCCGGCGGCGTCGCCGTGATCAAGGTCGGTGCCGCGACCGAAGTCGAGATGAAGGAAAAGAAGGCGCGCGTCGAAGACGCCCTGCACGCGACCCGTGCGGCCGTCGAGGAAGGCATCGTCGCCGGCGGCGGCGTCATGCTGGTGCGCGCCGCCAAGGTGCTCGAGAAGCTCAAGGGCGCCAATGAAGACCAGACGGTCGGCATCGGCATCCTGCGTCGCGCGATCCAGGAGCCGCTGCGCCAGATCGTCAAGAACGCCGGCGAGGAGCCCTCGGTCGTGCTCAACAAGGTCGCCGAAGGCAAGGCCGCGTTCGGCTACAACGCCGGTTCGGGCGAGTATGGCGACATGATCGAGATGGGCATCATCGACCCGGCCAAGGTCACGCGCCTCGCGCTGCAGAACGCGGCTTCGGTCGCCGGCCTGCTGCTGACGACGGAAGCGATGATCGCCGAGCTGCCGCAGAAGGCCGAAGCGCCGGCGATGCCGGGCGGCGGCATGGGTGGCATGGGCGGCATGGGCGACTTTTAAGTCCTCGATTACCGTCCCTGGTGCAGCCGGGGCCATCCATGGCCCCGACTTTCCGATCAGGTCGGGTAGTGGTTCGAATCGGGGCGCCTTCGGGCGCCCCGATTTTTTGCGTCACCGTTCATCGCTTGCCGGTGCCGCAGGTCTTTACAAAACGACCGATCGTGCTATTTTGCCGGCCATGAACCTCAGCAAAGGCGAGCAGACCCGCAAGCTCATTCTCGACCGCGCCCTGGCGATGGCCGGCGAGATCGGGCTCGAGGGCGTGTCGATCGGTGCGCTTGCCGACGAGACGGGCCTGTCGAAGAGCGGATTGTTCGCGCACTTCAAGTCGAAGGAGGCGCTGCAGCTGGACGTGCTGCAGGAGGCCATCACGCGCTTCACCGTGCAGGTGCTGCAGCCGGCCCTGACGACGCCGCGCGGCGAGCCACGCGTGCGCCTGCTGTTCGACAAGTATCTCGAATGGATACGCGGCGACGATGCGCGCCGCGGCTGCATCTTCCAGAAGCTCACCAGCGAGTACGCCGGCCGCGACGGCGCCGTGCGCGATCGCCTCGTGCAGTCGCAGAAGGACTGGCGCGACGCGATCATGCGCGCCGTGCAGGGCGCCATCGATGAAGGCCACTTCCGCCGCGACCTTGATCCGGCCGTGTTCGCGCACGAGATGCTCGGCATCGCCATGGTCTTCCAGAGTTCCTGGCGCCTGATGCGCGAGGCCGGCGCGCTGCCGCGCGCGCAGGCGATTTTCGACGCGCTGCTCACCCGCAGCCGCTCCGTTCCATAGCTGCAAGCAACCGCAAGAGGATTCTCATGGCCCCGCATTCGCTGACCGCTCTGCCCCCTGCTTCGTCAGAAAATAGCACGATCGTTCGATCTAAAACGCCGAGGGCTTTGCGCTCGACGTTCCGCCTGCTCGATCGCCTCGTGCCGGATCTCGCGGCGCGCTTTGCGCAGCGTCTTTTCTTCACGCCACCGCGCGCGGCCCTGCGCGAGGGAGAACGCGAGATTCTCGCGGCCGGCCGTCGCGAGACCTTCGCGCATCGCGGCGGGCGCCTGGCGGTCTGGCGCTGGGGCGAGGGCCCGCGTGCGCTGCTCGTGCACGGCTGGGGCGGCCATGCCGGGCAAATGACGGCGCTCGTCGAACCGCTGGTCGCCGCCGGCTACGAGGTCGTCGCCATCGACCTGCCGGGGCACGGCCTGTCGTCCGGCGATCGCGCTTCGGTCCTGCACTTCGCCGAGGCGGTCTCCGACCTCGCGCAGGCGCTCGGCGGCATCGACGTGCTGGTCGCGCATTCGCTCGGCGCCGCCGGCGCGACGCTGGCCCTGTCGCGCGGGCTCGTCGTGCGCCGCGTGGTCTACTTCGCGCCGCCGGCGCGCTTCGAGGCGATCTGGGCGCGCTTCCGCGACGGGCTCGGCATGTCGTCACGCGCATGGGCGCGGTTCCAGCGTCGCGCCGAGGCCTGGTTGGGGCTGCCGTTCGCCGCCATCGCGCCGGCCGATCTGGCGCCGTCGTTGCGCGTGCCGCTGCTGATCATCCACGGTATGGCTGATCGCGAGATCGCGGTGCAGGAAGGCGAACGTCTGCGCCAGCACTGGCCGCAGGCGCGCCTGCACCACGTCGAAGGGCTCGGCCATCTGCGTGTGCTCAAGGACGCCGCGGGCATCGACGAGGCGCGGCGCTTCCTCGGCGCGCCGCGGCGCTGAAGACACATGCCAGGAGAACATCCATGAAACTGTATGCCGACGCGATGGCCTGCTCGCTCGCCGCGCATCTCGCCCTGATCGTGGCAGGACTGCCTTTCGAGCTGATCTGGGTCGACAACAAGGCGAAGCGCACCGAGGACGGCCGCGACTACTACAGCATCAATCCGAAAGGCCTCGTGCCGGCGCTCGAACTCGACGACGGCAGCGTGCTCACCGAAGGCGCCGCCGTGCTGCAGTACATCGGCGACCGCGCGCCGCAGGCGCAGCTGGTGCCGCCGCCCGCCAGCGATGCGCGCTACCGCCTGCAGGAGTGGCTGAACTACATCGCCACCGAGCTGCACAAGCCGGTATTCAATCCGTACTTCGGCGCGCACAAGCAGAGCGTGCTGCCGCCGGACGCGCTGCAGCGCTACGTGCTCGGCCTGCTCGAAGCGCGCTTCGACTATCTCGATCCGCGGCTGCGGGATCGCGAGTGGCTCGTCGATGAGCGCTTCACCGTCGCCGATGCCTATCTGCTGGTGATCCTCAACTGGGCGCAGCACGTCAGGATGACCATGTCGCGCTGGCCGGCGCTGGCCGCCTATCACCGGCGCCTGCTCGAGCTGCCGGCGGTGCGCGAGGTGATGCGGCGCGAGCGCGAGCGATACGCGAAAGCGGCCTGACGCCGCGCCGGCGGCGCGATCGCGCCGGGCGAAATTCCACGTGCCTGCCTGCTCTCTCCGCGCCGGGGCGGAGAGGGCAGGGTGCGGTGGGGCCCTCGCCGAGAGCCGTGCGCATTCGCGCTACTCTTTGCGCATGAAATCGTTCGAACATGTCTACCGCCTGCATCGCCTGCTGAAGAGCCGGCGCTATCCGGTGCCGTTCGAGCGCGTGATGAGCGAACTCGAATGCTCGCGCGCGACCACCAAGCGCGTGATCGCCTATCTGCGCGACGTGCTCGGCGCCCCGCTGGAAAGCTCGCGCGAGCCGCGCGGCTATCGCTACACCGACGCCGCCTACGAACTGCCGGGCTTCTGGTTCTCGCCGGAAGAACTGCAATCGCTGCTGAGCCTGCAGCAGCTGCTCGCCACCTTCCAGCCCGGCCTGCTCGACGATGCGCTCGATCCGCTGCGCGACCGCCTCGACCAGATTCTCAAATCGCAGCACCTGCAGACCGGCGAGGCCGGCCGCATCCGCCTGCTGCGCGCCGCGGCGCGGCCGCCGGGCAAGCACTTCGCGACCATCGCCGCCGCGGTGCTGCAGCGCAAGCGCCTGCAGATCGATTACGAAGCGCGCGGCAGCGGGCAGGTGACGACGCGCGAGATCTCGCCGCAGCGTCTCGTGCACTACCGCGACAACTGGTACCTCGACGCCTGGTGCCACAAGTCCAACGGCCTGCGCACCTTCGCCGTCGATTGCGTGCGCGAAGCCGAGGCGCTGAGCGCGGCGGCGCAGGACATCGACGCTGCACGCCTCGACGACGAACTGGGCGGCTCGTATGGCATCTTCTCGGGCGCGCCGACCGCCACCGCCGTGCTGCGCTTCACCGCCGAGCGTGCACGTTGGATCTCGGCCGAGCAGTGGCATCCGCAGCAGCAGGGCGTCTGGCTGCCCGACGGCAGCTACGAACTCTCCTTGCCCTACCACCGCGACGAGGAACTCATCCTCGACATCCTGCGCTACGGGCCGGACGTGGAGGTGCTGGGGCCGGCGGGGCTGCGCGAGGCGGTGCGCGCGCGCTTGCGCGCCGCGCTCGATCGGTATGGATCGGCCTGTTTCTGAGATGCAGGGCTCATATTTTTAGCCGCTGAGCGGCCAGACTGCTGACACGTGCTTGGGGGCTCGGCACGAATCGGGGGAAGCATGTCTCGAAGTGCGCTGACACAGGTTCTCGGTGCTGCTGCTGCAGTCGACGAATGACCGCGTACTACGCGCATTCGACGGAGACGCCGGACAAGTCCGACTGGCAGCGGCTGTCTGACCATCTGCAGTCGGTCGGTGGGCTGGCGGCCACGAATGCCAAAGCGTTCGGCGCAGAAGCAATGGCCAGCGTCGCCGGGCTGCTGCACGATCTTGGCAAGTACACCGAACGATTCCAGGCGCGGCTGAGCGGCGATCTCAACAGAGTCGATCATGCGACCTGGGGCGCGGCAATCGCTCGGGATCGTTACAAGGACATCGGTCAACTTCTGGCCTATGGCATCGCCGGCCACCACGCCGGGCTCGCCAATGGTGTCAACGGTGACGCGCGCAGCGCGCTGAAGGAACGGCTCTCGCCTGAATACTTGGCCGGGCTGCCGGCATTGCTCGACATCTGGCAGCAGGAAATCGCTTTGCCGGACACGCTCGGCTTGCCGGCCGGCTTCAACCGGAAAGCCCAGCGCGGCATGTTCCAGCTCAGCTTGCTGGCGCGCATGGTTTTCTCCTGTCTGGTCGATGCGGACTTCATCGATACCGACAATTACTACCGGCAGATCAAAGGCGATGCGCCCCGCGCGATCGGGCAGGGGCCGAAGCTGGAAGCACTGCGGGAAAGGCTGAACACCTATCTCCTCCAATCACGCTTCGAGCCGACGACGGATGTCAAGCGTCTGCGCGGCGACATCCTGCACCATGTGCGTTCGCAGGCGCAGCATGCGCCGGGGCGGTTCTCGCTGACGGTCCCGACGGGCGGCGGCAAGACGCTGTCCTCACTGGCCTTCGCACTGGATCACGCCATCCACCATGGCCTGCGCCGGATCATCTATGTGATTCCGTTCACCAGCATCATCGAACAGAACGCTCAGGTGTTTCGCGACGCTTTCGGCGATCTTGGCGAAGACGCGGTACTGGAACATCACAGCGCCTTCATCGAAAAAGCGCCGCCGAAGGACGATCCGGATCGCTATCAATCCACACGAAAACTCCGGTTGGCGATGGAGAACTGGGATGCGCCGGTGGTTGTCACCACTGCCGTCCAGTTCTTTGAGAGTCTTTTTTCCGATCGACCGTCGCGCTGCCGCAAGCTGCACAACATCGCCGGAAGCGTCGTGATCCTGGATGAGGCGCAAACGCTGCCGCAGGATTTGCTGCGGCCCTGCGTCACGCTGCTCGACGAACTGGCGCTGAACTATTGCAGCAGCATCGTGTTGTGTACCGCCACGCAGCCGGCCCTCCGTGCCGATGAAGGGTTCAAGGGTGGTCTTGAGAAGGTCCACGAGCTGGCGCCCGAGCCCGACCAGCTCTATCGCAAGCTCAAGCGCGTTTCCGCCCGCCACATCGGCACGATCAGCGACGATCGGCTTGCGGACCAGCTGCGGCAGCGCGAACAGGTGTTGTGCATCGTCAACAATCGTCGCCACGCGCGGCAGCTATTTGAATCGATCCAGCATGATGATGGCGCTCGTCATCTGAGCACGCTGATGACGGCTCGTCACCGCAGTGCGGTGCTCGCGGAGGTCCGGCAGCGCCTGAAGGAAGGAAGTCCGTGCCGCTTGATCTCGACGAGTTTGATCGAGGCCGGCGTCGACATCTCACTGCCCGCCGTCTTGCGCGCCGAAGCCGGGCTCGATTCGATCGCCCAGGCTGCCGGACGCTGCAACCGCGAAGGATTGTGGCCGGTAGAGACAAGCGAAGTATTGATCTTCGCCACGGAGAATCCGGACTGGGCACCGCCGACCGAACTGAAGCTCTTCGCCGCGGCATTCCGCAGCGTCGAGCGCCGCTTTCGTGAAGACCTTCTGGCGCTCGAAGCTGTTAAGGCCTATTTTCAGGAGCTGTATTTTCTACTCGGGGACGACCGCCTGGACAAAGAAGGCGTTCTGGACCAGCTCAAGCGCGCTCAACCCGACAGCCTCCCCCTCGAGACTCTGGCGGCGAACTTCCGCGTCATCAAGACCACGATGCGACCGGTGATCATTCCGTTCGACTGGCGCACGAGGAAGCGCGATCCCGAGGTGGAGACTGCCCTGAACGAACTGGAGTTCACGGTGGGTGCCGCCCGAAAGCTGCAGACGCATCTGGTGCAAGTGCCGCAGAAAGCCTACGACGCCCTGTGGCAGACCCATGCGATCGAGCCGATCGCGCCTGAGAAGTACGGTGAACAGTTCGTGCAACTGGTCAATGCAAGGCTGTACGACGGGCGATTCGGGCTGCACTGGGATGATCCGCAGTTTCTAGACGTCGATACACTTGTCGTTTAAGTAGCCTTACTTCGTTAGAACCTATTAATAATATGGCGACTCCGCGGTCCGTAGCGTTGGCACGATCATGAAGCTCGATCCGACAAAGCGCCGAACTCGAAGTACTCGGTTCGTTTGCGATTGGATGTCAGCGGCAGCGATGTGCCTCCTCCCTGGATCTGGATCGTCGCCCTTGTGGCGCTTCTGCTGAGTTCTCCATTACTTGTGAGACTCGTAGAAAAGCTCTTATAGGCGTGGATTGAAACTGACGGAGTAATGCGGGTGGCGTCACCCCCCTTTTCCGGAAGGAGGAGGGGGCGCTTAAGTTAGATCGATTGGGGGAGCCATGCCCTACGGAATTAAACTCCACATCTGGGGTGAACGAGCGCTGTTCACGCGGCCGGAGATGAAAGTGGAGCGCGTCTCCTACGACGTAATCACACCGTCGGCAGCGCGCGGGATCATCGAAACGATTCACTGGAAGCCGGCAATCCGCTGGGTCGTGGACAGCATTCAGGTTCTTCGCCCGATACGCTTCGAGTCGATTCGGCGTAACGAAGTCGGCAGCAAACTCTCGGCGGCCAGCGTCGGCAAGGCGATCAAGGCCGGAAGAACGGATGCTCTCGTTTCCTATGTGGAGGAAGATCGGCAGCAGCGTGCCGCAACCGTACTGCGCGATGTCGGCTATGTCATCAGTGCGCATTTCGAGCTGACGTCGCAAGCCGGTCCGGACGACAACGAAGGCAAACATTTGGACATCTTTAACCGCCGGGCGCGCAAGGGGCAGTGTTTTCAGACGCCGTGCCTTGGCACGCGCGAATTTCCGGCGAACTTTGCACTGATCGAGAATAGCGATTCGATGCCCACACCCGATCCATCCATGGCGGGCGAGCGCGATCTGGGCTGGATGCTGCACGACATCGATTTCGCCAGCGGCATGACCTCGCGTTTCTTTCGCGCACGCATGGTGAATGGCCTGATCGAAGTTCCGCCGCTGGCCGCGGACGAGGTGCACTCGTGATCCTCTCCGCACTCAACGACTACTACCAACGGCTGTTGGACACGGAAGATTCCGGTATCGCGCCACCTGGTTACAGCCAGGAGAAGATCGGCTTTGTCATTGTACTCAGCGATAGCGGGGAAGCCGTCGATGTCGTCGATCTGCGTACTCGTGACGGCAAGAAGCTTTTGCCTCGCACGCTGAGCGTTCCGCAGGGCGCGAAGCGCACCGTCGGCATCAAGTCCAACTTTCTGTGGGACAAGACCAGCTATGTGCTAGGCGTCAGCCTGACGAGCAAGCGTAGCGATCAGGAGCATGCCGCATTTGGCGAACTGCACCGCCAAGCATTGGCCGGGACCGAAGACGCCGGCATGCTCGCGCTGCTGCATTTTCTTGAGCGCTGGACGCCGGAGCATTTTTCCCAGAACCCGCATTTTCTTCCGAAGCACGGCGAGGAACTGTACGATGCCAATCTCGTGTTCCGCTTGGACGGAGCGCGCGGTTTCCTGCATGAAAGCCCGGCGGCCCGTGCCAGCTGGGCGCAGCAACAGGGAGCGGTCAGGGCTGCCGCTGCTGGAACTTGCCTGGTGACGGGCATGCATGCGCCGATCGCGCGTCTTCATCCCTCGATCAAGGGTGTTAACGGTGCGCAAAGTTCCGGCGCGTCGATTGTGTCATTCAACCTTGAATCGTTCACGTCCTACGGCAAGATCCAAGGTGAAAACGCGCCGGTTTCCGAACAGGCCGCCTTTGGCTACACCACTGCGCTGAACCATCTGCTGCGCCGCGATACCGGCAATCGCCAGCGAGTGCAGATCGGCGATACCACTGTAGTGTTTTGGGCGCAGGCGCCTGACAAGGCCGCCGCAGGCGAAGCGGAAGGACTGATTGCCGATTTCATCGCGCAGGAAGACAAGGATGAGCAGGCAACCCAGCGCTTGAACGAAGTCTTGCAGCAGGTTCGCCAGTCCCGGCCACTTCGTGATCTCGAAGGACACCTGGAAGATGGCACGCAAATCTACGTGCTGGGTCTGGCGCCGAATGCGTCGCGGCTGTCGATCCGCTTCTGGGAGACCGGCTCCTTGCGGACTTTCGCTGAACGCCTCACCAAGCACTACGACGATCTGGAACTCAGGCCATCTGCCTGGAAGCGCGCCCCGACACCGCGCGCGCTGGCGCTGACCACGGCACCGCTGCATGGCGATTTTCCGAAGAATGACGATGTCTCGCCGTTGCTGGCGGGCGAGTTGACCCGCGCCATCCTGACCGGCCAGCGCTATCCATACAGCCTGCTGGGCAATCTCGTCATGCGCTTTCGGGCAGATGGCGAGATCACGCCGTTGCGGGTCGCGCTGTGCAAGGCCGTGCTGGTGCGCGATGCCCGCCTCAAATCCGCAGATAACCACCTGGGAGAGAAACTTGTGAGTCTTGACCTTACCAACACCGACCCCGGCTATCTGCTCGGGCGTCTGTTCTCCACTCTGGAGAACGTGCAACGCGCTGCGCTCGGCACGCAGATCAACGCCACCATCCGTGATCGCTACTACGGCGCCGCTTCGGCCACGCCGGCCAGCATCTTCCCCGTTTTGCTACGCAATGCGCAGAACCATTTGAGCCGCTTGCGCAAAGAGAAGGCAGGATTGGCCGTGACCTTGGAGAAGGAGGTCGGCCAGATCGTCAATGCCCTGCCCATCACGCTGCCGCGCAGCCTCGGCATCGAAGCACAGGGCCGCTTTGCGATTGGCTATTACCACCAGATCCAGGCGCGATTCGCCAAGGCGGACGCGCACGACATCCCAGACACCGAATCCACCGGAGCCTCCGCATGAGCGTCATCAGCCATCGCTACGAATTCGTCTACCTGTTCGACGTGATCAACGGCAACCCGAACGGTGATCCGGATGCCGGCAACCTGCCGCGTCTAGATCCGGAGACCAACCGTGGTCTGGTCACGGATGTGGCGCTCAAGCGCAAGATCCGCAACTACGTGGCGCTGGAGCAGGAGGGTGCGCCTGGCTATGCGATCTACATGCAGGAAAAGTCGGTACTGAACAACCAGCACAAGCTGGCCTACGAGGCGCTTTCCATTACGCCGGAAGCCAAGAAGCTGCCGAAGGAAGAAGCCAAGGCGCGGGAGCTGACGGCCTGGATGTGCAAGAACTTCTTCGACGTACGTGCCTTCGGTGCCGTGATGACGACTGAGGTCAATGCCGGGCAGGTACGGGGTCCGGTGCAGATTGCATTTGCCAGCTCGATCGATCCGGTGCTGCCAATGGAAATCTCCATCACGCGTATGGCCGTCACCAACGAAAAGGACCTTGAAAAAGAACGCACGATGGGTCGCAAGCACATCCTGCCTTATGGACTTTTCCGCGTGCATGGCTTCGTCTCCGCCAAGCTCGCCGAACGTACCGGCTTCTCGGATGAAGACTTGCAGCTTCTCTGGCGTGCGCTCACCAATCTATTCGAGCACGACCGCTCTGCATCCCGCGGCGAAATGGCGGCTCGAAAGTTGATCGTGTTCGAGCATGAACATCCGATGGGCAACGCACCCGCTCACGTACTGTTCGACATGGTGAAGGTCGAGCGCGTTGACGGCGGGGCCGAAGCGCCTGAACCCGGTAGTCCGGCTCGCGGCTTTGCCGATTATCGCGTCAGCATCGACCGGAGCAGTCTGCCGGCGGGTGTGACGATCAACGAAATGTTCTGACTCCATTGCGAAGCGGGCCGCCATGGACGATGAAGACCTGATCCCGCTTTCTGCCCTGCAGCACTATCTGTACTGCCCGCGGCAGTGTGCGCTGATTCATGTTGAACGTCTGTGGGCGGAGAGCCGCCATACCGCAGAAGGGCGGCTGATGCACGATCGAGCCGATACAGCGGGCGTGGAAGTTCGCCATGGCGTACGCACGGATACGTCGATGCCCTTATCGGCGCCGGAACTGGGTATTGCGGGCGTAGCGGACATCGTCGAGTTCAGGAAAGGTGAAGCGGGGTTGGTCCCACGTCCGGTCGAATACAAGCGGGGCAAACCGAAGGCACATCGCGCGGATGAGGTGCAGCTTTGCGCGCAAGCGCTTTGCCTGGAATCCATGCTTCGGTGCAGCGTTCCGGAAGGGGCGCTGTTCTACGGGAAAACGCGGCGCCGCCAGTGCGTGGTTTTTGATGAAGCATTGCGTGCTTTGACGCTGGATACGATCCAGGCCGTGCGCAGGATGCTTAACGAGAGCCGGACACCAAAAGCAGTTTATGAAGCCAAGCGTTGCGACACCTGCTCGCTGCTGGAGTTGTGCCGTCCGCATGAACTCACCCGGCGTATGTCCGTCCGCGATTGGCTGCTTCAGCAGACCGCCGAGGAAAGTTGATGCGGCGTCAGCTCAATACCTTGTATGTAACGACGGAAGGTGCGTGGCTGCACAAGGACGGCGCCAACGTCGTGATGGAGGTTGAGAAACAGGAAAGGGCACGAGTTCCAGTGCATATGCTGGAAAGCCTCGTTTGTTTTGGCCGGGTGCTCGTTTCTCCACCATTGCTCGGCTACTGCGTGGAGCAGGGGATCAGCGTCTGCTTCTTGAGCCCGAACGGCCGTTTTCTCGCTCGCGTCGAGGGGCCCGTTTCCGGAAATGTTCTCCTGCGCCGCGAGCAATATCGCCGCTCCGACGATTCCACCGGCTGTGCCGCAATTGTCCGGCACCTGTTGATCGGCAAACTCTACAACCAAAGGGTCGTGCTCGGGCGCGCATTGCGGGATCACGGCGATTCGATGACGGAGACTGCCGTAGCTTCCATAACGCACGCGCATAAACGGCTTGAGCGCATATCGGTGAGGCTGCAGGCCGAGGACGATGTGCAGCTAATGCGCGGTCTGGAAGGAGAGGCGGCACAGGCCTACTTCGGAGTGCTCGGCCACCTGATCCGGGTGCCGTCATCGATGTTTCGGTTCGAGGGGCGCAGCCGCCGGCCGCCCCGGGATGCCGTCAATGCGCTGCTCTCGTTCTTCTACACCTTGCTGACGCACGACTGCCGCTCCGCGCTTGAGACAGTCGGCCTCGATCCGGCGGTCGGCTTTCTCCATCGGGACCGGCCCGGCCGGCCCAGCTTGGCACTCGATCTGATGGAGGAGTTCCGTGCGTTTCTTGCCGATCGCCTTACGCTCTCGATGCTCAATCGGCGGCAGGTTTCCGAGCGCGACTTCCAGTGCATGGACAATGGCGCCGTACTGCTGCGCGAGGAATCTCGAAAGGTCCTTCTGGTGGCATATCAAGAGCGGAAGCGAGAGGAGATTCAACACGTCTTTATCGCCGAGAAGATGCCCATCGGTCTTCTGCCCGTCATGCAGGCGCAGTTGCTAGCGCGGCATCTGCGCGGTGATCTGGACGCATATCCGCCGTTTCTCTGGAAGTAGCGCCATGATGGTTCTGGTGAGTTACGACGTTACGACGATAGACGCAGAGGGCCGGCGAAGGCTGCGCAAAGTGGCCAAGGCATGTCAGGACTGCGGACAGCGTGTGCAGTTTTCGGTCTTCGAGATTGAAGTAGACCCGGCACAATGGGCAAGTCTGAAGCAGAAGCTCGTGGATCTCATCGAACCTGAACACGACAGCCTGCGCTTCTACTATCTCGGAGCCAACTGGGTGCGCCGTGTCGAGCACGTGGGTGCGAAACCAGCGACGGACTTCAACGGGCCGCTGGTGTTCTAAAAGACGGTAATGCGAACCTGAAGTAACCGACGCATTCCCTTGAGGTTCGCGATTCTTTAACAATTTGAAATCTCTGGGAGACTTCTTGCGCAGCGTGCGGAGGTGCGCTTCGGCGTGCCGTTTTTTTGGGTTTCGCGCCGCGAAGCACTTGAAGCCTGTAGGTGCAATGCGTTAAATCCACTGCGTCGCGCCCTTCACGGGCGCGTGGATCGAAACGCCGGCTCGCTGCCCGACAAATACGCCGTGTCGGGTCGCGCCCTTCACGGGCGCGTGGATCGAAACCACTTGTCCCGCACTTCGCGCTTGATCTCGCGAGCCGTCGCGCCCTTCACGGGCGCGTGGATCGAAACAATAGTAAGTTGAATCGTAGTCCTGCCGCAAGAGGGTCGCGCCCTTCACGGGCGCGTGGATCGAAACATCAGGTCTTTGTGCGTGTCGGCGTGGATTTCGATGTCGCGCCCTTCACGGGCGCGTGGATCGAAACGG
>NZ_KI440837.1:263687-361778 GCF_000474945.1 Solimonas soli DSM 21787 | reverse complement strand
GCGCGTTCATGCGGCTTCCTGCGCAACCCGCACCCGCGCCGCCTCGGCGCGGCGCAGGGCGAAGCGCGTATAGCCGATCTGCACGAGCAGCGGATCGCCCTGCACCGGTCCGTGCGCGACGATGCGCACCGGCTCGCCGTCGACGAAGCCGAGGTCGCGCAGACGCCGCGCGATGACATCGCCGGGGCCAGCGTCCTCGACCGCGCGAACGATCGCGGCGACGTTGTGCGGGAGTTCGGACAGGCGCATCGAAATGGGAACGGACACTCGGCGTAGATAAGAATCGTTATCGTATCACGCCGGCCACGCGCCGGCCGCCGTGGCGACCGGCGCGTGGCCTGGCGCGCCGGGCGGTCGGTCTAGAGGTCGAGGATCAGGTTCGCCGACAGCACGCGACCGCGATCGGCGCGCGCCGCCGCGTAATTGCCGGGCGCCAGCGGCTCGTCGAGGACCTGGTCGGTCGAGGCTTCGTGGGTCAGATTGCGGGCTGCGAAGGCCAGCGTCCAGCCGCCGCGCTGCGAACCGAGCACGATGCGCGCGTTGACCTCGGTGGTCTGCGGCTGCAGCTTTTCCGGCGCGAGATCGACGTCGACATAGCGCTGGCTGCGGTAGAGCACGTCGAGCGCCACGGTCATCAAGGTGCCGCCGGGCAGGATCGTGGTGAAGGACGGGATCGCCGCCGCCGTCCACTTCGGCGCGTTCGACAGCGTCTTGCCGGACAGGTCCTGCGTCGACTGGTCCGAGGTGGCCGGCGCCGGCGCGTCGGGATAGCTCGTGTAGTAGGCGTTGGCGTAGCCGGCCGAGCCGTAGAAGGCGACGCCCGGAATCGGCGTCAGCCAGTGCACTTCGAGCTCGCCGCCGCGCGAGCGCGCGCTCGCCGCGTTGAGGAAGACCGGCGCGGCGGCGCCGTTGCCGCTGCTGAACGTCGAAACCTGCAGATTGTCGAAGTCGGTCGAGAACAGCGCGGCGCTGACGCGCATCGAACCCTGCAGCAGGCGCGCCTTGGCGCCCAGTTCGAGGCTGGTCGCGCGTTCGGGTTCGAACTCGAGGTTCTTGTCGTTGAGCGGCAGCGCATTGAAGCCGCCGCTCTTGTAGCCGCGCGTCCACGTCAGGTAGACGTTGGTGTCGGTCTGCGGCTGCCACTTGATGCCGGCCTTCGGCGAGAACTCGTTTTCGCTGTGGTTGCGGCTCTCGCTGAAATCGTTCTGGTCGGCGACCAGCGGGATCAGCGCGCCCTCGGCCTGGCTGGAGAACTGGCCCTGCTTGTGCTCGTAGCCGACGCGGCCGCCGAGGATCAGCGCCCAGCGCTCGATGATGAAATATTCGATCTGCCCGAACAGCGCCGCCGTGCTGGTGCGCTGGTCCAGCGTCACCGTCGCCGCCTGGCGCTCGCCGATCACCGGGCGCAGCGCCGGTTCGAGCAGGTCGGCGAGGCGGCCGACCGGAATCGCCAGCCGCGTCAGCGGCACGCCGCCGATGCGCAGCAGGGCGTTGCCGTTCGGATTGCCGGCCTGCGCGGCGGTGAGGTAGGCGAGCGCGGCGCCGAGGTCTTCGAGCTGGAACAGGTCATTGGCGTTGAAGGTCGAGTCGTAGTAGTAGGCGCCGAGCACGAAGTCGAGGCCGGCGCCGAAGCCGGCGATGCTGTCGTCGTGGCCGGCGAGGCGGATTTCCTGGCTGTACTGGTCGAAGGGCGCCGGCCGGCTCAGGGTGTCGCGGATCACCGGCACCGGCGAGAAGTCACCGTCGATGTCGCGCGCCTTCAGCAGCTGCCGCGCCCAGGCGCTGACCGAGGTGAGGGCGACGCTGTCGATGTCCCACAGGCCGTCGAGCTTGTAGTCGACCGTGAGGTTGGCGCCGGAGAAGTCGGTCTCGCCGCGCGAGGGTACGTTGGCCGAGTTGCGGAAGTCGAAGCGATCCTCGAAGTCGGGGTCGTAGTGCTGCATGACCACGCGCATCGGCTCGGAGACGTGCGTGAGCTGGAAGTTGTTGGCGTTGAGGCTCTGCTCGGAATAGAAGCCGCCGAGGTCGACGCGCAGCGGGCCGCCGTCGTAGCGCAGGCGCAGGCGCAGGGTGTCCTGGTCGACGTCGACTTCCGGGCGGTCGAGATCGGTATTGGTGAGCTGGCCATCGTCGCGCGAGAAATTGCCGACCAGGCGCGCCGACCAGCGCTCGCCGAGCGCGAGATTCAGCGTCGGCCGCGCGGCGCGCTCGCCGTCGTCGGCGACGTAAAGCTCGCCGCCGAAGCCGAAGCGGTCGGCCGGCGCGCGGGTGACGAGATTGAACACGCCGGCCGTGCTGTTCTTGCCGAACAGCGTGCCCTGCGGGCCGCGCAGCACTTCCATGCGCTGCACGTCGTTGAAGAACACGGAGAGGAAATTCGAGCGGCCGTAGAACACGCCGTCGACGACGGTGCCGACCGAAGGTTCGAAGCCGGCATTGGTCGACAGCGTGCCGAAACCGCGGATGAAGAAATCGCCGCCGGTCGGCGAGATCGACAGGCTGACGTTGCCGACGTAGGTCTGCAGGTCCTGGAAATTGGTGGCGCCGCTCTGCTGCATCAGCTCGCCGTCGATCGTGCCGACCGAGACCGGCACCTGCTCGACGGATTGCGCGAACTTCTGCGCGGTGACGATCACTTCGGGAAGCACGTCGGGCAGCGACTCCTCGTCCTCGGCGCGGGCTGGCGCCGGCGACACGGCGCCGAGCGCGAGCAGAGCCAGTGCGACGATGCGCGACGATGCCGGTCGCGTACGATCCATGCGCAATCCTCAAGTTGTTTTAATTGTCGGCGCATTCTACGCGCCGCCCCGCGCGAACTGCGGCGCCGCCATGCCATCGCCGGCCGGCGCGCGGGCCAGCCGGCGATGGCCGCATCTCAGCGCTTGTCGAACTGCAGCGCGCCGTCGCGCACGTCGATGCGCACGCTGTCGCCGGCCGCGAAACGGCCGTCGAGGATCAGGCGCGCCAGCGGGTTCTCGACCAGCGACTGGATCGCGCGCTTCAGCGGCCGCGCGCCGTAGATCGGATCGAAGCCGGCTTCCGCCAGCTTGTCGAGCGCCGCGTCGCTGAACTCGACGGCGATGCCGCGCTCGACGAGGCGCTTGACGACGTGCTGCGTCTGGATGCGCGCGATCGAACGGATCTGCGTCGAGCCGAGCGGATGGAAGACCACGGCCTCGTCGATGCGGTTGATGAACTCCGGGCGGAAGTGCTGGCCGACCACGGCCATCACCGCTTCCTTGATCGCGCCGTAGTCCTCGCGCGTCGCCGAGTCCTTGCTCATCATGTCCTGGATCAGCGAGCTGCCGAGGTTGGAGGTCATGACCACGACCGTGTTGCGGAAGTCGACGGTGCGGCCCTGGCCATCGGTGAGGCGGCCGTCGTCGAGTACCTGCAGCAGGATGTTGAAGACCTCGGGGTGCGCCTTCTCGACCTCGTCCATGAGGATCACCGAGTACGGCCGGCGGCGCACGGCTTCGGTCAGATAGCCGCCTTCGTCGTAGCCGACGTAACCCGGCGGCGCGCCGATCAGGCGGCTCACGGAATGACGTTCCATGAACTCGCTCATGTCGATGCGCACCATCGCCTCTTCGGTATCGAACAGGAACGCGGCGAGCGCCTTGCACAGCTCGGTCTTGCCGACGCCGGTCGGGCCGAGGAACAGGAACGAGCCGATCGGCCGGTTCGGATCGGAGAGGCCGGCGCGCGAGCGGCGGATGGCGTTCGAGACGGCGCTGATCGCCTCGTCCTGCGAGATCACGCGCTGATGCAGCGCGTCTTCCATGCGCAGCAGCTTCTCGCGCTCGCCTTCCAGCAGCTTGGAGACCGGAATGCCGGTCCAGCGCGCCACGACTTCGGCGATTTCGTCCTCGCCGACGCTGGTGCGCAGCAGCTCGAACTTCTGCGGCGTGGCGCTGCTGGTCGGCGTCTGCGCGAGCTTCTTCTCCAGCTCGGGAATCTTGCCGTACTGCAGCTCGGCCATGCGCGCGAGATCGCCGGCGCGGCGCGCGCCCTCGAGCTCGATGCGCACGCGATCGAGTTCTTCCTTGATGCCGGCGCTGCCGGCGACCGAGGCCTTCTCGGCTTTCCACTTCTCTTCGAGATCGGCGTATTCCTTCTCGAGCCTGGCGATCTCGTCCTCGAGCGCGGCGAGCGACTTCCTGGCGCCTTCGTCCTCTTCCTTCTTCAGCGCCTCGCGCTCGATCTTCAGCTGGATCAGGCGACGGTGCAGGCGATCGAGCGCCTCCGGCTTGGAGTCGATTTCGATGCTGATTCGAGACGCTGCTTCATCGACGAGGTCGATCGCCTTGTCGGGCAGGTTGCGGTCGGTGATGTAGCGGTGCGAGAGCTTGGCGGCCGCGATCAGCGCGCCGTCGGTGATGTCGACGCCGTGGTGGACCTCGTAGCGCTCCTTGAGGCCGCGCAGGATGGCGATGGTGTCCTCGACGCTCGGTTCGCCGACCAGCACCTTCTGGAAGCGGCGCTCGAGTGCGGCGTCCTTCTCGATGTACTTGCGGTACTCGTCGAGCGTGGTGGCGCCGACGCAGTGCAGCTCGCCGCGCGCCAGGGCCGGCTTGAGCATGTTGCCGGCGTCCATCGCGCCGTCGGCCTTGCCGGCGCCGACCAGGGTGTGGATCTCGTCGATGAACAGGATGATGTTGCCTTGCTGCTTGGCGAGGTCGGTCAGCACCGCTTTCAGGCGCTCCTCGAACTCGCCGCGGAACTTGGCGCCGGCGATCAGGCTGCCCAAGTCGAGCGAGAGCACGCGCTTGTCCTTCAGCGACTCCGGCACCTCGCCGTTGACGATGCGCTGCGCGAGACCCTCGACGATCGCCGTCTTGCCGACGCCGGGCTCGCCGATCAGGGCCGGATTGTTCTTGGTGCGGCGCGAGAGCACCTGGATGACGCGGCGGATTTCCTCGTCGCGGCCGATCACCGGATCGAGCTTGCCGGCGCGCGCGCGCTCGGTGAGATCGATCGTGTACTTCTCCAGCGCCTGGCGGTTCTCCTCGGCATTCGCCGAATCGACCTTGGCGCCGCCGCGCACGGCGTCGATGGCTTTCTCCAGCAGTTCCTTGCGCGCGCCGGCGGCGCGCAGCGCGTCGCCGGCGGCGCCTTTCTCGTCGACCGCGGCGAGCACGAACAGCTCGGTGGAGATGAACTGGTCCTTCTTCTGCTGGGCCAGCTTGTCGGTGAGGTTGAGCAGCTTGGCGAGATCGGGCGAGACGTTGACCTCGCCGGTCGCATCCTTGAGCTTCGGCAGGCGGTCGAGCGCCTGGGCGAGCCTCGAGCGCAGCAGGTCGATGTTGACGCCGGCGTTCTGCAGCAGCGGCTGCGTCGAGCCGCCGTCCTGGTCGAGCAGGGCCGCGAGCAGGTGGGCCGGCTCGATCGCCGGATGGTCGCGGCCGACCGCCAGCGACTGGGCGTCGGCCAGCGCCTGCTGAAAGCGGCTCGTCAGTTTGTCCATGCGCATGGCGTTGGTCCTTGGATGAAGCGGGGCAGTGGGATTTGCTGCTCAAGTGCGGCCGCGGGCTTCCGATTCAAGCGCGCCAAGCGTTTCACAGGGGCAGTTCACGGAATCGAGAGTGGCTCAGAAAAGCACCCTAAGTCACTGACCGGACAGGCTTGCGCCGAACGCCTTCGGCGAGATATCGTCCAAATGTTGTCATCTTTGCGCGGTTCAATGGGCTCAAGGGCTCCAGTTGCACGGACGCATGGAAAACATTCCGGCCATCCTCAAAGTGGATTCCGGCGGGCTGCCGGTTTCCTGGATTCACTGGCACACGGCGGTGACGCTGTATGCGCGCGGTCGCGTGCGCTGGGAGGCCGGTGCCGAGCGTTTCCTGATTCGCGGCGGCGTCAATGCCAGGAGCGGCGAGCGCTCGCAGATCGAGATCGGCTCCATCATCGCCGTCACCGATCGCTCGAAGAGCCATGCCCGCGGCGTGCCGCTGCTGACCAACCGCACGCTGTTCCAGCGCGACCGCAATCTCTGCCTGTACTGCGGCGACCAGTTCCCGGCGCATCTGCTGACGCGGGATCACATCATCCCGGCCTCGCGCGGCGGCGCCTCGGCCTGGGAGAACTGCGTGACGGCCTGCCGCAGCTGCAACCAGCGCAAGGACGACCGCACGCCGGAAGAGGCGAACATGCGCCTGCTGGCGGTGCCGTACACGCCGAATCTGGCCGAATATCTGATCTTGTCGAATCGGCGCATCCTCGCCGACCAGATGGAGTTTCTGCTCGCGCATGCCGGCCGGCGGCGCGGTTTGCAGTAGTATCGAAGCGTTACGCCCGGGGGGGCTTTGCGGCACATGGTTCAGATGCGGCTTGCGCATGTCGTGGCGGGGCGCTTGGGCTACACTGGCCCGGCAGCCGCATGGCCGTGGCTGTGTTCCTTCTCCCGCAGAAGATCGTTCCGGACCGATTCCCCATGAGTGCCCAGAGCCACGCCAGCGCGCGTGCCGCCAACCCGTCTGCACCGGCGGCGGGTGGCAACCCCGTGGTGGCCGCCCTGCACCAGATGGCGATCAGCGTGCTGGCCGAGCAGCTCAACGCCATGTTCGAGAAGGCCGACGACATCCTGTTCGATTCGGCCGAGAAGGCGCGCTCCAGCGACGAACAGCGCCTCTATCTCGACACCATGCGCATCGTGCGCATGCAGCGCGCGCAGATCATCAAGGCTTTCGAGCATTCGCTGCAGGATGCGCTGTCGCGCATCGGCACGGAGGCGCCCGGCGACAACGTCGATCTCAGCGACATGACGCAGTGGTCGCTGCAGGACGGCGACCAGCTCGAGGAGCGCATCGCCGTTTCCAACATGGAAAGCAAGGCCACCTCGCTGCACGCGCACGAGCTGGTCGAACTGCAGCGGCGTATGGCGCGCCTGGCCGACATGACCGGCGGGCAGCTGTCGCCGGACGCCATCTCGCCGGCGCGCATCATCCGCGCCTTCCAGAATTCCGTGCAGAACCTGCAGGTCGATTTCCCGATCAAGCTGGTCATCTACAAGCTGTTCGACCGCGTCGTCGTCGGCAACATGTCGGCGGTCTTCGTGCACGCCAACCAGCTGCTGGCCGGGCATGGCGTCGAACCCAAGGACGGCGCCGTGCCGCCGCCGAAGCGCCATCCGGCCATGCCCGGCATGCCGGGCGCCGCCGCGACCTTGCCGGGCGCCGACAGCGGCGCCATGCCGAGCTGGGTCAGCGGCGTCGACACGCAGCGCTTCGCCCAGTACATGGGCGTGCCGCCGCCTTCGCCGGCGCCATACGGCGTCGCCAGCCCCAATCCGCCGCCTTACGGCGGCGCTGGCTTCGGCGCCATGCCGGGGCCGGCGGCCGGCTATCCGCCGTCCTGGCCGGCCTATGCCGGCGCCTACGCGGCGGCCGGCGGCGCCGCACCGTCCTACAACGATGCCTGGCTGGCGCACGACATCAGCCACATCCTGCAGTCGTACTCGCACGGCCAGCAGCCGCAGGCGCCGGCCTGGCTGCCGCCGCAGAACGTCGGCCTGGTGGCGCGCATGTTCGACGGCTACTACAACGATCCGCGCCTGCCGGAGGCGATGAAGCCCTTGCTCGCGAAACTGCAGCTGCCGGTGATGAAGGCGGCGCTCGCCGACCCGCAGTTCTTCGCCAGCAGCACCCATCCGGCGCGGCGCGCGACCAATGATCTCTACGAGCTGGCGCTGCAGCTCGGTGCCGGCGGCGCGCCGGTGCCCGAGCAGATCGTCAGCGAGCTGCAGGGCCTGGTCGACGAAATCGCGCGCAGCTTCCACCTCGATCCGGCCAAGCTGAAGAGCGCGCCGGGCATCGCCGTCGACGAACACACCGCCGACAGCTTCCTGCGCCAGCAGGACGAGACGCAGCAGAACCGCAATCGCCAGCAGATCGAACGCATCCGCCGCATCGTCGCCCACGAGCTGAAGATGCGCGTCGGCGAGCGCGTGCTGCCGACCGGCGCCATGCGCCTGATGCTGTCCGGCTTCGGGCCGCGGCTCTGCGTCGACTACATCCGCGACGGCATCGAGGGTCGCAGCTGGGTGGCGACGATGGATCTCGTCGACCGCGTGCTGCACAGCCTCGGCCCCGATCGCCGCAGTGCTGAGGAGCGCGTCGCGCTCGAGGCGGAACTGGTCGCCGAGGTGACGAACCGCCTCGCGGAAGTGGGTTTCGCAAGGCAGAAGCTCGAAGACGTCGTCGCCGGCCTGCTGCAGGCATACCTGGAGCGCAAGCTCGAGGTTTCGCTGAACGACGCGCTCATCGAGGAAGGCCTCGGCGACGTGGCGACGCGCCCCGACGCGCCGCCGCAGCGGCAGCCCACGCCCGAGCAGGAACTGCAGGGCCTGCTGTCGATCGTGCTGCTGCCGGGCGCCTGGTTTACGCTGTACGAGTCGGGCGCGCAGACCAAGCACTGGGTGCGGGTCAAGGCGTATTACCCGGCGCAGCAATCGGTCCTGCTGGGCCACTACATGGAAGAGCGCTTCATCAGCATGCGCGCCCTGGTGTTTGCGACCGAGCTTGCCGAAGGCCGCCTCGCGGCGATCGACCCGGCGCCGGAGCTGCAGACGGCGATCGCGCGCATCGCGGCGCTTCCGTTCACACGCGAGCCGGCGTCGGCTCTGGGCTGGCTGCAGAATCCTCCTGCCAGCGCCTGAGTTCGAGCGCGGCGCTGGCGCCGCATCGCGACAGAGGAGCTGGCATGCCGGACAAGGCATACAAGAACGAACAATTCCTGATGAGCGAGGAGGCGCGCGGCGTGCGCATCCTCTGCGAGTATGTCGAACCCGAGCAGCGCTTCCGGCGCACCGGCGTGCGCAACACGGTGGCATTCTTCGGTTCGGCGCGCCTGCGGCTCGGACGCGGCAGCGACGGCCGCGACTGGTACGCCGAGGCGGCGCAACTGGCCGAAAAACTGGCGCGCTGGACGCTCGAGACGCATACCGTGCAGGAGCGCTTCTACGTCTGCACCGGCGGCGGTCCGGGCATCATGGAGGCCGCGCATGTCGGCGGCGGGCGCGTCGACCAGGGGCTCAACGTCGGCCTCAACATCTCGCTGCCGTTCGAGCCGCAGCGTCTGAACGAGCATATCGACGACGCGCACGCCTTCCAGTTCCACTACTTCTTCATGCGCAAGTTCTGGCTCGTCAAGCTGGCGCGCGGCGCGGTGTTCTTCCCCGGCGGCTTCGGAACGCTCGATGAGCTGTTCGAACTGCTGACGCTGACCCAGACGCACAAGGTCTCGCGCATCCCGATCCTGCTGTACGGGCGCTCGTTCTGGGAGGGGTTGATCGATTTCGGACGCCTCGTCGAGCGAGGCCTGATCTCGCCGGAGGACGTCGAGCTGTTCCGCTACTGCGACGACGCCGATGCCGCTTTCGAGCTTTTGCGCAGCGAGCTGCGGCCGCACCCGCCGGAGGAAAGCATCGCCGCCTCGCCGTAGGCGGGCGGCGCAGGCGTTCTACAGATCGAAGTCGAGATCGTCGGCGATCAGCTTGCGCAGCCGCCGTTCCTCCTGCAGCTTCTCGACGTCGCGCCAGTCCCGCGATTTGGCGGGCAGCCCGGTCGGCCCGTCGGCAGCGGCCACGCTGTCGTCTTCGATGGCATCGGCCTCGTCGACGAACTCGTCGTAGTTCTTGCTGGCGTCGTTCGGTGCAGCTTGCTTCTTCGGCTTGCGCGGCATACCCATCTCGGCGTGGAGCCTGACAACAAATCGGGATCACTTGGCGCGCGTTTTTAGCAGGCTTTTTTTGCGCCGGAAAGGGCTGCGGACATGAGCTTTAGAATCAAACCGTTAAGTTCATTCCGCAGGTCCGGGCGCGGTGTCCCGCGCAAACCATCGGGCAGGAGAGGAGCGACATGCAGCAACAGATCATCGAACTTCGTACCGCGGGGCGCGGCTTCAGCGAGATCACCCGGACCGTGCGCCAGATCACCGCTGCCAGCGGCATCCGCACGGGACTCTGCCATCTGTTCCTGCAGCACACCTCGGCTTCGCTGTGCATCACCGAGAACGCCGCGCCGGCCGTGCGCGATGACCTGCAGGCTTGGGCAGCACATCTGGCGCCGGACAGCGCGACCGCCTATCGCCACGACGACGAGGGCGCGGACGACATGCCGGCGCACATTCGCAGCCTGGTGGCCGGCGTCGAGCTGACGGTGCCGATCGGGGATGGCGCGTTGCTGCTCGGCACCTGGCAGGGCCTCTACGTCTGGGAACACCGTCGCAGCGCGCATCACCGCCGCGTGGTCGTGACGCTCGGCGGCAGCTGAGCCGCCGCGGCGGCGGCGCTGGTGTTTTGGGTGCCGATCAGTACAATACGCGTCCTCGTGTGGGGCGGTAGCTCAGCTGGGAGAGCGTCGCGTTCGCAATGCGAAGGTCGGGAGTTCGATCCTCCTCCGCTCCACCATCCGGGATCTGAGACGTAACAGGAACCGCGCCAGGTGCGCGGTTTTTTGTTGGGCGATGCGGCCGCTTGTCCGGCGTTCTTCAGGCATGATCGAATGCGAGCCGCCCTGACGCCGCCGCGCGTCGAGACAATAGACCGGAACCTTCGAATGAGTTTGCCGCTTGAAGTACGCCGCTACGTCGTGCCAAGTGGTCTGCACATCAGCGCCGACGTTGGCGGCGATCCCGCGGCACCGCCGGTCCTGCTGCTGCACGGCGGTGGACAGACGCGGCATTCCTGGGGCGGCGCGATGCGCGAGCTGCTGCGGCGCGGCTATCACGTCATCAACCTGGACGCGCGCGGACACGGCGACAGCGACTGGGCGCCAGATGGCGACTATTCGCTCGACGCCATGGTCGGCGACCTGCGCGCCGTGATCGCGACGCTCACCCGCCCGCCGGCCCTGGTCGGCGCGTCGATGGGCGGCGCGACGATTCTCTATGCGGCGGGCGGCGCGGCGCAGCCGATCGCCACGGCGCTGGTGCTCGTCGACATCGTGCCGCGCGTCAACCAGAGCGGCGGCAAGAAGATCGCCGAATTCATGCAGAGCGGACGCGCCGGTTTCGCGACGCTGGAGGAGGCGGCCGATGCGGTCAGCGCGTACAACCCGCACCGCCCGCGCCCGAAGGACATCTCCGGCCTGATGAAGAACCTGCGCCGCCGCGACGACGGCCGGCTCTACTGGCACTGGGATCCGCGGTTCGTCGACAATCCGCGCCGCTCCGAGCCGCCGCAGTTCGCCGACCTGATGCTGCGCGCCGCCTCGCACATTCGCACGCCGACCCTGCTCGTGCGCGGCACCCAGAGTGACATCGTCACCGAGGACGGCATCAATGAATTCCGCGCGCATCTTCCCGGCCTCGAAGTATTCGACGTGCCGGGCGCGGGGCACATGGTCGCCGGTGATCGCAACGACGCCTTCAACGAGGGCGTGATCGGCTTCCTCGAACGCCACCACCCGCTCGGTTGAACCGCGCCGGCGCGCCCGGACTACGGCTCGAGCTGACGCGCGCCGCGATGTGCGCCATCGCGGTACTCGCGCTCGATCATTCGCTGTCCGTCATCATCCTGTCGGCACTCGTCGTGCCGCGCATCCGCCGCGCGCCCGCAAGGAGCGACGGCGTCGCTTCGCGGTCGATGCCGTCGATCGCCGGGCAGGGCTGCGTTCAAGCGGGCGGCGAAGTGCGGCGCGATGCCGTGTTATTGTTACAATGTAACATCAACGCGGAGATTCCCATGTCGCTCGCCCGTCTGCCCGTCACGGTGCTGTCCGGCTATCTCGGTGCCGGCAAAACCACCTTGCTCAATCACCTGCTCGCCAATCGCGAAGGCCGCCGCGTCGCGGTGATCGTCAACGACATGAGCGAGATCAACATCGACGCGGCGCTGGTCGACGGCCGGGCGGCGCTGTCGCGTACCGAGGAGAAGCTGGTCGAATTCAGCAATGGCTGCATCTGTTGCACGCTGCGCGACGACCTGCTCAAGGAAGTCACGCGGCTCGCGGGCGAGGGCCGCTTCGATCATCTGCTGATCGAATCGACGGGCATTTCCGAGCCGATGCCGGTGGCCGCCACCTTCGCGGTGCGCGACGAAGCCGGCTTTTCGCTCGCCGATCTGACGCGCATCAATTCGATGCTGACCGTTGTCGACGCCAGGAACCTGTTGCGCGACTACAGCTCCACGGATTTTCTGCGCGACCGCAGCCAGTCGCTGGGCGAGGATGACGAGCGCAACGTCGTCGATCTGCTCGTCGACCAGATCGAATTCGCCGATACCATCGTCATCAACAAGTTCTCCGAGATCGACGAGGCGCAACGGCGCGATGTGCTCGCCGTGGTCAGGGGACTGAATCCCGGTGCGCACGTCGTGACCACCGATTTCGGGCGCGCGCCGGTCGCCGAACTGCTCGATGGTTTTCGCTTCGATCCCGAGCAGGCCGAGCGCAATCCGGGCTGGGCCAGGGAACTGCGCGGCGAGCACACGCCGGAAACCGAGCAGTACGGCATCACCAGCTTCGTCTATCGCGAGCGCCGGCCGTTCCACCCGCAGCGCCTGCACGATTTCTTCCAGTCGAGCTGGCAGGGCGTCATCCGCTCCAAAGGCTGGTTCTGGATTGCCAGCCGGCCGGACTTCGTCGGCCAGATGTCACAGGCCGGCGGCATGCTGCAGCAGGGTGCGATCGGCCTGTGGTGGGCCAGCCCGCGTGCCGACCGTGCACGGCCCGAGGTGATGGATCGCCTGCGCGAAGTCTGGGATGAAACCTATGGCGACCGCCGGCAGGAACTGGTGTTCATCGGCATCGGCGCGGACGAGGCGGCGCTGCGCGCGCGGCTCGATGCCTGCCTGCTCGACGACGCCGAAATCGCCCAGGGACCTGCGGCCTGGCGTTCCTTCCCCGATCCGTTTCCGGCGTGGCGCATGGAGGCCGAGGCGACGGACGACGCATGAGCGAGGAGACGTTCGCCGAGGCGGGCCTTGCGAGCGTGCTGTCGCTCGATCGTGCGCTGCTCTTTCACGCCTGGGCCGCCGTGAACTGTTCTCCACCGGCGCGCGCGCGTCGGCGTCCGTCTGAGGTCTTGCATGTCGACATCGACTCCCGTGCGCGCCGCCGGCGATCGCACCGCCATTCTGCTGTCCGCCCTGTGCCTCGTGCACTGCCTGGTGCTGCCGATGTTCATCGCCCTGCTGCCGTGGCTGGCCTGGCTGGTGACCAACGACGATGTGGTGCATCGCTGGCTGCTGGCGGCGATCGTGCCGGTGAGTGCCTACGCGCTGATCGGCGGCTGCGTGCGCCATCGTCGGTTCGCGCCCGTGTGGCTGGGTCTCACCGCGTTCGGGCTGCTGATCGTCGCGGCCACCGCCGAGACGGTGAGAGCCCGGGAATCGTGGCTGACGGTGCTCGGCAGCGTGACGCTGTCGGGCGCCCACCTGCTGAATCTGTGGTCCTTGCGTCGCGGCAAAGAAAGGAAAGACGCCGATGAGTGATCCCGCGCATGCACCAACGGCCCGGCTGCCGGTCTGTCTGCTGACCGGCTTTCTCGGCGCCGGCAAAAGCACGCTGCTGAACTTCGTGCTGCGCCATCCGGAGATGACCGGCACGGCGGTGGTCATCAACGAGTACGGCGCGGTCGGCGTCGACCATCATCTGGTCGAGTCGGCGCCGGACGACACCGAGCTGATCGCCGACGGCTGCCTGTGCTGCACCGCGAGCGGGCGGCTCGGCGAAGCGCTGATGAGCCTGTTCCAGCGCGCCGCGCAGCGCAATGTCGCGCTCAAGCGCGTGATCATCGAGACGACGGGGCTCGCCGAGCCCGGGCCGATCGTCTCGCAGCTGCTCCATGATCCGCAGCTGTCCGCGCACTTCGCGCTCGACAGCGTGGTGACGCTGGTGGATGCCCTGAACGCAGCCTCGACCCTGGACAAGCACGACATCGCCGTGCAGCAGATCACGGCCGCCGATCGCCTGCTCTTGAGCAAGACCGATCTCGTCGGCGCCGCGACGGCGGCCGCCTTGACGCAGCGCCTGCGCGCGATGAACCCCGATGCCGGCGTCGACGTGATCCGCCACGGTGCCGCGCGCCCCGAGCAACTGTTCAGCGGCGGCCGCGACCATCCGGGCTCGGCGCGCTATCAGCTCGGCGATTGGTTCGGCCGGGCCGAGTCGATGCGCTTCACGCCGGTGATCGCCGTGCAGCCGAGCGGCCTGCTCGGCCGGTCGGCACCGGCGCGCACGCCGGCGGAGCAGGAGATCCAGACCTTCAGCCTCATTTTCGAAGAGCCGCTGCCGCCGGGGCGCCTGCTCGGCTGGATCAGCTTTCTGCGCTCGCTGTGCGGGCCGACGCTGCTGCGCGTCAAGGGCCTCGTGCATGTCGAGGGACAGGCCGGACCGACAGTCGTGCACGGCGTGCAGAGCGCCCTGCATCCGCTGCGCGAGCTGGCGGCCTGGCCGGATGCCGACCGCCGCTCGCGACTGGTCTTCATCACGCGCGGCTGGGGCCAGGACGTCGTCGCCTCGACGCTCGCCTACCTGCACACGCCGTCGCGGCCTATTTCGTGAGGATTTCGCCGCTGATGGGATCGATGCTGAGCGGCAGGCTGCGGCCGTCCGGCGTCTGCTCCGAGAACGTGACGGCGCCGTCGCCGCCGCTGCCGGCGGCGCGCGCGCTGCTGCGGTCGGCGAAGCCCTGCACGAGCTGCTGCTCCACGTAAGGCGCGAGTGCCGGTCCGTCGCTGACGCCGGGCACGTTCTCGATATCGCCGCGGGCCTGCGCGACCGCCGGCAGCAGCGCCGCGGCGAGCAGGATGATCGTTGATTTGCGCATGGTGACACTCCAGGGAGAAGAGGCCTTTCGGCGGCTCGGAAGATGGGCGATGGCTCAGGCTTTCATGTCCGCCGCCTCGTGAAATTTCAGCAGGCGGCCGGCGTTGACGATGACGATCACGCTGCTGGCCTGCTGCGCGAGTGCGGCGACCAGCGCGCCATAGGCGCCGAGCACGCCGGCGGCGGCCAGGATCAGCACGACCAGCGTCCAGATCAGGCCGACGGCCACGTTGACGTAGATCGTGCGGCGGCAAAGCCGGCTGAGCCGCACGCAGGTGCCGAGCCGCCGCAGATCCGCCGTCATCAGCACGACGTCGGCCGAGGCGAGGGCGACGTCGGTGCCCTGCGCGCCCATCGCCACGCCGATGGCACCGGCCTTGAGCGCCAGCGCATCATTGATGCCGTCGCCGACGACCAGCGGCCGATGGCCTTGCGCGGCGAGGTCGAGCACGCACTGCATTTTCTGCGCGGGCAGCAGCTCGGCCTGCACTTCCGTCAGGCCGACCAGATGGGCGACGCGCTGCGCCGCCGGCCAGCGATCGCCGCTGATCAGCATCTGGCGGCCCAGCCCGAGCCCGCGCAGATCGGCGGCGGCACGCGCGGCTTCGGGACGCGGTTCGTCGTTGAGCAGCAGCCAGCCGAGGAATCTCGCGCCGCGCGCGACACCCGAAATGGGTCCGTCATGCGCCGGCGCCGCCGGCACGGCAATGCCAAGCTGGTCGAACAGGGCGGCACGGCCCATGGCCAGCGCGTCGCCGCCGGAGCGTGCGCAGATGCCGAGGCCGCGCAGTTCGCGGATGTCGGTCAAGGGCAGACGTCCGCTTTCCGGCAGCTCGGCGGCGACCGCGCGGCTGACCGGATGGCTGCTGGCGCTGCCAAGATTGGCGGCGAGGTTGAGCAGATCGGCACGCGCCACGCCGGGCTGCGGCAGCACACCGACCAGGCGCAGCTCGCCGAGCGTCAAGGTGCCGGTCTTGTCGAACGCGACCGCATCGACGGTGGCGAGCGTCTCGAGAAAGGCCGCGCCTTTGACGAGGATGCCGTGGCGGCTCGCCACCGACAGGGCGGCGATCGAGGTTGCCGGCGCGGCGAGCACCAGCGCGCAGGGGCAGGACGCCACCATCACGGCCAGCATGATGGCGGTCGATCCGGTCGCGAACCAGCAGCCGGCCGCGAGCAGCAGGACCAGCACGAGGTACTGCTGCGCGTAGCGCTCGAGCAGGCGCGTCACCGGCGGCTTGGCCTGCTCGGCTTCGCGCAGCAGGGCGACGACGCGGCCCAGCGTGGTCTCCGCGCCGACGCGCGTGACGCGCACGATCAGCTGGCCGTCGACGTTGATCGAGCCGTTGAAGACATCGGCGCCGGGCTGCACATCGACGGGCACCGACTCGCCGGTGATCGACGCGGTGTCGAGGCTCGAGTTGCCCGATTCGACGACGCCATCGGCCGGCACGCGATCGCCGGCGCGCAGTTCGACGCGATCGCCGATGCGCAGTTCGCTCGCGGCGATCTCGGCGATGCCGCCGTCGGCTTCCAGGCGGCGCGCCTTGGTCTGCGTCAGGCGACTCAAGGCGCGGATCGCCTCGTGCGAGCCCAGCAAGGAGCGCTCTTCGAGGATGTGCCCGAGCATCATGACCAGCGGCAAGAGCGCGGCCACCACGAGGTCGCCGGCCGCCCAGGCGGCCAGCAGGGCCGCGGCGATCAGCAGGTCCATGATCCCGTGCAGGCTCGGCTGGCGCAGGCTGCGCCAGGCCGCGGCCAGCGAAGGGACGGCCACCAGCGCCGCGCCGACGCCCGCGATCAGCTCGGCGATCGCCTGCTGGTCGGGGCGCAGCAGCCAGACGATCAGGGCCACGACGAGGCAGCCGGCGGTCGCCAGCGAGAGGCTGAGGCGCACGCCCAGCGACCATTGCTCCTCGAGCCCCAGCAGCGGCGCCTCGGGCGCGGCGCCGGCCGTATTCGCGGTGCCATTCATGGAGCGGAACTCCCGGACAGGATCAGGCGCGGTTCGCCGTTCGTGGTCTGCACCGCCGCGGCCTTGCCGAGCAGCGGACCGATGCGATCGGCATAGATCTGCCGGGCCAGCGCCGGTCCGCGCAGGCCCGGCGCGCCGGCGGCGAGGGCGGCGATCGCCGCCGTTCGCGCGCGCGCGGTGGTGACATGCTCGGCGGCCTGCGCCTGCGCATCGGCGACCAGTCGATCCTTTTTCTGGTCGGCCTGTTGCGCGGTCTTCTCCGCCGCCGTGCGCGCGTTGGCGACCGCGGTTTCGGCCCCCTGTATCGCCACCGTCACCGAATCGAACGCCGCCTTGGCGTCCTGCGGAATCGACGGCCAGAGATCGACGCGCTCGATCGTCACGCCGAGGCCTGCGCCCTGGCGTTCGAGATCCGCCAGGCGTGCGTTGATGGCATTGGCGAGATCGACCCGGAAACGCTCGCGGCCGGCACGGGCGCTGCCCTCGGCGGTCTCCAGTTCCGGGCGCGCGACCAGCATGGTGTCGAGATCGCGGCTGCCGCAGACCGCCACGGCGCTCGCCATGAACAAGCGATCGAGCGCGGGTTCCACGTGGTCGGACGACAGCACATAGGCGCGCGCATCGACGATGCGATAGAACAGCGTGGCGCTCAGATGCACCACGCTCATGTCGCCCGACAGCAACAAGCCGGCGTTCAGGCGCGGATCGCGCAGCACGCCCGACTGCGCGGCGAGCGTGGTGACGATGTGCTGGTTCTGACGGTCGGCGGAAGGCAGCACGATGACGCGCTCGACCGGCTGCGGGAAGGCGAACAGCAGGCCCGGTCCGCTCACGCGCGCGACGCTGCCGAAACGCAGCACCACGGCCCGGCTGTCGGTGGGAATGACGCGCAGATTGGATGCGAACCAGCCGGCGCCGAGCAGGAACACGATGAGGAACATGAAACGGAACGCGAGCCGCAGCGACTGCGCCCAGGGGCTGTCCGGCTCGCGACGCGCATTCACGGCGCCTTCTCCACGGATTTTTTCGACGGCAGAACGGCCGCGCCCTGGCTAGGACCGTCGACCAGAACCCGGAACGGTGCGGCGTCGGTGCGCAGGATCAGGCGCGTGTTGCTGCCGATCACCGAGTCGAGCGTGTCGAGCGAACGCAGCAGCGTGTAGAGCTCGCGGTTGTCGTTGTAGGCCTTGCCGTAGATGTCCGCGGCCTCGACGCGCGACTTCGCGTCGATCGCCGCGGCGTCGGCCTTGGCCTGCGCGACGAGGACGCGCGCATCGCGGTCGGCATTGGACTGGATTTCCTTGGCCCGCCGCTGGCCGTCCGCTTCGCGCTGCGCCGCCACGGTCTCGCGTTCGGCGCGCATGCGCGCGACGGTGGCATCGAGCGTCTCCGAGGGCAGCGTCAGGCGTTCGATGCCGACCTGGCGCACGCTGACGCCGTAGACCTTGAGCGCTTCCTCGTCGATGCGCCGGCGCAGGCGCTCTTCCAGCCCCGTCAGCCTGATCGCCTTGGGATCGGTGTTGACCAGCGCGGCAAGATCGAAGCTGCTGACCGTGATCTCGAGGGACGAGCCGACGAAGCTGCGCAGCTGTTCGGCGGCGATGTCGGGTTCGTTCTGCACGGCGCGCAGGAACTGGCGCACATGGTCCGGATCGTCGGGCACCTGCCAGGCGACATAGGCCTGCACGAGGATGCGCAGGCCGTCGCGCGTGCCGACATCCTGCAGGCCGCTCGACGTCGTGCGCAGCTTCAGATCGACGGGGATGGTGTGCTCGATGGGCGCCGGAATCTTCCAGGCCAGGCCGGGCTGCGTGATGACCCGCACCGGATCGCCGAGGCGGGTCACGACGACGGCCTGTCCGGGCACCACCATGAACAGGCAGGCCGCGGCGACGGCGGCGAAGACGATCACGGCGGCCGCGGCGTAGCGCGCCTTGCGCAGCAGCGCCGCCGCCGCCGGCGAAGCGTCTTCGGACGATGGCGTGGACAAGGAGGTCATGGCTCGTCTCCGATGTAATTCGAATAAGCGCGATCGCGATCCTTGCCGGACGGCCGCAGGTCCAGGGTCGGCGTCTGCTCGTTCTTCAGGCGATGATCGACGATCACCAGCTGGCTCTTGTCGAGCGCGCGGACCACATCATCGAACCAGCGTTCGAGCAGGAAGGCCTTGCCGTCGCGTGCCGCCGCCTCGCGGTCGCCGCCGAACAGCACCGCGTCGGTGCGCGCCGTGCCGACGCGCTCGGCCGCCGCTGCGTCGGCATCGTTGCGCAGGGCGGTGACCTGCTCCTGCGCCTGCTGCTGCGAGCGCGCCGCATCGGCGTGGCTCTGCGCGACGTGGATGCCGGCGCGGATCTCGGCGGCCTGCACGTCGTGATAGGCCGAAGCGGCGCCGGGCGGCGGATGGATCGCCTCGATCGAGATCGACAGCACGTCGATGCCGCTGGCAAAGCGATCGAGCTGCGTCTGGAGGCGCTGGCGGAATTCGGACGACAGGGTCTCGCGGTTCTCGCCGAGCAGCCCGAGCAACTGATGCTCCGCCAGAAAGCGCACGAGGATCTGCCCCGACAGCGCTTGGATCAGGCTGTCGGCGTCGCTGACGCGGTAGGCCGCATCGCGGGCCGCCTGATCGGAGACGCCGACCTGATAGACCACGGCCATGTCGATGTCGACGAGCTGGAAGCTCTGCCGGCCGTTTTCCTCGCTGGCGATGAGATAGCTGCCTTCGTAGGGATGTGCGTCGTCCCACAGACGGTCGGCGCTCTCCGGCGCCGGCCCTTCCGCGAGAGCCGGCATCTCCGGTTCTTCGGTCGGCACGTCGCCGTTCTGGTCCGGCAGCATGAATTCGATCGGCAGCTGATGGACGACGCCGATCTCGACGGTCCGCAAGCTGCCGAACGGCCACGGCAGATGCACATGCAGGCCCGGACCCAGCACGCCCGACGGCACGCCCAGCCGCTGGTAGATGCCGCGCTGGTCGATGCGCAGCGTCGTCAAGCCGGTACTGAGCCAGGCGACGATGAGGATGCCGGCCGCCAGCGGCAACAACGCTTTCTGCAGGAAGGCCAGCGCCCAGCTGCGCGACAGATTGATGCCGAGCCGGTGGCGCGCCGCGACATTGATGGTGCGCCAGCTGGGCGGTCGCAGCCGCAACGCGAAACCGGCGATCGTGCTGTCCGCCAGGCCGCGGCGCTCGGCGATGGCGGGCCACGGCAGGAACAGCATCGCCATGCCGCGCAGCACGAACTCGACGGCGGCGAGAACGACGACGGCCGCCATCAGGCGTTCGATCTGCAAGGCGGCCGGCAGGCCGCTGGCCGCGGCGATGAGAGCGACCCCGGTGGCGATGCAGCTGGCCAGCGGCAGGCGCAACAGGCGTTCGAGCGCCGGCGCTTCCGGCAGCAGATCGGCCGACAGGGCGGCGTAGGTACGCTGCAGGACGACCAGCGCGAAGGCGCTGGCCAGGACGAGCGCGCCGCTGATGCGCATGGCGGCCGCCTCGCCGGCCTGCTCGCCGAGCAGCGGCCACCAGCGCACGATCTCGACGATCGCGCCGCCACCGGCGACGACGATGAGCAGCGCCTGCGGCCAGCTGCCGAGCGAGCCGACATCCGGCAGCCGCGACTGCAGGACCGGAATCAGCTGCTGGAAGTCGGCCGGCCATCGCCGCGGCGCGGCCGTGTCTTTCGCGGTCGGGCGCTGTGCGCGCCGGGGCGCGCCGGCCGCACTCAGGGCGTGGACGCGCGCGGCCGCCGTCATGGCCGCCGACAGAAAGCCGGCGACCGCCAGCCAGAGCGCCGCGGCGATCTGCGCGAAGGACGCTGCCGTCGCGATGACGGCGAGGACCGCGAGCATGGCGGCAATGGCCAGCAGGCGTTCGCGATAGCGATGCGCGAGGTTGAAGCGCGGCAGCCGTTTCAGCTCCGTCGAATCCGTGCCTGTCTGCGTGCTCATGGGCGGATCAGCTCTTGATGGTCGAAACCAGGCGCGCCGCTTTCAGGCGATAGAGAATGCCGCCGGCGTCCTTGGTGCTGAGCTCGAAGCGTCCCTCGAGCACGATCGGCGCATCGGTCATCGTCACGCCGCGCTCGGCGAACACTTCCATCGCCGTGGCCGGGCCGCCGGGCGGGTGAAAGAAACAGCTGGGCGGATTCGCCGAGAGCAGGAAGTGCGTCTGCTTTTCGTCCAGGCCGAGCGGCAACATGAATCCGGCGATGCGCACGGTCTTGCGGTCGAGCGCCTGCAGCGGCGGCGAGAAGGTCGCCGCCACCGAATCGCGCTGCACGTCGAGCCGCGCCGACATCAGCAGGTTCCAGGACGTCGTGCCCTTGAGGTCGAGCCCGCTCAGCCATTGGTCGCGCGTAGGCGCCGTGACTTCGAGGTAGAAGTCGCGCTGTATGCCGGCGCCGCTGACGGTGATGAGGTCTTCGCCGAGGCGGTCGGCGATCAAATGGAATTCGATGCCGCCGTTCTCGTCCGTGTGATCGGCCATCAGCAGATGGCTGTTGCCGAGTTTCGATTCGACCTTCACCGCGACGCCCTTGAGCGGCGTGCCCGCCTCGCTCTGCAGCGTTGCCCAGAGATAGACGACATCGCCCGGAAAGGCCGGCACGGCGAGCTTGCCGTGCTTGCGATCTTCGAACTCGGAGGTGATCTCGAGGACCGGAGGCGAATGATCCTCGACGAGCTTGCCGTTCTCGTAGCGCACCATCGGCCGCTTCGCCGACGGCGCCGATGATTCGTCCGCTGCATTGGCGGCCGCCGGCGTCGTGCTGTCGGTCGTCGACGTGTCTTCTTCGGGCACGGATGCGGCAGAGGGCGGCGCCGCGTTCGCCGCCGCCGTGGCCGTGTCATCCGGCGCCGGGGCGTCCGGGCGGCCGCAGGCCGCCACCGCCAGGGCGAGCATGCAGATGGTGATGCGGATGGATGGCATCAATGGGCCTGCGCCAGCGTCACGGCCGGATCATTGCGATAGGCGCGCCAGGCCGGCAGCAGCGCCGCCAGCGTCCCGACCAGCAGCGGCAGCACGAGCAGCCACGCCTCGTCCGGTGCCGCCGTGAGACCCGTGAGCTTGATGCCGCTCGCCTTCGGCGACAGCAGGCCGAGCGCCTCGACCGCGGCATGGCCGAGCGCGAGACCGAGCAAGGCGCCGGCACCGCTCAGCAGCATCGCCTGCAGCCACAGCAGGGCGACGAGCTTCCACCGCGAAGCGCCAAAGCTGCGCAGGACGGCGAGATCGTACTGGCGTGCCTCCATCGCCGTGTAGAGCGCGATGAAGACCGACAGCGTCGCCGCCGCGATCAGCACGCCGGCCAGTGCCTTGAGCGTCGCGAAGCCGAGGCCCATCAGTTGCATCAGCCGCGCCGTCTCGAAGGCCGGCGAAGCGGCCTGCAGCTTCGACTGCATGTTGATCATGCGCGGCAGCGACACCGCGGCGAGCGGCGTGCGGTACTTCAGCAGCAGCGCGGTGATCTCCTGCCGGGGCTGATAGCCGTCGGCGCCGGCCGCCCCTTCATCATCGTCATCGTCATCGTCGTCGTGATCGCCGTCATCGTGGTGATGGTGGGCGGCATGAATTTCCCAGACGCTTTCCAGGCTGGTGAGGACCAGGCGGTCGAGCACCGTGTGCGTCGGCGCCAGCACGCCGACGACGTGGTACGGATGATCGGCATGCGCGTGTCCGCCGGCGGTGAGTCCGTGCGCGCCGACAAAGTTGGCGCCGTCCTTGAGCCCGGCCTGCGCCACGTCGGCACCGATCACCGCTTCCATCGGCGCCTTCCAGACGCGGCCGGAGGCCAGGCGGGCGTCGTAGCGTTCGATCATCGCCGGCGTGGTGCCGACGATGCGAAAGCCGCGCACATTGTCGCCGAGCGACAGGGGAATGGCGCTGGCCACCATGGCGTTCGAGCCCCAGCGCCGGGCTTCGTCGAGCGGAATGTTGCCGGTCGGGATATCGAGGTGATAGACCGTTGACAGGATCAGCTGCAAGGGGCTTCCCTTGGCGCCGAGCACGAGGTCGACGTCCCTGGCGTCGCGGGTGAAGCGGCCGGCGATCTGGCTCGCCAGCAGCAGCAGGGCGGCGATCAGCGCCACGCCGAGCGCCATCAGCAGCAGATGCAGGCTGTTGCTGAGGCGATGCCGGCGCAGATCGGCGAGCGCAAGCGTCCAGAGATTCATGCCGCCGCCGCCAGCGTGACATGGCGTGCGATGCGCGCCTTGGCGCGGCCGTCATGCGTGGCGATCAGCAGCACCGCCTCGCAGGCCCGCGCGTGTTCCTGCAGCAGGGCGAGCACGGCGTCGGCATTGCCGTCGTCGAGGCTTGCCGTCGGTTCGTCGGCCACCAGGAGCCGTGGTCTGTTGACGATGGCCCGCGCGACGGCGGTGCGCTGTGCCTGCCCCTGGCTCAGCTGTCCCGGCAGCATCCCGGCGAGCGCGCCGATGCCCAGCGCATCGAGCGCGGCGCGCGCGCGCCGGGCATCGACCGGCAGGCCGGCGCCGTATTGCGCGGCGAGCAGATTCTGCAGCACGGTGAGCGAGCCGATCAGATGGAGCCGCTGGAAGACGATGCCGACATGGCGGCCACGGAAAGCGTCGAGCTGGCGCGCATCGAGCGCCGACAGTACCTGCCCATCGAGCCGCACCTCGCCTTCGCTCGGCCGCAGCAGCGCCGTGGCGACATGCAGCAGCGTGGTCTTGCCGCTGCCGGAAGGGCCGAGCACGAGCGCCTGCTCGCCGGCGCCGAGTTCAAGATGATCAAGATCGAGAACCGGACGGTTCCCGTAGCGATGGCGCACGGCGCGCAGACTCAGCATGATGGACGTCGCAGGGTTGCTATGTAATAACGTAACATGACGGTGCTGACAGAATCCAACGCGTGAAAGTTCAATGTCGCCGCCAGATCGCTTGTCCACTCGCACCGCCGCCGGCAGCGTGCCGTTGTCCGGGCCGCGTCTTCGCGCGGCGGCGCGCAGGGGCCGCGGCGGCCGGGCGGGGCTGAGCTTGATCGGCGCGACGATGCCGGCGGTCACCCGCATCGGCGCGACTCGCATCGGCACGCCGTACATTCGATAATGGTGGCTACCGATGGGTGAGGTGGAGGCGAGCGATGGCGGCAAAAGCGAGTGCGGCGGCGAAGCATGCCGGGGCGACGGTCGTCGCCAGGGCCGTTCAGCACGCCGCGGAGTTGTGCGAAGCGCGAGGCATGCGTTTCACGCCGATCCGTCGCGACGTTTATTCCATCATGCTGCGCCAGCGGCGCCCCCTGAGTGCCTACCAGTTGCTCGAGCTGATGCAGGCGCAGCAGAAGCGCCAGCTGGCGCCGCTGACCGTCTATCGCGCCCTGGACTTTCTCGTCGAAAGCGGTCTCGTGCACAAGCTCGAGACGGCACACAGCTTCGTCGCCTGCGAACATCCCGACGAGACACATCAGAGCCTCTATCTGTTGTGCACCGATTGCGGCAGCACGGAAGAAGTGGCGACCGACAAGCTCGCGAAGCTGATCGATCGCGAAGCCAACCAGCGTCAATTCCAGCCGAGCCGGCAGGTCGTCGAGATCGAAGGGGTGTGCTCGGACTGCTCGGCCAAGAGCTGAGTCTTCTGCCGACGCTCTGCGGACTACGGTTGGCGTTCACATCGCCTTGATGACCCGGCCATTGCTCGAGCGACTTCGCGAGAACCGGGCCGTCTGGCTGCTCGTCGCCTTTTTGGTGGTCGGTCGCGTCGGTGCGGCCGCACACGATGCACTGCACTGGCAAGTGCCGGCTGCAGATGAAGACGTCTGTCCCCTGTGCCTGGACCATGTCGACGGCGGCGCGCTGCCTGTCGAGATGCCGTTGCTGTCGTTCGGAATCGCTGCGCCGCCAGGCGCATCGCTGCCGTTCGTCGAGGCTGTTTCGGCGCTTCCGCACCGCCGACATCCCATTCGCGGTCCGCCGCAATCACTCCGGATCTGAGCCTCGTCACCACCGGTCGCAGGATCGGCTGCAGTTCATTTTCCCCGGAGTCTTCTATGCCTCGCCTTTTTCGTCCGCGCCCCTTGCGCGCGGTGTCTTGCCTTGCCTTGTTTCTCGCCGGTGCGCCGGTCTATGCCGATCAGCCGGATGAAGCCGCCACGGCCGCCGATGCCGGCCGGTCTTCGGCCGAGCCGTCGACCGTTGTCGTCACGGGTTCGCCGCTGACCAACGATCCCGATGCGCTTTCGACGGTCGTCGACAGCGTGAACCGGCAGCAGATTCTGCTGTCGGGCGGTTCCCAGCTTTCCGACGCGCTGTCGCGGGTGCCCGGCGTCACCGGAACCGGCTTCGCGTCCGGCGCGAGCCGGCCGGTGATCCGCGGCTTCGACGCCAATCGCGTGCGTGTCCTGGAAGACGGCATCGGCAGCTTCGACGTCTCCGACGTCGGTCCCGACCACGGCGTGCCGATCGACCCTCTTGCCGCCGATCGCATCGAGGTGGTCCGCGGGGCGGGGACGCTGCGCTACGGTAGCCAGGCGATCGGCGGCGTCGTCAACGCCATCAACAATCGCGTTCCGCTGGTTCTTCCGGATGCGCCGATCAGCGGTGAAGTGACGGGCAGCTATGGCAGCGCCGCCGATACGCGGCAGGGAAGCGGTGAAATCGATGGACGGATCGGGCAGCTCGCCCTGCACGCCGACGGCTTCGGCCGCCATGCCGACGACTACGACATTCCGCATGGGACACAGGACAATTCATTCTTCCGTGGCGACGGCGTATCGGGTGGCGGCTCGTACTTCTTCGGCGACGACAACGCCAGCCATATCGGCGGTGCCGTCATTCACTACGGCGCGAAATACGGCATTCCGAGCGACGACACCTATATCGACATGCATCAGACCAAGGAGCTGCTGCGTTCGTCGTTCGCGATCGGTGCAGGTCCGCTCGAAACGCTGACGGTCGACGGCGGCCACGCCGACTACAAGCACAGCGAAATTGATCCTGCAACCGGCGAGGCGGCGTCGACGTTCCGCGATGACGAATGGGATTCCCGTGCGGAGGCCTTGTTCGGCGCGATCGGCCCCCTCTCGCGTTCGGCCGTGGGCGTACAGATCCAGCATCGCGATTTCTCGGCGCTCGGCGAAGGCAATGACTATCTGCTGCCGACGTCGACGAAGTCCTATGCCGCGTTCGCGTTCTCCGAAGCGCCGCTCAGCGACGTGCTGCGCCTGCAGGCCGGTGTTCGCGCCGAGCAGGTGCAGATCGACGGAACGCCGGCATCCGAGGTGCCGACGACGAGAAATTTCACGCCCCTCAGCGGCTCGCTGGGATTGGTATTCGATGCATCCTCGGCGCTGCGCTTCGGCCTGACGCTGTCGAGCACCGGCCGCGCACCGGCGCAGACCGAGCTGTTCGCGCGCGGCCCCCACGATGGCCCGGGGACTTTCGAGACCGGCGATCCGTCGCTCGATATCGAGCGTTCGAACTCACTGGAAGGCACCGTTCGCTTCCGCGCCGATGGCGTGAAAGTCGAAGGCTCGGTGTGGGCCGCGAAATTCCAGAACTATATCTACGGAGACCTGACCGGCGCGTACTGCGACGACGACGGCGTGTGCAGCATGGACAGCGACGGTGAGTTGCGCGAACTCAACTACACGCAGCTTGACGCGACGTTCCGCGGCGCCGAGCTGAAAGGCAGCGTGGCGCTGTATCGCGGCCGCGCCGGAACGCTGGGGGCCGACGCGCTCGCCGACTATGTGCGTGCGACGCTCGATCACGGCGGCAACGTGCCGCGCATACCGCCTTATCACCTTGGTGGTGGCCTCAGCTGGGAGCGCGATGTGTTCAATGCCGATGTCTTCGTCAAATACTCCGGTGCGCAGCACGATACGGCGACGGCCGAAACCGATACGAAGGCGTTCACATCGCTGGACGCTTCGCTGGGTTGGCATCCCTTCATGGGCACGCCGGGCCTGCAGTTCGCGGTGGTCGGGCATAACTTGACGAACTCCGTGCAGCGCGATGCCGTGGCGCTCAACAAGGACGACGTTGAAATGCCGGGACGCGACATCCGCCTGCTGGTCCAGGCGTCGTTCTGAGCGAACGGCCGAGCGGGGGGGATTTGCCACCCCCGCTCGGGCCGTTGCGGAACGCGCGAATGTCGGTCCGGTCGTGGTCTTGATGCGCCACTCGCGGTAATCCCGTGTGTCTGATCGGCTCTCCAAGATGAGGAACCGGAGACGCCCGTTTGCGCGAGGCCGATGTCAGCTACCCGTCGGGGACGCGCCCGCCCGAAAGTACCCGCCTTGGTACCCGCCGCAAGCGGCGACCGCCCTGCGCCCTTGACGGCGGCAGCAAATCGAAAACCAGCAAAAACCGCGCTATTGCGCGGTGATCTGGATGGCCCTGGCGGCCTTTGGAAGGGGAAATGGTGGTGATGAGTGGAATCGAACCACCGACCTCAGCATTATGAGTGCCGCGCTCTAACCGTCTGAGCTACATCACCACGGTGGGCCGCGCATTGTAGGGAAAACCGTTCGTCGCGTCGAGGCGGCTTTACGGTCTCGCGTACAGGTAATTGCGCGTCAGCGGCAGGCGTTCCAGGCGGCGGGTCATCTGTACGTGGAAGACGCAGAGATTGCCCCAGCGGAAAGCGGCTTCGCTGCCCAGCAGGTAGAACTCCCACATGCGGCAGAAGCGTTCGCCGAGCGTCGCGGCGAAGTGCGCGCGCTGCGCCTGGAAGCGGCGGTTCCACTCGCGCAGGGTCAGGGCGTAGTGCAGGCGCCAGATCTCGAAATCGGTAACCAGCAGGCCGGTCGGTTCGATGGTCGAGAACAGCTCCGAGGCGGCGGGGATGTAGCCGCCGGGGAAGATGTACTTGCGGATCCACGGATTGCCGGTGCCGGGCGGCGTGAGGCGGCCGATGGTGTGCAGGAGCGCGGTGCCGTCGGGCGCCAGCAGTTCGTGGACGTCCTTGAAGAAGGTCGAATACTGCGGCCGCCCGACGTGCTCGAACATGCCGACGCTGACGATGGCGTCGAAGGTGCCGTTGGTATCGCGGTAGTCCTCGAGACGGAATTCGATCTTGTCAGTGAGCCCGAGGGCCTCGATGCGCTGCTGCGCGACGGCGAGCTGCTCGCTGGACAGCGTGATGCCGGTGACGTGGGCGTCGTGGTGCTGCGCGAGGTGTATGGCGAGGCCGCCCCAGCCGCATCCGATGTCGAGCACGCGCGCGCCGGGCCTGAGATCGAGCTTGCGCGCGATGTGCGCACACTTGGCCTGCTGCGCTTCCTCGAGCGTCATGTCCGGCCGCGCGAAGTAGGCGCAGGAATAGAACATGCTCTCGTCGAGAAAGCGCCGGTAGAGGTCGGCGTCGAGATTGTAGTGATGCTCGACGTTGTGACGGCTGGCGAGCGGATTGTTGAGTTCGAGCACCTGCGACAGCAGCGCGCGCACGCGGCGGCCGCGCATGCGGTGATCGAGGTCCTCTTCGAACTTGACGCCGACCTCGAGCACGCGCAGCAGGTCGCCGTCCTCCGGCTGCCAGCCTTGATCCATGTACGTTTCGCCGAACTTCAATGCCGGGCGGAGGAGGATTTCGCGCAGCACCGCGGCATCGCGCAGATGCAGCGTGGCGACCGGTTCGCCGTCGCCGAGCGTGTAGACGTCTCCGCCGTCGATGACGAAGCGCAGGGTGCCGGCGTGAAAGCCGTGGCCGAGCGCGTCGAGCAGCAGCTGTATGGATTTCAAACGAACCTCCGCTTGGAGCGCCGGGCTCCTTCGTCACGTGCCTCTGAATCGCTGGCGCGGCGGATCGCGGCGTCAGGCCGCGATCACGCGATTGTCAGCGCCGGGGATCGATGATACGGAAAGTCCGTGACGCGTCCAGCGCGTGCGACGCCATCATTGCGCGGCGCTGAACGCGGCCGGTTCGCGGCGGAACGACGAGCTAGACGTTGAAGCGGAAGTGCATGACGTCGCCTTCCTGCACGATGTATTCCTTGCCTTCGAGCCGCCACTTGCCGGCTTCCTTGGCGCCGGCTTCGCCCTTGTACTGGATGTAGTCGGCGTAGCCGATGACCTCGGCGCGGATGAAGCCCTTCTCGAAATCGGTGTGGATCACGCCGGCCGCCTGCGGCGCGGTGGCGCCGACCTTGACCGTCCACGCGCGCACTTCCTGCACGCCGGCGGTGAAGTAGGTCTGCAGGCCGAGCAGCGCATAGGCGGCGCGGATCACGCGGTTGAGGCCGGGCTCGGCGAGGCCCAGATCCTTGAGGAATTCAGTCTTGTCGGCATCGTCGAGCTGGGCGATTTCCGCTTCGATGGCCGCGCACACGGCGACCACCTGCGCGCCCTCGGCTGCGGCGTAGTCCTGCACGCGCTTCAGGTATTCGTTGCCGTTCTTGAGGCCCGCCTCGTCGACGTTGGCCACGTAGAGCGCCGGCTTGGCGGTGATCAGGTGCAGATCGCGCAGCTGTGCCTTGTCGTCCGCGTCGAGCGCCATCGAGCGGACCGGCTTGCCGGCGTCGAGGTGCGCCTGCACGCGCTTGAGCACTTCGAGCCTGGCGAGCACTTCCTTGTTGCCGGACTTCGCGGTCTTGGCGGTGCGCTCGACGGCCTTCGTGACGCTGTCGAGATCGGCGAGGGCGAGCTCGGTGTTGATGATCTCGATGTCGCGGATCGGGTCCGGCGAGCCGGCGACGTGGATGACGTCCGGATCGTCGAAGCAGCGCGTCACGTGCGCGATGGCGTCGGTCTCGCGGATGTGCCCCAGGAACTGGTTGCCGAGGCCTTCGCCCTGCGAGGCGCCGGCGACCAGGCCGGCGATGTCGACGAACTCCACCGCCGCCGGCAGGATGCGCTGCGGCTTGACGATCGCGGCGAGCGCATCGAGGCGCGCGTCCGGCACGCCGACGATGCCGACGTTCGGCTCGATCGTGCAGAACGGATAGTTCTCGGCGGCGATCTGCGCCTTGGTCAGCGCGTTGAAGAGAGTCGACTTGCCGACGTTTGGCAGGCCGACGATGCCGCATTGAATGCCCATGGTGGTTTCCTACTTCGTCGCGCCGGCGGGCGGCGCGGGTTTGGTATGGAGCTGCGTCAGCGCGCGTTCCCAGCCGCGCGTCAGCCAGGTCTCGACCGCATTCGCCGCGTCGATCAGCGATGCGCGGATCGCCTCGTCGTCGTCGCGGCTCGGCCTGCCGAGCACGTAGTTCAGGACCAGATTCTTGTCGCCCGGATGGCCGATGCCGATGCGCAGGCGCAAATAGCCTTCGCCCAGCACCTTGTGGATGTCGCGCAGGCCGTTGTGGCCGCCATGGCCGCCGCCGAGCTTGAGGCGCACGGTGCCGGCGGGCAGATCGAGCTCGTCGTGCGCGACGAGCATCGCCCCCGGGGCCAGCTTGTAGAACTGCGCGAGCGCCTGCACCGCCTGGCCGCTGCGGTTCATGAACGTGCCGGGCTTGAGCAGCAGCACGTCGCGGCCGCCGAGCTTGATGCGCGCCAGCTGGCCGTGGAACTTCGATTCGCTGCGGAACGGCACGCGCGCCGCGTCGGCGAGCTGGTCGACGAACCAGAAGCCCGCGTTGTGGCGCGTGCGCTCGTATTCGCTACCCGGATTGCCGAGGCCGATGATGGCGTGGAGTTCGGACGTCATGATGCTCGTTCAAAGAAAAACCGCTCGTCCGGGGAGGACGAGCGGTTTCGCGCTCGGAAGAAGTGGGGCCGGCGGCAGCAGCGGAGAGCGCCCCCTCGCGACGCTAGATTCCGCGCTGCGCGCGGGGCCCTCCACGCTGCTCGGGGCGCTACTTCTTCTTCTCGTCCTTCTTCGCGGCGTCGGCGGCCGGTGCCTTCTGGGCGGTGGCCGGGACCTCGGCGGCCGGCGCGGCTTCGGCCGGAACTTCTTCCTCGACGGCGGCGCGCGGCAGATGGACCGAGGCAACCGACTGGTCATTGCCATGCTTGAGCTGCACGAGCGTCACGCCTGCCGGCAGCTGCAGCTGCGAGAGGTGGACCGATTCGTTGACGTTCAGGCCCGACAGATCGACCTCGATGTACTCCGGCAGATCCTTCGGCAGGCACTCGACTTCGACCTGGTTGAGCTGGTGCTCGACGATGCCGCCGCCGGTCTTGACGCCCGGCGCCACGTCCGAGCCCTTGAAGTGCAGCGGCACGTGCATGTGCAGCAGCTTGTCGGCGAGCACGCGCTGGAAGTCGGCGTGGATCGCGTAGCCGGTGACCGGGTGGCGCTGCAGGTCCTTGAGCACGACCTGCTGGCTGACGCCGTCGAGGTTCAGCGTCAGCAGGTGCGAGTAGAACGCCTCGACCTTCAGATGCTTGAACAGCTCGTTGTCCGACACGGCGATCGCCGTCGGCTCATCTTTGCCACCGTAGACGATGGCGGGGACCTTGCCCTCGCGACGCAGGCGGCGGCTCGCACCCTTGCCCTGATCGACGCGCGGTTCGGCGTTCACAACGAAATTTTCTTTAGCCATGGAAGCTCCAAAACAATGAACTGCCGTCCGCGACCAGACGGCAGGGGGCGCGAATTGTACAGAAATTCGTCAGCGGTGCCGAGTTGGCGGCGCGCATGGAACAGGCGGCCCCAGCCGCCCCTTCACGACGTCCGGGTGGGCGCCGTCCGGGCCGGGGCCGCGGCGCCCGCCCCGGGGCGCGGCTAGTCGACGTACAGCGAGCTGACCGATTCCTCGGCCGAGATGCGGCGGATCGTTTCGGCGAGCAGGCCGGCGATCGACAGCTGGCGGATCTTCGGGCAGGCCTTGGCGGCGGCCGACAGCGGGATGGTGTCGGTGACGACCATCTCGTCGAGCGCGGAATTGCTGATGTTGGTGATCGCCGGGCCGGACAGCACGGCGTGCGTGACGTAGGCGACGACCTTGATCGCGCCTTCATCCTTGAGCGCGGCGGCGGCCTTGCACAGGGTGCCGGCGGTGTCGACGAGGTCGTCGACGACCACGCAGGTCTTGCCTTCGACGTCGCCGATGATGTTCATGACGCGCGATTCGTTCGGCTTCGGACGGCGCTTGTCGATGATCGCCAGGTCGGCGTCGTCGAGGCGCTTGGCGACCGCGCGGGCGCGCACCACGCCGCCGACGTCCGGCGCGACGACGATCAGGTTCTCGTACTTGCGGCGCCAGATCTCGCCGAGCAGCACCGGGCTGGCGTAGACGTTGTCGACCGGGATGTCGAAGAAGCCCTGGATCTGGTCGGCGTGCAGGTCGACCGTCAGCACGCGGTCGGCGCCGCACTCGCCGATCATGTCGGCGACCACCTTGGCCGAGATCGGCACGCGCGCGCTGCGCGGACGGCGGTCCTGGCGGGCGTAGCCAAAGTACGGGATCACCGCCGTGACGCGGCTGGCCGACGAACGCTTCAGCGCGTCGAGCAGCATCAAGAGCTCCATGACGTTGTCGTTGGTCGGCGCGCAGGTCGGCTGCACGACGAAGACGTCCTTGCCGCGCACGTTCTCGAGGATCTCGATCTGGATTTCGCCGTCGGAGAACTTGCCGACCATGGCCTGGCCGAGCGAGGTCTTCAGATAGCCGGCGATGTCCTGCGAGAGCTTCGGGTTCGCGTTGCCCGAAAAGAGCATCAGCTTGGAGTCGGTCATGCGTGCGCCTGCGATCGTACTCGTGGGTGCTGCGGTGAAAATGGAACGGCGTACGGACGGTGCCGCAGGGCTACCGGCCCCGGGTCCCGCCGGCGCGGAGACACTCGAGTTTCCGAGCGCACTGCCTCTGCCAAGAAACTTTGAGTGGCTGGGGCGGATGGACTCGAACCACCGAATGGCGGGATCAAAACCCGCTGCCTTACCACTTGGCGACGCCCCAACGAAACCTGAACGCGAACCTCGGCCCTCTCGGCGGATGTCCAGGCGGCCTTCAAGCGGCGCGCATTATATCGGAAGCTTCGGCCCGCAACGGCCGCTGATTTCAGTCATTCGCGCTCTTCAGGAACGGGCCACGGCTTCGAGCAGCGGCGAGCGGTTGCGACCGCGCGCGACGATGTGCCGCCACTCCTTGTCGGTGGGCAGCTGCGCGGCGACCGCCTCGGCGTCGGCCCGCGTCGCGAAGGCGGCGAACACCGCGGCGCCGGTGCCGGACATGCGCGCGGTGCCGTGCTGCCGCAGCCAGGCGAGCGCTTCGGCGACCGCCGGATAGCGCGCCGTGGTCACCGGCTCGCAGTCGTTGCGTGTGCGGCCGGCGCGGAACTCCTCGAAATCGACGCGCGGATGGTCGCGCACCAGTTCCGGCGCGCCGAAGATTTCCGCGGTGCTGACCTTGACCGGCGGAATGACGATCAGGTACCAGGGCTCGTCGGCGACCACCGGCGTCAGCCGCTCGCCGACGCCTTCCGCCCAGGAGGTGAAGCCGCGCACGAAGACCGGCACGTCGGCGCCGAGCGACAGGCCGATCTGCGCGAGCTCGTCGGTCGGCATGCCGAGGTTCCACAGGCGGTTGAGCGCGACCAGCGTGGTCGCCGCATTGCTCGATCCGCCGCCGAGGCCGGCGCCCATCGGGATGCGCTTCTCGACGTGAATGTCGGCGCCGATCGGCACGCCGCTGGCCTGGCGCAGGGCCAGCGCCGCGCGCAGCACGAGGTCATCCTTGGCGGCGAGGCCGTCCGGGTCGCCGGTGCGCGTGAACTCGCCATCGCCGCGCGGCGTGAAGTAGAGGCTGTCGCTGAAGTCGACGAAGCGGAACAGCGTCTGCAGGTCGTGATAGCCGTCGGCGCGGCGGCCGGTGACGTGCAGGAACAGATTCAGCTTGGCCGGCGCGGGCCACGGAAAAGCAGCGGTGAAGGGCGGCGGTGATTTGGCTTGCATGGAGGTAGACGAAGCGCGGCGGAAACCGCGCGTCGGCGAATTCGGTTCAGGAGGCGCGCGGCGGCAATGAATCCCAGCGGTCGACGATCAGCTTGAGCGTGATGCGATCGCTGGCCGCCTGAAAGCGGCGCGGCAGCGCGATGCCCTGCACATCTTGATATTCGCTGTACTGGAAAGTCCAGCCGTCCTGCACGAGCGTGGCAAGACGGCCGTCGGCATCGAAGGTCGTTACCGCCGGCGCATCCGGCGCCGGCAGACCGCGCGCCCACCAGCTCAGGCCGCGAATCGGGAAGGTCCAGCCGGCCTGCTGCTGCATCCAGCCTTCCGGATCGGCGGTGCGCACGACGCCGTCCTTGGTACGGATCTCGACGAGTCCGGCGGTGCCGCTGATCGCCGCGGCGCCGGCGCCGAACGGCCCCGACACGCGGGCCTCGAAGCGGCCGTCCTCGAACTGCTGCCAGCGCAGATCGGCCTTGGCGCCCATCGCGCCGGACGCGGCGCGGCCGGTCAGCGCGAAATGCGTCAGGGCCGCGACCTCGGCGTAGTGCTGCCGCCACTTCTGCGCGGCGGCGTCCTGGTCGACGACCGGCGGCCCGACGGTCGCGCAGCCGCCGAGCAGCAGCGCGACGGCGAGCAGCAGGCTTGCGCGTTTCATGCGGCGGCGGCCTGCTTTTACTTGGCGAAGCGCTGCACGGTTTCCTTGAGCACCGGATGTTCCGGGCTCTGCCGAAGGGCATTGTCCCAGACGCTGCGCGCCTCATCCTTGCGGCCCATGCTCCACAGCACTTCGCCGAGATGCGCGGCGACTTCCGGATCGGGGAAATCGGCGAACGCGCGCGACAGCAGCTTGCTGGCCTGCTCGGTATTGCCGCGCTTGAATTCGACCCAGCCCATGCTGTCGATGATCGCCGGATCGTTCGGATCCAGCGTCAGTGCGCGGCCGACCAGCTCGTGCGCCTCGTCGAGGCGCTTGGTGTGCACGGCCAGCATGTAGCCCAGGGCGTTCAGTGAACGCGCGTCGTCCGGCGCCACGGCAAGCACGGCGCGCAGGTCTTTTTCGGCGGCGTCGATCTGGTTCATGCGCTCGAAAACCAGCGAGCGGCTGTAGAGCAGGTCCGCATTGTCGGGCTGCGCCTTGAGGGCGGCGTCGAGCAGCGCGCGCGAATCCTCGTAGCGGTTGGCATTGAGCAGCAGCTCGGCTTCGGCCAGGATGAAGCGCGTGGCGAACTGCGGATAGTCGTCGCGCAGCGCCTGCAGCTGCTTGCGGGCGTCGTCGAGACGACCGGCCTTGGCCAGCACGTTGGCCTGGCGCAGCGCGGCGTCGATCGCCTGCGGGCCGTCGCTGACGCGGCCGTAGTAGTCGATCGCGCTGGCGTAGTCGCCGCGCATCTCGTATAGCCGGCCGAGCTGGAAGGCGGCATCGTCGCTGCGTTCGCCATCGAGCAGCGGTTTCAGGTAGCTCTCGGCGGTCGCGTAGTCGCGATCGTTGGTCGCCATCACGGCGAGCGCGTACATCGCGTCGGCTTCGTTCGGCGTGCGCGCGAGAATCTTCTTCAGCTGCTGGCGCGCCGGCTCGCGCTGGTTGGATTCGAGCAGCAGCTTGGCGTAGGCCAGGCGCAGATCGTCCTGCTTGGGCTCGGTCTTGGCGATGGCGTCGATCGCCGCATTGGCCTCGTCCAGCTTGCCGAGCTTGACCATCACACCGACGCGCAGCAGCTTCTCGTCGCGGCTCTTCGGCGCCTGCGCCAGCGCCTGCCTGGAGGCCGCATCGGCGATGTCGAGCTTGTTGAAGCGCAGCGCCACGAGGGCGAGCGCGTGCGCCGCGCCGACCTGCTTCGGATACTTGCCGGACAGCTGCTGCATGACCGACAGCGCGCCGTCGGCATTGCTGTTGGCGGTCTGCGACAGGATGCTGGCGACGATGCCGAAGCCCTCGTCGACGCCGCCGGCGTGGCCTTCGACGATGGCCTGGCATTGCGTGGCCGTGGTCGCCAGATCGCCGCGCGACAGCGCGACGCGGGCGATCACCTCGCGCGCGTCCATCGCGCTCGGTTCGATCTGCAGCCAGCGCTGCGCGGCTTCGAGCGCCAGGTTCTCGTCGCGGCCGGCGATCGCCAGGCCGGTGGCGCGGCGCGCGAGATCGGCGTCGTCGACCTCCTTCAGGGCGGCGAGGAACTCGTGCGCGGCCACCAGCGGCTGCTGGCGCCCGGCCGCCATCTCGCCGGCCATCACGTGGAACTGGGTCTCCGGCGAAGCCGATGTCGCCGCCGCGGCGGCCGGCGCCGCGGGTTCGGCCGCCAGCACGCCATTTGCAACGAGCAGCAGGCCGAAAGCGGCGCAAGGGAAAAACAGGCGGAGGCGCATGAGATCGAATCGGGAGGGACAGATGTCTGTCGGACATTATGCGCGCATGGCGGTTCCCCGTCGCCGGCCGGCGAGCGCCCCTCGTCCGGCCTGCAGCGCCAGCCCGTGCCGCTGAAGTAAAATAACGTCGGATTTCCCACTGATAGCCAATGGCCCTCGTTACGCTTGGTCTCAGCCATCATCGTGCGCCGGTCGAGGCGCGCGAGCGGCTGGCTTTCACCGAAGCGGACCTCGCGGCGGCGATGCTGCGCCTGCGCGGCTTGCCGGAGGTGCAGGAGGCGGCCATCATCTCGACCTGCAATCGCACCGAACTGATGGCGGTGACCGGCCTCGACGCCGAGCCGCTGCTGCTCGAATGGTGGCGGCGCGAGCGGCAGGCGCCGGAAGGCTACATCGAGAAGTTCGCCTACGCGCACCGTGATCTCGGCAGCGTCAGGCACAGCCTGCGCGTCGCGTCGGGGCTCGACTCGATGATCGTCGGCGAGCCGCAGATCCTCGGCCAGATGAAGCAGTCCTACGCCCTGGCCAACGAGGTCCGCAGCATCGGCCCGGTGCTGTCGCGGCTGTTCCAGCACGCGTTTTCGGTGGCCAAACTGGTGCGTTCGCAGACCCAGGTCGGTGCGCACCCGGTATCGGTCGCCTACGCCGCGCTGCAGATGGCGCGCCGCATCTTCACCGATCTCAAGGGCCAGACCGCGCTGCTGATCGGCGCCGGCGAGATGATCCAGCTGGTCGCGCGGCATCTGCACCAGCACGGCATCGGCCGCATCGTCGTCGCCAACCGCTCGCTCGAACGCGCCGAGAAGCTGGCGCGCGAGGTGCACGGCTACGCGATCAGCCTCAACGACCTGCCGAGCTACCTGCCCGACGCCGACCTGGTGATCTCGTCGACGGCGGCGCGCGATTTCGTGCTCGGCCGGGCGGCGATGGAGCGCGCGGTGCGCTCGCGGCGGCGCAAGCCGGTGATCATGATCGACCTCGCCGTGCCGCGCGACATCGATCCGAAGATCGCCGAGCTGGAAGACATCTACCTCTACACGATCGACGACCTGCGCGCGGTGATCGCCGAAAACCTCAAGCTGCGCGAGGAGGCCGCGCGCCAGGCCGAAGTGCTGATCAGCACGCAGGCCGAGGCTTTCACGCGCTGGCTGGAAAGCCGCGACGCCGGCAGCACGATCGCCCAGCTGCGCGCCCGCGCGCGGCACAGCCGCGACGAGGTGCTGGAGAAGGCCCGGCGCAAGCTCGCCGCCGGCGAGAACGTCGACGACGTGCTCGGCTTCCTCGCCGACACGCTGAGCAACAAGATCCTGCACGCGCCCTCGCAGGTGCTGCGCAAGGCCGATGCCGTCGAGCAGGCCGTGCTGCTCAACGCCGCGCGCAAGCTGTTCGAGCTGCCGGACGACGAGCCTTAGCGGCGCGCGCGCCGTCCAGCGCCGTCGCGGCCTGCGCCAGCTTCCTGCGCCGCGTTCTTTCCATTCCTCCCTGAATTCATGAAACCGAGTCTTCTGGCCAAGCTCGAGCAGATGGCCGAGCGTCGGGAAGAGGTGGCCCACGAGCTGGGCGACCCGTCCGTCATTGCCGACAACGACAAGTTCCGCCGCCTGTCGCAGGAATACGCCCAGCTCGGCCCGCTGGCCGAGACCTTCGCCGCGCACCGCGAGGCGCTGAAGGCGCTCGACGATCTCGAGGCGATGAAGGGCGACAGCGACGCCGAGATGCGCGCGCTCGCCGAAGCCGAATGGCCGGACGTGCAGGCGCGCATCGAGGCGCTGGAGAAGGAACTGTATTCCTTCCTGGTGCCGAAGGACCCGCTCGACAACAACAATGTCTTCCTCGAAATCCGCGCCGGCACCGGCGGCGACGAGGCGGCGATCTTCGCCGGCGACCTGTTCCGCATGTACGCGAAGTACGCCGAGAACCGCGGCTGGCAGGTCGAGGTGCTGAGCGCGAGCGAAGGCGAGCACGGCGGCTTCAAGGAAATCATCTCGCGCATCATCGGCTTCGGCGCGTACTCGCAGCTCAAGTACGAGTCCGGCGCGCACCGCGTGCAGCGCGTGCCGGAGACCGAGGCGCAGGGCCGCATCCACACCTCGGCGGCGACCGTCGCCGTGCTGCCGGAAGTCGAGGAGTCGCAGATCACCATCAACCCGGCCGATCTCAAGTTCGACACCTTCCGCTCGAGCGGCGCCGGCGGCCAGCACGTCAACAAGACCGAGTCGGCGATCCGCGTCACGCACATCCCGACCGGCGTCGTCGTCGAGTGCCAGGAAGAACGCTCGCAGCACAAGAACCGCGCCAAGGCGCTGGCGCTGCTGCAGGCGCGCCTCTCGGAAGCCGAACGCGAGAAGAACGCCAGCCAGCGCGCCGCCGAGCGCAAGAAGCTGGTCGGTTCCGGCGATCGCTCCGAGCGCATCCGTACCTACAATTTCCCGCAGGGGCGCGTCACCGACCACCGCATCAATCTGACGCTGTACCAGCTCGAGCGCGTGATCGCCGGCGATCTCGATCCGGTCATCCAGCCCTTGCTCGCCGAAGCGCAGGCCGAGGCGCTGGCCGAGCTGGGCGAAGCCTGAGCATGAAGCTGGGCGCGGCACTGATGGATGCGCAGGCCGTGCTCGCCGCGGCGAGCGACAGCCCGCGCCTCGACGCGGAGCTGCTGCTCGGCGAGGTCCTGTCGCTGTCGCGCGCGCAGATCTTCTCGCGCCTGCACGACGAAATCGCCGAGGCCGACGCGCAGCGCTTCGCCGCGCTGGTGCGGCGCCGCCGGCGCGGCGAGCCGGTGGCCTATCTCAGCGGCAGGCAAGGCTTCTGGACGCTCGATCTCGAAGTGACGCCGGACGTGCTGGTGCCGCGCCCCGAGACCGAGCTGCTGGTCGCCTGGGCGCTGGAATGCCGGCCGCCGCAGGGCGAGGCGGATGTCGTCGATCTCGGCACCGGCAGCGGCGCGATCGCGCTGGCGCTGGCGAGCGCGCGGCCGGCGTGGCGGCTGACGGCGAGCGACGTCTCCGCCGCGGCGCTGGCGGTTGCGCGGCGCAACGCCCGGCATGCCGGGCTGCGCATCGAGTTCGCCGAAGGCAGCTGGTGGGCGCCGTTCGCCGGGCGCACGTTCGATCTGGCGGTCGCCAATCCGCCGTATATCGCGCGCCACGACCCGCATCTGCATGCGCTGCGTCACGAGCCGATGCTGGCGTTGACCGACGGCGCCGACGGCCTGCAGGCGCTGCGCGAGATCGTCGCCGGCGCCGGCGCGCATCTGCGCCCCGGCGCCTGGCTGCTGGTCGAACACGGCTACGATCAGGGCGAAGCGGTGCGCGCGCTGTTCGCCGCCGCCGGCTTCATCGACATCGGCACGCGCCGCGATCTCGAGAATCGCGAGCGCAGCAGCGGAGGACGCAGGCCGTGACCATCCATGAGTGATTTCGCCCGCTACAGCCGCCAGGTGGTGCTGCGCGAGGTCGGCGTCAACGGCCAGCAGCTGCTGCGCGATTCGACGGCGCTGGTCTTCGGCCTCGGCGGCCTCGGCTCGATCGCGGCCGCCTATCTGGCCGGCGCCGGCCTTGGCCGCCTGCTGCTCAGCGACCGCGATCGCGTCGAGCGCAGCAATCTGCAGCGTCAGGTGCTGTACCGGCAGACGGACGTCGGCCGCGCCAAGACCGAGGCGGCGGCGGCGCAGCTGTGCGCGCTCAATCCGGACGTCGAGATCGAGACCTTCGACGCCGACGCCGGCGTCGAGGCGATCCGCGCCGCCGACATCGTGCTCGACTGCACCGACAACTTCCCGGCGCGCTACACGATCAACGCCGCCTGCGTCGCGGCCCGCAAGCCGCTGGTGTCAGGCGCGGCGATCCGGTTCGAAGGCCAGCTCGCCGTGTTCGACACGGCGGGCGGCGGGCCCTGCTACCGCTGTCTCTACGCCGACGACGGCGAGGCGGCGGAGACCTGCGAGGAGGCCGGCATTCTCGGCCCGGTGGTCGGCACGGTCGGCGCGCTGCAGGCGCTGGTCGCGCTCAAATGGCTCGTCGGCCTGCGCGAGGACGCCGGCCGGCTGCACAGCTGGGACGCGCGCCGCCTGCAATGGCGCACACACACGATCAGCGCCGATCCGGACTGCCCGGTCTGCGCGGGCAAAAACCTGGGGATACACCGATGAGCGACGTACTGGTGATGCCGCGCTGTCTGGCGATCAGGATCCTGCACGAGGCGCAGATCGCGCAGCCCGAGGCGATCCGCGGCGTGGTCGGCGCGCGCGGCGGCGAGCCGGCCGCCTTCCACAAGGGCCGCGACGCGGTCGCGGCGGATGAGTCGCTGTGGGCGAACCTGTGGTCGCATCCGCAGGCCGAGGCGGTGCCGCGGGCGGGCGAGCTGCGCGAAGGCCTGCTGAGTCTCGTCGTCTCGCTCAACACCAAGGGTGTGCTGGAGATGCGTGCCTGGCGCCTGGTCGGCGGCGCCGTGCAGGAGCAGGTGCTGAAGATTCGCGACTGAGGCGGTGTGCGCGCTCAGCCTTGTTCCGGCATGCGCCGCAGCGAATACAGCCGGTAGGTGCCGAACTGCTTGGCGAGATCGACCTCGCCGGCGTAGTCGAGCAGGAAGCGCGTCGGCGCCTCCAGCGCAAGGCGCGCGGCGAAAGCCTCGGTCACATAGATCATGCCGGGCGGCACGACGGGCTCGATGCGCGCCGCGAACGACAGCTGTGTGCCGTAGTAGATCGGCTTCTGCTCGATCGGATCGTCGCCGGCGTAGGCCGGCGCGTAGTGCGCGGAAATGCGCAGCTCGAGATCGGCGAGGATGCCGTCGTGGCGCAGACGCCGCTTCTCGATGTACTGCTGGATGTCGGCGACGATGTGCGCGGCGCTCTCGGCGTCGTCGGTCACCACGTGCAGCGCATCGCCCCAGGTCTGCCGCACCAGCACGCGCGCGCCGTGGCGATCCAGCACCTGCGCCAGCCGCTGCATGATTTCGCGGTAGTAGCGCGGGAAGACCGCATCGCCGAGGCGGCGGAAGCTGGCGAAGTCGGCGAAGATCAGGCCGACCATGCGGCGGCCCGCCGGCGCGGCGCCGCTCGCGCCGGAGCGTGCCGCGGCGGTCTCCGCCGCCTGGTACCGGCGTTGCTGCAAGGGCAGGCCGAGGCGCTGGGCGTTGAGGCTGGCGAGACCGTGGCTCGCGTCCGCCGCCTCGCGCATCGCCCAGCCGCGCTCGGCGGCGAGAAAGCCGCGCAGCACGGCGACGCCGTCGGCGGCATCGAGCAGGCGCTGCAGGCGTTGCGCGATGCCGCTGTCGTGGCCGCGCCAGGAGCGGGCCAGCTCGGACGGCGGCGCCGGCAAGGTCAGGTACAGGCGCGCGCCGCGCGCGATGAGTTGTTCGCCGAGATGCACTTCGTAGGGCGCATGCAAGGCCAGATGCAGCAATGCACGCTGCGTTGCCAGCGCGCGCAGCGCGGCGGGCAGGCGTACCGGCGGCGGCGCGGCGGGCGCCTGCAGATCGCCGCGTTGCAGGAGCACGAGCGGAGGCAGCCGCAGCGCGTCGAGCAAACGCGGGTCGCGGCCGAGGCGCAGGCACAGGCTGCGCAGCTGCTGGCGCGTGCGGCTGCGCCGCGTGATGTCATCGCGCAGCAGATGGTTGGCCGCGGCCAGCGATTGCGCGCAGCGCTCGGGCTCGTCGAGCAGCAGCATCGCCTCGGCTTCGGTGGCGAGCCGGTAGAACTGCGCGATCTCGTCGCCGCCGCTCTGCCGCCCGACCAGCTCGTGCGCGATCCGCGCGTAGCGGCGCGCCGCCTTGCCGTTGCCGGCCAGCATCAGCATCGAGGCGGCGTTGATCGCGCTGTAGGAGCCGCCGTGCCGCTGGTAGGCGTCCAGATACGCCTGCGCGGCGCTTTCGTACTGGCCGGCGTCACCGCTGCCGTGCAGCGCGAGGTCCTTCTGCAGGCGGCCGTGCAGCGCCAGCCAGTCCTCGTCGAGCTCGTCGTCGGCGAGATCGAGGCCGCGGTAGTAGTTCAGCGCCATCTGCACGTTGCCGGTGTTGGCCAGCGCCTGTATGCGCAGATAGTCGAGGCGACGCGAGGAGAGACCATTCTTCAGGGCGCGATAGACGATGTCGTTGCACAGCAGTTCGTTGCCGGCGCGGCGCGCCGTCTCGGCGGCCTGCAGCACGCGACTCAGCTCGTCGTGCTCGGCCGGCGCCGGCGGCAGCTTGCCGGGGGCGTCGATGCGCGAAGGGTCGATCAGGTGCAGCTGCCCGTGCAGCGCGCAATGCGTCGCGTGCAGGCGCAGCTCGGACGGGATGCCGGCCGGCTGGCGCCGCCAGGCGACGACTTCCGCCGTGCTGCCCGGTTCTGTGGAGGCCAGCGGGCGCAGGATCGCGACGACGTGATCGGCGTGCTGCGCGACGATCGCGGCGAGACGCCGATACTGATGCTGGCGGAAAGCGCGCGAGCTCAGCGTCACCGCGTCGATCCGTTCCGGATACAAGGGCACGATCGCCGTGCAGTGCTGCAGCAGCGCATGGGCTTCGGCGGCGAGGCGCTTGCGTCCGGCGCGCGAGATCTGCAGCTGTGCGTCCTGCGCGCGCAGCACCCAGTCGTTGATCAGGTGCTCGACCGGCACGGGCAGGAGCGCGGTCATCGCGAACGGCAGGCCGCGCTCGCGCAGCCAGCGGCTCGCCGTCTCCAGAAACAGCATGTCGGCGCCGGGCGCCATGCCGACGAACAGCGACAGTCGCGGTTCGCCGTCGCCGACCAGTGCCGGCAGGACCTGCTCGATGAGTTGCCGGCGCGCCCGTCGCATCTCGCCGCGCGAAAGGAGCAGATGGCCGCAGGCGCCGACGGTGACGCTGCGCGTTCCGCTGCCGACGCGGCGATGGGCGGCCAGCCAGTCGCGCAGGCTCAGCGTGGTGATGCCGCTGGTGCCCAGTGCAGTGCCGCTCTCCCTGCCTGCCATGCTCGCCGATGTCCTTCGCCGGTCTTGCCCCATCGCCATTATGATGCGCGCGAAGCGGGATCGGAGACGGGGGCGGCGTGCAGGACGGTTTTCGCTACTGGGCATTCATCAGCTACAGCCACCACGACCGCGGTTGGGCGCGCTGGCTGCACAAGCAGCTGGAAACCTACCGCGTGCCGCGCCGGCTGGTCGGCGCGCCGCACGGGAGCGGCGCACGGCCGCGGCGGTTGTATCCGGTATTCCGCGATCGCGACGAACTGCCGAGCTCGGCCGACCTCGGCGGCGTCGTGCAGCGTGCGCTGCAGGAATCACGCTACCTGATCGTGCTGTGCTCGCGGCACGCCGCGGCGTCGCGCTGGGTCAACGAAGAAGTCGAGACCTTCAAGAAGCTCGGTCGGCAAGAGCGCATCCTCTGCCTGAAAGTCGACGAAACCGACGACAGCGGCAGCTGCTTCGTGCCGGCGCTGCTGCAGCACTACGACGACGAAGGACAACCGAGCGGGCAGGCCGCCGAGCCGCTGGCGGCCGACGTCGGCGCACAGGCCGACGGGCGCGACGGCGCGGTGCTGAAGCTGATCGCCGGCATGCTCGGCGTGGGCTACGACGACCTGCGCCGGCGCGAGCGGCGCCGGCGCATGCAGCAGCACCTGGCGCTCGGCACGGCCGCGATCGCGCTGATCGTGCTTGCCGTCGCCAGCTGGCGCTGGCAGCAGGACGAGAAGCGCCAAGCACTCGAAGCGCAGGCGCGGACCGTGCGGCTCAACAAGCTCTACGAGAGCGGCCGCGAGGAACTGCTGGCGCACAACGAAGCGCGTGCCGCGGTCTATCTGAACGAGGTCTATCGCGAAGGTGTCGACACGCCGGCGCTGCGCTACATGCTCGGCAAGGCGATGCGCGTCGTCGATGCGCAGGAGCTGCGCATCAAGCTGAAGCAAGCGCCCTTGAGCCTCGACATCAACCGCGATGGCACGCTGGCCTTCGCCATGACGCCCGACAAGGTGCTGCACGGCTTGGATCTGCGCCGGGGCGGCACCGAGCTGTTCGCGCAAGCGCTGGGTGACCTGAGGCAGTGGCTGATGGGCTACAGCCCTGGCGGCGGGCTGATCTGGCTGCATCACGAGGATTCGAAGCTGCATGGCCGCTGGCTGCAGCTATTCGACGCTCGCAGCGGCGCGCTGCGAGCACGCGTCGAGCTCGGTCCGAATTCCAGCGGCGTTTCCATGCCGCCGGTCGCCGATGACGATCGTCACTTCACTTTCGTCGACGCCGACGGCGCCGTCGTTGTCGGCGAGCTGGCGTCTGCCGCGAACTTCGTCGTGCAAAGGCGCATTGCCGGCAACTACGGCGTTGCCCGCCTCTGTCGCGACGGCCGCTCGGTGCTCGCCGGACGACGCGACGGTGCTCTCGAGTTGCGCGACATCGTCAGCGGTGCGCTGCGCCGTCGCTTCGTCGGCGTCGGTGGCCCGCTGACGATGCTGGCGTCGTCGGTCGGCTGTGGCGTCGTGGCGGGCGGCACCATCAACGGCGCCGTGCGGGTCTGGGATGCGGTGCAGGGCACGGTCCTGGTGAGCGCCGGGCATCGCCGCACGATCACCGATCTGCAGTTCGACGACGATGGCTCTCGATTGCTCAGTGTCAGCCGCGGCGCCGCGGCGATCTGGGATGGCCGCAGCGGTGCGCTGGTCTACGCCAGCAAGTACTTCGGCGCGGGTGGCAACGTCGTGATGCTGCGCTCGGATGGGCGCCAGTTCGGACAGATGGTCGAAGGGCGACTGACGATGTTCGATGCGGCGTCGGGTCAGGAGTCCTACACACTCGACGGGCACATGGGTTCAGCCGTGAACTTTCACTATGCCGACGATGCGCAACGCCTGATCAGCAACGGCCCGGACGGGTCGATCGTCGTCTGGTCCCTGCCTGACAGCGCGCGCGCCGGGCTCGGCTCGGCACCGCCCGGCAAGGCACCTGCCGCCGCGCTGAGCGCCGATGGCCACCTGCTGTTCGTCAGTGAAGCATCCGGCGGCGGCGCGCTGTGGCAGCGCGCGCCGCTGCGCAAGCTGCGCGCGCTGGCGATTCCACAGCGTTTCGTCAGCAGTGCCACGTTCACATCCGACGCCCGCCTTCTCGCGACGGGCTCGCCCGACGGGAGTGTGGTCCTCAGCGAAGTCGGGAGCGGTCGCACCGCGCGACGCTTCAAGGGCGTCGGGCGGGCCACCAGCCTGCAGTTCGACGCCGACGGCCGCTTTCTCGCCGCCGAGATCGAAGATGCCTCGCTGCGCGTCTGGGATCTGCGCGATGGCAGCCTGCGGCTCGCCTTGCCGAGCGGTGAGCTGCAGGCTTATGCGATGGCGCCGCACGGTGCGCTGCTCGCGACCGGCGCGCGCGGGCGGATGCGCCTCGTCGATCTCCAGCATGGCGACGAGCGCTGGGCGGTGCACTTGCCGTCGGGCGAGCTGGAGCTGGCGAGCGCCGCCTTCAGCCGCGACGGCCGCCTCTTGCTGGTGGCGGGCCAGCAGGGATTCGCCTTCGTGCTCGATGCGAGCGACGGGCACATCGTCAAGCAGCTGCACGATCCTTCGGCGGCGTACTTCTGGACGGCGGCCTTTGACCCGGATGCCCGGCAGGTCGTGCTTGCCGAAACGTCGAATTCGATACGTGTCTGGCGGCTGGCCGACGACCGCCTGCTGACGCTCGGCGGGCACACCAATGCCGTCGAGACCGCGGTCTTCAGCCCGGATGGCCGCTTTGCGCTGAGCGCCGGGCGTGATGGCGTGATCAAGATCTGGGATGCCGACAAGGGCGAGCTGCTGGATTCGTTCCTCGCGCACGACGGCCTGATCCAGTGGCGCGCCGCGGTGTTCACGCCGGACGGCGCCGACATCCTGAGTACAGGCCGCGACGGCGTCGCCCACCTGTGGCCGCTGCGCTACGAGGCGCGGGACGCCGCGGCGATCGCCGCCGAGCTCGAATGCCGCGTGGCTTGGCGGGTCGACGGCAGCGCCCTCGTGCCGCGCGAAATCGACACGCCGCGCTGCCAGAAGACGAGCGAAGGCGGCGGCCAATAAAAAAGCGGCGGACCTCGCGGTCCGCCGCTTCGCAGCGAGCCTCGCGGCTCTTACTTCTTCTTGCCTTTCTTCGCCGGCTTCTTGGCAGCCTTCTTGGCGACCTTCTTCACGGCCTTCTTCGCCGGCTTCTTGGCAGCCTTCTTGGCGACTTTCTTCACGGCCTTCTTGGCCGCTTTCTTCGCCGGCTTCTTGGCGACCTTCTTCGCTGCCTTCTTCACGGCCTTGGCGGCTTTCTTGGCAGCTTTCTTCACCTTCTTCACGGCCTTCTTCACCGGCGCCACGACAACCGCCGGCGGCGGAATGGCGGTGGACTTGGTGGCGTTCTGTTCATCACCCATCGACTGACTCCCTCAATTGATCAAGCTTCCTGTGTTCTGCTCGCCATGAGCGGAACTCTGTGACGCATCGCATCCGATTCCATGAAAGATGCGCAGCGTGAGAAAGCTATCGCATCGCCATGTGTTGCGCAAAGGATTTTCGCGAAGCGACACAGGCGCGATGCGTGTACGGCGCGCTCTGCGATGCGCTCCACTGCCTTCCGAAGTCGCGCGCCGCGCATCGCAGACGCATGCGGGGCGATGACGCCGGACGGGCGGGCATCGCGCCATGGACGTATGGCGGACGCTACAATCCGCGCCTTCAGCAGTCCCTACGAAAACGATCGAAAGCCGGTTGCCCGCCATGCGTCTCACGCAATTCCCGCTGTCCACCTCCAAGGAAACGCCGGCCGACGCGCAGGTCGTCAGCCATCAGCTGATGCTGCGCGCCGGCTATATCCGCCAGCTCGGCAGCGGCCTGTACAGCTGGTTGCCGATAGGTCTGCGCACGCTGACCAAGATCGCCACCATCGTGCGCGAGGAGATGAACCGCGCCGGCGCGCTGGAGATGCTGATGCCCTCGGTGCAGCCGGCCGAGCTGTGGCAGGAGTCCGGCCGCTGGGATCAGATGGGCCCCGAGATGCTGCGCTTCAAGGATCGTCACCAGAACGATTTCTGCCTGGGGCCGACGCACGAGGAAGTGGTCTGCCATCACTTCCGCCAGGACTTCCGCAGCTATCGCCAGCTGCCGGTCAACCTCTACCAGATCCAGGCCAAGTTCCGCGACGAGCGCCGCCCGCGCTTCGGCGTGATGCGCTCGCGCGAGTTCCTGATGAAGGACGCCTACTCGTTCCACATGACGGCGGAGGACCTGCATCGCGAATATCTGAACATGCGCGAGGCCTACATCCGCATCTTCACGCGCCTCGGTGCCGAGTTCCGTCCGGTGAAGGCCGACTCCGGCAACATCGGCGGCGCGCTGTCGGAGGAGTTCCACATCCTCGCCGGCTCGGGCGAGGACCTGCTCGCGGTCGCGCAGGGCGGCAGCTACGCGGCGAACGTCGAGGCGGCGGAGACCCGGCCGAGCGGCACGCCGCGCGCGGCGGCGAGCAAGCGCGTCGAGAAGGTGTCGACGCCCGGGCAGAAGACCTGCGAGCAGGTTGCGAAATTCATGGACGTGCCGCTGAGCGGCAAGGTCAAGCTGCTGGTCGTCAAAGCCGCCGGAGGCGGGCTGATCGGCATCGCGCTGCGCGGCGATCACCAGCTCAACGAGATCAAGGCGGCCAAGCATCCGAAGGTGGCGAGCCCGCTGACGATGGCGGCGCCGGAAGAGGTGCGGAAGGTGTTCGGCTGCGAGGTCGGCTATCTCGGCCCGGTCGGCTGCCCGGTTCCGCTGATCGCCGATTTCGCGGCGGCGGAAGTCGCCGACTTCGTCTGCGGCGCCAACGAGGATGACCATCACCTGCGCGGCGTGAACTGGGGCCGCGATTGCGCCGAGCCGGAAACGGCCGACCTGCGCATGATCGCCGAAGGCGATCCGAGCCCGGACGGCGTCGGCACCATCAAGTTCTACCGCGGCATCGAAGGCGGCCACATCTTCCAGCTCGGCACCAAGTACACCCAGGCGATGGGCGTGACGGTGCTCGACGCCGAAGGCAAGGCGGTGACGCCGGAGATGGGCTGCTACGGCATCGGCGTGACGCGCTTGGTGGCGGCGGTGATCGAACAGAACCACGATGCCAGCGGCATCATCTGGCCGGATGCGATCGCGCCGTTCCGCGTCATCATCTGTCCGATCGGCAGCGACAAGTCGGCGGCGGTGAAGGAGGCGGCGGAAGGCCTGTACCGGGATCTGCTGGCGGCCGGCATCGACGTCGCGCTCGACGATCGCGGCAACCGACCGGGCTCGATGTTCGCCGACGCCGAGCTGATCGGCATTCCGCATCGCATCGTCATCGGCGACAAGAGCCTCGCCAACGCCCAGTTCGAGTACAAGCACCGGCGCGCCGAGAAGGCCGAGATGATCGCGGCGAGCAGTGCCGCCGTGCTCGAGCGCCTGGCGGCGTAAGCGTCGCGCGCATGCGGCGGCGGTTCGCGGCGGTGACGGCTCTGCTGGCGGCGACGCTGGCGGCGCCGGCGCATGCCGGCCCGACCGGCGAGCCGGAGCCCGAATTGCGCGCGCTGCTGGCCAAGAACATCGACGCCGCCGACAGCTTCGAGCACCGCTTCGATGCCGAGGTCTGGCTGGTCGACATGTCGAGCCGTCTGCAGAAGTTCGTGCCGGACGAAGACCAGCGCCTGGAACTGCTGCGCCTCGTGCACAGCGAGGCGCGGCGCGCCAAGATCGCGCCGGAGCTGGTGCTGGCGGTGATCCAGGTCGAGAGCGGCTTCAACCGCTACGCGGTGTCGAGCGCCGGCGCGCAGGGCCTGATGCAGATCATGCCGTTCTGGCTCAAGGAGATCGGCAAGCCGGACGACAACCTCTTTCAGGTGCGCACCAATCTGCGCATGGGCTGCACGATCCTCAAGTTCTACCTCGACCAGGAACGCGGCAACCTGATCGGTGCGCTCGGTCGCTACAACGGCAGCTACGGCAAGCCGGACTACCCGATGCTGGTCGTCAATGCGCTGAACCAGCGCTGGTATCGCAGCTGATAGTTGAGCGCCGCTCCGGCACGTGCGTCGCCGCAGGGCGCGGCATCACGCCTGCGGATGCGCGCCGCGGTTGAGCGCAAGCCACGTCAACGCGATATGCAGGACCGCCGTCAGCCCTTGCGCTGCCGCCATTGCGCGAGCCGCTGCGCGGCCTGCGCCTGCAGCTTGCGTTGCAGAAAGGCCGTGCCGCCGAGCAGGCGGCCGGTGAGGCCGAGCGCCTGCGTCGCCCAGCGGTGGAAGTCGAAGGCGTCGCGCTGCACCAGGATCAATCCGTCGCGGAACTCGAAGCGCGTCTCGACGTGGTTGCGCACCGGCCGGCCGGTCGCCGAGAAGGTGTACCAGGCGTCCCAGTGCGCGCGGCCCTGCTGCGCGTCCGCGTCGATGCCGCCGAACTCGATGCGCAGATCCTTCGCGCCGCTGAGCAGCATGCTCCACATCGCGCGCACGCCGCCGGCGTCGAGATCGGGAAAGACCGGATCGCTGAAGCGCGCGTCGTCGTGGTAGCAGGCACTCATGCCCGCCGCGTCGCGATGGCGGAAGGCGCAATAGAAGCTTTCGATACGTTCGCGTGACATGGCGACGGCACCGGGACGGGACGGGCGCAGTATGCGCCGTCAGCCGCCGTGGCGGCATGGCTCAGGGCCGCTCGACGCCGGCCGCCGACACGCGGTGCGCGAGGCGGTGGATGGCGTAGGCCAGCGCGATGGCGACACCGCAGGCCCAGTGCACGATCGACGTGGCGTTGCGCAGGTCCTCGTCGCCGGCGTAATAGAGCAGGTAGCCGCTGACGATCAGCAGCGCCAGCAGGGCGAACACCAGGGCGCCGGACAGGCGCCGCCGCTTCTGCTCCCAGCCGTTGACCACATGCACCGCCCACAGCGTGCCGCTCATCCACAGGGCGGCGAAGGCGAAGGCGCCGTGGCACTTCAGCGACCAGGGTTCGAGCGGATGCGCTTCCGGGCCGAACTCGCCCTGGCGACGCAGCAGATAGTGCAGGACCAGCCAGGCGATGCCGGACAGCCAGATGCCGAGGCCGATCAGGTGAAAGGCCTGCTTGCGCCGCGCGCCGAGGCGCGGCGACGGGCGCGGGCGGTGATGCGTCGGCCTCATGCGATCGCCGTCGTCGCGCGCCAGCCGTGCCGCGGCGAGAACGCGTATGCCGCGGCCCGATGCTGTTGCAGCAGCGGGCGCGCGGCATCGAGGCCGAGCGCGAGCACGATCTTGGTCATGGCGTCGGCGACCATGCAGGACGGCGCCGTCACACTCGCGAAGTGCGCGGCCGGCAGCGATGCGCGCCGCGCGGCGTGGAAATGCGGGGTCTGCAGCGAAGGATCGCCGCCGCTCGACGCGACGGCGCCATCGTCGATCAGCAGCAGCGGCAGCTGCGGCGAACCGTCGACGCGCAGGCGCACGGCGTGATCGGTGCCGAGCACGCGCAGATCGCCGCCGGCATCGACGCAGGCGCGCTGCGCGCCATGGCCTTGCAGCACGCCGATCGCGCGGTCGACGGCATAGCCTTTGGCGATGCCGCCGAGATCGAGCCAGGCCTTGCGGCGCAGGCGCACCGCGCATCCCTCGATGTGGACGTCATGCCAGTCGGCGACAGGATCGGCGGCGTCGCTGTCCGCCGGGCGCGGCAGCGCACCGGCGGCGACCGCCTCGGCGCCGACCGTGGGATCGAAGGCGCCGTCCGACTGCCGTGCGAAGGCGAGCGCCGTCTGCAGGACTTCGGCGGTGCGGGTGTCGACCTCGACGGCAAGGCCGGGCGCCGCCCGGTTCAGGCGGCCGAGATCGCTGTCCGCCTCGTGGAAGGTCATGAGGCGGTGGACGCGCGCGATTTCGGCGAACGCGGCCTCGACGGCGTGCCGCGCCTGCGCGTCGTCCTCCAACTCGACGCTGATGCGGACCAGCGTGCCGAGCAGCGGTCGGGCTCTCTCAAGCGGTGGCGCCGGGCGCGAGGACGATGGCATACGTCGACAGCAGGCGCCGCACGCCGTCGCTGATGTGCTTGGAGGACAGCGTGGCGCCGGAGATGTTCTTGATGTCGTCGCCAAGGGCCAGCGGTGCGCCGCGCTTCTTGCCGACGAACTGCGCCAGCCAGGCCGCTTCGCGCACCTGCGAGCCGTAGGCCTCGCGGTAATCGAGCACCTCGACGCGCCGCACCGCGCCGCCGCCGTCGATCGTCACCGCGAAGGTGATGAACTCGTGCTTGCCGACGACCTCGTCGACGATGAACCAGCTGCCGTCGCTGGCGCGCCAGGCTTTCAGCTGATCGTTGAGCGGCGACTGCCCCGAGTCCTTGCGGATCGCGGCGATCTGCGCCGGCGTGAGCTGGCGGAAGTCCTGCGTGAGCGTGGCGCCGGGCAGCATCTGCGCCTGCGCCTGGTCGACGGTGAGATAGGTCGTCGCCTGCACGGCGCCGGAGGCGAGCAGGGCGATCGGCAGCAGATAGAAGGATGTGCGCATGGCCAAGCGGCTTACTCAGAAGTAGTAGCCGAGCTTGAGGCGGAAGCGGTAGTTCTCGAAGTCGTCGGCGTTGGTGATGCCGTGCACCGTGAAGCTGTCGGCGCCGCTGTTGGCATAGTCCTGCGCCCAGGGCAGCTGCTTGAGGATGGTGCCGGTCGCGAAGAAGTGCTCGTTCGCGTAGTGCAGGGTCGGACCGAAGTACCAGGCCGAGTTGGTGCGGTTCTCCGACTTGAACGGATTGAGGTCGGCCCATTCGCGTTCGTTCTGCAGTTCGAGACCGGCCGACCAGTTCGACACGAAGCGGTAGCTGCCGGCGAGGCCGAAGTTGACGTCGGTCTCCTTGTCCCAGTGATCCCTGAAATCGTCCGACGCGGGATCGGCCGACGGATCGCCCTGCAGATAGCGCCACTCGTAGCCGAGCGTGGTGTTGAAGGCGAAGATCAGGCGGTCGTCGAGGAAGTTCTTCTGCAGGATCAGGCGCGCCTCCAGCTCGCGCGTGCGCGGGCCGATCGACGGTTCCAGATACAGCGCCGCGCCGACCGGATCGGTGTAGGGGCTGAGGAAGCGGTACAGCGCTTCGAACGAGAAGCTCTCGACGCGGAACTGGCGGAAGCGCGCGTCCGGGTCGGCGTCGTAGTCGGCGAACACCTCCGGCGGCGCGGTTTCGCCGGACGGCGTGTTGTGATTGACGCTGGCCCAGGCGAGGTTCGCGTAGCCCGAGATCTGCAGGTTGTCGCTGAGGCCGTAGGACAGCTCGGTGCGCGTCTGCAGCAGGTGGAAGCTGCCCTGCGAGCGGCCTTCGCGCTCCGTCGCCCACTGCTCGATCTCGGTCTTGCCCTGCGGCAGCAGATCGGTCGTGTAGATGTAGCCGAAGATCGGCTCGTCCGCCTGCGCCACTCCGCTCATGCCGCCCGCGAGGGTCGCAATGCACGCTGCCACTGCCGCCGATCTGCGCATACGGTGCTGAATCCAAACGTTATCGATAATAGGAATAATTCTATTCTGTCTAAAACGGATCATTCAACTGACGCCGCGGTGACGCGTGCCCGGTGCGGCGCGCCGAGCGCGGATGCGCTCGAGGGCGCGGCCGCGGCACCGCGTCTGCGCCGGCGGCGAAGGGCGCGGTGCCTCTACAATGCGCGCCCGCGAACGGCGATCCGTGATGACCGAAATCCTTGTCCTCTATTACTCGCGCCATGGCTCGGTGGCGAAGATGGCGCGGCTGATCGCGCGCGGCGTCGAATCGGTGCCCGGCGCGGCGGCGCGCCTGCGCACGGTGCCGCCGGTGACCGCCGATCACGCGCAGCGCGGCCCGGCCGTGCCCGACGACGGTCCGCCCTACGCCGAACCGCGCGATCTCGTCGAATGCGCGGGCCTCGTGCTCGGCAGCCCGACGCGCTTCGGCAACATGGCGGCGCCGCTGAAGCACTTCCTCGACGGCACCTCGGCGCAGTGGCTGTCCGGCGCGCTCGCCGGCAAGCCGGGTGCGGTGTTCACGTCCACCAGCTCGCTGCACGGCGGCCAGGAGATGACGCTGCTGACGATGATGATGCCGCTGCTGCATCACGGCATGCTGCTCGTCGGCCTGCCGTACAGCGAGCCGGCGCTGTCGGCGACGGCCGCCGGCGGCACGCCGTATGGCGCCAGTCACCATGCCGGCACCGGCGCGCAACCGCGCGCGCTGACCAGGGACGAAGAGGCCCTGTGCCTCGCGCTCGGCGCGCGCGTCGCGCGCGTCGCCCTGAAGCTCGCGCCATGAGCGTCGCCGACGCCGCGCCGCGCATGTTGCTGAGCCGCTGGATGCACGCACTGACGATCGCCGCGCACCTGGCGCTGATCATCCTGCTGCTGATCGCCGTGCCGTCGCGCCTCGGCATCGCCTCGGCGCTGCTGCTGTTCGTGCCGCTGCCCGGCCTGTTGCGCGGCAGCCTCTACACCTGCAAGTGGGCGAGCATGCTGCTGGTCTTCTACTGTGCGCTGCTGCTGTCCGGCGGCTACGCGGCTCCGGCGCAGCGCGGCCTGCTGTTCGGCCTCGCCGCGCTGGCGGCCGCCGATTTCGTCGGCATGGTGCTGTTCGTGCGCTTCAGCGCCCGCGAGGCGCTGGCACTGCGTCGCTGAGCAGCCGCGCCGGTCTTCAGTCGATGCCGTGGCCGTCGCGCGCGACGCAGGCGGTCAGCGTGTTCTGCATCAGCATCGCCACCGTCATCGGGCCGACGCCGCCGGGCACCGGCGTGATGTGGGCGGCGCGCTCCCTGGCGGCATCGAAGTCGACGTCGCCGCAGATCCTGCCGTCGGGCAGGCGGTTGATGCCGACGTCGATCACCGTCGCGCCCGGCTTGATCCAGCTGCCCTGCACCATGCGCGGCTTGCCGACCGCGGCGACGACGATGTCGGCGCGGATCACTTCGCCGGCGACGTCCCGCGTGAAGCGGTGGCAGCAGGTCGCGGTGGCGCCGGCCAGCATCAGCTCCAGCATCATCGGCCGGCCGACGTGGTTGCTGGCGCCGACGACCACGGCGCGCTTGCCCTTGAAGGTCTCGCCGGTCGATTTCAGCAGCTCGATGACGCCGAACGGCGTGCACGGCCGCAGGCTGGGAATGCGCTGCGCGAGCCGGCCGATGTTGTAGGGATGGAAGCCGTCGACGTCCTTGTCGGCGCGGATGCGCTCGGTGACGCGGATGGCATTGATGTGCGCCGGCAGCGGCAGCTGCACGAGGATGCCGTCGATGTCGTCGTCGGCGTTGAGCGCGTCGACCGCGGCCAGCAGCTCGGCTTCGCCGATGCCGGCGTCGAAATGCATCGGCACCGAGCGGATGCCGACCTTCTCGCAGGTCAGGCGCTTGTTGCGCACGTAGATTTCCGAGGCCGGGTCGGCGCCGACCAGCACGGTAGCGAGGGCCGGCGCGCGCTTGCCGGCGGCCAGGCGCTCGGCGACGGCGACGCGGACCCGTTCGTGGACGGCGGCGGCGACGGCCTTGCCGTCGATCAGTTGAGCGCTCAAGAGAGGGAGTCCGGTAGTGGCATGCGGCAGAGCCGCGCATTTTAATGCTTCGCGCGGCGACGATCGCGCCGCCGATTGATCCAGATCGGCTCGGCGCGCGGCCCCATCCCGTACACTACGCGGCGTTTTTTCATCCGGCCGTGCGCCTGTGCCTCTACTGACTGCCGATCCGCTCACCGTGACCCGCGGCGATCGCGCGCTGTTGCGCGATTTCGCGCTGCGTCTCGACGCCGGCGAGCTCGTGCATCTGCGCGGTGCCAACGGCGTCGGCAAGACCTCGCTGCTCGAGACGCTGGCCGGTCTGCGCCGCGGCGCCGGCACGATCGTCTGGCAGCCGGCCGACGCGCAGCCCCACTGGCTCGGCCACCGCAACGGTCTCAACCCGCAGCTGTCGCCGCTCGAGAACCTGCGCTTCTGGTGCGGCATCAACGGCGCCGCGACGGCGGCAATCGCTCCGGCGCTCGAGCGTCTGCAGCTGCCGCCGCGCGCGCGCCTGCGCGCCTGCCGCCAGCTGTCGGCCGGCCAGAAGCGGCGCACCGCGCTGGCGCGCCTGCTGCTGCAGCGGCGGCCGGTGTGGCTGCTGGACGAGCCGCTCGACGGTCTCGATGCCGGCGGCCTGGCGCTGTTCGCGCAGCTGGCCGGGGCGCATCTGGCGCAGGGCGGCGCCATTCTCATGACCAGCCACCAGGCGCTGCCGGCACCGCTGCAGGCGCGCGAGCTCGTGCTGTGAGCGCCTTCGTCGCCATCTTCGCGCGCGAGCTGAAGCTGGCGGCGCGCGCCCGCGCCGAATGGCTGATGCCGCCGCTGTTCTTCGTCATCGTCGTGACGCTGTTCGGCTTCGGCGCGCGGCCGAACGATCCGCAGCTCGCCGCCTTCGCGCCGGCGGTGCTGTGGGTCGGCGCGCTGCTCGCCGCGCTGCTGTCGCTGGAGCGCCTCTACCGCGCCGACCAGGAGGACGGCACGCTCGAGCAGCTGCTGGTCAGCGGCACGTCGCTGAGCTTCGCGGTATTCGTCAAAAGTCTCGCGCACTGGCTGCTCAGCGGCCTGCCGATCGTGCTGCTGGCGGCGCCGCTGGCGGCCATGCTCGGGTTGCCGGCGGCGGCGCTCGGTCCGCTGGTTCTCGGCCTCGCGCTCGGCACGCCGTGCCTGAGCTTCATCGGCGGGTTTGTCGCCGCCCTGACGGTCGGCTTGCCGCGCGGCGGCGCGCTGCTGCCGGTGCTGGTGCTGCCGCTGATCGTGCCGGTCATCATCTTCGGCGCCGGCGCGGTGCGCGCCGCGCAGCAGGGTCTGGATGCAGGCGCTCCGCTATACTTTCTGGCCGCCATTTTGACCTTGACGCTGACCGTGCTGCCGTGGCTTGCCGCCGCCGCTCTGCGCAATGCCTTCGAATAGCCAACGACCAACGTCAGTGCAAACGTCCATGAACTGGACCTGGTTCCATCGCCTCGGCTCGCCGCCGAGCTTCTACCGCTTCGCCGAGCGTCTCGCGCCGTGGCTGGGCGTCGCCGCGCTGCTGCTCCTGGCCTACGCCTGGTACGGCGGCCTGGTGCTGGCGCCGGCGGATTACCAGCAGAAGGACGCCTTTCGCGTGATCTACGTGCACGTGCCGGCGGCGGCGGTGTCGCTCTCGCTCTATGTGCTGATGGCGGTCGCCGGCGCGGTGGCGCTGATCTGGCGCATGAAGCTCGCCGAGTGCGTGATGATCGCCAGCGCGCCGGTCGGGGCGAGTTTCACGGCGCTGGCGCTGCTGACCGGCATGCTGTGGGGCAAGCCGATGTGGGGCGCGTACTGGGTCTGGGACGCGCGGCTGACCTCGGAACTCGTGCTGCTGTTTCTCTACCTCGGCGTGATCGGCCTGCACGCCGCCTTCGAGGATGCGCGCGCCGCGGCGCGCGCCTGTGCGCTGCTGGCGATCGTCGGCCTGGTCAACGTGCCGATCGTGCATTTCTCGGTCGAGTGGTGGAACAGCCTGCACCAGGGTTCGACGATCCTGAAGTTCGGCAAGCCGGCCATCAGCGCCGACATGGCACGGCCGCTGTACGCGGGCCTGCTCGGCACCTATCTGCTGTGCGCCTACGCCATCCTGCGCCGCACGCAGAACGAGCTGCTGCTGCGCGAGCGCGGCACGCGCTGGGTGCGCGAGCAGCTCGCGGCAGCGGCCGGGAACCGGGACGGAGGCGCGCATGTCTCCTGAGTTCTGGAGCATGGGCGGCTATGCGCCCTATGTCTGGGGCAGCTTCGGCGTTGCCGCGGCGATCTATCTCTGGAACGCGATCGCGCCGCGCCTGCGCCGCCGCGCGATCCTCGACAGCCTGGCCGACGACGAATGACGAAACGGCAGAAACGCATGGTGGCGGTGGCGGCGCTGGTCGCGGGCCTCGCGCTCGCGGCGGTGTTCGGCTTCACCGCCTTCCGCAAGAACATGATGTATTTCTACACGCCGACCGACATCGTCGAGCACAAGGTCGCCGAGCACGCGCGCCTGCGCCTCGGCGGCCTGGTCACCGTCGGCAGCCTGAAGCGCGGCGAGGGCCTGAACGTCGAGTTCACGCTCGCCGACTGCGAGAAGTCGCTGCCGGTGCGCTACGACGGCATCCTGCCGGACCTGTTCCGCGAAGGGCAGGGCATCGTCGCCACGGGGCAGATGAAGGACGGCACGTTCGTCGCCGACGAGGTGCTCGCCAAGCACGACGAGAACTACATGCCGCCCGATCTGGCGAAATCCCTGGTCACCGCCGACGGCAAGCACAGCTGCGCGCCGTTCAAGTCGGTGATGCGGGCCGCCGGCTGAGCGCGCGACGATGATCCCGGAACTCGGTCATTTCGCGCTGATCGCGGCCCTGGTCGTGGCGATCCTGCAGGCGGCGGTGCCGGCGCTCGGCGTCGTCCGCCGCGATCGTCGCCTGATGGCGGTCGCCGGTTCGGCGGCGCAGACGCAGTTCGCGCTGATCTTCGCCGCCTACCTGTGCCTGAGCTATGCCTTCGTGACCCGCGACTGGTCGGTGGCCTACGTCGCCGCCAACAGCCATTCCGATCTGCCGCTGGTCTACCGCGCGACGGCGGTATGGGGCGCGCACGAAGGCTCGATGCTGCTGTGGATGCTGATGCTGAGCGGCTGGAGCGCGGCGGTGTCGGTGTTCAACCGCCGCCTGCCGCCGGACCTCGTCGCCACCGCGCTCGCCGTGCTCGGCGCGCTGTCGATCGGCTTCCTGCTGTTCATCCTGCTCACCTCGAATCCCTTCGACCTGAACTTCCCGGTGCCGGAGGATGGCCGCGACCTCAATCCGCTGCTGCAGGACCCGGGCTTCGTCATCCATCCGCCGATGCTGTACATGGGCTATGTCGGCTTCTCGGTGGCCTTCGCCTTCGCCATCGCCGCGCTGATCTCCGGCCGCCTCGACGCCGCCTGGGCGCGCTGGACGCGGCCGTGGACGACGACGGCCTGGCTGTTCCTCACCTGCGGCATCACGCTCGGCTCCTGGTGGGCCTACAACGAGCTCGGCTGGGGCGGCTGGTGGTTCTGGGATCCGGTCGAGAACGCTTCGTTCATGCCCTGGCTGGTCGGCACCGCGCTGATCCATTCGCTCGCCGTCACCGAGAAGCGCGACCAGATGAAAGCCTGGACCGTGCTGCTGGCGATTCTCGCATTCGCGCTGTCGCTGCTGGGCACCTTCCTGGTGCGCTCCGGCGTGCTGGTCTCCGTGCACGCCTTCGCCACCGATCCGGCGCGCGGCGTGTTCATCCTGACGTTCCTGGCGATCGTGCTCGGCATCGCCTTCACGCTCTATGCCTGGCGTGCGCCGAAGTTCGTGTCGCAGGCCGACTTCGCGCTGTTCTCGCGCGAGGGGCTCTTGCTGCTCAACAACGTGTTCCTCGTGGTCGCCGCGACCGCGGTGCTGCTCGGCACGCTCTATCCGCTGGTGATCGACGCGCTGAACGCCGGCAAGGTGTCGGTCGGTCCGCCGTACTTCAACGCCGTGTTCATTCCGCTGACGGCGCCGCTCGCCGTGCTGGTCGGGTTCGCCTCGGCGGTCGGCTGGAAGCGGGCGAAGGCGCGCGAAGTCTGGAAGCGCATGCGCGCGCCGGCGGCGATCGCCGTCGTTCTCGGTCTCGCGCTGCCCTGGCTGCTCGGCCACCCGACCAAGCTCGTGGCGATCGCCGGCGGCATGCTGGCGCTGTGGGTCATCGTCACCGCCTTGCAGGAGATCGTGCGCCGCGTGCGCGCCCGGCGCGATCGCCTGCAGGGCCTGACGCAGATCCCGCGCGCGGTCTGGGGCATGACCATCGCGCATCTCGGCCTCGGCGTCTGGGTGCTCGGCATCAGCTTCGTCAGCCTCTACAGCGTCGAGAAGGACGTGCGCCTCGGGCCGGGGCAGGCGGCGACGCTGTCCGGCTATGACTTCCTGTTCCAGGGCACCGAGCCGCGCCGCGGGCCGAACTACGATGCCGATCACGGCACGGTCGAAGTGCGCCGCGACGGGCGCACCGTCGCCACGCTGACGCCCGAGAAACGCCTCTATCACGCGACCGGGCAGCTGATGACGGAGTCCTCGGTCGACCACAACGCGCTGCGCGATCTCTACGTCGCGCTCGGCGAGCCGATCGACAAGAACAACGCCGCCGGCGACTGGGCGCTGCGCGTCTACTACAAGCCGATGATGCGTCTGGTCTGGTGGGGCGGTTTCATCATGGCCTTCGGCGGCCTCGTCGCCGCCTCCGACCGCCGCTACCGCCTGGCGAAGCTGCGAGAAGCCGCGACATCCGGCGCGGAGGCCGCCGCCTGATGCGTCTACGTTATGTGGTGCCGGCCCTGGTGCTCGTCGGCCTCGTCGTGCTGTTCGCCGCCGGCCTGAAGCGCGATCCGCGCGAGGTGCCGAGCCCGCTGATCGGCAAGCCGGCGCCGGCGTTCTCGCTGGCCGTGCTCGGCCATCCCGAACAGCCCTACACGATCGCCGACCTGAAGGGCCGCGCCGTGCTCGTCAATTTCTTCGCCAGCTGGTGCGCGGCCTGCCGCGTCGAGCATCCGTTCCTGATGCGGCTCGCGGGGCAGGGCGTCGAGATCATCGGCATCGACTACAAGGACAGCGACGCCGACGGCGCCGCATGGCTCGCGCGGCACGGCAATCCCTACCGCACCGTGGTCGCCGATCCGCAGGGCGCGATGGGCCTCGACTGGGGCGTCTACGGCGCGCCGGAAACCTATGTGCTCGACGCCGCCGGCACCATCGTCTACAAGCAGATCGGGCCGCTCGGCGAAGAAGTCTGGCGCGACAAGGTCGCGCCGCTGCTCGGAGCCGGGCCGTGAGGCGCGCGCTCGCCGTCCTGCTGCTGTCGCTGCCGGCGCTGGCCGCGGCGGCGCTGAGCGATGAACAGCAGGCACGCTACGACGCGCTGATCCGCGAACTGCGCTGCCTGGTCTGCCAGAACGAGACGATCGCCGATTCGACGGCGCCGCTCGCCGCCGACCTGCGCCAGCAGGTCGAGGCGCAGATCGCCGCCGGCCGCAGCGACGCCGAGATCAAGCGATACCTCACCGACCGCTACGGCGATTTCGTGCTGTACCGGCCGCCGTTCAAGGCCAAGACCTGGCTGCTGTGGGGCGGGCCTTTCGTCGTGCTGCTGTTCGCTCTGATCGTCGCCCTGCGCTTCGCGCGCGCGCGCAAGGTGGCGGCGCCGGCCGCCGTCGATCGCGAGGCGCTGCAACGACTGCTGGCCGAGGAATACCGACGCGAGCCGAAGCCGGACGTGGAATCCCGATGAACGTGACGAGCGTGCTGCTCATGGCGCTGCTGGCGCTGGCCGCCGGTGCCTGGCTGACGCGGCCCCTGTGGAGCAAGGCCACCGCCGCGACCGTGCGCCGCCGGCGCGCCAACGTCGTCGCCTACGAAACGCGCGTCGCCGAGATCGACGCCGATCTCGCCGCCGGCACGCTCGACGCCGAATCGGCGCAGCCCTTGCGCGACGAGGCCGCCGCGCGCCTGCTGCACGACGCCGGCGAGACCGCCGAGGCCGGCGAAGCGCCGCGCCGGCCGCTGGCGGCGCTGCTCGCCGTGCTCGTGCTGCTCGTCGGCGCCGGCCTCGCCTACGCGGTCGCCGGCAACTGGCAGACGCGTGCCCTCATCGACCTCGCGCAGCGCGATCCGCAGGCCGCCGAGCGACAGATGATCGACGGCATGATCGCCCGGCTCGAAACGCGCCTGAAGGCGCAGCCGGACGACGCCCAGGGCTGGGCGATGCTGGGGCGCTCCTACGTCGTCACCCAGCGTTACGCCGAGGCCGCCAAGGCCTACGCGCGCGCCAACGCACTGAGCGTCGAGCAGCCGCAGGCGGACTGGCTGGTCGCGGCCGGTGCGGCGCAAGGCCTGGCTTCGCCGGAGCGTGATCTGCGGCCGTCGCGGGCGCTGTTCGAGCAGGCGCTGCAACTCGACCCCGGCCACGCGGAAGCGCTCTGGTACGCCGGCCTGGCCGCGCTGCAGGCCGGCGATGCGGCGACCGCCTACCGCCACTGGCTCGCGCTGCGCGACCAGGAGCTGCCGGAGGACGTCTCCGCCGTGCTCGAACAGCAGTTGCCGCAGCTCGCGCAGAAGGCCGGACAGACGCTGCCGCCGAAAAAGGCCGGCCCGCCGGCGGCGGCCGGCCTGCGCCTGACCGTGAACGTGCGCCTCGCCGACGCCCTGCGCGCGCAGCTCAAGCCGGGCATGACGCTGCTGGTCTTCGCCAAGGCCGAGGACGGGCCGCCGATGCCGCTCGCCGTGCAGCGCATCGCTTCGCCGACGCTGCCGCTGACCGTCACGCTCGACGACAGCATGGCGATGCTGCCGGCGATGAAGCTGTCGAGCTTCGGGCGCTGGGTCGTCACGGCCCGTTTGACCAGCGGCGCTGGCGCCGAGGCGCTGTCCGGCGACCTCGAAGGCCGGCATCCTGCCAGCCGCGCCGAGGCCGGCACGCCGGTCGATCTGCTGATCGACCGGCAACTGCCGTAGGAACGTTCCTCGCTGTCAGCAGGAGTTCACGGCCGGCGCACCATCATTGATCGCCCATCATCGGTCACTCTTTCGACACCAGGGATTTCCCAGATGAACGCCACGCTTGCCAAGCTGCCTTCCGCCGAAGGCCTTTACCTCAAAGCCGCTTCGACGGTGCTGCGCCGCCCCCGGGGCAAGCCGCGCATCCCGCAGTACGGCGTGCAGGTGAAGGGCGTGCGGGCGTCGGCCAAGCAGCTCGCCGACTATCGCGCCGTGTGCGGCTTCGCCGACGGCCACACCCTGCCGATCACGTTTCCGCACGTCATGGCGGCGGCGCTGCATCTGCACCTGATGACGCAGCCGCAGTTTCCGCTGCCGCTGCTCGGCCTGGTGCACGTGCGCAACCGCATCGAGCAGGTGCGCGGGCTCGGCAGCGGCGAAAGCTACGACTTCGACGTGCGCCTCGGCGAGGCGCGCGAAGTGCGCCAGGGCCTCGAGTTCGACATCGTGTCGAGCGTCAGCGTCGACGGCACCGAAGTGTGGAACGAAGTCATGACCACGCTGTTCCGCATCCCCGGCCCGAAGGAGCCGGCGGCCAAGCCGGCACCGCTGCCGGCCAGCCTGTCCGAGTACATTGCGATCGACGCGCCGGGCGACATCGGCCGCCGTTACGCCAAGGTCGGCAAGGATTTCAATCCGATCCATCTGGCGCCGCTGCCGGCCCGGCTGTTCGGCTTCAAGCGCCACATCGCGCACGGCATGTGGTCGGCGGCGCACTGCGCGGCGCTGCTCGCCGACCGCCTCGAGGGCGAGCCGAAACTGCTCGACGTGCAGTTCCGCCAGCCCTTGTTCCTGCCCGGCCGCGCGGCGCTGAAGTTCGCGCACGGCGCCGCCGGGGAGGGCCGGGCGGCGCATTCTTCCCGCGGGTATATCGAATTTGCGATGCTTTCCCGCAATTCGGATAAGGTCCATTTGTCCGGCATGCTGCGCTAAAATAATCGACCTCAAGGAGTTCTCATGCGTATCCGCAAGGCGGTCTTTCCCGTTGCCGGTCTCGGCACCCGCTTCTTGCCCGCGACCAAGGCGAGCGCCAAGGAAATGCTGCCGGTCGTCGACAAGCCGCTGATCCAGTACGCCGTCCAGGAAGCGATCAGCGCCGGCGCCCAGGAACTCATCTTCATCACCGGCCGCTCGAAGAATTCCATCATGGATCACTTCGACAAGGCCTACGAGCTCGAGGCCGAGCTGGCCGCGCGCGGCAAGAACAAGCTGCTCGAAACCGTGCAGGACATCGTGCCGCCGGGCGTCACCTGCATCTACATCCGCCAGGCCGAGGCGCTGGGCCTCGGCCACGCCGTGCTGCAGGCCTGGCCGGCGGTCGGCGACGAGGACTTCTACGTGATCCTCGCCGACGATCTCATCGACGGCCGCCTGCAGCCCTGCCTGTCGCAGATGCACCGCGTGTATCAGCAGTACGGCACCAGCGTGCTCGCCACGCAGCGCGTGCCGCAGGAAGACGTGTCGAGCTACGGCATCGTCGACGTGCAGCCGATCGGCCCGGGCCTGTCGGAAATCAAGAAGATGGTCGAGAAGCCGAAGCCGGAGAACGCGCCGAGCAATCTCGCCGTCGTAGGCCGCTACATCCTGACGCCGCGCATCTTCAAGCTGCTCGAGCGCACGCAGCGCGGCGCCGGCGGCGAAATCCAGCTGACCGACGCCATCAGCCTGATGCTCAACGAGCAGACCGTGCTGTCCTATGAATTCGAGGGCATCCGCCACGACTGCGGCTCGAAGCTCGGCTACCTGCGCGCCAACGTCGAATTCGGACTCAAACATCCCGAGCTGGCGGAAGACTTCCGCCGCTACCTCACCGACCTGACCGCGGGTTGGCACGAGCAGGACAAGAAGCGGGCCAAGGCGTAAAGCTTCGCGAACGGACAACGAAGTTCTCAAACGATGCTGAAACAGCCGGGGTGACACGAACACACAGACGAGCACTACGCAATCATGGCGACCAGCAAGTATCAGAGCTTCATTGAGTCGTCTTCGATCAACGGCGCCAACGCGCCCTATGTCGAAGCGTTCTACGAACAGTTCCTCGACGACCCGGAATCGGTCGATCCGAGCTGGCGGGCGTACTTCCGCCTGATCCAGGACAAGACCGGGCCGCGCGAGACGCCGCACAGCGAAGTGGTCGCGCGCTTCGAGCGGCTCGCCCGCGAGCCGCGCCGCGTGGTCGCCGCCGAGGCCGGCTTCGATGCCAAGGCCGCCGAGAAGCAGGCCGGCGTGCTGCGCCTGATCAACTACTACCGCATGCGCGGCCACCAGGCCGCCAGGCTCGATCCGCTGGGCCTGTCGCCGGTCGAGCCGATCGAGGATCTCGATCCGGCGTTCCACGGTCTCGGCCCCGAGGACATGGAAACGGTGTTCAACACCGGGACGCTCGCCGCCGGCAACGATCGCCTGCCGCTCAAGGAGATCATCCGCATCCTCAAGGCCACGTACACGGACACCATCGGTACCGAGTACATGTACCTGACGGAAACCAGCGAAAAGCGCTGGATCCAGAGCCGCCTCGAAGCCGTCGCGTTCCAGCCCAAGCTGCCCGCCGCGCGCAAGCGCGAGGTGCTCAAGCATCTCGTCGCCGCCGAAGGCCTCGAGCGCTATCTGCACAACAAGTACGTCGGCCAGAAGCGCTTCTCGCTGGAAGGCGGCGACTCGCTGATGCCGGCGATGGACGAAATCCTGCGCGCCTGCGCGGCGCGCGACGTCGAGGAAATCGTCATCGGCATGGCGCACCGCGGCCGCCTCAACGTGCTGATCAACACGCTCGGCAAGTCGCCGAAGGACCTGTTCGCCGAGTTCGAGGGCAAGTACTCGGTCGAGGCGCTGTCGCGCGCCGGCGACGTCAAGTACCACATGGGCTTCTCGACCGACGTCGATGTCGACGGCAAGCGCCTGCACCTGGTGCTGGCCTTCAACCCTTCGCATCTCGAGATCGTCAACCCGGTCGTCGAGGGCTCGGTCAAGGCGCGCCAGACGCGACGCGGCGACGAGGCCGGCCAGAAGATCGTGCCGGTGCTGATCCACGGCGACGCGGCCTTCGCCGGCCAGGGCGTGGTCATGGAGACGCTGCAGCTGTCGCAGGCCAAGGGCTACGCGACCGGCGGCACCGTGCACCTGATCGTCAACAACCAGATCGGCTTCACCACGCCGGACCCGATCGAGGCGCAGCGCCGCAAGGAAGTGCGCACCTCGCGCTACTGCACCGATCTCGCCAAGATGCTCGAAGCGCCGGTGTTCCACGTCAACGGCGACGATCCGGAAGCGGTGACCTTCGTCACCGGCCTGGCGATGGACTTCCGCAACGAGTTCCACAAGGACGTCATCGTCGACATCTGCTGCTACCGCCGCCTCGGCCACAACGAGGCCGACGAGCCGAGCGTGACCAGCCCGGTGATGTACGAAGTCATCAAGAAGCATCCGACGACGCTGACCCTGTACGCGAAGAAGCTGGAAGAGGAAGGCACGATCGCCAAGGGCGAGGCCGACCAGCTGGTCAAGGCCTATCGCGATGGCCTCGACAAGGGCGAGAACATCGTGCGCACGACGCTCGGCCTGGTCGGCAACAAGCACACCGTCAACTGGTCGAAGTACAGCCAGGGCACCTGGGACACCGTCACCGACACGACGCTCAGCAAGAAGTCGATCCAGGCGCTGTCCGACCAGCTGCTGAAGCTGCCGGAAGGCTTCACGCTGCATCCGCGCGTCGCCAAGATCTGGGAAGACCGCGCCAAGATGGCGGCCGGCGAACTGCCGATGGACTGGGGCTTCGCCGAAACGATGGCCTACGCCGCGCTGGTCAAGGACGGTTTCCACGTGCGCCTGTCCGGCCAGGATACGCGCCGCGGCACGTTCTTCCACCGCCACGCGACGATTCACGACGTCAAGAACGGCCAGCGCTACACGCCGCTGCGCCACCTGGTGCCGGACAAGTACGGCTTCGTCGTCAACGACACGCTGCTGTCGGAAGAGGGCGTGCTCGGCTTCGAGTACGGCTACTCGACGACCGATCCGGATTCGCTGGTGATCTGGGAAGCGCAGTTCGGCGATTTCGCCAACGGCGCGCAGGTGCTGTTCGACCAGTTCATCTCGTCCGGCTACGCCAAGTGGGCGCGACTCTGCGGCCTCGCCGTGTTCCTGCCGCACGGCTACGAAGGCCAGGGTCCGGAGCACTCGTCGGGCCGCCTCGAACGCTTCCTGCAGCTGTGCGCCGAGAACAACCAGCAGGTCTGCGTGCCGTCGACGCCGGCGCAGATGTTCCACATGCTGCGTCGCCAGATGAAGCGCTCGCTGCGCCTGCCGCTGATCGTGATGACGCCGAAGTCGCTGCTGCGCCATCCGCTGTCGGTGTCGACGCTCGACGATCTGACCAAGGGCGGCTTCCAGCCGGTGATCCAGGAGATCGAGCAACTCGACGCCAGGAAGGTCACGCGCATCGTGTTCTGCTCGGGCAAGGTCTACTTCGATCTCGTGCAGGAACGCCAGAAGCAGAAGCTTGAGAACGTCGCCATCGTGCGCATCGAACAGCTTTATCCGTTCCCGCGCGAAGGCTACGAGCGGGCGCTCGCCGCCTATCCGAATGCGAAGGAAGTGGTCTGGTGCCAGGAAGAGCCGGAGAACCAGGGCGCCTGGTACCAGATCAAGCACCGCCTCGCCGCCTACCTGCAGCCGCAGCACCAGATGTTCTACTCGACGCGCAAGGGCGCTTCGACGACCGCGGTCGGCTATCTCAAGGTGCACCAGAAGGAACAGGCCGAAGTCGTGCAGGAAGCATTGACCGGCGGCAAGCGCATGTAACATTGCCCGCATGGGCATGACGGGGCCGGTGTGAACCGGCCCTGTTCTTTGAACAGACAGCAAAAGAGCGAAACAAGGAAATCCCCAAAGATGGCCATCGAAATCAAAGTTCCCAACCTGCCGGAGTCGGTCTCGTCGGCGACCATCGCGACCTGGCACTTCAAGGCTGGCGACGCCGTGTCCCGCGAGCAGAACATGCTCGATCTCGAAACGGACAAGGTCATGCTCGAAGTGCCGGCCACGGCCGATGGCGTGCTGAAGGAAATCCGCGTCGAGGCCGGCGCGACGGTGCAGGCGGGCGACGTGCTCGGCATCCTCGAGGAGGGCGCGGCCGCCGCGCCGGCCAAGAGCGAGCCGGCGAAGAACGAAGCCGCGGCGCCGAAGGCCGCGAGCGCGGAACCGGCGGCAATGTCGTCGGAAGACGGCCAGAGCCCGGCGGTGCGCAAGCTGCTGTCCGAACTCGGCCTGTCGGCGGGCCAGATCAGCGGTACCGGCAAGGGCGGCCGCCTGACGGTCGAGGACGTCAAGGCCTATGCGGCGAAGCCGAAGCCGGCCGCCGCGCCGGCCGCCAAGCCTGCCGCTGCCGCGGCGCCCGCCGCGCCCAAGGCGCTCGGCGCCCGCGAAGAGCAGCGCGTGCCGATGACGCGCATCCGCGCGCGCATCGCCGAGCGTCTGCTCGAGGCGAAGAACACCACGGCGATGCTGACGACCTTCAACGAGGTCGATCTCAAGGCGGTGATGGACATCCGCGCCAAGTACAAGAACGACTTCGAGAAGGCGCACGGCGTCAAGCTCGGCTTCATGAGCTTCTTCGTGCGCGCCGCGGTCGAGGCGCTGAAGAAGTATCCGGTGCTGAACGCCTCGGTCGACGGCGGCGACATCATCTATCACGGCTACTACGACATCGGCATCGCGGTGTCCTCGGAGCGCGGTCTCGTCGTGCCGATCCTGCGCGACGCAGATCAGCTGTCGCTGGCCGGCATCGAGAAGACGATCGGCGACTTCGGCGCCCGCGCCAAGGCCAACAAGCTGACGATGGAAGACCTGTCGGGCGGCACGTTCTCGATCACCAACGGCGGCATCTTCGGCTCGATGATGTCGACGCCGATCCTCAACCCCCCGCAGTCGGCCATCCTCGGCATGCACGGCATCACCGAGCGGCCGGTCGTCGTCGACGGCCAGATCGTCATCCGTCCGATGATGTATCTGGCGCTGTCCTACGATCACCGCATCATCGACGGCAAGGAAGCCGTGCTCGGCCTGCGCACGATCAAGGAATGCCTCGAGGATCCGGCCAAGCTGCTGCTGCAGCTCTGATCGACCGGCGATTTGCCGCGACGACACCGGGCCCGCGAAGCGGGCCCGATTCGTTTGCGCGGCCGTCCGGCATACTCGCGCCATGCGTCAGGCGCCGCTGCACGAACAACCGCTGCCGTTCATCACCTTGCCGAACTGGGTCAAGGCGGCGGCGCTGTGCGGCTTCAACATCCAGCCGGTGTTCGACCAACTCGGCGTCGAGACCGACCTGATCCATCTCGAGGACGCGACGATCCAGCGACCGCAGCTCGAACGGGTGATGGCGGCCTGCGTCGAACGCGCGCGCGGCCAGCATTTTCCCTTCGTGCTCGGCGAGACCTTCGCCTTCGACTATCTGCCGGACATCGGCACCTTCCTCGCGACCAGCCCGACGCTGCGCGATGCGACGCGCGTCTTCGAATGGGTGCGCGCGCTGATCAACCCGATGATCGACGTGCAGCTCGAGGAGGACGGCGAACTCGCGCGCCTCGTGCTGCGCGGCAGCGGCGAGGCGCAGGCCGGCGGCGCGGTCGCGGTCTACTTCATCGAATCGATCTTCGCGGCGATCGCCAAATTCGGGCGTCTGCTGAACGGCGACGTCGAACGCTTCAGCCAGCTGCGCTTCCGCTATCCGGCGCCGCCGCACGCCGCGAGCTACGACGGCTACTTCCGCATTCCGGTCGCGTTCGCGCAGCCCTGCAACGCCATCGAGCTGCCGCGCGCCCAGCTCGACGCGCCGCTCGACGGTGGCTTCCCCGCGCTGCACGATCAGGCCGAGGTGCGCGTCGAGCAGCGCCTCGCGCGGCTGCCGCGGCGCAGCGGGCTGATCGCCGCGGTCGAGGCGCAGTTCGAGCGCGAGCCGCATCTGCTCGGGCTCGGCATCGCGCAAATGGCGCGGCGGCTCGATCTGCACGAGCGCACGCTGCAGCGGCGCCTGCGCGAGGAGGGCGAGGCCTACGCCGCGCTGCAAACCCGGGTGCGCTACCGCCTCGCGCTGCGCGATCTCGACGATCCGCGCCTCGATCTCGAGACGATCAGCGAGCGCCTCGGCTTCTCCGACCGGCGCAGCTTCACGCGCGCCTTCATGCGCTGGGCCGGCGTCACGCCGAGCCAGTACCGGCGGCGCGCGAAATAACCGGCCGCGGCTGTCGCGAATTGTTCCTTATGCGTCGCGCCGCGTCATAGCCGCGGCGCCGGCCGCCGCCTAGATTGGGCGCCATCGACGGAAAGATGCGGAGAACGGACATGGCCGATGGCGGAAACGGTGGCAGCGCTCAGGCGATCGTGCCGCGCAAGGGCCCCGAGTTCGCGTGGGCCGACCTGCCGCGCTGGTGGTTCGGGAACGATCCGTTCCGCACGCGCTTCTTCGACGCGATGTCGCTGCTCTTCCCGGAAGGCGAGAAGTTCTTCATCGCCTGCGTGCGCGACTACCGCGAGCGCATCAGCGACCCGGCGCTCGCCGCGCAGGTCAAGGACTTCATCTACCAGGAAGGCCAGCACGGCATCGTGCACACGGCGTTCAACAATCACCTGAAGGCGCAGGGCGTCGCCGTCGACCACATCCTCGAGCGGCAGAAGGACATCATGTTCGGCTTCTTCCGCAAGCGCCTGCCGAAGGTCTTCACGCTCGGCCAGACCGCCGCCGCCGAGCACATGACGGCGCTGATGGCGCACGGCTTCTTCGCCAACGGCATGTTCGAGGACGCCGATCCGCGGGTGCGCGCGATGTACGCCTGGCACGCGGTCGAGGAGATCGAGCACAAGGCGGTCGCCTTCGACGTGTTCCAGAAGGTCGCGCGCGGCGGCTACTTCACGCGCGTGCTGAGCATGCTGCAGGTCTCGCTGACCTTCCCGCTGCACGTGTTCCTGATCATGCGCCACATGTTCAAGATCGACGGCGTGAAGAACCGCTTCGGCGTGTGGATGAAAGGGCTGTGGTGGCTGTACGGGCCCGGCGGCCTGTATCCGCGGCTGATGCGCCATTACCTCGCGTACTTCAAGCCCGGCTTCCATCCCTGGCAGCACGGCGATCTCGACACCTACACGCGCTGGCGCGAGGCCTACGAAGGCAGCGGCAACGACGCCGTGCACGCGGCCGACACGGTGATGGCGGCGACGCGCGCCGCCGCCTGACGCTCAAGCGTCGCGTCGCTGCGCGACGATCAGCCGCGCCGGGAACAGGTCGCGATCCTCGACCAGCGCGAAGCCCGCCTCGGCGAGCCAGCGCGGTACCTCGGTGCGGTGCCAGGCGTCCGCGAACGGTTCGTTGACGAAGCGCGCCAGCCACCAGAAGTAAAGCCCGCGCCAGCCGTACTGGCGCCACAGCGCGCGCGGCCGGCCGAAGAACTGTTCCGAAGCCGGTTCGAGGATCGCCAGGCGGCCGTCCGGCCGCAGCAGCCGCCGGCATTCGCGCAGCGCGTCGCGCGCGTAGCGCGGCGGCAGCTCGTGGAACAGGAAGCAGGCGGAGATGCCGTCGAAACCGCCGGCCGGCAAGCGCGTGTCCTCGGCCAGGCCCTGCACGAAGCGCGGTGCGGCGAACTGGCGGGCGGCGTGCTGCAGCAGGTACGGCGAGGCGTCGAGCCCGACGACTTCGGTGACGCCGGCCTCGACCAGCGCCTGCGAGGAATAGCCGGCGCCGCAGCCGAGATCGAGCACGCGCCGGCAGCCCTCGAAGCATGCGGCCAGCGCGCGGCGCGCGCGGCGCATCTCGCCGAGCATCACGCGATCGAAGCCGGTGCTGTAGCCCTGCGTGATCTTCTTCGAGTAGTTGCCGTTCGGCAGATTGTGGAATTCGAGCAGCAGATACTTCGGCAGCGCGACGCGCAGCGGCAGATCGCGCGGCAGCTCGACGCGGCCGACGCGGCGCAGCAGGAACTTGCGCAGCAGCTGCCAGAAATCACGCGGACGCCGCCAGCGCAGGCGATCGGGCCAGGCGTCGGGCAGGCTGACGTCGTGCCAGCATGTCTCGAGCTCGGCCAGCGCGCCGTGTTGATCCGCTGCGGAATTCATCGATCGATCGGGAAAATCGTATGGCGTGTTCGCCATTTCTGATCGGCGCGGCCGCCGGCAAGCCAGACCCCCTCCGCGCATGCCGAAAATTATAGCCGAATGCCGTGCGACGACTGGCACTCGGGGCTAGAATGCGCGCGATCACGAAGGAGCAACATGACAGACCAATACGACATCGTCGTGGTCGGCGGCGGCCCCGCCGGCTATCCGACGGCCATTCGCGCTGCCCAGCTCGGCTTCAAGACCGCCTGCATCGACGTCTGGCTCAACAAGGACAACACGCCGGCGTTCGGCGGCACCTGCCTCAATGCCGGCTGCATCCCGTCGAAGGCGCTGCTCGAATCCTCGGAACTCTGGCATCGCGTGCACCATGAAACGGCGGCGCACGGCATCGGCGTCGGCGACATCAAGCTCGACCTCGCCAAGATGCAGGCGCGCAAGACGGCGGTGTCGCGCAGCCTCACCGGCGGCATCAAGACGCTGTTCCAGGCCAACAAGGTCACCGGCCTCGAAGGCTTCGGCAAGCTGCTCGGCAACGGCCAGGTCGAATTCACGCCGCACAAGGGCGACAAGCAGATCCTCAGCGCCAAGCACATCGTCATCGCCACCGGCTCGTCGCCGGTGAACCTGAAGATCGCGCCGTTCGACGACCAGAACATCGTCGACTCATGGGGCGCCCTCGATTTCACCGAAGTGCCGAAAACGCTCGGCATCATCGGCGCCGGCGTGATCGGCGTGGAGCTCGGCTCGGTGTGGAGCCGCCTCGGCGCCAAGACCGTGATCCTCGAAGCGCTGCCGACCTTCCTGCCGATGGTCGATGCGGCGATCGCCAAGGAAGCGCTGCGCACCTTCACCAAGCAGGGTCTCGACATCCGTCTCGGCGCCAAAGTCATCAGCGCCAAGAACACCGGCAAGGCCGTCGACGTCGAGTACGAGGTGAACGGCGAGAAGAAGACGGAGACCTTCGACAAGCTGATCGTCGCCGTCGGCCGCCGTCCGAACACCGACGGCCTCAACGCCAGGGAAATCGGCGTGGCCTTCGACGAGCGCGGCTTCGTCAAGGTCGACGCCAACTACAAGACCAATGTGCCGGGCATCTACGCCGTCGGCGACGTGATCGGCGGTGCGATGCTCGCGCACAAGGCGATCGAGGAAGGCGTCGCGCTCGCCGAGCAGCTGCACGGCGAACACACGCAGGTCAACTACAACGCCGTGCCGAGCGTCATCTACACGATGCCGGAAGTGGCGTGGACCGGCCTCTCGGAAGAACAGGCCAAGGCCAAGGGCTACGAGGTCAAGGTCGGCACCGCGCCGTTCGCCGCGAACGGCCGCGCCAAGGCCATGGAGCAGGCCGGCGGCACGATCAAGATCATCGCCGACGCCAAGACCGACCGCGTGCTCGGCATCCACATGATCGGCCCGTACGTCTCGGAGCTGGTCGCCGAAGCGGTGCTCGGCCTCGAGTTCGCGGCGACGGTCGAGGATTACGCGCTGACCATGCACGGCCACCCCTCGCTCGCCGAGACCTTCCACGAGGCGATCCTGTCCGTCGACGGCCGCGCGATCCACGCGGTCAACAAGGTCAGGAAGTAAGCAGTAAGATGCCGTCCGGCGCCTCGCGCGAGCGGGGCGCCGTTCGCGTTTCTGCGATCCCTGCAAACACCATGAGGAGCACACCGGACATGAAGTCGCTGCTGATGCGGTTCCCCCAGCTTTGCGCACCGCTCGCCGCCATGGGCCTGGCGCTCGCCGCCGGCGCGGCGCAGGCCGAGACCGTCGATTTCTCGCTGTCGGGCGATTCGTTCCGCTTCGGCCTGAACGGGCCGCTGTCGCGCCTGATCGGCGGCGCCGAGGGCCAGTACGACGTCGGCTACCTGCAGCACCGCGATGATGGCGAGGACAGCTACGCCGTGCACGCCGGCTTTCTGGTGACCGGCGACGCCGGCCTGCGCGATCTGGATCTCAAGGTCGGCGCCGGCCTGCGCGGCGTCTACATCGGCGGCGACGGCGACAACGGCGGCGCGATCGCGCCGGGCGTGAAGTTCGACGCGCGCCTGCCGGGCTACGAGCGCCTCGCGCTGACCGGCTACGTCTGGTACGCGCCGAGCGTCGTCAGCTTCGGCGACATCGACAGCTACCGCGATCTCGGCATCGCCGTCAGCTACGAGCTGAACCGCAACGCGGCGATCTATCTCGGCGCGCGCAACGTCAAGTTCGGCGTCGACGGCGGTCCGGACGTGACGCTCGACACCGGCCTCTATGGCGGCATCGCGCTGACGTTCTAAGATCGCGTCCGGCGCAGAGGCAACAGGGAAAATCTATGGGTCGAGGTCCAAGCATCGCGGCGCGCAAGGGCGCCGAGGACGCCAGGCGCGGCAAGCTGTTCACCAAGTTCATCCGCGAGATCACCGTCGCCGCGCGGGCCGGCGGCGGCGATCCGAAGACGAACCCGCGCCTGCGCATCGCGCTCGACAAGGCCTTCGACGCCAACATGACGAAGGACACCGCCGAGCGCGCCATCAAGCGCGGCACCGGCGAGGGCGGCGCGGATCAGTTCGAGGAAGTGCGCTACGAGGGCTATGCGCCGGGCGGCGTGGCGGTCATCGTCGACTGCATGACCGATAACCCGACGCGCACGGTCGCCGAGGTGCGTCACGCCTTCAGCAAGAACGGCGGCAATCTCGGCACGTCCGGTGCGGTCGCCTACATGTTCAGCCGCGTCGGCCAGATCTTCTTCGAGACGAACGGCGACGCCGCGCTCGAGGAGCAGATTCTCGAAGCGGCGCTCGAGGCCGGCGCCGACGACGTGGTCAGCGAGGACGGCTGGACCGAAGTGCTGTCGTCGCCGGAGGGCTTCGAGGCGGTGAAGCAGGCGCTCGGAGGCAAGGGGCTCAAGCCCGTGCAGGCCGACATCACGATGCGCGCCGGCACGATGGTCGAGGTACCCGCCGAGTCGCGCGAAGCGGTGCAGAAGCTGATCGACATGCTCGAGGACCTCGACGACGTGCAGAAGGTCTACTCGAACGCGGATCTCGGATAAGAAGGCCGACGTGATCCGCATCATCGGCATCGACCCGGGATCGCGGCACACGGGCTACGGCATCATCGAGTCGGATCGCGGCCGCGCGCGCCTGATCGCCGCCGGCCGCATCAGCACGGCGCTCGGCACGATGCCGCAGCGTCTGCTGCAGATCCAGAGCGAACTGGCCGCGCTGCTCGCCGAATTCGGGCCGATGGAAGCGGCGGTCGAGGAAGTCTTCGTCAACAAGAACGTGCAGACCGCGCTGGTGCTCGGCCAGGCGCGCGGCGTCGCGCTGTGCACGCTGGCGCAGGTCGGACTCGCGGTCGCCGAATACGCGCCGGCGCAGGTCAAGCTGGCGCTGACCGGCAGCGGCCGCGCCGAGAAACTCCAGGTGCAACACATGGTGAAGGTGCTGCTGAATCTGCAGGGACGCATGGCGGTCGACGCCTCCGATGCGCTGGCGATCGCGCTGACGCACGCGCAGGTGCGCGGCGTGCGCGCGCAGGCCGGTATCGCCGTCGGCGCGCGCAGCAAGAGCTGGAGCCGCGCATGATCGGCCGCATCACCGGCCGCCTGGTGCTCAAGCAGCCGCCGCTGCTGCTCGTCGACGTGAACGGCGTCGGCTACGAGATCGAGGCGCCGATGTCGACCTTCTACAAGCTGCCGGCGCTCGGCGAGACGCTTACCCTGCAGACGCATCTGACGGTGCGCGAGGACGCGCATCTGCTGTTCGGCTTCGCGACCGCGACCGAGAAGGCGCTGTTCCGCGAGCTGATCAAGATCTCCGGCGTCGGTCCGAAGCTGGCGCTGACCGTGCTGTCCGGCGTCAGCGTCGAGGATTTCTGGAACACGGTGCGCGCCGGCGACGTCGCGCGCCTCACCAAGCTGCCCGGCGTCGGCCGCAAGACCGCCGAGCGCCTCGTCGTCGAGATGCGCGACAAGGCCGGCGCCGAAGGCGAGGGCGGCGCCGGCATCAAGCTCGCCGTCGATGCGTCCGCGCTCGGCGAGGCGAAGAGCGCGCTGGCCGCGCTCGGCTACAAGCCGGCCGAGATCCAGCGCTTCACCGAAGCCGTGTATAAGGACGGCATGACGACCGAGCAGATCATCCAGGAAGCGCTGAAGCGCGCGGTGAAATGAGCGTCGGCGCATGCAGGGGTTCACTGCCTCGTCCGCCGCACGGAGAGGACGTCCGTCTGCCTCGGGTGGGCGCATGACCGAGGAGCGCATCATCTCGGCAAAGGCGGGCGGCGACGAGGAGCGCGTCGAGCGCGCGATCCGTCCGCAGCGGCTCGCCGATTACGTCGGCCAGCCGGCGGTCCGCGAGCAGATGGGCATCGCTATCGAGGCGGCGCGCCGGCGCGGCGACGCGCTCGACCACGTGCTGATCTTCGGCCCGCCGGGCCTCGGCAAGACCACGCTCGCGCACATCCTCGCCGAGGAAATGGGCGTCAACCTGCGCCAGACTTCGGGGCCGGTGCTCGAACGGCCCGGCGATCTCGCCGCGCTGCTGACCAATCTCGAACCGCGCGACCTCCTGTTCGTCGACGAAATCCATCGCCTTTCGCCCATCGTCGAGGAAGTGCTGTATCCGGCGATGGAGGATTACCAGCTCGACATCGTCATCGGCGAAGGCCCGGCGGCGCGCTCGATCCGCCTCGACCTGCCGCCGTTCACGCTGGTCGGCGCGACGACGCGCGCCGGCAGCCTGACCAGTCCGTTGCGCGACCGCTTCGGCCTCGTGCAGCGCCTCGAGTTCTATTCGGTGCCGGATCTCACGCACATCGTCACGCGTTCGGCCGGCATCCTCGGCGCGCCGATCGAGGCCGAGGGCGCAGCCGAGATCGCGCGCCGCTCGCGCGGCACGCCGCGCATCGCCAACCGCCTCTTGCGCCGCGCGCGCGACTACGCCGAGGTGCGCGGCGACGGCCGCATCACCGCGGCGCTCGCCGGCGAGGCGATGCAGCTGCTGTCGGTGGACGGCCAAGGCTTCGATCTCATGGACCGCAAACTGCTGCTGGCCCTGATCGAGCGCTTCGACGGCGGCCCGGCCGGCGTCGACAATCTCGCCGCGGCGATCGGCGAGGCGCGCGACACGATCGAGGACGTCATCGAGCCCTACCTGATCCAGCAGGGTTATCTGATGCGTACGCCGCGCGGCCGCATCGCCGGCAAGCTCGCGTATCAGCACTATGGTCTGAAGATGCCCGACCGCCTCGGCACGCCGGACCTGTTCAGCGAGTGAGCCGCGCGTGACGGTCTTCGTCTTTCCGGCGCGGGTCTACTACGAGGACACCGACGTCAGCGGCGTCGTCTACCACGCCAACTACCTGCGCTTCTTCGAGCGCGCGCGCACCGAGTGGCTGCGCGCGCTCGGGCTCGGCCAGGATGCGCTGATGCGCGATCTCGGCATCGCCTTCACGGTCGCCAACATGGAAATCGACTTCCGCATGCCGGCGCGGCTCGACGATGCGCTCGAGATCCACACCGCGGTGCCGCTGATCCGCCGCGCCAGCATCGTCTTCGAGCAGACGCTGTACCGCGCCGGCGAGCGCCAGCTGCTGGCGCGCGCCAAGGTCCGCGTGGGCTGCGTCGGCAGCACGGATTTTCGTCCCGTGCCCTTGCCGGAAGCGCTCGAACGGGCCATCGACGACTGGCGCGAGGCACGGAATCCGGCGGCTTGAGTCATCGGATGACGTGATCCGCGCGTCGGGGAATGTTAAGGTTCAGCGGTTATTTTCCGTATCCGCTTCCCGGGCCATACGCTTTCCATGAATGCCAATCTCTCGCTGACCCATCTGATCCTGCAGGCCAGCGCGCTCGCGCAGGTCGTGCTGTTCCTGCTCGTCGTCGCATCGGTCGTGTCCTGGGCCGTCATTCTCAGCCGGCGCGCGCAGCAGTCGCGCACGTTCAAGGCGGCCGGCAGCTTCGAGGAGCAGTTCTGGAGCGGCGGTAATCTCGCCGATCTCTACGAGCGCCTGCGCCGCGGCGGCGAGCAGGCCGGCATGCCGGCGATCTTCGTCGCTGGCTACGAGGAATTCGTGCGCCAGCAGACCACCGGCAAGGCCGATCCGGACGACGTGCTCGCCGCCGTGCAGCGCCAGATGCGCGTCACGCAGACGCGCGAGGTCGAGAAGCTCGAAGGCGGCCTCGCGCTGCTGGCGACGATTGGTTCGACCAGCCCCTACGTCGGCCTGTTCGGCACCGTGTGGGGCATCATGAGCGCCTTCATCTCGATCGGTAACGTCAAGCAGGCCTCGCTGGCCACCGTCGCGCCCGGCATTGCCGAAGCGCTGATCGCCACCGCCATGGGCCTGTTCGCCGCCATCCCGGCGGTCATCGCCTACAACTTCCTGACGCGCGGCGTCGAGAAGCTCGACTCGCGCTTCCAGGTCTTCGCCGACGAGCTGACCGGCATCATCGAGCGCGGTCTGCGCGGCGGGAAGCACTGAGATGGGCGCGCCCGTGCAGAGCCGCGGCGGCGGCAAGAAGCGGCGCATGAACGCCGACATCAACGTCGTGCCGTACATCGACGTGATGCTCGTGCTGCTGATCATCTTCATGGTCACCGCGCCGCTGATGACGCAGGGCATCGACGTCGATCTGCCCGATGCCAACGCCGAGTCGATGACCGTGCCGGAGGATCCGCCGACGCTGCAGATCCTCGCCGACGGCAGCTACAAGCTCAACGGTGAAACGCTGAGCGAGGACGCGCTCGGCGCCAAGGCGCAGGAGCTGGCGCAGGCCAGGCCGGAGCAGATGATGCTCGTCAACGGCGACAAGAAGGTGCCGTACGAGTATGTCGCCAAAGGCATGGCGATCCTGCGCGGCGCCGGCGTCACCAAGATCGGCTTCGTCACCGAAGCCGCGGACGACACGGCGGGCAAGACCAACAAGCGCTGATGATCGTCGAGCGTCGCTATCTGATCGCAGCCCTCGCGCTGCATCTCGTTCTGTTCGCGCTGCTGTTCGCGGGCGCGATCTTTCATCGCAAGATCCAGGCGCCGCCGCCGATCGAGGCGGTGTTGATTTCGCAGGACCCGCGCGAGGCGCGCGCCGAGCAGATCCGCAAGCAGCAGGAGCAGGAGCGGCAGCGCCAGCTCGAGGAGCAGAAGCAGCAGGAACAGACCGAGCGCGAGCAGGCCGAGCAGCAGAAGCGCGAGCAGGAACAGCAGCAAGAGCAGCAGGAAAAAGCCAAGCAGGCCGAGGTCGAGCGCCAGAAAAAGGCGCAGCAGGACGAAGAGAAGAAGCGCGTCGAGGCCGAGCAGCGTGCGCAGAAGCAGGCCGAGCTGAAAGCCGAGGCGGAGCGCAAGCGGCAGGAGCAGCTGCAGAAGAAGGCCGAAGAGGAACAGAAGCGCCAGGAAGAACTGCGCAAGAAGCAGGAAGAGGCCGAGCAGAAGCGCCAGGAAGAGCAGCGCAAGAAGGACGCCGAAGCCGAGCTCAAGCGGCAGATGGAAGCCGAGCGCGCCGAGGCCGAACGCAAGAAGCGTGAGGCGGAAGCCGCCGAGGCCAAGCGTCGCAAGGAAGAACTGGAGGCGGCGATGGCCGCCGAGCTGCAGGGGCGCATCCAGCAGGCGCAAGCCGATTGGGGCCAGGTCATGGCTGCCCGCATCCGCAAGTTCTGGATCCGCCCGCCGGCCTCGCCGGACGACTTTTCCTGCCAGGTCGCCATGCAGCTGGCGCCGGATGGCTCGGTGCAGTCGGTGCGCGTGGTCACCAGCTGCGGCAACGCACCGCTCGACCGTTCGGTCGAGGCGGCGGTGCTGAAGGCGAGCCCGATGCCGCTGCCGCAGGAGCCGAAGGCTTTCGTGCCGAATGTCACCGTCAATTTCACGCCGCGCGCGCGGTGACGGCGCCGCCGTTCATCGTAGACTCATTTACAACGTCGGATCTTTGACCGCCATGAGCATCTTCAAGCGAATCGTCGCAGCCGCGGCCCTCGTCTGCGGCCTGTCATCGTTGCCGGCGCAGGCCCAGCTCGAAATCACCGTCACCGGCGGCGACGTCGGCGCGTTGCCGATCGCCATCGTGCCGTTCGCGCAGCCGGCCGGTCTGACGACCGACCTGGCGCAGGTCATCAACAACGACCTGCAGCGCAGCGGGCGGTTCCGCACGCTGGCCCGCGAGGAGATGCGCCAGCGGCCGAGCGAGATGGCGTCGTTCGACCCGGCGCCCTGGAAGCAGCAGGGCATCGACAACGTCGTGATCGGCAAGGCCTGGGACGACGGCAAGGGCGGCTTCGTGGTGCGCTTTTTCCTCGTCGACTCGCTGTCGGGCAAGCAGATCATCGCCTACGACTATCCGATCCGGAACGTCTCGCAGGCGCGCTATGCCGCGCACTGGATCGCCGACAAGATCTATGAGCAGCTGCTCGGCATTCCCGGTTACTTCAATACCAAGATCGCCTACGTGGTCGCCAAGGGGCTCGGCTTCCAGCGCACCTACCAGCTGGTGATCGCCGACTCGGACGGCGAGAACCCGCAGTACCCGATCAACTCGCGCGAGACGATCATGTCGCCGTCGTGGTCGCCGGATCGCAAGAAGATCGCGCTGGTCGGCTACGAGCGCGGCCGTTCGGCGATCTACATCTACTCGACCGAGACCGGCCAGGTGCAGAAGCTGGTCAGCGAGAAGGGCATCAACGGTTCGCCGGCCTGGTCGCCGGATGGCACCAAGATGGCGTTCGTGCTGTCGTTCGAAACCAATCCTGACATCTACGTGATGGATCTGGCGACCAAGCAGCGCAAGCGTCTGACCGACCACTACGGCATCGACACCGAACCGGCCTGGTCGCCGGACGGCAGCAAGATCGTCTTCACCTCGGACCGCGGCGGCAAGCCGCAGATCTACGAGATGAGCGCCAACGGCGGCGAGCCGCGCCGCCTCACGTTCCAGGGTTCGCAGAACCTGCGTCCGAGCTATTCGCCGGACGGCAAATCGATCGTCTTCGTCAACACCGATGGCGGACAGCGCGTGGCTGTCCAGGACCTGACAACGGGCGTCATGCGCGTGCTCAGCAGCGGTCCTCTCGATGAAGGTCCGTCGTTTGCGCCCGGTGGCGCCGTGATAATCTATTCGTCGCAAGGGCCCAAGGGCCGGCAACTCGAAACCGTGTCGATCGACGGGCGTGTGCGTCTGACGATGCGGCAAGCCGGTGGCGATGTGCAGGAACCCGCGTGGTCACCCTTGATGAAATAAGCCCCAACCCTCATACCCGACCCGTCGTTCTCCGTAGTAGGAGTTCCAAGATGATCAAGAATAAAGTTCTGCTGTCCGCCCTCTTCGCCTCCATGCTTGCCCTCGGTGCCTGCGCCTCCAAGGGCGACAAGACCGCCAGCACGCCGACGCCGTCGACCGGCTCGGCCTACAACGACACGGCCGGCGCCGGCACGCAGCTGGGCGGCGAAGACGCCCGTACCGCCGCCGAGCGCGCGCTGAGCAACAACCTGGTCTACTTCGACTACGACTCCAGCGCCATCAAGCCGGAATACCAGTCGGTCGTCGATTCCTACGCCAAGTACCTGTCGGCCAACCCGGTCGCCAAGGTCCGCATCGAAGGCCACACCGACGAGCGCGGCACCCGCGAGTACAACATCGGCCTCGGCGAGCGCCGCGCCAATGCGGTCAAGGATGCGCTGACCGCCCGGGGCGTGACGCCGGCGCAGATCTCGGTGATCAGCTACGGTGAAGAGCGCCCGGTCGCCGAAGGCCATGATGAATCGGCCTGGTCGCAGAACCGCCGCGCGCAGATCATCCGTCAGTAAGGCGATCTGATCCGCCGCCCTCCGGAGCCGTCCATGCGCTACGCCCGCTTCGTTGTCGTCGCCTACGCAGCCATGCTCGCGGCCTGCGCGTCGGATTACGGCGGCAGCGTTTCGGGCAATGGCAAGGATGTGCTGTCTCCGGAGGAGCGGCGTCTGCAGACCGTCGAGAGCCGCCTCGCGGTCGTGCAGCGCCGGCTCGACGCCGCCAATCTCGGCGGCATGGACGAGCAGAACCAGCATCTTCGCGACGACCTGCGCACCCTGCGCGGCGATGTCGAGAAGCTGCGCTACGATTTCGACCAGTCGCAGCAGCGCAGCCGCGATCTCGAAGCGCGCCTGCAGCGCCTCGAGGCCGGCGGTGCTGCGGCGACGCCGCCGGCGCCGCAAGCCGGTGGCGCCGCGTACCCGCCGCCGAGCAGCGCGCCAGTGACGGCGGCGCCCGCGGCGCAGGCGCAGGCCGACAGCAACAGCATTCCGGTGGTCACGCCGGCGCAGACGCCGTTGGCCGCCGGCGGTACGACGCTGTCGCAGGGCAACGGTCCTTCGCCGGAGGAGGAAGCCGCTTACCTCGGCGCCTTCGATGCGCTGAAGAACGGCAAGTACGACGACGCGATCAAGGGCTTTCGCGCGCAGCTGGAGCGCTGGCCGTCCGGTCGCTATGCCGACAACGCCTTGTACTGGAGCGGCGAAGCCTATTACGTGAAGCGCGACTACAAGTCGGCACTGGCGGCCTTCCAGGCCGTCAACCAGCGTTTCCCGCAGAGCGCCAAGGGTCCGGATGCACTGCTCAAGTCCGGCCTCGTGCAGATGGACATGGGCGACCAGTCCAGCGGCCGCGCCACGCTGCAGAAGGTCATCAAGACCTATCCCAATTCGAACGCCGCGCGCCTCGCGCAGCAGCGCCTCGAGCCAGGCAAGAAGTAGAATGCCGGCCTGAGCGCCGTTGCCGGCGCGATGCCGGAAACTGCGTTGGACGTCGAAGCTGCCCCGGTCGCGCAAGCCGCGCGGCTGAAAATCACCGAAATCTTTCTCTCGCTGCAGGGCGAATCGTCCTCGGTCGGCTGGCCGACCGTGTTCGTGCGCCTGACCGGCTGTCCGCTGCGCTGCCAGTATTGCGATACGACGTATTCGTTCTACGGCGGGCAATGGCTGACGCTCGACGACATCCTCGCCGAAGTGACGCGGCTCGGCGCCCGCCACGTCTGCGTCACCGGCGGCGAGCCGCTGGCGCAGAAGAACTGCCTGCCGCTGCTGGCGCGGCTCTGCGATGCCGGCCATCGCGTGTCGCTGGAGACCAGCGGCGCGCTCGACATCGGCGCGGTCGATGCGCGCGTCGTGCGCGTGGTCGACATCAAGACGCCTGGCTCCGGAGAAGTGGCGCGCAATCGCTGGGAGAACATCGAGCTGCTGCAGCCGCACGACGAGATCAAGTTCGTGCTCTGCAGCCGCGAGGACTACGACTGGGCGCGCGAGCGCGTCGCCGAGCATCGCCTCGCCGAGCGCTGCGCCGTGCTGTTTTCGCCGAGCCAGGACCAGCTCGACGCCAGAGCGCTCGCCGACTGGCTCATCGCCGACCGCCTGCCGGTGCGTTTCCAGATGCAGCTGCACAAGGTCTTGTGGGGTAACGTGGCCGGCAAGTAGCGCGGCGCGTCGGGGAAGCAAACATGAGCAAGAAAGCCGTCATCCTTCTGTCCGGCGGTCTCGATTCGGCGACCGTGCTGGCGATGGCCCGCGCCCAGGGCTGCGCGTGCTACGCGCTAGCCGTTTCCTATGGCCAGCGCCACGTCGCCGAACTCAAGGCCGCGCAGCGCGTCGCCGCCGCGCTCGGCGCCGAGCGCCTGCAGACCATGCACGTCAATCTCGACGCGGTCGGCGGCTCGGCGCTGACCGACCGCAGCATCGCCGTTCCCGAGTCGCTGGGCGAGGGTATTCCGGTGACCTACGTGCCGGCGCGCAACACGCTGTTCCTGTCGCTGGCCCTCGGCTGGGCCGAGGTGCTCGGCGCGCAGGACCTGTTCATCGGCGTCAATGCGGTCGACTACTCCGGCTATCCGGACTGCCGCCCCGAGTTCATCCGTGCCTTCGAGGCGCTGGCCAACGTGGCGACCAAGGCCGGCGTCGAGGGCCGCGCCTTCCGCGTGCACGCGCCGCTGCTGACGATGAGCAAGGCCGACATCATCCGCGAGGGCACCCGTCTCGGCGTCGACTACGCGCTGACCGTGTCCTGCTACCAGGCCGACGAGGCCGGCACCGCCTGCGGCGTCTGCGATTCCTGCCGGCTGCGCGCCGCCGGTTTCGCCGAGGCGGGCGTCGCCGACCCGACGCCGTATCGTCGCTGACATCAGAACGCCGGAGTAAAGCAATGGCAAAGCCGATCCGCATCGATTTCGTGTCCGACGTGGTCTGCCCCTGGTGCGCGGTCGGGCTGGCCTCGTTGAACGCGGCGCTGGCCAGGCTCGGCGACGAGGTCGCCGTCGAGATTCACTACCAGCCGTTCGAGCTGAACCCGGATCTGCCCGAGGCGGGCGAGACCATCGCCGAGCATCTGGGCCGCAAGTACGGCATGACGCCGGAACAGCTGAAACAGAACGGGCAGGCGCTGGTGCAGCGCGCGGCGAGCGTCGGCTTCACGATCGACCTCGACAAGCGCGACCGCATCTACAACACCTTCGACGCGCACCGCCTGCTGCATTGGGCCGGCACCCTGGGCGAGAAGCCGCAAGCCGCGTTGAAGCTCGCGCTGTTGCGCGCGTATCACAGCGAGGGCCGCGACGTGTCCGACCGCGACGTGCTGAAGAACGTCGCCGCCGAAGCCGGGCTCGACGCGGCGGCGGCGGCGCAGGTCCTCGTCAGCGGCCAATACGCGAGCGAAGTGCGCGCGGACGAGCGCTTCTTTCTCGAACAGGGCATCCGCTCGGTGCCGGCGGTGATCCTCGACCGGCAATACCTCATCTCCGGCGGACAGCCGCCGGACGTATTCGAGGACGCGCTGCGACAACTGGCGGCGCAGGATTAAGAGGGATCGGCCGGCGGCCTTCCGCGGGGCTCAGGGCCCTGCGCCGCGCGCGGCATGGGCGCCGGCGCGTGGCACGGCGCGGCGCCGTCCGGGGCCGATTCCGCAAGCAAAATGCTGTATGATTCGCGGCCCGCAGGAACGGCGGATCAACAGCTTACACGCCGCCCCGGCGACGCTTTCGTCGCAGCCGGAGAGCGCAGTCCTTTGAGGGGTCGTTAGCTCAGTCGGTAGAGCAGCTGGCTTTTAACCAGTTGGTCGCTGGTTCGAATCCAGCACGACCCACCATCCCGCCGAACCCGTACACTCCTGCACCGCGGGGCGTAGCTCAGCTTGGTAGAGCGCTTGCTTTGGGAGCAAGAAGTCGCAGGTTCGAATCCTGTCGCCCCGACCAGTTTTCCTCTTCGTCCTCGCGCGGCGGCTCGGAATTCGAGCCCGGCGCTCGGCATACTGCGCGGCATCTGCTTTCCGCAATTGCCGGCCGACGTCCGATGCTCGACTCCCTCGCGCCCTGCACGGTGCCCGATCTCCACGCCGCGCTCGCCCTTGACGCCGCGCGCCGGCCCGTCGTCGTCTGCGCGAGCCCTCGGCAGGCGCAGGCCCTGCACGAAGCGCATGCGGGCTGGCGGCTGGCGCAGGGCAGCGAGGTCTGGGAGACGCCGGCGATCCTCAGCGTCACGGCTTTCACGGCTGAGCTGCACGAGCGTTCGCGCGCCGCGCTGGCGCTCGCCGGCGCGGCATTGCCGCCGCAGATCGGCGATGGCGAAGCGCGCGTGCTGTGGCGGCTTTGCATCGACGAAAGCCGCGAACCCTTGCCGCTGCTGCGCGCCGGCGACGCCGCGGCCCTGGCCGCCGAAGCCTGGCAGCTGTGTCACGAATACCGACTGGCCCTGCCGCTCGACGCCGGCGGCTTCGCCGACGTCGAGCGTTTCAACAGCTGGGCGCTGGCCTACCGTCGCCGCCTCGAACGGCTCGGCGTCCTCGACGCGGCGCTGGCCGATGTCGCGCTGCTCGACCGCGCGCGTCGCGGCATGCTCACCCTGCCGACTGAGATCGTGCTCGCCGGCTTCGAGGACCTGACGCCGCGTCTCGGCGACTGGCTGCAGGTCTGCGTCGCGCGCGGTGTGATGCTGCGGCAGCTTGCCGACGAGGGCCGGGCCGCGACGCCGAGGCTGGTCTCGGCGCCGGACGAGGAGCTCGAGCTGCGCGCCGCCGCGCAGTGGGCGAGGGCGCAGCTGCAGGGCGCCGCAGAGCGCCGCATCGCCGTGATCGTGCCGGACCTTGGCGCGCGCCGTGCCGCCGTGCAGCGCATCTTCGACGAACAACTCTGCCCGCAGAGCGACGCGCCGGACGCGCACAGCGTCGCGCGGCCCTACGACCTCACGCTCGGCGCGCCGCTGTCGCAATGCGCGCCGCTACAGACGGCGCTGCAGTTGCTGCAGTTCGCGGCGTCCGGCCTCGATGCGGCGACGCGCGGCGCGCTGTTCGCATCGAACCATTGGGGCGAGGACGACGATGTCCGCCTGCAGCGCTGCGCCTTCGAGGCGCGCCTGCGCCGCGAAGGCTGGCTCGAAGCCGATCTGGCGACACTGCTGCCGCTGGCGCCCGCTGCGTTGCGCGAAGGCTGGCGCGCCTGCGCCGCGCTGCTGGCGCCGCGCCGGCGGGCGCCGTCGGAGTGGGCCGAAGCCTTCACGCAGGCGCTCGCCGCGGCGCGTTGGCCCGGGCCGCGCGCGCTCGACAGCGAGGAATTCCAGATGCTGGCGCGCTGGCGCGAGGTGCTGCTCGAATTCGCGGCGCTCGATCGCGTGCTCGGTCGCGTACCGCTGTCGGCGGCGGTGTCGGCGCTGCGCGAACTCGCCGACCGCACGCTGTTCCAGCCGCAGGCCGGCAAGGTCGCGCTGCAGGTGATGGGCGTGCTCGAAGCGCAGGGCCTGCACTTCGACGCGCTGTGGGTGACCGGCATCGACGACGAGCGCTGGCCGCCGGCGAGCCGCCCGCACCCCTTCATTCCGCACGCGCTGCAGCGCCGCCATGGCCTGCCGCATGCCTCGGCGCAGCGCGAGCTGGCTTACGCGCGTGCGCAGCTCGACGGCTGGCGCCGGCGCAGCGGCGAACTGGTGCTGAGCCTGGCGCGCAGCGGCGACGGCCGCGAGTGCGCGCCGAGCCCGCTGCTTGCCGACTGGCAGCTGCCGATCGAGACCATCGATGTCGCCGCGTTGCCGGCGAGCTGGCAACTGAGCTTTGCGTCGTCGCGCGTCGAGGCGGTCGACGATGCGTACGCGCCGCCGCCGGCCGCCGACGCGGTGCTCGCCGGAGGCACGCGCGTGCTCGGCGACCAGGCGCGCTGCCCGTTCCGCGGCTACGCCGTGCATCGCCTCGGCGCGCGGCCGCTCGACGTGCCGGGCTACGGCCTCGACGCCGTCGATCGCGGCGTGCTCGTGCATCGCGTGCTCGAACTGCTGTGGAGCCAGTGGGGCGATCAGGCCACGCTGCTGGCGCTGTCCGACGAAGCGCTCGTGCCGCAGCTGCAGCGCGCCGTCGACGCAGCACTCGACGAGTTGCAGCAACGCGCGCCGCAGCGCCTGCAAGCGGTATTGCGCGGGCTCGAGGCGCAGCGCCTCGCCGCGCTCGTACGCGACTGGCTCGACGTCGAGAAAGCGCGCGCGCCGTTCCGCGTGCTCAGTCTCGAGAAGCGCGCGCTCGGCGCCGCCGGCGACGCCGGCGCCGCGACGACGCTGTTCGAAGGTCTGCAGCTGCGTCTGCGGCCGGATCGTGTCGATGTCGACGAACAAGGTCGCCGCATCGTGCTCGACTACAAGACCGGTGCGCGCAAGCCGCCGCCCTGGGCGGGCGGGCGTCCGGAGGACCCGCAGCTCCTGCTCTACGCCCTGACGGAAGGCGAGGTCGGGGCGCTGGCCTTTGCGCGACTCGCGGCCGGCGACGTCGCGCTGCAGGGCGTCGCCTGCGAGGACGGCTTCGCGCCCGGCATCGTTTCTTACGCCACCGAGCGTGCGACGCGCGACGCCGGAAGCTGGGCGGCGCTGCACGGCCGCTGGCGCGGCGAACTGGCCACGCTCGCCGAGGAGATCCGCCGCGGCTGGGCCGCCGTCGCGCCCAAGCACCCACGCCAGAGTTGTCGCGATTGCGGCCTGCACGCGCTATGTCGCATTCGCGAGGACGTGTCGCTGGACGAAGGCGAGGAGGTGGCCACATGAGCGTCGTCGACGCCGCCGCGCGCGCCCGCGCGCTCGATCCGCATGCGAGTTTCATCGTCCAGGCGCCGGCCGGTTCGGGCAAGACGGAATTGCTCACGCAGCGCCTGCTGGTGCTGCTGGCGAGCGTCGACGAGCCGGAGGAGATCGTCGCCATCACCTTCACGCGCAAGGCGGCCGCCGAAATGCGCGCGCGCGTGTTCCGCGCGATCCGCGATGCGGCGACCGGCGACGAGCCGGCGGACACGCATCGCGCGCAGACCTGGCGGCTCGCGCGCGGCGCGCTGCAACGCTCGCGGCAGCGCGGCTGGCAGCTCGAGGACAATCCGCAGCGCCTGCGTGTGATGACGATCGACGCGCTGTGCATGCACATCACGCAGCAGATGCCGGTAACGGCCGGTTTCGGCGGCCGCGTGCAGATCGCCGACGAGGCCGAGCCGCTGTACCGCGAAGCGGCGCGCGCGACCTTGGCGACGCTCGAAGCCGAGACGCCGTACCGCGAAGCGCTGGCGCGCGTGCTGCGTCATTTCGACAACCGCAGCGGGCAGCTCGAACGGCAGCTGGTCATGCTGCTCGCGCGTCGCGACCAGTGGCTGCGCTTCGCGACCGAAGGCGGTCGCGCGGCGCGCGCCGAACTGGAAGCGGCGCTGGATGGCGTGGTGCGCGCCGCGCTGGAGGCCGCGCACGCGGCGATCGCCGCCCCGCATCGCGAGATCTGGCTGGCGTCGGCGGCGCATGCATCGTCGCAGCTCTACGCCACGCAGCCGATGCTGGCCCTGCACGAGCTGCGCGATGGCGCCTGGCCGGAAGCCGAACCCGCGCATCTGCCGCGCTGGCTCGCGCTCGTCGATCTGGTATTGAAGAAAGACCACGGCTGGCGCCAGCAGATCGATGCGCGCAGCGGCTTTCCGGCGGGCAAGAGCAAGGCCGAGAAGGCGCAGCTCGGGCCGCCGCGCGACGCGCATCTGCAATTGATCGCCGAACTCGCCGCCCAGGAAGGCCTGCTCGATCTGCTGCAGCGCCTGCGCAGCCTGCCGGCCGCGGCCTACGACGACGCGCAGTGGGACGTGCTGCAGGCGCTGCTCGACGTGCTCAAGCTCGCCGCCGCGCAGCTGCGTGTGGTGTTCGCGGCGCGCGGCGTCGTCGACTTCGCCGAAGTCGCCACGCAGGCGGTCGCCGCGCTGGGCAGCGACGAGGCGCCGACCGAGCTGGCGCTGGCCTTCGATTACCGCATCCGCCATCTGCTCGTCGACGAATTCCAGGACACTTCGACGACGCAGTACCGCCTGCTCGAACGGCTCACCGCCGGCTGGCAGGCCGGTGACGGCCGCACCCTGTTCGTGGTCGGTGATCCGATGCAAAGCATCTACCGCTTCCGCGAAGCCGATGTCGGCCTCTATCTGCAGGCGCGCGCGCGCGGCATCGCCGCGCTGCCGCTCGAAGCGCTGCGCCTCGAATGCAATTTCCGCTCGCGCGCCGGCATCGTCGACTGGGTCAACGCCGCCTTCGCGCGGGTGCTGCCGGCTCAGGAAGACGCCGCGCGCAGCGCCGTACCGTACAGCGCGGCGACGGCGACGAAACTCGCGGAGGCCGCAGCGGCCGTGCGCGTGCATCCGCAATTCGCCAGCGCCTCCGGCGAGGACGACGCGCGTGCCGAGGCGCGACGCATCGTCGAGCTGATTGGCGCGGCGCGCGCGCAAGATCCCGAGGGCAGCATCGCCGTGCTGGTGCGCAGCCGCACGCACCTCGACGAGCTGATGCCGGCCCTGCGCGCCGCCGCGCTGCGCTACGAGGCCGTCGATCTCGAAAGCCTGGCGAGCCGGCCGGTGATCGAGGACCTTCGCGCGCTTACGCGCGCTCTGCTGCAGCCGATGGACCGCGTCGCCTGGCTCGCCGTGCTGCGCGCGCCGTGGTGCGGGCTGCGGCTCGCCGATCTGCTGGTGCTCGCCGAGGGCTTGCCGCAGCAGCAGGCCTTGCTGCCGGCCTTGCGCGACGCGCGCCGTGGCGCGCGGCTCAGCGCCGATGGCCGGCAGCGCCTGGCGCGGGCGATGACCGTGCTCGACGCGGCGCTCGCGCAACAGGGGCGCAAGCCCCTGCGGCGCTGGGTCGAAGGCACGTGGCTGGCGCTCGGCGGGCCGGCCGCCGTGCGCGAGCCGCGCGATCTCGCCGACGCGCGGCAGTTCTTCGCCCGGCTCGAAGACCTGGCGCGCGGCGCGACGCTGGACGATCTCGACGCGCTCGATCTCGCGCTCGCCAATCTCAAGGCCACGCCCGATCCGCTCGCCGACGGTCGCCTGAGCCTGATGACGATCCACAAGTCGAAGGGACTCGAGTTCGACACCGTGATCGTGCCCGGGCTCGGACGCACGACGCGCAGCGACACGCCGCCGCCGATCATCTTCGATCGCCGCCGCGGCGCCGACGGCCGCGAGCAACTCGTGCTGGCGCCGATCCAGCCGCGCGGCGACGACAGCGAACCGACCTACGCCTACATTCGCCGGCTCGTCGCCGACAAGCAGGAGCATGAGGACGGCCGCCTGCTGTACGTGGCCGCCACGCGCGCGCGCCGGCGCCTGCACCTGCTCGGGACCGTCGCGCGCGACGAGGAAGGCCTGCCGAAGGCACCGCCGCCGAGCAGCCTGCTGGCGCGCCTGTGGCCGGCGGTGGCCGACGACTACGCCGCCGCGGCGCGCGCCGCGCCGCCGCCGGCCGCGCCGGCGGACTTCGCCGCCGCAGCCACCGCGCCCGTGCCGCCGCTGCGCCGTCTCGTCGCCGATTGGCGGGCGCCGCCGTTCGAGGCCGGCCTTGCCGCTGGCGCGCCGCCGCCCGCCGCCCTGACGCCGTCGTTCGAATGGGCCGGCGAAATCGCCCGTCTGGTCGGCGTCGTCTTTCATCGCTGGGCCGAGCGGCTGGCGGCGGACGGACTGGTGCAATGGGGCGACGCGCGCCTGGCGGCGCTGGCCGACACGCTGCCCGCCGAACTGGCCGAAGCCGGCGTGCCGGCGGCGCGTTGCGCGAGCGCCGCGCAACTCGTGCAGGACGCGCTCGCCGCGCTGCTCGCCGATCCGCGCGGCCGCTGGCTGTTCGATGCTGCGCATCGCGAAGCGCGCAGTGAATGGGAACTGACCGCCTGGCTCGATGGCCGTGCCCAGCGCTTCGTCATCGACCGCAGCTTCATCGACGGCGACGGCGTGCGCTGGATCGTCGACTTCAAGACCAGCCGCCACGAAGGCGGCGAAGTCGAAGCCTTCGTCGCCGAAGAGCGTCGCCGCTACCAGCGCCAGCTGCAGACCTACGCGGCCCTCATGCGCCGCTACGGCCCCGAGCCCGTGCGCGCGGCGCTGTATCTGCCACTGCTCGCCGAACCGGCGCTGCGCTGGCAGGAGGTGGAGACTGCCAGCACTTAGGAAGAATGCGCATGATTGCCTGGTTTGCGAATCACCAGATCACGTCATACATCTGCGCCAGCCCCGCCGCCGCCTTTTCGATGGCGCGGCGGCGGCGGATGTCGATTTCGTCGGGGGCGCGCCAGACCAGGCGCCAGTTGGCTTTGTCGGTGGGCACGACGCCGCTGACCGGATTCAGCATCCAGCCTTCGGCGTGCAGCCAGCGCGCGTTCGGCGCCTGTGTTTCGTCGGCGCGTGCGGCGATGAGGTGGAGCAATGACTCGTGCGTGATGCGTGCCCTGTTGCCCATGCGTCCCCCCGGGTCGCATCGATCACAGATCGCGGTCGACAACGGCCTGGATTGTAGGCGCCGACATGTGGCGTCGCCTGTCGCATTTGCCCCGTCGCGCGTAGGAAACGGCGGCGCCCGCTGCCAGTCCGCGCCCGATGCGCTTGCACGGCGCCGGGGCAGGGGCCGACAGTGGATCGGCCTCAGGTCCGGGTGACGAGGCCTTCGAGCGGGCGCGCGGCACCGGCCTGGGCGAACAGCGCGTCGGCGGTGCGCGCGGGCTCCAGCGCAAAGCATGCCGCGACGGCGCCGGCGATGAGATTGTCGAGCGCCAGCGTCGGCTTGAGGTCGCGGCCGTCGAGCAGTGCGCCACGTGCCAGACCCGGCCAGTCGGCGATGACGCGGCCGCCCTGCACGGCGCCGCCGACGAGCATCGCCGCCGCGCCGGTGCCGTGGTCGGTGCCGCCGGTGCCGTTGGCGGCAGCGGTGCGGCCGAACTCGGTGGCGACCAGCACGACGGTGTCGGCCCACTGCGCGCCCATGCCGGCCTTCAGCGCGGCGAGCAGCGCGTCCAGCGATTTGAGCTGCGCGGCAAGCCGTCCGTTCTGGCCGCTGTGCGTGTCCCAGCCGCCGGTCTCGATCATGGCGATGCGCGGGCCGTCCGGCCGCAGCAGAAAGCTCGCCGCCGTGGCGCCGAGACTCGCCGCATCGCGCCGGCCGCCGGCGTCGCCGGCCAGCGCCTGTGCCGCCAGCGCCGAATCCCAGAGCGCGTGCAGCTGCGCATCGCCGGCGTAGAGCATGCCGACGCGTGTGAGCAGGTCGTCGCTGGCCTGCGGCAGCGCCGAAGGCGCGTAGGAGGTCACGGCGGCCTTGCCGCGCAGCGCCAGCGGCACCGTCGCGGCGAAAGCGATCGCGTGCTCGCCGTCGTCCGGCAGCAGGGCGGCGAGGCGATTGAGCCAGCCGTCCTTGAGCGTGTATGGTGCGCCGCCGCCGGTTTCGAGCACGTTCTGGCCGTCGAAGTGCGAGCGCTCGCGATACGGCGAGGCGACGGCCTGCACGAACAGCGCCTCGCGCGCCGCGTACATCTTCGCCGTTTCGGCGAGTGCGGGATGCAGCGCGAACATCGCGTCGAGCTTGACGGCTCCTTCGGGAACGAGCGCGCCGCGCAGGCCGGCATAGGCCGGATCGCCGAGCGGCGGCACGATGGCGAGGCCGTCGGCGGCGCCGCGCTGGATGATGAACACGAAGCGGCGCCGGCCGCGTCCGGGCGCGGCGAACAGCAGGCGCGGCCGCAGCAGGAGCGCGCCGCCGCCGAGGTTGAGCGCGTGCAGGATCTTGCGACGGGTCGGCATGGATCATCTCCTCTGGAACTCGGGCGCGACCAGCAGCAGCGCCAGTGCCGTCGCCGGACTCTCGGCGCGCGCGATCTGCTTGCGCGTCGCGCCGGTCAGCACGCCGGGCAGCAGGCGCTCGGCGAGCGCGCGGGCGTCGAGGCGATCGCCGAGCCGCGCCGCGAAGCGCTGCGCCAGTTCGACGCGGCGCAGCAGCGCATCGGGCGCCGCCCAGCTGGCGGCGATGTCGTCGTAGCCGGCCGGCGAGCCCGGTTTCCACGGCGGCTGGCCGAGCTGCGCGAGGATCGGCGCCGCGTGCGCGCGATCGAGATCGCGCAGGCCGAGGCCGCGCAGGGCGGACACCGTCCAGTCCCATGGCGTCTTGAACTTGGCCGGTGCCGGCGCCCAGGCTTCGTCGGCGTCGATCAGTGCGCGATAGACCGCGGGCAGATCGCCGCCGCTTTTGCGGAAGGTGTCGGCGAGACGCGCGACGAGCGCCGGCGGCGGCGTGTCGGCGACGAAATGCCGCGCCAGCTTGGTGGCGATGTGCGTGGCCGTCGCCGGTGCGCCGGCGAGGTCGTGCAGCACGGCGCGCGCCTGCGCCTCGCCGCGTTGCGAGTACGTCTTGCCGAGGATGGTGCGCGTGCCCGGCTCGTGCAGGGCCGCGCGGAATTCGAAGCTGCCGGGCGGGGCGGTATCGCGCGCGGCGCCGCGGCCGAGGCCGGCGACGCTCCAGCCGGTCAGGGCGCGCGCGAATTCGGTGACGTCGGCCTGCGTGTAGCCGCTGCGCACGCCGAGCGTGTGCAGCTCCAGGATTTCGCGCGCGAGGTTTTCGTTGAGGCCGAGCTTGCGCTCGGGGCGCCGCGCTTCGACGCGCTGCACCGCCATGCTGTCCGGGCCCACCGAGCGCAGCTGATCGAGGTAGAGCTGCATGGCCGGATGCGTCTCGGCGGCGAGCAGCAGGTCTTCGAAGCGGCCGAGCACGTGCGGACGGATCGCTTCGAGCTCGTGCGGACCGGCCAGCGGCGCGGCGACGACCTTGTCCACCGACACGGCGAAATGGTTCGACCAGAAGTGCACGAGGCGCTCGACGAACGGCGTCGGCGTGTCGAGCGCGCTGAGCAGCCGCGCATCGGCGGCGGCGAGATAGTCGGCGCGCAGATCGCGGCGCAGGCTGCGCCGTCCGGAATCGGCCGCCGGTTCGCCGGCGGCGTCCGGCGCCTGAGCCCTGGCGGCGCCGCGCAAGGCGTCGATCCGCGGAATGATCGCCGCGCTGCCGGGCTGCGAAGCCCAGGCCGGCGGACGCGGCTCGTAACGCGAGAACTGCTCGACGAGCGCGCGGCGCGCCTCGACCGGCGTCGCCTCGTCCGGCCGCGCACCGAGGCCGAAACGGTTGAGGGCGATGGCGACGTCGGTCGAGGCGGGCATCGTGCAACTCCTGCGGACGTTCTTGCGTGTCAGGCCGCGGCGCCGACGTGCGCGCGGTGGCCGGGAGGCCTCACTGGCCGGCCGGCGCGGCGTCGAGGCGTTTGCAGATCGGACGCTGCGGATTGTTGGCGCAGGCGGCCTCGAGCCTGGCGCGACGTTCCTGCTTGCACTGCTCCGGCTTGGCCTGGCACTCGGCGGCCTTCTCCTGCAGCTTCGCCTTCACCTCTTCGCACTTCGCCGGATCGGCGTCGCACTTGGCCTTGAGGCGCGCCTTGGCCTGCTCGCAACGATCCGGGTGCTGGGCGCACCAGGCGGCGCCATCGGGCGGCGGATTCGCCTCATCGGCGCGGGCGAGCGGCGCGGCGCCGAGCAGGGCGAGGGCGGTGAGCAGCAGACGGGCACGGGACGTGAGCATGGGGCGGACTCCGGTCGATGAACGATGGACCCGCAGTCTGCCGCAGGGATTCCCGCCGCCGTGTAACGAACTGTTGCGGCGCGCCGGCCGCTCAGGCGGCCGCCGGCCGGTTGTTGTCGATGATGGCGGTGCGCAGCTGCGCCAGGTTCTCGCGCATCATGTCGGCGACCAGCTCGTCGGTGCGCGGGTCGGCGAGCACTTCCTCGACGATGCGAAAACCGCTGTCGATCATCGCCTCGCTGATGTCCTTGTAGAACGGCAGGCGCGACAGGCGGCCGGCGCGCGGGTCGGCGCGCAGCTTGTCGACCAGCATCTGCCGCAGATCGGCCTCGTTCTCCTTGAGCGCGCGCGCGATGTTGCGCGTGTAGGTGCCGCGGCCGAGCACGTCGGCGACTTCCTCGAGCACGGCGACGGCGACCGCATCGCTGATCGAATCGACGATGGTGTCCTTGAAGCGGTTGACGAGCAGGTAGGTGAAGTCCTCGCCGAGCGCGCGGTCGGCGGCGCCGCCGAAGCGCGACAGCAGCACGGCGATGCGGATGATGCGGAACAGGCGGAAGCCGCGGATCGCCGGATGCGCGGCCGGAATCATGCCGAGCAGCTCGTACCAGTTGCGCGTGAGGTAATTCCACCGCCAGCCCTGCGCGTGCCAGCGCCACAGGAACTCGATGGCGAAGATGGCGCAGATGACCATGTCGGCGATGTAGATCTCGCGCCGCTCGTCGGCGGTCACCGGGCCCCAGGTTTCGTAGCCGAGCAGGGCGATCGAGACGATGGCGAGCAGCAGCATCAGCCAGTCGACGGCGGTGATGCGATGGCGGGTCGGGCGTTCGGTGCGCATGGTGCTCCTGGGCGTGCGCGGCCCGCCGGACGGCGAGGCGGCAGACGCGGCAATGAGGGAAAGCCCGCTCTTGCGGCGGGGTCGGCGCCGCTATGATGCGGGCTCTCCCGGGGGATCGCCATGCACCGACTCGCCGCCATCGCGCGCCATGCCGTCGTCGTCCTGCTGTTCGTCTGCGGCGCGGCGCAGGCCGACGCCGGCACGCAGTTCCGCGCGCGGTTCGGCGATGCCTTTCTCGACCGCTACTGGGCGCTGCACCCGGATGAGGCGATCAGCGTCGGCTACTACAAGTACGCCGATCGTCTTCCCGCGCCGGACACGCGGCATCGCGCCGAACTGAAGGGCTTCCTCGATCGTTCGCTCGCGCAGCTGGCCAGGCTCGCGCCGTCGGCGATGGACGCGGCGGCGCGCACCGACTACGAAGTGCTGCGCGGCGCGCTCGAAGCCGAGCGCTGGTCGCTCGTCGAGTTCCGCGACTGGCGCTGGGCCCCGTCGCAGTACAACGTCGCCGACGGTTTCGCCCTGCTGCTCGACACGCCGTACGCGCCGCAAGCCGAGCGCCTGCGCACCGTGAGCAAGAGGCTCGCCCAGGTGCCGGCCTATTTCGCGGCGGCACGCGCGGCGATCGACCATCCGGTGCGCGAGCAGGTGCAGCTGGCGATCCAGCAGAGCGAGGGCTCGCTCGATGTGTTCGGCGACACGCTGGAGAAACAGCTTGCCGGTTCGGCGCTGAGCGCCGCCGAGCGGGCGACCTTTCTGCGGCGTCTCGCCGCCGCGCGCCAGGCGATCAGCGGCTACGTGGCGTTTCTCAAGGCGCTCGACGCCAGGCTCGGCAAGGACGGCGGCGCGCGCGATTTCCGCATCGGCAAGGCGGATTACGACCAGCTCTTCGCCTACACGATCCAGACCGGCGTGACGCCGGAGCAGCTCTATGCGCGGGCGCAGGCCGAGAAGGAACGCCTGCACGCGCGCATGGACGTGCTCGCCGCCCAGCTGTGGCCGACGTATTTCCCTGGCGAGGCGCCGCCGGCCGACCGCGTCGCCAGGATCGGCAAGCTCATCGCCAGACTGTCCGACCAGCACCTCGCGCCGGATCGCTTCTATCCGGAAGTGAAGGCGCTGATCCCGCGCCTCGAAGCCTGGGTGCGCGATCATGATCTGGTCACGCTCGATCCCAGCCGTCCGCTCGAAGTGCGCGTCACGCCGCCGTACATGCGCGGCGTGTCGATGGCCTCGATCAATGCGCCGGGGCCTTACGACGCCATGGCCAAGACCTTCTTCAACGTCACGCCGCTCGACGATTTCACGCCGGCGCAGGCCGAGAGCTTCCTGCGCGAGTACAACCGCTGGCTGCTGCAGGTTCTCGTCATTCACGAGGCGGTGCCCGGCCACTACGTGCAGCTGATCTACGCCAACAAGACGCCGAGCCGCATCAAGAGCCTGTTCGGCAACGGCGCGATGATCGAAGGCTGGGCGGTGTACAGCGAACGCATGATGCTCGAAAGCGGCTGGGATCCCTCACCGGAAATGGAGCTGATGTATTCGAAGTGGGCGCTGCGCGTGGTCTGCAACACCTTGCTCGACTACGGCGTGCACGTGCAGGGCCTGAGCGAGGACGACGCGCTGAAGCTGCTGATGAACGAAGCCTTCCAGAGCGAAACCGAGGCGCGCGGCAAGTGGCGTCGCGTGCAGCTCAGCTACGTGCAGCTGGCCAGCTACTTCGCCGGCTTCTCGGCGATCTACGATTTCCGCGAAAGCCTCAAGGCGCAGCTCGGCGCGCGCTTCGACCTGAAGAAGTTCCATGAGCGCTTTCTCGCCCACGGCAGCGCGCCGGTGGCGGTGATCACGCCGCTGATCGAGGCCGAAGACGTCGCGCGCTGAGGGCGCCGCGCTGCCGACGCTCCGCTTTGGGGCGTCGGCGATACCGCGGCGCATGGCATCAAACATGCTTGTGAATTTCCCGACCGTTCAACGTCGAGCGGCATCGGGGGATCACACGTGCGTCTACGCCAGCTTCGGCTGCTCGCTCTCATCATCACGAGCCTGGAGATCGCGCCCGCCTGGGCCGACGCGGCGATCCGGCCGCATCTGGTCGGGGCCGACACGATCAGCGCCGGCGATACGGCCTGGATGCTCAGCTCGACCGCGCTGGTCCTGCTGATGACCATTCCCGGCCTGGCGATGTTCTATGCCGGCATGGTGCGCAAGAAGAACGTGCTCGCCACCGCGCTGCAGAGCTTCTTCGTCTGCTGCCTCGTGACGGTGCTCTGGGTCCTGGTCGGCTACAGCCTGGCCTTCACGCCGGGCAGCCCCTACCTCGGCAGCCTCGACCGTTTCGCGCTGCAGGGCCTGCTGTATCTCAAGGACGCCGGCAAGCTCACCGTCAGCCACATCGCGCCGACGATTCCGGAATCCGTGTTCGTGATGTTCCAGATGACCTTCGCGATCATCACGCCCGCGCTCATCACCGGCGCCTTCGCCGAGCGCATGCGCTTCGGCGCGATGGTGCTGTTCATGGCGATGTGGTCGCTGCTGGTCTACGCGCCGGTCGCGCACTGGGTCTGGGAGCCGGGCGGTTGGCTGGCCAGTCTCGGCGCACTCGACTTCGCCGGCGGCACCGTGGTGCACATCAATGCCGGCGCCGCGGGTCTGGCCTGCGCCTACATGCTCGGCCGCCGCACGCATTACGGCAGCGAGCCGTTCATTCCCTTCAATCTCGGCTTCACCATGGTCGGCGCCTCGCTGCTCTGGGTCGGCTGGTTCGGCTTCAACGCCGGCTCGGCGGTCGCCGCCGACGGCCGCGCCGGCATGGCGATGCTCGTCACCCAGACCGCGACGGCGATGGCCTCGCTGAGCTGGGCGACGGTCGAGTGGCTGATCCGCGGCCGCGTGTCGCTGCTCGGCGTGCTGTCCGGCGCGGTCGCCGGCCTCGTCGCCATCACGCCGGCCTCCGGCTTCGTCAATGTCGGCGGCGCGCTGGCGATCGGCATCGCCGCCGGCGTGGCCTGCTACTGGGGCGCGACCGGCCTCAAGCGCCTGCTCGGCGCCGACGATTCGCTCGACGTGTTCGGCATCCACGGCATCGGCGGCATGGTCGGCGCGCTGCTGACCGGCGTGTTCGCCGACAAGGACATCTGCGGCGTCAGCGGTGTGCTGCAGACGCAGGCGATCGGCGCCTTCGCCACGCTGATCTACAGCGGTGCGGTGTCGCTGATCATCCTGGTGATTCTCAAGTACACCGTCGGCCTGCGCGTCACGCCGGAAGAAGAACTGACCGGACTCGATCTCTCCCTGCACGGCGAGACGATTCCCTGAAAAATGACGCCGAGCGTTGCGATGGGCGATCTGGAACGGAGGACGGAAGCGGGTAACAGCCGCCGGCGCGTGGCCGGCGCAGTGGAGATGCGATCATGACCGAGAACGAAGCACTGACCGTGGCGACGCGTCTGTACGTGCGCATGCGCACCGGCGGCGGGCGCGTGATCGACGCGGTATGGATGACGCAGAACGTCGAGTACGCGCGCGAGGTGCTGCGGCTCGCCTATACGCATCCCGATGGCGAAGTGCAGCGACTCGCCGCGCGCTTTGAGGAAGTGGTGTTCGGCAGCCCGGCGCGGCCGGCACTCGCCGTGGCCGCTTCCAGCGCCGCCGCCCGATCACCGGCCGCGCCGGCGACACCGAACAAGTACATCGGCGTCCTGCGCTGAGCCGCGCCCCGCCGCGATCGCACCCGCATCGCACCCCACCTCACCCCACCTCACCCAACCCTCTCCGCCCCGGGGCGGAGAGGGCGCCAAGCGCGGCGCACCCCATTCCCCTCCGCCCGCTCGCGGGGGAGGGGTCAGGGGAGGTGGGCGCTGGGTCGCGCGCCGCAGCCGCGTCGCGCATCGCACGGCCTCGTCGCGCCGTCCTCTTTCCCTTCGAGC
>NZ_KI440837.1:0-263432 GCF_000474945.1 Solimonas soli DSM 21787 | reverse complement strand
GCTCCCCACCTCACCCAACCCTCTCCGCCCCGGGGCGGAGAGGGCTCGAGGCGCGGCGCGGCCGATTCCCCTCCGCCCGCTCGCGGGGGGAGGGGAATGGGGAGGTGGGTCTCTCCGACGGCGCCGGACGGTACGCGGCCGCGGCTCAGGACGAGCAGCTGACTTCGATATGCCGGGCTTCGGGCGGCGGTTCGTCCGCGTAGGCTTCGTGCTCCGGCTGCTCGTCGTATGGCCGGCGCAGGATCGTCAGCAGGCGCTCGATTTGCCCGGCGCTGCCGCGTTCGGCGTCCTCGATCGCGCGTTGCGCCAGATGGTTGCGCAGCACGTATTTCGGATTGACCGCATTCATGCGCGCCGCGCGCGCGGCATCGTCGTCGCTGCCTTCGGCGCGCAGCCGCGCGCGATAGTCGGGCAGCCAGGCATCGAGGGCCTCGACGGCGAGCAGGCGGTCGCGCAGCGCGCGCGCGTCGCCGCCGTCGGCCGACGCGACCTGCGCGAGCAGGCGGAAACTGCGCGTGAAATCCGCGCGGCCCCGGTGCAGCAGCGTCAGGAAGCGATTGATCAGCTCGGCGTCGCCCTCGCGCGCTTCGCGCAGGCCGATCTTGGCGCGCCACAGCGCCGTCACGCGCTCGCTGTAGGCCGGGCCGTAGCGTTCGAGCAGATGCTCGGCGATCTTCACCGCCTCGTTCTCGTCCTCGTGCAGCAGCGGCAGCGTGGCCTGCAGCAGGCGCGAGCAGTTCCACAAGCCGATGCCCGGCTGGCGGTCGTAGGCGTAGCGTCCGCCGTCGTCGCTGTGATTGCAGATGTGGTGCGCGTCGAAGGCGTCGATGAAGCCGTAGGGGCCGTAGTCGAGCGTCAGGCCGAGGATCGACATGTTGTCGGTGTTCATCACGCCGTGACAGAAGCCGACGCTCTGCCACTGCGCCATCAGCCGCGCCGTGCGCTCGATGACCTCGCCGAGCCAGCGCGCATGGCGGTCGGCGGCGCCGCGCAGATGCGGGAAGTGCTCGTCGATGACGTGATCGGCGAGCGGCGCCAGACGCTGATGCTGGTCGCGGTAGTAGAAAACCTCGAAGTGGCCGAAGCGGATGTGCGAGGGCGCCACGCGGCAGATGACGGCGGCACGCTCGATCGTTTCGCGGCGTACCGGATCGTCGCCGGCGACGAGGCTCAGGGCGCGTGTCGTCGGGATGCCGAGATGGTGCAGGGCCTCGCCGGCGAGGTATTCGCGCACGCTGGAACGCAGCACGGCGCGGCCGTCGGCGAAGCGCGAGAACGGCGTCTGCCCGGCGCCCTTGAGTTGCAGATCCCAGGACTCGCCGCGCGCGTTGCGCACCTGTCCGAGCAGGATCGCGCGGCCGTCGCCGAGTTGCGGCACGTAGGTGCCGAACTGATGACCGGCGTACAGCGTGGCGATCGGCGCCATGCCCGGCAGCAGGGCGTTGCCGGCGAAGACCTCGGTGAACGTCGCGGTCGCGAATGCCGCCGGGTCGAGATCGAGCAGCGCGGCGACGTCCGCGTTCGCGTGCAGCAGCCGCGGCCTGCTCAGCGGCGCCGGCCTGACCTGCGCGGCATAGCCGCCGCCGAGCGCGGCGAGACGATTGTCGAAAGCGAGTTCGGTGAGCGGCAGCGGCACGTCGGGCATGGTCGAGGCGATGGAGCGCCACTGTAGCGGACGCCGGGCGTCGTCGCGCTGAACGGCGTCGGCGATCTGCTATAACAGCGCCACACCGTAGCGGAGGGAACCGGCATGCGCTTCGACAATATGGGGCTGTGGGGCTTTCTCGTTCTGGTCGCCGACATCTGGGCGATCGTCAGCGTCGTGCAGAGCAGCCTGTCGACCGGCAAGAAGGTGCTGTGGATCCTGCTGATCCTGTTCCTGCCGGTGCTCGGCTTCATCATCTGGCTGCTGGTCGGTCCGCGCGGACGCTAGCGCCTCATCCGCACAGCTGTTCGCGCAGCGTCTGCGCGGCGACGTAGGGCGGCGGTTTGCGTCCGTGCATCGCCTGCACGCGCGCGACGAGCGCCGCGTTCAGCGGCGCCCTCAGGCCATGCGCCTGCGCCAGGCGCGCGATCTCGCCGTTGAGCGTGTCGGCCTCGGTCGGCCGGCCCTGTTCGACGTCGGCGACCATCGAGGGATAGGCGCCGTCGCCGAGGCCGTTGCGCAGACGCGCGAAGTGCCAGGGCAGCTGGGTGTTGCCGGCCAGCATCGCGCGATAGAGGCGATAGGGCAGCGGCAGCGGCAAGTCATAGGGAGTGCGCGTCGCGTCGAGAATGCCGACCGCCTCGTCGAGCACGGCGACATAGACGTCGCGCAGCGCGCGCTGCGTGAGCAGATCGCGGAAGGTCGCGTGCGTCAGCGCGCAGATCGCGTTGGCGAGATTGATCAGCAGCTTGCCCCAGGCCGCCGCCTCGCCATGGCCGCTGCGCACGCGCACGCCGGGCGCGGCGAAGGCGCGCCGCAGGCGGCGGTCGTCGCTGCCGATCACGAGCTGCGCGCTCGTCGTCAGCTCGGTATGCAGCGGACCGAGCCGCTGCGCGTTGAACATCACCGTCATCGGCACCACGCGCGTCTGCGGCAGGCGCTCGCGCAGGCGGCGCAGCGCCGACAGGCCGTTGAGCGCGGAGACGACCGTGCACGAGGGCGGCGGCGCGGGCAGCGCGTCGATCGCGGCGTCGAGCTGCGCATGCTTGACGGCGACGAGAAGGTAGTCGACGCCATCGAGATCGCGGTCCTCGCGCAGCGCCGGCCGCGGCACCACGAGCGCGCCACGCCGCCGTTCGACGCGCAGCGTGTCGATCGCCGCGAAGGCGGCGCGATCCCTGGCGCGCACCTGCAGGCTCACCGGTTCGCGGCCGGCGGCGACGGCCAGCGCCGCCAGCGTGGTGCCGACCGCGCCGGCGCCGATGATGCGGATCATGTCGTGCTCCTCCTCCTGTGCTGCGCTACCCTTGCATGCGCGATGCGTCGCGACAACGGGGGAGCGCGAGGAGATGACGGTCTGCATGGCCTGCCAGGCGGGCAATCCGCCGGAGGCGCGCTTCTGCAACCAGTGCGGACAGCGCCTCGATGCCGGCGCCGCGCCGCGCGCCGTGGACGGCGACTACACGCCGCGCCACCTGCGCGAGGGCGCACTGCGCGCCGCCTCGGCGATCAGCGGCGAGCGCAAGCGCGTGACCGTGCTGTTCGCCGACATCAAGGGCTCGACGCGGCTCGCCGCCGAGGCCGGGGCGGAGCTCTGGCACGAAGTGCTCGACCGCTTTTTCGGCCTGCTCGGCGCCGCCGTGCACGGCCACGACGGCACCATCAACCAGTACACCGGCGACGGCATCATGGCCTTGTTCGGCGCGCCGCTCGCGCTGGAGGATCACGCGCGCTGCGCCGCGCTCGCCGCGCTGGCGATGCAGCGGTCGGTGCGCGCCTACGCCGACGAGCTGCGCCTGCGCCACGGGCTCAACCTGTCGATGCGCGTCGGCCTCAACAGCGGCGAGGTCGTGGTCGGCCGCATCGGCGACGATCTGCGCCGCGACTACACCGCGCAGGGCGCCACGGTCAGCCTCGCGGCGCGGCTCGAGAATCTCTGCGAGCCGGGCCGCGTCTACGTCTCGCAATCCTGCGCGCAGCAGCTCGACGGCTACTTTCGCCTGCGTGCGCTCGGCCGCGCACGCCTGGCCGGCTTCGACGACCAACAGGAACTCTTCGAGCTCGAAGGCGCCGGCACGCAGCGCGAGCGCCTGCAGCGCAGCCTGGCGCGCAGCGGCTCGCCTTTCCTCGGCCGCGACGCCGAACTGCAGCGCCTGCAGGACGCCCTGCAGCGGCTGCAGCAGGGGCAGGGCGGCGTGCTCAGCGTGGTCGGCGAGGCGGGGCTCGGCAAATCGCGGCTCTGCCACGAGTTCGTCGCGCTGTGCGCGCGCGAAGGCATCGCCGTGCATCGCTGCAGTGGCGTGCCTTACGGCCGCCGCGTGCCGTTGCTGCCGGTGCGCGAGCTGCTGCGCAGCCGCCTCGGCGTGCCGGCGGAGGCGAACGACGCCGCCGCGCGGCAATGGATCGCCGGCGCGGTGATGCTGCAGCAGCGCGAGGCGGTGGCGATGCTGCCGCAGCTGTTCGAATTCCTCGGCATCGCCGAGAGCGGCGCGCCGCCGGCCGCCGAAGCGCCGGGCGACGCGCAGGCGCAGCAGCTCGACCGGCTCGCCGCCTATCTCTGCCAGGGGCCGGCGGTGCTGCTGGTCGAGGACCTGCATTTCCTCGATCCGGCTAGCGAGGCTTTCGTCGCGCGCCTCGCCGGCATGGCGGCGCGCGCGCCTTGCCTGCTGCTGCTGAATCATCGTCCGGAATACGCGGGCGAGGCGCTGCGCGGCGCGCACGCGCAGATCCTGCGCCTGCGGCCGCTCGACGACGCGCACCTGCTCGATCTGGCGCGCACGCTGCTCGGCGCCGATGCCGCGCTGGAGCCGGTCGCGGCGCAGCTGGTGCGACGCGCCGCCGGGCATCCGTACTTCGTCGAGGAGGCGGTGCTGGCGCTCGCCGACGGCGGCTGGCTCGCCGGCGCGCCGCGCGCCTGGCGGCTGGCGCGCGCGATCGACGAATGGCCGCTGCCCGACAGTGTGCAGGCCCTGCTCGCGGCGCGTATCGACCGCCTGCCGGACGCGCCGCGCCAGCTGCTGCAGGTCGCCGCCGTGATCGGCCAGCAGTTCGACGGCGAGCTGCTCGAAGCCGGCAGCGGCCTGGCGGCGGCCGAGATCGACGCGCGGCTCGCGGCGCTGGAAACCGCCGGCCTCGTCGCGCGCGAAGGCTCGGGCTGGCGCTTCGCGCATCCGCTGCTGCAGGAAGTCGCCTACGGCGGCCAGCTCGAATCGCGTCGCCGCGCCGTGCACGCGGCGCTGGCGCAGCGGCTCGCCGGGCATCACGGCACGCAGGCCACGCCGCGCGAGCTGGCGCTGCGCGTCGCGCACCACTGGCGCGGCGCCGGCGATCACGCCCAGGCCGGCCTCTGGGGCCTGGTGGCGGCGCGCTGGGCGGTGATGCGCAACTTCCTCGCCGCCGCCGACCAGTGCCGCGCGGCGATTGCCGATCTGCAGCGCGCCGGCACGGCGCCGCCGCTCGCGCTGGCCGCGGCGCAGGCGCGCGCGATGCTGATCCGGCTCGCGCAATTCACGCCGGTCGGCGACGAGGAAGTGGAACGCGCATACGCCGAGGCGCGGCTGCTGGCGCCGGCCGATGACGTGGCGGCGCACGTCGAGCTGCTGATGTCCTACGGCAGCCTTCACCTGTCGCGCGGCGAGGTCGATGTCGCGGCGAACCTGCACGAGCAGGCCCTGACGCGCGCGCTCGACGGCGGCGCGCTGCAGGTCGTCAACCGTTTCCGGCTGTCGTATCTGATGTCGTTCAATGCCGCCGGCCGCCTGCGCGAGGTGCTCGACTGGCTCGACGCCGCCGGCGGCGACTGGCGCACGCGGGCGGTCGATGCCGAGAACCACATGTCGCGCGCCTACTACGGCCTCATGCTCGGCTGCATGGGCCGGCTCGAGGAAGGAGAGCGCCATCTGCGCGACGCGATGCGGGTCGCCGCGCGGGAGCACGGCGCGCCGGCCAGCTGGATGTACACCTTTCTCGTCGATCTGGCGCTGTTCAGCGGCGACTACGCCCCGGCGCTCGCCGCCGCCGAATCCGCCGTGCAGCGCGCCGAGGACACCGGCAGCGCCTTCCTGCGCGCGGTCGCGCTGCGCGCGCTGGGTCTCGCGCTCGGCCTCAACGGTCGCTACGACGAGGCGCTCGACGCCTTGCGCGAGGTGCTGCCGATGGTCGCGCCCGGCGGCCCGGCGCATCTCTACGAGGCCAATCTGCTGGCGACGCTGGCGCTGGTCGAGGAGGAGGCCGGCCACGTCGAGGAGGCCGAGCGCATCGCCGACGCCGCGCGCGACAGCGCGCGGCGCTCCGGTTCGCGGCTCTGGGAGATTCTCGCCACGCTGGTCTGGCTGCGTCTGCCGGCAAGGCCGGCGCGCGGTGCGGCGGCCGCGGCGGCGATGGCGCGCGTCGAGGAATTGCTGGCCCTGACCGGCGCCGAGGGCTTCCGCCCCTGGCTGCTGCTGGCCCGCGCGCAGTGGAGCGGAGACGGCGAGATCGCACTGCGCGGGCATGCGCAGGCGCGCGAAGCGTTCACCGCGATCGGCGCGCACGCCTACGCCGCCAAGCTTTGCGGCGCGCCCGGCGCCGGCATGCTGCACTGAGCGAGCGGCCCGGCCGGCGTGCCCCGTGCGGGTGGCGCGGCGGCCGTCGTGCGGCGGACCGACAATGCGAGAATGGCGCGCGGCGCCACGGATGCCGCCGGGCCAGGGGAGGCCGTATGCACGTAGTCGTCCGCTGTCAGGAAGTCGCGCGGCGCGCGGGTCGTGCGCTGCTCGCGCTCTCGCTGTGCGGCCTCGCCGCCACGGCGGCGCATGCCGCCGCGGCGCCGGCCGGCGCGAGCGCCGTGCTCGAATGCATGCGCGCCAACGTGCCGAAGACGCTCACCGTGCGCGACATCCAGCTCAGCGCCAGCGATCGCAAGGGCAGCACACGCACCCTGCAGGGACGCATCTACGCGAGCCGCGAGGACGACAAGCTGCGCGCGATGATCCGCATCGCCGCGCCGGCCGATCTCGCCGGCGCCGCCTATCTCCTGCGCGAGCGCGAGAGCGGCGACGAGATGTACGTCTACATGCCGGCGCTGCAGAAGGTGCGGCGCATCAGCGGCGCCGCGATCGACGGCTCGCTGTGGGGCACCGATCTTTCCTATGCCGACGTCAAGCAGCTGACGAACGCGTTCTCCGGCGCGCAGCCGAAGCTCGATCGCGACGAGACCGTCGCCGGCCGCGCCATGCACGTGCTGAGCGTGGCGCCGACGGTCGCCGCGGCGCGCTTCGATCGCGTGCGCGCCTGGGTCGATGCCAGGACCTGCATGGCGCTGCGCGTCGATTTCGAACAGGCCGGCGTGGCGCAGAAACGCCTGACGATCGAGCCCGGGGACCTGCAGCAGAGCGGCAGCTACTGGTATGCGACGCAGATCCTCGTCAGTGATCTCAAGCAGGGCTCGAAGACCACGGTGAAGGTCACCGGCATCACGCCCGACAAGGAACTCGCCGACCGCCTGTTCGGACCGGCGACGTTCTATCTGGGGAACTAAGGCGTGCAGCGAGCCGCCGGCCGTCGTGTGCGCAGTGCGGCAGCTCTGGGGTATATGGCCGCGGGAGCGAGGCTCGTCCGTCGTCCGCATCAGTGTGCATCGCGCGCAGCCCCACCTCACCCAACCCTCTCCGCCCCAAGGCGGAGAGGGCTTTGGGCGCGAACCCCGCTTCCCCTCCGCCCGCTTGCGGGGGGGAGGGGTCAGGGGAGGTGGGTGTGGGCGTCCGGCGCCGCGGGTGTTTGCGCGCATCGGTGCGCGAGATGGTCGGTTGCGCCAGCGCAGATCGCGCGCAGTCCCCGCCTCACCCAAGCCTCTCCGTCCCGGGGCGGAGAGGCCCGGGATGCGAATCGAGTTCCCCTCCGCCCGCCGGCGGGGGGGGGGGTCAGGGGGGGTGGGGGCCGGCGTCCGGCGCCGCGGGTGTTTGCGCGCATCGGTGCGCGAGATGGTCGGTTGCGCCAGCGCGCATCGCGCACAGTCCCCGCCTCACCCAAGCCTCTCCGCCCCGGGGCGGAGAGGCCCGGGAAGCGAATCGAGTTCCCCTCCGCCCGCCGGCGGGGGGAGGGGTCAGGGGAGGTGGGTGCGGGCGTCCGGCGCCGCGGGTGTCTGTTCGCGGGGGCTGCGATGACTGAATCCTGCGGTCTCAGGTCGACGTAAGGGCGTCCCGCCATGCAAAGACTCGTGCTGCGCATCGCCACGCGCCCCTTGCTGGTGATCATGCTGTGCCTGCTGATCAGCGCGGCGGCGCTGCTGGCGGTGTTCGATCCGCTGGGCGTTCGCCTGCGGACCGAGATCGACCCTTCGATCGAGCGCCTGCTGCCGAGCCAGGACAGCAGCCGGGCGCTGTACGAGCGCGTGCGCGAACAGTTCGGCGCGGGCGATGCGGTGATCGTCGCCGTGCAGCTCGATGATCTGTTCACGCCGGCCGGCATGGCGCGCGTCGAGCAGCTGCAGGCGCGCTACGCGGCGCTGCCCGGCGTCAGCGCCGTGCTGTCGCTGGCGACGGCGCCGGCGCTCTACACGAGCGAGGACGATCTCGATCTTTCCACCTTCACGCAGCAGGCGCGCGCGCATCCGGAGCGCATCGCCGGCTTCCGGCAACGCATCGCCGACAATCCGCTGTACCGCAACACACTGGTTTCCGCCGACGGCCGCAAGGCGGCTTTCGCGATCCTCGCCGACGGCGTCAGCGAGCGGCAGTTCCTGCACGACGATTACCCGGCGCTGATTCGCGCGGCGACGCGCGCGGTGGCCGGCGACGCGCCGGTCGCCATCACCGGCACGCAGGTCGGCCGCGCGGCGACGGCGCGCGCGCTCATCGACAGCCTCAAGTTCACCGTGCCGGCGGTGTTCGCGATCATCCTCGTGCTGCTGCTGCTCGCTTTCCGCAGCTGGCGCGCCACGCTGGCGGCGGCGGCCACCGTGGGCCTCGCGCTGCTGTGGACGCTGGCCAGCGCCGTGCTGCTCGACATGCCGTTCAACCTGGTCACGGCGATCGTGCCGGCGCTGGTGGTGACGCTGGGCCTGTCGTACACGATCTATCTGCTCTCCGCCTTCCACGACGCGCTGACGCGGCCGTGGCTGGAGAACGACCGCACCGCGCGCACGCGCTGGGTGCTCAACCGCGCCGGTCTCGGTCTGCTGCTGTCGGCCGCCACGACCTCGGCGAGCTTCCTTTCGCTGCTGACCAACGATCTGCCGGCGATCCGCCACTTCGCCGTGCTCGCCAGCCTCGGCTCCGTCTACGCGACCCTGCTGTCGCTGAGCTTCCTACCTTCGCTGCTGGCGCTGACCGGCTGCGCGCGGCGCCGCCAGGTGCCGCCTTCGCAGGGCATGCTCGCCGCGCTGGCCGTGCGGCTCGCCGCCTTCGACCAGAAATACCGGCGCTGGATCATCTTCGGCGCGCTGGTGCTGATCCCGCTCGATGCGCTGTTCGCGCTGCGCATCCATGCCGGCGCCGAGTTCAGCAAGAGCTTCCCGGCGTCCTCGGAGGTGCGCCGCGACTACGAGGCGATCAACCGCGACTTCGACGGCGCCAATCTGCTGTCGATCTACATCGACACGCACGTCAACGACGCGCTCACCGATCCGGCCACGGTCGGCCAGCTCGACGCGCTGCAGGAATGGCTGCGCGCGCAGCCGGAGGTCGGCGCCGTCGTCTCCTATGTCGATCACCTCAAGCTGCTGAACCGCGGCTTCGGCGGCGACGACGGCGCGCCGCTGCATATTCCCGAGAGCGCGGCGGCGATCAAGCAGCTGCTGGTGTTCGGCGGCGGCGACGCCATCCGCCGCGTCGTCGATCCGCGCTTCCGCTCGGCGCTGATCCAGCTGCGCATCAAGGTCGACGGCTCGCGCCAGGTCGACGCGCTCGTGCAGCGCATCGACCATCGGCTCGCGGCGATGCCGCCGCCGCTCAACGGTGTCGTCACCGGAAGCCCGCTGCTGGCGACGCGCACCGTGCAGGAGATCGCCGCCGGGCAGTTCCTGTCGATCGCCATCGCCACGCTGGCGATCTGGGCGCTGCTGTCGTTCATGTTCACCTCGATCCGCGCCGGCCTGCTCGCGCTGCTGCCGACCGTCGTGCCGGTGGCGATCTACTTCGGCACGCTCGGCCTGCTCGGCATCGACCTGTCGCCGACGACCTGTCTGATCGCCTGCATCGTCATCGGCATCGCCGTCGACGACACCATCCAGTTCCTCGCGCGCTTCAATGCCGATGCGCGCGCCGGCGCCGCCGAAGCGCCGGCAGTGACCAGCGCCCTGAGCGCCGTGCTGCGTCCCGTCACGCTGAGCACGGTGGCCCTGTGCTCGGGCTTCCTGGTGTTCGCCGGCAGCGCGCTGGAGACGCAGGTGCAGTTCGGCCTGCTTTCGGCGTTCACGCTGTTCCTGGCCTGGATCATGAACATCACGCTGACGCCGGCGCTCGGCAGCAAGCTGCGCATCGTCACCATGTGGGACATCCTGCGCCTCGACCTCGGCGAATCGCCGCAGTACACGATTCCGCTGCTGTCCGGTCTCTCGCTGCGGCAGGCGCGCGTGTTCGCGCTGCTGTCGAGCCTGGAGAAGCATCCGGCCGGCACGCGCCTGATCCGCGAGGGCGATCTGGCGCGCGACATCTACGTCGTCGTCGATGGCCAGCTGGAGGTCTGGGTCGAGCGTCACGGCGAGCACAAGCGCCTGTCGACGCTGACGCGCGGCGCGGTGATCGGCGAGGCTGGCTACTTCGGGCAGCGCCGCACCGCCAATGTCGACACCCTGAGCGCCGTGCGCGTGCTGCGCTTCGATTCGCAGGATCTCGAACGCCTGCGTCTGCGCTATCCGCGCATCGCCGCGCTGGTGCTGCGCAACCTCAACCGCATCCAGGCCGAGCGGCTGGCGCGCGCGACGGCGATGCTGCAATAGCGCGGCCGGTCATCGCCAGGACCCCGGCGCCGCCGCTAGGCTTCATCCCATGAAAGCGGCAGGCGCCCGGCGCGCCGGCATGCGAGGATTTGGTTTTTCCGAGGAGAGAGGTTCATGAGTCTCAAGGGCAAGACACTGTTCATCACCGGCGGTTCGCGCGGCATCGGTCTCGCCATCGCCGTGCGCGCCGCGCAGGACGGCGCCAACGTGGTCGTCGCCGCCAAGACCGGCGAGCCGCACGCCAAGCTGCCGGGCACGATCTACAGCGCGGCCGAGGACATCGAGAAGGCGGGCGGTCGTGCGCTGCCGATCCTCTGCGACCTGCGCGACGAGGCCCAGCTCGCCGCCGCCGTCGAGAAGACCGTCGCCACCTTCGGCGGCATCGACATTCTCGTCAACAATGCCAGCGCCATCTCGCTGACCGGCACGCTGCAGACGGACATGAAGAAGTACGACCTCATGAACGGCATCAACGCGCGCGGCACCTACATGGCCGGGCGTTACTGCATCCCGCACCTGAGGAAGGCGAGCAACCCGCACATCCTCACGCTGTCGCCGCCGCTCGACATGCAGGCCAAGTGGTTCGCGCCGCACGTCGCCTACTCGATCGCCAAGTACGGCATGAGCCTGTGCACGCTCGGCTGGGCGCAGGAGTTCAGGAAGGACGGCATCGCCGTCAACTCGCTGTGGCCGCGCACCGCGATCGCCACGGCAGCGATCCAGATGGTCGGCGGCGAGACGGTGATGAAGGTGTCGCGCAAGCCGGAGATCATGGCCGACGCCGCCTACGTCATCCTCAACAAGCCGGCGCGCGAATTCACCGGCAATTTCTGCATCGACGACATCGTCCTGCACGGAAGCGGCGTGCGCGATTTCTCGCAGTACGCCGCCGTGCCCGGCACGCCGGAATCGCAGCTCGCGCCGGATTTCTTCCTGCCGGACGACCTGCCGAAGCTGAGCTGAGCGGAAAGCGGAAGCGAACCACGGAGTTCACAGATTCCACGGAAGCGACAAAGCCGAGGTGCGGTTTCCGCTTCGTCTTTTCATCTGTGCATTCTGTGTAATCTGTGGTTTCCGCTTTTCCATGCTTGAAAAGTCCATGTCCCGCTGGCGCCCGCCGTCCGAAAAATCCTCGCCGTACATCACCGCCGAAGGCCACGCGCGCCTGAAAGCCGAGTTCGAGCAGCTCTGGCGCCTGCGCCGGCCCGAAGTCGTGCGCGCGCTGTCCGCCGCCGCCGCCGAGGGCGATCGCAGCGAGAACGCCGAATACCAGTACCGCAAGAAGGAACTGCGCGAGATCGACGCGCGCCTCAAATACCTGACCCTGCGGCTCGAGGACGTGAAGGTCGTCGAGATCAAGGCCAGCGGCGAGGGCAAGGTCTTCTTCGGCGCCTGGGTCGAACTTGCCGACCAGGAGGGCGAAACGCGCCGCTACCGCATCGTCGGCGCCGACGAGACCGATTCGGGCCGCGGCTGGATCAGCGTCGATTCGCCGGTCGCCCGCGCCCTGCTCGGCAAGACGGAAGGCGAGCTCGTGAAAGTGCGCCTGCCGGCGGGCGAGACGGAGTTCGAGATTGTCGAAGTGAGCTATGCGGCCGAGAGCTGAAGATGCACGGCTCTGCGCCTGCGGCGCGGGTGCCGGCTGATGCCGAGGACGGCGAGCGCGAGCGAAGATGTGAATGCATGGGCGGCTCCGGCGAGCGTCGGTCCGAATGCAACGCAGCCCACGTGCCTCTCAGTCGTGCTCGCGATCCCTGCCGTGTCCCTTGCCGGGACCGCCGTGGTCGTCGCCTCTTGTTCATGTGCGATCCCTCCGCTGGCGAGCCAATCTAGCACTCGGCGGGAGGGGCGGCGGCATCGCGGCGCAGGACGCGGCGCTATTTCTCCCAGAGCGGCGGCGGATCCGGCAGCTGCGCCGGCACGTCGTTGACCGGCACCGCCTCCATCCGCTGCTGGTTGGCGCCGATCTTGGCGGCGATCCACTCGCGCAGCTTGCGGCGGTTGTCGGCGATCACCGGCTGCTCCGGCGCCAGGCGGGCGGCGCGGTCGAGCAGCTGCAGCGCGGCGTAGACGTCGCCGCTGCGCGCGCGCGCGGCGGCGAGGTTGTTGAGCTGCACCGGATCGAAGGGATTGTCGCCGAGCGTGCTTTCCAGCGTGGACACGGCGGTGTCGACCTGGCCGTTCTGCAGCAGCGACTGCAGCTGCGCGGCGTTCGGCGCGCCCTGCGCCGACGCGACGGCCGGCAGCAGCACGGCGGCGAGCAGGGCGATGCGGGATGCGAGACGCGACGGGTTCATGGCAACGGTCCCCTGAAGACGTTGGGCACGGCGGGCTCGAGCGGCTGCATCTGCACGCCGGAGAAATACCAGCGCAGATAGCCCATCAGCACCATTTCCTCGTAGTCGCGCGCGTTGTCGACGCCGAGCGTGCCGCCGAGCGAGAGGCGGTCGGAGAGGCGGTACTGCACGGCGCCGCCGATGCGGTAGGCGAGGCCGCTGTTGTCGTGCGAGGGGTAGTAGGCGCTGGTCAGGCCGGCGTCCTGGTAGCGCGTCGCCTCCTGCACGATGAGCTGGTTCAGCAGGTCCTGCAGGTTCGCGTTGTTGGGGAACAGCGCATTGCCGTCCTCGCGGAAACTCTGCACGCCGAGCGCCAGATCGGCGCGGTAGCTGAGCGCGCCGTAGGTGCCGGTGAAGGCCACCGGCAGGGTGATCGCGCCGAAGAACTGCGGGCTGAAGTAGCCGCCGTGACCGAAGCTGAAATAGCGCAGGTTCTTGTCGTAGGCGAAGGTGGTCAGATTGAGGCCGACCGTCAGCGTCTGCGCGCCGCGCTGGTAGGCGCGCACGAAGATGCCGCCGCCGAGATCGAACTCGGTGTTCTCGTCGACGTTGCGGCCGGTAAGGCTGTAGTACGCGCCGTTGCCGTAGAGGCCGAAGCTGCCGAAGTCGTAGGCGAGATCGACGCGGCCGCCGGTGCGCGTGATGCCGCCCCATTCATGGCCGGTCGATTCGTCGTGCGTGCCGGCGTAGGACAGCAGGCTGTCGGTGACGGCGCGCCGCGAGACATCGATCTTCAGGCTCAGTGCGTCGAAGCTCGGCGTCCACTGAATGCCGCCGACCAGGTTCTCGATGTCGAAGCCGAGCGGCGTGGTGCCGATGTCGGCGCTGACATCGGCGAGCTGCCAGGCGGCGCCGAGCGCGAGGCCGCCGTCGGACTGGTCGATCGGCGGCAGGTCGTCGAGATCCTGGTTCTGGCCGAGGTTGAGCGCCAGCGAGCCGAACTTCACCAGCTGGCGCTGGCCGGACACGGTGCCGGCGTCGAGATAGGCGGGACGGATGCGCAGCGCGACGCGGCCGCCGCGCCACTCGGTGCTTGCCCAGTCGATCGGCGTTTCCAGATCGTAGAGCCGGCCGAGGCCCGATTCACCGTTGCGCGCGCGGCTCTCGAAGCCGCCGAGCGCCCAGCCGCTGACTTCGCCGGCGAGGCGCTCCATGGGCTGCACCTGCGCGGCGGAGAACGGCGCGACCCATTGCGAATCGCTGGCCGGCACGCGCATGCGGCGCTCGAACTGCAGGGCCAGCGGCGCGCCGTAGCGCGGGCTCGACGCCGAAGCGCCGCCGCCGTCGCCGAGCCGCGAATCGAGCCGGTAGCCACGGTAGCGATCGTCCGTCGCCGGCGGTGCGACGGCCGGCGGCGTGGCGCGCGGCGCCGGCAGCGTCGGCGAGGCGGGCAGCACGGCTTCGCTGCCGGCATCCGGCGCGCGCGGCAGCAGCGGGCCGACCGGCACGTCCTCGCCGCGCAGCATGTCGCGCATCGGGTCGGGCAGCAGCGTGCCGCTGCCGGTCGCCGGATCGATCAGGGTCAGGTCCGGCGGCGCGGCGCCGTAGGCATCCTGCTGCCTGGCCAGCAGCTCTGCCTCGCGGTAATGGCCGAGTGCCTCGGCCTGGCGGCCGCGCAGCTCGGCGAGACGGCCGGCGGCGCGCTGCGCGGCGACCGGATCGTCGCCGCGCTTGAAGGCGAGGTCGATTCAGCGCGCCGCGCTGTCGCGATCCTTCGCCGCGAGCGCGGCGTCGATGCTGGCGAACAGCACGTCGTCGCTCGGCTCCGGCCCCGTGCCGGACGGGTTCATCATCGAGCGCGCGATCGCCAGCGACTTGTCCGGCTCGCCAGCCGAGGCGAACAGGCGCGACAGCGCCATCTGCACGCGCGGCTGCTGCGGATAGCGCGCGACCACTTCGCGCAGCTGCTTGTAGGCGCCGGCGAAGTCGCCGCGCTCGCGGGCGCGGTCGGCGAGCTTGATGCGATAGCCGACGATCAGGTCTTCCAGCGTCGTCGCCTGCTGCGGTGTCATGCCGCCGCGCTGGATGAGGGTCGTGCTGACGGCTTCGAACTCGGCGTCCTGGTCGAGCTGCAGCAGCAGCGCGGCGTACTGGATGCGATCGCCGACCGCCGGCTCGCCGCGCTTGGCGAAGCTGCGGCGCATGACGGCGACGGCGCGCGCCGGATCGCCGAGCGCCGACCAGCCCTGCGCGAGCGCGCTGGCCAGCGCCGGATCGTTGCCGGCGGCGTCGACGGCGGCGCCGAGCCATTCGGCGGCGTGGCTGGCGTCGCCCTGCTTGGCGGCCTGCGTGGCACGCTGCACCTGGTAGCGCACCCAGGCCTCGCGCTGCAGCGTGCGCGCGTCGGCGCCGCGATCGGCCGGCGGCACGTTCTCCAGCGCCAGCAGCGTTTCGTACCAGCGCTGCGATTCGGCGTAGGCGTAAGCCTGCGCGAGACGCGCCTGCGCGGTGTCGGCGGATGCGTCGACCATCGCGTTGAGCAGGGATTCGGCTTCGGCGTCGCGGCCCATGCGGCGGTAGAGGCGCGCCAGATCGAGACGGATCCACGGCGACTCCGGCGCCGCGACCAGCGCCTCGCGCAGCTTCTGCTCGGCCTCGGCGTTGCGGCCGGCCTGCACCAGCGTCGCCGCCTGCTGGCGCGCGATCTCGGCCTGCGCGGTGCGGAATTCGGCGCGCGAGCTTTCCGGCGCGCCGGCGAGCAGGCGGTTGGCCTCGTCGCTGCGCCCGCTGCGGATGAGGATGCCGGCGAGGCCGCCGACCAGTTCCGGCTGGTTCGCCTGCGTCTTCAGCGCCGTGCGCAGCAGCTGTTCGGCCTGCGTGCTTTTGTGGTTGGCGACCAGCGCGTCGGCGTAGGCGCGGGTCACCGAAGCCGGCGCGCCGCCCGGCGGCGGCGCGGCCAAGGCGGCGGCGTATTCGCTTTCGGCGCGGCGCGTGTCGGCCGCCGCCGCGGCGCGCTCGCCGCTGCGCACGTGGTTCCAGAAATTCGCGGTGCGGCGCGCTTCGCGATAACGCGCTTCGAGACCGGGCTTGGCGCGGATCGCCGTGTCGAACAGGCTGCTGGCGTCGCCGAAGCGCTGCTGGCGCAGGCGCACGAGGCCGAGGCCGGCGCGCGCGTCGGCGGCGTTGGCGCCGTTGCCGCCGATCAGGCGCTCGAAGCCGGCCTCGGCGGCGTCGAGTTCGTCGTCGTTGAGATGGCCGAAGGCGCGCGACAGCTCGGCATCCGCGGTCTGGCTCGCCTGCGCGGCGGCGGCGCCGGCGCGCGCGTCCTTCAGCGCCGCCAGCTTCTGTGCGATCTCGGCGTCGTTGCCGGCGGTCGCCAGGTAGGTTTCGTACAGCGGCTGGTCGGCGGGCGTCGCCTGCAGCCAGATCAGCGCCTGGCGCCAGGCGCGCCGCGCGTCGGCGCCGTACTTGGCGTCGGCCGACAGGCCGCGCAGGCGTTCGATGGCGTCGCGACGCGTGCTGGCGCGGTAGCTGAGCACGCGCGCGTAGGTGAGCGCATAGCGCGCGTCGCCGGCATTGCGCTGCGCCAGCGTGGCGAGCGCCTCGCGCGCCTCGCCGTAGCGGCTCTCGATGCCGGCCATGGTCTCGTAATACTCGAGCGCGCCGAGATCGTCCGGCGGCGTCTTGCCGCCGAACACCTGCTCGTAGGCGCCGATCGCGTCGGCGGCCTTGCCCTGCTGCGCCAGCAGGCGCGCGCGCGCCAGCGTGGCGGCGCGGCCGCCGCCCTGCAGCTCGGACTGCGCCTGCTTGATCTGCGGCGAATCCGGCGCCACCGCGCGCAGCTTGTCGAGATAGCGCTGCGCTTCGGCGGCATTGCCGTTCTGCTGTTCGAGGACGGCGAGACGGGCGAGCGCCTTGGCGTTGTCCGGATCGGCGGCGAGCACGCGCTTCCAGCTGTCGCGCGCCAGATCGGGCCGCTGCTTGGCGTCCCAGAATTCGGCCTGCTGCACGAGCTGGGCGACGGCGCCGTTCTGGGCGAGCGCGTGCGGCATCGGCAGGGCGCCGACCAGCAGGCCGGAGGCGAGGCCGAGTGCGACGCCGTAGCGCCGCGCCGCCTTCGGCCTGACGCGGGACGTCCCGTCGGATTTCATTGCCATGAAGGAATCACTCTGCCGTTGGCGTCGAAATGGTAGCGGCCGTCGACGTAGCCCTTGCCGAACAGCACCAGGACCTGGTCGTAGTAGCGCGCCGGCTTGCCGTACAGGCCGTCGACGCGCGTGCTCTCGACATGCTTGCGCATCGCTTCGTAATTCGTGGTGTCGGCGATCGAGCGCAGATAGGGCAGCAGGGCCGCGTAGAAGCCGGGCGGCGCGTCGCCGGAGATGCCGCTGTTGCCGGTCGACCATTTCTCGGGAATGCGCTCGAGCTCGGCGACCATGTCGCGATAGCCGCGCAGGGCGAGGCGCAGATCCGGGCCCTGCGCGCCCGCCGGTGCGATGCCGGCCCAGAGGTAGGTGCGGATGGCGTCATAGCTGCCGGTGCCGCCGCTGGCCGGGTCGACGACGATGCGGTCGGTGCGCCAGACCGTCCAGTCCGGCGCGCGGCCGAGCGGCGCGATCTGCGGCAGCAGCGCCACGTAGTCCTTGAGCAGGCGCAGCCACGGGCCGCGGCTGTCCTCGGCCTGCAGCGCGAGCAGCTGCGAGGGCACGTAGTAGCTCGGATTGAAGCGCACCGAGTTGTCATTGCCGATGAAGCCCTGCGGCCCCGGCAGCAGCAGATAAGGCCCGGCCGGAATCTGCACGACTTCCTGCGCGGCGATCCGCGCCAGCAGCGCGCGGCCGGTGTCGCGCCAGGCCGGCACCTTCCACAGACGCCCCGCCTCGATCAGCGTGTAGGCGATCCAGAGATCGGCGTCGCTCGCCGGGTTGGCGTCGATCACGCCCCAGCTGCCGTCGTCGCGCTGGCCCCAGTGCCAGGCCGGAAGGTTGTGGCGCAGATCGCCGCGCGCGAGGTTCTTTTCCGTCCAGTCGAGAATCTGCGCGAAGCGCTGGCGATCGCCCGCGACCAGCGCGAAGAACAGCGCGTAGGCCTGGCCTTCCGAGACCGTGCGCGCGTGATCGCTCCAGTCGATGACGCGGCCCTGCGCGTCGATGAAGGCGTCGTCGAAGGCGCGCCAGTCGGGCCAGGCCGTCGCCGCCGTCGCCGCGCCGCCGGCGGGCGCGAACAGCAGCGGCAGCAGGCAGGCCAGCCAGCGCATCGCTCGGATCATGCGTCCCTGCATCGACATCGCCTCGTCGTGGGCGCCATCGGCCTCGGCGCTCAGATCTTGTGTTCCAGACGCAGCTTCGCGCGGCGCCGCAGCAGCGTCTGCACGAGGATGCCGACGATGATGACAAGCAGTAGCGCGATTGGCCAGATCAGGTAGGGATGCAGCGCCAGCCAGCGCTGGATCGCGAACCACCACGGCAGATGGCCGACTTCGTAGTCGCTGCCGAGATCGTAGCCGCTGACCTTGCTGCCCTGGACCAGGGTCAGGCCACCACGCACGAACTGCACGTCGCCCGGATCGGTGAGCGCCAGCGCGGCGCTGCGCACGTCGCCGTTGCGGCCGGCGGTCAGCAGCACGACGCTGCGGCCCGACTTCAGCGGCGATTCGAAACCCTCGATCGCGGCGAAGCCCTGCGCGGCGTCGACGATCACGCGGCTGGCGTGTTCGCGCGCGGCGCTGACATCGCGGTCCTGCAGCCAGCGGTCGCTGAGTTCGGTGAACAGGCCCAGCGGCGCGAGTTCGACGCGCTCGCCGCTGAGGCGCAGCGGCATGCGCTGCGTCCACTCGTCGGGCAGGCCGAGCATGTCGAGGCGGCCGACCAGCAGCAGTTCGCGATCGGCGACGGCGTCGAGCGCGTCGGTCGTCGTCACCTCGATGCGCGTTGCCGCGTCGCGCGTCCAGCGGCCGATGTGGCCGGCGGCGATCAGCGCCGCCGACACGTCGGTCTCGGTCGGCGCCTGCGGCAGCACGATCGCCGTGTCGGCCAGATCGCCGTAGCGCGAGAACGGATAGGCGCCGTCGGCGAACTTCTGCAGCGCCGGCATCACCGCGAAGTGCGCGTAGCGGCGGATCTCCAGCGTCGAGGCCGGCTCGATCGAGCCCTGCAGGCTGGTGCTGTCGAAATCCTGGCAGGGCAGGTTGGTGTCACGGCGGAAGTGGTATTGCGCGTCGAGGCGGTTGTGCGCGCGCAGCGCATCGACCGGCAGCACCAGATCCAGCGTCGAGCTGTCCTCGACCTTGCGCTTGCCGGCGCTGCTGTGATCGAGCGCCACGCCGCCGACGAACTGGCCGTTGAGCAGGGCATTGAGCGAGGAATTGAAGGCCGACACCGGCGCCGCGCGGTACTTCAGATGCGCGCGCACGCTCTCCTTGCTGAGCGGGAAGAGATCGGGCGGCAGCGAGAATTCGAAGCCGATCGGTCCCGGCACCAGGCCGGTGACCGACAGCGGCGCGACGGCGCCGTCGGCGAGCATGAACGGCCGGTCCGCACGCACCCAGCGCGACGAGCTCCAGGCCTCGCGCGGCGGCGGCAGTTCGAGCGTGGAGACTTCGGCGCTCGGGCCCTGCAGCGTGAGCTTGCCGAGCGCGAGCGCCTGCGCGGCCTGCACCAGGCCGGCGCTGTCCGGCGCCGACAGCACCAGCAGCTGACTGCCCGGCGCGTTCGGATTGTCGATCACCGCCACGCCCGGCGTCTGCCGGCCGGCGAAGCGCTCGAAGCCCGGCAGCGCCGCCGCGCCGCTCACCAGCACCACGCCTTCGCCCGGCGGCAGCGCGTTGAACGACACCGGGAAATCGGCGCCGCGATAGTCGGCCTGCGTGCCGAACCAGGCGGCGACGATGGCGGCGGCCTTGAGCGTACCGGGATTGGCCGTGCCGGCGAACGCGAAGGGCAGGCGCAGGCGGCGCTCGTCACCGGCGTCGAACAGCGGCGCCGGCAGATTGGCGAGGTCGGGCGGCGGCGGCAGCGGCGACATCGTCAGATCGATACGGCTGCCGTTGTCGATGTCGGCCCACAGTGTGCTGTGCGCCGGATCCTCGCACTCGTTCGGCTTGGCGTAATGGGCGACGAGCTCGAAGCGGATCTGGTTGTGCGGCAGCAGCAGGCGCGGGTCGATGGCGATGCGCACACTGGCGCCCGAGGCGCTTTCCGCGGTCAGCGGCAGCGTGCGCAGCAGCTGGTCGTTGAGATAGACGCTGAGATGCGAGAGGTCGAAGCGCAGCGACGGCGAGTGCGCGTAGCGCAGTTCGAGGCTGGCGCCGGTGACGACCTGGTCGGCGCGCAGGTTGAGCGGAATCGAGGCCTGGCCGAACACCGTGCGCAGCTTCAGCGGATAGATCTGGCCGAGATCCTTGAGCGTCAGCGAGCGCGACGACTGCAGGAAGGCCATGTCGGTGCCGGCCGGCGGCGTCGCGGCCGGCGCCGCTTGCGCCGCGGCGTGGCCGCTGGCGACGGCGACGCCGATCAGCAGCGGCAGGAGGTTCTTCAAGGCAGGCATCGAGGTGCTCCGTCTGCGCGGTGGGCGACAGTGTGGGGATTCAGGCCGCATTCGTGCCGGCGGGGCGGCGCGCGCGTGCCAGCAGGCTGCTGCCCAGCCACTGGAAAAAGTTGCGGCTGCCGCGCAGGCCGTGGCGCGCGACGGCGAGCAGCGCATGCAGGGGGCGATCGAGATCCTGGCGCTCGCGCCACTGCATCCAGGCGTCGGCGCGGCCGAACAGCGCCTGCACCAGCGCGCTTTCCTGGGCGATGGTCATTTCGGCGATCCGCCCGGCGACGATGCCGCGGCCGACGCGCTTGACGTCGATGTCGATCCAGGTGTCGCTGCGGCTCGGCGTGAGCAGCACCTGCATGCGCTGGCCGACCTGCGGCGCGACGCCGTCCGGCAGCGTCAGCGCGACGCCGTTGTAGGAGACGTCGAGCGTGTTGGTCAGCCAGGCGCCGTCGTCCGGCGACAGGCGGATCGCCGCCTCGAGCTTGGTGCGCACGCGCACCGCCTCGCGCACCTGGCGCTTCTCGCTGGCCACCGCCAGCGCGCCGCCGGTGATCATCAGGTTGTACAGCGTCCAGCCGATGTTGAGGGCGACCGTGTCCGGATGCGGGTCATTGAGCAGCAGCCGCGTGAAGCCCACCGCCATGCCGACCAGGTTGAGCGAGAACAGCAGGTAGTACGGCTTGGCGATGTCCTTGTCGAAGTAGTCGCGGTCGACGATGCCGCCCTTGGCGGTGACGTTGAACTTGCCGAGCTTGGGATTCACGACGGCGAGCGCGGTCGGCACGATGATGAAGGTCGCCAGCACGGTCTCGTACAGCTCGGCCCAGAACGAATGGCGGAACGGTCCCTGCAGGCGGCTGTTGGTGATCGTGGCGAGGATCACGTGCGGCGCGGCGTAGGCGAGCACCATCCAGCCCTGCGCCTTGATGATGTCGGCGCCGAGCAGCAGATAGGCGAGCGGCGAGGTGAGGAAGATCAGGCGCGGCAGGCCGTAGAAGAAGTGCAGCATCGCGTTCATGTAGCAGATGCGCTGGCCGAACTTCAGGCCCTTCATCAGGAACGGGTTGTCGACGCGCATGATCTGCGCCATGCCGCGTGCCCAGCGGATGCGCTGGCCGACGTGCGCCGACAGCGATTCGGTGGCGAGGCCGGCCGCCTGCGGGATGTTGATGTACGCGCTGCGCCAGCCGCGCGAATGCATGCGCAGCGAGGTGTGCGCGTCCTCGGTGACGGTCTCGGTGGCGATGCCGCCGATCTCCTCCAGCGCCGTGCGCCGCAGCACCGCGCAGGAACCGCAGAAGAAGGAAGCGTCCCAGAAATCGTCGCCGTCCTGGATCAAGCCGTAGAACAGCTCGCCCTCGTTCGGCACCTTGCGGAAGGTGCTGAGGTTCTTCTCGAACGGGTCCGGCGAGAAGAAGTGGTGCGGCGTCTGCACCAGCGAGACTTTCGGGTCGACGATCATCGTGCCCATCGTCATCTGCAGGAACGAGCGCACCGGGATATGGTCGCAATCGAAGATGGCGACGAACTCGCCGCGCGTCTTCTTCAGCGCCGCGTTGATGTTGCCGGCCTTGGCGTGCTTGTTGTCGCCGCGGATCAGATGCGTGACGCCGACCGTTTCGCAGAACTGGCGGAACTCGTCGCGGCGGCCGTCGTCGAGCACGTAGATATTGAGCTTGTCGCGCGGCCAGTCGAGCGCCAGCGCCGCGAGCACGGTCGGCCGCACGACTTTCAGCGGCTCGTTGTAGGTGGGGATGAAGACGTCGACCGTCGGCCATTGCGACGGATCGGGCGGCAGCGGCACCGGCTTGCGGTGCAGCGGCCAGATGGTCTGGATGAAGCCGAGGATGAGGATCACGTAGGCGTAGAGCTCGGCGCCGATCAGGCCCGCCGCGAGGAACTGATCCCAGAGATTGAATTCGGGGCCGAGCGGCAGGGTCTCGGTCAGACGCCAGTACAGGTAGCGCGTGCTGGCGATGACCGACAGGCCCATCATCGCCAGCGCCCAGCGGTAGTCGCGCAGGCGACGCAGGACGTTGGCCGCGATCACCATGCCGACCGCCGTGTAGGTCTGCCAGAGCAGCGTGGCCGGCGCCGTGATCAGAGCATACGCCGGTACCAGCAAGAGCAAGACGACGACGATGAGGCTCAGGCGGCGCATGCGAGTCCTCCCTGGACCGGGCGATGGCGCATTCAGGAGCTTTGGCGCTTATCCGCCGGCGTCTGCGCCAGCGCTGCGAAGACCTCGGCCAGCGCGCGCTGCCGCAGGCGTGCGAGGCGCGGTTGCAGGATGACGCGCTGGCGCGGCGGCAGCTGCAGGTTCAGCTGCGGCACGGCGGCGCGCGCCGGAATGACCTGGCGGCGCAGACGCTCGAAGGTGAAGTTGAGCGGGCTCTCGTGGACCGCCGTCGTGACGGACGGCGAGGTGGTGTCGAGCGCCGTCGCGCGCGTGGCGGCGTTGCGCGGCGCGGCGGCGGGCGGCAGGGCCGGCGTCGGCGCCGCCGCCGACAGCGGTGGCACGCCGGCGGCGAGCCGCGCGTCCGGCGCCGGCTTGGCCGGCACCACCGCCGGGTCCGCCGGCAGCGTCACGGCCGGCTCCTGCGGTTTGCCGCCGGCGAGCCGCAGCTTCGCGGCGGTCGGCGCGGTGAATTCGCGGTACTGCAAATTGCCCAGCTGCAGATCCCTGAGCAGCTGCTGCACGTCGTCGTCGCCCGGCTTCTTGTCGCTCATCGGCTCAGGCTCCGAACACCGATTCGTGCGCGAAGCGCAGCCGATGCCGGTCGGGCGGCAGCGAGGCGTCTTCGATCTCGCGAACGTCGAGGCGATCGTCGGCGCCGAGCTGCGACATCCACTCGGCGTAGAGGCCTTCGAGCAGGCCGGGCGCCCAGTCCTCGGCCTGCGCGCCGAACCAGTTCACCAGGGGGGCGCAGCCGTGCACGAAGTCGACGGCGCCGGACACTTCCTCGATCTGCACCCAGCCGAGGTCGAGCGCCGCCAGCGTGCGGCCGGCGAACTGTTCGAAATCGGCGAGCGTGCGCAAACCGCTGGCGGAATGCTCGCGGGCGATGGCGCGGCCGGCGCGATACAGCAGCGTGCGCAGCACGGGCGCGGAAATCTGCGCCGCCAGTTCGTGGCCGAGCGCGCGCAGCAGCAACGGTGCCGCCGCCGCACGCGGCAGACGCTCAAAGTAATGCTGCGTCCTGTCGTCCACCCGAAGCTCGATTTTTCTTTTTGCTGCCTGATGCTGACTGATTGTCCTTATGTCTGCGCGCAGACGCAATCAAACGTTTTGTCTACACGCCTGGGCATTGCGCGCGTGGTGCGTTTGCTAAAGTGCGGCCTTTCCTCGCTCGCGTATCGACGATGACGCTTTTCTCGCAGTGGCGCCACGGATGGCTGGGCCCGGGCCTGATGGTCCTGGCCGCCTGTTCGTCCCAGAACGACAGCATCGATACGCCAGACGTGCGTCCGGTCAGCGTCGCCCCGGCCGGCATCTACGAGGGGACCTGGACGGCGGCCGGCGGCGCGCAGACGGCGGTCACCGCCTTCCTCGGCAAGGGCGAGAACACCGAGAAGATGATGGTGTTCGACGCCGACGGCGCACGGATCGCCTCCGGTGTCTACACCACGGTCGAGGCGGCGCGCAGCATCAGCTGGACGGCGCGCGTGTTCGAGCCGGTGACGACGACGGACGAGGACAGCGGCACGCAAACCACGACGACCGGCGTCACCACGCTGACCGGCCAGGGCGCCTACGCCGAGGAAGACAGCGTGCAGCTGAGCTTCACGCGCTCGACCGGCGGCACCGGCACGCTGGCGCTCAGCTACGACGCCGACGCCTATGAAACCCGTTCCGACGTGTCGCTGATCCAGGGCGACTGGGGCGTGCTCGACGCCTACGGCACGGCGACGACGCGGCTGAGCGTCGATGCCGGCGGCGGCTTCTCCGGCTCCAACGCCGACGGCTGCACGTACAACGGCAAGTTCGTGGTCATCGCCCAGCAGTACAACCTCTACCGCGTGACGCTGACCACGTCCTGCCCGGGCAGCAGTACGTCGGTCATCACCGACGGCCTCGCCAGCCTGCTGCCGGCGGCGGCCGGCGAGAGCTCGCCGACGCTGGTCGCCGTCGCGAATTCCGACAAGGCGGCGACCCTGCTGCGGCTCGAACCGCTCTGACGCGCGGCGCGTATCGCCGCAGCTGCACGAGCGCCGCCGGATTCGTATCCTGCGGCGTGGCCCTGCGCATCCGCGCACGCCGAGACAAGCCTCTCGATCCGTCATGACATGCCGCAAACCGCCCGCCGCCGTTCGCCACGCCTGGTTCAAGGCCCTGGGCACCGCCTTCCTGCGCCTCGTGCTGATCGTGCTGGCGACGCTCGCGGCCTATCTGCACCAGCACCACGCCGCCGACCTCGCGCAGCGCAAGTCGCTCAGCGCGGCGATCGACGAGCCCGATCTCGACCAGGATCGCAGCGAGTCGCTCGACATGGACAACGACGGCACGCCGGAACTCTGAGCGCCGGCTCGACCGAAGCGCCGCGTCGCTGCCGAGCGACCCGCGGCCGGCCGCGGCCCGCTGCGCATCGCCTACAATGCGCGCCATGCGCCCGTAGCTCAGTTTGGATAGAGCAACGGCCTTCTAAGCCGGCCCGGTGGCACCTGCAACCAGTTGATTTAATGGCAACTATTTGAATCTATTCGAAAGACAGGTTGCAGCAGGGGTGCGGGGAGGTGCGCGAAATTGCGGCAGTTGGCGGTGCGAGTGCAGATATAGTGCAGATGAATCGCGGAAAGGGCGCTGCGTAGGGAGCCTCCCCAAGTGCTGCGTGCTCCCGCCCTTTGAACCCGAGGCATCAGGGCCTGCGTGCATGGTCTCGGTAGTGAACCAGCACTTCCGGGTCAAACGTAGCCACACCGCTGTCGTTAATGCTGACCAGTTTGGCGTCGTAGAGCGCGTGGATGTCCTTGCGCAGGAGGAGGCCATCGGCACCGCTGTTGTGTCCACGCCTCCAGTCGCGGCCGTGGCGGTGGGCCGCGTCCAAGGCTTCAGAAATCGTACAGCCTGTGACGACGCAGGCGCCGTGATGGGCGAGGAAGACACGACGGCGGAAGGCCGCCTGATCCGGCCTTACGGCCGCCTTGGCGAAACGGGCCGCGCGTTCGGCAAGCGACCCGTTGCGTGTCGCGCCAGTGCTTGGCGGCGTCGTGGCAACTCCGCGGCTGGCGGCTGGTGCCCGCGCTGCGGATGATGACCAGAAGGCGTAGCAGTCCTCACGCTCCTCGACATCATCGCGGCGAAACTCCTTGAAGAACCCGGATGAGCACCGGCCCGTGTCTGCATCGACAATGAGCGAGGTGAGGATAGGCTCGCCGGCATCCAGACATTCATGGCCGATGCGGTCCATGGCATGCCGATGCTCCAAGGTGCGCAGGCCGAATGGAGCACGCGCTTCGCCATAGGTGACCGTTCCCCGGCGGCGCGCGACCTCGATTAGCCACTGACGAATAGCTGGGAGCTTGGCAACGTAGGGCGCCGCACTGGCCTTGAAGGGTTTCGTCCGCGTTCGCGCGATCGGAAACGGGCCGTCGCCGGGCACGAGACGATGACTCGCGGCGTGCTTCTTCAGGCGTCCGACGGGTACGTCTTCGCGAACCTCCGCCCAGATAGACCCATCGGGCCGGACCACGAGCGAAGTGATAGCGCGGACATTCTCCGCATCGTAGGACTGAATCGTACGCGGGTGGGCCTTGGTGTCTTTCGCCGTCGCAATGACGGTGTATCCGGCGAGCCCACCCGACCACAACGCGCGCAAGTGATCAATCCGTTCGCTCAAGCCCCACGAGGGCTTGGTTTCCCTCCAGGCCTTTGATCCCAGCACCTGTACGAAGTGGCCGCTCTCATCAAGATCATCGGCCCATGTTGTGAGCAACACACCGAAATCAGAGTGCGCGCCCCAAGACTGCCTAACAACGCGCAGGGGGAAGCCGAGCCGCACGAGGAACTTACTGATGTTCTCCATTCGGTTGTCATCCCTCCGGTTGCTTTACTTGGTTCCACCTGATCGCGGAATAGGTCGTAGCTTGTTGCTGCCGCCGGTCTTGATCGTGTGGTGGTAGGCTCAAGCCCTCTCGACATCAATCCCGTATCGGCGGACCCGAATCGCGTTGAGCTTGTTCTCTTTGCCGATCCGCAGCAGAGCTTCTTTGGTCTTCTGGGCAATCGTCTTTTGCTGCTCGGTCGCATTGGAAAACTGTCCAAACTGAATACACACCTTCACGTAGCTTGAAAGCCCTTCGTCGCGACCCACGCCCTTGAAGAACTCAAAGTAGTCATCGATGGAAGCAGCGACAAGCGTCTCTTCATCCTTCTGGCCCCATCCGTTCTTGCCAGCGATTCGTTTGATCACGTCTGCCAACGTGGGGCGTTCCTTCTGCTTAAAGAACTGCTCGTTGATTGCGCTTTTGAACGCCTCATCCTTCAGGTCACGACTGAACGGATTGTCGTCGAGGTTCAGGGCGCTGGGATTGAGCTTGGCATTGATATCAATCCAGTGGCTCACCAGTTTGTCGGCCACCGCGTCGTAACCAAGCTCTCTGAGCAACCGAATGGTACTGTCGGCATTGCCTACGCTGATCCACTGCGCGCCATCCGCGAATCGTCGTTCCATTGTTTGGATCAGCTCGGCCGTATTGTCCGCGAACGTGTCGTGGTACAGATTCCACGCATCGTCGAAAGCGCCCGCGGCTTGCGCCTTGACGGCCGCCTCGTGCGAACGGTCAAGCACCGTTGTCAATCGGTCAGCCACGACGAATCCGTTTTCCAGAAAGGCGCAGATCTCGCGATCGAGTTCGTCCGTGTTCCGATACCCATAGTCCGAGAGCAACTGCTGCCAGTCCTGCTCGTTTTGCGGCGCCTTCTTCTTGTCATCCATTAGATCGAGCCAATCCCCGTAGCCCAAGCCCTTTACAAACTCGTAGCCCGGCGTACCCTCCTCCTTGCTGTTGAATGTCCAAGTGAGCAACGTCGCGGAATGGACAAGCTGTTTCGTCAGAGATGCGTGCCGGCCCGTGAAGTGAGGTGACAGGGCGCTTACGGTTCTCCGTATTCGTTGAAGGATGCGGATGTTTGTGATGCCAAGCTTCTCCGAATACTCCGCCGCCAGCGCGCGATGCTCCCACTCCACCGGAAAAGCGAGGTTGGCGCATTCCGTCGCTGTCGGCACGAACTTGATATCGGTGTCGAATACTTTCTCGCGCAGCGCGAAATATTCGTCTTTGTCGACTGGAGCGAGGGCGTCCTCGTTCAAGATCACAATGACACGGCAGTTCCGTTGCTCGGTCAGAAGCGACACGAGGCCCAATACCTCCTTCAAGGGAAGGTCTACCCCACGGCGCTCAAGGTCGTCCAGGCAGATGACGTAGCCATGGACGGAAAGGAATGCCGCAGCTCGAATCATCGGGGCGTAATCGCGGACGATCGGAAGCGCATCGATTACGGAGAAATGCTTCCGCCCGGCATCCGCAATTTGTCCAGCAGACCTTTTCCACCACGGCTTTCTCGTGCGCGAGTTCTGGTTGACATGCACCGTACTCGCTGCATTGAGTAGCCACGTTTCCGACGATGCGCCCTCGACAACACGGTCTGCACCGACAGCGTTGTCGAAAACCGCTTGCTTCAACTCTGCAAGGCTCGCAATGCCGAATAGGGACACATATGAGTACGGGCCGGTTAGATGACCTGCTGCGGCATGGTCAGCGATGACCCGCTTCCAGAAGAAGGTTTTGCCGCGCCCCCAGTTCCCGGAAAGCGCAATCGCAGGTGCTTCAATCGAGCCGAGAAATCGTTCCAGAGCCTCACCAACGTCCTTCGTCGTCAATCAGTGCCTCCCGTCAGTCCCTGTTGGTTGCGGTCTGCAAATACGTGTGCGATGTGCCATTCGAGGAAAGGCGAGTGGGCGCCTTTCAAAGATGGTATGCACGCCGGCTGGTCGAGTCCTAGGACTTGAAGTGCCGTGGGAGAGAGGCGGCGAGATACCTCTACTCGCCCATTTGGGTGCACCGTGATCAGCCCCTTGTCGTAAGCAGCGTCCAGGTGCGCGACAAGAAGCAAACCGTTATAAACATCCAGACGCTCGGCATCCGTCGCGTCCTTCCACGGCTTGGCGTGGCTTGCGCGGAGCAGCTCTGGGACGTCGATGCCCGTAATCGCACATCGCCCGCTCCAGTATTCAAGCAAGCCCTTGCGAAACAACTCCTGTCCGCGTCGCTGGCGAACCAGCGCCTCGGCCTCGGTTCGTTCAATAACCGTGGGTGTCGCATGAAATTCGGCCAGCAGGGCGTCGGGAAGCGTGCGGTCTAGCACTCTCGCCCGCGCGAGGAGCGCGACCAGATCGGCGGCAGACGATACGACTCGTGCGCCTTGGGTCTCTCGGGGCAAATGCCCGCTCCACGTTGTGCCGAACTGCAGTTCTGCGAATACATCGTTCCGCGAAAGCGCCACGACAATGTTGGCGCTCTCAGCCCGCAGCCACGCGCGCAGCTGACGCCCAGGCAGGCGGAACTGGAGCCATCCCTCGCGTTCTCCGAGTTCTACGTCGAATCCGGCGTCGTGCGCAAGCTTGGAGAGGAGGATTGCCGAGATCACGGGACGCCCCGCGAGCTGCCGATCAGCTTTGAGAGCGCCGTCCAATCTTCTGCGACGGCGGTCCAGGAGTCCTGGAACAGAACCTGCGGGAATTGATTGTCGCCTTCGTCGAAGCGTGGGAAGAGGACCAGATTGCGGCCGCCCTTGCTCACGGCGCTTGGATAGAGCAATCCGTCCAGTGGGGAGTCGGGTTGGAACACAGACGCAAAATATTCGCAGACGATCTGCGACGGTACGTATTCGATGTGCTCAGCGCCATCCTTCTCTACGGGTCGCGAGATGGCCTGGACGAACTCAGCGAGGAACACGAGGAACTCCCGTTCCCGCAGTCGTTCGTAGTCGAAAATCGACGGAATCGCGGGGAGATCAATCAGGTTCAGGAGCCGAAGCGGTCGAGTTGTTCGGAAGTGCGCGAGGGCGAGCGAGCATGGCGGACCACGAACGATTTCGGCGGCGGCCGTCGCGGGTTCGAGCGCGAGATACAGGTAGCTGATACCGGGCGGGTTCATCCGCCCTGCAGCAGCCCTCCTGGACGGAGGCGCGCCCAAGTTCTCAGCGTCCATCGACCACGTGTTGCTGGGCGAACGCGCACGGACGCGGAACAGTGGAGTATCCGCATCCATCCCCTCAATCAGCTCAAGTTCAGAAACGACGGACGCAAGCTCCGGCATCAATCGCGACGGCTCGATGTCCTGCCCAAAGTCACGCTCAGTCGCGGTAAAGAAGTAGCGCTGCCTGTGCTTGACGTGATTCGAAAAGCGGTTCCAGCCGCCAATCAATTCCTGGTTCTTTTGCTCTGATGCCCAATGTCCTTGGCCCGCCTCAACCCACCCGTCGTTGAAGTGAGCGATTGCCGAGACAATGTCATCGAAGAGCTCATCGTTGCATTCGAGAGGGAGAGACATGAGAGCATCGGCAGTATCCGTCGGCTCAACGAGATAGCCGCCCTCGGCGCTCTCGTAAGGGACGCCGGCGCCGCCGGGCTCTGCGAAGTAGTGCGTCAGCGCGCCCATCACTGCGGGCATAATTTCCTCGACCGGAGCGGCGATCTCAGTGTCCGCTTGCTCACCACAGTAATCGCAGGTGCGGGAGGTGACGCCCCCTTCGATCAGTGCCTTCAGATACGGATCGGACACGCAATCGGGGCACACGTGTTTCTCGGGCGCGTCCCAGCCACGCTCCTGCGCCTCCATCCACGCTGCTTTTGCTCCGCCCATGCGTTTCCTATCTCTGCATACCGAAGGCGTTGGGGTCGCGCGTCATATCGGCAACGGCCTGCTTTCAGATCCGATCCGTGCCTTGAAGAGCAGGCCGTCGTCGCTTCGCGCATCGAGCGACAGCCGCACGTAGGGCTGAAACTGTTCGGGCGCCTCTGTGGAGGTCGTCACGACATACTGGCACGGAGCCGAGGGCGATTGAGGCGCCGCCGCAAGAAGCGCCCAGAAGACGGGCTCGCTCATCTCGGCCTCTCGTGGCGAGTCGTGCAGCAGAAAGCCGGGGTGATAGCTATCCGGATTGCTGCTGTCCAGAAGGCAGGCAAGATCGCCGGCCAAAGTCTCCAGCACACCGAAGGTCGTCGAGTGCATCGGACCGAGGTGGAACGGGTGCGGCTTGCTGTCGTCGAATACGCCCCACGTGAAGCTGGGGAGCTGCTTCGCCAGCGTTTCCATCGTTGCGTTTATGGCTGCCCGGCGCTGGGCGTAGGTCTGGCGTTCCTGTTCCGCTTTGCCCCTGAGGCGGTCAACTTCGTCCCGCAGCGAGCGAACGGTTGCCTGGCGCCCGGAAAGTTCTGGCCAGTCCGTTTTGCCGGACACAACGCCTTCGTAGAATTCGAAATCAACAATGGCCTCGTCCAGGCGTCGCTTCTCGGCGCGCGCCGTCAGTTCACGATCCTTGGCGCTCTCCAGGGCTTCTGCCACCTTGTTGATCTGTTCATCCAGCGATGACAGGGCGCGTTCGGCTGGCTGAAGTAACGTTTGCTGGGCGGCCAACGTGGCCTGCATAGTGACCTTCTCCTCCACCCGCTGGTGCATGCTGAGCCGGCTATCGAACTGGACCGCCCGGATGCGAGCCTGAACGTGGTTGCAGTCCCCGAACGGAATATTCCCCGGGCCGCACAGCGCAGACGACATGCTCTCCAGAGACTGGGGCTCGTTGCGTAGGCGTTCGATCTCCTTCGTGTTGCCGTCGATAGTGGCTTCGAGGCGAGCGACATAGTTCCTGCGCATGCCGATCTGCTGAGCCAGCGGCGTCCGCTCCGCCAAGATATCCGAACGTTTCGACTCTAGCCTCTTCTGCTCGTCGCGAGCCTTTTGAATGGCGTCCTCGTAGCCTGACACCCGCTGCTTCGCCAAGGCCAGCAGCGACGACCCGTCGAAGAGTGTCTTCGCCCTGAACGGCGAGGCCTCATTCGCGCCAAGAAGGGCGGCGAGTTGATGCTTGACGTGCGCCATGAGGTCTGCCGGGCGGCGCGACCACGCGGCCAGCTCCTGCTCGGCATTCCGCAGCTTGTCCTCGGCCTTCCGCAACTGGTCCAGGGTCGAAGCGTCTGTCAGCAGGCCCAGGGCGATGCGCATGACAAGCGCCGGCGATTGGGCCGGCAGGGTGAACCCGGTCCCCTCGGTTCGCCAGTGGTAGTAGCTCTGATACCGACTCCCCTGGTCCCGTGAGCACCAGGCGAGGACGTGCTGCCATTGGATTGGCTGATTAGAGCCGGGGAGCTGCTGAACCGGCAGGCTCTCGATGAGCGATTCGCGCAGAGCCGCCACATATTTGTCGTGCTCGTTCAGGACTTCATCGCGGGCCAGGTCTTTCCAGCTCGCACCAACGGCCGCGCGATAGTGCTTCTGGTGCCGCCACGGCTTGACGACAGTCCATGCCTGGCCGCCGACGTGCACCTTCGCCGCGACGGCACCATCCGGCATGGCCTGAAGCAGCTCATCGCGCAACGGCGAGCCTGCCGCCCACTGGGGATCGTCGAGCACAAACCGCAGCAACTGGCAGAACGCGGTCTTGCCGACCCCGTGTCCTGTGCTTCCTCTGATCGGAGGCGACAGGATGAGGTTGAGGCCCCGCTCTAGTGGAATCTCGCGAATTGGTTGTTCGGCCGTCAGCGAGTCCAGAATCCAGAGCGTCTCGACCCAGAGTCGCGGTCGCGTGCGAGCGGCGGGGGCGGAGGTTTGGACCATGGACGCTCGGTCACGCCCGCTTGGGAGCTGCGCCAGCGTTCTGACTGTCCGCTGTCGCGGGCTCGCGTTCGAGCGCTTCGAGCGCATCCTGCTCGGCGCGGCGAGCCTCAGTCAGAAGGCGTGCAAGCTGTTCCGTGCGGTTGTCCCCAAGAATCTGGGCCAGATTGCTCTGATCGTTGATGCTGATATCGGCGGTCGCCGATAGTCCCAGCTCGCTCCGAAGCCATTTGAGAACCAGGGGAAGGCGGTCCAGGCGCGCCTTCGACAGCCATTCCGTCTGCAAGGCAGCCAGACCTTGCGGAGGCGCAGCATTTGCCGTCAGCAGCAGGCGCAATGCGGACTCCGACATCGGGCCGTTGATGACTGCGGCGTCACAGATTACGCCGGCCAACCAGTCTTCCGCCTCGCAGCATGGGATGCCCGTAGGGGCGTAGCGCGAATATGGCGCAGTGCGGCGGGGAGCGACGCGCACCGGAATCGCTACTGGGCGCTCAGCCTCCAGTGAATCCCAGGCTTCAAGAACGAGGCGGCGGGTCCGGTATTCGCCGAACTGGCGGACTTCCTGGTCTCTCAGAGAGCGAAAGGTTTCTACTGTGGTGTCGCCCCCTAGCACGTCCTTGGGGTCCAGAATATAAGCAAGTTCGTTTCGGGTCAGTCCGTAGAGGTCTCGAGCGACCCGCGCGTCGATCTCTGCTGAAATTCGCCGCCTTTGATCCAGATCGGCGACAGGCGTGAGGTCAAAATCAGCCAAATGATGGTCCGCCTTTAGGAGTTCAAGGAAGGCGGCCATTTCCGGTCCGGCGCACGACAGTCGAGCACCCAACGCAGCGATCCTGGCCGTTTCGTTCTGTCGTGATGCGACCCGTGGAAATGGAAGCGTATCCATCAAAGACAGCGACATGGTGAGGGCTATCTTCATCCTCACGAGAAAATCCATCGCCAAGCTGTTCGCCACAGCGAGCCATAAGACGCAGTAGGAAGGCTCGCTATTAGGAAAGGAGATCGTTGGCACCTTGTGGCCACAGATCGTGTTGGGCGGTATTAATGCCGCCATAAGGGCTCTTTGATTTGTCGCGTTTCCCACGTCACAAAATCCGATCCGATACTCCCTTATCCGAGATTCGCACTTGTCGGGAATATGCTCGGCTGCGATATACCACTGAGGCCGGATTGCTTTCCCTAGATGTCCGAACGGCATCTCCTCCCACACGACATTTCGACCGTGTCCGGAGACGTAACCCTTGGCCCTATAGTCATGATGAGTGACCATGCTGCCCTGAAAGAGAGGGAGTCCAGCCGCATCCGCTTCGAAAAGGTCATTGTCGTTTCCCATATCAACCTCACGCATATAGTCGCGATACGGGAGTCCGTTCAGCCTAGTTCCGAAATGTGGGAACGACGCATACATCTTTCGGCATATGTCGATCTCGAACTGGTTTGAGAACTCCATGACCGTCTGCGCTTCCGGCGAGAACTCCTTGAGCAACGACACGTCAACGAGAAGGAGTTGGCTTAGCGCCGCCGCGAGTTCGCCAGGATTGCGAATCGAGAATGCGGCTCCAAACTGTCTCGATGCCCCGCCCTTGCGCGCAACATAGAGCGCAAACTTCGTGCGGGAATCGATTGCGTTGAACCAAACCTTTCGGTGATTCTCAAAACCAAGGAGCGCCTGGACCTCGAACGAATCAAACAGCGATTTGCGAATACCGGCAGCGTTAGCCCCGTTGTAGAAGTTCTCAGGGACAACCTGGGCGGCGTAGCCGCCGGGTCGGCATGCGTCCATTGCCAGTTCGACGAACTGCCGGTAGACGTTGAAGTCTCCTTTGCCGAGGTTCCCCTCCGCGTATCGCGTGTAGCGACCGCCTTCCTTCATGAACAGGACTGCTGCGTAGAGTGCGCGGCAGTGTTCGTACCACTCGCGCGCAACCGCGGGTACTTCCAACTGATGACCAATTGCCGCTTCCTGCTCCTCAGGCGTCATGCCAGCGATGCCAGGGACGTAGGATGAGAAATATTCTTTCGCGTCTGGGCTCATGGTCTCCCAAGGCGGATTACCAAACACAACGTCGAAACCGCCCTTTGCGAACACCTGAGGAAAGGTCAGTGGCCAGTGAAGGACGCTCGCTTTCCTGCAGGCTTCCTGTGCCGCAAGGATCATTTCGCGTCCCAGTTCGCTCTCTCCATGGCCTTGCATGAGGTGAACGAGGTCCGAGCTGGTGGGCACCAGTGATTGCGTAGCAGCCGTCTTGGGCATCAGATGCGCTGCGACGTAAAGGTCCGCCGCCAGCGCTAGGGGCGAGCCAAGTGCCTGCTGTCGGATTTCGCTGAACCGCTTTTTCTTCGCAGCCACGTCACCCAGCGTCTCATCGCCTGCAGCGTCGAGCTGACCAAACGCCTCGGCAAGCGTAGGCGCCCGAAATTCAAGCTCCCGCTGCTGGCGACTGGCAGCAAATACGCGCTGACCAGCCTTGTTCCTCTTCTTTAAGACTGAGCAGATATCGGGGTCGTCTCCGAGCAAGGGCTTGTATGCCCCTTGGGGAACTCCGTCCTTCAGCACCGAAAAGTTCAACAGGCCCAATAGACCATCCCCAAGCGCCAAGTGCGAATCGAGGAAGGACAGTGGCGACTCCGGCGTCATGGCCTCCAGCCAGAGAGCGATCTTTGCAAGTTCCAGCGCCATGGGATTGCGGTCAACACCAAATAGGCAATGCGATACCACGTCGCGCAGTGCCTTCCGGTGTTCTGCCGCTCCAGGCTGTCCCTGCGCTCGAATCCTCGCCAGGTGAGCTGCGAGTCGTCGAGCGGCAGCGAGCAGAAAGTGTCCGCTGCCTACTGCGGGATCAACAACGGTGATCGACAGCAAAGCCGAGGCTTCATCCTGAGGGCGTTCGGACAGCCGTCGTGCAATGACAGGTTCAAGCGCGTAATCAAGCAGCACCTGAACCAGGCTGTCCGGTGTGTAATAGCTACCAGAGAGCTTCCGTGCACTACCTCTGGACTCGCTTTCGCTCGCAAACCGGAACGTCTGAGCGCCTTCTCCGATCTGCGGGCGCAATTCCAGCAAACTCTCATAAACGCTACCCAGTTCCTCCGGCCCCATGTCGCGCCAGTTGACGCGCTCGGTGGCGCCGTCGCGCGCGATCCATGCAAGCGCCCAGAGCGAAGCGACCAGATGCCGGTTCTGAAGCTGGGCAGCGTCCAGGACAGGGGTTTGCTCGGTCGCGAACAGGCCGCCCAGCGCAGGAAGCGCGAGGCGCGGTTCGCCGCCAGCCAGGCCACGGAACGCGACCGTAAGCGAGGCGTAGAGATCACGATGTGTGTCGTGGGCACTGTGCCGAATGGCGCGTTCGCGCAGCCGGCGCAGGCTGTAGCCGCGCTCGTAAAGCGCTTGAGCTTTGGCATCGCTGCCGGGAGGGTGCAGCAGTCCGCGTTCCTCGACCGTGAGCAGGAAGATCAGACGGTAGACAAGACGCAGGAGCTGCTGGAAGTAGGCTGTAGGCGTTAGGGTGCCGGCCACCAGTGCGGCGCGCAGCTCCGCATTCGATGCCTCGCTGAGAAAACCCTGGCCCAGCTCCAGGAGCGCACGCTCGACACCCTTGCGCAGTTCGTCGCGCGCGCGCGTGCCGGCCTGCTGGCCAGCCTCTCGCCAGGCTTCCAGAGCACAGTCGGTCGGAGAGCTGTCTGCGGCGCCGAAGCGGCTGACGTGGATCGTGAGCCACAACGCGGAGAAGTCCGCAAAGCGCTCTTCGGTGAAGATACGCTCCAAGTCCGCCTCCAGCCACGCCGGGCGAGTCAGGCTGGCGTTGTCCCGCACAAGGCGGAGCCTCGTGCCGTTGCAGACCAAGCCCCATAAGGATTGGTCGGCGGCATTCAGGTATTCCTGCAATAGACTGAAGGGACTGCGGCGACGGCCTGCTTCGCCGAAACGCTGCTGCCCTTCATCCAGCCCTTCGGTATGCGCAGCAACGAGGACCGGAATGCGATGCAGCGCGTGCGAGATCGGGAAGCTGCGCTCGCCAATCGCTCGGGCCGAAGCCTGCTTGGTGAGCCCCGCGAACGCGAACGCTTCCAGCAGCGCCACGACGAACTTCTCTGTCGCCGCTGCGCCTCCCGACGCAGCGCTGCGGCTGGCCTGGAACTTGATCCAGAGCGCCTGGGCGATACGCCAAGCACGGGCAATCTCGTCGCGCAGATTCAGGCCGGCCGGAATGCCGTAGTCATCGGGCTTCTGGTGGGGTGCTTCTAGGTGGGCGACCTTGGCGAGCCACTCCGCGTTGAAGAGGCCGCCCTCCAGCGTGAGGGCGTCGTAGGCGAGCTGGGTGAGTTTGCGTCTGGCCATGTCAGCTCACTGGCAGCAGCACGTAGGTCGCGATCACGTCCACCGGCTTCAGCGACTTGACCTGATATTCGCCGCGCGCACGGGCTGCATCACGGACCCGACGGTGGTCGGCCAGCAGGGCTTCCGCCCGCTGATCGGCCAGAGACTCCAACTGCGTGGTTTGCGTGGCAAGCACGTTCAAGGCTTCGCTGACGAAGCGGCTGCGAGCCGGGGGCGCAAGTTCGTTCCCGGCCGGCGCGGCAAACCAGTCGCCAATGGGCGGGTTGACCTGCCAACTGGGATTGGTCTTGCCGACCAATGCCACCGGTAATGATTCCTCGACCATCAGGGTTCGGGCCACGCGCCCACGCCCCAGCGTGAGCTGATGGCGGAGCCGGAGCAGCAATACCGTGGTGAACTGCGCGACTGCGGGGCTGATCCATGCGCCTGACCGACCGAGCCTCGCGGGGTCCGGTTCGCCGTTCGTGCGCTCGTCGAGCGTGAACTCAAGTAGATGTTCTGCGAGCACAGCGACGAGCGGATGCGCGCGATGGATGGGGCTGCAGCCCGGTGCAGCAGGCGGTGAGAAATCGATATCGACCCGGTCTTCCAAGCCCTGTGCCGTCAGTCTTTCTCGGAGCGCAGGAGGTAATGCCAACAGCGGCACGCGCAGGATGTCTTTGCCGCTGCGGCGGCGGGGCTCGGCGCCTGCACCGAGCCTAGCAAGGCTGCGCTCGATAAAGCGCTTCACGGACTCGGCGTTGCCGAGCGCCGCACGGGAGCGTTCCCACTCCGGCATCACGTCCTCTGGCTTGAGGCCGCGCTGGGCAAACACCGTGCGGTTGGCTTTGGTCTTCTCGGCGAGATCAGTCCAGATCACGTCCAGCTCTTTGGCCGAAGGTAGGGCTCCGAAATCGAATGCTTGCTGCGGCCCGCGATCTTGCCGGCGCAGGAGTACGGCGGACATGAGCGCCTGCGTCAAGGTGTGATCGTCATCCGGCAACGGCACGGGAACGCCCAACTCCTTTCGGATGGCGTCGGCCTTGCGAATGATCACGTTGAGCACGGCACCGTCGACCGGGTTGTTCTCACCGTAGACCAGCACGGCGCGCACGATGCGAGCTGGCTGACCGAAGCGATCCACGCGGCCTTCTCGTTGTTCATGCCGCGTCGGGTTCCAGGACAGGTCGTAGTGCACGACAGCGTCGTAGTGCTGCTGCAGGTTGACGCCCTCCGACAGGCAGTCTGTGGCAATGAGGAGGCGGTGGTCGTGCTCGCCCAACGCTTCGGCGCGTGCCCGGCGTTCCTCTGAAGGTAGTTCGCCGGTTACGACTTCGACGGTGTGCTTGGGAAAACGCTGGCGCAGATGCGAGCCTAGATAGTGGGCCGTGGCGATGTAGCGACAAAACACCACGGGCGCGAATCCATCTCTGAACATGCCCTCCAGCACACTCGCAAGCTTGGCAAGCTTGGGATCGTCCGCTTCTCCCTCCAAGCGGCGCGCCTGGCGGAGTAGCGTGTCCAAGGCGTTGTCCTGCGCGCCGGGCTCCACGTCGTCGTCCGTCAAAGCGTCTGTGCGTCCGTCGAAGACACGCTCGGCCAGCTCGTCGGCAGCCGTCTCTTCCAGCGACAGCCGCCGGGTGCTCAATGCCTGCACCGCAGCCGCCGGGCTGGACGACACACAGCGCATCAGTGCCAGCGTGCCCCAGAACGTGAGACGCTTGCGGCGCTCGTCGCCGCCCGCCTGCTCGGTGATGGCTGCGCAGTAATCGAGCACGTCCTGAAAGAACTGGTCCCATCCGCCGGTCAAGCGGTAGGTCGCCTCGGCGACCTCTCGGCGCGGAAACAGGTTGTCGTCGTTCCAGGCGTTGATATCCGGGCGACGGCGCTGCACATAGTGCGATGCCAGATCGAGGCGGAGCTTGTCGCGTGCCTCGCCCTGCGCTGTGGCCAGCGCCCCGAACCCAGGCTTGAGCAGTGCCAGCAGGCGATAGAACGCCTGCTCGTCGCCACTGTGCGGCGTCGCCGTCAGCAGCACCAGATGGCGCTCATGGTCGGAGGCCAGCTCCTTGAGCAAGGCGTAGCGCAGATGCTTGCCGTCCGTGGCCGCCGAACAGGTGTGCGCCTCGTCCACGATAACCAGCTCGGGACAGGCGCGGGCGAACTCGTCGCGGCGCTTTTGGCTCTTGATGTAGTCAAGACTAACGACGGTGACGGGATACTGCTCGAACAGGCTGGCGCCGACCGGCAGCCCACGCTCCAGCCGCGCTGCGCTGGACGCCGTCACATCGACGGCCTGGAAGTGAAACCGTTCGCTCAATTCCGCGATCCACTGCTCGACGAGGTGCGGTGGACAGAGCACGGTGAAGCGTTGCACCTCGCCGCGATCGAACAGCTCGCGCGCGATGAGAAGTGCCTCGATCGTCTTGCCGATTCCTACGTCATCCGCAATCAACAGCCGGACGGGATCGAGCTTCAGCGCCATCAGCAATGGGACCAACTGATAGCTGCGCGGCTCGATACCGACGTTACCGAAGCTCCTGAAGGGACCGGCTCCGCGCCGCAGCGACAGCGTCAGTGCATCGGCCAGCAAGCTTGCAGATTCGCGATTGCCGATGTCGTCAGGCGATGGGGCATCAAAGCGCGCGGGCTGGACTTCCGGTTCCAGGCCCAGATGCACCCAGGCTGTGTCCGCCTCGGACCCCGAGAGCGGGCGCAGGTGCAGCGCGTCGGACTCGCTGCTGGGCAGGACGACCCAGTCGCGTCCACGGGCGCGGACGATGCTGCCAGGCGAGAATGCCAAATCGTTCATGAGACGAGTTTTTCGAGTTTCTTGAGTGCTGCGGGCCAGGACGTCTGATCATCGGAGAAGCGCACGAACGTGTAGCCCTTGTCTTCCCACTCCGACTGAAGGCTGCGTGCGGTGTCTGGCAAAGCGATGGCAACGTAGTGGTCGGGCCAGTGCAGCAGGACGCTACCGGCATGCTCGAACCGCTTGGTTTGGGGCAGGTGCGGCGACTGGGCGGCGACGTTCTGTCGCCACGTCGCCTCCCATCCCTTGGGCTCGGTGGTGTCGGGCGGCAGTTCGGCCGCCTGCGCCGTCGCATCCGCTGAGAGGTCAGTGGTCGAGCACGCCAGGCGCCACAGAATGCGCCGCGCGTGTTCGTCGCGGCGATCAAGCAGCTCGTGGTCGGGCTGGTTGTAGTAGGACAGGACGCAGCGGTAGCAGCCCGCAACACACTGCGTGCCTGCGACATCGACCAGGGCTTCGGGGGCCGTCTCGTGCAGTTTGGCCGGGTCCGGAATATCGAGGTGCAGAATGCGAAGTGCGGCGACAGCGATGCGAGAGAGCGCGTCAGCCTCCGAAACCAGACGCGACAGAACGCCAGCGCCGCCCTCTGTCGTCTCGTAGAGCAGAACACCCTTGCGCTCGGCGCGGGTCGGCAGCGGTTCGGCGAGGATTTCGCTCTCCTCCAGCTGGAATACGGTCTCGATGCCTCGTTTGAGCGCGTATTGCACCGTCGCTAGGGTCGTGTCAGTCCACTCGCCGGATGGCTGGAGCAATAGCGCGTTCTTCTGATCCTCGACGTAGGGGACAATCCGCTGCGGCGGCACGTTATCGGGATTTGGATCGGCCGCGCCATTGCCGTTTTCGCTTTCGTCCTTCTGCCAGTAGCCGGTCTTGGGGCTGACGTTGAAACCGAAGACCGTCTTGTCCTTGCGTCGGCGTAGGCCCTTGTTGATTCGCGTGATCGTGGCGCCGGCGCTGTAACGGAGCTGAACGATATCTCCTTCGCTGTCTCTCGCTGTCAGGACGCGCGCGTCCGTGACGCCGTTGCGCCGTGCCCACTGAAAAGTGGTCTGCAGTTCGAACGCCTGCCGCTGACGTTCTTCGTCGTTGGCTGTGATGCGCTCTGTGGGTTCCGTGTCCACGGCATCCACGCGGTAGAGTTCGCGCACGACTTCGGCGGTGTCCAAGTCGGCGCGACAGGCATGGCAACGCTCCTCCTGGGGGGTGAAGTGCGCTGCACCGCAGGCACGGCAAACTCGGGCACTGGTTGTCGGCAGTCGTTGCAGGTTGGCCTGACCTTCCTGAGTGCCAACAGCGATGCGCACGCGCACGACACGGAATGCGCGACCCTCGTGATACACGAGGCTGCGTGGGCCGAACTCCGCAATGCCGAGGAATCGGGGACGCTGCAAGAAGGTCTGGTTGCGCGAGCCATCACCGCTGCCCGGCACGTAGGCCATTAGCGGCAGGCGCGGGAAGTTGTAGCCCGGCAGGAAGCCCTCGGTCGCCAGATAGCGGTAGGTATAGAAGTCGCTGGAGAGTGTTTCCTTGCCGTGCAAGAGTAGCTCAATCTGTTCGATGGCTTGCCGATGCCGGCGCTTGGCGGCGTCCTTCTCCTTGGGATCGCGGATCGTGAAGTCGTTGATCGTGGCCTGGGCCTGATCCCGCTGGCGAACTGCGGCGGCGAAGAGATTGCGCCAGCGATCGAAGGCCCGTTCGAAAGACGCGATTGCGCTGCCGAGAATCCGCGCGGCAAATGCCTCGGGACCGTCGTACCAAGGTGCATCGCGCGGCGTCAGAATTTCGCTCAGTCTCTGCAGGATGGGGATCGCCTGAGCCTTTGCATGCACGGAAACGCTGGCTTGGCTGAACGCCTCGATCACTTCCCGGCGGACCGGAAGACCCGGCTGTTCGGGTTGAACGACCTCGGCGATCGCTTTGCCCAGTGCCGTGCCACTGGCGGCCAGCCAGATCGCATGAAGGTGACTCTCAAGGAGTTGCCGATTCGCCAGTTCGATGAGTGGTGCGCGCACCTCACCGTGAACCATCTGGCGGGGCTCACGGAAGAAGAACTGGTCGTGTGGGCTGCGTGCCGCGCAGTAGGTAACCACAAGGGCCGCCTGACCGCTGCGTCCGGCACGTCCCGCTCGCTGCGCATAATTGGCGGGCGTTGGCGGCACATTTCTCAGGTAGACAGCGTTGAGCGCCGAGATGTCGACGCCGAGTTCCATCGTGGGTGAGCAATAGAGCACTGGCAGGAAGCGCGTGCTCTCGCCCATGCTGCGCGCGGTTTCCCCGAGCTTGCCATCCAGCGCCTCGCGATCTTTGTCGCTCTGGCGGAAGCGGGCCTCGCGGATTTCACGAATGCTGGCATCGACCTGCGCCGTATGCTCGCGACCCTCGAATCGGAAAATCGCTGCGCCGCCACCCTGCAAGGTCTGGGCTAGTGTGCGATACAGCTCCGTGAAGAACGCGTTGGCCCTGCCGCGTTCCAGAATCCCGTCGCCAGTCGTCAGGAGCACCGCGTTGCTGCGCAGTCGCCAGCCGGCCCGCGCGAATGGTGTCGCCTCATCACGCCGCACAAAGCCCTTGGCAGCTTGGAGCATCCATTCCAGAAGTTCGCGGTATGCATCCCTCCCAAGGGGTTTGTCAGCGCCCCATAGCGACGCCCTGCGCAGCTCCTTGCCAAGCGGACTCTGCAGGCCTGCACGCAGAATCAGATCCTCATCGCGCCCCTGTCGCTGGCCACCGCCAGGCGGGTCCAAGAACAGCCAACGGGCAGAGCGCAATTGCTCGTCGCGACCGAAGGCCCACGGCAGACGCAGAAACTTGCGACTTTCGTCCGCGAGCTTGCGCAGCTCCTGGTCGTCCAAGGCTGCAGCGTCTACGGCAAGCCCCCGGCGCAGGTAGTCGAAAAGCTCGTTAAACGCGCGTCGACGAGTCTCGTGTGACGCGCCTTTCAGGACCGAAGGCGCGTTCTTGAAGCGGTCGTCGCTCGCAACGAACGTATCGAGGTCGCGATAGGACACCCGCAGCATGACCAACTGCTCAAGATTCGGATTCGTGTATCGCCAACCACGCCGCTGATCGAACCAGGCGCGATATGCGAGAACCTGCCGAAGGATGTTCTTCGCGTCCTGCAAATCGCGACCCGAAAGCGCCGGGTCCTGCAGCCATTCGGCGAGGTGTGTCGTCGCGGGATCAGCGCTGGCAGGGATAGGTTGATCGAAACCCAGCGCGCCCACCATCTGCTCGCCCAGATCGGCATCCGTGATGCCTTCCTTCTTTGCATTGATCGCGCCGAAGAAGGCCGACCGAATGAGGCTCACGAAGATGAAGTCGTTGAAGTGGCCGGCCTGAAGCGCCGCATCCTGCCGGTTATCCGTGAAGCCGAGCAGCTTACGGGTGTGCCGGGTGAATCCGGCACTTTGTTTGTGCATCCACTCCAGGATGGACGTGGTGAGGACTGTCGTCGCGGAGCTGCGGCCCTCAGCCGACAGCGAAGCCAGCCGGTTGATGTCCTTGCCTTGCACGCTGTGGGCAGCCCTGCACCGCAGGCAGAAACGGAACTTCCCGGGCAGGAAATACGACGGCACTCCGCTGCCCACCTTGCCGTCGGCAGCAACGTCGAGTGGCACGGCTCTGAGCTTGCGGTAGGTTGGCCGCAGACGTGGGGTATTGGCAGGACCGATCTCCAGCCAGGTCTCCGGGTAATCCTCGATTTCGCCCGTGAACGTAAAGTCCGCATCGCCGGGACTGGCCAGCAGAAAGCCGGTCTTTTCGCCCTCGCTATCCTCGTCGGCTTCGTCTTCGTCCTTGACTGCGGCGACATCATCAATGTCGCGCGGGAGCACGAAAGACGTGTTGTTTTCGGTGCGGACCCGAACGCAGTAGTAGTCCTGGCCGCAGTCTCGGCAGAAGTAGGTGGGATACAGACGCTTGGTGTTTTCCGAGCCCGGCAGATATTGCTGGCCTTCCAGCTGAACTGTGCGCGATCCGGGCGCCTCCAAGGTCACGTAGGCTGTCGAGGCTCCCGATATGAACTGGTGGAGCTTGAACGCAAAGAAGGGCTTGGTGCCGCCCCTCGCTGCTGATGTGCGAGACGACTCGGGCAATGCGGCTGCGAGCAGGAACGCCTGCAATGCAGAGAGGCACTGAGCGAGATTGAGATGCGAAGCTTCGCTCAGCGTGTCGGCGGCTTCTTCGAGGGTTAGCGGTTTCGCGCGAACGGGCTTTCCGTCGCTGAAATCGAGGCCGAGAGTCGTTTCGACCCAGACCGCCAGCGGATGGTCCCGAAGTTCTTTGTCCGAGAGCTTGTCGAAACCACCGGCGTTGATCGTAGCGGGCAATTTGGCTCGCACGCTCTCCGCCGTTTGCTGCGGGTCCGTGGCGCGTTCAAGCGTTTCTGTGACCACATCGGAGGGCTGAATCGTTGAATCAAAAAGCTTCGCGGCAACACCGGCGACGACTTTGTTCTTTTCCTCCTGCGTGCCCTGGCTCGCCATCGTGGCCGACGTGCCGATGCATTGCAGGTGATCAGCCCTCAGGCGCTGCCGCACTCGGCGCACGAGCAATGCCACGTCCGCACCTTGGCGGCCGCGATAGGTATGCAGCTCGTCGAGCACGAGAAAATTCAGCCCGGCGCAATGGTCGATTACGTCGCGGTCAAGCTCGTCCTGTCGGGTGAGCAGCAGTTCGAGCATCATGAAATTGGTCAGCAGGATATCCGGCGGGTTCCTGCGGATGCGTTCGCGGACCTCGTCACTTTCCTGGCCTGTGTATCTGGCGAAAGTGATCGCCGGGGTGTCACCGGGCAGGAACTTCTGCAACTCTTCTAGTTGACTGTTCGCCAGCGCGTTCATCGGGTAGATCACGATGGCGCGCGTTTTGGGCGTGGGGTCCTTTTCCTTCGCGCGCAGGATCGCGTCTACGATTGGGATGAAGAAACAGAGCGACTTGCCCGATCCGGTTCCGGTCGTCACGACGAAGCTGCGTCCTGCTCGGGCAAGCGCTACCGCCTCGGACTGGTGCCGGTGCAAGCGCATCGGCTGTCCGTCGGCCCGGAAGATTGCCTCGGTGCCTGGGTGAAGATCGCCGGTCGCGATGTGCTCGGGGATCGATTTCCCCGGCTTGAAGCGGGGATTGATCTGAATCAGAGGCTCGGGCCAGTAGCGCCCGGAACCGAAGGCTGAGTCGACCTGGGTCCGAATATCTTCGGCACGAATGTGCGTGAACGACCGGGCGAACGCGCTGTAGCCGCCGATCAGATCGCTTCTCAGAGAAAATACGTTCACTGAGCTTCCTCCACCGTCTTGCCGGCATTCTTCTTCGCATCGATAGCCACGATGACGCGTCCTTTCCGGTCGCGCAGGATGTAGTCAGCTTTGACCCTGCCATAGAGGGTGCACTCGAAACCCTCGAAACTGCTGTCAAGAACGTTCCAGCCCTGATCGTTGAGCTGGGCAGCGATCTGGACGCGCGGAAGGTCCTCGTTCGTTCTTGGCATTTGGCGGTCCCCCCCGGGGCCGCTTTCCGTCATTCTGATTACCTGACCGCAACCGTCAAATGCCCCATCGCTCTGCGCGCCGGCTTGACCTTGATCTCGATGTCATACCCGAGACGGTTCAGGCAGTCCATCAGCTTGCGCTCGGAGAGGTGGGTGAAGTCTCCGCGCAGCATTGCCGAAACCTTCGGCTGGGCGATGCCCATACGGCGACCGGCTTCCTCCTGCGTCAAGCCGAGCCTGCGCACAGCACGGGTGATTTCGATCACCAGGCCGGACTTGATTTTGAGTTTCTCGGCGTCGGGCAGCCCCAGATCGGCAAAGACGTTGCCGGAGCCGGTTTCGACCTCGATGCCTTCAACGGTGCGGGTACGCTTGCTCATTTCTTCATCTCCTTGGCCATCGCCTCGGCCACCTTCAACCGTACGCGAATGATCTCGATGTCCTCCTTGGGAGTTGCGATGCCGCTCTTGCTCTTCTTCTGGAAGCAGTGCAGGACGAACACCGCTTCCGCGAATCTGACCGTGTAGACCGCGCGGTACGTGCCACCGGCATCGTCCTCGACGATCTCCAGGACACCGCTGCCGCCGAAGCCTTTGAGCGCCTTCGCGGCATCGTGCCGATCGCCGCGCTGGGCGAAGTCGAGGGCGTGGCCGAAGAATTTGCGGACGCCGATCGGCAGCGCCATCAAGTCCCTCTTGCTGCCGCCAATCCAAACGAGGGGCCTTTCGCGGTCAGTCATGCTGCGGACTATACCAGAACAAGTATAGATCCGACGACGCCTGCTAGCAGTCCTGCGCACATGCAGACGCCCCAAACAGGCTCGGTTTTCGAGCCTGCCGCCGCATAATCTGGTCAGCCTGAACCGATGCCGCGGCCGGCAGCCCGAAGGAATCGCATAGTGACCAGAATCCGACAATCCATCCAAACCTGCGGAGCCTGCGGCAAGGTCGAGGAATACGGCTGCTTGCTCAGCGTCAGCGACTTCAGCGGGCTGGGTCCCGATCTCGATTGGCGTCCCCCGCCGGGATCGAGTGCATACATGCACCTCTGGCTCCAGCTGTGCCCGGATTGCGGCTACGTGGCAGAGGACATCACCCAGACACCCGAGGACATCGGCGTGTATCGCTCCGAGCCGTACCTGTCAGCGCTGCACCGCGCCGACTTCCCGGAACTGGCGCGGCGCTTTCTGGCGCACGCGCAGATCCACACCCGGGCCTCCAATCCCTATGCGGCGGGCGTCGCGTATCTGTACGCCGCCTGGGTCTGCGACGACGAAGGATTGGCGATGGCGGCCGCCTTGAGTCGCAGATGGGCCGCCGAATGGCTCCTCCAGTGCAAGCCCTTCGCCGACACCGGGCCGGGATGGATTAACGGTGCCATCCTCGTCGATGTGTTGCGGCGCAGTGGCCAGTTCGAGGTCGCGGCGGCCGAGTGCGCTGGACTGCTGAAGCGCCCGGTCATCCCGAAAGATTTCGCATCCGTGCTGCAGTTCCAGGCGCGCCTGATCGCTGAGCGGGACGCTGCCGTGCATCGGCAATCCGACTATCTGCCACTGGCATCATGAGCCATCAGCGAGGGCCGGTGCATCACGCGTCGGCGGCGGCGAGGTAGTCCATGAAGCCGTATCGCAGCGCCAGCGCATCATGAAAGGCGTTGTGCCGCCGGTAGTCCTCCGTGAAGAAGGTTTCCATCGCGCGCTCGATGCTGAGCATGCCTTCGAGCAGGAGTACGTCGGTGTCGGGCGGCAGCGCCTCGACGAGTAGGAACGCGTCACCGGCCCAGTCGACAGCAATCGCCGGCGGCTTGCCGGTGGCCCTTCGGCGATCCGAAAGGAATGCCCGGAGCTGTTTGCGCAGTTCGGCCGGCGAGCGGAAACGGGTGGTCGGTGACACGGCTTCCAGATGCGGCAAGACTTTCTCGATCACGAAGCTCGTGCAGCGGCTGCGCAGCTTCTTGTCGAGCGGCCGAACGGCGTACAGGCCGGACGGCGAAATCGATGATTCGAGGCAGGTGATGCCCAGCGACAGCAGCTCGCTCTGCTGCGCCCAAGCGAAGACGCTCTCGGTCGGCAGCGGCAGGCGCGAGAACTCGGTGTCGGCGAACAGGACGTCGAATTCCTGTGCGATGCCAGGATGAGGCAACAGGAATGGCTTGCGGCGATCCATGGCGTGCTGGACGGTCACAGTTTCTCCGCTTCATTGTCCTTGCCGTGCTTTTTCAGGCGGCGCAGCTGCCGTAACGCTTCGCGCCCAGCGTCTCGCATTTCCTCGCACCAAGGCGGATCGCACTCGCCTGCGAGCGCCCTGTTGAGCTGCTCCTGTCGGCTATTGAAGGTCTCGACGGCATAGTCGAGCCGACTCTGAAAGCCCTCGGATGGTGGAATTTTCTTGCTCATCGACTTCACTCCCTCGCGATCCGCGGCCCCAGTTTCGCATGTGATCTTCGCGCCGGATGGGAGCGCCGCGTTTTCAATGCGTTACCGCGATGCATGACCGGGGTCATACGTGTGACACCACGCGCGTCATACCGAAAAGCGCTTTCAAGTCATCGACTTGGACGCGCCTGTACGGCACGACACCCGTGCGTCAGGTGTGAAGGGCGGTAGACCGGCGCAGCCGGGGGCGTTCTTTGCTCGACGCATGGCCAGTCTGCCGCGAGGTTTTCTGTTTCGAGGGAACGGCCCTACGCCATTTCCGAACATCCGCAAGGTTCGAAAACGGTTGCTGCCTCCGACTGGTCTCGTTCATCAGCTATGACCGGCGCTGCTCGCGCCCAGCATGACCGCCGTGCCCGTGTAGACGATCTGTGAGACCTGCCATTTCGATCCTTGTTGCTCATAGGTGCTCGCGCTGAGCCGCGTGTCCAGGATCGCCTTCGCGCCCAGCCGCTTGGCTTGCTGGAGCATATTGCGCAGCGCTTCCTTCTCGGCCAACTCGAACTGCTGCTTGGTGCTCGCCTGCGTCTCGGACATACCACGGACAAGACCGATCACGCGCTCAACGGTCGCGCCCGGAACGCTGGCGCCGGTCACAACGGTGATCTCGGTTTGCAGCTCTTGCGTGAGCGCATCGATCGCCACGCTCTTGGTTGTGGCTCCGATCGTCGACTCTCGATACGACCTGATCATGGCGAAGATCAATACGACGAGGAACGCGATGCCTAGACCAATGCCAACGACGACCCCGATAGGTGCTGAGCTCATTGGACTATTTCCTTCTGACGGTAACGTGGAGAGCCGCTTGCTGGATCGTCATCGCGTCGTTGTTTCCTGCGCGCATTGGGTTTGCGGGCCTCGTCGGCGGCAACGCCCGATCATGACCATTGGCCAATATCGATTGTATGTGATGTTAACACCGTGGAGTTATAGGCCAATGTGACAAAAATGGGGAAGATGCGTACCCCGCATCATTCCCTCGCTCTCGTCGGACAGCAGATTCGCGCGCTGCGCGAGGCAGCCGGTTTGTCGCAGGAGGACTTCGCCGGTCGGATCGACGTGGACCGCTCGTACTACAGCCACATCGAGCGAGGCCGGTACAACATCACCCTGGAGATGCTGTTTCGGATCGCTCAGGGCCTCGGTTGCGAGCCGGCAGAGCTGCTTCCGTTGCGGCGACAGATCGGTCAACTTCCGCCGCCGCCGAAGTCGAAGGGGAGACGGACGCCAAGGAAGTAGCTTGGCGCATGCAGTCGGCCAGGCGTTCACGCCGTGCCTTCCTTGACCAGCTTGTCGAAGGCCTCGCGTGTATTCTGGCGCGCCTTCTCGAACAAGTCAGGTTTCACTGCCCCAACGAACTGCCGCAAGTACATCACTGATTCGAGTACTGTGATGAGCATCACCCGGTTGTAGTCCGGGTGCTTCGGCACGCGCTGCCGCAGCTCCGAGATCAGCATGTGCACGTCCGGTATCAGCTCGTGCAGCCTCACACTGTCGGCTGCAGATGCTTCCTCTCCCTTGACGATCAACTCGCGCACTGCCTCCGAGAAGTTGCAGCCAGTGCGCATGCAGTACGCTTCCACAATCTCGCGGACTGACCCGGTCGGGTCGCGGACGCTAATGTCCGCGGATCTGCGCCGTGGTCGCCTGGAAGTGGTTTGCTCGTTCATCATCAGTGGTTCTCCATGAGCAGCCCGAGTCGGTCGTCGCGCGCGAGGCCGACGTTGGGTGCCTGGGCGCCGAATGCGCAGTCCTGCGCGTAGGCGAATTCGCGCTCCAACTCGGCGATGCGGGCCTCGGCCTCGATCACGCGGCGTTCCAGCGCCTTGCGTGCCGCCAGTGCCAAATCAAGCGCGAGCCACAGCCTCGATCGCGAGCGGGCCATCATGAAGTCCTAAGCTGACACGGCACCTGCTCGATCAGGTCTTGCTCGAACAACGCGGGCAGCTCGCGGATCAGGCGCAATGTCGCTGCCTCGATCGCCGCCTGCCGCGTGATGTACGTCCGATCGGTGTCGAAGGTGCCGGCGCTGTCGACAGCCAGCCGATACGTCCAGCCGGTGCGATGGCGATGCGTGCGGATCTCGATCCCATGCGACTTAAGCTCGCGTGCGTGATCTTTGTTCATGGCCGTTCTCTGTGGTCCTGGTCGCAAGCGCGGCAGACCGCCGCCGCGCTTGTGATCGGGAACCGATCGCCACGCCGTCGAGCACGGGTCAATCGCCGCCCGAAGGGGCGCGCGCAGCGCGACTCGTCGGCCGCGCAGTGGGCGTCGAGCGGACCGGTTGACGCGCGCGCAGCAAGTGGCACCTAAGCGACCCGCGGAGCGTCCGAGCATGGATACGGTGTCGGCGCAGCCGGCACGGTGGCCCAGGCTTTGCCGAAGGACGAGGCCGCAGGCCTGGTCCTGCGGTGCTTTTGGGCCGGCGCGTCGGAAGAAGGCGAATCGCGCAACGGCGCGGGCCGCGTGACTGCGGTTGTCCACAGTTCCGCGCAGTCTAGAAGCTTTGTCTTTATCTCAAAGAATCTATGCAGGGGGACGGGACGGCGCTTGGTGCCGGGGTACGGGCCTAACCCCCGCGTGTCGTGCCGGGCTCGCGTGTCTGACCCCAGCACGTCCTGCCGGGGTCCGTCGGCTATCCACAAGCGCCGCGTGAGCGAGTTCACGGCACCTCCCTGCGCGGCTCTTGCACGACGAGGACGTTGATGGATCCGATATTGATCGTCGTCCGAGCTTGGCCGTTGGCGAGCTGCTCGATGGCGGCGGCGACGACGCGCTTGAGTTGGTCCCTCCATTCCGTGCTGGAGAATGGCCATTCGGCCGCGCCCGCGGGCCGCCCGTCAGCGGTGACGATGGATAGCCGCTCTATGAGCTGGTAGGTCGTAGGCTTTCCACACGCCGCGGCGGAAGACACCAAGCCCTCCCGCTCGAGCCGGCGGATGGCCTCTCGAGCGCTTCGTTCGCTCATTCCGGTGTTGTCCGCGATGCTGCGGACCGATACGGCAGCTTTGCCAGTTTTTAGGTTGGCTTCCGCCTTGATCGCCAAGTAAGCAGCGATGCCGTATGGCCCGAGACGGGCCATCGCTCCTGTGCGAATTAGCGCGCGCAGCACCGGGAACCACGCAGCGTCGGCTTTGAACAGTTCACCCTGGACGGGCGGATTCACCTGGCTCGACCGTGGGCGCAACGTTGGCGGTCTCGGCAAGCGGTCCAGGATGTCGCTGATTGAGCGAGGGTCGGTCATTGCCGACTACACCGTGTCAGCAGCAGTTCGGCGCGATACGGGCTGCAGCGACCGCGCGATCCGCTGCTCCTCTTCGTGCTCCCGTGCCGCAAGCCAGCGATCCACCGTCTGGCGTCGCCAGCGGAGCGGTCGCGTATGGAACGGCGGTGGCAGCGAGTCCGGACAGCGGCTCCGCGACGCCTTCAGCGTCGCGTATGGCAACCCGAGGTAGCGAGCGAGACCGACCAGAGACAACACCGGGCTGTCCGGGCTGTCGACGTCCTTTAGGCTGGCAGTCTGGCTGGTTTGCATGCTTGCGCGACATGTTGCAACTGTCCGCAGCCTACCAGCATTAAAAACAGCAGCTTACGAGCCAAAACGACCATCTCGGCTCCAAAAAGACCGCCTTGGCTTCCAACTCGACCGTCTTGGGCTCGAAATGACCGTCTTGGATAACCAGGATAACGGCAAAATATGGACGAACGGCGCCGATTGGCCGATGAGCGGTTGTTCGGCGACGCAACGCTTGGTGCTGGCACTTCGAAACAAGAGCGCAGCTTATTGATTCTGCGCGCTTATCCAGCATCTTCCGCTCGCGCTACGCAGTGCGGGGCGTGGGTGCCGGCTGTCCTGCCGCTCAGGCTAGTCGGCCGATGGCGCGCCTGGAGGGAATCGAACCCCCAACCCCGGACTTAGAAGGTCCGTGCTCTATCCAGTTGAGCTACAGGCGCAATCTGGAAAGTTTAATCGAGCCGCTTCGCCACGTCTTCTGCACGCAGATGCGTATAGCGCTTGAGCATGCTCAGCGTCTTGTGTCCCGTCATCGTGCTGAGTGCGATCACGTCACCATTGAGCTTCTCAGCAAGACGGCTCGCAGCCTCATGTCGCAAATCGTGCAGCCTGATGTTCTCTAGCTTCAGTCGTTCGCAGATTCTCTTGAACGCTTGCGTGAAGCTACTCGGTTTGACGCCGATGACGGCATCGTTCTCATCGCCGTCATGGCGCGGCAGGGATTTCAGAACCTCCACTGCGCGCCGGGAGAGGGCGACGTTGCGTGGCTCGCCATTCTTCGTCTCCCTGCATCTGGCGACACGGCGATCGAGATCGATGTCGCCCCAGACTAGGTTGCAGATCTCCCCGCGGCGCATGCTCGTCTCGACAGCAAGCTCGATCGCAGGCGCGAGCTTTGGGGACTTCGAGGCACGTGCCTCGCTCAGGATGCGCTCGTATTCGTCACCCTGGGTCCGTCGATCGCGGGGTCGACCTTGAGGCGGAAGCTTGACGTTGCGCAATGGATCGCCGGCGGGCAGCTCCAGCCCCCATTCCCGCATTGCATGCTTGATGACGGTGCCGATCAGCTTCAGCTCGTGCCTCACAGTTTGCGTTGCTATCGGGCGCAAGGTCTTGCCGCGTGGACCGCCGAGCCGAACACGGGCTCTGAGCCGCGATTTCCGGAACTGCACGAGCCGTTCTGGCGAAACTGCGATGAGGTTTAGGCGCGCGATGTCGAAATCCCGCAGGCGGTTGAGCCGGCCTTTCAGGTCGTTCGCCGATTTCTTCGTCGGCGCGACTTCATCGTGGTATCGCTCAAGCAACTGCGCGAGCGTGGTTCGCTCCGCCATCGCCGTACTGCGCCAGGCGCCGCGCTCTATGTCCCGCTCGGTCTCTCTTGCCCAGCGTTCGGCCGTGGCCTTGGTGCGGAACGTGCGCGTCTGCCGAGGCGCACCACGGCGGGTTACAGTAACGTCCCAACGCGCCTCGCCGTTGAGGGACCGCTTGCGGATCGATGCCATTGGACATCCTCAGTGCAGATATCGTGCAGATGAACCTGCCGTCTATCTGAGAAAATCCAATGGTATCAATGGAGAATGGAGAAAAGAACTCTTGCCTTCTAAGCCGTGGGTCGGGGGTTCGACTCCCTCCGGGCGCGCCATCCACGTACTCCCATCATCGCCATGAGCCCCCCAGCGCGCGCCGCGCGCGCGTCGTGGCTGGAACTGCCAGCCAAGCTGCTGTCCGAGGACGGCACCATCCTGCTGCGCGAACCGCGCCACGCCAATGTCAGCGAGCTGATGCGGCGCCTGCGCGCGGGCGCCTACGACAAGCCCTTCGTCGTCGACAACGGCGTGACGCGACGCCTGCACTTCAGCCTGGACTTCGTGCAGAGCGAGATGACCATCGCTGATCCGGACGCGCTGAAGTTCGTCTATACGCGGCAGATGATGGCCTTCCTGCTGTTCGTGACGCGGCCGCGGCACATCGCCATCGTCGGCCTCGGCGGCGGCTCGCTGAGCAAGTTCTGCCATCGCCGGCTGCCCGGCGCACGGATCACCACCGTCGAGATCGACGGCGACGTGCTGGCCTTCGCGAAGCTGTTCGAGCTGCCGCACGAGAACGAGCGTTTCCGCATCGTGCACGCCGACGCCGCCGACTATTTCGCGACCACCGAGGACCTTGCCGACGTGGTGCTGATCGACGGCTGCGACCGCAGCGGCGTGGCGCCCTCGCTGGCGAGCGAAGCGTTCTATCGCGACGTCGCCGCGCGCCTGCGGCCGCGCGGCCTGCTGGTGATGAATCTCATCGGCCCGGAGCAGTCGGTGGAAGCACACTTGCGGCTGGCCGCGCAGTTCTTTGCCGGGCGCCTGATGCTGCATCGGCTCAAGCGCGGCGGCAATCGCCTGCTGTTCGCCTTCAAGGATCCCCGCTTCGTGCCCGACTGGATCGCGCTCGACGAACGCGCCCGCGCGCTCGAGGCGCGCCACGGCCTCGACTTTCCGGCGTTCGCGCGCCAGCTGCGCGGCAGCCGGCAGATCCAGCTCGGCTGAGCGGTGTGACGCGGCGCGGCCGGCGGGCATCGTCCGCCGCCGCTCACCCGGCCGCTCTTTTCGCCGCCGCCGCGCCGCAAGCTGCCGTATGCCATGCGTTGTCATGGTGATGGGCCGGTAGGCGATGATGTCCAGCCCAGCGCGCGCGGTTCGCGCCCTTTCTTCGAAGTGGCATGTACTGCCGGCGCTGCGCGCCGCGGTGATCTACCTGCTGTCCGCCGGTGTCCGGATCTATCGGTCGGATCACTGGCTGCAGTCGCTGCCGAACGCCGAATTCGCCGCCGCGGTCGGCACCTGCAAGGGCCTGCTGTTCGCGCTCGTCACCGCGATCCTGTTCTTCATGTCCAGCCTGCGCGCGCCGCTGCGGCGACGGCGGGCGAGCGCCGCGTGAAACTCCGCTCGTCGCCGGTGCGCTGGGTCGTGCTGGCGCGCGATGCCGCGGAGGACCTGGCAATGGAAGCCGAGTTCAGGGCGCAACACCTCGCCGAGTGGTATGCCTCGCGCAGGATCGTCGCTGTGCCAGCCGAGATGATGCATGCCGATGCGCGGCCGGCCATCCTCGTGCCGGTAGGGCGACGGGCTGCGGCTGCGCGACTGGATCAGCTCGATCTGCAGCTCGCCGCGGTACGACGGCGCGACGTCCATCGTCGCCGTGCCACGGCGGCGTCCGCGGATCGTCGCCTTGCGGAACGCGGTCCACGGTCCGATGCCGGCGCAGGCGGCCCAGTGGGCGATGCCCGCCGCCAGATCGTCCACCCCGTAGGCGACCTGGCGGATCGGTGATTGCGCGTGCGGCGTCATGACGCTCCCCGGCGAGACGGCGGCACTACAGCAAGCCGCACGGCGCCCGGCTTGCGCCGAACCGGACGAACAGGCGACGCGCGCGCCGTTCCGCTCAGGCGCCGCCGTAGACGCTGGCGAGCCCCTGCGGCTGGCGCCGGAAGCGCTTGTAGCCCCACCAGTACTGTTCGGGACAGGTGCGCAGGCAGCGTTCCAGGCCGCGATTCATCGCCGCGGTCGCGATTTCGACATCGGCGTTGGCAATGTCCGGCGGCGCATCGAGGAAATGCGCGATGAAGCCGCCGGCCTGGGGCAGGCGCTCGCCGAACAGGTAGACGACCGGCGCGCCGGATTCGTGCGCGAGCCTGGCGACCAGCGTCGGCGTATGCGCCGGCACGCCCATGAACGGCACGAACACGCCGCGGCCCGGCGGCGGGTCATGGTCCGGCATGAAATAGACGCCGAGCCCTTCGCGCAGCAGCTGCAGCGACTGCTGGCGCACGCCGGCCTGGGTGATGCGCAGCTGGCCGCCGAAGCGCCGGCGGCCGCGGATCGACAGCGCGTTGAGCGCGCCGCGCTGCGGCTTGTACAGGCCGCAGAAGGGAAAGCGCGCCGACATCGGGATCGCCACCGCCTCGAACGCGCCCTGGTGCAGGGTCAGCAGGATCACGCCCTTGCCCTGCGCGAAGGCGCGCTCCAGCACCTCGAGGCCGCGCCACTCCTTCACCGCGTCCTTGACCGCCTGGGCGGGGCCCAGCCAGATGCGCAGCGTCTCGATGTAGGTGGTGAACTCGTGCCGCAGGGAGGCGCGCGCGATGCGCTCGCGTTCGGCGCCGGAGAGCTCCGGCATGCAGCGTTCGAGATTGCGCAGGGCGACGCGGCGGCGGCCCGAGTTGCCGGTCCAGGACAGCCAGCCGACCAGCGCGCCGAGCGCCTGCAGGACGGACAGCGGCAGCTGTCCGAGGACGATGAGAAGAATGCGCACGGCCTGTCCTCGGGAAAGTGGAGCACAAGCCGTCATCCGGGGACCGAGAGCCTGCGGCGTGCATCATGCCATCGCGCCGGCCGCCGCGCCGGCCGCCGGTGCGAGCCGCGCCTCAGCCGCCGGCGCGGCCGTGCTGGCGTTCGACCCAGGCCGGATGGCGCACGAGGATGCGCGGGTCCTTGTAGCGCCACAGATCGCGCAGCAGCGTGCCGAGCTCGTGCAGCTGCAGGAAGAAGGGATTGTTCGAGCGCGGCTGGCGCTCGGTGACGCCGTAGACGATGGGCCCGGCGTCGCGCTCGCTGCGGAAAGTGCCGAACAGCCGGTCCCAGACGATGAGCACGCCGCCGAAGTTGCGGTCGATCTGCAGCGGGTTCGAGCCGTGGTGCACGCGATGATGCGAGGGCGTGTTGAGCACGGCGCCGAAGCGGTCGAGCAGGCTCGGCGTCTCGGTGTGCAGGAAGAACTGATAGAGCAGGTTGAGCTCCAGCGCGACGATCGCCCAGGTCTTGTCGAAGCCGACCAGGGCGATGGCGACGGCGATGATCATCGTGCCGCCGTTGAAGATCACCAGGTAGTTCTGGCGCAGCGCCGTCGAGTAGTTCATGCGCTGCGACGAATGGTGAACGGCGTGCGAGGTCCAGAACCAGCGCACCTTGTGCCAGACCAGGTGCGCCAGGTAGAACGCGAAGTCGCTGACCAGGAAGATCAGCAGCACGCTGCCGGCGATGCTCCAGAAGCCGCTGCCGGGCCGGTACTGCAGGCCGTGCGGGTAGACCAGGTCGTAGAACGCGCTGCCGACCAGGGCGACGACGACGCCGTCGACGACCTTGTAAGTGAAGCCCATGGTCATGTTCGACAGCGTGTCCTTCAGCTCGTAGGCCTCGCTGCGGCCCTTGCGCTTCCAGTACCAGGCTTCGGCCGCGATCACCGCGACGAAGATCAGGCCGGCGAAGAGGATGAACGACAGCGCGTGCAAGACGTCCTGCATAAAAAGCTCCGCGGCGCCGGGCGCCCGCTGATTCGATGCCGCATCTTCGCGCCGCGGCGCCGGCACGTCTTGACGCGCTGCCCGCGTTTTTGACATTTTCCGCCAACATTCACGACCGCGGAGGCGCGCGTGGCCGACAGCGGCGTCTACGTTTCCGCGGCGCTCGCCGAGCTGCTCCTGCGGTATCTGGACGAGTTGCGGCTCGACGCGCCGGCGCTGCGCGACGAGCTGGCGTCGTTCGCCGGGTTGCAGCGCATGCCGGTCGAGAGCTGGTGGTCGCTGCTGCGGCGCATCGACGAACTGCAGCCGCGCACGGCGACGGGCCTGGCGATCGGCCGGCTCGCGCGCCCGCACCACGTCGGCGTGCTCGGTTATCTCGCCATGTCCTGCGCGACCCTGGGCCAGGCCCTGCAGCGTTTCCAGCGCTTCCAGCCGCTGCTGCACAACCTGACGCCGACCCGGGCGGCGCAAAGGAGCGGCGCGTTCGAACTGAGCTGGGATCCGTCGTACGGCCGTTCGACGCGGCTGTCCGACGAAGTGCTGGTCTCGGCGATGCTGACGCTGGCGCGCCAGCTCACCGGCCGTGCCGATCTGCGCCTGCGCGGCGTCGAATTTCCGGGGCCGGCGCCGGCCGACGTCGCCGCGCACGAACGCCTGCTCGAATGTCCGCTGCGCTTCGACGCGCGCACGCTGGTCGTGCTGCTGCCGCTCGAAGCGCTGGCGCTGCCGATCAACACGCGCGATCCGCACCTCATGGCATTGCTCGAACAGCAGGCCGAGGCCCTGCTGCGCGCCTCGCCGCAGCCGGACGCGCTGATGACGGCCCTGCAGCGGGCGATCGTCGACGCGCTGCAGGAGGGCGAACCGGCCTTCGAGACGATCGCCGCCAGGCTCGGCGTGCCTTCGCGCTCGCTGTACCGCCGCCTGCAGGAGCGCGGCCTGAGCTACAAGGGCGTGCTCAACGACACACGCCTGCAACTGGCGCGCGCCTATCTCGCCGACGCCAAGCTGCGCCTGCCGGAGATCGCCCTGTTGCTCGGCTATTCCGAGCAGAGCGCGTTTTCGCGCGCCTTCAAGAGCTGGAGCGGCGTGACGCCGCTGCGCTATCGCCGGCAGCGCCTCAGCTGACGCTTTCCGCGCTGTAGCGCGCGAGCAGGCCGCTGCGCACCGCCTTGCGGTGCACGGCGGCGAAGCACCAGCCGGCGGCGACGATCTGCACGATGGCGAGCGCCAGGCCAACGAGCAGCGAAGCCGCCGAGAAGCCGTGGCCGGCGACGATCGCGCGCATGCCCTCGAACACGTACGAGGGCGGCAGCAGATGCCCGACCCACTGCATCCACGCCGGCAGGGTCGACAGCGGATAGAACACGCCGGCGAACGGCGACAGCAGCGCCGGGATCGGCCACACCAGCCATTCCGACGCCGGCCCGAGGCGCAGCACCATGGCGCTGGCGAGGACGCCGAGCGCGATGCCGAACAGGAACAGCACCAGCAGGAAGGGCAGCAGCATCAGGCCGTAACTGAAGAACGAGAAGCCGAACACGCCGGTCGCCAGCAGCAGCATGGCGGCGAGGCCGACCACGCTGGTGGCGACGCTGGTGATGACCAGGCCGCTGACGTACTCGGCTATCGACAGCGGCGTGGCGAAGATGTTGAGGAAGTTGCGCGACCACACGTCCTCGAAGAAGGCGGTGGTCACGCCCTGCATGACGCGCGAGAAGAAATCCCAGAGCAGCACGGCGCCGAGCAGGGTCGGCACGAAGTTCACGCCGGGCGTGCCGAGCGAGTTCAGGTAGCGCGTGATGAAGCCCCACAGCACGATGTCGATCGCCACCCAGGCGAAAGTCGGCAGCAGGCGCGTCGGGCTGCCGCGCATCAGGTAGTACTGGCGCAGCACGACGCCGGCGATGTGGCGTCCGTTCAGGCCGCAGCGGAGCGACGGGCTCATGCGCGATGCTCGGCGAAGGCGAGCGGCTCGCGCGCCACATGAATGAACAATTCCTCGAGGTTGCCGACGCCGTGTTCGGCCGGCAGGCGGCGCGGGTCTCCGGAAAGCAGCACGCGGCCGCGCGAGACGATCAGCACGTGGTCGCAGACTTCCTCGACCTCGTACATGTTGTGCGAGGTCCACAGGATGCCGCTGTCGCCGCCGGTGGCGATGTCGCGGATCAGGCGGCGGATGTCGCGTGCGCTGGCCGGGTCGATCGATGCTGTCGGCTCGTCGAGCAGCAGCAGGCGCGGCGCATTGAGCATGGCCTTGGCGAGGCACACGCGGGTCTGCTCGCCGGACGACAGCAGACCGCATTTGGTGTTGCGGAAGCGCACGAGACCGAAGCGTTCGAGCAGGGTCTCGATGCGCGCATCGAGCTGCGTCACGTCGTAGATCAGGCCGAAGACCTTGAGGTTCTGCGCGACGGTCAGATTGCCGGGCAGCGGCGCATAGACGGCCGCGAAATTGGTCCGCGCCAGGGCCTGCGCGCGCTGCGTGCCGACGTCGCAGCCTTCGATCGAGATGCGGCCGGCGCTCGGCGCCAGCACCCCGAGGATCATGTTGATGGTCGTGGTCTTGCCGGCACCGTTCGGGCCGAGCAGGCCGACGATCTGGCCGGGCGCGACGTCGAAGGAAATGTCGTCGACGGCGAGCGTCGATCCGTACTGCTTGCGCAGGCCGCGGACGGCGAGCACGGCCGGTGCGGCGGGGGAGGCGGTCATGGGGCATGCTCGATGAAGCGGCGCGCCACGCGGGCGACGCCCTGGAGGGTTGCCTAATATATGAGGCTGCCGGCGCGGAATTCACTGCCGTGCCGGCAGCGCGATGCCGCTGGTGCGGGCGATTGTTTCGGCCGGATTCGTTCTGCTATGATTCGCGCCCCTGACGGCTCCCCCCTTGAAAGGGACCAGACGGGAACCTCCCGATGGTGGCCGTAGCTCAGTTGGTAGAGTCCCAGATTGTGATTCTGGTTGTCGCGGGTTCGAGCCCCGTCGGTCACCCCAGTTTCGTTTGAAACAGCGGGCTGTTAGCTCAATGGTAGAGCAGCTGACTCTTAATCAGTAGGTTCGGGGTTCGAGTCCCTGACAGCCCACCAAAAGAAAAAAGCCCGGCCACGCCGGGCTTTTTGCTATAAGAGCGCTCCACGCCAAGAGAGACAGGCATGCTGCAGAGTATCCGTGATCGCACCTCCGGCATCGTTGCCGGTTTCATCGTCGCCATCATCGTCGTGCCGTTCGCGTTCTGGGGTGTCGAGTCGTTCATGACCGGCGGCGGCGATCCGGTGGTCGCCAAGGTCGGCAGCGAGAAGATCAAGGATTCGCAATTCCGCCGCGCCTACGAGCAGCGCTACCAGCAGTACCTGCAGCTGATGGGCGACAACTTCCGCGCCGACCAGTTCGACCAGAACCGCTTCCGCCAGAGCGTCCTCGACGACATGACGCAGGAAGCGATGATGCGGCAGTACGCAAACAAGGCCGGTTATCGCGCCAACGACGCGCTGCTGTTCTCGCAGCTGTCGTCCTACCCGGTGTTCCAGAAGGACGGCAAGTTCGACACCGAGACCTACAAGGAAGCGCTCGCGCGCCAGCGCCTGTCGCCGCAGCGTTTCGAGGCGCAGCTGCGCGAATCGCTCGAGATCGACCAGATGCGCGAGGCGGTCGTCGACACGGCCTTCATGACCGCGACCGAGCGCCAGCAGCTGATGCAGATCGCCGGGCAGGAGCGCGAAGTCAGCTACGCGCGGTTCGATCTCGCCAAGTACGAGGCGCAGCTCACGGTGTCGGACGCCGACGCGCAGAAGCGTTACGAGGAGAGCAAGAGCCAGTACATGGCGCCGGAGCGCATCAAGCTCGCCTACGTCGAGCTGTCGCCGGACACGCTGCCCGCCGCGCCGGTGCCGGACAAGGACGTGCTCAAGGTGCTCTACGACGCCGAGAAGGACAGCCGCTTCACGACGCCGGAACAGCGCAGGGCCAGCCACATCCTGATCAATTTCGGCGCCGACAAGTCGGCCTCGGAGAAAAAGGCCGAGGATCTCGCCGCGCAGCTGAAGAACGGCGCCGACTTCGCGGCGCTGGCCAAGGCCAATTCCGATGACGCCGGTTCCAGGGCCAAGGGCGGCGATCTCGGCTGGCTGAAGCGCGGGCAGATGCCGGACAGCTTCGAGAAGGCGCTGTGGTCGCTGAAGTCGGGGGAGACCAGCGCGCCGGTCGAGACGGAATTCGGCTGGCACCTGATCCATGTCGACGAGGTCAAGCCGTCGACCGTCAAGCCGTTCGAGGATGCCGAAGTGCAGGCCGAGCTCATCGAGCTGTACCGCAACCGCGAGAAGCAGAAGCACTTCCAGGAGCTGAGCGACAAGCTCGAGCAGCTGGCCTTCGAAAACCCGGCCTCGCTCGACGTGGTCGCCAAGGAACTCGGCCTGCAGGTGCAGACCACCGACTGGTTCACGCGCACCGGCGGCGAAGGCCTGGCGGCGAACGATGCGGTCAAGGAAGCCGCGTTCTCGGCCGAAGTGCTGAAGGACGGCGAGAACAGCAAGCCGCTCGCCATCGGTGATGACAAGCTGGTGGTGATCCGCAAGGCCGAGTACGAGGCGCCGCGCCAGCGCAGCTTCGACGAGGTGGCCGCTGACATCCGCACGGCGCTGCGCGCCGAACAGGCCAAGGCCAAGGCCAAGGCCGATGCCGACGCGCTGCTCGCGGCCGTCAAGGGCGGCGAGACGCTGAGCGCCGCGGCGGGTGCGAAGGGCATCGAGATCAAGGACGTCGGCGCCCTGCGCCGCGACAATCGCGAGGCGGACCAGGCGCTGGTCGACGCCGTGTTCAAGATGCCGCGGCCGAAGGGCGACGTGCCGAGCTATGGCGAGGTCACGCTGGGCGACGGCAATGTCGCCGTCGTCGCGCTGCGCAAGGTCAGCGCGCCGGCCGCCGATAATCTGCCGCCGGAAGCCGGTGCGCAGTTCAACCAGCTCGCCGCCGGCGAGGAATTCCAGGCCTACCGCAGCTACGTGGCGAGCCAGGTCAAGGTGAAGATCGTCAATCCGCCGCAGGCCGAGACGCCGGCGTCGCCGGATCAGTAAGGAACCGGCGCCCGCACCGCCTCCTCACCCAACCCTCTCCTCCTGCGGAGGAAAGGGCTCGGTAACGGGCGCCAACCTCACGCTGCGTTGCCGCGGTGATTCCCTCTGCCCGCTTGCGGAGGGAGGAGTCGGGCGAGGCGGGGTGCCGCCTCAGCCCGGCGTCAGCTCGATGCAGTCGAAATGCACTTCGGGATTGACGTCGGCGTCGTAGTCCACGTCCTGGCGCGTGAAGCCGAACAGCTTGAGAAACTCCTGCTTGTAGCTCGCGTAGTCGGTGAGCTGGAACAGGTTCTCGGTCGTCACCTGCGGCCACAGGGTCTTGCAGGCGCCCTGCACGTCGTCGCGCAGCTCCCAGTCGTCGAGGCGCAAGCGCTGCTCCTCGTCGCTCTTCGGCGGCTGGCCGTCGGCGCGATACAGGTAGTCGCGGTACAGGCGGTTGAGCTGCTCGATCGTGCCCTCGTGCAGGCCTTTCTCCTTCATGACCTTGTAGACCATGGAGATGTACAGCGGCATCACCGGGATCGCCGCGCTGGCCTGCGTGACGACGGATTTCAGCACGGCGACGTTGGCGTGGCCGCCGCTGCTCTGCAGCTTGCGGTCGAGGCGCCGCGCGGTCGCGTCGAGATCGGCCTTGGCGCGGCCGAGCGCGCCGTGCCAGTAGATCGGCCAGGTGATCTCGGTGCCGATGTAGCTGAAGGCGACGGTGCGCGCGCCCGGGGCGAGCACGCCGGCGGCGGACAGCGCGTCGATCCACAGTTCCCAGTCCTGGCCGCCCATGACCGTCACGGTGTCCTCGATCTCCTGCTCGGTCGCCGGTTCGACGGAGGCCTGGATGATCGTGTCCTTGTTCGTGTCGATGGCGGTCGCCGTGTAGGTCTGGCCGATCGGCTTGAGCGCCGAGCGTTTCACTTCGCCGGTCGACGGCAGCTTGCGTACCGGCGAGGCGAGCGAGTAGACGACCAGATCGACCGTGCCGCCCATCTCGTTCCTGATCAGCTCGATGACCTTGGCGCGCGCCTCATCCGAGAAGGCGTCGCCGTTGATCGACTTGCTGTAGCGGCCCGCGGCCTTGGCGAACTTGTCGAAGGCCGCCGAGTTGTACCAGCCGGCGGTGCCGGCCTTCTTGTCGCTGCCGGGCTTCTCGAAGAACACGCCGAGGGTGTCGGCGCCGAAGCCGAACGCGGCGGTGATGCGCGCGGCCAGGCCGTAGCCGCTCGAGGCGCCGATCACCAGCACCTTCTTCGGGCCGTCCGTGCGTACGCCGCGCGCGCGTGTCGCTTCGATCTGTTCCTGCACGTTGCGCTCGCAGCCGAGCGGGTGCGTGGTGGTGCAGATGAAGCCGCGAACCTTCGGGTGGATGATCAACTTGCTGTCCTCGTCGGTCGGTGGGTTCGCGGATTCTACTGGCTATGGCGCCGTTAGCGGGTGGTCACACCGGCACATCGCGACATGCCGGACACGGGTCCAATGAAAAAGGCGCCGGTGTGCGCCGGCGCCTCGCATGGCCAGAACGAAACGATCTCAGGACGGCAGGAAGTTGATCGGATAGTTCGGGTAGGTGAACGGCGGCACGTCCTTCGGGCCGAAGTTCAGCAGCATCACGCGCTGGATCACCTTGCGCTCGAGATCCGGATCGCTGAACGTGCTCGACACCAGCTTGCAGTCGGTGACGCTGCCGTTCGGCGCGATCGTCAGGCTCACGACGATCTTGCCGGCGCTGATGTTCGGGTTCTCGCGCATCGCGCGATTGAAGATCGCGTAGAAGGCGCCCTTGTTGCGGTCGAAGGTCAGCTGGATCTCTTCAAGCGTGCGGCCCGGCAGCAGCTTGTCGCCGTTCTGGCCCGGCTTGGTCCGGTCGGGGCCGGCGCCTTTCGGCGCCTCGACCATCGTCGTGCGGCGCTGGCCGAGACCGGCGCCGGACTGCGTGCGCCGCTCGTCGCCGGTGCCGACCGCGCCGATGCCGCCGCTGCCGCGCGTGGCCGCGTCGGCGAAGGCCGCACTCGATCCGCCCGTCGCGCCGGTGCCGGCCTGCGCCGTCACGCGCTCGTTCGACAGCGGCCGGCTGGTGTCGAGCCCGCGCAGCGACTGATCGCGCAGCTCGGCGAGCTGGTCGGCCATCGCCAGCACGCCGGAGTTCTGCGCCACGGCGCGTGCCTGCGCCTGGCGTTCGGCCTCGGTCGGCTGCGGCGGCGCCTTCGGCTTGTCCTGCACCGGCTTTTCCGATTTCGCCTTCTGCTCTTCGGGCTTCTTGTTGTCCTCGGGCGAGGGCTTGGGCTCCTCGACCTTTTCGGCGACCGGCGCATCCGGAATGATGCTGACGTAGCGCTCCTCGATGGTCTCGCCGCCGCCGCGCTGCAGGCCGGTCAGGTGGATCAGCGGGATGACGATGCCGAGCACGACGAACAGCGCCAGCAGCGCGCCGGCGATGCGGCGGAAGCGGCGGTCGGCCTCGGCATTGATGTCCCAGCCGTCGAAAGCCGTCACGAAGGACGCATTCATGGCGTGCCTCCGCGCTTCTTCTCGAGCACCGCGAGCGAGATCTTCGCGAAGCGGGCCTCGGTGCAGGTCGCCATCACTTTCTTCAGCACTTCGTACGGGATGGCCTTGTCGGCCATGATGTTGACGTCGCCGCGCGTGACCGACGCCGCGTCCTGGCCCTCGACGCGCATCAGCGGCGCGCGCAGCAGCTCGGTCTTCAGCGCCGGCAGGAAGCCGTTGCCGACCGCTGCCGCGTCGTCGGTGCCCATCACGCGCACGTTGTCGACGAGGATGTCGTTCTTGGTGACGACGATCACCGTGGTCTGCTTCGGCTCTTCCTTGACCACCGACTTCGGCAGCTGCAGGGCCTGCGGGCTCGGCAGCACTTCGACGGCGAGGGCGTTGACGAGCAGGTAGAAGACGAGGATCGCGAAGATGTCGATCAGCGACACCACGTTCATCTCGACTTCGTGGCCGGCGATGCGCCACTTGCGGGCGGCGCGCTTGCCCATTCGCAGCCTCATGGCGCACCTCCCGGGGCGTCACCGAGCGAGACGTTCGGGAACATCTCGATCGGCAGGCCGGCGGCACGCGCCTCGGCCGGCGCGAAGCGTGCGACGTCCATGATCTTGATCAGGTCGTCGTACGGGATGTCGGCCTCGAGCAGCAGGGTCACGTTGTTCTCGCTGGGCGCCGCCTTCTTGACCTCGACCAGCAGATCGCCGAGCGCCTGCAGGTTGTAGCCTTCCGGCGTGTTGTCGAGATGGCGCAGCGCGCCGTTGCGGTCGGACACGTCGAGGCCGTTCTTGCGCAGCGTGATGGTCAGCTGCAGCGGCGGCTTGTCGGGTGCGGCCTGCTGGTCGGGCGAGGGCAGGTTGAGGTTGATGACGTTGAGCTTGGCGGCGGTGATCGACGAGCTGACGAGCAGGAAGAACACCAGCACGGCGAACACGTCGATCATCGACACGATGTTCAGCGATACCGCGCGCGCCCTCAGTCTCTGATGGCGTTCGAGGCGTCGCGTGCGACGGGATACTTTCATCCGGGTACTCCCGAAAAAGGGAGACCGACTACTTGCGCCCGACGGCGCTGACGAACTTGGCGCAGGCGGCTTCGAGGCTGTCCACGAGTTCGGTCGTCTTGGCCTGCAGCCAGGCGTGGACGATCAGCGTCGGGATCGCGACCATCAGGCCGAAGGCCGTGCAGTTCATGGCTTCGGAAATGCCGCGCGACAGCAGGTCCGCCTTCTCCGTCGGGTCGGCGTTGCCGAGCGCGGCGAAGGCGCCGATCAGGCCGATGACCGTGCCGAGCAGGCCGAGCAGCGTCGACATGTTGGAGAAGGTGGCGAGATAGTGCGTGCGCTTCTCGACCGCCGGCAGCACTTCCATCAGCGCTTCCTCGGTGGCCGTCTCGACTTCGTTGCGGTGCGGATCGACCTTGGCCTGCGCGGCGCCGGCGGCGACGATGCGCGCGACGGCGGCGTCGGAGCCGGAGGCGAGCTGCTCGGCGGTGGCGACGTCACCCTTGGCGAGCAGCGGCGACACATCCTTCCAGAGCTTGCGGTTCTCGCGCTCGATGCGGCCCAGGAACAGCCAGCGCTCGATGGCGATGGCGACGCTGAGCGCCAGCACGATCGCGATCGGATACATCATGAAGCCGCCCTTCTGGAAGAAGTGCAGGATGGTGACGAACAGGTCCATGTTGCTTCCCTCTGTGAAAACGTACAAAAGTGCTATTTGTACAGCGGGATCGCCGTCGATCCGCTGCTCTGCTGTTCTGCTGCTCTAAGGTGCTACCGGCGAGACTACGCCCTTCTTCTTCAGCTCCGCCGCCAGGGCTTCGTAGTACTCCACCTGACGATTGAACACGGTGCGGTCGATCGGCATGGCCTTTTCCTGCAAAAGCCGGGCCGGTCGATCGATGTCGCGCTCGGCATGCGCATCGCGCCAGGGCGTGATGTACAGGCCGATCGGCGATTCGCGCTCGCCGAAGATGGTGGTGCCGCCCGCCGCCGCGGCGGCGTCGACGTTCGGCGTCGGCGAGGCCGGCCTGGCGACGATCGGCTTGTCGGCCGCCGGGCTGCTGACCGCCGGCATCTCGTCCTGCGCGCGGGCCAGGCCGCTGCCGAGCAGCAGCGCGGCGGTGAGCGCGAACGGCTTCAGGTGCGCGACCTTCATGGTTTTTTCTCCGGCTTCGCAGCCGGCGCCGGCGCGGCGGCCTGGGTCTTGGCCTCGAGTTCGGCGCTCCAGGCCAGCACGCGCAGGTCTTCCTTGCCGGCCTGCGCCTGGTGCTGCTGGTACGCCTGGTACTGCGCCAGCGCCGCCTGCGGCTGCTTCAGGTACTGGTCGAGCAGGATCGCGTAGTTGAGGCGCGCGAGCTGGTCATCCGGATCGATCTGCAGGGCCTTCTCGTAGGCGAGCCGCGCGCGGTCATAGTTGCCCGCCTCGCGGTTCAGCATGCCGAGCCAGTTGAAGGCGACGTGGTTCTGCGGATTCAGCGTGGCGGCGCGCGTCAGCGCGGTGATGGCGGCGTCGCGGCGCTTGGTCTTGGCGTAGACGATGCCGAGATTGGTCCACGGACCGGCGTAGTCGGGGAAGTCCTTGGTCAGTTCGCCGAACTGCTGTTCGGCCTGCTGCAGGTCACCGCTCTTCAGCACCTCGAGCGCGGCGTCGAAGCGCGCCTGCACGTCTCCCTTGTCGGGCGCGGGCGCCGCCGGTTTCGGCGTTGCGGCGGGCGTCGTCGGCGCGCTGCTGCGCGCCGGTGGTTCGGGTCGGCTCGGCGCGCTGCCGCAGGCGGCCAGCAGCAGCGCCGGCAGGGCGAGCAGCGCGGCCCGCAGGGCGTGCCCGGCTGCGACGCGCTTACTTGAGGCTTTCATAGCGGTCCTGGCCCTGTTCGCGCTTCTCGTACTTCGCCGGCGCCATCGCCACGAGCTGCTGCAGGCTCTTGACGACCCACTCGTCGTAGACGCCCTGCTTGATGCGGCGCAGATTGTTCTCGTAGGTGTCGATGGCTTTCTCCTCGAAGGGATTGGCCTGTTCTTCGAGCAGCACGTTGTACTGTTCGAGCTCCAGCTCGGAAAGTTTCTTCGGGCGCTCCGAATCGAGCAGCGCGCGACCGAAGGTCTGGTACAGGCGGCCGGTCTCGTAGGTGGCGGCGGTGACGACGTCGGCGTAGCCGTAGCTCGCCGATTTGTCGAACCAGCCCAGGGCCTGCTGCATCGACTGCTTGCGGCGCGCCAGAGACTTGTCGAGCGGCACGGTGATGGCGATGCCCTGCGTCTCGGTCGCCGACAGGCGGCCGAGCTCGAGCGCGGCCTTGGCGGCGAGCGCGCGCGAGTGATCGTTGGCGCGCGCACCGGCACTGTCGTTGACGGCGACCTGCTCGCGCAGCGCCGCCGTCAGCTGCTGCGCATTGCCGCTGCCGCGCGCGAACTCGACGAGGCGGCCGCGCGCTTCGACGTTGCGATCGAAGGCGGCGGGGAAGCTCTTCACGTAGTAGTCGTAGGCCTGCGCCGCGCCGGCCGTGTCCTTGGCGCTGTCATAGAGGCTCGCCGACCGCCAGGCCGCCTCTTCGCGCGTTGCGCCGTCCTCGCTGCCGCGGCGGGCGATGCGCGCATAGGTCTGCGCGGCGGGCAGCGGCTTGTTGTCCTTCTCGTAGGCGACCGCGAGCTTCTTGTCGACGTCGGCTTCGAGGGCGTTGCCGGGGAACTGCTGGCGGAAGCCTTCGAGCACGCTCGCCGCATGCGACCAGTCCTGCAGCGCGAGCAGGGCGGCGGCGCCGTCGTACTCGGCGGTCGCGCGGATCTTGGCGCCCGGCGCGACCTGGCCGACACGCAGGAAGTGCTGCGAGGCGGTCTTCAGATCGCCGGCATCGCGTGCGGCCTCGCCCTGCTTGTAGACGGCGGCGGCAAGCTGCTCGACGACTTCGCCACGCTGCGGCGCGCTGCCCGGCGTCAGCTTCAGCTCCTCGCTGAACGCGGCTTCTGCCTGCGGGTAGTGCTTGAGCGCGAATTGCGAATCGCCGGTCACGCTCCAGGCCAGACGGCGCTGATCCTGGGTGAGGTTGTTGCCGGCCTTGATGACGCGGTCGGCGACGGCGATCGCCTGCTCGTAGTCCTTGAGCTCGTAGAGATCCTCGGCGGTCTGCGTCAGCACGGCGTTGCGCTGCGCATGCGCGGGGTAGGTGTCGGCCAGCTTGAGGCTTTCGGCGATCGCCAGCTTGAGCGCCTCCGGACGCTGCGCGGCCGGCACTTCCTTGGCGTTCTTCTGGTAGGCGAGCACGGCAGCGTAGGCGGCTTCCGGCGCCTTGACGTGCGGCCGGTAGCCGTAGGCCGTCTTGCTGTATTCCTGCGCCGCTTCGAGCGTATGGCCGCCGTCGAGCAGCGCATCGCCGAGCAGGAAGTTGATGTCCGGCAGCTTTGCGTCCTGCGGATACAGCTCGATGATGCGGCGATACGACTTGGCCGCCGTCAGGAACTCCGCCGGCGGCGCGCCGCCCGGCGTCTTCGCCTTCTGCTGCGCCGTCGCGTGATAGGACTTGGCGATGTCCTCGAGGTGCGTGCGCAGCGCCGCCATCACGTCCGGCGTCGCCGGCTTGCCGGCCCAGTAGGCGGCGGCCGGATCGTAGCTGGCGACGTAGCGTTCCTTTTCCTTCAGCGTCAGCTCGCCGAAGCCGCCTTCGTCGTAAGCGGCGATGACGCGCGTCTGGAAGCCGGGCGCCAGCGGCGAATTGGGATAGCGCTGGATGAACGCCGCGTAGGCGTTGGCGGCGTCGGTGTAGCGCTTCTTCTCGAGCAGCGAATCGCCGAGCGCGGCATAGACCAGCGGATAGAAGCGCGGGTCGCCATGCTTGGCCAGATAATCGTTGAGCGCCGGGCCGCCGCCGAGCGTGGCGAGCGACAGCGTGACCACGCGCAGCGAATCCTTGGCGAGATCGTACTTCTCCTTGGTGACACCGCCGAGCGCGGCATCCGGATCGGTGGTCTCGCCGGGCGGCAGCTCGCGGTCGAGGATCGCGAAGAAGGTGCCGATCGCCGCTTCGTACTTCGACTGCTTGTACTGCGACCAGCCGTACTTGTACTGCGCCGGCACGAAGAACGGCGTCGCGTCCTTCATGTCGAGCACGATCTTGTACTCGCCTTCGGCGTCGGCGTAGCGGTTGGTCGCGAACAGCAGCTCGGCGCGGCGGAAGTGCGCGTCGCCGGCCAGGCGCGAGTCGGGCAGGCGGTCGCTGAGATTCTTCAGCGTGGCGATCGCCGCGTCGGTATCGCCGGCGTTCTGCTGCGCGCGCGCCAGCTGGTAGTAGATGCGATCGTTGTTCGGATCTTGGGGATGCGCGGCGAGCAGCTGGTTGTACAGGCGGATCGACTCGCGCAGCGACTTCTCCGACTGCTCGGAGCTGCCGGCGGCGTCGGCCATCTGCACCTGCAGGTCGGCGAGGCGGCGTGTCGCCTCGTCGCTGGTTTCGGCGTCGGGCTTGAGATCGAGCAGCTTGCGATAGTTGTCTGCCGCCTTCTGCGGATCGGGCGCGATGTCCTCCGACTTGATGATCGGCAGCACGCTTTCGGCAGGCGCCTTCTGCTTGCCGATCGCCTCGCGGATCGGCGGCGCCGACTGCTTGACGACGGCCGGCGTGCAGGCCGACAGCGCCATCGCCGCCTGCGTCACTGCGGCGAGCACGAACAGCGGGCGGCGCCGCGCGCCGCGCGGCCTGCGGCGCTGCGCTTGATCGATGATCGGGGGCTCAGTCACGGTCCAGTTCACCCTTCTGCTGGCGGTCGTAGAGGCGCGCGAGCGCGAAACGCGCCTCGACCAGATAGCGCTCGATCTGCTTGCGCTGGCCCTCGAGTTCCTGGGTCGCCATCTGCTGCAGCAGCTGCGACTGCGCATTGCCGATCGTCGCGAGCTGATCGCGCAGGTTGCCGACGCGGGACTGCAGCGTCTGGATGCGCTCGTAAGGTCCGTTGAAGCGCGTCGGCGCGGCGGCGATCTCCAGCGGCGGAATCTGCGGCGCGGGCGCCGACGGCTTCTGCGTGTAGCCGCCCGGCGCCGCCAGACGCGGCGCGAGTATCAGTTTTGCCCGGGTGCCGGCGTAGGGGTCGTCGTGTTCGCGCAGTGCGCGCTTGACGATCTCGTCCGGGTTCGCCGGCTGCTGCGTCGCGCTCACGTAGTCCTGCTCGATGCCGGCCAGGTGCGTTCGCCAGCCGTCGAGATCGCGCGCCAGCATGCGCACGTCACGATAGTTCTTCAGCGCTTCCTGGAAGCGGTGCTCGGCGAGCAGGCTTTGCAGGAAGTAGGTCTCCGGCGCGTCCGGCAGGTCGCGCAGTTTCCAGTCCCAGCCGGCCTCGGAATCGATGTCGCGGCGCACGATGGTCTCGACCATGCGGCCCTGCTTGATCGAGGCCATCGCATCGTTCATGCGCTTGCGGCTGGTCTCGAGGACCTCGACCGCCTTCTCGTAATACTGCAGCGCCTGCGTGTGCGCGCCGAGCTGGTCGAGCGTGTAGGGAATCGCCAGCCAGGCTTCCTGCACGGCGGGATCCATCGGATCGCGCGAGATCAGCTCGAGCCACGGCACCAGCGCGCGGCGCAGCGCCGCCTCGCTCTCCGGATTGCCGCTGCGCAGGCGGAAGGAGCGCATGCCGGCGCGATCGAAGACGTCGCTGTCGAGATAGCCCGGGCGCAGCAGCACGCCGAGCGTCGAGAACGAAATCTTGCTCGGACCCTGCGCCTTGTCGTCCGGCGGGTCCGAGCGCTGGATGCGCGCGCCCTGCGGCGCCAGCTCCGACCAGCCGAGACCGAGCAGGGCGCGATTCGAGAACGGGCCCTCGACGCGCACGCGGCCGAAGACCGGCTTGGCGGTGCCGCCCTGCTGCGTCTGCAGGAATTGCCAGCCGAGCGTGAGATTGGCGCGGTCGCGCAGCGCCAGCTCCTCGGCATTGTCCGGGCGCAGCGTGCCGACACGGTCCAGCACCGTCTGACCCTGCGCGACGCGGCCGCTGTTGAGCAGCGCGATGCCGAGGTTGTAGCGCGTGAACGGCGACTGCGTGGTGGCGTTGTCTTCCTTGAGCAGCATGTCGGCGGCTTCGCCGTAGCGGCCCTCGGCCATCAGCACGCGCGCCAGCAGATCCTGCCAGTCGGCGATCAGCTCCTTCGGCAGCTTGTCGCGCAAGCGGTACAGGTTGGCGCGCGCCTGCGCCGTGTAGCCGCGCTGATAGTCGAACTCGGCGAGGCGCAGCTGTGCCTTGGCGACGTCCTTCGGGTTGTTCGCGGTCGCCGCGAGGCTGCGGTAGACCGCCTCGGCGCGTTCGCCCATGCCGAAGCCGAGGTAGTTGTTGGCGAGCCGCCACTGGTATTCCGCCGGCATCTTCAGCGGGTCCTGATCGCCGGCGAGCTGGCGCAGTTCGATCAGCGCCGAGAAATGGCGGCGGTCGGCGTCGAGGAACTGCGACAGGCGGACCTGCGGATCCCTGGCGCTGCCGGCTTCGTAGGTCTCGACGGCGGCGGCGGCGAGCGGCAGCGCGAGCAGCGCCGCGCTCAGGGCAAGAGAGACGCGGCGTTTCATTGCGCGGGCCTCCATTGCTTCATCGTCAGTTTCGGCCGGCCGCCGAAGCGGCTTTCGCGGCTGATGACGAACTCGACGTCGGTGGCCTGCGCGGGCTTGTCGATGGTGGCGCTGTAATGGTCGGTGAGCGGCGGATCACCGGCCTTGGCATCCGCGTAATTGCCCGTGAAGCTGATGCGCAGCTGGTGCGCGCCCGGCGCCGCCGCCACGCGCAGCAGGCGCTGCACGCTGTTCTTCTCGAGGATGGCGCGCGAATCGAAGTCGTCGTAGTGGTAGATCTCGGCCGGCTTGTCGTCGATGGCGACCGTGACTTCCTGCAGCAGCAGGCCGCCGGTGGTGACGCTCAGATAGACGTTGAGGCGGTTGTAGTCGGGCAGCAGGGCGTCGACTTCGACGGCCGCGGCGTCACTGTTGAACTCGAGCACCTCGTCCTTGAGTGCCTGCACGGCTTGGTCAAGCTTGATCGCCTGCTCGTCGAGGTCCGCCGTGGCGGCCGCTGCGGGCAGGCTGCTTACGAGCGCGAGAATCGCGCCTAGGGCCTTGAGGCCTCGAGTTCTCGGCATCGGCTGGTTTGATCCAGATGGGTTGACCGGAGTGTAGCAAAGGCATGCGGACGATACGCCGACGAATTGACGGTAATCACTATAGGGAGAATCCGTACAAACGCGCGGCAGAAAGTCCTCAGCGGTGCGAATGGTAGCAAGCGCGCGGACGAACGGTGTGGCGCGTGCCGCGTCGTTGTGCGAATGCGCGCGGCGCGTGCCAACTGTCGCTGTTTGGCGACACACGCATGTCATTGCATGACATAAGGATATGCGTCGTGCGTTCGTGTTGACGCTCGAAAACTCAGTTGCTATAAAGCGCCGCAACCCGCGTATCCCTACGACAACGCGCTCTCGCAGCGAGCGCGATCCGCAGACATCGTCGCAGCGCGGGTAACACCTACACGCGATCGCCGCATCTTCCGGCTCCGGCCGATTCATTATTTAGGGGACGTACGATTCATGAACAAGACTGAACTCATCAACGCGGTTGCCGACAAGGCCGACCTGTCGAAGGCCGATGCCGGTCGCGCGGTCGACGCTTTCTTTGAAGTCGTCGGCAAGGCGCTCAAGAAGAAGGACAAGGTTTCGCTGGTCGGCTTCGGTACCTTCCTCGTGCGCGAGCGCGCCGCCCGTGCCGGCCGCAACCCGAAGACGGGCGCGACGATCAAGATCAAGGCCAGCAAGACGCCGTCGTTCAAGGCTGGCAAAGCGCTCAAGGACCTGATAAAGTAGCGGTCTTTCCACGGTTGGTTGCTGAAGGCCGAAGTTCTGGCCAGAGCAATTGCCTGCAGGGTGCTTAGCTCAGTCGGTAGAGCGTCGCCCTTACAAGGCGAATGTCGGCGGTTCGAGCCCGTCAGCACCCACCAAAAGTTGAAGTGGAGCGGTAGTTCAGTCGGTTAGAATACCGGCCTGTCACGCCGGGGGTCGCGGGTTCGAGTCCCGTCCGCTCCGCCATCAAGCTGTGAAAGAAGCCGCGCCTGAACTCGCGGCTTTTTTGTTGCCCGTCGTTCCGGATCGAGCGTCGGCCACGACGCAATGCCGCCGTGGAATCAGCTCTCGGTCGGCAGCAGTTCCTGCAGGGCGCGCCAGCCGCCATCGATCGACCAGACCTGGCGGTAGCCCATCTTCTGCAGGTTGTCGGCGGCGAGCGCCGAGCGGTAGCCGCCGCCGCAATAGAGAAACAGCGGCGTGTCCTTGTCGGGCACCGCCTTCTCGATGTCGCGCTCGATGATGCCCTTGCCGAGCCATTCCGCGCCGCGCACGTGGCCGGCGCGATATTCGCTTTCCTCCCTCACATCGATGAGGCGCGCGCCGCGCTGCGATGCGAGGGTGCGCGTCAGGTCGGCGGCGGCGACTTCGCGGATGCGCTGGCGCGCCTCGGCGACCAGCGCGATGAAGGCGGGCGAGTGATCGGCCATTGCATCGTTCCTGTTTGAGGGAGGGCAGGGCTGCGACTAGATTACGGCTTTGCACGGGGCTTGGGGGAGTGCGGCATGAGTCATCCGGTGGTCTTGGTCCACGGCATGTGGTGCACCGGCGCGAGCTGGAAGCGCGTCGTCGATATCCTCGCGCCGCGCGGCTATTCCTGTTTCGCGCCGTCCTTGCCGGCGCACGACGACGCGACCGACCAGCCGCTGCAGGTGCGGCGCAAGAGCCTGCGCGACTACCTGCAGTTTCTCGAGGAGGCGATCGCCGCGCGGCATTTCGACAAGCCGCCGATCCTCATCGGCCACTCGATGGGCGGACTGCTCGCGCAGCAGCTGGCGACGCGCATCGATCCGCTGGCGCTGGTGCTGCTGACGCCGGCGCCGCCGCGCGGCATCAATCCGCTGACGCCTTCGGTGGTCGGCGCCTTCGCGCCATGGATGTTCAGCGGCCTGTTCTGGCGCAATCCGCACAAGCCGTCGTTCGCGCATGCGCAGCGCTACGCCTTCAACAACGTGCCGGTGGACCGGCATCGCGCGCTGTATGAAAGCATGGTGCACGAGTCCGGGTGCGCATCCTTCGAGATCGGCATGTGGCCGCTGGATTTTTCGCGCGCGTCGGCTGTCGAAGCGGCCAAGGTCCGCTGTCCGGTCTACGTCGTAAGCTGCGGCAAGGACCGCCTGACGCCGGCGAGCGTCGTGCGCAAGGTGGCGAAACGCTACGCGCACGTCACGCAGCGCCACTACGCCGAGCGCGGACACTGGGTCATCGACGACGAGGAGACCGAGGAAATGATGCACGCGATCTGCGGGTGGCTGAGGCCTCTCGAGCACCGTCACGAACGCACGGCCCGCTGACATGGCGGCGACGGCGAGGGACCGCCGGCCGCGGCGCGGCATCATCGGCGCTGCGCTGCTGCTCGCCGCGGCGGCGGCGCAGGCACAGAACGATCCGCTCGGCAAGGCGCTGGACGCCGCGCAGCAGGCGCAGCGCGCCGCCGTCGCTTCGCAGCAGCGCGTCGACCAGCTCGACGACCAGACGCGGGCGCTGCTCGAGCGCTATCGGTCCGCGACCTGGCAGGCCCAGCAGCTGAATGTCTATGCGCAGCAGCTCGACGAGTTGCTGAGCCAGCAGAGCGCCGAACTGCAGAGCCTGCGCCAGCAGCTCGGCGACCTCGACCGTGCGGGCGAGGACCTGACGCCGCTGATGCTGCGCATGACCGACAGCCTCGAGAAGTTCGTGGCCCTCGATCTGCCGTTCCTGCGCGACGAGCGTCGCGAGCGCATCGCCGGCCTCAAGCGCGCGCTCGGCGATCCGCAGATCAATGCCGGCGAGAAGTTCCGCCGCATCCTCGAGGCCTATCAGGTCGAGGTCGACTACGGACGCACGCTCGGTGTCGAGCGCTACGATGCCGACGGCGAGACGCTCGACGTGCTGCGTGTCGGTCGCGTCGAGCTCTACGCGCTGGCGCCGGACGGCAGCCGGCCGCGCCTGTGGAGCGCGGGCGCCGGCCGATGGGAGCCGTTGCCGCGCCGTTACGCGGGCTCCATCCGCGACGGCCTGAAGATGGCCCGCGAACTGACCGCGGTGAACCTGCTCGAACTGCCGCTGCCGGCGGCGCGGAGCGCGCCATGATCCGCCGCCTCGTCGTCGCGCTGGCGCTGTGCCTGCCGCTGCCGGCACTGGCCGCCGATCCGGCCAGCGCTCAGAGCGGGCTCGATGCCCTGCTCAAGCAGGTGCAGGACGCCGCCGGCCAGAACGCCAGGCTCAACGCCGAGCGCGAGCAGCGCTTCCTGCGCGACAAGAACCAGCAGGCGGCGCTGGTGCAGAAGGCCGAAGCCGATCTCGCCGCCGCCAAGGCCCGCGCCGACGCGGTGCGCGCGCGTTTCGCGGCGAATCAGAAGGAGATCGCCGAGCTCAAGGCGCAGCTGCAGGCGCGCGCCGGCGATTACGTGCAGGTGCAGGGCGCGGTCAAGGAAGCGGCCGGTGCATTCCGCGCGATCGCGTCCGAATCCCTGATCAGCGCCCAGCTGCCGGAGCGGGCCGCGACGCTCGACGCGCTCGCCGATCGCGACGGCTATGCGCCGGTCGCCGATCTCGAACGCTTCTGGTACGACCTGCAGTTCGAGCTGACCGAGAGCGGCAGGATCGCGCGCTTCAAGGCGCCGGTGATCGATGCCGGCGGCGCGCGCGCCGAGCGCGAGGTACTGCGCATCGGCAGCTTCAGCGCCTTCAGCGACGGCCGTTATCTCGTCTTCGATCCGCAGGCCGGCGCGCTCGCCGAGCTGACGCGCCAGCCGGCGCGGCACTGGCGCTCGCTTGCCGCCGACTACGTCGAGGCGAAGGACGGCGTGCAGCCGATGATGATCGATCCCTCGCACGGCAGCCTGCTCGCGCAGGAGGCGCTGCGGCCGTCGCTGCGCGAGCGCATCGACCAGGGCGGGGTGATCGCCTACGTGATCATCGTCATCGGCTTCGCCGGCGCGGTGCTGGCGCTGTGGCAGCTCGTCTACCTGCTGCGCGTCGGTGCGCGCGTGCGTGGGCAACTCGCCGACATCGGTCACCCGCGCGCCGACAATCCGCTCGGCCGCGTGCTCGCCGCGTTCAAGGGCGATCCGGCGCAGGGCATCGGCAATGCCGAAGTGCTCGAACTGCGCCTGTCGGAGGCCATCCTGCGCGAGATTCCCGCGCTCGAACGCTTCCAGCCGCTGCTGCGCCTGATCATCGCGGCCGGTCCCTTGCTCGGTCTGGTCGGCACCGTGACCGGCATGATCATCACCTTCCAGGTGATCCAGGAACAGGGTGCCGGCGATCCGCGCCTGATGGCGGGCGGCATCTCGCAGGCCATGATCACCACGGTGCTCGGCCTCGGCGTCGCGGTGCCGATGCTGTTCGTCAACGCCATCCTCTCGGCACGCTCGCGCGTGCTGGTGCAGATTCTCGACGAGCAGAGCGCCGGCCTGCTGGCGCGGCATATCGAGACGGGCGAGGGCGGCGATGCGTCTGCTTGATACGCTGCTGTCGCCCTTCGCGTCGGTCTCGGAACTGATCGCCGCCGGCGGCTGGGTGCTGCCGTGGATCTTCGTCTGCGCGCTGGTCATGTGGACGCTGATCGCCGAGCGCTGGTGGTACTTCCGCCGCGTCTACCCGCTGCAGCGCGCCGAGCTGCGCGCGCAGTGGCTGCGGCGGCGCGAGCGGGAGTCGTGGAGCGCGCGGCAGGTGCGTGCGATGCTGATCTCGCAGGCCAGGGTGGCCCTGTCGGCGCCGCTGCCGCTCCTGCGCGTCACCGTGCCGATCGCGCCGCTGCTCGGCCTGCTCGGCACCGTCACCGGCATGCTGGAAGTGTTCGACGGCATGATGCTGCGCGGCTCGGCCGATGCGCGAACCATGGCCTACGGCGTCTCGCACGCGATGATCGCGACCATGGCCGGCCTCGTCGTCAGCGTCAGCGGCATGTTCTTCCTGAGCCGCTTCCAGACGCGCGTGCAGCGCGAGACCGAGCGCTTCGGCGACGAGCTGGTGATCTAGCCATGCGCACACGCCGGCACACGCATCCGCCCGAGGAAACCGGCATCGACCTGGCGCCGATGCTCGACTTCGTCCTGAACCTGCTGATCTTCTTCATCATCACCAACACCTTCGTTTCGGAGGCCGGCATTCATGTCAACCGGCCGGTGGCGAGCACGGCGGTGAAGCAGGAGCGCAGCAACGTGCTCGTCGCCATCGCGCCGAACGGCGAGGTGTGGAGCGACGGCCAGCGCGTCGACATCCGCGCCCTGCGCGCGCACCTGCAGAAGCGCCGGCAGGAGAATCCGAACGCCGCCGTCATCGTGCAGGCCGATCGCGATGCGCGCGCCGGGCTGGTCGTCGAAGCCATGGACCAGGCGCGGCTCGCCGGTTTCAAGGACGTCGCGCTCGCGGCCACGCCCGCGCCGCGGCCGTGACCGACGGCGATGCCGGCTGCCGCCACGATGCCCGCTGAGCGCCGCTTCGAGCGGCGCTGGTCGCGTGTCGTCGTGCCGCCGCTGCTCGGCGTCGCGGCGGCGCTGCTGCTGTTCTGGCTGATGGTTCGCCTGATCCACCCGCCGGTGCGCGAAGGCGAAGGCCTGCGCACGCTCGACAACATCGAGGTCGTCGCGCCGCCGCCGGCGCACGACGAGCCGCCCGATGCGCAACTCGCCAACGCGCCGGCGCCGCCGCCCGATGCGCCGCCCTCGCTGGCGCGTCCCGATCTGCCGTCGCTGTCGGCGGCGGCGCTGGCCGCGGCGCCGCTCGACGTTGGCCCGATCAGTGTGCCGCTGACGCTCGGCGCGAGCGGCCTGTCGATCACCGGCAGCAGCGGCTTCGCGGGATTCGCCGGCAAGGGCAGCGGCGGCGCGGGCGGCGGCGGCAATGGCAAGGGCATTGGCACCGGGCAGGGCTTTCAGGGCAAGCCGCTGGTGCCGCTGTCGACGGCGCGGCCGCAGATGCCGGATTGGGCCTGCAAGCAGAAAATCCGCGGCTGGGTCGAAGTCGTGTTCACGGTGATGCCGAACGGCCGCGTGCGCGACGTGCGCCTGGTCGACGCCGACCCCAAGGGTGTGTTCGAGGCGGCCGCCGTCGAGAGCATCTCGAACTGGATCTACGAGTCGGGCAAGACCGCGCGCGAGGTCAAGCAGCGCGTCGACATGCTGCCCGAAGATTGCGCCTACAACTGGAAGCAGTGAGCGTGCGCGCCGCCGTCCGCACGCTGCTCGCGTCCCTGCTCTGCGCGCTCGTGCTGCCGGCGCAGGCCGACCAGTACCGCAGCGAACAGCGCATCGTCGACACGCCGACGGCGCCGCCGCAGCAGGAAGACCCGCAGAAGCTGCTGCAGATCACCAGCGATCCCTACGCCAAGGCGCTGCTGCTGCGCGATCTCGCCGCGCAGGCGGCGCAGCGCCGCGACTACGCGAAGGCGCGCCAGTATCTCGAACAGGCGCTGGCGCAGAACGCGCTGTCGGGGCCGGCGGCGGCGCAGATGAAGAACGATCTCGCCCAGCTCTACCTGTCGGGCGGCGACATTCGCAAGGTCCTGCCGCAACTCGAGGCGCAGCTGCGCAGCGGCCAGGCGACGCCGCAGGTGCTGGCCGCGGTCGGCGCCGCCTACATCGGCGACCGGCGCTACGCCGAGGCGGTAACGCTGCTGCAGAAGGCCGGCGCCGACAGGGCCGACGCCGACATTGCCTGGCGCCGCGCGCTGGCGGCGGCGCTGATCGGCGCCGGGCGCGAGCGCGAGGCGACGCCGCTGCTCGAAAAGCTGCTGCGCGAGGACCCGCGCAATCGCGAGGACTGGATGCGCCTGGCCGCGCTGCAGCTGAAGGCCGGCAACAAGGAGCGCGCCGCGGCGACCATGGACCTCGCCAACCGGCTCGGCTTCCTGCAGACCGCCGAGGAACGCCTGCGCCTGGCGACGCTGACCGCGCAGATCGGCGCGCCGTTCGAGGCCGGCTCGCTGCTGCAGTCGCTGCTCGAACGCAAGCTGGTGCCGGACGACCGCAACAGCCGCAAGCTGCTCGCGCAGTTCTGGCTGGCGGCGCGCGAGGACAGCCTGGCGATGCCGGCGCTGGAAGCGTTGCTGAAGACCGCGCCGGACGCGGCGCTGTACCAGCAGCTCGCCCAGCTGCATCTCGATCGCGACGAGTACGCGCAGGCCGCGCAGGCGCTGCAGCAGGCGATCGCGCTCGGCAAGCCGAGCGGCAAGACGTATCTGGCGCTGGGCTTCGCGCAGTACCAGCAGGCCGACGTCGATGCCGCGCTCGCCGCCTTCCGCGAAGCCGACAGGCTGCCGGACGGCCGGCCCTCGGCGGCGCAGTGGATCAAGTATCTCGAGAGCGGCAAGGCGCGCGAGCAGGCGCTGCAGGCGGCCGCCGCGCGTGGCGCGCGCGAAGGCGACGCGGTGCAGCTCAGCGACCGGCTCAGCGGCGGCGGTGGCGTGCTCGGCGCCGCCGCGTCGGCCGGTGCCGTGGCCGCCGTGCAGAGCGGCAAGGAAACGCCGATCGGCGCCGATGCGAGCGGCAATGCCGACGGCACGATTCCGCCCTGGAGCGGTGGCCTGCAGCGCGCGCAATGGCCGGCCGCCTACAGGAGCGGCCAGCGCCTCGCCGATCCGTACCCGGACGACAAGCCGCTGTTCACCATCACCGCGAGCAATCTCGCGCAATACCGCGGCCGGCTGAGCGCCGGCCATCTCGCGCTGTTCGCGAAGTATCCCGACTACCGCATGCCGGTCTACGCGACCCGGCGCAGCGTCGCCTATCCGCAGGCGATCTACGACGCCAGCCGCGCCAATATCGGCAGGGCGCGCCTCACCGGCTCGGACGAGCTGACCGGCGCGCGCCTCGGCGTGCCGTTCCCGCATCCGGCTTCGGGCGTCGAGATCCTGTGGAATCACCGCACGCGCTACCGCGGCAACTCGATCGTCACGCAGTCGACGCAGGCCGTCGTGCGCCCCAGCGGCACGCCGACCTTCCTCAAGCAGACCGAGCGCGTGCTGTTCCGCTACGGCAACACGAAGAATCCGCTCGATCTCGCCCAGGACAACACGCTGCTCTACTACCTGACCTGGTTCGGCAAGACGCGCAACGACATCGACTTCGTCGCGCTCGTGCACGAGTCGGCCAACTCGCTGAAGCAGCCGCGCAACATCTGGGTGATCCCGCCCGGCGTGCCGCGGATGTTCCGCATTCCGCCGGTCGGCTACGACCAGCCGTTTCCGGGCGCCGACGGCCTGATGTTCGTCGACATGATCGACATGTACAACGGCGCCTTCGATCGCTACGTGTGGAAGCTCACCGGCAAGCGCGAGCTCTACGTGCCGTACAACAGCTATCGCCTGGGCGACGGCCGCTACCGATACGCGCAGCTGCTGACGCCGAAGTTCTTCAATCCGGAGGGCACGCGCTACGAGCTGCATCGCGTCTGGGTCATCGAGGCGAGCGAACGCGGCGGCATGCGGCACAGCTTCGGCACGCGGGTGTTCTACGTCGACGAGGACAGCTGGAACGTGCTGCTGGTCGAGAACCAGGATCATGACGGCCGCCTGTGGCGCTTCCAGGAGGGCCATCTGCTGCCGGCCTACGACGTCCAGGCCGCGAACTGCGCGCCGGTCGTCACCTACGACCTCAAGGACGGCCGCTACTTCGTCAACCGCCTGTACGCCGAGGATGCGCCGCCGCAGCTCGACGTGCCGATGCGCGAGGCCGAGTTCCTGCCCGACGCCGTGCGCGGCCGTTACGCGCATTTCTGAAGACCGGCGGCGGTGGCGGCGAAAGCGCGCGCGCCGGATGCAACTTTTCCGCGGGCCGGCGCATCCAAGCCATGAACACCGCCGGTGTTCGTATCACTCCCAAGATGGCCGGGCGGCCGCTGCGCCGCCCGGTCCTTTCTGCGCGATTCCGGGCTCAGAGATAGCCGCGGATCAGACGGCCCAGGGCCGGAATGATCGCCTCGACTTCGCCTTCGGCGCCGCCGCGCAGCTTCTGGTAGGCGGCCTTCAGGGACGCATTGCGGCTTTGCGCGATGCGCGCATCGGCCACGCCCAGCAGCGCATCCCGGGCTTCACCCGCGTGGCGCTGCAGGAACACGCTGAAATCCGGCTCGCGGTCGTTCCGGAACGATTCATACAGCGGTTCGAGCGCGGCGATAAACTGCGGCGCGTGGCGGCGCAGCGCGCCGGTCAGGAGATCGGGCTTGGCGGCCTTGAGCAGGGCGAAACCGGTCCTGACCGCCATGCCGCGCAGGCCGCCGCGGCTTTTCACGTGCTGCTCGACGAGCGTCGCCAGATCGGCGGCGAACGCTTCGCGCTGGAACGGCGACCACAGGATTTCGCTCAGGGATTTCACGATCGGATCAAGCATGGCATCGCGTGACGACAGGGATGAGAAGGGTAGCATCGCGGCGCTGAAGACCCGCCCGCTCGAACGCAGCATCGCGCTGACCAAGCTCGGCGTCGGTGCCGGCGCCAAGATCATGGCGCACTCGCTCGCCAACATCTTCCGCGGCGAGATCTCGCGCGATGCGGCGAACCGCGAGTTCTACGAACGGCAGGCGCAGATCCTCGCCGATGAGCTCGGCAAGCTGAAGGGCAGCGTCATGAAGGCCGGCCAGATGCTGTCGCTGTACGGCCAGTACTTCCTGCCCGAGGAAGCGGTGACGGTGCTCTCGCAGCTGCAGGACGACACGCCGCCGGTGGCCTGGAACGTCGTCGCGCCGGTGCTGGAGCGCAGCCTCGGCCGCGCGCGCCTGCGCGAGCTCGAGGTCGATACGCGGCCGATGGCCGCCGCCTCGCTCGGCCAGGTGCACCGCGCGCGGCGCAAGCGCGACGGCCTCGAGCTGTGCGTGAAGATCCAGTATCCGGGCGTCGCCGATGCCATCGAGAGCGACATCCGCACGCTGTCGCGCCTGCTGATCATGACGCGGCTGTCGCCGAAGGGCCTCGACCTGACGCCGGTCTTCAGCGAGGTGCGCGAGATGCTGCACCGCGAAGTCGATTACGAGGCCGAGGCGCACTTCACGCGCACGTTCGCCGAGCGCCTCAAGGATGATGCGCGCTACGTGGTGCCGCAGGTGCTCGACGAGTACAGCGGCGATCAGGTGCTGACGACGACCTACGAGGCCAATCAGCACGTGCGCGATCCGCGCGTGCAGAACCTGTCGCTGGCGCGCCGCAACCGCCTCGGCAGTGCCTTCCTCGATCTGTTCTTCAACGAGTTCTTCCGCTGGGGCATGGTGCAGTCCGACCCGCACTTCGGCAATTACCGCATCCGCGTCGACGAGCGCGGCGAGGACGATCGCATCGTGCTGCTCGATTTCGGCGCGACGCGGACCTTCGGCCGTGGCTTCATCGAGAACTACAGCGACATCGTCGAAGGCGCGCTGCATCGCGATCGCGCGCAGATCGTGCGCGGCGCCAGCGCGATCGGCCTGCTGCACGACAAGATGCCGGACCCGGCGCTCGACGCCTTCGCGGGCATGTGCGAGGCGATCGTCGAACCGTTCCGGACCGGCAACGACGCGACCGGCGGCCCGCACAACGCCGCCGGCGCCTACCGCTGGGGCGACAGCGATCTGCCGATGCGCGCCGGCCGCATCGCCGCGGTCAACGCGCTGTCCGTGCATTTCCGCGTGCCGCCGCGCGAGATCGTCTTCCTGCATCGGCGCCTGGCCGGCGTCTTCATCATGCTGGCGACCCTGCGTTGCGAGCTCGATTCGCGCGAATTGCTGGTTGCTGCACTGCAGGACGCGCGTCGCGTGCGGGATGCGTAGGCCGTACAGACAAAGTCTCCTGTCCGTCCGTTCAATTGTGGGCGACCGGCGGTTTGGATAGCATCGCCGCACCCGTAGGCTTGCAGAACGAACGCCGGCGACATCGGCGACCCATCCCCAGAGGAGAGCGACATGAAGAAGCATTACGCACTCGCGACCGCCTCGCTGCTGCTGACGCTGGTTGCAGCGCAGGCCGGCGCCAAGGTCACGCAGCAGGAGGCCGAGGCGCTCGGCAAGAACCTGACGCAGATCGGCGCCGAGAAGGACGGCAACAAGGAAGGCACCATCCCGGCGTGGACGCCGCGTCCGCAGGAAGGCAAGCTGAAGGACGAGTGGCCGCGCGATCCGAAGGTCGACGACGACAAGCCGCTGTTCACCATCACCAAGGCGAACATGGCCCAGTACGCCGACAAGCTGTCGGAAGGCCACAAGAAGCTGCTGTCGATGTACGACGACTACAAGATGAACGTGTATCGCTCGTACCGCCCGGTCGACTGGCCGAAGGAAATCAAGGACGCCACGGTCAAGAACGCGACGACCTGCGAAATCCAGGGCACCGACGTCCTCAACAACTGCAAGGCCGGCTTCCCGTTCCCGGTGCCGAAGACCGGCGCCGAGCCGATCTGGAACCACAAGCTGAAGTGGCGCGGCGAAGCGGTGACGCGCTACAACAACCAGATGATCGTGCAGCAGAACGGTGACTACCAGCTCACCAAGATCATCGAGGACGTGGAATTCCCCTACGCGTCGATCAAGAATCCGCAGCCGATCAACTCGGGCAACGGTGAATACCTCGAGTACCTGTCGCGCGTGGTGGCGCCGCCGCGTCTGGCCGGCACCTTCATCCTCGTGCACGACAAGACCGGCACCGGCGCCGACGGCCGCGCCGCCTGGCTGTACTCGCCGGGCCTCAAGCGCATCCGCCGCGCGCCGACGGTCTGCTGCGACAACCCGTACGAGGGCACCGACGGTCACCAGTTCTACGACCAGGTCGACATGTTCAACGGCGTGCTCGAGCGCTACAACTGGAAGCTGGTCGGCAAGAAGGAGTTCTACATCCCGTACAACTCCAACCGCATCGCCGGCAACAAGACCAAGTACAAGGATCTGGTCCGTCCGAAGCACCTGAACCAGGATCTGCCGCGCTACGAGCTGCACCGTGTCTGGGTGGTCGAGGCGAACCTGCGCCCGGGCACCAGCCACACCTTCAAGACCCGCCGCTTCTACATCGACGAGGACAGCTGGACGATCGCGCTGGTCGACGACTACGACAACCGTGACCAGATCTACGAGTTCCAGGAAGGCCACATCATCAACGCCCCCAACCTGCTCGCGGCGACGACGGTGCCGGAAGTGATCTATCACTTCACCGCCGGGCGCTACTTCATCACCGCAGCCTGGAACGAGGACAAGCCGATCGACGCGACGGTGCAGTTCAAGCCGGACTACTTCACGGCGGCGTCGGTGCAGAAGATGACGACGAAGTAATCATTCAGGCGCTGCGCGAGGCCGCCGGAGCGATCCGGCGGCCTTTTGCGTTGGGCGCAGCAGGAACCACGATGAAACACGAACAGAAGCAGACTTTCGAGAAGCCCGCGGCGACGGTGATCCGCATGTTCGGCGATCGCCGCTACTTCGAGCGCAAGTACGAGCTGCTGGGCTTCAAGAACGTCGAGGTGCTCGAGCACCGGCTCGCCGGCGACGATTTCAGCATCCGCATCCGCTACACCACGGCGGCCAGCGTGCCGCTGCCGGACTTCGCCAGGAAATTCATTTCCGGCGACATCACCATCGTGCAGGAGGACCGCTGGAATCTCGCCAGGCGCGTCGGCCGCCTCGAAGTCGATCTGCGCGGCCTGCCGGTCAAGGTCGCCGCCGACATGAAGCTCGGCGAGCACGGCAAGGGCGGCGCCGCCAACACGCTGAGCTGGGACGTGCGCTGCACGATTCCGCTGATCGGCGGCAAGCTCGAGAAGCTGCTGGTGGCCGACATCGAGGCCAAGGCCGACGCCGATCTGGCCGCCTCGCGGCGGATTCTCGCCGACTACTGAGCCCGGCCGCGGCGCCCGCCGTCTGGGCAGCTTCCCCGCTTGCGGCGTGGCCGGCGCCGGGCGCCATAATCGGCGCCCGACACGCCGAAGGGAGCCTGACGATGAAAACCCTCTGTGCCGCGCTGGCCGTGCTGGCCTGCGCCTGTGGCATGGCCCGCGCCGAGACGCCGGCCTGGGTCACCGAAAGCAACCGCAATGCCGAGGTGCTGCTCAAGGTCATCGCCGAGTTCAATCCGGAGAGCGCCGGCGAGATCGGCGTCGACGGCTTCGACGACAGGATCGTCGACCTGCAGCCGAGGATCTACGAGCGCAGCACGGCGGCGACCCGCAAGGCGATCGCCGAGCTGCAGGCGATCCGCGCCAAGACCAAGGACGCGGCCGTCCTGCAGGATCTCGACATCCTGATCGCCTCGGCGCAGGACAGCATCGGCACCAGCACCCTGAACCATGATCTGATGCTGCCGTACTACGCGGTGGCGTCGATGACTTTCAGCGGCATCAAGGCGCTGCTCGATCCGCGCGTGCCGAAGGAGCGCCAGGCCGCGGCGCTCAAGCGCCTGCGCCTGTACGCCGGTCTCGACGGCGGCACGCCGCTGGTCGAACTGGCCAAGGCGCGCAGCAAGGAGCGCTTCGGCGTGAAGGGCCTGGTCGGCCCGTACCGCGGCGAGGTCGAACAGGATCTGTCCGACGCGGCGCGCTATGTCGACGGCATCGGCGAGCTGTTCGCCAAGTCCGACCTGCCTGGCTACGAAGCGCCGCTGGCGGCGCTGCGCCAGCAGCTGTCCGACTACAACGACTGGCTGCGGAAAGAGATCATGCCGCGCGCCCGCGCCGATCACCGCCTGCCGCCGGCGCTCTATGCCGACAATCTCAAGCAGGTCGGCGTCACCGATCTGGCGCCGGACGAGCTGATCCGCCGCGCACAGCTCAGCTTCGTCGAGATCCAGAACGAGATGCGCGCGCTGGCGCCGCTGGTCGCCAGGGAAAAGGGCTACAAGTCCGGCGACTACCGCGACGTGATCCGCGAGCTGAAGAAGCAGCAGGTGAAGGGCGATGCGATCCTGCCGCTGTACCGCGACACGCTGAAGAAGATCGAGGACAGCATCCGCGCCGGCCACGTCGTCACGCTGCCGCAGCGCGAGGCGAAGATCCGTCTCGCCAGCGAGGCCGAATCGGCGCAGATTCCGGCGCCGTTCATGAGCCCGCCGCGGCTGATCGGCAACACCGGCGAGTACGGCGAGTTCGTGCTGCCGCTCAACGTGCCGGGCAAGGCCGGGCGCGGCGACCTGAAGACCGACGATTTCACCTTCGAGGCCGGCGCCTGGACGCTGACCGCGCACGAGGCGCGGCCGGGCCACGAGCTGCAGTTCGCGGCGATGATCGAGAAGGGTGTGTCGACGGCGCGCGCGGTGTTCTCCTTCAACAGCGTCAACGTCGAAGGCTGGGCGCTGTACGCCGAAGCCGAGATGAAGCCGACGTTCCCGCTCGACGGCCAGCTGATCGGCCTGCAGCTGCGCCTCATGCGCGCGGCGCGCGCCTTCCTCGATCCGATGGTCAATCTCGGCCGCATCACGCCGGACGAGGTCAATGCCTTCCTGCAGAAGGAAGTCTGCCTGTCGCCGGGCATGGCGCAGTCGGAAACCGACCGCTACGTGTTCCGCTCGCCGGGCCAGGCGACCGCCTACTTCGTCGGCTACCAGGCGATCATGGGCATCCGCGCCAAGGCCGAACTCGCGCTCGGCGACAAGTTCGATCGCCAGCGCTTCCACGATTTCATCCTCGGCCAGGGCCTGCTGCCACCGAGGCTGCTCGACCAGGCGGTCACCGAGCAGTTCATTCCGGCCGAGAAGGCGCGCGGCTGATCCTCGCCGTCGCCCGGCCTGCTGACGCCACGGTGTCAGCGGGCCGGGCCGACACTGGCGCTCCCGTACCTGCCGCGTACACCATCACCGCTGGGCCTGTATTTCCGGGGCGAGGTCTGGGCGCTCGGCGCCAGTGCGAGCTGCGCGAGGACTTGCGCAATTTCCGCAGCGATCGCGTCGTCGACGCGCGCGATGGCGGCGCGCTCTCTTTCCCGATCAGGCCGGCCGCCGCCTCGAGGTTGCGTGCGGCGCATGCGCGACGGCTGAGACGGCCTCAGTGCGCGCCTTCCGGTGCCGTGGCACCCGGCCGGGCGCGCCGCGACAGCCAGATGATCGGGATCAGCGCCAGGGCGACCATGGCGAGGAAGTAGAAGACGTCGATGAAGGCGAGGGTGCCGGCGTGCTGCGCGACCTCGGCGGCGATCGACGCCTGCGCGAGCTGCTCGCTGCCCATCGCCTGGCTCAGTGTCTGCACGCTGCTCTGGTAGACCGGATCGAGCACGCTGACGCGGTCGACGAGATGCGCCTGTTCGGTCTGCGTGCTGCGCGCGAGATAGGTGGTCACCAGCGAGATGCCGATGCCGCCGCCGATGTTGCGCATCAGGTTGATGATGGCGCTGGCGCTGCCGGATTCGTGCTGCGGCACGCCGATGTAGGCGAGCAGCTGGATCGGCACGAAGATGAAGGACAGGCCGACCGTGGTGAAGATGCGCAGCAGCACGAGCCGGGTGTTGCTGATGTCGAGGCTGATGGTGGTCAGCGCGAGCATCGAGGCCGAGATGCCGATGAAGCCGATCGTGCAGAGGATGCGCGGCTCGACGCGCTGCGCCAGACGCGCCATCAGCGGCATCATCAATACGCTCAGCACCGCCGCCGGCGACATCACCAGGCCGGCGTCGAACGCCGAATAGCCGAGCAGGGTCTGCATGAACTGCGGCATCAGCAGCGTGGAGCCGAGCAGGGTGATGCCCATGGCGATGATCATCAGGTTGGCGACCGCGAAGTTCGGCACCGCCAGCAGGCGCAGGTTGACGATCGGATGCTCGTGGTTCAGCTCGCGATAGACGAGGAAGACCGTCGAGACGACGAACACGGCGAGGCAGGCGACGATGAAATCGGAACTCAGCCAGTCTTCCTGCTGGCCCTTGTCGAGCATGATCTGCAGCGAGCCCATGCTGATGGTGATGAGCGCGAAGCCGAGATAGTCGATGTTGAGGCCGCGCTCGCGTCGCCGCCGCTGCACTTCGATCTGCGTCGCCGAATCGTGCAGCGTGGCGCTGGCCAGCGACATGAGCAGCAGGCCGACCGGCGCATTGATGAGGAAGATCCAGTGCCAGCTGAAGTTGTCGGTGATCCAGCCGCCGAGCGTCGGGCCGATCGCCGGGCCGGAGACGACGGCCATGCCGTAGATCGCCATCGCCATGCCGCGCTGCGCCGGCGGGAAGGAATCGGCGAGGATCGATTGCGAGACCGGCTGCAGGGCGCCGCCGGCGACGCCCTGCAGGATGCGGCACACGATCAGCATCGGCAGCGAGGTGGCGAGGCCGCACATCACCGACGCGCCGGTGAACAGCGCCATCGAGATCAGGTAGTAGCGCTTGCGGCCGATGGTGTCGGCGAGCCAGCCGGTCATCGGCAGGATGATCGCGTTCGACACCAGGTACGAGGTCAGCACCCAGGTCGCTTCGTCGCGGCTCGCCGACAGGCTGCCGGCGATGTGCACCAGCGAGACATTGGCGATCGAGGTGTCGAGCACCTCCATGAACGCCGCCATGCCGCAGATGAAGGCGATCAGGTACGGCGCCTTCGCCGGCGCCGCGCTCGCCTTGGCGGCCGCCGTCGCCATCTCAGCGCGACTCGAGCCGGGCGCCGCTGTCGTCACGGATGTCGACCTTCGGCACCACCGACATGCCCGGCGCCAGGTGCAGCGTGGCCGGCGGCGCCGGGTCGAAAACCAGCTTGACCGGCACGCGCTGCACGACCTTCACGTAATTGCCGCTGGCGTTCTCGGGCGGCAGCAGGCTGAAGGCCGAACCGGTGCCGGCCTGCAGGCTGTCGACGCGCGCCGCGAACTTCCGGCCCGGATAGGCATCGATCCTGACTGTCGCCGGCTGGCCGACGCGCATGTGGCGCAGCTGCGTTTCCTTGAAGTTGGCGACGATCCACGGCGCGTTGCCGACCAGCGCCAGCACCGGCGAGCCGGCGGCGAGCTGCGAGCCGGGCTGTATGTTCTTGCGCGTGACGCGGCCGTCGCTGGGCGCGGTCACCTTGGTGTAGGAGAGCTGCAGCTGCGCCTGATCGAGCGCCGCCCGTGCCTGCGCCACCGCGGCGCGCGCGGCGGCGAGCTGCGCGCGCCGGGCGCCGAGCTGCTCCGGCGTGGTCTGCGCGGACCTCAGCTGCGCGGCCGCCTGTTCGGCCTGAGCCTGCAGCGCGCGCGCCGTGGTGCGCGCCTGATCGAGCGACTGCTGCGAGATCTCGTCCTTCGCGTACAGCGCCTCGTAGCGCCTGGCGTCGGCCTGCGCGCGCTCGGCCTGCGCGCGTGCCGCGACCAGTGCCGCCTGCGCCTGCGCGACCGCGGCCGGCGCGCTGGTCTCGGTGATCGTCAGATCGGCCGCCGCGGCGTCGGCCTGCGCCTGCGCGGCGGCGAGATTGGCCTCGGCCTGGCGCACGCGCGTTTCGTAGTCGGCCGGGTCGAGCTCGAACAGCGCCGCGCCGGCTTTCACCGCCTGGTTGTCCTCGACGTGCACGGCGACCACGGTGCCGCCGACGCGCGGCGCGATCATCGTGATGTCGGTCTGGATGAAGGCATCGTCGGTCGACTCGTAGCCGCGCATGATCCAGTACGCGATCGCCGAAACGACGAACAGCGCTCCGAGCACGGCGATCAGCAGCTTGCGACGCGAGCGCTTCTGCGCATCGTTGGCCGGCGGAGGAATGTTGTCGTTCATGCGGTCGTTCCTTGGCGGGCGGGCGCGCTGGCGTCCGCCGCGTTCTTGTTCAAAGCGAGAAATCGCTGGCCATGCCCTGCGCCGCGGCGAGATTGACGCGCGCGCGCTGGTGCGCCGCCTGCGCGGCGATCAGCTGCGCGCGGGCTCGCGCCAGGCTGGTCTGCGCGGTGATCACGTCGGTGTTGTCGGCGACGCCGCTGGCGAAACGGTCGCGGGCGATCTCCAGCTCGCGCTCGGCGAGATCGCGGGCGGACTGCGCGGCGCGGATCTGCTCGGCGGTGCTGGCGACGCCGACCATCGCCAGGCGCACGTCCTGCTCGATCTGCTGGCGCAGGTCTTCCAGCTGCGCGCGCTGCTGTTCGAGCTGGTGGCGCGCCGCGCTCTCCTGCGCGGCGAGCGCGCCGCCGCTGTAGATCGGCAGATCGAGCGAGGCGCCGTAGCGATAGGTGTCCTCGGCATTCTGCACGGGCGTGTTCGCCGAGATGCCGTAATCGGCGAACAGCGACACGGTCGGCAGGCGCCTGCGCTTCGCCGCCGCCAGCTCGGCATCGGCCTGGCGGATCGAGGCTTCGATCGCCGCCAGTTCGGGGCGCCGGCGCCGCGCCGTCTGCAAGGCCTGGGCGACGTCGACTGGCGCGCCCTGCGCGCTGGCGAGATCGCCGCGCAGCACCGGCGCCTGGTCCATCGGCAGCACGGCGATGCGCTGCAGCTGCAGGCGCGCCTCGGCGATGTTGGCCTCGGCGACCGAGACCGCGTAACGGTCCTGCGCCACGGAGGTCTCGGCGCGCGCGACGTCGACGCCGGAGGCGATGCCGGCGCCGCGCTGGTCGCGCGACAGCGTCAGCAGCTCGTCGGCGAGCGCGAGGTCGGCCTTGGCGCTGCCGAGCATCTGCTCGCTGTTCAGCACTTCGATGTAGGCGAGCGCCGCCTGCGAGGCAAGGCGCTCGCGGCTCGCCGCCGCCTGCGCCTGGGCGGCGCGCACCGCGAAGCCGGCGCCGGTCAGCTCGCTGCTGGCGGCGAGATCGAGCAGCTTCTGCGAGATCTTGGCGCGCGCGTCGAACACCGAGAACGGGCCGATCACGTCGGGCAGGCCGGGGAAGGAGAAGCCGAAGGTCACCGGGTTCGTCGTCTGGCGCAGCTGCGAGGCGGAGACGCCGAGCTGCGGCAGCAGGTTGGCGCGCGTCGCATCGCGTTGCGCCTCGGCGATGCCGACCGATTCGTCGGCGACGCGCTGCGGCGGCGCCAGCCGCAGCGCGCGCTGCACGGCGTCCTGCAGCGTCAGCGCCGCGGACGGCGCATCGCCCTGGGCGGCGGCCGCGGTCGTCAGGGCGAACAGCGCGGCGCCGAAGAGGAGGCGCATGCGCGGGAGTCGGGTGCGGATGATGTCGTCACTCATGGTGATGATCAGTGTGCTTACGATCGAAGGACGCGGCGACCAGTCGCAGGAGCAGTTCCTGCAGCAGGGTGCGTTCGCCGGCGCTCAGCGGCGCGAGGAAGCGCGTTTCCTGCTCGATCAGCAGCGGCAGCACGCGCTCGCGCCAGGCGCGGCCCTCGGCGGTCAGCTCCAGCGCGTTGGCGCGACGGTCCTCGGCATGCGGCGCGCGCCGCACCATGCCGCGGCCTTCGAGCTCGTCGACGATCTTCATCGTCGTGGTGCGATCGATGCCGATCAGGCCGGCGAGGTCGGTCTGGCGCAGGCCGGGCCTGGCGTGCAGGACGCCGACGATGGCGAAATGCCGGGCCGCCAGGCCGTCGCCCAGCGCGGTGTCGATCTCGTCGACCAGCGCGCGCTGCGCCTTGTTGAGCAAAAAGCCCAGATGCCCGCGGTATTCCGGCGGGATGAGCTGCGCGAAGTCGGGACGGTCGGTGGTCGCCATGGCAATAAAGTCAGCGACGCTGATTATATTGCCACTAAGCTTTTCGACAAGAGCCGAGCCCCGGTGCCGGCCGGCCGCCGTTCACAACTCCTTGCGGCGCGTCCTCTTCAGCTGGTAGAGCGCGTCGAGCGCGGCTTTCGGCGACAGCTCGTCGGGATCGAGCGCGTCGAGCATTTTCATCGCCGCCGACGGCACGGCCGGCGCGAACAGCAACAGCTGCGGGGCGGCCGCGGCCGGCGGCGCGACCGCGGCGCGATCCTGCGGCGGCCGGTTCTCCAGGGTCTGCAGATGTCCGCGCGCGGCGCGGATCACGCCCGGCGGCAGGCCGGCCAGCGCCGCGACCTGCAGGCCGAACGAGCGGTTCGCCGGTCCTTCCTTGACGTTGTGCAGGAACACCAGCTTTTCGCCCTGCGCATCCGTGTACTCGGCGGCGTCGAGATGCACGTTGGCGATGCCCGGCAGCAGCTCGGCGAGCGCCGTCAGCTCGAAGTAGTGCGTGGCGAACAGCGTGAAGGCCTGCACCTCGGTGGCGAGGAACTCGGCGACCGCGCGCGCCAGCGACAGGCCGTCGTAGGTCGAGGTGCCGCGGCCGATCTCGTCCATCAGCACCAGCGATTCGCGCGTCGCGTTGTGCAGGATGTTGGCGGTCTCGCTCATCTCGACCATGAAGGTCGATTGCCCCGAGGCGATGTCGTCGCCGGCGCCGATGCGCGTGAAGATGCGGTCGACCGGGCCGAGCGTGGCGGCATCGGCCGGCACGAAGCAGCCGGCGTGCGCGAGCAGCACGATCAGCGCGGTCTGCCGCATGTAGGTCGACTTGCCGCCCATGTTGGGGCCGGTGATGACCAGCAGGCGGCGCGTGTCGGAGAGTTCCAGGTCGTTCGGCACGAAGGGCTCGCGCAGCGTCTGCTCGACCACCGGATGGCGACCGCCGCGGATCGACAGGCAGGGCTGCGCGACCAGCCGCGGCCGGCACCAGCGCAAGGCGCGCGCGCGTTCGGCGAAGCAGGCCAGCACGTCGAGCTCGGCGAGCGCCTGCGCCATCTGCTGCAGCGCCGGCAGATCGGCGGCGACGCGATCGAGCAGGGCCTCGTACAGCTCCTTCTCGCGCGCCAGCGCGCGGTCGCGCGCCGACAGCACCTGGTCCTCGAACTTCTTCAGCTCGTCGGTGATGTAGCGCTCGTAGTTGGTGAGCGTCTGGCGACGCGTGTAGTCGGCGGGAATCCTGGCGGCGTGCGTCTTGCCGACCTCGATGTAGTAGCCGTGCACGCGGTTGTAGCCGACCTTGAGCGTGTCGATGCCGGTGCGCGCCCGCTCGCGCGCTTCGAGATCGACGAGGAAGCCGTCGGCGTTCTGCGCGAGATGGCGCAGCGCGTCGAGCGCGGCATCGAAGCCGGCGCGGAACACGCCGCCTTCGCGCGCCAGCAGCGGCAGCTCGTCGGCGAGCGCGGCCTGCAGGTGCGCGCCGAGCCCTTCATGCTCGCCGAGGCGGCCGATCAGCTCGTGCAGCAGCGGGGCCTCGACCTGCTGCAGGGCCTGGCGGACCGCGGGCAGCGCGGCGAGGCTGGCGGCCAGGCCGGCGAGATCGCGCGGCCGCGCCGAGCGCAGCGCGACGCGCGCCAGGACGCGCTCGACGTCGGTGACATCCTTCAGCGCCGCGCGCAAGCGCTCGTCGCCGCTGCCGCGCGGCTGCGCGTCGCCGAGCGCGGCGACCGCGTCATAGCGCGCGTCGAGCGCGGCGTGGCTGCGCAGCGGCCGCGTCAGCCAGCGCTGCAGGGCGCGCGCGCCCATCGCCGTCACGCAGGAGTCGACCACGCGCAGCAGCGTGTGCTCGTGCTGGCCGGACAGGGCGCGGTCGATCTCCAGGTTGCGGCGCGTCGCCGCGTCGAGGATCAGGGCCTCGCCGGTCGTCTCGACGCGCAGGCCGCGCAGATGCGGCAGCTGCGATCTCTGCGTCTCCTGCACGTACTGCAGCAGCGCGCCGGCGGCGGCGATCGCCGCGTTCAGGCCTTCGGCGCCGAAGCCGCGCAGATCCTGCGTGCCGAATTGCTCGATGAGCAGGCGGTAGGCGGAGCCCGCGTCGAAATGCCAGACCGGCCGCGTGCGCGGCTTGAAGGCGTCGTAGGCGCCGTCGAAGCCGTCCGCGGCCAGCAGCTCGCTGGCCTGCAGGCGGTAGAGCTCGGCATGCAGCTCGCCGAGTGAAGCCGTCTGCAGCACGCTGAAGCGGCCCGAGGACAGTTCGAGCCAGGCCAGGCCGTGCTGCTGATCGACCGCGGCGACGGCGGCGAGCAGCGTCTGCGCGCGTGCGTCGAGCAGCGCGTCGTCGGTCGCCGTGCCCGGCGTGACGATGCGCGTCACCTCGCGCCGGACCGGCCCCTTCTCCGCGCCGACTTCACCGACCTGCTCGGCGATGACCACGGATTCCCCGGCCTTGATCAGCCGCGCGAGATATTGCTCCAACGAGTGGTACGGCACGCCGGCCATGACCACCGGCTGGCCGGCCGATTCGCCGCGCGAGGTCAGCGTGATGTTGAGCAGCCGATGCGCCTTGCGCGCGTCGTCGTAGAACAGCTCGTAGAAATCGCCCATGCGGAACAGCACCAGCGTGTCCGGGTGCTGCGCCTTGATCGACAGGTACTGCTGCATCAGCGGCGTGTGCGCGCTGAAAGGCGTGGACGTCATCGCGAGCGGGTGGCGGAAGCGGGCAGGGCGGGATTATCGCAGGGCTGGCGGCCGGGCGGCGATCCGGCAGAATGCCGGCATGACGAAGACTGCCATCGGACGGCGCCGGCGCGCCCCGCGTTCGCCACGCGCCTGCAACGCCGGACCGGCGTGATGCGGGCGGCGCGCGTGCTCGGCCTCGTCCTGCTCACGCTCCTGCTGCTGCTGGCGTCCGCGTGGGCGGCGCTCGCGCTGTGGTTCCAGGTGCCCGGCACGGCGCGCCTGGCCGCGGTGACGGCGTGGACCCTGTTCGCCTTGCTCGTGCTGCTGTGGCTGTGGCGAGCGCAGGCCGGTCCGGCACTGCTCCTCTACGTGGCCGCGTTCGCCGCGATCCTCGTCTGGTGGCACGGCATCCGTCCGTCGAACGCGCGTGTCTGGGCCGACGACGTCGCCGAGCAGCTGTACAGCGAAGTGGACGGCGACCGCGTGACGCTGCACAAGGTGCGCAATTTTGTCTGGCGCACCCGCGAGGACTACGACGTGCGCTGGGAAACGCGGCAGTACTCGCTGTCTGCGCTGCGCTCGGTCGACGTCGTGCTCTCGTACTGGATGGGGCCGGCGATCTCGCACACGCTGGTCTCGTTCGGCTTCGCCGACGGCCGCTATCTGACCTTCTCGGTGGAGATCCGCAAGGAAAAGGGCGAGGCCTATTCGGCGCTCGGCGGCTTCTTCAAGCGCTTCGAGCTGAACCTGATCGCCGCCGATGAACGCGACATCATTCGCGTGCGCAGCAATGTGCGCGGCGAGGACGTCTATCTCTACCGCGTCGCGATGCCGCCGGCGGCGATGCGTTCGCTGTTCCTCGCGTATCTGGCCGAGGCCGAGTCGCTGCGCGCGCGGCCGGCCTGGTACAACACGGCGACCGCCAACTGCACGACGATCGTCTTCGAGATGATGCGGCACATCGTCGCCGGGCTGCCGCTCGACTATCGCCTGCTGCTGTCCGGTTACCTGCCCGAATACCTGCATAAGGTCGGCGGTCTGACGCCGGGCTACACGGCCGCGCAGCTGCGCGGCGCCGGACGCATCGACGAACGCGCGCGCGCCGCCGACTCGGCGGCCGACTTCTCGCAGCGCATTCGCGCCGGCGTGCCCGGCGTCGACGCGCTACAGTCGGTCGCGCCCCCGCCCGTCGAACCGAAATGAACACCGCATCGTCCGTACGCCAGCCCACGCTCTTCATCCCGCACGGCGGCGGGCCGTGCTTCTTCATGGAATGGAATCCGCCGCACATCTGGGACCGCATGGCGGATTTCCTGCGCGGGCTCGCCGCCACGCTGCCGGCCCGGCCGCGCGCGGTGCTGCTGATTTCGGGACACTGGCTGGAGCCGGCCTTCACCGCCGGCAGCCACCCGCGGCCGCCGCTGATCTACGACTATTACGGCTTCCCCGAGCACACGTATCAGCTGCGCTACGACGCGCCGGGCGATCCGGCGCTCGCCGCGCGGGCGCGTGAGTTGATTGTGGATGCGGGTTTGCCGGCGGACATCGACGCGCAGCGCGGCTATGACCACGGCGTGTTCATTCCGCTCAAGCTGGTGTTGCCGGATGCGGATGTGCCGCTCGTGCAGCTGTCGCTGCTGAACAATCTCGATGCCGCCGCGCATCTGGCGGCCGGCCGCGCGCTGGCGCCGCTGCGCGACGAGGGCGTGCTGATCGTCGGCAGCGGCATGAGCTTCCACAACATGCGCGCCTACGGCGATCCGCGCTTCGGCCCGGTGTCCGACACCTTCGACGCGTGGCTGACCGGCGCGGTCGAGGCGGCGCCCGGCGAGCGGGAAGCACGGCTGGCGCGCTGGGACCAGGCGCCGTCCGCGCGGCTCTCGCACCCGCCGCGCGCCGAGGAACACCTGCTGCCGCTGATGGTGGCCGCCGGCGCGGCGCCGGCGGGCCGCGGCCGGCGCATCTTCAGCGACCGCGTGATGGAGACGACGATCTCCGGCTACCGCTTCGACTGAGCCGCCGGCAGGCGATCGTATAATCCGCCGCTTTCCGTCACCGATGGCATCCCCGTGAGTCCCCCAAAAAGTGCCGTGGGCGCGCCGAACTGGCGTCCCGATTCCTGGCAGCAGAAGCCGGCCGCGCAGCAGCCGCACTATCCGGACGCCGGCGCCCTGCAGGAGACGCTCGCGCAGCTGGCCACGCTGCCGCCGCTGGTCACCTCCTGGGAGGTCAACAATCTCAAGCAGCAGATCGCCGCCGCGCAGCGCGGCGAGACCTTCGTGCTGCAGGGCGGCGACTGCGCCGAATCCTTCGCCGACTGCCGCTCGGACGTCATCGCCAACCGCCTCAAGGTGCTGCTGCAGATGTCGCTGGTGCTGGTGCACGGCATGCGCCGGCGCGTGCTGCGCATCGGCCGCTTCGCCGGCCAGTACGCCAAGCCGCGCTCGGCGGACACGGAGAGCCGGAACGGCGTGACGCTGCCGAGCTACCGCGGCGATCTGGTCAACGCGCCGGCATTCACCGCCGCCGCCCGCGTGCCGGACCCGCAGCGCCTGCTCGAAGGCCACATGCGCTCGGCGATGACGATCAACTTCGTGCGCGGCCTGATCGACGGCGGCTTCGCCGACCTGCATCACCCGGAGTACTGGGACCTGAACTGGGTCGCGCATTCGCCGCTCGCCGCCGACTACCAGAAGAGGGTCGACGCGCTCGGCGATTCCGTGCGCTTCATGGAGACGCTGGCCGGCGCGCCGATCGGCGATTTCTCGCGCGTCGACTTCTATACCTCGCACGAGGCCCTGCTGCTGTGGTACGAGCAGGCGCAGACGCGCCAGGTGCCGCGCTCCGAGGGCTGGTACAACCTGGCTACGCATTTTCCGTGGATCGGCATGCGCACCGCCGAGATCGGCGGCGCGCACGTTGAGTACTGCCGCGGCATCCGCAATCCGGTGGGCGTCAAGGTCAGCCCGTCGATGACGACGGACTGGGTGCTCGAGCTGTGCCGCGTGCTCAATCCCGACCACGAGCCCGGCCGCCTGACGCTGATCCACCGCATGGGCGCCGACAAGATCGGCGATCACCTGCCGAGGCTCATCGAGGCCGTGCGCGGCGCCGGGCACACCGTGCTGTGGATGTGCGATCCCATGCACGGCAATACCGTCTCGACGCCGAACGGCCTGAAGACGCGGCCGTTCGACAAGATCATGTCCGAGGTCGAGCAGGCCTTCGCGATCCACCGGGCCTGCGCATCGCAGCTCGGCGGCGTGCACCTGGAGCTGACCGGCGAGGACGTCACCGAATGCACCGGCGGCGCCCGCAACCTCTCGCACGAGGACCTCGAGCGCGCCTACAAATCGCAGGTCGATCCGCGCCTCAACTACGAACAGGCGCTGGAACTGGCGATCAAGATCGCGCGCGTCGCCGGCTGATTCCGGCCGCTGTCGCGTCGGCATGGGTGCGGTGGATTACGCGCGGCTCGCGTTTCGAGCAGCCAGCCGCTGTCGATGCCGCGCGGCAGCGCCCAGGCTTTGCCCGGGAAATCGCCGGGGAATACATGGAAGTTTCGCGTCGCGGCGCTGCCGCGTCGACCCTGCCTACGCGGCGGCGCTCGCCAGCGCGCCGGGCCGTGGTGCCGGCGCGGACGGTCGTGTCGCCGAGCGGCGCAATGCGCAATGGCGAAGGCGAGTGGATTTACCCGCAGTACGGGACGCAGGCCGGCTGGATGCTCAAGCCGGCCGCCGCGCGCGAGGCGCACTCAGGATTCCTTGCGCGCGTAGCGCTCGCGCACGTGCTGCGCGATGTAGGTGCTCAGACCGCGGCCGGCGGCGGCGAGCGCCTGCATCCGCGCCACCGCGCGCGCGCCGGGAATGCGGTCGTCGTAGACGTAGGTGTCGCCGTTGGCGAAACGCACCTTGATGTAGCCGGGCCCGCTCTCGTAGGCGCGCACGCCGGAATGACCGTTGCGGTTGCGATAGCGCTTCATGCCGCGACTGCCTCGTGCGGGGCCTGTCGCTTCGACCGTCAATGCGCGTGGGAGTGCCCGCTGCGTGGCCACAGGGTCGCGATCCATGCGCGTCCGCCGCGACGCAGCAGCGAGGCGGCATAGAGCGCGAGCAGCGCCGCCAGCGCGATCTGCCGCAGCCGATCCGGCGGCGGCGCGACGGCGAGCGCCGGCCACAGCGGCGGCATGACGAAGGCGGCGACCAGCAGCAGGGCGAGGACCCGGGCGACGCTGCGGTCGACGAGGTCGATCGCGAACAGCCTGAGCGCGCGGCGCATGTCGCCGCGCGCGGCCGCGAGCGCGGCGAGCAGATAGGCGCCGAGCAGCCAGGGCGCGGCGCGCAGGGCGAGCTGCGCGGCGATCGCGAAGAAGCCGGCCGCCGGCAGCGGCTCGTCCTCGAGCGCGGTGAGCGCGATCAGGCCGGCCAGCGCGCAGAGATTGCCGCAGCCCTCGTAGCGCGAGGGCGGCGCGCTGGCGTGGTGCTGGCCGTCGAGATGCGGGCGGCCGAACACGACGTGCAGGATGGAGCCGGCGACCAGCGCCTGGAACCAGGCCCAGCCGGTGCTGCCGAAGGTCGCGCCGAGCGTGCCGCCGAAGACATAGCCGGCGACGGTGCCGGCGCACATGCCGGCGATGGCGGCGAGCGGCGGCCAGCGGCCGAACACCGGGAACAGCAGCCACCACACCATCAGGCCCACCGGCACGCTGTGCACGGCGACCGCGAGCGGCAGGGCGATGCCGAGATGCTCACCGCCGCCGGCCGACAGCGCGACGCCGTCGCCGAGGCTGTGTACGACCAGGCCGAGCATCGCCAGCGCCAGCGCCGCCAGATGCGCCTCGCGGCGCGCGCGGCTGATCCAGTGCTCCATCAGCGTCGGGCCGAGCAGGCCGGCAACCAGGAAGGGCACGCTCCACGGACCGCCGGCGCTGAAGGTGCCGGGCACGACCTCGAGGAGCACGAGGCCGAAGATGCTGACGAAAAGAAAACCGTCGAGGAACGTCAGCAGCGCCGGGCGGTGGCGCGCATACGCGTACAGCAGCGGACCGCAGGCGAGCGCGGCGAGCGTGGCAATGAGCAGGGCGAGATGCATGAGGCCTGTGGGCGCAAGGGACGTCGCCCGTCCGGTGACGTCGATCACGGTCATTATTCCATGCTCGTCAAGGGGTCATGTCCGGCTGCTACAGTGCGGGCTGTCGCCGGGGAGTCCACATCATGAAAAAACGCGCGCTGCCGGCGGCGATCGCGCTTCTGCTCGCGATCGCCGGCGGCTGGTTCTATTGGCACCGTCAGCACGACGGCTTCGACTACGAAGCGGTGTTCGAGCGGGCCGGCGCCGACGCGGGCGGGACCGCCACGCTTGTCGATCTCAAGGCCATCGCCGGCAAGGACCGGAACGCGGTGCGCGACCTGCTCGGCGAGCCGCAGCGCTGCGAGACCGGCGAATTCTCCGAGCGCTGCCGCTACGCGCGCGCCGAGATCACTTACATCGCCGGCAAGGCCGACTGGATCACCGTGACCATGGGCGGTGACATGCAGCCGCTGCTGCCGCAGACGCTTGCCGCGCTCGGCCTGCCGGTGCGTGATCCGGACGAGGTGAACGAACACGAGAACATCTGGCGCGACCTCGCGGGCTACCGCGAGGTGCGTCTCGTCGGCGGCGACCAGGGAGCGATCTATGCCCGCATCAAAGTCGCAACGCTCTGAGCGCCGGCGCCTGCAGGGCTTCGCGCGCGGGCTGGCCGCGGCCTCGCTGCTCGCGGCGACCGCCGCCGCGGCCGACGAACTGAAGCTGCTGCGCATCACGCCCGAAGGCCGCGACGTGCCGGCCGAGAACCAGATCGTGCTCAGCTTCGACCGCGCCGTGGTGCCGCTCGGCCGCATGGAGCGCGAGCCGTCCGAAGTGCCGGTGACCATCACGCCGGAGCCGGGCTGCCACTGGCGCTGGATCGATACCGAGAATCTCGCCTGCCATCTCGCCAGTGACGCGAAGCTGCGTGGCGCCACCGAGTACGTCGTGCAGGTCAAGGCCGACGCCGCGTTCAAGGCCATCGACGGCAGCACGCTGGCGGCGCCGGTCACGCAGCGCTTCGTCACCGAGCTGCCGCGCGTGCAGTACGCCAGCCTCGGCGAATGGCAGGGCCCGACGCAGCCGGGCGTGCGCGTGCGGTTCAACCAGCCGGTGACGGCCGCCTCGGTCGAGCGCGCGCTGAGCTTCGACGGTGCCGCGGTGCGCGCGCTGCCGGAGTACTACGACGACGACACGCCGTTCTGGACGCCGGACGGCGAGGCACGCCAGCTGTGGCGCGTCGAGCCGCGCGCGCCGCTCGCCGACGATCAGGACTACGCCCTGCGCGTGCGGCCCGGCCTGCGCTCGGCCTTCGGTCCGCAGACCGGCGACGAGGCGCGCGACATCGAGAGCCTGCGCACCTTCGCCGCGCCGCGCCTGATCGGCCTGCGCTGCAGCGACGGCAAGACCACGAAGCTCGTCGCGCCCGGCATGCCTTGCGCGCCGCTGGAAGGCGTGTCGCTCGTCTTCAACGCGCCGGTCGCGGTCGCGCAGCTGCGCGATGCGCTCAAGCTGGCGCCCGATCCGCGCGCGGCGATCCGCGATCCGCAATACGACCCTTGGGCGAACGCCGGCGCCGGCGACGAAGCCGAGGGCGAGGACGGTGCGTCGCCCGCGGCCGCGCACCGCTTCAGCGGCGACCATCACGGCGATACGACCTACGACGTCCGCCTGCCGTACACGCTCGCCGCGGAAACCGAGTACGCGCTGAGCCTGGCGGCGACGCTGAAGGACCGCTTCGGCCGCACCTTCGACCGCGAGTCGCGGCTCGGTTTCCGCACCGGGGCGCGCACGCCGCGCCTGGTGTTCGAGCACAGTCCCGCGGTGCTGGAGAGCGGCGTCGATTCCGAGGTGCCGGTCGTCGTCACCAATCTCGAGCGCCTGCAGCTGAAGGCGCAGCGCATGACGGCGGCGCAGCGCGACGACGTCGACAAGAGCGTGCCGGCCGGCGGTCCGCGCAATCTCGCGTTCGCGATGCCGCTCGGCATTCGCGAGCTGCTCGCCGCGGGCAGCGGCGCGCTGCGCGGCGAGCTCGGCAGCACGCCGTCGACCACGGCCAGACCGCTGCCGTTCTTCGCCGAGGTGACGCCCTGGCAGGTGCACGCCAAGTACGGCAACAGCAACCTGCTCGTGTGGGTGACGGCGATGGCCGAGGGCAAGGGCGTCGCCGACGCCGATGTCGCGGTCGTCGACGGCTGGGACGGCGCGGTGAAGGCGAGCGGCCGCACGGATCGCGAGGGTCTGGCGCTGCTGCCCGGCGGCGGCGAGCTCGACCCTGCGCTGCGGCTGCAGTACCTGTCGACGACCGGCGATGCGCATCAGCCGCTGATGCTGCGCGTGTCGCGCGGCAGCGATGTCGCCCTGCTGCCGCTGGCGAGCGAATTCCAGGTCGATACCTGGCGCGCCTCGCGCGAGCAGGTCTCGGAATGGCGCCGCGCGCGGCACGGCCACCTGCGCGCCTGGGGCACGACCGCGCAGGGCGTGTACCGCGCCGGCGACACCATCCAGTACAAGTTCTACGTGCGCGATGACGCCGAGCGCGGCCTGAAGCCGGCGCCGGCCAGCGCCTACACGCTGCGCATCGTCGATCCGACCGGCACCGTCGTGCAGGAACGCGAGGGCCTGGCACTGTCGGCCTTCGGCGCGCTGGCCGGCGAGCTGAAGCTGGCCGCCAGCGCGGCGGTCGGCTGGTACCGCTTCGAGCTGGTGCCGGCCTACGCCAAGGACCTCACGCTCGAACCGATGCGCGTGCTGGTCTCCGATTTCGTGCCGGCGCCGTTCCGCGTCGCCGCCGAGTGGCGCGCCAAGAGCGCCGCGCCCGGCGACGCGCCGGTCGCCGCCTTGCGCGCGACCCTGCACGGCGGCGGTCCGTTCGCCGACGCGCCGGCGCGGCTCGACGCGCGCCTGCAGTCGCGCGGCTTCGAGCCGGCCGATCCGCTGGCGCGCCGCTATCGCTTCGACACCTGGCAGAGCGGCGGCCGCGAGGCGGCGCCGCTGCTCGACGCGCAGGCGCAGCTCGACGCCAAGGGCGAATGGAGTTCGGCGTTCAAGCTCGGCGACGCGCCGGTGCTGTACGGCGAGCTGGTGCTCGAAGGCACGGTGCAGGACGATCGTGGCCGCTCGATCGTCGGCGCGGCGCGCGTGCCGTACTACGGCCGCGACCGCTACATCGGCATCGATCAGCAGGGCTGGGCGCAGGCCGGCAAGCCGGCGACGGTCGACACGCTGGTCGTCGATCGCGACGGCAAGCCGCTCGCCGGCGTGCCGTATTACGTGAAGATCGAACGCAAGATCACCAAGGGCGCGCGCGTGAAGGGCGCCGGCAACGCCTACATCACGCGCTACATCCAGCAATGGCAGCGCATCGCGACCTGCAAGGGTCGTTCGAGCGCGGAGGGCGACGTCTGCACGTTCACGCCGGACGCCGGCGGCGAGCTGCGCGCGATAGCCATGACGCAGGACACGAAAGGCCGTCTGCACGAATCGAGCACCTGGATCTACGCGCAAGGCGCCAACGCCGTGCTCTGGGAGGACACGCCGGACTATTCGCTCGACGTGCGCATCGACAAGGCGACGTACAAGGTCGGCGATACCGCCAAGCTGTTCGTCAAGAACCCGTTCCCCGGCGCGACCGCGCTGATCACGGTCGAGCGCTACGGCGTGATCGAGCGGCGCACCGAGACGCTGGCGACGGCGACGCCGGTGATCGACATCCCGATCAAACCCGACTATCTGCCGGGCGCCTACGTGTCGGTCGTCGTCATGTCGCCGCGCGTCGCGGCGCCGGTCAAGGACCATGTCGATCTCGGCAAGCCGACGTTCCGCATGGGCTACGCGACGCTGAGCGTCGAAGATCCGTATCGCGAGCTGCAGGTGCGGGTGACGCCGGCGAAGCCGGAGCTGCGGCCGCGCGACAGCGTGCAGGTCGCGCTCCAGGCGACGCCGCGCCACGCCAGCGGCGAGCCGGTCGAGTTCGCCGTCGCCGTGCTCGACGAGGCAGTGTTCGACCTGATCCAGGGCGGCGCCGGCTACTTCGATCCGCTCAAAGGCTTCACCCGCCTCGATCCGCTGGACCTGACCAACTACAGCCTGCTGACGCGCCTGGTCGGCCGGCAGAAGTTCGAGAAGAAGGGCGCGAGCCCCGGCGGCGACGGCGGCGCCGATCTGTCGCTGCGCTCGGTCGAGAAGTTCGTCGCGTACTGGAATCCGGCGCTGCCCGCCGATGCGCAGGGCCGCGCCAGCTTCACCTTCACCGCGCCGGACAATCTCACCGGCTGGCGCGTGCTGGCGCTGGCGGTCACGCCATCCGACCGCATGGGTCTGGGCCAGGGCTCGGTGGCGGTCAACAAGCCGACCGAGCTGCGCCCGGCGCTGCCGAACCAGCTGACGCGCGGCGATCGCGTCGACGCCGAATTCACGGTGATGAACCGCGAGCAGAAGGCGCGCACGCTGGCGCTCAGCATCGAGGCGAGCGGCGCGGCGCGCGGCACGCTGGCGCAGACCATCGAGCTGCAGCCCTTCGAGCGCCGCAACGTCGCCGTGCCGCTGACGATCGATGGCGGCGGCAAGGTGCATTTCGTCGCACGCGCCGGCGAGGGCGACCGCGGCGACGCGCTGCAGCTCGACGTGCCGGTGCACGAGCGGCCGATGACGGTGACCGCGGCCGACTTCTCCCCGCTGACCGCCGATGCGCCGCTGACGATTCCCCTGAAGCCACCGGCCGACGCGCCGCGCGCCGAGTTGCAGCTGAACTTCGCGAGCACGGTGATCGGCAATCTCGACGGTGCTTTCCGCTACATGGCCGAATACCCGTACCTGTGCTGGGAGCAGCGCCTGACCAAGGGCGTGATGGCGGCGCACTTCCTCAAGCTGCGCGATCGTCTCGCCGCGCCGCCGGAGTGGTCCGAGGCGGCGACGCTGACGCAGGCGACGCTCGACAATGCCGCCGCCTTCCAGGCGCCGGGCGGCGGCATGGCCTTCTTCGTGCCCGAGGACGAGCGCGCGAGTCCGTATCTGTCGGCCTACACCGCGCTCGCCTTCGGCTGGCTGCAGCAGCTCGGCTACGCGCCGCCGCGCGAGGTCTGGGACAAGCTCGACGCCTATCTGCAGCGCCTGCTGCGCGAAGACATCAAGGCCAGCGGCTACGACAGCGCCGAGATGCGCGGCCAGGTGCGTGCGATCGCGCTCGCCGCGCTCGCGCAGCGCGGCGAGCTGAGCGGCGACGAACTGCATCGCTACCTGCCGCAGCTGCCGCGCATGGGTCTGTTCGGCGAAGCGCTCTATGCGCAGGCCGCGGCGCGCACGAAAGGCGGCGACGACGCGCTGCAGGCGGCGGTCGCGCGCATCCTCGCGCGCGGCCAGCAGTCGGCCGGCACGCTGGCGCTCGACGACGACAGCGACACCACGGTCTACGCCTGGCTGCTCGGCTCACCCTTGCGCTCGAACTGCGCGGCGCTGTCGGCGCTGCTGGCGCGCGGCGCGGCGAACGACAGCGAGGCCGAGCTGCCGATGAAGCTGACGCGCACGATCGCGCAGGCGCGCGGCACGCGCACGTACTGGGAAGACACCCAGGAGAACGTCTGGTGCACGCGCGCGCTGATCGAGTATGCCGATCGCTACGAGGCCACGCCGCTGCAGATGAAGGCGAGCGCCGTCCTGGGCGAGCTCGCGCTCGGCAGCGTGCAGCTCGCCGCCGGCCGTTCGGCGAGCCTCGTCAAGCCGCTCGACGTGAAGGCCGCGACCGCCGCGCCGCTGAAAGTCAGCGGCGAAGGGCAGGGACGCGCCTACGTGACGACGATGCTGCGCTATGCGACGCCGCCACCCGCGGCGCCGCGGTCGGCGGGGTTGTCGGTCGTGCGCAAGTACAGCGTGCAGCGCCAGGGCCAATGGCAGCCGCTCGAAGGCGAGGTGCTGGCGGTGAAACGCGGCGAGCTGATCAAGGCCGAGCTCGTCGTCGACGTGCCGGCCTGGGCGACGTATCTGGTCGTCGACGATCCGGTGCCGGCCGGCTTCGAGCCGCTGAACCCCGATCTGGCGACGGCATCCGGTATCGGCGCCGAGGCGATGGCCGAGGCGAGCCCGGCGTACCCGTATCCCTTCTATCACCGCGAGCTGCGCTTCGACGCCGTGCGTTTCTACGCCGACGAGGTCACGGAGGGCCGCTACCAGCTGGCGTGGATCGGCCAGGCCGTCGCGACCGGCGAGTTCGCGGCGATCGAGACGCACGTCGAGCGCATGTACGACCCGGACGTGTTTGGCAACGGCATGGCGGCGCGGTTCCGGATCGGGGCCGGACCATGAAGCGAACGCGTGCAGGGAGCGTGGCGCCCCGCCTCGTCCAGCCCTCTGCGCCCGCCTCGCAGGGGCGGAGAGGGCTGCCAAGCCGTCGGTCCTGTGCGTTCCCCTCCGCCTGCTTGCGGGGGAGGGCCTAGGGGAGGTGGGCGTCGAGGTTTCGCGCCACGGCCTCCAGGAATCATGAAGCCCGATCGGCCGCCGCTCCGGATGTGTCGCCGCACTGCTTTGGCAGGCCGCGCCTGTCTCGCATTCACGGGCGCGGCAGGACTGCTGCTGATCTTCGCCACGCTCGTCGCCCAGCGCGACCTGCCCGACACCCTGCGCCTCGACGCCGAAGCGGCGCGCAGCGCCGAGATCCTCGACCGCGACGGCCGACCGCTGCGACTCGCCTACGACGGCGGCTGGAACCTGCACGAGCGCGTGCCGCTGTCGGCGGTGCCGGCGACCTTGCGCGCGGCGATCGTCGCCGCCGAGGACCGCCGTTTCTGGACGCATCACGGCATCGACTGGCGCGCACGCCTTTCCGCGCTGTGGACCAATCTGCGCAGCGGCCGCGCCGTGCGCGGCGCGAGCACGATCAGCGAGCAGGTCGTGCGCATCCTGCATCCGCGGCCGCGCAATCTCTGGTCGCGCTGGGTCGAAGGCTTCGAGGCGCTGCGCCTCGAGGCGCGGTTCGCCAAGGCCGACATCCTCGAGTTCTATCTGAACCAGGTGCCTTACGGCGCCAATCGGCGCGGCGTCGCGCAGGCGGCGGCGTACTACTTCGACCGCAGCCTCGACACGCTGTCGCCGGACGAGATGCTCGCGCTCGCGGTGCTGGTGCGCGCGCCGACCCGTCTCGCCAACGATCCGCCGGCGCTGCAGGCGCGCATGCAGACGCTGGCGCAGGCCATGACGGCGCGCGGCCAATGGCATGCGGCGGGGCCGCAGGCCGCGCCGCCGCTGGCCCGCGCACGGCCGGCGCTGCAGGCCGCGCACTTCGTCGCCTGGGCGGCGCGCGCGGCGGCGCGCACGCGGCCCGGCGCGATGCGCCTGCGCACCACGCTCGACGGCGAGCTGCAGGCCGCCGCCGAAGCCTTCCTGCGCGAACGCCTGCGCGATCTGGCGCGCGAAGGCGCGGCGCAGGGCGCGGTCCTCGTCGTCGACCTCGACGGCAATCGCGTGCGCGCCTATGCGACCGCCGATCGCCTGCATCCCGACGTGATCGGCATCGATCCGGTGCAGACGCCGCGCCAGCCGGGCTCGACCTTGAAGCCGCTGCTGTACGCGATGGCGCTCGAACGCGGCTGGCGCGCGGATACGACGATCGACGACGCCGAATTGCGCGAACGCATCAACGGCGGTCTGCACGAGTACCGCAACTACAGCCGCGTGCACTACGGCAGCGTCACGCTCGCCGAAGCGCTCGGCAATTCACTGAACATCCCGGCGGTGAAGGCGCTGCAGTTCGTCGGCCAGGCGCCGTTCCTGGCGCGGCTGCGCGCGCTCGGCGTCGACAGCCTGCGCGAGCATCCGGACGTCTACGGCGACGGTCTCGCGCTCGGCAATGGCGCGCTGACCTTGTACGAGCTGGTGCAGGCCTACACGGCGCTGGCGCGCGACGGTCTCTGGCAGCCGCTGACGGTGCTCGACGAATCGGCGCCGCGTCCGCCGCCGCGCGCCGCCTACAGCCGCGAGGCGGCGCGCGCCGTGAGCGGCATCCTGTCCGATGCCTCGGCGCGCCTGCTCGAATTCGGCGAAGGCGGCGTGCTGCGCTTCCCGGTCGCCACCGCCGTGAAGACCGGCACCTCGAGTGATTACCGCGACGCCTGGACGGTCGCCTACAACGGCCGCTGGCTGGTCGGCGTGTGGATCGGCAATCTGTCCGGGCGGGCGACGGAAGGCGTGACCGGCGCGCGCGGGCCGGCGCTGCTGACGCGCTCGCTGCTGGCGCGGCTGCCGGCCGACGCGGCGCTGCGCGCGCAGCGCGTCGCCGCCGCCGGCGACGCCGCGCCGGCCGCCGCCGACGACGACGAGGCGCCCGCCGTGCCCGAACTCGCACAGCCTTTCGATGGTCTCCTGTTGGCGCGCGATCCGCGCATACCCGAGGCGCTGCAGGCGTTTCGCTTCGAGCTGGCGTGGCGCGAGCCCGTCGCGGTGGTGCGCTGGGAACTGGACGGCCAGGTCGTCGCCGAGACGCGCGGGCCGTACTACGACTGGCCGCTGCGCGGCGGCGCGCACGTGTTGCGGGCGCTGGTGCGCGGCGGCGACGGCGCGGAGCATGCAAGCGGCGTCGCGCGCTTCACGGTACGCTGAGTCCACAGTGCCCGCGGCGGCAGGTCCGGGTTGCTCCGGACGGTCGCCAAGTCGTTGATGCCGTGACAGATGTCTGTGCGTGACCCGATGCGCGGCTTGATTCTTGCGACGATGGCCGCATCAGAGCCACATCGCTTATTTGGCGAGCCGGCATAATGCCGGACATCAACCAGGAGATCTCGTGGACAAACAGACCGAACGCACCGCACCCGTTTTACCGCTGCGCGATGTGGTCGTGTTTCCGCACATGGCGATCCCGCTGTTCGTCGGCCGCGAGAAATCGATCAAGGCCCTGTCGGCGGCGATGCAGGACGACAAGCGCATCCTGCTGGTCGCGCAGAAGACCGCTGACACCGACGAGCCGCGCGCCGACGACCTCTACCGGGTCGGCACGCTGGCCAGCATCCTGCAGATGCTGAAGCTGCCGGACGGCACCGTGAAGGTGCTCGTCGAAGGCGTGCACCGCGCGCGCATCAGTGATTTCAATTTCGAAGGGCGCTTCCTGACCGCGGAGTGCACGCAGCTGCCCGACGACAAGCTGGCGACCACTGACGACAAGGAAGTCGACGCCGCGACGCGCTCGATCCTCGCGCAGTTCGAGGCCTACGCGAAGCTCAACAAGAAGATTCCCGCCGAGCTGTTGCCGTCGCTGGCCAGCATGGATTCGCCGGGCCGTCTCGCCGACACCATCGCCGCGCACCTGAACCTCAAGCTCGAGGACAAGCAGGAAGTGCTGGAGATCGACGACGCGCGCGCGCGTCTCGACCACGTCATGCGCCAGCTGGAAAGCGAGATCGACGTGCTGCAGATCGAGAAGAAGATCCGCACGCGCGTCAAGCAGCAGATGGAGAAGAACCAGCGCGAGTACTACCTGAATGAGCAGATGAAGGCCATTCAGAAGGAGCTCGGCGAAAACGAGGACGCGCCCAACGAGCAGGAAGAGCTGGCCGGCAAGATCGAGAAGTCCGGCATGCCCAAGGAGGCGAAGGTCAAGGCCGTCGCCGAGCTGAACAAGCTGAAGATGATGCCGCCGATGTCGGCGGAAGCGACCGTCGTGCGCAACTACCTCGACGTGCTGACCTCGGTGCCGTGGAAGAAACGCACCAAGACCGTCATCGACCTCGACCTCGCGCAGAAGAAGCTCGACGAGGACCACTACGGCCTCGAGAAGGTCAAGGAACGCATCGTCGAATACCTGGCCGTGCAGGCGCGCATGAAGAAGCTGAAGGGGCCGATCCTCTGCCTCGTCGGTCCGCCGGGCGTCGGCAAGACCTCGCTCGGCCGCTCGATCGCCGACGCCGTGAACCGCAAGTTCGTGCGCATGTCGCTCGGCGGCGTGCGCGACGAGGCCGAGATTCGCGGCCACCGCCGCACGTACATCGGCTCGATGCCGGGCAAGATCATCCAGAACATGAGCAAGGTCGGGGTCAAGAACCCGATGTTCCTGCTCGACGAGATCGACAAGATGGCCATGGATTTCCGTGGCGATCCGTCGGCGGCGCTGCTCGAGGTGCTCGATCCTGAGCAGAACAGCACGTTCCAGGACCACTACCTCGAAGTCGAGTACGACCTCTCGGACGTGATGTTCATCGCCACCGCGAACACCCTGAACATTCCGGGCCCCTTGCTCGACCGCATGGAAGTGATCCGCCTGCCGGGTTATACCGAGGACGAGAAGGTCGCCATCGCCAAGCAGTATCTGCTGCCGAAGCAGATGAAGAACAACGGCGTGCGCGACGGCGAGCTGAGCGTCGGCGACGAGGCGCTGCGCGAGATCGTGCGCCTGTACACGCGCGAGGCCGGCGTGCGCTCGCTGGAACGCCTGATCAGCAAGATCTGCCGCAAGGTCGTCAAGGAGTTGCTGACCAGGAAGGACATCGGCAGCATCGAGGTGACGAAGGCCAATCTCGACAAGTATCTCGGCGTGCCGCAGTTCCGCTACGGCCGCGCCGAAGAGAAGAACCAGATCGGCCAGGTCACCGGCCTGGCGTGGACCGAAGTCGGCGGCGAGCTGCTGACGATCGAAGCCGCGCTGGCGCCGGGCAAGGGCAAGATGACGCAGACCGGTTCGCTCGGCAACGTCATGCAGGAGTCGATCCAGGCCGCGCTGACCGTGGTGCGCGCACGCTCGAAGAAATTCGGCATCGATCCGAAGTTCTACGAGACCAGCGACATCCACGTGCACGTGCCGGAAGGCGCGACGCCGAAGGATGGTCCGTCGGCCGGCATCGCGATGTGCACGGCACTGGTGTCGGCGCTGACCGACATCCCGGTGCGCGCCGACGTGGCGATGACCGGCGAGATCACCTTGCGCGGCGAAGTGCTGCCGATCGGCGGGCTCAAGGAGAAGTTGCTGGCGGCGCAGCGCGGCGGCATCAAGACCGTCTGCATCCCGCATGACAACGTCAAGGACCTCGCCGACATTCCGGAGACGGTGAAGTCGACGCTCAACATCGAGCCGGTGCGCTGGATCGAGGAAGTGCTGAAGATCGCACTGGAGCGGATGCCGGAGCCGCGCGTCGAGGCCGAGCCGAAGTCGGCGGCGGAAGCGGCGGCCGCCGAGGCGCGGGCGCACTGAGCGTCGCTTCGACGCAGCGAGCGGCAAGACAAAGGCCGCGGCGCATGCCGCGGCCTTTTTCGTTTCACGATGACTCCAGCATCGCATTTCGCTGGACTACGTCAAGCTGGCCCTGCCCTGGTGACGACCTTCTGCTTCGGCATACGGCGGAAATAATCGATGTTTCCAGCGGCAGGATCTCGCGCCACTTCGTCGAGATCCGGATTCATCCGGAAACGATCGTAATAGCCACCCGTCGGCACTTCGACCGTATGCCCACCGAAATCAACTTCGGTGAACCGGCCATCCGCCATTACATGCGCTTTCTCTGGCATGGCCTTGGCCTCATGCTCCACGTTTGACGAATCGCGTTTCCATCCAAAGGCGATACCGCTTCGCACGACGCTTCATGGCCAGTTGCGAAAGGATCAATGCCCAGAGAGGTGAAACACCCGGGGCTGTCCTTCGGCAGTGGCTGAGGCGGGTCAGTTGATATTTGACCGCCGCCATGTGCGCCGTTGCCGCGAGCGGCTTGTTCTTCCAAGTGATGGGCTTGAGTGCCGGCGCATCGGATTTTCCGTTTCGCCAATTCCGAGGCAAATTCGGCTCTATGGCCAACGCCGTGGCAATCCCGGCCATCGCAACACCGCTTTCGATCACCTTCTCTGCGACCTCACGCCGCCGAATGCCGCCGGTGACCATCAGCGGCATCGTTGCCACCTTGGCGATGTCGCGGGCGAATTCGAGGAAGTAGGCTTCACGCGCCAAGGTTCGCTCATCGCGAGCTGCGCCCATCATCGCCGGCGCCTCATAACTACCGCCGGAAAGTTCGACGAGATCAACGCCCAGCGGCGCGAGCATGGACACCACCACCTGCGCATCTTCCGGCGAAAATCCTCCTCGCTGGAAATCAGCCGAGTTGAGTTTGACCGCCACGGCGAAGCCGGGCGACACGACAGCGCGCACATGGCGAACGATGTCGAGCAGCAGCCGCGCGCGGTTCTCGATACTTCCGCCCCAGCGATCCTGCCGCTGGTTGGCCAGCGGCGAGAGGAATTGACTGAGCAGGTAACCGTGCGCCGCATGGATTTCCACGCCGGTGAATCCCGCGCGCTCGGCAAGAAGCGCGGTGTCCACGAAGCGTTTTTCGACTTCGGCAATGTGGGCTTCCGTCATTGCACGCGGCGTTCGAAATCGGTTCGACTGCCTGCCAAGATCGAGCGCGATCGCGGAAGGTGCCCACGTCTCCTGACCCAGCCCCGCCGGCATCTGCCGGCCGGGATGATTGATCTGCATCCACACCTGCGCGCCGTGCGCACGAGCCGCTTCGGCCCACGCGCGGAATCGGCCAAGATGATGATCGTTTTCCAACACCACGCCGCTGGGGCCGGTCATGGCCCGCGCATCCACCATCACGTTGCCGGTGATGATGAGACCCGCTCCGCCTTCGGCCCAGGCGCGATAAAGACGCAGCAACTCGGTCGAAGGCGCATGGTCGTTGTCGGCCATGTTCTCTTCCATGGCGGCCTTGGCGATACGGTTCGGAATGACCGAACCATGGGGGAGTTCAAGCGGAGAAAAGAGCTTCATGACAGAGGCTTTGCCTATTGAAAGCGCAGAGCCTAAGATTGAAGTTAACTTCAATGTCAAGCGCCGGGTGAGGCTCCATGAAAATTGGCGAATTGGCGAAAAAGAGTGGACTCACCGCCTCGCGTATCCGGTTCTACGAATCCTCCGGCTTGCTCCGCACGGCAAGCCGGCAAGCCAATGGGTATCGGGACTATTCACCGGATGCCCTGGTGGTGCTGCACATCATCACCAGCGCGCAGCAGGCGGGTTTCTCGCTGGATGAAATCCGCAATCTGGTGCCGGCTGACTTGTCCCAATGGCAGCACGATGAATTGATTGGCGCCCTGCAACGCAAGGTGCAGGACATCGAAGCCATGCAAGCCCGGCTTGCGCGGAGCAAGGCGCAACTGATCGAAATCCTGGCTGATATCGAAGCCAAGCCCGACGACGTCGATTGCGCCAGCAATGCCAGGCGCGTGCTGGCGCAGGTCTTGCCTGTCGAAATGAAAGCAGTGGCCGAGGCTGCGACCCGGCCCAAACCGTCACAGCAAGGACGCAATCTTCGCAGCCGTCGCCTTGGCTGAGTTCGGATTCTGGCCGGTGACCAACCGGCCATCCACAACTACCTTGGAAACGAACGGCAGCAGCGCCTTTTCGTAAAGCGCACCGCGCCGTTTCATTTCCTCTTCGGCGTTGTAGGGCATCTTCTTGGCGACGCCCGCCAAGACTTCTTCGTTCCAGGAAAAACCCGTCACGCGGCGGCCAGCCACGAGCGAACTTCCATCCGACAGCCTCGTATTGAGCAGTCCGCAATATCCGTGGCAGACCGAAGAGACGATGCCGCCACGCTCGTAGATTTCGCGTGTGATTTTCTGCAAGCCTGCACTGTCGGGAAAATCCCACATCACGGCATGTCCGCCGGTGAAATAGATGGCATCGAATTCCGACGAATCAATTTCGCTGGGCCGGGCCGTATTCGACAGCAATGCATGCCTGTTCTTGTCCGCGAGCCATGCCTTGACGGAAGCGTCCGCAAACGGCCACTTGAGCGAGCGTGGCTCCAGCGGCGAAACGCCGCCTGCGGGACTGACGATGCGTTGCGCATACCCCTTCGCCTCGAAAACCTCCCAGGCATGGGTCAATTCGGACAGCCACAGTCCCGTGGGGTCGGATTGATCTTCATAGTTGGCCACGTTGCTGACGACATGAAGAATGCGCTTGGTCATGCTGGACTCCTCTGTCTTCCAACCATAACCTTAAAGCTCGCTTCACGGTCAAGAGAATTGCGATAGTTGGCCAAAGGGTAAGTCTTGCTTGGATGTCCAGCGGCGGCGGGCTGTGCCGAGGCGCGTTGCAGCGATGCCATGTTGCCCTGGGCACATGGAGCGCCAAGGGCATCGCGGCGGTTCAAATCCCACCGAACACGCTGCTTGATTTGGCTTTCTCCTCATCAAGCTGATCCACGATTTGCTTGACGGCGGACGTTTTTCGTGGCTGCGACGGGCGCTACGGCGCGCAGATCGACCAGTTCGCCGGATCGTCCCAGACGTTGGTTTCGCGCACGCCGGGCACCGCTTCGCCGGTCCTGGCGTCGAGCACGCGCACCAGGATCTGCACCTGGCCGCGCTCGTAGCCCTGCGTGATGCCCTGGTATTTGCGCGTGCCGTCGGCCGACAGCCGGCAGACGTCGATGCCGCGTTCGCCGCGGATGCGGCTGATCTCGCGCGCGCGGTCGGCCGGTGACGGGGCCGCCGGCGCGCGGGTCGCCGGCGCGGTCGCGGCTTCGTCTGGCTGCGCCGCGGCAGCCGCGGCGGTCAGGACCAGCGCCGCCAGCAGCGGCGCGCGGAACAGGCATGCGTCCATCGTTCTCATCGTCCTTGTTGCGAAGATTGCTGCAGCGGTATGCAGGACCTCAGCCGCGAAAGCCGTCCTTCCAGCGGCGCAGTGCGGCGAACACGGCGACCTCGCCGTCGAGCGCGCTGCCGGCCTGGCGCTCGGCGGCGGCGCGGACGGCCGCCACGCGCGTGCGCAGGAAGGGGTTGTAACGCTTCTCGGCGCCGATCGTGCTCGGCAGCGTCGGCCGGCCGGCGGCGCGCAGGCGGCCGGCCTCCTCGATGCGCGCCTGCAGGTCGGCGTTGTCCGGTTCGACGGCGGCGGCGAAGGAGAGATTCGACAGCGTGTACTCGTGCGTGCAATGCACCGCCGTGGCATCGGGCAGGGCGGCGAGCGTCTGCAGCGACGCGTGCATCTGTGCCGGCGTGCCTTCGAACAGCCGCCCGCAGCCGGCCGAAAACAGGGTGTCGCCGCAGAACAGGCGTTGCGCCGCGGCGTCGTGGAAGGCGATGTGGCCCAGCGTGTGGCCCGGCACGGCGAGCACCGCGTAGCGCGCGCCGAGCACGTCTATCGTGTCGCCGCCGTCGAGCGCCTCGCTCAGCTCGCCGATCTTCGCGGCCTCGGCGCGCGGGCCGTAGACCGGCACGTCCCATCGCGCGCGCAGGGCGGCGATGCCGCCGGTGTGGTCGGGATGGTGATGGGTGACGAGGATCGCGCGCAGGCGCAGCGCCTGCGCCTCGAGATGGCGCTGCACGACGGCCGCATCGCCCGGATCGACGACCAGCACCTCGTCGCCCTGCGTGACGAGCCACAGGTAGTTGTCGGTGAACGCGGGCAGCGGCTGGACGGTCGTCACGGCGGGGGTATGATGGCTGACACGGTATGCAGGAACGTATCGAGGAGGGTAGTGCGATGACGCCGCGACGTCACCCCCGCAGCAGCAGGCTGTTCGATCGCCGCACGCTCGAACGCTGGTCCGATTCGGCGCGCGGACAGCGCCTGCTGCAGTTCGAGGCGCGCGAACTGCGCCGCCAGCTGCCCGAAATCTTCGGCCGCCACGTGCTGCAGATCGGCAGCTGGGCCGGCGGCACGCGCCTGCTCGAAGGTGCCGAGACCCTGCATCGCGCCGTGCTCGGCACCGTGATGGGCGACGGCTCGTCGGCGATCGTCGATCCGGAGCATCTGCCCTTGCCCGAGCGCTGCATCGACGCCGTGATCCTGCCGCACACGCTCGAGTACTGCGAATCGCCGCACAAGGTGCTGCGCGAGGCGGCGCGCGTGCTCAATGATCGTGGCCGCCTGTTCGTGCTCGCCTTCAGTCCCTGGGGCGTATCGGCCTGGCGTACGCGCCTCGGCTTGCGCTCGCGCGTGTTTCCGCCCGGCGCGCGCTTCTACGGCGCCGGTCGCGTCGGCGACTGGCTGCAGCTGCTCGATTTCGAGATTTCCGAGATTCGCCGCTTCGGTCCGGGCTTTCCGTGGATTTCGCCGCATTCGAGCACGCATCCGTGGACGCCGGGCGATCTGCTCGCGCCGTTCGCCGAGAGCTATCTGATCGTCGCGCGCAAGCGCGTGCTGCCGATCAACTTCGTCGGCAAGCTGCAGCGCGCGCAGATCCGGCCGCTGGTCGGTGTCACCGCGCCCGCCGCGCAGCGCCAGGGTCTCGACGGCGAGCCGAAGCCGACACCCTGAGTCGGCCGATGCGCCGCGCGGTCGCCGCAACGCGCGTGACCACGCGCCGAGCTGGCGCTGCGCGGAGAGAGGCGCGGAACGGGGCGCCGCCGCCGGCCCCTGCCGCCGCTTCCGTGCACTAGAATCCGCGCATGAGCGAAGCCACCGCGTCGAAACGCATCACGATCTATACCGATGGCGCCTGCAAGGGCAATCCCGGGCCGGGCGGCTGGGGCGCCGTGCTGCAGTACGGCGAGCACCGCCGCACGCTGAACGGCGGCGAGTTGGCGACCACCAACAATCGCATGGAACTGCGTGCGGCGATCGAAGCGCTCAATGCGCTGAAGCAGTCCTGCGACATCACGCTCTACACCGATTCGGTCTACGTCATGCAGGGCCTGACGCAGTGGCTGCCGAACTGGAAGGCGCGCGGTTGGAAGACGGCCGACAAGAAGCCGGTGAAGAACCAGGATCTCTGGCAGGCGCTCGACGCCGCCGCGCAGCGCCATCGCATCGACTGGAAGTGGGTCAAGGGCCATAACGGCGATCCCGGCAACGAAGAGGCCGACCGGCTCGCCAACGAAGGCGTCGGCCTCGCGCAGCGCGACAGCGCGGCGACGGCGGCCGCCGGAGCCGCGTCGTGACGCGCCAGATCATCCTCGACACCGAAACCACCGGCCTCGAAGTCGAGCTCGGCCATCGCATCATCGAGCTCGGCTGCGTGGAGCTGCGCAACCGGCGGCCGACGCAGAACAATCTGCATCGCTACATCAATCCGCAACGCGAGATCGACGCCGGCGCGATCAAGGTGCACGGCATCACCAACGAGCGCGTCGCCGGCGAACCGACCTTCGCCGCGCTCGCCCGGCAGATCTGGGAATATCTCGAGGGCGCCGAGCTGATCATCCACAACGCCTCGTTCGACATAGGCTTCCTCAATGCCGAGTTCGCGCGCGCCGGCATCCTGCGCAAGCTCGAGGAGGTCTGCGTCATCACCGACACGGTGAGCATGGCGCGGCGCCTGCATCCCGGCCAGAAGGTCAATCTCGACGCGCTGTGCAAGCGCTACAACGTCGACAACTCGAACCGCGAGTTCCACGGCGCCCTGCTCGACGCGCGCCTGCTGGCCGACGTCTACCTGGCGATGACCGGCGGCCAGAGCATGCTGGTGCTCGACAGCGACGGCGGCGGCCAGACGCGCCGCTCGCGCTTCGCCGAACTGCTCGGCGCCAGCGACGCTCCGCTGCCGGTCATCATGGCCGATGCCGCCGAACGCGCCGCGCACCAGGCGCGGCTCAAGAAGATCGCCGACAAGGGCAAATGCCTGTGGGCGGACGATCTGCCGGTGGCGAGCGCGTAACAGCGAACCACAGATTTCACAGATTCACACAGATTCACACAGATTCGAAAGCACCCCGTGATCACGTCCGATCAGTGACCCCGCTCTCCATTGCGTCGTCATTCCCCCGAACGCGGGAATCCAGGGCAGGGGCCCCGCCACCGGGTCCCTGGATGCCGCTCTTGGATCCGATAAGGAAGGCACCGGGACCGATGCACTTGCCTGTGAAATCTGTGGTTTCGTCTTTATCTCAGCTGATCTTGCGCGCCAGCGCCGTGACCACGCCGAAGTAGGGCGGCCGCGGTTCATGCGAGCTGATGCGGCAGCTCTCGACGTGGTAGCCGCAGCCCGCCAGCAGCTTGCGCAGCCTGTCCGGGCTGATGCCGAGGTTGAGATGGTCGTAGGCGCGCATGGTCTCCTCGTGCGTGTGCTCGGCGAGCGCCGCGACGATCAGCCGGCCGCCGCGCCTGAGCAGGCGCGCCGTCTCCTGCAGCACCGCCTTCGGCTCGCGCGTGTAGGCGAGGGTGTGCATCAGGAACACGTGATCGTACTGCGCGGCGGGCAGCTGCGTCGCGTGCATGTCGGCTTCGACGAAGCGCACGTTCGACAGCTGCCGCAGGCGCTTGTGGGCGGCGGCGATCACGGTCGGGCTGACGTCGACGCAGGTCACGCTGCCGGCCCGCTCGGCGATCAGCTCGGCGAGCACGCCGTCGCCGCAGCCGAGATCGACGACGTCGCCGAGGTTGAGCAGGCCGATCAGCGCGCGCGCCGTCGCCTCCCAGGTGCGGCCCGGCGAGTAGTGCAGCTCCATGCGCCCGGCGACCGATTCCGCCCAGGTCTGGCCCTGCTTGCGCTTGGCGATGACCTGGGCCGCGCGTTCGCTGTCGACGCGCGCCTGGCCGTCATCGAGCGTGCCGCGCAGGAGATTCCAGAAGGTCGAGGCCTCGCCGTCGTGGCTCAGCGCCGAGTAGTAGGCCGCGTTGCCGCTGCGCTTGTCCTGCACGAGGCCGGCGCGCTTGAGCCGCGCCAGATGCGTCGACACGCGGCTCTGCGCGAGATCGGTGACCTCGGTGAGTTCCGCCACCGTCAACTCGTAATGCTCGAGCAGGAGCAGCAGGCGCAGGCGGCTGACATCGGACAGCAGGCTGCAGAGCGCCGTGCTTTGCTCGAGCGTGAGGCTCATTTATGTGTTCATGCGGATGAGCGGATGGAACGACGATTGTCGCCTGCGGCGGCGCAAACAAAAAGGCCCGCCGGGGGCGGGCCTTGGCGCGGCGGCGGCGGATTCAGGGCAGCGCGCCGCTGCTCTGGGTGTCGCCGGCGGCGCCGGTTTCGCTGCCCGCCGGGGCGTCGCCGGAATGTTCGGCAGCTTCCTTCTTGCCCTGCGAGGTGGCGAGGAAGGCGCGCGACAGCGGCGAGGGCGTGATCTTCTCGACGGCGGCGACCACCGGCTCGCTCACTTCGGCGACCTTCTTCTCGACGGCGGCGACCGCTTCCTTGGCCCTGACCTCGACCTTCTTCACTTCCTTCCTGGCCTTGACCTCGACTTTCTTGACCGCGGCCTGGACCTTCTCGACGTCCTTCTTGACCGCGACCTGGGCCTTCTTCACTTCCTTCTTGGCAGTGGCCTGGACCTTCTTCGCCGTGGTCTGCACCTTCTTGACCGCCTTCTTGGCCTTGGCCTCGTTCTTCTTGACCGCCGCCCTGGCCTTCTTCACGGCCTTTTTCGCGCTGCTGACGGCGCTCTTGGCCTTCGACTTCAGCGAGGCGAGCGGGCTCTTCACGCTGCTCTTGGCCGGTGCCTTCTTCGCCGGTTTCCTGGCGGCAGCCTTTTTGGCGACCGTCTTCTTCGCAGCCTTGGCAGCTTTGGCCGGGCCCTTCTTCGCGGACTTCTTCATAAGCGTGACAAGCTCCATACGGGTTGCGGCCGTGTCGGCCAGGGATACGCGCACCGTATGGAGCCCTGGCAGCGACGCGCACTGGCACGCCACAGGTCCACCGGAGAACGTGGGAAAACGGCTCGTTGCGGGCAGCAAGGGACGGCGGTGGAGACGGGCCTGAGGGAACCTCCGGCGCGAGCACGCGACACGGCGGCGCGGCGGCCTTCAGGCCTCCTCAATGCGCTGCCAAGCGGACATTCCGGGTACGCCATCTGCTCCCCTTGACTTTTCCCCCGAAAAGATGCCTCGGAGTGTAGGGGGCGATAAAAACGTTGTCAAAAAATAAACACATGCGCTCGCCAGCGTAGGGCGGCGGCATGGCGCGGCGCGCAGTTTGGGCGGCCGCGCCTCGGGTTTCACCGGCGTGGCGCGGCCGCTATGATGGCCGCCTCCCGAAATCCAGCGGCGCGGTAATGCGGATTGTCGATCGCGCCGATCGTTTTTCCCATCGTTGAGAGAGGTAGCTCGCATGTCCAATGCGCCCATGTTTCAGGGGCAGTCCCTCCTGGTCGAAAAAATCGACAACGGCTACGCCGAACTGCGTTTCGACCGCCAGGGCGACGCCATCAACAAGTTCGACGCGGCGACCGTCAAGGAGCTTGGCCAGGCCGCCGAGGCGCTGAAGAAGGACGGTGCCATCAAGGGCCTGATCGTCACCAGCGCCAAGGACGTGTTCATCGTCGGCGCCGACATCACGGAGTTCGGCGCCAGCTTCCAGCGTTCCGAAGAGGACATCGTCGGCTGGCTCGAGGAGTCCAACAAGTCGTTCAGCGCCATCGAAGACCTGCCGTTCCCGACCGTCACGGCGATCAACGGCATCGCCCTCGGCGGCGGTTTCGAGATGGCGCTGTCGACCGATTACCGCGTGTCCAGCAGCACGGCCGTGATCGGCCTGCCGGAAGCCAAGCTCGGCCTGTTCCCGGGCTTCGGCGGCACGGTGCGCCTGCCGCGCCTGATCGGCGCCGACAACGCGATCGAGTGGATCGCCGGCGGCGAGCAGCAGAAGCCGGACGCGGCGCTGAAGGTGCACGCGGTCGACGCCGTCGTGGCGCCGGACAAGCTGCGCGCCGCGGCGCTCAAGCTCCTGCAGCAGGCGGCCGAGGGCAAGTACGACTGGAAGGCGCGCCGCGCGCAGAAGACCGGCAAGCTGCAGCTGAACCCGATCGAGGCCATGATGGTGTTCAGCACCTCGAAGGCCTTCATCGCCGGCCAGGCCGGCAAGAACTATCCGGCGCCGCTCGCCGCCGTGAGCGCGATCGAGAAGGCCGCCGGCAAGGGCCGCGACGAGGCGCTGAAGATCGAATCGCAGGCTTTCGCGAAGATCGCCAAGACCACGCAGGCGGACGCGCTGATCGGCCTGTTCCTCAACGACCAGCTGATCAAGAAGAAGGGCAAGGCCTACGTCAAGGCCGGCAAGAAGGTGCAGCACGCGGCCGTGCTCGGCGCCGGCATCATGGGCGGCGGCATCTCCTACCAGTCGGCGGTGAAGGGCGTTCCGGTCATCATGAAGGACATCGCCGACAAGGCGCTGGACCTCGGCATGGAGGAAGCCAACAAGCTGCTGTCCAAGCAGGTCGAGCGCAAGAAGCTGACGCCTGAGAAGGCCGGCCACATCCTGTCGACGATCCGCCCGACGCTGAACTACGGCGACTTCAAGACGGTCGACATCGTCGTCGAGGCCGTCGTCGAGAATCCGAAGATCAAGAAGAGCGTGCTCGCCGAGACCGAGGCGCAGGTCAAGGAAGGCACGATCATCGCCTCGAACACCTCGTCGATCTCGATCGACGAACTGGCCACGGCGGTGAAGCATCCCGAGAACTTCCTCGGCATGCACTTCTTCAATCCGGTGCATCGCATGCCGCTGGTCGAGGTGATCTACGGCGAGAAGACGTCGAAGGAAGCGATCGCCACGGTCGCCGCCTACGCGGCGGCGATGGGCAAGACGCCGATCGTCGTCAAGAACTGCCCGGGCTTCCTCGTCAACCGCATCCTCTTCCCGTACTTCTACGGCTTCCTCGGCGCGCTGCGCGACGGCGCCGACTTCGTGAAGATCGACAAGGTCATGGAAGGCTTCGGCTGGCCGATGGGCCCGGCCTACCTGCAGGACGTGGTCGGCATCGACACCTCGCACCACGTCGGCGACGTGCTCGCGGAAGGCTATCCGGACCGCATGAAGAACACGACCGGCGAGAAGACCGCGCTCGACGTGATGTACGAGAACAAGCGCTTCGGCCAGAAGAACGGCGTCGGCTTCTACAAGTACGAAACCGATCCGAAGGGCAAGCCGAAGAAATTCGCCGATCCGACGACCTACGAGCTGCTCAAGCCGGTCCAGAAGGGCCAGGTCGACATGAGCGAGGAAGAGATCATCGACCGGCATATGCTGCCGATGATCATCGAGACGGTGCGCTGCCTCGACGACGGCATCGTCGAAACGCCGACCGAAGCCGACATGGGCCTGATCATGGGCATCGGCTTCCCGCCGTTCCGTGGCGGCGCGCTCAAGTACGCCGACACGATCGGCATGAAGACCATCCTCGACAAGTGCGCCAAGTACGCGCACCTCGGCAAGCTCTACGAGCCGACCGAGTCGATGAAGAAGATGGCCGCGGAAGGCAGGCTCTACTTTCCCAAGTAAGCCCGCGCGCAAGGAATTCTTTTTGGAGATTTGCAATGACTGATGTCGTGATTGTCGACGCGATCCGCACGCCGATGGGCCGTTCGCGCGGTGGCGTGTTTCGCAATGTGCGCGCCGAGGCGCTGTCCGCGCACCTGATGCAGGAAATCCTCAAGCGCAATCCGGCCGTCAAGCCAGAAGAGGTCGAGGACGTGATCTGGGGCTGCGTGATCCAGACGCTCGAACAGGGCTTCAACATCGCGCGCAACGCCGCGCTGCTCGCCGGCCTGCCGCAGAGCGTGTCCGGGCAGACCGTCAACCGCCTGTGCGGCTCGTCGATGACGGCGCTGCACGCCGCCGTCGGCAGCATCAAGGCCGGCGTCGGCGACACCTTCATCGTCGGCGGCGTCGAGCACATGGGCCACGTGCCGATGACGCACGGCTTCGACGGCGCGCCGGAGCTGTCGCTCAACACCGCCAAGGCTTCGGCGATGATGGGCCTGACCGCCGAGATGCTGACGCAGACCCACCAAGTCTCGCGCGAGCAGCAGGACCAATTCGCGCTCGCCTCGCACCAGAAGGCCTACACCGCGTGGAAGAACGGCGAGTTCAAGAACGAGATGGTGACAGTCGAAGGCCACGACGCCGACGGCGCGCCGCTGGTCGTGGATTACGACGAAGTGGTGCGCGCCGATGCCAATCTGGCCGACCTCGGCAAGCTCAAGCCCGCCTTCAACCCGAAGGGCAGCGTCACCGCAGGTAACAGCTCGGCCATTTCTGACGGCGCCTCGTGTCTGCTGGTGATGTCGGCCGACAAGGCCAAGGCGCTCGGCCTCAAGCCGCTCGCCAAGGTCGTCAGCATGGCCTCGGCCGGCTGCAACCCGTCGATCATGGGCATCGGCCCGGTGCCGGCGTCGCAGAAGGCGCTGAAGCGTGCCGGCCTGTCAATCGACAACATCGACTACTTCGAGCTCAACGAAGCGTTCGCCGCGCAGTCGCTGGCCGTGCTCAAGGACCTCAAGCTCACCGAGCGCATGGACCGCGTCAACATCCGCGGCGGCGCGATCGCGCTCGGCCATCCGCTCGGCTGCTCGGGCGCGCGCATCACCGGCGCGCTGGCGCACGTGCTGAACGACAAGAACGCCGAGTTCGGTCTCGCCACCATGTGCATCGGCATGGGCCAGGGCGTCGCCACCGTGCTGCAGCGCGTGCAGTAAGCGCTCACCCGGCTGTCCGCGGTACGCGAAGGCCGGGCACCGCCCGGCCTTTTGCGCTTTCGACGCTGTATTTTCAGCGCCACACTTTCACGCTACGGTGTCGCCCGCGCCGCATTGGCATCAGGGCAAGAGGGGAGATCATGGAAATCGCAAAGGCGATGCTGCAGCCGCTGGTCGCGCTCGTGCTGTGGACCTTCGTGATGTGGCTGTGGATGTACGCGACGCGCGTGCCGGCGATCATGCGCATGAAGATGCGGCTCGATCCGATGCGCATCAACGGCGAGCAGATGGCGGAGCTGCCGCCGCAGGTGCGCTGGAAGGCCGATAACTACAACCACCTGCACGAGCAGCCGGTGCTGTTCTACGCCGTCGTGCTCGCGCTCGTCCTGCTCGGCGACGCTTCGCAGGCCAGCGTCGCGCTGGCCTGGGCCTACGTCGGCGTGCGTGTCGTGCACAGCCTCGTGCAGGCTCTGGTCAACAAGATCGAGGCGCGTTTCGGATTGTTCGTGCTCGGCTCGCTGCTGCTGCTGGCGCTGACGATCCGCCTGGCCTTGCAGATCTGTTGAGCGGTGCGGCGGCGCGACGCAGGTCTCGTCGCGCGCGCCGTCGATCCTCGCGAATCATCGCGCTGGCCTTCTCGGCGATCATCATGGTCGCAGCAGCGCGCAGCCGACGCTGCCGCCGACGATGATGTAGTCGTCGGTGCCGGGCGGCTGGCGGCCTCAGACGCTGTTCTTGATGCGCGCCACCAGTGCTTTCGTGAACGTCTTGGTGTCGGCCTTGCCGCCGAGATCGCCGGTGCGCACCTGATCGACATTGAAGGTGTCGTTGATCGCCTTGCGCAGGCGCGCGGCCTCGGTTGTGAGCTGCACGTGATCGAGCATCATCGCCGCCGCCAGCATCAGCGCGACCGGGTTGGCGATGCCCTTGCCGGCGATGTCGGGCGCCGAGCCGTGCACGGCCTCGAAGATCGCCGCGTCGGTGCCGATGTTGGCGCCCGGCGCCATGCCGAGTCCGCCGACCAGGCCGGCGGCGAGGTCGGAGAGGATGTCGCCGAACAGATTGGTCGTCACCAGCGTGTCGAACTGCCAGGGGTTCAGCACCAGCTTCATCGCGCAGGCATCGACGATCACTTCCTGCAGCTCGATCTTTCCCGCGTAGCGGGCCTTGTAGAGCTTGCGCGCCTCGTCGAGGAAGATGCCGGTCAGCGCCTTCATGATGTTGGCCTTGTGCACCACGGCGATCTTCTTGCGGCCCAGGGCGATGGCGTGCTCGAAGGCGTATTCGAGCAGGCGGTGCGAACCCTGGCGCGTGTTGACGCCGGTGGCGATGGCCACGGCTTCCGGATCGCCGTCGATCGGGATGTAGTGCTCGTAGCCGGTGTAAAGGCCCTCGAGGTTCTCGCGGAAGATCAGCAGGTCGACGTTCTCGTAGCGGCCGCCGGGAATCAGCGTGCGCGTCGGGCGCACGTTGGCGTAGAGCTTGAACGCTTCGCGCAGGCGCACGTTGCTCGAGCGGTAGCCGCCGCCGGACGGCGTTTCGAGCGGGCCCTTGAGCGCCAGCCGCGTGCGGCGGATGCTGGCCAGCGCCGCTTCCGGCAGCGGATCGCCGGCCGCCTTGATGCCCGCGAGGCCGGCCTGCTGCACGTCCCAGTCGAAGGACACGCCCAGCGCATCGAGCGCGGCGAGGGTGGCGTCGACGATCTCGGGGCCGATGCCGTCGCCGGGAATCAGCGTGGCGGAAAGGGTCTTGCTCATGGGGGCCTGCCTTGCGGGTGCGGGGGACGCGCGGATTCTACTGGCGCGCGCCGCGGGCCGACATTCGGGAAAGCCGCCAGACCGATGGCGCGCGCGCCGCCTTCACTGGAAGTACGCGCTCGGCGAGACGCCGAACTGGCGCTTGAACATGGTCGCGAACGCGCCGGGGCTGGCGTAGCCGAGCGCGAGCGCGGTGTCGAGCACGCGTTCGCCGCGCGCCAGGCGTTCGAGCGCGGCCAGCAGGCGCGCCTGCTGGCGCCACTGGCCGAAGCTCATGCCGGTGTCGCGCGCGAACAGGCGCTGGATCGTCTTGGCGTCGACGTGCAGGCGCTGCGCCCATTGCGTCGCCGTGCTGTTGTCGGCCGGCTCGGCGAGCAAGTGCGCGCAAATGCGCTTCAGCCGCGGATCGCGCGCTTCGGGCAGATGCAGCGCGAGCGACGGCAAGGTGCGCAGCTCGTCGATCAGCAGTTGCGAGAGGTGCTCGCCGCGCGAGCCCGGCGCGTGCGGCGGCTTGAGTTCGACGGCGGCGACGATCAGCTCGCGCAGCAGCGGCGAAACGGCCAGCACCGCGCACTGCGTCGGCAGATCGGGGACGAGCGCCGGGTCGATGAACGTCGAGCGCATCTGCACGGCGCCGACCATGCGCACGGCGTGCTGCGTGCGCGGCGGCATCCAGATGCCGCGTGTCGGCGGCACGACCCACTGGCCGGCTTCGGTGCGCACGATCATCACGCCGCTGACCGCGTAGATCAGCTGCGCGTAGGGGTGCTCGTGTTCGTGCGTGAAATGCCCGGCCCGATAGTCATTGGCGATCGCCGTGACCGGCGCCGGGCCGTGGTCGTAAGCGCGATAGCGCGTATCGGCCATCGATATGTCCCAATCGAGAAGGATGTCGCCTCATTCTCGCAGGACGGGCGGAATTTTGCCGCCTACGATGCGCGCCGGGTTCGTCGCCGAAGGCGAATTCCGCATAGCCATCCGGAGAATGAAGATGTCGTCCCGTCTCGAAAGCCCGCTGCAAGCTGCCGCGGGCGCCGCTCCCGCCGCCGCTGCGGCCAACGTCGCCGGCGCCGTTCCGCGCACCGGTTTCGGCGTGCTCGGCGCGATCAGCTTCGCGCATTTCCTCAATGACATGATGCAGTCGCTGATCCTCGCGATCTATCCGCTGCTCAAGGCCAGTTTCGCGCTGAGCTTCGCGCAGATCGGCCTGATCACGCTGACCTACCAGATCAGCGCGTCGCTGCTGCAGCCGGCGATCGGCCTGTACACCGACAGGCATCCGCAGCCGAACTCGCTCGCGGTCGGCATGGGCTTCACCCTGTGCGGCCTGCTGCTGCTGGGCTTCGCGCCGAGCTTCGGTTTCGTGCTGCTGGCGGCGGCACTGGTCGGCACCGGCTCGTCGATCTTCCATCCGGAATCGTCGCGCGTCGCGCGCATGGCGTCGGGCGGCCGTCACGGCCTCGCGCAGTCGCTGTTCCAGGTCGGCGGCAACGCCGGCAGCGCGGTCGGTCCGCTGCTGGCGGCGGCCATCATCCTGCCGCACGGCCAGCGCAGCGTCGCCTGGTTCTCGCTCGCCGCGCTGCTGGCGATCGTCGTGCTGCGGCAGGTCGGCGTCTGGTATCGCGCCCGGCAGCGCGCCGCGGCGAGCAAGCCGCGCGCGACGCCGTCGAGCCTGCCGCGCGGCGCGATCAGGCGGGCGATGCTGGTGCTGATGCTGCTGGTGTTCTCCAAGTATTTCTACATGGCGAGCATCACCAGCTACTTCACTTTCTATCTGATGCACCGCTTCGCGCTGTCCGTGCAGGCCGCGCAGCTCTATCTGTTCGTGTTCCTGTTCGCGGTCGCCGCCGGCACCGTGCTCGGCGGGCCGATCGGCGACCGCATCGGCCGCAAGCGCGTCATCTGGTTCTCGATCCTCGGCGTGGCGCCGTTCACGCTGGCGCTGCCCTACGCGGACCTCGCCTGGACCGGCGTGCTCGCCGCGATCATCGGCTTCGTGCTCGCTTCGGCGTTCTCGGCGATCCTGGTGTTCGCGCAGGAACTGGTGCCGGACAAGGTCGGCGCGGTGTCCGGCCTGTTCTTCGGCTTCGCCTTCGGCATGGGCGGCATCGCCGCCGCCGTGCTCGGCTGGTTCGCCGATCTGTACGGCATCGAGGCGGTCTACCAGGCCTGCGCTTTCTTCCCGCTGCTCGGCGTGCTGACGGTGCTGTTGCCGGATCAGCGCGGCGGGCATCTGGCCCGGCGCTGAAGCCGGGCGGCGCCGTGCTCAGCGCGCGGCGCCGCGCAGCTTGCGCGAGCCGATGCGGATCATCGGCGTCTGCGCCGACCGCGCCGCGGCCGGCGCGAGGCCGGCGACGCCCGGCATGCCGTCGAGGAACAGCCGCGTGACGTAGCGGGCGACGATTTCGGGCTCGTGCCGCGGCTGCTCGGCCATCAGGCGGCACAGCTCGTAGCCGGCGCCGAAGGAGATCGCCGTCAGCAGCTCGACGTCGATGGCCGCAAACACGCCGCGCGCCACGGCTTCGCGCAGGTCATCCTTCAGCGAACGCAGCATCAGGCCAAAAATGTTGTCGCTGTACAGCTCGCGCAGCACCGCCTCGTTGCGGAACATCATCGCGAAGAATTCCGGATCGGCCTGCACTTCCTGCAGCGCGCCGAGATAGGCGTCGTGGAAGAAGGCCTCGATGGTCGCCGCGTGCTGGCGCGAGGCGTGGATGCGCTGCTCGAGATGCGCGAGACGCACATCGGTCAGGGCGCGGAACACCGCTTCCTTGTCGGGGAAGTAGTTGTAGAAGGTGCCCGCCGCGAGGCCGCTGGCGCGGATCACGTCGCGGATGGTGATCGCGTCGTAGCCCTGCTCGATGAAGCAGCGCCGCGCGGCGTCGAGGATCGCCGCGCGGTTGGCTTCCTTGTTGCGCTCGCGGTTGCCGCTGGTGGTGGCGCCGCGGCGCGGGGGCTTGGTGGGCATGCGGTGATTATGGCCGCTGGCGCGTGGCGGCTGCACTACGCGGCGCGCATGCGGTTCGTCGCCGAGGCTTCCTCCTTGAGGCGGAAGATCGAGGCGTTCTTCGGCCGCGGGTGCGGACCGTCGCCGGCCTTCTTCAGCTCGGCGAACAGCTCGCGGCGGAAATCGGCGTAGTCGACTTCCGTCGAATGGCGCGGCGATTCGACGAACCGGTAATGCGGACGGCGACGCTCGGCCTCGATCTTCGCCCTCATGTCGGCCGGACGCGGATAGCGGCCGAGGATGTCGAGGCAGGCGAGGCGGGCCTGGTAATCGGCGAGCGGCCAGATGCAGCCGATCGGCTGGAACAGACCGATGAAATACAGGTTCGGCACGCTCTCGTGGAACATGCGGCGCCACAGCGGCACGTAGTGGGTGTCTTCCCAGTCGATGAACGATTTGTCGAAGAACGGGAAGCTGATCCTGTAGCCGGTCGCGGCGACGATGGTGTCGAACTCGTCGCTGCTGCCATCGCTGAAATGCACGCGCCTGCCGTCGAGCCGCGCAACGCCCGGGCGCGGCTTGATCTCGCCGTGACCGATGAAATAGATCAGCTCCGAGTTCAGCGTCGGGTGGCCCTGCAGGATCTTGTAGCTCGGCTTCTGCAAGCCGAAGCGCTCGTTGCGGCCGCCGATCATGTGCACGGTCAGCTGCATCGCCCACTGGCGCAGCCAGTTCGGCAGCCAGGCGGCGCGCTCGTAGATCACGTCGCCGGGCAGGCCGAACATGAACTTCGGCAGGAACCAGTGGCCGCGGCGCATCGAGATCGACACGTGCGGCGAGACGCGCGCGCACTCCACGGCGACGTCGGCCGCCGAATTGCCGCCGCCGATGACCAGCACGCGCTTGCCGCGGAACGTTTCGCCGCGCTTGAACTGGTGCGAGTGGATGAACTCGCCGTCGAAGTGGCCGGGGTAGCTCGGCAGGCGCGGATTCCAGTGATGGCCGTTGGCGACCAGCAGCGCATCGAAGCTCTCGATCCTCTCGCCGTCCGGCCCGCGCGAACGGATCTGCCACAGCCCCTGCGCATCGCGCGCCGCGCCCAGCACTTCGGTATGGAAGCGGATCTTCGGCAGCACGCCGAAGTGGCGCGCGTAGTCCTGGAAGTAGGCTTTCAGATGCGTGTGGTGCGGATAGTCCGGCACGCCGTCGGGGAAGGGGAAGTCCTCGTACTCGGAGTAGTACTTCGAGCTGATGATGTGCGTCGTTTCGTAGACACTCGAATGGCCTTCCTGCTCGCGGAACACCCAGTTGCCGCCGACCTGGTCCGATTTCTCGAAGACGACGAGGCCGTCGCCGAGCCCGAGCTGGATGCATTCCTTGGCCGCCGCGATGCCCGACGGTCCGGCGCCGATGACGGCGACGCGCTTGCCCGCGCTCATGAGTCCCTCCGCTGTTTTTCCGAATGCGCTGGCGGTGAGCATGAATAAAAATGACGCATGCGTCAACTTTGTCCCTGAACGAAGTCGCCGGCCCCGTGGCCGGCGACTTCGTCTCCGTCATGCGGCGGTCACCAGATGACGATCTGCCGCTTGCCCTCGCGCACCATGGCATCGCCACTCTTGCAGTCGAAGGCCTTGGCGAAGGCCGGCATGTTCGACGCGGCGCCGATCGCGCGGAAGCGGTCCGGCGCATGCGGGTCGGAAGCGACGATCACCTTCTCCAGCTCCGGCGTGTAGCGGCCGCGCCAGGCGGTCGCCCAGCCGACGAAGAAGCGCTGGTCGCGCGTCAGGCCGTCGATCTTCGGATCGGGCTCGCCGGCGGTCGCCGCCTGCAGGGCGTCATAGGCGATGTTGATGCCGCCGAGATCGGCGATGTTCTCGCCGAGCGTCAGACGGCCGTTGACCTTCGTGCCGCCCGGCGTCTTGTAGCCGTTGAACTGTTCGACGAGCTTGCCGGTCAGCGCCTCGAATTTCTTCTTGTCGGCGGCCGTCCACCATTCCTCGAAGTTGCCGGTCGGGCCGAAGCGCGCGCCCTGGTCGTCGTAGCCGTGCGTCATCTCGTGGCCGATCACCGAGCCGATGGCGCCGTAGTTGAGCGGCGCGTCGGCCTGCGCATCGAAGAACGGCGGCTGCAGGATGGCGGCCGGGAAGACGATCTCGTTCTGCAGCGGATTGTAGTAGGCGTTGACGGTCTGCGGCGTCATCGTCCACTCGGTCTTGTCGACCGGCTTGCCGATCTTGCCGAGCTGCCAGCGGTAGTTGAAGGCATCGGCGGCGAGGATGTTGCCGAGGTAGTCATCCGGCCTGGTCTGCAAGCCGTTCCAGTCGCGCCACTTGTCCGGATAACCGACCTTCGGCGTGAACGTCGCCCACTTGGCGAGCGCCCTCTGCTTGGTCTCGTCGCTCATCCAGCCGAGCTTCTCGATGCGCGCTTTCAGCGCCGTGCGCAGATTGCCGACGAGCTGTTCCATGCTGGCCTTCGACGAGGCCGGGAAGGCGACCTGCACGTACAGCTCGCCCATCGCTTCGCCGACTTCGCCTTCGACCATGCGCAGCACGCGCTTCCAGCGCGCACGCTGTTCCTTCTGGCCGGCGAGCGTCTTGTTGTGGAACTCGAAGCTCTCGGTGACGAACGCCGTGCTCAGCGCCGGCGAGGCGCTGTCGACGAGGTGGTAGCGCAGATAGCTCTGCCACTGCGCGACCGGCACGTCGGCGAGCATCTTGCTGACCTCGGCGTGGAAGGCGGGAATCGCCAGCGAGAACATGGCCGGCACGTCGATGCCCTGGGCCTCGATGAACGTCGTCCACGGGAAGTTCGGCGCGAGCTTGTCGGCGGCTTCCGGCGTCACCGGGTTGTAGTACAGCGAGGCATCGCGCGACAGGTCTTCCTGCGACTTCGACACCTTGGCCAGACGCGTCTCGAACGCCAGTACCGTCTTTGCCTGCCTGACAGCGTCATCGGCGGCGATGCCGGACAGCTCGAGCACCTTGGCGACGTGCTTCTCGTAGGCGTCGCGGATGTCCTTCTTGTCGGCGTCGAAGTAGTACGTCGTGTCGGGCAGGCCGAGGCCGCCCTGCATCGCGTAGGCGATCTCCATCGACGAGTTCTTGAAGTCGGCTTCCGGCGAGAAATCGAACAGCGGGTTCTGGCCGACGGCGGCGATCTTGCGCAGGTAGTCGGCGACGGCCGGGCCGTCGTTCAGCGCTTCGATCGTCTTGAGCTGGTCATTCAGCGGACTGATGCCGAGCTGCTCGATCTTCTGCTCGTCCATGCCCGACAGCCAGAAGTCGGCAATGATTTTCTCGATGCCGCCCTGCGGCTTGCCGCTGGCGATGTGCTCGGCGATCTGGTGACGCACGTCGAGCGAGCGCTCGGCGAGGGTGTCGAACGGACCCCAGCTCGAACGGTCCGACGGGATCGGATTGGCGTCGAGCCATTTGTCGTTGACGTAGTGATAGAGATCGTTGCAGGCCCCGCCATCGGCCGCGAAATCGGCCGGCGTGAAGCGCATCAGCGGCGTCAGCTTGCTCTCGTCGAGTTTCCATGCCGGCGCGATGGCGGCTTCCGGTGCCGCCGGCGCTTCGGCGGCGCGTTTGCAGGCCGCGACATTCGCCGCCAGCGCGAGCGCCAGCAGCCACTTGGTGGTCTTCATGAAAATCCCCCGGAGTCGGTGTGACCCGGGGACTGTAAGGGCTGCGACCGCCGGGCGATAGGGGAAACGCCCGGGGGGAAGGCTTACTCGAACTTCGAGAAGTCCGGCTTGCGCTTCTGCATGAAGGCGCCCAGCGCTTCCAGCGCTTCCGGCTGCTTGAGCATCGGCACGAAATGATTGATTTCGACGCCGATCACTTCCTTGACGCGCTCGCGCGTCCAGCGCTTCAGCAGGTCCTTGGACGTGCGCATTGCCTGCGGCGGCTGCGCGGCGAGCTTGAGCGCCTGGGCGCGGGCGTGCGCGTGCACCTCGGCGTCCGGCAGCACGTCGTTGACGAGGCCGTACTCGCGCGCCTTGGCCGCCGAGAACATCTCGCCGAGCAGGACCAGTTCGGCAGCGCGCGGATGGCCCATCATCGCCGGCAGCATCAGGCTCGAACCGAACTCCGGGCAGATGCCGATGTTGACGAACGGCATCTGGAAGCGGGTCTTCTCGCCGGCGTAGATCAGGTCGCAGTGCAGCAGCACCGTGGTGCCGACGCCGATCGCCGGGCCGGTCACGGCGGCGACGATGGGCTTGCTGCAATCGACCATCGAACGCATGAAGCGGCCGACCGCGGCGCCGACGGCGTCGCCGGAATTGAGAAAGTCGCCGAGATCATTGCCGCTGCAGAAACAGTCGTCGGTGCCGGTCAGCAGCACCGCGCGCACTTCCGGATTCGTGCTGGCGCCACTGAAGGCATCGGCGGACGCGTTGTACATGGCGCTGCTGACGGCGTTCTTCTTGTCGGGGCGGTTGAAGCGGATCGTCAGGACGCGATCCTGCAGCTCGGTAACGATGTGTTCGGTGCTCATGGCCAATTCCGGCGATCGAATGCGGAAGCGCTAGTGTAACGGCTGGAGCGCGGCCGCCCGCCTCCCGCGCCCGGACGAGCCGGCTCGCGCTCACGCCGCACGCTTCGGCGAGACGTACATCGTGATGTCGGCCTCCATGACGATCTCGCCGGCGGCGTTGCGCACGCGCGCCGGCACCGCGACGTCGCCGCGATGCTCGGCGCCGGGCATCTCGTCGAGCGTCGCGCGCACCACCAGATCGCCCTGGGCCTTCTTCAGGTAGCGCACCGTCATGCCGCGCGGAATCCAGCGCAGGGCCGCGGGCAGCGAGGCGTCGATCATGGTGCCGGCGGCCAGCTCGCACATCGCGCACATGGCGACCGCGTTGACGGTGCCGAGATGGTTGTGCACGGCGCGGCGGTCGCGGATCGCTACCTCGCAGAAGCCGGCGCGCAGCTCGAGGAAGCGCGGCGCGATCGAGGCGAAGTAGGGCGCGCGCCAGGTGACGGCGCGCGAGAACAGGCGCGTGCCGAGCGGATAGCGGCGGGCACGCGCGAAGAGTTCGGCAGGATTCATGAGGGCTGGACGACGTGAGGGATCAGGCGGCGAGCGGCAGCGACGGCGAGGCGGCGTCGCGCAGCCAGGCGAGCGTCAGCGGCCACAGCACGCGCGCCTCGCTGCGGAAGAAGCCGAAGTGACCGAGGCGGTGCAGGCCGTGCGCGCGGCCGTCGAGCACGCGCACGTCGCTGCGTGCGTGACGGTAGAAGCCGGCGAGTTCGCGCACGGCGGCCAGCGGCGCGTAGAACGCGTCGTCGGCGATCGCATAGAAACGCATGCGGCCGCGATAGGCGTCGAAGTGTTCGCGCAGCGGTCTGCCGCGGGCGTCGCTGATGTAGTGCGGCGAGCGGCACCAGCGCGCCCATTCGCGCGCCACGCCGCCCGGCAGTTCGCTGCCCATCAGCGCCGCCGGCACCTTGCCGCGCAGCGCGACCGCCGCCGGCAGCACGCCGTACCACAGCGCCGCCATCGTCGGCTGCAGGTGTGCCGGCCACAGGCGCCAGTAGCCGCTCTGCGCGGCGATCGCCAGCGCCGCGTCGACCAGATGGTTGTTTGCGGCGAGGCCGAGCAGCTGGCCGCCGGCCGAGTGGCCGATCGTGTACAGCGGCGCTTGCGGATAACGCTGCTTGAGCCAGGCGAGCATCGCGGCGAGATCGCGTTCGCCCCAGTGGCGCATGCGCAGCTGCTGCGGCGCGATGCCGCGCCACTGGCTGTCGCCGATGCCGCGATAGTCGTAGCACAGCACCGCATAGCCCTGCGCGGCGAGGAACTGCGCATAGGCGCGGTAATAGCGGCGCCGCACGCCGGTGGCGCCGTTGATCTGCACCGCGGCGAACGGCGTGCCGCGCGGCTCGAACAGGGTGGCGGCGAGCAGATGGCCGTCGCCGGCCGTCAGCGTCAGGTGAATCTCGCTGAAATCGTGTTGTTGATCGCGCATGTCGCGCTCCCGAACCAGTGGTAGGCGCAGTCTCGGCGCGCGCGCGGGCGGCGACAAACGAAATCGCGACGTGCTTCGGATGAAGGACATTCATCCGGCGGCGGGCTCAGCCGAGCAGGCGCGCGAGGTCGGCGACCAGCCAGTCGCGGAAAGCGATCACTTCGCGCCGCTCGCGGTCGGAGTCGCGGTGCAGCAGGTAATAGCCCTGCGGAATCTCGGAGCGCAGCTTCGGCCACGGCGTGGCGAGCTTGCGGCGCCGCAACCAGGGATTGACCATCGGCACCAGTCCCAGGGTCAGGCCGAGGCCCTGCTCGGCGGCGCGCAGGATGGCGAGATAGCTGTCGAGCCACAGATCGTTCTTCGGCCGGCCCAGCGTCGCGCCGACCAGGCGCGCCCAGTCCGCCCAGGCGTTCGGCATCGGGCTCGAATGGATCAGGGTGAGGTCGCCGATGTCGCCCGGCGCGCGCTGCCGCAGCGCGCGTGCCAGCCCCGGCGAGCACACCGGCACAGCCGACATGCGCATCAGCGGCACCACGCCGAGCTTCGGCCACTGGCCGTCGCCGAAGCGCAGCGCGATGTCGATGTCCTCGTGCAGCAGATCGACCGGGCGCAGCGTGGTCTCGATGTGCACGTCGATGTCCGGATGCTTTTCCTGGAACGCCGACAGCGCCGGCAGGATGACCTCGCTGCCGATGAACGGGCCCATGCTGATCTTCAGCCTGGCGCGCGCATGGCGCTGGGCGACGCGCTGGCTGCCGTCGCGCAGGCGCGCCAGCGTGTCGCGCACGACGGCGAGGTAGTCGCGGCCGCCGTCGGTCAGTTCCAGCGAGCGGTTGCCGCGGCGGAACAGCGTGAAGCCGAGGAAGGCTTCGAGCGCCTTGATCTGGTGGCTGATCGCCGAGGCGGTCAGGTGCAGCTCGGACGCCGCGGCCTTGAACGACAAGGTGCGCGCGGCCGCCTCGAAGGCCTGCAGCGTGTGCAGCGGCGGCAGGCGGCGGAACTTCACGCGAGCGCGAGCTGGAAACGCTGTTCGCGCAGCGCGCGTCCCCATTGCGTGCCGTCGAACTCCTCGGCGAGCACGAAGCCGGCCTGTTCGTAGAGCCGTCGCGCGGCGTCGAGGCCGGCGAAGGTCCACAGCTCCACGGCGCGGTAACCGCGCTCGCGGCAGAAGGCGAGGGCGCTGCCGAGCAGGCGATGACCGACGCCGTTGCCGCGCAGCGCGTCGCCGGCGATGAACCAGCGCAGGTGCGCGGCGCGCTCGGCGTGCAGGCCGTCGATGGCGATCGAGCCTTCGATGCGGCCGCCGCACTGCGCCGTCCACAAGCCATCGCGGCGCTCGTCGTAGCGGCTCATGAATTCGCCGAGATCGCGCGCGACGCGTGCTTCGAAGAAGGCGCCCAACTGCCAGTGCCATGCGTAGTAGCAGCCGTGCAGTTCGGCGATGCGGCCGAGGGCGCCGGGCACGTAGCCGCAATGGAGCGTGAATGCCTGCATGCGGCGATTGTGGCGCGGCGCGGCGTGCGCCGCTACGCGGCGGCGCGCGTCTGCTCGATCGGGAAGATCAGGCAGGTGGTCACCGCGTGCGCCAGCAGCTTGCCGTCCTCGGCGAAGATGCGGCCCTCGGCGGTCGCCAGCTGCCTGCCGCGATTGAGGATGGTGCCGACGCCGCGCACGCGCATGCCGGGCAGGATGGTGCGCGTCAGGTTCACCTTGAGCTCGATCGTCGTGTAGCCCTCGCCGGCGGCCAGCGTCGAATGCACGGCGCAGCCCATCACCGAGTCGAGCAGGGTGCAGGCATAGCCGCCGTGCACGCTGCCGAGCGGATTGAGGTGCTCGCGCTGCGGCGCGCCGTGCATCACCACTGCGCCCTCGCGCGCGCTTTCGAGCGTGATCGCCATGATTTCGGTGATCGGCGGGGCGGGCAGCTGTCCGGCGAGCATCGCCTGCAGGAACCGCAGGCCGCTGGTGCTGCCGCGCTCGGCGGGCGGTACCACGCCGTAGCGCGGGCTGGGGGAGGCGGTGGTATCGGCCATGGCGTTTCCCGGCTGGCTTCGGATTTGGAAGCCGAGTCTGGCGGCGCTATGCTGGCTTTGTCAATGAAAGCCAGAAAGCCCGAAACCGCCCTGCCGCTGACGCCCGAGCTGCGCCTGCAGCTGGTCGAGGACTGTTCGGTCGCCGCGGCCGTCGCCTTCATCGGCGACCGCTGGAGCCTGCTGCTGCTGCGCGAGCTGTTCCAGGGCGTGCACCGCTTCGACGATTTCGCGCGCTACACGGGCTGCTCGAGCGCGGTGCTGGCGGTGCGGCTGAAGAAGCTGCTCGACGCCGGCATCATCCGCCGCCAGGGCTATCGCGACGAAGGCGCGCGGCCGCGCCACGAATACCGGCTGACGCGCAAGGGCGTCGACTTGCTGCCGGTCGTGGTCGGCCTCATGCAGTGGGGCGACCGTCATCTGGCCGCGCCACACGGCGGTCCGGTGCTGCTGCGCGACCGCCGCAACGGCGAGCGGCTGCGCGTCGCGCTCGTCAACGAAAGCGGGGACATCGTCGAGCCGCGCGATTCGCAGCCGGTGCGCAATCCGCGCTTCGCCGGCCGCGCGCGGCGCTGACGCCCGGCTTCAGACCAGCAGGCGGTAGGTGTTGCGGCCGCGTCGCTTGGCCTGATAGAGGCATTCGTCGGCGCGGCGATAGGCGTCGGAAAGCGCCTCCGGCTCCTTGGCGCTGACCACGACGACGCCGGCGCTGCAGGTCAGCGTGCCGGTCGGGCTGGCGACGTGCTCGATGCCCAGGCCGCTGATGGCCTCGATGATGGCCTGCGCGCGCGCCGCGGCGGCGTCCGCCGCGCAGTCGTAAAGCAGCAGGGCGAACTCCTCGCCGCCGATCCGCGCCGCCATGTCGAGCGGGCGACGGGCGAGCCCGGCGAGCGCGACGCCCACTTCGGCCAGCGCGCCATCGCCGTAGTCATGTCCGTAATGATCGTTGAGCGCCTTGAAGTGATCGAGGTCGATCAGCGCGAACAGCAGCGTGCCGTGCTCGCCGCGCGGCAGCGCCTGCAGCATGGCGTCGTAGTGATCCTCGAAGGCGCGCCGGTTCGACAGGCCGGTCAGCGCGTCGCGATAGGCCATCATCTCCAGCAATCGGGTCGATGCCCATTGCCGGCGCAGCGACAGGCGCATGAGAACCACCGACAGCAGCACCATGCCGAGCAGCAGGACCTCCATCAGCCAGGCCGTCGCGCTGCGGTGCGCGCCGCTGTCCGGCCACAGCCGGGCGAGGCCGAGCATGGCGATGACGTAGACGGCGATGAACATCACGCAGTGCCGCACGCGCAGGCGCGCCAGGCCCATCAGAGCGACGGGCACGGTGACGGCGATCGAAGGCTCGATCTCGAAACCGGCGGAGCGGCTGATGTAGCGCACGATCTCGACGGTGACCATTTCGACGACGAAGGCGCCGATCAGGAACCATTCGACGCCTTCCGACGTGGGATAGCGCGCGACGACGAAGGTCAGCAGGCCGAACAGCGGCGCCATGACGGCCAGTTCGATGACGGTCATCAGCCCGGCGGTCTCGACGGGCGTGGCGAAAATCAGGCGCGTCCACAGCGGTGCGCTGACGAACAGCGCGAAGGTCAGCAGGGCGACGCAAATGCGCGCGGTGCGCGCCGACAGGCGCATGTCCGCCTGGAATTCGCTTTCCAGTGCCGGACTGAGACGATAGCGGCCGCGCTGGCCGCGGGCCATCGCTTCGAGCTGCTGGACGTCGCGCGGTTCGATCGTCGCGCCCGGCGTGGCGTTCGCGCGCGACACCTCGTAACTGGTGAGCGTCGGGGCTCGTCCGCGCCGGCGCAGCGCGCCGCCGGCAGCCGTGGCGGACGGCGGAGCCTGGGCGTCGGCGACTGCGGAATGCTCGTCCGTCGATTCGCCCACGCGCTCAGGCCCGCTTGCCGGGGCCGGCGAAGCGCCGGACAGGATGGGTGGTGTCGGCGCTCGGACAGGAAGCAACGGGAGCCGGACGCCCCAGCGCCGCTTCGGCGCCCCTTGCCGAAGGGATCGGCCCGTCACCGCCGCGACACTGGTGGTCGCGCCCGCACGTCCAGAACACAGCGTCCCCGTCGATGCGCCGCGACCTCCCGCGGCGACGGCGGTACGTTAGCAGAGGTCTAGAACATCTGCGTGCTGCTGGCGTCGACCCGCTCGGCCGGCTTGGCGCCGCGCGTGGGAATCCAGTCGCCGGTGATCATCTGCTCGTAGGCCTGGCCGGGGCCGACCATCGGATAGACCGAGGCCATCGGGTCGATCATCACTTCGAGGAAGGCCGGACCGTCGAAGGCGATGAACTCGGCGACCACGCGATCGAGATCGGCCTTCTTCTCGACGCGCGCCGCGAACTTGTAGCCGTCGGCCTCGGCAGCCTTGATGAAGTCCTTCTGGTGCAGTGTCTTGTCGGAGCCCGAGTAGCGCGATTCGAAGAACAGGCGCTGCCACTGCTTGACCATGCCGTCGCCGACATTGTTCAGCACCACGATCTTGACCGGGATGTTGTAGGTCGTCGCCGTTTCCAGCTCGCCGTAGTTCATGCGGATCGAGGCATCGCCGTCGATGTCGATGACGACCTTGCCCCTGGCCGCGTAGGCGGCGCCGAGCGCGGCCGGCAGGCCGAAGCCCATGGTGCCCATCGAGCCCGAGGTCAGCCACAGGCGCGGCTCCTTGAAATCGAAATACTGCGCGGCCCACATCTGGTGCTGGCCGACGCCGGTGGCGACCACCGCTTCACCCCTGGTGATGCGATTGATCGTCTCGATCACCGCATGCGGCTGGATCCACTCGCCGCCGCGCTCGTAGTTCATCGCGTAGGTCTTTTTCAGCTCGGCGATGTGCGCGTGCCAGGCCGTGTAGTCGGGCCTGAAGCCCTGTGCCGCGATGTGTTCGCGCAGCGTGGTCAGCGCCGCGTTCAGCTCGCCGACGTGATGCCAGTGCACGCGCTTGACCTTGTTGATCTCCGACGGATCGATGTCGAAGTGGGCGATGGCCTTCGCGCTCGGCGCGAAACGCGCCGGATTGCCGGCGACGCGATCGTCGAAGCGCGCGCCGATGGCGATCAGGAAATCGCAGTCGTCGACCGCGTAGTTGGCGAACGCGGTGCCGTGCATGCCGAGCATCTGCAGGCACAGCGGCTCGGTGGTGTCGTAGGCGCCGATGCCCATCAGCGTGGTCGTCACCGGGATGCCGAAGGCCTTGGCGAAGGCGCGCAGGCTCGCCGCGGCTTCGCCGTGGATCACGCCGCCGCCGGCGTAGATCAGCGGCCGCTTCGACGCCTTCAGCAGTTCCAGGAATGCCTCGGCCTGCGCCGGCTGCACGCGGTTCTCGTAGACCTCCTTGAGGCGCGCGCGGTAGCCGGGCAGCGGCAGCGTGCCTTCGCCGCGGAACGGGCCGGACCAGTTCTGCACATCCTTCGGGATGTCGACCACGACCGGACCCGGGCGGCCGGTGCGGGCGATCTCGAAGGCGCTGCGCACGGTCGCTTCGAGCTTGGTGGCGTCGGTGACCAGGAACACGTGCTTGGCGGCGGCGCCCATGATCGAGCTGATCGGCGCCTCCTGGAAGGCGTCGGTGCCGACCGCGGCGGTCGGCACCTGGCCGCAGATCACCACCATCGGGATCGAGTCGGCCATGCAGTCGCGCACCGGCGTCACCGTGTTGGTCGCGCCGGGGCCGGAGGTCACCATGCAGACGCCGACCTTGCCCGAGGCGCGCGAATAGCCGGCGGCCATGAAGCCGGCGGCCTGCTCGTTGGCCGGCACGATCAGCGGCATCGGTTCGCTGCCGTCGGCCCTGGCGTGCGCGGCATTGAAGCGGAAGATCGCGTCGTAGCTGGGCAGAATGGCGCCGCCGCTGTAGCCGAAGACGACGTCCACGCCCTCGTCGGCGAGGATCTGGACGAGCATCTCGGCGCCGGTCATGGTGTGGCCAGCGAGCGGATGCGGGGTCTTCAGCACGGCGTTCATGTTCGTCAGGGGCGGTCGGCCACGAAGGGGGCGCGATATTAGCGCCATTTGAGGGGCGCCCCCAATAGCCGCAGCGCCGCGTTCGTGCTAGCCGCGGCGCAATTTTTGAGTGATTTTCCGGGCGCGAGCCACTATCATGCGCGCCCCTATGCGTCACATCATCTCGATCCTGCTGCAAAACGAGGCCGGCGCGCTCGCGCGCGTGGCGGGCATGTTCGCGGCGCGCGGCTACAACATCGACTCGCTGTCGGTGGCGCCGACGCTCGATCCGGCGGTGTCGCGCCTGACGCTCGTCACCAGCGGCTCGGACGCGGTGATCGAGCAGATCATCAAGCAGACGCGCAAGCTGATCGACGTCGTCGAGATCGCCGATCTGTCGAGCGCCGAGCACGTCGAATCCGAGCTGGTGATCGTCAAGGTCGACCTGCCGCCGCAGCAGGCCAACCACTTCATCCACTGCGTGCGCGACCATCACGCGATCACGCTCGACGGCACCGACAACACGCGCACCGCGCAGCTGGCCGGCAGCGCCGCGCAGATCGAGGCCTTCATCGCCGCGCTGTCGAAGTTCTCGACCGTGCTCGAGCTCGTGCGCAGCGGCGTCGCCGCGGTGGCGATCGGCCATCAGGTCGTCACACCCGGCGCGACGTCCATCCCGTAAAAGACCCGCAAGCATCCGGCCCGCGCATCGGGCCAAAACTGGAGCATCCCGTGAGCATCAACGTGTACTACGACAAAGACGCCGACCTTTCGATCATCCAGTCGAAGAAGGTGGCGATCGTCGGCTACGGTTCGCAGGGCCATGCCCATGCGCTGAACCTCAAGGACAGCGGCGTTGATGTCGTCGTGGCGCTGCGCCCGGGTTCGGCGACCGCCAAGAAGGTCGAGGCCGGCGGCCTCAAGGTGATGAACGTGGCCGAGGCCTGCGCCTGGGCCGATCTGGTGATGATCCTGACGCCGGACGAGTTCCAGTCCGAGCTGTACAAGAACGAGATCGAGCCGAACATCAAGAAAGGCTCGACGCTGGCGTTCGCGCACGGCTTCGCGATCCATTTCAACCAGGTCGTGCCGCGCGCCGACCTCGACGTGATCATGATCGCGCCGAAGGCGCCGGGCCACACGGTGCGCAACGAGTACACCAAGGGCGGCGGCATTCCGGACCTCATCGCCGTCTACCAGGACAGCAGCGGCAGCGCCAAGCAGCTGGCGCTGTCCTACGCCTCGGCGATCGGCGGCGGCCGCTCGGGCATCATCGAGACGACGTTCAAGGACGAGTGCGAGACCGACCTGTTCGGCGAGCAGGCCGTGCTCTGCGGCGGCGCCGTCGAGCTGGTCAAGGCCGGTTTCGAGACGCTGGTCGATGCCGGCTACGAGCCGGAAATGGCCTACTTCGAGTGCCTGCACGAGCTCAAGCTGATCGTCGACCTGATGTACGAGGGCGGCATCGCGACGATGAACTACTCGATCTCCAACAACGCCGAGTACGGCGAGTACGTGACCGGCCCGAAGATCATCAATGCCGAGTCGCGCAAGGCCATGAAGCAGTGCCTGGAAGACATCCAGACCGGCAAGTACGCCAAGGCCTTCGTCGCCGAAGGCAAGCTCGGCTATCCGGAAATGACCGCGCAGCGCCGCCTCAACGCCGCGCACCCGATCGAGCAGACCGGCGCCAAGCTGCGCGCGATGATGCCGTGGATCGGCAAGAACAAGCTGGTCGACAAGTCGAAGAATTAACGCTGCGAGCAGCGTGGAGGGGCCCCTTGCGACGCATGGGGACCTAGCGTTGCGAGTCTGCGTCGCTGCAAGTAGCGAATAAAAGGGCGCCTTCGGGCGCCCTTTTTCATTTTGCCGCCGGGCGCTCCGCGTATTGCCATGCACAACCCGCTAAGATTCGCCCGACCACAGGGAACCCACGAACTTCATGGACACCGGCAAGCCGGCCAAGCGCCGCAAGGGCATCTATCTGGTGCCGAACCTGCTGACGACGGGCACGCTGTTCGGCGGTTTCTACGCCATCGTCATGGCCATGGCCGGGCGTTTCGAGCACGCGGTGTTCGGCATCTTCGGCGCCATGATCGCCGACGGCCTCGACGGCCGCGTCGCGCGCCTCACCAACACGCAGACGGATTTCGGCAAGGAATACGACTCGCTGTGCGACATGGTCGCCTTCGGCATCGCGCCGGCGATCCTGATCTACGCCTTTTCGCTGCATTACCTCGCCGATTACCCGTGGATCGGCGGCAAGCTCGGCTGGATCATCGCCTTCGCCTACGCGGCCTGCGCCGCCCTGCGCCTGGCCCGCTTCAACGTGCTGGCGGCGATCGCCACCTCGAACAAGGATTTCTACGGCGTGCCGAGCCCGGCGGCGGCGGCGGTCGTGACCTTCTTCGTGTGGAGCTGCGTCGATTCGAGCCGCTCGCTGTTTTCCTGGGTGTCCGGGCACATGCCGCTGGCCGGCGACGAGGTGCTCGGCTTCGCGGCGCCGCTGACGCTGGCGACGGCGCTGTCGATGGTGTCGAGCATCCGCTACCACAGCTTCAAGAAGCTCAACCTCAAGGCGAGGGTGCGTTTCCTGTCGCTCGCGGCACTGATCGGCGTGTTCGTGCTGGTGCTGTACGACCCGCCGCGCATCCTCTTCCTGGTGTTCTTCGCCTACGCGCTGTCCGGTCCGGTGGTCATCGCCTGGCGGCGCCTGCGCCGCAAGCCGCCGGCCTGAGCCGGCGGCCCGTTCGTCGGCGACGAGGGTTTTCCCGGGCGGCGAATTGGTCTACAGTAACGGCCCATGAACAGCGCCCGTCACATCGACACCGCGAACCGCACGCTCCGTGCGGCGCCGGCGCTCGCGCTTCTCGGTCTCGCGCTTCTGCCGTAAGGCAGACAGACGACCGCGCCAGCACGGGGCCGAAACCGTGCAAACCGACTCCAGAGCTTCACCCCCCGAATCCCGCCGCGACACGCCCGTGGGGCCGTGTCCGACACCGGCCAGGAATGCCGTCATGACCATGCTGAAAGACCCGTCGACCAAGTACCGCTCGTTCAAACCCGTGCATCTGCGCGACCGCCAGTGGCCGGACACCGTGCTCACCAAGGCGCCGATCTGGCTGTCGACCGACCTTCGCGACGGCAACCAGGCGCTGATCGAGCCGATGAACGTCGAACGCAAGCTGCGCATGTTCCGCGAGCTGATCCGCATCGGCTTCAAGGAGATCGAGGTCGGCTTTCCGAGCGCCTCGCAGACCGAGTTCGACTTCGTGCGCCGCCTGATCAACGAGGACCTGATTCCGGACGACGTCACCATCCAGGTGCTGACGCCGGCCCGCGAGGAGCTGATCCGCCGCACTTTCGAATCACTGAAGGGCGCCAGGCAGGCCATCGTGCACGTCTACAACGCCGTCGCGCCGATCATGCGCCGCGTCGTCTTCAACATGACGAAGGAGCAGGTGCTCAACGATCTGGCGATCAGGCATGCGCGCCTGGCGCGCCAGCTGGCGAACGAGAATCCGGGCACCCGGTGGCGCTTCGAGTATTCGCCGGAAATGTTCTCCGGCACCGAGCTGGAATTCTCCAAGCAGGTGGTCGACGCCGTGGTCGAGGCCTTCGGCGCGACCCGGGACGATCCGCTGATCATCAACCTGCCGTCGACGGTCGAGCATTCGACGCCGAACATCTTCGCCGACATGATCGAGTGGATGCACCGCAACGTCGCCAAGCGCGAGGCGATCATCCTGTCCGTGCATCCGCACAATGACCGCGGCACCGGCACCGCCGCCGGCGAATTCGCGCTGATGGCCGGCGCCGAACGCATCGAAGGCACGCTGTTCGGCAACGGCGAGCGCACCGGCAACTTCGACGTCGTCAACCTGGCGCTGAACCTGTACACGCAGGGCGTCGATCCGCAGCTGAATTTTTCGGACATCGATGAAATCCGCCGCGTCGTCGAGTACTGCAACCAGCTGCCGGTGCATCCGCGCCATCCCTACGTCGGCGATCTGGTCTACACCTCGTTCTCCGGTTCGCACCAGGACGCCATCAAGAAGGCGTTCGCCGCGCGCCAGGACGGCGACATCTGGGAAATGCCGTATCTGCCGATCGACCCGATGGACCTGGGCCGCTCCTACGAGGCGGTGATCCGCGTCAATTCGCAGTCGGGCAAGGGCGGCATCTCGTACCTGCTCGAGCACGAGTACGGTCTGGTGCTGCCGCGTCGCCTGCAGATCGAGTTCTCGCAGGTCGTGCAGGAGGCCATGGACGAGAGCGGCAAGGAGATGACGGCCGAGGACATCGGCGGCATCTTCATCCGGCACTACTTCGACGCGCAGCAGCCCTATGGCTATGTCTCGCATCACCTGGTCGAGGATTCGACGCGCAACGAAGTCGAGCTGTCGACCGAGATCCGCATCGACGGCCGCGCACAGAAGCTCGCCGGCCGCGGCAACGGCCCGATCGACGCGTTCATCGCCGGCCTGTCGCAGCTGATCGGCGAGAAGGTGACCGTCGTCGATTACCACGAGCACGCGATCACCAGCGGCGCCGATTCGGCGGCGGTGGCCTACATCGAGCTCAAGGTCGGCGACGGCAAGGCGCTGTTCGGCGCGGCGCGCGATCCGAACATCGTCACCGCCTCGCTGAAGGCCATCCTGTCCGGCGTCAATCGCGCGCGCGCGCTGCGCCGTCCGCAGGCCGAACGCCGCGTCGCCTGATTCGCCTGAATCAGCCCGGACCCGCTGCCGGCGCGTCGGCATCCACGGCTAAAATAGGCCGTATGGACGCCACGCGCCGCCAGCGTTATCTGAAACTCCTGGGCATCGATGCCTGGCGCCCGCGTGGCGCCGAGCCGGACATCGTCGAAGGCGAAGCACTGGCGGCGGTCGAAGCCGAGGCGCCACGCGCCGCGCGTCCGGCAGCAGCCGGGCCCGCCGCGCCGGGCGAGCCGCCACGCCCACCGCTTTCGCGGCCGTCGCCGCGCATCGCCCAAGCCGCGGCCGCGGTGCGCGTGTCCGAGTCGGCGCCGCCCGCCGCGCGCAAGCCCGCGGCCGAAGTGCCGCGCGACTGGGCCGGGCTGCGCGCGATGGTCAAGGACTGCACGGCCTGCAAGCTGTGCGGCACGCGCAGCAACACGGTGTTCGGCGTCGGTACCGAGAACGCGCCGCTGATGATCGTCGGCGAAGGGCCGGGCGCCGACGAGGATGCGCGCGGCGAGCCCTTCGTCGGCCGCGCCGGCCAGTTGCTCGACGAGATGCTCAAGGCGATCGGCCGTTCGCGGCAGAAGGACGATGCGGCCTCGGCGGTGTTCATCGCCAACGTCGTCAAGTGCCGGCCGCCGGGCAATCGCGACCCGGAGGCCGACGAGGTCGAGGCCTGCCGTCCGTATCTCGACCGGCAGATCGAGCTGGTGAAGCCGAAGCTGATCGTCGCGCTCGGCCGCATCGCCGCGCAGCGCCTGCTCGACAGCGACGCGCCGCTGTCGCGCCTGCGCGGGCCGATGTACCAGTACGGGCCGCAGCGGACGCCCCTCTTCATCACCTACCATCCCGCCTATCTGCTGCGCAGCCCGCGCGAGAAGGCGAAGAGCTGGGAAGACTTGAAGAAGATCCATCGGTTCCTGGCGAAGACCTCGTGAGCGCGCAGCCGCAGGACATCTGGCGCCTCTATCCGATGGCGCCCTCGCACCTGCCGCAGGTGCTGGAGATCGAGCGCGCCGCCTATGCGTATCCGTGGACCGAGGGCATCTTCGACGACTGCCTGCGTGTCGGTTACAGCGCCTGGGTCGTCACCAACACGCTCGGCGAGGTGCAGGCCTACGCGCTGATGAGCATGGCGGTCGGCGAGGCGCACGTCCTCAACATCTGCGTGGCGCCGGAGCAGCAGCGCCGCGGCCTCGCCAGCTTTCTGCTCAGGCATCTGATCATGGTCGCGCGCGCCGCCGGCGTGACCCTGATGCTGCTCGAGGTGCGCAAGTCGAACAAGGGTGCGCAGAAGCTGTACGACGGCTTCGGCTTCAAGAAGATCGGCGAGCGACGCAGCTACTATCCGGCGCTGGACGGGCGCGAGGATGCGCTGGTGCTCGCGCTCGAATTGATCGGCGCCTGAAGGCGCGGCGCGGCAAGCAATCCCGCGCGCGGGAACGACGGGAAGACACTGATGAACGCCGAACAGAGGGCGCGCTGGTCCTGGGCTTTCTACGACTGGGCGAACTCGTCGTTCGCGACGACCGTGATGGCGGGCTTCTTCCCGCTGTTCTTCGCCAGCTACTGGGCGCACGATCTCGAACCCGGCGCGCGCACGTTCTGGCTCGGCATCGCCAGTTCGGCGGCCAGCGTGGTCGTGATGATCCTCGCGCCGGTGCTCGGCGGGCTGGCCGACCGCAAGGGCTACAAGAAGCGCTTCCTGTTTCTCGCGACGCTGCTCGGCGCCGCCTCGACCGCGGCGATGTTCTGGGTGGCGAACGGCAACTGGACGGTCGCGCTGACGCTGTTCACCCTGGGCTCGATCGGTTTCTTCGCCGGCACCTCGTTCTACGATTCGCTGATCGTCGCGGTCGCCGGACCGGAGGAGATGGATTTCACCTCGGGCCTCGGCTACGGCCTCGGCTATCTCGGCGGCGGCCTGCTGTTCGCGCTGAACGTGTTCATGTTCCTCAAGCCGCAGACCTTCGGCCTCGCCGATGGCGCGCAGGCCGTGCTCTGGTCGTTCCTGATGGTCGGCGTCTGGTGGATGCTGTTCTCGCTGCCGCTGTTCCGCAATGTTCATGAAGAACCGATGCACGACCAGTCCGGCTCGGACTGGCAGGAACTGGTGCGCACCTTCCGCCAGGTGCTGACCATGAAGCCGGTGCTGCTGTTCCTCGGCGCGTACTGGCTGTATATCGACGCCGTCGACACCATCATCCGCATGGCGGTCGATTACGGCGTCAAGCTCGGTTTCGCGCCCGGCGCGCTGATCGGCGCGCTGCTGATGGTGCAGTTCATCGGCTTTCCGGCGGCGGTCGCCTACGGCTGGCTCGCCGAGCGCTTCGGCACCCGACGCATGATCTATCTCGCGCTCCTGGTCTACGGCGCCGTCACGGTCGGCTCGTACTGGCTCGAATCGGAGCGCGACTTCTTCATCCTCGCCGCGGCGATCGGCTGCGTGCAGGGCGGCATCCAGTCGCTGTCGCGCTCGTACTACGCGCGGCTGATCCCGGCCGAGCAGTCGGGCCAGTTCTTCGGCTTCTACAACATGCTCGGCAAGTTCGCCGCGGTGCTGGGGCCGCTGGTCGTCGGCTTCACCGCCGACGTCGTCAGCAACCAGCGCCTGCCGATCCTCACCCTGCTGCCGTTCTTCATGATCGGCGGCTGGCTGCTCGCCAAGGTGCGCGAGCCGGCCAGGGCCCGGGTGTCGAAGCTCTAGCTCGCGGCACTAGCCCATCGCGAAATTTTCCGGCCGCTTCGCGGCGACGCCGCGATAGAAGGCGAAGACCGGCGCCATGTCGGCATCCCAGTCGCCGCTCGGCTTGAACATCGGGCCGGTGAGGACGCGCTTCTCGCGATAGTCGATGCCGGCAACCAGCACCGGCACGCCGGCCTCGCTCGCCATGTGGTAGAAGCCGCGCTTCCAGCGCGCGACGCGCGTGCGCGTGCCCTCCGGCGCCAGGCCGATGACCAGCTGTTCGCATTCGCCGAAGGTCCGCGCTGTCTGCCGCACCACGCCGCCGGCGGCGCCGCGGTCGATGGCGATGCCGCCGAGCGCGCGGAACATGCGGCCCCAGGGGCCCTTGAAGATCGTGTGCTTGCCGAACCAGTGCAGCTCGAGTTCGAGCGCCAGCACGGCGGCCAGGCCGAACACGAAATCCCAGTTCGAGGTGTGCGGCGCGGCGATGACGATCAGCTTCGGCTGGTCGGGGATGCGCACCTGCAGCCGCCAGCCGCCGGCGCGCAGCACGCAGCGCCCCGCAATGCGCAGCAGCGGACGCCGGTGCCGGGGCACGGACGCGCCGATCTCGATGACATCGCTCATGGTATTGCCGCTTCTCGCTCGTTCGCCCGCCGCTTGCCGCGGGCTCGTCGTTGTCGGATCTGCCGCCGGCGGGGGACAGCGGCGGACGCGCATTATCAGGGATTGTGTGCGCAGGCGCCCGGCCGCGCGCCGGCGCGGCGCGGGCCGCGCGGGCGTCCGTGAGGATTCCGCCAGAACTCGCGGCACGCGTCCGCTGGCGCACCGGCGCGAACCTTGTTAGCTTCTCCGCCGGGGTATGCGCATCGCATGCCGGACCAGACAAGGTGCGCCGGGGGGCGACGATGAAACAGTTACTGGGCGTCTGTGCGCTTGGGCTTTTGGCTGCCTGCGCGGCCGGAACCGGGGGCAACGCGAATCCCGACGGATTCCGCACGGTGGAAATCGATCCGAGCCAGAAGGGGGCCGTGCAGGGCACCGGGATCGAGGGCCAGGACATCGTCGCGATGACCAACCGCATGGCGCGCGACATGTTCGCCAGCGGCTTCCTCAACGGTCTCACGCAGGCGCCGCGCATCCAGATCGACGAGCAGAACTTTCGCAACGAAGGCTCGCAGGCGATCAACCGCAAGCTGATCACCGACCGCCTGCGCGTCGAACTCAACCGCGCCAGCCAGGGGCGCATGGTGTTCGTCGGCCGCCAGTACGCGGCGGCGGTCGCCGAGGAGCGCGACCTCAAGCGTTCCGGCGTCACCGATTCCGGAACCACCGGGCTGACGCGCGCGCAGGCCGGCGTCGACTTCAAGCTCGGCGGCACCATCTCCACGCTCGATTCGCGCGACAACGCGCGCGGCGTGACGCAGAAGTACAACCAGATCGTCTTCGAGCTGTTCGACGCCGAAACCGGCGTGGTGGTGTGGAGCAACATCTACGAATTCACGCGCGCATCCGGAGAGGATGTGATCTATCGCTAGCGGATCGCCGGCACGCGGCCCGGGGGGCTTCGGTCGATCGGGTTTGGGGGATGCGATGAAGAGGAAAATTCCGGCAAGCCTTGCGGCCGCGGCGGTGCTGTGTGCGGCGGCGCATGACGTCCGAGCGCAGAACGCGCTGCTCGATGCGCAGCCCGCCGGTCTGCAGGGGCTGATGAACGCCACGTATGCCGAGGGCGAATGGGCGGCGGTGCTCAACTACAACCGCCTGGCGGTCGCGGCGATCGAGCAGGGCCGCGCCGACATCGCCGTCGACGCGCTCGATCAGAGCATCGCGCGCATCGAGTCCGTGTACGCCGACGATCCCACCGCGAAGAAGGCGCGCGGCCTGTGGTCGGCGGAGGGCATCAAGGACTTCAAGGGCGAGTCCTATGAACGCGCGATGACCTACTACTACCGCGGCCTGCTGTACATGGCGCAGGGCGATTACCAGAACGCGCGCGCCTCGTTCCGCTCCGGCGAGTACCAGGACACCGTCGCCGAGAAGGAAGAGTACGCCGGCGATTTCGGCATGCTGCATCTCTTGGCCGGATGGGCGTCGCACTGCGACGGCGACGACGCCATGGCGGCGGATTTCTACGACAAGGCCGGGGCCCAGCAGCCGGGCATCCTGCGTCCCGCGCCGGGCGCCAACACGCTGGTGCTGGTCGAAACGGGCTTGAGCCCGATCAAGTCGACCGCCGGCCAGTATCAGGAAGCGCTCGTGATTTCGGCCGGCGGTGGCGCCGGTTCGACCATCGTCGTCGGCGGCGCGCCGGCCGTGGTCGTCGGCGACATCGCCTTCCAGGCCATGACCCGCGGCGGCCGTCAGGTCGACAAGGTGCTGGCCGGCAAGGCCTCGTTCAAGGGCACCACGGAAACGGTCGGCAACGTCGCCACCGCCGCCGGCATGGGCCTGATGCAGGCCTCGACCTACGCCAACAGCCTCGACAGCATGCGCAACATGGCGGGCGTCGGCGCACTGGCCGGCCTGTTCGGCATGGTGACCAAGGCGACGTCGGCGGCCATGACGCCGAAAGCCGACAGCCGCTACTGGGACACGATCCCCGACAAGGTGCATGCGCTGTTCCTGGCCGCCGACACGCTGCCGCAGGTCAGCGTCGACGGCGTCGCCGTCGATCCCGTGCTGCACGCGAAGTCCGGCGCCTGCCGTCTCGGGCTGGTGCGCGCGGGAACCAATTCGGCACCGCCGGCCTCGGCGCCGGGCAACACCACGGCGGCGGAAAGGAAAGACATCTTCCGCCGCAACGGTGATCGCGACCTGCGCTTCCGCCAGGCGTTCACCGAGCTTCTGCAGGCCCATCCGCAAGCCCAAGCCTCCGCCGATCCCCAGGAGATGTGATGAAGAGCCGAATGGTGCGTATCGCCGGCCTCGCCGCCGGCATGGTCGTGGCTTCGATGCTGGGCGCCTGCGCGAAGGGGCCGGGGTTCGTCAACGCCGCGCCGCAGACCCTGCTGGTGTGCGACTTCAAGGCGCTCGAAAACAACAGCCGTCGCGAAGGACCAGCCATCGTCGCGCAGGCCTACGACAGTACCTCGGTGATTCCGCTCGGCGCCGTGGTGGTCGCCGATCCGGTGCTGTTCAAGCTGTTCATCGCGCAGACCATCGGCAGCGAAGTCACCGGCGGCTCGACCGTGAAGGTCTCGGCCCGTTTCGCGAACTGCGGCGCTTACCCGCTCGTCTTCCAGGCGCGCACGCATTTTCTCAAGGGCAGTGGCGCGCCCGCCGAGGCTGCTTCGAACTGGACCACGGTGCACCTGCCGCCGGGACTGACCGCCGTTTACGAAGAGGCCTCGTTCAGCCGGTCCGATGTCGTCAGCGGCTTCTACATCGAGGTCGCCAGGTTGTAGCGCGAACGTCCGTGCGCCGGCGCCGCCGGCGCCGCCGGCGCGCGGTCGCATGGGTTCTTGACGAGGGCATCCGCATGAAAATCAGATCTCTGCTGTTGCTGGTGATGGCCGGCTCGCCGCTGCTGGCGAGCGCCGCCACGCCGGGCGCCGGGAATTCGCAGCCCTTCTACCGCGACGGACAGCCGGCGGTCGCCACGCCGCCGCCGGCGCCGGTCGACGATCATGCCGCGCGTGCCGCCGATGGCCTGCGCTCGGCGCTCGGTCGCGCCGGCGGCCCGCGCTTCGTGATGCTGTGGAACCGGCAGCTCAGCGATGCGCTGGTCACCGAGTACGAATCGGTCGCCCACACCTCGCAGACGGCGCAGATCGGCGCCTCGTCGCGGTCGGCGTCGATCGAGACGGAGTCGCGCTTCTCGAATCGCGCGGTGCGCGAGCAGGAGTCTTCCGCGCTGGCCGAGGACGACGACTGGCAGGTGCGCGGCGCATTCGAGAGCTGGCTGCTGGACTGCGGCATGAATCTCGTCGACCGCACCGCGGTCTTGCGCCAGGCGGGGATCACGGTCGACAGCCGGCAACCGAACGCGCAGAAGATCGAGACGGAAGCGATCAACCAGTACGCCGACTACATCCTGGAGGTCCTGAGCACGCCGGCCAGCGGGCCGGCGGATGCCCGCTTCCGCATCCGCATCACGCAGGTGAAGAGCGGACGCACGATCGTCGGCTTTTCCAGCACCGGCCTGGGCGCGGAGCGAAGCACGTCCGGCTACGTGGCGACCGACAACGGCTTCCGGCACGTCTCGGAAACGCAGGTCACGACCGTCGACGACGTCGGCGCCAATGTCGCGATCGAAGTGGCGCAGCGCCTGAGCCGCGCGCTGGCGCCTTGAGCGGGCCTCGCGGCACCACGCCGTGCAAGGGGCGCATGGGGATGGCGCATGAATAGAAGGACGATCTCGATACCGCGACGGCGCCTGGCCTCGATGGCGCTCGCCGGTTTTCTCGGCGCGGCGTCTTCGCCACCGCTGTCGGCGCAGCAGTTCACAGCCGCGGCGAGCACGCGGGCCTATCTCGGCATCGCCCTGTCGGGGCAGATCCTCGAATCCGGCGTGAAGATCGGCGAGGTGCGCGAAGGCTTCCCGGCGGCACTCGCCGGCTTGCAGGCGGGCGATGTGATCGTCGGCTTCCAGGGCGAGGCGGTCAGCGACGGACAGGCGCTCTACGAACGCATGCGCGCGCTGAAGATCGGCGACGTCGTGACGATCGACTACGAACGCGATCATCAGGGCCGGCGCGCGACCATGACCGCCGTCAACCGCGACGGGCAGAATGCGCCGCCGGTCGCCGAGATCGCCGTTCCGGCGGCGGAGCCGCCACTGGTCGCGGCGCCGAAGGAGCCGGTAGCGCTCGCCGCCGCGCCCGCACCGCCGCCGCAGCTTGCACCGGCGCCGGCCGCCATCGCGCCGCGACCGGCCGAAGCGCCCGGAACCGCGGCCGCGTCGCCATCGGTGACGGCGGATGCCGGCGCACGGCCCGCCGCGATCGATACGGTGCCGCCGCAAGCCATCGCCGCGCCCGCCGCCGCGCCGTCCGCCTCACCGCTGGCTCCGCCATCGGTGCCGGCGACGCCGCTGCCGGCCGTCGCCGTATCGGCACCCGTCTCCGCAGCGGCGGCGCCGGTGCTTGCACCGCCGCAGGCCGCGACCGCCGCGGTCGAGCCGCCGCCCGCGCCTTCCGTGTCGCCGGCACCCGCGCCGGCGCCGAGCGTGTCCGCTCCGCAGCCGCGGCCGATCGAGCCGCCGGCAGCGGCCGTCGCCGCCGCGCATGGCGGCGCCAGCATCGGCATCCGCGGCGACGCGAAATGGGCGCAGGCCGGCGTCAGTGTCGTGGCGGTACGCCCGGGATTTCCGGCCGAAGCGGCCGGCATCCAGATCGGCGACGTGATCACGCGCTTCGCCGGCGCGCCCGTCGCCAGCCCCGAAGAACTGCGCGCGCGCATCGCGGCGATGAAGGCGGGCGACGTGGTGAGCGTCGGCTTCTTTCGCTACGTCGGCCCCTTGCGCCGCGCTTTCGATGCCAGCCTCACGCTGGCGGCGGGCGACGGCGCGAAGTGGTAGCCGCGCGGCCCTGCGCGTGACGGCGCGTGCTCAAGCCGGCAGACGCAGCGTGCGCACCAGACGGTGCAGCATGGCGAGCGCGGCGGCGTCGGGCGTGTCGAGATAACGGCTGCGCAGGTAGAGCTCGAGCGGCGGCTGCAGCAAGGGCCGCCACGCGGGGCGGGCGCTCAGCACGCGCGCGATGAAATCACGCGGCCCCTCGTCGGCGCGCGGCGCATAGCCGCGCCGTGCGAGCTTGCGCAGCAGGCGCTGCCATTCGCGCAGCGCGGCGTCGGGCGCGTGCGCCGGCGCGGCGCGGCGCATCAGCACGAAGCCGACGATCGTCATGCCGGCGACCAGCAGCACGGTCAGCGTCAAAATCATCTTGCGCACGTCGTCGATGCCGAAGCGCTCGAGGAAGCGCTGCTGCAGCTCCGGGCCGTAGCCCAGCACCAGGCCGTTCCACTGCGCGTTGACCCAGTCCCAGCGCGCGCGCAGCAGGTCGCGCCACGGCGCGCGGTCGGCGAGATAGCCGGGCAGGCCTTCGGCGGCGCCGATCGCCGCGCCGAGCCCGCGCTCGACGCGCTCCGGCGCGATCGCCGCGGTCGGATCGACGCGCTGCCAGCGGCCGTCGACCCAGACCTCGCTCCAGGCGTGCGCATCGGCCTGGCTGATGACGTAGTAGCCGCCCGGTTCGTTGAGGGTGCCGCCCTGGTAGCCGGTGACGACGCGCGCCGGGATGCCGGCGGCGCGCATCAGGAAGGTGAAGGCGCTGCTGTAGTGTTCGCAGAAGCCGCGCCGCGTCGTGAACAGGAACTCGTCGATGCTGTCGCGGCCCAGCGTCGGCGGCCGCAGCGTATAGACGAAGTTCTGCTCGCGGATCATGCGCAGCGCGGTCTGCACGATCGCCGCGTCGGACAGGCCCTGCGCCTTCCACTGCCGCGCGAGCGCGAGGCTGCGCGGATCGAAGCCGCGCGGCAGGCGCGTGAGCCGCTCGCGATCGCGCGCATCGAGCGGCGGCGCGAAGCTGAAGCGCGGATTCGACCGCAGCGTGTAGCGCAGGCGCTCGTCGACCGGCTTGGCGGCGAGCAGCTCGCCGTTGAGATTGAAGCTCGCGTCCTTCGGCAGCTCGGCGAGCTGCGGCATTTCGAGCGCGAACAGCCAGGGCTTGCGGTTCGCCTCCAGCGTCAGCTCGTAGCGCAGCGCGGTGCCGTCGTAGTGCAGGGCGTCGGCCGGCAGCGGCGGCGGCTGCGTCCAGTGCCGCGCCCAGGTGCGGCCATCGAAGCGCTCGAACACCGGGCCGCGCCAGTAGCGCGCCGCCGGCGCCGGCGCCGGGCCTTCGAAGCGCACGCGGAAAGCGACTTCGTCGGACGCGATCAGCGAGGCGATGTCGCCCGGCGACATCGAATCGCCGAGCCCGCTGTGCGCCGTCGCGCCGCTGTCCTCGGGCAGGCCCCACAGCGGCCCGGGAATGCGCGGGAACAGCACGAACATCGCCAGCATCAGCGGCAGCGCCTGCGCGATCATCACCGCGCCCTTGCGCAGCGTCTGGCGCGGCGACATCGTGCCGAGGTGCTGGCACTCGATGAGCAGCGCGGTGATCGCCACGCAGCTGAGGAGCAGGTAGGCCGCCGTCCACATTTCCTGCGAGTACAGGAAATGCGTGACCAGCATGAAGTACATCAGGAAGATCATCACCATCACGTCGCGCCGGCCGCGCAGCTCGACGAGCTTCAGCGAGCCCATCAGGCACAGCAGCGTGGTGCCGGCGGTCTGGCCGCTGATGCGGCCGAAGCTGGCGAACACGGCGCCGAGCACGACGAGCACCAGCGCCGCGCGCAGCAGCTTCGACGGCATGCGCCACTGGCGGCGCGTCGCGTAGGCGCGCCACAGCAGCAGCGCGGCGATGGCGACCGAGGCCCACACCGGCAGATGCGCGACGTGCGGGCCGAGCACCAGCGTGAAGACCGCGAGCAGGTGCAGCAGCGTGCGCACCGGCAGGTAGTCGGCGAGGTCGGCCGCTTGCGCCGTCGCGCTCATGATTTCGCCGCGCCGTCGAACAGGGCCAGCGCCTTCAGGCACTGGTAGCGGTGCGCCTCACCCTGGCCCGGCGCGATCACCTTGCCGGGCAGGCGCAGGCCGTAGCGGCGCTGCAGGGCGTCGGCGTCGAGCACCCAGCGCGTCAGCTGCGAGAGACGCGCCTCGCGTTCGAGCTGCGGCAGGCTGGTCCATTCGAGCCAGAGATCCTGATCGAGCGTCTCCTGGAACTGCTTGACCATCGGCTGCGGCGATTTCGGCAGGCTCTTCCAGTGGATCGCGCGCGCGGTGTCGCCGCGCTGGTAAGCGCGCAGTCCGGAGAATTCATCCTGGCCGATGCGGTGGCTCGGTTCGAGGCTGCCCTGGCCGGCGCTGCCCGGCGGCACGAGGCCCGGCGCGGCGGGCGCGGGGAAGACCAGCGTCGCCGTGTCGAGTTCGGCCCAGGTCCAGGCATGGAACAGGCCGAGCGGATATTCGGTGGACACGCTGAATACGCCGGCGCGCAGCCAGCCGCGCCGCGGCGCCGGCTGCGGCAGCTGCAGCAGCACGCTGTCCTGCGCGCGGATGTCGGCGGTCGTCGTCGCCGTGGCCTCGCTGCGCGGCCAGGACAGGCCGATCGACAGCCGCATCTGCGCGGAAGGATTGTCGATGCGCACCTCGACGTGCGCCGTCTCGCCGGCGAACACCGGCCGCGCGACGCCGGCGCGCAGCTGCAGGTTCATCAGGTTGGCGTGCGTGTGGTGCATGCACAGCAGGCCGAGCCCGGCGAGCAGGAAGGTCAGCAGGAAGGCCATGCTGTTGCTGTAGTTCATCGCCCCGAGCAGCATCACCAGCAGCATCAGCGCGAAGCCGTAGCCGAAGCGCGTCGGCACGATGTAGACGCGCGTGCGCGGAATCGCGATCGGTCCGGCCTGGCGCTTGACGCGCGCCAGCACCCAGGCGTCGATGCGCTGCTGCATGAAGCGCAGCGGATGCAGGGCGATCTTGGCGATCAGCCAGAGGCGCATGGCGCGTCCGCTCAGGGAATCGCGACCTGGGCGAGGATTTCCGCGGCGCTGGTCGCGGCGCCGTCGCGTTCGGCGGCGACGATCAGGCGGTGATTGACCACGGCGGCGAACACGGCCTGCACGTCCTCGGGAATCACGCCGCTACGGCCCTCGATGAACGCCCAGGCCTGCGCGGCGCGGCGCAGCGACAGTCCGGCGCGCGGCGAGAGGCCCTGACGCAGGCCCGGCAGTTCGCGCGTGCGCTGCACGAGCGCGAGGATGTAGTCGACCAGGGCCGGTGCCGTGCGCACCGCGCGCACCTGCTCCTGCAGCGCGACGAGCTGCGCCGGCGCCAGCGTCGGCGTCAGCTCGGCGAGCAGATCGCGGCGTTCGCGTTCGAGCAGCAGCTGGCGCTCGGCCTCGGCCGAGGGGTAGCCGAGCGAGATGCGCATGAGGAAGCGGTCCAGCTGCGATTCCGGCAGCGGGAAGGTGCCGAGCTGATAGGCGGGATTCTGCGTGGCGATGACGAAGAAGGGCTCCGGCAGCGGACGCGTCTCGCCCTCGGTGGTGACCTGCCGTTCCTCCATGGCCTCGAGCAGCGCCGACTGCGTCTTCGGGCTCGCGCGGTTCACCTCGTCGGCCAGCACCAGCTGCGCGAAGATCGGGCCCGGCACGAAGCGGAAACCGCCGGTCGCGGTTTCGAAGACCGAGACGCCGAGGATGTCGGCGGGCAGCAGATCGCTGGTGAACTGCACGCGCTGGAAGTGCAGGCCGAGCACGCGCGCCAGGGCCAGCGCCAGCGTGGTCTTGCCCATGCCCGGCACGTCTTCGATGAGCAGGTGGCCGCGCGCCAGCAGGCAGGCGAGCACGAGGCGCAGCGGCGCGTCCTTGCCGAGGATGATCTGGTTGAGGCTCTGCAGCACCGAGGCGACGGATGCACTCATGTCGGGATTCTCGTTGATGTTTTTCCGGCGGGCTGCAAGGAGTGTACCTGCACGACGGCGATCGCTCCGGACGAGCGGTGCAGCGGACCCGCATCGGCGACGGCGGCGCGGCGCGTGTGCGGCTTGCGAGCGCGCAGTCCTGCGCCCACCATACCGCTCATTCGATTGGCACCGGAGCCGCAATGGACTCGAGAAACCGCCAGCTGCTGCACGAGATGCGCGAGGCGACGACGTATGCGCAGTGGCGTCAGGCCGCCGAGGAGCTGGATCGCCGCGAGGGCTGGGACGAGTGGAAGCTCGACGAAGCCTCGGACGACTACGACTGGCGCCTGATCCGCTCGCGCCTGCGCCAGATCCGCCAGTACCGCGAGCAGAACGCGGTCGCCAAGCTCGTCCATCATCTGCGCCAGGGCCTGCACTGGAATCTCGGCAATCTCGGCAATCCGCGCCTTTATGCGCGCGCGAGGGTCGGCACCAAGCAGCTCGTCGCCGAGTACGCCAAGGAAGTCGCCACCGCCCTGCAATGGGTCTGCGACACCGAGCTGCCGGAACTGCCGCACGCGGCCAAGCTGAAATTCTTCAACGACATCGCGCTCAGCTACGGGCGCTCCGCGCTGATGCTGTCGGGCGGCGCGACGCTGGGCCTGTTCCACGTCGGCGTGGTCAAGGCGCTGTATCGCGAAAGCCTCGTGCCGCCGATCATGTCGGGCTCGTCGGCGGGCTCGGTGGTCTGCGCGACGGTCGGTACGCGCGCCGCGCACGAAGTCGAGGAACTGCTCGATCCGGACGCCGCCTACTACCACTTCTGGCGCATCCAGCCGCTGCGCGACGTCATCCGCCGCCGCGCGCTGATGGATCAGGAGCAGCTGCGCAAGGCGATCGCCGCCAACGTGCGCGATCTGACCTTCGAACAGGCGCAGCAGCTGTCCGGCCGCACCATCAACATCACCGTGTCGCCGGCCGGCACCAACCAGCAGCCACGCCTGCTGAACTATCTGACCTTCCCGTATCTCTATGTGCGCGAGGCGGTGCTGGCGTCCTGCGCGGTGCCGCTGCTGTTCCCGCCGGTCATGCTGATGACGCAGGACGAGCGCAACGAGCGCGTGCCGTACATGCCGCTGCTGCGCTGGAACGACGGCTCGCTGAAGTCCGACCTGCCGATCCTGCGCATGCGTCGCCTGCACAACGTCAACCACTTCATCGTCAGCCAGACCAATCCGCACGTGCTGCCCTTCGTCTCGCACCAGCGCGAGCCGGGCGAGCAGGGCCTGCGCAACTCGGCGCGCGACTACATCTATTCGACGCTGCGCGGGCAGAGCAAGAGTCTCGTCGACCTGGTGCGGCAGAACCTGCCGGTCGGCGGCGGCGTGCGCCGCACGTTGGACACCGCCTCGTCGATCCTCGAGCAGGACTATCGCGGCAACATCAACATCCTGCCGGAGGTCAGCCTCTGGCGGTACGTCAACGTCACCGCCAATCCGTCGATGGAATCGGTCAAGCGCTTCATGCTCGAAGGCGAACGCGCGACCTGGCCGCGCATCGAGATGATCCGCAACCAGACCCTGATCAGCCAGACGCTCGATCAGTGCGTGCGCACGCTGGAGCAGCTGCAGCCGCTGCCGGGCAGCGGCGACCGCCTCGTCAAGCGGCCGGAGCTGCGCGTCGTGCGCAGCACGGAGAACGGCAAAAGATGAACCACAGATTGCACAGATGACACGGAAAAGGTCTCCGCCCTTTTGATCGGTGTGCTCTGTGTAATCCGTGGTTGACGCCGCTTACAGCGCGCGGATGCGCGCTTCCTGTTCCTTCAGCGCGGCGATGTCGGCCTGCTGCTTGGCGTTCAGATCGCGCGCCTGCTGCTGCACCGCTTGCGGCGCCTTGCCGAAGCTCGGGTTGGCGATGCGCGCGCTGGTTTTTTCGAGGTCGCTCTCGAGCTTGACGATCTGCTTGGCGAGGCGCGCCAGTTCGGCGTCCTTGTCGATCAGGCCGGCCATCGGCACCAGCAGCTTGGTGGTGCCGAGCAGCGCGGTCGCCGACTGCGGGGCTTCTTCGTTCGCGGCGAGCATGCGCGGCGTCTCGACGCGGGCGAGGAACTCGATGGCCTTCTGCATCTTCGCCAGGCGCGCGCGGTCTTCGTTGCCGGCGTTCTGGACCAGCAGCGGCAGCGGCTTGCCGGGCGCGATATTCATCTCGCCGCGAATCTGCCGCACGCCGAGGATGAAAGCCTTCAGCCACTCGATGTCGGCTTCGGCGGCTTCGTCGATGCGCCCGGCATTGGCGACCGGGTAGGGCTGCAGCATGATGGTCTTGCCCTCGACGCCGGCCAAGGGTGCGACGCGCTGCCAGATTTCCTCGGTGATGAACGGCATCAGCGGATGCAGCAGGCGCAGCCAGGCTTCGAGCACGCGCAGCAGCGTGCGGCGCGTGCCGCGCTGCTGTGCCTCGCTGCCCTGCTGCAGCGCCGGTTTGCTCAGCTCCAGGTACCAGTCGCAGTACTCGTTCCAGATGAACTGGTAGAGCGCCGTGGCGAGCAGGTCGAAGCGATAGCTCGCGAAATGTCCGGCGGCCTCGGCTTCGAGCTTCTGCAGCTTGGAGATGATCCAGCGATCGGCGTCGGACAGCTCGACCGGCAGCGAGGCGTCGAGGCCGACGTCCTGGCCTTCCGCGTTCATCAGCACGTAGCGCGCCGCGTTCCAGATCTTGTTGCAGAAGTTGCGATAGCCGGCGGCGCGGCCGGCGTCGAAACGGATGTCGCGGCCCTGCGTCGCCAGCGCGGCGAAGGTGAAGCGCAGCGCGTCGACGCCGACCGCCTCGATGCCGTTCGGATAATCCTTGCGGGTCTTGGCTTCGATCTTCGGCGCGGTCTCCGGCTTCATCAGGCCGGTCGTGCGCTTCTTCACGAGCTCGTCGAGCGAGATGCCGTCGACCACGTCGAGCGGGTCGAGGACGTTGCCCTTCGACTTCGACATCTTGTTGCCTTCCGGATCGCGCACCAGGCCGGTGATGTAGACCTCGCGGAACGGCACCTCATGCTGGAAGTACTGGCCCATCATCACCATGCGCGCGACCCAGAAGAAGATGATGTCGAAGCCGGTGACCAGCACCGAACTCGGATACCATTTCTTCAGCGCCTCGGTCTGCTCGGGCCAGCCGAGCGTCGCCATCGGCCAGATGTCGGAGCTGAACCAGGTGTCGAAGACGTCTTCGTCCTGCTTCAGCGCGACGTTCGCCGCGAGGCCGTACTTGGCGCGCACCTCGGCTTCGTCGCGCGCAACGTACACCTTGCCGGCGTCGTCGAACCAGGCCGGAATGCGGTGTCCCCACCACAGCTGGCGGCTGATGCACCAGTCCTGGATGTTGTTGAGCCACTGGAAGTACGTGGTCTTCCAGTTGTCGGGCACGAAGCGGATGCGGCCGGATTCGACCGCCTCGATCGCCGGTTTGGTGATCGCGACGAGGCCGCCCGGGCCGGGCTGGCCATCGTGGCGCGTCTCGCGCGTCAGGTCGACGAACCACTGGTCGGTCAGATACGGCTCGACGACCGCACCGCTGCGATCGCCGCGCGGCACCTTGAGCTTGTGATCGTCGATCTTGTCGACGAGGCCGAGCGCCTCGAGATCGGCGACGATCTTCTTGCGCGCGACGTAGCGGTCGAGGCCGCGATAGACCTGCGGCGCTTCGTCGTTGATCGTCGCGGTCGGCGTCAGGATGTTGATCAGCGGCAGCTGGTGACGCTGGCCGAGCGCGTAGTCATTGAAGTCGTGCGCCGGCGTGATCTTCACGCAGCCGGTGCCGAACTCGCGATCGACGTAGTCGTCGGCGACGATCGGAATTTCGCGATCAACCAGCGGCAGCCGCACGGTCTTGCCGACCAGATGCTGATAGCGCTCGTCCTGCGGATGCACGGCGACCGCGGTGTCGCCGAGCATGGTTTCCGGGCGCGTGGTGGCGACGACGATGTAGTCCTTGCCGTCGGCGGTCTTCGCGCCGTGCGCCAGCGGGTAGCGGAAATGCCAGAGCTTGCCGTTCTCCTCCTCGCTGACGACTTCGAGATCGGAGATCGCCGTCAGCAGCACCGGGTCCCAGTTGACGAGGCGCTTGCCGCGGTAGATCAGGCCGGCCTCGTAGAGCTTCACGAAGTGCTCGATGACCGCCTTCGAGTACGCCGGGTCCATGGTGAACGCTTCGCGCGACCAGTCGACGCTCGAACCCATGCGGCGGATCTGGCCGCCGATGGTGCCGGCCGAATATTTCTTCCACTCCCAGACTTTCTCGACGAACTTGTCGCGGCCGAGCTCGAGGCGCGCCGGCTCGCCGGCCAGCTTGAGGTTGCGCTCGACGACCATCTGCGTGGCGATGCCGGCGTGATCGGTGCCCGGCTGCCACAGGGTGTCCTTGCCCGACATGCGCGCGTGCCGGGTCAGCGCGTCCATCACCGTGTGCTGGAAGGCATGGCCCATGTGCAGCGTGCCGGTGACGTTCGGCGGCGGGATCATGATGCTGTACGGCTCGCCGTGGCCGGACGGCGCGTAGCAGCCGTCGCGCTCCCAGGTCTCGCGCCAGCGGGCTTCGATGTCGCGCGGTTCGAAAGTCTTGTCCATGCAGATCTTCTTATGGGGTCGGCGGTACGGCGCGCAGGGCGGGCCGTGCGCAAAGGGCGCTCATTTTAGAGGGTCCGCGGGACGCCGCGCGCGTGGCGCGACGCGGCCAAGGCTTTACGGCTGGCAGTTCGGCCCGCGGATCACGTCGATCGAACCGACCTTGCCGTCCGCCGTCGGCACGATCAGCACCTGATCGCGGTTCTCGCAGGCAAAGCCGATGCGCGAGGGCTTGCGCAGGCACTGCATGTAGCGCGCGTTCTCGTGATCGACGCCGCGCTCGTCGGTGTAGGCGCCATGCTTGAGAACCGGCGAGCAGGCGAAATCCATGGCGCCGAGCTTGATCTCGGCGTCATCGGTACTGACGCCGACCGGGATTTCCTGGTGGACGCGCGTGACGAGCGCCGAATCCGGCGTCTGGCTGAAATAACTGCAGGCGCCGAGGGCGAGCGGCAGCAGGAGCATCGGCAGCAGGGTGCGGTTCATAGATTGTGGGTCGCCAGTTCGTAGCCGCGGTCGCGGTAGTAGCGGTAGCGCTCGCGCGATTTCGCGCGGCCCTGGGCATCGGGCGCGACGATCTCCAGCACGCGCTCGAAGCGGCTGAAGAAGTCGGGAACTTCGAGGCCGAGGTTGAGCATCACGCCGTGATGGCTGTCCGGCGGTTCGACGTGGCCGATGAGCACCGTCGGCAGCGGTTCCGCCAGCGATCCGCCGGCGTAGCGCTCGTGCGCGATGAAGCCGCCCTGGCGGACGGTCCACAGGGCGACGTCGAGGTCTTCGGCGACGGCGGCGTCGGGCACGTTGGCGTAGATGCGATGGCCGGCGGCGATCGCCTTGTCGCAGAGCTTGCAGGCGGTCAGCACCTGCGTGCCGGCGGGCGCCGCGCCCTCCGGCAGGATGTAGAAATCGATCCGCGTCATGGCGGCATTATGCCGCCTTCAATCGTGTCGGCGCTGCGACGGTGTGTAAGGCTTGTCGCCGATCAGGCGGGTCTGCGCAATGAAGCGCGGGCTGAACAGGTCGAGCTGCGGGCGGTCCAGGCGCGTCTGGATGCGCGCCAGATCGAGCAGCGCCCAGTCGAGCACGTCGGTCTGGAAAGGCCGCCGTTCGAGGGCGACCGCCGTGGCGGCGTCCGGGCGCGGCGACATCCACACGAAGAACGGCACCGTCATGCCGGCTTCGCTCAGCGAATGCCCCGCGAAATCGCGGGTATGGCCGACTTCCTGGGCATGGTCGGACGTGAACAGGAAGGCACCGGACTGGGCGCCGACGTCCGCCTTGAAGCTGTGCAGCAGGCGGGCGATGACGGTGTCCTGGTACAGCATGGCGTTGTCGTAGCTGTTGCGCTGCAGGCGCACCCACGGCGAACGGCCGTCCTTGCGCATCTGCTCGATCACCGCATCGTCGCTGCCGGAGAAGCGGTGGAAGTTCGGCGGCGAGCGCATTTCGTAGTGCGGGTGCGCGCCGAGCAGATGCACGAAGATCATCTTGCGCGGCGCCGGGTCGCGCAGTGCCTCGTCCCAGAACGGCAGCACGCCTTCGTCGAGCTTGCGGTCGCCGCGGCCGCCGCCGACATTGACCAGGTGCACGACGTCGGCTTCCGCGGCGAAGCGCGGATTGATGAAGCGATCCTGCTGGTTGGAGATCCAGAAGGTCTTGTAGCCGGCCGCCTTGGCGAGCAGCACGACGCTCGGCTCGGCCTCGTCGTCGAGACGGTTGTCGAGTTCGGCCGGCGTCAGCATCAGGCGGAACGAGGCGACGGTGCCGCTGGCGCCGGAAATCACGTCGCGGAACACCAGCGCATCCCTGGCTTCGCGCATCAGCTGCGGCGTGGTGGCGCGCGGATAACCGTAGAGCTGCCAGTTCCAGCGGTTGGTGCTTTCGCCGAGCACCACGGCGACGGTGTGCTGTTGCGGGCCGACGTAGACCGGCGCCCACTGCGGCAGCTTCTGTTCGGCGATGCGCCGCTTGTCATCGAGCTGCGCGAGCTTGTCCTGGAAGTGCTGGTAGTGCAGCAGCTGGGTCGGCCAGAACACCGCGGGATTGGAACGGCGGAACGTCGGGTTGGCGTGCAGGCCGAGGAACAGCACCAGCACGACGACCGCCCAGCGCGCCTTTTGCCGCAGCATCGGCACGGCATTCGGCCGCAGCCACAGCAGCAAGGCCAGGACCACGGCGGCGGCGAGCACGTACTGCATGAGCAGCGGCGCGTACTGCTGGACGAATTCGACGCTCTCGTCGCTCGTCGTATTGCTGATCGCGTCGATGACCAGCACCGCATCCGGCTCGGTCTGGTAGACCTCGATCAGGAAGGCCTTGATGCCGACGTCGAGCGCGAACAGCGTCGCCCAGATGCTGTAGCTGATGCGCAAGGCGCGGCCTTGCAGCAGGCGGCACAGCGGATAGGCGCCCAGAACGAAAACCAGCGCTGCCTTGAGCGAATCGCGCCAGCCGGCATCGAGGACGGCATAGGCGCCCAGCACCACGCCAGTACTGAAGGCGATGCCAAAACGGCGCAACCAGGCATGCCCACGCGGCAAGGCCGCCACGACCATCGACGCATTCATCTACCGAAGCCCCACACCGGATCGCGCGACAGGTCCCGGACCCCCGCCAGCGCCAAAGCCGCCCCCAATGGCCGGCTGTATCGTCGAGCAGGCTTTTCAATCCTGCTCTTTCTTGGCAGCCATATTAAGCAAATATTGCACGAGCAGGGTTACAGGCCGACCACTGGCTTTCTTGCCAGTCCAGGCGGTGCCGGCGATGTCGAGATGCGCCCACTTCATCTTGCGCGTGAAGCGGTGCAGGAAGGTCGCGCCGATGATCGCGCCGCCGCCATTGCCGCCGCGTGTGGCGATGTTGGCGATGTCGGCGAACTCGCTCTTGATGTTCTCGTCGTAGTCCGGCCACAGCGGCAGTTCCCAGGCGCGGTCGCCGCTCTGTTCGCCGGCGGCGAGCAGCGCACGCGCCAGCGCCGGCGTGTTGCTGAACAGACCCGAGGCGACGCTGCCGAGGGCGACCACGCAGGCGCCGGTCAGCGTCGCCATGTCGATGCAGACGCTCGGCTCGTATTCCTTTTCGGCGTAGCTGAGGGCGTCGCAGAGGATCAGGCGGCCTTCGGCATCGGTGTTGAGGATTTCGATGGTGATGCCGGCCATGCTGGTGACGATGTCGCCCGGCTTGTTGGCCTCGCCGTTGATGAGGTTCTCGGTCGCCGCGACGATGCCGACCACGTTGACCGGCAGCTTCAGCTCGGCGATCGCCGTCAGCGTGCCGAACACCGAGGCGCCGCCGCACATGTCGAACTTCATCTCGTCCATCGCCGCGGCCGGCTTGATCGAAATGCCGCCGGCGTCGAAGGTCAGGCCCTTGCCGACGAGAGCGACCGGCTTCTCGTTCTTCGGGCCCTTGAGATATTCCATGACGATCAGCTTCGGCGGCTGGCTCGAGCCCTTGGCGACCGACAGCAGGGCGCCCATGCCGAGCTTCTCCATCTCGGCCTTGTCGAGAATCTTGGTCTTGATGGCGCTGTGCTGCGCGGCGAGCTGCCGGGCACGTTCGGCGAGGTAGGTCGGCGTGCACAGATTGCCGGGCAGATTGCCGAGGTCCTTGGCCAGCGCCACGCCCTTGGCCATCGCCAGGGCTTCGGCGAGGCCGCGTTCGCCGGCCGGCAGATCGGAGCGGCGCGGCACGTCGAAGGTGTAGCGCTCCAGCTTCGGCGGCTGGATCTCTTCGCGGAACTTGGCGCCGCGGCACTCGTCGAAGCGGTAGAACACCTCTTCGGTCGCGAGCAGCGCCTGGCTCACGTTCCACTGGAAATCGCGGTTCTTGATCGGCAGATGCGTGAGATAGGAGACCGCATCGATGGCGCCGGTCTGGCGCAGTGCGCGCGCCGCGGCGGCATTGGCCTTGCGGAAGGCGGCCTCATCGAAGTTGCGTTCCTTGCCCAGACCAACGAGCATCACGCGATCGGCGAAGGTGCCGGCGACGTTGTGCAGTACCAGCGTCGAACCCAGCTTGCCGTCCATGTCGCCGCGGCGCATGACGGTGGCGATCGCCCCGTCGCTGACGCGGTCGATCGTCTCGGCCGCATCGGTCGGCGAGCGGCGATCGAAGACGCCGACGATCACGCAGGCCACCCGCTGCTTTTCGGGATTTCCACTTTTGACGAAATATTCCATGCGAGGCTCGGTATTGAATGGTTCTTCAGGTTTTCGCCGTCCGTTGGCTGCTGGCCCTGCATGACGCTGTGTCCGGGGCCGCGTGAAAACCTTGAAAAGTGTGCGGCAATCCGCATTCTAGCATCGGACTGAGCGATGCAAACGAGGGGAATCGACCGATCGCCGGTCCGGCGCTCATCTAATTTCGAGATATCCGCAGGGCGCGGACCGTTGCGCCGCCGCGGCTACGCATCGGCGGCAAAAAAAAGCACAATGCGCGCCGGACCGGCCGGCGCATGACACACGGACAACCATGAAGGGCGTACTCGGACGCTACCTGCTGCGCGAAGCCGGCATCGCCTGGTTCGGCGTGACGCTGGTGCTGCTGGCGATCATGCTGTCGACCCGCTTCGCGCGCTTTCTGGCCGACGCCGCCGCCGGCGAACTGCCGCAGAACCTGCTGCTGCAGGTCGCCGCGCTGTCGAGCCTGCAGTATCTGGTGCTGCTGATTCCGGTGTCGCTGCTGCTGGCGGTGATGATGGCGCTCGGCCGCCTGTACCAGGACAACGAGATCGCGGCGATGACCGGCTGCGGCGTCGGTCTCTGGGCCCTGTACCGGCCCTTCCTGTTGCTGGGTACGGCGCTGGCGGTGCTGACCGCCTTGCTCGCCTTCCAGGTCGGCCCCTGGGCCGGACGCACCGGCGAGTATCTCACCAAGAATGCCGCGCGCTTCATCAAGTACAACCCGTTCGAGCCCGGCCGCTTCAAGTCGCTGGGCGACGATCGCGCGGTGGTGTTCACCGAACGCATGAGCACCAACGGCGACACCCTGGAGAACGTCGTGGCGCAGATCGCCGAACCCAAGGCGAGCAGCTTCGTCACGGCGCGGCGCGGCACGCAGGCGGTCAATGCCGACAGCGGCATGCGCAGGATCACGCTGGCGGACGGTTACCGCTACATCGGCGAGCCCGGCACGACGCAGTTCGACGTCGTGCGCTTCGATACGCTGACGACCAACATCCGCCCGCCGGAATTCCTCTACACCGCCTCGAAGCGCAAGATCCAGCCGACCAGCCAGCTGCTCGGCAGCGACGACCCCAGGGATCGTGCCGAACTGCAGTGGCGCATCAGTGCGCCGATCGCGGTGTTCGTGCTGGCGCTGTTCGCCGTGCCGCTGTCCTATGTGCGGCCACGCCAGGGCCGGTACGGCAAGCTGGTGATCGGTATCGTTGCGTATCTCGTCTATTCGCAGCTGCTCGGCATCGCGCAGTCCTGGGTCGCCAAGGACAAGCCGATCGGCGTGCTCGGCTTGTGGTGGGTCCATGTGCTGATGCTGCTGATCGCGCTGCTGCTGATCGGCCGCCAGCAGAACTGGTTCGGCCTGCTGCTGCGGCGGAGGCCGGCGTGAAGCGTCTCGGCCGTCATCTGGTCGCGCACATCGCCGGCTTCTCGGGCGTCGTCGGGCTTGCGCTGGTTGCCATCTACACGTTCGTCAGCTTCGTGTCGGACATCGACAAGACCGGGCAGGGCGGCTTCGGCGTCGCGCAGCTGCTGTACTACACCGCGATGATGATGCCGGCGGGCCTTTACACGCTGATGCCGGTGATCGCCCTGCTCGGCACCCTGATGGGGCTCGGCGCGCTGGCGGCGCAGAACGAGATCACCGCCATGCGCGCGGCCGGCATGACCATCGTCCAGCTCGGCGTCGCGACGCTCTGCGCCGGCCTGTTGCTCGGCACGCTGGAGGTCATGCTCGGCGACGTCTTCGCCCCGGCCGGCACGCAGGCTGCGCGCAGTTTCAAGAGCGAGGCGCGCAACGGCGCGCCGACGGGCATCGCCACCGACAGGCCGCTGTGGCTGCGCGACGGCGACGCCGTCGTGCACATCGGCACGCTGATCTCGGAAAGCGAGGTCGCCAACGTCGACATCTACCAGCTCGACGCCGACCTGGCGCTGCGCACCGTGCTGCGCGCCGAGCGTGGCCGCTACATCGACGGACGCTGGCATCTGAGCGGCATCGCCATGACGCGCTTCGCGGATGGCCGCACGATCGCCGAGCATCGCGACCAGCTCGACGTCGAAGGCCACCTGTCGCCCGACGTGCTGCGCCTGTTCGTGCTCGAGGCGGACAGCCTGACCACGCCCGGCCTGGTGCGCCTGATCGCCTACCTGGACGACAACGGCCTCGATGCGCGCAGCTACCGCCTGTCGCTGTGGCGCAAGCTGGTCGCGCCGCTGACGGTGGTGGCGATGATGCTGTTCGCGGTGCCGTTCGTGCTCGGCTCGCAGCGCGGCGGCGGCGCCGGCCAGCGGCTCCTGATCGGCATCGTCGTCGGTCTGGTGTTCTACGTGATCAACGAGGTCACGGCGAGCGTCGGCCAGCTCTACGGCTGGCCGCCGCTGCTCGCCGCCGGCCTGCCGACGCTGGTGCTGGCCGTGCTCGCCGCGGAGCGTCTGCGGCGGGCGCGCTGAGGCGCTGCGCCCGTCGTGTCCGTGCGATGCATTTCGTTACGAATCATTACGCGCAATCGGCGCGAGTTCATGATGCATTCAGTGCCGCGGCGCATGCTGCCCGCCGTCGCGGTGGTGTCCAGGAGCATGACCATGGTGACTCGCACATTTTCTTCCCGTATTCCGCGGCTGCTGGCGCTTGCCACGGCGGTCGCGCTTGCCGCCTGCGCCACGGCGACCCCCTATCAACCGGCTGATCACGGCTACGGCTACAGCGAGCAGCGCATCGAGCAGAACCGCTATCGCGTGACGTTCGCCGGCAATTCCGACACGCCGAGGCAGACGGTCGAGAATTACCTGCTCTACCGCGCCGCCGAGCTGACGCTGCAGGCCGGCTACGACTACTTCGTGTTCGCCTCGGACAGCACCGAGGCCAGCACGCGCTACCTTCAGAACTTCAGCGGCTACTACGGCTGGGGTCCTTATTACTGGTATCCGCGCGGCATGTACGGCGGTCTCGGCGCGTCGACGTCGACGCCGGTCACCGAGTACGAAGCGCAGGCCAACATCGTGATGTTCGCCGGCAAGAAGAAGGACGAGGACGTCAAGGCCTTCGATGCCCGTCAGGTGCGTAGCAATCTCGAAGCGCTGATCGTGCGGCCGGTGCCGAAGAGCTAGAGCGGCTCAGGTCTTCGGCGGTTTCGGCAGTTCGACGATCGTCGTGCCGCTGAGCCAGTCCTGCGGCGCGCGGCGCCGGCGGTCGGCGTACAGGCCGATCAGCATGAGCGCCGCCAGCAGGGCGCAGACGAGCGCCACGATCCCGGCGTGCGCTCCATCGCGCAGATGCGGCAGCCGCGCGAGCGCCGGCGCCAGCACGACCCCCCACACCGCCAGCATCACCGCACAGCGCGTGGCGGCCGCCGCCCACGACAGGGCGCGGCCGTCGTCGCGCTGCACGCGCAAGCGCCACACGCGCATGCCCAGTGTCTGGCCGCCGTGTGTCCAGAACCAGCCGAAGAAGCCGAGCCAGACCAGGAACACGCACAGCTGCAGGGTGGCCCAGTCGTAGGGAATGCCGGCGAGGTTGCGCAGCACGGCGTCGATCAGCACGGTCGCCATCCACAAGCCGAGCAGCAGCAGGCCGTCGTAGACGGCGGCGATCAGGCGGCGCCACAGCGGCGCCGGCGGCAGGGGTTCGGACATGCGCGGCAGCCGGGCAAAGGGCGCCCAGCATAACGACCGCGTCCGAAAAGAAAAGCCGCGGCGGTCGCGGCTTTTCCTCTCGGCATCTCGTCATGCGGCGGCGACCGGCTTGATCGCCTGTGCGCGCAGGGCCGCGCTGCTCAGCGTCGGCGTGCTGCTGCGCGCCGCCGCCATCAGCAGCTGGCGCGAGGTCTGGCCTTGATCGGGGAAGGTGCCGCAGCCGACGTGCGCCTGAGCGCTGAGGCGTTGCCCGCCGAGTTCGAGCGGCATCGTGCAGGCGGACAGCAGCTGATCCTGCAGCAGTTGCGGAGCGCCCTCCATGGGATCGCGCATGCGCAGCAACGCGAATTCGGTCTTGCCGTAGCGCGCCAGGAAATCGTGCGGACGCGCCAGCGGACGAAGGCGTTCGGCGATGATTTTCATGGCGTCGTTTTCACGTCCGTTCAGATCCGGAAAGCGCAGCGCGCCGTAGAACAGATCGAACTTGGCGTGCGTGCGCGAGCAGCGCTGGATGAAGTTGACCGCTTCCTGCTGGAATGACGCGCGATTGCGCAGCATGGTGTCCGGGTCGTGCAGGGCGAGAATGCGGGCGCGCTCGTCCTGCGCGCGGCGCAGGCGCTCCTCGCGCAGCTGGGCCTGCACGCGCGAATCGTAGGCCGCCAGGCCCATGATCAGCAGCGACATGAGCACGGTGAACGCCGTGACCGGCCCGGCGGTCCAGGCGCCGGTCAGGCTGCCGGTGGCGCGGCAGATCGAGCCGACCGGGAAATGCGCGGCGGCCATGCCGGTGTAGTGCATGCCAACCACGGCCAGGCCCATGATCGCCGCGGCGACGAGGCGTGCCGGGATCTGCCGCCCGTCGGTGATGCGGCGCAGACGGAAGACGATCCACAGTGCCGCGCCGGACGCCGCAACGGCGATCGCCACGGAAGCGACGAACAAGGGCGCGTTCCAGTCGATGCCGGGCTGCATCTTCATTGCGTACATGCCGGTGTAGTGCATGACGCAGATGCCGGAGCCCATCAGCGCCGCGCCGACCACGACGGCCTTGAGGCCCATCTGCCGGCGGCTGCTCACATACAGCGCCAGCGCGGCCACGACGATGGCGGCGATCAGCGACACCAGCGTCGTCGCCAGGTCGTAGCCCAGTTCGATCGGCAGCGAGAAGGCCTGCATGCCGATGAAGTGCATCGACCAGATGCCGGTGCCCATGGCCAGCGCGCCGAGCGCGATCCACAGCCATTCGCGCTCGGGGTTGCGGTGGATGCGATGGGCGATGTCGATCGCCGAGTAGCCGGCGAATGACGCGACGACATAGGACAGCGCGACCAGCCCGAGATCGTAGTGGCCGTCGAGATAGCTCGAATTCAAGGCGTTCCCCTGTTTGCCTGCGGACGGCTCCATAGTGGCCGTAGACAAAAATGCCCAGGCGGCCATTGCTCCGCCCGCGATGGCCGGCCGTCGGTCGGCGCCGGCGGGACCTCCGCTCGTCGGTTTCGGGCCACCGTTCGTTCTTCGTCGGGGTGCGGCGCGGCTGGCGGCGCCGGCTTGCTACACTTGGCCATCCCCGAATGTCACCGCGCGGCGACCGCCGCGCCATCAACCGGTTTTTCATCGCCATGTGGTTCAAGAATCTGCAGACCTATCGTCTGGCAGGCGAGTGGACGCTCGCTCCCGGCAGTCTCGAGGAACGCCTCGCCAAGCATCCTCTGCATCCCTGCATCGGCCTCAATCCGCAGAGCCGCGGCTGGGTGGCGCCGGCGGCGGGCGGCTCGCAGTCCCAGCTCGTGTACGCGCAGGGACGGCAGATGCTCATCGCGCTCGGGGTCGAGCAGAAGCTGCTGCCCTCGTCGGTGGTCAAGCAGACCGTCGACGAGCGCGCCGCGGAGCTGGCGGCGAAGCAGGGCTTCAAGCCGGGCCGCAAGCAGCTGCGCGATCTCAAGGATCAGGTCGTCGCCGAGCTCATGCCGCGCGCCTTCGCCAAGCGGCGCAGCACGCGCGCCTGGATCGATCCGGTCAGCGGCTGGGTCGTGGTCGACGCCGCCTCGCCGGCGCGGGCCGAGGAATTGCTCGAGGTGCTGCGCGATGCCGTGGAAGGGCTCGCGCTCGAGCTGCCCGAGCTGGCGCAGTCGCCGGCGGCGGCGATGACGGCCTGGCTGGCCGGCGGCGATGCGCCCGGCACGTTCGACCTCGACCAGGAGTGCGAGCTGCGCGGCAACGACCAGACCAAGCCGACCGTGCGCTATCTGCGCCACGCGCTCGACGGTGCCGAGGTGCGCAAGCACATCAGCGAAGGCAAGCAGGCGACGCGCCTCGGCCTGCGCTGGAACAATCGCGCCAGCTTCGTGCTGACCGACAAGTTCGAGGTCAGGAAGCTGCGTTTCGAGGACATCGAGCAGGCGCGCGAGGATGCCGCGACGCAGAGTCCCGAGGAGCAGTTCGACGCCGAGTTCGCGCTGATGTCGGGTGAACTCGTCGCCCTGCTGGGCGATCTCGAGAAGGCGCTCGGCGGCAGCGATCTGAAAGCGGCGGCCTGAGCGCGCTGCGGCGTCGGGGCCGGCCCGGCGCCCCCGATCGCGCCGCCAACAAAAATCCCCGCGCGTGGCGGGGCTTTTCGTGTGTGGCGCTCCTACCCGGATTCGAACCGGGGTTTAAGCCTTGAGAGGGCTCCGTCCTAGGCCTCTAGACGATAGGAGCGTTGTCGGGTGCGGCGAAGGGTGCGCATTGTACGCAGGCCGATGCCTTGCCTCAAGGCATGACCGTCACCGCGGCGGGTCGTATCGCATGAAATGGCGTGCCGCGACCTTTTTGCTGCTTTGTGCGGCACCCGGGGCCGCGTATCATACGCGCCGCATGAATTGGCTCAAGACTTTGTTTCCGCGCAACAAGAAGATTCCCGCTCCGAAACGGGTGCCGCGCGCGGAACACCCGATCTCCCGCTCGCAGCTTCCATCCGGCACGCTGAAGGTCCTCTATGGGCTGAAGGACGCCGGCTTCGAGGCATACGTGGTCGGCGGCGGTGTGCGCGACCTGCTGGCGGGCATGGAGCCCAAGGACTTCGACATCGCCACCAACGCGCGGCCCGAGGAAGTGCGGCAGATCTTCCGCTCCTGCCGTCTCGTCGGCCGGCGCTTCGTCATCGCGCACGTGCGCTTCGGCGACGAGATCTCCGAGGTCACCACCTTTCGCGGCCCGATCACCGACAGCCACGAGCGTGACGAGACCGGCCGCATCCTTGCCGACAACGAGTACGGCACGCTGGAGACCGACGCGTTCCGCCGCGACTTTACCGTCAACGCGCTGTACTACGACATCCGCGACTTCTCGATCGTCGACTTCGCCGGCGGCCTCGACGACATCAAGGCCGGCGTCATCCGCCTGATCGGCGATCCAGAGCTGCGCTACCGCGAGGATCCGGTGCGCATGCTGCGCGCGGTGCGCATCGCCAACAAGCTGAAGTTCCACATCGAGAAGAGTACGGCGGCGCCGATCCGCAAGCTGGCGCCGCTGCTGCGCGAGATTCCGCCGGCGCGTCTGTTCGACGAGGTGGTCAAGCTGCTGCAGTGCCGCGATGGCGTGGCCAATCTGCAGGGCTTGCGCGAGTACGGCCTGCTGGCGCACCTGTTGCCGCATACCGACATGGCGATGGCCAAGCCGCAGTCGCGCGATTTCGTCGAGCGCGCGCTGGCCAATACCGCCGAGCGCATCGTCGCCGAGCAGACCGTCAGTCCGGCTTTCCTCTACGCCGCGCTGCTGTGGCCGGCGGTGCAGGCGCGTACGCAGCAGCTCTGCAAGGGCGACAGCGCGCAGGTGAACGTGGCGATCGCCGAAGCATCCGAGGAAGTGCTGGCCAAGGCGCAGCAGCACATCGTCATTCCCAAGCGTTTCTCGGTGCCGATGCGCGAGATCTGGGCGCTGCAGCCGCGCTTCGACATGCGCCGCGGCGGACGCGCGCAGCGCCTGTTGACGCATCCGCGCTTTCGCGCCGCCTACGACTTCCTCCTGCTGCGCGCCGCCTCCGGCGAGGCGCCGCAGGAGCTCGCCGACTGGTGGACGCAGGCGCAGACCGGCAGCGGTCTGCCGCCGGTCACCGCGACCGAAAGCAATGCCGACGGCGAAGGCGCGCCGCGCAAGCGTCGCCGCCGGCGCGGCGGCCGTAACCGCCGTCGCCCGTCCGAGCAGCCGACCGCTGGCGAGTGAGCGCACGGGCGCATATCGGGCTCGGCGCCAATCTCGGCGATCCCGCGGCGCGCCTGCGCTGGGCCGTCGCCGCGCTCGCCGCGCTCGGTGACATCGAAGCGCGCTCGCGGCTCTACCGCAGTGCGCCGATGGGGCCGGCCGGCCAGCCCGACTTCTGCAACGCCGTGGCGATCCTGCGCACGCCGCTGACGCCGGCGGCGCTGATGGAGGCGCTGCTGGCGATCGAGCGCAAGACCGGGCGCATCCGCAGCGTGAAGTGGGGGCCGCGCACGCTCGATCTCGATCTGCTGCATGTCGACGGCGTCACGCTCGATACGCCGGGCCTGCGCCTGCCGCATCCAGGTATCGCCGCGCGCAGCTTCGTGCTGTGGCCGTGGGCGGAAATCGCGCCGGATCTCGTCGTGCCCGGCGTCGGCCGCATCGCCGACGCGGCGGCGGCGCTCGGTGCCGAAGGCCTTGCGCCCTGGGAATGATCCCGGGTTGACCGCTCGGGCGGATTGGCTACACTGCGCCGCGCTCCGCCGGCCGGCCGGCCGCGGCGCCACGGGTGTCTGCCTTTGTGGGCCGCCCGCCACCATCGCCTCTGAATGCCGTGCGTATGTCTTGGTGGGCCGCCGGCGTTCTCCATCGAAAGCGTCCGCTTCCGTTCACTGAGCGTGTCGGCGCAACGGGCGTTTTCGGGGAGCCCTGATATGGAAACTGTAAAGCCGATCAACGTCGCCGAGCTGCGCCGCATGCGTGTGGCCGGCGAGAAGATCGCCAGCCTGACCTGTTACGACGCCAGCTTCGCGCTGGTCGAGGATCGCGCCGGTGTCGACGTCATCCTCGTCGGCGATTCGCTCGGCATGGTCATGCAGGGCGGCAACACCACGACGCCGGTCACGGTCGATCAGGTCGTCTACCACAGCAAGTGCGTGGCGCCGCAGCTCAAGCGCGCCTTCCTCGTCGCCGACCTGCCGTTTCTTTCCTACGCGACGCTGGAGCGCGCGCTCGACGCCTCGCAGCGCCTGATGCAGGAAGGCGGCGCCAAGATGGTCAAGCTTGAAGGCGGCCGCGAGCAGGCCAGCATCGTCGAGTATCTGGCGGTGCGCGGCGTGCCGGTCTGCGCGCATCTCGGCCTGCAGCCGCAGTTCGTGCACAAGATGGGCAACTTCAAGGTGCAGGGCCGCGAGGACGCGGCGGCCGAGGCGATGCTGCATGACGCCAAGGTGCTCGCCGAAGCCGGCGCCGATCTGCTGGTGCTGGAATGCATCCCCTCCGAACTCGGACGGCGCATCACCGAGATTTCGCCGGTGCCGGTGATCGGCATCGGTGCCGGGCCGTCGACCGACGGGCAGATTCTCGTGCTGCAGGACATCCTCGACATCTCGCCGCTGGTCACGCTCGGCCGCAAGCCGCGTTTCGTCAAGAACTACATGGACGGCGCGGCGAGCATCGAAGCGGCGATTCGCGCGTATGTGGCCGAGGTCAAGTCCGGCGCCTATCCGGACGCCGAGCACAGCTTCGATCTGCCGCTGACGCTGCAGTCGCCGGAACCCAAGGCCATGAAGCTGCCGACGGCGAAGGTCGCCGCGCGGCGCAAGAAGTGAGGCGCATGCCGGCGCGATGAAGACCGTCCACAGCATCGCCGAGCTGCGCGCGCAGCTCGACGCCTGGCGCCGCGAGGGCGCGCGCATCGCGCTGACGCCGACCATGGGCAATCTGCACCGCGGGCATCTGCGGCTGGTCGAAGCGGCACGCGCGCGCGCCGAGCGCGTCGTCGCCAGCGTGTTCGTCAATCCGCTGCAGTTCGGTCCGAACGAGGATTTCGACCGCTATCCGCGCACCCTGGCCGCCGACGCCGCACATCTCGCGTCGGCCGGCTGCGACCTGCTGTTCGCGCCGAGCGTCGCCGAGATGTACCCGCGCGGCCGCGACGGCTTCACCACCATCAGCGTGCCGCGCTATGCCGACGTGCTCGAAGGTCATTTCCGGCCCGGGCATTTCGACGGCGTGGCGACGGTCGTCAACATCCTGCTCAATCTGGTCACGCCGGACGTGGCGCTGTTCGGCGAGAAGGATTACCAGCAGCTGCTGGTGATCCGGCAGATGGTCGAGGATCTGCATCTGCCGATCGAGATCGTCGGCGTGCCGACCGAGCGCGAGCCGGACGGCCTCGCGCTGTCGTCGCGCAACCAGTACCTGCAGCCGCAGGAGCGTGCGCAGGCGGCGCAGCTGTATGCCGGCCTGCGCCGCATCGCCGACGCCCTGCGGCGCGGCGAGCGCGATTTCGCGGCGCTGTGCGCGCGCGAGACGGCCGCGCTGGAAGCGGCCGGCTTTCGTCCGCAGTATGTGACCGTCCGGCGTCCGGACCTGAGCGAGCCCGTCGCTGCAGACCGGGACTTTCGCATCCTGTTGGCGGCTTTTCTCGGCAATACGCGGCTGATCGACAATATCGGCCTGCTCGAGCTATAGCCAAACGAGTTGACCATAGAACGAAATGGGCTAGAATCGCGGCCTCCAGCTCTGTGACCTGGGTCACGGGCGCCGGGCGTATGTCTTAGTGGGCCGCCCGCCTTTGTTAATACTTGCAATCGTCGCGCGTATGTCTTTTTGGGCCGCCGGCGGTTCACCATCTCCAAAGAGGCCCTCCATGCAATTGCACATGCTGAAATGCAAGCTGCATCGTGCTTGTGTGACCCACGCTGAGCTGGATTACGACGGCTCCTGCGCCATCGACTCGAAGCTGCTCGAACTCGCCGGCATCCTCGAATTCGAGCAGATCCAGATCTACAACATCACCAATGGCGAGCGCTTCACGACCTACGCCATCAAGGCCGAGCCGGGCTCGGGCATCATCTCGGTCAACGGTGCCGCGGCGCACAAGGCCGGCGTCGGTGACCGCGTCATCATCTGCGCGTATGCCGACATGGACGCCGCCGCCGCGCGCGTCTACCAGCCGCGCCTGGTCTATCTCGACGAGAAGAACCGCGTGGTGCGCACGGCGAATACGATTCCGGTCCAGCTCGCCGCGTCGTCCTGACGCGGGACGGGGCATTTTCAGGAGGGGGCAGCTTGCTGCCCCCTTTTTCGTAGGGGGCGAAGCGGTGATGGCGAGCGTGCAGGCCTGGTTTCCCACGCTGATCTACAGCGAGCGGCTGCAGGCCGAAGGCCTGCGCGCCTTCAACGCCGAGCTGCGCGACGAGTGCTACCGCATCCGCGACCACGATGCCGCCGGGCGCAAATGGTCGCAGCCCAACTATCCGTTCGGCTACACGAGCTACGGTTCGCTCGATCGCCTGCACGGCTTCTCGTCGACCTTCGTGACCCTGCAGGAGCGCCTCGACGGCCACGTCAAGCGCTATGCCCGCGCCCTGCAGTGGAACCTCCGCGGCGGCCGCCTGCAGATGACCGATTGCTGGATCAACATCATGCCGCGCGGCTGCGCGCACAGCTTCCACCTGCACCCGCAGGCCGTGGTCAGTGGAACCTATTACGTGCAGACGCCGAAGGGCTGCAGCGGTCTGAAGTTCGAGGACCCGCGCCTGGCGCAGCTGATGGCGGCGCCGCCGCGCAAGCCGGGTGCGGCGGCACAGCAGCCGCATATCGTCTATCCGGCGAAGGCGGGGCAGGTGATCCTCTTCGAGAGCTGGCTGCGCCACGAGGTGCCGGCGAGCCGCGTCGACGAGGACCGCATCAGCATCAGCTTCAACTATCACTGGTATTGAGCGCCGCGCCGCAACGCGGCGGCGGCGGTTTTTTTCGGCGCCGGGAGCGGCTAGTCTTGTGTTCTCCATGAACGCTCCTTTCCCAGCATCCCTGAGCGCGACGCCGGCCTGGCGGGCGCTCGCGGCGCACGCGGCGGCCATGTCCGCCACCCGGATCGTCGATCTGTTCGCGCGGGATCCGCTGCGCCAGCAGCGCTTCGTTTGCGAGGATGTCGGCTTCTATCTCGACTATTCCAAGCAGCGCGTCGGCGCCGACACCCTGGATCTGCTGCTGGCGCTCGCTCGCCAGCAGCAGCTCGAGCGCTGGCGCGAGCGTCTGTTCGCCGGCGAGCACATCAACAACACCGAGGACCGTGCCGTGCTGCACGTCGCCCTGCGCGCGCCGCGCGGTGCGCTGTTCCGCGACTCCGGCCGCCGCGTCAGCGACGAGGTCCAGCAGGTGCTGCAGCGCATGCAGGCCTTCGCCGAGCGCGTGCGCGACGGCGAATGGCGAGGCGCGACGGGCAAGCGCATCACCGACATCGTCAACATCGGCATCGGCGGTTCCGATCTCGGGCCGCGCCTGGTGTGCAACGCGCTCGCGCCGCAGATCGACGGGCCGCGCGCGCATTTCGTCGCCAACGTCGATGGCGCCGAGCTGCACCAGGTGCTGTCGCGACTGCGTCCTGAAACGACGCTGTTCGTCGTCGTCAGCAAGACCTTCAACACGCAGGAGACGCTCTCCAACGCGCTGCACGCGCGCGCCTGGCTGGTGTCCTCACTCGACATCTCGGCGGTCGACAAGCACTTCGTTGCGGTGTCGACCAACCGCGTGGCGGTCGAGGCCTTCGGCATCGACGTCGACAATATGTTCGGCTTCTGGGACTGGGTCGGCGGGCGCTACTCGGTGTGGAGCGCCGTCGGCCTCGTCGCCATGGTCACCCTCGGTCCGGTGCGTTTCGCCGAGCTGCTGCGCGGCGCGCATGCGATGGACACGCATTTCCGGCGCGCGCCGCTCGATCACAATCTGCCGGTGCTGATGGCGCTGCTCGGTGTCTGGAACAGCAATTTCCTCGGCAGCGCGAGCCACGTGCTGGCGCCTTATGCGCAGCGCCTGGCGCTGTTCCCGGCCTGGGCGCAGCAGCTGGAGATGGAGTCGAACGGCAAGCGCGTGACGCGCGACGGTGTGCCGGTCGATTACGCGACGACGCCGGTGCTGTGGGGCAGCGTCGGCAGCAACGCCCAGCACGCCTATTTCCAGATGCTGCACCAGGGGCCGGCGATCCATCCGATCGACTTCATCCTGCCGGTGTTCGCCGATCATCCGTTCCGCGAGATGCACCGCAAGCTGCAGGCGAACTGCCTGGCGCAGGCCTCGGCGCTGATGCGCGGCAAGAACGCCGACGAGGTGCGGGCCGAGCTCGAAGCGAAAGGCCTCGGCGGCGCGGCGCTCGAAGCGGCGATTCCGCATCGCGTGTTTCCCGGCAATCGGCCGAGCAGCACGCTGCTGCTGCCGCGCGTCGACGCCTTTCATCTCGGCGCGCTGCTGGCGCTCTACGAGCACCGCACCTTCGTGCAGAGCGTGCTGTGGGGCATCAATGCCTTCGACCAGTGGGGTGTCGAGCTCGGCAAGCAGCTGGCGAACCGCATTCTCGACAGCGGCGAGGAGGTCTCGCTCGACCCTTCGACCGACGAGCTGATGCGCAAGCTGCGCCTCAACGCGCGCTGAGCATCGCCGCTCAGCCGGCCGCGGCGCGCGGGTCGGCGGGCGCTGCGGCCCGCGCTTGCTGTTGCGCGAGCGCCCAGGCGACGTGTTCGCGCACCTGTTCCTCGGCGTCGTCGCGGCGCCGGCGCAGGGCGTCGATCACCGCCGGCGAATGCGGCGCATTGCCGAGCGCGATGGCGAGATTGCGCAGCCAGCGCGCATAGCCGGCGCGGCGCAGGGCCATGCCTTCGCTGCGGCGCAGCCATTCGGCTTCGTCCCAGGCGAACAGCTCGACGAGCTGCGGCGCGTCGAGCCCGTGACGCGGCGCGAAGTCGGCTTCGGCGCTGCGCTTCGCGTAGCGATTCCACGGACAGATGAGCTGGCAGTCGTCGCAGCCGAAGATGCGGTTGCCGATCAGCGGCCGCAGCTCGACGGGAATGCTGCCGTGGTGCTCGATGGTCAGGTAGGAAATGCAGCGGCGCGCGTCGAGTCGGTAGGGCGCGACGATGGCGCGCGTCGGACAGATGTCGATGCAGGCGGAGCAGCTGCCGCAAAGATTGGCCGGCGGCGACGACGCGGCGGGCGGCAGCAGGAGGTCGGTATAGATCTCGCCGAGGAAGAACCAGGAGCCGGCGTCGCGGCGCAGCAGCAGGGTGTTCTTGCCGATCCAGCCGAGGCCGGCGTTGCGCGCGTAGGCTTTCTCCAGCGCCGGCGCGCTGTCGGTGAGCACGCGATGGCCATGCGGGCCGACGACCTGCTCGATGCGCTGCGCAAGCTTGAGCAGGCGCGCGCGCATCAGCCGGTGATAGTCGCGGCCGAGCGCGTAGCGCGAGATGTAGGCCATGTTGCCGTCGGCCAGCACGTCGGCGGCGGCGACATCGCCGTAGTAGTCCATGCGCGCCGAAATCACGCTGAGCGTGCCGGGCCGCAGACGGGCAGGGTGGTCGCGCAGGGGCAGATCGCGTTCCATCCATTGCATGCCGCCGTGGAAGCCCTCGGCCAGCCAGCGGCGCAGGTGCGCCATGTCCTCGGCGAGTTCGAGATGCGCGACGCCGGCGCCGGCGAAGCCGTAGTCGCGTGCCCAGGCCGGGATGGCGGCGGCGAGCTGCTGGGGATCGAGACGGATCGCGGACACGGCTGCGGCATCGGAAGCAAGGGCGCCATTGTAAGGATCATCCGCATGCGGTGCGGCGGGGCCGCGCTTTTATACTGTGAGCATGGCAACCTCCGCACTGCCGCTTTACGGCGCCGAACAGGTACGCGAACTCGATCGCCGCGCGATCGAGGATCGCGGCATGGCGGGCTATGCGCTGATGCAGCGTGCGGCGCGCGCCTGCTGGGAGCAGATCCGCGCGCGCTGGCCCGCAGCCGACGCGCTCGGCGTGGTTTGCGGCCGCGGCAACAACGGCGGTGACGGTTATGAGATCGCGCGCCTCGCGCGCGCCGCGGGCTGGTCGGTATGGATCGTCGCGCCGTATGGCGCGCCGGAAGGCACCGGCGATGCGCATCGCGCCTGCGAGGCCTGGGGCGCGACGGCGGGCGCCGCGGCGCCGCTGCCGTTCGAGGGCGCCTTGCCGCCGTGCGCGGTGCTGGTCGATGCCCTGTTCGGCACCGGCCTGAAGCGCCGCCTGGACGCGCGGGCGCAGGCCGTCGTGGCAGCGATCAACGCGCTGCGCAACACCGGCACCAAGGTCGTCGCCGCCGACATCCCGTCCGGTCTCGACGCGAGCAGCGGCGCCGTCTTCGACGCGGCCTGCGTGCAGGCCGATCTCACCGTGACTTTCATCGGCCGCAAGCTCGGCCTGTACACCGGCGAAGGCCCGCAGCGTGCCGGCGAGGTCTGCTTCGCCGATCTCGACGTTCCCGCGGAGATCGGTGCCGGCCTGATGCCGCTGGCCTCGTTGCAGGCGCGCGCGCAGCTCGCCGCCGTCCTGCCGCGGCGTTCGCGTACCGCGCACAAGGGCGACCACGGGCACGTCGCCGTCATCGGCGGCAATCGCGGCATGGCCGGCGCAGCGCTGCTCGCCGGGCGCGCCGCGCTGCGGGCCGGTGCCGGCCTGGTCAGCCTGCTGACGTGCAGCGAGCACACCGCCGCACTGACGGCCGCGCAACCGGAGCTGATGTGCCATGCCGGCGACGACCTCGCCGCCGCGCGCGCGCTGCTGCGCCGCGCCGATGTCATCGCGCTCGGCCCGGGCCTCGGCACCGACGACTGGGCGCGGGCGCTGTGGTCGGTCGCGCTCGACGCCGGCAAGCCGCTGGTGCTCGACGCCGACGCGCTCAATCTCCTGGCGCTCGAACCGCTGCCCGTTGCGGATGCGGTGCTTACCCCGCATCCCGGCGAGGCCGCGCGCCTGCTCGGCTGCCGCGCGGCCGACGTGCAGGCCGACCGTCTCGCGGCGCTGCGCGCGCTGGAGCAGCGCTACGCGGCGAGCATCGTGCTCAAGGGCGCCGGCACGCTGGTCAGCGGCGCGCCGCCCCAGCTCTGCCCCTTCGGCAATCCGGGCATGGCGGTCGGCGGCATGGGCGATGCGCTCACCGGCATCGTCGCCGCGCTTCGCGCGCAGGGTCTGGACGGCGCGGCGGCGGCGCAGCACGGCGTGCTCGTTCATGCCCTGGCCGGCGACTCGGCGGCCGCGAGCGGCGAGCGCGGCCTGCTGCCGGGCGATCTGATCAATGCACTGCGCGGCATCGTCAATCCATGATCGGCGGGCGGCTTCGCGCGAGGACGATGGCGCAATGAGCCTCACGACGATGAGTGCCGAAGCGGGGCAGGAGATCGCCCTGGCCGACGCGGAAGCGACCGAGCGGCTTGGTGCCGCGCTCGCGCAATGGCTGCGCGCGCGCGCCGGTGCGGTGCTGTTCCTGCGCGGCGATCTGGGCGCCGGCAAGACCACGCTGGCGCGCGGGCTGCTGCGGGCGCTCGGCGTCACCGGCGCGATCCGCAGTCCGACCTACACGCTGATCGAGCCCTACGAGCTTGCCGACCGTCACGTCGTGCACATGGATCTCTACCGCCTGCGTGACCCGGAAGAACTGGCGGCGCTCGGCGTGCGCGACTACGACCCGCGCCAGCATGTCTGGATCGTCGAGTGGCCGGAGCATGGCGCCGGCTTTCTGCCGCCGCCTTCGCTCGAGATCGAACTGCGGCTCGCGGCGCCGGGCCGGCTTGCCCATCTGCGCCCGGCGGTCCTGTCCGGTTCCCAGAGTCAACTTTAGGAAGGCTGGCCATCCTCCTGTAGTGAATAGGGAAATTTGATTTTTTCTTTGCGGTGGCTTACTTTCGCCGCAAACTGTTTTGGATAAGCGTTTGATGCATTGGGGGACTGCCCTGCTTTTCGCGCTCGTTTCGTCGCTTGCACAGGCGGCGGAACTGCGCGATCTGCGCGTCTGGGAAAGCCCTGAATCGACGCGCGTCGTGTTCGACATGAACGGCGCCGCCAGGGCCTCGGTGTTCACGCTCGCCAATCCGGATCGCGTCGTCGTCGATCTGGACGGACTGGACGGCGCCAGCATCAAGCGCGCCGCCGCCGCCGCACCCAAGGGCCTGGTCCGCCAGATCCGCAGCGCTCCGCGCGAGGGCGGCATTCGCGTCGTGCTCGACGTCACCGGCGCGGTCAGCACCCGGAAGCTCGATCTGACGCCGAACGACGAGTACGGCCATCGCGTGATCGTCGATCTGGCGCGCGATGCGGCGGCGCTGTCCGATGCCGACGCCGGCGATGCGCCGGCCGTGCGTTCGCCGGCGCCTGCCGGCCAGATCGCGAGCGCCCCGCTGCCCGGCACCACGCGCTTGCAGGACAAGCCCATCGTCATCGCCGTCGATGCCGGTCATGGCGGCGAGGATCCCGGCGCGCGCGGCACTTCGGGCCTGCTCGAAAAGAGCGTCTCGCTGTCGATCGCGCGAAAGCTCGCGCTGCTGATCAACACGCAGCCGAACATGCGCGCCGTGCTGACGCGCGACGGCGACTATTACGTCGGGCTGCGCCAGCGCGTCGAGATCGCGCGCAAGCATCAGGCCGACATGTTCGTGTCGATCCATTGCAATGCCTTCACCCGGCGCGACATGCAGGGTACCGCCGTCTACGTGCTCAGCGACCGGGGCGTCACCAGCGAACAGGCGCGCTGGCTCGCCAACAAGGAGAACGCCGCCGATCTCGTCGGCGGCGTCGAATTGCATGGCAAGGACAACGATCTGGCCGCGGTGCTGATCGATCTTTCGCAGAGCGCGACGATGGAGGCGAGCTTCGACGTCGGCTCGCGCATCCTGCGCGCCATGGGCCAGATCAACTCGCTGCAGAAGCAGGACGTGCAACAGGCGGCCTTCGTCGTGCTGAAGGCGCCGGACATCCCGTCGGTGCTGGTCGAGACGGCCTTCATCACCAATCCGCGCGAGGAGAAACTGCTCGCCGACGACGATTACCAGGGCAAGCTGGCCGCCAGCATTCTCAGTGGCGTGAAAGGTTACTTCCAGGCGTACCGGCCGAAGCAGCAGATGGTCGAGGCGGCGCCGCGCCTGACCAAGGTCAGCGCCGCCAGTGCCAGCGGTGCGCGCAACCGGCCACTGGCCGACGACTGAGCGGCCGCATGACATGAAAAAACCCCGCCGCGGCGGGGTTTTTTCATGCTGCGCGCCGCTTACTTCGGACGCTTGGCTCTGGCGAAGTGGCGGGCGATGCCGGCAATCGGGCTGCGCACGGTATTGGCCGACGACGAGCCCGGCAGCGCAAGCCCCGGATTGCCGGTGCCGCCTGCCGACACGAGTGCGGTGTAGTCGACGCCGAGACCCGCGCTGCTGCTGCTCGTGCTGCCCGAGTCGGCGTGTGCCGCCATCGGCAGTGCGGCGCCGACGACCAGGGTGAAGACCCACCGGGCGAAAAGTTGCTTGCGCATTGCATGCCTCCTGATCAATCGAAGACGAAGCCCATGCCGACCGAGCCGGCGAACTCGACGTCACCACCATAGCGTTCGCCGAGATTGGTGGCGCCGAGCGTGATCGTCAGCGGGAAGGTGGCGAAGGGCGCGACCGACAGCGCCGCGTTGGTGAAGCGGCCGGTGTACTCGGCGAGCACCGAGATCTGCTGCGTGAAATAGAAAGCCGCCGAGCCGATCACGCCGACGCCGCCCTTGCCGGGCTCGTTGTACAGCTCGTCGCCGACGCCGAGAGTGAGGATCGTCGCGAAGGGGCCGACCGGCAGCATCTTCGAAGCGACGGCGTAAGTGCTCGAGCGGTTGGCATCCCTGAACGCATCGCCGCCCCAGCGGCCGGTGCCGTTCACGCCGACGGCGAACGACGCGTAGCCGGGCAGGTTGGTGTGCAGCTTGAGGCCGATGGATCCGGCTTCGCCGAAGCCGTCGCCGCTGCCCTTGTCGCCGAACAGCGACGAAGCAGCGACCGTGACCTCGAGCGCCGCGTACTTGTCCGGATCGCCGAGGCCGAAGGCCACACCCAGCGAACCGTCCGCGTTGTCCTGGTTGCAGTCACAGGTCTGGCCGTACACGCCGACACCGGCGGTTCCCCAGCGTGCGCCGAAGGCGACCGGCGCCTGCAGGGCCGGGGCCGCGAAACCCTTGAGCTCGCTGGCCGCGGCGCTCGCGGCATCCGTGCCGACCTGCGCCCAGGCCGAAGCGCTTGCGAACATCAACGCGCCGGTCAGCGGAACCGCATTCTTATGGTTGCTTTTCATGCCGTGATTTCCCTGTCGCTGACTCATGGCCGCGGCATCGCAATGCCAGGCGATACGCCGAACCACTCTAGTGAGCCGTACCTGCGAAGACAAGCCAAGCTCCGCGGGGGACAACCCGTTCGGGGCGCCCGTCGCCCGCAGACATCGGGCGAATGCGGCGCTGCCGTCGTTCAGGTTCCAAACGGGGCGCCCGTTTGACGCGGGCTTGACGCGCCTCAGCCTGCCGCGTGCTGGCTGGCGCGCAGGCGGCGCACGAGCGGCAGATCGTCGCTGCTTTCCTGGTACGCGAGGTCGAAGTCGGCCAGCGCGCGCAGGCAGGTCTGCGGATCCTGGTCGGCGCGCAGCACGAAGCTGTTGATGCCGACGCGATGCATGCCGAGCAACTGGTCGCGCACCACGGCCTGGCCGGTGGCGCGGATTTCGCCGGCATAGCCGAAGCGCCCGCGCAACACGCGCGCCTGGCTGTAGGCGCGGCCGTCGCCGAAGCTCGGGAACTCGAGGACGATCAGCGCACAGTCCTTGAGCAGGGGCCAGGCGTCGTCGATGGCGACGGTGTTCGGCACGCGGACCGCGACCTGCCGCTGCGGGCCGGCGAGCGTTTCGCGCTCGCGCGTCCAGCGCGCCAGGCTGACGATGATCTTCTGCTGGCCCTGGTCACTGGCGTCGTCGGCCAGTTCGAGAGCGTCGTTCGCCTGGATCTGGCCGTTGCGGATCAGCGTGCTCACGCGGCCACTCCGTCTTCGGCGTAGATACGGGCCTTGAACGGCGCCATGCCGACGCGGCGATAGCACTGCAGGAAGGATTCATCCTCCGACTGCCGCTGCTCCATGTACACGCTGATGATGCGTTCGACCGCTTCGGCGATGTCGGCGCGGCTGATCGCCGGGCCGGTGCGATCGCCGAGACTGGCGTCGTTGCCGGACGAGCCGCCGAGCGTGACCTGGTACCACTCCTCGCCATGCTTGTCGACGCCGAGGATGCCGATGTGGCCGATCGTGTGATGGCCGCAGCCGTTCATGCAGCCCGACATCTTGATCTGGATGTCGCCGATGTCGTAGAGGTAGTCGAGCGAATCGAAGCGGTCGTTGATGTCCTGCGAGACGCCGATCGAGCCGGCATTGGCCAGCGAGCAGTAGTCGAGCCCCGGGCAGCAGATCAGGTCGGTCAGCAGGCCGATGTTCGGCGTCGCCAGATCGTACTGGCGCAGCGCCTGCCAGACCGTGTAGACGTCCTTCTGTTCGACTTCGCCCAGCACGAGGTTCTGGTCGTGCGTGGCGCGCGCCTCGCCGAAGCTGTAGCGCTCGGCGAGATCGGCGACGATCTCCAGCTGCTCGGCCGTGATGTCGCCCGGCACGCCGCCGGCCGGCTTCAGCGAGACGAAGACGATCTTGTAGCCGTCGGCGCGATGCTCCTTGACGTTGCGCTTGACGAAGGCGGCGAAGGCGCTGTCGCTGGCGACGTGCGCGGCGAAGCTCGTGTCCCGCGCGGCGTCGCTGCGGTAGGCGTGCTCGTCGAAGCGTGACTTGATGAAGTCGATGTCCTGCGGCTTGAGCTTCAGCTCGCCGTCGCGGATCTGCGCCCATTCGGCCTCGACCATTTCGGCGAACCTGGCCGGGCCGGTTTCCTTGACGAGGATCTTGATGCGCGCGCGATGGATGTTGTCGCGGCGGCCGAGACGGTTGTACACGCGCAGCACCGCTTCCAGATACGAGAGCAGATCGAGCTCCGGCAGGAACTCGCGGATCAGGTGGCCGATCATCGGCATGCGGCCGAGGCCGCCGCCGACGTAGATGGCATAACCCAGCTCGCCCTGCGCATTGCGCACGATGTGCACGCCGATGTCATGCACCTTGGTGGCGGCGCGGTCGGTGGTGGTCGCCGAGAAGGCGATCTTGAACTTGCGCGGCAGCCAGTTGAACTCGGGGTGGAAGGTCGCCCACTGCCGCGTCAGCTCGCAGTACGGGCGCGGATCGACGAGCTCGTCGCGGGCGACGCCGGCGAGAGGGTCCGAAGTGATGTTGCGAATGCAGTTGCCGGAGGTCTGGATCGCGTGCATCTGCACGCTGGCCAGGTCGGCGAGGATGTCCGGCACGCGCTCGAGCTGCGGCCAGTTGTACTGGATGTTCTGGCGCGTCGTGAAGTGTCCGAAGCCCTTGTCGTATTCGCGGGCGACATGCGCCAGCATGCGCAGCTGGCGGCTGGCCAGCAGGCCATACGGAATCGCCACGCGCAGCATCGGCGCGAAGCGCTGGATATAGAGCCCGTTGCGCAGGCGCAGCGCGCGGAATTCGTCGTCCGGAATCTGGCCGGCGAGGAAGCGCTGGGTCTGGTCGCGAAACTGGGCGACGCGTTCGTCGACCAGCTTCTGATCATAGACATCGTATCGGTACATGAACGGACTCGGTGAGCGCGGGGCGACTCGGCGGCGGAATGGGCGGCGGGTCGCGCATTATCCGGACTTTTCCTCAGGCAATGAAGCCCTGCGCGCGTCCGGTTATGAGCTAATGCCGAATGGTTATTTGGCCTCGGGCAGGGTCTTGATCAAGGCTAGCGCCCTTTTTTGCCGTTCCTCGGGCTCGGCGATGGCGCTGATTTCGTCGACGATCTCGTGGCTGAGGTGCGGCGCGAACAGCTGCAGGAACTCGTACATGTAGCCGCGCAGGAAAAGACCGCGCCGGAAACCGATGTGCGTCACGCTGTCCTCGAACAGATGATCCGCGGGCAGGTGCACGAGATCGTGGTCGGCCACCGGGTCGTAGGCCATGCTGGCGATGATGCCGACGCCCAGGCCGAGGCGCACGTAGGTCTTGATGACGTCGGCATCGACGGCGGTCAGCACCACGTCCGGCTTGAGCCCGCGCGCGGCGAAGGCCTGGTCGAGCTTCGAGCGGCCGGTGAAGCCGAAGGTGTAGGTGATGATCGGGTGCGCGGCGATGTCCTGCAGGGTCAGCTTCGACTTGCCGGCCAGGGGATGATCGGGCCGCACCAGCACCGAGCGGTTCCAGTTGTAGCAAGGCAGCATCACCAGCGTCTCGAAGTGATGCATGGCTTCGGTGGCAATGGCGAAGTCGGCCTGGCCTTCAGCGGCCATGCGCGCGATCTGCGGCGGCGTACCCTGGTGCAGATGCAGGCTGACGCGCGGGTAGCGCTTGCGGAACGGCTGGATCACCGGCGGCAATGCATAGCGCGCTTGCGTGTGCGTGGTCGCGATCGACAGATCGCCGCGGTCGGCATCGTGAAAGTCCTCGGCGACGCGCTTGATGTTCTCGACCTCGTCGAGCAGCCGCTGCGTGCAGTCGAGGATGCGCTGCCCGGCCGGCGTGATTTCCGAGAGGTGCTTGCCGTTGCGCACGAAGATATCGACGCCGAGTTCATCCTCGAGCATGCGGATCTGTTTGCTGACGCCGGGCTGCGAGGTGAACAAGGCCTCGGACGCGGCCGTGACGTTCAGTCCGCGCCGGGCCACTTCGTGGATGTAATGCAGTTGTCGTAGCTTCATGGCTGAGGCTTATTCGGAAACCGTATAAAAGTATAGTGCGCTATTCCGTTTGATCCGATATCTTTCGCCCCCTTATATCCAAATAATCAAATGCAAGAACTCGGCTTCATATTGGCCGGACTGGTCGTCGGCACCGCCGTCGGCGCCACCGGAGTCGGCGGCGGCTCGCTGATGACGCCGATCCTCATCCTGTTCTGCGGCATCAAGCCGGCGATCGCCGTCGGCACCGACCTGCTCTACGCCAGCATCAGCAAGGCCTTCGGCGTCGCGCTGCACGGCCGCAACGGTTCGGTCAACTGGAAGATCGTCGCCTGGATGTCGGCGGGCAGCGTGCCGGCAACCCTGCTCACCCTGCTGGTGCTGCATCTGGTCGGCGCCGGGCCGGGGCTCGATCGTCTCATCAAGCTGGTGCTGGCGGCGGCCATCATCACTACGGCGACGTTCACCCTGCTGCAGGACCCGATCCTGCGCTTGATGAAGAACTGCGGCATCGCCTTCGACGCGCAGGCGCTGCTGCGCTGGCAGCGACCGCTGACCCTGCTGTCCGGCCTGCTGATCGGCACGCTGGTGACCATCTCCTCGGTCGGCGCCGGCGTGATCGGCATGATGCTCCTGCTGCTGCTCTATCCGAAGGAACGCCCGATCGCCCTGGTCGGCTCCGATCTCGCGCACGCCGTGCTGATCACCGGCATCGCCGGTCTCGGTCACGCCGGCATCGGCTCGGTCGATTGCCGCATGCTGGTTCTGCTGCTGACCGGCGCCCTGCCGGGCATCTGGCTGGGCACGCGCATCGGCTTTCGGCTGTCGCCGCGGCTGCTGCGGCGCGGCGTCGCCGGCTTCCTGATCTTCATCGGCGTGACGATGGTGACGAGCGTGCTGGCCCGCTGAGCGGTGCCGGCGGTGCGGAACGCTATGCTGCGCACATGAACTCCGATCAGCCCGCCGGCGCGGCCGGCTACTTCCCGATCTTCCTGCGCCTGCACGGCGAAGCGGTGCTGCTGGTCGGCGGCGGCGAGGTGGCGGCGCGCAAGCTGGACTTGCTGCTGCGCGCCGGGGCCCGGGTGCAGATTGTCGCGCGCGCGCTCGGTGCCGAGGTGCGCGCCGTCGTCGATGCGGGGCGCGCCGAGCACATCGGCGCCGCCTTCGAGCCGGCTCTGCTGCAGGGCCGGCGGCTGGCGATCGCCGCCACCGACGATCACGCGCTCAATGCCGCCGTTGCGGCCGCGGCCGAGCGCGCCGGCGTGCCGGTCAACGTCGTCGACGACATCGCGCTGAGCCGCTTCATCGTGCCGGCGATCGTCGACCGCAGTCCGCTGCAGATCGCGATCTCCAGCGGCGGCGCGGCGCCGGTGCTGGCGCGGCGCCTGCGCGAACGCGTCGAGAGCTGGCTGCCGCAGGGCTACGGGCGGCTGGCGGCCTTCATGCACGCGCGTCGCGCCAAGGTGAAGTCACGCGAAACCGGCGGCCTGCCGCGCCGCATCTGGGAGCAGTTCCTCGACAGCCCCGGCGCCGAGGCGGCGCTGCGCGGCGAGGACCAGGCCGCCGAGCGCGTGCTCGACGGTCTGCTGGCCGGCGAAGCGATGCGCGGCGAGGTGTATCTGGTCGGTGCCGGGCCGGGCGATCCCGATCTGCTGACGTTCCGCGCGCTGCGCCTGATGCAGCAGTGCGACGTCGTGCTCTACGACCGCCTGGTCTCGCCCGGCGTGATGGAGCTGGTGCGCCGCGACGCCGAGCGCATCTTCGTCGGCAAGGCGCGCAACCAGCACACCGTGCCGCAGGAGGAGATCAACGCCGAGCTGGTGCGGCAGGCGCAACGCGGCCGGCGCGTGCTGCGCCTCAAGGGCGGCGACCCCTTCATCTTCGGACGCGGCGGCGAGGAAATCGAGACGCTGATGACGCACGGCGTTGCCTTCCAGGTCGTGCCCGGCGTCACCGCCGCCGCCGGCTGCGCCGCCTACGCCGGCATTCCGCTGACGCATCGCGACTACGCGCAGGCCTGCATCTTCGTCACCGGCCACGCGCGCAAGGACGGCAAGCTCGAACTGCACTGGGACCAGCTGGCGCGGCGCGGCCAGACCGTGGTGTTCTACATGGGCCTGCAGACGCTGCCGCAGATCTGCGCCGCGCTGATCGAACACGGCCTGCCGCGCGACTGGCCGGCGGCGATCGTGGTCGACGGCACGGCGCCGACGCAGCAGGTCTTCACCGGCACGCTCGATGATCTGCCGGCGCGCATCGCCGGCGCCGACATCCGTCGCCCGAGCCTGCTGATGGTCGGCGAGGTGGTGAAGCTGCGCGACAAGCTCGACTGGTTCCGCGCCGGCGCGGCGGCGCGCTGAATTCGGGAATCAGGCGGCGCCGCCGGCGCCGCGCTTCGCCTCGTCGAGATCGCGCGAACGCAGGCGTTTCTGGATCGCGCGCAACACGCCGGCGGCGTCGAGCCCGACCTGCGCCAGCAATTCCTCGCGCGTGCCGTGCTCGACGAAATGGTCGGGCAGGCCGAGATTGAGCACCGGCACCAGATGATGCTGTGCGAGCAGCACTTCATTGACGCCGGAGCCGGCGCCGCCGAGGCGGGCGTTGTCCTCCAGCGTGACCAGCAGGTCGTTCTCGTTCGCGAGTTCGAGAATGAGCTCGGCGTCGAGCGGCTTGACGAAGCGCATGTCGGCGACCACGGCGTCGAGGATGTCCGCCGCTTCGAGCGCCGGCTGCACCATCGCGCCGAAGGCCAGGATGGCGACGCGCGGCCGCCGGCGGCCATGCGCCTCGCGCACGATGCGGCCCTTGCCGACGCTGAGCGGCCGGGCGTCGTGCTCGGCCTTCAGGCCGATGCCGTTGCCGCGCGGATAGCGCACGGCGCTCGGCTGCTTCAGCTCGAGGCCGGTCGCCAGCATGCGCCGCGTCTCGTTTTCGTCCGACGGCGCCATCACCACCATGTTCGGAATGCAGCGCAGGTAGGACAGATCGAAGCTGCCGTGATGCGTCGCGCCGTCGGCGCCGACCAGGCCGCCGCGGTCGATGGCGAACACGACCGGCAGATTCTGGATCGCCACGTCGTGGATCAGCTGGTCGTAACCGCGCTGCAGGAAGGTCGAGTAGATCGCGCAGACCGGCTTGAGACCCTCGCAGGCGAGGCCGGCGGCGAGCGTCACCGCGTGCTGCTCGGCGATGCCGACGTCGAAATAACGCTCGGGGAAGCGCCTGGCGAACTCGACGAGGCCCGAGCCCTCGCGCATCGCCGGCGTGATGCCGACGACCAGCGGATCGCGCTCGGCGGCGCGGCACAGCCAGTCGCCGAACACCTGCGTGTAGGTCGGCGCGTTGTCGGCCTTCTTCGGGGGGAAGGCGCCGGTCACCGGGTCGAACTGCGTGATGCCGTGATACTTGATCGGATCGGCTTCGGCCGGCTCGAAGCCCTTGCCCTTGACCGTGACGATGTGCAGCAGCTGCGGGCCGCGCGCGTCCTTGAGGCGATCCAGCGTCGCCATCAGCGCCGGCAGATCGTGGCCGTCGATCGGACCGGAGTAGGTGAAGCCGAAGGTTTCGAACATCGCGCCGGGATGATCGAGATGCGCCTCGTTGCCGCTCTCGTCGTGGAGGGGCGCCCGCGGCGCCCGCGCGGCGTGCGGCGCGGCGAGGCCGAGCTTCTGCATCACGCGCGCCGAGTGGTCGCGCAGGGCGCCGACGTTCTCGGAGATCGACATGTCGTTGTCGTTGTAGATCACCAGCAGGTCGAGGCCGAGATGGCCGGCGTGATTGAGCGCCTCGAAGGCCATGCCGGCGGTCATGCCGCCGTCGCCGATCACGGCGACCACGCGGCGCTTTTCGCCTTTGACGCGCGCGCCCGCGGCCATGCCGGCGGCGGCCGAGATCGAGGTCGAGGAATGGCCGACGCCGAAGCTGTCGTACTCGCTTTCGCTGCGCGCGCAGAACGGCGCCAGGCCGCCGAGACGGCGGATCGTCTCCAGCCGCGCGCGGCGGCCGGTGAGCATCTTGTGCGGGTAGGCCTGATGGCCGACGTCCCAGACGATGCGGTCGTGCGGCGTGTCGAGGCAAACGTGCAGGGCCAGCGACAGCTCCACCGTGCCGAGATTGGCGGCGAAATGGCCGCCGATGCGGCCGAGGGTCTCGATCAGGTAGCGCCGCATCTCGACGGCCAGCGCCGGCAACTCGTCCGGCGCCAGCTTGCGCAAGTCGTCGGGCGTCTGGATGCGCCCGAGCAGGGCGTATCCGGGTATCTCGGTCATGCAGGTCTCGTGCCTTGCGGCACCCTATCGATACGAAACGGGATTATCGGCGAAAGGCACTGCCCCGGACCAGTGCAAGCGGCAAGGCCGGCACTGTGGCTCAGTGATCGCGGCTCTCGATATGGCGCGCGAGCCACAGCAGGGGCTCCGCAGCGTCATTGAACGGCGCCAGCGCTTCGCGGGCGGTGGCGAACAGTTCGGCGGCGCGCGCCTTGGCGGCCGGCAGGCCCATGACCGAGGGATAGGTCGATTTCAGATGCGCTTCGTCCTTGCCGGCGGTCTTGCCGAGCAGGGCCGAGCTGCTCTCGATGTCGAGCACGTCGTCCTGGATCTGGAAGGCGAGGCCGATGGCCTTGCCGTAGCGGTCGAGCGCGTCGCGCTGCACGGCCGGCAGCTCGCGCGCCGCGGTCGCGGCGAGCAGCAGACAGGCGCGGATCATCGCCCCGGTCTTGTGGATATGCAGCGCCTCCAGCTCGGCGAGCGTCAGCTCGCGGCCTTCGGACTGCAGGTCGACGGCCTGGCCGCCGACCATGCCGCGCGAACCGGCGGCATCGGCCAGGATCTCGACCATGCGCAGGCGCTGTGCGGCGCCGAGCCCCGCATCGCGATCGCAGGCGAGCACGTGGAAGGCCAGGGCCTGCAGGCCGTCGCCGACCAGGATCGCGGTTGCTTCGTCGTAGGCCTTGTGCGTGGTCGGCCGGCCGCGGCGCAGATCGTCGTCGTCCATCGCCGGCAGGTCGTCGTGCACCAGCGAATAGACGTGGATCATTTCGACCGCGCAGGCGGGCGCGTCGAGCGCGCGCGCCGGCAAGCCGAGCGTTTCGCCGGCCGCGTAGATCAGCAGCGGCCGCAGGCGCTTGCCGCCGTCGCTCGCGTAGCGCATGGCCTCGTGCAGGCGCGCCGGATAGCAGCCGGCCGGCGGCAGCCAGCGTTCGAAGCCGTCGCGCAGACGCTGCTGATAGGCGGCGACGCGGCTGGCGAACGGTTCGCTCACGACGGTTCGTCGCCGTCGGCTTGGCGGTCGCCGTCGGCCAGCAGTTCGTGGACCTTGAGCTCGGCGTTCTCCAGCGAGCCGCGGCACTGGCGGGCCAGGACGACGCCGCGTTCGAACAGGCGCAGCGACTCGTCGAGCCGCAGATCGCCGCGCTCGAGCGACTGGACGATGCCTTCCAGCTCTTTCATCGCGTCCTCGAACTGGCCGACCGGATCGGCGGCGGAGGGCGAGGCGGGCGGCGGCGCGGTTGTCTTGGTCGGCATGGGCGGAGGGCCGGAGAAGGGGTGCTAGTGTAAACGCCGTCGCCTGCATCCAAAACGCCGCGTCGCCGCATCTATATCGCCGAACGCCACCATCCGGACCGGCGCCGCGACATCCAGAGGACCGCCGTCATGATCAACATGCTTTCCAGCGCCGCCGCCACCTTGCAGGTCGAGGGGCTCGACGGCATCGATTTCGGCGCCGGCCACGGCACCGACGTGACCGGCATCATCGCCGTCGTCATGGCCTTCGCGCTGCCGGCCGTCATCGTCATCGCCGTGCTGCTGTACCGCCTGCGTCAGCAACGCCTGCAGAACGAGATCATCGCCAAGCTGGCCGCCAGCGGGCAGTCCATTCCGCCCGAGCTGCTGGTGACACGCTGCGCGCGTTCGAACCTCAGCCGCGGCCTGACCCTGCTCGCGGTCGGCATGGCGCTGGCGCTGGCCTTCTACCTGACCGGCCAGCATCACGCCTGGCCGTGGGCGCTGATCCCGGTGTTCATCGGCATCGCCCGCCTGCTGTCGTGGGCGATCGAGGAGCGCGCGCAGGGCAGCCGCTGAGCGCTGCCTTGCCAGCCCGTGCCGAACCGGCCGACGCGGCGCTGATCGCCCGCGTCGTCGCCGGCGACGATCGCCTCGCCTATGGCCTGCTGGTGCGCCGCCACCAGTCGGCCGTGCGCAACCTGCTGCGTCGTCTGACGGCGGGCGACGCGGCGCTGGCGGACGATCTGGCGCAGGAGACCTTTCTGCAGGTCTACCGCAAGCTCGCGCAGTTCCGCGCCGACGCGGCGTTCCCGACCTGGCTGCACCGCATTGCCACCAATGTGTTCCTGCAGCACCTGCGGGCACGGCACGTCGAACTGTCGCTCGACGACATGCCGGAGCCCGCCACTGCCGGCAGCGTCGCCGCCGACGAGGCGCCGCGGGCCGAGCTGCAGCTCGACATGGCGCGCGCCTTCGCCGTGCTGTCGCCGGCGGAAAGAGCGGCCCTGGTGCAGTGCTACCATCTCGACATGAGTCACGAGGAAGCCGCGGCTGCGCTCGGCTGTCCGCTGGGCACGCTGAAATCGCACCTGGCACGTGGCAAGCAGAAGCTCAAGGCCCGTCTGCAGGCCTGGGAGACGAGGACATGAACCGCCATCCGCCCATTCCCGCTCGCGACGATGACGACGGCGCGGCGTGGCTGCGCGCCGCGCTGCGCGACGATCTGGCGCAGGCGCCGTATCTCGATGACGCCGGCTTCAGCGCGCGCGTCGTGCGGCAGCTGCCGGCGCCGCGCCGGCGCTTGCCATGGCTCGACGGCATCGGCCTCCTGTTCGCGATCGCCGCCCTGGCCGTCGGTCTCGGTCCCTTGCTCGGCGAGTGGATGCATGCCGCCGGCGCGTCGATCGACGCTCTTGCGCGGACGGCGCCGGCGCTGCTGACCGTGCCGCGCGAAGCGCTGGACGGATCGCTGTCGCTGCATGCCGCGCTGAACGTGCTGGCGCCGCTGGCGGCGCTGGCGCTGGCCGCCGTATTGCTCGCGGAAATCTGATCGATATCCGAGGGGCCGCCGCGCCGCGCGCCCGCGTGCCCGAGAAAAGCGGCGTTCGCCATCTTGCCGGCGCGTGGCGCATTGGCTACCTTCGCGCGTCCGCAAGCGACCCCATTCCTCTGGCTGGCCATGGCCGCAAACTCCAATAACAGTTCTTACAGCGCTGAAGCGATTGAAGTTCTTCAGGGCCTCGACCCGGTGCGCAAGCGCCCGGGCATGTACACCGACACGACCCGTCCGAACCATCTGGCGCAGGAAGTGATCGACAACGCGGTCGACGAGGCCCTCGCCGGCTACTGCAAGAACATCATCGTCACCGTCTTTGATGACGGTTCGCTCGAAGTGGCCGACGACGGCCGCGGCATGCCGGTCGACATCCATCCGGTACACAAGGTCACCGGCGTCGAGCTGATCCTGACCAAGTTGCATTCGGGCGCCAAGTTCTCGAACAAGCAGTACCAGTTCTCCGGCGGCCTGCACGGCGTCGGCGTGTCCGTGGTCAATGCGCTGTCGAACAAGCTCGACGTGCGCGTGTTCCGCGAGGGCACCGAATACCTCATCGAGTTCGCCGACGGCGAAGTCTCCAGGAAGCTCAAGCCGGTCGGCAGCGTCGCCAGGAACAAGCGCGGCACCACGGTGCGCTTCTGGGCCGATCCGAAGTACTTCGACTCGCCGAAGTTCTCGATGCCGCGCCTCAAGCAGGTGCTGCGCGCCAAGGCCGTGCTGTGCCCGAACCTGCGCGTGACACTGATCGACAAGACGCACAACGAAGAAATCACCTGGCAGTACGAGAACGGCCTGCCGGATTACCTGAAGGACGCGCTGCAGGGCGCCGAGACCCTGCCGAACGAGCCCTTCATCGGCCAGTTCAAGGCGGCGCGCGAAGAAGCGGAGTGGGCTCTGGTCTGGTTGAACCAGGAAGGCGCGCGCGCCGAGCCGGTCGCCGAGAGCTACGTCAACCTGATTCCGACGCCGCAGGGCGGCACCCACGTCAATGGCCTGCGCACCGGCCTCACCGAGGCAATCCGCGAGTTCTGCGAATTCCGCAACCTCCTGCCGCGCGGCCTCAAGCTGACGCCGGAGGACGTCTGGAACGGCTGCGCCTACGTGCTCAGCGTGAAGATGCAGGACCCGCAGTTCGCCGGCCAGACCAAGGAGCGCCTGTCGTCGCGCGAGACGGCGGCCTTCGTGCAGGGCGTCGTCCACGACTCCTTCAGCCTCTGGCTGAACCAGCACACCGAGGCCGGCGAGCAGATCGCCCAGCTGGTCATCGCCAACGCCAATGCGCGCCTCAAGCTGTCGAAGCAGGTCGTGCGCAAGAAGATCACCAGCGGTCCGGCGCTGCCGGGCAAGCTGGCCGACTGCGTGTCGAGCGATCCAGCGCTGACCGAGCTGTTCCTCGTCGAAGGCGATTCGGCCGGCGGCTCGGCGAAGCAGGCGCGTGATCGCGAATACCAGGCGGTGATGCCGCTGCGCGGCAAGATCCTCAACAGCTGGGAAGTCGACGCCAACGAGGCGCTCGGCTCCCAGGAAATCCACGACATCTCGGTGGCGATCGGCGTCGATCCGGGCAGCGCCGACATCAACGGCCTGCGCTACGGCAAGATCTGCGTGCTGGCCGATGCCGACTCCGACGGCCTGCACATCGCGACCCTGCTCTGTGCGCTGTTCCTCAAGCATTTCCGTCCGCTGGTCGCGGCCGGCAACATCTTCATCGCGATGCCGCCGCTGTTCCGCATCGACGCCGGCAAGCAGGTCTTCTACGCCCTCGACGAAGCCGAGAAGAATGGCGTGCTCGATCGCCTGGTCGCCGAAGGCAGCCGCGCCAAGCCGCAGGTGACGCGCTTCAAGGGCCTCGGCGAGATGAACCCGCTGCAGCTGCGCGAAACGACGATGGCACGCGACACGCGCCGCCTCGTGCAGCTGACGCTCGACGACGATGCGGACGGCGCACTGTCGGCCGACAAGGTGATGGACATGCTGCTCGCCAAGAAGCGCGCGTCGGACCGCAAGGATTGGCTCGAACGCGAAGGCAATCGCGCCGAGGTTTGAGACGCTGCTGCGCTCGGCATCTCGCGCGCGGGCGGTGCTCCCGGCCCGCGCTCGCGACGCGCCTCAGAACCTTTCGGATCGACGCGCACCTATCGAAACGGTCAGACATTCGTACTCTCGATTGCGTATGCTGAACCGCCAGCTCCGGCTATCCATTGCACGGTCTGACGCATGCCGCATTCGACTCCGCTGATCGCCACCATCGTCGGTGGTCTCGTCCTGGCGTTCATCTTCGGCGCCGTCGCGCAGCGTCTGCGCCTGCCGCCGCTGGTCGGCTATCTCGTCGCCGGCGTCGCCATGGGGCCGAACACACCGGGCTTCGTCGCCGACCAGAACCTCGCCGGCGAGCTGGCCGAGATCGGCGTGATCCTGCTGATGTTCGGCGTCGGCCTGCATTTCTCGCTCAAGGAGTTGCTCGCCGTGCGCAGGATCGCGGTGCCGGGCGCGATCGTGCAGATCGCCGCGGCGACCGCGCTCGGGGCGGGCCTCGCGCTGCTGCTCGGCTGGCCGCTCGGCGCGGGCCTCGTGTTCGGTCTCGCGCTGTCGGTGGCCAGCACCGTGGTGCTGCTGCGGGCGCTGCAGGACCGGCGCCTGCTCGACACCGATCGCGGCCGCATCGCCGTCGGCTGGCTGATCGTCGAGGACCTGGCGATGGTGCTCGCGCTGGTGCTGATTCCGGCGCTCGCCGCGGCATTCGGCGACGGTGGCGCTCCGGGCGCGGCGTCGATCGCCGCGACGCTCGCCGTCACCATCGGCAAGGTCATCGCCTTCGTCGCCGTGATGCTGATCGTCGGCCGCCGCGTCATTCCGCGCATTCTCGACTGGGTGGCGCGCACCGGCTCGCGCGAGCTGTTCACGCTGGCGGTGCTCGCGGTCGCGCTCGGCGTCGCGCTCGGCGCGGCGTATCTGTTCGACGTGTCGTTCGCGCTCGGCGCCTTCTTCGCCGGCATGATCCTCGCCGAGTCGCCGCTCTCGCACCGCGCCGCCGAGGAATCGCTGCCGCTGCGCGACGCTTTCGCGGTGCTGTTCTTCGTCTCGGTCGGCATGCTGTTCGATCCGCGCATCGTGCTGCGCGCGCCGCTGCAGCTTCTCGCGACGCTAGCCATCATCATCATCGGCAAGTCGATCGCCGCGTTCGCGATCGTGCGCGCCTTCGGCTACACGCGCGCCACCGCGATGACGATCGCCGCCAGCCTGTCGCAGATCGGCGAATTCTCGTTCATCCTCGCCGGGCTCGGCCTGTCGCTGCACCTGCTGCCGCAGCAGGCGCAGGACCTGATCCTCGCCGGCGCCATCCTGTCGATCCTCTTCAATCCGCTCGCCTTCGCGATCGCCGAGCGCCGCCAGCGCAAGGCCGAGCCGCTGCTGTTGCCGGCGGCGCCGCCGGACGCGCCGCCGTCCGCGGCGCAGCCGAGCCTGAAGACCACGGCGCTGCAGGCGCACGCGATCGTCGTCGGCTATGGCCGCGTCGGCAGCATCGTCGCCGCCGGCCTGAAGGCGGCCGGCGCGCCGTTTCTCGTCATCGAGGATCGCGAGAAGCCCGGCGCCGCCGCGCATGCCGACGGCGCGGAGCTCCTCATCGGCAACGGCGCCGAGCCGCGCGTGCTCAAGGCCGCCAATGTCGCCGGCGCCAGCCATCTGTTCGTCGCCATCCCGCAGAGCTTCGAGGCCGGGCAGGTCGTCAAGCAGGCGCGCCAGGCCAATCCGCAACTCGTCATCGTCGCACGCGCACACTCCGATGCCGAAGTCAGCTACCTCCAGCAGTGCGGCGCCAACATGACGATCATGGGCGAGCGCGAGATCGCGCAGGCGATGCTGGAAATGGCGGTGGTTCCGGCATCGCGGCCGGCGGACGCGCAGTTCGCATGAGCGCGGCCGGAACAGATCTGGCTCGCGACGTCGCCGATCCGCTCGGCGCGGCCCTCAAGCGCTGGTTCGGCTTCGACCACTTTCGGCCGGGCCAGGAAGCGGTGGTGCGCGACGCGCTGGCCGGTCGTGATCTTCTGGCGATCATGCCGACCGGCGGCGGCAAGTCGCTGTGCTTCCAGTTGCCGGCGCTGCTCAAGCCGGGCGTGATGCTGGTGGTCTCGCCGCTGATCGCGCTGATGCAGGACCAGGTGCGGCTGCTGTCGGAGATGGGCATCGCCGCCACGTTCCTCAATTCGACGCTGGGCGGCGCCGACGCCGCGAACCGCATGGCCGGTCTGCTGCGCGGCGATTACAGGCTGCTGTATCTCGCGCCCGAGCGCCTGCTGCTGCCGGAGTTCCGCGAGGGCTTTCTCGCGCGGCTGACGCAGGCGCAGGGCATTTCGGCGATCACCATCGACGAAGCGCATTGCGTCTCCGAATGGGGCCACGACTTCCGCCCCGAGTATCGCCAGCTCGGCAGCCTGCGCGCGCAGTTTCCGGACGTGCCGATGTTCGCGTTCACCGCGACCGCCACGCAGCGCGTGCGCGGCGACATCGTCGCGCAGCTGCACCTGCGCGAGCCGGCGATTCACGTCGCCAGCTTCAACCGGCCGAACCTGTATTACGCGGTGCGGCCGAAGACGCAGCAGACCTATCAGCAGCTGCTGGCCCTGGCGCGCGACGGCGGCTCGGGCATCGTCTACTGCCTGTCACGGCGCCGCGTCGACGAGCTGACGGTACGCTTGCGCGCCGACCGCATCCGCGTCGTGGCCTATCACGCCGGCCTCGACGCCGACGAGCGCCGCGACAACCAGGAGCGCTTCATCCGCGACGACGCGCAGGTCGTCGTGGCGACGGTCGCGTTCGGCATGGGCATCAACAAGCCGGACGTGCGCTGGGTCGCGCACTACGATCTGCCGCGCACGATGGAAGGCTATTACCAGGAGGCCGGCCGCGCCGGCCGCGACGGCGAGCCTTCGCGCTGCATCCTGTTCTTCGGCATCGGCGATATCCGCACCGCGGAGTTCCTGATCGCGCAGAAGACGCATCCGGAGACGAGCCTGCCGCTCGAACAGGAGCAGCGCGTCGCGCGCCAGCAACTGCGCCAGGTGCTCGATTACGCCGAGTCGCACGAGTGCCGCCGCGCGATCCAGCTGCGCTACTTCGGCGAAACCTTCACCGGCAACTGCGGTGCCTGCGACAACTGCCTCGAAGCCAAGGTCACCGAGGACTGGACGCTCGAGGCGCAGCAGCTGCTGTCCTGCGTCGCGCGCCTCGCGCAGCGCGGCGAGCGCTACGGCGGCGCGCACGTGATCGACATCCTGCGCGGCTCGGAGAACCAGAAGCTCGTCGATCGCGGCCACCAGCAGCTCAGCACCTACGGCATCGGCAAGGCGCGCTCGCAGGACGAATGGCGCGCGCTGCTGCGCACGCTGCTGCACCAGGGGTTGCTCGACGAGACGACCGACGGGTATCCGGTGCTCAGGCTCGCCGCGGCGAGCCGCGAGGTGCTGAAGGGCGAGCGCCGCGTGCTGGTCGTGCCGCCGCCGGCGCGCGAGACGGCGGCGAGCCGCAAAGCGAAGGCGAAGAAGTCGGCGGCCGCGGCGTCGCTGCCGCCGGACGAGCAATCGCTGTTCGAGCAGCTGCGCGCGCTGCGCAAGCAGCTCGCCGACGCGCAGAACGTGCCGCCCTACGTGGTCTTCAACGACGCGACCTTGCGCGAAATGGCCGAAAGCCAGCCGACCGATCTCGACGCTTTCGCCGACATCAACGGCGTCGGCAGCCGCAAGCTCGAACAGTATGGCGAGGCGTTCGTCAAGACCATTCGCAGCTTTCGCGAACGCGGCGGCGCCAGGCCTTAGAATCCGACCCGACCGCTGAACCCGCGGGCCGCGGCCCGCCACGATCCTCAGACTTTTCATTCCATGAGCACGACCCCGAACGATACCGGCCTCGACACCGAACGCCTGCCGCTGCGCGTCTTTGCCGAGAAGGCCTACCTCGATTACTCGATGTACGTGGTTCTCGACCGCGCGCTGCCGAACGTCGCCGACGGCTTGAAGCCGGTGCAGCGGCGCATCGTCTATGCGATGTCGGAGCTCGGCATCAACGCCACGTCGAAGCCGCGCAAGTCGGCGCTGACGGTCGGCGACGTCATCGGCAAATACCATCCGCACGGCGACAGCGCCTGCTACGAGGCGATGGTGACGATGGCGCAGCCGTTCTCCTACCGCTATCCGCTGGTCGACGGCCAGGGCAACTGGGGCTCGCAGGACGATCCGAAGTCGTTCGCCGCCTACCGCTACACCGAATCGCGGCTGACGCCTTACGCGCAGACGCTGCTCGCCGAAACCGACCAGGGCACGGTCGACTGGCTGCCGACCTTCGACGGCTCGCGCGAGGAGCCGCGCCTGTTGCCGGCGCGTCTGCCGAACATCCTCGTCAACGGCACGACCGGCATCGCCGTCGGCATGGCCACCGATATCCCGCCGCACAACATCCGCGAACTGGTCGCCGCCTGCCTGCATCTGCTCAAGCATCCGAACGCGCACATCGAGAAGCTCTGCGAGTTCGTGCCGGCGCCGGATTTTCCGACCGGCTGCGAGATCGTCTCCGAGCCGCACGATCTGCTGAAGGTCTACCAGACCGGCAACGGCCAGATTCGCGCGCGCGCGCGCTGGGAGCGCGACGAGGACGGCAACATCATCGTCACGCATCTCGGCCACCAGGTGTCGCCGGCGAAGATCCTCGAGCAGATCGCCGAGCAGATGCGCGCCAAGAAGCTGCCGCTGGTCGAGGATCTGCGCGACGAGTCGGACCACGAGAATCCGACGCGGCTGGTCATCGTGCCGCGCAGCAACCGCGTCGACGCCGAGCAGTTGATGGCGCATCTGTTCGCCACCACCGATCTCGAGAGAAGCTATCGCGTCAATCTCAACATGATCGGCCTCGACGGCCGGCCGCGCGTCAAGAATCTCAAGGAAATCCTCTCGGAGTGGCTGGACTACCGCTTCGCGACGGTGACCAGGCGACTCAACCATCGCCTCAACAAGCTCAACGAGCGCCTGCACATCCTCGAAGGCTTGCTGATCGCGTATCTGAACATCGACGAGGTGATCCGCATCATCCGCTTCGAGGACGATCCGAAGGCCAGGCTGATCAGCACTTTCGCGCTGTCCGACGCGCAGGCCGAATGGATCCTCGACCTCAAGCTGCGCCATCTGCAGAAGCTCGAGGAGATGAAGATCAAGGGCGAGCAGGAGGAGCTTGCCGCCGAGCGCGCGCGTCTCGAAGAGTTGCTCGGCGACGACGACAGGCTGAAGAAGCTGATCGGCGAGGAGCTGAAGGAAGACGCCAAGAAGTACGGCGACGAACGCCGATGTCCGATCAACGCCAGGCCGCCGGCGGCGGCGCTGGAAGCGGCCGAGATCATTCCGGCCGAGCCGGTCACCGTGGTGCTGTCGAAGGCCGGCTGGATCCGCGCCGGCAAGGGCCACGATCTCGATCCGACCGCGCTCAGTTACAAGGCCGGCGACGAGTTCGCCTACGCCGCGCAGGGCAGGACCAACCAGCTGCTGGTGCTGCTCGACCACAAGGGCCGCAGCTACACGCTCAATCCGCGCGAACTGCCGAGCGCGCGCTCGCAGGGCGAGCCGGTGACGACGCGCCTCGACATCCAGGACGGCGGCCGCATCATGGGCCTGATGATGGGCGAGGCGGGCGAGCGTCTGGTGCTCGGCAGCGACGAGGGCTATGGCTTCATCGCCAGGCTCGGCGATCTCGAATCGCGCCTCAAGGCCGGCAAGGCCGTCATTAACCTGTCGGCGACGGCCAGCGTGCTGCCGCCGCTGCGCGTCGGCGACGTCGGCCAGGATCGCTATGCCCTGGCGACGGCCGAAGGCCGCCTGCTGGTATTCCCGCTCGCCGAGCTGCCGGAACTCGCGAAGGGCAAGGGCAACAAGCTGGTGGCGCTGAAGGGCGAAGACCGCATCCTGGCCGCCTGCGTGCTGCCGCCTGACGCGAGCCTGACGCTGATCTGTGGCAAGCGTACCCTGACCTTGAAGCCGTCCGATCTGACCCACTACAGTGGATCGCGCGCCAGCCGCGGCAATCATCTGCCGCGCGGCTTCCAGCGCGTCGACAGCATGCAGGCCGAACCGAAATCCTGAATCCGCGCTTTTGAACCACTGCCTTGAAATCGGGGTCCATGGCCCGACTTTAAGCGGGGACGGGTCCGTTAACAGATGCTTTCGCGAAAGGCGCGAAGGCATCTGACAACCGATCCCGGGCCCTTTGACTGAGAAGGCTTTCCATCCATGAAAAGAGTGTTGCTGTTCCTGGCGACCAACCTCGCCATCGTCCTCGTCCTGAGCGTCGTCACCTCGCTGCTCGGCGTGAACCGCTGGTTCGCCGCCAACGGTCTGAACTACCAGGCGCTGCTGGTGTTCTGCGCGGTATTCGGCTTCGGCGGTGCGTTCATCTCGCTGGCGCTGTCGAAGACCATCGCCAAGTGGTCGACCGGCGCGCAGGTGCTGACCGAACCGCGCAACTCTTCCGAGATGTGGCTGCTGCAGACCGTCGAGCGCCAGGCGCGCGCCGCCGGCATCGGCATGCCGGAAGTCGCCATCTACGAAGCGCCGGAACCGAACGCTTTCGCGACCGGCATGAGCAAGAACAGCGCGCTGGTCGCCGTGTCGACCGGCCTGCTGCGCTCGATGAGCCAGGACGAGGTCGAAGCCGTGCTCGGCCACGAGATCAGCCACGTCGCCAACGGCGACATGGTGACGCTGACCCTGATCCAGGGCGTGGTGAATACCTTCGTGATGTTCCTCGCGCGCGTGGTCGGCTATGTGATCGACCAGGCCCTGTTCCGTCGCGGCGAGGACGAGCGCGGTCCGGGAATTGGCTACTTCGTCACGGTGATGGTCCTCGAACTGCTGTTCGGCATCCTCGCCAGCATGATTGTCGCCTGGTTCTCGCGGCAGCGCGAGTTCCGCGCCGACGCCGGCGGTGCGCATCTGGCCGGCAAGCGCAAGATGATCGCCGCACTGGAGCGTCTCAAGCTCGGCCACGAGCAGTCCTCGCTGCCGGCCAACATGACGGCGATGGGCATCAGCGGCGGCCAGCTCGCCAAGCTGTTCGCGACGCATCCGCCGCTCGACGTGCGCATCGCCGCCCTGCAGAAGGCAGCTTGATGCACATCCGGCGCAAGCCGGGGCCATCCAAGGCGCCGACTTTCAAACCGGCATAAAAAGGCGGCCCAAGGGCCGCCTTTTTCGTCGCCGCGCGTTTTACCGCGCGGTGCCGACTTCGGCCGACAGCAGCACGACCTCGGGCTCCTGCACGTGGTAGCCCTGGATGAAGTTGACGCCCATCTGCCAGAGGCGCGCCATGACGTTGGCATCCTCGATATGGCTGACGATGGTTTTAATCTGTTTCTGCTTGGCCAGATCCATCAGCGCCGACATGCGCTTGTGCGTTTCCTTGTCGCCGAAGTTCTTGGCGTACGACTGGTGGAACTTGAGGAAGCGCACGGGCAGGTGCTCGATCATCTGCGCGGAGTTCGAACCGACGCCGAAATGCTCGATGGCGAACTGCGCGCCGAGATCGCCCAGCGCCTTGGCCAGCAGCTTGGCCTTGCGGATATGGTTCTGCAGCACCAGCTCCTGCAGTTCGAAGACCATCTCGCCGGGACGCAGCGGCCGCGCCTTGAGCTGCTCCTGCAGCCAGGCGATGAAGGCCTCGCTGTCCTTCAAGGTGTCTTCCGACAGCTTCACGAACAGGCTCGAGGCTTCCTGCGCACCGTCGCGCTTGGCCTGCATCTTCAGCGCGCGCAGCACGACCCAGCGATCGATCGCCGCCATCTGCGCCGAGCGTTCCGCGGCCTTGATGAATTCGGAGGCGTGCACCTCGCGGCCTTCCTCGTCGATGACGCGGACCAGCACGTCGAAGTGCTGGCGGGTGTCGCCCTCGAGGCTGGCGATCGACTGGTAGGCGAGTTTCAGGCGGTTGTCGGCGAGCGCCTTGCGCACCATCTCCGCCTTGCGTTCGAGCTCGCGTTCCTGCAGCGAATGCTGCGCGGTGGCGCCGAGATTGGCGAACTGGCGGCCGCCCTTGGCCGACAGCGCGCGCGCCGCGCGTACCAGCTCGGCGGCGATGGCGCTGGCCTGCTCGCTGCCGCTGAAGGGATAGGCGACGACCGTCAGCGCCAGATGCGCTTCGTGGCCGGCGGTGTTGAAGATCTGCTTGCCGGTCTCGCGGATCAGCGCTTCGCCCCACTGCTGGATCACCCCCGCATCCCTCTGCGTCACCAGCGCGGCGAGTTCGTGCGTGGAGAAACGGAAAACCTGGTCGCCGGCGCCCAGCTTGCCCTTGATCCAGTCGAGCAGCTGCAGCACCGCCTGTTCGGCGTCGTGCAGGCCCAGCTGCTCCTCGAGCGCGGCGTAATGGTCGATGGCGATCAGCACCGCGGCGCGCTGCTGCTTCTGCTGGGCGGCGCCGGCGATCGCCGCGCCGAGATTCTCGAAGAAGGGCAGGCGGCCGGTCGGCGCCACGGCCGCGGTGTCGGGCGTGAGCTGCGCGGCTTCGGCGCGGATCAGCATTTCGATCAGCTGCTCGCCCTCGCTTTCGCTGACGGTGAGACGGGCATTGATGGCGACGCGGCGGCCGTCCGCGTGCAGCAGGCAGCAATCGAGCGTGCGGTTGTCGGTCTTGCCGCGCAGCAGCAGCTTGATCTGCTCCTTGACCTTGGGCACGAAGTCCGGCGCGACCAGGTCCATGAGCGGCGTGCCGATCAAGGCCTCGCCGTCGTCGTGGCCGAGCAGGTGCGCGAAAGCGGGGTTGGCGTGCGCGAGGATGCCTTCCTGGATGTGCGCGACGGCGTCGTTGGTGCCGCTGAGCAGTTCGTGGTGGCGCGATTCGAAGATTTGCAGGCGCTTCTGCGTGGCGCGCAGCTCGCGCAGATGCTGATGCGCGGCGATTTCGCGCAGCGTGACCAGCTCCAGATGACGCAGGTGGCGCAGGTCGTCGTAGGCGACGTGGTCGCGTGCGCCGGTCGCCATCGCGGCGACGGTGTCTTCGGGCGCGAATTGCGGCGTCAGGAGCACGACCGGCAGATCGGGCGCGAGGCGCCGGCACAGATCGACGACGTCGCGCAGCGGCGCATCGGCGAGGCCGTCGGCGCACAGCACCAGGTCCGGCGCGCCGCGGCGCAGCGCTTCCTCGACGTCCTCGAGATCGGTGACCCAGGCGGTGCGCAAGGGGTGGCCGGCATTGCGCAGATAGCTCTCGATGCGCTTGGCGATGCTTTCGGAATCGCTGATCACCAGCGCGACGTGCCCGCTGGCCTGGTTGGCGGCGGGCGGCGTGGCGGTGATCAGGGAGACGGCGGAAGTCGGCATCAGGGGGCTCAGCGCTTCGAGGGCCACGGGCAGGCTCTCTTCATAAGGCCGGAAGCGCGTGCGCCGTAAGGGGTGCGCGACGAGCGGCGGCGCCCGGCGCCCGAGCGGCGCCCGGCGCCCAGGGCGGACCGTTTCTCGCGCTGCGGTGATGAAGGCGTCATGCCGATTCCCCGTATTGTCGTTCTGGGCCGGTCACAGCCGTCGGGGCCCGGTGTTCAGGGCGAAGGCGCGGACCGTTCCCAATCGATCCAGGTCTTCGACGGACGGCCGGCGATTTCGCGGACCAGTCTGGGCAGCAGATAGCCCGGTAGCCGCGACGATAACACGCGCATCAGTTCCTGCGCGCGCTGCACGGGCAGGTCGAAATGCGCGGCGCCCTGCACGCGATCGAGCAGGTGCAGGTAGTACGGCAGCACGCCGCAGGCGAACAGGCGCTCGGACAGCGCGGCGAGCGTGTCGGCGTCATCGTTGACGCCGGCCAGCAGCACCGACTGGTTCAGCAGCGCGATGCCGCGCTGGCGCAGCGGCGCGAGCGCGGCACGCACGGCGTCGTCGAGCTCGCTGGCATGGTTGGCGTGCAGCACGAACACCGTCTGCAGGCGCGTGCGGTCGAGCCAGGCGAGCAGGCGGCCGTCGATGCGCTCCGGCAGCACGATCGGCTGGCGCGTGTGCACACGCAGGCGCTTGAGCTGCGGGATCGCACCGAGCGCCTCGACCAGTTCGCCGAGCCGCTCGTCGGACAGCGACAGCGGATCGCCGCCGGAGAGGATCACCTCTTCGATGCTGGCGTCGCCGGCGATCTCGTCGAGCACGGCGGACCATTGCCCGCGCGCGGCGAGCTGCTCGGCATACGGAAAGTGGCGGCGGAAACAGTAGCGGCAGTGCACCGCGCAGGCGCCGGTCGCGACCAGCAGCACGCGGCCCCGGTACTTGTGGATGAGGCCGTCGCGACGCACGCGGTGCAGATCGCCGACCGCATCGATCGCGTAGCCGGGCGTTTCGTCGGCCTCGCGGGTCTGCGGCCAGACCTGCAGCAGCAGCGGATCGCGCGCGTCGCCCTTGCGCATGCGCGCCGCGTAGCCGCGCGGCACGCGCAGCGGAAAATCGCGCAGCAGGGCCGACGCCAGATGCGGCGTCGCCGGATCGAGTTGCAGGTAATCGAGCAGGTCGCGGGGACGGCTGAAAGCCTCGCGCAACGCGCGCTGCCAGGCCGGCGCGCGCGGCTCCGCAGGCTGGTTGTTTGGGGGGGGCGACGGTATCATTCAGCGATTATGCCGTCCCCGGCAAGGCCGCAGCCATCCGTGGCTGCGATCTTCAGCGCAAGAGCCACTCCACTCCATTCGCAGCAATCCTATGGCAACCGTCAGCACCAATGAAATGAAGGCCGGCACCAAAGTCCTGATCGACGGCGATCCGTACTCGGTCATCGACAACGAGTACCGCAAGCCGGGCAAGGGCCAGGCCACCAACACGCTGAAGATCCGCAACCTGAAGACGGGTCGCGTGCTGGAGAAGACGCTGAAGTCGGGCGACAGCTGGGAAGTCGCCGATGTCGAAGACATGGACATGCAGTATCTGTACAACGACGGCGAGTTCTGGACTTTCATGGACCCGAAGACCTTCGACCAGATCCAGGCCGGCAAGGCGGCGATGGCGGAGGCCGCGCAGTGGTTGAAGGGCGAGGAGACCGTGCGCGTCACGCTGTGGAACGAGGTGCCGCTGATCGTCTACGCGCCGAACACCGTCGAGCTGGTCGTCACCGAAACCGACCCGGGCCTGCGCGGCGACACCGCGACCGGCGGCACCAAGCCGGCCAAGCTCGAGACCGGCGCCGTGGTCAAGGTGCCGCTGTTCATCAACGAAGGCGAGAAGATCAAGGTCGACACGCGCACCGGCGAATACCTGAGCCGCGTCGGCAAGTAATTCCTTCGTGAGCGGTGATTCGTGATTCGTGAAACGGCGGACTGGCGTCCGTCGGCGAGCATCGAAACCCTGAGAGCGCGGGCGCAGCTGCTGGCTGCGATCCGCGCTTTTTTCCGGGAGCGCGAAATTCTCGAGGTCCAGACGCCCGTGCTGTCGCGCCACGCGACGGTCGACAGGCACATCGAAAGCTTCGTCGTTTCTTCGCCGGATCACGAAGCGCGAATCACGGATCACGGCTTTTTGCAGACCTCGCCCGAGTTCGCGATGAAGCGCCTGCTCGCCGCCGGCAGCGGGCCGATCTGGCAGATCGCGCCGGTGTTCCGCTGCGAGGAGCAGGGCCGCCATCACAATCCCGAGTTCACGATGCTGGAGTGGTACCGCCCCGGCTTCGATCATCATCGCCTCATGAACGAGGTCGAGGCCCTGCTGCGCCGCTGCGGCGCGCCGCAGGCGATGCCCGAATTCGGCTGGCGCCGCTACAGCTACCGCGAGGCGTTCGAGACCTTCGCCGGCTTCGATCCGTTTGCGCTCGACGCGGCGGCGCTGCGCGAGCGGCTTGCGGCGCGTGGCATCGCCGAGCCAGAGAGTCTCGCGGCCGACGAGATCGCCAGCCGCGATTTCTGGCTCGACCTGTGGATGTCGCATGTCGTCGCTGCGCAGCTCGGCGCCGACGCGCCGGCCTTCGTCTACGACTTTCCCGCCTCGCAGGCCGCGCTGGCGCGCGTGCGTGACGAAGAGCCGCCGGTCGCCGAGCGTTTCGAGCTGTTCTGGCGCGGCCTCGAACTCGCCAACGGCTTTCACGAGCTGACCGATGCCGCCGAGCAGCAGCGCCGTTTCGAGGCCGACCGCCAGTGGCGGCGCACGCATGGCCGCGCCGTGCCGCCTTACGACGCCACGCTGATCGCCGCCCTGCAGGCCGGCCTGCCGTCCTGCGCCGGCGTCGCGCTCGGCATCGATCGCCTGCTCATGCTGCTGAGCGGCGCCGAACGGCTGGCCGACGTGCTCGCCTTCGCCGCCGATCGCGCGTGATTCGGCGCTGCGCGAAGCCTGAAGAAGCGTAGTGAGCGAAGAAGGTCGCGGCAGGACGGAGCAGGGTTCGCCTGCAGAACCGGACTGACTCAATGTCAGTCCGGCTCAAGCCGAACAAAAGCGGAACGTACATCAGCACCGGGGCATTCCGAGCATCGCCCGCGCGCGATGCCGAGCGCAGCAGCTTCTTCAGGCTTTCCAGATGTCCCAGGCATAGCGCGCGATGAGCACGGCGACGATGACGATGAACAGGCCGCGCACGAAACCGCTGCCGCGGCGGATCGCCATGCGCGAGCCGAGCATGCTGCCGGCGATGTTGAACGCCGCCATCGGCACGGCGATCCCGTAGCGCACGTGACCGTGCGTGACGAAGAAGGCGAGGGCGGCGAGATTGGTGGCGACGTTGACCAGCTTGGCCGAGGCCGAGGCTTTGATGAAGCTGAAGCCGAACAGGCCGACGAAGGCGAAAATCAGGAACGAGCCGGTGCCGGGGCCGAGGAAGCCGTCGTAGAAGCCGATCGCCGCGCCGGTCGCCAGGCCGAACCAGACCGTGTGCGTGCGGCTCAGGCGCGGCGCGTGCAGCGCGCCGAGATCCTTGCGCCACAGGGTGTAGGCGAGCACGGCGAGCAGCAGCAGCAGCACCAGCGGGCGGAACCAGTCGGCGGGAATCAGCGCCGCGACGCGCGCGCCGAGAAAGCCGAAGATCAGCGCCGCCATGACCGTCGGCCAGGTCGCGCGCCATTCGATCGTGACGCGGCGCGCATACTGCACGGCGGCCGTCGTCGTGCCCCAGACGCTGACGAACTTGTTGGTGCCGAGCAGCGTGACCGGCGCCATCTGCGGCAGCAGCACGAACAGCGCCGGCACCTGGATCAGGCCGCCGCCGCCGACCACCGAGTCGACGAAACCGGCGAGGAAGGCGAAGCCGCACAAGGCGGCCCAGGTCGATGCGAATTCAGGCGCGAGCGTCATCGCCGCCGGGCCGGCATCGCGCTCAGGCGGGCAGGCCGAGTTCGCGCTGGCGCTTCTTGCTCAGCTTGCGTGCGGTCAGCTCGTAAGCGCGGCGCAGGCTCGCCGCGTACCAGCCGCGGGCGTAGCGGCGCGGCTCGGTGACGGTGATCCACTTCGCGCGCGCTAGATACGCCGCGGCCTGAATGCCGGGCTGCTCGGTCAGCGCCAGGAACAGATCGTCGTCGACCTTGAAATGCAGCCAGCCGGCGCGCGGCCAGCCGGGCAGGTTCAGCATCGCGAACATCCTGCCGTCGACCGAGGCGACGCGATGGCTCTGCCACTTCACGTCGAGCGTGACGCCGGGCCAGGCGGCGACGAGTTTCTCGAACTGCGCCTCGGTCATCGTCCGTCACCGTGTCGGTTCAAAGCAGCGAAGCGACCTTCGACGGAATCTTGAAGCGCTTGCCGGCGAGCAGCTGGTTGAGCAGCAAGGTGATCCACTCGCGCGAGGTCGAGAAGCTGCGCAGCTTGAGGTAGACGTCCTCGCCTTCGCGCTCGATCTCGTAACGGTCGATCGAGGCGCTGGCCGGTTCCTTCTCGCCGCGCAGCAGCACGCGGAACTGCAGGCGGTTCTCCTGGGTGTCGACCTGGCAGTCGAGCACCTCACCGTATTCCTTGTAGCGATCGTTGACATAGGCGCGCAACGCCACGGCGAGCGCGCCCTCCTTCATCGACTTGCCCAGCTTTCCGAGCATGCGGACGTCTCCGGTTCCTGTTCTTCGCGAATCGCTACAGGATATCCGATGCGTAGGCAGCGAGGCGCGAACGTTCGCCGCGCGCCAGCGTGACGTGGCCGCCGTGCGGCCAGCCCTGGAAGCGGTCGACGACGTAGGTGAGGCCCGAGGTCGTCTCCGACAGATACGGCGTGTCGATCTGTCCGAGATTGCCGAGACAGATCATCTTCGAGCCGGGGCCGACGCGCGTGATCAGCGTCTTCATCTGCTTGGCGGTGAGGTTCTGCGCCTCGTCGATGATGATGTAGCGGTTGAGGAAGGTGCGGCCGCGCATGAAGTTCAGCGAGCGGATCTTGATGCGCTTGGCGAGGATGTCGTTGGTCGCCTGGCGTTCCCAGTCGCCGCCCGAGCTGTTCTGCGTCAGCACTTCGAGGTTGTCCATCAGCGCGCCCATCCACGGCGCCATCTTTTCTTCCTCGGTGCCGGGCAGAAAGCCGATGTCCTCGCCGACCGGCACGGTGACGCGGGTCATGATGATCTCGCGGTAGCGCTGCTCGTCCATGGTCTGCGCGAGGCCGGCGGCCAGGGTCAGCAGCGTCTTGCCGGAACCGGCGGTGCCGAGGATCGTCACGAAGTCGACGTCCGGATCGAGCAGCAGGTTCAGCGCGAAGTTCTGCTCGCGGTTCTTGGCGTGGATGCCCCACACGCTGGTCTTGGCGGCGCGGTAGTCGCGCACCACGCGCAGCTCGGCCATCGTGCCTTCGATCTTCGAGACGACGAGTTCGAGGCCCTTGTCGTGGTCGTCGTCGGGAATGTAGAGAAACTGGTTGACGTACCAGTTCTTCACCAGCGGCCCCTTGATGCGGTAGCAGGCGCGGCCGCGCGAATCCTGCCAGCTCTCCATCTTCTCGCCGTGCGTCTGCCAGAAGTCGGCCGGCAGTTCCTTGTAGCCGGTGTAGAGCAGGTCGAGATCGTCGAGGACCTGATCGTTGTGATAGTCCTCGGTGTGGACGCCGACGATCGCCGCCTTGATGCGCAGGTTGATGTCCTTGCTGACCAGCGCGACGTGGCGATTCTGGTTCTTCGCCTGCAGGTCGAGCGCGTTGATCAGGATGCTGTTGTCGGCCTTCTGGCCCGGCATCAAGCCGGGCAGCACGGCCTCGGTCGGCCGCGTCTGGAAGAACAGCTTGCCGGTGGCCGGTTCGCCGGAACGGCCGCGACCGTGGCCGTTGAGCGGACCGCGCAGGCCCGGCAGCGGCAGACCTTTCTCGATCTGCGCGTGGTTCTTGTCCTTCATCAGGTCGTCGAGGAAGCGGCTGACCTGACGCGCGTTGCGCGCCACTTCGCTGGTGCCCTTCTTGGAGTTGTCGAGCTCCTCGAGCACCACCATCGGGATGAAAAGATCGTGTTCTTCGAAACGGTACAGCGCGGAGGGGTCGTGCAGCAGGACGTTGGTATCGAGGACGAAGATCTTGCGCTTGCTCATCGGGCGTTGAAGCACCTCGCGCGCGCGGGCGGAGCCTGCGGCGCTGTCTGGAGACGTGGATGGAGACACCGCGGACAGCGACCCTCGTCCTGTGGGGGCGGGCCTGTGTAGCGCGCGCCGGAGCGCGATGGAGCAGGGTGTGTACTAATTTTTCCGGGGAAGCTTGGCTGGGAGAGCCGCGTCGGTGGCGCCGACGACCGGCTTCAATCTAGCCCATGCGCTTTGCAGAAAAAAGTGCTTTTCAGCGCGGGCTTTTGCCGCTACTGTGGGATTCCGTCGCGGCGCCTTTCTGCTGATTTTTTGACCGCACGCTACAGCGCGCGCACCGCTTCCAGCACTTCGGCGGCGTGGTTCTTGACCTTCACGCCGCGCCACTCGCGCACCAGCTTGCCGTTCGCGTCGAACAGGAAGGTACTGCGCTCGACGCCCATGTACTTGCGGCCGTACAGGCTCTTTTCCTTGATGACGTCGAAGGCCTGGCACATCGCCCCGTCGCCGTCGGACAGGAGCGCGAACGGGAACTCGAACTTGGCGATGAAGCTGTCGTGCGACTTGACGCTGTCGCGCGACACGCCGAGCACTTCGGCGCCGGCCTTCCTGAACTGCGCGTAGAGATCGCGGAAATCCTGGCCTTCCTGGGTGCAGCCCGGCGTGTTGTCCTTCGGGTAGAAGTAGATCACCAGCGCCTTGCCCTTGAACGAGCGCAGGGCGAGCGTCTGGCCGCCGCTGGCCGGCAGCTTGAGGTCGGGAATCTTGTCGCCGGGCTTCATGCGTGTCGCACCGCGTCAGGTCTTGATCGGGTCGAGCATGCCGTCGGCATTGAGATCGTCGCAGAGATCCATGAAGGACTCGCGCAGCGCCTGCGGATGCTGGTTGACCGGCACGTGCAGCACCATCTGCACGCTCGCCATCTCGGCGCCGGTGTAGGTCGACTGGTATTTCTGCGTCGAGATCTCGACGACTTCGACGTCCTGGTGCTGGAAGAACTCGAGGATGTTGACCAGAAGATTCGGGTCCTGCGGCGCGATGACCTCGGCCGCGTAAGGACGGAAATCCGGATTGACCGGCCGCACCTCGCAGCGCTCGAAGCGCACCTGCAGTTCCAGCTTCTCGGCGATGCCCGGCAGGGCGGTCTCGAGCCGGCCGAGCGTGCTCCAGTTGCCGGACACCAGCAGGTTCGCCGTCAGGCGATCACCGATCTGCGCGATGCGGCAGTCCTCGACTTCGCCGCCACGCTCGCGGATCGCCTTGAACAGCTCCAGGGGCACGTTGCCTTTCGGCTTGCCGATGACGGAGACGGTGAGCAGATTATCGTTGGCGGACATGGGCTCGGCAGGCGGAAAAGCGGCCTATTGTAGTGCCCGCGGCCAGAGCGCGTAAGCGGCGCCGCTACGCCGGCGTAGCGGCAATCGCTATACTTGCGCCCCCCGCAAACCCAGTTTCCCCGCACCGCGCATGATCAAGGGCAGCATTGTCGCCATCGTCACACCCATGTTCCCGGATGGCGCGGTGGACTGGGACAGCCTGTCCGCCCTGATCGAGTGGCATATCGCCGAAGGCACCGACGGCATCGTCGCGGTCGGCACCACGGGTGAATCGGCGACGCTCGGCGTCGAAGAGCACATCGAGGTGATCCGCCGCGCGGTCAAGCTCGCCAAGAAGCGCGTGCCGATCATCGCCGGCGCCGGCGCCAACGCGACCGCCGAGGCCATCGAGCTGACCAAGGCCGCCAAGGACGTCGGCGCCGACGCCGTGCTGCAGGTGACGCCGTACTACAACAAGCCGCCGCAGGAAGGCCTGTACCGCCATTTCAAGGCGGTCGCCGAAGCGGTCGACATTCCGGTGATCCTCTACAACGTGCCGGGCCGCACCGGCTGCGATCTGCTGCCGGCGACCGTCGCGCGTCTCGCGCAGATCAAGAACATCGTCGGCCTCAAGGAGGCCAAGGGCGATCTGGCGCGCATCAAGGAGCTGCTGGCGCTCGGCCTGCCGCGCGATTTCGCGATCTACTCGGGCGACGACGCGACGGCCTGCGAATCGATCCTGATGGGCGCGCACGGCGACATCTCGGTGACCGCCAACGTCGCGCCGCGCAAGATGCACGAGATGTGCATCGCCGCCCTCGCCGGCGACCGCGCCAAGGCCGAACGACTCGACGCGGAACTTCAGCCGCTCCACAAGCATCTGTTCGTCGAACCCAATCCGATTCCCGTCAAGTGGGCTTTGAACGAAATGAACAAGATTCCCGCCGGCCTGCGCCTGCCTCTGGTTCCCATGGATGCCGCGCACCAGGATGTGGTGCGTGCGGCGCTGCGCAGCGCCGGGGCGATCTGATGCGCCAGCTCGGAATCATCGCCGTGTGCGGCGCGGCACTCCTGATCGGCGCCTGCAGCAACACGCGCCGCTGCGATGCGACGCTGCCCTACCAGAAGGCGGAAACGCTGCCGCCGCCGGCCGCCGTGCCGGGCCTGACGGTGCCGGATTCGCCGTCGGCCCTGCGCATCCCGCCGCCGCCGGCGAGCGACGTGCCGTTCGGCCAGCGAGTCGCCGAGGCCCAGGATCGCCGCGACACCGCCAGGTACGAATGCCTCGACACGCCGCCGCGCCTGGCCGGCAGCGCCGAGCTGCAGCAGGCGGAGCGGGACAACAAGGCCGGCAAGAAAGTGCCGGACGCCAACGAAGGCGAAAAGAAGAAGCACTGGTGGTGGCCGTTCTGAGGCCCCTTTCTCTATAATCCGCCCCCTTAATCCGCGGTACCGATTTCCCGGAGAGATGTCCGAGTGGTTGAAGGAGCACGCCTGGAAAGCGTGTATACGGTTTATAGCCGTATCGCGGGTTCGAATCCCGCTCTCTCCGCCAATTTGGCGATTCAGGAGTAGTCCTGAAGCATCAAAGCCCTGATTCTGAGGGGCTTTTTGTTGCCTGACTACTTGGGACAGCCACAGACAACTCCTGAATACTCGATTCGCTGTGGGCTAAATTGTGGGCTAAGGTATCTTTGTGCGAGAGGGCACGATCGCCACGCAGAAAGGGCGCTCCACGGGTTCAAACCGCCAGGAGCGCGCTACCGGAACAGCAAACAGACACCAGCCGCGAATTGCTGTTCTGGTCGACGGCGGCAGCGCGGCTGCGTCCGAGATCGTAGCCTCTGCGCTGCGAGTTCATGCCGGCGCGCTCGTCGTTGGCCAACGTACTTACGGGCATGGCAGTGTTCAAACCATCATGCCCTTGCAGAACGGAGCGGCAATCAAGCTCACTACGGGTCGTTGGTACGACGCTGCTGATGTGCTGCTCGAAGGCAATGGCTTGAGGCCTGATGTTGAGCTACCGACGCCGCCTGACAAGCTCCTTGCCGGCGTGGAAGATCCATGGATCGATCGAGCTGTTGAGTTACTGAGGAGTCAGCGTCATTGAGTTCCCGCGGGGTTACGCGGCGTTGATGAAGTCTGTTTTCGCTCCAATCAACCAGCCGCTAAAAGGGGCCGACTAGATTGACAGTCGCTCGCGGCCACCGACTTCCATCGTATGGTGCTGCGCAGGATGGCGAAGAGGCTCAAGATGACGAGCACAGCCGGACCGAGGGCACCACCACCGCCGGAATCGCCCGTCGATGCCGCGCCGTTGGCACGGCGCAGTTCTGGTGATCCAGCGACACGTGTGATCTCGATGCCACCGTGGCCGGGCGGTGCGTACAGTGCGATCTCGGTACCGCCAACGTTAATCGCTCCGCCCGAACGCACGAGCAGCAGCCGGCCGTCATCCAGCGCCCTTCCTACCGGCGCCATTGCACTCTGGAAAGGGCCGGTGTCGAGACCGCTGCCGTTGAAGGTCGTGTCACGGCTGCCGTCGGCCCGCAGCCGCGCAACGACCAGCGTTGACGGCGTCGAAGCGGCGACGCTAAACGCGCCGCCTTTACCCGGCTGCAGGTCTACGCAAGCGGCCGGGCCATCGAGATCGACTTCTTTCGAGCCACCGTCCCCAAACGTCGTAACCGGCATTCCATTGGCGCTCAAGCGCCCGACGCGAACCCCATCGTCGGGAAACTCTATGCCCGGCGACGTGCTCCGGAATCCCCTTGGGCCGCAGACAAAGATGTTGCCGTCGCGATCTCGGCGCAACACTGAAACCGCAGGCTGTCCAGGGGCCGAAATCAAGCCAGTACGGCCGTCGGTGCCAAAACTTTGATCGACACTGCCGTCCGACAGCAGCCGTGACACGGAGATGCTGCCACCATCCGTCGACGCAGTCAGAATGCGGCCGTCTTCGAGTAAGTCGATCGCGTCGACTTCGGAGATCAGGCTCGCGACTGCCGGGCGCGCGATGCCGCCATCGCCGAATGTGGTATCGAGAGCGCCGTTAAAGGCGATCCGCATCACGGCGGCGCTGTTCGGCACGCCAATGCCGGAAGTATCACCGGCACCGCCAACGAGCAGTCGCTGCTGCTTCTCATCAACGGCGATCGCTGCCGGGGCGAAGGCAGGCGTATCCGGCAGCAAAAGCACGCCGCCGTCTCCGAAGCTCGAGTCGAGAACACCGGAGGCCGTCAGACGCATGATCGCTGCATATTCGGTAGCCGGGTTCGGAATCGGTCCCACATCCAGGCTGGCGCCGTAGACCGGAACATAGATTCGCCCTTGACTGTCGACCGAGGGCTCGCCGGGCTGCAGCAAGGTCTGTTGTGCCGGCGTCACGGCCTTTCCGTCGGTGCCGAACGTCGAATCCACATCGCTGGGGGCAGCAGCGCTGGTGGCGATTCCACTCATCAGCAGCATCACACCGAAAACTCGGGAGACTGTGCGCATCGCGGCTCCAGCCGACGGGATTGGTCCGTCCATGGTAGGCGAACTCACTAGAATTTCGGCAGTGTAAATGAGATGCACGTCTCATTGACGCCGCCGCCGGACCGCTTTCGCCTTGGTCCATCAAGGCCCCGAGTTTTTTGGGAAAGCCCGCAGGCGGGAGAAGCGGTCGTGCCCCGCCTGTAGAGTCGGTATCTGTAATCGCCAGGCCGCTGTCCTTTGTGATCTCGTCTAGGAAAATCGAGCGTTGGCCTCGTACGGCGCTCTTCTCCAAACGGGAAGCTATCCCCGCTTGGCATTGCCAAAGCCATGACAGGATCATCCGCGTGCGTGCTGGGAAAGCTGCGCCCACGGCCCACACTGACCGTGCTGGGGAGGATCACATAGTCAGCTTCGCCGCCCTTTGATCGATGCATGGTGAGGAACGAGAGATTCATCCACTGATCAAATGGTGAGCGTGTGGTTGGCAGAAATGGCCGACGTATGCGGCATCAGATCTCTCCGAGTTCCACTGATCAGTATCACTCGCTTTTTCGTCCCGGAAAGACTGAACCGCCCCGGAAATCTCGGAGGCTCCATAACTTGAGAGAATGGAGCCATGGCAAGAGTATCGAAGTATTCCCCGGAGTTGCAGGAACGTGCGGTTCGGCTGGTGCTGGAGCACGGGTCCGAGCATGAGTCGCAGTGGGCGGCGATCGCGTCGGTTGCTGCCAAGATCGGTTGCACGGCTGAGACGCTGCGGCGCTGGGTTCGGCAGAGCGAGCGAGACACCGGCGCGCGGCGTGGCCCGACGACATCGGAGATCGAGCGCATCAAGGCGCTGGAGCGCGAGAATCGCGAGCTGCGGCAAGCCAACGAGATTCTGCGCAAGGCCAGCGCGTATTTTGCCCAGGCGGAGCTCGACCGCCCGTTCAAACGATGATCGGGTTCATCGACGATCACCGCGAGGCCCATGGGATCGAGCCGATCTGCAGGCTGCTGCAGATCGCCCCATCGACGTACCACGCGCACAAGCAGCGGCAGCGCGATCCGCAGCGGTGTTCGGCGCGCGGCCAGCGGGACATGGCGTTGCTGCCGCAAGTCGAGCGGGTCTGGAATGAAAACTTCCGGGTTTACGGCGTGCGCAAGGTCTGGCGGCAGCTGCGGCGCGAAGGCTTCGGCGTGGCGCGCTGCACGGTCGAGCGGCTGATGAAGCGCCAGGGCCTGCGCGGCGTGATTCGCGGCAAGGGCGTGCGCACCACGGTGAGCAATCCGTCCGCACCGTGCCCGCTGGACCATGTGCAGCGGCACTTCAAGGCTGACCGGCCCAATGCACTTTGGGTGTCGGACTTCACCTACGTTTCGACCTGGCATGGCTTCGTCTATGTCGCCTTCGTCATCGACGTGTATGCGCGCCGCATTGTCGGCCGGCGCGCATCAACCTCGGCGCGGACCGACTTCGTGCTCGATGCACTGGAGCAGGCGTTGCACGCGCGCCGGCCCGTTGGGCCGAACCGCCTGATCCATCACAGCGACCGTGGCGTGCAGTACGTGTCGATTCGCTACACCGAGCGCCTGGCCGACGCCGGCCTGGAGCCTTCGGTCGGCAGCGTCGGCGACAGCTACGACAATGCCCTGGCCGAAACCATTAACGGGCTCTACAAAGCCGAAGTGATCCATCGCCGCTCGTCCTGGCGGACGCGCGAAGAGGTCGAGTGGGCAACGCTGCAATGGGTCGATTGGTACAACAACCGCCGACTGATGGAACCGCTGGGCCACATCCCGCCAGCGGAAGCCGAAGCAAACTACTATTCACAAATCCCGAGTCTCGCCATCGCGGCTTGACTCACACCAGCGGGCCTCCGGGAAAACCGGGGCGGTTCAGACGACGCGTTGCACGTTCTGAGCGTCCGGAAGTATGTAGCGGATGATCTGCGTCTTGCTTGGACCTTTGTCCGAGTCTGGGCCGCCGATATAGAACGTGCGACCGTCGTCGGAAATGCCATGGCCGCGTGTAAATCCCAGCGGATTTTCGATGAAGGTCCCGATGGTCGGTACGCCGACCGCGGGGATGCGTACTACTTCGACCAAGGTTCCGCTGCCCTCCGCAATGAGGGCCCTGCGTCAACGCGCGGGACCCTGCGCGCATGGAGGACTGTATGGATTTACAGTCGACGACCGAATGGATACTGTATGGATGTACAGTTATCGGACTCCGCCATGGACCTGACGTCGCGCCAAGCCGAAATCCTCGCCTTCATCCGTCGCCACTGCGATGCGCACGGCATGCCGCCGACGCGGGCCGAGATCGTCACCGCCTTCGACTTCCGCTCGCCGACCGCCGCCGACGACCATCTGCGTGCGCTGGCGCGCAAGGGCGCGATCGAGCTGCGGCCCGGCACCTCGCGCGGCATTCGCGTGCTCGACGCCGAGGACGCGCCGCCGCCGGCCAACGAGGGTATTCCGCTGGTCGGCCGCGTCGCCGCCGGTCTGCCGATGCTGGCGACCGAGAGCATCGAGGCCTGGTACAAGCTCGACCGCCGCATGTTCATCGCCGAGCCGGATTTTCTGCTGCGCGTGCAGGGCTGGTCGATGCGCGACGTCGGCATCCTGCCGGGCGATCTGCTGGCCGTGCAGCGCCGCGCGACGGCGCAGAACGGCGAGATCGTCGTCGCGCGCATCGGCGACGAGGTGACGGTCAAGCGCTTCGAGCGGCGCGGCGACATCGTGCGCCTGCTCGCCGCCAATCCGGACTTCGCGCCGATCCGCATCGACCTGCGTCGCGAGGAGCTGGTCATCGAAGGGCGCGTCGTCGGCCTGATCCGCAACGGCGGCTTCAGCCTCGCCTGATCCGCGCGCAGTCCTGCGATGAGCGCGCGTGCGCAAGCCCTGCACGATCTGCTGCGCGACGCGCGCCTGTGGCGTGGCGACGGCCAGGCGCCGCTGCGCGCCGAGCCGACCGGCCACGCCAGCCTCGACGCGCTGCTGCCCGGCGGCGGCTGGCCCTGCGCGGCGCTCAGCGAAATCGTCTACGCCGCGCCCGGCGTCGGCGAGCTGCAGCTGGCGATGCCGCTGCTCGCGCGCCTGGCACGCGGCCGGCGGCGCCTGGCGATGATCGCGCCGCCGTATGTGCCGTATGCGCCGGCACTCGCGCAGCACGGCCTCGACGCGCAAGCCCTGGTCGTCGTCGATGCCGGCCGCGAGAGCGATGCGCTGTGGGCCGCCGAGGAGCTGCTGCGCGCGCAGGCCGGTGCCGTGCTGCTGTGGCAGGACGCCATCGCGCCGACCGCACAGCGCCGCCTGCAGCTCGCCGCCGAAACCGGCGACGGCTTCGCGCTCGTCTATCGCCGCGCGACGACGCGCGATGCGGCCGGCGCATCGGCTTCGGTGGCGAGCCTGCGTCTCGGCATTGCGCGCGAGCGCGGTGTGTCGCGCGTCGATGTCCTCAAGTGCCGCGGCGCGCGGCCGACGCGGAGTTGCGCGCTCGGCGCGTGAGATCGCGATGCTGTGGCTGTGCCTGCACCTGCCGCGTCTGCCGGCCGAAGCCCTGGGGCTCGACGGCGAGTTCGATGTCGTCACCGATCAGCGTGGCGCGAGCCGCTGGCTGATCACGGCGGCGCCCGGCGTCGGCGTCGGCACGCCGCTCGGCACGGCGCTGTCGCTGCAGCCGCTGCTGCGGGCGCACGCGCGCCATGCGAAGGCCGAGCGCGCGATGCTGCAAGGCCTTGCCCACACGCTCTATCACTACGGCAGTCCGGTGCATGCCGAGCTGCGCGAGTTCGACGAAACCGGGCGCGCGCCGCAGGCGCTGCTGTGGCTCGAGATCTCGGCGAGCCTGCGTCTGTTCGGCGGCTATCTGCAGTTGCAGGCCGGCATCGAAGCCGAACTCGCCGCCGGCCGCCATCGAATCTCGCTGGCGGTGGCGCCGACGCGCGCCGCTGCGGCCCTGTTCGCCTGTGCCGGCGACGGCATTCGCGTGCGCGGGCCGGCGGCGCTCGCCCGGCGTCTGGCGGCGCGGCCGATTCGCGAGCTGCCGTGGCCGCAGGCGCAGATCGAGGCCTTGCGCGGCGTCGGCCTGCAGGCCATCGGCGAGCTGCGTGCGCTGCCGCGCGCCGCTTTCGCGCGCCGCTTCGGCGCCGGGCGCCTGCGCGAACTCGATCGCCTGCATGGCGAAGCCGCCGAGCCGGCCGTCGCCATCGTGCCGCCGGAGCGCTTCCGGCGCCGCTTCGAGCTGCCGGGCGAAGTCGAGCAGCTCGAGTCGCTGCAATTCCCCCTGCACCGGCTCGCCTACGAGCTGCAGGGCTGGCTGCGCGCACGCGACCTGACGCTGCGCGCCCTGCGTCTCGACTGCCTGCACGCGCGCCAGCGCACCAGCTTCACCTTGCGCTTTCTCGATGCGCATCGCGACGGCAAGCGCATCTTCAACGGCCTGAACGAGCGCCTCGGCCGCGAACCGCTGGGCGCGGCGGTGCGTGCGCTCGAACTGCGCGCAACCGAGCTCGGCGGCGCGCAGCGCACGCAGAGCGATCTGTTCGACAGCGGCGGCGGCCAGGCGGAATGGACGGCGGCGATCGAACGCATCGCCGCACGGCTCGGCGCGCACGTCCTGTGGACGCCGGCGCCGCAGGCTGATCATCGTCCGGAGCGCGCCTGGCGCAACGATGGCGACGCGCAGACGGTGAGTGCGCGGCCGCGACCGCTGTGGCTGCTGCATCAGCCGCAGCCCTTGCCCGGCGAGCCGGCGGTCGACGCGAACGTCGAGCGCATCGAAAGCGGCTGGTGGGACGGCGGCGAGCTGCGCCGCGATTACTACGTCGCCGAATGGCAGCGGCAGCGCGTCTGGGTGTTCCGCGAGCGCGCCGGCGGTCGCTGGTTCCTGCATGGCCTGTGGGGCTGACATGGGCTACGCCGAACTGCACGCCTTGTCCGCATTCAGCTTCCAGCGTGGCGCCTCGCTGCCGCAGGAGCTGATGGCGCAGGCCGGCGCGCTCGGCTATGGCGCGCTGGCGCTGACCGATGAATGCTCGGTCGCCGGCGTCGTGCGCGCCTACGAGGCACAGAAACGTCTGCGCGAAGCGCGCGAGCGCGATCCGCGCGTCAAGGTGCCGGAGCTGCTGATCGGCAGCGAGCTGAACTTCATCGACGGCCTGCGCTGCGTGGCGCTCGCCGAAACGAAGAGCGGTTACGCGAACCTGTGCCGCGTCATCACGCAGGCGCGGCGGGCGAGCGAGAAAGGCGGCTACCGGCTGGCGCGCGCAGACGTCGAAGCCTCGCTCGTCGACTGCAGCCTGCTGTGGCTGCCGCGCGGCGAGGGCGACGAGGAGGCGCTGGCCTGGCTGCGCGAGCGTTATGCGGGGCGCTTGTGGATCGCTGTCGAACTGCACCGCGACGGCAGCGACGCCGACAGGCTGGCGCGGCTGCGCGCCCTCGGCCGGCGCTGCGCCGTGCCGCTGGTGGCAAGCGGCGACGTGCACATGCACATCGCGCAGCGCCGCGCCTTGCAGGACGTGATGACGGCGCTGCGCCATCACCTGCCGGTCGCGCGCTGCGGACATCGCCTGTTTCCGAACGCCGAACGCCATCTGCGCACGCTCGATGATCTGGCCTCGCTGTATCCGCGCGATCTGCTCGACGAGACGCTGCGCGTCGCCGAGCGCTGCGCGTTCCGCATCGAGACGGTGAAATACTGCTATCCGCAGGAGATCGTCGGCGACGGCCACACGCCGACGAGCTGGCTGCGCCATCTCGTCGAGCGGCATCTGCCCGAGCGCTGGCCGGACGGCTGTGCGCCGCAGATCCGCGACACGATCGAGAAGGAACTGGCGCTGATCGCCGGCAAGCAGCACGAACCGTTCTTCCTCACGGTCCACGACATCGTGCAATGGGCGCGCAGGCACCGCATTCTCTGCCAGGGCCGCGGCAGTGCCGCGAACTCGGTGGTCTGCTACGTGCTCGGCATCACCGAAGTCGATCCGCAAAGAAACGATCTGCTGTTCGAGCGCTTCATGTCGGCCGAGCGCGACGAGGAGCCGGACATCGACGTCGACTTCGAGCACGAACGGCGCGAGGAGGTGATCCAGTACGTGTTCCGCAAGTACGGCCGCGAGCGCGCGGCGATCGCGGCGACGGTGATCGGCTACGGCGCGCGTTCGGCGCTGCGCGACGTGGGCCGCGCGCTCGACATCGGCGAGGAAGTCGTCGACCGCGTCGCCAAGTCGCTGGCCTGGTGGGACGATGCGGGCCAGCTCGACGAGCGGCTGCGCCGCGTCGGCGTCGATCCGGCGCAGCCGCGCATCGCGCTATGGCTGCGACTCGCGCAGATCCTCGCCAGCGACGGCGGCTTTCCGCGGCATCTGTCGCAGCACGTCGGCGGCTTCGTCATTTCCGATGGCCCGCTGCACGAGCTGGTGCCGGTCGAGAACGCGGCGATGCAGGATCGCACGATCATCCAGTGGGACAAGGACGATCTCGAGACGCTGGGTCTGCTCAAGGTCGACGTGCTCGCCCTCGGCATGCTCACCGCGCTGCGCAAGATGCTGGCGCTGCTGCGCGAGTTCGGCGAGCGGATCGACTATCGCGACATCCGCGATCGCGGCTACGACGAGGATCGGCTCACACGGGAAACCTACGACATGATCTGCAAGGCCGAGACGATCGGCGTGTTCCAGATCGAATCGCGCGCGCAGATGACGATGCTGCCGCGCCTGCGGCCGAAGTGTCAGTACGACCTGACGGTGCAGGTCGCCATCGTGCGGCCGGGGCCGATCCAGGGCGGCATGGTGCATCCGTATCTCAAGCAGCGGCATATGGACCCGGATGACATCCGGTATCCGCTCGGTCCCGATGATCCGATCAAGAGCGTGCTCAAACGCACCTCCGGCGTGCCGATCTTCCAGGAGCAGGTCATGCAGATCGCGATGGTCGCCGCCGGTTTTTCGGCGAGCCGCGCCGATGCGCTGCGCCGCGCGATGGCGGCGTGGAAGCGCAACGGCCACGTCGACAAGTTCCGCGACGAACTGATGGCCGGCATGGACGCCAAGGGCTACAGCCAGGAATACGCCGAGCGCATCTTCAAGCAGATCGAAGGCTTCGGCTCCTACGGCTTTCCGGAGAGCCACGCGGCGAGCTTCGCCTTGCTCGCCTTCAAGTCCGCCTGGCTCAAGCGGCATCGGCCGGCCGCCTTCGTCTGCGGCCTCATCAATGCGCAGCCGATGGGTTTCTATCCGGTATCGATGCTGGTCGGCGAGGCGCGGCGCATGGGCGTCGAGGTGCGCGCGATCGACGTGCAGGCGAGCCGCTGGGACTGCCATCTCGAACGCGATGCGCAGGGATGCGCGGCGATCCGCCTCGGCCTGCGGCTGGTGAAGGGCTTCAACGAGGCGGCCGCGCAGCGCATCGCCGCCGCGCGCGCGACGCGCACGTTTGCCGACCTCGACGATCTCGCGCGCCGCGCCGCGCTGTCGGCGCGCGAACTCGACCTGCTGGCGGCGGCCGATGCGCTGGCATCGCTGGCCGGGCATCGCTTCCAGGCGCGCTGGAAGACGCGCGGCCACGCGGCGCTCGACGGCGTGCTGCGCGAGGCCGTACTGCCCGACGAGCCGGCCTTGCTGCGCGAACCCACGGAAGGCGAGGCCGTCCACGCCGATTACCGGACGACCGAGTTGAGCCTGCGCCGGCATCCGGTCGCCTTCCTGCGCGACACGCTCGAGCGCCAGCGCATCGTGCCGAACGGCAGCCTCGCCGATTTCGAGGACGGCCAGACCGTGCGCGTCGCCGGCATGGTGATGTTCCGCCAGCGGCCGGGCTCGGCGAGCGGCGTCGTCTTCGTCACGCTCGAGGACGAGACCGGCATCGTCAACCTGATCGTGCGCCCGCAGCTGATCGAGGCCGAGCGCGAGGCGATCATCGGTGGCCGCTTCCTGATCGCCAGGGGCCGGCTGCAGAAGCAGGGGTCGGCCGACAGGGGCTGGGTGATCCACGTGCTCGCCGAGCGCTTTGCCGACCGCTCGCGGTGGATCGACGGCCTGCCGTACCTGTCGCGCGATTTCCACTGACGGCAGCCGGAAATACAAAAGCCCCGAAGGTATCGGGGCTTTGGCATGGGTCCCATGGTGGGAACAGGAATGCAAAAGCGGCCTTTCCCTATTGATTCAGAAATGTTTTTGCCCGTGGCCACGGACTATCTGCCCGAAAAGTTGCCCGAAATTGGCTGGGCTCCCCCAAGAATCATGTCTGCGGCCTTGGCCGCTCGCCGATCATGGCGAGTATTCTTTCCTGATCTTTCCGACGAACGGTCGCACGGTCGCGCGCATGAAGAGCACTTCGCGCGAAAGTTGCGCCTGCGGCAAGCGACCTACCGAGCTACGGTCGGCAGGCCTGACGATCGACAAATCGGGTTGCGGAGCAGGGCGACGGCCCAAGATGGTTGCGTCTGGAAGGCGGGGCATGTTGATTTCCTGTGTGCTACGGCTTGTCCGCTTCGGGCTGAGCGGATTCTTTGGCTTTCTTCACAGCTGCTTCGAGGGCAAAACAGATCGCCTTCGCCAAGTCGATATCACCCAGAGGCGGTATCAGCGGCTCGCCGTCCTTTCCCGTGTGCTGGACCTTGTCCGTGAACATCCCGAGATAGCGAGCCATGTTCGCGAGAGCGGAAACCTTGTCATGCATCTTGACCCGCAGGCCGTTCTTGCCGTGACTCACTTCGGCAATGGCGGCGGCGGTGTCGTCGTCTAGTTCATTGCTGGGGATGAACAGCACCTCACTCTCCACGCGAACCTTGCCGTCTTCTCCGTCGATGAGGCGTTCCTGATTGCTCCATTTAGCGACCTTGCGGATATCGGCCGTGGCGATCTTGGACCACGCCAGGAAAATCCTTTGCGCAGTCATTTCTGCCACCTTGGCGGCCTCGCTTTGGATCTCGGTGATCCGCGCCGAAACCCTAACGTCGCTTACCAGCCTGGATGCCGCCGCATCCGTAGCGTCGTCGGATTCGGTGTCGTAGCCAGCGGCACGATAGGCGGCACGCTGTGACTGCCCCTTCGCTACTTCTTGGGCAAACAGCTCATGACGAGGGTTGGAGAGCACAGGCATGGATCAGCCTTGTCGAGCGGCCTCGAAAGGCACAACCGCGCTTTCCCCTGAGGCAGGCTCAGGCCGATGTTGCGCGCCCCCCGCGTTAATCTGCACTGCGTTCCCGATATTCGTCTGTCGGACGAAGGTGAACGGCGCCGGATTCTTGAGGATTGCTAGGGACTCAGCGGTGGCCCGACTCTGAGCTTGAGCTTCGAGAGCCAGACGCAGATAGGTCTCTGCCGCGGGGAGGTATTCGCCGAGGTTTTGATTCGCCTTCCTGAGCATGGCGTTGAACACGGCGTCCAGGCTATGGGCCTGCACAGTAAGCATCGTCTCCAGCCGAGAAAGATCGCCCCCATGAACCGCTTTGGTCTGCGCGATCAGTTCGTTCATGACCGCTTTCTGATCAAGAACCTCCTCCGACAAGCTGAAAAGCTGAGCAGACCGGGCGCCCGCCGCCAAAGGATTAAGAAGCGCTTCGGCAATATCTGCCGGCGTCATGTCCTCAGGAGAGGCCGGAGCCTTCCCGCGCGAGCTCGTAGTTGAGAGCTCTGACATCAGGCGGCCTTTGCCTGCCGCTTGGCCAGGATCAAGGCATTGCGCCAGCCATAAGTGCATTGTGGGTGCACGAGACCCTCGCCAGTTGATTGGCCTATCCCACAATAGGGCTGCAGCTCTTCGGGCGTCCGATCCTCATTCATTCCGCAATACTTGCATCGGACCCCGCCGGGCAGCGGCGGTGCGACCAGAGTCTGAATCTGCGTCGGCGTCATGAACCGGTTCGGATTCGTGACCACAAGGCGTATCAGGCCATCGGAGCCCTTCCAGATATGGATGTTCTGAACACTCAGAGCCCCGACCACTTCGGGGATTCGGAGTGAGTTCACGAACGCCTGTTCGTCCGTCATCCAAGTCCCAGGCAGGAGTGGTGATGTGGCGATCTCCGGGATCATCTTCATGAGATGGACCGCTTTTCCACGCCAGATGGGCGTGTACTGGGAGATACCCTTGATAACGTCAACAAGCTCTTCCAAGTGTTCGTTCATTGCAGATCTTCTATCGACTAGTCGGAGGCAGCAGGCAGAGCACGAGAAGCGCCACTGCTGATAAGAAAAGGGGCTCGTTAAGAGACATTGGCGCGCGGCTCCGTGTTGTCGCCTTTGTCGCCTCCCCTATAGGGGAGAGGCGACATTGGCGACATCTGCACTTCGGTCTGTCTGCTGTCGCCATTTGTCGCCTGGGCTACAGTTGGCGACATTGGCGACAAATCTTCTGGGTTACTGCTCGCATCACTTGCGGCTATCCCCTCTGTCATCGTCGCTGGCCTGTGGACGGGCGTCGCTGTGTCGCCTTGTCGCCGATCGGCCTCCGGCGACATCGCGGTTTCCTTCACGAGTCTGACGGCGCCAGCAAACTCAATAAGGCGGCCAGCCGCCTTCAAGGCCTCGATCTGCTTGTAGACCGACTGGCGGAGGCACCCATGCGACTCAACGATGTGGTTGACGACATTGGTCCGCTTCACCGCCGTGTCGCCTTGGCTGAGAAACTCCACGATCGCGCCGCCGATCTCACTGACGCGTTTGTTCCTCGTCTGCTTGACCGGAGCGTTGGTTGGCTGCACGACGCAACTCGTAAACGGCTCGCCCCACTTGGTCGTTCCCAAGTTCACTTGCTCAAGTTGGAAACCAATGCGCGTGCCTTTGCCGGCGATATCGCGCTGCTTGGTGACTTCAGCGCAGCGCAGTCCGGTGGCGTCGTCGGCCGTGACCTCGATCTCGGTGTCGACAGCGGCCCGCAGGCCTGACCAACCGCGGGCGCCTTTAGCCTGGTCCTTGCCTGCGTGGTGGATCAGCATGACGTGCGCGCCGGTCGCTTCCCTGAGCGCATCAACGCGCTTGATAACGCGACCCATGTCCTCGCCGCTGTTCTCATTGGCACCGGCGCTGACTCTGGCCAGCGTGTCGGCGATGATGAACTGGCACGTCTTGTGGGTTTTGCCCTCGATCTCCTTGACCAGGTTTACGATGTCATCCTTGTCGCCGTCGCCGTTGAACAGATCGACCGGCGACGAAACGATGACGATGTTCGGGGTCTCGCATTTGAATGCAGTCCGGTAAGCCTGCAGGCGCGTGCGCGGCGAGGCCGGCGATTCGCTGGCAAGGTAGACGACAAGGCCGGGCTCTACGTGGCGATCGAACCACTGCGCGCCCCGGGCGACAGCGGCGGCGATATCGAGTGCGAGGAAAGTTTTGCCTGAGTTGCTGTCGCCGTACAGCAGGGACACGCCGCCACGGACCAAGAGGCCTTGCACGAGCTCGTCGGGAACGTCGCGGGCAGTTTCGTCGGTCGCCCATTCCCACTTGAGCCGTCGCGTCGTCGTGTCGTCGTTGTCGCCTACGACGACATTGGAGGCAACGAGGTTGCGCCGGATCGGCACGGTGTTGCTGACCAACTCGCGGATCACTTCACGATTGCGGCCAAATCGCTCCTGCGTGGCGGCGTCGATCATGCGGCTACCGCCATGTCGTTGATGTCGCCTTTCGTCGTTGGCGACATGATGAAGCGCGTCTCGGCACCCGCTTCGATCCACCTCAGCGCGCAGTCCTCAGCAGCGCTAATGCCGGCCGCATCATGGTCGACCGCAATGGTCAGGGCCTCGATGCCGGGCAGTGGGCCGAACTCCTTGAGATTGCCTGCGTCAATCAGCGCCCAGACCGGTGTAAAGGCGTGCGCGAGGCTCAGGGCAGTCTCGATACCCTCGGCGATTCCCAGTCCATGCGTCACGGCCTCGTTGGGCCAGAGACGCACGACGCCGCCCTGCTTGCGATGGTTCGGGATCAACAGACGGGGCGGATCGGTGGCTTTCCTGCCATCCGGCTTCACCCAAGTGCGATGTAGGCTCAGAGGCTCGCCGGTCACCTGGTCCGTGATCAGCGCCACCATCGCCGGGCCAACGTGGCCGCTCGGATGCTTGAGGGCTGCGTGGCAGCGCAGATGTCCATCCTTGGGCGGGACGACGCAGTTGCGTGCCTGCAGATACTCGCGGGCGGCACCGTGTATCGGGTCGCAGGCGTCCCACAGCGCGCGCCAGTACTCGCTCAGGGTTTCGTGCTTCTGCTCAAGGATGATCGGCATCACCGAACCCGCGCGGACCAAGCCGTCCCGGTGCTCGACGTGATTGCAGCGGAAGCAGTGCGCGATGCCCTTCTCATGGGTGATCGTCACCCCAAGCGTCTTGTCCTTTGGCCCTTTCCCGCAATTCGGGCAGGTCGCGCGCGAGTTGCCGTCCGGGAGCGATGTCCAAGGGACTCGCATTAGTTAGCCCAGCGTCTCGCTGTTGCCATCAGACAAGATGGTATTGGCGCGGCCACCACGGGCACGCTGCTGAGCAATGGAGCGCCGCTTCGCGGCCGCCAACGCTTCTTCATCCGGCATCGGCACAACCGGATCAGGGCGCGGCGGCGGTGGTGTGGCGCCTCCGAACAGATTCCCGGGATCGGCCACCCGCGACATTTGGCGATAGCCGCTGTCACCGAGAACATGTCGAAGGGTGCGATGACCAAGTGAATTTTGAATGCCGCTACCAATTCCAGCCATGGCGGACTCCTTAGGCAGCGATGCGCGTGGAAGCCAGCCGGCGCACATATGCCAGCAGATCGCTTTCGAGATGGAAGGAGTTGCGTCCGCGCTTAATCAGCGGGGGAAGCTCGCCGAGCTTGATCAGGTTGTAGTACGACGTAGGCGATCGAACGCCGACGATCTTCATGCCCTCGGACGGAGGGACGAGTCGGTCAAGGCTTGGGGTCTTCGCATCCATATCCATTCACCTTTGCTGTGCCGCATGGCGGCGGTGAATGGAAGACTAGCTATTCGCCTTGATTTATTAACTCATCGCTTGGGATTCTTTCTGTGAGTAGAGCGAAGCTTGCAAAAATCTTCCCGGACAAACTCCGGAAGGTCGTCTTCACTGACCTCAGATAATGCCTTCGAAAGGCGGTTCTCAAATGCCTTGACGCTCATAGGCCCCCAGGCGTTAGCGAGGAATTCAAGCAAAGCGGCACGGGTTTCGTGATGTCTTTTAGAGCCCAAGTAGCTCTGAACCAAAGCAACATGCAGGTTCTTGTTCCAACGCTTTGTTCTGTAAGAAGGTCTAGACGATTTCCCGGAATTTATCGTCTTTCGTAGCCGCGAATAGAGGTCTCTGTTCTCTACGGCCAAGGCTACAAGGTCATCTATGGCTTTTCGTGCAAAAGAAGGATCAGCTCTTGCCTCAATCAAGATCGCGATTCGAGCGCGATCCAGCCATTCCTTACGCAGTGTCTCAACAAGTTTTCGTTCTTCATTTTGGTCGAGCGGCTCAATGTCGGATAGAACGGTAATGGCTCGTCTATGCGGCTTCACAGACACCCCCATGTCCGAGCCTCCCATATTGTTGATGCGATGAGGCATGGGCCAAGAATCGCTTGGTAGAGAAGATCGCTTTCAGTTGGTTCAGGAAGTCCCTCCGTAAAGAGGGGCGTGCGCGGCGAACACTCATTCTCATGCCGGAGCCTGTAGGCCGCGTCTTGGCAGCGTTCAAACGAGCGAGCACGTTGTTCGTCGCTGCGTGCGGCTGCTGCGACATTGGCATTGCGCCTTTGAATCCAATCGCTATGGGCTCGCGCCGCCAACATGCGGATTTCATCGTCGCTTAACTTACTTAAGGCGTAGCGATACATAACGCCCTTGTCAGGCCTTGCGCGATAGTGCGCGAACAAGGCGACGGCGACAGCAATGCTCGTTGCTATGACAGCAAAGAGCAGGATGCGCTTCTGATTCAGTCGACTTTGGTTTTCCATCCGCTTCCCCGTTCTCAAAAAAGCGCCGCGCGAGGTCAGCCAAGACCCCGCGCGGTGGTGCGGTCAGGCAGATTGAATATCGGTGGTCATACCGACGGTATTGCCAAAATCCTTGCAGCCAAGCCGCCGGCGGATATCGGCGAGCTCGTGATCGGGGTCAGTGAGCGCCCACATGGAAGCGCGGCTGAGCGCCAGTAAGCGGGCAGCCATGCCACGGAAGTCGAGCCGATCGAGCCCGCACATTTCGATCATGCGCAGACAGAGCTGCTCAGCCTCCCATGCTGCCTCGATGGCGATCTTCAGGCGCTCAGGTTCGACCTGATCTTGATCAGGGGCGGCGTTCATCCTTCCACCTTCGCAGACTCGGCCGCATTCATCCTGCTCAGCGCAGCTGTCGTGATGTTCTGCGCCATGCTAAGCATGTTGAATGCTCCCCAAAGCATCCGCGCTGCAGCTTCCGGGTTGGCGGTTGTCTGCGAACCCTTATCTCCCAATTCGATCGCCAGAGTATTGACGATCTCAAGTGCGGGCTCGGACAAGGCCAATGCATCTTCCAGTAACGCGCTCGACGTTGCGTTGTCAGCGATGAGGTAATTGGCGTTCATGGTGAACATGGAGTCGCGCGCTTTCATGACTATGCCCCAACGATATTCTTGTGGAGAAGTCCACTACTCACGGCATCGATGAGCGCCTTTCCCATCTCGTTGAGATACTTGGCGGCGTGCGCCATGTTCGATTCGGCGGCGTTATCATCGATTTCCGTCGCGACGATGCGCGAAAGCGTTTCCGCACAGTCGATGAAACAGCTTGCATGCTCAAGCGCGATTTCGGCGGATATCCCGGCGGGAACGCTGAATAGGCCGATCTTTCCAGGCGCGTACTGAACAAACGAATGCGCGGCCGTCGCCGGCGCGTTACCATCTTTTTCAGCTTGCTTCATGGCTTTCTCCATGTTGCGAGTCAGAGTCAGCGGCGTGGGACAAGTACGTCGCTGATTCGCTCGAATGCCTAGCTGTCGTCCGCCGCCAGGCTTCGCGGTAAGTATTCAGGCTGCTCGCAAAAGCCCAGGCTTCGCGGTGTTGCTCTTCAGGGCGCCGCAATGATCGGCCCAGAACTGCATCAGCTTGCGGCGCTCGGGCAGGTGCTGCGATCGATCGTAGGCGCGCTTGATGGCGTTGCGCTCTTGATGCGCCAGCTGTCTCTCGATCACGTCGGATCGCCAGCCCAGCTCATGCAGCAGCGTTGACGCAGTGGCCCGAAAGCCATGGCCAGTCGCCTGTTCCTTGCTGTAGCCGAGGCCGCGCAGTGCGGCATTGACGGTGTTCTCGCTCATCGGCCTGAGGCGTGAGCGCGAAGAGGGAAACACGTAGCGTGGCGCATCGGGCCTCAGGTCCAAGCCATGGCCGGTCAACGGCTGCAATTCGCGCAGGATTGCGACGGCCTGCTCGCTGAGTGGCACGACGTGCTCGGTCCGCATCTTCATCTTCGACGCCGGTATGCGCCATTCAGCCGCCGACAGGTCGATCTCGCTCCACTCGGCATGCCGCAGCTCGCCGGGGCGCACGAAGAGCAATGGTGCGAGCCTGAGGGCGCAAGCAACCACGAAAGAGCCGCTATAGCCGTCCAGGTCGCGCAGCAGCTTGGCGAAGCGGTCGGGCTCGGTGATGGCGGCGCGATGGCGGACCTTCGCCGTCGCGAGCGCGCCCCGCAAATCCGCGGAGGGATCACGTTCCGCCCTCCCAGTGGCGATGGCGTAGCGGAAAATCTGGCCGCAGCGTTGCTTGAGCCGCTGCGCTGTCTCGATGCGGCCTCGTTCCTCGACCCGGCGCACGACGGCGAGCAACTCGGGAGCGGTGATTTCGCCAATCGGACGGCCGCCGATCCATGGGAACGCCATCTGCTCAAGCATGATGCGCGCCTTGTCATGCGTGGCGCGGGCCAGATGGCGCTGCTTCGCCAGCCATTCGCGGGCGACCGCCTCGAAGGTATTGATGGTCGCCGCCGCGACTGCGGCACGGGCCTCGCGGCGCTCGGCGCTTGGATCGATGCCGGCAGCGAGAAGGCGGCGTGCTTCGTCCCGGCGCTCCCGGGCAAGAGCCAGAGGAACATCGGGGTAGGGGCCCAGGCTGATCTGCTTTTCCCGGCCGGAGAAGCTGTAGCCGAACCGCCAGAGCTTGCTGCCGGTGGGCATTACCACCACGTATAGGCCGCCGTCTCGGGTCGACTTGTACGGCCTGGCCTTGGCCCGGAGCGCGCGCAGGTAGGTGTCGGTCAGCTTCTTCATGGGTCGGGCAACTTTTCCGCAGTGGTGGTGCGGGGCCAATGTTGCCCGACAAGTTGCCCGACGCAAGGGCTGGATGTTGGTGGACGGTACTGGACGACAGAAAACCGTAAGCCAAGAAAAAACCGCGCATTAAGCGCGGTTTCTGTACAGCGATGGACCCTTGCGGACCCTTGAATGGTGCCGGGAACAGGAATCGAACCTGCGACCTACTGATTACGAATCAGTCGCTCTACCGACTGAGCTATCCCGGCGAGGGGCGCGAATTATAGGGTGCTCGCCTGTCGCGAACAATGCCAACCGCGCCGACGGCCGGACCGCCCGGCGCGCCCGGCATCGCGATCGGGACGTCCGCCTGCGGCGCAGCGCGCGCGTGCCTGTGCAAGCATGACGAGCCCGCAAGCGAAAGGAGGATGCCGTGCAGCGATCGAGATGCTCAGCGCCATCGAAGACATCCGCTGGGTGAAGGCGCGCCACTTCCGTGGCGTCGATGCCGGCGACGGCGAACTGGTGCACGGCAGCCTGCCGACGACTGCGGGCTCGACTACCGCGGCTGCTGTACCGATCCCGGCAGCGGCCGGGGCTTAGGGCGCGGCGGCGCATGGCGGATCGCCGCCCTGCGCACCGAACGCATCCGCGTCCAAGTCAGCTGAGTGCCGCGCTTCATGGCGGGTTCATCGGCCTTGCCAATGATGCGGATCGGCGGGATCAAGTGGCGGAGAGAGAGGGATTCGAACCCCCGGAACCTTGCGGTTCAGCGGTTTTCAAGACCGCCGCAATAGACCACTCTGCCATCTCTCCGAGCCGGGAATCTTACCGGAAACCCCCTGCGCGCGGTCGTGTATCGGGGCCTGCATCCTGATACCATCGCGCGCCAAATTACCGCTCGAACACCACAGGCATCGCATCAGGAGTGCATGAATGAATCAGGAACAACTGGCTAAAGTCGCCAAGGGCCAGGGCTTCATCGCTGCGCTGGACCAGAGCGGCGGCAGCACGCCGAAGGCGCTCAAGCTTTATGGCATCGAAGAGTCCGCTTACAGCGGCGAAGCGCAGATGTTCGATCTGGTTCACGCCATGCGGGCCCGCATCGTCACCAGCCCGGCCTTCAGCGGCCAGCGCGTGCTCGGCGCCATCCTGTTCGAGATGACCATGGATCGCGAATTCGGTGGCCTTCCGGCCGCCGAATATCTGTGGAAGAAGAAGGGCGTGGTGCCGTTCCTGAAGGTCGACAAGGGTCTGGCCGCGGCCGCCGACGGCGTGCAGCTGATGAAGCCGAACCCGGGGCTCGATGAACTGCTGAAGCGCGCCCGCGCCAAGGGCATTTTCGGCACCAAGATGCGCTCGGTGATCGACGAAGCCAACCAGAAGGGCATCGACGCCGTGCTCGATCAGCAGTTCGAAGTCGGTCTGCAGATTTTCAATGCCGGCCTGATGCCGATCATCGAGCCGGAAGTGTCGATCAAGTCGCCGGACAAGGCGAAGATCGAAGACCTGCTGGTGGCGGGCCTTCTCAAGCGTCTCGACGCGCTGCCGGCGGGTACCTCGGTGATGCTCAAGCTGACGCTGCCGGAAGTGGCCGGCAAGTTCGATGCGCTGGTCAAGCATCCGAAGGTGACGCGCGTGGTCGCACTGTCCGGCGGTTATTCGCGCGCCGATTCCAATGCCATCCTCGCCAAGAACAAGGGCGTGATCGCCAGCTTCAGCCGCGCATTGACCGAAGGTCTGACCGCGCAGATGTCGGACGCCGAGTTCGACAAGGCGCTGGACGCCGCCATCGAGAGCATCTATCAGGCCTCGCTGACCTGATCGGCCGAATCAAATCCGCGGTCTTGCGGGCCAGACCCGCGGACGCCCGCTCCGGCAACGGAGCGGGCGTTTTCTTTTTGCGGTGCCGGAAAACATCAACCACAGATGCCGCAGGTGAAGCGACGGGGGAACATTTCTTTCTGTGTAATCTGTGAAATCTGTGGTTCCAACGGTCGGTGGTTCGAAGGAGGGGCGCATGACGGACATCGCGGGCAGGACGATCTGGATCACCGGCGCATCGAGCGGCATCGGCGAGGCGCTGGCGCTGCTCGCCAGCCGGCGCGGCGCGAAGCTGGTGCTCAGCGCGCGACGTGTCGATGAACTCGAGCGCGTGCGCGCCGCCTGCGCCGATCCGGCGCGGGTCGCCGTGCTGCCGCTCGATCTGACCGCGTTCGACGCCGCGGCGGCGCTGCGGGCGGCCGAGGCCTTTTTCGGGCCGATCGAGGTGCTCGTCAACAACGCCGGCATCTCGCAGCGCAGCCTGCTCGTGGATACCGGCATGGACGTCTACCGCCGCATCATGGAACTCGACTTCTTCGCGCCGGTGGCCCTGACCAAGGCCCTCGTGCCGGGCATGCGCGCACGCGGCGGCGGACACGTCGTCGTCATCAGCAGCGTGGTCGGCAAGATGGGCACGCCGCTGCGCACGGGCTACGCGGCGGCCAAGCACGCGCTGCACGGTTTCTACGAGGCTGCACGCGCCGAGCTGTGGCGCGAGGGACTGAAGTTCACGCTCGTATGCCCCGGCTTCATCCGCACGCAGGTCTCGGTGAATGCGATCACCGGCGACGGCGGCCGCTACGCGAGGATGGATGCGGGGCAGGAGAAAGGCATGGACGCCGAGGCCTGCGCGGCGCGCATCTGGGCCGGCGTCGGACGCGATGCCGAGGAGTTGTACGTCGGCCGCGAGAAGCTGGCGATTTACGCCAAGCGCTGGGCGCCGTCGCTGGTGTCGGCGCTGATCAAGCGCGCCCGGGTGACGTGAATGCGCGCGCCGTGACCGGCGCGTCCCGCCTCAGCGATGTGCGGCCAGCAGTTCCAGCACGCGTCGCTCGGCCCAGCTGCGCAGCGCGAAATCCTCGATGAAGCCGCAGTGGCCGCCATGCCGCGTCAGATCGAAGGCGTGCAGCGCGCCCTGCGCGCGCAGGCCGGCGAAATCGGCGACCGGAATGACCGGATCGTCGGCGGCGGTGAGGATCGCCAGCGGTGACGGCGATGCCTGCAGCTGTTCGGCGCCGAGTGTGTAGGCGGCGAAGTAGGGATCGAGCGCGCCGTACTCGGTGTGGCGCTCGGCGAAGCGCGCGGTGATCGCCATCAGGCTGCTGCCGTCGAGCAGCGCTTCGGTATCGAGGTCCGGCCACGCGGCCTTCTTGGCCAGCACGGTCTTGCGCCACTTGCCGGTGAAGTACCAGCGGAACAGCGTCGGGCCGTCGTCGATCGCCTGCATCGTCGCGCGCGGATTGATCGCCGGCGAAATGCCGATCGCGAGCCGCGGCCGCACGTCGAGCGCCGGACCGTACAGGCCGACGCGCAGCGCGAAGTTGCCGCCGAGCGAGAAGCCGATCACGTACAGCGGCGCGGCCTCGCTGTGGCGGCGCGCGTCGGCGATGGCGTGCACAACCTCGTCGATGCGCGCCGAGTGGAAGAACTCGCGGTTCAGATGATGCGTCGCGCCGTGATCGCGCAGATTGAGGCGCAGCACGTCGTAGCCGGCGGCGTAGACGGTGCAGGCCATCGAGTACAGATAGCTCGATTCGTGGCTGCCTTCCCAGCCGTGGATCAGCACGGCCAGGCCGCGCGGCGCGACGCCTTCGGCCTGTTTCGACAGGTACGCGGCGAGCCGCACGCCGTCGCTGCCGTCGAGCAGCAGCGCCTGCGCGCAGGCTTCGAGGCGGTCGTCGCGCCGCAGCCAGCGCCGGCGGCGCGGGCTCTTGGTCGCCAGGATCGACTGGATCTGCGCGTGGCGCAGTGCCCAGTGCGGGCGAAAGCTGTCGCCGGCGGCGGTCATCGTGGCGCGCGCGCCGTCGCTCACAGCAGGCGGTCGAGCGTGCCTTCGTAGATGCGGCTCAGCCGTTCGAGATCGGCGACGCGCACGTGCTCGTTGACCTTGTGGATGCTGTCGTTGACCGGACCGATCTCCACGGTCTGCGCGCCCCACGGCGCGAGGAAGCGCGCGTCCGAGGTGCCGCCGCCGGTGAACAGCAGCGGATCCGCGATGCCGGTGACGTCGGCGATCGCCGCCCGCGCGGCGGCGACCAGTTCGGCCTCGCGCGTCAGGAAGGGCTCGCCGGACAGCCACCAGTCGGCCTCGTAGCGCAGGCCGTGGCGATCGAGGATGTCGCTGACGCGGGCCTTGAGGTCTTCGGCGCTCGACTCGGTGCAGAAGCGGAAGTTGAAGATCAGGTCGACGTGGCCGGGGATGACGTTGCTGGCGCCGGTGCCGCCGTGGATGTTCGAGATCTGGAACGAAGTCGGCGGGAAGTGCGCGTTGCCGCGATCCCAGACTTCGGCGCTCAGTTCGGCGAGCGCCGGCGCCAGGCGGTGGATCGGGTTGTCGGCCTTTTCCGGGTAAGCGACGTGGCCCTGCCTGCCGAGCACGCGCAGATTGCAGCCGAGCGAGCCGCGGCGGCCGATGGTGATGCGGTCGCCGAGCTGCTCGGCGGCGGTGGCCTCGCCGACGATCGCGTAGTCCGGCCTGATGCCTCGCGCCTTCAGCACCTCGACGACGTGGCGCGTGCCGTGCTTCGCCGCGCCTTCCTCGTCGCTGGTGATCAGGAAGGCGAGGGTGCCGGAGATTGCTGCGGCAGCCGCGGGCTGCCGACCCTCGTCCCTCGCCCCGCGCAGCGGGGAGAGGGGGGGACCGTCGGCAGCGCCGACGGTGGGGTGAGGGGCGCGCCGCGCCAGCAGGCGCTCGACGGCGACGACCATGGCCGCCAGTCCCGACTTCATGTCGGCGGCGCCGCGGCCGTAGAGCACGCCGTCGCGAATGTCCGGCACGAAGGGATCGCTGAGCCAGTCGCCGCGCGGGCCGGGCGGCACGACGTCGGTGTGGCCGGCGAGGATCAGCAGCGGCGCGCCGCTGCCGCGGGTCGCCCACAGATTGGTCACGCCGCCGGCGTCGATGGATTCGAGCGTGAAACCGAGCCTGGCGAGGCGTTCGCCGATCAGCGCGCAGCAGCCGGCGTCGTCCGGCGTCAGCGAATGGCGCGCGATCAGCGCGCAGGTCAGATCGAGTACCGCGTGTTCGGCGAGGTCATCGGCCATGGCTGGGTCTGCCGGCAGGGCGGCCGGGCGGCCGCGGGGAGTAGCGCGCAAGTTTAGCGGCGCAAGTCCGGTGGCGCACCGCAAACGCTGCCCCTCATGGATAATGCGGAACATGGACGAGACTCAGGTTTCAGCGATCGCGCATACCATCCAGGTCGCCGTCGCGCCGGTGTTCCTGCTCGGCGGCGTCAGCACCATGCTCGGCGTGCTGACCAACCGCCTGGCGCGCATCGTCGATCGCGCGCGCAAGCTCGAATCGGATCTGGTGACCGCGGCGCCGGGCCGCGCGCCCGGCATCCGCATCGCGCTGCGCCAGCAGGCGCGCCGCGCGCGGCTGACGAACCTGGCCATCGTCTTCTGCATCGGCTGCGCGCTGCTGATCAGCAGCGTGATCGTCGTGCTGTTCGTCGGCACGTTCTCGAAGTGGAACCTGTCGCGGCTGATCACCGGCCTGTTCGTCACCTCGATCCTGTCGCTGATCGGCGGCCTGTTCTGCTTCCTGCGCGAGGTGCAGCTGGCGACCCGCTATCTGCGCATCGGCGAGCTCGATCCCGAACAGGCCGTGCCCGGGGCGCAAACCGTCAAGACGCATCGCGGCCAGCCGACCGACTGAGCGCGGCCTGCGTTGATGGCGCGGAGGGCGGCGCGCTACATTCCGGGCGCGACCTCGCGCTTCCCTGATCGGGGCATTCCATGAGCATCTCTTCCCTCCCTTACGCGATCGCGCGGACCGACATCGTCTTCGAGTCCTTCGATGGCGACGCCGTCGTGCTCGATCTGGGACAGGGGCGCTACTACGGATTCTCGGACTCCGGCAGCCAGGTCTGGCAGGCGCTGATCCTGCAGGTGCCGCCGGCGGCGCTCGTCGGGCAGGCATGCGCGGGCCAGGCGCTGAGCGCGAGCGATGTCGAAGGCTTCGTCGGCCGCTTGCTCGGCTTCGGCCTGCTCGCCGCCTCGCCGGAGGCCAGCCCGGTGCCGCTGCCGGCGGCCATCGCGGAGGCCTTGCAGGCGGCGCGTGAACCGCTGTCGGTGGAGATGCACGACGAGCTCGCCGATCTGCTGCTGGTCGATCCGATTCACGACGTCGAAGAACAGGCCGGCTGGCCGATCCGCAAGCAATAGCGCGACGCTCATGCGCCACGCCGATCGCGTCGTGCCTTCTCCGATCGTGTGCTCGGCCGGGTTGGTCGCGCCGCGTCCGCGGCGGGCGATGCATCGTCCTTCGTCGGCCTGCTGATGCGCCGGGTCATGCCGCAGACGCTGGTCCGCTATGCCCGCGACACACTGGCCCGGGCCGCGGCGGCCGACGCTTCCATTCCCTGCCGCCGCCGCGCGCGCCTGCCGGCGCTGGACGTCGAGATTCGCTGTGATCACGGCCCGCTCGCCGAGGCGATGGCCGGTTTCGCCGCGGGCGTCGCGGCGGCGCCCGACATGCAGGTGCGCATCGTCCATCCGGGGCTCGCCGGCATCGCGCCGCCCGCCGAGTGGGGCGACGCGGATTTCGGCAGCAACGCCTTCGCCGATCTGCTGGCGGCCGAGGGCCTCAGAGGCAGCTATTTCCACGAACTGCGCTTCTGGCAGTTCTACGATCCGGCGAGCCGCCAGGGCGTGCAGCTGATGGCGGCGCGCGACGCCTTCCCGCCGTGGGAGACCGGTGCGCCGCTGCGTGCGTTCCTGCACTGGTACTACGCCGCCCTCGGCATGCGCCTGACACACGCTGGCACGCTGGGCCATGGTGGTCGCGGCGTGCTGCTGGCCGGCGCCGGCGGGGCCGGCAAGTCCGGCACCGTGGCGGCCGGCCTCGTCGAAGGGCTGGACAGCGTCGGCGACGACTACGTGCTCGTGCAGCTCAGGCCGCAGCCCCGGGCGCACCGCCTGTTCGATACGCTCAAGCAGGATCCGGCCGGCTTCGCGCGCCTGCGGCTGGCGCGCGTCCTGCCGCAGCCGGGACCGCTGAACTGGCAGGGCAAGCACGAATTCCGCATCGGCGATCTGGCGCGCCGCGCGCCGGTGGACCATCTCGCGCTGACTGCGCTCCTGCTGCCGCGCATCGGCGGCGGGGCGCGCACGACCATCAGCCCGGCGCCGGCCAGCGAGGCGATGCTGGCGCTGGCGCCGTCCGCCATCAACCAGATGCCGGGTGATCGCCTGGCGGGATTCCGTTTCTTCGGCGCCCTGACGCGCAGCCTGCCTTGCTTCCGGCTGACGCTCGGTCACGACGCCGCCGAGATCGCCGCCGCCATCGCCGCCTTCATCGAAGGCGATCCGGCGTCGATGCAAGGACGGCGCGCATGAAAGTCAGCGTGATCGTGCCGGTCTTCAACCGCGCGGCGATGATCGGCGGCGCGCTGCGCTCGATCCTGCGCGAAGCGGCGCATGCCGAGCTCGACATCATCGTCATCGACGACGGCTCGACCGACGACAGCGCCGCGGTGGTCGAGGCGCTCGTGCCGGCGCATCCGCAGATCCGCCTGTTCCGCCAGTCGAACCGCGGCGTGACGGCGGCGCGCAACGCCGGGCTGGCGCGGCTGCCGGCGGATGCCGACGCGGTCACCTTCCTCGATTCCGACGATGCCTGGGCGCCGGGCCGGCTGGCCGATCTGGCCCTGCTCGCGGCGGCGCCGGACGCCGCGTTCTGCTATGGGCGCATGGCGATCGTCGCGGCGCTCGACGCCGAGACACTGGCGCCGGATCCCGCCGACGTCGTGGCGACGCTGCGCGGCGTGCACCTCGGCGTCGCGCTGTTTCGTCCGTGGCTGCTGGCGCGGCTCGGCGGTTTCGATGAAAGTTACCGGCAGTCCGAGGATCTGGATTTCCTCATGCGCGCTTTCGAGTGTCGCGTGCCGCATGTGCTGAGCGAGCGCGTCGCCATGTACTACCGCCGCCACCCCGGCAACATGACCGGCCGGCGCGACGAAGCGCGCCGCGACTTCGCCCGCGCGCTGCACGGATCGATGCGGCGGCGGCGCGCCGATCCGTCGCTCGGTTCGATCGCCGAGGTGATCGACATGGGCGATCTGGCGCGGAGGGGATTCCGCTGATGCCGGCCTACGACGTGGTGATCCCCGCCTTCAACGCCGAGCGCACGATCGTCGCGGCGCTGCGCTCGGTCGCCGCGCAGTCGCCTGCGCCGCAGCGGATCATCGTCGTCGACGACGGATCGAGCGACGGCACGGTCGACGCCGTGCGCCGCAGCGGCATCGACGTGCTGCTGCTGACGCAGCCGAACGCCGGCCCCGGCAGCGCCACCAGCCACGGCTTTGCCGCGAGCCGGGCGGCACTGATCGCGACGCTCGATGCCGACGACGTGTGGCTGCCCGACAAGATGCGCAGACAGATGGCGCTGATGGCGGCTGAGCCGGGCATCGCCATCAGCTTCACGCACTGGCGCCATTTCCGCGACGCCGATCCGGCCACCGCCGGACCGGCGGGTCCGGGATGGACGCGCAGCACCATGCTCGCGCGCGCCGAGGCGATCGCCGCCATCGGCCCCGTCGTCGATCCGCCCGGCCGGCGCGGCGAGATGGTCGACTGGCTCGGCCGCGCGCGCGCCCAGGGGCATCGCCTGCAGATGATGGAGGAGGTGCTGGTGCTGCGGCGCATTCACGCGGGCAGTCTTTCTTACGGGCGCGATGCCGCGCGTGACCGCGGCTATCTGGAAGTGGCGCGCCGCGCGCTGCTGCGCCAGCGTGCGGCGCGCGCCGCGCGCGACACCGAGGACGGAGCATGAGCGCGGACCACGCAGGCCGGTCGCCGGCGCGCCGCCTGCGGCGCTTTCCCGGTCATGGCTGGGCCTGGCCGGCGGGCGGGCGCGACCGCCTGCTGCGCGCCGCGCTGCTCGCCGACGACGCGGCGGCGCTCGCCGCGGCGCGGCGCTGGCTCGACGAGCACGACATCAATTCGGCCGGCTTCGCCGAGCATCGTCTTCTGCTCGCCATCGCCACGCGGCTGAGCGAGGCGCTGGCCGACCATCCGGCCTGGCCGCGGCTGGCCGGCCTGCAGAAGATGCTGTGGACGCGCTCGCAGCTGGCGCTGCGCGACACCCTGCCGGCGCTGCGCGCGCTGCATGCGGCCGGCATTCCGCTGATGATGCTCAAGGGCGCGAGCCGCATCGCCGTCGACGCGGCGGCGCAGCGCGGTCGGATCGCCTATGACATCGACGTTCTCGTGCCGGCCGCGGCGATGGGCCAGGCGCTCGATCTCCTGCACGAGCGCGGCTGGCTGGCCGCCAGCGGTGTGAGCCACCCGTATCTCCGCGCGCGGCTGGGCGCGCAGCGCGCCATCAACCTGCAGTACGGCCGTTTCGGCGATATCGACCTGCATCAGTGCGCCTATCACCCGCTGCAGGCCGATGCCGGCGACGACCGCGCCATCTGGGAGCGCGCCCGTCCGGCACGTTTCGGCGGGCTCGATGTCTGGGTGCCGTCCGCCGCCGACCGGGTGGCGCTGGCCATCGCCCATGGCGCGCGCAACACCGCCGCGCACAGCGACTGGCTGGTCGACGCCGCGGTGACGCTGCGCCAGGGCCAGACCGATGCGGCGCAACTGATGGACGTGCTGCGCCGCCGCCGGCTGCTCGATCCGGCGGCGGTCGCATTGTCCTATCTCGCCTGCGGCCTCGACGTTGCACTGCCCGAGGGACTGCTGGACGCGGTGCGCGCCGCGGCCGGGCGACCGGGCCTCACGCGGCTGATGACGCTGGCGTCGATGAAACCCAAGCAGGGCCTGAATCCCGTCCTGCGCCTGCTGCGGCGCGGCGTGCGTGTCCTGGCGGCGCGCGCCGAGCGCCGGACGATGCCGCCGGAGGTGACGGTGAAAGGCAAGGTCGTGGCCGGCGCGCGGGCGGCACACGAAGCCGCGGCGGTGCTGCGCGCCGAGCTGCCGCTGCCGGCGGCGCCGGCGCGCGGCACGACGCTGCGATTCGATCTGCGGCTGCGTTTCGAGATGCCGGTGCTGCCGAGTTCGCGCGGCATCCGCCTGGAACTGAAGGCGGCGGGTGTTCATCTCGCCCATCTCGTGTACCGGCATGCGCGCAAGCGCGGCGGGCCGCTGATCCTGCGCTTTCGCGGCGAGGTGCCGTGCCCGCTGCCGCTCGGGGCGCTCAGCCTGGAATCGCGCTGGCTGCGGCATTGTCGCGACGGCGAGCCGCAATCGACGGTCGAGCGGTTTGAGGCCTTGCCGTTCCGCGTGCTCTCGGCGCGCGTGGAGCCGGGCTGAGCGCCGCCGCGCATCGCGGCGACGCGGCGACGGTGCGGGCCGCGCAAACAAAAAGCCCCGCAGACTCGAAGTCCGCGGGGCTTCGCGCGCCGCAGCGCCGGGCTCAGAGATCGCGCAGCAGGGCGTTGATGCCGACCTTCTTGCGCGTGTTTTCGTCGACGCGCTTGACGATCACCGCGCAGTTGAGGCTGTACTTGCCGCCGGCCTTCGGCAGCGAGCCGGCGACCACCACGGCACCGGCCGGCACGCGGCCGTAGCTGACGGTGTCGGCGTCGCGGTCGTAGATCGGCGTCGACTGGCCGATGAACACGCCCATCGAGATCACCGCGCCTTTCTCGACGATCACGCCTTCGACGATCTCCGAGCGCGCGCCGATGAAGCAATCGTCTTCGATGATCGTCGGGCTCGCCTGCAGCGGCTCCAGCACGCCGCCGATGCCGACGCCGCCCGACAGATGCACGTTGGCGCCGATCTGCGCGCAGGAGCCGACCGTCGCCCAGGTGTCGACCATGGTGCCGCGGCCGACGTGCGCGCCGATGTTGACGTAGGAGGGCATGAGGATCGCGCCCGGCGCGATGTAGGCGCCCTTGCGCACCGCCGCCGGCGGCACCACGCGCGCGCCCTGCGCCTTGAACTCCTCCTCGCCCCAGCTGGCGAACTTCAGCGGCACCTTGTCATAGCCCGCCAGCGCGCCCATGTCGACCGGAATGTTGTCGTGCAGGCGGAAGTACAGCAGCACCGCCTTCTTCAGCCACTCGTTGACGATCCATCCCGAGGCTGACGGCTGCGCCACGCGCGCCTCGCCGCTGTCGAGCAAGCCGATCGCGTCCTCGATCGCGTGCCGCACCGCCGCGTCGTTCTTGTCGAACGCCTCGCGCTGATCCCAAGCCGCTTCGATGGTGTTCTGCAGGGTGGTCATCGGGATTTCTCTCGTTGTCGTTTGTCTGTTTCAAAAATCGTGAGGAGACCGCAAGCCGTCCTTGTGAGCAGGGCCAAGGTCGCGGCTTCCGCGCACAGCTGTGCCGAGGCACGGCGAGCACGGAGAGCGCGGGATCGGCCCGCGCAGCGGCCGGATCACGCCGTCTCCGGCCGATCGAGGGTGCGGACGAGGACCTCGCGCAGATCGTCCAGCACGTCCTCGTCGACGATCGGCCGGTGCATGCGGTCGGTGACGTAGAAGACGTCCTCGGCGCGCTCGCCGATGGTGCCGATCTTCGCCGCGTTGAGCAGGATGCCGCGCTTCTGGAACACGCGGCCGATGATCGACAGCAGGCCCGGCTGGTCGGCCGTCACCAGTTCGAGGATCGTGCGGCCGCGCGCGTCGTCCTGGCTGAAGTGCACGTTGGTCGGCGTGTTGAAGTGCTTGAGGCGCTGCGGCATGCGGCGGTTGACGTCGATCGTCGAGGCCTCCGGATCGGACAGCACCTTGCGCAGCGCCGCGCGGATCTCCTCGAAGCGCATCGGCTGCGTGATCGGCGTGTTGTCGCCTTCGGCGACCGCGTAGGAGTCGAGCACGAAGCCGTCGTCGGTCGTGTGCAGGCGCGCGTCGAGGATGTTGAGGCCGAGACGGGCAAGCACGCCGGTCGACAGGCCGAACAGGTGATCGCGGTCGCGCGTGTAGATGAACACGCTGGTGCCGCGGTTGCCGATCGAGGCGACCAGGACCAGCGGCAGGTCGGCCTCGGTCGCCGACATGATCGCCGGCAGCTGCCAGGCCAGCTCGTCGGGCGAGTGACGCAGGAAGTAGTCGCGGTCGAAGCGTTTCCACACGCCTTCGGCCTGCTCGTGCGTGATGTTCTGCGCGGCGAGCAGGGCGAGCGCCTTGGCGCGCACTTCGGCGGCGCGCTCGTCTTCCTGCAGGGGATTGTCGACGCCGCGCTCGAGCGTGCGCACCGTGAGGCTGTACAGCTCCTTGAGCAGCGAATCGCGCCAGGCGTTCCACAGCGCCGGATTGGTGCCGCGGATGTCGGCGCAGGTCAGCAGGTAGATGTAGTCGAGATGCTGGCGGTCGCCGACCGCACGCGCGAATTCGGCGATGACGGCAGGGTTGCTGAGATCCTGCTTCTGCGCGGTCAGCGACATCAGCAGGTGGTTCTGCACCAGCCAGCGCACCAGCGCCGCATCCGGATGCGAGAGGCCGTGGTCGAGGCAGAACTGCTCGGCCTCGCTGGCGCCGATGTCGGAGTGATCGCCGCCGCGGCCCTTGGCCATGTCGTGCCAGAAGGCGGCGAGGTACAGCAGCTCCGGCTTGGCCAGGCGGTCCATCACCTGGCTGCAGAACGGCAGCTCGTGGCGGAAGCGCTGCATGGCCAGACGGCGCGCGTTGCGCACCACGCGCAGGATGTGCTCGTCGACCGTCAGCGTGTGGAAGAGGTCGTACTGCATGAGGCCGACGATGCGGCCGAAGGCGGGCAGGTAGCGGCCGAGCACGCCGTAGCGGTTCATGCGGCGCAGGTTGCGCGTCAGGCCGCGGCCCTCGCGGAACATCTCGATGAACAGCGAGCGCGCCTGCACCGACTGGCGCACCTGATCATTGAGCAGGCGGCCGTCGCGCAGGATCAGGCGCAGGGTCTGCGCGCGGATGCCCTCGATCTTCGGATGCTGCTGCAGCAGCAGGAACACCTCGATGAGCGCCCAGGGGTAACGCTGGAAAACGTCGTCGGCGCGCACTTCGAGCCAGCCGTTGCGGACCTGGAAGCGCGGGTTGAGCGTGATCGGCTCGCCGCCCTGCGCCGGATGGATGATCGCTTCCTCGAACAGCTGCAGCAGCATGTCGTTGAGGCAGGACAGCGACTTGATCGTGCGGTAGTACAGCTGCATGAACTGCTCGACCGCGCGGTTCTTGTCGTCGTCCTCGTAGCCGAACAGTTCGGCGACCTTGATCTGGTGGTCGAACAGCAGGCGGTCCTCGTGGCGGCCGGTCAGCATGTGCAGCGCGAAGCGCACGCGCCACAGGAAATCCTGGCCGGCGAACAGCTCGTCGCACTCCTGCTTGCTCAGGAAGCCGCGCTCGCGCAGCTCGCCGAGCGTCTGCGCGCCGAAGTAGCGCTTGGCGACCCAGCCGATCGTGTGGATGTCGCGCAGGCCGCCCGGCGATTCCTTGACGTTCGGCTCCAGCTTGTAGCCGGTGTCGTCGTACTTGCGGTGGCGGGCCGCCTGCTCTTCCTTCTTCGCCTCGAAGAAATCCTTGACCGGCCAGATCCTGTCCGGCGTCAGCGCCGCCTGCATGGCGCGGAACAGGTTCTCGTCGCCGACCAGCAGCCGTGCCTCGATCAGGTTGGTGATGATGGTGACGTCTTTCTCCGCCTCGGCCACGCATTCGGCGACCGTGCGCACGCTCTGGCCAACTTCGAGGCCGATGTCCCAGCCGAAGGCGGTCATCTGCTCGAGCGCGCCGCGATGCTGCTCCAGGGCGTCGCCCTCGTGCAGCAGCAGGATGTCGATGTCCGAATGCGGCGCCAGTTCGCCGCGGCCGTAGCCGCCGACCGCGACCAGCGTCAGGCCGGTGGCGCCGCGCGGCAGGAATTTCTGCCAGGACGCGCGCAGCACCTCGTCGACGAGGTGCGCGCGCGCGTGCACCAGCGAGTCGGCGGGCAGGCCTTCGTGGAACAGGCTGTAGAGGCGTTCGCGGCCCCAGTTCAGCGTGTCGCGGAAGGAGTTGATGGAGTAGCCGCCATCGGCGAGCCGCGAGCGGATGCGGTGCGCGCTGAAGATGCCGGCGGCTTCCTCTTCGGCGAGATCGATCTCGGCGCCCATTAAGTTGCCTGCCGCGCAGCGGCGCTGTCGTCCCTCGCCCGCGTAGCGGGAGAGGGGGGGACCGTCCGCGGAGCGGACGGTGGGGTGAGGGCCGCCACGATGCCGCGCCGGGGCGCGTGTGGCGGAACGAATGAAATCGGCTTGCCCACGCTCACATCTTCCCGTCGCGCAGCGTCAGCACTTCGTACCCGTCCTTCGTGACCAGGATGGTGTGCTCCCACTGCGCCGACAGCGAGTGATCCTTGGTGACGACCGTCCAGCCGTCCGGCAGCAGCCGCGTTTCCGGGCGGCCGGCGTTGATCATCGGCTCGATCGTGAAGGTCATGCCCTCGACCAGTTCAAGACCCGTGCCAGGGCGGCCGTAATGCAGCACCTGCGGGTCTTCGTGGAAGCCGCGGCCGATGCCATGGCCGCAGTATTCGCGCACCACCGAGAAGCCGCGCGATTCGGCGTACTTCTGGATCACCGCGCCGATGTCGCCGAGCCGCGCCCCCGGCCGCACGACCTTGATGCCCTCGATCATCGCCTCGTGCGTGGTCTCGCAGAGGCGGCGGGCGAGGATGCTCGGCTCGCCGATGTAGTACATGCGGTTGGTGTCGCCGTGCCAGCCGTCCTTGATGACGGTGACGTCGACGTTGAGGACGTCGCCCTTCTTCAGCACCTTGGCGCCCGGAATGCCATGGCAGACCACATGGTTCACGGACGTGCAGATCGATTTCGGGAACGGCGGCCGGCCGTTGCCGCCGCCGTAGTGCAGCGGCGCGGGAATGCAATCGAGCACGTTGACGATGTATTCGTGGCAGAGCCGGTTGAGCTCCTCGGTGCTCACGCCCGGCTTGACGTGCGGTTCGAGCATCTGCAGCACGGAGGCCGCGGCGGCCCCGGCCTCGCGCATCTTCTGCTGCTCCTCGGGAGTCTTGATCGTGACGGCCATTGCGCCTGCGTAGTGGTCTGCGGCGAGCCGCAAACTCATTGTTTTCAAAGGGGCGCTATGGTATAAAGCGCGCCCTCCAAAGGCAATCCGCAAGGCGGAGCGTCCTTGGAAATCCACTCGCGCCATTCGTAAGGTGCCCGCCCGTCGGCGGTGCCCCGGCGCGATTTGCTGACAACCTACGGAGTCTCACATGGCGGACATCACGATGCGCCAGTTGCTCGAGGCGGGTGCCCACTTCGGCCACCGCACGCGCTACTGGAACCCGAAGATGGATCAATACATCTTCGGCAGCCGCAATCGCATTCACATCATCAACCTCGAGCAGACCCTGCCGATGCTGAAGGACGCCTGTTCCTTCGCCGGCAAGCTCGCCGCCAACGGCGGCCGCATCCTCTTCGTCGGCACCAAGCGCGCCGCGCGCGAGACGATCGAGGAAGAGGCCAAGCGCTCGGGCATGCCGTTCGTCAACCAGCGCTGGCTGGGCGGCACGCTGACCAACTTCAAGACCGTCAAGGCCTCGATCAAGCGCCTTGTCGAGATGGAGAAGCAGGTCGAGGACGGTTCGATCAACCGCCTCAACAAGAAGGAACAGCTGGTCTTCACGCGCGAGATCGAGAAACTGCGCAAGTCGCTCGGCGGCATCAAGGAAATGCCGGCGCTGCCGGACTGCCTGTTCATCATCGACACCGGCTATGAGAAGAACGCCGTCCTGGAAGCCAAGAAGCTCGGCATCCCGGTCATCGCCGTCGTCGACTCGAACAACGATCCGAGCCCGATCGACTGCGTCATCCCGGGCAATGACGACGCCACGCGCGCCATCAAGGTCTATGCGCAGTGCATCGCCGACGCCATCATCGAAGCGCGCGGCGCCAACCCGGTGCCGTTCCGCGCCGTCGAGGAGCCGGCGGAAGTGGCGGCGGGCGACGATCGTCCGCGCAAGCCGCGCGGCGCCCCGCGTGGCGACCGCAAGCCGGGTGGCGGCGAGCGTCGCGGCGCCGGCCGCCGCGGCGAGTAAGCCCCGCGCAGGCGGGCGCGGCACGCCGCGCCCGCACGACCCGGCCGCCGCCGTTCGGCTGCCGGGTTTGTCGTTTCAGGGGCTCGGCCCCATCACCGAAGAATCGAACACTCAGGAACCCCCATGAGCACTCCCATCACTGCTGCCCTCGTCAAAGAGCTCCGTGAGCGCACCGGCGCCGGCATGGGCGACTGCAAGAAGGCCCTCGAAGCGACCGGCGGCGATCTCGACAAGGCTGCCGAGAAGCTGCGCATGGACGGCGCCGCCAAGGCCGACAAGAAGGCGAGCCGCACCGCCGCCGAAGGCGTGCTGGCGATCGCCGGCAACGACGAGGCGCTGGCCATCGTCGAGCTGAACAGCGAAACCGACTTCGTCGCCAAGGGCGAGGCCTTCCGCGAGCTGGCCAAGCTGGCCGCGCAGGCCGCGCACGCGCACAAGCCGGGCCACGTCGACGCGCTGACCGCGCTCAAGGCCGGCGAGGCCACGCTCGACGAGCAGCGCCGCGCGCTGATCGCCAAGCTCGGCGAGAACATGACGATCCGCCGCTTCGCGATCGTCGAATCGGCCGGCGGCCCGCTGGTCAGCTACCTGCACCCGGGCGACAAGATCGGCGTGATCGTGGCGATGGAGTCGGGTGACGTCGAGCTGGCGCGCGACATCGCCATGCACATCGCCGCGATGAGCCCGCGCTTCCTCAACGCCGGCGAAATCTCGGCGGAGGTGCTGGCCAACGAGCGTCGCATCATCGAAGCGACCGTCGCGCAGGAGCAGGCCGACGCCAAGGCCGAGTCCGACAAGCTGGCGGCGGCGCTCAAGGAAATGGACGAGGAAAAGCAGAACGGCGTCTATGCCGGGCTGTCCGACGACGAGAAGAAGCGCTGGGACGACGACTACGCGGTGATCAAGAAGAAGTTCGGCGGCGGCTTCAAGGCCAAGCCGGCCGAGATTCTCGCCAAGATGATCGACGGCCGCACCGCCAAGTTCGTCAGCGAGATCACCCTGCTCGGCCAGCCCTTCGTCAAGAACCCCGACCAGACCGTCGAGAAGCTGCTCGCCGAGAAGAAGGCCAAGGTCGCGCGTTTCGTGCGCTTCGCGGTCGGCGAGGGCATCGAGAAGGCGCAGGTCGATTTCGCCGCCGAGGTCATGGCGCAGGCCGGCATCAAGGCCTGATCCGCGTTAAGATCGACGCGCTTAGCGTCCGATAGCGAAGAAGCCCCGGAAACGGGGCTTCTTTTTAAGCCCATGGCGCTGACGGACCCTAGTACTATGCGGGCGGTGTGACGCCGCCCGAGCCCCGCCCGAGCCCACTTCGAGCCCCCATGAGCACGCAGAGCGCTGACCTGAAACCCGCGTACCGGCGAATCCTCCTCAAGCTGTCCGGCGAAGCGTTGATGGGCGATCAGGCGTTCGGCATCTCGCCGGAGGTCACGGCCTTTCTCGCGCACGAGATCAAGGCGGTGGTCGACATCGGCGTCGAGGTCGCGCTGGTGGTCGGCGGCGGCAACATCTACCGCGGCGAGCGCCTGGCGCGGGCCGGCATGGACCGCGTCACCGGCGACCAGATGGGCATGCTGGCGACCGTCATCAACGCCCTGGCGCTGCAGGATGCCATCGAGCGCGTCGGCGGCCTGCAGGTGCGCGTGCAGTCGGCGATCCGCATCAACGAGGTCTGCGAGGACTTCATCCGCCGCAAGGCCGCGCGTCATCTCGAGAAAGGCCGCGTCGTGGTGTTCGCCGCCGGCACCGGCAACCCGTTCTTCACCACCGACTCCGCGGCCGCGCTGCGCGCCGTCGAGATCGAGGCGGACCTGCTGCTGAAGGCGACGACCGTCGACGGCATCTACACCGCCGATCCGAAGAAGGACCCGACCGCGAAGCGCTACGACGAGCTGAGCTACGACGAGGCGCTGGCCAGGCGGCTCGGCGTGATGGACCAGACGGCGATGGTGCTGTGCCGCGACCACGGCATGAAGCTGTGCGTCTACGACATGGACCGGCCCGGCGCGCTGCTGAAGATCGTCACCGGCGACATGACCATCGGCACGCGCGTCAATCGCTGAGCTGCAAGGACAATCGCCGCACCCATTCGCTGTACTGGAGTTTCGCAGATGCTGAACGACATCAAGAACGACGCCACCAAGCGCATGAGCAAGTGCGTCGACGTGCTGAAGAACGAACTGGCCAAGCTGCGCACCGGTCGCGCCAACGCCGCGCTGCTCGACCACGTCCGCGTCGAGTACTACGGTTCCGAAGTGCCGCTGTCGCAGGCGGCGCAGATCACCGTCGAGGACGCCCGCACCATCGTCATCCAGGCCTGGGACAAGGCGCTGGTCAGCCTGATCGAGAAGGCGATCATGACCTCCGATCTGGGCCTGACGCCGAATACCGCCGGGCAGACCATCCGCATCATCATTCCGCCGCTCACCGAGCAGCGCCGCAAGGATCTGGTCAAGGTCGTCAAGAGCGAGGCGGAGAACGCCAAGGTGGCGATTCGCGCCGTGCGCCGCGATGCCAACCAGGCGGTCAAGGACCTGGTCAAGAACAAGCAGATCTCGACCGACGACGAGAAGCGCGCCGAGACCGACATCCAGAAGCTGACCGACCAGTACGTCGCCAAGGTCGACGAAGCGGCGGCGGTGAAGGAAAAAGAACTGATGTCGATGTGAGGCGGCCGCCGTACACCGCGCCATGTCGCGCGCATCCCGCCCGATAGGCCCCTCGATGGGCATATCCGAACCACCGCGCCACGTCGCGATCATCATGGACGGCAACGGCCGCTGGGCGCAGGCGCGCGGCCAGCTGCGGCCGTTCGGGCACCAGGCCGGCGTCAAGGCCGTGCGCCGCATCGTCGGCGCCGCGCGCGACCTCGGCATCGAAGTGCTGACCCTGTTCGCCTTCTCGCAGGAGAACTGGAAGCGGCCGCCGCTCGAAGTGCGCATGCTCATGGAGCTGCTGCTGACGGTGCTCGAGCGCGAGCTGCCGGACCTGCACCGGAACGGCATCCGCCTGCGCGTGATCGGCGAGCACTCCGGCTTCTCCGACAAGCTGCGCCAGCGCATTGCCGAGGCCGAGCGGCACACCGCCGGCAACACGACGATGACGCTGGTGGTCGCGGTCGGCTATGGCGGGCAGTGGGACATCGTGCAGGCGGCGCAGAAGGTCGCGGCGAGCGGCCGCGAGATCAGCGCGGCGGCGCTCGAAGCGGAACTGGCGACCGCCGAGTGGCCGGCGCCGGAGCTGCTGATCCGCACCGGCGGCGAATCGCGCATCAGCAACTTCATGCTCTGGCAGCTGGCCTACACCGAGCTGTACTTCACCGAACTGCTGTGGCCGGACGCCGACGCGCCGCTGCTGCGCGAGGCGCTCGACTGGTACGCGAGCCGCGAGCGCCGCTTCGGCGGCGTGCCGGCGGCCGCCGGGAGTTGAACGAACCGTGCCGACCCGTGGCCCGAATGAACCGATGAGGAAGCCGACATGCTGATGCAACGCGTCCTCACGGCGCTGGTGCTGCTGCCGATCCTGCTCGGCCTGGTCTGGTTCGCGCCGACGCCCTGGCTGTATCTCGCGCTGTCCGGCGTCGGCCTGGTCATGGCCTGGGAGTGGACCGCCTTCATGGGACTGGCCGCACGCCGGGGCGCGCGGATCGCGTATCTGGCGGTGACCGCGGCGATGCTGGCGGCGACCTGGTTCAGCCCGATCAACGGCCCGGCGCTGGGCACGGCGCTGCTGCCGGTCGCGCTGATCTGGCTGCTGATGCCGCTGCGCCTGCGTCTCTATCCGCGGAGCGGTCCGGTGGCGACGCCGGCGCTGGCGCTCGGCGGCCTGCTCATGATCGCCAGCACGCTGATCTCGATCGCCGCGCTGCATCGCCTGGAGCAGGGTCCGCTGAAGCTGCTGTACACGCTGTTCGTCGTGTTCGCCGCCGACACCGGCGCGTACTTCGCCGGCCGCGCCTTCGGCCGGCGCAAGCTGGCGCCGGCGATCTCGCCGGGCAAGACGCTGGAGGGCGCCTGCGGCGGGCTGGCGCTGGTCGCGGTGTTCGCGCTGGTCGCCGGCAGCTGGGTGTTCGGCCTGCGCACGCCGGGGGCGATCGCGGCACTGGTGGCGCTGTCGCTGATCGTCGCGGCGGTGTCGATCATCGGCGATCTCACCGAATCGATGCTCAAGCGCAGCGCCGGCCTCAAGGACAGCGGCCACATCCTGCCGGGCCACGGCGGCATCCTCGACCGCACCGACAGCATCGTCGCCGCCGTGCCGGTGATGGTGCTCGGCCTGCTGCTCTGTGGTCTGGCGTGAAGGCACGATGCCCGACCTGCGCATGCCTGCCGTGAAGCCGCAGCAACTGGTGGTGCTCGGCGCGACCGGCACGATCGGCCGCAACACGCTCGATCTCGTGCGTCGCCATCCGCAGCGCCTGCAGGCGCTGGCCCTGACCGCGAACCGCGACGTCGATGCGCTGGCGGCGCTGTGCGTCGAGTTTCGCCCGCGCTACGCGGCGCTCGCCGATGCCGGGGCGGCGCAGGCGCTGCGCGCGCGTCTGGCCAACGAAGCGGGCCTGCGCACCGAAGTGCGGGCCGGCGCCGCGGCGCTCGCCGAGCTCGCCGCGCACGCCGACGCCGATCAGGTGATGTCGGCGATCGTCGGCGCCGTCGGTCTGCTGCCAACCCTGGCCGCGGTGCGCGCCGGCAAGCGCGTGCTGATCGCCAACAAGGAACCGCTGGTGATGGCCGGCCGCTTGCTGATGCAGGAAGCCGCGCGCAGCGGGGCCTTGATCATCCCGATCGACTCCGAACACAACGCGATCTTCCAGTGCCTGCCGCCGGACAGCCGCTGCGGCCGCGCGCCCTCGCACGTGCAGCGCCTGATCCTCACCGCGTCCGGCGGGCCGTTTCGCGAAACGCCGCTCGAGGCCCTGGCGGACGTCACGCCCGAGCAGGCCGTGCGCCATCCGAACTGGGTGATGGGTCGCAAGATCTCGGTCGACTCGGCGACGATGATGAACAAGGGCCTCGAGCTGATCGAGGCTTCGGTGCTCTACGACCTGCCGGACGCGCGGCTCGAGGTTGTCATCCACCCGGAAAGCGCCATCCATTCGCTCGTCGAATACGTCGATGGTTCCATGCTCGCGCAGCTCGGGCAGGCCGACATGCGGGTGCCGATCGCGCACGCGCTGGCCTGGCCGGAGCGCTGGGAATCCGGCGTCGGCGGGCTCGATCTGGCGGCGCTCGGCCGCTTCCGCTTCGAGCCGGCCGATCCGCGACGCTTCCCGTGCCTTGCGCTGGCCCGCGCCGCGCTGCGCGGCGGCGGCGATTTGCCGAACATATTGAACGCCGCGAACGAAATCGCTGTCCAAGCGTTTCTGGAGGGGCGGCTTTCGTACCCGGGGATTGCAGAAGTGATCGAAACGACGCTGAGCGACGCAGCAGGCAGGAGCGCGCCACCGGCCGCCGACATGGAGGCGATCGTCGCTGTCGATGCCTGGGCGCGCGCGCGCGCCGCGGAGGCCGCCGGTGCTTGACACGCTTACGGCGGGGCTTGCCACCGGCGCCTGGTCGATCGGCGGTTTCATCGTCACCATCGGCGTGCTGGTCGCGTTCCATGAATTCGGGCACTACTGGGTGGCGCGTCGCTGCGGCGTCAAGGTGCTGCGTTTCTCGATCGGCTTCGGCCGGCCGATCTGGACGCATCGCGCCAAGGACGGCGTCGAGTGGGTGATCTCGGCGGTGCCGCTCGGCGGCTACGTGAAGATGCTCGACGAGCGCGAGGGCATCGTTGCGCCGGCCGAGCGCCATCTGGCCTTCACGCAGGCCCCGGTGTTCAAGCGCATGGCGATCGTCGCCGCCGGGCCGCTGTTCAACTTCGCCCTGGCGATCGCGCTGTACTGGTGCGTGTTCGTGATCGGCGTGCAGGGCCTCAAGCCGATCATCGCGCAGCCGCCGGAAGGCTCGGTCGCCGCGCAGGCGCACCTGGCGGCCGGCGAACAGATCACCATGGTCGGCGACGAACCGATCCCGACCTGGAACGAGCTGCGCACCGAGATCATCGAGCGCACGCTCGACAGGGGCGAGCTGCCGCTGACGGTGAAGTCGAGCGGCGGCGGCCTGCGGTCGGTGGTGCTGCCGCTGTCCGGCGTGCGCGTCGACCCCGAATTCCTGTTCGACGATCTCGGTCTCGTGCCGTTCCAGCCGAAGCTGCCGGCGCGGCTCGACGGCGTGCAGCCGGGCGGCGCGGCGGAGGCGGCCGGCTTCAGGCCGGGCGACGAGCTGCTGAGCTTCGATGGCACGAACATTGATTCCTGGCAGCAGTGGGCAAGCTGGGTACGCGCGCATCCGGGCGAGGTGACCAAGGTTCGCGTGCGCCGCAACGGCGAGGAACTGGCGTTCACGGTGATCCTCGGCCGCGTCGAGGAGGACGGCAAAACCATCGGCCGCTTCGGCGCCAGCGTGGCGAACCCCGGGGACTTGTGGCAGGATTTGCGCGCCGTCAGTCAGTCCGGTCCGCTCGAGGCGATTCCGCGAGCCGCGTCAGAGACTTGGCGGATGTCGGCGTTGAGCTTGCGCATGCTGTGGCGCATGGTGACCGGCGAGGTGTCGGTCAAGAACGTCAGCGGTCCGATCCAGATCGCGCAGGTCGCGGGGTATTCGGCGCAGGTCGGATGGATTCCGTTCCTGAGCTTCATGGCGGTGGTCAGTGTCAGTCTCGGCGTGCTCAACTTGCTGCCGGTGCCGGTGCTGGACGGCGGGCATCTGCTTTATTACGGCGTGGAAGCACTGAAAGGTTCGCCGCTTTCCGAGCGGGCCCAGGAAGCGGGGCAGCGCATCGGCCTGACGCTGCTGGCCTTGCTGATGGGACTCGCGTTTTACAACGATATCGTGCGCCTGCTGAACTGATCTAAAGAATAGAGCCGGTGAAAAGACTCAAGACTTCCAAGACGGCCATTGCCACCGCTCTGGCCGCACTGGCGCTGACGGCGCAGGCGCATGCCTTCGAGCCCTTCAAGATTTCCGAGATTCGTGCCGAGGGCCTGCAGCGCCTCGAGATCGGCACGGTGCTCACCTATCTGCCGTTGACCGCCGGCGACGAACTCAACAGCGCGACCTCGACGCAGGCGATCCGGGCCCTGTACGGCTCGGGCCTGTTTCAGGACGTGCAGCTCGAGCGCGACGGCAATGCGCTGGTCGTCAAGCTCGTCGAGCGACCGGCGATCTCGACCTTCAAGATCGAGGGCAACGAGAAGATCGGCGGCGACGAGCTGAAGAAGTCGCTGAAGGATCTCGGCCTCGCCGACGGCGAGCTGTTCCGCCGCGACCTGCTCGATCAGGTGGAGCAGGAACTGCGCCGCCAGTACTTCGCCAACGGCTACTACGACGTCGGCATCGAGACCAAGGTCACCGAGGAGCCGAACAACCGCGTGTCGCTGAACATCAAGGTCACCGAAGGCTCGGTCACCAAGATCACCGACATCAACATCATCGGCAACCACGTCTTCAAGACCCAGGATCTGCTCGACCAGCTGAGCCTGAAGACCACCAACTGGGTGCCGTTCCAGAAGAGCGACCGCTACTCCAAGCAGGCCCTGTCCGGCGATCTCGAGAAGCTGCAGTCCTACTACCAGGACCGCGGCTACCTGAAGTTCTCGGTCGACTCCGTGCAGGTCGCGCTGACGCCGGACAAGAAGTCGATCTACGTGACGATCAACGTCACCGAAGGCGACATCTACAAGATCAAGGACCGCCGCTACTCGGGCAACACCATCCTCAACGAGCGCTACCTCGAGGCGCTGACCTCGACGCAGGCCGGCCAGACCTTCTCGCGCAAGGAAGCGACCGAGTCGTCGGATCGCATCGAGGCGGCGCTGTCGGACATCGGCTACGCCTTCGCCAAGGTGACGCCGGTGCCGGAGGTCGACGAGGACAAGAAGGAAGTCTCGCTGAACTACGTGGTCGACCCCGGCAAGCGCGCCTACGTCCGCCAGATCAGCTTCACCGGCAACAGCGGCACCAACGACGAGACGCTGCGCCGCGAGATGCGCCAGCTCGAGGCGGCGCCGTATGCGAAGTCGTCGATCGAGCGTTCGCGCGTGCGTCTCACGCGCCTGCCGTTCATCGAGGAAGCGGAAGTCGACACCAAGCCGGTGCCCGGCAGCGACGATCTCGTCGACGTCGCCTTCAAGGTCAAGGAGCGCCCGCCGGGCTCGCTGCAGTTCGGCGTCGGCTACTCGGGCTCGTCCGGCTTCCTGATCACCGGCCAGATCACGCACACGAATTTCCTCGGCACCGGCAACCGCATCGACCTGCAGGCCGAGAACAACGCGATCTCGCGGGCGATCAACCTGTCGTGGACCGATCCTTACTTCACCGAGGACGGCATCGCGCAGACGATCTCGCTGTCGTACCGCAAGTCGGAATCGGTGATCCGCTATTCGTCGGGCTTCAACACCAACACGCTGGCGGCGAACCTGACCTACGGCATCCCGCTGTCGGAATTCGTCGCGCTGCGCGCCGGCTTCGGCATCGAGAACACCGCGGTCGACACCTTCCCGTCGAGCAGCTCGGACGAAATCCTCAGGTTCGTCATCGACAACGGCACCGAGTTCTTCACGTACCAGGCGCGCACCGGCATCAGCTACGACTCGCGCAACCGCACCTTCTTCGCGACGCGCGGCGCGCTGCACTCGCTGACCATGGATCTCGCGCTGCCGGGCAGCGACCTCGAGTACTACAACCTCAGCTACCGCGCCCAGCAGTACGTGCCGCTGTTCTGGAAGTTCACCGCCGAGATCAACGGCTCGATCGGCTTGGTCGACAGCTACGGCAGCAGCGACGTGCCGCCGTGGGAAAACTACTTCGCCGGCGGTTCGCGCACGGTGCGCGGCTACAAGGACGGCTCGCTCGGTCCGCACGACCATCCGACCAACCTGTTCGGCAACCCTTACGGTGGCAAGCTGCGCACCACGGCGCAGACCAATATCATCATCCCCCTGCCGATCGAGAGCGACGGCAAGTCGACGCGCCTGGAAGCCTTCTGGGACGTCGGCAATGTGTTCGCCAAGCCCGGCGACTTCGAGTTCGACGAACTGCGCCAGTCGGCCGGTATCGCCTTCTCCTGGTTCACGCCGTTCCTCGGCCTGCTCGACCTGAGCTATGCGTTCCCGCTCAATCCGAAACCGGGTGACGATCAGGATCGCTTCCAGATCACCTTCGGCTCCGGCTTCTAAAATTTCTGCAGCAACACGACGACACGAGAGAGAGACATGATTCGTAAGACCCGCGCCATCACCGGCGCCATTGCCGCTATCGTTCTGGCCATGACGGCGCTGCCGGCGCTGGCCGACGTCAAGATCGGCGTGCTGCGTTCCGCCGAGCTCACCGCCAAGGCGCCGCAGTTCAAGGCCGCCCAGGACCAGCTCAAGGCACAGTTCGACCGCCGCAACAACGACCTGCAGGCCGAAGGCAAGAAGCTGCAGGACGACATCGGCGCCTACCAGAAGGAAGCCGATCTGCTCGCGGCCGCCGATCGCGCGAAGAAGGAGAAGGATCTGACGACGCGCCGCATCGACATCGAAGCCAAGGGCCGCCAGTTGCAGGAAGATTTCAACAAGGCGCGCCAGGAGCAGCTGTCGAAGGCGATGACGGCGATCAAGGGCGTGATCGACGCCGTCGCCAAGGAAAAGAATCTCGATCTGGTCGTCGACGAGCCGGTGTTCGCCAAGCCGGACATGGACATCACCGACGACGTGCTGAAGCGCCTGCAGACGCCGGGCGGCAAGTAGGCCGCGGCCGGCGGCGGCGCTGCGCCGAGCGAGCCCGCCGCATGGTTCACGACGGCCTGCCTGCGCAGGCCGTCGTTGTTTGCGCGCCCTGCCGGCGCCCGGCTAGGCTCTAGCCTGCCGCCGCACATCCACTCCGCGTCCATGGCTTCCTACACGCTCCAAGATCTCGCGCAGCGCTTCGGCCTCACTTCGCGCGGCGATCCGTCCACGCCGGTGTCCGGGGTCTGCGGACTGTCGCCGGGCAAGGCGGGCTGCCTCAGCTTCCTGTCGAATCCCAGGCTGCGCGCCGAGCTGGCGACGACGGCGGCGGCCGTGGTCATCGTCCATCCGCGCGACGCCGAGGCGCTGCGGACCGCGGGCCTGGTCGCGCCCGATCCGTATCTGGCCTACGCGCGCATCGCCGCGCTGTTCGATCCGGACCGCGATTTCGCGCCCGGCGTGCATGCCAGCGCCGTGGTCGCGGCCGGCGCGACGCTCGGCGAGGGCTGCCACGTCGGCGCCGGCGCGCTGATCGAGGCCGGCGCGCAGCTCGGCGCGCAGGTCTTCGTCGGCCCCGGCTGCGTCGTCGCGCGCGACGCCGTGATCGGCGAGCGCACGCGCCTCGTCGCCCGTGTCTGGGTCGGGCCGCGCGTGCGCGTCGGCGCGCGCTGCCAGGTGCAGGCCGGCGCCGTGCTCGGCTCGCGCGGTTTCGGCAACGCGCGCGGCCCGAACGGCTGGGAGGAGGTGCCGCAGCTCGGCTCGCTGCTGATCGGCGACGACGTCGAGATCGGCGCCAATACCTGCATCGACCGCGGCGCGATCGACGACACGGTGATCGAGAACGGCGTGCGCCTCGACAACCTGATCCAGATCGCCCACAACTGCCGGATCGGCGCGCATACGGCGATCGCCGCGCACACCGGCATCGCCGGCAGTACCCGCGTCGGGCGCCGCTGTATGATTGGCGGCGCGGTAGGCATCAACGGCCATATCGAGATCGCCGACGACGTCGTCGTGCTGGGCCGTGCCATGGTGACGAACTCGATCCGGCAGCGCGGCATCTACGGCTCCGGTCTGCCGCTCGACGACGCCCGCGAATGGCGCAAGACCGTGGCGCGGGTGCGGCGCCTGGGCAAGCTGGAAGCGCGCCTGCAGGCGCTCGAGCAACACCTCCGTCTCCCCCAAGGGTCACAGGACGATGACGACAACAACGACGCCAACCTTTGATATCTGCCAGATCCTCAAGCTGCTGCCACACCGCTATCCGTTCCTGCTGGTCGATCGGGTGACGGCGATCGACGCGGAGAAGATGACGCTGACCGCGATCAAGAACGTCACCTTCAACGAGCCGTTCTTCCCGGGCCATTTCCCCGGCCTGCCGACCATGCCGGGCGTGCTGCAGATCGAGGCGCTGGCGCAGGCCTGTGGCCTGCTCGCCATCCACAAGTCGGGCCTGTCCGCCAAGGACGGCCTGGTGCTGTATTTCGCCGGCATCGACAACTGCCGCTTCAAGCGGCCGGTGACGCCGGGCGACACCCTGACCTTCCACGTCGAGCTCGAGAAGCACAAGCGCGACATCTGGAAATTCCGCACGCGCGCCACCGTCGACGGCGAGCTGGCCAGCGAGGCGGAGATCATGTGCGTGCTGCGCACCGCGAAATACGACGAGGGCGTCGAATCGTGAGCAGCCGCATTCACCCGACCGCGATCATCGATCCGAAGGCCGAACTGCACGAGACGGTCGAGGTCGGCCCGTACAGCATCGTCGGTCCGGGCGTGACGATCGGCGAGGGCACGGTCGTCGGTCCGCATGTCGTGCTGCGCGGGCCGATGACGATCGGCAAGCACAACAGGATCTTCCAGTTCGCCTCGCTCGGTGAGATTTCGCAGGACATGACCGCCAAGCCGGATGATCCGACGCGCGTCGAGATCGGTGACGGCAACACGATCCGCGAATACGTGACGATCCAGCGCGGCACGATGAAGGAAAAGGACGGCCTGACCAGGGTCGGCGATCGCAACTGGATCATGGCCGCGGTGCACATCGGCCACGACTGCATCGTCGGCAGCCACAACATCCTCGCCAACAACACCTCGCTCGCCGGCCACGTGCTGCTCGGCGACTACGTCGGCTGCGGCGGCTACACGCTGATCCACCAGTACTGCCAGATCGGCAATCATGTCTTCACCGGCGGCGGCAGCGTCATCACCCGCGACGTGGTGCCTTTCATCATGGTCCAGGGCCATCCGGCCGAAGCGCGCGGCATCAATGCCGAGGGCCTGCGCCGGCGCGGCTTCAGTGCCGAAGACGTCGCGGCGATCAAGGACGCGTACAAGCTGATCTTCCTGTCGGGCCAGACGATGGAGAACGTCAAGCTCGAGCTGGCGCAGATGGCATCCGGATCGGCGCAGGTCGCGTACATGCTGAAGTTCATCGAAGGTTCGAAGCGCGCGCTGCAACGCTGAGCGCGCGCCGGCGGCCCAAGGCTCAAGGAGAAGGTCATGCGCATAAGCAAATGGTGGATCGCGGCACTGCTCGGACTCGGCGTCGTCATGCCGGCGAGCGCCGCGCTGGAGGCGGGCGCCAGCGCGCCGGATTTCTCGGCGCCGGCGTCGCTGGCCGGCAAGGACTACGCCTTCTCGCTGGCCGACGCCCTCAGGCGCGGTCCGGTCGTCGTCTACTTCTACCCGAAGGCCTTCACCAAGGGCTGCACTGTGGAAGCGCATCTGTTCGCCGAGGCGATGGACCAGTACAAGGCGCTGGGCGCGACGGTGATCGGCGTGTCGGGCGACGCCATCGATACCCTGCACAAGTTCTCGCTGACCGAATGCGGCGGCAAGTTTCCGGTCGCCGCCGACGCCGACGCAAAGATCATGACGGCCTACGACGCCAAGCTGCCGCTGGTGAATTACGCCAGCCGCATTTCCTACGTCATCACCCCGGACGCCAAGATCCTCTACGCCTATAGCGCGATGGACCCGAGCCAGCACGTCGCCAACACGCTGAACGCCATCAGGCAGTGGAAGGCGCAGAAGCCGGCGCAGCCGGCTTCGTGAGGGCGCCGGCACGACGGGCGGACGTTCGCGCGCGATGCTGAAGATCGCGCTGATCGCCGGCGAGCTGTCCGGCGACCTGCTCGGTGCCGCGCTGATCGAGGCGCTGCGCGCGCGGCTGCCGCACGCGCAGTTCTACGGCGTGGCCGGGCCGCACATGCGCGCCGCCGGCTGCGAGGCGATCGCCTCGATCGACCAGCTGTCGGTGATGGGCATCGCCGAAGTGCTGCCGGCGCTGCCGCGCATCCTGCGCCTGCGCCGCGAGCTGATCGCACGGTTCTCGCTCGACCGGCCGGACGTCGTCATCGGCATCGACGCACCGGATTTCAATCTCGGCGTCGAACGCGCGCTGCGCGTGCAGGACCTGCGCACCGTGCACGTCGTCAGCCCGACGGTCTGGGCCTGGCGCGCCGGCCGCGTGAAGACCATCGCCAGGGCGGTCGAGCGCATCCTCTGCCTGTTTCCCTTCGAGCCGGCGTTCTACGCGCAGCGCGGCGTCGCCGCCGACTACATCGGCCATCCGCTGGCCGACGAACTCGATGCCGCGGTGACGCCGCGCGAGGCGCGTGCCGCGCTCGGCCTGCCGCTCGACACGCCGACCGTCGCCGTGCTGCCGGGCAGCCGCGGTTCGGAACTGAAATACCTGGCCGCGCCGTTCGCGCAGGCGGCGCGGCGCATCGCCGCGCAGCTTGCCGACGTGCGTTTCGTCACGCCGCTCGCCAAGCCCGGCTTGCGTGCGGCCATGCAGGCGGCGATCGCCGAGCACGCGCCGCAGCTGCCGTGGACGCTGCTCGACGGCCAGTCGCGCGAGGTGATGCGTGCCGCCGACGCAGTGCTGATCGCCTCCGGCACCGCCACGCTGGAATGCCTGCTGGTCGGCCGGCCGATGGTGGTGGCCTATCGCGGCTCGCCGGTGACGGCCTGGCTGCTGCTGAAGGCCGGCATGCTGAAGACCCGGTACGTCAGCCTGCCGAACCTGCTCGCCGACCAACCGACGGTGCCCGAACTGCTGCAGGACCGGGCGACGCCGGAGCGGCTCGCCGCCGCCGTGCTCGAACTGCTGACGCCCGGCAGCGCCGCGCGCGCGCGCCAGCTCGAGGCCTTCGACCGCGTGCGCCAGACCCTGCGCTGCGACGCCGCGGCGCGCGCCGCGGCGATCATCGCCGGCATGCTGCAGCGCTAGGCCTGTTGACGCTCATCGCGTCGCTGTGGTGCCGTCTGGCAAGCCGCCAGGCACCGGGTTCCCGTCCAAGGGCAAGGCGCGGGACGCGCACTCGGGTGATTCCCAGGAAGCGGCCCGCAACGCCGCATGGCGGCTTGCCAGACGGCATCCCGTAGGGGCCGGCCCCATGAAGCGGGGCTTGCCGCAGAACCCGCCGCGCGCCGTCGCGCCGGGACGTTCGCGCGTCCGGCGCGTTCGTCAAGCCTGTTTTCGTCGCCCGCAGCGCCTAGAATTCCCGCCATGCCCCGTCGCGTCTCGATCGCCTCGTACACCGTTCCGCTCGTCGCCGGGATCGACGAAGCCGGGCGCGGCTGCCTCGCCGGGCCGGTCTATGCGGCGGCGGTCATACTCGCCAGAAACCACGGCATCCGCGGCCTCGACGATTCGAAGAAGCTCAAGGCCGCCGAGCGCGAGACCCTGTTCGAGCAGATCCAGAAGCGCGCCCTCGCGTTCGCCATCGCGCGCGCCGAGCTCGAGGAGATCGAACGCCTCAACATCCTGCACGCAACCATGCTGGCGATGCAGCGCGCCATCGCCGCGCTGCAGCCGGCGCCGCTGCATTGCCTGATCGACGGCAACCGCCTGCCGCCGCAGCTGCCGTGCCCGGCCTCCGCGGTCGTCGAAGGAGACGCCATCCACGCGCCGATCATGGCGGCCTCGATCCTCGCCAAGGTGGCGCGCGACCGCGAGATGCGGCGTCTCGACGCCGACTATCCGGGCTACGGCTTCGCCAAGCACAAGGGCTACGGCACGCCGGATCATCTCGCCGCGCTGCGTCGCCTCGGCGTCTGCGCGCTGCATCGCCTGAGCTTCGCGCCCTGCGCGCAGCCCGATCTGTTCGCCGACGCAGCACCCGACGACAGCGCGCTCGAACGGGACGGCGTTTCGGCATGAGCGTGCGACACGGTGCTTTGCGCGCAGCGCAAACGGGTGCGGGAGCACGCTCTCTCATGCGTGCGGCCGCACGTCCAGGCATGTGCGCG
>NZ_AXDW01000004.1 GCF_000474945.1 Solimonas soli DSM 21787 | reverse complement strand
CTGATCATCACGATCCCGGTGCAGACGCACGCGGTGAAGCTGGACATGCCGCAGGCGACGCCGCCGGCGACGGACGCACCGCCGCCGCCGTCCGTGGAACTGGAGATCGACTTCGACGGCACGTACATCTGGAACGGCGAGGCGATCAGCCGCGACGTGATGAAGTACCGCTTCCAGCAGGCGGCCAAGGAAGATCAGCAGCCGGAGTTTCACATCCGGCCGAACCGGCTGGTCGAGTACAAGTACGTCGCCGCGGCGCTCGCCGACGCACAGCGTCTCGGCGTCACCAACATCGGCATCGTCGGCAACGAACAGCTGTAGTGAGAGGAAGCCATGCGCGCCAGTTTTCGCACGTTCATCATTACCGGATTCCTTTCGATCGCCCTTGGCGCTGCCCAGGCTGCTGACAAGCCTGTGCTGCGTTCCGAGGTCGGCAAGCCGCTGCAGGAGGCGCAGACCGCGCTGCAAGGGAAGGACTATAAAACCGCGCTCGGCAAGATCGACGAGGCGGGACGGATCGACAGTCTTACGCCCTACGAGGCGTACATCGTGGAGCGCATGCGCGCAATCGCCGCCACCGGCGCCGGCGATATGAGCCTCGCGCTCAAATCATACGAAGCGGCTCTGGCTTCGGACCAGATGCCAGAGGGCGACAAGCTGCAGGCGTTTGACGCCGCGGCCAAGCTCGCATACGCAGAGAAGAACTACGGAAAGGCGGCCGACTACATCGGAAAATATCGCAACGCCGGTGGCGACAGTGCGCAGACGCTCAGCCTTCTTCCGCAGGCGCTATACCTGTCCAACGATCTCGCGAGTGCGCAGAAGGAACTCTCGGCGCTGATCGCGAAAACGGAGAAAGCCGGGCAGACGCCGACGGACGTGCAGCTGCAACTGCTGGCGAGCTGCGCAAGCAAGCAGGGCGACAATGCCGGCTACCTAGTGTCCTTGCAGAAGCTCGTGCGCTACTATCCCAAGGAGAGCTACTGGAAGGACCTGATCCTGCGGACCGCGGGCAAGCCGGGTTTCTCAGAGCAGTTGACGCTCGACATGTATCGCTTGATGAAGGCGACCGGCACGCTCGACAAGGCCAACGATTATATGGAGGCCGCGCAGTACGCCTTGAAGGCCGGCTTTCCCGGCGAGGCCGACCAGTACGTGCAGCTGGGATACGCGCAGAACCTGCTCGGGCAGGGTCCCGACGCCGACCGCCACCAGCGCCTCAAGGTCATGGTCGCGCAGAAGATCAAGGAGGATCGGAAACTCCTCGCTGAAGGCGAGAAGGCCGCGGCAGCACAGGCGGCCGGCGATGCGCTGGTGGCGACGGGACTGAATTATGTGGGGTACGGGCAGTACGACAAGGGCATCGCGCTGATGCAGCAAGGCATCGCCAAGGGCGGACTGAAGAAGCCGGACGAAGCGAAGCTGCATCTCGGCTATGCGCAGATGCTCGCCGGCAGGGCTGCGGATGCGAAAGGCAGCTTAAAGCTGATCACCGGTGAGAACAGCGTGGCCGACATCGCCCAGCTTTGGACTTTGGTGAAGCAGCCCGGAGAACCAGCGACTTACCGCGCTGCGGGGCAGCGCGACATGAGCTCGCCGTAGGCGCTGTCGAAAAATCAATGTTTTTCTGAAAAAAATCATAGAAATCGTTTATGTAAATTTTTTCAGCCTAAACCTCATATAAAAACCAAGCCCCCGACCCCTGGGGGCTTTTTGCTGGGCGGCGGTCATGGCTCGTCGTGCGATTGCATCGAAAATGTCGATTCGTGCCCATGTCGAAGGGGAAGAAGCGATAACGACTTTATCGATGCATCTTCATGTGCCGCGCCGACGCATCCTCGTGCATCGCCGGAAAACTTTCCTTGAGGGTCTGGTTTGTTCCATTAATTTCAAGAGAGCTGGTGCTAGAAAAACGCATTTTGCTTTAATTTTGTGCGGGTCAAAGGGATCGCTATTATCAATCCTGTGCACTTGAAAATTTTTTTGCTTATTGCCCCAAGCCGGAGATCGGCACGAAACTTGCTTTTACGATGATATCCGCAATGCAGCGGTTTTTCTCGTTGGTCCTGCCGTGGGGAGTGCGCATGGACGTTACGTCCAAAGGGGTATTTGAGGTTGACGAGGCTCAGCGATGCAATGGCGCATCGGAGGGCGAGCCCCTGTCGGTACCCGCCGCGATCCAGCGATACCATGGGTCCTTGCTTCAATTTCTGCGGCGGCGGCTACGTTGCCCCGAAGATGCTCACGATGTCGCGCAGGAGACTTACATCCGCATGATGCGCTACGAAGGGACGCGCGACATTCGCTCTCCTTCGTCAATGCTGTTTCGCATCGCCAGCAACGTCGCGAATGACCTGGAGCGGGCGGAGCAGGCCCGCCACGTCACCGGCCAGTGCACTCTCGACGACGTCGATCTCGCCTCCGACAATCCGTCGCCCGAGCGAGAACTTGCCGGCCAGCAGAATCTTGCCTTGCTCTATGAGGCGATTGCGGAACTGCCGCCGAAGTGTCAGCAGGTGTTCTTACTCAGTCGGGTGCGTCACATGACGTACCCCGAGATCGCCCGGCATTGCGGCATCTCGGTCAAGATGGTCGAGAAGCACATCAGTCGTGCACTTGCTTTTTGCGCCAAGCGGGTAGGGGGAGACGCGGACGTTACGTCATAGGCATATGGTGGATGACAAGAAAGAAGTAATGGAAAGGGTGCTAGAGGAGGCCGCCGACTGGCATGTCCGGCTGTCGACGGCGGATTGCGGTCCGAAGGATCGCATCGATTTCGAGCGCTGGCTCGCCGGGAGTGAGGCGCACGCGCGCGCGTATACGCGCGTGAGCGGCGTTTCGCGGCAGCTCGACGTGCTGGCCGAACGGGATGCGCGCCTGCGGGCGCTGGCCGATCGGGCCTACGCGGCGTCGGCGGCCGTTCGCACAGTGCGGACGAAGCGGCGGCGCGTACTCTGGGCGCTTGCGGCCAGTGTGGTCGCGAGCTTGGGCGTCGTGTCGCTTCTGCGCTACGAACTGCCCGCACACGGCGATATCGCTCGCTACGCAAGCCCGCAGTACGAGCGCCGCGACATCGGGCTCGCGGACGGCTCGACCGTCACGCTCGACGCGGACAGTGAAATGACGGTCGATCTCGCCGGTCATGAGCGTCGCATCGAACTGTTGCGCGGGCGGGCGGTGTTCGAGGTGCATCACGATGCATCGCGTCCGTTCGTCGTGCATCTCGGGCGCGAGCGCGTGACGGCGCTCGGCACCGTTTTCGAGGTATGGCGCATGGACAGCCAGACCTTGGTCACGCTCGAGGAAGGATCGGTATTGGTAGCGAACGAATCCCAGTCCGCGGGTCAGGGCGAACGACTGGCGCCCGGCGAACAGATCAGTGTGCCGGCGGGATCGCCGCCGACGTCGTGGAGCCGCCGGTCCGTCGATGCCAAGCTGGTGACGAACTGGTCGCAGGGCCGCCTGGTATTTCGTGGCACACCACTTGCGACAGCGCTTTCCGAGATCAACCGTTATTCCGCGAAGAAGGTCCTGATCGGAAGCCCGGCCCTGGCCGATGTCCCCGTGAGCGGCAGCTTCGTGACGGGCAACAACGATGTCGTGGTACCGGCGCTGGCGGCGCTGTTGTCCGTTGATGCGATCGATAACGGCAGCGAGTTCGTTCTGTATCAGCGGAATTAGGAATTAGGTTGTGAGCGTCACGCGCGTCGGCTCAGGGAAATTTCATCTAATGCGATGTCAGAGTAATGTGCAGCAGATGCAAAGGCGTTCCCTTCGGCGTTCTTCGCCGGTTAGCACGAGAGCGATCACGCCATTCTGACAAGCCCGTGAAGCGCGACAGGCGCGGACGAGGCCGGGTCGTATTGTGTGGCGCACTGCAATGGGCGTCCATCGCCTGCCAGGGACTTGCGTGCCCGGCGGCATTGTCGGCCACTCCCGTCGCCGCCACGGTCACCGCCTTGGCGAGCTTACGCACCGTGGTCAGCCATTTCGATATCCCAGCGTCCAGGCTGATCGACGCTCTGAATCGGTTTGCCGAACAGAGCGGCCTGCAGGTCGTCTACGACGATCGTCTCGTCGCCGACCGGGAGGCGCCGGAAGTTAACGGCACGATGAGCGCCGAGCAGGCGATGCAGATGCTCCTCGCCGGAACGGACTTGGTCTGGCAACGGCTCGACGATTATTCGATGGTCGTGCACGGGCCGACGTCCGTGGGGTCGTCATCGCGCGCAGAGCGACCGCTTCCGCAACTGCCCATGCTGGACACCATCGTCGTTCTGGGTCAGCACGGGCAAGCCGAGAAAGCGACTCCCGACGTAGCCAGCAGCGCTAGCTTCGGCCTGCCCAAGCGCCTGTCGGAAACGCCGCGATCCGTCACTATTCTCGACCGCGACACCATCGACCTGTTCGGCGTCGATGCGGTCGAAGACATGGCCCGCATCGTGCCGGGCACGTACACCACGACGCGCTTCGGCATCCAGGGCGGTATCGACGTGCGAAACTCCGCGGCCGACACGTTCTTTCGCGGGATGAAGCGGCTGAACCTGCAGGGACACGCGCCCTCGGTGCTGTCGGCGATGGACTCGATCGAAATCGTGCGCGGTCCTCCGTCACCGATCTACGGAATGAGTCGTATTGGGGGCTACAGCAACATGGTGCCGCGCTCAGCACACGCCGCCAATGGCGCTTACCTCGACAAGCCGCAAGGTGCGGTGCAGACCGGGTTCGGCAGCTACGACGAGAAGATGACGTCGATTGGCTACGGCGGTCCGCTCGATCTCGCGGGCCACAAGAGCGGCTACTACCTTTATTCGCTACTCGACAATTCGAACACCTACACTGAGTACGTTCCGTTGCATTCCGCGCTCGGACAGGCTTCCATTGCCATAGACCGGTTCGCGGGGCCGATGCGCCTCGAAGCGGGAGTGACCTACCAGCGTTCGCGCACCGCCGGCGCCATGATCGGCCGCGTCACGCAGGAACTGATCGACAGCGATCGCTACGTGCGCGGCACGCCGCTGATCGATCTGGACCTGGATGGCAGCGGTTCGATCAGCTACCTCGAGTACCAGCAGGCCTCGCCGGCGCGCGGCACGCTGGCCGCCGGCAATCAGCCTTTGCGCCAGTACTGGAGCTGGCCGCGCGACGCCAACGGGAAGCCGCTCAACGTGGAGCGCTTCCCGACGGTCGCCGGCATTCCCGAATCGATGCACGACTACCTCGATGCACACCCGGAGGCAGATCCGACTGGTGTGCTGCGCGCGCAGCCCGTGGGAGGGGTGGTGCCAGCCTCTGGGTTCGTTCCGATCGGCATGGTGCTGGATCCACGCTCGGTGGGCTACGACAAGCTCGACCTGCGCCGTGGCGCGTCCTACGAACGTGATCTGCTCGCACGGTTTCTCACGCTCTATGCTGATCTGATCTACGACAGCGATCCCGCTTTCACCGTCAAGAACCAACTGTTCTTCGACAGCATGGACCAGTACAAAAGCTCGAATCAGCCGTTCGGCGATATCCAGAAACCATGGGTGGCGGAAGAGAAGCTGACCGCGACGCGCGACATTCCCGGAGTTCCATCCTGGCTGCGCGTCAACGCGCTCGGCTCGATCAACTTCCGCTACACGTATTCGCCTAGCGACATCTGTTCCGGCGACTTCAGCAACACGCGGACCGATGCAATGGCGCCGACCTGGCATGACGCGCCGGGCGGCATGACGGCCAACACGACGTTCGTGAACTGCGTCGAGAACAGCGATATCTTCAATGGCGGCTATCCGTTCACGAGCGTCGGCCTGACGAAGTATTCGCAGCTGGGCATCGGCACGCTGTTCGATGTCCGGCTGTTCGGAACCACGGATCTGATGGTTGGCGGGCGCTGGGACGGCTCGGAAGCAAGGAACGTGGAGTTCGCAAGCGCGTACAACCTCAATGCCGGCACCTCCGCGTCCCCGGGCGCCCCAGGTGTCGGCTCGAAGGCGAGCGGCTGGGACGACGGCACTACCTGGTCCATCAGCCTGTCGCAGGAACTGCCTTATGGCCTACGCCCGTACCTCACCCTGGCACGCGCCAGCGTGATTCTCGACAGCTCGACCAACCGCATCACCAACAGCGTCATCAACAAGGGGCACATCGGCCAGTCGCAACTGCGCGAACTCGGACTCAAGGCCAGTCTTTTTGACGAACGCATGCTATTCAGCATGGCCGCCTACGACCAGCGGCGCATCGGGGTGACGGACGCCGACGACGCGAGCCTCGGCTCGGCCGAAGTGTCCTCGACCATCACGCGCGGAGCGGAGGCTGAGCTCAGATGGCTGTCGCCGCGCGCGATGCTCTCGCTCTACGCGCTGCGCCAGACGACGGTCTTCAGTCCGAACCGCGGCGGTCCGATGATGATCGACGCCAGGGCACTCGGCTTCCAGGACGTCGTCGATCCGCAGACAGGCGCGATTGTCTATCCCGCGGAAGCCTTTCTCTACGGCGGTCAGGCGCTCATCGTGCTTCCTGACAATGTCGCGGCCTACCGTCGCAAGCAGGGAAGTCCGAGCACGCAAGTCGGCTTGAATGCGGCTTACTCGTTCTCAAGCGGTATTGGCCTGACCTTGGGCGCTCAGTATCTATCGAGTACCTATGCGGGCCGGCTCAAGCGGATCGCGCTGCCATCGTCGTTGGTCGTTGATGCGGGTCTGTTTTGGGAATCTGGTCCACTGCGCATACAGCTCGATATCTCTAACGCTCTGGGCGAGCGCTACTTCCGCGGCCGCAACACGGACTCCTATACCGACTATCCGGTCACGGCGATGGCGGATCGCCACATGCGGACGACGATGCGCTTCGATTTCTGAGACTTCACGTCAATGCTTCGATATGCACAGGTAGGGTGAAGAAGAACCTGCATCGTCCTTGGTGATGACGGTCGTGCGCATTCTGCGGCGGCCGAAGTTATCCAGGGAGATGATATGCGTCGTCGTCGATCGAAGCCGTTCGCACCGAAGCGGCTCCTCCATGTTGCAACGTACGGGCTGTTCTCATCGTATGCCGCACTGGCTCCTGCACTTGCGCTGGCGCAGCAGATCGCCGATGCGTCTCCGGCGGCAACAGGTGACGCAACTGACGACGTGACTGAAGTCATCGTCAAGGGCGAGAAGCAAACGCCGCTCGATATTTCCACCGGGTCTTCACTCGGCTTTGACAAGTCGCTTCTCGAAACGCCGCGTTCCGTTTCGTTCGTCGATGCCGAGCAGATCGATCTGCTCGGCATCTCATCAGTGGAGGACCTGATGCGTGCCGTGCCTGGCACCTACACGACGACGCGTTACGGTCTGCAGGGTGGAATCATGGTGCGTGGTATTCCCGGCGACATGTACTTCCGCGGCATGAAGCGCCTCAACATGCAGGGCCATGCGCGCACCGACCTTTCGGCGATGGATAGCATCGAGGTCATCAAGGGGCCGCCGTCGCAGATTTACGGCATGGGCAAGATCGGCGGCTACACGAACCTCACACCGAAAGCGGGTCGCGCCGCAGACGGCTCCTATTTAGAAAAGCCGACCGGCTTCCTGCAAGGAATCGGTGGTGACTACAACCGCTCTGAGGCTTCCGGCGGCGTCGGCGGCCCGATGTCGGTGCTAGGCAGGAAGGGCGGCTACTATGTCTATGGCTTGCTCGAGGATTCCGACTCGTACGTCGACAAGGTTGGCGTCCAGCAGCGTATCCTGCAGGGCTCGATGAGCGTGAACAATGCCGTCGGTCCGTTTCGCCTCGAGACGGGTGGCCAGTGGCAAAACTCGATCACGTCCGGCGCGTACATGAACCGCGTGACGCAGGATCTGATCGACCACGGAACCTACATCAGCGGCATGCCGATGGCGAATCTAGACGTCAACAGTGACGGCGCCATCGGCTGGGCCGAAACACATCTCGGTTCACCAATTCTCGGACAGGTGAGCTCGGGCAATCGCCCGTTATACCAGACGTTCAGCTGGCAGAAAGATGCGAGCGGCAAGGCGCTGCCGCTCAGCCAGTGGACAAAAAGGCCGGGCATTCCGCAGACGATGCACGATTACCTGATCGCGCACCCGGAGGACGATCCAACCGGGATTCTTCGCGGCCAGCCCATTGGTGGGCCGACGCCCGCATCCGGACAGCTGCCAGTGGGCTTCATGCTCAATCCGGCGGACACGGCTCTCACTCCGGTGAACTACCATGGCAACGGTTCCTATGAGCGCGAGCAGAACGCCAAGCTCGGAGTTCTGTTCTTCGATCTGGTCTACGACAGCAATCCGGACCACACGCTGAAAGCGCAGTTCATCAAGGACGGCATCGATTCGTGGAAGAACTCGCAGCTGCCGTATGGCGAAAAGCAGGACATCCACGCGTGGGAAGAGAAGATCACGGGAACCTTCCGCGTCCCGGACGAAAAACTGCCGAAATGGCTGCGCATCAATACGCTGGCATCGATTAACTATCGGCAGACCACGGGCCTCATCCGCAGCTCCGGCGGCGACTACGATTATCGTCAGGACGTGATGCATCGGCCGTATCCGCAGACGCCCAACACGCTGTTCTGGAACCAACTCGACGACCAGAGCCTCGAGACCGGCGCGCCAAAGACGACTGACCGCTGGAGCAAATACAGCGAAATGGGCATCGGCTTCATGTTCGATGTCGATTTCTTCGAGCAGACCAATCTTGTGGCGGGCTGGCGTGTCGACGGCTCGGATGCCAAGGGCCACGACTACGCGCGCTTCAACGAAAACGCCTCGTACGTCGTCTACAACGAGGACGGCGACGCAGAATACCATCCAAGTTACTTGCCGTATCAGGAAGCGAAAGGGTGGGACGATGGCGTGTCGTGGAGCGTCAGCCTTTCGCAGCAGCTGCCGTGGAATTTCCGCCCATACGTCACCTACGCGAAAACGAGCACTGTGCTCGATTCGTCAAACAATATTCTCGACGTCTCGACCATAAAGAAGGGCCATATCGGGCAGGCCGAGCTCAAGGAAGCGGGTATCAAGGCCAATCAATTCGGCGGCAAGCTGTCGTATTCGGTCGCCTATTATGATCAGAAGAGAAGCGACGTCAGCGCCGCCGACGATCCGACGCTGGGTGCCGAAGTCTCGAGCACCGAAACGAAGGGTTGGGAGGCTGAAATCAGATTTCAGCCGATCCGGAACTTCTATGTTTCGGCCTATGCGAACTTAATGCAGGCGAAGTATCTGGTCGTCGCCAATACGACCTATCAGATCACCGCCCGCCAGCTAGGCTTCGAAGATGTCGTCGACCCGGATACCGGCAAGGTGATCTATCCGGCCGAAGCCTTCGTCTACGGCGGCAAGACCAACATCACGATCCCGGCGGACATCATGAAGGACTATCTGGATCGTGTGGGATTCCCCGAGCATCAATATGGCATCAATGCCAATTACAACTTTAAGTGGGGCCTGGGCGTCCTGATCGGGGCGCAGTGGTACTCGTCGACCTATCTCGACCGCCTGAAGAGCATCGAACTGCCATCGTCGACGATCGCCAACACGGCAATTACCTACGACTATCAGAACTGGCACATGAAGGTGAACGGCTACAACATCTTCGATGAGCGCTACTGGCGCGCCCCGATCAGCGATACCAACCCGAACTTGGTCTCGGCCATGCCGGGTGTTCGCTGGGAGTTCACGGCGCGCTACGACTTCTGAAATCGTACGTCAGCTGCTTCGCTTCGATGCCCATCCGGGATCCGCCACTGGTGGCGGATCCCGCGATATCGCTCCAACTTCCGGAACGCATCGCAAGAGCGTCGTTAGCATCGCCGAGCGCGGTTTCTCTTTCCGATGATGCTGCCCGTCGACAAGCCCGACACGGCTTTCGCTCTATTGCCGGCAAGCCTCAAGTCGTTCCCGTCCTGCAACTTCACATGAGCTTTCCATGAATCCGTCGCGTCTCTGTTTCCAGTCGCTGGCGATCGCACTTGCCTGTTCTGCTTCCATCGTACAGGCCGCGACGCTGAATCTCGATACTGCCACCATCGCCGATGTACAGGCCGCCTATCAGGCGGGCCTCAGTTCGGAAAAGCTCACGCTAGCGTATCTCGCCCGCATCGCCGCATATGACAGGAAGGGGCCGGCGATCAATGCCGTCATCACGCTCAATCCGAAAGCGCTCGACGAGGCGAAGGCGCTTGATGCCGAGCGCAAGGCCGGCAAGCTGCGTGGTCCGCTACACGGCATCCCGGTGGTGCTCAAGGACAACTACGACACCCGCGATCTGCCGACGACCGCCGGCTCGCAGTTGCTGCATGGCTCTATCCCACCCGATGACGCCTTCGTCGTGAAGAAGCTGCGCGAGGCCGGCGCCGTCATCGTCGCCAAGGTCAACCTTTCCGAGTTCGCCGGCAGCGGCGGCAGCGTCAGCGGAGCGACCGATCCGGACATTCTCAAGAAAGGCCGTGTGCCGAACGGCTTCAGCTCCGAAGGCGGCCAGACCCACAATCCGCACGACCTGACGCGCGGCCCCTCGGGTTCGAGCGGCGGTACCGGTGCGGCGATCGCGGCGGCGTTCGCGCAATTCGGTCTCGGCACCGATACCGGTGGCTCGGTTCGCGGGCCTTCGTCGGCCAACGGCATCGCCGGCCTCAAGCCGACGCGCGGCCTGATGAGCCGCGACGGCATTGTGCCGCTGGCCCTGTCGTACGATACCGGCGGCCCGATGGCACGCAGCGTGTACGACGTCGCCGTCGCGCTCGGTGCGATGACCGGCGTCGACCCGGCCGACGCGGCGACGCAGCCGAGCGCGGCCTACGCGAAGACCGACTACACGCCGTACCTCAAGAAGGGCGCGCTGAAGGGCGCACGCATCGGCCTCGGGCGCGACTTCATGGGCCGCAATGCCGGCACCGATGCCGTCATCGAGAAAGCCGTCGCCACGCTCAAGTCGCTCGGCGCGACGGTCGTCGACATCAAGTATCCGGAATACATCCTCGCGGCGCAGGGGCCGAACTACAACCTGCTGGTAGCGTCCGAGTTCAAGGCGCAGATCACCGACTACCTGCACACGCTCAAGCCGGGCTTCCCGCGTTCGTTCGACGAAATCGTCGCCAAGGCCAACGATCCGGCCACGCATTACCGCAGCCCCGAGAAGGCCTTCGCGCTGAAGTACACCGCCTCGCAGGCACTCGATCTGAACGATCCGCAGTACCTCGCGCTGAAGAACCAGGAGATGACGGCGATCAAGGCCGGCATCGACGCGCTGTTCGCCAAGCACAAGCTCGACGCCATTGTCTATCCGACCTCGCCGACGCCGGCGACGCCGATCAAGCCGGAAGATCCGCCGCCGAACGGCCGCAGCGGTCCGCGTTCGGCGACCAGCCTCGCCAACCAGACCGGATATCCCGATCTGATCGTGCCGGCCGGCATGACGCCGGAAGGCCTGCCGGTGACGGTGTCGTTCTTCGGCCCGGCCTGGAGCGAACCGAAGCTGCTCGGCTATGGCTACGACTTCGAGCAGGCCACGCACGCCATACGCCTGCCGAAGAACACGCCGGCGCTGCCCGGCGACCAGATCAGCTACTGAAGCGCCGCGACCGCCGGGAGATCCCGTGACAAGACGGAAGATGAAGAAGACCCTGCTGAGCCTGCTGGCCGGGGCGACGCTCGTGGCGGCCGGTCACGGCAACGCGCAGGCAGCGACCTTCGAACTCGAGACCGCTGGCGTTCAGGACATCCAGGCGGCGGTGGACGCCGGCGCACTGACGTACGAAAAGCTGGTCCGGCTCTACATGGCGCGCATCGCGGCCTATGACAAGAAAGGACCGGGCCTCAACGCGGTCATCACGCTGAATCCCAAGGCACTCGAGACGGCGCGAGCACTCGACGTCGAGCGCAAGGCCAAGGGTCTGCGCTCGCCGCTGATGGGCATCCCGGTGCTGGCCAAGGACAACTACGACACCGCCGACATGCCGACCAGCGGCGGCGACTTCCTGCTAGCCGAATCGGTACCCTACGCCGACGCGCCGACGATCAGGCAGTTGCGTGATGCCGGCGCGATCGTCCTCGCCAAGGTCAACATGGACGAGTTCGCGCACGGCGGCGTCGGCTTCTCCTCGCGTCTCGGCCAGACGCGCAATCCGCATGACCCGCGCCGCATCCCGAATGGCTCTTCCGGCGGCAGCGGCGCCGGACTCGCGGCCTGGTACGCGCCGCTGGGGCTCGGTTCCGACACCGGCGGCTCGATCCGCGGTCCCTCGTTCGCCAACGGCATCGTCGGCATCAAGCCGACCAACGGCCTCGTCTCGCGCACCGGCATCATGCCCTGCGTGCTGAGCTTCGATACCGGCGGTCCGATGGCGCGCACGGTCTACGACGCTGCACTGGAGCTGGGTTTCCTGACCGGTGTCGATCCGCGGGATCCGCTGACCAGCACCAGCGCCGGTCTCTACTACCGCGACTACACGCAGTTCCTGAAGAAGGACGCGCTCAAGAGCGTGCGTCTCGGTGTGATCCGCGATCTGTCGGGCACCGATCCGGAAGTCGATCGCGTGTTCGATGCCAGTCTCGCGGAATTGAAGAAGCAGGGCGCCGTCGTCATCGACGGCCTGCACTATCCGGAGATCGTGCTGGCCCGCACCGCCGTCGCGGACCCGATCCGCGACGAGGTCAAAGACAACTACATCGCGTATCTCGGCGGCCTGCGCCCCGGCTTTCCGCGCACGGTGACGGAGATTGCCGAACTTGGCCTCAAGCTCACGCAGCCGAAGGGTGAGTTCAGGCCGCATTCCAGCGTGTTCAAGCGTTTCAAGGCGCTCGGCGAAACGCCGCCGACCACGAGCATCAGCTACACGTATGCCAAGCAGTACGGCATGAAGGCTGTGCAGGGCGGCGTGCTGGGACTGATCGAGCAGCATCAGCTTGATGCCATCGTCTATCCGACGCGGCCCAAGCGTCCCGAGCTGATCGATCCGAAGACGCCGGAGATCGTCGATCGTCCGAAGGCGCCGTCGCTGACCAACATCGCCAACGTCACCCAGTTTCCTGACGTCATCGTGCCGGCCGGCGTGACCAGCGATCACATGCCGGTGACGATCTCCTTCTTCGGTCCGGCGTACAGCGAACCGCGTCTGCTCGCATACGCGTACAGCTACGAGCAGGCCACGCATCACCGCGTGTCGCCATCGACCACGCCGGCGCTGCCCGGCGAAAAGTTCGAGTACTGAGGCAGCGGGACAGCAGGGTAGGGAGCCGCCCGCCGCATACGTCTCATCGATGTGAAAGCCCGGCCGTTCGACGGCGAAGGAGAAACGATGCGCCGTCCGTCCGCGCACACCGTTGCACGTTCCATCTTGTCCGTGTTGTACCGCTTGCGGCATGCGATCGCCACGATGCTGATCGCCGGTACCGCCATTCTCCATTCCGCCGTGGCGGCGGCCGAGACGCCGCAGGTCGAAGAGGCGACGATCGAACGGATTCAGCAGGGCATCCTCGCCCATCGCTACACGGCGACCGACGTTGTCAAGGCCTATCTCGAACGCATTCGGGCGTACAACGGCACTTGCGTGCATCAGCCGCAAGGCGTGCTCGGGTCGGTGACGACCATCGCCGACGCGAGACAGGTCAATGCGCTGATCACCCTGAATCTTCGTCCCGCCGCGCGCAAGAAGTGGGGCTTCGACGCGCACAAGGCGCGCAGCATGACGGATGCCAGGGACGACGACCCGCGCATGCCCGATGCGCTGGAGGTGGCGGCGGCGCTCGATCGCGATTTCGCCGCGACCGGCAGGCTCGTCGGTCCGCTGCACGGCATTCCGGTGTCGATCAAGGACCAGTACGACACCTTCGACATGCGGACGACGTCCGGCGCCGACGCGCCGTACGCCAATGATCGTCCGTCGGAAGACGCAAGCTTCGTGAGCAAGCTGCGCGCCGCCGGCGCGATCATCATCGGCAAGGCCAATATGGGCGAGTACGCCAGCGGCGACCGCAGCTCGTTCGGCGGTGTGAGCTGCAACCCCTACGACACCGAGCGCAGTCCTGGTCGTTCGAGCGGCGGCTCCGGCGCCTCGGTCGCCGCCAATCTGACGATGTGCTCGGTGGGCGAGGAGTCCGGCCCGTCAGTACGCAATCCATCGAAGAACAACAACATCGTCGGCCTGGCACCGACGCAGGAACTGGTCAGCCGTGCCGGCATCGTGCCGGCCTCGTTCCTCAACGACCGCGTTGGCCCCATGTGCCGCACCGTCGGCGACGTGGCGCGCGTGCTCGACGTGATCGCCGGCTACGATCCGAAGGACGAACTGACTGCCTTCGGCGTCGGCCGCAAGCCCGCGCAAGCTTACGCGAGCAGCGCGAGCGCCACGCCGGGCCTGGGCGGCGTGCGCATCGGCGTAATGCGCGAATACATGGACAGGCGCCTGTTCACGCAGGCCGACGCGCAGAGCATCGAGATCGTCGAGCGCGGCATCGAGGTGCTGAAGCAGCTGGGTGCAACGATCGTCGATCCCGGTCCGGGCGGCGCGCTGTTCCAGGATTGCGTCGCGCGCTACACGCCGTCGGCCTTCAATTCCGGCTTCACGCGCCAGTATCCGCAGCTGTTCCCCGCCGGCGCCGATCAGCTTGCGACCCTGGTGGCGATGTCGGCCGATCCGGCGCTGTTCCCGCACGACGGCAAGGCGCCGACCATCCGCGGCATCGGCGGCGATCGTTCCTCCGGCGAGGGCCGCTTCGTGCTGGATCTCTATCTCAAGAAGCGCGGCGACGCCAATATCACGAGCACCGCCGATCTGATCGCGAAGTCGACGTTCTACCGCGACATCCGCCAGGGCTCCGGCTACTCGGACAAGAAGAAGTCGCTGGAAGGCAAGAACGCCGAGCGCACGCTCGACCTGGCGGGCCGCATGCAGCTGCGCTTCGCGCTGCAGCAGATCGCCCTGCAATGCATGGCGGGCTTGCAGCTCGATGCGGTGACCTATCCGACCGGCAACGTGCCGGCGCCGAAGCTCGGCGCGCCGACAGAACCGACCGTCAACGGCCGCTCGGCGCTGGCCTGGACGCTGCTGGGCGCCAATGGCCTGCCGGCGATTTCGGTGCCCGCCGGATTCACGACCGAGGTCTACGACCGCGTCGCCGACGACAAGGCCGAGGACGGCACGCGCCTGGTCGGGCCGGTGAAGGCCGCGCTGCCGGTGAACATCGATTTCCTCGGCCGTCCTTTCGACGAGCCCACGCTGCTGCACATCGCTGCCGCCTACGAGGCGGCCACGCATGCGCGTCGCGCGCCGCCCGGCTTCGGCGCCCTGCGCGACTGATTTCCTTCCACAGACGGATTCGTCCATGCGCCTCGCTTCCGCGTTCCCTCTGTTCTCGCGCTATGCGCTGCTGTTCGGCGCGACCCTGGCCGGCGTCGCCGCTGCGCTGCCCGCCCGGGCGCTCGACATCACCACGGCGACCATCGCCGAACTCGGCGCGGCAATGCGCGACGACGCGCTGAGCGCGGAGGCGCTCACCCGCGCCTATCTGGCGCGCATCGACGCGTATGACCAGCAGGGGCCGCACGTCAATGCGGTCATCACGCTGAATCCGAACGCGATCGAGCAGGCACGCGCGCTCGACGCCGAACGCCGCGCCGGCCATGTGCGCGGTCCGCTGCACGGCATTCCCGTCCTGCTCAAGGACAACTACGACACTTACGATCTGCAGACCACCGGCGGCTCGCAGCTCTTGCTCGGCTCGATCCCGAAGGACGACGCCTTCATGGTGAAGAAGCTGCGCGGCGCCGGCGTGGTGATCCTCGCCAAGGTCAACCTGCACGAGTTCGCGTACAGCGGTGGTGCGCCGAATGGCTACAGTTCGCTCGGCGGCCAGACGCACAATCCGCACGATCCCTCGCGCGGCCCCTCCGGGTCGAGCGGCGGTACCGGCGCCGGTATCGCCGCAGCCTTCGCGCAGTTCGGGCTCGGCAGCGACACGGCGGGCTCGATCCGCAATCCGTCGTCGGCCAACGGCATCGTCGGCGTCAAGCCGACACGCGGCCTGCTGAGCCGCGACGGCATCATCCCGCTGGCGCTGTCGTTCGACACCGGTGGCCCGATGTGCCGCAGCGTCGCCGACTGCGCCATCGCGCTCGGCGCCATGACCGGCGTCGACAAGGCCGATCCGGCGACGGCGGCCAGCGCCGGTCATTTCGAGACCGACTACACGAAGTTTCTCAAGAAGGGCTCGCTGAAGGGTGCACGCATCGGCGTGATGCGCGATTTCTTCGGCCAGAGCCCGCAGACCGATTTCGTGATGGAGCAGGCCATCCTCAGGCTGCAGACGCTCGGCGCCACCATCGTCGATCCGGTCAAGCTGCCGGAGTTCCTCGTGCGTGGCATCGGCCCGATGCACACGATGATGATCGACATCGAATTCAAGGCGCAGATCGCCGACTATCTCAAGACGCTCAGGCCCGGCTTCCCGCGCACGATCGACGAACTGGTCGCCAAGGCTCGCGATCCGAAGACCGCCTACACGAGTCCGTGGAAGCGCGACAGCATGGCGAAGATGGCGAAGGCGCCGGGCATCGACGATCCTCTCTATCTCGCCGCGAAGAATCAGGGTCTGGCGCTGACCACAGCGGTGATCGAGGGTCTGTTCGCGCAGCACAGGCTCGACGCGATGATCTACCCGAGCGTGCCGCGCCCGGCGGGTGAAATCGGCGAGGCGCGTCAGGCGCCGGCCGCGGGCGGCGGCATGAGCGGCCCGGCGGCGCTTGCCAACGAGACCGGCTTTCCCGACATCATCGTTCCTGCCGGCATGACGCCAGGCGGCCTGCCGGTGACGATCTCCTTCTTCGGCCGCGCGTGGAGCGAAGGCCGGCTGCTTGGCTACGCCTACGACTTCGAGCAGGCGACGCACGCCATCGCGCTGCCGAAGTACACGCCGGCCCTGCCGACCGACATCGTCGCGCGCTGAGGCGCAACGTGGACCGGACGGTCGAAACCTCGCGCCGCCGCTTTTTGGCGGTGTTCTCCTCGCTGGGACTGTCCGGCACCCTGCTGCCTGGCGTGCTCTGGGCGCAGCTGCAGGCGCAGGGCGCGGGCAGCGTCGACGCCGCGATGATCCGCGACGCTGCCGCGCTCGCCGGCCTCGCATTCAGCGACGCCGAGATCGACGCCATGATCAAGCCGGTCACCCAGAGCCTCGCGCGCATGCGCAAGATCCGCGAGGCTACGATTCCCAACGACGTCGCGCCGCCGTTCTACTTCAGTCCGCTGACGCCCGGCATGGTGGTCGAGCGCCGGCACCGGCCGCCGCGCTTCGCCGCGACCGGCAAGGTCCGGCGTCCGGCGAATCTCGAAGCGGTGGCGTTCTGGCCGGTCACCCGGCTCTCGGCGCTGATCAAGAGCCGGCAGGTCACATCGCTGGAACTGACGCAGATGTATCTCTCGCGCCTGCGCCAGCACAACGCGCGGCTCAACTGCGTGGTGACGATGCTCGACGACGTGGCGATCGCGCAGGCGAAGCAGGCGGACGCGGAACTCGCCGCCGGCCACGACCGCGGTCCGCTGCATGGCGTGCCCTGGGGCGCCAAGGACATCATCTCGGTCAAGGGCTATCGCACGACCTGGGGCTCGGGCGCGTACAAGGATCAGGTCTTCGACTACGACGCCAGCGTCGTCGAGATCCTGCGCGAGGCCGGCGCCGTGCTGCTGGCGAAGCTCGCGACCGGCGAGCTCGCCGGCGGCGATCAGTGGTGGGGCGGTCGCACCAACAATCCGTGGAGGCTCGACGAAGGTTCCAGCGGTTCGTCGGCCGGGCCCGGCGCGGCGACCGCCGCCGGCTGCGTGCCGTTCGCCATCGGCACCGAGACCGGCGGCTCCATCCTCAGCCCGTCGGCGCGCTGCGGCGTCACCGGCCTGCGCCCGACCTTCGGCCGCGTCAGCCGCTACGGCGTGATGGCGCTGAGCTGGACACAGGACCGCCTCGGGCCGATGTGCCGCAGCGTCGAAGATTGCGCGGTGGTGCTCGGCGCGATCGCCAGGCCCGATGGCCGCGATCTGTCGGTCGGCGGGATCCCGTTCAACTGGGACGCGACGCTCGACTGGCGCCGGCTCAAGGTCGGTTACCTGCCGGCCGCGTTCGACGATGCCGGCCGCGATGCCGACTGGAAGCGCAACGACCAGGCCACGCTCGACCAGCTGCGCGAGATGGGCGTGACGCTCGTGCCGCTGAACGTGCCGGACTTCGATATCGAGACCGTGCAACTCAGCGTCGAGGCGGCGGTTTTCTTCGACGATCTGCTGCGCTCGGGCCGCTACAGGCAGATGACCAACACCGGCCGCGCCGACCGTTTCCGCGCCGGCCGCCTGATTCCCGCCGTCGATTATCTGCAGTCGCAGCGCATGCGCTCGATCATGATGCGCGAGCTCGCTGCTGCGACGGCGGGCGTCGATGTCTATCTCGCGCCGTCGACGCTGGGCGAGCCGCGTCCGCCCGAAGGCGCCGACGCGCCGCTTCCCAGCCCCTGCCAGCGCCATTCGCAGATGGCGAATCTCGCGTGCTATCCGGGCCTCGCGCTGCCCAACGGCTTTGCCGCCAGCGGTGCCCCGACCAGCGTGCTGTTCATGGCGCAGCCGTACGCCGAGGCGCGGCTGCTCGCGCTTGCCAAGGCCTACCAGGACGCCACCGCCTTCCACCTCAGGCAACCGCCGCTGTTCGCCGTCGCCTGATCCACGCCACCTCGCACATCCGGGATTTCACGCCATGACCCTGCCGCGGACCCCTTCGCTCCTGCCGCTCCTGCTGCTCACGCTGGCGCTCGCGCTGCCGGCCCGGGCCGCGCCGCTCGACATCGAAACGGCGACGGTGCCCGAGCTGGAGGCGGCGATGGCCCGGGGCTCGCTGACGTCGGTGGCACTGACCAGGGCCTACCTCACGCGCATCGACGCTTACGACAAGAAAGGACCGACGATCAATAGCGTGATCCTGCTCAACCCGAAGGCGCTCGACGAGGCCAAGCAGCTCGACGCCGAGCGTCGCGCCGGCAAGCTGCGCGGCCCACTGCATGGCATCCCGATCGTGCTGAAGGACAACTACGACACCTTCGACATGCCGACCACGGCGGGTTCGTGGCTGCTCAAGGGCAGTGTCCCGCCGGACGACGCCTTCACCGTGAAGCGCCTGCGCGACGCCGGCGCCATCATCCTGGCCAAGATGAACCTCTCGGAGTTCGCGGCTGGCGGCGGCAGCGTCGGCGGCGCCAAGGATCCCGAGGTACTCAAGGCCGGAGCGGTGCCGAACGGCTACAGCTCGCTGGGCGGGCAGACGCGCAATCCGCACGACCTCGACAAGGGTCCGTCGGGTTCGAGCGGCGGCACCGGCGCCGGCATCGCGGCCGCCTTCGCGCAGTTCGGCATGGGCACGGACACGCACAGCTCGGTGCGCGGCCCGTCGTCGGTCAACGGCATCGTCGGCCTCAAGCCGACCAACGGCCTGGTTTCGCGCGACGGCATCATCCCGCTGGCGCTGTCGCTGGATACCGGCGGCCCGATGGCGCGCAGCGTCACCGACATCGCCGTGGCGCTCAACGTGCTCGCCGGCGTCGATCCGGCCGACGACATGACGAAGCGCGCCGAAGGCCGCGTCGAGAAGGACTACACCGCTTACCTGAAGAAGGGCGCGCTCAAGGGCAGGCGCATCGGCGTCACGCGCGATTTCTACGGTCAGAACCCGGGCGCCGACGCCGTCTTCGAGCAGGCCGTCGGAAGCCTGAGACGGCTCGGCGCCGTCACGGTCGACTTCCGTTATCCGGACTACATGCTGGCGTCGAAGGACAACATCTACTCCCTCATTACGCAGTCGGAATTCAAGAAACAGATCGCCGACTACCTGAAGACCACCAAGCCCGGCTATCCGAAGACGCTCGACGATCTCGTGCGCATGGCGAACGATCCGAAGACCGGATATCCGGACCCGCACAAGGCATTCGCCTTCAAGTACACCGCTTCGGTGGCGCTCGACCTCGACGATCCGCTCTACCTCGCCGCGAAGGAGCAGGGCATGGCGCTGGTCAAGGGCGCCGTCGACGCGATGATGAAGAAGTACCGCCTCGACGCCATCGTCTATCTCAGCAGTCCGGCGGCCGCGGCGCCGATCGTGCCGCCCGCCGATCCGAAGCCGAACGGACCGCGCGCCCTCGGCTACAACATCGCCAATCTCTCCGGCTATCCGGACATCGTCGTGCCGGCCGGCATGACGCCCGAAGGACTGCCGGTGACGATCTCGATCATGGGGCCCGCGTTCAGCGACGGCGCCATCATCGGCTACGCCTATGACTTCGAGCAGGCCACGCACGCGCGACGCCTGCCGAAGTACACGCCGGCGCTGCCGTCCGACACGCTGAAATGAGCGTGCGGCCGCGTCGCCGTCTTGCGCTCACCGGCCTGATGGCCTTCGCTGTGCTCGGCGCGCCACCGGCGCGGAGCGCCATCGATCTGCATACGGCGACCATCGCCGACGTCAACGCCGCGTTCGCCGACGGTTCGCTGACGTCCGAGCAGTTGCTGCGCGCGTACCTCGCGCGCATCGATGCGTACGACAAGAAAGGCCCGATGATCAACGCGGTGATCACACTCAACGCGCATGCGTTGGACGAGGCGCGGCAGCGCGACGCCGAACGCAGGGCCGGCAGGATCCGCGGCCCGTTGCACGGCATCCCGATCGTGCTCAAGGACAACTTCGACACCTTCGACCTGCCGACGACGGCGGGTTCGCAACTGCTCGCCGGCAGCATGCCGCCCGACGACGCCTTTGTCGTGAAGAAGCTGCGCGACGCCGGTGCGGTCATCGTCGCCAAGCTCAATCTGCACGAGTTCGCCGCCGGCGGCGGCGTCAGCGGCTCGACCGATCCGGCCGACTACAAGGCCGCGGCGATTCCGAACGGCTTCAGCTCGATGGGCGGCCAGACACGCAACCCACACGAGCTGGACCACGGTCCGGCCGGCTCGAGCACCGGCACGGCGGCCGCCATCGCCGCCGGCTTCGCGCAGTTCGGCATGGGCAGCGATACCACGAGCTCGGTGCGCGGTCCCGCGTCGGCGACCGGCATCGTCGGCCTCAAGCCGACCAATGGCCTGTTGTCGCGCGACGGCATCGTGCCGCTGGCGCTGTCGCTGGATACGGCGGGACCGATGGCGCGCAGCGTCTACGACGTCGCCTATGCGCTGAACGTGATGGCCGGCGTCGATCCGGCGGACGCGATGACGTTGCGCGCTCAGGGGCGTGTCGAGAGCGATTACACGGCCTTTCTCCGGCGCGGCGCGCTCAGGGGGCGGCGCATCGGCATCGCCCGCGACTTCGGCGGCCAGAACGCGGACGTCGACACGGTGTTCGAGGCGGCCGTGCGGACGCTTCGTTCCCTGGGCGCGGCGACCGTCGACGTGCACTACCCCGACTACCTGCTGGCGGCGCACAACGAACTGGCGTCGATCATCTGCGCCGCCGAGTTCAAGGCGCAGATCGCCGACTATCTCAAGACCCTCGGCCCGCAGTTCCCGAAGACACTCGCCGATCTCGCGCGCCTCGCGAATGATCCGGCGACGCACTATCGAAGCCCGCAGAAAGCCTACGGGCTGAACTACACGCAGGCGCACGCACCAGCGATCGACGATCCCGCGTACCGGGTTGCGAAGAACCAGGGCATGGCGATGGTGAAGGGCGCCGTCGACGCGGTGCTGCAGAAGGACCGTCTCGACGCCATCGTCTACCTCAGCACGCCGAACGCCGCGCCGCTGATCGCGCCGTCCCCGAATCCGGGACCGGCGAAGCCGAAGTCCTCGGCCTATAACATCGCGAATCTGGCCGGCTATCCCGATCTCGTTGTACCGGCCGGCATGACTTCCGATGGCCTGCCGGTGACGGTCTCCTTCCTCGGACCGGCGTTCAGCGACGGCCCGCTGCTCGGCTACGGCTACGACTTCGAGCAGGCGACGCACGCGCGACGCCTGCCGAAGTTCACACCGCCGCTTCCCGGCGACCGCATCGGGCACTGAGCGACGGGCGATCGGGATTTTTTTGATTTCCCTGTCGGGGGACTGACGTGGCGCCCGTCCAATAGCCGAGGGACTTGCAAGCTTCCGCGTTCCAGCCAGGGGCATCGGCTTGCGCGGGCGTCTGCCGCCGGAATTCCGGAGTCCGAGGCACGTTAGACAGGGGAGCCATTCGATGTCGTCGATGCGAGCAGCGCTGAAGGCCTTAGTCGTATCCGTCTCCGCCTTGTGTGCCTATCCGGTACACGCGGAATTCCATCTTGAAGAAGCCACCATCGACGGCATGCACGACGCCATCCGCAGTGGCGAAGTGACGTGCAAGCGGATCGTCGAGGGTTACGTCGCCCGCGCCAAGGCCTACAACGGCATGTGCACCGCACTGGTCACGGCGGACGGCCGGAAGGCACCCTCGGTCATGGGCAGGGTAGTGGTCGGCCAGGCGCGCAAGTTCCCGACCGAGACCATCGCGATCAGCAGGATCGTTCCCGACTTCGGCAAGTACAGCGGCGACACGCCGGATTACGGCCGCATGGAGAAGACGGCTTCGGACCCGAGCGTCCACCAGCAATATGGCATGGTCGCCGGCATCCCGAATGCAGGGCAGGTCAACGCACTGGAAGTGCTCAACATCCGCGGCGAGCGCTCGGTGACCTGCAAGGGCAAGTTCGACGCGCCGCCGGGCCAGCCGCTGCCGGCCGGCGCGCCGACGGTCTGCGAGGAATTCCGCAAGCAGCCGGACGCCATCGAGACCGCCGCGGCGATGGATGCCCGCTACGGCCGCAAGCCGGACCTCAAGGCCATGCCGCTGTACTGCGTGCCGATGGCCAACAAGAGCATCTACGACTCCACCGACATGCGCACCACGGCCGGTGCCGACGTCAACTACGGCATGGATGCGCCGCCGAAGGATTCGACGCTGGTGTCGCGCCTGCGCAGCGCCGGCGCGATCATCTATGCCGAGGCCAACGAATCCGAGTACAACGCCGGCAGCGGCGATCCGGGCGGCGCGGCCAAGGTCGAGCATCCGTACATCGGCGCCGGCGGCTCGCGTTCGACCTGGGGCGGCACGATCTGCAACCCGTACGACACCGAGCGTGAGACCAGCGGTTCGAGCGGCGGCTCGGGCGTCGCGGTGGCCGCCAACCTGACGATGTGCTCGATCTGCGAGACCACCGGCGGCTCGTGCCGCGGTCCGGCCAACTACCAGAGCGTGGTCATGGTGGTGCCGACCAAGGGCGTGATCTCGTTCGCCGGCAGCATCGGCGCCAATCCGTATCAGGACCGTCCGGGCATCATGTGCCGCTCGGTGAAGGATGCGGCGACGATCCTCGACGCCTTCCGCGACCAGACCACGGGCAGCTATTTCGATCCGCGCGATCCGTTCACCGCGGCACCGCCGCGTGCGGTTCTGCCGACGGAGCCGGGAGCGTTCGTCGCCGCGGCGACGCGTGCCGGCGGCAGCAAGCCGCTGGCCGGCGTGCGCCTCGGCGTCATTCGCGAGCTCTACGTGAAATCGACGCCCGGCGCGGCGGCGGTCAGCGATGGCGTCAACCAGGAGCTGCAGGTACTGAAGGATCTGGGCGCCGAGTTGGTCGAGGACGTCACGCCCGAGTATCCGGACGATCCGTTGATGCTGAACATGACGTTCGGCTTCCGCGACGCCTTCGCCGAAATCCTGCCGTTCCACATGCCGGAGACCTTCTCGTGGAAGAAGGACGGCAAGCCCATGTTCACAGTGCCGGGCTGGGATGTCGGCAGCCGCAAGTACCTCGTCGCGGTATCGGCGCACAAGGCGCCGCTGCCGGACAACATGAACTTCCGCACCATCTTTGCCAATCCGCCGCCCAATCCGGACGAAGTGACCGGCTACACCTTCGCGTTCCAGTTCGCGCAGTACCTGACGCTGCGCGGCGACAGCCGCGTCTACGACTGGCAGACGCTCAATGCCAACGCCAAGTACTACAACGACGTGCGCCGCGCGGCGATGAAGAACTGGGAGAACAAGGAGATGGACATCCGTACCAATGCCATCACCTACACGATCAAGCGCCGCGACGCGCTGCGCATGGCGATGACCAAGGTGCTAGAGCAGAACCGTCTCGATGCCTTCGTCAATCCGGTGAACCTGAAGCTGCAGGGCAAGATCGGCGGCGCGCAGCTGCGCACCAGCAACGACGGCTTCGGCTACGGCGCCATGCTCGGCATTCCGGAAGTCTTCGTGCCGGCCGGCTTCGCCGGCTCGATCTATGACGGCGAGTTCAAGCTCTCCGCGGACGGCAAGAAGTACGAGAGCGTCGAGGCGGCCGCGCCAACCCGGCTCGGCGGCGTCGGCCTGCCGTACAACGTCGGCTTCTGGGCCGAGCCGGGGCAGGAGGCGAACCTCATCAGGATCGGCTCCGCCTATGAAGCCGCGACCCATCACCGCAAGCCGCCGCCGGCCTTCGGTCCGGTGAAGGGCCAGCCCTGAGTCGCGCGTCGCGCATTCCGCAGGTTTCTTGAAGGAGAACGCAGCATGTCCGTTCCATCCGCCTCCGCGCGCGCCGTCCGCCGCTCGAAAGGCTTGCGCTCCGCGCTCAGCCTGATCGTCGCCGCGGCGTTCACCGGCCTGCTCGCCATCGGCAGCGCGCCGGCCGCCGCCGCGCCCGGCGGTTTCCATCTCGAGGAAGCGACGATCGACGACATCCAGAGCGCGATCCGCTCCGGCCAGCTCACGTCGACGCAGCTGGTCGAGCTGTATCTCCGGCGCATCAAGGCCTACAACGGCACCTGCGTGAAACAGCCGCAGGGCATCCTCGGGCCGATCGAGACGATCCCGCACGCCGGGCAGATCAACGCGCTGTCGACGCTCAACTTGCGGCCGGCGACGCGCAAGAAATGGGGTTTCGATGCGCGCAAGGCGCGCAGCGTGACGGACGGCAGGGACGACGACCCGAAGATGCTGGACGCCCTGGAAGTGGCGGCCCAGCAGGACGCGTACTTCGCCAGGACCGGCCAGCTGGTCGGTCCGCTGCACGGCGTCGTCATGGCGATCAAGGACCAGTACGACACCTTCGACATGCGCACCACGGCAGGCGCTGACGCGCCGTATGCGAACGACCGTCCGCCGGAGGATTCCACCTTCGTCGAGCACCTGCGCGCCGCCGGTGCGATCATCCTCGCCAAGTCCAATCTCGGCGAGTACGCCTCGGCGACGCCGCGCAGCACGTACGGCGGCACCTTCTGCAACCCCTACGACACCGAACGCATCCCGCGCGGCTCCAGCTCCGGCTCGGGCTCCTCGGTGGGCGCCAATCTCGTGACCTGCGCGATCGCCGAGGAATCCGGTTCGTCGATCCGCGGACCGGCGAGCGCCGCGAGCAGCGTCGGCATCGCCGCGACCGAGGAGCTGGTCAGCCGCAAAGGCATGATCCAGATCGGCATCAACACGCGCGTTGGGCCGATCTGCCGCACGGTCAAGGACGCGGCGAAGGTCCTCGACGTGATTGCCGGCTACGACCCGAAGGACGAGCTCACCGCCTTCAACGTCGGCCGCACGCCGGCGAAACCCTATGCGTCCTACGCAGACGCCAAGAGCCTCGCCGGACTGCGCATCGGCGTGGTCCGCGAGTACATGAACAAGAAGCTCTTCACCAAGGAGGACGAGCAGACCATCGACCTGGTCGGCCAGGCCGCCGAGGACCTGAAGAAGCTCGGCGCCACGGTGGTCGACCCGGGTCCGGAGGGCGAGCTGTTCACGGCCTGCATCCAGAAGCTCGCGCCGCAGGACGACAACATCCTGTACACGCGCCGCTATCCGAAGGTCTTCTCGTTCGACGCCGACGGCAAGCCGGTGGACGACCACACACGCCTGCTGCTCGACATGAAGATGGATCCGTCGAAGATGCCGGAGCGCCTGACGCTGCGCGATTTCAACCAGAACGAGGCGGAAGGGCAGGCGAAGTACATGCTGAACCTGTACCTGCGCGAGCGCGGCGACAAGAACATCACATCCAACGCCGACCTGATCGCCAAGGCCACCTACTACGACGAACCGAATTTCCCGACGCCGAAGCGCACGCGTGAAAATTCCGAGAAGGACATGCAGTACGACATGTCCAAACGCTTGCTGCGCCGCTTCTCGATGCAGCAGATGATCCTGCAGTGCATGGCCGAGCAGAAGCTCGACGCGCTCGTCTATCCGACGGCGAACCTCCCGCCGACCAAGCTCGGCTCGCCCGCCGGTCCGCCGCCAAACGCGCGCGCCGCTGTCTGGACCTTCCTCGGCGCGCAGGGCTTCCCGGTCATCACCGTGCCGGCCGGCTTCACCACCGAGGTCTGGGACTGGGTGCGCGACCCGAACGCGCCGGAGATTCCGGAGTCGGCCTGGAAGAACACGGGTGGTGGTGGCGGCGGTGCCGCGCGCACCGCGCGTGACCGCAAGATCCGCCTCGTCGGCCCGACGCCAGCGGTGCTGCCGGTCGGCGTGGATTTCGTCGGTCGCCCGTTCGACGAGCCACTCCTGTTCCGCATCGCCTCGGCCTACGAAGGCCTCACGCACCACCGCCGTCCGCCGTCCGAATTCGGTCCGGTCAAGAACGAGCCGTAGCCAACCGGTTGGCCCGACCCCGTCGGGGTCGGGCATCGCTCGTGTGGCATGTGGAATGCGGATCCAGCACTGCATGGTTCCGGGTATTCACCCGGGCTGGAGCATGGCAGCATCGCGTTAGCGGCGAGCCCAGAAGGGCCGGGCACATCAGCGATGCGGCCCGCTTTTTCGCGTGTGCAGTGGTGAGCGCGCTATCGGCGCGATTTCATTTTTCGTGATGGAGGTCACGCCAGCTTTCAGGCTGTCGGTAGAGCACGTTCCTTGCCGCAGGATGGCGTGACGGGCGCGCAGATGGTTGGCACCGGCGTCGGCCCGAATCCAGTCATGAATCAGATTATGGTCGATCCACAGCACGCGCTCATTCTGATAGTTGAACTCGTCGGGCAGCACGCCGCGCCCGGGCCGGAAGCCCTGGCCGGCGATCGGAAAGCGCACGTCCACCGAACGGATGCGGATCTCCAGCGTGTCGCCCGGCTCGGCGCCGCGGATGTAGACGGGACCGTTGAGCGTGTGGTCGCCGCGGCCGTCGCCCTCGACGCCTTCGTAGGCCGCGTCTCGCTCATTGGGAATCTTCTCCTTCGGCACGCCGATTTACGGTGGCGGTCTCGAGCTTGACAATGTCGCCCGAATCCAACGTCAGCACGGACTGCAGCGTGGCGTCGAAGAAGCCGCGATGCACGGTCTTCGGCGAAGCGATCAGCTCGTGGACCTTCGGCGAGTCCGCATCCGCGGCAGCGGACAGTCTCAGTGCCAAGGCGGTGAGCGACGGAGCGGATCGTTTCATGGCGGTCTCTTGGAGGCTCAGCGCTTGTCGGCCAGCGGACCGAAGTCCGGTGGCGGCTTGCGATGGTGCGTGGCCGATTCGTAGGCGGTGCCGATGCGGATCAGCGCCGGCTCCTCGCCCTGGCCGGCGAAGAAGGTGATCGAGATCGGCAGCGGATGGGCGAGCTTGGTCTTCTTCGTATCCGGCGCGAGCACGGAGATGTAATCCGTGTGGTCCGCGTTGAGCGCGTATTGCGGCTCGTAGACCACGTCGCTGAAACCCGCCGGGATCACCACGCGCGGGATCTGGAAGAACGGCGTGATGCCGTCGAGGCTGATCGTGCCGACGTTCGGGCCGAGGATCTTCGGTGTCGGCACCGTGTTCTCGGGATGCACGAAGGCGTCGATGCGGTTCTCGTGCATCACCTTGAGCAGCGCGAGCCGCGCGATGGTGCTGCGCGCCAGGCGGTCGGCTTTGCCGGCTTCCTCGTGATCCTTGAAGGCGACCCAGTTCTCGGCGCCGGCGCGCGACTTGTCTTCGCGGAACTTGGCGTTGGCCACCCAGTCGGCCCAGGTCCTGATGCGCGCGTCGCCGCGGTCGGCGAGGTAGCGGTTGATGTCGAAGGCGAAGTCGGCGCAGAGCTGCGAGACGCAGGGCGTGGCGGCGAAGTTCGCGAAGTTGGTGATGTCGATGGCGCGGGTCAGCGGCGCCTCGTGGCGGCTCAGCTTGAGCAGGTAGTCGGCAGAAGTGACATCGTAGCCGGGCACGTCGAAATACAGTTTTCCATTCTTGTCGCGGCGCGAGAAGATTTCCGGCATCAGCCTCGGCAGCAGCTCGGCAAGCGCATCGGAAAAGGTGTAGCGCAGGTTCGGCACATCGGGATCGTCCGGGTAGTCGGGCGTTGTCGTCTCGACCAGCTCGGCACCGAGGCGGTCGCGCAGCACGCTCTTGATCTCGCGGTCTATCTGGTCGGAGATTGCCTCGTGGTTGTGCGTCTTCTTCACCATGTGCTCGCGCAGGATGGCGATGCGCATGCCGGCCAGCGGCCTGCCGTTCTTGCGCAGTGCCGCGTCGTCGACGATGAAGCTGGCGTAGGGCTGCGCCGGAATCAGAGCCTTCGGCACGGCGGCGAAGGGATCGCGGATGTCGTCGTAGGCGGCGCTCGCCGGGTCCTTGAGCGCGTCGAGCACACGCGCCGCGTCGGCCAGCGTGCGTGCGTGGATGCCGGCGCGGTCGTTGAACCACTGATAGCCGATTCCGCCGTTGTCGGGGAGCACGCCCTTCGTGGTGAGCAGCGTGGCGATGCCGTTGCGCGAGGCCGGGCCCTGGCACGATGCGCCGGACTGCTCGCAGATGCCGATGGTCACGAGATTGGCCGAGACCGCCGCACCCGAGCCGCTGCTCGAGCCGCGCGTCACGCGCGTGGTGTCGTAGGGATTGCAGGGCTGGCCGGCCCAGGCGCCCATGCCCTGGCCGCCGGCGACGAGATTGGTCTTCGCCTTGACGGCGCCGCCGGCGGGATTGCCGGGACCGCCGTTGAATTCGTGCGCGACGGACTTGGCGTAGATGATCGCGCCGTGCGCGCGCAGGCGCGCGACGACGGTCGAGTCGGACGGTGGCGCATCCATCGCGAAGGCGACGTCGTTGTTCGCCGTCGTGCGCATGTCCCGGGTGTCATACGGGTCCTTGATGGCGGTGACGACGCAATACATCGGCAGCGCGGCGAGGTCCGGCTGGCGGCCGTATTTCGCGTCGAGGGCGGCGGCGGTCTCGAGCGCGTCGCGCTGCTTGCGGAATTCCTCGCAGACCGCGGGCGCGCCGGCCGGCAGCGGTATGCCGGGCGACGCGTCGAACGCGCCCTTGCAGGTGACCGAGCGCTCGCCGCGGATGTTGAGCGTCTCCAGCGCATTGACCTGGCCGGCATCCGCAATGCCGACGCGCATGCCCATCTGCGCCATGACGCCGGGGTCCGAGACGGTCGGCTCCATGCGGCCGTAGTCGAGCGGCAGGCCGCGGTACTGGTCAAGCTGCGGCAGGACCTTCGACGCCTTTACCGTCTGCGTCGGAAACAGCAGCGGCCTGCCGGCACGCACGTAGCCCTTCGCCGGCGCGATGTCGGTGCCGTCCGGCGTGACCAGCGCCGTGCACACGCCGTTGTAGGCCTTCGCGCGATCGATGTACGCCTGCACGACGTCGCGGCAGGTGGTGGCGCCCGACTGGATCGCGGCGTGGATGCTCTCGACGGTCGCTTCCTCGATCTGGAACGCGCCTGCGGCCGCCATCGCCGGCGTGGCGAAGGTGGTGAAGGTGGCGAGGCCGAGCAGGGCGAGGCCGGACACCGCGGCGTTGCGGGCGCGGGGATGGGGCAGGGGACGGCTGTTCCGGCTCAAGGCGGACTCCCGGACGGGCGAAGACGACATTGGAGAAATGGATACCGCTCCCGCCGCGGGTCGGCGGCGGGAGCGGATGGGGCAGGGTCTGCGTCTATGGCTCGCCCTTCACCGGACCGAAGTCCGGCGGCGGCTTGCGATGATGCGTCGCGTCCTCGTGAGCGGATGCGACCTTGATGATGGTGGCTTCGTCGCCCCGCGCGGCACGCAGTACAGCGGCATGGCCTTGAGGTCCGGCTTGCGGCCGTAGCGGGCATCCATCGCCGCGGCGGTCTCGATGGCGTCCGGCTGCTTGCGGAATTCCTCGCAGACCGCCGGCGCGCCGGCCGGCAGCGGCTGGCCCGGCGGCGCGTCGAACTTGCCCTTGCAGGTCACCGAGCGCTCGCCGCGGATGTTGAGCACTTCCAGTGCGTTGACCTGCCCTGCATTCGGGATGCCGGCGACCATGCCATATTGCTGTGGCACGGTCGGGTCAGACGTCGTCGCCTGCATGCGGCCGTACCCGATCGGCCGGCTCTTGTACTGGCCGAAGTCCGGCAGGACGTCGGCGGCGGCCGTTTCCATCGGGAACTGCAGCGGCAGCTTCGCGCGCACGGTGCCGGGCGCCGGCGATACCGGCGCGTCGTCGGCGGTGACGAGACGCGTGCAGATGCCGTTGTAGGCGCGAGCGCGGTCGACATAAGCCTGGACGATGTCGCGGCAACTCGTGCGGCCCTCGCGAATCGCCTGATGGATGCCGGCGATCGTCGCTTCCTCGATCTGGAAACTGCCGCCGGCGGGCATCAGCTGCAACGTAGCGCTCATCTGCATAGTCCTCCCTCCCCGCCATCACGCACACGTGCGCGAACGACCTCGCCCGACAATGCGGGCCACGACAGTTGGGACGTAAACGGCATCGCGGCCCCCACCCGGGTGCGCGATCGCGAGCGTGCCGGCCGCAACGGGTAGGGCGTGGCCGGCGGCGGCCGTCTTCAACAGCAGGTCCGCCACGCGCGGGCGCTCCGTGACCAAACGGCGGGAGGCTGCGCATGAACAATCCGGACTACGCCAGCACATTGGCACGCGCGCCCGTGGCCGGCCTCGCGCCACATGCGACGCAAGACCCGGCCAACTGGATTCTCGGACCGCGACGCGACCTGCTATTCATCATCGCGGCACCCGTGCTCGTGTTCGCGCTGGCGCTGGCGCTGTTCGGTTGGCGCGGCGCAGCCACGGCGACCTCGATGATCCTGCTGACGCACGTGATCATGACGGTCGCCCATCACCTGCCGACCTTCATTCGCGTTTATGGCGACGTCGAACTGTTCCGTCGCCATCGCTGGACCTTCCTGCTCGCGCCGCTGATCCCGTTCGGCTTCGCGATGGCGGTGCTGAGCTACATCAATCTGCGCGGCTATCCAGTCGAGAACGCCCTCTACCTGTTCATCATCCTCGCGCTGTGGGATCCGTGGCACTTCCTGATGCAGCACTACGGCTTCACGCGCATCTACGACCGCCACTGCGGCGCCCCGCCGAGGCTGGCGGCGCGCATGGACCTGCTGCTGTCGGCGAGTTGCTTCATCGCCATCATGCTGCTGTGCGGCGACTGGCTGCCGTCGATTCTGGAAGATCTCTACACCACGGCCGATCTGCCGCTCGTGTTCGCGGTGCCGCCCGGCCTGCCGGCCGCGCTCGAGAAACTCGCCGTCGCCGTCGCGCTGCTGTCGGCGGGCGCGTATGCCGTCTACCTGCTGCGCTGCTGGCACCGCGGCTGGCGCGTCAGCCGCGTCAAGCTCGCGCTGTACGCGAGCTTCTTCGCCGTGATGTACCTCGCCTATACGCCGAACGCCTGGATGCGCGAATGGGCGCCGGGCTGGACTTTCAAGGTCGGCTTCGCCGTGGTCGGCATCGTGCACATGACGCAGTACCTGGCGATCGTCTGGCACTACAACCGCAACCTCGCGCGGCGCCAGGGCCGTGCCAGGCCGGGACCGTTCGCACGCCTGCACGCGCGGGGCGGACCATGGATCGGCGCCGGCTACGTGCTGCTGTGCCTGGCCTACGGTTCATTGTTGTCCGGCAGGCACGACGCGCGCTGGCCGATGTCGGTGCTGCTCGCGCTCGGCTTCACCTCGACGCTGCTGCACTACTACTTCGACGGCTTCATCTGGAAGGTCCGCCATCAGCAGAACCGCGAGAACCTCGACATGCCGCAGGCGTCGAGCGGCGGCGAGGCGTCGTGGTGGTTCGACGGCAGGCCGCGCGCCGCCGCCGCGGTGCTGCTGCGCCAGTCGCTGTACTTCGGCCTGCCGATGCTGGTGCTCACCGTCGGCGCCATCGCCGTCTGGCAGCATCCGAACGCCGGTTACGTAGGGTACATGGTGCAGGCGCACGTCCTGAATGAGCAGGGACGCGGCGCCGAGGCCACGCGCATGGCCGAGCAGGCTCTTGCGGCGATGAAGCGGCAGCTGCCGCTGACGCAGCGTCTCGCCGAATTGCAGCCGACCGCCTCGCGCGAGGCGGCGCTGGCGTTCCTGCTGCACGACCGCGCGCGCTACGAACGCCTGCTGATTCCAGCGCTGAAGGGCGAGGCGGTGACGGCGGACGACCGGCGGCGATACCGGCAAGACGTCGGACGCGCCGCCGCCTGGCTCGAGCACGCACTGCAGCAGCGCGGCTCGCCGGCGCACGCGGGGCGCGAGCGCATGACCGCGGACGACGCGCGACGCGTGCTCGAAGCATGGCGGCGCGAAGCGACGGCCATCGAGGACTGACGGACGGCGACCGCCGCCGTATGACGAGAACGAACCGAACGACATGAAGATCCGTTTCGCTGTCTGCATGGCCCTGCTGCTGCAGGGTCTGGCTTTCGCTGGCGAGCGCGCGTGGGCCGCCGACGCGCTGCCCAAGGTCCGCCTGTTCACGACCGGCGGCACGATCCAGAGCCGCGCCTCGAACCGCGACAAGCTGATGGAGTACAACGATGGTCCCAGGGTCACGCCGTCGGAACTGATCGCCGACCTGCCCGAGCTCGCGGCCGTCGCCGACGTCAGCTACACCGAGATCTCCAACGTCGGCTCCGGCAACATCGATACCGACAAGCTGCTCGCCCTCGCCAGGTCGGTCAACGCCTGGCTGGCGCAGCCCGACGCCGCCGGCGCCGTGGTCACGCACGGCACCGCGACGCTCGAGGAGACGGCGTACTTCCTCAATCTGGTCATCAGGTCCGCCAAGCCGGTGGTGGTGGTCGGCGCGATGCATCCGTTCAGCGCGATCAGCCGCGACGGGCCGATGAATCTCTACAACAGCGTGCGTGTCGCGGCTTCGCGCGAGGCGGCCGGGCAGGGCGTGATGGTGCTGCTCAACGACGAGATCGACGCGGCGCGCGATGTCACCAAGAACAACACGTACCGCGTCGATACCTTCGTCAGCCGCGACCTCGGGCCGATCGGCTTCGCCGATTCCGACCGCATCGTCTTCTACCGCCGCTCGCTGAAGCGCCACACCAGCGCGTCGGAGTTCGACGTGGGCAATCTCAAGGCCCTGCCCAAGGTCGACATCGTCTACGGCTACCAGGAGGCCGACCGCGCGGCGATCGACGCGCTGATCGCCGCCGGTGCGCGTGGCATCGTGCTCGACGACGGCGCCACGGCGTTCCGCGATGCGGTGCGCGACGGCCAGGCCAAGGGCGCGGTGTTCGTGCAGAGCGACCGCAAGGGCAGCGGCCGCGTGCTGCTGAGCCAGGCCGCCGCCGCACGCGGCGTGGTGACCGCCGACAACCTCAACGCGCAGAAATCGCGCGTGCTGCTGCGCCTCGCGCTGACGAAGACCTCCGATCCCAAGGAGATCCAGCGCATGTTCAACGAATACTGAGCCGCGATCCGCCGATGACGAACTTTTCCCACCACGCTCCGATGCGTGCCGCACGATGGATCGGCGCCGCGCTGCTGGCCTTCGCGGCCGGCGTTGCCGTCGCGCAGGAGATTCCGCGGAGCGTGCCGCCGGAAGCGGCCCCGACGGGCGCCGCGAAGCTGCCGCATGTCGTGCTGATGTCGATGGGCGGCACCATCGCGAGCCGCGCGACTGATCGCCTCAACATCACCAACTACGGCGGCCCTGGCGTGCCGCGCGTTGATCCCCAGGATTGGATTCACGACCTGCCGGAGCTTGCTTATATCGCCCGCGTGACGACCGAGGATTTCCGAGCGCCGCCCGGTCGCGCTGCGGGCAGCGAAATTTATGACGATTTGGTTGTGGTGGCACGGCGGCTCAACGAGCTGGCGCGCGAGCCGGATGTGGACGGCATCGTCGTAACGCACGGCACCAACATCATGGCCGAGGTCGCGTTCTACATGAACCTCGTCGTGAAGACGCACAAGCCGATCGTCTTCGTCGGCTCGCAGCGGCCGTGGACCGGACTATCCGGCGATGGCCCGCTGAACCTCTACAACGCGGTGCGCGTGGCGGCCTCGAAGGACGCGTGGAACAAGGGCGTCCTGCATTGCATGAACCAGAACATCAATGCCGCGCGCGACGTGATGAAGACCAGCGCCTATCGCATGCAGACGTTCAAGGGCGTCGACGTCGGCCCTCTCGGCTTCGCCGATCCGGATCGCGTGGTGTTCTATCGCGAGCCGCTGCGCCGCCATACCTTCAACTCCGAATTCGCCGGCCGCGCGTATCCCCAAGTGCCGGACGTCGAGGTCGCGTACGGCTACCAGGAGGCGCCCGGCTATCTGATCGACGCGATGGTGGCGCATGGCGCGCAGGGCGTCGTGATCGACGGCATCGGCGCGGGTTCAGCGACCGCCTCGCAAACCGAGGCGATCAAGCGTGCGCAGGCCAAGGGCGTGGTCGTCGTGATGACGACGCGCACGCGCAGCGGCCGGGTGCAGATGACGCCGCGCCGTGCCGAATCCCACATCGTCGCCGGCGACAACCTGCAACCGGAAAAGGCGCGGCTGCTGCTGCAGCTCGCGCTGACCAAGACGCACGACATCAAAGAGGTCCAGAGAATTTTCGATGAGTATTGAAACGAACAAGATGCCGCGCCGCCGCACGGCGCTGGCGGCTCTGCTGTGCGCCATGCTGGCGCCGGCCGCGCACGCCGGTGTGCCGTTCCTCGATCACGCGCCGCGTTACGACCATTACGTGCACCAGACGCCGGCCAATGCCGTGATCGGCAATTTCCCGGCGCAGAAGGCGCCGATCCTGACGGTCAGGAGCGGCGAGACCGTGCGCATCGACGGCGGCGGCGGCAATCGCTGGGGCGACGAGGATCCGGAGGCCTGGATCAAGGCCCAGGGCCTGACGCTGACCGGCGAGCAGCGCCAGGCGGTGGCCGAGATCGCGCGCGTGCTCAAGGAGACGCCACGCCAGCCGGGCATTCCGAGCGGGCACATGCTGATCGGGCCGATCGCCGTCGCCGGCGCGATGCCGGGCGATACGCTCGAGGTGCAGATCCTCTCGGTCGAGCCGCGCATCCCGTACGGGGTGGTGAGCATGCGGCCCGGCCGCGGCGGCATTCCGGACGACGTGCCGGCGCCCTACGCCAGGGTGGTGCCGCTCGATCTCCGGCGTCACGTTGGCCTGTTCGACCATGGCATCGAGGTGCCGCTCGGGCCGTTCAACGGCGTGATGGGCGTGCTGCCCGCCGCGTCGGAGGGCGACAACCGCCGCAGCGGCCCGCCAGGACTGTTCGGCGGCAATCTCGACTGCAAGGAACTGGTGTCCGGCACCCGCCTGTTCCTGCCGGTGTTCAGGCGCGGCGCGATGTTCTTCACCGGCGATTCGCACGCCGCGCAGGGCGACGGCGAAGTGACGGTGACGGCGATCGAGACGGCGAACACGGCGGTATTCCGCTTCGTCCTTCACAAGGGCATGAAGCTGAGCGCGCCGCGCGCCGAGACGCCGAAGCACTGGATCACTTTCGGGCTCGATCCGGACCTCGACAAGGCGATGCAGATGGCAATCCGCCAGACCAACGCGTTCCTCGAGGAAAAGAAAGGGCTCGAGTTCCAGCGCGCCTTCGCGCTGTCGAGCATCGGCATCGATTTTCGCGTCACGCAGGTCGTCGACGACGTCAAGGGCGTGCACGCGATGATTCCGAAAGCTTTGTTCGTCGGCGACAAGTCGCCGGTCATCCGTTCCGGCAGGCCGTGAGCCACGCCGGCGATCACATCTTCACGTAGAGGGGGGACTGCAATGTTCGATTCCGAAAGCGCGGCGCTCACGGCGGAGACGCCGGAAGCCGCGACGACCGCGCGGCTCTCGCGCCGTCGCTTCATCGCCGCCTCGGCCGCGGCCGCCGGCGGGCTGGCCCTGGCGCGCTTCCCGGCGCCGGCTTTCGCGGCGGCGGTCGATGAACTGCTCGAGAAGTCGGTCGTCGAGATCGCCGCGATGCTGCGTGCGCGCCAGGTCAGCGCCGTCGATCTCGTGCAGCGCTGCTATGCGCGCATCGATGCGGTGAATCCGAAGATCAACGCCGTGGTCGCCACCTGCCGCGAACGCGCCCTGGCCGAGGCGCGGGAAGCCGACGCGCTGCTCGCGGCCGGCAAGCCCAAGGGGCCGCTGCACGGTGTGCCGTTCACGATCAAGGATTCGTTCGATACAGAAGGCGTGGTCAGCACCGGCGGCACGCTCGGCCGCAAGGATTACGTGCCCGGCAAGGACGCGACCGTCGTGGCGCGTGCGCGCGCCGCCGGCGGCATCCTGCTCGGCAAGACCAACACGCCGGAATTCACGCTCGGCGGCGGCGGCAAGGGCACCGTCAATCTCGTATACGGCCTGACGAAGAATCCATACAACATCGACTACCAGCCGAGCGGTTCGTCGGGCGGCGCCGGCGCGATCGTCGCCGCCTGCGGCGCCTATTTCGACATCGGCTCCGACTACGGCGGCTCGATCCGGGGGCCGGCTTTCGCCAACGGCATCGCCGGCATCAAGCCGAGCTACGGGCGCGTGCCGCGCACCGGCCACATCGTCGGCTACGGCGGCCCCTTCGACAATTTCCAAGAGACTGGTCCGCTGGCGCGCCGGGTCGCCGATCTCGTGTTGCTCCTGCCGATCTTGCAGGGTCCTGACGGCTGGGACGCGGCAATGGCTCCCGTGCCGCTCGGCGATCCGGCGGCGGTCGATCTCGCGAAGCTGCGCGTCGCCTGGTACGTCAGCAACGGCCAGGTGCCGGCGAGCGCCGAGATGCAGGCGCTGGTCAAGCAATGCGTCGGCTGCTTCGAAAAGCTCGGCTGCGCAATCCGTCAGGACGCGCCGCCCAAGATGAAGGAACTCGGCGAGGCGCGCAGCACCTTCAGCGCCGCCGACGGCCGCGAGTACATGCGGCGCCTGCTGGCTCAGCACGGCACCAAGCAGGCGTCGCCGGGCCTGCGCCTCGACGGCAAGGTGATCAGCTCGGCCGAGTTCACCGCGGCCTGCGAGCAAATGGACGCGATCAAGAGCGAGCAGCTGGCCTGGTTCGAGCAGTACGACCTCATCGTCTGCCCGGCGAGCCAGCGCGCGCCGATTCCCCTGGACTGGACGCCGCCCGGCGGCGACGCGGCGCGCGGCGGCATGAGCTACACGAGCGAGTACAACACGACCGGCTGGCCGGCCGGCGTGGTGCGCGCCGGCACCTCCAAGGAGGCGCCGGGCCTGCCGATCGGCATCCAGGTGGTGGCGCAGCCCTGGCGCGACGACATCGTGCTCGCGGCGCTGGCGCACATCGAGAAGCAGACGGGCGGCTGGATCGCGCCGTCGATCTGAACGGGAGGAATGCAATGGAAAATCGCGAACCGATGCACGAGCTGCGGCAGCACGAGGCCGACGACGAAGCGCCGCGGATGCCTTCGCGCCGCCAACTGTTCCAGCGCGGCTCCGCATTCGCGGCGGCGGGCGCGGCGGCGCTGGCCGCCTGCGGCCCGAAGCCGGCGACGCCGCCGACGCTGGGCGGCGGCGCTGCGCCGACGGGCGCGGCGGCTGCGGTGCCGGCGTCCGGCGACAGCAGCAAGGAGGTGATCTACATGTCGGCGACCAAGCTCGCCGGCTTGATCCGCGAGGGCAAGGTGACGGCGAGCGAGGCCGTCGAGGCGTACATCGCCCGGCAGATCGAGGTCAACGACCGGCTCAACGCCGTCGTGATGAATTGCTATGCGCGCGCGCGCGCCGAGGCCAAGGCGCTCGACGAGCGCGCCAAGCGCGGCGACTGGGCCGGCCCGCTGCACGGCGTGCCGATGACGATCAAGGACTCGCTCGACGCCGAGGGCGTGATCTCGACCGGCGCCACCTACGGCCGCCAGCAGTACGTGCCCGAGCGGGATGCGACCGTCGTCGCGCGCGTGCGCAAGGCCGGCGCCATCCTGCTTGGCAAGACCAATACGCCGGAGTTCACGCTAGGCGGCCTGTCCGGCATCAGCACGGCCAGCAATCTGCTCTACGGCTCCTCGCACAACCCCTACGATCTGACGCGCAGCACTTCCGGCTCGTCGGGCGGCGCCGGCGCCATCGTGGCAGCGGGCGGCGCGGCCTTCGACATCGGTTCGGATTGGGGCGGCTCGATCCGCGGCCCCTCGCACAACAACGGCATCGCCGGCATCAAGCCGACCTCGGTACGCGTGCCCCGCACGGGACACATCGTCGACTACGGCGGCATGTTCGACCTCTGGCAGCAGCTCGGGCCGATGACGCGCCGCGTCGAGGATCTCGCGCTGATCACGCCGATCATCGCCGGCCCCGATTTTCGCGACGTCTCGTGCGCTCCGGCACCGTGGCTCGATCCGGCCAAGGTCGACCTCAAGGTCCTGAGGGTGGCGTACTGCGTCGACAATGGTGCGATCGGCCGCAACGCGACCGACGAGGACACCAAGAAGACCGTGCGCCAGGCGGCGCTGTGGCTGCAGGCCTCGGCAGCCGGCGTGCAGGAGGCGGCACCGACGCAGACGATGCTCAAGCTTGCAGACGCGCGCCGCCGCATGACGATGGGCGACGGCTGGGCGTTCTATCAGCGTCTCGCCGACAAATGGGGCACGCACAACATCTCGCCGTCGCGCAAGGAAGCGATGGCGAAGGCCAAGCCGCTGAGTTCCGCGGATCTGATCAAGGCCTGGCAGGAGCACGATGCGGCGAAGTCGGAGATGCTCGAGTGGATGAAGGGCTACGACGTCTTCCTGTGCCCGGTCGCCGGCAAGGCGGCGCAGCCGATCGATCAGGAAGTCGATCCGGCCGCGGCGGCCGCGGCTGCGGGCGGCGGCCCCGGCAACGGCTGGCCGTACACCGGCATCTTCAACAGCACCGGCTGGCCGGTCGTCGTCGTGCGCTGCGGCTCGTCGGCGGACGGCAAGCTGCCGATCGGCGTGCAGGTCATCGCCGCGCCGTGGCGCGAGGACATCTGCCTCGCCGTCGCGGCGCATCTCGAAAGCAAGAGCGGCGGCTGGAGGAAACCGCCGATCTGAAGCGTTTCCTCAGTGGTGTGAGTGGTGACTGGGCGCCCGTGCATGCGGCGCCCCTTTTTCGGAGTCGCCTGTGGCCGGCATGACGCGCCGGACCACGCGATGCGAGCGCACTGATGAGCGCCGGCACGAAGCGCCGCCGTGCAGCCGCGAGCTTGCGCGGCTGCACGGCGGGAGAACACGCCTTCAATCCTTCAGGTCGGGCGGCAGCGGCGGCACGCTGGCCGGCGGGCGTCGGTAATGAGTGGCCTGTTCGTAGGCATAGGCGTAGCCGATGATCCTGGACTCGTCCCAGGCGCGGCCGAGAATCTGCAGGCCGACCGGCAGGCCCTCGCCGAGATAGCCGTTCGGCACCGATAGCGCCGGCCACTGCAGCGTGCTGCCGACGAAAGTCAGACTGCTCGACAGGCCGGTGACGCCGCCCTTGGGATCGGGCTCGCCGCTGGTGATCTGCGTATTGCGATCGCCGTTGAGGACTGGCAGCTGCGCCCAGGTCGGGAAGATCACCGCATCAATGCGAGCGGCATCCATGGCCTCGGTGAACGCTGCGCGATAGGCCTGCTCGGTCTGCAGCCCCTTGATCGTCGCTTCGTCCGTTTCGACGGGGCCGGCGGCGGCGATGTCGTCCCAGCGAGGCTGGTGCAAGGGATGCACGAGGTGCGAATCGGCGATGGCCTTGGGGCTCGCATATGGGATGCCGGGATGCGCAGAAAGATATTTGATCATGTCGTCCTTCATGCGCGCCGGCGTCTGCGGCGCGCGGGGCAGACCCTCGATCGCGGATACGCGGAAGGGATCGACGATCTCGGCGCCGGCCTTCCTCAGTTCGGCCAGTGTCTCGTTGAAATTGGCGATGATGCGCGGGTCGGTGACTTTCGGATCGAACACTTGGCGCAGCACGCCGAGCCGCGCGCCTTTGAGCGCGTCCTTCTTCAGGGCCGTCATGTAGGTCCTGGCGATGTGCCCCTTGGCGCGCGCCGTGACGGGATCGCGCGCGTCGACGCCGACGATGGCGTCGAGCAGCACGGCCAGGTCGGCGACGCTGCGCGCCATCGGACCCGCGGTATCTCGCACGCTGTTGTTCGGCTGGATGCCGTCGCGCGAGACCAGCCCCACGGTCGGGCGCAGGCCGACCAGCGCGTTGTGCGCCGACGGCATGCGCACCGAGCCGCCGGTGTCGGTGCCAATGCCGACCGTGGCGAAGCTCGCGGCAATGCCCGCGCCGGTGCCGCCCGAGGAGCCGCCGGTCGCGTAAGCCGTGTTATACGGGTTGCGCGCGAAGCCGGGCAGCACGGAGTTGATGTTGTCGCCGCCGCCGTTGGTGAACTCGGACAGCGACGCCTTGCCGAGCACGATGCCGCCGGCGGCCTTGATCTTTTCGACCAGCGTCGCGTCGCGGGCCGGGAACCAGTGCTTCCAGCCCTGGAAGCCGGCGGTCAGCGGCATGCCGGCGGCGTCGATGCAATCCTTCACGAGTACCGGGATGCCGTGCAGCGGACCGCTGAACCTGCCGCTGGCGCGATAGGCGGCGTCAAGGCGGTCCGCATCTTCGAGTGCCCGCGGGTTGAGGCTGATGATCGAGTTCAGATACGGGCCGCGCTTGTCGTAGGCAGAGACGCGCGCGAGATAGGCGGCGACGACTTCATGGGTGCTCAGTTCGCCGCTGCGGTAGGCGGCCTGAATATCGGCGATGCTCGCTTCTTCTATCGCCAGGGCGTGCGCCTCAGCGTTGAACAGCAGGGCGGCGGCAAGCGCCAGTGGACGCAGGACAGGGGAAAGCTTCATCGGCGGGGCTCCGTTCGAACTCAGGCTCATCGATGAAGACGTCCGCCGCACGCCGCGCCCGACCCGGCGATGCGACGGCAGGTGGGGGATCGCGCCGGCGCGCCGTCTGATAGCGAAAGGGAGCAGCGGCGCCTGCGGCGTGCGGTGAACCTCCCTGACCACGCTTCGTCAGACGGCCCTATGGATTCTTTGCTGAGACTTCCGCGTTCACGTCGGCGCTTCCTCGCCGAGTTGGCCGCAGCCGGCGCCGCCTCCGCGAGCTTCGCCGCAAGCCTGCGAGCCGAGGCGCAGCTGGCGGGGCCGCGCATTCCGGACGACCTGAACTTCACTTCCGCGAAGCGCATTGCGGCGCTCATCGCATCCAGGCGCCTGTCGGCCGTCGAAGCGGTACAGGCTTACCTCAAGCGCATCGATGCGGTGAACGGCCAGCTCAATGCCGTGGTGTACCCGATCGCCGAGCGCGCCTTGCAGGAAGCGCGACAGGCCGACGCCCTGCTGGCGCGCGGCCAGCGCATCGGTCCGCTGCACGGCGTGCCGTGCACGATCAAGGATTCGCTCGCCACTGCCGGCGTTCGAACCACCGGCGGCACGCTTGGCCGCCGCAACTACGTCCCCGACAGGGACGCCACCGCGGTGGCACGCGTGCGCGCCGCGGGTGCCATCGTCATGGGCAAGACCAACACGCCGGAGCTGACGCTGTCCGGCATGACGACCAACCTGATCTACGGCAAGACGCACAACCCCTACAAGCACGGCTATCAACCGGGTGGTTCGACGGGCGGCGGCGCGTCGATCATCGCGGCCGGAGGATCCAGCTTCGACATCGGCACCGACTTCGGCGGATCGATCCGCGGGCCTGCGCATTTCTGCGGCATCGCCGGCCTCAAGCCGTCGACGGGCCGGGTGCCACGCACCGGTCACATCATCGACTACGGCGGCTACTTCGATCCCTTCCAGGTCGTCGGGCCGTTGGCGCGCTGGACGGAAGACCTGGAGCTCATCGCTTCGGTCATCGCCGGGCCCGACTACGTCGACGCGGCGATCGTGCCGGCGCCGTGGCTGTCGCCGTCGACCGTCGATCTGAAGGCCATGCGCATCGCGTACTTCGTCAACAACGGCAGCACGAAGGCGCCGACGGCTGAGACCGACGCCGCCGTGCGCCGGGTCGTCGCGCAGTTCCGCTCGCTCGGCGCCGGCGTCGTCGAGGATTGCCCCGCAGCGCTGATCCGCGAGTCCAGCGACATTCGCCAGGCACTGAGTACCGCCGACGGTCGTGCTTGGGTGAAGCGCCTGCTCAAGAAATACGGGACGAGCAAGACCTCGCCAGTCATCAATCTAAGGCCGGCGCCTACGGTGAAGACACCGGAGTTCACGCGCCTGGCCGAGGCGATGGACGCCAACCGCTCCAAGTTCCTGCAATGGTTTTCGGCCTACGACCTCGTGATCTGTCCGGCCGACCGGGCACCGGCGCAGCCGTGGCCGGCCGAGCCGAAGGCCATGGTGCCGGAACCGGGCAATTACGGTTACACGCCGGTCTTCAACAACACCGGATGGCCCGGTGCGGTCGTGCGTGCGGGCTGGTCGCCGGACGGCTTGCCGATTGGTGTGCAGTTCATCGCCAAGCCGATGCGCGAAGACGTCGCGCTGGCCGCGGCGGCGTTCATCGAGGCGACCGTCGGCGGCTACCAGAGACCGAAACTGTGAAAGCGTCCGCGAAAAACGCCATGTATGACGCAGCCGTGGATACCCCGGCAGCGGCTGTTCCTGCCGACGACCAGGCAGGTGATCGTTCGGTTCCGGTGTCGCTCGCGCGGCGCGCGCTTCTGGGCGCAGCGCCACTGGCGCTCGCCGCCTGCGCCAATGGACCCCGGGGAAAACCCGCGCGCGCCGAGTTAGCGCCGCCGGTGTCGACGGACAAGCACGACGAGCTGGTGTTCATGTCGGCGACCAAGCTCGCAGGCCTGATTCGCGGCGGTGAGCTGTCGGCGACCGAAGCGGTCGCGGCGTACTACGCACGCATCGACGCGGTGAATCCGCAGCTCAACGCCGTGGTGCAGTTCTGCCGGGAGCGTGCGCTAGCGGAAGCCGGAACACTCGATGCAAGGAGCCGCCGCGGCGATTGGGCGGGGCCGCTGCACGGCGTGCCGATGACGATCAAGGACTCGTTCGATACCGAGGGCGTGATCTCGACCGGCGGCACGCAGGGACGCGCGTTCTTCATACCGCCGAAGGATGCCACCGTGGTCGCGCGGCTGCGCGCGCGGGGAGCGATCCTGCTCGGCAAGACCAACACCCCGGAGTTCACGCTCGGCGGCGTGAGCGGCCTCGGCACCACGGTCAACATCGTCTACGGCATGTCGCGTAATCCGTACGACCATACGCGCTCGACATCCGGTTCGACGGGCGGGGGCGGCGCGATCGTCGCGGCCGGCGGCTCGGCCTTCGATTTCGGCTCCGACTTCGGCGGTTCGATCCGCGGTCCGGCGCATGCCAACGGCATTGCCGGCATGAAGCCGACCACCGGCCGCGTGCCGCGTACCGGCCACATCGTCGATTACGGCGGCGTGTTCGATTCCTATCAGCAGGTCGGGCCGCTCGCCCGCCGGGTGGAGGACCTGATGACGATCCTGCCGCTGGTCACCGGACCCGATTTCATCGATGCCGCAATCCAGCCGATGCCATGGTCCGATCCGCGCAGGGTGGACCTCTCGCGACTGCGCGTTGCCTACTATTTCGATCTCGCCGAAGACGCAGCGAAGCCGACGCCGGAAATGCAGGCCACTGTGCAGAAGTGCGTCGACTACTTCGCGCGGCTCGGCTGCGCGGTGCGGCCGTCGCGTCCGCCGGATGCGATGAAGATCGCCGATCTATCGACGCGGCTGCGCGAAGGCGACGGCAACGCCTGGCAGAAGCGCCTGGTCGAGAAATACCACACGACGGTACCCGGCCCGAACCGTCGTTTCGACTATCCGTTGATCGAGACCGCAACCTTCACGGAGTTGCTCGAGGAGCGCGATGCCTGGCGCTCGCGCATGATGGCCTGGGTCAAGGACTTCGATCTGATCGTCTGCCCGCCGGCGCTCGGACCGGCGCCGAAGATCGGTGACCGCTCGGCGGAAGGCGTGCGCGGTGGCGGCTTCACGACGACCTACAACATCGCCGGCTATCCGAGCGGCGTAGTGCGCGCCGGCACTTCGCCGGAGCACATGCCGCTCGGCGTGATGCTGACCGCACAGCCTTGGCGCGAAGACATCGTGCTCGCCGCCATGCTCGCCATCGAATCCGAATTCGGCGGCTGGCAGCCGCCACCGCACTGAGAACTCACGCAAACGCTTCCCGGGTACCCCGCCGCCGCCCCTCCCATCCCAAGTGGATTCATGCGTTCCCAACCCCCAAGTGGACACATGACGGCGGCGGGTTTTTTTGAATGTCGAGTTTGAATGCCGGGCCAAGCCCGGTTCCCTGCTCAAAATGCCTGCAATCCCGAAGCGGTCGTGGTCCCTGGTGTTCGGTCTTCTCGCAGCCACCTGCTTGTTGCTGGCCTCCGTGCAGTGGCGGCCGGGCTCAGGAGGTGTGGCTCGACAGGCCGGCGCCACGCACGCGAAGCCGGCTCCGCCGGTTCTGCGTGTGTCCGCCTACGTCATCGAGCCGCGCCCGTTCGCCGACAAGGTCGTCGCTTCCGGAAGCCTGCGGGCTGAAGAAAGCGTCGATCTTCGTCCCGAAATGAACGGGCGCGTTGTCGAAATCCGCTTCCGCGAAGGCGAGCGTGTTCGCCGCGGCGATCTGCTGGTGCGCCTCAACGACGCGGAACTGAAAGCGTCGCTCGTGCGCGCCCGCCATGAACTGGAACTCGCCGAAGCCGAAGTCAAGCGCAGCGAACCACTACTGCCCATGGGTGCGATATCCGCGTCGGTCTACGATTCAACGATCAGCACCCTGAAGATTCGCCAGTCGGACGTCGATGTCGTCCAGGCGCAACTCGACAAGACTACAATCAGGGCGCCGTTCGATGGGCTGATCGGCTTGCGCGCCATCAGCGTCGGCGCGTACGTGACGACCGACACGACGCTCGTCTCCATGCAGCGCCTGGACAACGTCAAGCTCGACTTCGCGGTTCCCGAGCGCTACACGCCTTATCTGCGCAATGACATTACGGTCAGTTTCCGCGTGGCGGGCAGCAGCGAACAATACATAGGCAAGGTCTACGCGTATGAGCCGCGCATCGACACCGGCACGCGGACTGCACTGCTGCGCGCGATCTGCCCGAATCCTGACGGTCGCCTGCTGCCCGGCGCGTACGCTACAGTCGAAATGCCGCTACAGACGCGCGACGACGTCATATTCGTGCCTGCCGACGCGGTGATCCCTGGGCTCGACGAGCACGCGGTTTACATCATCGAGCGCGGCAAGGCGCGTTACCGGAAGGTGCAAACCGGCTTGCGAACGGCGGGCGAGGTCCAGATCCTCGCCGGCCTCGAGCGCGGCGATAAGGTGATTACCTCCGGTCTGCAGCAGGTACATGACGGCACGACGGTCGACATCGATGCCGGTCCCGCCGAGCCGGCCGCTGAACATTCGGCCGAAGAACGTTCATGAGCGGACTCGCGGAGCTGAGCGTCGCACGTCCGGTGCTGACGATTGTCGTATCCCTGCTGATCCTCCTGTTCGGCGCGCTCGGCATCACGCGGCTGCCCGTCCGCGAATATCCGGCCGTCGATCCGCCGACCATCTCGGTCACGACGAGCTACTCCGGCGCCGCGGCGGAAACCATGCAGGCACAGATCACCGAGCCGATCGAGGAGGCGATCAATTCAGTCGCCGGCATCACTGCGCTGACGTCCACGAGCCGGGAAGGTGCAAGCCAGATCACGGCCGAGTTCTCGCTCGACACCGATCTCGATACGGCGGCCAGCGATGTCCGCGATCAGCTTTCCCGTGCCACGCGCAATCTGCCGGCCGATGCCGATCCCCCGGTACTCAACAAGGCCAATGCGGATTCTTCGCCGATCTTCGGTATCGCCTTGCAGAGCGCTCGTCGCAGCCAGCTCGAGCTGAGCGCGTATGCCGATTCGCTGCGCGAGCGGCTGCAGACGGTGCCGGGCATCGCAGGCGTTGACCAGCCGGCGGAGAAGCGCTACGCCATGCGCTTGTGGCTGGATCCCCTGCGCCTGTTGGCCTACGGGATATCGCCGCTCGACGTTTCGGATGCGGTGACGCGCGAGAACCTCGAATTGCCGTCGGGGCGCATCGAGGGCGGGAAGGTGGAGCTTCCCGTGAAGACCGAGTCGCGGCTCAACACGGCTGAAGATTTCAACGAAATGATCGTCAAGCGCGACGGCGACCGCGTCGTGCGCTTTTCCGACATCGGTTACGCCGCACTGGGGCCGCAATATGAACGCGGCGCCCTGAAGATCGGCGACACGCCGATCGCTGGCCTCTATTTCAGGCAACAGCCCGGTGCCAACCAGATCGACATCGTCGACGAACTGCGCCGGCGCCTCGATCAGGTGCTCAAGGACGTGCCAAAGGACATCAACGTCCAGATCGCCTACGACAATACCGAATACGTGCGGCGCTCGCTGCTGGAAGTCAGCGAGACGATCTTCGTGGCCTTCGTGCTGGTGGTGCTTGTCGTCTTCGCTTTCCTGCGCGAATGGCGCTCGACGCTGATTCCGGTCCTCGCGATCCCGGTGTCCGTCGTCGGCGCGTTCGGCATCATGTCGGCCGCCGGATTCTCGATCAACACGCTGACGCTGCTCGGCATTGTGCTGGCGATTGGCCTGGTGGTCGACGATGCCATCGTCGTGCTCGAGAATATCTATTCGAAGATCGAAAGCGGCGTCGCGCCGATGCGTGCGGCCGTCGAGGGCACGCGAGAGATCTTCACCGCAGTCGTCTCGACGACCATCACCCTGGTCGTAGTCTTCCTGCCTTTGCTGTTCATGGGCGGACTGTCGGGGCGGCTGTTCCGCGAGTTTGGCGTGACCATCGCCGGCGCGGTGCTGATCTCCGCGGTGGTGGCCTTGACGCTGACACCGATGCTTTCCTCGCGTCTGCTGCGTCCGCACGAGAAGCATGGCTGGCTGTTCATGAAGACCGAAAGATTCTTCTCCGGCATGGAAGCGCGCTACGCGTCGAGCCTGCGCCGCTTCCTGCGCCGACGCTGGCTGGCGCTACTCGTTCTCGGCGCTTCCGGCGTGCTCATCACGCTTCTGCTACATGTGCTGCCGCGCGAGCTGTCGCCGCTCGAAGACCGCGGCCGCGTCTGGCTGCGCGCCACCGCGCCGGAAGGCACCGGCTACGAGAGCATGCAGAACTTCATGGACAACCTGGCCAGGGCCGCCGCCGACCGCGTGCCGGAAGCCAAGTTGATGATGACGCAAGTGCCAGGCGCAGGAAACGTCGCCGGCGCGCAGGGCGCGGTCAACTCCGGCTTCGTGCGCATCTTCCTCAAGGATCGCGATGAACGGCAGCGCTCTCAGCAGCAGATCGCTGCCGACCTGCAGAAAATGGTCCGTGCCTACGGCGGCGCGCGCGTCAACGTCACGCAAGAGGCCAGCATCGGCGAGCGCCGGTCGACGTCCAGCGGCGTGCAGTTCGTGCTGCAGGCGCTGAATTTCGAGGCGCTGCGCGATCGCGTGCCGGCCTTCATGGAGGCGGCGAGGCGGAGCCCGGTGTTCAGCTTTGTCGACAGCGATCTCAAGTTCAACAAGCCGCAGATCCGCGTGACGATCGACCGCACTAAGGCGCTGACGCTCGGCCTGAGCACCGAAAGCATTACGCGCACGCTTCAGGCCAGCCTCAGCGGCAGCCGCGTCGGCTACTTCATCAGGAACGGCAAGCAGTACGACGTCATCGGCCAGCTCACCCGTGACTTTCGTTCGCGCCCGTCCGATCTGCTCAATATCCCGGTCGTCGGCGCGAGCAATGGCCCGCCGGTGACGCTCGACAACGTGGTGCAGTTCAGCGAGAACAGCGCGCCGCCGGAGCTCTACCGCTACAACCGCTACAACTCGGCGACCGTGTCAGGCACTCTGGCGGACGGCTACACGATCGCCGACGGCATCAAGGCGTTCCAGCGGATCGCGGACTCCACCCTGGACGAGCGCTTCACGACTGCCCTGACCGGCGCGGCGCGCGACTTCGTGGAGAGTTCCTCATCGCTGGCCTATGTCTTCGTGCTCGCTCTGGTGCTCATCTACCTGGTGCTGGCTGCGCAGTTCGAGAGCTTCAGCGGGCCTCTGGTGATTCTCCTGACGGTGCCACTCGCGCTGGTCGGTGCGCTGGCATCGCTCTGGGTATTCGGGCAGACCCTCAACATCTTTTCGCAGATCGGGCTGATCATGCTGATCGGCCTGGTGACGAAGAACGGCATTCTGATCGTCGAGTTCGCCAACCAGCGCCGCCGTGAAGGCGTGCGCTCGGCGAGCGAGGCCGCGACCGAGGCCGCAGCCGCACGTCTGCGGCCGATCCTGATGACCAGCCTGGCGACCGTGCTGGGCATCCTGCCGATCGCGCTGGCCTTGGGTGCCGGGTCCGAGAGCCGGATGTCCATGGGCATTGCCGTGATTGGCGGTCTTCTCTGCGGCTGCGCGCTGACGCTTTACATCATTCCGTCGGTCTATGCGCTGCTGACTGCGCGACAGCAGCGGCGAGCGACCGAATTTCATGCGGCCGATCAGGTCGATGGCGCCTGAGTACGGCGCGGGTCCTTTTCCGTCATGAGCAGACTTCTCCTCGCCGGTACGCTCGCGATGACACTGCTAGGTGCCTGCTCCAGCATGGCGCCGGTTTATCGGCGTCCGGATCAGCCAATTGCAGAGCACTGGCGCGACGGCGATGCCGATGCCACGGGCGGCGATCGTGCGATAGCCAATCTCGCGTGGCAGGAGCTGCTTCGCGACGAGCGTTTGCGGCAGGTCGTTGCACTGGCGATCGGCAATAACCGTGATCTGCGCATGGCGCTGCTCAATATCGAGAAGGCGCGCGCCCGCTACCGTATCCAGGGCGCCGAACTCTTTCCATCGGTGGAGGCGGAAATCGCTGCCAGCGCCGCGCGCGGCCCGGCGTCACTGAACAGCGACGGGCGCGCCACGGTTCGCCGCGAATACACGACTTCCGTCGGCTTCGCCAGCTACGAACTCGATCTTTTCGGCCGTGTCCGCAGCCTCAAGAACGAAGCAAAGGAAGCATTCCTTGCGATGACCTACGCGCAACGCAGTACGCGTCTGAGCCTCATCGCGGAAGTCACCGGCACCTGGTTGACGTTGGCGGCCGACTTTCGCCATCTCGCGCTGGCGCAGAAGACGCTGGAAAGCCAGCGCGAGACCCTGAAGCTGACCGAATACCAGCGGCGACAGGGCACGGTGTCCGGGCTCGATTTGGCACACGTGCAGACCAGCGTTGCCAGCGCACGTGCCGATGTCGCCGCCTACACGGCGCAGCTCAAACAGGACGTGAATGCGCTGGAACTCATGGTGGGAGCGCCGGTGCCGGATTCGCTGTTGCCGGACTCCATGCAGGATGCGCCGGTTGTTCTCGCGGCATTGCCGCTCGATCTGGATTCGTTGGTGCTTCTGGCGCGGCCGGACGTGATGGCCGCCGAGCATACATTGAAGGCGGCCAATGCCAATATCGGCGCTGCGCGCGCCGCGTTCTTCCCGAACATCTCGCTGACGGCGGCTGCCGGCCGGGGCAGCGATGCTTTGTCCAGCCTCTTCGGCGGCGACAACCGCAGCTGGTCTTTCGCCCCGACGCTCAGCGTTCCGATCTTCAACGCCGGACGCCTGCGCGCCGAGTTCAAGGTGTCGAAGGTCGAGCGCGACATTGCCGTGGCAGGTTATGAGAAGACCATCCAGATCGCTTTCAGAGAGGTCGCCGACGCGCTCGCGGTGCGGACCACGCTGCAGGAACGTCTTTCCGCCCAGCAGGCACTGGTGGCAGCGGCGGCGCGTTCCTACGAACTAGCCGACGCGCGCTATCGGAGTGGTATCGACAGCTACCTCGACGCGCTGGTTTCACTGCGTTCCCTTTATGGGGCGCAGCAGGACTTGATCGCACTCGAGCTGGCCGAGCAGAACAATCGCGTCACGTTGTACAAGGTATTGGGTGGGGATGCCGCGCTGTCACGCCAGCGATGAGAACGTATCCGGCGCGGACTAGGGCATCCGCGCCGCACCGGCAAGGCCGGCGCGCGGACAGGGTAGTGCCATGCGCGCCGCATCGCGGCGTGCGCGCGGCCGGCCGAGGGCGGAATTCGACGAGAGGCCGCGCGCTGGCTGAAACATTGTGCCGCCGGTCACGTTTGTGGCATGCCACTCGGGACTATGGTGCCCGGGAACGTGATCGGGGGATCGCATGGGCACTGTACTCGCTGCAGGACGGCACGGTTTTTTCGCGGTGGCCGTCGCGCTCGGCCTGAGCGCGTGCCAGCTGGCGCCGTATGACGCCGAGACCTACAACGCCAGCCTGCAGAATCTCAAAAGCATCCTCACCTTCTTCGATACCGCGACGGACGCCACCGGCGACGAGCGCTCCTACGCCAGGCTGAAGGCCGGCTACGCGACGATCGAGAACGATCTCGTGCTGCTGACGGCGCGCGAGCGCACGCGCGCCTACAACAATGACTCCGCCGCCAGCGCCCGCAAGATTCTCGACGGATGGCGCGATCTGCGGCGCGTGCATCGCTGCCGCTACACCACCGCGCAGGCGCGCACGGCGGGCGAGGGCGCCGACTGCAACCGCGACCCGGCCATCGACTACGCGCCCGGCGCCATGTCGAACTGGGTTCTCGAGCGACAGCGTCAGCATTTCATCGCGATGTTCGAGCACCTCATGGCGGGCGAGGTCTACAAGGAAGGCGCGCCGGACGGCTCTCGGCAAGAAGGGGAATGACGATGGCGATCGACTGGCAGGACGTGTGGAAAAGCGCGGTGGATGCGGGGCTCGATGTCGTCAAGGACGGCGGCAAGCAGGCGCAGCGCGTGCTCAGGGACGCGGCCAAGGCCTTCGAGCAGCAGCTGGCCGAGCTGACCGAAGCGCTGGTCACCGGACAGATCGACCAGCAGACCTACGACTTCGAGATGCGTTCGTCGAAACGTGAATTCGGCACGGCGCTCGATCAGGCGAAGATTCTCGGCAAGGCGACCGCGCAGAAGGCGACCAATGCCGTCTTCAAGGTGCTGTTCGATGCGATCGCAACCGGCATTCGGTTCTAAGGAGGATTCGCATGACGACCGGTAATGACTTCGTGAAGGCGGCCCAGAAGCACGTCAGCGAAAAATATGTGCTCGGCGTGCGGGTGCCGAAGGACAACGCGAGCTGGACGGGTCCCTGGGATTGTGCCGAGTTCATTTCGTGGACGGTCTATCAGGTGGCCGGCAAGCTCTACGGCTGCGACGACAACGGCGGCAATCCGGCGATCGCCGATGCCTACACCGGCTATTGGGATCGCGACAGCCGGCGCCTGCTGACGAAGATTTCCATCGACGAAGCGGCGGCGACGCCCGGCGCCTTGCTGCTGCGCTCGCCGTCGGCGGACCTGATCGGCCATATCGTGTTCAGCGACGGCGAGGGCGGAACCATCGAAGCGGCGTCCTCCAGGCTGGGTGTCACGAACCTGAAAATCGCCGGGCGCCGCTGGGACACCGGGCTGCTCGTTCCGGACATCGACTATCGGGTCGGCACGATCGCACCGGTCACGCGGCCGGGGCTGGTGCTGCGCGTCACCAGGCCGACCATGAAGGGAACCCTGGTGAAAGACGTGCAGCGCGCCCTGAAGGCAGCCGGCTTCTCGCCCGGCGACATCGACGGCGAGTACGGGCCGCATACCGCCGAGGCCGTGCGCGCGTTCCAGATCGCCCGGCGTCTGGTCGCCGACGGCGAGGCGGGAAAGAACACCTTCAAGGCACTCGGCCTGTAAGGCTCGCCACCGCGAGCCGCCGGCCGTCCGATCCAGACTCATCAACGAGGTACAGCGCATGAAAGCGATATTCGGTGGCCTGATCGCCACGATCCTGCTGGGCATCTATCTGCACCTGATCCGCGTCGGCTATCTCGTCGCCGACTGCATGGCCACCGCCGGCTGCACGAAGTACCCGGTCGGCTACTTCAACGACGGCATGGCGCAGGCCCTGGCGGTTGTCGGCGGTCTGGTTTCCGCGCTCGTGATCGCCGAACTCGCCGCGACCAAGCCGGGCGAAGCGCCGGCCGCCCGGGCGCTCGCCGCCGGCGCCACCGACCGCTCCAAGACGCTGCTCAAATGGGTGTCGGCAATCTACATCGTCGCCTGGGTCGTGGCCGGCCTCTCGGCGTTCTTCGTCGGCCTCTACCATCCCAAGGAACTGCCGCCGATCACCAATCTCGGGCAGGCATGGCTGGGGCTCGCGGTCGCCTCGGCGTACGCCTACTTCGGCATCGATCCGAAATAGCGCGCGATGGCGGCAAGGGGCTGCGCCGGCGTGAAGCTCGCCGACGGACTCTGCGGCGAACGGGTGGTGCCGATCTGATGACGTGGCTTTCCCATGACTTTACATAATATACATTATGCATCGATCATGGCGCCTCAGCTGCTGCCTGCGAACGCGGCACGGTCCGTCTTGTCGAGGTGCTGCGGGCCGACGAGAGCCTGCTGCGCGCCGCCGATGCGCTTGCCATCGCGCAGACGGAACCGCTGATCGCGCGGTGGCCGCGGCGTACCGCGCACTCGACAGCGACTGAGACCTGGCAAAGACGCTCGCCGCCGACAGCACACGGGCGCCGTGTCGCATTGGCTGCTTCCGCCCCATGCATCCTCGGCTGCCGCCGCGACCTGCGCTTCCGGCGCCGCGGACGATGCCGCGTCCGGCGCGAGGCCATTGTCGGTCGACGCGGGGCCCGACGCCGATGATGATGCGTCTGTTGTCGCAACGCTCCGCGCCGGCGCTTGCGGGGCTTCGAGCGCGGCGGCTTTCGCCGATTTTCCCTTCGCGTGCTGCGACGCCTTGCCCTGCTGCATCAGCACGAAATGCCGACGCCGAAGTTCTTCTCTTCGATACTTGCGGTCGCACTGCCGCAACTTGACAGCACCGTTCAATAACGCAGAATCTCGTTAAATCTAAGCCACATAGCTGGCGTTCCCTACCTGGAGCAGAAGACACTGTGGGCCGGCCGGCAAAACCGTTGATCTCACGCGAGCGTGCCGCACGCGCGGCCTTGGGCGTCATCGACGTGCGCGGACTCGAAGCGCTGAGCCTCGAACTCGTCGCGCACCGCCTTGGCGTAAAAGCGCCCTCGCTCTACTACCACTTCCGCCAGAAGGCGGAACTGCTGGCCGAAGTGGCGCGCCTCATCCTGCTCGACGCCAAGGCGCCGCGTAATCCGTCGACTGACTGGAAGGAAACGATGATCGCGCTGTGTGTCGCGACACGGCACTCGATCCTCCAGCATCCGAACGCCGCGCCGCTGCTGCTGCAATTCTTCCCGCGCCACCTGCTGATCGCTTCGTACGATTACTGGGTCACCATCTGTCCGCTGCCGATGGAGCACCGCATGGTGCTGGTCGAAGGGCTGGAAAAACTGACGTTCGGCTCGGCGCTGTTCGAGGCGGCCTGCCGTGCGCGTGGTGTGGAGCCGATGCCGCCGTTCGATCACAAGGAACTGCCGCAACTCGCGGCGGCGCTGCGTGCGAGCCATCTCGATGGCGAAGCACTCTTCGTCGCGGCGATCCGGCGTTATCTCGACGGCTTCCTCGCGCCGGAGCCCGTCGCCGCGAAGCCGGCGGCGACCAGGAAGGCTCCGGCGAAGCGCAAGCCCGCCGCGAAGAAACGCGCCGCGCACGCCTGAGCCCTCAGCGCACCGCCCACTTCAGCGGCAGCGAATCGAGCGACATCACCATGCCGGCGCGATAGCTGGGCTGATAACCGTCGGCCAGCGAGAACTCGCCGATCTGCTTGATCCACTCGGCGTACAGGATGCGCAGCTCGAGGCGCGCGAGAAAGTGCCCGAGGCACAAATGCGGACCGGTCGAGAACGTCAGGTACGAACGCATCTTGCGGTCGATGTCGAACTTTTCGGGATTTTCATTCTTCATGTCATCCCAGCCCGCCATCGGCAGCAGGCACAGCACCATGTCGTTCTTGCGGAACTTGACGCCGAGGCGCTCGCAGTCCTTGGTCACGATGCGCGGCGTGTTGACGACGCCGTAGAGGCGGATCGCCTCCTCGACGAACGGTACGAGTGCATCGGGATCGTCGCGCAGGCGCGACTGCAGCGGCTTGTCGCCTGCGAGATAGCGGATCGCGAAGCTCAGCGCATTGGTGACAGTATCCAGTCCGCCGAGGAACAACAGGAAGCAGAGCGCGACCAGCTTGTCCATCTGGATCGGGCCGCCATTGATCTGCGCGTCGACCAGCTGCGAAAGCAGATCGCTCTTCTCGGCACCGGCGGCGACGGCCGCCTTCTTCGCTCCGATCAGGGCGACCAGCTCGCCGATGATGGATTGCGAGACGAGGCCGATCTCCTGCGGATCGCGTGCGTTGAAAAAACGCTCAGCCAGTTCGCGGAAATCGTCGAAGCGGTTGGTCGGGAAGCCCATGATGCGCATGAACACGGTGACTGGGAACGGCGCCGCGACATCGCGCACGAAATCGCAGCTGCCCTTCTTCGCCACCGACGAGACCACCTCGCGGGCGAATTCGCGCAGCTCTTCCTCGCGTGCCGCGACCGAACGCGGGCCGAAGAACGGTGCGACGGCCTGGCGATACCAGGTGTGCTCCGGCGGATCGAGATTCAGCGGAATCAGCAGTGGCGCATTTTCGACGCGCGGAATCTGCGACTCGCGTGCCGAGAAGGTTTCGAAATCGCGCACTACTTCCGACATCAGTTCGTGCCGCGTGATCAGCCAGTGACCGCCATTGGCCGGCGTGTAGAACACCGGCGGCGCTTCGCGATGCAGGCGCGCGTACGAGGCGTGCAGGTCCTTCTTGATCTGCGCGTCGTTGTAAATATCGAAGTCGTAGACCAGATTCGCCGGCACATGCTCCGGGATCGTGGGCGTAAGCGTCGTCTCCATCCATTCCTCTCTGGTTGTAACCAGGCCGCGCGGCGCGCGCCGGCCTTGACTGAATAATATTAGGTAAAGAAGATCATATTACAACTTTGGTAATTTGTCTCTCCATCGGCCGACACTGCCGCGCTCTTGTCTAGGCCGCCGCCCTCCGTTGCCGTCGGGAAGCGATCATGGTCCGGCGGAAAACCAGTTACTTTACATCGTTAGATTTATCGTCGATGATGAATCGTCGCCGCGGTTGTCGGCGGCGAACCGGCAACAGACCGGGCCCCGAGGAGCGAAACAACGTGGAAGGCAGCATCCCCCCTGTCCATGCCGACGGTTCGGCCGCCGACTATGTCATCGTTGGCGCCGGCAGCGCCGGCGCGGTCCTGGCGGCACGCCTCAGCGAGGACGCCGGCACCCGCGTCATCCTGATCGAAGCCGGCGGCGAAGCGAGATCGCCGCTCGTGCAGCTGCCGGTCGGTTTCGCCCGACTGGTCGGCCATCCTGCATATGACTGGCGCTACCCGCAGGCGCCGGACCCTTCGATCGATGGGCGCCGCTTCGTCTGGTCGGCCGGCAAGCTGCTCGGCGGCGGCAGCTCGATCAACGGTCAGGTCTACGTCCGCGGCACGCGTCGCGACTACGACCGCTGGGCCGAAGCCGGCGCGCGCGGCTGGGATTACGAAGGCGTGCACCGCTACTTCCTCAAGTCCGAAGACTGGACCGGCGCGCCGCACGCGGAACATCGGCAAGGCGGCCCGCTGACGGTATCGCCGATGCGCGGGCCACATCCGCTGTGCGCCGATTTTCTCGACGCCTGCCGCGAGAGCGCCCTGCCCCGTCTCGACGATCGCGTCGGCGGCCATCTCGAAGGCGCGTTCCTGACTCTCGCCACGCAGCGTGACGGCTGGCGTTGCAGCACCGAAAAAGCCTTTCTGCGCCCGGCGCGCCGGCGCGCCAACCTCACCGTGCTGACCGGCAGTGAGGTCCGCTCGATCGCCTTCGACGGTCTGCGCGCCGTCGGCGTCGATGTCGTGCGCGACGGCAAGGCATTGCGCGTCAGCGCGCGCCGCGAGGTGATCGTTTCGGCCGGCACCATCGGCAGCGCCGCGCTGCTGATGCGCTCCGGCCTGGGCCCCGGCGAGCTTCTGCAAGCCAGCGGCATCGCGACACGCGTCGATCTGCGCGGCGTCGGGGCCAATCTGCAGGAGCATCCCGGCGTCGGCCAGAACAAGTTCATCAACGTGCCGAGCCTGAACGCGCAGATGAACGCGCTCGGCGGCCTGCGCATGGCGCTCGAATTCGCGTTCGGCCGGCGCGGCGCGCTCGGCGCGCCGGCGGTACAGGCCATGGCGCTGGCGCGTACGCGCGACGACCTCGCCGAACCCGACGTGCAGCTGCACTTCCTGCCGCTGGCCTATGACATCGAGCCCGATACCGTGTCGACCGCGAGCGCCGCCATGCCCAAAGAGCCGACGATGACGATCCTGGCGACGCTGTGCCAGCCGCACAGCCGCGGCCGCGTCGAACTCGATGCCGCGCAACAGCCGCGCATCGTGCACCGCTTCTTCGGCGACGAGCGTGATCTGCGGACGATGGTCGCGGCACAGAAGCTCATCGCCCGCCTGTTCGGCATGCCGTCGCTCGCTCGCCGCGTGGTCGCCGATCGCCGGCCGCAAACGCCGCCGCCCGACGACGCGGCCTGGATCCGGTACATCCGCGCCAAGGCGGCGCCGGCCTATCACCCGGTCGGAACCTGCCGCATGGGCGGCGACGCCGACGCCGTCACCACGCCGGAGCTGCGCGTGCGCGGTGTCGAAGCGCTGCGCGTCGTCGATGCCTCGGTGATGCCGACCATCCCCAGCGTCAATACCAATGCGGCGACGATCATGATCGCCGAGAAAGCCGCGGACCTGATGCGCAGCGGCGCCTGAAGCGCAGCGGCAACGAGGAGGAGTTACCCATGCATTTCGCCCGCTATCTCGATTTCTGGGTCAGGCGCCGCGGCGACGCGACCGCGCTGGTCTGCGATCAGGAGCGCCTGAGCTGGAACGAACTCGACCGCGCTTCGGCCGCCGTCGCCACGCATCTCGCCGACATCGGCGTGCGTCGCGGCGATCGCGTCGGCTGTCTGCTCGGCAACAGCCTGCCGTGGTGCGTACAGTTTCTGGCGGCGATCCGTATCGGCGCGATCTTCGTGCCGCTCAATGCGATCTTCGGTCGCTTCGAGCTCGAACAGATCGCCGCCGATGCCGCGTGCCGCGCCGTGCTGTCGACGCCGGCACTGATCGCCAAACTCGGCATCGCCAGCGATGCCCCGGCCGACGAACTGCGCATCTTCGATCTCGAAAGCGGACGCTCGCAGGCCTACGCGGCGATCCTCGCCGGCGCGGCGCGCTTCGAGAATACCGTCCTGCCCGACGACGACATCCTGGCGATTTGCTACACGTCCGGCACCACCGGCGTACCCAAGGGCGCCGCACTGACGCATCGCGCCGTCGATTGCGCGATGCAGGGCCTGGTCATGAACTTCGCGCTGCGCGGCGGCGAGGAGCGCATGCTGATCCTCGCGCCGCTCGCGTTCACCGGCGGCGTCATCTCGAACCTCGCGCCATGGCTGGTCAGCGGCGGCACCGCCTGGATCGAGAAGGCGGTCGACCCGATGCGGGCCTACCACCTGCTGCGCGACGAGCGCATTACCTTCTTCGGCGGCGTGCCGGCGCTGTGGGAACGCATCGCGCAGGCGCCGGACTTCGCCGAGGCCGATCTCTCGCACCTGCGCAGCGCCTACACCGGCGGCGCTCCGGTGCCGCGACCGCTGCTCGAGCTGTTCCGCAGCAAGGGCGTGACGATCCGCCAGCAGTACGGCTTCACCGAAGGCTGCGCCGGCGTGTCGTCGCCGAGCGTCGAGGTCGCGGCGCGCTTCCCGGCCTCCTGCGGTGATGCGCTGCCGGGCATCGAGCTGCGCATCTGCGACAGCGACGGCAGGCCGGTCGCCGCCGGCGAGGTCGGCGAAGTCTTCGCACGCGGCCCGCAGCTGATGGCCGGCTACTGGAACAAGCCCGAGGAGACGCGCGCTGCATTTCACGGCGAGTGGTACAAGACCGGCGATCTCGCTCGCATCGACGAGAACGGCTGTTTCACGATCGTCGATCGCAAGAAGAACATGCTGATCTCCGGCGGCGTCAACGTGTACCCCGCCGAAGTCGAGCGTGCGATGGCGCAGATTCCCGGCGTGCTCGAATGCGTGGTGCTCGGCCTGCCGAGCGAACGCTGGGGCCAGGAAATCGCGGCGATCGTGCACGGCCCGAGCCTCGCCGATCCGGTGGCGGTGATCGAACAGGCGCGCGCCCTGCTCGGCAGTTACAAGGCGCCGAAACATCTGCGTCTCAGCCAGCAGCCGCTGCCGAAGACGGCGTCGAACAAAATCGCGCGCTCACAGCTCGTCGAGCTGTTCGCGCAGCTGTCGGCGTGAAGCCGGGAGTCGCCGCATTAGCACCCCTCTCGATATCTTGGTCGACGCCGACGTCGTCGCGCGCCTCGTCGATCATCTGCGGCACGACACGACCGATCTCGCCGCCGACGATCTGTTCGTGCCGGTCGCGCATTTCACCGACCCGGCGCGCGCGCAGGCGGAGATCGCCCTGCTCAAGCGCCTGCCGCTGTTCGTGGCGCACCGCTCGGAGCTGCCGAACGCCGGCGACTTCGTGACGCGCGAGCTGCTCGGCATGCCACTGATCGTCGCGCGGCAGAGCGACGGCGGCGTGCGCGCCTACCTCAACATGTGCCGCCACCGCGGCGGTCGCGTCGAGCCGGAAACGTCCGGCAACAAGCGTGTCTTCATGTGCCGTTACCACGGCTGGTCGTACGAGCGCGACGGCGGCGGCCTGCGCCACGTGCCGTACGAGAACTCGTTCGGCCCGATCGAGCGCGCCACGCAGGGTCTGACGCCGTTCAGGGCCGAGGAGCGCCACGGCCTGATCTATGTCGACCTGTCCAACGACGCTCGGCGCTCGCTCGCCGACTGGTTCGGCACCGACGTCGATGCGCAGATCGCGCCATGGCGGCTGCAGGATTCGCAGATCGTCATCGACAAGACCTTCACGATGGACATCAACTGGAAGCTGGTGATGGACGGCGCGATCGACATCATCCACCCGCGCTTCCTGCACCAGAACGGCGTCGGCAAGCTGATCGAGACCAACGTCGGCGTCTTCAAGGACTTCGGCCGCCACGGCAAGCACTTCGGCGCGCGCAGCAGGCTGCGCAGCATGGCCCGGGACGGTGGCGCCCTCGACGGCGGCTCGAAATACATCGGCTCCAATCTCGTGCTGTATCCGAACGCGATGATGATCGGCGCGCCGGAGCACGTGGAATTCTGGACGGTGTGGCCGGCGCTCGACAGCGCCGCTCGCTGCACCGTGCAGATCCGCTTCCTCGTACGCAGCGAGATTCTCGACGAGCACATCGAGAAGCGCGTGCACAAGAGCTGGGAGATTCTCGAACAGGCGGCGATGCAGGAAGACTGGCCGATGGAACGCTGGATCCAGCAGAACGCCGAAGCCTGGCCGCACGGCAGCTTCCGTTACGGCCGCAGCGAACTGGCCTGCGCGCACCTGCACCGCCAGCTCGCGCGCGATCTCGACGGCGCGCGCTGACCATGGCCGGCTACGACTTTCTCGCCGGCATCCGCGTGCTCGAAGTAGCGCAGCTCGGGCCTTCGAGCCTCGGCGGCTACCTCGCCGACATGGGCGCCGAGGTGGTCAAGGTCGAAGGACTCGATGGCGACCCGCTGCGCCACAGCAGCTCGCCGGCGGTCGGCAGCCCGGACGGGCCGAGCTTTCTGCATCTGCGCTGGAACCGCGGCAAGAAGAGTCTCGGCCTCGACCTGAAGACGGACGACGGCCGCGCCCTGTTCCGCCGCCTCGCCGCACGCGCCGATGTCGTCATCGAAGGCATGCGCGCCGGCGTGCTCGAGCGCCTGGGCCTCGGCGACGAGCGCCTGCGCGCCGACCATCCGCGCCTCGTGTTCTGCTCGCTGTCCGGGCTCGGCGGCGACGGCCCGTATCACACGCTGGGCTCGCACGGCCCGTCGTTCGACGCCTTCGGCGCGCTGTCCTCGCTGAATCCGTACGCATTGGAGCCGCACGAGCGCGAAGGCCGCCATCCGGTCGGCATGCATGCCATGGGTCTCTACGCGGCGCTCGGCGTGCTGTCAGCCGTCGTGCGCGCACAGCGCAGCGGCCGCGGCGCGCGGATCGAAGTCAGCGGCGCCGAGTCGGCGGCGCACTGGCTGCCGGAAGGCGTCAATGTCGAACTCAATGCCGGCCTGCTGCACGAGCGGCCGGGCTTCGCCAACGGCGCCGGCAAGATGGCCGGCTGGTCGCGGCTCTGTGCATACGCGACACAGGACGGCGGCAAGGTGTTCTTCCAGGGCTTGTCGGCGAAATTCTGGAAACGCTTCTGCACGGCGATCGGCCGCGACGATCTGCTCGACCTCGGCGCCGGCGACACGGCCGCCACCGACGACGCCATCCACCGCGAACTGAGCGCGATCTTCGCGACGCGTCCGCGCGCCGCGTGGATGCAGCTGTTCATCGAGCACGACGTGCCGGGCGGTCCTGCCAACACGCGCGCCGAACTCGCGCGCGATCCGCACTTCCTCGCGCGCGGCAATCTGTACGAGACCGAGCATCCGGGCATCGGCGTCGTGCGCCTTACCGGCACGCCGGTGAAGACGCCGGGACAGGCGTTCGCGCCGACCGCGGCGCCGGCGCAGTTCCAGCACTCCGACGACGTGCTGCGCGACTGGCTCGGCCTCGACGCGCGGGCGACGCAGCCCCTGCGCGACGGCGGCACGCTGCTCGGCCCGCGCGAACCAGACCCGCGGCGCTAGACGCGGTCGACCAGGCGCCGGCCGCGGCGCACGTGCCAGGGCCACGGCGTGCGCCGCCAGCGCGCGCGCATCAGGCGCAGGCGCTGCGACCAGCTGCCCCAGGGCACGCCTTCCCAGCTCTGCGACATCAGCACCGCGCCGCGCAGGCTGATGCGGTATTCGGTGAAGCCGTCGATCTCCTCACGCTCGAGCCATTGATCGCGCAGCATGTCCTGCAGCGCCAGCGTCAGATCGGTGCCGCGCAGGCCGGTCACCGTCCGCCATTGCCGTTCGAGATCGTCGGCGCCGAGCGGCTCGGTGCCGCCGCCGGCGATCTCGCGGAACAGGCGGATCAGCGCGTAGCGCCGCATTGCCGCGTCGACGATCATGACTGTCGCTCCATGCCACCGCGTGGGTCGCGCTCAGGCCTCGGCATCGGCCCGCTCGGTAGTGGCCTGCAGTTCGACGAGCTGGGCCAGGCGTTCGACGCTGCGCGCGCGCAGCAGATCGCGGGCGCCGATCGCCAGGCCCGCGCGTCGCGCGCGCGCGACGATCTGGAACAGCTGGATCGAATCGGCGCCGAGCGTCAGCAGATCGGTGTCGACGCCGCGCAGGCGCTCGCCGAGCACCTCGCGCCAGATGTCGAACAGCTGCTGTTCGAGCGCATTGGCCGGCGCGCGCGCCGGCGCTTCGGCGTCCTCGCGCGGCGCCAGCGGCAGCGCCATCAGGGCCTTGCGGTCGAGCTTGCCGTTCGGCGTCAGCGGCATCGCGTCGAGTGCGCACCAGCGCGTCGGCACCATGTATTCCGGCAGCAGCGTGGCGAGCAGGCTGCGCAGCACCACCGCGTCGGCGACGCCCTGCGGGCCGGGCACGTAGAAGGCGGTCAGCGCCGGCTCGCCGTCATCGTCGCGCAGCACCACCGCCGCGGCGCCGACGCCGGCGATGCGCCCGAGCACCGCCTCGATCTCGCCGAGCTCGATGCGGTAGCCGCGCAGCTTCACCTGCGTGTCGAGGCGGCCGAGCACCAGCGTCTCGCCGTCCGGCAGGCGCTGCGCGAGATCGCCGGTGCGGTAGAGGCGGCCGTTGTCGAACGGATTCGGCACGAAGCGCTCGCCGCTCAGCTGCGGACGGCGGTGATAGCCGCGCGCCACGCCGGCGCCGCCGATGTACAGCTCGCCCGGCACGCCGGCCGGCAAGACCATGCCGTGCGCGTCGAGCACGTAGAACTGCGTGTTGGCGATCGGCCGGCCGACCGTGATCGGCGCGCCGTCGGCGTGCAGCTCGACGCACGAGGACCAGATCGTCGTCTCGGTCGGGCCGTACATGTTCCACAGGCGGCCGCCGCCGGCGAGCAGGCGATCGGCCAGCTCGCGGCTCAGCGCTTCGCCGCCGCAGAGCATGCGCAGGCCCGGCCAGGAGGCGAAGCCGGCCTCGAGCAGCAGGCGCCACAGCGACGGCGTCGCCTGCATCAGCTGGGCGCCGCAATGGCGCAGGCATTCGCTCAGGCGGAAGCCGTCGGCGAGATCGTCGGCCGTCGCCACCACCGTGCAGCCGCCGACGCTCAGCGGCAGGAACAGCTCCAGCGCGGCGATGTCGAAGGCGATCGTGGTCGTCGCCAGCAGGCGCTCGCCGGCGGCAAAGCCCGGCTCGCGCGCCATCGATTCGAGCAGGTTGACCAGCGAGCGGTGCGTGATCTCGACGCCCTTCGGCGTGCCGGTGGAACCCGAGGTGTAGATGACGTAGGCGAGATCGTCGGCTTCGATGCCGACCTGCGGCGCAGTCGTCGGACCGGCGGCGAGCGCCTGCGCCTCGGCCAGCAGATCGATGGTCGGCAAGGCGGCGCAGAGGCCGTTGAGGTAGGCACCCGAGTCGGTCAGCACGGCGAGCACTTCCGCCTCCCGCGCGATCTGTTCGAGGCGCGCGACGGGATGCGAGAGATCGAGCGGCACGTACACGCAGCCGGCCTTCCAGATGCCGATCAGCAGCGCCGGCAGCCACTCGCTGCGGCGCACGGCCACGCCGACCAGCCCGCGCTGGCCGTTGAACGCGGCCTGCAGGTAGTTCGCGACACGATTGGCCTGGCGATCGAGTTCCTCGTACGACCAGACCGTGTCCGCGCAGGCCACCGCCTCGGCGTGCGGACGCTGGCGGACCTGCTCCTCGATCAGCTGGTGCGCACACAGCTCGCGCAGCGGCGTCGCGGTCGGCGCCGCGGCGGCGGCGGCGGGCGCGGCGCGCAGCCAGTCGAGGCGGCTGACCGGCTGCGCGGCATCGGCGACGATGCTTTCGAGCAGCGCCACGTAGCAGTCGAGCCAGCGGTCGATGGTGGCGGCGTCGAACAGGCCGCGGTTGTAATCGCAGTCCAGGCGCAGGCCCTGCGCCGATTCGATGACGTTGAGGAACAGGTCGAAGTTCACGTAGGCCTTCGGGTTCGGCGTCGTGCTCAGGCTCAGCGCGGCGGCCTGCGCCGCCTCGCCGAGGCGTTCGAGGTTGAACTGCACCTCGGTCAGCGGCAGGCGATCGGGCGAGCGCGGCAGGGCGAGCCTGCGCAGCAGCGTGCCGAACGTGTAGTCCTGATGATCCTGCGCGTCGAGCACGATGCGGCCGACATCGCGCAGCAGCTGCGCCGCCGGGGTATCGGCCGCCCAGCGCGCGCGCAGCGGCAGGAAGTTGACGCAGTGCCCGACCAGACCGTGCTCGCCGCTCAGCGACTGGCCCGCGGTCGGCACGCCGACCACCACGTCGTGACTGCCGGCCAGACGGCCGAGCAGGAGCTGGAAAGTCGCCAGCAGCGTGCCGAACAGCGTGCTGCCGTGGCGCGCGCCGGTCTTGCGCACGGCGTCCATCAGCGTCGCATCGAGCCGGCGCGTGCGCGTGCCGCCCTCGTACTGGCGCAGCAGCGGTCGCGGCCGGTCGAGCGGCAGATCGAGCGGCGCCGGCAGGTCGGCGTACTGGCCGAGCCACCAGGCTTCGGTCGCGGCCAGCGCCTGCGCGTCGCGCGCCGCCTCGCGGGCGACGTAGGCGGCGAACGACGGCGCCGGCGGCAGCGCGGCGCTTCCGCCCTCGCAGGCCGCGGCATAGAGCGCGCGGAACTCGTCGATCAGCACGTTGATCGACCAGCCGTCGCAGACGATGTGATGCGCGGTCAGCAGCAGGGCGTGACGCTGCGGCGCGAGACGCAGGAGCTGCGCGCGCACCGGCGGACCTTCGACCAGATCGAAAGGCGTCGCCGCATCGATGACGATCAGCGCCGCCATGCGCGAGCCGGCGTGCACGCCGTCGGCCGCGGCGAGATCGACGTACGGACAGGCCAGCGCTTCCGGCGGCGCGACGTGCTGCGACTCGCCGCTCGGCGCGAAGCGCAGGCGCAGCGCGTCGTGGCGGGCGACCAGCGTATCGAGCGCGCGCTGCACGGCGTCGCGATCGAGCTCGCCGTCGAGCTGCACGGTGACCGACTCGTTGAAGGCGCAGGACGCTTCGTCGCCGAGCTGCGCCGACAGCCAGATTTCCAGCTGGCTCTCGGTCAGCGGCAGCAGCGCGTCGCCGGCTTCGACGGCGCGCGGCGTAAAGATGCCGACCGCCGCCATCGCCGCCAGGCTGTCGCGGAACGCGTCGACGATGTGGCGCAGATCGGCATCGCTGTGCGCGGTGGTGAGGAAGCACGGGAAGCCGTCCTGCATGTTGACGCCACGCAGGCGCAGATGGTGATAGAGCAGCGGCGCCAGCGGATGCAGGCCGTGCAGGTTGAAGTAGAACAGGCTGCTGAACTGCTCGATCGCCGCCTCGACGCCGTAGCGCGCGAACAGCGCGCGCAGTTCGGCGACCAGCGCCGCGGTGCGCGCGGCCAGCGTCTCCTGCAGCTGCGGGCCTTCGCGGCGGATGCGTTCGAGCACCGCGGCGGCGGCGGCGAGCACCAGCGGATGCCGCACGAACGTGCCGGCGAAGAAGGTCACGCCGGTCTCGGGGAAGGAGTCGTCGCCGTAGCGCCAGGCGCCGCCGTCGAGCGCATCCATGAAGCGCGCCTTGCCGGCGAGAACGCCGATCGGCAGTCCGCCGCCGACCACCTTGCCGTAGGTCGCGAGGTCGGCGCGAAGGCCGATCAGGCCCTGGATGCCGGCCGGGTGCGTGCGGAAGCCGGTGACGACCTCGTCGATCACCAGTGCGGTGCCCGAGGCCTCGGTGATGCGGCGCAGCGCGCGCAGGAATTCGAAAGGCTGCAGATCCGGATGACGGCTCTGCACCGGCTCGACGACCACCGCCGCCAGCTCCTCGGCGTGATCGCGGATCCACTGCAGCGATTCCTCGCTGCCATAGTCGAGCACGACCATGTTCGACACCGCCGCCGCCGGAATGCCGCTCGCCGCCGGCAGCGGACGCGGCTCGCCGCCGGCGCGGCGCACGCCCTTGACCAGCACTTCGTCGAACTGGCCGTGGTAGTCGCCGCCGAACATCACCACGCGATCACGGCCGGTGACGGCGCGCGCCACGCGCATCGCCGCCATCACCGCTTCCGAGCCGGTATTGCAGAAGGTCACGCGCTCGCAGCCGGTCATCTCCGCGAACAGCGCCGCGACCGGACCGGCGAGCTCGGCCTGCGGACCGATCGCGAACCCCTTGTCGAGCTGCGCCTTGACGGCCTCGACCACGAAGTCCGGCGCATGGCCGAAGAAAGTCTGGCCGTAGCCGTTGACCAGGTCGATGTAGACATTGCCGTCGGCGTCCCACAGCTTCGAACCGGCCGCGCGCGTGCACACCAGCGGATAGACCAGCTCCTTCCACTCGGCGCGGAAGCCGGACGCGGCGCGTGGATCGGCGAGCACGCTGCGGTACTGCTGGGTACCGGTTTTCGACGCGGCGGCGAGCGCCGTGCAGCGCGCGACCAGCTCGTCGATGTGGCGACGCTGCGCCGGCGTGATCGTCGGTGCCGCCTGGCGCCGCGCCGGCGAATAGACCTGGAAGCGCGTGCCGCCGCTTTCGCGCTCGGCGGCCGCCGGCGCGTCCGCTGCCGGCGCGACGGCCGGCGGCGGCGCCGCGTTCGCCGGCGCTGGCGCGGCGCCGAGCGCCGCGAGCTGGCGCTCGATCAGGCCGCTCATCGCCTGCAGCTGTTCGCGGAACAGGGCTTCCATGCCGGACGGCGCGGTCGCGATGCCGGCGGGCGCCGCGGCCGGCATCGCCGGTGCCGCCGCCGGGGCCGGCGGCGCGCGCTCCGGCAGCCTGACGTTCTGCTCGATGAGCAGCGCGGCGAGCGCCGCGCGCGAGGGCCGCTCGCCGAGCAGCTGGCGGAAGGTGACGCGCACGCCGAAGCGGGCCTGCACCTTCTGCGCGAACTGCGTCAGGAACAGCGAGTCGAAACCCATTTCGAGGAAGCTGGCGTCATCGGGGAAAGCGTCGAGGCTCTGTCCGGACAGGGCTTCGAGCTGGGCACTCAGCTCGCGGATCAGCGCTTCGTCGGCGCGGGCGGCGGCGGCCGGGGGAACGGACATGTCGGAAGATTCCTCGATCGGTGAAGCGGCGGTGCTCGCGCGGCCGGCGGCCGGCGCGTCGATCCAGTGGCGACGGCGCTGGAAGGGATAGGTGGGCAGATGCACGAGCCGGCGACGCTCGCCGTGCACGGCCTGCCAGTCGGGCGCGCAGCCGGCGGCCCACAGGCCGCCGAGCGCGGCATGCAGCTGTTCGAGATCGCAGCCCTCGGCATCGGGCGCGCGCAGCGAAGGCCAGATGCGGGCGCGTTCGCGCGGCGCGCAGCGCGCGGCCAGCGTCGACAGCGTGCGGCCGGGCCCGACTTCGAGCAGCAGCAGCGGCGCGCCGTCGGCGAGCAGCGTGGCGATGCCGTCGGCGAAGCGCACCGGCTCGCGCGCGTGGCGTGCCCAGTACTCGGCCGAGGTCGCCTGTTCGTCGCTGATCCAGTCGCCGCTGACGCAGGACACGTAGCGCAGCGCCGGCGCCTGCCGCGGCCGCCCGGCGATCGCCTCGCGCAGCGGCGCGACGATCGGCTCGACGGCCGGCGAATGGAAGGCGTGCGCGGTGTGCAGGCGGCGGCAGACGATCTCGCGCGCCGTCAGCGCGGCTTCGAACGCGCTCACCGCGTCCTCGTCGCCGGCGACGACGCACAGATCGGGCGCGTTGACGGCGGCGATGCCCAGCGCCTCGGGCAGCATCGGCAGCAGCTCGGCTTCCCGTACGCGCACGGCGAGCATGGCGCCGGCCGGCATGCGCTGCATGAGCTGCGCGCGCGTGGCGACGATCGCCAGCGCATCCTCGAGCGACAGCACGCCGGCGATGGTGGCGGCGACGAACTCGCCGACGCTGTGGCCGATCATGGCGTCGGGCTGGATGCCCCAGCGCATCCACTGGCGCGCCAGCGCGTACTCGATGCTGAACAGCGCGGTCTGCGCGAACAGCGTGCCGTGCGCAGGCGCGGCGCCGGCCTCGTCGGCGTACAGCGCGGCACGCAGATCGCCGCCGATCTGCGGCGCCAGCAGTTCGGCGCAGCGATCGAGATCGGCGGCGAAGCCGGCCTGCGTCTCGTACAGCTGCCGCGCCATCTGCGCATGCTGCGCGCCCTGCCCCGGAAACATGAAGACCACGCGCGGCGTCGCAGCCGATGCCGTCGTGGCGGCGGGCGGCGCGCCGAGACGCGCGATCGCCTGCGCGTGATCGACGGCCACCACGCAAGTGCGATGCTCGAAGCGGCGGCGGCCGGTCTGCAGGGTCCAGGCGATGTCGTCGAGGCGCTGCTGCGGATGCGCCTGCAGATGCGCGGCGAGGCGCTGGCGCGCCGCGTCGAGCGCGGTCGCGCTGCGCGCCGACAGCACCAGCAGCTGCGGTGTCGCGCCGGGCGCACCGCCGCCGGCGTGCGGCGGCGCCTGCTCGAGCACGACGTGCACATTGGTGCCGCCGACGCCCAGCGAGCTGACCGCGGCGCGGCGCGGCGCCGGCGGCGTCCACTCGCGCAGGCGATCATTGACGTAGAACGGCGAGTGTTCGAGATCGAGCTGCGGATTGGCGCGGCGGAAATGCACGGTCGGCGGCAGCAGCCCCTCGCGCACGCACAGCGCCGCCTTGATCAGGCCGGCGACGCCGGCGGCGGCGTCGAGATGGCCGATGTTGCCCTTCACCGAACCGAGCGCGCAGGACGCCGGCACGAAGGTGTCGCCGGCGTAGACGCGGCGCAGCGCCGCGACTTCGATCGGATCGCCGAGCGGCGTCGCCGTGCCGTGGCATTCGATGAAGCCGATCGAGTCCGGCGCCACACCGGCGGCGGCGAGCGCCATGTCGATCGCGCCGACCTGGCCGTCGACGCTCGGCGCCGTGTAGCCGACCTTGCCGGCGCCGTCGTTGCTGATGCCGCAGCCGCGGATCACCGCGTAGATCGCATTGCCGTCGGCGAGCGCGTCGGCCAGACGCTTGAGCATCACCACGCCGGCGCCGCTGCCGAACACGGTGCCGCCGGCGTCAGCGTCGAACGGCCGGCAATGGCCGTCGACCGAACCCATGCCGCCTTCGACGTGCAGGTAGCCGCGCTGCTGCGGAAAGGTGATCGACACGCCGCCGGCCAGCGCCGCGTCGCACTGATACAGCTGCAGGCTCTGGCAGGCCTGGGCGACGGCCAGGAGCGAGGTCGAGCAGGCGCTCTGCACGGTAAAGCTCGGGCCGCGCAGATCGAGCTTGTACGACACGCGCGTGGCGAGGAATTCGCGGCCGGCGCCGAGCAGCGTCGGATAGCCGCCGAGCTGGAAGTTGCTGGTGAATGCCTCCAGCGCCGCGCGATCGCGGCAGACGTGCTGGAGGAAGTAGGTGTTCATGCTGCAGCCGGCGAACACGCCGATCGCGCCGCGCTCGCGCGACGGATCGCAGCCGCCGTCCTCGAGCGCCTCCCAGGCGCATTCGAGGAACACGCGGTGCTGCGGATCGGTCAGCTCGGCCTCGCGCGCGTACATGCCGAAGAACTCGGCGTCGAACTGCCCGGCGCCGTCGAGCACGCCATGCGCGGCGACGAAGTTCGGCGCCCGGCGCACGTCGTCGGCGAAGCTGTCCTGCAGTTCGGCGGCGCTGAACTGCGAGATCGACTCGACGCCTTCAAGCAACTGCCGCCAGAAGGTCGCGATATCGCCGGCTCCGGGAAAGCGCCCGGCCATGCCGACGATCGCGATCTCGTCTCCAAGGCTGCCGTCGGCCGGCGCTGCCATCCTGTCCATGTCCCTGCCCGTGTTGCGCTTCGATGCATGTGATGCTCGCCGCCACGGCCGCTGCCGTCTGTTCGACGCCACACCGATGGCGCGGACGCACCGCCCGCGCCGGGGCCTGAACCGATCCCGGACCGACAGGCCCTAGAACATGGCCTCCGTCGCTGACGGCATCGCCAGCGTGCGATCGTGCAGTTCGCGCGACCAGCGGTAGCAGGCGCAGGCGCGCGCTTCGAGGCCGGCGCGATCGACGATCTGCACGACGCCGCGGCTGTAGCGGATCAGGCCGCGATCGCGCAGACGCGCCGCCGCCAGCGAGATGCCGGTGCGCTGCACGCCGAGCATGTCGGCGAGCGTCTGGTGCTTGAGGCGGAAGATGTCGCCGGTGCAACGGTCGTGCGTCGCCAGCAGCCAGCGCGCCAGCCGTTCCTCGACGCTGTGCACGCTGGTGCAGGCGACCACCTGCGCGATCTGCGTCATCAGCACGTAGAGATAGCGGCTGAAGCGGCGGCGCAGGAAGCTGCTGTCGCCGAGCAGGCGGCGCAGCTCGCGCGCCGACACCCGGTAGCTCGCGCCGCTCTGCCGCACCACGGCGCCGAGCGGCGCAAGCGGCAGATCGGTGAACAGCGGCGCGCCGAACATGCCCTCGTCGCCGACCAGGGCGACCTGCACGGCGCTGACGCCGCCCGGCGCCAGCAGGCCGAGGACGGCGCCGGCCGGCAGATGGACGTACTCGAAGACGCTGCCGTCGCCGCACAGCTGCGTGCCGGCGCGCAGCACCAGCGGTTCGATCAGCGCGCCGAGCCGACGCGCTTCCTCATCCGGCAAGTCCGCGAGCAGGCGGTTTTTCCGCAGATCCGGTCCGTTCGGACGCGGCTCCGCCACGCCGTTCGCCGCTGACGCGTCGGTCGGCGAAAGCGACGGCGACCTGCCGGACACGGCGATCGGTCGGGCTGCGCCGGTCGCCGCGGCGGCGGTCGTTGGTGGAGCGTGGCGCATCGTGTGTCGGCTCGGAGCGGTGAGCCGCAATGTCCGGCAATGCGGACGCGCCGTCCGTACGCTGCAACACGGATGGGAGAGCGTCGCTGTTCTCGGCGGCGCTGCGCAGGCGCTCGCACTCGCTGGTGACGATGCGGTAGCACTCGCAGGCCTCGTTCTCGAGCGCGCGACGGTCGAGGATGCGCACCAGGCCGCGGCTGTACTGGATGGCGCCCGCCTCGCGCAGCTTGCTGGCGGCCAGCGTCACGCTTTCGCGGCGGACGCCGAGCGCATGGCCGAGATTCTCGTGGGTGACGCGCAGCTCGTTGCCCGGCATCCGGTCGACGCCGAGCAGCAGCCAGCGGCAGAGCTGCTGGTTGAGCGAGTGATGGCGGTTGCAGGCCACGGTCTGCGCCGTCTGCACCATCAGCGCCCGCGCGCTGGCCAGCACCATGCGCTGCGCCGTCGGCGAACGCTGCAGCGCCTGCATGAAGACTTCGATCGACAGGCGGTAGGCGTGGCCTTCGCAGTGCACGACGGCGCGGCTGGTGGTGCGGTCGACGCCGAGCATGAGTTCCGAGCCGATCATGCCGTCGCAGCCGACGATCGCCATCTCGGTCGCCGCGCCGTTGGCCATGACCTGCAGCAGCGAGACCAGCGCGTCGACCGGAAAGTAGACGTAGGAGATGGTGACGCCCGCCTCGTGCAGCACCTGCCCGGCCTTGAGCTTCACCTTGGTCAGCTGCGGCGCCAGCGTGGCGACGCCGATTGCCCGCAACAGTTGCGCGAGCAGCCGATTACTGCTGGGACCGATTGCCGTCGTCATACCTACCCCCGAAGTCCATCGCCTGCACCGCGCCGCCTTGCCTGCCGGACGGCCGCACTGTGCGGCACGACCGACACCCTGAATACCCCCGCATCGCGGCGTGTCCCGGCTACGCCGCTCACGCGGCCGCCTGCGCCGGCGCGTAGCGTTCGCGCAAGGCGGCGAAGTCATAATGCCGCTGCAGCTGCGCGGTGAAATCGGCCGGCTTGACGAGCAGCACGTCGCAGGCGGCGCGGGCAAGCACCGCCTCGGAGACGCTGCCGAGCAGCAGCCGGCTGAGAATCGAGTGATAGGTCGAACCGATGACCAGCAGGTCGATCTCGTGCGCGGCCGCGAACTGCACGATCGCCGGCGCCGGCTCGCCGGCGTCGAGCCAGTGGCGACGGTCGGCGGGAATCGCATGTGCGTCGGCGTAGCGGCCGAACTTGTCGTAGGTGCTCGCACGCACGTCGTTGTACAGGCGCCGCAGGTCGACCGAAGCGCGCACCGCCAGCACCGGGCGACGGAACGGAAAGGCATGCACCAGGCGCAGATCGGCGTCGGCGAGCGTCGCCACGCGCAGCGCGGTGGCAGCCAGCGCTTCGTTGAGCGGATGCGTGACGTCGTCGGCATCGAGGCCGGGGTCCACGGCCAGCGCGATGTGGCGCGGCAGGAGCGGCGTATCGGGGCGCACGAACATCAGCGGCACCGGGCAGGTGCGCGCCAGCCGCCCGTCCAGCGCACTCGTCGGCGCACGCCGGGCGCCGCGCCGCGCCGGCCGCAGATCCTTGATGACGAAATCCGGCTCGAGCTCGAGCGCGCGCACCAGCACGGCATCGTGCGGCTCGGCGGTCCACAGCACTTCGGCTTCGACGACCATGCCCGACTCGCGGAGCGCCGCCGCCTGCGCATCGAGCGCGCGCCGATACCGCTCGACGAGCTGCGCCCTGGCCAGACGGTAGACCTCGCTGCCGGCGTTGACGCGCGCCACCTCGACCACCGGTTCGAACACGCACTGCAGCAGATACAGCTGCGCGCCGGCACGACGCGCGAGCTGCACCGCGCGGCGCAACGCGGCCGTCTGCACGTCGACGTGCTCGACGATGACCAGGACGCGCGCGATTTTCGACATGGGGCCTCTTTGCCTTGTCTCGTTGCAGGACAGTTGAACAGGCGCGGCGGCCTGCCGCCTTGACCTGGGTCAAGCCGTCCGCTCAGGTTTTTCCCGACAGGCCGGACGTGGCGGGGACCAGCAGCAGGCCATGCGGCTGTGCCGCGGCCGCCTCGAGCAGCGCGGCCGGCGCCGTCGCGGCGACGGCGAACGCGCTGCCCGGCAGGGACCGGCAGAGCGCGTCGAGAGCGGTCGCGCAGTCGCCATCACGGTGATGGCAGTGCTGCCGCGCCACCTTGCCGGCGCTGGCGCTGGCCGCGAGCAGCGCGCGGCTCTGCGAGTGAGTGTCATGATCCGTGCCGATCAGCGCGACGTGCAGCTCGGCGCCGCAAAGCTCGGCGAAGCAGCGCGCGTCCATCATCAGCCGACCGCCGGCGACGACGGCCGGCGATGCATCGCCGGCCGGCAGCAGCGCGATCAGGCGCCGCGGCAGACGGCGCACACCTTCGTCGGGCAGATAGACCGGCACGCCGCCGGCGCGCGCCAGGCGCAGCGCCGCGCGCGAGCCGGAATCGTCCGCGGCCGAGGGCGCCGGCTTCGCGCACCACGAGATCGGCCTGGCCGGCGCGCAGCGCCGCGCACCAGGCGCGCAGGCCGCCGCGTCCCCAGAGGACCTCGACGTCGACCAGCGCACCGTTGCGCCGCTCGCGGCCGGCGATGGTTTCGAGCGAACCGCGCGCCTGCGTCAGCCAGCTATCGCGCGCGGCGCGCGCGGCGCGCGAGAACAGACGCGCGGCGAAATCGATCGGCCGCGAGCGTTCGATGCGCAGCAGCCGCAGCGGGCAGCCGCCGGCGATCGCCAGCAGCGCCGCCTGATGCACGCCGGCGGCCGGCGACGCCGGCTCGGCGAGACAGACGATCCGCCGGTAAGGCTGCGCGTTCATGCGGCGGCGGCGAAATCCTAGAGCGCGTCTTCGGCGTGGTGTTTGACGTCGCCGCGGCGGATGCGCGTGTCGTCGTCGAGCTGGCGCCGCAGCGCGTCGAAAGCGTCGCGCACGGTCGCATACGCCGCGCCCTGCGTGCCTTCGTGCAACGCGTCGAGACCGCCGCCGCGGCGCGCGATGTGGATGCCGACCGTCAGCGGTTTGCCGGCGTGCTGGCGGTGCTGCGGAATGTCGATCACCACCCGGCCGCGCAGGACGTCGCCATAGCGCTCGGCGATCGCGGCGAAGTGCTCGCGCGCCAGCTGTTCGAGCGCCGCGCTGCGTTCGAGATGACGGAATTCGATGCTGAGGGGAATGCTCATGTTCGGGAGGCCCGGCGATGGAGATGGGTCGGCTGTCTCTAGGCTCGCGGCGCCGGTCGCCGGGCGCATTGATGCAGGTCAAGGCCGCCCCGGCCGGCCTGTGGCGAGATGAGAACCGCCATGCCGCGGCGCGCTGCGGCTGGTTCGCTTTCGTGCGCCCGCCAGTCCGATACGCAATGAACGCCTACGCCCGCATTCTTCTGATCGCCAAGCCGGACCTGCATCATGCGCCGGCGCTGGAGCGCGCCGTGCGGCTCGCCCGCCGCAGCGGCGCCGCGCTGCACCTGGTCGTCTTCGACCATCGCGCCACGCTCGACGTCGTCGCCCGCCTGCGCGCCGAGGACATGCGCAGCATGCGCGAGATCTTCCTGCGGCAGCGCAACGCCTGGCTGGCCGAGCAGGCCGAGGCCCTGCGCGCGCAAGGTCTGCAGGTGACGACCGAGGCGGTGTGGAGTGCGCACGCCGCCGAGGCGATCCTCGCGCAGGTCGGCGCCTGCGCCGCCGATCTGGTGGTCAAGGATGTCGAGCAGGCGCCCGGCCTGCCGCGACCGCTGATGAGCGCGCTCGACTGGCAGCTGATGCGCGAATGCCCGGTGCCGGTGATGCTGGTTCGCGACGAATGTCAGCCGCCGCGCCGCATCGTCGTCGCCGCCGACGTCCTCGCCGGCGACGGACTCAACGACAAGCTGCTGCGGCAGGCCGCCCTGCTCGCCGCCATCGACGGCGCCGAGCTGCAGCTGGCCCACGTGTTCGACGCGATGGCGCCGTCGGCGGCGCCGGCCGCGGATGCCCTGCTGCCGCCGGGCATCTACGAAGCCATGCGGCGCACGCACGAAGAAGCCTTCGCCGCCTTCGCCGCGCGCCACGGCCTGCCCGCCGCGCAGCGGCATTTCCTGGTCGGGCCGACGGCGCCGGCGCTCGCCCACTTCGCCGCCGAGATCGGCGCCGAGCTGCTGGTGCTCGGCGCGAGCTATCGCCGCCGGCCCGGACGCATCGTCATCGGCGGCACCACGGCACGCCTGCTCGACGCGCTGCCGTGCAGCGTGCTGGTCGTCAAGTCCGACGGTGCGGCGAAGACGCTGGCCGCACGCATCGCGACGCCGCCGGCGCCGCCCGGCGGCGACACGCCATGGACGCGCGCCGCGTGAGCGGCACGCGCCGGCGCGCGGCGCCACGGTGAGCACGACGGCGCCGGACACGTCGCGCGGACGCGGACTCGGCGCCGCCGAAGCCGCACGGCGTCTGGCGGCCGACGGACCCAACGAACTCGAACGGCGACAGCGGCGCAGCGCCCTGCGCATCGCCGCCGAAGTGCTGCGCGAACCGATGTTCCGCCTGCTGCTGGCGGCCGGCGTCATCTATCTCGCGCTCGGCGATCACGGCGAGGCGCTGCTGCTGCTGTGCTTCGCCGGCATGTCGGTCGCCATCGGCATCTGGCAGAGCGTGCGCGGCGAGCGCGCGCTGGAAGCGCTGCGCGAACTGGGCAGCCCGCGCGCGCAGGTGATCCGCGATGGACGGCTGCAGCGCATCCCCGGCCGCGACCTGGTGTGCGGCGACCTCGTCGTGCTCAGCGAGGGCGATCGCGTGCCGGCCGACCTGCGTCTGCTCGGCGCGCGCGATCTGCAGGCCGACGAATCGCTGCTGACCGGCGAATCGCTGCCGGCGTCGAAGTCGGCCGACGCCGTGCGCGATGCCGACGCGTCGCTGACACCGGCCGATCAGGTCTATGCCGGCACTCTGGTGGTGCGCGGTGACGGCACCGGACTCGTCTGCGCGACCGGTCCGCGCAGCGAGATCGGCAAGATCGGCCGCCTGCTGCAGGCAATCGAGGAGCCGCCCTCGCCGCTGCAGCGGCAGATCCGCCGCCTGGTGCGCGTGGTCGGCAGCGTCGGCCTCGCGGTCAGCCTGCTGGTTGTGCTCATTCATGGCCTGTGGCGCGACGGCTGGCTGGCCGGTCTGCTGGCCGGCATCGCGCTGGCCATGGCGATGCTGCCGGAGGAGTTTCCGCTGGTGCTCAGTGTGTTCCAGACACTGGGCGCGCGGCGTCTCGCGCAGCTCAAGGTGCTGACGCGACGGGCAAGCGCGATCGAAGCGCTCGGCGCGACCACCGTGCTGTGCACCGACAAGACCGGCACGCTGACCTGCAACCGCATGCGGCTCGTCGCCCTCGCCGCGCCCGGTCGCGCGGCCGGCGGCATCGACGATGCGGCGTCGCCCGAACGGCTGGCGATGCTGACGCTCGCGCAGCACGCCAGCAAGCCGGAGGCGGTCGATCCGATGGATCGCGCGCTGCTCGACGCGGCGCGCGGCGCCGGCCTGATGCCACCGGACGTCACGCGCATCGCCCGTGAATACGGCTTTCGCGCCGACCTGCCGGCCTACGCGCTGCTGTGGCGCGACGCCGGGCGTCAGGCGCTGCGCTTCGCCGCGAAAGGCGCGCCGGAAACCATCGCCGCGCTGTGCGGTCTCGACGCGACGGCGCTCGCCGCGCTGCGCGCCGGCGTCGCCGACCTGGCCGCGCGCGGCATCCGCGTGCTGGCACTCGCCGACGGCGACTGGCCGGCCGATCGCGCGCCGCCGGCCACGCTCGACGCCGCGCCGCTGCGCTACCGCGGCCTCATCGGCTTCGCCGATCCGCTGCGTCCCGGCGTCGTCGCGTCGATCGCCGAATGCCGCGCCGCCGGCGTGCGCGTGGTGATGGTCACCGGCGATCATCCCCTGACCGCGAGTGCCATCGCCCGCCAGGCAGGGCTGGCGACCGACGCCGCGCCGCTGCTCGGCACCGAGCTCGCGGCCCTCGACGACGACGCCATGCGCATGCGCCTGCGCGGCGCCGCCGTGTGCGCGCGCATCCCGCCGCAGCTGAAGCTGCGCATCGTCGAGGCGCTGAAGCGCGACGGCGAAGTCGTGGCGATGACCGGCGACGGCGTCAACGACGCGCCGTCGCTGCGGGCCGCGCACATCGGCGTCGCCATGGGCGGCCGCGGCAGCGACGTGGCGCGCGAAGCGGCCGCGCTGGTGCTGCTCGACGACGACTTCAGCTCGCTGGTCGCGGCGCTGCGCCAGGGCCGGCGCATCAACGACAACCTGCGCAAGGCGCTCGTCTATATCGTCGCCGTGCACATCCCGGTGGCCGGACTGTCGCTGCTGCCGCTGCTGCTCGGCTGGCCGCTGATCCTGACGCCGGTGCACATCGTCCTGCTCGAACTGCTGATCGATCCGGTGTGCTCGATCGCCTTCGAAGCGGAAGCCGCGGAGCCGGACCTCATGCGCCGCCCGCCGCGCGCGGCGGGCGAAGCGCTGCTGCCCAACCGCATGCTGGCCTGGGCGGCGCTGCAGGGCTTCGCCTCGCTGGCCATGGTGAGCGCGCTCTACCTGCACGCCGCCGGGCTCGGCGCCGACGCGCAGGCGCAGCGCACGCTCGCCTTCACCGGCCTGCTGCTCGGCAATGTCGTGCTGATCTTCGTCAACCGCTCGTTCGCCGCCGGCCTGCGCGGCATGGGTCGGCCGCGCAATCGCACGCTGTGGTGGGTGCTCGCGCTCGCCCTGCTGATGCTGACGCTGAGCCAGCTGATCGCGCCGCTGCGCCGGCTGCTCGGCCTCGGCACGCTGCCGCCGGCGGCGCTGGCGACGGTTCTCGCCGCCAGCCTCACCCTGCTCCTGTTGCTCGACCTGGCGAAGCGCGGCATCGCGCCGCGCGCGCCGCGCCTACGCTGCGCGCTCCACTGAAGCGGCCGTCGCGCCGGTCTTGCGCAGGCGTGCCACGAAGTCATCGAGCTTGGCGAAATCGCCGGCCTGGATCTCGCGGTCGAGCATCATCAGCGTCGCCTCCGGCGTGCAGTCGCTGAGGCTCGCCATGTCGCCGAGCGCGTGGGCGCCGTCGCGTCCGCAGCAGCAGAAGAAGGCGACGCGCGGCAGCTCCTCCATCGTCTCCGACAGGTAGCTGCGCACCGGGCTGGCGATATGGTTGGCCCATACCGGGCCGCCGACGATCACGCGCTCGTAGGCATGCGGCGAGTGCATCGGCGAAACGATGCCCGGCTCGCGGCCGAGCCAGGCGTCGATGACGCAGCGCGCCATGCCGAGCGGACCGCGGCGGCGATGCAGTTCCACGATCTCCTCGAGATCGGCGTCGAGCCCGGCGGCGAGGCGCTCGGCCACCTGCCGCGAGCAACCGCTGTGCGAGTAGTAGACGACCAGATTCTGTTTCACATGCGCTGCCGTCGATCGCCGGTCCGGCGGACTGTGGCCGAGCCTGCCGCCGACCGGCGCGGCACGCATTGATCGCCGTCAATCCGGCGCCGCGGCAAGGGCCGCGCCTCGGCCGCCGCGCGCGCGGCGCGCGGCCGGCCTTGATCATCGTCAATGCACGGGCGGCGGCGGCTGCGCAGGCTTGCATCAATGCCGCGCCACAGACCCACCGCGCGCACCGGAGACCCATGAACACCGAAACCGCCGCCGCGCCGCGCGTCGCCGACAACGAACCGATTCCGTCCGTCGACCGCGCCTGGCTGGAAATGGATACCGACCGCTCGCCGATGGTGATCTGCGCCATCCTCGAGCTCGACGGCGTCGACGATGTCGATGCCCTGCGCCGCGAGATGTTCGAGCGCCTGCTGCGCCACCCGCGCTTCGCGCAATGCCCGGACCACGCGCGCAAGCCCTCGGCCTGGCAGCGGGCGCTGCGCGTCGACCCGCTCGACCACATCAGCGTGCGCAAGGTCGAGGAACATGCGCTGGCCGACGCGGTCGCCGCCGAAATGCGCCGTCATCTCGACCGCACGCGGCCGCTGTGGCACGTCAGCCTGCTGAGCACCACGCCGCGCCGCGTCACGGCGCTGTTCCGCGCGCACCATGCGATGGGCGGCGGCATCGGCCTGATGCAGCTGCTGCTCGGCCTGCACGACGGCGCCGCGCTGCCGGGCGTGCCCGCCGAGCTGCCGCGGCGCGGCCCGCTCGCCCGCTGGATCGGGCGCCTGGAAGCGCTCGACGCGTCGCTGAGCCGCCTCGGGAAATTCATCGCGCGCGGCAGCGAGGAGCCGCTCGGACTGGTCCGGCAGTCGCTGCAACTCGGACGCGACACCGCCGCGCTGGTCGCCCTGCTCGGCAGCAGCCGGCAGCAGCCGACGGCCTTCGGCAGCAGCCTGTCGGGCCGCCGCGCGGTCGCCTGGAGTCACGACCTGCCGAGCGTGGCCGCCATCAAGGACGCCGCGCACGCCTATGGCTGCAAGCACAACGACATCATGCTCGCCGCGCTGAGCGGCGCCTTCTCGCACTACATGCAGCGCCACGACGGCGTGACGCCGAAGCCCGATCAGGAGCTGCGCATCGCCGTGCCGATCAATCTGCGCAAATCGTCCGACGCCTCGCTGAGCAATCGCTTCGGCCTCGGCCTCGTCGATCTGCCGATCGGGCTCGCCGATGCGCACGAACGGCTCGAAGCCGTCGCCGACCGCATGCGGCGGCTCAAGGATTCGCGGCAGGCGCACGCCGTGTTCGTCGGCCTGGCCATCGCCGGCGAACTGCCGGGCCGCGTCGAGCGCGCGCTGGTCGGCCGCATCGGCCGCCAGGCCAGCGCCGTCGTTTCCAACCTGCCCGGCCCGGAGCACGCGCTGCGCTTCGCCGGCGCGCACATCCGCAACATCGTCTTCTGGCCGCCGCAGAGCGGCGGCATCGGCATCGGCATCAGCCTGCTCAGCTACGCCGGCCATACCAGCATCGGCATCTCCAGCGACATCGCCGTGATGCGTTCGCCGCGCCTGCTGCTCGACGCCTTCGCGGCCGAGCTGCAGGAGCTGGTCAGCCATGCCGGCGCCGGTGCCGCGGGCCCGCGCCGGCGCCGTGCCGTCACACGACGCGCGCACGCCGGAGCCGCCGCGCGGGCGGCGGCGGAATGAATTCGCGCCGCGATCCGCCGCACCGTCCGCCGGCCGATGCCGGGCGCGCCTTCGGCGCCGGCGGCGGGCGCCAGGCCCGCGCGCGCGCCTAGGCCGGCGCGGCGACCACGCGATCGCGGCCGGCGCGCTTGGCCGCGTACAGGGCCTGGTCCGCGCGCTTGAGCAAGTCCTGCGGGCCGCTGCCCGTCGCCGGCCTGTCGGTGGCGTGGCCGGCGCTGACCGTCACGACCGCCGCGCAGGTCGAGGCGAGATGCGGGATGCGCTCGGCGGCGACGGCGGCGCGCAGTTCCTCGGCAAAGTCCGGCACCGCGTCCGCCTCGATCGCCGGAATCAGGCAGACGAACTCCTCGCCGCCGTAGCGGGCCACCAGGTCGCGCGGCCGGCGCATCCGCGCCAGCAAGGCCTGCGCGACGCGCCGCAGGCAGTCGTCGCCGGCCTGATGGCCGTAGCAGTCGTTGAACTGCTTGAAGCAATCGACGTCGAGCATCACCAGCGCCAGCGTTTCGCCGGCGCGCGCGCAGATGCGGTATTCGCTGGCCAGGGCTGCCTCGAAGCGGCGCCGGTTGGCGAGACCGGTCAGACCATCGACGAACGCCAGATTGCGCAGCTGATCGGCCTGCGACTTCAGGGTTAGATGCGTCCGCACGCGGGCGCGCACCACGGCCGGATTGACCGGCTTGCTGATGAAGTCCACGGCGCCGGCTTCGAGTCCGCGCGTTTCGTCCTCGGCGGTGTCCGAGCCGGTGACGAAGATCACCGGAATCTCGCGCGTCAGCGGATCGGCCTTCAGACGCCGGCAGACTTCGTAACCGTCGAGGTCCGGCATCGCCACATCGAGCAGGACCAGGTCCGGCGCCGCGCGACGGCAGAGCTCGACGGCCTGCGCGCCGCCGGTCGCCATCAGCACCTCGTGGTCGGCGCCGAATATTTCGTAGAGCACGCGGATGTTCGTCGGCTGATCGTCGACGACCAGCAGGCAGGGCCTTTCGCGCGTCATGCCTGCGCGCAGCCGGCCAGGGCTTCGCAGAGCTCGCCCGCCGCCGCGAAGTCGAGACCGTCCATGGCGCGCGCCAGCGCCGACGCGCGCCCGGCATCGAGGCGCTGCAGGGCCTCGCGCAGGCTGTCGTGCAGCGCCACGGCCTTCATGTTGCGCTCGGCGAGCAGGGCCGCGAGGTCATCGAGCCCCGCCCTGACGTCGACCGTCGCCGCGTCGCCCTGCGGCGATCCGTCGGCGGCGAGCCGCGTCGCCTGCTCGGCGAGCTGCGCGCGCGCCGCCTGCAGCGTCGCGGCGAAACGCCGCAGGCGCGCATCGAGCCGCTCGGCGTGGCGGCCGGCCTCGATGTCGCGCTGCAGCTCGGCGGCCGCCTGCGCGAGCGCCGTCGCGCCGAGAGTGGCCGCCACGCCCTTGAGCATGTGCAGCAAGGCTGCCGCGGCGCGCGTGTCGCCTTCGGCGAGCTGCGCGCGCAGGCGTTCGGCGATGTCGGCGTAGGTGTGCACGAACGCGTTCGCCTCGCGCACGAACAGCCGGCGATTGCCGCCGAGCCGCGCCAGCGCCTGCGCCAGATCGCCGGCCGCGCGTCCGCGGCGGCGTGCGGCGGCGGGACGCGCAGGCCCCGCGCGTGGCGCAGCAGGACCGCGACCAGGTGTTCGATGTCGAAAGGCTTGCCGATGTGATCGACCATGCCGGCGGCGAGACAGGCGGCGCGATCCTGCGGCAGGGCGTTCGCCGTCATCGCGATGATCGGCGGCGGCGCGCCGGCCAGCTGCCGGATCTGCGCGGTCGCCGCGTAGCCGTCCATGTCCGGCATCTGGATGTCCATCAGCACGGCGTCGTACGGCGGCTGCGCGTGGCGGACGGCCTCGATGCCGGCGCGGCCGCTGCCGGCCACGTCGACGTGCGCGCCCTCGTCGACCAGCAGATCGTGCGCGATCTGCTGGTTGGTGAGGTTGTCCTCGACCAGCAGCAGCCGCAATCCGCGCAGGCGCTGCCGGCGATGCGGCGCCGCGGCGCGCGCGCGATGGCGGCCCTGGCCGGCGATCGCCGCGCCGACCGCATCGACGATCGCCGAGGGTGTCAGCGGCTTGATCAGGAAGCCGTCGAGCAGCGAGTCGTCGCGCTCGGGCGCACCTTCCAGCGCCTCGCGGCCGTGCGTGGCGGTCATGATGAAGACCGGCGGCCGCTGCGCCGGCGCGCGCGCGCGGATGCGCTCGATGAGCGTCCAGCCGTCCATGTCGGGCAGCCGCCAGTCGACCAGCACCACGTCGGGCCGGTCGTCGCCGGCCTGCCAGCACGCCAGCGCCGCGCCGCCATCGGCGGCGGTCACCGCCTGCCAGCCGAAGGAGGCGGCGACGCGTTTCAGCACCGTGCGCACGCTCGCATTGTCGTCGACGATCAGCACGCGCAAATCGCGCAGCGTCGGCGGCGCGAGCCGCGGCCGCGCGCCGCGCGGCGCCAGCGGCACCGTCAGCGCGAAGCTGAAGCGGCTGCCGTGCCCCGGCTCGCTCGTGACCTGCAGCTCGCCGCCCATCAGCGCGACCAGGCGCTGGCTGATCGCCAGACCGAGCCCGGTGCCGCCGTAGCGCCGCGTGGTCGAGGCCTCGGCCTGTTCGAAGCCGTTGAAGATGCGCTGCAGCTGTTCGGCGCTGATGCCGATGCCGGTGTCGCTGACGGCGAACTCGAGCACGCCGCTGCCGGCGTCATGGCTGCGCAGGCGCACAGCGATCACCACCTCGCCGCGCTCGGTGAACTTGATCGCATTGCTGGCGAGATTCAGCAGCACCTGCTGCAGGCGCAGGGAATCGCCGACCAGATCGAGCGGCGCCTCGGGGTCCACGTCGAACAGCAGCTCCAGCTCACGCGCGCCGAGCGTGCTCGACAGGATCGCACCGAGCTCGCGCAGCAGGGTGTCGAGCCGGAACGGCTGGCGCTCGAGTGTCAGCTTGCCGGCTTCGATCTTCGAGAAATCGAGCACGTCGTTGATGATGGCGAGCAGCGCCCGGGCCGCCGATTCGGCCTTCAGCGCATAGTCCAGCTGCACCGGCGACAGCACCGTGCGATGCAGGAGCTGCAGGGCGCCGAGCACGGCGTTCATCGGCGTGCGGATTTCGTGGCTCATGTTGGCGAGGAACTGGCTCTTGGCCAGCGTCGCCGCCTCGGCCTCGCGCGTGCGCTGCGCCAGCGACGCGTTCAGCGATTCGAGCGCCAGCTGCGCCCTCTTCAGTTCGGTGACGTCCGAGACGACGACGTAGAAACCGCGCACCTCGCCTTCATCGATGTCCGGGATGTAGTGCGCCCAGGTGTAACCCTCGCTGCCGTCGCTGCGCGTCAGCGTGCGCTCGAAGCGCTGCGTTTCGCCGCGCAGCGCCGCGCGCACGTAACGCTCGTTGCGCGCGAACAGTTCGGCGCCGAGAAGCTGCGGCAGGGTGATGTCGTGCATCTGTTCGGCGCTCTTGCCGAACCAGGTCAGGTACTCGCGGTTGGCGTAGCGGCAGCGCAGCTCGCGATCCCAGTAGCCGACCATGCCGGGGATGTTGTCGGTCAGCGCGCGCAGGAAGCGTTCGTTGTCGCGGATGCGCTGCTCCTGGGCACGCCGCTCGGTGAGATCGACGACCATGCCCATGAAGCCCATCGGCCGGCCCTGCTCGTCGAGCAGTGCGCTCACCGACAGCCAGCCCGGGAAGCGCGAGCCGTCCTTGCGGATGTAGGTCCACTCCCTGGTATCGGTCTCGCCGCCGCGCGCCCGCGCCGCGAAAACCTCGAAGCCGGGCGCAACGGCGCGGCCGAGCTCGGCGCTCAACTCCTGTGCGCGCGCGACGACTTCCTGCGGCTCGTGCAGGACCGCCGGCGTCGCCCGGCCGACGACGTCCTCGGCGCGGTAGCCGAACATGCGCTCGGCCGCCGGATTGAAGCCGCTGATCGTGCCGTCCGTGTCCGTCGCGACGATCGCGAAGGCGGCGTTGTTGAGAATCGCGCTTTGCAGCGCCATAGCCGCCTGCAGGCGCGCCGTGCGCTCGGCCACCTGCCGTTCGAGCGTGGCATTGAGCCGGCGCACCGCGTCTTCGGCCTGCTTGTGGTCCTCGATATCGGTGTTGCTGCCGAACCAGCGCAGCACCGCGCCGCTCGCGGCGTCGATCTGCGGCACCGCGCGCGTGTCGAACCAGCGGTACGCGCCGTCGTGCCGGCGGATGCGGAACTCGACGTGGAAGACGTCGCGCGCCGCCACCGCGGCGTTCCAGCGCCGCAGCAGTTCGGGGCGGTCGTCCGGGTGCACCTGTTCCATCCAGCCAAAGCCGAGCTGCGCGCGTTCCGCAATTCCCGTGTAGCGCACCCACTGCTCGCTGAGAAAGTCGCACGGCCCCTCGCCGCTGCAGGTCCACACCAGATGCGGCATCGAATTGGCCAGCTCGCGCCAGCGCGCCTCGCCGTTGCCGATGCGTTGCAGCGCCGCGCGCAGCTGCGTCTCCTGTTCCTTGAGCTGGGTGATGTCGAAGTTCGTGCCGAACATCCGGCAGGCGGTGCCGTCCTCGTCGCGCTCGACGATGCCCTTGGCAAGAAAATGCCGCAGTTCGCCGGCCGGCGTGTGAATGCGGAAGCTGGTGTCGAACGGCGCCCGTCCGGCCAGCGCTTCCGCGACGTCGTGCTCGCAGCGCTTCAGGTCGTCGGCATGAACGCTGGCCCGCCAGCACTCGCAGCTCGGCGCGCCGTCCTCGCGCCGGCGGCCGTACAGCTCGAACATCTTGTCGTCCCAGCGCAGGGCGCCGCTGCGCGGATCCCATTCCCAGAGGCCGATGCCGAGGGTGTGCGTGGTCTGCAGCAGGCGCGCCTGCGCGCGCTGCAGCTCGCGTTGCGCCTGTTTGGTGGCGCTGATGTCGCGGGCGATCTTCGCCGCGCCGACGATCGCGCCCGAGGCATCGCGTACCGGCGACACGGTGACCGACACGCCGACCATGTGGCCGTCGCGATGGCGGCGCACGGTTTCGAAAGGGTCGACCGTCGCGCCGCGCACGACGGTCTCGAGAATGCGGCGTTCTTCCGCCTTGCGCTCGGCGGGAACCAGCAGGTCGCTCAGCGTGCGGCCGAGCGCCTCCCTGGCGGCATAGCCGAAGATGCGTTCGGCGGCGTGGTTCCAGCTGGTGATGACGCCGTCGAGATCCTTGCCGATGATGGCATCGTTCGAGTTCTCGACGATCGCCGCCAGCTGCGCGCGATGCGCGAGAAGGTCGGCGCGGCGCTGCCAGCCCAGGCCGGCGAGTCCGCCGATCAGCAGCGCGAGCGCGGCGACGATGGCCCCCTCGCGCACGCTCACATGGCCGGCGGGCCGCGATCCGTCCGTGATGGGCGGCGGGCCGGCAATGGCGCCGGCGCCGGGCAACGCGCAGAGCGCCGCCAGCAGCACCGCGCGCAGGCAGCGGCGCCGTATCGCCACTGCGTGCCAGGCGCCTCGCCCATGCCGCACGCGTCAGCCCCGCCCGCCGGCGCGGCCGGCAGCGGCCGCGGAACGTCGATCGCGGGTCATGCAGGTTCTCCTCGGTGACCGCTCGCGGCGGATCGGTGCGGCCAATCTGCGGGCCGCCCGGCGCGCGCTTCCGTACGCTGGCGCACATAGCGCGACGATCGGCCGCGCGCGGTCGATCGCCGGTCGCTGGCGGCGCGCGATGCCGTCAGTGCGGCACGACCTTGCGGCCGCGCCCGACCGCCTTCGTGCGCGGGCCGCGCCGCGGCGGCGCGCCGCGCACGGCGGTGCGGCGGCGCACCGCCGCGACGAAGCGCGCCACCTTTTCCTCCGCCCCCTCGCGCAGCTGCGCCTCGGTGAGCGCCAGGCTCGGGAAATCGTCGTATTCGATGGTTTCCGCCAGCGGCTCGCGCAGGGCTGCCATCTCGGCGAGCGCCTCGGGACCGCCGGCGTCGCGATACGTGCAGAAGAAGGCGAGCCGTCGCAGCGCGCCGGCGTACTGCGTGAGGTAGCGACGCACCGGTGCCGCGACGTGACCGGTCCACACCGGCGAGCCGACGATCACCACCTTGTAGCCGCTGGCATCGAGATTCGGCGGCTCGATCGGCGGCTCGCGCTCGCGCAGCGCGTCGTAAAGACTGCGCAGGAAGCCGAGCGCGCCGCCGCGGCCGCGCCGCTCGCGGATTTCCTCGAGATCGGCGTCGAGCCGCGCGGCGAGCTGCTGCGCCAGGCGGCGCGTGTTGCCGCTGCGCGAGTAATAGACGATCAGCGCGTCCTTCATGCGCCGCGCGTCCTATGCCGCCCGCTTGCGCGGCGCCGTCTTCTTCAGGCCGGCGGTCGCGGCGAGCTTCTCGACGTGCTGGTGCGCCTTGAGGCGATTGCCGTCGAGCTGGCGGACGAGGCGGTCGAAGCGATCGAACGCGGTCTTCGCGCGCGCGGCGCCGGTCTTGCCCAGACAGTTGGCCAGTTCGCGGTTGGCATCGATCAGTTCGTGCAGCGATTTCTCGGTGTGACGCCAGCTGGTGCGCATGCGCTGCCAGGCCGCGCGCAGTTCCTGTGCGTCGTTCTTGCTGCCCTGGGTCTTCTGCATGGGATGTTCCTCTCGTTCATGGCGGCCACGACGGCCTGTTGCACGATGTTCCCGGCGCGCCGCGCGGGCATTGACGCAGGTCAAGAATGGCGCCGCTCACCACGGACTGCGGCGGATGCCGAGGCGGAACGCGAGCTGGTTCACCGCCAGATCACCGATGAAGCTCAGCGCGAGAAGCGTCGCGACGTCGCCCCAGGACAGGGTCAGCCACGGTGACAGCATGAGCAGGCCGCCGATCACGAAATCGAGCTGGTCGGCCGGAATCCAGCGCGCGCCCGGCGCGATGCCGAGGCGGCGCTTGACGAAGCTCTTGGCGGAGTCGCCGAGCATCGCGCCCCAGCCGCTCGCCATGCCGATCGCGAACCAGGGCGCGCCGGGCGTCAGGCTGCCCGGCCCGTCGACGAGCGCCTGCAGCGCCGCCACGAGCGGCGCGGCGACGAGCCCGAACGCGAAGCCGACGACGGTCTTGTGCTCGCCGAGCCAGCGCCGGCTGATCGGCGGATTCGGCCACGGCCACCAGCGCGAGAACGGCGGCGCCATGTTGGCGGCGTACACCGGCAGCATGAGATACAGCAGTTGCAGGACGTGATGCATGCGCGCCTTCAGCGCGCCGTGTAGCCACCGTCGATGACCAGCTCGGCGCCGGTCACGAACTTCGCCTCGTCCGACACCAGGTAGACGGCGCCCCAGGCGACGTCGTCGGCTTCGCCGATGTGGCCGAGCGGATGCAGCGCGGCGAGCGCGGCGTGGCCGGCCTCCGGCGCGCCGCCGTCGCGCAGGTAGCCGGCGACCATCGGCGTCCAGATGAAGCCCGGATGGATGCTGTTGACGCGAATGCGATCGCGCGCGTAGAGCAGCGCGTCGGTCTTGGTCATCAGGCGCACCGCGCCCTTGGAGGCGTGGTACGGCGGCACGTCGGGCGCGCCGACCAGACCGTAGATCGACGACAGGTTGATGATGCTGCCGCCGCCGGCCTTGCGCAGCTGCGGCACCGCGTGCTTGGTGCCGAAGAACACGCCCTTGACGTTGATCGCCTGCACGAAGTCCCACTCGGCCTCGCTGATCTCGTGGGTCGGCTTGCTGACGCCGGCGACGCCGGCGTTGTTGACGATCGCGTCGAGCCGCCCGAACTTCGTCACCACGTCGCCGATCGCCTGCGCCACTTCCGCCTCGCGCGACACGTCGCAGTGCCAGTAGTGCACGTCGAGGCCGCGTTCGCGCTGCTCGGCGGCGAGCGCCTGCCCTTCGCCGTCGTTGACATCGAAGGCGGCGACCGCGGCGCCTTCCTGCGCCATGCGAATCACCATCGCCCGGCCGAGGCCGACCGCCGCACCGGTGACGATGACGACCTTCTGCTGAAGACGTGACATGGCAGGCATCCCTTGGGTTTGAGTACCGACCCTAGCGGCGCGCGCGCGGCGCCGCCTTGATCTCGCTCAATACGGGCGCCGTCCAGGGCCTGTCGATGCGCTGGCCATCGCCGTCGCCGAGACCCTTTTGGCGCTGCGCAAGAAGCGAGGCGCGCCGCGTGTTCGACGCACGCGAGCGACGGGCGCCGCCGCGCGGCGGCGTCACGACGAGGCCCGCGAGGTCAACAGGCCCTAAGCCGCCAGCCCCGGCGGCATGCGCACCACGGTGCCGGTGTTCGGCTCGATGGTCGTCAGGTGATCGCGCACCCGTTGCACGCCGGGCTCGTTCTCGACCATCACGCACAAGGCATCACGCACGCGGTCGTCGTAGAGCACGCCATGCAGGTCGACCGTGCCGTCGCGGACATTGACGCTCACCGTCGCGCTCGGCCCCCAGGATTGCCGTGCGATGCGTTCGACGATGCGCTGGCGCAGCGCCACCGCGTCGTCGTCCACCGTCTTCGCCGGCGCGCTGCCGGCCGACAACAGCGCGCGCAGCAGATCGGCGCGGCTCAGCATGCCGGTCACGCGGCCGTCCTTGGTCACCGGCAGACGTTTGATGCGATGCCGTTCCATGAGCGCCACGGCGTCGGCGAGTTCGCCATCCTCGGCGATGCTGTAGACCTCGCGCGTCATGACCTCCTCGACGCGTCGCGCGTGCTCGCCGACGTATTCCGCGGCGAGCCGGCCCGGGCCCAGCAGCAGGCGCAGCCAGCGCGGATGCCGGCGTTCGGTGTCGAGTTCGGCGCGGTGCATGAAGTCGCCTTCGCTGACGATGCCGACCAGCGCACCGCTCGCGTCGATCACCGGCAGGCCGCTGAGCTTCTCGTCGAGCATCAGGCGCAGCGCGTCGAGCATCGGTGTCTGCGGCGGCACGCTGACCAGGCGGTGGTTCATCACTTCTGCAACTTTCATGAGGCTGTCTCCCGTCGATGGCCGCAGGATGTCGCACGGCAGGCGCCGGCGCCCTGACCGAAATCAAGGCCGCGCGGCTCGGTGGCGGGCGCGCGGCTCAGGGCGTCGCCGGCGCCGCCCACGCCGGCTGCAGCCGGCCCTCGGCATCGAAGCGGTAGCGGCCTTCCAGCCAGCCGAGTCCGAACAGCACCAGCGCCTCGTCGTAGTAGTTGCTCGAGCGGCCGAGGCGCGCCTTGCCGCGTTCGAGCTGCAGGCGCGCGCGCACGCGCGCGAGCAGTTCGCGCTCGCCGAGCGCATCGAGAAACGGCAGCGAGGCGCCCATGAAGCCGATCGGCGACCAGGCCTTGGGCACGGCGCGTCCGCTCGCCGTCTCGACCTCCTCCGGCGGCGCGCCGGCGGCGCGGATCAGCTCGGCGAAAGGCTTAAGGCGGCGCACCAGCTCGGCGCCGTCCTCGCCGGCCATGGCCGCCCAGAGGTAGACGCGGATGGCGTCGTAGCTCGCCGTCGGGCGCTGCGCATCGGCGCTGACGCGGCCCTGGCGATCGACGAGCACGAGATCGGGGGCGATGCCCGATGCGTAGATCTGCGGCCACAGCCGCACGTAGGCCTCCCACACGCGGCGCCAGGGACCGTCCGGCTCGACCGTCGCCAGATAGCGGAACAGCGGGTTCGGCAGATACGAGGGATCGATGCGCCAGCGCCCGTCGCCGAGCGCGAAGCCGACCGGCGCCGGCAGCAGCAGCGGACCGGCCTCGCCGGTCTCGACGACTTCCTGCGCCGCGATGCGCGCCAGCAGCGCACGCGCGGTGACCGCATACGCGGGCGCCTTCCACAGCCGCGCGGCTTCCAGCAGGTCGTAGGCGATCCACAGATCGGCATCGGCGGCGGCGTTGCTGTCCTTCAGTCCCCAGCGGCCGTCGTCGAGGCGGCCCCAGCACCAGCCGGGCAGCCGGGCGCCGAGTTCGCCGCCGGCGAGGTTCTGCGAGGTCCAGTCGAGGATCGCGTCGAAGCGCGCGCGATCGTTGCCGACCAGCGCGAAGAACAAGCCATACGACTGTCCTTCCGACGTGCTTTTCCGCTCGAAGGTCAGATCGACGACGCGGCCGTCGGCCTGCACGAAGCGATCGGCGAAGGCCTGCCAGTCCGGCCACGGCGGCTGCGCATGGCAGGCCGACGTCGCGCAGAGCAGCGCGCCGAGCCAGGCCAGCGCAAAGACGGCGACGCCGGGCCGGCGCGGCGCGGCGTGCAGTGCTGGCATCTCGAACATGCGACGTCCTCCTCCACACTCCTGCGCCGGCGTGGCGCGCCGTGATCCGCATCGGCCGCGCCGCTGGCGAGCGGCTCGCCGAAGCGATGCCGGCCGTGGCGACGGATGCGCCCGCGCCGGCCTCAGTCGTCGTGCGACCGCGCCACGGTCGCGCGCGATGCCCTTGCCGGCGGCGCGCGCACGATCGGGCTTTCGGCCGGCGCGTCGTATTCCAGCAGCGCCGCATCGAGCAGCGCGACGTCGCCGTCGCTCGGCTCGAACGCCGCGTCCTCGTCGATGCCGGCGTCGCGCGCCGTCGCATAGGGTTCGTCCCAGTCCGCCGCCGGCACCTGCGCGTCGTCGGCGACGTCTTCGCGCGCCACGCCATCGAACGGCCCGGTCCAGTCCTGCGGCGGCTCGGTCGCCTCGACATCGAGCGCATACCATTCCGTCAGGCGGCGTTCGCCGAGCGTGCCGTCGAAATACTGCAGTTCGATGCTCGCGTCGTGTGCGTCGACCGCGACCACCTGAAAGACTTGTCCGTCGCCGACGTCCCGATACCACTGGCCGACGCTCGGCCTCTGCTGTGGATGCATGACGGCACCGTGTCCTGATGTTCCGTCCTCACGGTACGCAGGCGGCGCATGCGCGACCTTGACGCCGGTCAAGGCGCGCCGCCGAGCGGCCACAGGCGCGTGCCAAGCGTCGGCCACCGCACCGATGGCCGCGTCGTCGCGACCGCCGCGGGCCTCGGCCGGCGTGCGCTTTGACGCGCGTCAATGAAGGCGGTGCATGGCATGCCGAGACTGGCATGGAAACCCGCGAAGGAGAAACCCATGTCCACCCGCAAGAAGAACGTCGTCGATGTCGCGCGGCGCATCCTGCTGGCGACCGAACTCGGTTGCCGCAGCGATCGCGCCTTCGAGCGTGCCGTGCAGCTGGCGCAGCAGTGGAACGCCACGCTGTTCGCCCTCTACGTGGCGCCGCAGGCCGACGCCGCGCACACGGCACCGTCATGGCGACGCGGCGCGACCGTGGCGCAGACCGTCGAGCATCAGCTGCGCGCCGACCTCGGCGATCGCCGCGTCGATCTGCAGGTCGTGGTCGATCACGGCGAACCGTACAAGGCCGTGCTGCAACGCGCGCGCGAATTCGACTGCGAACTCATCGTCGTCGGACTCAACCGTGAATCGCTGCTCGGCAGTCACAAGCTCGGCGGCACCATCGAGAAGCTCGTGCAGCACGCCGACCGGCCGGTGCTGATGGTGAAGCAGCGCGCGCACGGCGCCTACGGCGCGTCGATCGTCGCCAGCGATTTCTCACCCTGCGCGCGCCGTGCCCTGGAGTGCGCCACACGCCTGTTCCCGATGGGCGATGTCGCCGTGCTGCACGGCTATCGCGTGCCGTTCGAGCACTTCGGCAAGCCGGAGGCCAATGCCGGCGCCGCGCAGACCCTGGCCGTGAGCGAGCTGCAGCGCTTCATCGCCGCCGCCGATCTGGCGCCGAAGGTGCGCGGCCGCCTGCGCAGCCTGGTCGAGTACGGCGCGCCCACCGACGTGCTCGGCGCCTACCTGCGCGAACGTCCGCACGATCTGGTCGTGGTCGGCGCGCGCGGCGACAGCGGCGTGCTCGACCGCTTGCTCGGCAGCACGGCGATCGCCATCACCGCCGGCGTCAACAACGACGTGCTGATCGTCCGCTCGCCCGCCGACCAGGCGCAGCAGCACGCGGCATGAGCGGCGCCCGCCGTATCAGGAGCGCCGCGCATCGTGCAGCCAGCCCTCCAGCTCCCCGAGCAGCGGCCGCTGGCCCTTCAGCAGCTTGACGCGCGCGGCGTCAAGCGTGAACCACTGCGCGCGATCGACTTCCGGGAATTCGCGACGCTGTCCGGAGCGCGGCGGCCATTCCAGGGTGAAGCGGTTGCTGACGATGCGCTGCGCGTCGACCTCGCCTTCGACGGCCCAGGCATGTACCCGCTTGCCGCCCGGCTGACGCACCGGCGCCAGCGCGCGGAACACGCCGTCGACCGTCTGCCCGGTCTCCTCGACGAATTCGCGCCGCGCCGCGAGCAAGGCGTCTTCGCCATCGCCGAACTCGCCTTTCGGAATCGACCAGGCGCCGTCGTCGCGGCGCGCCCACAGCGGTCCGCCCGGATGCACGAGGAACACCTCGGGCCCGCTGTCGCGGTGTCGGTAGACCAGCAGACCGGCGCTCTGCTTGCGGGGCATCGCCTGCGCTTCGCCTGGGAGGGGCCGCACATTGTGCTCAAGCGGCGCCGCCGCGGGCAATGAAGCGCATGCGTCGCGCGACGGCCAAGCGTGCGCGATGCCGGCCTCAGGCGCTGACGCGGTTACGGCCGTTTTTCTTGGCCAGGTACAGATGGCGGTCGGCGCGTTCGACGAGGATGCGGGCCTCGAGCCCGTGGTCGGGAATCTGGCTCGCGACGCCGGCGCTGATGGTCACGCGCAGGTCGTGCCGCCCGCCGATTTCAGCGGCTTCGATGCGCTGCCGCAGATACTCGGCGGTGCGCGCCGCGGCCGGCGCGTCGGTGGACGGCAGGAGGCAGGCGAATTCCTCCCCGCCGTAGCGCGCCACGAAATCCTGCGGACGGCGTAGCGCCGACGACAGCAGCGACGCGATTTCGCGCAGGCACTGGTCGCCGCGCGTGTGGCCGAAGCGATCGTTGTAGGACTTGAAGCGGTCGACGTCGATGAACACGAGGCTCAGCGGCGTGCTGTTGCGCCGCGCGATCTGCCATTCGTGTTCGAGATGCAGGTCGAAATAGCGGCGATTGAAGACGCCGGTCAGGCTGTCCTGGAAGGCCAGCGATTCGAGCCGCTCCGAGTGCAGCCTGAGCTGCAGCTGCGTCCTTACCCGCATGCGCACCACGTCGGGATGCACCGGCTTGCCGATGAAGTCGGTCGCGCCGGCCAGCAGGCCCGCGGCCTCGTACTCGGGCTCATCGTGACTGGTGACGAAGATGACCGGCACCGACGCCGTGGCGGGGCGCGCCCTGAGCCGTCTGCAGGTTTCGAGGCCGCCGATGCCGGGCATCTCGACATCGAGGAGGATCAGATTCGGCGTGTCGGCGGCGCTGAGCGCGAGCGCTTCCTCGCCGCTGCTGGCAAGCGCCACTACGTAATCGGCGGCGAATATCTGCTGGAGCACGTGGCGCTCGGCGGCCTGATCATCGGCAATGAGCAGTCGCGGATAGGTGTCGTTCATGGCGCGGATCGCTCCGCGGCCGGCAGAACGAAATGGAAACGGCTGCCCTGCCCCGGCTCCGATTCCGCCCAGATCCGTCCGCCGCCGCGCTCGATGACGCGCTGGCACAGCGCGAGGCCGAGGCCCGTCCCGGGGAAGCGCGCCACGGCATGCAGGCGCATGAACGGCTCGAACACGTTCGCCAGCTGCTCTTGCGGAATGCCGATGCCGTCGTCGGCGACGATGAAGTGCCAGCCGTCCGGGTCCGGCTGCGCCGACAGCCTCACTTCCGGCACGGCGCCCGGCTCGTGAAACTTCATGGCGTTGCCGATCAGGTTCTGCAGAAGCTGGGTGATCTCGAGCGGATTGCCGCGCACCGTCGGCAGTTTGCCGTCGATGATGAAGCGGCCCGGCGCGTCCGCGGCGGTGACACCGAGTACCAGCATGCCGCTGCGGGCGATTTCATCGACATTCACATCCTGCCCGCGATCCACCCGTCCATCGGTGCGGGCGAGCGTCAGCAGCTGGCGGATCATCAGCTGCATGTGACCGCTGCATTCCTCGACGAGGTTCAGCGAGCGGCTGGCGTCGCCGGTAAGCACGCCGGCCAACTGCAGGCGCAGCAGATGCACGAGCTCGATGACGGAGTTGATCGGCATCTGCAGATCGTGCGCCGCGAGATAGGCGAGCTGCAGCAGCTCGTCGCGCTCGGTGCGTACGGCCTGGGTCGCGGCGGCGGCGGTAACGGCGGCGCGCGGCGCGGCGGCCGGCGCGGCACCGATGCCGCGCAAGGCCGCTTCGAGGGCGTCGAGGTTCACCGGTTTCTGCAGGAGGACCGCACCCGCCGCCCGCACATCGCGCACCGCGTTCGACTCGAAGTCGAAGGCGGTGACGGCGATGACGGGAATGTCGGGATCGCTGACATGGAGCACGGCCGTCAGCCGCGCGCCGTCGAAGCCTGGCATGCGCAGGTCGGTGATCACGCAGGCGGGTCGCTGCTGGCGGATGGCGGCGAGGCAATCGTCCGCGGTCGAGAAGCCGCGAACGTTCCAGCCGAGTGCCGACAGCAGGAATTCCAGGCTGCCGCGCGCCGCTTCATCGTCGTCGACCACGTAGGCGCAGGGAGCGCCCTCGCGTGACTTCGCTGGGACGAGGCCGCGGACAATTCGGCGCATTCGTCCGCTCCATCACGGTTCGATGCATCGGTCGGCGGAACGGACTGTCGACTCATACGCTCCGCCTGCCCCACGTCACCGGCTTTCGCCACCCGCGCAAACGCGGCGACGACAGCGCGCTACTCGTGAATACCCGATATTCATGAGGCTTTCATCAGCCAGTGAGATAGGCCGCACCTTGCACGATGCGAGCACGGCCTACAGTGCGAATTCGCACACATGTCGCGAAAAACCCGGGACGAGGCGACGGTCGGTAGTTCGAGAGCCGATCAGCGGCGGGCCGGCGTTGAACCGGAATGTTGCCGCGAGGTCCTCTCACGCGGTCGCTTGGCGCGGCTGCCAGCCGCGCGGCGTCTTCACGTACTGCTTGCCGACGGCGGCCCAGGCAACGCGGAACGCGATCTCCTCGCGGCGCCGATCGTGCGCGTAGTGCTGCCAGGCGTTGTTGAACGTCTCACGAAAAATGTCCTGTGCATGTGCCGGCAGACGCGCGCGCAAGGCCGGCGGCAGCTCGTCATTGCTGGCGTACGGCATGACGAGCCGCCGCGTGTCGCTAGTCGACGATCTGCAGGCGATCGACGACCGCCGAGACGCCGGTCGCGGACCACGCCGCTTCCTCGACGAGGCGACGTTCGGCGAGTGAATGCACGGTGCCGTCGAGCGTCACACGGCCACTGTCCACGGAAATGGTGATGGCCTGCGCATCGAGCCGCGCCGCGCGATGCAGCGCGGCCTCGATCTTGCCCTTGACGTTGCCGGCCGAGGCCTTCGGCCTGACGGTGACCTGATTGTTGACCGACACCACGCCGAGCAGATCGCGCACCGCGGACTCGGCCGCCGAGCGCTGGTAGGCCCACGGCACCTGGCCGCTCAGCGTGAGGCGGCCGTCCTCGACCAGCACCTTGACGCTGTCCTCCGGCACCAGCGCATTCCAGCGCAGCGCATCGCTGGCCGCCAGGGCCAGATCGCTGTCGCTGCGCGCCTTGCCGTCGCTGATGCGGACATCGGCTTCGACGGCCACGGCCTTGACGCCCGATACGCGCTGCGCGGCGCGCTCGGCGGCGAGCTTCTCCGGATAGCTGCGCAGATGACCGCTCAGGGTCACCACACCGTTGCGCACTTCAACGCCGACGCCGGCGGCGTCGATCGCCGGATCCCATTCCAGCTCGTCGAGGACGTCCTTCCTGATCTGCATGTCGGTTCTCATGATCGTGATCTCCAGAAGCATGGGCGCAACGCGGATACGTCGGCGAAGGCAGACGACGGCGCGCGGGCATGAAGCGTCGGCTGCGACCGGATGGGGGAATCCCGCGCGCGATGCAATCCCGGCGAGCTTCGGCAGTGCCGCGCTCCGCCGCGTTGATCTGCGTCAAGGCCGCGCGCCGTCCGGCGGCTTAGCGTGACGGGCAATACCCGAGCCGGGGATTCGCATGAAAGCCACGCTGCACCTGCCACGCCGGCGCCACGATGCACATGACCGTCCGCCCTTCGCGCGTATCGCGCGTCGCGCGCGCGGCGCGAGCGGCCTTGAAGCGGCGCCGCACATCGAGTGGAAGAAGCGCAGGCCACAGGCGCCCGACGCCGAGTCCGGCAGCCATGCGCTTCCATAACCGCCGCGAGGCCGGCAAGCTGCTGGCGCATCGTCTGCAGCCGCTGCTGCAGCAGCCCGCGGTGATCTACGCGCTGCCGCGCGGCGGCGTGCCGGTGGCCAGCGAACTGGCGCTCGAACTGGAGTTGCCGCTCGAACTCGTCATCGTCCGCAAGATCGGTCATCCGGCACAGCCGGAGCGTGCCGTGGCCGCCGTCGCCGAAAGCGGCCGCGCGGTCTTCGACGAGAACGAGCGCGCACATCTGGATCCGGCCTGGCTCGAGCAACGCATCGCCGCCGAGCATGCCGAGGCGCAGCGCCGCCGTCGGCTCTACAACGACGACCATGCGCGCGTCTTCGCGCACGGCCTGTGCGCCGTCATCGTCGACGACGGCATCGCCACCGGCCTCAGCATGCAGGCGGCGATCGCCGAACTGCGTCGCGACGGACCGAGCCGGATCATCGTCGCCGTGCCGGTCGCGCCGCGCGAAGCCATGCTCGAACTCGAGAAGGCCGTGGACGCCGTCGTGGTCGCGCAGCTGCCGGCGCAGTTCGCGGGCACGGTCGGCGCCTACTACGAAGACTTCCATCAGCTCGACGACGATGAAGTGCTGAAACAGCTGGCGCGCACGCGCGCCGTCGTCGGTCCGCATTTTCCCGCCGCGGCCGCGCAGGCCGCGGATCAACACTCAGCGAGCATCGCCCATCCATGAGCAGCCTTCCGATTCGTCGTCGCACCGTGAGCCGCCCGATCTGCGTGGTGGTCGCCGACCATGGCGGCGCACGCTTCCTCACCGCGGCGACGCCGCGCGCCGCGCTGGTCGAGCATACCGCGCTGCAGAATCCGGCCTTCCGCCTGCGCGAACACGAACTCGACGCCGACCAGTCCGGCAATCTGGCGACGCCGTCGCATGCCGGCGGCCACGCCACCGACGAGCGCGACGCGACGCGCCGCCATCTGGCCGACGAATTCGCGCGCCGCGTCTGCGCCGAGCTGCGCAGCGAGCGGCTCGGACAGCGCTACCTGCGCATCCATCTCGTCGCGCAACCGAACTTCCTCGGCCTGCTGCGCCGCCATCTCGACCGGCCGACGCAGCGTCTGGTCGCCAGCCAGATCGGCAAGGACATGGTGCGGCGCCAGCTCGCCGACATCCGCCGCCTGCTGCCGGAACGGCTCTAGTGCCTTGATCCGGAGATCAGGGCCCCTGGCCGCGTGCGCGCCGGTTCACTCCGGCGCGAGCGCTTTCTGATCCTCCGGATCGACGCTCTCGGTCAGCGTCGCCTCGGTCAGCAGCAGCACGCCGGCGACCGACACCGCGTTCTCCAGCGCGATGCGCGAGACCTTGGTCGGATCGACGATGCCGGCCTCGAACATGTCGACGTAGCGCTTTTCGGCGGCATCGAAGCCGAGGTTGCCCTGGCTCTCCAGCATGCGCGCCACCACCACGCCGTCGTCGACCGCCGAGTTGTCGGCGATCGCGCGCGCCGGCGCTTCGAGCGCGCGGCGCAGGATCTGCATGCCGGTGCGTTCGTCGCCGACGGCTTTCTCCTCGTCGGGCAGGATCGCTGCCGAGGCGCGCAGCTGCGCGAGGCCGCCGCCGGGCACGATGCCTTCGGCGACCGCCGCCTTGGTCGCCGAAATGGCGTCGTCGAGCGCGTCCTTCTTGGCCTTCATCTCCGCTTCGGACGGCGCGCCGACGCGGATCACGGCGACGCCGCCGGCCAGCTTGGCGAGTCGTTCGCGCAGCTTGTCGCGGTCGTAGTCGCTGGTCGCCGCGTCGATCTCGCGGCGCACGCGCTGCACGCGCGCCTCGATCGTCTTGCGGTCGCCGGCGCCGCCGACGATGGTGGTGTGCTCGCGATCCACCAGCACGCGCTTGGCGCGGCCCAGGCGCTCGATGCCGGCGTCCTCCAGGCGCAGGCCGAGCTCCTCCGAAATCAGCTCGGCGCCGGTCAGCGCGGCGATGTCCTGCAGCATCTCCTTGCGGCGGTCGCCGAAGCCGGGCGCCTTGGCGGCGGCGCAGCGCAGTACGCCGCGCAGGCTGTTGACGATCAGCGTGGCGAGCGCCTCGCCCTCGATGTCGTCGGCGACGATCATCAGCGGGCGGCCGTTCTTGGCCACCGCTTCGAGCAGCGGCACCATATCCTTGAGCGCGGCGAGCTTGCGGTCGGTGAGCAGCACGTAGGCGTCCTCCAGCTCGACCTGCATCTTGTCCGGGTTGGTGACGAAGTACGGCGACACGTAGCCGCGGTCGAACTGCATGCCCTCGACGACTTCGAGCGCGGTCTCCGTGGTTTTCGATTCCTCGACGGTGATGACGCCGTCGCCGCCGACCTTTTCCATGGCCTCGGCGACCAGCTCGCCGATCGCCGTGTCGTTGTGCGCGGAGATCGCCGCGACCTGCGCCTTCTCGCGCCGCGTCGATACCGGGCGCGACTGCCGGCGCAGCGAAGCGGTGGCCAGCAGCAGCGCGCGGTCGAGACCGCGCTTGAGGTCGATGGCGCTGGCGCCGGCGACGACGTTGCGCACGCCGTCGGCGAAGATCGCATGTGCGAGCAGCGTCGACGTGCTGGTGCCGTCGCCGACCGCCTCGTTGGTCTTTTCGGCGGCCTGGCGCAGCGTCTGCACCGCGAGCTGCTCCTCGAGATCCTTGAGCTTGATCGCCTTGGCGATCGTCACGCCGTCGTTGCAGACCACCGGCGCGCCCCAGGCCTTGTGGATCAGCACCGATTTGGATTTCGGGCCGAGCGTGACGCGCACCGCATCGGCGAGCTGGGCGGCGCCGCGCAGCAGCTTCTCGCGGGCATCGTTGCGGAACATCAGCGTGGTGTGGCTCATGGCAGCGGCTCGTGCGAAGGCGTCGCGCCAGCTTCGCCGTGCCGGCCGCGGCCGGCATTGACGCCGATCAAAGCGCCCGCCCGCTCAGCGCTGCCACTCGCCCAGCGCGCGGCGGAAGCGCAGCAGCGCGGCAGCGAAGAAGGCCGAGCCGATCGCCGCCACGGCGAGGAATTGCGGCCACACCGTCGCCAGGCCGGCGCCGCGATAGAGGATCGCCTGCGCCAGCATGACGAAATGCGTGGTCGGCGCCAGCTCCATGAGCGTGCGCACGGCGAGCGGCATGCTCTCGCGCGGCGTGGTGCCGCCGGACAGCATTTCGAGCGGCAGCAGGACCAGCATCAGCAGCAGGCCGAACTGCGGCATGGAACGCGCGACGGTGCCGAGGAACACGCCGATCGCCGTCGCCGCGAACAGGTGCAGCGCGGTGCCGGCGAGGAACAGGCCGAGCGAGCCGGCGAGCGGAATCGCCATCAGGCCCTTGACGGTGAACTGCAGCGAGAAGGCGGCGGCGAGCAGCACGACCAGCCCCATCGACCACACCTTGGCCAGCATGATCTCGCTCGGCCGCAGCGGCATGACCAGCAGATGCTCGATGGTGCCGTGCTCACGCTCGCGGATCAGCGCGGCGCCGGTCAGGACGATGGCGAGCATGGTGATGTTGTTGACGATCTCCATCACCGCCACGAAACGGCCGTGATCGAGTGTCGGGTTGAAGCGGATGCGGCTGACGAGCTCGGCCGGCGCCGCGCCGCCGGCGCGCTCGAACGCGGCGAGCTCGTCGGCGACGATGCGCTGCACGTAGCCCGCGCCGACGAAGGCCTGCGACTGCTTGGTCGCATCGACGTTGAGCTGGATCGCCGCGGCGCGGCCGGCGCGCACGTCGCGTTCGAAGCCGGGCGGGATGTCGAGCGCGAAGGTGTAGCGGCCGTCGTCGAGGCCGCGATCGGCGGCAACCACGTCGACGACGCCGGGCGGCGTGAAATGCGGCGGATAGAAGGCCGCGACGATGCGCGCCGACAGTTCCGAGCGGTCTTCGTCGACGACCGCGAGCGGCGCCCGGCTCAGGGTTTCCGGCTGTCCGCGCGCCGGCAGGATGATCGCCGCGGTGAAGGTCCAGACGATCAGCACCAGCATCACGCGATCGCGCGCGAGACTGCGGAACTCCTTGACGCCGAGATGCAGGACGTTGGCCAGCGAGCCGCGCGGACGGATGCCCATGTCGCCTCAGCTTCCCTGCTTGCGCAGCAGCAGCGTGCACAGCGCGATCAGCGCCGGACCGGTCAGCAGCAGCGGCCACAGCGAGGACCACAGATCGCCGAGCTGCAGCGACTTGGCGAACACGCCGCGGCTGATGGTGAGGAAATGGCTGGTCGGATAGACGCGGCCGATCAGCGCGGCCGCGCCCTCCAGCGAAGACACCGGATTGATCAGGCCGCCGAACTGGATCGCCGGCAGCATCGTCGCCACCGAAACGCTGAAGATCGCCGCCACCTGGCTGCGCATGAACGTCGACATCAGCAGGCCGAGACCGGTGGTGGCGATGACGTAGAGCAGCGCGCCGACGCCGAGCGCGAGCAGGCTGCCCTTCAGCGGCACCGCGAACAGCGTCACGGCCATCGCCGTCAGCAACAGGAAGTTGAGCATGCCGAGCGCCACGTACGGCAGCTGCTTGCCGAGCACGAACTCGAGCCGGCTGACCGGCGTGACGTAGAAGTTGGCGATCGAACCCAGCTCCTTCTCGCGCACCACGCCGAGCGCGGTCAGCATCGCCGGGATGAAGGTCAGCAGCAGCGGGATCACCGCCGGCACCATCGCATTGAGGCTGCGCAGCTGCGGGTTGTAGCGAAAGCGCGGCTCGACGCGCGACGCGGCCGCGCGCAGGCCGCGTTCGGCGGCGAGCGCGCTCCAGTACTGCGCGTGCAGGCCCTCGACATAGGCCTCGATGGTCTCGGCGCGCTGCGGCATCGCGCCGTCGACCCAGGCCGCGATCGCGGGCCGGCGGCCGGCTTCGAGGTCGCGGCCGTAGCCCTCGGGAATCTCCAGCGCCACGCCGAGCTCGCCGCGCGCCATGCGCGCGTCGAGCTCGGCGTGATCCTGCAGCGGCGGCTGCTGCCTGAAGTACGGCGAGCCCGCGAAGCCGGCGAGATAGTCGCGGCTCGCCACGCTCTGGTCGCGATCCAGGACCGCGTACGGCAGGTCGTCGACGTCCATGCTGAGGCCGAAACCCATGACGATCATCAGCAGCGCGCTGCCGCCGAGCGCCATCAGCGAGCGTACCGGATCGCGGCTCAGCTCCAGCGCCTCGCGCCGCGCGTAGCTGAGCAGGCGCAGCAGGCCCACCGTGCGCGGTCGGCGCGTGCGTGCGGCGACCGGCAGCGTGCCTTGCGCGATCTCCGGTACCACGGCGCCGAGACGGGCGATGAACGCTTCCTCCAGGCTCGCTGCGCCGCTGGCGCGCGCCAGCGCGGCGGGCGCGCCGCTGGCCAGCACGCGGCCGGCATGCATGAGCGCGACGCGATCGCAGCGCTCGGCCTCGTTCATGTAGTGCGTCGACACGAAGATGGTCACCCCGTCGCGGCGCGAGACCTCGAACATGGCGGCCCAGAACAGATCGCGGGCCAGCGGATCGACGCCGGAGGTGGGTTCGTCGAGGATGAGGATATCCGGCCGGTGGATCAGGGCCACGGCGAGCGACAGCCGCTGGCGCAGGCCGAGCGGCAGCGCGACCGGCAGCGCGTCGAGCACGTCGGCGAGATCGAAGCGCTGCGCCATCGCCGCGACGCGCGCCGGGATTTCCTCGGCCGGCACGTGGAACAGGCGCGCGTGCAGTGCCAGGTTCTGGCGCACGCTGAGTTCGCCGTACAGCGAGAAGCCCTGCGACATGTAACCGACGCGCCGACGCGCCGCGAGATCGCCGGCCGTCACCGGCCGGCCGAACAGGCGCGCGCTGCCCGACGAGGCCGGCAGCAGTCCGGTCAGCATCTTCATGGTCGTGGTCTTGCCGCAGCCGTTGGAGCCGATGAAGCCGAAGATCTCGCCGCGCCGCACCTGCAGATCGATGCCGTCGACCGCCGTGAAATCGCCGAAGCGCCGGCTCAGCCCGCGCGCCTCGATGGCGATCTCCGCGGCGCCGTCGATCGGCGCGCCTGTCTCGATGCGGCGGTTCTCGCGGCGCCGCGCGGCCGGCAGTAGCGCGACGAAGGCGGCCTCCAGCGTATCGACGCCGCAGCGCGACCTGAGTTCGGCGGGCGTGCCGCTCGCCAGCACGCGGCCGGCGTCGAGCGCGACCAGGCGGTCGAAGCGTTCCGCCTCGTTCATGTACGCGGTCGCCACCAATACGCTCATCGCCGGCCGCTGCGCGCGGATGCCGGCGAGCAGTTCCCAGAACTGGCGCCGCGAGAGCGGATCGACGCCGGTGGTCGGCTCGTCGAGGATCAGCAGGTCCGGATCGTGGATCAGCGCGCAGCACAGACCGAGCTTCTGCTTCATGCCGCCGGACAGCTGGCCGACCGGCCGGTCGGCGAACGCGGCGAGCCCCGTCGCCTGCAACAGCGCGGCGCTGCGCGCTTCACGCGTCGCGCGATCGTGGCCGAACAGGCGGCCGAAGAAGTCGAGATTCTCGAACACCGACAGGGTCGCGTAGAGATTGCGGCCGAGGCCCTGCGGCATGTAGGCGATGCGCGGGCACACGCGGCGGCGATGGCGCGCCGACCTCAGATCGCCGCCAAGCACGTCGAGCCGGCCCTGCTGCAGGCGCGTGGCGCCGGCGACCAGACCGAGCAGCGTCGACTTGCCGACGCCGTCGGGGCCGATCAGGCCGAGCAGTTCGCCGCCGCGCAGTTCGAGGTCGACGCGATCGAGCGCCTGCACCGTGCCATAGCGCTGCGTGACGCCCGACAGCCTCGCCGCCGGCGGCAAGGCGTTCACCGCGCGCCGGTCTGCAGCTGCGCCGGCCATTCGCGCTGCGTCACGCGCACGTAGGCGATGCCCGGCGCGCCGCTGCGCAGACGATCGGCGCCGCGCGCCAGCGCCGCGGCGTCGACGCGAACCTTGACGCGGAACATCAGCTTGGCGCGCTCATCGGCGGTTTCCACCGACTTCGGCGTGAATTGCGCGACGTCGGAAATGAAGGCGATGTGCGCGGCGATCGGTGCGTCGGGCGCGACATCGAGCACGATGCGCCCCTCGTCGCCGACGGCGAGGCGGTCGGCGTCGCGCTGCTGCAGGAAGATGTTCATGTACAGGTCGCTGGTGTCGACCAGGCTCAGCACCTTGCCGCCGGCGGCGACCACTTCGCCGGCCTGCGCGACGCGATACTGGATGCGGCCGGCGCGCGGCGCGCGCAGCGTGCCGTCGTCGATCTGCACCTGCAGGCGTTCGACCTGCGCCGCCGCCGCCTCGACTGCGGCATCGGCTTCGAGCCGCTGCGCCTCGGCCGCGCGCACGCCGGCCTGCGCCTCGGCGCGCTGCGCCTGCGCCGCGTCGAGCGCCGCCCGTGCCGTATCGAGGCGCGACCGGTCTTCCTCGGCGCGCTGCACCGACACCGCGCCGGATGCCGCGAGCGCCGTCGAGCGGCGCGCGTTGCGCTCGGCGAGATCGAGTTCGCTGCGCCGTTGCGCGAGCAGCGCTTCGCTGCTCGCCGCGGCGCTGTGCCGCTGCGCGACCGCGGCCTCCATCGACTCGCGCGCGCGCAGCGCCTGCCGGCCCTGCGCCTCGGCCTCGCGCTGCTGCGCACGTTCGGCGCGCACATCCATGCGCGCCAGGATCTGGCCGGCGGCCACCGCATCGCCTTCGTCGACCAGCAGTTCGGCGATGCGGCCGCCGTTCTTGGCGGTGACATCGACCGGCTGCGCTTCGAGACGGCCGTTGCTGCCGACCACGCCATCGGCCTGCGCCGGCGCGAAGGCGCGCGGCACCAGCACGACGGCGATGATCAGGATCGCGACGCAGGCGGCGAGCAGCGGGCACCAGCGCGTCCGCAGCAGCTCGCGCAGGCGGCCGCGCCGGTCCGGGGTCTGGCTCGCCGCCGATGCGCCGTCGGTGGAATCCGCCACGGCGCGCAGCGCCACGATTGTCTGATCCATGCTCGTTGCCTGGGTTCGATACCGGACGCACGAAGAGCGCCGCACGCCGTCAAGCATGGCGATCCGGGGCGACGCCTCGCCATGACCTGCGTCAAGGCGTGATGCGCGGTCGCCCAGCATCCTGCATGGGTCGGCATGCGCACGTGCGGCGCGCTCACCAAAGGCAAGGAAGGCTCGTATGCAGGATCCCATCGAAAGTGCGCCACCGAGCCGGCTGCCGTGCCCGGAATGCGCCGAAGAAGTGCCGATCGAAGCGGCGCACGCTGTCGATGGTGCGGCAGCGCACTGTCCGTACTGCGGCGCCGACCTCATCCTGCAGTGCGAACGGGTCGACCATGGTCGGCATGTGCGCTGGGAACTGATCGAAGACGGCGACGACGAACCGTGAGTCGACGCATCGCTCGCGCGCCGTCGCGGAGGTAGCCATGTCCATGCCCGCCGAATTCAATCCTCGCCACCTGCGCCTCGAGCAGCTCGCCTCGACGCTCAACCGCAGCCTCGCCTGCACGAGCGGCGAGGCGCCGTGCGTGACGCCGGCCTGCGACGGCCTGCTGGGCCGTCTGGTGCATGAGGACGCCGGCGAGCTGCGGGCGCGGCTGCAGTCGATCTACCACGCGCTCGCCCGGCTCAACTGCGGCGTCGGCGACGAGTGCGAGATCTGCGGGCGCCCCATCGAAGCGGAGCGTCTGCAGGAAGCGCCGCAGTCGACGCGATGTCGTTCCTGCGGCTGAACAGAAACGCCGCGCGTCCTGGTGCACGCCCGGCGGCGGACAAGGGCGTGCCGGCCGCCTGGTGGTCGCTGCCGGCGGCGCGCCTGTTCACCCTGCTCGACAGCACGCCCGAGGGCCTCGGCGGCGAGGCGGCGACGCGCCGCCGGGCGGACCCGTCGCGGCAGGCCCGCCACGCACCGGGCTACGCCGGCGCGCTCGTCGCGCAATTCCGCAGTCCGCTGCAACTGATCCTCGTGCTCGGCGCCGCCTCGGCGCTGCTCGGCCGCGACTGGCTCAACGCCGCGATCGTGCTCGCCATCGTCGTGCTCAGCAGCGCGCTGAGCGCCGCCGACGAACTGCGCGCCTCGCGCGCCGTCGAACGCCTGCGCGCACGCGTCGCGGCGCGCGCCACGGTACTGCGCGACGGCGTCGCCCGCGAAATGGCCGCTGACGCCGTGGTCGCCGGCGACGTCGTGCTGCTGTCGGCCGGCAGTCTCGTGCCCGGCGACGGCATCGTGCTCGAGGCCCGCGACTTCTTCGTCAGCCAGGCCCTGCTCACCGGCGAGACCTTTCCGGTCGAGAAGCGGCCCGGCCCCTGCGCGGCGACGGCGACGCTCGCGCAGCGGCTCAACTGCGTGTTTCGCGGCACCTCGGTGCGCAGCGGCACGGCGCGCGTGCTGATCGTGGCCAGCGGCGAGCACACGGCGATCGGCGAGATCGCGCAGCGGCTCACGCTGCGGCCGCCGGAGACCAGTTTCGAGCGCGGCCTGCGCCAGCTCGGGCGGCTCCTGCTGCAGATCATGGTCGTGGTGCTGGTCGCGGTGATCGCCGCCAACCTGCTGATGCACCGGCATGGCACCGAGACCCTGCTGTTCGCGGTGGCGCTCGCGGTCGGCATCTCGCCGGAGCTGCTGCCGGCCATCGTCGCCATCACGCTGTCGCGCGGCGCGCAGCGCATGGCCAGGCGCGGCGTCATCGTGCGCCATCCCAACGCGATCGAGAATCTCGGCGCCATGGACGTGCTGTGCGTCGACAAGACCGGCACGCTGACGCGCGGCGTGATCGAACTCGACGGCGCCCTCGACACGCAGGGCCGCGCGGATCCCGAGGTGCTGCGGCTCGCGCACCTCAATGCCGCGCTGCAGACCGGCCTGCGCAATCCGATTGACGAGGCGCTGGTGAACAGCGCGCGCCAGGCCGGCCAGACGGTCGACGCCCAGCTCAAGCTCGACGAGATTCCCTACGACTTCGTGCGCAAGCGCCTCGGCGTCGTGGTGCGCGACGGCGCCCAGGCGCTGCTCGTCGTCAAAGGCGCGGTCGCCGAGGTCCTCGAGGTCTGCACGCAGTATGCGGCGGCGGGCGGCGATGGCGTGGCGCTCGATGCCGCGGCGCGCGCCGCGCTCGATGCGCGCTTCACCGACTGGAGCGCGCAGGGCTACCGCGTGCTGGCGCTGGCGCGCCGCGCGCTGCCGCTGCGCGAGCACTACGGCCACGACGACGAAGCGGCGCTGACGCTGTGCGGCTTCCTGCTGTTCTTCGATCCGCCCGATCCCGCCGTGGTGGCGACGCTGGCGCGCCTGCGCGCGCTCGGCGTGCGGACCAAGATCATCAGCGGCGACAACCGCCACGTCGCCGCGCACGTCGCGCGCGAAGTCGGCATCGGTGGCGACGCGCTCGTCACCGGCGCCGAGCTGGCGGCGATGACCGACGAGGCGCTGTGGCAGCGCGCGCCCGCGACGACGCTGTTCGCCGAGGTCGATCCCAACCAGAAGGAACGCATCATCCGCGCCCTGCAGAAGCGCGGCCACACCGTCGGCTTCCTCGGCGACGGCATCAACGACGCACCCGCGCTCTACGCCGCCGACGCCGGCATCTCGGTCGATTCGGCGACCGACGTCGCCAAGGAGGCCGCCGACTTCGTGATGCTCGAACACGGCCTCGACGCGGTCTGCGAGGGCATCGAGGAAGGGCGCCACACCTTCGCCAACACACTCAAGTACGTGTTCGTCACCACCAGCGCCAACTTCGGCAACATGGTGAGCATGGCGCTGGCGAGCCTGTACCTGCCGTTCCTGCCGCTGCTCGCCAAGCAGATCCTGCTCAACAATCTGCTGTCCGACATTCCCTCGATGAGCATCGCCCGCGACCGCGTCGACCGCGCCTGGGAGGACACGCCGCACCGCTGGAACATCGCCCTGGTGCGCCGCGTGATGGTCGTGCTCGGCCTGGTCAGCACCGCCTTCGACATGCTGACCTTCGCCGTGCTGCTGCATTTCAGCGAGACCCCGGAACGCTTCCGCAGCGCCTGGTTCGTCGAGTCGCTGCTGACCGAGTTGCTGGTGATCTTCGTGGTGCGCAGCTACCGGCCGTTCTGGCGCGGCCGGCCGTCGCGCGCGGTACTCGGCAGCGCGCTGGCGGTCGCCGCGATCGCGCTGCTGCTGCCCTACGCCGTGCCGGGCCGCTGGTTCGGCCTGGTCCCGCTGCCCTGGCCGCTGCTCGCCACGGTGCTCGCCATCTCCGTCCTCTACGCGCTGGTTTCCGAACTGGTGAAGCGGCCGCTGTATGCGCACCACGGCCTCGGCGCGCCGGGCGCGGCGGCGATGCCTGCGCTCGCCGACGCGCGGCACGCCGTCCAGTCCTGAACCCGCATCGACGCCGACACGAGGAGCGAACATGGACATCCTGCAGGCGATCCAGCAGCGGCGCGCCGTACGTGCCTACACCGGCGAGGCGCTCGATCGCGAATGCATCGCACGCCTCGTCGCCGCCGCCGTGCGCGCACCGAGCGCCCACAACGCGCAGCCCTGGGCCTTCAGCGCCACCATCGACCGGCCGCTGCTCAAACACATCGCGCACGAGACGCGCGATCACCTCTTGCGCCACCTGCCGCCGGATTCGCCGCTGCCGCGCCTGATGCCGAGCCTGCTCGACGAGCAGTGCGACATCTTCTACGGCGCGCCGGCGCTGGTCGTGATCAGCGCGACCTCGGACGAGCCCTGGGCCCGCGAAGCCTGCGGCATGGCGGCGCAGAACCTGATGCTCGCCGCCTGCGCCGAAGGCCTCGGCAGCTGCTGCATCGGCCTCGCCGTCCCCTGGTTCGATCTGCCCGAAAGCAAGGCCCTGCTCGGCATCGCGCGCACGCACCGGCCGCTGCTGCCGATCGTGCTCGGACATGCGGCGGCGGCGGCCGCGCCTTCGTCGCGGCGCGCCGCCGACATCCACTGGATGGAGGACCGGCTCGTCGCGCTCGAATAGCGCCGGCGGCGCGGCACAGGCCGCGCCGATACCCCTCGACGGCCGCGCCGCGCGCCGGCGGCCATGACCTGCGTCAAGGCCGATCGCGCGGACCGCGTCCTAGGATCGACCATCACCGGAACACCGTTCATGTCCGTCAGCAGCCTCGCCGCCGCCCGTCACAGCCGTGCACTCCCGGAGCGCGAGCCGATCCGCCTGTTGTTCGTCGCGGCCGAGATCCAGCCGCTGGCCAAGACCGGCGGTCTCGCCGACGTCTGCGGCGCGCTGCCGCAGGCGCTGCACGAAGCCGGCGAAGACGTGCGCCTGCTCATGCCGGCCTACCCGGGCGCGCTCGCCCAGCTCGCCGACGCGCAGACGGACATCGCGCTTCCCGGACTGCTGCCCGGCGTCGATGCGCGCCTGCTGCGCGGCCGCCTGCCGGGCACGGCAATCCCGGTCTGGCTGCTCGACTGCCCGGCGCTGTACGCGCGCGACGGCTCCCTCTACGCGGATGCCGGCGGCACGGAATGGTCCGACAACGCCCAGCGCTTCGCGGCGCTGTCGCATGCCGCGGTGCGCCTGGCGATGGGCGACAACGCCGAGCAATGGCGTCCGCAGGTCGTGCACGCACACGACTGGCATACCGGCCTCGTGCCGCTGCTCCTGCACTTCGCGCCGGAACCCCGTCCGGCGACCATCTTCACCATTCACAACGCCGCCTTTCACGGCTGCATCGCCTTGCCGACCGCGCGCGAACTCGGCGTGCCGGAGGCCGCGCTCGGCTGCGACGGCGCGGAATTCTACGGACGCTGCTCGCTGCTCAAGGCCGGCGCCCGCTACGCCGATCGCCTGACCACGGTGAGCCCGACCTACGCGCGCGAAATCCAGACGCCGGCGTTCGGCGCCGGACTGCACGGCCTCTACGCGGCACGCGGCGCGGCGCTGGTCGGCATCATGAACGGCATCGACGAACGCGTCTGGAATCCGGCCGTCGATCCGCATCTGGCGGCGCCGTACTCGGCGGCGGACCGCGAGGGCAAGCGCGCCTGCAAGCGCCAGCTGCAGGCGGAGCTGGGCCTGCGCCAGGACGCCGACGCGCCGCTCGCCGCCTTCGCCAGCCGGCTGACGACGCAGAAGATGGCCGACACCCTGCTGCACGAGCTGCCGGCGCTGCTCGAACGCCATCCGCGTCTGCAGTTCGCTCTGCTCGGGCGCGGCGACGCCGAGCTCGAACGCGGCTTCCGCGCGCTGGCCGCCGAACATCCGCGGCGTCTCGCCGTCTGCATCGGCTACCGCGAGGCGCAGGCCCATCGCCTGCACGCCGGTGCCGATCTGCTGCTGCACGGTTCGCGCTTCGAACCCTGCGGCCTCGTGCAGCTCTATGCGATGCGCTACGGCGCGATCCCCGTCGTCAGCCGCGTCGGCGGGCTCGCCGACAGCGTCGTCGATCATCACGGCGCCAGCGCCGCGCAGGGCACCGGCTTCGTGTTCGACCGGGCGCACGGCGCCGATTTCGCCGCCGCCGTGCATCGCGGGCTCGGCGTCTACGCGGCGCGCTGCGGCGCCTGGGACGCGCTGCAGGAGCGCGCCATGCGCCGCGATTCCGGCTGGCGCAATTCCGCACGGCAGTACCAGACCCTGTACCGCGAGGCCCGCGCGCCGGTGCGCGTGGCCTGAACCCATGGAGACGTCATGAATACCACCCCCGTGCCGGTCTACGCGGTCGCGCTCGAAGAAGCGACCGACGTCCGCCATTTCGGCGGCAAGAATGCCGCGCTCGGCGAGTTGCTGCGCACGCTCGCCGCGCAAGGCGTGCGCGTGCCGGGCGGCTTCGCGACGACCGCCGACGCCTATCGCCTGTTCGTGCGCGCCAACGCGCTCGAGCCGCTGATCCGGCGCAGCCTCGACGCCTGGACGGCCGGCGCCGCGACGCTGGCGGCGACCGGCGAAACCGTACGCGCCGCCTTCCTCGCCGCGCGCTGGCCGGCGGAGCTGGAAGCGGCGATCCGCTCCGCCTACCAGCGGCTCGGCGACGCGAGCGGCGGCGAGCCGGCCGTGGCGGTGCGCTCCAGCGCCACCGCCGAGGATCTGCCCGACGCGAGCTTCGCCGGGCAGCAGGAGACCTTCCTCAACGTGCGCGGCGCCGACGCCGTGCTCGACGCCTGCCGCCGCTGTTACGCCTCGCTGTTCACCGACCGCGCGATCGCCTACCGGCGGCAAGGCGGCTTCGACGATCTGCAGCTCGCCCTGTCGATCGGGGTGCAGCGCATGGTGCGCGCCGACGTCGGCAGCTCCGGCGTGATGTTCACCCTCGACACCGAGACCGGCTTCGATCGCGTGGTGCGCATCAACGCCGCCTGGGGGCTCGGCGAGCCGGTCGTGCAGGGCCAGGTCGATCCGGACGAATACATGGTGTTCAAGCCGCTGCTCGACGAGCCCGGCTGCCTGCCCATCCTCGAACGCCGGCGCGGCGCCAAGGCGATCAAGATGGTGCTGGCCGAAGGCAGCGGCGGCGCGACGCGGACCGAGCCGACCAGTGCCGAGGAGCGCAGCCGCTTCGCGCTCGACGAAGCGGAGATCCTGCAGCTGGCGCGCTGGGCCTGCGCCATCGAGCGGCACTACGGCCGGCCGATGGACATCGAATGGGCCAAGGACGGCATCAGCAGCGCGCTCTACATCGTGCAGGCGCGTCCCGAGACGGTGCAGTCGCGGCACAGCGGGCGCACGCAGAAGTCGTATCGCGTCGAGAAGAAGGGTGCGCTGCTCGCGCAGGGCGTCGCCGTCGGCGAGTCGGCGGTGAACGGCACGATCTGCATCGTGCGCGATCCGCACGCCGTCGAGAAATTTCCGGACGGCGCGATTCTCGTCGCCGAGAACACCGATCCGGACTGGGTGCCGATCATGCGCAAGGCGGCGGCCATCGTCACCAATCACGGCGGGCGCACCTCGCACGCGGCCATCGTCAGCCGCGAGCTGGGCGTGCCGGCGGTGATCGGCACCGGCGACGCGACGCTACGCCTGCGCGGCGACCAGCGGGTGACGGTGTCCTGCGCCGAAGGCGACATCGGCCACGTCTACGAGGGCAGCGCGCAGATCGTCGCCGAGGAAGTGCCGCTGCAGCGCCTGCCGGCGACCCGCACGCACGTGATGTTCAATCTCGCCGATCCGGCCGCAGCCTTTCGCTGGTGGCGGCTGCCGGCCGACGGCGTCGGCCTCGCGCGCATGGAATTCGTCATCAGCAACGCGATCAAGATCCACCCGATGGCGCTGCTGCATCCCGAGCGCGTCGGCGACGAGGCGGCGCGCCGCGAGATCGACGCGCTGACGCAGGGCTACGCGGACCGCGCGGAGTATTTCGTCGAACGCCTGGCGAGCGGCCTCGCGCGGCTCGCCGCGGTCTACCATCCGCAGCCGGCCATCGTGCGGCTGTCCGACTTCAAGACCAACGAGTACGCCAATCTCATCGGCGGCGCGAGCTTCGAGCCGCGCGAGGAGAATCCGATGATCGGCTTTCGCGGCGCCTCGCGCTACTACTCGCCGCGCTATCGCGAAGCCTTCGCGCTCGAATGCCGCGCGCTGAAACGGCTGCGCGACACGATCGGCCTGCGCAACGTGATGGTGATGGTGCCGTTCTGCCGGACGCCCGAGGAGGCCGACCGCGTGCTCGCCGAAATGGCCAAGTACGGCCTGCAGCGCGGCGTCGACGGGCTGAAGATCTACGTGATGTGCGAGATTCCGGCGAACGTCATCCTTGCCGAGGACTTCGCGCGGCGCTTCGACGGCTTTTCCATCGGCAGCAACGATCTCACGCAGCTGACGCTCGGCATCGACCGCGATTCGGCGGAATTGGCGCCGCTGTTCGACGAGAGCAACCCCGCCGTCCTCGAGCTCATCCGCAGCGTGGTCACGCGCGCCCATGCCGCCGGCGTCACGGTCGGCTTCTGCGGCGAGGCGCCGAGCGCGCATCCGACTTTCGCGCAGTTTCTCGTGCAGGCCGGCATCGATTCGATCTCGATCAACCCGTCGAGCTTCCTCGCCGTGAAGTGCAACATCGCCGCCACCGAGGTGCAGACGCCGCGCGAGCGCGGTGCGCCGGGCGTCCGTCTCGCCGTCGCCGCCGGCGGCGGCGGCTGAGACGGCGCCGGCCTCAGGCCGCCGGCGATGCGGCGCCGCGCGGAACGGCCAGCGAGATACCGAGGCGGTGCGCCTGATCGATGCGCGGATCGTCGGACGCCAGGGCGCGCGGGCCGGATGCGGCGAGCGAGATCGGCACGTCGCTCAGGCGGCCGTCCTGCCAGGCGGCCATGCGGCCGTAACGTCCCTCCTCCACCAGCCTGACGGCGTGTGCCGCCAGCGCCGTGGCGACCAGGCGATCCTGCGCGCAGGGCGCACCGCCGCGCTGCAGATGCCCGAGCACCGTGGCGCGCGCCGTGCAGTCGCAGGCGCCTTCGATCATGCGCGCCAGCCAGGCGCCGGTGCCCTCGCCTTCGCGGCGCGCGGCGCGCACCGTTGCCGCCAGGCCCTCGGCGACCACCACCAGTGCGTAGCGGCGCGGACTGGCAAGGCAGCGGCGCAGATCGGCGGCGACGCATTGGAGATCGAGGCCCAGCTCCGGCACGGCAATGAGATCCGCGCCGCCGGCGATGCCGCCATGCAGGGCGAGATGGCCGGCCTCGCGGCCCATGACCTCGAGCACGAGCACGCGATGATGGCTGGCGGCCGTCGACTGCAGGCGGTCCAGCGCGTCGCTGACGCACTGCACGGCGGTGGCGAAGCCGATCGTGGTCTCGGTGCCGCGCACGTCGTTGTCGATGGTCTTCGGCACGCCGACCATGGGCAGCGCCGCGCGCTCGCACAGTGCCGAGACGATGCGCATCGAGCCGTCGCCGCCGATGGCGATGAGGACATCGAGCCGCAGCGCGCGCACGCCGGCGATGAATTCCTCGCTGCGGTCGCGCCAGCTGCCGTCGGCGAGCGGGAAATGCAGGGGATCGCCCGTGCTCACCGTGCCCAGGCAGCTGCCGCCGCGGCGCAGCATCTGCGTATCCAGCGCCGCGCCGTCGAGCTCGACGCACCGCGGCGGTTGGGCGAGCAGGCCCAGCGTGCCGTCCTCGATGCCGAACAGCCGCCAGCCGCGTGCGCCGGCGCCGCGCGCGACGGTGAGCAGCGCGGCATCGAGACCGGCGCAATCGCCGCCGCTGGTCAACACACCCACCCGCAAGCCGGCGCCGTTTGCCATCGCATCGCTCCCTGTTTCGGCCAAGAGGCAGGCCGCTCTGGCGGCACCGTAGCATCACCGATCGGCGGCGTGCGCACCTTGATGCGCGTCAGGCGGACGCCGGCGTGCGGGCCACGCGCGCCTGCCGATCCGCGCCGCCGGCCCGGCGGTTCACACCCGCTTCAGCGATCGCTGGGCATTGTCGTCGCGCGCGGCAGTGATGCCGGACGTGTCGCCGCCACACGGAACGTGGCGGCCCTGCGATGGTGATTGCGAAGATGCGAGAGATTCTGACGCTGCCGCACGGCCGCCGCCGTGCGGCCGCCTGCGAGGCGGTCGAGGCGCCGCCCGCGGTGCAGGATGAGCAGGCCGCCCGGCCGCGCCACCACCGCCTCGCCGCCGACGCCTGCGCCGATTGCTGCGATCTCGCCTGGACCACGACCGCGGCCTTCCGGCACCCGGCCCTGCGCAAGCTCGGCGTGCGCAATGCGGAGGCGCGCTCGGGCGACGATTCGATTCATGAGTTCAGTTGCGAGCACTGCGGCCAGTGCTGGGCGTGGAGCGCGCGGACGCAGTGGAGCGTCGCCGAGCCACGGCCGCGCGGCGCGGCGCGGTGGGATTGAGCGCAGCGGCAATGCCTCGAATCCCGCCGCAATCGCCACGTGGAGATCGCCCGGGCCGCCGCCCGTCCACGCGCAGGAGGGTGCGTCATGCCCGCGGCCCGGTCATCGTCTAGCGCCGGCGACGGCGACGTCGCGTCGACGCTCCCCATGGCGACCGTCGACGTGCGCAGCATGTCGCTGGCGGTGCTGGCCGTGCTCGGCGTCGTCGCCGCACTCAAGCTGGCGGCCGAGGTGCTGATTCCGATCACGCTGTCCATTTCGCTGAGCTATGCGCTGATGCCGCTGGTCAGCGCGATGAAACGACGCCTGCGCATCCCCGAGGCAATCGGTGCGGCGCTGTCGCTCGCCTTTCTCGTCGCGCTCATCGCCTTCACCGTGGCCATGCTGCAGACCCGCGCCACCGGACTGCTCGACACGATCCCGCAGGCCACGCAGCGGATCGGCCGCCTCCTGCACAACACCGCGCTCGATCGCACCAGCGCGATCCGCAAGCTCACCGCGGCGGCCGAGGCGCTGGAGCGCGCCGCCGGCTCGGCCCTGCCCGCCGCGCCCGCCGCCAACGCGCCGCCGCCGCCCAATCTGCGCTCGCACGTGCTCTCGGCGACCGGCGCGACCCTGAAGGCGCTGGGCGAGACGACGGTCGTGCTGGCGCTGAGCTACTTCCTGCTCATCTCCGGCCATTCGTTCAAGCGCAAGCTCGTGCGCATCAGCGGCACGTCGCTGCGCGAGAAGAAACTGACGGTGCAGATTCTCGACGAGATCGATCAGCAGATTCAGCGCTACCTGCTGATCCAGCTCGGCACCAGCGCCCTCGTCGGCGTCGCGACCGGGCTCATCTTCGCCATCGTCGGCCTCGACAACGCCGTGCTGTGGGGCGTCGCCGCCGGCATCCTGCATCTCGTGCCTTACATCGGCTCGACTTTCGTCGTCCTGCTCTCGGCGATGTTCGCCTACCTGCAATTCAACAGCGCGCAGCTCGCCGCCGTGGTCGGCGGCAGCGCGCTCGCCGTCGCCGGGCTGGTCGGGCTCGGCATGGTGCCGTGGCTGACCGAGCGCGTCGGCCGCATCAACGCCGTGGCGACCTTCATCACCCTGCTGTTCTGGAACTGGCTGTGGGGCATTCCCGGCCTGCTGCTCGGCATTCCGGTGATGATGGCGATCATGGCCATCTGCGAGCGCGTGTCCGGCCTCGAATCGCTCGCCGAGCTGCTCGGCGCCGATTCGCGGACGGCGCGCACGCGAGCGTAAGCGCCCCTCGCCGTATGACGCGCGCACGGGCGCGGTCGGGCAAGCTGTCGGCCTGAAGCGCGGGCCCATCGCTTCGGCGCGGCGCCCTCGAGACAGCCTTGCCACGACGGCGTACAGGGCGCCGGCGTCCTCGCCGCCGCGTGCGGCGCGCGGTTCCCCCGCAGGGGCGCCATGGCCGCCGGCGAAGTCCTCTGCGCGTCCGGCGGGCGCCGATGGCGGAGGCGTTCGCGATCATGCGAACGTCCCCAGGCACGCCGGACGCCGATGACATGACGATTCCAATAGCGTTGCAGTTGCACTTCTCCTAGGATATGGCCACCCATATCGGGTTTTTGAGGAGAGTGTTGGGATGGCGACCGCGAAGAAGAAGTCTGCGTCGAAGAAGGCTCCGGCCAAGAAGGCCGCTGCCACGAAGGCTCCGGCCAAGAAGGCCGCTGCCAAGAAAGCACCCGCCAAGAAGGTGGCGAAGAAGGCTGCACCGAAGAAGGTGAAGGCCAAGCGCAAGCCGAGCGCCGCACTGATGAAGGCGATGACGCCGAGCCCCGTGCTCGCGGAGATCGTCGGCGCGAAGGCTCAGCCGCGCGGCCAGATCACCAAGAACCTCTGGGCCTACATCAAGAAGAACGGCCTGCAGGACAAGACCAACAAGCGTCAGATCAATGCCGACGAGAAGCTGAAGAAAGTCTTCGGCGGCAAGTCGAGCGTCAACATGTTCGAGATGACCGCACTGGTCAGCAAGCACATCAGCGGCTGAACGCTGGTCCGGAGTGGCGACGCAGGCAGCGGGCTTGTGTCGCACTCTCGCTCGCCCGTGGGCGGGACTCGTCTCCTGCCCCGGCTTTTCAAAGCCGGATACGCAGTCCGCCGGCGAACGACATCGCCGGCGCCGATGTCCGTGCGCGACGTTCGGGGATGCGGGCAGAGCACGGACCAGGCTGGTGCCCGAGGCCGGGATCGAACCGGCACGACCGCGAGGTCGAGGGATTTTAAGTCCCTTGCGTCTACCAGTTTCGCCACTCGGGCACAGAGGAATCGCAGCACACTCTACCAGCCCCCCCGGGTCAGGGGCGACGAAGCGCACGGCGCTTCGCGGGGGTCTGGAAAACCAGGCGAGGCTGAAGTCTCCATTTTTCGCTTTGCGAAAAATGGAGGCTGGGGTCGGAATTGAACCGGCGTACGCGGATTTGCAGTCCGCTGCATGACCACTCTGCCACCCAGCCCCGTGGTCGAAACAGCCGCGCGTGCCAGCGACGGCTCAGACTAAAAAACCCCGTGGTCTACACCGCCGGGGTTTGCGATCTGGAGCGGGAAACGAGGCTCGAACTCGCGACCTCAACCTTGGCAAGGTTGCGCTCTACCAACTGAGCTATTCCCGCATCGAGGACGCGCATTTTACTGGGAGGTGACGCTAAGTCAAGCAATTCATTAGGTCATTTTTTCAGCAAGGGCTCAGACGTCGGATTCGCGCATCATCGGCCAGGCGGCGCGCAGGTAGATGACCATGCTCCAGATGGTGAGCGCCGCCGCGACGAAAAGCAGCCAGTAACCGAGGTCGTACCAGGGCAGGCCGAAGGTCGGGATCTGCCAGATCATCATGCCGATCGCCGTCATCTGCACCGCGGTCTTCCACTTGCCCACCCAGCTCACCGCCACGCTGGTGCGCGCGCCGAGCTCGGCCATCCATTCGCGCAGCGCCGAGATGGTGATCTCGCGACCGATGATGATGGCGACCAGCACGCCGAGCAGGTCGGCCGGCGCGTTCTGCACGTAGGCGTCGCGCAGCAGCATCACCAGGCACACGGCGACCAGCAGCTTGTCGGCGACCGGATCGAGGAAGGCGCCGAACCGCGTCGTCTGCTTCCAGCGCCGCGCCAGGTAGCCGTCGAGCCAGTCGGTGATCGCGGCGGCGGCGTAGAGCACGCAGGCGATCTGCCGGGCGTGCGGCCACGAGACGTAGAACAGGCCGAGGACGACGGGGATCACCGCGACGCGCAGCAGCGTGAGGACCAGCGGCAGGTTGAGTCGCACCGTTTACGTTCCTTCGCGGGTGGCGATGCCGCGATAGTACCGAATCAATGGAAGTGCGCGTAGACGCGCTCGGCGAGCGTGCGCGACACGCCTTCGACGCGCGCCAGGTCGTCGACCGCGGCGCGCTTGAGCTGCGCGAGCCCGCCGAAGGCCTTGAGCAGCGCGCGGCGGCGCGCCGGCCCGAGCCCCTCGATCGCTTCCAGACCGGAGCTGAGGCGCGCCTTGTCGCGCCGCCCGCGATGGCCGGTGATGGCGAAGCGGTGCGCCTCGTCGCGGATGCGCTGGATCAGGTGCAGGGCCGACGAATCGGGCGGCAGCTGCAGCGGCAACTCGCGCTCCGGCAGGATCAGCTCCTCGAGTCCCGGCCGGCGCGTCGGCCCCTTGGCGATGGCGACCACGCGCTGGTCGTGAATTTCCAGCTCGTCGAGCGCTTCGAGCGCGGCGTTCAGCTGGCCCTGCCCGCCGTCGATGAACAGCACGTCGGGAGCCTGCACCTCGGCGCTCTTGACGCGCGCGAAGCGCCGCGACACGGCCTGCTTGATCGCCGCGTAGTCGTCGCCGGGCGTGACGCCCTCGATGTTGAACTTGCGGTAGGCGCTCTTCAGCGGCCCTTCCTCGTTGAACACCACGCAGGAGGCGACCGCCTTCTCGCCCATGGTGTGCGAGATGTCGAAGCATTCGAGGCGCCGCGGCGGCTGCTCGAGATCGAGCGCGCGCTGCAGCTCGATCAGGCGCTCGTCCATGCTCGCCGCCTCGACCAGGCGCGTCGACAGCGCCTGGGTCGCGGTGTTGAGCGCCATGTCGAGCAGCCTGCGCTTGATGCCGCGCTGCGGCTGGCCGATCGTGATCCTGCGGCCGGCACGCTGGCCGAGCGCCTCCTCGAGCAGCTCCTGCTCGTCGACCGCGTGGCTGACGAGGATTTCCGCCGGCGCCGGCTGCTCGAGGTAATGCTGGCTGATGAAGCTCTCCAGCAGTTCCTCCGGCGGCGTGTGGGGGGCGTGGCGCGGGAAATGGCTGCGATGGCCGAGGTTGACGCCGTCGCGCACGCTCATCACCACCACGCAGCTGGTCGAGGCGTGCGGCGCGACGACCACGAGGTCGAGATCGTTGGCACCGCCGCTGATCACGCGGCTCTCGCGCACGCGCTTGAGCGCGGCGATCTGGTCGCGGACGCGCGCCGCCAATTCGAAGTCGAGGCGATCGGCGGCGGCCTGCATCGACACGCCGAGTTCGTCGGCGAGTTCGTCGGCCTTGCCTTCGAGCAGGCGCGCGGCGTTGCGCAGCTCGCGGGCATAGTCCTCCTCGCTGACCAGGCCGACGCAGGGCCCCGAGCAGCGCTTGATCTGGTGCTGCAGGCAGGGCCGGTCGCGGTGCGCGAAGAAGCTGTCGCGGCAGGGCCGCAGCTGGAACAGCTTCTGCAGGGTGTTGAGCGTCTCGCGCACGGCGCCGGCCGACGGGAACGGCCCGAAGTAGCGCTCGCCGGCCTGCTTGGCGCCGCGGTAATAACTGATGCGCGGATAGCGGTGCGCCGAGAAGCGCACGTAGGGATAGCTCTTGTCGTCGCGGTACATGACGTTGTACCGCGGCCCGAACTCCTTGATGAGGTTGGCTTCGAGCAGCAGCGCCTCGTCCTCGGTGCGCGTCACCGTCACTTCGACGCGGCGGATCTGCGAGACCATCGATTCGATGCGCGGATTGCCGCTGGCGCGCAGGAAATACGAACCGACGCGCTTCTTGAGATTGCGCGCCTTGCCGACGTACAGCAGCTCGTCGCCGGCGCCGAACATGCGATAGACGCCGGGCTGCGTGGTCAGCTGCTGCAGGAAGCTGCGGTGGTCGAAGGATTCGGACATCAATGAAAACGGCGCCACGCGGCGCCGTCACAGGCCTAAGCAAAAGACCAGCACAGATTACACAGATTTCACCGATCTTTTGTGCGGCTCCGCATCCTGCTTCGGTGGAATCGGTGCAATCTGTGGTTAAGCGCTTTTCAGGCCGGCGGTTCGGCCTTGTCCTCGAGCAGGCCGTAGCGCATGGCCATGCGCGTCAGCTCGACGTCGTTGGAGACGTTGAGCTTCTCGAACAGGCGGTAGCGATAGGTGCTGACCGTTTTCGGCGATAGATGCAGGCGGTCGGAGATTTCCTGCGTCGAATAGCCCTTGGTCACCATCAGCATGACCTGCGTCTCGCGCTGCGAGAGCTGGTCGAACGGCGACGCGCCGCCCGGCCCCTTGACCAGACTGGCGGCGAGATTGCCGGCGACGTCGGCCGCCACGTAATGGCCGCCGCTGTGCACGCGGCGGATCGCGGCGACGACCTCGTCGGCCGCCGAGTCCTTGCTGATGTAGCCGGCCGCGCCGGCGGCGAGCATGCGGCTTGGATACGGCTCCTCCAGGTGCATCGACACGACGATGACCTTGATCGCCGCGTTGCGCTGGATCATGCGGCGCGTCGCCTCGAGGCCGCCGATGCCGGGCATGTTGATGTCCATCAGCACCACGTCGGGAGCCTGGTTGCGCACGAGCTCCAGCGCTTCCTCGCCGCTGCTCGCCTCGGCCACCACTTCCATGTCGGCTGTTTCCTGCAGCACGCGGCGCAGGCCGGCACGGACCAGACGGTGGTCGTCCACCAGCATGATTCGAATCATCACTCCCTCCCGGATATTCCCAATGATAGAGCGTATCGCCCCTGCGTCGGCAAACTTTCCGAGACCGCCTGTCCAGGCATGCCAGGCGCTTGTCCGGGCAAACCAGTACCATGCCGACGCCTCAGTGCACGAACTGCAGGACTCCCGTCGGCGTGGCGCGGATCGGCTCGCCGTCCCTGTCGAGCCCGGCGACGGTGGCGAAGGCCGCGAGTGCGGCGGCCGCCGACTCGGCGCGCGCGCCCTCCTCCGGGCGGATGCGCAGCGCATACGCGCCGCCGGCGGTCGGCTCCGCGAATTCGATGCGCGCCAGCGGGTCGTCGCCGAGATCGGCCAGCGGCTCGACCATCGCGCGCAGGTTCGCGAGACCCTGCTCGTAGTCCTTGCCGACCCAGTCGTCGAGCTTGAGCGCGAAGAAGCGGCCGAGCAGATTGCCGTGGAACGTCGCGTCGTAGGCCCAGCTCACCACGCTGCCCTCGCCGTCGGCGCGGATCGTCAGCGTCGAATAGTTCTCGCTGTCGAAACCGCTGAAGACGAGGCGGCTGCGGATTCGCGCATAGGGCACGGCCTCGACGATCTCCTGGCTGCCGTGACCGACGCTCGGCTGATCGCTGCTCCACGTCATCTTCGCGCCGACGCCCCAGGGCGGGCCGTCATGGCGGTACTGCGTGTCCGGATCGAGCCGCGTCCACGGCGCCCATTGCGTGAAGCGCTTGAAGCCGTCGAGCGCGACGTAGACCGTCGCCGGCTTGGCGCGGACCGTGATCGAGCGCTCGACGTGCGCGCGGTCCGGCAGCAGCAGGCCGATGCCGACGACGAGCGCCGCGACCACCACCGTGAGGATGATCAGACCCTTGAGAAGACGCATGCGTTCCAGTCCTGAATTGCGCGGCTCGCGATGCTAGCACCCGGCGCTGCCGCTTCATGGCGCGCAAAACAGAAAAGGGCCGCGCGAGGCGGCCCTTCCCGGGTTTCAACACGAAGACTCGCGACGCTAGGATCCCGCGCTGCGCGCGGGGCCCTCCACGCTGCTCGCTTCGTTAGTGAAACTGCTCCTCTTCCGTCGAGCCGGTGAGGGCCTTGACGCTGGACGAGCCGCCCTGGATCACGGTGGTGACGTCGTCGAAGTAGCCGGCGCCGACTTCCTGCTGGTGCGAGACGAAGGTGTAGCCCTTCTCGCGCGCCGCGAATTCCGGCTCCTGCACCATGTTGGTGTAGTGCTTCATGCCTTCGCCACGGGCGTAGGCGTGCGCGAACTGGAAGGTGTTGTACCAGTTGATGTGGATGCCGGCCAGGGTGATGAACTGGTACTTGTAGCCCAGCGCCGAGAGATCGTCCTGGAACTTGGCGATCTGCGCATCATTGAGGTTCTTCTTCCAGTTGAACGATGGCGAGCAGTTGTAGCTGAGCAGCTTGCCCGGGTTCTTGGCGAGCACGGCCTGCGCGAACTCGCGAGCGAAGCCGATGTCCGGCACGCCCGTCTCGCACCACACCAGGTCGGCATATGGCGCGTAGGCGACGCCACGCGAGATCGCCTGCTCGAGGCCGTTCTTGACGCGGTAGAAACCTTCCTGCGTGCGCTCGCCGGTGAGGAACGGCTTGTCGTTCGGATCGTGATCCGAGGTCAGCAGGTTGGCGGCTTCGGCGTCGGTACGGGCCAGCACGATGGTCGGCACGCCCATGACGTCGGCGGCGAAGCGCGCGGCGACCAGCTTCTCGATCGCTTCCTGCGTCGGGACGAGCACCTTGCCGCCCATGTGGCCGCACTTCTTGACGGCGGCGAGCTGGTCCTCGAAGTGCACGCCCGCGGCGCCCGCGGCGATCATGTTCTTCATCAGCTCGAAGGCGTTCAGCACGCCGCCGAAACCGGCTTCGGCATCGGCCACGATCGGCAGGAAGTAGTCGATGAATTCCTTGGAGCCCGGCTCGATGCCGCGCGACCACTGGATTTCATCGGCGCGCTTGAAGGTGTTGTTGATGCGGCGAACCATGGTCGGCACGGAATCGTATGCGTACAGCGACTGGTCCGGGTACATGGTTTCGCTGGTGTTGCCGTCGGCGGCGACCTGCCAGCCCGACAGATAGACCGCTTCGAGGCCAGCCTTGGCCTGCTGCATCGCCTGACCGGCGGTGATCGCGCCGAAGGCGTTGACGTAGCCCTTCTTGGCTTCGCCGTTGACGAGCTTCCAGAGCTTCTCGGCACCGCGCTTGGCGAGCGTGTACTCGACGTTCAGCGAGCCGCGCAGACGGACCACGTCGGCGGCGCTGTAGTTGCGCTTGACGTTCTTCCAGCGGGGGTTGGTGGCCCAGTCCTTCTCGAGGGCCTTGATCTGCTCGTCGCGTGACAGTGTCATCTGGAACACTCCTGGAGATGTGAATTTCGCGACCCGCCGGCGAGCGCTGCGTCGCCGCGGATCCAGCCCGATTTTTGGGCGCGGAATTATAAGCGCGCGCTATTTTGCGACGCAGCATCCCACGCATCAGGGGGTGGCTGTCTCTCCGGCCACTGTATTCGGTCGGATCGCCGCGTCGATCTGCCGCTGCTCGAGCGCCTGCAATTCTTCCGGGCTCAGCCTGCCGTCGTGATCGGTGTCGATGTCGTCGAAGCGGCGCAGCAGGACGCGCGGCAGATCGCTGGCCGCGAGCTCCTCGCGTGACAGGGCGCGGTCGCCGTTGCGGTCGGCGGCGCGGAACTGCTGCTCGCGCTTCTGCGCAAGGCGCGCGCGATGGGCGTCGAGGGCCGTTGCCGTCGCGCTTTCGCCGGCGGTCGCGCGCGTGGCGGACGACGCCAGCGCGAGCGCGAGAACTGGCAGAATGCGGGACCAGCGTCGGAGCATGGCCGTGACCGGCGGAACTGAAGAAGACGTCGCCATTGTCCACGGCGCCCGGCCGCTCCGCCATTCCAACCGCCGAATCCGCTCACCTTGATCCGCGCCCGAGGCCTGCTCAAACGCTATCGCGGCGCCGCGTCCGCGGCGCTGCACGGCATCGACTTCGACGTCGCCGCCGGCAGCGTGTTCGGCCTGCTCGGCCCGAACGGCGCCGGCAAGACCACGCTGATGTCTCTGCTGACCGGCGTGCTGCGGCCGGACGGCGGCGCGCTGACGGTCGCCGGCTGCGAACTGCCGGCGCAGGCCGACGCGCTGCGTCCGCAGCTCGGCTTCGCACCGCAGGAGCTGGCCTTCTATCCGGCATTGAGCGTCGCCGAGAACCTGCGCCTGTTCATGCAGCTCACGCCGGGCGCCGACGCGGCGTCGCTGGCGCAGGCGATCGAGGTCGCCGATCTCGGCGCGCAGCTGCGCAAGCCGGCACAGGCCCTGTCCGGCGGTCTCCGGCGGCGCCTGAATTTCGCGATCGCCCTGCTCGGCCGCCCGCGCCTGCTGCTGCTCGACGAGCCGACCGCCGGCGTCGATCCGCAGTCGCGCAACTTCCTGCTGGAGCGCGTGCGCGCCCTGCGCGACGAAGGCGTGACCGTGCTGTACAGCACGCACTACTTCGAGGAGATCGAACGCATCTGCGACCGCGCCCTGGTGCTCGACCGCGGCCGCGTCGTCGCCGGGGGCACGCTCGCCGAGCTGCGCGGCACGCACGCGCGGCTCGAAGACGCCTTCCTTCAGCTCACCGACCGGGCGCTGCGCGACGCATGAGCACGCCTTCCTCGCGGGCCCTGCCCGCCCTGTGCGCAAAGGAACTGCGCCTGCTGTCACGCGATCCGCACGGTCTCGCCGTGCTGTTCGCGGTGCCGCTCGTCTTCATCCTGCTGATGTCGCTGGCGCTGCGCGATGCCTTCGATCCGGCGGCGGTCGCCAGGGTGCAGCTGCAGCTGGTCGACGAGGACGGCGGCGCGCTGGCGCGCGCCTTCGCCGAGGCGCTGCGCGGCGAGCCCGGCGTCGGCATCGCTGCGCAGGCGACGACGCGCGTGACGATCCCGCCCGGCTTCTCGGAATGGCTGGCGACACGCCATGAGCTCGCTGCCGACTATCTCGGCGGCGAGACCGAGCCGACGCTGCTGCGCATCGACTACGCCGCCAGCACGCTGCCGCAGACACGCGGCGTGATCGCGCTGCTGGTGCGCGGCGCATTGCTGCGGGTGCAGAACGACTACCTGTTCCGCGAGGTGCTCGGCGAGTCGGACGCGCAGCTCGCGCAGATGCGCTATCTCGGCGACCCGCGCCACCTGCCGGTCGCCGAGGCGTTCCGCACGGCCGCCGGCGCCGCCGTGCATGCGCCGACCGCGGTCCAGCAGAACGTGCCGGGCTGGCTGATCTTCGCCATGTTCTTCGCTGTCATTCCGCTTGCCGGCAGCTTCGTCGTCGAACGCAGCCAGGGCAGCCTGCTGCGCCTGCGCGTGCTCGGCGTGCGGCCGGCGACGCTGCTGCTGTCGAAGGCGCTGCCCTACTACGCCGTCAATCTGCTGCAGATGCTGGTGATGCTCGCGGTCGGCGTCTGGCTGGTACCGCTGCTCGGCGGCGACCGGCTCGATCCCGGCCACAGCGTCGCCGGCCTGTGGCTGATCGGCAGCGCCACCAGTCTGGCGGCGATCGCGCTGGCGCTGTGCGTCGCCGTCGCCGTGCGCACCAGCTTGCAGGCGACGATCGCCGGCGGCGCCATCAGCCTGCTGTTCGCCGCGCTCGGCGGCATCATGGTGCCGAAGCTGGTCATGCCGCCGGCGATGCAGACGCTGACCCAGCTGTCGCCGATGGCCTGGGCGCTCGACGGCTATACGCAATTGCTGGTCGCCGGCGGCGGCGTGCGCGAGGTGCTGCCGCAGAGCGCCGCGCTGCTCGCCTTCGCCGCCGTCGCGCTCCTGCTCGCGGCGCTGATTTACCGCCATACTTCGCATTCACACCCTGGTTGATGCCATGAAAGGTTCGCAGGACGCCGCGCTGAAGCTGCGGCTCAAGGAGTTGATCGTTCGCGAGACGGACAAGCCGGTCGACGCCGCTGGCGTGCCGGACGACCAGCCGCTGTTCGGGCCGAAGTCGGCGCTCGAGCTCGACTCGGTCGACGGCCTGCAGATCTCGATGGCCCTGCAGCTGGAATTCGGCCTGCGCGTCGAGGACCCGAAGCAGATGCGACGCATCCTCGCCGACCTCAACACGCTCGCCGACTTCGTGCAGCCGCAGTGAGGCGGTCGCCGTGAAGCGCCCCGTCTATCTGCGCGGCATGGCCGCCGCCTGCGCGGCGGGCGACGATCGCGCGACGATCGCCGACGCCTGCATCGCCGCCCTGCCGGCGCCCGCCGAGGTGTGCTTCCGCAGCCTCGGCGGCGACGTCGTGCTGCCGTACTTTCGCGCCGGCGGCATCGGCACGGCGACGCCGCGCGTCGCCGAGCAGGCGCTCGACGACGCGGTCCGGCGCGACGCGCTGGCCCTCTATTTCGGCAGCTCGTCGGCCGGCATCACCCTGCACGAGCGCGCCTATGTCGCCGCCCTGGCCGCCGGCAGCGACGGCGACGCGCCCCACGGCGGACCGCTGTTCCCGATTCACGCGCCGGACCAGAGCCGTGCGGCACGCGAGCTGCGGACCGCGCTCGGCGCGCGCGGCCCGTACTACACGCTCAACACCGCCTGTTCGAGCGCGGCCAATGCCCTGCTCTACGCCGCCTTCGCGCTGCGCGACGGCCTCGTCGACGCGGCGCTGGCGGTCGGCATCGAGGAGGAAAACCGTCTCTCGCAGCAGGGCTTCTTCAGCCTGATGCTGGCGACGCGCGAGCGCAGCCGGCCTTTCGACGTGGCCCGCGACGGCATCGTGCTCGGCGAAGGCGCCGCGGCCCTGCATCTGTCCGCCGACCGCGGCGGCGCGCGCTGGCAGCTGCTCGGCGGCGCCAGCCTCTGCGATGCCTCGCACCCGACCAATCCTTCGGCCGAACGCATTGCCGACACCATCCACGCCGCGCTCGACGATGCCGGCGTCGCCGCCGCCGAGGTCAGCGCCGTGAAGGCGCACGGCACCGGCACGCGCGCCAACGATCAGGCCGAGGCGCTCGGCCTGCGCCGCGTGTTCGGCGACGCGATGCCGCCGCTCACCTCGATCAAGCCGGTGCTCGGCCACACGCTCGGCGCCTGCGGCGCGCTGGAGACCGTCGCCTTCACGGCCTGCCTCGAACGCGGCCGCGTGCCGCCGACCGCCGGCTTCGCCGATGCCGACCCGGAGCTGGGCGTCGCGCCGCTGCGCGCCGCGGCGCCGTGGCGCGGCGGTGTCGCGCTGCTCAACTACTTCGGCTTCGGCGGCAACAATTGCGCGCTGCTGCTGCGCGAGCTGGCGTGATGCTGAAGATCGCCGCCGCCAGCCGCCACGTCGCCCGGCTCGCCGACACGCCGGACGACCTGCGCGCGCGCCTGCAGGGGCTCGGCGTCAGCGTGCGCCGCGTCAACCGTTTCATCGAACTGGCGCTGCTCGGCGCCGTGCAGTGCCGCGACGATCTCGGCGCGCCGCTCGCCGCCGACGCCGCGCTGTATCTCGCCGCCGAGACGCCGATGCTCGCCGATTGCGTGAAGGCGCTGCGCGCGACGCTGGCCGAGCAACGGCCGCCGACGCCGTTCGAGTTCATGAACATCTCCGGCAACATGGCCGGCTTCTACATCGCCCAGCAGCTCGGCGTCGGCGGCCCGCAGCTGGCGGTGTCGCGGCGCGGCGATGGCCTGGCCGCCGCCTTCGAGCTGCTGCTGCCGCAGCACCGGCGGCACCGGCGCGCACTGGTCGGCGGCGTCGAGGAAGGCGTGTGGCCGCTGCACGAACAGCGCGCGCGCCTCGGCCTCGCCGCCGACGCGGTGCTGCATGAATCGAGCCACTGGTTCTACGTCGACGCCGATTGCGCGAGGCCGCGCGTCATCGTCGAAGCGCCGCGCCGCCACGCGGACCGGGCCGCGGTCCACGCCGCGCTGTCGGCCCTGCCGGATGACGCGCTGCTGGCCCTGCATCCGGACCTCGATGCCGACGCGCTCGACCTGCCGCGCAAGCTGCGCCTCGCCCCGCGCGCGGCGCTGCCCGGCCAGGGCGCCGCCGCCGAGGCGCTGCACGGCTATCTCGCGGCGCCGGCGCAAGGACCCTGGTTCCATCTGAGCCGCGACGGCGATGGCAGCTGGCACGTGCTCGCGGCCCGCAAGCCGCGCTGAGCCGCGCGCCGCTCAGGCGGCGGCCTTCGTCCAGCGTTTCAGGGCTTCGTAGACGGCGCGCTCCTGCGCCGCGCACTCGCGCAGCCGCGCGCCGAGCAGGGCCGGCGTGACGTCCGGCTTCTTGCGCGCGAACAGCGCGCCCTGCAGCGCGAACTGCCGCCAGGCGTCGCCGCAGGCGGTCATCTGCCGCGAGACCTCGGGCAGCGTCGCGTCGCGCAGCTTCTCGCCGGCTTCCTGCAGGAAGGCGGCGTACATGAAGCGGAAGCCGCCGCCGCCGGTGCCGATCTCTTCCTGCATGCGGATGATGTTGCCGACATACAGGCGCTGCCAGCGCACATCGGGCTTGCGGCGGTCGAGCGTCTCCAGCTCGCGCGCCAGTCGCTCGATCGCGCGCACGCCGACATAGGGCACCGGCGTGTGCAGCATCATCTTCCAGGTCTTGCCGATCGCCGCCTTGAGCGCCGCGCGCAGGTCGAAGTCGCGCGCGAAGTCCTGCGGCTGGTAGAGCAGACCCCTCGGCGCGAAGGTACCGCGCGCGAAGCGTGCCTTGCGCAGATCGGCGGACGGACAGCGCTGCGGCGCGTCGAAGACCGGATCACTGATCAGGTAGTCGTCGCCGTCCTTGCCGTAGACGATGAGGTTGTGCGCGTTGAAGTGGAAGCGCATCTCCGGCGGGAAGTACGGCAGCCAGTACACCGAGGTCTGCAGGCCGACGGGGCGGCCGGCGGCGAGTTCGGCGTCGAGCGCCGCCATCGCCGCGTCGGGATCGCCGAAGCGCCGCTTCTTCATCGCCAGGCGCAGGGCCTTGCGCAGGCCGCCGTAGACGCTGCCCGGCGGCATGCGGTAGGCGGTGATCGGAAAACCGCCGACTTTCACGAACGGAAAATGAAAGAAGGTCAGCGCTGCCGACAGGCCGAGCGCCATCGGCTCGCTGATGTCGAGCCCGTAGTGGCGCAGCAGGCTGCTGGTGACGCCGGTCTCGCAGTGACCGGCGTGACGATGCTGGAAGTTTTCGACGATCACGGCGATCCCGGCGGCGCTTCCGGCGGCGGCGTCTGCAGCACCTCGACGCCGATGCCGAGCGCGTCGGCGTAGCGCCGCAGGCGGGCGGGCCGCAGGCGCGCGAAGGCGTCCGGCCGCAGGTCGCGCCGCACGCTGCAGCGCCAGAAACCGGTGCTCTGCGCCAGCGTCGGCAGGTCCATGCGCCGCGCGTACATGTGGAATTCCAGTGGCGAGCTTTCGCCGCGCGCGACGCGCACGCGCGCCGCCGCGGCCCGGCGCTCGAACTCGGCGATCGCATCGCCGGTGACGGTGGCCTCGACGGCCCAGCCGCTCGAGGCCACGGTCTCGTAATGGCCTTGCCGGTCGACGGCGTACAGCGCCTTGCGGGCGCCGCCGTAGTAGGCCACCTCGTCCTGCGGGACTTCGTCCTCCCTCACGCCGCGACCACCGTCAGGTAGACGAAGGCGATCGAGAAACGCCCGCTTTCCGGCACGTAGCAGAGGATCTTCTGGCCGGCATCGAGACGGCCGCTGGCGAACAGTTCTTCCAGCATCAGGTACATCGATGCCGAACCGACGTTGCCCTTGTAGTGCAGATTGGTGAACCAGCGCTCCTGCGGAATCTTCCAGTCGTCCGGCATCACCTCCCACATCACCGGACGGAAGTGCTCCGAGGAGTAATGCGGCAGATACCAGTCGACGTCGTCGGGCGTCAGCCGGCGCCGCGCGCGCATGGCGTCGAAGGCCTTGCGCGAGCTGTGCCGGATGCCGTCCTCGAGCAGGCGCACGTCCTGCTTGACCGCCATCACCGAACGCTCGGCGATTTCCTTCGCCGAGCCGAACTCGCGCCAGCCCTGCAGGCGGCCGTCGTCGCGCTTCTCGGCGCCGGCGTACATGCACGGCGGCAGCTCGCTGGCGTAGGAGTACTGGTCGATCCACTCGATCTTCAGCGACAGGCCGCGCGCGTTCGGCCGGTCCTGCAGCAGCAGCGCGCCGGCGCCGTCGGACAGCATCCAGCGCAGGAAGTCCTTCTCGAAGGCGATCGCCGGCCGTTTCTCCAGCGCCGCGACCGCCGCTTCGTTCTCGGCCGCGAAGTTGCCGGCGCGCATGAAGGTCGACGCCAGTTCCGAGCCGGTGACGACGGCGTTGCGCGCCTGTCCGGCGAGCACCGAGAGATAGCCGTACTTCATCGCCGTGACGCCCGACACGCAGATGCCCGCGGTGGCAACCACCTCGCAGGGCGTCGAGCCGAGCTCGCCGTGCACCATGACCGCGTGATTCGGCATCAGCTGGTCCGGCGAGCTGGTGCCGCAGGCGAGCACGTCGATGTCGGCCAGCGAGAAATCGTCGCCGGTCAGGCCGCGCACCGCCTCGGCGGTCAGCTGCGCGTTGCTGTGCGTGAGCTCGCCGCTTTCGGTCAGCGCGTAGTGCCGCGACTTGATGCCGTTGCTGCGCAGGACCAGCGCGCGGGCGCGCGACGGCCGGTCGCCGATCTGGCCGAGCACGGCCTCCATGCGCTCGTTGGCGACCGGCGTGTTCGGCAGCGCCGACGCCATGCGGGTGATGAAGACGGCCGGCAGCGCCGGCCGCCGCGAAAGATCGGTCATGGACCCCTCGCCGCCAGCCGTTCGGTGCCGGAGCCCGACGGTTGCTCGAAGTAGTCCTTCTGCGCCCGCAGGCGCCGCGCGGCCAGCGGTCGCAGCGCCGCGCGCAGCAGCATGGTCAGCGGCACGACGGTGAGAATCATCGTCACCAGGAAGGCGGCGTAGACGAGCAGCGCCGGCTTGCGGGCGGCGCTGCCCTGCGGGCCGAGCGCGCGGATCAGGCGGCCCCAGATCTGGAAGCTGCGCCGGCCGATCTTCTCGCTCGGCAGAAGGCGCATGTCGGCCTGCGCCGCGCCGAGACCGCGCAGCACCGGCGCGCGGCCGTCGAGACGACCGTCGCGCAGCGCCGCGGCCAGGGCGACGCCGAAGCGTGCGGCGCCGGCGATCTGCGTGTCGCCGAGCCCCGCGGCCGGCAGGCCCCAGAAGGCGTCGCGCCGGCCGGTCAGCAGCCAGCGCGGCGTGGTGATGAAGGTCGTGAGGCTCGCGCCGCTGTCGGCCAGCACGATGTTGTCGGACAGCCGCGCGCCGGCCTCGGCGAGCTTGCCTTTGACGATCTCCTGCGCCAGCAGCCACATGTTGCGGCAGCCGATCAGGGTCACGACCGGCGTGTCGCGCAGCAGCTGCCGTCCCGCCGCCGACTGCAGGAAGGCATTGACCGGCGGCGACGGCGACAGGAACCAGACGGTGTACGCGAGGATGACGAGGTCATGGCGCGCATCGGCCGGCACCGCGAGCGGCTCGAGCGCCGGCGGATCGAGATGCACGGCTTCCGGGAACTGGTCGAAGAAACGCAGGAACGGCCACGGGAACGGATACGGCCGCAGCGGCCGCAGCTCGCACCAGTCGACGGCGACGCCGGCGGCCTCGAGCGGCGCGCACAGCGCGCGGGCAAGCCGCTGCAGCTGGCCGGTTTGCGAGTAGTACACCACCAAGACGCGCTTCATTGCCTGATCCCGCCCCAAACGACAAGGGCGCGATCACGCGCCCTGTCCCGTAGCCGCCAATGTAAGCGGAGCCCCGAATCGCAGACAGCCCCGCAAGCCCCCGCTGGCGAACTGCAGCACGGGCCGGATTGCGACTATAGCCAAACGCTTTCGGCGGCGGCAACGCGCCGGCCGGCGCGCGTCAGGCATGTGTCGCATTCAGGCCGCGAGCGGCGCCGGCGCGCCGAGCTTGCGGCGCAGCTCGCGACGCAGCAGCACGACGTTGAACGCAAGCTGCAGCAAAGTGCCGGCGACCGACAGTGCCCACAGCCAGTGCGGCACGAAGCGCGCGTCGCGCGCCAGGACCAGGGCCGCGACGACGATGAAGCCGATGCGCGTCGCCGAGCCGAGCAGCGACGGCAAAGTGTTGCCGAAGCCGGAGAACACGCCGCCGCATGCGAAGACGACGCCGATCGCCAGCAGGTTCCAGGAGATCCAGCGCAGGAACTCGGCGCCGTAGGCGATCACCTCCGCATCGTTCGAGAACGGCCGGATCAGCCATTCCGGCGCGAGATGGAACGCCAGGCAGAACACGCCCACCGACACCAGGTTCAGGCGCAGCGCCTGATCGAAGGCCTGCCGCACGCGCCGCGGCTGGCGCGCGCCGAAGTTCTGGCCGACGATCGCCGCCGTCGCGAAGGTCACCGCCATCGCCGGCATCATGCCCAGCTGCAGCACGCGCATGCCGACGCCGAAGGCCGCCTGCGGCGCCGAGCCGAAGCGCTGCAGCAGGGCCATGATGAAGGCGAAGTAGAACGCCATCAGCGCGAACTCGACGCCCGAGGGCAGGCCGATGCGCGTCATGCGCAGCCAGGCGTTCCACTGTGGCCGCCACGCGGCGCGGCCGCTTGCCAGATAGCGTCCGCTGCGCAGCACGTAGGCGAACAGGCCGAGCATGCCGACGCCCACGGAAATCAGCGTGGCCAGTGCCGCGCCGGCGACGCCGAGCGGCCGTCCGCTGCCCCAGCCGAAGATCAGCACCGGCGCCAGGACGATGTTGAGGATCACGGTGACGAGCTGGGCGATCGACGAAGTGCGCACGTCGCCGAGCCCGCGCAGCGCGGCGGAAATGACGAACATGGGGATCTGCAGGCCCATCGCGACGATGAAGGGCACCAGGAATTCGCGCGCCAGGCGCGCCGTCTGCGCGTTGCCCGACAGGCCGTCAGCGTAGCGTCCGTGCAGCAGGCCGGCGACCGCCACGAAGGCGACACCGACGATCAACGACAACAGCTGCGACTGCGTGAACAGCTGGCGAGCCTCGTCGTGATCGCGGCGGCCGGCGGCCTGCGCGATCAGCGCCGCGGTGCCGACCGCCAGGGTCTGCGCGACCGCCATGAGCATGACCATGAGATTGCTGCCGAGCGCAACCGCGGCGACCGCGTCGCGGCCGAGCCGGCCGACCCAGAAGATGTCGATCAGCGAGTAGGCCGTCTGAACGAGCATCGTCAGCAACATGAACGCGCTCATCTTCAGCAGATGAGCGCGGATGGAACCGCTGGTGAGATCGCGCGCCGCCATGACCGTCCGCCAAAAAGGCGGCGTAGGGTGGCGGTTTCGCGGGCTCCGGGCAAGCCCGGCGCGGCGTCAGTCGTCGCCGGCGGCGAGTTTCAGCAGATCGTAGCCTTGCAGCGTCGCATCGAAGTTCGCCGTGTGCGCGCCGAACAGGATGGTGCCGAGGTTGACGCTCTTGTCGAGCCCCGGCCAGTTGTGGCCACCGCCGTCGACGGTCACCAGGAAGTTGCGATACGCGCAGCGGTCGGCCGGCGTGTAGCTGATCGTCACGCCGAGCGAATCGAAGTACTGCGGCACGCTGACCGACGCATCCGCCGTGTTGCAGCCGTCGAGCGAATTGAAGTAGGCGTGGATGCCGGGAATCGACATCGTGAACAGCAGCGGCACGCCGTCGTACGGTGTGACCAGGTCATTCGTGCCGTGCACGATGACCGTGCCCAGCGGATGGCTCGCCGAGCAACTGGTGTCGAGCGAGGTCGTGCTGCTGTCGCTCGATACCGCGAGCACCGCCCGCACGTCCGGGTTCTTGCACCCGAACAGGTAGCTCATCACCGCGCCATTCGACAGGCCGGCGACGTAGACGGGCACCGAATCGTCGACGCCGTAGCGATCGCGGGCGTCCTCGACCACCGCCGTGAGCCACTCGATGGTCGGCTCGACCTGCGAGGAATCGAGCAGGGTGCCGGTCGGCCAGCGCGAGCTGCTGACCAGCGGCGTCAGCGAGGGCGCCTGCGGCGCCAGCACCAGCACCTTGCGCGCCTTGGCCAGTTCCTGCAGGCGCACGATGTTGATGAACGCGGACTTGTCGGCGAACAGGTAATGCAGGCCGACGTAGATCGCGTCGTACCGGCGGTTGCTCGTCGTCAGCGCGTAATAGGTCGAGGTGAACGAACTGGTCTGCACCGTGTACTCGCTGGCACTGACGCCATCGCAGGCGATCGGCGTGTGCTGGATCAGGGTGGTGCTGTCGGCGACCGGGCAGACCGTGCCGGCCTGCGGCTTGCACCCGTCCGGTTCGCTGCCGACCTTTTCCGGCGTATAGGCGTCGGCACAGCTCAGCGTGGTTCCGCCGGTGGTTTCGCCGCCGGTGGTCGTGCCACCCGTCGTCGTACCACCCGTGGTGGTTCCGGTGGTCTCGCCGCCGGTCGTGCCGCCATCGTCGTGATGCCCGCCGCCACCGCCACAACCCGCCATCAGCGCGCCGACCAGCGCGGCCACCCACACCAGCTGGCCGATACGCCCAACAACCTTGATCCCCATGACCGCTTTTTCCTTCTCGCCGAATGGCGTTGCCGTCCGGCACAAGCAAAAGCCTGGCCGCCGGCGGACGCGGCGACTGGCCCGGCGTCCTTGCCCTGCCTTACTTCTTGTCGTGAATGGGGCTGTCGGAAACTACGATGCCGTCGGCATCGGCGTACAACCACTGCCCGGATTTAAACGTAACGCCGGCGAATGTGACAGTGCGGTTGCGATGACCGGTATGTAAGCCTTTTTCCGATTTGCGCGGATGCGTGCCGAGCGCCTTGATGCCGATTTCCTGCTCGGCGAGCTCGGCCGAATCACGGACGAAGCCGTTGACGACGATGCCGGCCCAGCCGTTGTCCACGCCGAGCTGCCCGAGGTTGCCGCCGACCAGCGCGCAGCGCGCCGAACCACCGCCGTCGACGACCAGCACCTGGCCGTTGCCGCGCTCCTCGAGCAGCGCGCGCACCATGCTGTTGTCCTCGAAAACCTTGACCGTGACCACCTGGCCATAGAACTCCGACTTGCCGCCGAAATCGCCGAACAGCGGGTCCGCGACCTGGGCTTCGGGATGGGCGTCCGACAGGTCGGTCGTGGCAAAACTCATGCGTCTCTCCTTTCCTTGGATGCAGCAGCGGGAATCAACAAAGCCAACAGGCCGAAGCCGATGAAGCCGATCAGGCTCCAGGCCGGCAGCGTCAGGCCGAGCCATTGCGCGTCGATCTTCGCGCAGTTGCCGTCGCCCTTGAGGATCGTCATCACGACCTCGGTGACCGGCATGAAGCTCAGCAGATAGTCCAGCGTGGGGCCACAGGCCGGCACCTGATCGGGCGGCAGCGACTGCAGCCAGACGTGGCGGCCGGCGATGAACGCGCCGATCGCCGCAGCGAGCACCGTCAGACCGCTGTACACCCAGCGGCCCCTGCCCTTCGGGCCGTGGATCGCGGCGAGCAGGAAGGCGAGGCCGACGCCGGCCAGCGCGATGCGCTGGAAGATGCACATCGGACACGGCTCGTAGCCGCGCATCTGCTGCAGGTAGACGATCACGAACAGCTCGCCGGCCACGCAGCCGAGGAAGCCCAGCAGATTGAGCGGGCGGTAGTTCGACAGCATGGCGATGGGGTTCCTCGGGCCGCGGCTCAGGCGATGGCGACCGGGATATTACCGATCTTTGCGGCGATCCTCGATTGCCAGAGCTTCGGTCCGCTCTCGTGCACCGACTCGCCGCCCGCGTCGACGGCGACCGTCACCGGCATGTCGGTGACATCGAACTCGTAGATCGCTTCCATGCCGAGATCCTCGAAGCCGACCACCTTGGCCGCCTTGATCGCCTTGGCGACCAGATACGCGGCGCCGCCGACCGCCATCAGGTAGGCGCTCTTGTGCTTTCTGATGGATTCGATGGCGACCGGGCCGCGCTCGGACTTGCCGATCATCGCGATCAGGCCGGTCTGCGCGAGCATCATCTCGGTGAACTTGTCCATGCGCGTCGCCGTCGTCGGGCCGGCCGGGCCGACCACTTCATCGCGCACCGGATCGACCGGGCCGACGTAGTAGATGACGCGGTTGCTGAAATCGACCGGCAGCTTCTCGCCCTTCGCCAGCATGTCCTGGATGCGCTTGTGCGCGGCATCGCGGCCGGTGAGCATCCTGCCGTTCAGCAGCAGGATCTGGCCCGGCTTCCAGCTGGCGACTTCTTCCTTTGTCAGCTTGTTGAGATCGACGCGCGTCGCGGTGCGCGTGTCGGCCTGCCAGGTGACCTTCGGCCAGTCCTCGAGCGTCGGCGTTTCGAGCACGGCCGGACCGGAGCCGTCGAGCTCGAAGTGCACGTGCCGAGTCGCCGCGCAGTTCGGGATCATGGCGACCGGCAGGTTGGCGGCGTGCGTCGGGTAGTCGAGCACCTTGACGTCGACCACCGTCGTCAGGCCGCCGAGGCCCTGCGCGCCGATGCCGAGGTTGTTGACCTTCTCGTACAGCTCGAGGCGCAGCTCTTCGGCCTTGTTCTTCGGCCCGCGCGCCTTCAGTTCGTGGATGTCGACCGGCGCCATCAGCGATTCCTTGGCGAGCAGCATCGCCTTCTCCGGCGTGCCGCCGATGCCGATGCCGAGGATGCCCGGCGGGCACCAGCCAGCGCCCATGGTCGGCACCGTCTTCAGCACCCAGTCGACGATCGAGTCGCTCGGGTTGAGCATCGCCATCTTTGATTTCGCTTCCGAGCCGCCGCCCTTGGCGGCGCAGATCACTTCGACGTGATCGCCCGGCACGATCTCGTAATGAATCACCGCCGGCGTGTTGTCCTTGGTGTTCGTGCGCCTGCCGGCCGGATCGGCGAGCACGGAGGCACGCAGCTTGTTGTCCGGGTGGTTGTAGGCGCGACGCACGCCCTCGTTGATCATGTCGGTGACCGACAGCGTCGCGTCCCAGCGCACGTTCATGCCGACTTTCAGGAAGACCGTGGCGATGCCGGTGTCCTGGCAGATCGGACGATGGCCTTCGGCGCTCATCCGCGAGTTGGTCAGGATCTGCGCGATCGCGTCCTTCGCCGCCGGATTCTCCTCGCGCTCCCAGGCTTCGCCGAGGGCCTTCACGTAGTCGAGCGGATGGTAGTAGCTGATGTACTGGAAGGCGTCGGCGATCGACTGAATGAAGTCTTCCTGGCGAATCGTGGTCATGAGACGGGCTCGGAACTTTGCGGATACGAAGGCGCTTGCGCGGATAAGAAGAATTTCCGGGCGCGAATGCTAGCGGAAAACGCCGATCGATGACCGCGCGCCAGCGTATTGCTGACGCTCGGGTCATCGAAACGTCATTGTCAGGCCGTAGTTTGCGTGCGGCACGGCCCTGCTCGCCGGCATCCCCCTCTCCAGCCCGAAAGCAATATGTCCAGAAAAATCAAAGGCGCGGCCCTCGCGACCGCCGTGGCCCTCGGCCTGTGCGCCGGTCTTGGCGCGCTCGTCGCCTGCAGCGACGACAACCACGACGACGCGATCCGGACGCAGCAGGACATCAAGCATGTCTTCGTCATCACGCTGGAGAACAAAGACTTCGAGGAGTCGTTCGGCACCGACAAGCCGGCCAGCGGTCAGGATACTTTCCTCAAGCAGCTGGCGACGCAGGGCGCCCTGCTGACGGAGTACTTCGGCACCGGCCATGTCAGCCTCGACAACTACATCGCGATGATGAGTGGCCAGCCGTCGACGGTCGATACCGAGACCGACTGCTTCGGCCTGTGGTCCGACATCGTCGACGACGGCAACGACGAAACCAATGCCAAGGTCCTCAAGGCCGGCACCGACGCCAATGGCCACGCCGGCGGCGGCTGCGTCTATCCGGCGCGCGTCAAGACCTTCGCGCACCAGCTCGACGCCCAGGGCTACAGCTGGAAGGGCTACATGGGCGACATGGGCAACGATCTGAATCGCGACGGCACGATGACCTGCAGCTTCCCGACCCGCACCGATCTGCTGGCGCACAAGGACATCAGCAAGACCAAGGATCTGACGCAGAACGCGCAGGCGGCGGCGGCGTCCAGCGACGTCAAGGAAGACCAGTACGCGACGCGCCACAACCCGTTCGTCTATTTCCACTCGATCATCGACGACACCGACTACTGCGACGCGCACGTCGTGCCGCTCACCTATCCCGACGCTTCCGGCAAGGGACTCGAAGCCGACCTGAAGTCGATCGACACCACGCCGAACTTCGTGTTCGTCACGCCGAACCTCTGCGACGACGGCCACGACGGCGACGGCACCGGCGCCGCCGGCAAGGGCTGCAAGAACGGCGCGCCGGGCGGCCTGGCCTCGATCGATGCGTTCCTGCAGAAGTGGATTCCGCTGATCATGGCCTCGCCGGCCTATCAGAAGGACGGCCTGATCATCATCAACTTCGACGAATCGAACGCGTCCAGTTCGCCGATGACCACGACCTTCAATTCCGACTACTCGCAGATGAACCTGACGATCAATCTGCAGGGCGACTCGTGCTGCAAGCAGCAGGCCGGCCCGAACGTGAAGCGCCCCGACGACCAGGTGCTGACCACGCTGCCGGTGGCCTTCGCCAGCACGCTCGGCATTGACACCTCCAAGCTGCCGCCGTCGGTCAAGGTCATCCAGATCGGCATGCACTACGTCGGCGTCGGCGGCGACCGCACGGGTGCGGTGCTGCTGTCGAAGGCGATCAAGCCTGGCACGGTCAGCTACACCGGCTACAACCACTACTCGCTGCTGAAGAGTCTTGAGGACATCTTCGAAACCGGCGAATACCTCGGCTACGCCGATGACGAAGCGCTGCTGCCGTTCGGCGACGACGTGTTTACCAATCTGAAAAAGTAAACGCGCAGTGATCCCGCGTTTTGTCGCGAGCGCCGCCGGTGCGGCGCTCGTTCTTTGGCTGGCGGCCTGCGGACGCCAGGAACCGGCCGCCGCCGCTTCGTCCGCAGCGCCGCCGAGTCCGGCGATGCTGGCCGAACTCGGCCGGCTGGCCTTCTTTGATCCGTCGCTGTCGGCATCGGGCCGGCAATCATGCGCGAGCTGCCATGACCCGGCACACGCCTACGGTCCGCCGAATGCGCTCGCCGTGCAGCCCGGCGGCCCCGATCTCGGGCGCTACGGCGGCCGTGCCGTACCGGCTCTGCGCTATCTGCGGCGCGTGCCGATCTGGACGCACACGCAGCCCGGCACGTTCAAGGAACGTGTCGAGATCGGCGACAACATGCCGTCCGGCGGTTACACCTGGGACGGCCGTTTCGACCGGCCGGCGACGCAGGCGGCATTTCCGCTGCTCAATGCCGACGAGATGGCCAATGCCGATGCGGCGGCCGTCGCCGCCAGGCTCGCGCGGAGCCGGTACGCGGCGCGCTTTCGCGAAGCGTTCGGCACCGACATCCTGTCGCGGCCCGATGATGCGCTCGCGGCGTTGGGCCAGGCACTGGAACGCTTCCAGTTCGACGATCCGAGTTTCCAGCCGTTCGACAGCAAGTTCGATCGCGTGCTCGATGGCAAGGCCGGCTTCAGCGAGCAGGAGGCGCGTGGCTATGCGCTGTTCGTCGACGAGCAACGCGGCAATTGCGCGTCCTGTCATCCGGTCGACAAGGGTGCGAACGGTGCCCGTCCGGTCTTCACCGACTACAATTTCCAGACGCTGGGCGTGCCGCGCAACGCGGAGATCCCGGCCAACGCCGATCCGCATTACTACGATCTGGGTCTGTGCGGCCCGCTGCGCCGCGACAAGCGCGACGAGAAATCGTATTGCGGCATGTTCAGGACGCCGACCTTGCGCAACGTCGCGATCCGCGGCGCGTTCTTCCACAACGGGCGCTTTCACACGCTGACCGACGCGCTGCGCTTCTACGTGCAGCGTGATACGAATCCGGAGAAGTGGTACCCGCATCCCGATGGCCCGCAGCCGTTCGACGATCTGCCAGTCGAGTATCAAGGCAATGTCGATCGACGCAATGCGCCGATGACCAACCATCGTGGCGGCAAGCCGGTGTGGAATGACGCCGAGATCGCCGACGTCGCTGCCTTCCTCGGCACGCTGACGGATGCCGACGCCCGGCCGGTGCCGCGCGCGCCTTGAGCGTGCGATGGCAAGCAAAAATGCCGTCGACGCGTGCCGACGGCATCGGTGATTCGCGCTGCGGCCGGTAACGGCGGCCGCCCGCCCGCCTCAGGCCACCGCGTAAATCTGGTGGCTGTGATGCGTCGCCGGTTCCCAGAGCTTGATGCCGGCCTCGATCTCTTCGCCCTGGATCAACGTGTCGCCGCCGCGCACGCCGTAGTCGACGAAGGCGGATTCGAGCACGCGCACCAGCGCGCGGATGTTGCCGTGCCAGCGGCAGGTGCGGACGCGCTGCCAGGCGTCCTCGGACAGGCCCTTGGGCTGCGCCCAGGTCGTGCACTTCTCGGCGAACCTGGCGAGCGTGGTGGCGACCACGGCGATCATGTCTTCCTCGCGCTTGTACAGCTCGGGCACCGACAGCGTCGCCGCGCCGATGCGGGTGAACTCGTCGATGTTGACCGAGTTCTGCAGCGTCTCCCAGCTGCGGTTGGTGGCAAAGACGATCGCGCATTCGAGCGGCTGCTTGGCGCTGGCGCCGAACGGCAGGTACTGGCCGGCGTCGAAGGCTTCCATCAGCACTTCCATGACCGGGCCGGTGATGCCGTGTGACTCGTCGATGAAGCAGACACCGTCGCGCGCGTGCGAGAAGGCGCCGGTGCGCGAGCCCGCGCCGGGAAACGCGCCGGAGACGTGACCGCAGAGCAGCGATTTCACCGCCGCCTTGTCGCCGGTGTTCTCGGCGGCGAGGTTCACCGACACGAAGCGGCCACGATTGCGCACGAGGTAATAGAGATACGACAGCGAGGTCTTTCCCGAGCCCGGCCCGCCGAGCAGATAGGTGCGGTGGATACCGTTCTCGGCGTAGGCGCGGATGCGCCTGACCAGCGCGTGCAGCTCGGGGCTGAACACGTAGAAATTGCGCATCGGCGAGTTCTCGACTTCGGTCGACAGCGGCATGCGGATCAGGTTGCTGTCGCCGGGGTTCGAGAGACGCATCGGCAGCTGGCGGATCGCGCTTTCGGCATTCGGCGCCAGGATCAGGCGCAGACCGGCGAGACGGTCGGCATTGGCGCGCTGGTGCAGCCACTGGCCGAGCGCGGTCAGCTGCGCATGCGTCACGGCGATGATCAGCGTGGTCGGCTGACCGGCGGCGCGCGCGGCGAGCACCGCGTCGGCGAGGCCGTCGAGCAGATTCGGCGCGAGCAGCAGGCTGAGCACGAACTCGCTGTTCGGCGGCGGCATCTGCGCCGCCAGCTCGGCGGCGCTGCACATCTGGCAGGAGCGGCCTTCCGGGATCAGCTGCGACAGATCGCGCGCCAGCTCGGCGTCGCGCGAATGGAACTCGGACGCGTAGATGCGCAGGAACGGCTGCGGCTGGCGCTCCATGGTCGGCGTCGCGGCGCCCGATTTGCGATGGCTGATTCCGAACATGTTCCCCAACTCCTTCGCCCCACATCCGTGGTGTGGCATCACGATAGGAGGAGCTCGTCGGCTACGGCGGCGATCACCGACGAACAGGGCACCGCCGCCGACCGGCGGCGCGGCCATCGGGCCCGGGACTTGCAAGGCGCGCGTTCGTCGCCTTCGCGCTGCCGTTCGTCCCCGCCGCGCGCCATCGCGCGACGGCGGCGCGGCTCAGCCGCCGTCGCGCGGCGTGCGCATCGTCACGAATTCTTCCGCGGTCGTCGGATGGATGCCGAGTGTCTGGTCGAAGATTTTCTTGGTGGCACCGGCCTTCAGCGCCACGGCGAGCCCCTGGATCACTTCGCCGGCATCGGGGCCGACCATGTGCGCACCGAGCACGCGGTCGCTGTCCGCATCGACGACGAGCTTGAGGAAAGTCGTCTCGCGCGATTCGGTCAGGGTCAGCTTGAGCGGCTTGAAGCGGCTCTCGAAGATGCGCAGCGCATGCCCCCGCGCGCGGGCTTTCGCCTCGCTGAGCCCGACGGTGCCGATGTTGGGCAGGCTGAACACCGCGGTCGGGACCAGGTCGTAGTCGACCGGCACGTAGTCCTCGCGCCGGAACAGCCAGCGCGCGACAGCCATGCCTTCGGCGAGCGCGACCGGCGTCAGCTGGGCGCGGCCGATGACGTCACCCGTCGCATGGATCGACGGCTCGGCGGTGCGGTAGTGCTCGTCGACCTCGACGTAGCCGCGCGCGTCGCGCCGCACTGCCGTGTTGCCGAGACCGATGCCGTCCAGCTTCGGGCCGCGTCCGGTCGCCATCAGCACGCAGTCGGTGTCGATCGCGCCGCGGCCGTCCTTGAGATGGACGCGCAGGCTGCCGTCGCCGCGGCGCTCGATGCGCTCGAGGTCGGTCTGGAAACGCAGATCCAGGCCCTTGAGGCGCAGCTGGTCGCGCAGATGGCCGCGGAGGCCGTCATCGAAACCGCGCAGGAACAGCTCGCCGCGATAGATCTGCGTGGTCTCGACGCCGAGCCCGCGGAATACCGAGGCCAGTTCGACGGCGATGTAGCCGCCGCCGACCACCACGGCGCGGCGCGGCAGCGCCGGCAGATGAAAGACGTCATCGGAGACGATGGCGTGCTCGATGCCCGGCAGCGCGGGCCGCAAGGGCGCGCCGCCGGTGGCGATGAGGATATGCGCCGCGCGGATGCGCTCGCCGTCCACCTCGACGCTGTGCGCATCGAGGAGCCGCGCGCGGCCGCGGATCAGACGCGCGCCGGCGTTCAGCAGCAGGCTCTCGTACAGCGTATTGAGACGCGCGATCTCGCGGTCCTTGTTGCCGCGCAGCGTGCGCCAGTCGAAGACCGGCGCGCCGCCCTGGCCCGCGATGTTCCAGCCGTAGCTCGGCGCCTGCGCGAAATCGTCGGCGTAGGAAGCGCCGTAGACCAGCATCTTCTTCGGCACGCAGCCGAGATTGACGCAGGTGCCGCCCAGATCACGGTCTTCGGCGATCACCACGCGTGCGCCGTAGCCGGCCGCGAAGCGCGCGGCGCGCACGCCGGCCGAGCCGGCACCGATCACGAACAGATCGCAGTCGTAGGCCATGCGGCGTGTCGCGGCTCAGGCGCGGTACTTGCTGACTTCGATGAGGTTGCCGTCCGGATCGCGGAAGTAAACCGAGTCCATGACGCCGAGCGCGCCGACGCGCTCGACCGGGCCGGCCTCGATGGCGACACCGTGGCGTTCGAGCTGGCTGACGATCTCGCGCACCGGCGTCGAACTGACGAAGCACAGGTCGGCCGAACCGGAGGTCGGATGCGCCGCGCGCGGCGCGAACGGCCCGTCGGCGCGGTGCAGGTTGATCTTCTGCTGGCCGAAGGCCAGCGCGTGGCGGCCCTCGCCGAAGGTCTGCGGCTGCATGCCGAGCACGTCGCGATAGAAGGCGATCGTCGCGTCGATGTCGCGCACGGTCAGCACCAGGTGATCGAGTCGTTCGATGTACATGCGTCTTTCCTAAACTTCCACGCCGCCATGGGTCAGTTGCCGTGGATCGAGCAGCGTCGCCAGCTCGGTTCGCGACAGGCCGGTCGCCTCGGCCGCGACCTCGAGGATCGGCCGGCCTTCCTTGTAGGCCTGCTTGGCGATCGCCGCGCCCTTCTCGTAGCCGATGCGCGCGTTGAGCGCGGTGATCAGGATCGGATTCTTGGCCAGCGCCTGCTCGATGTGTTCGCGGCGCACGCGAAAGCCCGCGATCGCGCGCTCGGCGAGCAGCCGCGACACGTTGGCCTCCAGCTCGATGCTCTGCAGCAGATTGTGGGCGATCACCGGCAGCATGACGTTGAGCTGGAAATTGCCGGCCTGCGCGGCGACCGTGATCGTCGCATCGTTGCCGATCACCTGGGCGGCGACCATGCAGGTCGCCTCCGGAATCACCGGGTTGACCTTGCCGGGCATGATCGACGAGCCCGGCTGCAGCGTCGGCAGCTCGATCTCGCCGAGGCCGGCCAGCGGCCCCGAGTTCATCCAGCGCAGGTCGTTGGCGATTTTCATCAGCGACACCGCGATGGTCTTCAGCTGGCCGGACAGCTCGGCCGCCGTGTCCTGCGCCGACAGTGCCTCGAAGTAATTCGTCGCGGCGACGAACCTGAGGCCGGTGCGCGCGGCGAGCGCGCGCGCGAAGCGCTTGCCGAAGCGCGGATCGGCGTTGATGCCGGTGCCGACCGCGGTGCCACCGAGCGCGAGCTGCAGCAGGCGCGGCTGCACGGCGTCGAGCCGTTCGAGGCCGTGGCGGATCTGCGTCGCCCAGCCGGACAGCTCCTGGTCGAAGCGCACCGGCATCGCGTCCATCAGGTGTGTACGGCCGGTCTTGGTGATGCCCTTGAGCTGGCGGGCGCGCTTGTCGATCGTCGCCGCCAGCAGCTTCAGCGCCGGCGCCAGGCGGTCGTGCACCAGCAGCGCGGCGGCGACGTGGATCGTCGTCGGAATCACGTCGTTGGAGCTCTGTCCGTAATTGACGTGATCGTTCGGGTGCACCTTCTGGCGCAGGCGCCTGCTGGCGAGATGCGCGATGACCTCGTTGGCGTTCATGTTGGTCGAGGTGCCCGAGCCGGTCTGGAAGACATCGATCGGGAACTGCGCGTCGTGCCGGCCGTCCGCCACTTCGAGCGCCGCCGAGGCGATCGCCTCGGCGCGCGCCGCGTCGAGCAGCTTGAGTTCCGCGTTGACCTGGGCGGCCGTCGCCTTGACGAGGCCGAGCGCGCGGATGAAGGCGCGCGGCATGGTCAGGCCGGAGACCGGGAAGTTGTCGACCGCACGCTGGGTCTGCGCGCCCCACAAGGCGTCGGCGGGCACTTTCAACTCGCCGAGACTGTCCCGTTCGATTCGTGTACCGACGCGCCCTGCCGCTTTTGCCATCTTCCGCTCCTTTCCTCCAAGGGGGTTCACCGCGGACGGCGCTGCGCAACAGCGCGGCCCGGGTGTCGGATAAAATGCGCGCCCAGCCTACACCGGGGCTGTCGCGTCTGCCGACCGGCCGGCGCCTTTCCCGCCTGCCGAGCCCTTGCATCCATGAACCTGACCTCCCTGTCCGCCATTTCGCCGATCGACGGCCGCTACGCTGAGAAGACGGTCAAGCTGCGCGCGATCTTCAGCGAGTATGGCCTGATGCGCTACCGCATCCTTGCCGAGATCCGCTGGCTCGAGGCGCTGGCCGCGCACGCCGGCGTGCCCGAAGTGCCGGCGCTGTCGGCCTCGGCGCGCGAGAAGCTGGAAAAGATCGTCACCGGCTTCACGCTGGACGAGGCGCAGCGCGTCAAGTCCATCGAGGACACCACCAACCACGACGTCAAGGCGGTGGAGTATTACCTCAAGGAAAAGGTCGGCTCGCATCCGGAGCTGTCGGGCATCAAGGAGTTCATCCACTTCGCCTGCACCTCCGAGGACATCAACAATCTCTCGCATGCGCTGATGCTCAAGGACGCGCGCGAGCAGGTGCTGCTGCCGGCGCTCGACAAGCTGATCGGCGCCATCGCCAGCCTCGCCCGCGCCTACGCCGAGCAGCCGATGCTGTCGCGCACGCACGGCCAGCCGGCCTCGCCGACCACGCTCGGCAAGGAGATGGCGGTGTTCGTGCAGCGCCTGCGCCGCCAGCGCGAGCAGTTCGCGGCCGTCGCCATCCTCGGCAAGATGAACGGCGCGGTCGGCAACTGGAACGCGCACTACGCCGCCTACCCGGACGTCGACTGGCCGGCCGTCGCGGCCGCCTTCATCGGCGAGCTCGGCATCGCGCAGAGCCCGGCGACCACGCAGATCGAGCCGCACGACTACATCGCCGAATACTTCCACGCGCTGTCGCGCTTCAACACCGTCCTCATCGGTTTCTGCCGCGACGTCTGGGGCTACGTCAGCCTCGGCTACTTCAAGCAGAAGACGGTGGCCGGCGAAGTCGGCAGCTCGACCATGCCGCACAAGGTCAATCCGATCGACTTCGAGAACGCCGAAGGCAATCTCGGCATCGCCAACGCCATCCTGCAGCACCTCGCCGAGAAGCTGCCAATCTCGCGCTGGCAGCGCGACCTCACCGACTCCACCGTGCTGCGCAATCTCGGCACCGGCGTCGCGCACGCGCTGATCGCCTACCAGTCGACGCTCAAGGGCATCGGCAAGCTCGAAGCCGACGCCTGGAAGATGGGCCAGGATCTCGACCATAACTGGGAGGTGCTCGGCGAGGCGATCCAGACCGTCATGCGCCGCTACGGCCTGCCGGAACCATACGAGCAGCTCAAGCGTCTCACGCGCGGCCAGAAGATCGGCCGCGACGCGATCCGCGAATTCGTCTCCAGCCTCGACCTGCCGGACGGCGAGAAGCAGCGCCTGCTGCAGATGACGCCGGGCAGCTACACCGGCAACGCGCTGCAGCAGGCCAAGGCCGTCTGACAAAACTTTCAGGCGCGACGTCGGTGCGGAGGGCGCGCCTGAAACGGCGCGCGCCTTGCGCAGATGTCACGCCGCCACGCTAAGCTGCGTGGCATGAGCGATGGCGACCAGCCGCAATGCGAATCCGACGCGGGCCCCGCGGGCGCCAGCGTCCTCGCCGGCAGCGCGGCGACCACGCAGGCCCTGCTCAACCTGATCACCCGCGCGCACCTGCAGCTGCGCGTGCTCAGCTACGAGCTCGATCGCCGTCTCTGGAACGATCCCGGCATCGTCGAACTGCTGCGCAGCTTCGTGCTGCGCTCGCCGCGCGCCGAGCTGCGCATCCTCGTCAATCGTCCGCAGCTGGCCGCGCAGCGCGGCCACCGCCTCGTCGAGCTGGCGCGACGCCTGTCGAGCCGCATCCACATCCGCGAACTGGGCGAGGAGCGCCGCAACCTCGTCGAGGAATTCGCCATTGCCGACGAATACGCCCTTCTGCACAAGAAGCGCCACGACGACCTCGAAACCTGGTGGTACCCGCACGCTCCGCTCGACGCGCGCCAGCAGCGGCGGCGCTTCGACGCCTGGTGGGAGGAATCGGGACCGGCGCGGGAGCTGGGCGAGCTGCGGCTGTAGGCGCGGCGGCCCTCGCGATCTTCCGCCATTGCCGGCCTTCAGTCATGGCCGGTCAGCGTCGCGCCAGCCGTCCGGCGTTCAAACCTCCTCCGGCGCCAGCCGCTCCTTGCCGCGGATATACGCGCGCGCGTAGTCCGGCACCGGCACCGGCTTGTTGTCGCGGTAGTTGAACCACAGCAGCACGCCGCGCGTGACGGCGATCAGGCGCTCGCCGACGAACAGTGCGCCTTCGGTATTCATGCTGCTGCGGCCGATGCGGCGGATGCGGAAGCCGAAGCGGATGGTCGAGGGGTGATGCAGCTGTTCGATGAAGTCGCAGGCGAGATGCGCGAGGATGAAACCCTGCTCGCCCCAGAAGCCGGGCCGGCCGGCAATCATCTCGCCGAAGTAATCGAGCCGCGCCGATTCGTCGAAGCTGTAGTAGCGCGCGTTGTTGACGTGGCCGAGCATGTCGCAGTCGGACCAGCGCGTCGCCAGTTCGTGAAAATGACCGAAATCGTCGCGGCCGGGTCGCGCCGGGCGCTCGCTCACGGCTCGTGCTCCTGGTGGTCGGGATGCTCGCGCAGGCGCGCTGCCGCGCGTTCGCGGATCGCCAGCTTCAGGGCGCGGCCGGCGCGCGGCCAGGCGACGATCTCGTCGAGATCGCGGCCGCAGCCGACGCAATGGCCCTGCGCGCCGATGCGGCAGATGCGCGTGCAGGGCGATTCGACATCGGCGCTGACGGGTGTGGCTTGCATGATCGGCGACGCTAGCATGAGCCGTGCGGGGTACGGAACCGGGCGCCGGCGATTCGGGGCCGCGCACGGCCCCGAATCGTCCTTGCGGCGCGCTCCCGCCGCTCGCGCAACGGAGGCGAGAACGCCCGGCGCCTACTGGATGATCAGCTTGAACTCGACGCGGCGGTTCCTGGCGCGGCCCGCTTCGGTCGTGTTCGGCGCGACCGGATAGAAGGCGCCGTGGCCGGTGGCGACGAGACGGCCGCCGTCGACGCCGCGCGCGATCAGGTACTGGCGTACCGACTCGGCGCGCTCCTGCGAGAGCATCAGGTTGTACGCGCTGCTGCCGACGTTGTCGGTGTTGCCGATGATCTGCACGTTGACGTCGTTCTGGTTCTTCAGCGTCGCCGCCACTTCGTCGAGCTGCCGGCGCGCGTCGGCGGTCAGCACCGCGGTGTTGTTGTCGAACTGCACGCCGCTCAGCGACAGCGACTGGCCGACCATGCAGCCGGTCGCATCGACGGCGAGACCGCGGCGCGTCGCCGGGCAGTGGTCGGCGGCGTCGGCCACGCCGTCGCCGTCCTCGTCGCCGGGCGTCGGTTCGCCGGCCGCGCCGTCGAGCGGACAGCCGTGCGCGTCGACGGCGACGCCGGTCGGCGTGCCCGGACACAGATCACTGTCGTCATTGACGCCGTCGCGGTCCGAATCGACCGCGCAGTCGCTGCGGCCGGTGACCGGATCGACGACCGCCAGCTCGCAATCGGCCGGCTTGCTGACCTCGTGCTTGTGCTCGGGATAGAGGAAGAACAGCGGCAGCTGCAGGCCGGCGCTGATCCGGTAGTCGAGCAGGAAGTCTTCGTTGGTGCTCCTGCTGTCGAACTGGCCGAGCGCGCGCGCCTCGACGCGCGCCGCCAGTCCGTTCCAGCCGAGCGAACCGAGCGGCAGCAGCACGCCGCCGCCGAGATCGAAGGCGACATGTTCATGGCTGTCGCCGAGCACGTCGTTCTGCACGACGCCGACGCCGCCGAGCAGGAAGGGCTTGAAGCGATAGCCGCCGCCGAAGTTGCCGAGGCCCTGTTCGCCGAAGTCGTAGACGAGGTCGAACATCAGGCCGGTCTGGTAGTCGCTCTTGCCGTCGATGTCGCGATCGCGCTCCAGGCGATGCAGCGTGGCCTCCGCCGACCAGTTCGGATAGCCCTGGCTGCCGAGCGGAAAGCCGAACTGCAGCTGCCCGCCCTGGCCGTCATCGGAATGACGCGCCGAGTCGGGGAATTCATAGAGATAGCCGGCACCGACGTAGGGAATGTCGTAAGCCCCGGTGTTCACCGCACCCGCCACGCCGGCCCAGCCCGCCCCCGCCGACGCCAACAGCCATGCCACGCCCGCAACAGCTCCCTTGAAGCGCATGATGAACTCCCAAAAGTTGTGAGACGTGGGAACGCGTGCTTGCCCCGTTCCCTTCTTGTTTCAGCCCTGCCGCGACAGCCGAGCGATGTCAGCTTGTCGAAACCCCGCCCGCTGATCGAAGGGGACTCTAAGCGTTGCCTGCGCGAGCGGCAACCGTCGCGGTCGGCGTCGCGTCAGCGGCTCGGCGGCAGGCGACGCAGCGCGTCGGCGCAATCGCGGACCAGGGCCGGGCCGCGATAGATGAAGCCGCTGTAGATCTGCACGAGATCGGCGCCGGCCGTGCGCTTGTCGCAGGCGTCCTGTGCGCAGGTGATGCCGCCGACGCCGATCAGCACGAAGTCCGCGCCAACGCGCTTGCGCAGCGCGGCGAGCGTGCGGTCGGCGAGCGGCTTGAGCGGCGCGCCGGACAGACCGCCGGTCTCGCCTGCGAGCGCATGGCCGGCGACGGCATCGCGCGTGATCGTGGTGTTGGTCGCGATCAGGCCGTCGATGCCGGTCTCGCGCGCGACGCGCGCGATGGCGTCGAGCTGCTCGTCGTCGACGTCGGGCGCGATCTTGACCAGCAGCGGCGTGCGCTTGCCGTGCATCTGCGCGAGCCTGTCGCCCTCGCCCTTCAGCTGCGCGAGCAACGCCCGCAGCCTGGCCTCGCTCTGCAGCTCGCGCAGGTTCTTGGTGTTCGGCGAGGAGATGTTGACGGTGACGTAGCTCGCCGCGCGCCAGACCTTGCGCAGGCAGACCAGGTAATCCTCGGCGGCGCGTTCGATCGGCGTGTCGAAATTCTTGCCGATGTTGATGCCGAGCACGCCGCGATAATCGCTCCCGGCCACGCGTTCGAGCAGGTAGTCGACGCCCCGGTTGTTGAAGCCCAGGCGATTGATGATCGCCGTGTGCTCCGGCAGCCGGAACATGCGTGGCTTCGGATTGCCCGGCTGCGCGCGCGGCGTCACCGTGCCGACCTCGACGAAGCCGAAACCGAGCCGGCCCCAGGCGTCGAGGCATTCGCCATTCTTGTCGAGACCGGCGGCGAGGCCGACGCGGTTCGCGAAGCGCAGGCCGAGCAGCTCGACCGGATCATTCACCGCGCCATGCGCGAACGGCCATGTCGCCAGCTTCGGGAAATGCCGGAAGGTTTCCAGCGTCAGCTCGTGCGCGCGTTCGGCGTCGAGCTTGAAGAGGAGCGAGCGGGCGGCGGCGTACATGGGCGTCGTATCGTTCTGGTTTCGCCGGAACATCATCCGTCATTGCCGCGCGGGCGGGCATCCAGTGATCAGGCTCCGGCACGGGCCGACCTGGATTCCCGCATGCGCGGGAATGACAACACCGATTCAGTGCGGCGTGAACAGATGGCCGAGCTTGGCGGCCTTGGCATCGAGATACTTCTCGTTGTGCGGATTGCGGCCGCTTTCGATCGGCACGCGCTCGACGATCTCGATGCCGTCCTTCTTCAGCGCATCGAGCTTGCGCGGATTGTTGGTCATCAGACGGATGTGGCACAGGCCGAGCTGGCGCAGCAGCTCGACGGCCAGGCCGTACTCGCGCGCGTCGGCCGGAAAGCCGAGCTGGTGATTGGCCTCCACCGTGTCGGCGCCGTGATCCTGCAGCTCGTAGGCGCGGATCTTGTTGCCGAGGCCGATGCCGCGGCCTTCCTGGCGCAGATACAGCACCGCACCGCGGCCCTCGCCGGCGATTTTCTGCAGCGCCGAACGCAGCTGCGCGCCGCAGTCGCAGCGCAGCGAGAACAGCGCGTCGCCGGTCAGGCACTCCGAATGAATGCGCACCAGCGGCGGCTCGCCGGCCAGCTCGCCGAGCGCGACGACCACGTGCTCCTTGCCGTCGACGGCACGGAACACGGTGACGCGGAACTCGGCGAACGGCGTCGGCAGCTTCGACTCGGCGATGCGTTCGAGGGTGTGACTGGAGGACTTCAATGCGGACTCGGACTACGAGGGGCGCAAATGATACCCGAAACGACCGAGGCCCCGGACGCGGCAGCTGCGTCCGGGGCCCCGCGGTCCCCATACGCGGCGACTACATGCCGAAGAAGTTCTGGCCGCAGACGCGCAGCGTGCGGCCGTTGACGGCATTGGCCGCCGGCGACGCCAGGAAGGTCACGGTCTCGGCGACGTCCTGCGGCAGGCCGCCCTGCGACAGCGAGTTGATGCGGCGGCCGACTTCGCGCGGACCGAAAGGCATCGCCGCCGTCATCGTCGTCTCGATGAAGCCCGGCGCCACCGCGTTGATCGCGCCGCCGCGCTTGGCGAAGGTCGCCGCCATGCCGTCGACGTAGCCGATCACACCGGCCTTGGTCGCGCCGTAGTTGGTCTGGCCGGCATTGCCGCCGATGCCGCCGATCGACGAGATGCAGACCACGCGCGCGCCGTCGTTGAAGCCCTGCTTGAGCAGGCCCTCGTTGATCTTGAGGATGGCGCCGAGATTGATGTTGACGACCATGTCCCAGAAGTGCGGCGGCATGTTGCGCAGCATCTTGTCGCGCGTGATGCCGGCGTTGTGCACGACGACGTCGAGTCCGCCGAAGCTCTTGCCGACTTCCTCGGCGATGCGCGCCGCCGCGTCGGGCGCGGTGACGTCGAGGGCGAGCCCCACCCCGCCGATCTTCGCCATGGTCTCGCCGAGACCGCCTTCGGCCGAGGGATGATCCATGCCGATGACCTTGGCGCCTTCACGCGCCAGCGTCTCGGCGATCGACGCGCCGATGCCGCGCGCGGCGCCGGTGACCAGCGCGATCCTGCCTTCGAGGCTGCCCGGCAGCGCGACGTTCGCCGTCTGCGGCAGCGCCAGCGGCAGCACCTGGCCGTCGACGAAGGCCGAGTGTTCGGAGAGGAAGAAGCGCAGCACCGGGTCGATCGCCGTGTCGGCGCCGGTCGGCACCTCGACGAGGTTCGCGGTCGTGCCGTTCTTGCCGACTTCCTTGGCCAGCGAGCGGATGAAGCCGCGCAGCGCGGTCGAAGCGGTCCTCGCCTGGATGTCGGCCGCCGATTCCGGCGCGCGCGAGATCAGCAGGATGCGGCCGTTCGAGGCGATGCCGCGCAGCACCGGCTGCATGAAGTCGTACAGCTCGCGCAGCTGCCACGGCGAGGACAGCCCGGAGGCGTCGAAGACGAGGGCGTGATTGCGCGCCTCGCCGACGCCTTCGGCCGGATTGCCGTGCAGCGACAGCTTCAGCTCGGCGGCCGCAGCCTTCAGCGGCGGCAGGCCGGCGTGCTCGGGAATGATGCGCAGCGCCGCGCCGGCCGCGCTCAAGGCGCGCAGCAGCGGCGCCGCCAGGGTCGCGCCGCTGCTGCTGCCGACCAGCACGTACTTGCCTTCCAGCGGTTGCGCCGCCCAGGGCGCGCTGGCGCGCTTGAGGCGCGGCGGCGTCGGCAGGCCGATCATGCCGGCCAGGGTCTTGCCGAAGGAGGAATTGGTGAAGTCGAGGTAACGGTCGCTCATCGTCGTGTCCGGGCCGCGAGAATGGAAGGAAAATGGATGGTCAAAGTTTGAACGTCGATTATGGCAAGCGTTCGCCGCGCGGCGACAGCGCAGCGCCACCACAGCACCGCGACGCAAACGCCATTGACGCCTGTGCATAGTCCTACGATAGTTGAACGCGAACAGCCGGCCGGCCTCGGCAACGAGGGCACGACGAGGTCACGGGAGCGGTCGGACGAGGAATGCAAGGCCCGGACGCGGGACGCGTCGCCGGCCAACGCGGCGGACCATGGATCCGCGCATCACATCAACAACTTCTGTGGTTGGGGTCATCACATGACGAATGGCTGGAAGATCGGCGCGATCGCCGTTGTCGTTGGCGTCGGCACGTATGTCGGACTGAAGCTGCTGCTGCCGCATCACAAGGTCGAGGTGCTGATGGAGGGCCTGGTGCCGGCCGATTCGGTGTTCGGCGACAAGCTGAAATCGCCGACCGAAGTCGCAGCGGCCGCGCAGACGCCGGGCGCCGCCGATGCGGGCGCCGCGGCGACCACGCCGAGCGGACCGGCCGTCAATACCGACGACGCCACCGCCGCCCCGGCCGCCGCGCCGGCCGAGACCGCCGCGGCGGACAGCGCGGCCGAGGCGCCCCCGCCGCCGCCCGCCGAACCGGCGCCGGCAGCCGCTGCCGCGGAGCCGGCGGCACCGGCCGCCGCCAGCGAGCCGCCGGCGCCGCAGGCGAAGCCGGCCGCCAGGCCCGCGGCGCCGAAACCGCCGCGCGGCGACAGCGGCAAGGCGCCGAAGGCGGCGAGCGCCGCGAGCGGCGAGGCGCAGGCCGCGGCGTCGAGCCCGTGGTGGCAGACCGCCGGCGGCGACGGCCTGCACATCGTCTATGTCGGCTCGGCCGCCTACAAGCGCGCCATCGTGGTGATGGGCAGCGCGCCGTTCGCCGACGCCGCCGCGGCCGGCAAGAACATCCAGGTCGTCGATCGCGTCGGCAAGCGCGTCGGCGGCGCCTGGGAGATCAACCGCAACAATCCGACGATGCTGGTGCTGCCGGTCGACGCCAACGGCCGCTACCAGCTCACGATCGGCGCCGCGCTCGCCGACGCCAAGGGCCACGAGCTCGGCCAGTCGCTGAAGGGCGCGGTGCTCGTCGAATAAGCCGCCGGCAGCGCGCGGCCCGGCTGCGAACTCCGGGCGCGCGCGCCACTCCAAGCCCTGCCGCGCCACGCGGCCTGACGGAGCATGCGGTGAGCCACGACGAACCGGAAACGCGCGAGGAGCGCGTGATCGAGCGCCTGCTGACGACTTCGGCGTCGATGACCGGCGTCTGCGTCGCCCTGCTCTCCGTCGTGCAGATCATCGCCGACTCGCGCAAGGTGCAGACCCTCGCCGACGACGCGCTGGCGATCGATTCGCTGTTTTCCTGCTCTGCTGCTATCTCGCGATCTGGGCGCTGCGCACGCATCGCCACCGTCGCGCGCACCTGCTCGCCATGGTGATCGATTACCTGTTCCTGATCGGCATGACGGGGCTGGTCTTGATCGGCTTCATGATCGTCTACACGATCTTCTGAACGCCGCGTGGTGCGCGGCGGCGCGGCGCGGCTGCGTAGAATCGCGGCACTGTCCTCATTCGAGTTCCAGGAGCAGCCGCATGCCCACCACCCTGTTCGATCTGGCCGGTCGCGTCGCCGTCGTCACCGGCGCCTCGCGTGGCATCGGCGCCGCCACCGCGCAGCTGCTCGCCGCGCAGGGCGCGCATGTCGTGCTCGCCTCGCGCAAGGCCGCCGATCTGGAAAAGGTGCGCGAGGAGATCGCCGCCGCGGGCGGCAAGGCCAGCGTGATCGCCGCGCATGCGGGCGTCAGCGCCGATCTGCGGCGGCTGGTCGCCGAAACCGTGAAGACGCAGGGCCGTCTCGACATCCTCGTCAACAACGCGGCGACCAATCCGCACTTCGGCCACATCGCCGATACGCCGATGGAGATGGTCGACAAGACCGTGCAGGTGAATCTGCGCGGCTGCTTCGAGCTGTCCGGCCTCGCCGCCAGGCAGATGAAGGCGCACGGCGGCGGCGCGATCGTCAACATTGCCAGCGTCAACGGCCTCAAGCCCGGCACCGGCCAGGGCATCTACTCGATCACCAAGGCCGCCGTCATCAACATGACGCAGGCCTTCGCCAAGGAATGCGCGGCCTGGAAGGTGCGCGTCAACGCCGTGCTGCCGGGCCTGACCGAAACCAGGTTCGCTTCGGCGCTGACGCAGAACGAGGCGATCCTCAAGCCGGCGCTGAAGCAGATTCCGCTCGGCCGTGTCGCGCAGCCGGCGGAAATCGCCCCGGCCGTGCTGTTCCTCGCCTCGGACGCGGCGAGCTACGTGACCGGCACGACGCTGGTCGTCGACGGCGGCCTGATCGGCTGCGGCGGACTCTGAGGGCTGGTTCCGGGCCTGGAACGACGCGCGGCGTGACAGCGGCCGGCGTCGTTCTCTACCATGGCGGCCCCAAGGTCCCGAATCCGACGGTCCGTTCCCTTGTCCCTGATGCGACGCCCGCGTGGTCTTGCGCTGTGGCTGGCCCTGCTGGCGGTGTTCGCCCGCGGCCTGCTGCCGGGCGGCGTCATGCTCGCGCACGACGGCGGCAGCGGCTTCGGCCTCACCGTCGCGCTGTGCTCGGGCGGCCAGGTTCGCATTCATTCGATCGCCGATACGGCCAGCCCCGCCGCGCAGGCCGGCGGCGAATGCGTCTATGCCGCCGCCGCGCTGCCCGCGCTGCCGCCGACCCTGGCGCTCACGCCATCCGCCGCCGATCGCAGTTCAGAGCCCGCACCGGCATCGCCGCTGCGCGTCGCGCAGTCGCCACGACCGGCGCCGCCGCCGGCCCGAGGTCCACCGCAGTACTCCTGAAGTCGCGCTGATTCGCAGCCCGCCGCCCGGCGGCCGCGCTGCCCCTTCACGTTCTTCATGGAGTGTTCCGCAATGTCCGCTTTGCGTACCGCGCTCGCCGCGTCATCGGCGATGTGCCTGACCGTCGCCGTCCACGTACCCCTCGCCCATGCCCAGGGCGCGGCCCCCGTCACCGCCGATGTCGATGCCGACACCGCCGCGCGTCGTGCCGAGCTGCTGCGCCGCCGCGCCGACATCGATGCCGAGCTGCAGAAACTCGAGGCGCCGGCCGCCGCCGAGGCGGTCGCGCCGCCGGCAGCCGAGGCGGCGGCGGCGCGACGCGACGGCGTCGAGACCGTCGTCGTCACCGGCCATTCCGGGCGCGACGACCGCCTGCCGATCGCGCAGAGCGCGAGCGGCATCACCCGCGAGCAGTTCGCCTACATGCCCGCCGCATCGATCGCCGAGGTGCTGGCGATGAGCCCCGGCGTCACCTTCGTGCAGGGCAACGGCCCGCGCGACGTGTCGATCTCGGTGCGCGGCTCGAACAATCGCCAGACCTACGGCGTGCGCAACATCAAGGTTTTCGAGGACGGCTTCGACGTCACCCAGCCGGACGGCCTGGCGCGCACCGATCTCACCGATCCGCATGCCTACGGTGCCATCGGCGTGGTGCGCGGTCCCTCGTCGGCCTGGTACGGCAACTACGCGACCGGCGGCGCCGTCGAGTTCCATCTGCGCCCGGGTGCCGACATCCGGGGCGTCGAAGCCGGCCTCGACGCCGGCAGCTACGGCTATCTCAACGCCTACGTCGCCGCCGGCGCCGGCAACGAGCGCTACGACGTCAGCGCCTTCCTCAGCAACGTGCGCGGCGGCGGCGCGACCGACCACACCGACTACCTGACGACCACCGCGAACCTGCTGACCAGCGTGCAGCTGACGCCGCAGGACCGCCTCGTCTTCAAGCTGATCGACAACGAGCTCGACACCGACCTGTCGCTGCGCCTGTCGCTGAACCAGTTCCGCAGCAATCCCTACCAGCACGGCTGCGACGACGGCCAGCATCCGGGCGCCGGCTGCGCGACGCTGTCGCTGAAGAACAATGGCTTCAATGGCGACGCCGGCACGACCACCGTCAGCCCGGCGCAGGCCGGCATCGGCCGCCACGACCGCCGCACCATCGTCGGCCTGCGCTGGGAGCACGCGCTCGACGACGCCACGCAGTGGCAGACGCAGCTCGTCTTCGACAACCGCGACATCAAGCAGCCGACCAGCAGCAGCGGCTTCGACGGCACCTATCCGTCCTGGAACCTGCGCAGCGACCTGCGCCACGAGGGCACGCTGCTCGGCCTGCCCTCGCTCGCCGCCGCCGGGGTCTTCTATAACGACGAGGAAATCAATTCCTCGCAGTACAACCTCACGCCCGAAGGCCATGCCAGCCATGGCGGCGTCACCGTGCAGACCGCCGGCCGCACGCAGAACGCCGGCCTGCGCCTGCGCGAGGAGCTGCAGCTCGCGCCGCGCTGGACCGCCGTGCTCGGCCTCGGCGGCGAGTACACGCAGATGGACGGCCGCAACACGGCCTTCGCCTACCCGCCGGCCAGCACGCCGACGCGGGCGCCGATCGACGCCGCGCGCGAGTTCTACAACGTCGCTCCGGAGCTGGCCGTGCAGTTCGCGGCCAGCGCGCAGTGGACGCTGCATGCCCGGGTCGCCAGTGCCTACGGCACGCCGCAGCTGACCAATCTGTTCGTCAATGCCGACGGCGACCCGGGCCGCAACACGCAGCTCGACCCGCAGCGCAACCTCGGCTTCGACCTCGGCAGCGACTGGCACTACGGCGAGGTCCTCAGCCTCAGCCTCAGCGGCTTCTACGAATTCTTCCGCGACGAGCTGGTCTCGCAGGTCGCCGGCGTCGGCAAGCAGAGCTACACCTTCAACGCGCCGAAATCCGAGCATCGCGGCGTCGAGGCCGGCCTCGCGCTGAGGCCGCTGCCGACCGCCCTGCCCGGCGCAAAGCTCACGCTCGCCTACCTGTACGACGACCAGATCTATCGCGACTACACCGAAGTGCTGGTCGCCGGCAGCGACGTCGTCCGCCTGGCGCGCGACGGCAACACGATTCCCGGCGTGCAGCCGCAGACCCTCAACGCCCGCCTCGCCTACGATCAGCCGGCCGGCGCGCTGCAGGGCCTGGGCGCCTACATCGAGCTCAACGCGCGCGACGGCTTCGAACTCGACAACGCCAACACGCTGCAGGCGCCGGGCTACGGCGTGGTCAATCTCAACGTGCACTACGCGCCGGACGCGGCGCCGGGCTGGCTGTCGCGCTGCGATTTCTATTTCACCGTGCAGAACCTGTTCGACCGCACTTATGTCTCGTCGGCGTCGAACCTGACGGACAAGCTGGACGCGGCGAGCAAGCCGGTCGCGCTCGACAACACGACCGGCTCGATCTATGCCGGCACGCCGCGCGTCTACACCGGCGGCCTGCGCTATCGCTTCTGATGCCGACATGAACACGACAAGACCCGACACGCCCGAGCCCGGCCGCCGCGCGCTGTACCGCACGATCTGGCGCTGGCATTTCTACGCCGGCCTGTTCTGCGTTCCCTTCGTGCTGTGGCTGGCGACCACCGGCGCGATCTACCTGTTCAAGCCGCAGATCGACGCCTTCGCCGAGCGCGCCTACGACGGCCTGCCGCTCGACGGGCCGGCGGCGACGCCGCAGGCGCAGGTGCGCGCGGCGCTGGCCGCCGTGCCGGGCGCGACGCTCTATGCCTACGAGCTGCCGCGCACGCCGCAATCGGCGGCGCGTGTGCTGGTCGCGCGCGAGGGCGTCGTCACGCGCGTCTATGTGCATCCGCAGAACCTGCTCGTGCTCGGCCGCGTTGCCGAAGACGACCGCTTCACCCGCCTGATCTTCCGCCTGCACGGCGAGCTGCTGCTCGGCGACCGCGGCTCGATGCTGGTCGAACTCGCCGCGTCGTGGGCGATCGTCATGATCGTCAGCGGCCTGTACCTGTGGTGGCCGCGCGCGGCGGGCGGCCTCGGCGGCGTGGTCTGGCCGCGCCTGCATCGCGGCGGCCGCGTGTTCTGGCGCGATCTGCACGCGGTGGTCGGCCTGTGGGTTTCGGTCTTCGCGCTGTTCCTGCTGCTCAGCGGCCTGCCGTGGACGCACTTCTGGGGCGGCAATCTGAAGACGCTGCGCCAGTTCATTGCCGCCGCGAGCGTGCAGCAGGACTGGAGCACCGGACGCGGCGACGAGCGGCAGCAGATCCGCGCGCGGACCGCGCCGCCGGACGAGCATGCCGGCCATCACATGGGCGGCGGCCACGCGATGCATCACGAGGCGCTCAGCGAGGCCGACAAGGCCTATCTCATGGGCATGCCGGTGCCCGACGTCGCCGCGCCGTATGCGCCGCTCGACCGCCTCGTGCCCGTGGTCGCCGCGCTGCGGCTGCCGCCGCCGGTGCTGATCGCGCCGCCGTCGAAGGCGTCGCCGGACTGGAGCGCGCGGTCCGACACGCAGAACCGGCCGCAGCGCGTGAATCTCACGCTCGATGCCGAGCGCGCCGTCGTGCGCGGGCGCAGCGGCTTCGGCGACAAGCCGCTGCTCGACCGCATCATCGGCACCGGCGTCGCCGCGCACGAGGGCCAGCTGTTCGGCTGGTTCAACCAGCTGCTCGGCCTGTTCACGGCGATCGGCCTCGTCACGCTCAGCGTCAGCGGCCTCGTCATGTGGTGGAAGCGCCGGCTGCCGGGCCGTTCGCCGGCCACGCTCGGCGCGCCGGCCGCCGGCGACGCGCGCGTGCCGGGCCGCGTGATCGCCCTCGCCCTCGCCTTCGGCCTGTTCCTGCCGCTGCTCGGCGCGTCGATGCTCGGCGTGCTGCTCGCCGAGCGTCTCGTGCTGCGGCGCCTGCCGCGGGCGCGCGTGTTTCTCGGTCTCGGCGCGTAGCGCGCCTACGCCTTGCCGTCCGCCTCCTGCCGCCGGCGCAGCAGGAGGCAGACGGCGAAGCCGGTCGCCACGCCCGGCACGATGCCGAGCACGGGCGCGATCCAGCCGTGGCGGATGCGTTTGGCCTTCGCCTCGTAAATGACCCACACCGTCAGCACGCACCAGCAGAAGATCGCATCGAGCGCGTAGCCCGACGAAAACGGATTGACGAAGCCGGCCAGCGCCGCGCCGACGAGGTCGGGATCGCGCAGCAGCGGCGGCCCGCGCAGCGCCGCGAAGGCGAGCGCGAAACCGGCGCCGAGCACGATCAGCAAGGCGCGGAAGAGTGAAGAACCCCTGTGTGCCGCTTCCCGTGGGAAAAGCCGACGCGCGCGTCTGACGAGGCCGCCAGCAGGGCGACGGTCCGGCATCAGAAATGCAGCGCAAGCCGCTGATCTTCATCACGAAGGCTTCATGCGCGCCGGCTAGGCTCGCACTTTTCCCGGCGAGGCTCACGATGATCATCCTTCCTTCGGCGAGGCGCGTGCGCGGCGGCCTCTCGCGCCGCGGCTTCCTCAAGCGCGGCGCCCAGGCCGCGGCCTATGTCGCACTGGCGCGCGCGCTCGCCGCCTGCGGTGGCGGTGGCGACGGCAACGGTGCCGGCGATGGCGCGCGCCTGGCCAAGGTCGGCGCCCTCGGCGAGCCGCTCGACATCGGCATCCGCATTCCGCGCGGCTTCAGCGCGCGCGTGATCGCGCGCGCCGGCGAAACGATCGAAGGCACTGCCCTGCGCTGGCACAGCGACCCCGACGGCGGCGCCACGTTCGCGACCGACGATGGCGGCTGGATCTACGTGTCCAACCGCGAGTTCCTGCCCGGCGGCGTCGACGCGATCCGCTTCGACGCCGGCGGCGCGATCGTCGACGCCTACAACGTGCTGCCCGGCGCGCTGACGCGCATCAATTGCAGCGGCGGCGCGACGCCGTGGAAGACCTGGATGTCCGGCGAGGAATACGACCTCGGCATCGTCTGGGAATGCGATCCCTGGGGCGTCGCCAGCCCGACGCCGCTGCGCGCCCTCGGCACCTTCGCGCACGAGGCGGTCGCCGTCGATCCGCGCACGAACATCGTCTACGAGACCGAGGACAAGCCGGACGGCCGCTTCTACCGCTTCGTGCCGGACACGCCGAATGTCGGCGGCAAGCCGGACCTCGCGCGCGGCACGCTGCAGGTGATGCGCGTGCTCGCCGATCCCGCCACGGTTGCCGCCGATGGCCTGCTGCCGGCGACGAAAGTCGAATGGCTCGACGTGCCGGATCCGAACCCGGTGCTCGGCGGCGTGCTGATCGGCAAGCCGACGCGCGAGCAGGTGCCGGAGAGCACGGCCTTCGACGGCGGCGAAGGCATCTGGCATCACGAGGGCCTGATCTATTTCACGACCAAGGGCGACCGCAAGATCTGGGCGCACGACACCGCGGCCGGCACCCTCGCCTGCGTCTACGACGACAGCCTCTACGCCGCGCCGGTGCTCGACTCGGTCGACAACATCCTCGTCACGCCGGGCGGCGATCTGGTCGTCGTCGAGGACAAGAGCGAGGCGAACCAGCAGGCCGTGGCGATCACGCCGGACGGCGCGATCTTTCCGCTGATCGAACTGTCCGGCCAGCAGGGCTCCGAGGTGACCGGCCCGGCGTTCTCGCCGGACGGCCGGCATTTCTATTTCAGCTCGCAGCGCGGTCCCGGCGCCGACGCCGCGACCGGCTCGGCGGGCGTCACGTACTGCGTCAGCGGACCGTGGTTCGGGCGCTGACATTCCGATGATCGCGTCCATGGGGGAACCGCAGTCCTTCACGCCCATTGGGCCACGGTTCCCGTAGGAGCGGCCCATGGCCGCGATCGGCCGCGCCTACGGCAAGAGCACGACCGACCCCGTCGTCCTGCGCGCTTCGAGATCGCGATGCGCCTGCGCGGCGTCGCGCAGTGCGTAGCTGTGATTCACGCTGATCTTCACCGCGCCGCCGCGCACGACCTCGAACAGCGCGTGCGCGCTGCTCTCCAGCTCGTCGCGCGTGGCGATGTAATCGGCGAGCCGCGGTCGCGTCATGAACAGCGAGCCCTTCGCCGCCAGCAGCGCCGGGGCGAACGGCGCGACGGCGCCGCTGGCGTTGCCGAAGCTGACGAACAGGCCGCGCGGCGCGAGGCTGTCGAGCGAGGCGTTGAAGGTGTCGCGGCCGACGCCGTCGTAGACCACCGGCACGCCGCGTCCGTGCGTCAGCGCGCGCACGGTCGCGGCGACGTCTTCCTTGCGGTAATTGACGACGTGGTCGCAGCCGAGCATCCTGGCGATCGCCGCCTTGTCCTCGCTGCCGACGGTACCGATCACGGTCGCGCCGATGTGCTTGAGCCACTGCACGGCGATCTGGCCGACGCCGCCGGCGGCCGCGTGCAGCAGCACGGTCTGGCCGCGCTGCACCGGGAACAGACGGCGGATCAGGTATTCGACGGTCATGCCCTGCAGCATCATCGCCGCCGCCGTGCGCAGCTCGATCGAGGCCGGCACGCGCACCAGCTTGTCGGCCGGGAACGTGCGGTACTCGGCATAGGCGCCGAGCGGGCCGTTGCCGCCGTAGGCGACGCGATCGCCGACCGCGAGCCCGCTGACGCCGGGGCCGATCGCCGCCACGGTGCCGGCGCCTTCGCTGCCGAGCACGGCCGGCAGCGGCACCGCGTACAGGCCGCTGCGGTGATAGGTGTCGATGTAGTTGAGGCCGATCGCCTCGTGCCGGATCAGCACCTCGCCGGCCTGCGGATCGGCGACCTCGATCTCGTCCCAGCTCAGCTGCTCGGGACCGCCGTGCTGGTGGACGCGGATGGCGTGGGCTCGCATCGCGAAAGGCTCCGTTCGACGAGGGATGCGGCGCATCGTAGCGCCGAAGGCTCGCGCGCGCTGCGAGCGTCGCCTTGGCGGCGGCCAGGAAAACGTTCGGCTGCCGCAGGCGCTGTCGATCGCGGCCATGGGCCGCTCCTACGGAGACCGCGGTTTCAGTAGGAGCGCCTCATGGACGCGACCCATGGAACGTCAAGAACGGTCGCGGGAATGACGGAAAACAGGTTCTAGCGCAGCAGCAGCCGCTCGTACAGCGCGAAATACGCGCGCGCCGACGCGCCCCAGGAGAAATCGCGCTGCATCGCCGTGCGGCGCAGCTGCGCGCGGCGCTCGGGCTGTTCGTGCAGCGCGAGCGCGCGACGCAGGCCGTACAGCAGGCCGCCGCGATCGGCGTCGTTGAACTGCACGCCGCTCGCCGAGCCGTCGGCGAGCGTGGCCTCGTTGGCATCGACCACGGTGTCGATCAGCCCGCCGGTGCGGCGCACGACGGGGATCGCGCCGTAGCGCTGCGCGTACATCTGGTTGAGGCCGCAGGGTTCGAAGCGCGAGGGCATCAGCAGGATGTCGGCGGCGGCGTTGAAGCGGTGCGCGAGGCGCTCGTCATGGGCGATGCGCACGGCGACGCGGCCCGGCGCCGTGGCCGCGAAGGCCTGCAGCTCGCGCTGCAGCTGCGCCTCGCCGCTGGCGAGGATCGCGTACTGCGCCGGCAGGCGCAGCAGCTCGTCCTGCGCGGCGACGATCAGGTCGGCGCCCTTCTGCTCGGCGAGCCGGCCGACGAACGCCACGAGCGGCCAGTCGCCGGGCGCGAGGCCCAGCTCGGCCTGCAGCAGATATTTGTTGGCGGCCTTGCCGGCGGCGACGTCGTCGACGCCGTAGCGGCGCTCGATCAGCGGGTCTTCGGCCGGATTCCACACCGTGTCGTCGATGCCGTTGACGATGCCGCCGAGCGCGCCGGCGCGCGCGCGCAGCACGCCGTCGAGCCCGCATCCGTACGCCGGCGTCTGGATTTCCGCGGCGTAGCTCGGGCTCACCGTGGTGATCGCGTCGCTGCAGACGATGCCGGCCTTCATGCATGACCAGTCGCCCCAGAACTCGATGCGCTCGGGCGACCACCAGTGCGCGGGCAGCTGCAGGGCCTCGAACTCGCGGCGGCCGAAGCGGCCCTGGTAGGCGAGATTGTGGATCGTGTAGACCACGCGCGGCGCCGCGGCTTCCTCGCGCAGCCAGGCGGCAGCGAGGCCGGCCTGCCAGTCGTGCAGATGCACGAGGTCGGGCCGGAACGCGGCGTCGCCGCCCAATGCGAGATGCCGTACGGCGGCGGCGAAGCAGGCGAAGCGCAAGGCGTTGTCGGCGAAATCGCGGCCCTGCTCGTCGCGGTACGGATCGCCGCCGCGCTCGTACAGCGCCGGCGCCGCGACGAGGTATACCGTCAGTGCGGCGGTCGGTCCGGCCATCAGCGTGCCGCGGCGCAGCTGCAAGGTCTGGCCGTGCGCCTGCAGGCTCGCGATCGTCTGCAGGCCTTGGAGCCCTGCGGCGAGACCGTGATAGCCGGGCAGGACGACGCGCGCGTCGACGCCGAGCCCGCGCAGGGCCAGCGGCAGCGCGCCGACCACGTCGGCGAGGCCGCCGGTCTTGATCAGGGGGAAGCATTCGGAGGCCGCGTGCAGGACGTTCATGCGCTGGTTCGGTTCGTGCTTGGGGTTTGTGACCGCGGGACCGCATCGATAGTTTAGAGGCGCGGCGGCGTTGTCCGGCCGCACCGTGGAACGGCTTCGTGCAGCTTCGAGGGAAAACCGTGACCATAGGGAACACCGATATCTTTCTGACCGGCGACGCCCGGCAAGGCGTCGAGATCGGACGCATCGCGCAGGGCCCTGCCGAGGATGGCCGCATGAGGGACAGTTCCGAGACGCGCTTCGTCAGCCGCCTGACGCGCGACACCGTGGCGCTGGTGATGGCCGGCGGCCGCGGCACGCGCCTGATGCAGCTGACCACGCAGCGCGCCAAGCCGGCCGTGCCCTTCGGCGGCAAGTTCCGCATCATCGACTTCACGCTGTCGAACTGCATCAACAGCGGCATCCGCCGCATCGGCGTGCTGACGCAGTACAAGAGCAACTCGCTGCTGCGCCCGCTGCAGCTCGGCTGGAGCTTCCTGCGCGGGCAGTTCGGCGAGTTCGTCGAGCTCCTGCCCGCCGAGCAGCGCGGCGAGATCGCCTCCTGGTACGCCGGCACCGCCGACGCCGTCTACCAGAACCTCGATTTCATCAAGGAACATCAGCCGGCGCACGTACTGATCCTCGCCGGCGACCACGTCTACAAGATGGACTACGGGCGCATGCTCGCCCACCACGCGCGCAGCGGCGCCATGCTCACCGTCGGCTGCATCGAGGTGCCGGTCGGGGAGGCCAGCTCGTTCGGCGTGATGGAAGTCGACGAGAACACGCGCGTCGTGCGCTTCGAGGAGAAACCGAAGCAGCCGCGCAGCATGCCGGGCAAGCCGGACCGCGCGCTGGCCAGCATGGGCATCTACGTGTTCGACGCGCACTTCCTGCTGCGCTGGCTGATGCGCGACGCCGGCATCGCCGAGTCGAGCCACGATTTCGGCAAGGACGTCGTGCCCTCGGCGATCAAGGAGGGCGTGGTCTACGCCTACGAATTCACCGATCTCTACGACAGCGGCAAGCAGGGCTACTGGCGCGACGTCGGCACCGTCGACGCGTACTGGCAGGCCAACATCGAGCTGACCGAGGTCACGCCCGAGCTGAATCTCTACGACGAGGAATGGCCGATCTGGACGCACACGCCGCAGCTGCCGCCGGCCAAGTTCGTGTTCAACGATGACGCGCGCCGCGGCTGCGCGGTCGATTCGCTGGTCAGCGGCGGCTGCATCGTCTCCGGCGCGCAGGTCAGCCGCAGCGTGCTGTTCTCGAAGGTGCGCATCGACAGCGGCAGCAGCGTCGAGGAAAGCGTGGTGCTGCCGGACGTGCGCATCGGCCGCAACTGCCGCGTGCATCGCGCCATCATCGACGAAGGCTGCGTGCTGCCGGACGGCACGACGATCGGCGTCGATCGCGAGCGCGATCGGCGCCTGTTCCACGTCAGCGAAGGCGGCGTGACGCTGGTGACGCGCGAGATGCTGGAGAGCTAGGGCCTCTTGCCGCCATGCGCGCATTCATGAGCGAGTCATCCACGGGCGGTGAGACTGCGTCGGATCGCCACAGCAGGTGGTCCGCCCTCGCACCGCCATGTCACGATCCGTCATGTCGCAACCCTCAGCCAAGACCCAGCTGAACCCGCTCGCGGATGTCGCCTCGGCCATGGCGGCGCCGCGCATCGCGATCGAGCGTATCGCGCCGGCGGTCGACGGCGGCCGCTTCGCGGCCAAGGCGGTGGTCGGCCAGCCGGTCGAACTCGGCGCCGACATCTTCATCGACGGACACGACCAGCTCGCGGCGCGCGTGCTGTGGCAGCGTGTCGGCGAGCGCGAGTGGCAGGCAGCGCCGCTGCGGCCGGTCGGCAACGACCGCTGGAGCGGCCGCTTCGTGCCGCAGCGCACCGGCCTGCACCGCTACGTCGTCGAGGCCTGGCTCGACACCTGGGCCAGCTACCGCAGCGAGCTGGCGAAGAAGCACCGCGCCGGCGTCGCCACCACGCTCGAAATCGAGGAAGGCCGGCGCCTGGTGACCGCCGCCGCGCGCCGCGCGCCGACGTCGACGGTGCAGCGCTTCGCCGAGCTGCTGGCGCAGAGCGACGATGCCGGCGCGCGCGAGCTGCTGCTGAGCGACGCCTGCGCGGCGGCGATGGCGACGGCCGACGAGCAACGCTTCCTGGTGCGCAGCGAGCCGCCGCTGGCGATCGACGTCGAACGCCTGCAGGCCGGCTTCGCATCCTGGTACGAACTCTTTCCGCGCTCGCAGGTGCGCGCGCCGGACTTCGGGGCGCCGCGGCACGGCACCTTCGACGATGTCATCGCCCGCCTGCCGGCGATCCATGCGATGGGCTTCGACGTGCTGTACTTCCCGCCGATCCATCCGATCGGCCACACGCACCGCAAGGGCCGCAACAACAGCCTGTACGCCAGCTTCAGCGATCCCGGTTCGCCCTACGCGATCGGCAGCGAGCGCGGCGGCCACGACGCCGTGCATCCGCAGCTCGGCGGCATCGAGGCCTTTCGCCGCCTGCGCGTCGCGGCGGCCGACTACGGCATCGAGCTGGCGCTCGACTTCGCCGTCCAGTGCTCGCCCGACCATCCCTGGCTGAAAGAGCATCCGGAGTGGTTCTCGTGGCGGCCGGACGGCTCGATCCGCTATGCCGAGAATCCGCCGAAGAAATACGAGGACATCGTCAACGTCGACTTCTACGCCGACGGCGCGCGGCCGGCGCTGTGGCTCGCGCTGCGCGACGTCATCGAATACTGGATCGGCGAAGGCGTGAAGATGTTCCGCGTCGACAATCCGCACACCAAGCCGCTGCCGTTCTGGCAATGGCTGATCGCCGACATCCGCTCGCGCCATGCCGACGCGATCTTCCTGTCGGAGGCCTTCACGCGACCGGCGATGATGTACCGCCTCGGCAAGATCGGCTTCACGCAGAGCTACACCTATTTCACCTGGCGGCACGGCAAGCAGGAGCTGACCGACTACCTCGTCGAGCTGACGCAGGGGCCGGCACGCGATTTCTTCCGGCCGCATTTCTTCGTCAACACGCCTGACATCAACCCCTACTTCCTGCAGACCTCGGGCCGCGCCGGCTTCCTGATCCGCGCCGCGCTCGCCGGCACGCTGTCCGGCCTGTGGGGCCTGTACAGCGGCTTCGAGCTTTGCGAAGGCGCGGCGCTGCCGGGCAAGGAGGAGTACCTCGACTCCGAGAAGTACGAAATCCGGCCGCGCGACTGGCACGCGCCCGGCAACATCGTCGCCGAGATTTCGCGGCTCAATCACATCCGCCGCGACAATCCGGCGCTGCACACGCATCTGAACCTGAAGTTCTACAGCGCCTGGAACGATCAGGTGCTGTGGTACGGCAAGCACACGCCGGACAAGTCCAACTTCGTGCTCGCCCTGGTCAGCCTCGATCCGCACCACGGCCAGAGCGTGCATTTCGAGGTACCGCTCTGGGAGTTCGGCCTGCCCGACGACGGCCGCGTCGAGGTCGAGGAGCTGATGGGCGGCGGGCGCTTCGTCTGGCAGGGCAAGACGCAGCACTGGTGGTTCGATCCGCACGGCGGCCTGCCGTTCGCCATCTTCCGCATCCGTCCCGCGCTCTGACATGGCACGCAACGGCAAGCACGGACAGACCTTCCGCGAGGCGCCGGCCGGCACGCCGTTCACGGTCGATCCGCTGTGGTACAAGGACGCGGTCATCTACCAGGTGCACGTCAAGAGCTTCTACGACGCCAACGGCGACGGCATCGGCGATTTCGCCGGCCTGATCGCCAAGCTCGACTACATCGCCGAGCTCGGCGTCAACACGATCTGGCTGCTGCCCTTCTATCCGAGCCCGCGCCGCGACGACGGCTACGACATCGCCGAGTACCGCGGCGTGCATCCCGATTACGGCACGCTCGGCGACGCCCGGCGCTTCGTGCAGGAGGCGCACAAGCGCGGCCTGCGCGTCATCACCGAGCTGGTCATCAATCACACCTCGGACCAGCATCCCTGGTTCCAGCGCGCTCGGCGCGCCAGGCCCGGCTCGGCGGCGCGCAATTTCTACGTGTGGTCGGACAGCGAGCGCGCCTACGACGGCACGCGCATCATCTTCCTCGACACCGAGAAGTCGAATTGGACCTGGGACCCGGTGGCCGGCGCCTACTACTGGCACCGCTTCTACGCGCACCAGCCGGACCTCAACTTCGACAACCCGCAGGTGCTCAAGGCCGTGCTCGGCGTGATGCGCTTCTGGCTGGAGATCGGTGTCGACGGCCTGCGCCTCGACGCCGTGCCGTACCTGATCGAGCGCGAAGGCACCAGCAACGAGAACCTGCCGGAGACGCACGCGATCCTCAAGCGCATCCGCGCCGAGCTGGACGCCAACTTCGAAGGCCGCATGCTGCTCGCCGAGGCCAACCAGTGGCCGGAGGACACGCAGCAGTACTTCGGCGGCAAAGCCGCGGACAAGCCGGCGGGCGGCGGCGGCGCGCCGTCGGCGGACGACAACGTCGTGCTGGGCGACGAATGCCACATGGCCTTCCACTTCCCGCTGATGCCGCGCATGTACATGGCGCTCGCCCAGGAAGACCGCTTCCCGATCACCGACATCCTGCGCCAGACGCCGGACATCCCGCCGAACTGCCAGTGGGCGATCTTCCTGCGCAACCACGACGAGCTGACGCTGGAGATGGTCACCGACAAGGAGCGCGACTATCTCTGGAACTACTACGCCTCCGACAAGCGCGCGCGCCTGAATCTCGGCATCCGCCGCCGCCTCGCGCCGCTGCTCGAACGCGACCGGCGCCGCATCGAGCTGCTCAACTCGCTGCTGCTGTCGATGCCGGGCACGCCGGTCATCTACTACGGCGACGAGATCGGCATGGGCGACAACATCCATCTCGGCGATCGCGACGGCGTGCGCACGCCGATGCAGTGGTCGCCCGACCGCAACGGCGGCTTCTCGAAGGCCGATCCGGAGCAGCTGGTGCTGCCGCCGGTCATGGGCACGCTGTACGGCTACGAATCGGTGAACGTCGAGGCGCAGACACGCGATCCGCATTCGCTGCTCAACTGGATGCGCCGCCTGCTCGCCGTGCGCAAGCGCCTGCACGTGTTCGGCCGCGGCACGCTGAAGCTGCTCTACCCGCGCAACCGGCGCATCCTCGCCTACCTGCGCGAGTACAGCGATCCGGACGGCAACCAGCAGACCGTGCTCTGCGTCGCCAATGTCTCGCGCGTGGCGCAGGCGGTCGAGCTCGAGCTGGCGCCGCTCGCCGGCCGCGTGCCGGTCGAGATGATCGGCGGCTCGGCGTTTCCGCCGATCGGCCAGCTGCCGTATCTGCTGACGCTGCCGCCCTACGGCTTCTACTGGTTCCTGCTCGCCGCCGAGGCGCAGCTGCCGCCCTGGCACACGCCGCAGCCGGAGCCGCTGCCCGACCTGCAGACCATCGTCCTGCGCCGCGACGTCTCCGAGCTGCTCGACGCGCCGCACCGCAGCGTGCTGGAGCGCGACATCCTGCCGGCCTATCTGCCGAAGCGGCGCTGGTTCGCCGCCAAGGACGAGCGCCTGCGCAGCGTGCGCATCGCCGACGCGGCGATGCTGCCCGGCTTCGCGCGGCCGATCCTGCTCGCCGCGGTCGAGGTCGAGACCGCGCATGGCCGCGAGCAGTACCAGCTGCCGCTCGGCTTCCTGCCCGAGGAGGAGCAGATCAGCGCGCTGCCGCACCAGCTGGCGCTGGCGCGCGTGCGCCGCGGCGCGCGCGTCGGCTACCTCACCGATGCCTTCACCCTGGACGCCTTCGCGCACGGCGTGCTGGCGCGCCTGCGCGAAGGGCGCGGCCTGGCGCTCAGCAACGGCGAGCTGCGCTTCCTGCCGAGCTCGAAGATGCAGGCGCTCGACGTCGCCGCCGACGCCGAGGTGCGCCGCGTCGCCGCCGAGCAGTCGAACAGCTCGCTGGTCGTCGGCGAGAAGGCGATCATCAAGATCATCCGCAAGCTCGCCGCCGGCCGTCATCCCGAAGCGGAGATGGGCCGCTATCTCACCGAAGCCGGCTACACGAACATCGCGCCGCTGCTCGGCGAGGTCACACGGATCGCCAGGGACGGCACGCCGACCGTGCTCGCCGTCGTGCAGGGCTTCGTGCACAACCAGGGCGATGCCTGGACCTGGACACAGAACCAGCTGACGCGCGCGGCGCAGGACGCCGCGCTGGCGACGGCGCCCGGCGGCTTCGAGAAGCGGCAGGACCCGCTGGCCGAGATGGCCGCCGCCGCCGCGGTGCTCGGCCGGCGCCTCGGCGAGATGCACGCCGTGCTGGCACGCGACACCGACAACGCCGACTTCGCGCCCGAAGCGGCCGACGAGGCCGGCGCCGCGGCCTGGGCGGAGCAGACGCGCGCACGTCTCGACGAGGCCTTCGAGGTGCTCGCCGCACCGCGCGAAGGGCTCGACGCCGATGGCCGCGCACTCGCGCAGTCGCTGCTCGGCGCGCGCGCCGCGCTGCGCGCGGCGGCCGACAGACTCGCGCGAGCCGGCGTCGGCTCGCTGCGCACGCGCACGCACGGCGATCTCCACCTCGGCCAGGTGCTGGTCGCGCAGGACGACGCCTATTTCATCGACTTCGAAGGCGAGCCGGCGCGGCCGCTGGCGGAGCGGCGCGCCAAGACCAGCCCGCTGCGCGACGTCGCCGGCATGCTGCGTTCCTTCGACTACGCCGCCGCGGTGGCGCTGCGCGGCGAAGGCAGCGCGGTCGGCGAGGCGCGCATGCGCGGCGACATCGTGAAGGGCTTCCGCGAAGTCGCGCCGCGCAGCTTCGTCGCGGCCTACCTGCAGGCCAGCGCCGGCATCGCCCATCGCTGGGCCGCCGCGCACGGCGCCGACGCGCTGATCGATCTCTTCTGCCTCGAGAAGGCGGCCTACGAAGTCGTCTACGAGGCCAACAACCGCCCCGCCTGGCTCGACGTTCCCCTGCACGGCCTCGCCGCGCTCGCGCGCCGGCTCGGCGTGCTGGACAAGGCCTCATGATCAAGACCCGGATGCAACACACCGACGCGAGTCCGCTCGAACCGCCCGCCGCCGTGCTCGACGCGCTCGTGCGCGGCAGCTGCCACGATCCCTTTGCCTGGCTCGGCCCGCACGGCACGCCTGACGGCGGCGTCGTGGTGCGGGCCTTCCTGCCCAGCGCCGAGCGCGTCGAACTGGTCGAACGCGACGGCGAAGCCGTGCTCGCCACGCTCGAACCGCTGCGCGACAGCGGGCTGTTCGCCGGCCGGCTCGCGCGCCCGGCGGCCTACCGCCTGCGCATCCGCTGGCCCGGCGGCGCCACGCAGGAGACCGAGGATCCCTACGCCTTCGGCCTGCTGCTCGGCGACCTCGATCTGTATCTGATCGGCGAAGGCCGGCACCAGGAACTCGGCCGCTGCCTCGGCGCGCAGATGATGACGATCGACGGCGTCGACGGCGTGCGCTTCGCGGTGTGGGCGCCGAATGCGCGGCGCGTGTCGGTGGTCGGCGACTTCAACGGCTGGGACGGCCGCCGGCATCCGATGCGCCTGCGCAAGCCGTCCGGCATCTGGGAGCTGTTCGTGCCGCGCCTGCCGGCCGGCACGCGCTACAAGTACGAAATCCTCGGCGCGCACGGCCTGCTGCCGCTGAAGGCCGATCCGCTCGCCCGGCAATGCGAGGCGCCGCCGCAGACGGCGTCGATCGTCGCCGCTCCGGATCGCTACGAATGGCACGACCAGGCCTGGATGGCGGCGCGCGCGCAGCGTCAGTCGGTCCACGCGCCGATGGCGGTCTACGAGGTGCACGCCGGTTCCTGGCGACGGCGCTGGGATCCCGGCCATCCGTCGCTGTCCTGGGACGAGCTCGCCGAGCAGCTGATTCCCTACGTGGCCGATCTCGGCTTCACGCACATCGAGCTGCTGCCGGTGATGGCGCACCCCTTCGGCGGCTCCTGGGGCTATCAGCCGCTGGGCCTGTACGCGCCGCATGCGCCGCTCGGCGAGCCCGACGGCCTGCGCCGCTTCGTCGACCGCGCGCACCAGGCCGGCATCGGCGTGCTGCTCGACTGGGTGCCGGCGCACTTTCCGACCGACGCGCACGGCCTCGCGCGCTTCGACGGCACCGCGCTCTACGAGCACGAGGACCCGCGCGAAGGCTTCCACCAGGACTGGAACACGCTGATCTACAACCTCGGCCGCCGCGAGGTGCACGGCTTCGTGCTCGCCAGCGCGCTGCACTGGCTCGAGCACTATCACATCGACGGCCTGCGCGTCGACGCCGTGGCGTCGATGCTGTACCGCGACTACTCGCGCAAGGCCGGCGAATGGATCCCCAACCGCTACGGCGGCCGCGAGAACCTGGAGAACGTCGAGTTCCTGCGCGAGCTCAACGAAACCGTGCGCCAGCGCTGCCCGGGCGCGATCACCGTCGCCGAGGAATCGACCGCCTGGCCGGGCGTGTCGCGGCCGGTCGCCGAAGGCGGCCTCGGCTTCAACTACAAGTGGAACATGGGCTGGATGCACGACACGCTGGAATACGTGCGCCGCGACCCGATCCATCGCCGCCATCACCACCACGAGCTGACCTTCGGCCTGGTCTACGCCTTCTCCGAGAACTTCGTGCTGCCGCTGTCGCACGACGAAGTCGTGCACGGCAAGGGCTCGCTGATCGGCAAGATGCCGGGCGACGGCTGGCAGCGCTTCGCCAACCTGCGCGCCTACTTCGCCTTCATGTGGGCGCACCCGGGCAAGAAACTGCTGTTCATGGGCGGCGAACTCGCGCAGGAGCGCGAATGGAACCACGATGCGCAGCTCGACTGGCCGGCGCTCGCCGATCCGCGGCATGCCGGCATCCAGCAGCTGATCCGCGACCTCAACCGCCTCTACGCGCAGGAACCCGCGCTGCACGCCGCCGACTGCGAGAGCTACGGCTTCCAGTGGCTGATCGGCGACGACGCGGCGAACAGCGTCTACGCCTGGGTGCGCTGGGGCCACGGCGACGCGCGGCCGGTGCTCGCCGTCTGCAACTTCACGCCGGTGCCGCGCCACGGTTACCAGGTCGGCTGCCCCTGCCCGGGCCGCTGGCAGGTGCTGCTCAACACGGATTCGGCGTTCTACGGCGGCAGCAACACCGGCAACGCCGGCGCGCTGGAGACCACGCCGACACCGATGCACGGCCAGCCGCACGCGCTGACGCTGACCATTCCGCCGCTGGCGGTGGTGTGGTTGCGGCATGAGGGGTGAGGCGATGACGGCCACGAATCGCAATATTCCCCAGTTTGCTGTCAGTCATTGCTTGGCGGCTTTGGTTTCGCGCTGTCGCGCGCCCTACTTTTCTTTGCTTGTGCAAAGAAAAGTAGGCAAAAGAAAGCACACCCTGGCTCTGCGCCCTCCGCTACGCGGAGGGTTCCCTGCGGTGCTCGATCCGGAGGGCGCGGCCGAAACTCGCGGTGCTGCGCACCGCTCAGACACTCGGCCGCTTTTCTCCCTCCGGATCTGCGCGCCTCGGCGCAACGCAAAGGGGCCCAACATCAAAAGCAACAGCAAAGCTGCGCGCGACGCTGTGCTGCGGCTTTTCGCTTTTGATGTCGGGCCCCTAAGGGCCGCACCGAGCAGCGCAGCGCGCGCAGGGGGTGAGCCGGGGATTTGCGGATGTCCGGTGGACATCCGCCCCGGCGAACGCCCCGCCCCGTGGGCGGGGCCGGATGGCGCGCCAGGACGGCACGCCAAGTCGCCGACAGGCCATGGATGGCCTGTCGGCGACGGCCCCGAGCACGTGAGCAGCGCAGGCTCCGCTCGCGACAGCGAGCGGTGCGGCCCTCAGGGTGTGCTTTCTCTTGGGTACTTCTCTTTGCACAAGCAAAGAGAAGTACCTCGCCGAAGGCGAAATCAAAGGCAGGATCGAGAGCCAAAGCGCCATTGCGCGAGAACCCAAAGCTCTCGCCGAGCAGCCCCGTAGAACACCAAGAACTCCCGATCGCACCCCCATGCTGAGCGACCTCCCCGACCGCCTCCTCCCGCCCGACCCGCAACACGCCGACGGCCCGCTCGGCGCGCACTGGGACGGCCGCGGCACGCACTTCGCCGTGTTCTCGGAAAGCGCCGAACTGATCGAGCTGTGCCTGTTCGACGCCAGCGGCCGCCACGAACTGCGCCTGCCGATGCCCGAGTGCGTCGACGGCATCTGGCGCGGCTATCTGCCGAACGCGCGGCCCGGCCAGCTCTACGGCTATCGCGCCTACGGCGCCTACGAGCCCAAGGCCGGCAAGCGCTTCAACCCGCACAAGCTGCTCGTCGATCCCTACGCGCGCCAGCTCGCCGGCGAGCTGAAATGGCACGACGCGCTGTACGGCTACCGGCTCGGCTCGCCGCGCGGCGACCTTTCGTTTGATCGCCGCGACAGCGCCGCCTACGTGCCGAAAGCGATCGTCGTCGACGACCGCTTCGACTGGGGCGACGATCATCCGCCGCGCGTGCCGTGGTCGCAGACGACGATCTACGAAATGCACGTGCGCGGCTTCAGCAAGCGCCGCGACGGTCTTTACGATCATGACCGCGGCACCTTCGGCGCGCTCGGCCACCCGCAGACCATCGACTATCTCAAACGCCTCGGCGTCACCGCCGTCGAGCTGCTGCCGACCCACGCCTTCGTGCGCGACCGCTATCTGGTCGACCAGGAGCTGACGAACTACTGGGGCTACAACACGCTCGCCTTCTTCGCGCCGGACCGCGCCTATCTTTCCGACGGTACGCTCGGCCAGATCAAGTGGGCGATCAAGCAGCTGCACGCGGCCGGCATCGAGGTGATCCTCGACGTCGTCTACAACCACACCTGCGAGGGCAACGAGCTCGGTCCGACGCTCTCCTTGCGCGGCCTCGACAACGCAGCCTACTACCGCCTGCTGCCGAACAACCTGCGCCACTACATCAACGACACCGGCTGCGGCAACACCGTCAATCTCAGCCATCCGGCGACCATCCGTCTGGTCATGGATTCGCTGCGCCACTGGGTGCGCGAGTTCCACGTCGACGGCTTCCGCTTCGATCTCGGCGTGACGCTCGGCCGCGAGCCGAGCGGCTTCGATCCGGGCGCCGGCTTCTTCGACGCGCTGATGCAGGACCCGCTGCTGGCGCGCGTGAAACTGATCTCCGAGCCCTGGGACATCGGCCCGGGCGGCTACCAGATCGGCAACCATCCGGCCGGCATGGCGGAATGGAACGGCAAGTTCCGCGACGACGTGCGCCGTTACTGGAAGGGCGACGCCGGCCTGCGCCCGGCGCTCGCCGCGCGCCTGCAGGGCTCGGCGGAGATGTTCGACCATCACCGCCGCCGGCCGTGGGCCAGCGTCAACTTCGTCACCGCGCACGACGGCTTCACGCTCGAAGACCTGGTCAGCTACAACGGCAAGCACAACGAGGCGAACGGCGAGAACAACCGCGACGGCAGCGACCACAACGACAGCTCGAACTGGGGTGTCGAAGGACCGACCGACGATGCCGGCATCGTCGCGCAGCGCGAGCGCGTCAAGCGCGCGATGCTGGGGACGCTGCTGATCTCGCACGGCACGCCGATGCTGCTGGCCGGCGACGAATTCGGCCAGACGCAGAAGGGCAACAACAACGCCTACTGCCAGGACAACGAGCTTTCCTGGCTCGACTGGTCGCGGCTCGACGACCCGCGCGGCGCCGCGCTGCGCGATTTCGTCGCGCAGATGCTGGCGCTGCGCCGCGAGCAGCCGCTGCTGCAGGGTCTGCAGTTCCAGCACGCGCGCGTCGAGCTGGCGCCGGGCCTGCGCGACGTGTTCTGGTTCGACGAGGACGGCGTGGAGCTGTCGGCCGACGACTGGAACAACCCGAACGCGCGCCTGCTCGGCCTGCGCCGCGCCGGCCTGCGCGGCGGCAACGAGCGCGAGATCGACGTCGTCATCGCCCTGTTCAACGCCGACGGCGACAGCTACCGCTTCGAGCTGCCGCCGCCCGCGCTCGATTACCGCCTGCTGATCGACACCGCCGATCCGCAGCGCCGCGAGCTGCGCCTCGTCGACGGCGGCGTCGAGATCGCCGGGCACAGCCTGATGCTGCTCGGCGCACGCGTCGAGCGCGCGGCGCTGACGGCGCTGCCGGCCGGCGCGCCGGCGGCGGCGAACGAAGGCGAGCCGCCAGCGCCGGAGAACGACGAGTCGGAGCAGGCCGCGTGAGCACGCGCCACGCGCACGACATGCGCCAGGGCGCCACCTATCTCGGCGCCGGCCGCACGCGCTTCGCCCTGTGGGCGCCGGCGCAGCAACGCGTACAGCTGCTCGTCGACGACGCGGCGCCGCAGCCGATGCGGCGCGGCGACGACGGCTGGTTCGAGCTCGAAGCCCCCTGCGCGCCGGGCTGCGGCTATCGCTACCTGCTCGACGACGAGCTCGCGGTGCCCGATCCCGCTTCGCGCGCGCAGCGCGGCGACGTGCACGACGCCAGCCTCGTCGTCGACCCGCGCGCCTACGCCTGGCGACACGGCGAATGGCGCGGCCGGCCCTGGCACGAGACCGTGCTCTACGAGCTGCACGCCGGCTGCTGCGGCGGCTTCCGCGGCGTCGCCGCGCGCCTGCCGGCGCTCGCCGCGCTCGGCATCACGGCGATCGAGCTGATGCCGATCAACGATTTTCCGGGCGCGCGCAACTGGGGCTACGACGGCGTGCTGCCCTACGCGCCCGACGCCAGCTATGGCACGCCGGACGAACTCAAGTCGCTGATCGACGCCGCGCACGGCCTGGGCCTGATGGTGTTCCTCGACGTCGTCTACAACCACTTCGGCCCGGACGGCAATTACCTGCACGCCTACGCGCCGAGTTTCTTCCGCGCCGACCAGCACACGCCCTGGGGCGCTGCGATCGACTTCCGCCGCCGCGAGGTGCGCGACTACTTCATCGACAACGCGCTGTACTGGATTCACGAGTACCGCGTCGACGGCCTGCGCTTCGACGCCGTGCACGCGATCGGCGAGCGCGATTTCCTCATCGACCTGGCGCGGCGCGTGCGCGCGTCCGTCGAAGCGGGCCGGCAGGTGCATCTGGTGCTCGAGAACGAGCATAACGACGCCGCCCTGCTCGGCCACGGCGCGCGCGACGATGCCGAGGCGCTCTACGACGCGCAGTGGAACGACGACGCGCACAACAGCATTCATGTGCTGCTGACCGGCGAGCAGGACGGCTACTACGCGAATTACGCCGACCGGCCGATGACGCATCTGGCGCGCGTGCTCGCCGAGGGCTTCTGCTACCAGGGCGAACCGGCCGCGAGCCTCGGCGGGCGGCGGCGCGGCACGCCGAGCGCGCAGCTGCCGCCGACCGCCTTCGTGTTCTTCCTGCAGAACCATGACCAGATCGGCAACCGCGCCTTCGGCGAGCGCCTGCAGACGCTGAGCGACGCCGATTCGCTGCGCGCCGCCATCGCCCTGCAGCTGCTCTGCCCGCAGATCCCGCTGCTGTTCATGGGCGAGGAATGGGGCAGCCGCACGCCGTTCCTGTTCTTCACCGACCATCACGGCGAGCTCGCGCCGAAGGTGACCGAGGGCCGGCGCGCCGAGTTCGCGAAATTCGCCGCCTTCGCCGACGCCGCGCAGCGCGAGCGCATTCCCGACCCCAATGCCGCGAGCACCTACCTGCATTCGGTGCCCGACGCCGGCGAAGCGGCCTGCGCCGAGCACGCCGCCTGGCTCGGCTACTACGGCGAGCTGCTCGCCCTGCGTCGTCGCCACCTCACGCCGTATCTGCCGCAGGCTCGCGGCGGCCGCACGCAACTGTTCGGCCGTCGCGGCGTGCTCGCGCAGTGGACGCTCGGCACCGGCCGCGCGCTGAGCATCGCCGCGCAATGGGACGCCGGCGAAGCGCCGCTGCCGATGCTGCCGCCCGGCCGCCTGCTGTTCTGCAGCCGCGAGGGCGCGCTGAGCGAAGCGACGCTGCGCGGGCCCTGTTGCTGCGTGTTTCTCGACGAACCATCGGAATCTGCACGGGAGTCCACGTGAGCAGCGATCTGCAGCGTCTTGCCGCCAATGCCGGTATCGCCTTGCGCTGGATCGACTATCGCGGCGCGCCGCAGGAGGTGGGCGAGGCCTCGCTGCGCGCCCTGCTCGGCGCGCTCGACCTGCCCTGCGCGACGCCCGCGCAGATCCGCGACAGCGAGGCACGCCTGAGCATCGAGGCGGCGATGCTGCCGCCGCTGCTGACCGCGGTGTCCGGCGGCTCGCTGTTCGTGCCGTCGCCGGCGCTGAGCGGGCGGCGGCTGCCGCTGCACCTCGAAGCGGGCGGCAAGACGGAACTGCTGTTCGAGGCCGAAGCCGGCGGCGCCTGCGCGCACATCGCCGTCGCGCCCGGCTATCACCGTCTCGAACTGCCGGCCGGCGAGGCCCTGACCATCGCCGTCGCGCCGCCACGCGCCTTCGGCGTGCGCGACGTGCGCGGCGCGGCGCCGCGCGTCTGGGGCCTCGCCGCGCAGATCTACGCGCTGCGCCGCCGCGGCGACGCCGGCATCGGCGACTTCACCGCGCTCGCCGACTTCGCCGAGCGTTGCGCGGCGGCCGGTGCCGACGCCCTGGCGGTGAGCCCGGTGCACGCGCTGTTCTCGGCCGACGTCCATCACTTCAGCCCCTACGCGCCGTCGAGCCGCCTGTTCCTCAACGTCCTGCACGCCGACCCGGCCCTGCTGCTCGGCAGCGGGCCGTGGCAGGAGCTGGTCGCCGAACTGGGCCTCGGCGACGAACTGGCGCGGCTCGAAGCGCTGTCGCTGGTCGACTGGCCGGCATCCGGCCGCGTGCGCCTCGCGCTGCTGCGCGCCGCCTTCGCCCGCCTCGCGCCGCGTCTCGGCGCGGGCGATCCGCTCGGCGAGGAATTCGCGGCCTTCGTGCGCGCCGGCGGCGAAGCGCTGCTCGATCACGCGCGCTTCGAGGTGCTGCATGCGCAGCAGTTCGCCGCCGGCCGCTGGTCCTGGCGCGAATGGCCGCAGGCGCTGCGCGATCCGCGCGCGCCCGCCGTCGCCGAAGCGGCGGCGGCACAGCCCGAAGAGCTGCGCTTCCATCTGTTCGCGCAGTGGCTCGCCGCGCGCGGGCTGGCGCAGGCGCAGCGCGCGGCGCGCGAGGCCGGCATGGCGATCGGCCTGATCGGCGATCTGGCGGTCGGCACCGACGCCAGCGGCAGCCACGCCTGGAGCCGCCAGACCGAGATGCTCGACGGCGTCTCGGCCGGCGCGCCGCCGGACATGCTCAATGCGCTCGGCCAGAGCTGGGGGCTCGCCGCCTTCTCGCCGCGCGCCTTGCGCCGGCACGGCTACGGCGCCTTCCTCGAGATGCTGCGCGCCGCCCTGCGCCACGTCGGCGGCCTGCGCATCGACCACGTGCTCGGCCTGATGCGCCTGTGGCTGGTGCCGCAGGGCGCCACCGCGCGCGAGGGCGCCTACCTGCACTGCCCCTTCCAGGATCTGCTGCGCCTGGTCGCCCTGGAATCGCATCGTCACCGCGCGGTGATCGTCGGCGAGGACCTCGGTACGGTGCCGGAGGGCATACGCGAAGCGCTGTACGGCGCCGGCCTGATGGGCATGCGCGTGCTGTGGTTCGAGCGCGACCACGGCCTGTTCGTCGAGCCGGCACGCTGGCCGCGCGAAGCGATGGCGACCACCACCACGCACGATCTGCCGACCGTCGCCGGCTGGTGGGCGGGCCGCGACATCGACTGGCGCGAACGACTCGCGCTGTTCGCGCCCGGCAGCGACGCGGCGCGCGAGCACGCCGAGCGCGCCGAGGAGCGCCGCAAGCTGTGGGGCGCCTTGCGCTACGCCGGCGTCGCCGACGGCGAGGCGGTGCCGGCACCGGACGATGCGGCGCCGGTGATCGGCGCGGCGCTGCGCTTCGTGGCGCGCACGCCGGCCGAACTCGCCATCGTGCCGGTCGAGGACATCGCCGGCCTCGTCGAGCAGCCGAACCTGCCCGGCACGACCCGCGAGCATCCGAACTGGCAACGGCGCCTGCCGGCGGAAGCGTCGGAACTGTTCGCCGCGCCGGAGGCGCAGCAGCGTCTCGCCGCGCTCGCCAGCGAGCGGCCGGCGACGCGATGAGCAAGCCGACCGAGATCCGCGCCACGCTGCGCCTGCAGCTGCACCGCGACTTCGGCTTCGACGCGGCGCGCGCACAGCTGCCCTATCTCGCGGCGCTCGGCGTCAGCCATCTGTATCTGTCGCCGATCCTCACCGCGCGCAGCGGTTCGCTGCACGGCTACGACGTCGTCGATCACGGCGCGATCAACCCGGAGCTGGGCGGCGAAGCGGGCTTCCGCGCGCTGGTCGCGGCAACGCGCGAGCGCGGCATGGGCGTGATCGTCGACATCGTGCCGAACCACATGGCGGTCGGCGAGCACGACAACGCCTGGTGGCTGGACGTGCTCGAATGGGGCCGCGACAGCCGCTACGCGGCGTTCTTCGACATCGACTGGGACGTCGACGATCCGGCGCTGCACGGCCGCCTCTGCGCGCCCTTCCTCGGCAAGCCCTACGGCGAAGCCCTCGCAGACGGCGAGCTCGCGCTGTCGTTCGACGCCGCGCGCGGGCGCCTGTACGTCGCCTACTACGATCACCATTTCCCGCTCGCGCCGCAGGTCTACGCGCCGCTGCTGCGCAGCGGCGGCGGCGCGCTCGCCGATCCCGCGCGGGTCTTCCACGCCGCGCTCGCGCGCCGCGGCCGCGCCGCGCGCTGGAGCGCCTTCGACGACGCGCGCGCCGCGCTCGCCGCCGCCGCGCAGCGCGACGACGTGCGCGCGGCGCTCGACGCGCTGCTCGCGCGCTATCGCCGCGACGAGCAGGCCGGCGCGGCCGGCGACGCGCGCCGGCGCGAGCAGCTGCATCGGCTCTGCGAACGCCAGCACTGGCGGCTGGCCTGGTGGCGCACCGCCGCCGACGAGATCAACTGGCGCCGCTTCTTCGACGTCATCAGCCTCGCCGCGCTGCGCGCCGACGAGGGTGCCGTCTTCGAGGCCACGCACGCGCTCGTCTTCCGCCTCTACGCCGAGGGCCTGATCGACGGCGTGCGCATCGACCACATCGACGGCCTCGCCGATCCGCGCGCCTATTGCCGGCGCCTGCGCGCGCGCCTCACGCAGCTGCAGGCACAGCGGCCGCAGGCGCTGCGTGGCGAGCCGTACATCGTCGCCGAAAAAATCCTCGCGCCGCGCGAGAAGCTGGCACGCGACTGGCGGCTCGACGGCACCTCCGGCTATGTGTTCATGAACGAGGTGTCGGCGGTGCTGCACGACCGCGGCGGCGCCGGCGCGCTGTCGGCGCTGTGGAGCGAATGCAGCGGCTACAGCGGCAACTTCGAGCAGGAGGCCGAGCGCGCGCGGCGGCGCATTCCCCAGGAACTGTTCGCCGCCGACTTCGAGGCCTGCGCGCGCAGCCTGCACCGCATCGCCCGCCTCGATCCGCTGACGCGCGACTGGACCCTGGCGGCGATTCGCCGCGTGCTCGCCGAGCTGCTCGCGCATTTCCCCGTCTACCGTACCTACGTCGACGCGCGCGGCCGTTCGCAGGACGACGCCGCGATCATGCGCAAGGTGAGCGAGGCGGCGCGCGCCAGCTGCCGCCCGGCCGAGCGGGCGCTCGTCGAGCAGATCGACCGCTGGCTGTCCGGCGTGCCGGCCGGCGCCGGCAATCCGCAGCGCCAGCTGCATCGCCGCGCCATCGCGCGCTTCCAGCAGCTCACGCCGCCGGTCGCCGCCAAATCCATCGAGGACACCGCGTTCTACCGCTACGGCGTGCTGGTCTCGCGCAACGAGGTCGGCGCCGATCCGGCGCATTTCGCGATCAGCGTCGAGGCCTTTCATCACGCCTGCCGCGAACGCCTGCGCCGCTTTCCGCGCGCGATGCTCGCCACCGCCACGCACGATCACAAGCGCGGCGAGGATCTGCGCGCGCGGCTCGCGCTGCTCAGCGCGATGCCCGGCCGCTGGGCCGAACTCGTCAGCGGCTGGCGCGCGCTCAACGCGCAGCGCAAGCCGGTGATCGACGGCGTGCGCGGCCCCGATGCGACGGACGAGTACATCCTTTACCAGATGCTGGTCGGCGCCTGGCCGCCCGGCCTGCGCGGCGACGACGCCGAAGGCCGCGCGCAGTTCTGTGCGCGTCTGGCCGCCTGGCAGGAAAAAGCGGCGCGCGAAGCCAAGCGGCGTTCCGGATGGGCGGAGCCGAATCTCGCCTACGAGCGCGCCGCGCTCGAATTCCTCGAAGCGCTGCTCGGGCAGCACGGCGACTTCGTCGCGCAGCTCGTCGCCTTCGTCGAGTCGATCGGCGCCGCCGGCGCCGTCAACGGCCTGGCGCAGACCGCGCTGCGCCTGACCACGCCGGGCGTGCCCGACACCTACCAGGGCTGCGAGTTCTGGGACTTCAGCCTCGTCGATCCGGACAACCGCCGTCCCGTCGACTACGCGGCGCGCAGCGCGGCGCTCGCCTCGCGCGACGACGACGCGACGCTCCTGCGCCACTGGCACGACGGCCGCGTCAAGCAGCGCCTGATCGCGCGCCTGCTGCAGCTGCGCGCCGCGCAGCCGGCGCTGTTCGGCGAGAAAAGCAGCTACATGCCGCTGGCCGTGGAAGGCGCGCGCGGCGCGAACCTGATCGCCTTTGCGCGGCAGGCGGGCAGTGCGCGCCTGGTCGTCGTCGTGCCGCGCCTGCCGCAGGCACTGCTCGACGACAGCGGTGCGCTGACCTTCGACCCGGCGCGCTGGGCCGACACCGCGGTGCGCCTGCCGGCCGGCTGGCGCGATCTGCGCTGGACGACGCTCGACGGCGACAGCTTCAGCGCCGGCGCGCAGCTCGCCGCTGCGCAGCGGTTCGGGCGCTGGCCGCTGGCTGTCCTGCACGCAGCCTGAGCGCCATCTGCGCTTCACCGATCTGACGCAATGAATTCCTAGGCTGGCGCAGCGCGGACAGGGCCGCGCCCGCCCGAGGATTCATCGTGACGACCGCAGCGCGCAGATCCTGCGCACGTTCCTTCAGCCGCTTCGCCCTCGCCGCCGCCTTCACCACGCTGTCCGCCTGCGGCGGCGATCACGGCAACGGCGACGGCGCGCCGCCGACCGACGCCAGGCTGCACTGCGCGCCGGAGCCCGGCGACACCACGCTCGCGCAAGCCTGTTCGACCACGAACGGAGCGGCGTCGTGAGCCTCGACCGCCGCCGCTTCCTGCAGCTCGCCGGCGGCGCGGTGCTGGCCGGCACCTTGCCGCCGAGCATCCGCCGCGCGCTCGCCATCCCCGCCAACAACCGCAAGGGCACGATCGAGGACGTCGAACACGTGGTGATCCTCATGCAGGAGAACCGCGCCTTCAATCACTACTTCGGCACCCTGCCCGGCGTGCGCGGCTTCGGCGACCGCATCACCATTCCGCTGCCCGACGGCCGCAGCGTCTGGCAGCAGCGCTACGCGCCGGACGGCGAGACGCCGCGCATCATCCTGCCGTACCACCTCGATCAAGCGAAGGGCAACGCGCAGCGCGTCAGCGGCACGCCGCACGGCTGGAGCGACGCGCACGGCGCCTGGGACAACGGCCGCATGAGCCAGTGGCCGACGTTCAAGAAGCCGCAGTCGATGGGCTATTACGAGGCAGCGGAAGTGCCGTTCCAGCGCGCGCTCGCCGAGGCGTTCACGATCTGCGACGCCTACCACTGCGCGATTCACAGCAGCACCAATCCGAACCGTCTCTTCCACTGGACCGGCAGCAACGATCCGGCCGGCATCAACGGCGGCCCGGCGACCAGCAACCAGTGGGACTCGCTGGGCCCGTCGAGCGAGGGCTACACGTGGAAGACCTATCCCGAACGGCTCGAGGACGCGGGCGTCAGCTGGAAGCTGTACCAGTATCTGCCGAACAACTTCACCGACAATCCGCTCGCCGGCTTCAAGCCGTATCGCGCCGCCAACGAAGCGCACGGCAACGACAGCGACGGCTCGCCGTATCCGCCGTACCGCGACGCCGACAGCGTCAACAATCCGCTCTACAAGGGCATCGCCAACACTCTGCCGAACGGCGGCGTGCTGAACCCGAACATGCTGAAGGGCTTTCGCGACGACGTCGCCGCCGGCCGCCTGCCGCAGGTGTCGTGGATCGTGGCGCCGGACGCCTATTCCGAGCATCCCGGCCCGTCGAGCCCGGTGCAGGGCGCCTGGTACATCCAGGAAGTGCTCGACGCGCTCACCGCGCAGCCGGATGTCTGGAGCAAGACCGTGCTGCTCGTCAACTTCGACGAGAACGACGGCTTCTTCGATCACCTGCCGCCGCCCTGCGCACCCTCGCTCGACGCCAACGGACAGCGCCTCGGCCGCTCGACGATTCCGCTCGACGGCGAGACGCACAGCGACGGCCTCGTCTACGGACCCGGCCCGCGCGTGCCGATGACGGTGATCTCGCCGTGGAGCCGCGGCGGCTGGGTATGCAGCGAAACCTTCGACCACACCTCGGTGCTGCGCTTCCTCGAAGCGCGCTTCGGCGTGCGCGAGACCAACATCTCGCCGTGGCGGCGCGCCGTCTGCGGCGATCTCACCTCCGCGTTCAATTTCGTCAACCCGAATGACGAGCTGCCGTCCGGCCTGCCGACGCGCAGCAAGGGCGAGGCCGACGCGCTGCGCGCCGCGCAGGGCTTTCGCCCGCAGATCGCCGTGCCGGACGAATCCGCGCAACGACTACCGGTGCAGCCGCTGGCGCTGCGCCCTTCGCGCGCCCTGCCTTACGAGCTGCACGCGACCGCGCGCGTCGACGCCGCCAGCCGGCGCCTCGCGCTGCTGTTCGCCAACACCGGCAGCGCCGCCGCGGTGTTTCACGTCTACGACAAGCTGCATCTCGACCGCGGCCCGCGCCGCTATGGCGTCGAGCCCGGCAAGACCCTGCAGGACGACTGGAACCTCGCCGACGACGACGGCGGCTACGATCTCTGGGTGCTCGGCCCGAACGGCTGGCATCGCCACTTCATCGGCAAGGCATCGGCGCCCGCCGGCGGCAGCGATCCGGAAATCCGCGTCTGCTACGCGCCGGACGATCGTCTCGTGCACCTCGACCTGCGTAACCACGGCACCAAAGCCTGCCGCTTCACGATCACGCCGAACGCCTACTACGACGACGCGCCGGCCACCATCGACATTGCGCCCGGCAAGAGCGCCACCTGGCAGCGCGCGCTGACCGCCAGCCACAACTGGTACGACTTCACGGTGAAAACCGACGGCGACGCCAGCTTCACACGCCGCTTCGCGGGGCGCATCGAGAATGGCCAGCCGCTGATGTCGGATCCGGAGATGGGGCTGCCGGCCTGAGACGAATCGGCGGGCGCCGCCGCCACGTCCCCTCGCGGGGGCTGAGAGTTGATTCAGCTCTGCCCTCTTCGCTCAGAAAGGGCCGGTGAAGCACCGATCACCCGCCGCACGTGAACGCTCTGAACCCGCCGGCCTCCTGCGGACGACCGCTGCCGCGCGAATGCCAGCGTTGCGCGACGAAAGCCGTCACTTCTGTCCATTGCCGACGCCGGCATACTCAGCGCGGCGCGAGCTTGCGTTTGCCACCGCGCAGCGATACCACGCGCAAGCTCCGGTCAGATCCTGTGCGAGGCCCGCAGGCTTTGCCGCCTCACGCCCACACCGCCGCGCCCAGCTCGAACGGATGCGACATCGCCGGATGCGTCGGGCGGATGCGGAAGCGCAGTTTCTGCAAACCCGGCAGCGGTGCGATCGCCGCGCCGAAATGCGAGACGCCGTCGCCGCTCGCCAGTGCGCCGAGCGCGATGGTCTTGTGCGCGCGGAAGCGGCCGTTGACCTCCTGGCCGATCAGGCATTCGACGATGACGTCGGCCGGCTGCAGGCCGTTGAGCTGCGCTTCGACGCTGACATTGAGCGGCTCGCCCTGCGGCAGCACGGCCGGCAGTTCGGGCACGCGCAGCGTGACGCCGCCCCAGCGTTCGCGCAGATGGCGCTTCCAGGCGGCGTAGTCGCGGGCCATGGCGTGGCCGTTGGCCGACAGCCGCGCTGACTGCCGCGCCGCCGGTCCGTAGAAGCCGCGCACGTAGTCCATCACCATGCGCGCCGAGTTGAAGCGCGGGATCAGCGTCTTCATCGAGTTCTTGCTGATGCGGATCCACTCCGGCGCGTAAGCCTCGTTGTCGGCGCCCCAGTACAGCGGTACGACCTGCTGTTCGAGGATGTCGAGCAGCTGCTGCGATTCCTCCTCGTCGCGCTTGCGCCGCGCCACTTCGTCGCCGAGCAGCGCATACCAGTAGCGCGGATCGATGGGTTTGATGGCGAACCCGTTCGGGCCGTCCGGGCCTTCGCCGACATAGCCTTCATCCCACCAGCCGTCGAGCACCGAGACGTTGACCACGCCGTTGATGCCGGCCTTCTCGCCCGAGGTGCCGCTCGCTTCCTGCGGATATTCGGGGTTGTTGAGCCAGACGTCGCAGCCCTGCACGAGGTTGCGCGCCAGCAGCATGTCGTAGCCCTCGACCATGATCAGGCGGCCGATGAACTGCGGTTTCATGCTGGTCTCGTAGAGCTTCTGGATCAGCGCCTGGCCGGGCTGGTCCTTGGGATGCGCCTTGCCGGCGAAGATGAGGATCGCCGGCCGCTGCGGATCGCCGAGCAGGCGCGCCAGACGCTCCTCGTCGGAGAGGATCAGCGTGGCGCGCTTGTAGGTGGCGAAGCGGCGCGCGAAGCCGAGCACGAGCGCCTTGCTGTTGGGATCGCCGACGTAGCGCGTGGCGCGCGCGATGATGGTCTCCGGCACGCCGTTGCGCGCCAGCTGGCGGCGCACGCGCGCGGCGATGTCGATCAGCAGGTCGCGCTTGAGCTGGCGGCGCACGGCGACGTAGCGGTCATACGGGATGCTGTCGATGCAGCGCCAGAAGTCGCGGTCGAGCAGGCTCTTGCGCCAGGCGCGGAAGCTGTCGTGGAACAGCCGCGTCCACGCCCGCGCGATGAAGGTGTGCATGTGCACGCCGTTGGTGACGTGGCCGATCGGGTTCTCGTCCGGCGTCACCTGCGGCCACATGTAGCTTTCCATGCGGCTGGCGACACCGCCGTGGATCTTCGACACGCCGTTGTGGAAGCGGCTGCCGCGCAGCGCCAGCGAGGTCATGTTGAAGCGGTCGCCGCCATGCTGGTCGGCGCCGAGCCCGAGCAGCGTCGCCTCCTCGGTGCCGAGCTGCGCGAGCAGACGGCCGAGGAACCAGCGCAGCTGGGCGTGATGGAAGATGTCATGGCCGGCCGGCACCGGCGTGTGCGTGGTGAACACCGTGGCGGCGGCGACGGCTTCGAGGCTCGCGTTGAAATCGAGCCCGGCGGCGACGCCCTCGCGGATGCGTTCGAGGATCTGGAAGGCGGCGTGGCCTTCGTTGATGTGCCAGACGGTCGGCACGCGGCCGAGCGCGCGCAGGGCGCGCACGCCGCCGACGCCGAGCACGGTCTCCTGCTGGATGCGCGTGTCGGAGTCGCCGCCGTAGAGCTGATCGGTGATGCGGCGATCGGCGTCGGTGTTCTCCGGCACGTCGCTGTCGAGCAGGTACAGGGAGACGTGGCCGATCTTCGCCTCCCAGACGCGCAGCACCACGTCGCGCTCGGCGATCTCGACGCGCACGCGGATCTCGCCGCCGGCCGCGTCGCGGCACAGCGTGACCGGCAGCTCGTCGAAGTCGACGGTGTGCGCATTGGCCTGCTGGCGGCCCTGCGCGTCGATGGTCTGCGTGAAATAGCCCTGGCGATACAGCAGGCCGACGGCGACGAAGGGCACACCGAGATCGCTGATCGCCTTGCAGTGGTCGCCGGCGAGGATGCCCAGGCCGCCGGAGTAGATCGGCAGGCTCTCGTGCAGGCCGAACTCGGCGCAGAAATAGGCGACGAGATCGTGCTCGGGACGCAGATGCTTGTCGATGTCCGGCCGGCTGCCGCCGGCCATGTAGGAGTCGAAGGACGACAGCGCGCGGCTGTAGTCCTCGAGGAAATCGCGGTCCTCGGCGAGCTGGTCGAGCACGTCCTGCGACATGCGGCGCAGCACGATCTTGGGATTGTTCTCGCAGCTGAGCCACAGCTTGGGGTCGAGACGCCAGAACACGCGGCGGATGTCGCGGTCCCAGGCGTAGGCCAGGTTGCCGGCCAGTTCCTCGAGGCGGTGCAGCGCGTCCGGAATTCGGGGGCGGGTTTCGAGGGTGAGTGTCGTCGTCACCAGAGCGTTCCTGTTCGGTTCGGTGGGCCATCGCGGCGCCGGCCGCCGCTGCGTCCGGGCCTGGCATACGAATGCACGGATCAGGCCAGCGCCGGCAGCCGTGGGCGAAGGGCATGGTCAGTATTATCGCTTTCAGGCGCACGGTCACCCTGTCATGCTCGATCCGGCTCCTGTCTTCCCGGGGGGGACCGATGGATCTCATGGTGGCGCTGCACCAGGAGCGGCGCCCGCGCCGGCTGTATCGCCTGCATTTCGCGACACCAGGTTTCGAGGAGGAGTTCCGCGGCTGGCAGCGCCAGCGCTACCGGACGACGCGCATGCTGCTGTTCGGCGTCTTCGCGCTGACGGTACTGCTGACGCCGCTCTTCGGCGTCACGCTGTTCGAGGTCGGTGCCGATGCGCAGCCCCTGCTGCGCGCCATTCACTGGCGGCTGATGCTGCCGGCGGCGCTGTGCGGCGTGGCGGCCGGCTTCGTGCGCGGCATCGATCTGGCGCGCGGCCTGCAGACCGCCGCGGTGCTCGGCCTGTGGGGCGGCATACTGGCGATGCGCTGGCTGTCGCTGCACGGCGCCTGGAACTACGCCAGCCCCCTGCTCGCGCTCGGCGTGCTCGGCGTCGCGCTGTTCGGCGGCTACAGCTGGCGACGCGTCGCCTCCGGCACGCTGCTGTTCGCCAGCCTGTCGATCGCCATCGAATCGCGGGCCGCCGCGCCGGGCTCGCACGCCGCGCTGCAGATCTACACGCTCGTGGCGATCTTCGCGACGACGCTGGCCGGCGCCTTCTCGCACGAGCTGATGTCGCGGCTGATCTGGCTGAATCACCGCTACAACCTGTTGATGGCGGCGACCGACCGCCTGACCGGCCTCGCCAATCACTACGAGTTCCACCGCTCGCTGGAGCGCGTCCTGGCGCATGCGGCGCGCGAGCAGCGCGCGCTCGCCGTCGCGCTCATCGATCTCGATCACTTCAAGTCGATCAACGACCGCTACGGCCATCTGTTCGGCGATCGCGTGCTGCGCGATGTCGGCGCGCTGCTGCGCAACGAAGTGGCGCGCCGCCCGCTCGACGTCCGCGCGCGCTACGGCGGCGAGGAACTGGCCATTCTCTGGTACGACGTCAAGCCGGCCGCCGTGCCCGGCCTCGTCGAAAGCGTGCTCGATCAGCTCCGCAACCTGCCATTCAGCGATCCGGCGAGCGGCCAGCGCGTGCGCGTCACCGCCAGCGCCGGTGCCTGCTGGCTGGTGCCGAACGAGACGACGCGACCCGAGGATGTGCTGCACTGCGCCGACCTGCTGCTCTATTGCGCCAAGTCGGAAGGCCGCGATCGCGGCTGCCTGGCGCCGTTCAACAACGCCCTGCAGACGATCAGCGCCACGCCGGCGGCGCCGAAAGCCGTGCGCAGCCACGTGCTGCACGGCGATCTGCTCGAATAGGGCGCGCGCCGCCCGGCGTCCCGCCGCGCCGGCCGGCAGACGCAAGGCCCGCGCCGACCGTTACACTGCGCGCCCATGATTTCGCTCCAGTCCCTCACCCTGCGCCGCGGCGCGCGCGCGCTGCTCGAAGATGTTTCGCTGACGATCTATCCCGGCTGGCGCGTCGGTGTGGTCGGCCGCAACGGCACCGGCAAGTCGACGCTGTTCGCGGCCATCAGGGGCGAGCTCGACGCCGACAAGGGCGGCCTGTCGCTGCCGAAAGACATCGCCATCGCCGCGGTTGCCCAGGAAACGCCGTCGCTGCCGGATCTCGCGATCGAGTTCGTGCTCGACGGCGACGTCGAGCTGCGCCAGCTCGAAACGCGCCTGACCAAGGCCGAGGCCGAGCACGATCTCGAGCGCATCGCCGCGATCCACGAGCGTCTCAACGTGATCGGCGGCTACGCGGCGCGCGCACGGGCGGCGACGCTGATGCACGGCCTCGGCTTCGCGCACGAGGCGGAGCAGCGGCCGGTCGCCAGCTTCTCCGGCGGCTGGCGCATGCGCCTCAACCTGGCGCGCGCGCTGATGTGCCGCTCGGACCTGCTGCTGCTCGACGAGCCGACCAACCATCTCGATCTCGACGCGGTGCTCTGGCTGCAGGAATGGCTGGTGTCGTATCCGGGCACCCTGCTGCTGATTTCGCACGACCGCGAGTTCCTCGACGCGGTGACGACGCAGACCCTGCACCTGGAGAACCGGAAAGCCGTCCTGTACAGCGGCAACTACTCGCAGTTCGAGCGCCAGCGCGCCGAGAAGCTGACCCTGCAGGCCGCGCAATACGACAAGCAGCAGCGCGAGATCGCGCACCTGCAGAACTTCATCCGCCGCTTCAAGGCCAAGGCCAGCAAGGCCACGCAGGCGCAGAGCCGCGTCAAGGCGCTGGAGCGCATGGAGCTCGTCGCCGCCGTGCATGCCGATTCGGAATTCTCGTTCAGCTTCCCGGTGCCCGAACGCCTGCCGGCGCCGCTGATCCGCTTCGACAAGGTCACCGCCGGCTATGGCGAGAAGAAGATCCTCGCCAACCTCAAGCTGCTGGTCGGGCCCGGCGACCGCATCGGCCTGCTCGGCCCGAACGGCGCCGGCAAGTCGACGCTGGTGCGCACGCTGGCCGGCGAGCTGCCGCCGCTGGCCGGCGGCGCGATGCGCGATCCGCATCTGCGCGTCGGCTACTTCGCCCAGCACACCACCGACAGCCTCGACCCGCAGGCCTCGCCGTTCCTGCATCTGAAACGCCTCGATCCGCGCGCCAACGAACAGAGCCTGCGCAACTTCCTCGGCAGCTTCAATTTCCGCGGCGACCGCGCGATGGAGAAGGTCGAGCCCTTCTCCGGCGGCGAAAAGGCACGCCTCGCGCTGGCGCTGGTCGTCTACCAGAAGCCGAACCTGCTGCTGCTCGACGAGCCGACCAACCATCTCGATCTCGACATGCGCCACGCGCTCGAACAGGCCCTGCTCGACTATCCGGGCGCGCTGGTCGTGGTCTCGCACGATCGTCACCTGCTGACCAGCACCTGCGAAACCTTCTGGCTGGTCGCCAACGGCGAAGCCCAGCCCTTCGACGGCGACCTCGACGACTACGCGCGCTGGCTGCGCACGCGCGACAGCACGCCGGGCGCAGCGAAGCCGGCGGCCGCGAGACCGCCCGCGGCGACACGCCGCGACGCCGCCGAGCTGCGCGCGCTGACCAGGCCGCTGCGCGAGGCGATCGGCAGGCTCGACAAGCAGATGACCAGGCTGCAGGCCGAGCTGGCGACCGTCGACGGCAAGCTCGGTGATCCGGCGATCTACGAATCCGCGCGCAGCGCCGACCTGCGCGAAGCGCTGGCCCGCCAGGCGACGCTGCGCCAGCAGCTGGCGACCGCCGAGGAGCAATGGCTGGCGACCACCGAACAGCTGGACGCGCTCGAAGCCGGCTGAGCGTTCGCCAGCCGTTCGCGGCGCCAAAGCCGGCGCTCGATCACGGAGCGCCGGGAATGTCGCGTGCTAGCATCGCGACATCGGGGAAAGGCCGCCACCAGGCCGGCCACGCACGCCATGAATCAAGCCGCCGTCGACTCCAGCCTGTTCCGCCAGTACGTGCCGCTCAACGCCCTGCGCAGCGAGAGCCAGCGCGATCTCGCGCGCAAGGCGGCGCTGCTGCAGGCGCACGACGGCGATTACCTGTTCCGCGCCGGTGATGCGGCGCCGCAGGCGCTCTATCTGGTCGCCGGCGAGCTGCAGCTCGAATCGGCGGCCGGCAAGCCGCTGTCCCGGCTGCGCGGCGGCGATCCGGCGGCCGCGCACCGCATCGCCCACCAGTCGCCGCGCACGGTGTCGGCGCGCTGCGTCGGCGACGTGCAGGTGCTGGCGATCGACGCCGGCCTGCTCGACGTGGTGCTGACCTGGGACCAGACCGGCCAGTTCGTGGTCGGCGATCTGGCGACCGACACCGCCAGCGTCGCCGACGACTGGATGACGCGCCTGCTGCAGATGCGCACCTTCCAGCTGGTGCCGCCGGCGAAGCTGCAGGCGATGTTCATGCGCCTGCAGAAGCTCGGCGCCGAGCCCGGCCAGACCATCGTCAAGCAGGGCGACGCCGGCGACTACTTCTACGTGATCGTCGAAGGCAAGTGCATCGTCACCCGCGAGCAGGCCGGGCTCGCCAAGCCGGTCCGCCTGGCCGAGCTCGAATCCGGCTCCTGCTTCGGCGAGGAGGCGCTGATCTCCGAGGAACGCCGCAACGCCACGGTGACGGCGCTGACCCGGGTCAGCCTCATGCGCCTCGCCAAGGCCGATTTCCGCACCCTGCTCAACGAACCGCTGGAGCGGCGCATCAGCCTCGCCGACGCGCAGAAGCTGGTCGACGCCGGCCGCGCGCAGTGGCTCGACGTGCGCCTGCCGAGCGAGTTCCAGAACCAGCACCTGCCCGGCGCGCTCAACCTGCCGCTCTACATGCTGCGCCTCAAGCTGGCGACGCTCGACAGCAAGACCACCTGGATCGTCTGCTGCGACACCATGCGGCGCAGCGCGGTCGGCTTCTTCGTGCTGACGCAGAAGGGTTTCGATGCCTACGTGCTCGAACCCGGTCTGCGGCCGAAGGGCTGAGGCCGCGCAAAGACCGGGATTTCCCGCGTTGCGGCGCGCCGCGCGAGCGGCGATCGTAGCGGCGTCCCGAGGTGCCGGAGCCCGCTCATGATGCGCTGGATCGCTGCGCTGTCGCTGATCACCCTCGCCTTCGCGGCGGCGGCCGCCACCAGGAACCGTTCGCCGGACGCGCCGCCGGCGCCGGCGGCGCTGTTCGCCATCGCCGATCGCGTCGATGCCGCGCAGTTGCGCGCGACGATCGAGGCGCTGGTCGCTTTCGGCACGCGCCACACCCTGTCCGACACGCAATCGGAAAGCCGCGGCATCGGCGCGGCGCGGCGCTGGGTGCAGGCGCGTTTCGCGGCGATCGGCGCCGACTGCGACGGCTGCCTCAGCGTCGTCACGCCGGCGCAGACGTTCACCGGCGCGCGCATGGCGCAGCCGACCGCCGTCGTCGATGTGGTCGCCGTCCAGCGCGGCAGCGACGATCCGCAGCGCGTCATCGTCATCTCCGGTCATCTCGATTCGCGCGTCAGCGACGTCATGGACGCGACCAGCGACGCGCCGGGCGCCAACGACGACGCTTCCGGCGTGGCGGCCGTCATCGAAGCCGCCCGCGTGCTGTCGAAATACCGCTTCCGCGCCACCCTGGTCTATGCCGCGCTGTCCGGCGAGGAACAGGGCCTGTACGGCGCCAAGGTGCTCGCCGGCTACGCCAGGGCACAGGGCTGGCAGGTGCAGGCCGATCTCAACAACGACATCGTCGGCAACAGCGAAGGCCAGGACGGCACGCGCGAGACCGACGTCGTGCGTGTCTTCTCCGAGGGCACCCGCAGCCTGGAGACGCTCGACGAGGCGAAGTACCGCCGCTACCACGGCGGCGAGGTCGATTCGCCGTCGCGCAATGTCGCGCGCTACATGGCCGCGCTCGCCGAGCGCTATCTGCCGAACTTCACGGTGCGCATGGTCTACCGCACCGATCGCTACGGCCGCGGCGGCGACGAGGTGCCGTTTCTCGAAGCGGGCTACCCGGCCGTGCGCGTCACCGAGGCGCACGAGAACTACGCGCGCCAGCACCAGGACCTGCGCAGCGAAAACGGTGTGCGCTACGGCGACACGATCGATGGCGTCGACTTCGCCTACCTCGCCAGGGTCACGCGCCTCAACGCCATCACCATGGCGCAGATGGCCTGGGCGCCGGCGCCGCCGGACGGCGTCGACGTCGAGGGCGCCCTGCGCGCGGACACGACCGTGAAGTGGAACGCCGTGCCGGGCGCCGCCGCGTATCGCGTCTGGTGGCGCGACACCACGGCCGCGCAGTGGCAGCACAGCCGCGACGCCGACGGCAAGGCCACGAGCCTCGTGCTGCAGAACGTGGTCGTCGACGACCAGTTCTTCGGCGTCAGCAGCGTCTCGGCGGAGGGCTTCGAGAGTCCCGTGGTGTTTGCCGGCGCGGCCGGGCGATTCTGAGCTTCAGCGCTCCGGCAGCGCCTCGCGCAGGTCGGCCGTTTCGTCGTCGTCCATCGTCACCGAAGCGGCGCGGGCGGCGGCGACCAGCGGCAGATCGATCGGCCGGTAGCCGTGGGCGGGCGTGTTCAGCGTTTCGGCCACGTAGCGCAGGATGCTGACGAACTCCTCGTCCTTCATCCGCCCGCGATAGGTCAGCATGAGGCCCTGATACGGCTGGCCCTGCACGCGGATCGGCCCCGCATAGCCCTGCATGACGATGCGCGTGACGTAGGCGCGGCCGGCCTCGCTGGCGAGCCAGCCGCTCATGCCGGTCAGCGGCGGGAAATGCCCGACGACGCCCTGCCCGTCCGCCTGGTGGCAGGGCGCGCAACGCTTCAGGTAGGACGCCTGTCCGTCATCGGCGCGACCGGCGCACGGCAGCAGCGCCAGGCACAGGCCGAGGACCGGCCACATGGAAAAACGCATCGCGGAACCTCCATCGAACGAAGTCCGCTCCGCAAATACGGGGCCAGACGGTCGCGCGATGCGGCGGGCGCCGGAGCAAAGCCTTACATCGTGTGCGTCGGCCGGTCGGCGCCCAGCGCGCCGGCCAGCAGGCCTTCGATCTTCTTCTGCGTGGCGCCGCCATCCTGGGCGCTGAACTGCACGCCGATGCCCTGCACGCGCTTGTTCTGCGCGCCCTTCGGCGTCACCCAGACGACCTTGCCGGCGACCGGCAGGCGTTCCGGATTCTCCATGAGCGTGAGCAGCATGAAGACCTCGTCGCCGAGGCGGTAATCCTTGTTGGTCGGGATGAACAGGCCGCCATTCTTCACGAACGGCATATAGGCGACGTAGAGCGCCGACTTGTCCTTGATGTGCAGGGTCAGGATGCCGGGCGGTGCGCCGCCGACGCGCGGAGGCGTGCTCATGACGCCGTCAACCGCGTGAAGGATTGCCGTGCGCAGCAGGGGCATCCCGGACTCGGGAGCCGATGCCGGCGCGGCAGCACGCAAGCGGTATGGGAGTCGGTCAGGGGCATGCAGAAGGCGATCCGGTCGCTCGAGACCCGCATCTTAAGCTCAGCGCCGCTCGGGCGGTATCGCGCCGACTTCGGCGAGCAGCGCCGCGTGCGCGGCGGGGTCGACGGGCCGATGCAGCGGCCGGGTGGCGGCCGGATAGCGGCCGAGGAAATTGCCCTTGCGGCGATCCTGCGCCGGACGCACCGGCCGCGGCGCGAAGCCGCCGCCGCAATTCGGGCAGACGTTCTTCAGGACCCGCTCGACGCAGTCGGCGCAGAAGGTGCATTCGAAGCTGCAGATGCGCGCGTCGGTGGCGTCCGGCGGCAGCGCCCTGGCGCAGTGTTCACAGACGGGCCGCAGTTCGAGCATCGTCTCCTCCTTCAACGCGTGGCGACCGGCGGCGCGGCGCGGCTCAGGCGCAGCCAGCGCACGAACAGCGATTCCATCAGCAGCTGCGGCTGCGCGTTGCCGGCGGCGCGGCGCTGCGCATCGAAGACGTCCTGCATCATCTGCGCGATCGATTCGCGGCGCGGCAGCGGCGCGCCGAGCTGGGCGCGCAGCTGCTCGGTCAGCCACTGCTGCGCCCATTGCAGATGCTCGCCGACGCTGTCCTTGTCGATCGCCGCCGCCGCCGTCAGCGGATCCTTGCGGCCGCTGCCGACCGCGCTCCACAGGTCCGCCCACTGCCGGCGCAGGGCGATGCCGTCGCCTCGCGCGAGCTCGAGCGCGCGCAGCGGCGCGCCGAGCGCGAGACGCAGCGCGTCGTCGTCGCGCACGCCCTGCTCCGCCATCCAGGCGCGCGCCGCCGCTTCGTCGGGCGCGGCAAAGCGCAGGCGCTGGCAGCGGCTGCGCAGCGTCGGCAGCAGCGCCTGCGGGCGCTCGGTGACGAGCACGAGATGCGTGCCGGCCGGCGGCTCTTCGATGGTCTTCAGCAGCGCATTGGCGCTGCTCGCGTTGAGCAGGTCGGCCGGCTCGATCAGCGCGTAGCGATCGCTGCCGTAATGGCTGGCGAGGCCGAGCGTGCCGATCAGGCTGCGCGCCGCGTCGATCGTGATGTCGCGACGCTTGCGATCCTCGTCCGGCTCCCAGTGCACGAGACCCTGCTCGGCATGGCCATCGGCGGTCGGCGCGAGACCGAGATGGCCGTCGACGCCGACCACGCTGGCGTTCGGGTGCGTGCCGGCGCCGAGCTGCACACAGCTGCGGCACTGGCCGCAGGCGTAGCCGCTGCGCTGCTCGCACAGCGCGAAGGCGATCAGCGCACGCGCGAACCAGCGCTTGCCGATGCCGGCGCCGCCGATCATCAGCAGCGCGTGCGGCAGGCGCTGTTGCAGGATCAGCGAAGTCTGCTCGAGCCACAGGTCCTGCTGCCAGGGCAGCGGGCGCCAGAACGCCGTGCCTTTCATGCGGACGGCGGCCCGACGAAGCCGAGACGCGCGGCCAGCGCCTCGGCGACCGCGGCGCTCACCGCTTCCGGTTCGCGCGACGCGTCGATCACCACGAAGCGCTCCGGCTCGGCCTGCGCGCGCGCCAGGAAGATTTCGCGCACCCGGCGCTGGAAGTCCAGGGCTTCCTGCTCGAAACGGTTGTTGTCGTCGCCGCGCTCCTGCGTGCGGCGCAGGCCGAGCTCGGGGTCGATGTCGAACAGCAGCGTGACATCGGGCTTGCGCTTGCCGAGCACCATGCGCTCCAGCATGCGCAGCCGGCGCTCGGTGATGCCCTTGCGGCCGCCCTGGTAGGCGTAGCTCGAATCGACGAAGCGGTCGCTGACCACGTCGCGGCCGGCGGCGAGCGCCGGCTTGATGGTGGTGTTCCAGTGCGCGGCGCGCGCCGCGAACATCAGCAGCGTTTCGGTCGACGGCGCGATGCCTTCGGCCCAGTCGCCGAGCACGAGATGGCGGATCGCTTCGGCCAGCGGCGAACCGCCGGGCTCGCGCGTCAGCAGCACCTGGCGGCCGCGCGCTTCGAGCCAATCGCGGATGTAGCGCGCCTGCGTCGACTTGCCGGCGCCCTCGCCGCCTTCGAGCGTGATGAAGCGTCCGCGTGTCGTCATGGGCCTTGCTGCTTTTTCTTGCGCGACGGGCTGGCTGGTTTCGAATTCGCTTCGGGGTTCACGTCCGGCCTGGCGTCCTGCCGCGGCTGCGCCGGCAATTGATACTGGCGCACCGCCGCATCGTGTTGTTCCAGCGTCTCCGAGAACTGATGCGTGCCGTCGCGTCTCGAGACGAAGAATAGCGCCTTGCCGTCGTCCGGATGCAAGGCGGCGTGGATCGCCGCGCGGCCCGGCAGCGCGATCGGCGTCGGCGGCAGTCCGGCGCGCGTGTAGCTGTTGTACGGGCCGTCGGTGGTCAGGTCGAGGCGGCGCAGATTGCCGTCGAAGGCGCTGCCGAGACCGTAGATGATCGTCGGATCGGTCTGCAGGCGCATGCCGAGCTGCAGACGCCGCACGAACACTCCGGCGATCTGCGCGCGCTCGGCGGGCACGCCGGTCTCCTTCTCGACGATCGAGGCCATGATCAGCGCGTCGTCGGGCGAGGCATACGGCAGGTCGGGCGCGCGCTGCTCCCATTCGGCGGCGAGCGTCTTCTGCATCGCCGCGTAGGCCTGGCGCAGCAAGGCCACGTCCGTGCTGTTCTTCGGAAAGCGATAGGTGTCGGGAAAGAAGCGACCTTCGGCGGCGATGCCGGGCGCGCCGATCGCCGCCATGATCGCGTCCGCCGTTGCATCGGCAGCGAGCGTCTGACGGATCATGTCATTGGCGCGGATCGCCTGCAGGGCCTGCGCGAAGGTCCAGCCCTCGACGATGCGCAGTTCGTGGACGATGGTGCGCCCGGACATGAACAGCTCCAGCGCGTCGAGCAGCGTCTGGTTCTGGTCGAGCCCGTACTCGCCGGTGCGGATGCGCGCGCCGAGCGCCCGCCAGCGCACGTAGAGCCGCAGATAGAAGGCGGCGCGCGCGCTCGGCAGCCACTGCCGCGTCTGCATGTCGGCGAGCACGCCGGCCAGCGTCTCGCCCTGCGCGATCTCGATCGTCTGCCAGCCGTCGACGCGCAGCGGCTCGTGCAGCTGCCGGTAGCCGTCGAACACCAGGCCGCCGGCGAGCAGCGCGAGCAGCAGCAGGAGGCGGCCGAGGAAGCGGAACAGGCGCATGTCGTGAGTGTTCTTTCTCTAGGTCAGCAAAGGATGCCGCAATTCCCGCTGCAGGCGGCGCGTCAGCGCGCCCGGCGCGGGAAGCGCGGTCGCGTCGAGGCGGCGCAGGGGCCAGATGCCGATCAGCGCGTTGGTGACGAAGGCCTCGTCGGCCTGCGCCAGCGCGGCGGCATCCGCCTCGACCTCGTCCAGCGGCACGCCGAGTCCGGCGGCGAGCCGCAGCACGCGGCCGCGCATCGTGCCGGCAACGCCGCAGCGCGTCAGCGCCGGCGTCAACAGGCGACCCTCGCGCACCCAGAACAGATTGCTGCGCAGGCCGCCGACCAGGCGATCGCGATGATCGCACATCAGCAGTTCGTCGACGCCCGCGCCCAGCTCGCGGGCCGCGAGCACCTGTTCGAGGCGGTTCAGATGCTTGATGCCGGCGAGCGCCGGCTGCTCGCCGAGCCGCAGCGCCGCCAGGCGCGCGACGACGCCCTGCGTCCAGTGCGTTGCCGGATGGCGCGGCGCCGCCGTGCGCAGGACGATGCGCGTCGCGGCGCCGGTGCTCGCCGCATAGCCGCGGCCGGCGCTGCGGCGCACGAGCAGCCATTTGACGACCGCGCGCGACTGGCCGGCGGCGAGCGCGGCGGTGTCGCGGCGCAGCGCGTCCGCGTCCGGCGGATCCAGCGCGAGGCGCGCCGCATCGGCGCGCAGCGCGGCGAGATGATCGTCGACGTGCAGTGCCACGCCGTCGGCGACCAGCAGGGTGCGGAACACGCCGTCGCCATAGGCGAGGCCGCGATTGTCGACGGCCAGCGCGTCGCCCGCTTCGCCGTCGATCAGCGCGACGACGCTCAAGCCTCGGCTCCCAGCGCCAGCAGCAGGCCGCGCGCCTTGGCCCGCGTTTCCTGCAGCTCCGCGTCCGGCTGCGAATCGGCGACGATGCCGGCGCCGGCGCGAAAGGAGACCAGGCCCGGCTGCCAGACCATGGTGCGGATCAGGATGTTGGTGTCGAGCCGGCCGTCGCGCGACAGATAGCCGATCGCGCCGGTGTAGGGGCCGCGGCCCTCGCCTTCGAGCTCGGCGATCACTTCCATCACGCGCACCTTCGGGCAGCCGGTGATCGTGCCGCCGGGAAACACCGCCTTCAGCGCCGCGCCGGGGCCGATGCCCTCGCGCAGGCGGCCGCGCACGTTGGAGACGATGTGGTGCACGTGCGCATAGCTTTCGAGCGTCATCAGCTCGTTGACCTCGATCGTGCCCGGCACGCAGACGCGGCCGAGATCGTTGCGCTCGAGATCGAGCAGCATGACGTGCTCGGCACGCTCCTTGAGGTTCTCGCGCAGCACGCTCTTCAGCCGCGCGTCCTCCTCGGCATCCGCACCGCGCCGCCGCGTGCCGGCGATCGGCCGCGTCTGCGCGAGGCCGGCGTCGATGCTCAGGAGCCGCTCCGGCGACGAACTGATCACCGCCGCCTCGCCCCAGCGCATCAGGCCGGCGAACGGCGCCGGATTGCGCCGCTGCAGCGCGGCATACAGGTCGGCCGGATCGAGCGCGGCATCGACACGGGCGTCCCAGCGGCGTGACAGATTGACCTGGAAGGCGTCACCCGCCTGCAGATAGTCGAGCACGCGGCGCACGCCGTCGCGATAGCGCTGCGGATCTTCCTCGACGATCTCGCTGGCCCGCACGGCGCGCGCCGCCGCCGGCGGCGCGGCGACGGCGAGCGCGCAGAGTTCACGCAGCTGCGCCTCGCTTTCGGCGACGGCGATGAAGCGAGCGCGCTCGCGATCGTGAATGAGCGCCGCCGGGCAGCGCACGGCGAGCGCGTCGGGCAATGCGAACGGCGACGGCGGCAGACGCAGGCGCGGCTCGACGTGCTGCGCCGCTTCGTAGCCGAGATAGAGAAACCAGCCGCCGCCGAACGGCAGCTCGTCCGCCGCGGCGCCGGCCTCGCCGCGCGTTTCGCGCGCGACCCAGCGATCGAGGGCGGCGAAGAAATCGCCGGTACCGTCGGCATCGGGCCCGTCGAGACGGCCGCCGCGCAGGCTCAGCGCCTCCTGCGGAAACGCCAGCAGCAGATCCCAGCGGCCGGACTGCGCATGCGCCGCCACGCTCTGCAGCAGGAAGGGAAAAAGCCGCGGCTGCCGGCGGTGCAAGGCCAGCAGGTCCACGGCTTCATGAAGGTCCGCGCGCCGCATCGCGGCGGTGAAACTCAGCTGAACCGCTTGAACGCGACGCAGCCGTTGGTGCCGCCGAAGCCGAAGGAGTTCGAGATGACGATCTCGAGCTTGCGCTCCTTGGCCTTGTGCGCGGTGTAGTCGAGATCGCAGCCTTCGTCCGGATTGTCGAGATTGATCGTCGGCGGCACGATCTGGTCGCGCAGCGCCAGCACAGAGAAGATCGCCTCGATGCCGCCGGCGGCGCCGAGCAGATGGCCGGTCATCGACTTCGTCGAGCTGACCGACAGCTTGTAGGCGTGCTCGCCGAACACTTCCTTGATCGCGTTCGACTCGCCGACGTCGCCAGCCGGCGTCGAGGTGCCGTGCGCGTTGACGTAGTCGACCTGGTCCGGATTGATCGCCGCATCGCGCAGCGTGTTCTGCATGGCGCGGCGCGCGCCGCCGTTGCCGGGCAGCGTGATGTGGAAGGCGTCGCCGGACATGCCGAAGCCGATGAGCTCGGCGTAGATCTTCGCGCCGCGCTTCTTCGCGTGCTCGAGGTCTTCGATGATCAGCACGCCGGCGCCATCGCCGAGCACGAAGCCGTCGCGGTCCTTGTCCCAGGGACGGCTGGCGCGTTCCGGATCGTCATTGCGCGTCGACAGCGCACGCGCCTGGCAGAAACCGGCCAGGCCCGCGGGTGCCGAACCGGCCTCGCCGGCACCGACGATGAAGACGTCGGCGTCGCCGGCCTGGATCAGGCGCGCACCGACACCGATCGCATGCGTCGCCGTCGTGCAGGCGGTGACGGTGGCGATGTTCGGCCCGGTGATGCCGAGATCGATGGAGATGTAGCCCGAGATCATGTTGATGATCGAGCTCGGCACGAAGAATGGCGAGACCTTCTTCGGACCGCCGTTGTGGAGCGCGCGGCACTCCTCCTCGATGCTGCCGATGCCACCGATGCCCGAGCCCACGCAGATGCCGATGCGCTCGCGGTTGTCGTCGGTGACTTCGATGCCGGCGTCGCGGATGGCCTGCTTGGCCGCCGCCACGCCGTAGTGAATGAACGGGTCGGTGCGCTTGACCTCCTTCACGCCGAGCCAGTCGCCGGCCTTGAAGTCCTTGATCATGCCACCGAACCGGGTGGTATAGGCCGACACGTCGTAGTACGTGATCGGCCCGATACCGGATTTCCCCGCGATGATGTTGCTCCAGGCCGTGGCGACATCGTTGCCCACAGGGGACACGATGCCCAGGCCGGTGACGACAACGCGCCTACGGCTCATCAGCAATTCCTGATTGTCGGGGGATTGGCGGTGCGATCAGCCCTGCTGCGGAGCGTGCGCCTTGATGTAGGTCAGCACGTCGTTGAACGTCACGATCTTCTCGGCTTCTTCGTCCGGGATGTCGATTTCAAACTCTTCTTCGAGCGCCATCACGAGCTCGACGGTGTCCAGAGAGTCGGCACCGAGGTCTTCGACGAACGAGGCCTCCGGCGTGATCTGATCTTCGCTGACCGACAGCTGCTCAGCGATGATCTTCTTGACCTTCTCTTCCAACGTACTCATGCATTACTCCTGGGGACCACTGTTGTCGATATGTGAAGCCGGCGTATTGTAGACAAACGCCGTGAGGGACACAGCCGCGGCAAAACTACGCAAATTCAGTGCCTTGTTCCGCTGCGGCGCACATCGGGAAACATACGCGGGCGTATGCGCGGATGCCGTAGGCACCTTCGCACGCCGCCGCACCATCAATCCATGTAGAGACCGCCATTGACGTGCAGCGTCGTGCCGGTCACGTAGCCCGCCTCGCGCGAGACGAGATAGGCGACGGCGGCGGCGATGTCGTCCGGCGTGCCGAGGCGCTGCACCGGCACGCGGTCCATGAGGCCCTTGCGCACGTCGTCGCTGAGCGCCTTGGTCATGTCGGTGTCGATGAAGCCCGGCGCGACCACGTTGACGGTGATGCCGCGCGAGCCGATTTCCTGCGCCAGCGACTTCGAGAAGCCGATCAGGCCGGCCTTGGCCGCGCAGTAATTCGCCTGGCCCGGATTGCCCATGCTGCCGACCACCGAGCCGATGCTGACGATGCGGCCGTAGCGCGCCTTCATCATGCCGCGCAGCACGGCGCGCGACAGGCGGAACACCGAGGTGAGATCGGTCTGGATCACCTGATCCCAGTCTTCGTCCTTCATGCGCAGCATCAGCGTGTCGCGCGTGACGCCGGCGTTGTTGACGAGGATGGCCGGCGTGCCGATCGAGTCGAGCAGCGCTTCGATCGCCGCCGGATCGCGCACGTCGAGCACGCGCCCCTCGCCGCCGTAAGGCGCGAGCGTCTCGCTGATCTTGGCGGCGCCGGCTTCGCTGGTGGCGGTGCCGTAGACCTTGGCGCCATCGCGGGCGAGGCGCAGCGCGATGGCCTGGCCGATGCCACGGCTGGCGCCGGTAATCAAGGCTACCTCGCGCGACGCACCCTCGGCGCCGGCAGCACGAACGGATTCAGTCATCGGATGTAGGAGTCGAGTTGGTCACGGTTCAGACCCTGTTGCTGCACCGCAACACTTTATATCGATTGGCTGGCGGCGCGCATTTAGCCGGCCGCCCGCCGCCTGCGTCAAGCCTTGACAGCGGCCACGGCCTTGTCGAAGCCCTCGCGATCCTCGAGCGCAAAAGACGCCGCGTCCTTGGCGATGCGCTTGTTGAGGCCGACCAGCACCTTGCCCGGTCCGCACTCGACGAAGCTGCCCACGCCCTCGCCCTTGAGCTGCGCGATGGTCGTCGCCCAGCGCACCGGCTTGAACAGCTGCTGATGCAGCGCCGCGCGAATGCTGTCCGCGTCATCGCGCGCGGCGCCATCGAGATTGTGGCGCACCGGGATTGCAGGCTTGTTAACGCGCATCGCGGCGAGGCGCTCGGCGAGCTTGTCAGCGGCGCCGCGCATCAGCGAGCAATGCGAGGGCACCGACATCGGCAGGCGCACGATCATGCGCGCGCCGTGGGCCTTGCCTTCGCGCTCCAGCCATTCGAGCGCCGGCACGTTGCCGGCGACCACGACCTGGCCCGGCGCGTTGTAGTTGGCCGGCTCGAGCACGCCCGCGCCCTCGTACTTCGCGCAAAAAGCCTCGACCGCCGCATCGTCGAGGCCGACCACGGCCGCCATGCCGCCGACGCCCTCCGGCACCGCCGCCTGCATCAGCTTGCCGCGCAGCTCGACCAGGCGCAGCGCCTCGCCGAAATCGAGACTGCCGGCGGCGACCAGCGCCGTGTATTCGCCGAGGCTGTGCCCGGCCAGCGCGGCCGGCGCCGGCGGGTTCTGCGCCTGCCAGAGGCGCCACACCGCGATGCCCGCCGCGAGCAGCGCCGGCTGCGTGCGCGCGGTCTGGTTCAGCGCTTCCGCCGGACCGGCGGCGACCAGCCCGGCGAGATCCCAGCCGAGCGCCTGCGAGGCCTCGTCGAAGGTCGAGCGCACACGCGCATCGTCGAGACCGGACAGCATGCCGACGGCCTGCGAGCCCTGGCCGGGAAACAGCATCGCGTAACTCATTTGATCGATTCCTGCGGTAGTGGTTGGGGTGAAGCGGAACGGGCTTCGCGCCCGCTGAAGCTGCCAAACACAAGGCCGTAAACGAAAGCGCTGAGCGAGCCGTACAGATGCGACTCGGTGACGACATGGCCGCCGATCGCGGCCTCGTCCGAAACCGGCGTGCCGGTGACCAGTTCCCAGCCGAGCTTGCCGAGCAGGTACGCCAGGCACAGCCCGGCGATGATGCGGTCTCGCCGGTCGTATGGATGTCCGTCCGGGGCGCGGCGCAACAGCTGCGGCACCAGGCCGAGCACGAACAGGCCATGGATCACGCCGGACATGCCGACGTAGGTCTGCAGGTTCGGCACGAAGGCGTAGAGGCACAGGCTCATGCCCAGCGCGAGCAGTGCCAGCCGGCGCAGCCAGATCCGCGGCGGCAGCGCCTGCGGGCAGAGCAGCACGAGCACGCCGATGCCGATCGCGTTGAGCATCAGATGATACCAGCCCAGGTGCACGAGGCTGCCGGTCAGCAGACGCCACCACTGGCCCTGCGCGATCAGCGAGCGCTCGTATTCGAGCGCGGCGCGGCCGGCGTCGCCGAACAGCTCGGCAACGATCATCAGCAGTACCAGCAGCAGCGGCCACAAGCAGACGTCGCGGGAGCGCACGATCGACTTTGTTATCATCGGGGGAAAGGCGCATCGCCTCTCTATAACAGCCGACATTATCTCCAATGAATGCATTCCGCGCGCGCCGCCGTCAGGGCGCTCATCAAAACGCCCGCCAAAGCGGCTTCACCCTGATCGAGATCATGGTCGTGGTCGTCATCCTCGGCATTCTCGCCGCGGTGGTGGTGCCGCGCATCATGGATCGTCCTGACGAAGCCCGCGTGGTCAAGGCCAAGCAGGACATCCGCATGATCGAGTCGGCGCTCAACCTCTACAAGCTCGACAACTTCAACTATCCGTCGACGCAGCAGGGCCTCGACGCGCTGGTCAACAAGCCGGGCGGCGATCCGGAGCCGAAGAACTACAAGGTCGGCGGCTACGTGAAGTCGCTGCCCAAGGATCCCTGGGGCAATCCGTACCAGTATCTGTCGCCGGGCACCAAGGGCGAGATCGACATCTTCTCCTACGGCCGCGACGGCAAGCCGGGCGGCGAAGGCACCGACGCCGACATCGGCAACTGGGATCTCGGCAGCTGAGCTGCCGCGCCGCTTCGCACCGAGCCCGCCGTCAGGCGGGCTTTTTCGTGCGCGGCTTCAGCGCCGCGTCCCAGGGCGCATCGGCATAGCGCTCGGCGAGAAAATCGAGCAAGGCACGCAGGCCCGCCGGCATGTGGCGGCGCGTGGCATACACGGCGTACAGGTGCAGAGGTTTCGGCGGCTCCGCCGGCAGCAGGGCGACGAGACGGCCGGCGCGCAGGTGTTCGGCGACGGCGAAGCTCGGCTGCATGACGACGCCGGCGCCGCAGAGCGCCGCCTCGAGCAGGACCGCCGTCTCGTTGCTGCTGAGATTGCCGGCGACCGGCACCTCGACGGCGCGGCCCCTGCGCTCGAACCGCCAGAGGTTTTTTCCGAAGTATGAATACGTCAGGCAGTTGTGCCGGACGAGATCCTCGGCGCGTCGCGGCAGGCCATGGCGCGCGAGATAGGCCGGCGCCGCGCAAACCACCGAGCGGCACGGCGCGAGTCGGCGCGCGATCAGCGCGTCGTCCGGCGCGTCGGTGATGCGCAGCGCCAGATCGATGCGCTCCTCGATGAGATTGACGATGCGGTTGACGATCTGCACGTCGATCGCCATCTGCGGATGGCGCGCCAGGAATCCGGCGATCGCCGGCGCCAGCAGGTCATAGCCGAACGCCGAGCTGCAGCTGAGGCGCAGCAGGCCGCGCGGCGTCGCGTCCTGCGCCGCGCGCTCGGCCTCGATGCCGTCGGCGGCGTCGAGCAGCGCGCGGCAGCGCGCGAGCGTCTGCTCGCCGGCCGGCGTCAGGCCGAGGCGTCGCGTGCTGCGATGCAGGAGCCGCGCGCCCGCCCAGCGCTCCATCGCCGCCAGCCCGCGCGTGACCATGGCGCGCGACATGTCGAGCCGCTCGGCGGCGGCGGTCAGGCTGCCACGCTCGACCACTTCCACGAAGACCTGCGCGGCTTTCAGCCGATCCATGTCGGTCGTTCCTTTTGCGCGAATCCTGCAACAAATATTCTTTGATTAGAGCATTTATCGAAACAGCGTGAGGGCCTAAGGTGCCAGGCATCGGGCGCTGGCCCGCAACGCCTCAACGGGAGCATCACCATGAACATCGCCATCATCGGCATCAGCGGCCGCGTCGGCTCGCGTCTCGCCCAGGAACTGCTGCGGCGCGGCCATCGCCTGACCGGCATCGCGCGCAACACGGCGGGCATTGCGGCGCCGGCCGGCCTGAACGTGGTCCGCGGCGACGCCAACGACGCCGACGCGCTGGCCACGCTGATCGCCGGTCACGACGTCGTGATCAGCGCCGGCCGCTTCGCCAGCACCGCGCCGGCGCCGCTGCTCGCGGCGCTGCGCAAGGCCGGCGTCGGTCGCCTGCTGGTCGTCGGCGGCGCCGGCAGCCTGGAAGTCGCGCCGGGCGTCGCGCTGGTCGATACGCCGGACTTCCCGGCCGCCTACAAGCCCGAGGCGCTGGCCGGCCGCGATTTCCTCGATGCGCTGCGCGGCGTCGTCGACATCGACTGGACTTTTCTCTCGCCGGCGGCGCTGTTCGAGCCGGGCGAACGCAGCGGCCGTTTCCGCATCGGCGGCGACCGCCTGCTGCTCGACGCGCAGGGCAACAGCCGCATCTCGATGGAGGACTACGCGATCGCCATGGCCGACGAGATCGAGCGGCCGCAACACTCGCGGCAGCGCTTCAGCGTCGCCTATTGAGGTCGAGGGGCGGCATCGGCGACGGCGGCGCGCGGCTGCCCGTCGTTTCGCGCAGCGGCACGCTACACTGTCGTCCTTCCCCCGTGTGCGGGACGCGCGGCGACGCGCCGGGCCGGCATACTGAACTTCGACCTCCGCTCGCCGCTCCAAGACCGGGCATGATCCCGCCGCCCCGCTCCCGCGCACCGCTTCGCCCGCCGGCGCGTGGCTTCACGCTGATCGAAGTCCTCGTCGTCATCGTCATCGTCGGCATCCTCGTCACCTTCGCGACGCTGTCGATCGGCAACCGCGCGCTGACCGATCGTCTCGAAAGCGAGGCGCGGCGCCTGCAGCAGCTGTTCGCGATGGCCGGCGAAGACGCCGAGATGCACGGCGCCGAGATCGGCTTCGTCTACACCGACCAGGGCTACGCCTTCGTCACCATCGGCCCGAACGGCCGCTGGGTGCCGATCCCGGACGGCGCGCTGCGCCCGCGCGAAGTCAAGGAACCGATCACCCTCAGCCTGCGCGTCGAGGGCCGGCTGGTGCCGCCGACGCCGCTCGCCGATCTGATCGCGGCCGGCAAGGCGGCGATGGCCGATGCCGAAAAGGCGCAGCAGAAGGACAGCGCGGCGCAGCCGGTCGCCGGCGTCGCCGGCGCGACCCTGTCGGCGAACGAGGCCGGCAAAAAGATGGACGACAAGGACAAGCAGGACGACGACAAGAACAGCAAGGCGCTGAAGCCGCAGGCCATGTTCCTGTCGAGCGGCGAAGCGACGGCGATCAGTGTCGACGTCGCCGCGCCCGGCGTCGCCGACGTCTACCGGCTGGAAATCGACAACCTCGGGCGCAGCAAGCTCGGCGTACTCGGAGGCGGCAAATGAGCGCACGCGCGGCGCGCGGCTTCACGCTGATCGAGATGCTCGCGGCGGTCGCCGTGGTGGCGATCGCCATGGGCGCGATCATCGCCGGCATGGCGCGCTATACCGACAACGCCTCCTACCTGCGCCAGAAGACCGTGGCGCTGTGGGTCGCGCACAACCGCATGACCGAGCTGGAGCTGCAGCGCGGCTGGCCGGATGCCGGCAAGAGCAACGGCGAAGTGGAAATGGCCGGCACGCGCTGGCGCTGGGACGCCGAGGTGCTGGCGACGCAGGACCCGCACCTGCGCCGCGTCAACCTCAGCGTGCGCCGCGTCGATCCGAAGGCGACCGCCAGCGCGCTCGACAAGCAGACGCCGCTGGCGCACCTGTCCGCCTTCCTCGCCGACGCGGGGCGCAAATGATGAACGACGGCCGCCCCCACCCCACCGTTTGCCCTGCAAGCGGTCCCCCCCTCTCCCCTGTGCGGGGGCCGAGGTGCCGCTGCGCGGGCGGGGGACGAACGTCGGCCCGCGGCCGCAAGTCTGTCCGGGGCTTCACGCTGCTCGAGATCATCATCGTCGTCGCCATCTTCGCGATCTTCGCCATGCTCGCCTACGGCGGCCTCGACGCCGTGCTGAAGACGCGCAAGTCGGTCGAGACCGCGCAGCTGCGTCTCGCCGAGCTGCAGAAGGCCTACATCCGCCTGCGCGACGATTTCCAGCAGGTGCGCAACCGGCCGATCCGCGACAACTACGGCGACCAGCAGCCGGGCCTGCGCGGCGCCGACAACGCCGCCGTCGAGTTCACGCGCGGCGGCTGGCGCAATCCGCTGTCGCAGCCGCGCTCGACGCTGGAGCGGGTCGGCTACCGGCTCGAGGATGGCGCGCTGCTGCGTTCGAGCTGGCGCCTGCTCGACCGCGCGCAGGACACCAAGCCGGTGGACGTCGTGCTGCTGCGCGACGTCACCGATCTGCGCTGGCGCTTTCTCGACCAGCAGCGCGAATGGCAGACGCGCTGGCCGCCGCTGGCCAGCGGCGCGACCGCCGCGCAGGCCGCCGTGGTCGCGCCGCCGGCCGGCGTCGAGGTCACGCTGAAGACCAAGGATCTCGGCGAACTGAGCTTCCTGTTCCGCATCGGCCTCGATGCGGACACCGGCGCCGGCGTCGCGCCGCCGCTGCCCGGCACCGGCGGCGGTACCGTCGACGACGGCACGACGACCGGCGACGGCGGCGAGGGCTCGACCGCCAACGGGGACACGCAGTGAGGCGGCGCCAGCGGGGCATCGCCCTGATCACCGCCGTGCTGGTCGTCGCGCTCGCGGCGATCGCCGCGGCGGCGATCCTCACGTCCGCCAATCTGGCGATTCACCGCACGCAGAACCTGCAGGAATCCGAGCTCGGCTGGTGGTACGTCGACGGCGTCGAGAGCTGGGTCAAGACCATCCTGCAGCGCGACACGGAGATCAACAAGTACGACGCGCTGAGCGACATCTGGGCGATGCCGGCCGCCCTGCCGGTCGACGAAGGCGGCCTGCGCGGCGTGATCATCGACCTGCAGGGCCGCTACAACGTCAACAATCTCGGCCTGAGCAACGCGACCGCGGCCGGCAGCGGCGGCACGACCGCCACCGTCGCCGGCTATCCGAGCGAGAAGGCCTTCTTCTCGCGCCTCTACGCGCTCGCCACCGGCGGCGATGCCTACCAGGGCGAAGCGCTCGCCGACGCGATTCGTGACTACGTCGATGCCGACAGCGAACCGACCGGCAGCGGCGGCGCCGAGGACGCCGACTATCTCGGCATGGACCCGCCGCGGCGCGTGCCGAACCGTCCGCTGCAATCGGTCAGCGAACTGCTCGGCGTGCGCGGCATGACGCCGGAGATCTACGGCAAGCTCGCGCCCTACCTCAGCGCCCTGCCCAAGCTGACGCCGCTGAACGTCAACACCGCGGCGCCGCTGCTGCTGCAGGCGCTGACGCCGCAGCCCGGCACTGAGCTGGAGCAGTTCGTCACCGAGCGGCTGAAACAGCCGGTGGAGTCGATCAGCGATTTCAACAAGCGCGTGCAGCTCGGTGCCGGTGCCGTGCCGTCTTCGATGCTCAGCTACAAGAGCGACTACTTCCAATTGCAGGTCGAAGCCTACATAGGCAGCGGACGGCTCGAACTGTATAGTTTCCTCTACCGTGCGGGCAGTGCCGCGCCGGTGGTCTACGGACGCAGCACCTTTACTGAATAGACGCCCGCAGCGTAAACAGGCCCATGCGCGAAACCCTCTACATACGCCTGCGCTCGGCAGACGCCGCCGAGCCCGTCGAATACTGCCTGGCCCGTGCCGATGCGGTCGCCTCCTTCGTCGTGCAGCGCGCGCCGCTCGCGCAGCTGGCGGCGCTCGCGACGGCGCGCCGCGTCGTCGTGCTGGTGCCGTCCGCCGATCTGCGCTTCGCCTCCGTGCAGGTGCCGGCACGCCAGCCGGCCAAGGTCCTGCAGGCGGCGCCGTTCGTGCTCGAGGAGCAGCTCGCCGACGACGTCGACACCCTGCACTTCGCGCTCGGCGCGCGACAGGCCGACAAGCGCTGGCCGCTGGCGATCATCGCCCGGCAGCGCATGGCGATCTGGCTCGAGCTGCTCGCCGATCACAGCCTGCACGCCGACCTGATGATCCCGGATCTGCTCGCCCTGCAGGTCCCGGACGATGCGCACTTCAGCGCCCTGATCGACGGCGGCCAGGCCATCGTGCGGACGGCGCGCGACGGCGGCTTCGTCTGCCTGCTCGACGATCTGCCGCTGTGCCTCGAACTGGCCGACGCCGAGAAGCGGCGCAGCGTGCGCGTCATCGTGCCGCGCGGCGAGGAATTCGATCTCAGCCGGCTCGGCTGGCCGGTCGAACCGCGCCATGGTTTCGCCAGCCCGCTCGAAGCGCTGCTGCAGCAGCTGCGCAGCGACGACGCCATCGATCTGCTGCAGGGCGCCTACTCGCCGCAGCGCGACCGCCTGCGCTGGTTCGCGCCGTGGAAGGCGGCGGCCACGCTGGCCGGCGCGGCGATCGTGCTCTCGCTCGTCACGCACGGCATCGAAGCCTTGCGCCTGAAGCGCGAGCTGAGCGCGCAGGAAGCCGCCAACGTCGCGCGCTACCAGCAGCTGTTCCCGGCCGAGACGCGCATCGTCGATCTCGACGCGCAGCTGACGCAGCAGCTCAACGCGCTGCAGAACGGCAGCGGCGGCGGCCAGTTCATCGGCCTGCTCGACGTGCTCGCGCAGGCGCTCGCCGCGCAGCCCGGCCTGCGCCTGCAGAACCTGCAGTATCGCGACAATACCCTGTACGCCGGCCTCGGCGCCGCCAATCTCGAATTGCTCGAACGCCTCAAGAGCTGGTTCGCCGGCGCGCGCGGCGCGCGGCTCGAAGTCGAATCGGCGAACTCGGGCGCCGAAGGCGTGCAGATCCGCATCCGCCTCTCCGCCGCATGAACGCCCAGCTCGAACAACTGCAGGCCCGCGTCCGCGGCCAACTCGACCAGCTGCAGCCGCGCGAACGCCTGATGGTGCTCGCCGGCGGCGCCGTGCTGCTCGTCGTCATCTTCTACCTGGCGCTGTGGGAACCGCTGCTGCTCGCCGGCAAGCGCCGCGCCGATGAACTCGACAGCGCCCGCGCGCTGGCCGTGCGCATCGAGTCCGCCGCCAGTCTCGCGCAGAGCGGCCGCGCCGGCGGCGCCGTCGACCGCGGCACCCCGATCGTCAGCGTCGTCGACCAGAGCAGCCGCGGCAGCACGCTCGGCGTGCCGCCGACGCGCGTGCAGCCGGAAGGCAACGGCGACAAGGCCGTCAAGGTCTGGTTCGAGAACGTGCCCTTCGACAATACCGTGCGCTGGCTCGGCGAACTGCAGGCGCGCTACGCCGTCACGGTGTCGAGCGCGGAGATCGAACCCGGCTCGGCACCGGGCACCGTCACCGCACGTTTCACCCTGAGCCGCTGATGTCGCGCCGCACGCCTTACGTGCTGGTCGGCACGCTCGTCTTCCTCGCCAGCGTCGTGCTGCTGGCGCCGGCCGCGACGCTGTACGGCTGGCTCAAGCCGCGCCTCGGCGACGCGCGTTTCGAGCTCAGCGGCGTCAGCGGCACGCTGCGCGACGGCAGCGTCGCGGCCGTGCTGGTCGGCGGCCGGCCGCTGGTCGACAAGCTGCACTGGCGCCTCAGCCTCGGCGAGCTGCTGCTCGCGCGCATCGGTGCCGACTTCGACAGCCGCGGCACTTTCCTGCTCGACGGGCATGTCAGCAAGGGCTTCAACACGCTGCGCGCACACGATCTGACCCTCAGCGCGCCGGCGAAGCCGCTGCTCGCCGCCATCGGCCAGCCGTTCGCGCCGCTCGACGGCCAGGCGCGCCTGGAGCTGGCGCAGCTCAAGCTGCTCGGCGGCTGGCCCAGCGATGCCGCCGGCACGCTGCGCATCGAGGGCCTGGCCTGGACGCTGGCCAAGGAGCCGATCGTGCTCGGCGACTACGAGGCGACCTTCAGCCGCGACGGCAACGACATCGTCGCGCTCGTGCATACGCTCGGCGGCGCGCTCGAAGTCAACGGCGACGCGCGCGCCAAGGCCGATCATTCCTACGAGCTGCATCTGCAGCTGCGCCCGAAGGCGGACGCGCCGCCGCTGCTGCCCAATCTGCTGCGCTCGCTCGGCGCGCCCGATCCGCAGGGCTACTACCATCTGCGCCGCGAGGGCAAGGTCGAATCATGAGCCGCAGCTGGACGCCGCACGTCGTCGTCGCCTGCGTCGTCGAACGCGACGGCCGCTATCTGATCGTCGAGGAGCGCATCTCCGGCCTGCCGCAGCTCGTGCTGAACCAGCCGTCCGGCCACTGGGAGCAAGGCGAGACGCTGATCGAGGCCGGCATCCGCGAAACGCTCGAAGAAACCGGCTGGGACGTGCGGCCGACCGCCGTGCTCGGCCTCTATCACTACGATCCGCCGGGCCTCGGCTACGGCTTCCTGCGCGTCGCCTTCATCGCCGAAGCGCTGGGCGAGCGCGCCGGACATGCGCTCGATCACGGCATCGAGCGCGTGCTGTGGCTGACGCGCGACGAGCTGCTCGCCAGCCGCGCACGGCATCGCAGCCCGATGGTCCTGCGCTGCATCGACGACGCCCTCGCCGGCCGCCGCCTGCCGCTCGACATCATCGCGCACCTGCGGGACGCGCCCTGAGCGCAGAGGCCGTGCGATGAGCGCGCCGCACGTGGTCGTCGGCCTGTCCGGCGGCGTCGATTCCTCGGTCAGCGCGTACCTGCTCAAGGAACAGGGTTACCGCGTGTCCGGCCTGTTCATGGTCAACTGGACCGAGGACGAACAGGGCTACTGCACGGCCGCCGACGATTTCCAGGACGCGCGCGCCGTCTGCGAGGAACTCGACATCCCGCTGCACCGCGTCGACTTCTCGCGCGAATACCGCGAGCGCGTGTTCGCGCGCTTCATCGAAGACTACGCCGCCGGCAAGACGCCGAATCCCGACGTGCTGTGCAACCGCGAGGTGAAGTTCGCGCCGTTCCGCGAGCATGCGCTGCGCCTCGGCGCCGACTTCATCGCCACCGGCCACTACGCGCGCATCACCCATGGCGGCGACGGCGCGCACCTGCTGCGCGCGGTCGACGACAACAAGGATCAGACCTACTTCCTCGCCGCCGTCGCGCGCGCGCAGCTCGAACGCGTGCTGTTCCCGGTCGGCGGCCTGCACAAGCCCGAGGTGCGCGCCGTGGCGACGCGCGCCGGCCTGCCGGTGCATCGCAAGAAGGATTCGACCGGCATCTGCTTCATCGGCGAGCGCGAGTTCCGCGATTTCCTCGCCGCCTATCTGAAGCCGAACCCCGGCGACATCGTCGATGACGCCGGCCGCGTCATCGGCCGCCACCAGGGTCTCATGTACTACACGCTCGGCCAGCGCCGCGGGCTCGGCGTCGGCGGCACGCGCGGCGCGCGCGACGCGCCGTGGTACGTGGTCGCCAAGGACGCGGCGCGCAATCGCCTCGTCGCCTCGCAGGACGCCGCGCATCCGCTGCTGATGACGCGCGAGCTGAGCGCCACGCCGTTCCACTGGATCCGGCGGCCGACGACGTTGCCGTCGCGGCTGCACGCGCGCATCCGCCATCGCCAGCCGCTGCAGGCCTGCAGCGCCGAGGCGCTCGCCGACGGCCGCGTGCGCGTGCGCTTCGAACACGCGCAGCGCGCCGCGGTCGCCGGCCAGTACGTCGTGCTCTACGACGGCGACGAGTGCCTGGGCGGCGGCGAGATCGAGGACACGATGCCGCTCGCCTGAGCGGGCCGCGCCTGCTCAGGCACGTCGCGGTGCGCACGCTGTATACGGCGGTGGCGATTCCCTGCGGCTCGCGGTCGGTGGCCTCACCGACGACAGCGACGAGCGCGGGGCGCTGACCGGCCTGCGCATGCAGTTCGCCTTCCTCGGCGGCACGCTGGTCGCCCATCCGCTGCCGAGCCTCGCCGCCCGCTTCGGCGGCGGCGCCCTCGCATACGGCACCGCCGCGGCGCTGATCGGCGTGCTGGCGACGCTCGGCCTCGCCGCCTGCTTCGCGACCGCGCATGAACGGCCGCGCGCGACCGCCGATGCCGCGCCGGCGCGCGCCCTGCGGCGGCGCTGACGCCACGCCCATCCGCGTGACGAAGCCCTGCAATGCTAGAATGGCGGGCGCGGAGCGCAGCAACCCGTGGACAGCAAGGTCGCCGATCGCCGGGTTCGGGCTTCGCCCATTGATCCCCGTTCTTTCGCAATCGGACCGCCAAACACCATGCTGCAAGCCTATCGCCAACACGTAGCCGAGCGCGCCGCGCTCGGTATTCCGCCGCTGCCGCTGTCCGCGCAGCAGACCGCCGACGTCATCGAGCTGATCAAGAAGCCGCCGGCGGGGGAAGAGGCGTTTCTGGTCGATCTGCTCACCTACCGCGTGCCGCCCGGCGTCGACGACGCGGCCAAGGTCAAGGCCTCGTTCCTCGCCGCCGTGGCGCACGGCGACCTCGAGGTCGGCCTGATCTCGCGCGCCAAGGCCACCGAGCTGCTCGGCACCATGGTCGGCGGTTACAACGTCAAGCCGCTGATCGAGCTGCTCGCCGACGCCGAAGTGGGCGCCGTCGCCGCCGATGCGCTGAAGAAGACGCTGCTGATGTTCGATTTCTTCCACGACGTCGCCGAACTGGCCAAGGCCGGCAACGCCAACGCCAAGGCGGTGATCCAGTCCTGGGCCGACGCCGAGTGGTTCACCAGCCGCCCGGAAGTGGCGAAGAAGATCACCGTCACCGTGTTCAAGGTGCCGGGCGAGACCAATACCGACGACCTGTCGCCGGCGCCGGATGCCTGGAGCCGCCCGGACATCCCGCTGCACTACCTGGCGATGCTGAAGATGGTGCGCCCGGACGCCGCCTTCAAGCCGGAAGAGGAAGGCAAGCGCGGTCCGATCCAGTTCATCGAGGATCTCAAGAAGAAGGGCCACCTCGTCGCCTACGTCGGCGACGTGGTCGGCACGGGTTCCTCGCGCAAGTCGGCGACCAACAGCGTGATCTGGGCGACGGGTGAAGACATCCCCTTCGTGCCGAACAAGCGCTTCGGCGGCGTCACGCTCGGCGGCAAGATCGCGCCGATCTTCTTCAACACCCAGGAAGACTCCGGCTCGCTGCCGATCGAAGTCGACGTCTCGAAGTTCGAGATGGGCGACGTCATCGACATCTTTCCCTACGAAGGCAAGATCGAGAAGAACGGCGCCGTCGCCGCCAACTTCGAGCTGAAGAGCCAGGTGCTGCTCGACGAGGTGCGCGCCGGCGGCCGCATCAACCTCATCATCGGTCGCTCGCTGACCGCCAAGGCCCGCGAATTCCTCGGCCTGCCCGCCTCGACCACCTTCCGCCTGCCGCAGGCGCCTAAGGATTCGGGCAAGGGCTACACCCTCGCGCAGAAGATGGTCGGCCGCGCCTGCGGCCTGCCGGAAGGCCAGGGCATCCGTCCGGGCACGTACTGCGAACCGAAGATGACGACGGTCGGCTCGCAGGACACGACCGGCCCGATGACGCGCGACGAACTGAAGGATCTCGCCTGCCTCGGCTTCTCGGCCGACCTGGTGATGCAGTCGTTCTGCCACACCGCCGCCTATCCGAAGCCGGTCGACGTCAAGACCCATCGCGAACTGCCGGCCTTCATCTCGAACCGTGGCGGCGTCGCCCTGCGCCCCGGCGACGGCGTCATCCACTCCTGGCTCAACCGCCTGCTGCTGCCCGACACGGTCGGCACCGGCGGCGACTCGCACACGCGCTTCCCGATCGGCATCTCCTTCCCGGCCGGCTCGGGCCTCGTCGCCTTCGGCGCCGCGACCGGCGTCATGCCGCTCGACATGCCGGAATCGGTGCTGGTCCGCTTCAAGGGCAAGATGCAGCCGGGCGTCACGCTGCGCGACCTCGTGCACGCGATCCCGCTGTACGCGATCAAGGCCGGCCTGCTGACGGTCGCCAAGGCCGGCAAGAAGAACATCTTCTCGGGCCGCATCCTCGAAATCGAAGGCCTGCCGGATCTCAAGGTCGAACAGGCCTTCGAGCTGTCCGACGCCTCGGCCGAACGCTCCGCCGCCGGCTGCACGATCAAGCTCAACCAGGCGCCGATCATCGAGTACATGAACTCGAACATCGTGCTGATGAAGAACATGATCGCCGACGGCTACAAGGATGCGCGCACGCTGGAGCGCCGCATCAAGAAAATGGAAGAGTGGCTGGCCAAGCCGAACCTGCTCGAAGCCGACCAGGATGCCGAGTACGCGGCGGTCATCGACATCGACCTCGCCGACATCAAGGAGCCGATCGTCTGCTGCCCGAACGATCCGGACGACGCCAAGTTCCTCTCCGAAGTCGCCGGCACCAAGATCGACGAAGCCTTCATCGGCTCGTGCATGACCAACATCGGCCACTTCCGCGCCGCCGGCCGTCTGCTCGAAGGCAAGAAGGACATCCCGGTGCGCCTGTGGGTCGCCCCGCCGACCAAGATGGACGCCGCCAAGCTCACCCAGGAAGGCGTCTACAACACCTTCGGCACGGCCGGTGCGCGCACCGAAATGCCCGGCTGCTCGCTGTGCATGGGCAATCAGGCGCAGATGAAGGAAGGCGCCACGGCGATCTCGACCTCGACGCGCAACTTCCCCAACCGCCTCGGCAAGAACACCAATGTGTTCCTCGGCTCGGCGGAACTCGCGGCGATCGCCTCGAAGATGGGCAGGCTGCCGACGCGCGAGGAGTATCTCGCCGAGATGGGCATCGTCGACAAGAACGCCGACCAGATCTACCAGTACCTCAACTTCGACAAGATCGAAGAATACGCGGAGACGGCGAAGTCGGTGGAAGTCGCGTAAGCCTGTCTTGCCGCGCCGGCACCGTCTTGGGGCCGGTGCGGGCGCGGCGCCGGACCGCCCCGCGCACGCCATTGTCGAAAAAGCCCGCCGGTGCGAACCGGCGGGCTTTTCGGTTTCGCCGCTTCGCACCGTGGGCGATAATAGCGCCGATGATTGCAGCCGAAGCTCGCCTCGCGAGACCTTCATGTCCAGCCACCGCTGCCACGACGTCACCACGGCAGCCATACCGAGAAACGCCATGACGGACAGTTTCAAGAGTAAAGCCAGCTTGACGGTCGGGTCCAAGACCTACACGTATTTCAATCTCAGGGCGCTGGAGCCGACGTACAAGCTCTCGCGCATGCCCTACTCGCACAAGATCCTGCTCGAAAACCTCCTGCGCTGGGAGGACGGCGTCAATACGACGAAGGCCGACATCGAGGCGCTCGCCGGCGCCGACATCAAGCAGCTGCCGAACAAGGACATCAATTTCACGCCGGCGCGCGTGGTGCTGCAGGACTTCACCGGCGTGCCCTGCGTCGTCGACCTGGCGGCGATGCGCGACGCGATGAAGAACCTCGGCGGCGACATGGCCAAGGTCAATCCGCTGTGCCCGGTCGAACTGGTCATCGACCACTCGGTGATGATCGATCACTACGGCAGCAAGGAGGCGCTCGATCTCAACGCCAAGATCGAGTTCCAGCGCAACGAGGAGCGCTACAAGTTCCTGCGCTGGGGCCAGGAGGCGCTGAAGAACTTCAAGGCGGTGCCGCCGGATACCGGCATCGTGCACCAGGTCAACATCGAATACCTGGCGCGCGTGGTGTTCGAGAACAGCGACGGCGTGCTGTATCCCGACTCCTGCTTCGGCACCGACTCGCACACGACGATGGTCAATGGCATCGGCGTGCTCGGCTGGGGCGTCGGCGGCATCGAGGCGGAGGCGGCGATGCTCGGCCAGCCCTCGTCGATGCTGATTCCGGAAGTGATCGGCGTGCGCGTCACCGGCAGGCTCGCCGAAGGCGCGACGGCGACGGACCTCGTGCTCACCGTCACCGAAATGCTGCGCAAGCGCGGCGTCGTCGAGAAGTTCGTCGAATTCTTCGGCCCGGCAATCGCCAACCTGTCGGCATCGGACCGCAACACCATCGGCAACATGGCGCCGGAATACGGCGCGACCTGCGGCATCTTCCCGATCGACGAGGAGACGCTCAACTACCTGCGCCTGACCGGCCGCAGCGAGGAGCACATCGCCGTGGTCAAGGCCTATGCGCAGGCGCAGGGCCTGTGGTGGACGCCGGATGCGCCGGAAGCCGAGTACACGGACGTGCTGCATCTCGACCTCGGCAGCATCAAGCCGTCGATGGCCGGCCCCAAGCGCCCGCAGGACCGCGTGCTGCTGTCGGACGTGAAGGCCAACTTCCGCAAGGCCTTCGAGGGCGAGCAGAAGCTGCGCCCGTCGAAAGGCCCGGCCAAGGTCACGCACAAGGGCGAAACGTTTGACTTGAAGGACGGCGCCGTCGTGATCGCCGCGATCACCTCGTGCACCAACACCTCGAACCCGTCGGTGCTGATCGGTGCCGGCCTGCTCGCGCGCAAGGCGCGCGCCGCCGGCCTGCGCACGCAGCCCTGGGTGAAGACCTCGCTGGCACCGGGCTCGCTGGCCGTCACCGAATACCTGAAGAAGGCCGGCCTGCTCGAAGACCTCGAAGCACTCGGCTTCTTCGTCTCGGCCTACGGCTGCACGACCTGCATCGGCAACTCCGGCCCGCTCGACGAGCCGATCGGCAAGGCGATCAACGACAACACCCTGAGCGTGTCGGCGGTGCTGTCGGGCAATCGAAACTTCGAAGGCCGCGTCCATCAGGACGTGCGCATGAACTACCTTGCCTCGCCGCCGCTGGTTGTCGCGCACGCGCTCGCCGGCACGACCGACATCGATCTCACCAGCGAACCGATCGGCAAGGGCAAGGACGGGCAGGATGTCTATCTGAAGGACATCTGGCCGTCGAATGCCGAGATCCAGGCCGTCGTCGCCAAGGCCGTGACCAGCGACCTGTTCAAGGCCAGCTACGCCAACGTGCTGCGCGGCGACGAGCGCTGGCAGGGCATCAAGGTCGCCAAATCGGAAACCTATCCCTGGGACGCGAAGTCCACCTACATCCAGAACCCGCCGTACTTCGTCGGCATGACCAAGACGCCGCCGGGCATCCAGCCGATCCGCGGCGCGCGCGTGCTGGCCGTGCTCGGCGATTCGATCACCACCGACCATATTTCGCCGGCCGGCGACATCAAGAAGGACGGTCCGGCCGGCAAGTTCCTCGAGGCGCATGGCGTCAAGAAGGCCGACTTCAACAGCTTCGGCTCGCGGCGCGGCAATCACGAGATCATGATGCGCGGCACCTTCGCCAACACGCGCATCAAGAACGCGATGACGCCGGGCGTCGAGGGCGGCGTCTCCAAGTATATCGGCAAGGATGGCAAGGCCGGTGACGTCGAATCGATCTACGACGTGGCGATGAAGTACCAGAAGGAGGGCACGCCGCTGGTCGTGCTCGCCGGCAAGGAATACGGCACCGGATCGTCGCGCGACTGGGCGGCCAAGGGCACGATCCTGCTCGGCGTGAAGGCGGTGATCTCCGAGAGCTTCGAGCGTATCCACCGCTCGAACCTCGTCGGCATGGGCGTGCTGCCGCTGAACTTCGTCGATGGCCAGAACGCGCAGAGCCTCGGCCTCGACGGCACGGAAGTCTTCGACTTCGACGGCCTGAAGAATGGCGCTTTGCTGCTCGACGTGACGGCACGCAAGGCCGACGGCTCGACGGTGCAGTTCAAGGCCAAGGTACGCATCAATACGCCGAAGGAGTGGGAGTACTACGAGAACGGCGGCGTGCTGCAGTACATGCTGCGCCAGATGGCGGCGTAGTTCGCGGTCGCCGCGGCAACGGCGCCGCGGTGCACAGGCAAGCGAGAGGGCGCAGCGGCGCCCTCTCTTTTTGATGGACGCTTTTTCGATTCACGACTTCAACGGCGAGCGCGTGAACACAGCTTCTTATTCCCTGCCCTGGCTGCTGCACTGGCTCGGCGTCGAGCGGAGCCCGGTCAGCCACGCCGAACGCCTCGTGTCGGCGTTCGGCGGCTTCGTCGCCATCGCCGCCGTGCTGTGGCTCGCGCCCGATGTCGACGCCGGCGCGCAGATGCTGATCGTCGCCTCGATGGGTGCCTCCGCCGTCCTGCTGTTCGGTGTGCCGCACGGCGCGCTGTCGCAACCCTGGCCGGTATTCGGCGGACATCTCGTTTCGGCCATCGTCGGCGTCGCCAGCCAGCGCTGGCTGGGCGATCCGCTGCTCGCCGCGGCCGCGGCGGTGGCGTGGCCATCGGCGTGATGCCCTATCTGCGCTGTCTGCATCCGCCCGGCGGCGCGACCGCGCTGACGGCGGTGATCGGCGGCCCTTCGGTGCACGCGCTCGGGTTCGGCCATTTGCTGCATCCGGTGCTGCTCAATGTCATCGTTCTGCTCGGCGTCGCCATCGTATTCAACGCGCTGTTCCGCTGGCGCCGCTATCCGGTCGCGCGGCACGAACCTCAGCAGCTCGAGAAGAGACGCGCGTAGATGTCACGGCCCTCGGCCGCGCTGAAGTTCTGCCAGGCGAACAAGAGCCGCCCGCTGCCGTCGCTGGCGACGCTCGCCAGCAGCGGCGTGTGCAGCGTCGACGAAGCGTCGACACGGAACGCACCGCCCGGCGCGCTGCCGGTGACGCTCCAGCACTGCGCGTAGATCGCGTCGCCGTGGGCGGCGACCACCAGCTGCGTGTCGTTGGTGAAGGCGATTTGCGGAAAGCGCAGCAGGCGGCCGTCGACGCGAGTCGGCGCCATCGTCGCGCGGCCGGCCGCGCTGTAGGCGCGCAGGTAGACGCCGGTATCGGTGAACGCCTCGTCGCCCGTCTCCCAGGCGATCGCGAACGCACCGCCGGCGCTGGCCGCGATCCGCGGGCGGTCGACATCGTCGCCGGCGCCGCTGACGCGGAAGCTCAGCCCGCGCGCCGCGCCGGCGGCGTCATAGCGCCGCGCCCAGATGCTGTTGGCGCCGATGAACCAGGCGACGACGAAGTTGCCGGCGCCGTCGGCGGCGACCGTCGGCACGCGCACCTGGAACAGCGGCGTGCTGTAGACGGTGATCGGCGCGCCCTGCGCGATGCCGTCGCGCGAATAGCGCTGCGCGTTGACGTAGCGGGTCTGCAGGCTGGCGCCGACGATGCTGTCGTGGTCGGCCCAGACCACGACGAAGGCGCCGTTCGGCGCCATGGCCACGTCGAATTGCGCCGACGTGGCGCGGCCGGTGCCGTCGACCCGGAACTCGTCGCCCAGCGGTGTGCCGGACGCATCGTAGCGGCGCGCATAGATCGACAGGCCGATGCGATCCTGTGCGTTGCTGAGCCAGGCGACCACGAAGCCGCCGTCGCTGTCGGCGGCGATGCGCGGCGCGTACTGGCGGTCGCGCGTCGTCGTGTTGACGCGGAACTCGCCGCCGAGCGCCGTGCCGCTCGCGGCGTAGCGGCGCGCGTAGACATCGCCGGCGACGCCGCCGGCCTCGGTGCTGTCCCAGGCGACGACGAAGCTGCCGCCGGCGCTGCGCGCCACCGCCGGGCGCTGCTGGTCGTAGGCCGTGTTCACGTTGACGCGAAACTCGGCGCCCGGTGCCTGTGCCTGCAGCTGCGGCGGGCCGAGCAGCGCCGCGCACAGCCAGAGCATGCGAATGACGGGACGGGTCATGGCGACGCTCCTTGTCGCGAGAACTGCAGCAGGAACTGCATGAACGTCGTGGTCGCGTCGAAGTCCTGCGTCGTCAGGCCAAGCGACGGCGTGAAGTCGACGGCGCCCGGCCAGGTGTGACCGCCGCCGACGACGGTGTACAGCTGCACGGCCTTGCCGCTCGCACAGTCGCCGTAGCGATCAACGAGCACCGTGGTGCCGTCCTCGACGAGATCGGGCAAGGCGCTGCGCTGCGGGATGGTGCTGCAAGCGTTGGCCCGCGCCCAGAACGCGGCGCTGTCGACGGCCGGCATCAGGGTCGCATTGCCCTCGTAGGGGCCGATCGGGTCCTCGATGCCGTTGACGAAGGTCAGCGCCGGCGGCCGGCTGGTGCCGCAGCTGTCCGCGAGCGTGCGGATCATCTGCGCGCCGACGACGGTCGCGGCGGCGATGCGGCCGGGCCGCTCGCAGAGGTAGCGCAGCGTCATCATCGCGCCGCCGGAATAGCCGCCCATGTAGAGACGCTGCGCATCGACGCCGTAGGCCGACACCGCATCGTCGATGATGCGGTCGAGGAATTCGAGATCGTTCGGCGTGGTCAGCGGGCCGATCAGCATCTTGTAGTTCCACAGGCCGGTGAAGGCCTCGGGGATGATCACCCAGGCACCGTAGTCGCGCGCCAGGCGGCCGGCGCGCACGAGATCGGCCATGTCGTCGGCCGTGCCGTTGCGGTACGGCAGCAGGAAGAACGCCGGCGGCGGTGTCGACGGCGCCTCGCGTGGACGCAGATAGACGATGCTCCGGCTCACGCCCTGGTCGAGAATCGTCTTGCGGAAGACGACGACGTTCTCGTCGGGCGTCACCGCGGCCGCGGCGAGCTGCGTCATGGCCAGCAGCGCGGCGCCGAGCAGCAGGCGCAGGGCCGTCGTCGATCGCATGTTCTCTCCTCCATACGGTCCGCTCTGCCGCAGGATAAGCAAGCGCCGGGCTCGCACCCGTCAGGCGTTCACCCGCATGCTTGTAGGTTGGACGGCAGCCTCGGCCGCCGCGCGCAGGGCACACGGCGCCGCGGTACGCGGGTCACGACGACGTCACGAAGCTGCGCTACAAAGCGTTGTTCCTGCGCCGGCACGGAAGCTGCTTGACGGAACGTGCGGACTGCAAAGTCGCAGCCGCTCCCCGAAACGGCAAGCGCCAGGCCAATGGCGCGACGCCGCTTCAAGAACCGAGAGCTTTTCGTTTTGCGCTTCAGACTCTTTTATTGCATGGCCGGCACGGCCATCGGCCTGCTCGGCCCGAGCGGCAAGGTCGCCATGGCGGCGACCGACACGGATCTGGTCGCATCCTGTCGCGGCGTGCTCGCCGCGACCGAACCGGCCACGCGCCGCGTCTGGCTGGAGCGCGATCTGTTCGCCTACGAGCTGCGCGCCGCGCTCGGCGGTTCGAGCGACGAGATGCGCATCTACCGCGCCAATCTGCGCGAAACCTGCGCGCGCGTCGACTACAACAACCATCTGCTCAGGGTGCGCAGCCAGCAGGCGCGCGCGGTCTGGCCACCCGCTTCCTGAGCCGCGCCGTCAGCCCTTGCGCTTGACGGCGAACGGCGAGAAGGCCTGGCACTCCGGCATCAGCGAGATGGTGTTGACATTGACGTGCGGCGGCCGCGAGGCGATCCAGTAGACGGTTTCGGCGATGTCGTCGGCGGTCATCGGCGTGGTGCCGGCGTAGATCGCCGCGGCCTTCTCGGCGTCGCCGCTGTAGCGCACCAGCGAGAACTCGGTTTCCGCCATGCCCGGCTCGACGTTGCTGACGCGCACGCCGCGGCCGACGAAATCGGCGCGCAGATTCAGCGAGAACTGGCGCACGAAGGCCTTGGTGCCGCCGTAGACGTTGCCGCCGGGATACGGCCATTCGCCGGCCACCGAACCGATGTTGATCACGTGGCCGCGGCCGCGCTCGACCATGCCGGGCGTCACCGCGCGCGTCACGTAGACCAGGCCCTTGATGTTGGTGTCGATCATCTGCTCCCAGTCCGACAGCTCGGCCTCGTGCGCCGGCTTGAGGCCGAGCGCGAGGCCGGCGTTGTTGACCAGCACGTCGATCGCCGCGAACTCGGCCGGCAGCTCCGCGATCGCCGCTTCGACGGCCGGCGGGTCGCGCACGTCGAGCACGACCGTGTGCAGGCGCCCACCTCCGGACAGGCCGGAGACCTCGGCGGCCAGTGCCTGCAGGCGCTCGGCGCGACGGCCGGCGGCGATCACGCGATGGCCCTCGGCGATGAAGCGGCGCGCGATGGCGGCACCGAAACCGGAGGTAGCGCCGGTCACGAGAATGTTCGATGGGGACTTCATGACGGAGGCAGATCCTGAAACGGCGCCCGCGGTCCCGGCTGGCTGGCCGGCCAGTCCGCGCGGCAAAGGCATGAGCTAGCATTTTGCCATCGTCGCGCGGCCGGCACGATGGATGCTTGCACGGACGATGAGGATTTGCGGATATTGCCGGGAACCGTGGAGACGTCATGAAGCGCGTGGTATTCAACCAGAAAGGTGGCGTCGGCAAGACGACGATCGTCTGCAACCTGGCCGCGATCGCGGCCGCCAACGGCTTGCGCACGCTGGTCGTCGATCTCGACACGCAGGGCAATGCCACGCAGTACCTGCTCGGCGAGCGCGCGGCGCGCGTCGACCGCACGATCGCCGACTTCTTCGAATCGACCCTGTCGTTCTCGCTGGCACCGCCGCCGTTCGTCACCTACGTGACGAATTCGCCGTTCGAGAATCTCGACGTGGTGGCGGCCGATCCGCGCCTCGAGGAGCTGTCGATCAAGCTCGAGTCCAAGCAGAAGATTTACAAGCTGCGCGACGCCCTGCGCCGCCTGAAGGGCTACGACGCGGTGTTCATCGACACGCCGCCGGCCCTGAACTTCTACGCGCGCTCGGCCCTGATCGCCGCCGACAGCGTGCTGATTCCGTTCGACTGCGACGAATTCGCGCGCCAGGCGCTGTACACCTTGCTCGCCAACATCGAGGAGCTGCGCGCCGACCACAACGACGAGCTGCGCATCGAAGGCATCGTCGCCAATCAGTTCTCGGCGCGCTCGAAGCTGCCGACGCGGCTGATCGACGAGCTGCGCGCCGAGGGCAAGCCGGTGCTCGAACAGACGCTGTCGAGCTCGGTGCGCGTCAAGGAATCGCACGAGCAGCACAAGCCGATGATCTACCTTGACCGCAGCCACCGCGTCACTCAGGAATACATGGCGCTGTACGAAGCGCTGCACGCCGGCTGAGGGTTTTTCAGAAGAAGCGTTTGACCACAGATTTCACGGATGGCACGGAAAAGGCAAGAGCTTCTTCTTCAATCTGTGAAGTCCGTGCTTCCGCTTTTCTTTTTTCTTACGTCGTCAGGTCGTCGAAGAAGCGCTTCGCCTTGCCGAGCCAGCTCGATGCCTCGGGATGATGCTTGTTGCCTTCCTTGTCGAGCGTCTCGCCGAACTGGCGCAGCAGTTCCTTCTGCTGCTTGGTCAACCGCACCGGCGTCTCCACGAACACCGTGCAGTAGAGGTCGCCCGGCCCCGAGGTGCGCACCGAACGCACGCCGCGCCCGCGCAGGCGGAACTGCTTGCCGCTCTGCGAGCCCTCCGGCACGTCGACTTCGATCTTGCCTTCCAGCGTCGGCACTTCGATCGTGCCGCCGAGCGCGGCGGTGACGACCGAGATCGGCACCGAACAGTGCAGATCGTTGCCGTCGCGCTCGAAGATCTCGTGCGGCTTGACGTTGATCTGCACGTAGAGATCGCCGTTCGGCGCGCCGGCGTCGCCGGGCTCGCCTTCGCCGGACAGGCGGATGCGATCGCCGATATCGACACCGGCCGGAATCTTCACCTCGAGCGTCTTCTCGCGACGCAGCTTGCCGGCGCCGCGGCAGCTCTTGCACGGATCGCTGACGGCGGTGCCGAGGCCGCGGCAGTTCGGACAGGTCTGCTGCAGCACGAAGAAGCCCTGCTGCACGCGCACCTGGCCGGTGCCGCGGCAGGTGGAACAGGTCGGGGGCTTCCTGCCGTCGGCGGTGCCGTGGCCATGACAGGTTTCGCATTCCTGCCAGCTCGGAATGCGAATGCTCTCGGTGGCGCCGAACACGGCCTGCTCGAGCGTCAGCTCCATCATGTAGCGCAGGTCGGCGCCGCGCCGCGGACCGCCGCGCCCGCCGCCGCCACCGCCGAAGATGTCGGCGAACACGTCGCCGAAGATGTCGGCGAAACCGCCTGCGCCACCGAAGCCGGCGCCACCGGCGCCGCGGCTCAGGCCTTCGTGGCCGTACTGGTCGTAGATGGCGCGCTTCTTGTCGTCGCTGAGAACCTCATAGGCCTCGCTGACTTCCTTGAAGTGCTCCTCGGCGGCCTTGTCGCCCGGATTGCGGTCCGGGTGATACTTCATCGCCAGCTTGCGATAGGCCTTCTTCAGTCCATCTTCGTCGACGGTCTTTTCGACCATCAGCACTTCGTAATAGTCACGCTTGCTCACAGGCGTTCACTCACTGGCGCTCGTCAATCCTTCAGTTTCGACTCGATCCGCCGATCGGGGACCAGCCACATCAATGCCACGGCGACATAGATCAGGTCGGCCAGCCAGCGCTGCCAGAACGACAGCGCGATCGCCGACAGGTAGAGCAGCGGCGAGATCTTGCCCTTGAGATCGCGGCCGAGGGCTTCCTTCAGGCGCGACCGCGAGCCATCGTGCCGGACGATGGCGAACTGCAGCATGAAGTACGACACCGCCGCTGCCAACAGCACGGCACCGTACAGCGCCGTCGGCAGGCTGTCGAAATGGTTCTCGCCCATCCAGGCGGTGGTGAACGGGAACAGCGACAGCCAGAACAGGAAATGCAGGTTCGCCCACATCACGCCGCCGCCGACCGAGCCGACCGCGTGCAGCAGATGGTGATGGTTGTTCCAGTAGATGCCGACGTAGATGAAGCTCAGCACGTAGCTGAGAAACGTCGGCCACAGTTCGCCGAGCGCCGCGAACGTCGGTTCGTGCGGCACTTTCAGTTCGAGGACCATGATCGTGATGATGATCGCGATCACGCCGTCGCTGAATGCCTCCAGCCTGCCCTTGCCCACTTCGTCATGCCCCCATAACGACGAGCGCCCGGGATTGCCGGGCGCTCTCGGTGAAACGCGTGCCGCTTACTTCTTGTCCTTCACTTCGGTGAACTCGGCGTCGACCACGTCGCCGTCCGCCTGCGCAGCGCCGGTGCCGCCCGTTGCCGCACCGGCGCCGCCGGCGGCCGCGCCCTGCTCCGCGTAGACGCGCTCCATGAGCTTGGCCGAGGCCTGCGCCAGCGCTTCGGTCTTGGCCGTGATGGCGTCCTTGTCGTCGCCCTTGGCGGCTTCGCGCGCCGCGGCGACCGCGTCCTCGATCGACTTCTTCTCGCCGGCCTCGACCTTGTCGCCGAGATCCTTCAGCGACTTCTCGACGGCGTGGATCATCTGGTCGGCCTGGTTGCGCGCCGTGATCAGCTCGTTGAACTTCTTGTCTTCCTCGGCGTGCGCCTCGGCGTCCTTCACCATCTTCTGGATCTCGTCTTCCGACAGACCCGAGTTGGCGGTGATGCGGATGCTCTGTTCCTTGCCGGTCGCCTTGTCCTTCGCGGTGACGTGCAGGATGCCATTGGCGTCGATGTCGAAGATCACCTCGACCTGCGGCACGCCGCGCGGCGCCGGCGCGATGCCGGTGAGGTCGAAGCGGCCGAGCGACTTGTTCGCCGAGGCGATCTCGCGCTCGCCCTGGTAGACCTGGATGGTCACCGCCGTCTGGTTGTCGTCGGCCGTGGTGAAGGTCTCCGACTTCTTGGTCGGGATCGTCGTGTTCTTCTCGATCAGCTTGGTCATCTTGCCGCCCAGCGTCTCGATGCCCAGCGACAGCGGCGTCACGTCGAGCAGCAGCACGTCCTTGCGGTCGCCCGAGAGCACCGCGCCCTGCACGGCCGCGCCGACGGCGACAGCCTCGTCCGGGTTGACGTCCTTGCGCGGCTCCTTGCCGAAGAAGTTCTTGACCGCCTCCTGGACCTTCGGCATGCGCGTCTGGCCGCCGACGAGGATGACCTCGTCGATCTCGCTGGCCTTGAGGCCGGCATCCTTCAGCGCGATCTTGCACGGCTCCATCGACTTGGCGATGAGGTCGTCGACCAGCGCTTCCAGCTTGGCGCGCGTCAGCTTCATGTTGAGGTGCTTCGGGCCCGAGGCGTCGGCCGTGATGTACGGCAGGTTGATGTCGGTCTGCGTCGAGCTCGACAGCTCGATCTTGGCCTTCTCGGCCGCTTCCTTCAGGCGCTGCAGCGCCAGCGGGTCCTTGTGCAGGTCGATGCCCTGCTCTTTCTGGAACTCCGAGGCGATGTACTCGATCACGCGCTGGTCGAAATCCTCGCCGCCGAGGAAGGTGTCGCCGTTGGTGGCCAGCACCTCGAACTGCTTCTCGCCGTCGACGTCGGCGATCTCGATGATGGAGATGTCGAAGGTGCCGCCGCCGAGGTCGTAGACGGCGATCTTCTGGTCCTTCTTGCCGCCCTTGTCGAGGCCGAAGGCCAGCGCCGCCGCGGTCGGCTCGTTGATGATGCGCTTGACGTCGAGGCCGGCGATGCGGCCGGCGTCCTTGGTCGCCTGGCGCTGCGAATCGTTGAAGTAGGCCGGGACCGTGATGACCGCCTCCGTGACCTTCTCGCCGAGATAGTCCTCGGCGGTCTTCTTCATCTTCAGCAGCACTTCGGCCGAGACCTGCTGCGGCGCGAGCTTCTTGCCCTTGACCTCGACCCAGGCGTCGCCGTTGTCGGCCTTGACGATCTTGAACGGCGAATGCTTGATCGCCTTCTGTACCTCGGCATCCTCGTAGCGGCGGCCGATCAGGCGCTTGACCGCGAACAGGGTGTTGAGGTGATTGGTCACCGCCTGGCGCTTCGCCGAACGGCCGACCAGGGTCTGGCCGTCATCGGTGTACGCGACGATGGACGGCGTGGTGCGCTCGCCCTCGCTGTTCTCGATGACTTTGACGTTGCCGCCTTCGAGGATGGCGACGCAGCTGTTGGTCGTGCCGAGGTCGATGCCGATGATCTTTGCCATGTCTGTGTCTTCCGAAAGGATTCAGTCCTGACCGTTAACTAGTGCCGCCAGGAAGGGTTTCAAGAGGTTTTGTGCAGTCCGCGCGGAGAATCGGGCAAGCCGGCGCTTCAGGCGTCGGGCGCTCGCGCCACGACGACCATCGCCGGCCGCAGCAGGCGTTCGTGCAGGCTGTAGCCCTTCTGCATCACGCTCAGCACATGGTTGGCCGGCACGTCGGCGCTCGGCACCATGGTCATCGCCTGGTGGAAATCGGGATTGAAGGGCTGTCCGGCCGGATCGATCTGCCGCACGCCGTTCTTCTCCAGCACGCTCATCAGCTGGCGGTAGGTCAGCTCCATGCCGTCGGCCATCGCCTTGATCGCGCCATCGGCACCCTCGGCGGCCTTCAGGCCCAGCTCCAGGCTGTCGGCGACGGCCAGCAGTTGGCCGAGCAGCTTCTCGGCGGCGTACTTCAGGTTGTTGGAAGCGTCGCGCTCGAGGCGGCGGCGCGTGTTCTCGATGTCGGCGGCGGCGCGCAGCTGCGCGTCCTTGGCGGCGGCGGCGCGCGCTTCCGCGTCGGCGAGCTGGGCGCGCAGGGTCGCGAGTTCGTCGCCGGCGGCGGTTTCGGGCGACGCGGCCGGGGCGGCCTGTTCGGTCGTGTCCGTCATAAGAGCAAATCGGTCTTTTGATCCAGCGAAGGAAGGGGCCCCGCGGCCGGCCGGCCGCGAGGGGCGCCATGATAGCCAGCGGATCGCCGTGGCGAAACCGCGAGGCTTCCGCTTACTGGAGGCTCAGGCCTCGCCGTTCAAGCCCGCGCCGAGCAGGCGCGCGGTTTCGCGGACGATGGGGATGATGCGGTGATAGGCCATGCGCGTCGGGCCGATGACGCCGAGGATGCCGGCGACCTTGCCCTCGACGTAGTACGGCGCGGTGACGACGCTGCACTCGTCGAGCACGCGGTAGCCCGATTCGTCGCCGATGAACAGCTGCACGCGGTCGGCGCTCAGGCACTGGTCGAACAGGTTCAGCAGGTCGCGCTTGGTGTCGAGCGCCTCGAACAGGCCGCGCAGGCGCTGCACGTCGGCCAGTTCCTGGAAGCCCATCAGGTTCGGCCGCCCGGCGACCACGTAGTCGCCGCCGCTCTGCGGACGCAGTGCCTGCTCGGCCATGGCCGCCGCCTCGCGCAGCAGCTGGTTGACGTGCGCCTGCGCTTCCGCCGCTTCCTGCATCAGCGCCTGGCGCAGGCTGACCAGGTCACGGCCGGCGAAGTGCTCGTTGAGGACGTTGGCGTAGCGTTCGAGCTCGTCGGCGCCGTAGGGCCGATCGGTATTGACGATGCGGTTCTGCACCTCGTGCTGGTTGACGACGAGGATCGCCAGCACGCGGTTGCCGGACAGCGGCAGGAACTCGATGCGGCGCAGGACCGTGAGATTGCGCTGCGGCACGGTGACGACGCCGGCCATCCTCGACATCTGCGACAGCAGATTCGACGCCGCCTGCACGAGGTCGGCCGGCGAACGGTCGCCCGGCAGCAGCTCCTCGGCGATCAGGTCCTGCTCGTTCGCCGACAGCGGCTCCGGCGACAGCAGGGCGTCGACGAAATAGCGATAGCCGCGCGTGGTCGGCACGCGGCCGGCCGAGGTGTGCGGGGAGGCGACGAAGCCGAGATCGTCGAGATCGGCCATGACGTTGCGGATGGTTGCCGACGACAGGCCCGGATTGAACATGCGCGACAGCGTGCGCGAGCCGACTGGCTGGCCGTCGTGGATGTAGCGCTCGACGAGCAGCTTCAGCAGTTCGGCGGCGCGCGGGTCTAGGGCTTGCGACATACTGCAAAAGTGCAGGTTTTCCGGCGCCTTTTCAATAGGCTGAGACACGAGGCGCGACGGCGCGCCACGTCATTCGTGATAACTTTCCGCGAAGTGCTCGGGGACTTTCGCGGGATGCATCACTTCAAGATCGTCGGTGTGGTCGGCAAGCGGCGCGATCCGCAGGCCGACGGCACGCTGCTGCAACTGCTCGACGTGCTGCGTGCCCTCGGCCGGCAGATCTACGTCGAGGACGCCAGCCTGCACGGTCACGAGCTGCCGGCCGGCATCGAGCGTCTGGCGCGCAAGGACATGGGCCGCTGCGATCTGGTCATCGTCGTCGGCGGCGACGGCACCCTGCTGTCGGCGGCGCGCGATCTGGCGCCGGCCGGCGTCGCCCTGCTCGGCATCAACCAGGGCCGTCTCGGCTTCATGGTCGACGTGCCGCCGGCGGAGATGCGCGAGGCACTCGCCGCGGTGTTCGCCGGCGAGTATGTGCGCGAGCAGCGCCTGCTGCTGTCGACCCGCCTGCTGCGCGACAGGCGGCCGCCGCCGCCGCCGCGCCTGGCGGTCAACGACGTCGTGATCCGCAACCAGGCGGCGATCCGCATGCTGGAGTTCGAGACCTGGCTCGACGGCGAGTTCATCTCGCAGCACCGCGCCGACGGCTTCATCGTCGCCACGCCGACCGGCTCGACCGCCTATGCCCTGTCCGGCGGCGGGCCGGTCGTGCATCCGGGCCTCGATGCGCTGACGCTCGTGCCGATCTGCCCGCACACCCTGTCCGACCGCCCGATCGTCGTATCGAGCCGGCAGACGGTGCGCATCACCCTGCGCGGCGCGCCGAACACGGTGGCCATGTACACCTGCGACGGCCAGACCGCCGAGACCCTGCACGCCGGCGAATCCTTCGAGGTGCGCGAGGCGGACTTCCGCCTGAACCTCGTGCATCCCCGGCAGTACTCGTACTTCAACATCCTGCGCAGCAAGCTGCACTGGGGTCGCGGGCCGGCCCTGAACGCGCAGCCTGACGCCGGCAGTGACATTAAATAAGCACGCCAAGATGCTGAAATCATTGTCCATACGAAACCTCGCGATCATCGACGCAGTGGATCTCGAGTTCACCACGGGCTTTACCGTGCTGACCGGCGAGACCGGCGCCGGCAAGTCGATCCTGATCGACGCCATCGGTCTCGCCATCGGCCTGCGCGCCGACGCGGCACTGGTCCGCGCCGGCCAGGACAAGGCCGAGATCGGCGCCAGCTTCGAGCTGGACGCGCGCGATCCGACGCGCCGCTGGCTCGCCGAGCACGAGCTCGCCGATGCCGACGACCCCGCCCTGCTGGTCATCCGTCGCGTCGTTTACGCCGAGGGCCGCACGCGCGCCTTCGTCAACGGCGCGCCGGTCAACGCCGGCCAGCTGCGCGAGCTGGGCGAACAGCTGATCGAGATCTTCGGCCAGTCGGAGAGCCAGACCCTGCTGCGCGCCGAGGTGCAGCGCGAAGCGCTCGACGGTTACGGCTGCGGCGAGGCGACACTGGCGGCGGTCGCCGCCGCCGCGCAGGCGCATGGCGACGCCGAGCGCGCGCTCGAACGCCTGCGCGGCGCCGGCAGCCGCGATCAGACGCAGATCGATTTCCTGCGTTTCCAGATCGGCGAGCTCGAAGCCCTCGCCCTCGGCGACGGCGAACTCGAAGAGCTCGAAGCCGAGCACCGCCAGCTGGCGCACGCCGGCCGCCTGCTGAGTGAAGGCGAACAGGTGCAGGAGCTGCTGTACGGCGGCGAGAACAGCATCTACGACCAGCTCGGCGGCGCCCAGGCCCTGCTCGCCGGCCTGGTGCCGCTGCACGACGGCTTCCGCGCCGCGCTGGAGGCGACCGAAGGAGCGCTGGCGCAGGTGCGCGACGCCGCCGACGGCGCGCGCCGCGTGCTCGACAAGCTCGATCTCGACCCCGAGCGGCTCGCCGAAGTCGAGCGACGGCTCGGCGCGATCCACGATCTGGCGCGCAAGCATCGCCTCAAGGCGGCCGAACTGCCGGCGCATCTGCAAAGCCTGCGCGCGCAGTTCGACGAATCGGCGAACGCCGCCGGCCGCCTCGCCGAACTCGAACGCCTGCGCGACGCGGCGCTGCAGCGCTACCTGGAAGCCGCCGGCAAGCTGAGCGCCGAACGCCGGCGCGCCGCATCGAGGTTCGGCTCCGCGGTGACGGCCATCGTGCGCACGCTCGGCATGCCGAACGCGCAGTTCGTGGTCGCCGTCGAGCCGGCCGCCGACGCGCCGGTACGGGCGCAGGGCGTCGATGCGGTGCGCTTCGATTTCTCGGCCAATCCCGGCCAGCCGCCGCGCGCCCTGGCCAAGGTGGCGTCCGGCGGCGAGTTGTCACGCGTGTCGCTGGCGATCCAAGTCGCCGCGCTCGCCCGGCACGGCACTGCGACCATGATTTTCGACGAGGTCGACGCCGGCATCAGCGGCGGCGTCGCCGAGATCGTCGGGCAGCAGTTGCGCGCGCTCGGAGCGCAGCGGCAGGTGATGAGCGTCACGCACCTCGCCCAGGTCGCCGCGCAGGGCCACGCGCATTTCGCGATCCGCAAGGAAATCCACAAGCAGCAGACCTACACGCGGGTGACGGCGCTGCCGGCCAGCGCACGCGTCGAGGAGCTGGCGCGCATGCAGGGCGGCGTGGAGATTTCCGCCGCGGCGCTCGAGCACGCGCGCGATCTGCTGCGGCGCGCCGGCCAGACGGGCTGAGGCGACGCTAGGGTTTTTTCGCTTCGGCCGGCTCGCCGCTGACCGCCTGCTTCACATCCTGCGCGCCTTCGTGCACGGCGTGGCCGGTGGCCTTGGCCGCGTCGCGCGTGGCGTGGCCCGTCGCCTTGGCGGCATCGCGCGTCGCATGGCCCGCCTTCCTGGCGACATTGCGGCTGGCGTGGCCGACCGCCTTGGCGCCGTCGCGCGCCGCGTGGCCGGTCGCCTTGGCGGCATCGCGCGTCGCATGACCGACGTCCTTGGCCGCCTCCTTGGCGCCATGGCCGACATCGCGGGCCGCGTCACGCAATTCCTGGCCGACGCCCTCGCCCTTGCCTTGTTCCTGCGCGTGCAGCGGCGGCGCCATCAGCAGGCCCAGCACGGAAACCACCCATAGTCCACGCATGACAGGCTCCTTGTAGCCAACCGCTCAGTTCTTGCCGGTCTTGTTCTTCGGCCGGACGTACAGCACGAGACTGTGTTCCTCGACGATGAAGCCGTGCCGCTCGGCGATCTGCTGCTGCAGCTTCTCGATTTCCTCGCTGACGAACTCGATCACCTCGCCGGTGTCGAGCCGCACCATGTGATCGTGGTGCGGGCCGCGTTCGAGCTCGAACACGGCATGGCCGCCCTCGAAGTTGTGGCGACGCACGAGGCCGGCCGCCTCGAACTGCGTCAGCACGCGATAGACCGTGGCGAGGCCGACGTCCTCGTTGAGATCGATCAGGCGGCGGTAGATGTCTTCGGCCGAAAGATGACGCGCATCGCTGTTCTCGAGCATCTCGAGAATCTTCAGGCGCGGCAGGGTGACTTTCAGGCCGACGTTGCGGAGATCTGCGGATTCCATGGGCTCTGGCGCTGTGCGGCGGGGATTCCGCTATTATCCCCGCTCTACCTTTTGCAGCAAGCCCAGCGACCCCCGATGCGCGTCCTTCTCGTCGTTTCCGCAGCCCTCGCGCTGTCGGCCTGTTCGATCATCTACAAGCTGCCGACCCGCCAGGGCAACGTCATCGAACAGAAGCAGGTCGACCAGCTGAAGCTCGGCATGACGCACGAGCAGGTGCATTACCTGATGGGCACGCCGATCGCGGCCAGCGCCTTCCAGCCGAACCGCTGGGACTACGTCGGCTACTACAAGTCGCCGCGCGGCGATGTCACGCAGCGCGTCGTCAGCCTCTACTTCGAAGGCGATGTCCTGGCGCGCATGGAAGGCGCCGAGCCGGCGACCGGCCAGAAGGCGATCGATTCGCCCGACGTCGGCACCATTCTCAAGCAAGAGAAAAAGAACGCGAACGAGGATTCGCGCGCGGCCAGCGATCGCCAGAGCGGCGTGGTCGTCACGCCGCCGGGTTCGCAGCCTTAAGGCTTGGGCGCTCGGCCGCCGCGCGACTCGCGCACGCGCGCGCGGCGCGCTTCCTTCGGATCGGCGCGCAGCGTGCGGTAGATCTCCACGCGGTCGCCGTCGTCGAGCCGTTGCGCCAGTTCGGCCACGCGGCCGAACACACCGACCGCGTCGCGGTGCGGATCGATCTGCGGAAATTCGCCAGGCAGACCGGACGCGGCGATCGCGTCGGCCACCGTCGCGCCGGGCGCGAGGCGCAGGACTTTCACGACCTGGCGCTCCGGCAGCGCGTAGACGACTTCGATCCGCAGCTCAGGCACGGCCGTACAGGGATTCGGCGCGCAGGCGGAAGGCGTCCATCACCGAGCCGACCGCGCGGTCGATCCACGGCCCCAGCGTCGCTTCCATGAGACGGTTGCCGAAATCGAGGTCGAGCTGCAGCGAAACCTTGCAGGCCGTCTCGCCGAGCGGCTCGAACTGCCAGTGTCCTTGCAGCAGGCGGAACGGGCCGTCGAGCAGGCGCATGCGGATGCGGTTGCCGTCGTCGAGCAGATTCTCCGTGGCGAAGCTGTCGCTGAGTCCCTTGACGCGGAAGCCGAGCCGCGCCCGCACCTGGGCGCCTTCGGTGTGCTCGACCGCCGCCGACACGCAGCCCGGCACGAAGTGCGGATACGACTCGATGTCGCCGACCAGCCGGTAAATGTCCTGCGCGCGGTATTTGAGCAGACTCGAACGTTGCAAGGACCGCAACTCACTTCTCCCACAGCGATGCCAGCCAGTCGAGCAGACCGGTCGAATAGACGAGGACGGCGATGAGACCGAGGCGTGCCGGATAGCGCAGCGTGCCGAACCAGACCGGATACAGCCACGATCGTGATTCCCCCCACAGCGTGCGCGCCAGATCGCGCGGCATGATGCTGACGACGAACACGCAAATCAACAGGCCGCCGAGCGGCGCGAACCAGCTCGAGGTCAGCCACTGCACCCACTCGAAGAAGTTGCGATCCAGCAGCCGCAGATCCTGCAGCACGCTGAACGACAGCAGGGTGCCGAGGCCGATGAACCAGATCAGCAGCGCCGCGCAGGTCGCCGCGAACACGCGCGTCCAGCGCTGGCGGTCCATGAAATAGCGGCTCAGCGGCTCGAGCATGGTGGTCGCCGAGGTCATCGTCACAATGAAGGTCATCAGATACAGGCCGGCGGCGAACAGCGAGCCGCCGAGATCGGCGCTGATGGCGCGCGGCAGGGTCTGGAACATCAGGGTGATGCCCGAGGTCGGCTCCAGTCCGGCGCCGAGCACGATGGCGAGGACGGACAGGCCGACCAGCAGGCTGAACACGGTATCGATGAGGATCAGCGTCAGCGCCACGCGGCGCAGCGGCGCGTCGACCGGCAGATAGCTGCCGACGCCCATCATCACGCCCATGCCGAGCCCGAGCGTGAAGAAGGCGTGGTGCAGCGCCTCCATCACGCCGCGCCAGCCGAGCTTCTCGGGATGCGGAGCGAAGACCCGTTCCAGCGCCGCGTTGGCATCGCCGTGGCTGAAGGCGTACCAGCACATCGCCAGGACCAGGACCAGCACGAACGGCACGAGGCCGCGCGAGGCGCGCTCGACGCCTTCGCGAAAGCCGTGCGAGACGACGATGCAGGCCGCGAGAATGAACAGCGTGTGCCAGGACAGGCTGCGCTCCGGATCCTGCGCGAGATCGAGAAAGATCTCGCTGGCGCCGTCGGCCGTCAGCTGGCCGAACAGGCCGCTGCCGGCGCGAAAGGCGTAGGCCAGACTCCAGCCGGCGATGACGCTGTAGTACGAGAGAATGAGGCCGGCGGTCAGCAGCGCGAGGCCGCCGATCACGACCCAGGCGCGTTTCGCCCTCGCCGTTTCCACGAGCCGCCCGAAGCCGGCAACGAGGTCGTCGCGCATCCAGCGGCCGAGCATCCATTCGGCGAGCAGCAGCGGCAGGCCGACCAGCAGGAGGCCGAGCAGATAGACCGCGAGGAACAGCACGCCGCCGTATTCGGCCATCAGGCCCGGCAGACGCACGGCATTGCCGACGCCGAGCACGGCGCCGACCGCCACCCACAGGAAGGCGCGGTGCGAACTCCAGTACCCATAGCTGCTTTCGCGGATGTTCATCGGATTAGTCTAGCCTGTGGGCGGCTCTATATAATTGATGCATGAGCAAAAAAGAAACGGCCGCGCCGGAGCGCACGATCGCCGTCAACCGCCGCGCCCGCTTCGAGTACTTCATCGAAGAGCGCTACGAGGCCGGCCTCGTCCTCAAGGGCTGGGAGGTCAAGAGCCTGCGCGCCGGCCGCGCGCAGATCGCCGAAGCCTACGTGACGCTGAAGAACGGCGAAGCCTGGCTCATCGGCGCGCATTTCACGCCGCTGAAGCAGACGTCCACCCACGAGATCGCCGACGCTACCCGCACCCGCAAACTGCTGCTGCACCAGCGCGAGCTGGCGACGCTGATCGGCAAGGTCGAGCGTGCCGGCTACACCCTGATTCCGCTCGATCTGCACTGGGAAAAAGGCCGCGCCAAGCTCGAGGTGGGCCTCGCCAAGGGCAAGAAGGAGCACGACAAGCGGGCCGACATCAAGGAGCGGGACTGGCAGCGCGAGAAAGGCCGCGTCATGCGCCATTCGGCCTGAGGCGCCGGCTCGGGTCCATCCCGCCAGTCCCGTTCGCCGTCTCGCCGGCGCTGCTGCGCGGCGCGGGCGGCTCGCGTCGATACTGGCAGCGCGAGAAAGGCCGCGTCATGCGCCATTCGGCCTGAGGCGCCGGATCGGGTCCATCCCGCCAGTCCGTTCGCCGGTCTCGCCGGCGCTGCTACGCGGCGCGGGCGGCTCGCGTCGATACTGGCAGCGCGAAAAAGGCCGCGTCATGCGCCATGCGGCCTGAGGCGCCAGGTTTCGCGTCCGTCAGGCCCCTGTGCAGCCTCGCCGCTCTTGAATCGGCATGTCGCGCCATCATCTTGCTACACTAAGGACGCACACGGGGCTGACCGGTTTCGACGCTGGTAACGGAATCCGAAGTGCATGCCGAGGTGTCATGTCCTCGTAAAACCTGTGACAACCAAGCTAGTTGCGAACGACTCCAACTACGCCCTCGCCGCCTAAATCCCGGTGAGCGGTTGCCCTTCTGGTTCCGATACCGGTTGGTGCGACCGTCGACTCTTATCGGATCGCAGTGACGTCCGCCCTTGGCCGATCTGCTAAATCTCTAAGGGGATAAGCGTTGGCGTTCCGTGCCCGTCCGGCAGCCAGCGACGAAAACCAAAGATCGGGCTAAGCATGTAGATCTGAGGGCTACGATCTGGCGGACGCGGGTTCAATTCCCGCCAGCTCCACCAACAAAAACGACCACCTTCGCGGTGGTCTTTTTGTTTCTAGGCCTGCGGCAGGGTCGGCGTCGGCGAACTCGCCGGCGCGTCGCTGCGCGGGCCCGGCGGCGGCGCGCCCGGCGGCGTTTCGCCGCGCATCAGCTCGGCCCGTGTATGCGGCAGATACAGCGGGTACTCGCGGGCGATGAAGGAGATCAGCGCTTCGCGCACGCGGCAGCGCAGATCGAAGTTGCGCCCGGAATCGGCCGACGACAGCAGCACGCGCAGCTGCATGGTCTGTTCGCTGGTGTCGGTGACCTGCGCGATGGCCACGCGCCGATCCCAGTCCTTGTCGCCTTCGACCAGTCGCTTCAGTTCGGCGCGGACCGCGTCGACCGGCAGGCGGTAGTCGACCCACAGCATGACCGTGCCGAGAATCTGCGAGGTCTGGCGAGTCCAGTTCTGGAAGGGCTTCTCGATGAAGTACTGCAGCGGCACGACCAGGCGCCGCTGGTCCCAGATCGCCACCACGACATAGGTGCCGGTGATTTCCTCGACGCGTCCCCACTCGCCTTCCAGCACCAGCACATCGTCGATGCGGATCGGCTGGGTGATGGCAAGCTGCAGGCCGGCCAGCAGATTGCCGAGCACGGGCCGCGCCGCCAGACCAATCGCCAGAGCGCCGATGCCGGCCGACGCGAGCAGGCTGGTGCCGATCTGGCGCACGCCGGGAATCGCCATCAGCGCCAGCGACAGCCCGACCAGCAGGATGATCACGTACAGCGTGCGCGTCAGCACGCGGGTGCGTGTGAGCAGCATGCGCGCGTGCAGATTGTCCGCCATGTTGTACGGGTTGAGCTCGACGACCGCGTCACCGCCGAGCGCGACGCCGCGCAGCGCGAGCCAGGTCAGCGAGGCGATCCACAGCACGACCGATACGCGGCGCACGACACCGATCAGCGGGATGTCGTCCGGCGCCGCCTGCCAGACCAGATTCAGCGCGGCGATCGCCACCACGATCGTCAGCGGCGCGTGCGTGCGACGCACGACCAGGCCCATCACCGTCGAATGGCTGGCCGCACGCAGCACCAGCCTGTGCACGAAGTGCATGCCGCCGAGCACGACGAGCAGGCTCAAGCAGGCGGCGATGCCGGTCCAGGCCCAGTCCGGGCCGAGGTTCTGCAAGGAGTCGATCAGTTCGCGCATGCGAAGGGTCCAGTTCAATCACCACATGCGCACTTGCCGTGCCCGTTACCCCGGCGCAGCGCAGCGCGCAAAAGAAAAACCCGCGCCGATGGGCGCGGGTGAGTGGTTGAGAAGAGTCCTTGGGAGTGACTCGACGCTCAGACTAGCGTTTCAATCCGAACCCAATATGAACGAAGCGCACACAAAGCCCGGCAAGGCCCGGCGCGGACCGACAGCGTTGTTCATTTCCTGCATGAAGATATTCATTCAAGTCATTCACTTGTGCTAGCCTCCTGACAATCGGCGGCACCGGGAAGCCGCCCAGCATCGACAGGATGTTGCTGCATGAAAGAGGGAGGGAAAAGGCTCGATGCGTGGCCATTCGTCGGCCGCAAAATGCCGCTGATCATTGCCGGACACGGCTCGTGGTGTCCGCTGCGCGTACGCTGGTTGGCATTGGTCCGGAGCATCGTTTCGCCGGCCTGCGCGGGGTCATTGAAAAACGCAAAACCATTCGTCGCGCCGGCCTCGGCCAGGGAGCGCAAGGTGAATGTCAGACGTGGCGCTGGATTTTCGCTGATCGAGCTAATGACGGTAGTCGCCGTCATGGGAATCTTGTTGTCGATCGCCGTGCCCGGCTACCGCTATGTGGTGACCTCTAACCGCCTGGCGACGGCCGCCAACGACATCGTCGCCGCGTTCAACACCGCCCGCATGGAAGCGATCCGGCGCAACAGCGCGACGCAGCTCTGCGGCAGCACCGGCAATGGCAGCGATACCTTGGGTACATCCTGTGGCTCCGCCACCGCGGCGGCCGTATACGTGGCCGAACCGAACGATGCCGATGGCAATGCCGTCAGTCCGAGTCAGACCTACAGCCCACCCGCCCTGCCCTCCGGCGTGCAGCTCGGCAGCGGCACGAACAGCATGGTGGCACTGCGCTTTGGCGGACAGGGGCTCGCGCATACGACGACGAGCAATGCGCCCTACACCGGTCTGCTGGCTGACGTGTATTCGATCAAGATCAGCAGCAACAATCACCGCTGCCTCTATGTCAGCACGGGCAGCGCCGTCAGTTCCTGTTCCCTCAGCACGAGCTGCCCCAATGCCGCACCGACCACATGTCAATAAGCCGGCCTTGCGCGCGGGCCGCTACCGCCAGAAGGGCGTCGGCCTGATCGAAGTGCTCGTCGCCGTGCTCATTCTTTCGATCGGTCTGCTCGGCATCGCGCTCGTGCAGACGCGCTCGCTTTCCGGCAACAACAGTTCCATGGCGCGCAGCATGGCCGTTGTCGCCAGCTATTCGATTCTCGAAGCCATGCGCGCCGACCGCGCGAATGCCTTGGGCGGCAGCTACAACAAGACCGTGGCCGGCAACAACTGCAACGCGGTCACCAGCAGCGCACTGGCGCAGGAGCGCCTGCGCGCTTGGTGCGCCAATCAGCTCGCGGCCCAGCTTGGCGCGGCGGCGACAACCACCGGCGTCATCAGCTGCACAGCCGGCGGCGTCTGCACTGTCACTATTACCTACGATGACAGCCGCGGCATCGGCCCGGCTTCCGGCAGTTCCGCCGCGACGGCCTATGCGTCGAGCTCGACGCAGACCGTCGTCACCCAGGCGGCCCTATGAAACCTTACACGCTCCGTTCGCGCCTACGGGGCTTCAGCCTCGTCGAGCTGATGATCGCGCTGCTGCTCGGCCTGCTGGTGATCGGCGGTGCCAGCTCCGTGTTCCTTTCCAACAAGCAGTCCTACCGTACCAATGAAGCGATCGGCCGTCTGCAGGAGAACGCCAGAGTCGCCTTCGATCTCATCGCGCGCGACATACGCAACGCCGCCTTGACCGGTTGTGGCAACTCGGGGCGCGTCGCCAATGTGCTCAACAATTCTGCCACCGCGTGGTGGGCCAACTGGGCCAACGTCGTGGCCGGATACGGCGGCACGAGCGCGGACAGCAACCCGTCCTTGACCACGGGCACCGGTTCCGCCCAGCACGTCACTGGCACCGATTCGATCATCCTCATCGGCGCATCGGACTCAGGCTATGGCATTTCGAACAATGCCAATGGCACCTCGACATCCAGCCCGGCCGGCTTCCAGATCAGCGAAGGCAGCTCGGACCTTCAGGTCGGCGACGTGATTGTCGTATGCGATCCCGATCATGCCACGATCACGCAGATCACCTCGATCAATGGTAGCTCGTTCATCACCGAAAAAACCGACACGACGACGCCGACGACCTCGCCAGGCAATTGCTCACACGATCTCAGCTACCCGACCTTGTGCTCGAGCACCGCATCGTACACCTTCCTGCGCAACTCGCTGCTGTCCAAGCTGAAGGCGGTCAGCTGGTATATGGCGGCGAATCCGCAGGGCACCACTTCGCTCTACCGGATGACGCTGCAGACCGCCACACTACCCGGTGGCGTCCCGACGGCGTCGCCGACGCCGCAGGAGATGGTCCGCAACGTCACTAATTTCCAGCTCCGTTACCACATGAGCGGCGGAGCCGCTTTCGTCGATGCCGCCGGCGTGGGCGCCGCCGGTTCGGCGAACTGGGCGACGGTCGATGCAGTGCAAGTCACGATCACCATGCAAAGCGCCGACACACGCGCCGGCGCGCGTGCCCAACCCATCACGCGCCAGATGATCACTACCATCGCGCTGCGCAACCGGGTCAATTGAAGATGCGCGCGACGCAAAATCCACGCACGCAACACGGCATTGCTCTCGCCATCGCCCTGATCCTGTTGATTCTCGTCACGCTGATCGGTCTTGCCGCGCTTCGCGGCACGACGACGCAGCAGAAGATGACGAGCAACTTCTACGATCGCGAAATCGCCTTCCAGAACGCCGAAGCGGGCCTGGTGTCCGGCGCCGCCGTGCTGCTGACGGGTAGCGGTATCCGCAACTGCGTCGGCACCGCGAACCCTTGCCTGGCCAACCCGTTCCTGGATGCCAACGCGACCGCCTTCATTCAGACCGCGCCGACCTCCGGCGCCGGCAGCTACACGGCACCCGGCAACGCGCAGGGACAACCGCAGTTCGTGATCGAGGACATGGGCAACTGGATTGATCCGAATGCCGCGAACGGCTTCACGCAAAGCGCCAATGCCATGCAGTATGGCGCGCAGGGCGTGTCAACGACCGCGAAGTACTACCGCATCACCGCCCGCAGCGCGGACCCTTCGCAAGTCACCGATCGCGCGATCGTCACCTTGCAAGCGATGTACAAGCAATGAGGGATGCCATGACGCCACGCGCACAGCTTCGTTACTGGTACCGGCTCGCACTCGCCGCCTTCGGCCTCGGCTTGGCGATCACGGTTCCGCCGGCGGCACGGGCTGACAATCCCGTCGTCGATCAGGCACCGCTGACGACCACCGCGCAGTTGCCGCCGAACATGGTGCTGATGTTCGACGACTCGGGCTCGATGGACAGCGACTACATGCCCGACAATCCGGTCAACACAAGCAACGACGGCTATCGCAACTCGGTCAATAACGGTACTTACTACAACCCCGCCGTGACCTATGCGCCGCCACCGCGCGCAAACGGCTCCTCATGGCCGCAGCCGACGTTTCCGTGCGGCTATTCCGACCCGTTCAGCAGCACGACGGCGCCGACATCGGGCTGCAACCAGTCGACCACCGACATCACCAATTACTACAACGACAACTACGCCTACTACACGGCGCTCCAGGTGGCGGATACGACCCGTTCGGCCGCGGCGACGACCTGTGATGCGAATGGCGATACGCTGATCACGAGCGGGACGCGAAAGGGACAGTGCCAACACACGGTCTCGTGCAATTTTTTCGGCTGCACGTACACCTACTACACGCTGCCCTATTGCGCCAGCGGCACGCTCGACACGGCGACCAACCAGTGCGTCGTGACGACCACGTACAACAAGAACTTCTTCACCTATACCGTTCCAAGAACGACGCCGATCACGAGCTCCACCAGTTTCACGCGCTACTACGTGGGCCAGACGGGCGATTGCGCCAAGCTCACCAGCAGCACCGCACAGGCGACCTGCGCCGACGATGTGCCGACCCAGCAGAACGTCGCCAACTGGTTCTCCTATTACAGAAAGCGCATCCTGATGGCAAAGAGCGGCCTGATGGCCGCCTTCAACGACTTGGCACCGACGATCCGGTTTGGCTACGGCAGCATCAACGGCAGAGCGACGTCCCAGATCACCTCCGACAAGGGCGCCGGCTTCTATCCCTTCAGCACTGCCACGAACAGCAGCAACCGGCTCGCCAGGGTCGCGACCTTCGACAGCAACTGCACGCCGCCGGCCGATCCGAATACGTGCACGAAGGGTCAGAGCGGCACGCAGCGCGCGAATTTCTGGGACTGGCTCGTCGCCGAATCGCCGAATGGCAATACACCGCTGCGCGGCGCGCTCAATGCGGTCGGCACCTATTACACGACCGATCAACCCTGGCAAAGCTCGTCCACGGATACGAGCAAGCTCGAATGCCGCCAGGCGTACACGATTCTCACCACCGACGGCTTCTGGAACGAATCCACCACGCCGACGCTGACAACCATCAGCACGCCGTCCGGCGATACAGTCACCCTGCCGTCCCTGTCGTCGCCCAGCGATATCGATTCGACAGCCAAGGTCACGCACGTCAACCCGGTGGGCGGCAACTTCAGCTACGACGGCACGAAGACCGCGGCTCTCCCTTGGAAGGACAGCTACAACTCGACGTACTCGATCACATCGCTCGCCGACGTCGCCATGTATTACTGGCTGATGGACCTGCAGCCCAGCCTGACGAACAAGGTGCCGGTCAGCCCCGGCGTCGACCCGGCGTTCTGGCAGCACATGACGACGTTCACTGTCGGCCTCGGCTACACACCAACCGGCATCACACCGAGCAGCGCGACCGTCCCGCTGATCTTCAAGTGGGCGAACGATGGCGGCGGCACCGGTAGTTCGGCACCGAGCAGCCAGATCAGCAATTTCAAATGGCCACAGCCGGTCAATAACACCGCGGCCAATATCGCCGACCTCGCACACGCTGCCGTCAATGGGCACGGTGGCTTCTATTCCGCGAACAACCCTGAAGAATTCTCCAGCGGCATTGCCGACGCGCTGAAGCGCGTGTCGCAACGCGCCGGCTCGGGCGCGAGCCTCGCGGCGAACAGCACCAAGCTCGACACCGGCACGAGGACGTACCAGGCGACGTACCAGAGCGGCGTGTGGACCGGCGACCTCACTTCATACACCGTCAATGCGAGCACGGGCGCGATCAGCGGCACGGCGAACTGGTCCGCGTCGGCAAAGCTGCCGGCCTACGGCAGCCGTGTGATCAAGACTTACAACGGCACGGCGATGGTCGATTTCGTCGCGAGCGGTGCGTCGCCGGCCATGACGACCACTCAGCTCGCCTATTTCGGATCATCCGCCACCGATCGAACAAAAGTCATCAATTATCTGCGCGGCGACACCAGCAACGAGCAGCGCAACGGCGGCAGTCTGCGCAACCGGCCGGTGCCGGCGGGAAGCGTCAACAGCACCGCGCCCATGGGCGACATCGTCGATTCGCAGCCTGTCTACGTCGGCACACCCGATCCGAATCTCTACAACGGCAAAACCTTCACCGGTTCCAGTGCCTACTCGGCATTCGCGACGAATTCAACCGCCAACGGCGGCGTCGCCGGTCGTCAAGCGACGGTCTGGGTCGCCGCGAACGATGGCATGCTGCACGCGTTCAATGCGGACACGGGCGTGGAAACCTTCGCCTATCTACCGGCCGCGGTACTGCCGTCGATCAAGAACTACAGCGATCAGGATTACGGCAGCAACAGCCTGCCTCACCAGTACTACAACGACGGCCTGCTGACCGTCAGCGATATCTACGACAACGCCCAGTCGAAGTGGCGCACGATCCTGGTCGGCACAACGGGCCGCGGCGCGGCCCGTGCCGTCTACGCATTCGATGTCAGCAGCCCATCCTCGGTGTCGCTGCTCTGGGAGCACTCCGCGAGCGAAGGCGGCGACTATGCCTATATCGGTCAGATCGTCGGCCAGCCGATCATCGCGCAGACCGCCGATGCCACATGGTCGGTGCTGCTGGGCAACGGCTTCAACAGCGCGAGCGGAACCGCCGCGCTGCTTCAGTTCGACGTGCTCGCCGGCACCATCAGCAAGATCACGACCGACACCAACACGGGAAACGGACTCGCCGCGCCCGCCGTATGGATGTCCAATCCGGCGAACGGCATCAGTACGACAGCCTACGCCGGCGATGTACTCGGCCGGGTCTGGTCGTTCACGCTCAGCAGCGGCACGAGCTCGAACATCTTCATCGCTAAAGACGGAACGGGCACGGGCGCCAGGGCACAGCCCATCACTGCCGGCATGCTGGCCGGCAAGGACCCGGCGACCGGCAACGTCTGGATCTTCTTCGGCACAGGCAAGTACCTCACGTCTTCTGACTTCACGGCCCCGAGCGGCGGCTGGTCGACGGCCGTGCAGACCTGGTACGGGCTCATCGTCCAGGCCGGCAGCAGCGGTTATTCGGCGGTTTCGAGTTCGACCACGCGCAGCAATCTCGCGCAGCGCACCATCGCCGTGGAAACCTCGGCGTCGGGATCCTCGCTGGCGGCTCGTGGCATCACCACGCCGACGGCTGGCGACGTCACACTCGGCTGGTACATGGACCTGGTTTCGCCGGGCTCTGCAGCGAAAGGCGAGCGCATGGTCACACCCAACCAGTTCCAGGGCACCCTGCTGATCGGCACCACGCGACTGCCGACGACGAATTCGAATTCCTGCAATCCGTCCGGCAATAGCTGGATCATGGCCATCAATCCGTTCACCGGCGCGCCGCCCGGCAAACCGTTCTTCGATACCACGCAGAACGGAACCATCGACGACAGCGACAACATCACGAGCGGCAGCACGTCGTATGTGGTTGCCGGCGTCGGCTTCGACCAGATCGCCAACAATCCGATCTTCGTCGGCAACGACATGCTCATCAGCTACGACAACGCCACGCTGGGCAATGTGCAGACCGCAGGCACGACCGGCACGCTGCAACGGCTGACCTGGCGCGAGCTGATCACGCAATGAGCGCATCGGAGTAGATGCCATGCTGAGACATCCCAGGAGCGGCCAGGCCGGCTTCTCGCTGATCGAACTCATGATCGTCGTTTTGATCGTCGGCATTCTGGCGCGAATCGCCTATCCCTCCTACGTCAAGTCCGTGACCAAAACCAAGCGACGCGCCGCCGAAGCCTGTCTGTCGAACTACGCGACGTACATGGAGCGCTTCTACGCCACGAATCTGCGCTACGACCAGGATCTGGCCGGCACGGCCATCAGCCTGCCGACGCTCGACTGCGCCGGCACGCAGAACACCGGCAAGGACTATGGATACAGCCTCAGCACCGTTGCTGCTTCAAGCTACACCTTGCAGGCCGTACCCACCGGCAAGCAAGCCATCCGTGATACGCAGTGCGGAACGCTGACGCTCAACCAGACCGGCACGCGCGGCGCCGGCACCACGGATTGCTGGTAACCGCTGCTCAGCTCAGGGCGCCGGACAGTTACCTGCGAAATTCCGCAGTGTCGGCTCGGCGCGGCCGCTGCCGATCAGCAGAAGGTCGGTCGCATTGGTCCCCGCCGCCTTCTTGATGCAGATGCGCAGCGTGCCGGCGGCAAAAGCGCCCGTCACCGTCTCCGCCGCGCCGCTTTCGCGAAACACCACGGCGCGGCGGAACGGCCCGTTCCCGGCTATTTCGAGCGAACTTGACGACGACAGGCGATCCACGAACGTCAATGGCTCGTCATCGTCGACATTGCCGTCGTGATCGCGGTCGGAAAAAATGATCCACTCCTTGCGCGTCCAGTCGCCATGACAGCCCTCTGCCGCGCTGCCGGCGCAAAAAGTCATCGCGCTGTTCCGCGTTACCGCCATCTGGCGCGCTGACAATAAAGCGAGTTGCAGCTGGTTCGATGCCGCCGCCCGGCGGTTCTGCGCCAGCGCGCCCTGCACGGCCGGAATCGCGATGCCCATGCTCACCGAGACGATGGCCGCCGTCGTCAGAACCTCCAACACCGACCAACCCGCTTGCCCTCGCCGGCAGTGCTGCTTCCGCCGTCCCCGCACGCCCATACCTTGGCCGTCCATGGCGCTCTCCAAGCGACCGGCACCCGGGAGACCATTGCCACATCATGCTCCCGCCCCTGACATCGCGACCGAACCCGTGTCGGCTCGATGCTAGCGGTGGGCGGACGGATGAAACTGCCGAATGCTTCGCAGTTCGTCGCGATACGGCGCGGCCGACCGGGCCAGGGGCGATCAGTTCGTGAACTGTGCCGCGATTCGCGCCGCGCTGGCCGGGGCGAGCGTCAGGCCGATGCGGAAGTGGCCGGTCGCGAGCCACAGACCGCCGGTGCGCGGGTGCGGCCCGAGCGCCGGGCCGTCGCCTGCCAGCCGCGGCCGCAGTCCCGCCCAGTGCGCGACGAGGGGCAGCCCGGCGGCCGGCGGCCAGAGCCGGACGGCGCGCGCGAGCAGATGCGTGCGCGCGGCAGCCGTCGGCGCGACATCGAAGCCGACATCCTCGATCGTGCTGCCGACGAGGATGTGCCCGTCGCGGCGCGGGATCAGATAGACCTCGTCGCCGATCAGCATGCGCGGCAGATGGCCCGGCGTGGAGCGCAGCAGCAGCATCTGTCCCTTCGCCGGGCGCACGTCGTCGGCACCCAGCGCCGCCGACCACGCGCCGGCGGCGAGCACGGCTTTGCCGCAGGCGATATCGCCGCGCGTGGTGCGCACGCCGTTCACCACGCCATCGGCTTCGATCCAGCCGAGCGCCGTGCTGTGTTCGCGCACGCTCACGCCGCGCGCGCGCAGCGTGCCGGCGAGGGCTTTCATCAGGCGCGGATTGCGCACCTGCGCCAGGCGCGGATACTCGATGTGGCGACCGTCGTTCTTGATGTAGTCGGCGCCGCATTCCCAGTACTCGGGGTCGATGCCGGATTCACGCTGCAGGCGCGCACACCATTCGGGATACAGCGCCAGGCTCTCGGCGAGCAGTTCACGGATCGGCTCCGGCACATGATCCGGTGGCAGCGGGCACAACATGCCGCCGCCGGCCCAGGAGGCGCCGCGGCCGAGTTCGCCCTTTTCGACGATGCACACCGACTGGCCGGCGCGGCTCAGCGCTTCGGCGCAGGCCATGCCGATGACGCCGCCACCGACGATGGCGACGTCGTAGCGCCTCAAGGACTCGCCCTCCCCTCGAACGAGCGTGGAGGGTCGGGTTGAGGGGCCAATGGATCGACAGGCGCCATTGGCGGACTCCGCCTCGCCCGCACCGTCTCCCCCCTCGCTACGCGACGAGGGCGAGGAAGTCACGGGATCGCCGTCTTCGTGGCGCGACGCAGCGCCGGCGGCAGCGAGAAGACGATGTGTTCCTCGCGACCGGCGAGCTCGCTGACCGCCGTGCCGCCGAACTCCTTGAGCCGCGCGATGACCTCGCGCACCAGCACTTCCGGCGCCGATGCGCCGGCGGTGACGCCGACGCGCCGCTTGCCCTGGATCCATTCGGCGCGGATGTCCTGCGCCCCGTCGATCAGATAGGCCGGCGTGCCGCGGCTCTCGGCCAGCTCGCGCAGGCGGTTCGAGTTGGAACTGTTGCGCGAGCCGACCACGAGCAGCGCGTCGCACTGCGCCGCCAGATCCTTCACCGCGTCCTGGCGATTCTGCGTCGCATAGCAGATGTCGTCCTTGCGCGGGCCGTGCACCTGCGGGAACCGCGCGCGCAGCGCGTCGATGACCTTGGCGGTGTCGTCCATCGACAGCGTGGTCTGCGTGACGAAGGCGACGCGCGCCGGATCGCGGATCGGCAGGCGCACGACGTCGTCCGGTGTTTCGACGAGATAGATCGCACCACCCTGGCTGGCGTCGAACTGGCCCATCGTGCCTTCGACCTCCGGATGCCCGGCATGACCGATCAGCACCACCTCGCGGCCCTCGCGCGAATAGCGCTTGACCTCGATGTGCACCTTGGTGACCAGCGGACAGGTCGCGTCGAACACGGTCAGGTGCCGCCTCGCCGCCGCCTCGCGCACCGCCTGCGAGACGCCGTGCGCGGAGAAAATGCAGGTTGCACCGATCGGCACCTCGTCGACTTCCTCGACGAAAACGGCGCCCTTGGCACGGAGGTTCTCGACCACGAAGCGGTTGTGCACGACTTCGTGGCGCACGTAGATCGGCGCGCCGAGCACCTCGAGCGCGCGCTCGACGATCTCGATCGCTCGATCGACGCCGGCGCAGAATCCGCGCGGATTGGCGAGCAGGATCTCCATGCCTTGCATCTCAGCCCGGGGCCTTCGCCGTCCTGCGGCGGAACGTGTCGAGCAGCATGTCGAGCACCAGCAGCGCGGCGCCGCAGCTGATCGCCATGTCGGCGACGTTGAAGGCCGCGAAGTGCCAGCTGCCGACATAGAAATCGACGAAGTCGACGACGTGGCCGCGCGTGACGCGGTCGATGACATTGCCGAGCGCGCCGCCCATGATCAGCGACAGCGCCACGGCGACCAGATGCTGGTCGCGCGGATGCCGGCGCAGCCAGACCAGGATGCCGATGCTGACGCCGACGCCGAGCAGCACGAACAGCACCGGCGAGGCATCCGACATCATCGAGAACGCCGCGCCGGTGTTCTTCATGTGCACGAGATTGAAATGCGGCAGCAGCGGCATCACGTCGAACCACTGCAAATGGCGGACGATCAGCTGCTTGCTGATCTGGTCGACGAGGATCACCGCCACCGTCAGCCACAGCCAGTAAACGTTTTTGTACTGAAAAGACATGGGTTCAGGGCGAGGCTTCAGTCCATTTCCATCATGCGCGCAAGAGGGCATCCAGAGATCCGGCGCTACCGCGGGAGTGACGTTGCAGGTTCATAGCCCGGTCGCACGCGACCAGATTACCGCAGTCCAGGCCCAGATGAGATTGACGGCCCAGATCACCAGCGGCGTCAGCAGGCCGAGTTCGAGCCCCAGCCAGCCCTGCCCGGTCTGGAACGGAAAGATCCACAGCAGCGTGACCAGCGTCGGCGCCAGGCTCAGCACGACGCCGCGCAGGAACGCCGAGCCGCCGATCGGCAGCAGCAGCAGAAGGCCCCAGAGACCGCCGACGATCAGGCGCGGATAAAGCCAGTACAGACCGAGCGCCGGCGCGATCGCCACGTGCAGCCTGGCGAGCAGGCCGAAGTGCCCGGCCGCCCACAAGGCGACGCTGGCGACCAGCGCCGCCGCGAGTCCGGCCGCGTAGGCCAGAGACAGACGGCGCAGCATCAAATGAAACTCCGCGTTTCGCCGATGCCGTCAGGCGCGATGTTGACGACGCAGCGCCCGCAGATCGTCGGATACGCCGGATCGACGCCGACGTCCGCCCGCTGGTGCCAGCAGCGCTCGCACTTCGCATGCGGCGACGGCTGCGCGACGATGTAGACATTGCTGCCCTCGCCGGCCGCCGTCGCGTTCGCCGGCTTCGCGGCGAGCGGCGCGACACTCGCGCCCGAGGTGATGAACCAGAAGCGCAGTTCGTCACCGACCTTGGCGAGCGCCTCGGCCGGCGCACCGTCGGCGTACAGCGTCACCTCGGCATTGAGACCCGAGCCGATCTGGCCGGCGACGCGCAACTCCTCGAGCACCTTCTTGACCGGCTCGCGCACCGCCTTGAGCGTCGCCCAGTCGACCGTCGTCGCCGGCACGGCCGGAAAGGCATACCAGGGCTGCGCGAAGACGGTGACCGTGCGCTCGCCCGGCAGCATGCGCCAGATCTCGTCGGCGGTGTACGAGAGGATCGGCGCGATCCAGCGCACCATGCCCTCGGCGATGTGCAGCAGCGCGGTCTGCGCCGAGCGGCGCGCCAGCGACCGCGATGGCAGCGTGTACAGACGATCCTTGAGCAGATCGAGATACAGGCCGCCGAGATCGTTGACGCAGTAGTTGTGCAGCTTGTGATAGACCAGATGGAACTCGCGGCGGCCGTAGGCCTCCTTGAGTTCGGCCTGCAGCGCCGCCGCCTGCGCGATCGCCCAGGCGTCGACGGCGACCAGCTGATCCGGCGCGACCAGATCGGTGGCCGGATCGAAGTCCTTGAAGCTGCCGAGCAGATAGCGCGCCGTGTTGCGGATGCGGCGATACGCCTCGGCGATGCGCTGCAAGAGCGTCTTCGACAGCACGATCTCGCCGGAGTAATCGCTCGACGCCACCCACAGGCGCAGCACGTCGGCGCCCAGGGTCTTCATGATCTCCTGCGGCTCGATGCCGTTGCCGAGCGACTTCGACATCTTGCGGCCCTGCTCGTCGACCGTGAAGCCGTGCGTCAGCACCTGCTTGTACGGCGAGCGGCCGCGCATCGCCACGGACGTGAGCAGCGACGAGTGGAACCAGCCGCGATGCTGGTCGGAGCCTTCGAGATAGATATCGGCCTGCGGCGCCAGACCGTCGGCGTCGAGCGCCTCCGGGATCATCGACTTGAACACGCACTGGTGCGCGACGCCGGAATCGAACCAGACGTCGAGCGTGTCGCTGCCCTTCTCGTATTGCGCCTCATCGACACCCCAGTCGGCCGGCGTCGAGCCGAACCAGGCTTCGAGGCCTTCGGCTTCGACCTTGTCGGCGATCCTGCGCAGCAGTGCCGCCGCATCCGGATGCAGCTCCTGCGTTTGGCGGTCGATGAAGATCGCCAGCGGCACGCCCCAGTAGCGCTGGCGCGAGATGCACCAGTCCGGGCGGCTGGCGATCATGTCGTGGATGCGGTTCTGGCCCCAGTCGGGAATCCAGTCGGTCCTGGCGATCGCCTCGAGCGCGCCCTCGCGCAGCCCGCGCCGGTCCATCGACATGAACCACTGCGGCGTGGCGCGGAAGATCAGCGGCGTCTTGTGCCGCCAGCAGTGCGGATAACTGTGCGTGATGGTCGCCAGGTGCACGAGCGCGCCGCCGTCGCGCAGCGCGTCGATGATCGGCGCCTCGGCCTTGCGCACGTGCAGGCCGGCGACCCGCGGCGTGCCGCTGATGAACACGCCGTTGCCGGCGACCGGATTGTCGACCGGCAGGCCGTAGAGCTTGCCGACCGCATAGTCCTCGACGCCGTGCGCCGGCGCCGTGTGCACGAGGCCGGTGCCGGCGTCGAGCGTGACGTGCTCGCCGAGAACGACCGGCACGATGCGCTCGGCGAACGGATGCTGCGCCTTGGCGCCTTCGAGCGCGGCGCCTTTCACCGTCGCCCGCACTTTCGCTGCATCGCCCCAGCGTCGGGCGGTCGCCTCGACGAGATCGGCGGCGATGACGACGCGGCCGGCTCCGGCAAAGTCGACCAGCGCGTAGTCGAGCCCGGCGTTCGCCGCGACCGCCTGGTTGGCCGGTAGCGTCCACGGCGTCGTCGTCCAGATCACGAAGGCCGCGCCGCTGGCATCGCCGACGCCGAAGCGCCGCGCGAGATCGGCGGCGTCGGCCGCCGCGAACTTCACGTCGATCGCGCTCGACTGCTTGTCCTGGTATTCGACTTCCGCCTCGGCGAGCGACGAGCCGCAATCGAGACACCAGTGCACCGGCTTGAAGCCGCGCACGACGTGGCCGTTGTCGATGATCCGGGCCAGCACGCGCAGCTGCTCGGCCTCGTAGGACGGACGCATCGTCAGGTACGGACGCTCCCAGTCGGCGAGCACGCCGAGCCGCTTGAAGCCTTCGCGCTGACGGCCGACCTGCTCGGTGGCGTACTCGCGGCACTTCTCGCGGAAGGTCTTCGCATCCACCTTGTCGCCCACCTTGCCGAACTTCTTCTCGACCTGCAGTTCGATCGGCAGGCCGTGGCAGTCCCAGCCCGGCACGAAGGCGGCGTCGTAACCGTCGAGGCGGGCGGCCTTGACGATCATGTCCTTCAGCGTCTTGTTGACGGCGTGGCCGAGGTGAATGTCGCCGTTCGCGTAGGGCGGGCCGTCGACGAACCAGAACTTCGGCCGGCCGGCCGTCGCCTTCTGGATCTGCCCGTAAAGGTCTTCCGCCAGCCAGCGCGCGAGCATCTCCGGCTCGCGCCTGGCGAGGTTGGCCTGCATCGGAAACGCGGTTTCCGGCAGGTTGATGGTGGCTTTGAGGTCCAGCGGGCTGGGCGGCTTGTCGGTCACGGTCGGCTTGCGTATCGCGCGGCTGCGGCGGCCGGCGGCGGATGCCGGCGCGGCGGTAAGCGGTGGAGTGAGCTGCCGATTATCGGCCGCCCCGCCCCCAAAAGCTATCGGAGCAGGGCCATGGCATCGAGCTTGTCGCGCTGCATCTGCACCTTCAGCGCATCGAGCGAATCGAAGCGCAGTTCGGGACGCAGGAAATGCCGGAACTCGACCTCGATGCGCGCGCCGTAGATATCGCCCGGCGGCTCGAACAGATGCGTTTCGAGCAGCACGTGCGTCAGGCCCAGCGTCGGCCGCACGCCGAGCGCCGCGACGCCCTTCCACGGGCGCGGTTCGCCGCGCAGCTGCGCCTCGACCGCATAGATGCCGAGGCGCAGGGCCGGCGGCCGCAGCAGGTAGAGATTGGCGGTCGGCATGCCGAGTTCGCGGCCGAGCTTGAGGCCATGGCGGACATGGCCGAGCAGGCGGTACGGCCGACCGAGCATCCGCGCCGCGCGCGAAAGATCCGGGATCGCCAGCGCCTCGCGGATCGCCGTCGAACTGCAGCGCTCGCCGTCGACGACGACGCTCGGCACGCTTTCCGTCGTGAAGCCGCATTCGGCGCCCCGCGCCCGCAGCAGGCCCATGTCGCCGGAGCGCGCCGCACCGAAATTGAAATCGTCGCCGACGATCACCGCCCTGGCGCGCAGATGCTGGTGAATGATGTGGTCGATGAACGCCAGGCCGCTGAGCGTGCAGAACGGCTTGCCGAAGCGCTGCACGACGACCACCTCGACGCCAGCCGCCTCGAAGTCGGCGAGCTTGCTGCGCAGGTTGCTGATGCGGCCCGGCGCCGACTGCGGCCGGAAGTATTCGCGCGGCGTCGGCTCGAAGCACATCACGGTCAGCGGCAGCCCGAGCTCCTGCGCGCGCAGGCGCGTGCGCTCGATCAGCGCCCGATGGCCGAGATGCAGGCCGTCGAAATTGCCGATGGTCAGCGCACAGCCGCGCCAGTCCTTCGGCAGATTCTGCACGCCCCTGACGAGCAACATGGTCAACTCCGCCGGAAATGCCGCGGCCGCAGGCCGCCGGCCGCCAGAGCAGCGAAGTAGACGACGATCGCCGCGACGATGACAAGCAGCGCGCGCACCGCCTTGTCCCGCGCGCCGGCCTCGGTCCACCAGGCGAGCGAACCCATGCCCCAGAGCACCACGCCGGTCAGCAGCGCGCAGGCCAGCAGCAGGCGCAGCGTGAATGCGCCCCAGCCGGCCGACGCCACGTAGACGCCGTCGCGCTTCAGGCGATGCAGCAGCAGCAGCGCATTGATCCAGGCGGTCAGCGACGTCGATGCCGCCAGCCCGGCGTGCGCCGCGCGGAACTCGAAATGCCGGGCCAGCGCGAACAGCAGCAGGCTCATCGCCATGCCGACGCACAGACCGATGATCGCGAAGCGCACCGGCAGCCGCGTCTCCTGGCGGGCGTAGAAACCCGGCGTCAGCACCTTGATGAGCGAGAAGCCGATGAAGCCGGCGCCGTAGGCCCACAGCGCATACGTCGTCATGCGCACGTCGTCGGCGCCGAAGCGGCCGTGGCCGTAGACGGTCGCCACCAGCGGCCCGGCGAACAGCACCATGCCGACCGCCGCCGGCAGGCCGATGACCAGCATCAGGCGCAGGCTCCAGTCCAGCGTCGCCGCGAACTGCTCCGCCGATCGGGTGGCGTGCTGGGCGGACAGGGTCGGCAGGATCGCCGTGCCGATGGCGATGCTGAAGATGCCGAGCGGGAATTCCATCAGGCGGTTGGCGTAGTACAGCCAGCTGACCGGGCCGTCGCCGAGGTGCGTGGAGAGGTTCGAGTTGAGCAGCAGGCTGATCTGCGCGATCGACGAGCCGACCATCACCGGAAGCATCAGGCCGACGATTTTCTTGACGCGCGCGTCGCCCCAGCCCCAGCGCGGCAGCGGCAACAGGCGCAGCGTCCACAGCGACGGCAGCTGGAAGGCGAACTGCAGGATGCCGGCCGCGAACACCGCCCAGGCCAGCGCCTGCACGGAGCCGGAATCGACGAAGGCCGAGGCGATCATGCAGACGTTGAGGATCACCGGCGTGAAGGCCGGAATCGCGAAGCGCCCGTAGGCATTGAGGATGCCGCCGGCCATCGAGGTCAGCGAGATGAACATCAGGTACGGGAAGGTCCAGCGCAGCAGGCCGGCCGACAGCGCGGCCTTGTCCGGGTCGTCGTGGAAACCGGACGCGAAGGCCCAGACCAGCAGCGGCGAGGCGACGCAGCCGACGATCGTGATGAGCGACAGCACGCCGCCGAGCGTGCCCATCGTCACCGCCACCAGCGCGCGCGCCTCCTCGTGCGGCGCCGTGGTCTTGGTCGCCGTGAACACCGGCACGAAGGCCTGCGAGAACGCGCCCTCGGCGAACATGCGGCGGCCGAAGTTCGGAATCATCAGCGCGACGAGGAAGGCGTCCATGCCGGCGCCGGCGCCGAAGGCGGCGGCCAGCATGATCTCGCGCACGAAACCGAGCAGGCGCGACAGCAGGGTCATCAGGCCGACGACGCCGGAGGCCCGGAACAGGGATTTCGACATAGGGCGCGAAGTGTAGAGCCTGGGCGCGCGCAGGGCACGCCCAGGCGGTCGCAAGCGTCAATGTTTTCCGCGTCTTATCCTTCGTTTCCCGGACCGCGAGCGGTTGACAAACAAAGCCTCCCTCCCCATACTCCGCGACCTTTCAAACAGACCCCGATCTTTCGGTTGCGGGTTTTCGAGACCCGAGTTTCAGGAGTTTTACCTTGGCCAACATTGCCAGCGCGAAGAAGCGCGCCCGCCAGTCCGAGAAGCGCCGTGCCCGCAACGTCGCGCAGCGCTCGATGATCCGCACCTACATCAAGAAGGTCGTCAAGGCCATCGACGCGAAGGACAAGGCCGCCGCTCAGGCCGCCTACGCTGAAATGGTGCCGGTCGTCGACCGTTACGCGACCAAGGGCCAGATCCACAAGAATAAGGCCGCGCGCCACAAGTCGCGCCTCGCGGCCAGGATTCTCGCCCTCGCCTGAAGCGAGGCGACGTCTTCGAAAAGCCCCCGCCTCGCGGGGGCTTTTTCGTTGGCGGCGCCCGTTCAGCTGCAGCCTTTCAGCGCGAAGGGCTGCGTGCTGCCGCTGTACGGCGTGCCGTCCTGCGTGACGCCCTGGTAGCGGATGCGGTAGGTGCCGGGCTCGGTGCCGGCCGGTACCTGCCATTCGACCAGCGCCTCGTCGCTGCCGCCGCCGTTCTTGAGATAGGTGAAGCGCGTCCACCAGTCGTCGTCGGTGGCGACCACCTTCCAGTCGTCGCCGACCTTGCGGTCGACGTAGAGATAGCTCGAACCGAGCATCAGGTCATTGCGCGGATGCGCGCTGTAGAAGCGCGCGCTGACGGTGAGGCGCTCGTCGCGCGTCATCTGGTATTCGGCCGCCGGCTGCTGCGTGACGTCGCCGAAGGCGGCGCCGGCCGGCAGGCGGCTGTCGCTGACCACCAGCCCGAGGTGGAACGGCAGCAGGGGCACGTGATCGCGATAACGCGGATCGGCGTATGGGCTCGCCGCCGCGCTGCCGTCGCGCAGATGGCTGGCGAGGCGCGTCATCTCCTGGATCACCGCGTCGAGCGACCAGGGACCGTAGATGTTCGAGCCGCCCTCGTAGTTCTGCACCGAATACTCTTCGCGCGTGGTCAGGTAGTCGACGTAACTGTTGGACAGGCCGGCGATCACCGCGTAGTCGATGCCGGCATCCTGCAGCGTGTCGAGCACGGCCTCGCGCAGGCGGCGGCCGGCCATCGTCGTCACTTCCCAGGGCAGCGAGATGATCGCCAGGTTGCCGAGCGTGACGATCTGCAGCGGCGCGGTGCGCGCCTGCAGCAGCACCAGCGGCAGTCCGGCCGGCGCGACGGCGAGCGGCAGCAGGATCGGCTTCTCCTGCTGGCAGGCGTAGCCCAGCAGCGCGAAGGCCGGGTTGTAGCAGCCGACCGGCTCGATCAGGGTCGACGGCAGCGCGCCGTCCGGCAGCACGCCCAGCGTCGTCTGAAGATAGCCGGTGATGAACGGCAGCAGCCGGTCGTCGCTCATCGGGCACGCCGCGCCCTCCTCGCTGAACGGCCCGCGACCGTCCTCGGCGCCGGCGGCGAAGGTGACGCCGAAGGCCGGCTCGCAGGTGCGCTGCGCGCCGACCGCCGGCATCAGCGCGTCCGGATAAGTCTTCGGCGCTTCGATGACGACCTTGCTCATGTCGATCGGAATGTGGATCGCCTTCACCTCGCCGTGCAGCTTCTCGTCCGCGTCGTCCCACAGCGCCAGCGCATGGTGATACTGCTTGTAGCCGGAGATCATCGCGCTCTCGTAATCGTCGCGGCCGCCGCCGCGCGTGTCCCAGCCCTCGCCGCCATGCGCATGCAGGACCGATTCCGGCAGTTCCATCATGAACAGGTTCGGCGACGAGTCGCCCTCGTCGGACTGGAAGAAGCCGGCCACGAAAGCGCCGTCCGCGTAGACGCCGCGGCTGAACTCGTGCTCGAAGCGCTGCGCCGCGTAGCCCTTGTTGTCGCCGGACAGCAGCTTGTGCGTCTGGCCGATCGACGTGCCGTGCACCGAATACCAGTTGATCATGCCGACCGGCGTGCCGTCGTCGCGCTTGAGCTTGAGCAGGGTCATCATGCGATTGGTCGTCACCTCGCGGCCCGCGGTGTCGACGAACGCCCTTCGCTCCGCCTCCGGGTCCTGCGCGTAGGCCGGCGGCGAGCGGTTGACGGCGGTGTCGAGCAATTCCCTGGTGGCGATCGCGATCGGTCCCGGCGTCGCCTGCATCAGGTTGCGGTGCGCCTGCACGATCGCCTGGAAAATGCCATCGACGACGGCGCCGTAGGCCTGCTGGTCAAAGCCGAGCGCGAACAGATTGACGTAGTCGTAATGCGCCTGTCCGCCGGCGCTGGAATGCGTGTGCGTCGCCGAAATCAGGACATTGTCCATCGTCCAGTAGTCGGCCAGACGGTCCTGGGTATCGTCGGCGATCTTCTTCATCACGCCGAACTTGATCGAGTCGAAGGCCAGCGCGTTGTCGACATTGACCAGCATCGCGTAGCCGCTGCGGCCGCCGCATTGCGATGAAAAGGCGAACGCGCGCGCATGCTCGCGTGTATGGATGCCTTGCGAGACCTGCGCCGGATCGGCGTAGCCGAGCTGCTCCTCGCCGAGCGCCGGTCCGGTGATGTCACCGACGCCGGCGCCGTAGCGGAAGCTGCGATTCGACTCGCAGCCGCCGCCGTTCAGCAGCGCGTCGGCGGCGCGCGCGTGGCGGCGCGGCGCGTAATGCGAAAGATCGGCGAGCGGCTGGTCGGGCGCGGCGCGCTTCAACGCGAGCATCTGCGTCTCGTCGAGCTGGCCGACCTCGCAGACGGCGCCGGCCTGATGGACGGACGGCGAGCTGCTGCCGCAGGCGGCGAGCCCGACAGCGGCCGCGATCACCAGGAGGCCGCCGATCCGCCGGCGACGCATCCTCTGCACGGCCCCGCCCTTGCCGCATGTCTCCATCGCTCCCTCCGCGCGTGTGCCGGTCCCGCATTGGCCTTGCCAGGCAAGCGGATGATGGCGATCCGTGCGGATCGGCGATGCATGCAGCTTGCGCACGATGTTCGCATCGTGCGGACGGGCGTCGGCGGTTTCTTGACATTTACCGCCAGCGTCGCGCCACGCCGTTCAGACCGTACCGCTCTCGTGGATGACGCGAAACGGAGAGAGGTCCGTTCGAGAAACGGCCCGATGCGCTCGCGCTGCGCCGCGAACAGGTCGCTGCAGGCTATGACTTCGAGCATGCTTGAGCTCAAGCGCGCCGGGCACCAAGCCGTCAGAGCCCGCGACGAGCGGCGGCGCCGTGTTCCTTCACTGTCATGGGTCCGGCTTCAGCTCGCGTCCGAAGAAATCGAGATACGTGCGCCACTGCTGCAGCTGCTTGGCGTTGCCGCGCACGCCGTGGCGCTGGCCGGGATAGGTCATCAGGTCGAAGACGATGCCGCGCTGCTGCAGCGCTTCCATCAGGCGCGTGGAATTGGCGAACAGCACGTTGTCGTCGGCCATGCCGTGCATGAGCAGCAGGCGGCCCGACAGGTTCGGCAGGCGCGGCAGGATGTCAGTACCGCGATAGCCCTCGGCGTTGTCGGCGGGCGTGCCCATGTAGCGCTCGGTGTAGTGCGTGTCGTACAGCGCGAAGTCGGTCGGCGGACCGCCGGCGGCGCCGGCGCGAATGCCGGCGCCGGGCTCGGTCAGCATGCGCAGGGTCATGAAGCCGCCATAGCTCCAGCCCTGGTAGCCGATGCGCGCGGCATCGACGTAAGGCAAGGACTTCAGGAAGTTCACGCCGACCCGTTGGTCGCGCACTTCGACGGTGCCGAGGTGGCGGTCGATCGCCGTCTTGAACGCCACCGAACGATTGTCCGAGCCGCGGTTGTCGAGACGGAACACGACGTAGCCGGCGGCGAGGTAGAGCTGATCCTTCAGATCGCCCCAGGCCTTCGTCACGGTCTGCACGTGCGGGCCGCCGTAGACGAGCACGATCGCCGGATACTTGCGCCGCGGATCGAAGCCGGGCGGCGTCGCCAGCGAGTAGTACAGGGGCGTGCCGTCGTCCGCGCTCAGCGTGCCGAACTGCGGCACACGGTGATGATCGAGGTAGGCGTGATAGGGATGCGTCGCGTCGAGCGCGTTCGCCTCGATCCAGCGCAGGCGCCGGCCGCTCGCGTCGTACAGCGCGGTTCGCGGCGGCGTGCGCGGATCGGAGTAGGTGCCGACGAAGGCGTTGCCGCGCTCGGCGAAGCTCGCCGTCCAGACGCCCTCGCCGTCCGTCAAGCGCCGCGGCTCGGCGCCGCGCTCATACGCGACGCTCCAGATCTGCTTGCCGAGCGGATCATCGATCGAGGCGGCGAAGAACAGGCGCTGATGCGTCTCGTCGACGCCGAGCAGCGCGGCGACCGGCCAGTCGCCGCCGGTGATCTGGCGCACCAGCGTGCCGTCGCGATGGTAAAGATAGAGATGCCGCCAGCCCGAGCGCTCGGACGACCACAGGAAGTCGCCGTCGGCGAGCGGCTGGAAGTCCTTGCTCAGCTCGACCCAGTGCGGCGAGGTCTCGCTGAGGATCACGGCGCAGGCGCCCGTCTCCGGCTCGCAGGCCAGCAGGTCGAGACGCTTCTGGTCGCGCGCTTGGCGCTGCACGTACAGCGTGCGGCCGTCGCGCGACCACTCGACGCGCGCCAGGTAGATATCCGTATCGGGGCCGAGATCGACGGCGACGCGCGCGCCGCTCGCCACGTCGGCGACGAACAGCGAGACGATGGCGTTCGGCCGACCGACACGCGGGTATCGCTGCGCGACCGTGGTTGCACCCTGCGGGCCGAGGTCGAGACGTTCGATGACGTCGACGCCGGTTTCGTCGACGCGCGTCAGGGCGATGCGCTGCTCGTCCGGCGACCACCAGTAGCCGGTGTCGCGATCCATTTCCTCCTGCGCGACGAATTCGGCCGTCGCCCAGCTCAGCGTGCCGGCACCGTCCGTGGTCAGCGCGCGCTCGTCGCCGCCGCGCAGCGAGCGCACATAGAGATTCTGCTCGCGCACGTAGGAGACGTAGCGGCCGCGCGGCGAGAGCTTGGCGTCGATTTCATCGGCCGGGGTCTCGGTCAGGCGGCGTGGCGCGTGCGTGGCGCGATCGACGACGAACAGATCGCCGTCGACCGGCACCAGCAGCGAACGGCTGTCCGCACTCCAGGCGTAGTCGACGACGCCGCGCTGGCTCACGCGCTGCCGCTCGCGCCGCGCCTTCTCGGCTTCCGAGAGGGCCTTGTCCGGCGCACCGAGCGTGTTCGCGTCGATCAGGCGGTACGGCTCGCCGCCGCGCGTGTTGACCGCCCACAGGTCGAGCACGTTCTGGTTGTCGGGCTTGGCCTTCAGATAGCTGACGATCCGCCCATCCGGCGACAGCTGCACGCCGCGGACGCGCGGGCCGTTCAGATCGGGATCGGCGAACAAGCGCTCCGGCGTAAGCTTTTCGGCGTGCGCGGCACCGCCGAGCAGCAGCGCGAACATCGTCAGGGTGGAAGCCAGGATTCTCATGCTCACTCCAGTTATTCGTTCCGATTTTCGGCATGTTCGACCGCTCAGGCCAGCGCGCTGCGACGCCGCGCGTAGGCCAGATAGAGGGCCAGGCCGAGCGCGTTCCAGATGAAGAAGAAGCGGATGGTCTCGCGCGGCAGGCTCGCGAACAGGTACAGGCAGCCGGCGATCGCGACCGCGCCGACCAGCCACCACAGCGGCACGCGAAAGCGCCGCGCGCGCAGCGGTTCGCGCACGCGCAGCAGCATCATCGCCGCCGCCGTGGCGATGAATGCGCAGAGCGTGCCGGCGTTGGCGAGCGCGACGATGCGCGCCAGCGGCACAAAGCCGGCGAGCGTTGCGGCGATGACGCCGGTCAGCAGCGTCACCGCGACCGGCGTGCCGCGCGTCGCGTGCACGGCGGCGAGCCGTCGCGGCAGCAGGCCGTCGCGCGCCATCGCGAAGAACACGCGGCTCTGCCCGTACATGAAGGCCATGATCACCGTCGGCAGGGCGATCACCGCCGCCGCGCCGATCGCCACCGCGGCGCGCGGATGGCCGAGGCTGCGCAGGATGTGCGCGAGCGGCTCGCCGCTCCTGGCGAACTCGGCCACCGGCCGCGCGCCGATCGCGCTGGCCGCGACCGCCATGTAGATCAGCGTGCAGAGCAGCATCGAGCCGACGATGCCGATGGTCAGGTCGCGGCCGGGGTTCTGTGTCTCCTCGGAAGCCGTCGAGATCGTGTCGAAGCCGTAGAACGCGAAGAAGATGATCGACGCGGCGGCGATCACGCCGACCTTGACGCCGTCGACTTCATGGGCCGCGAAACCCTGCGGCATGAAGGGCGTGAAGTGCGCCGCGTCGAAGGCCGGCAGGCAGAGGGCGACGAAGCCGGCGAGCGCGACGATCTTGACGATCACCAGCACGAGGTTCACGCGCGCGCTCTCGCGTGTGCCGAGCGTCAGCATGCCGGCGACGGCGAGCGCGATGAGCACCGCGGGCAGATCGATCAGGCCGCCGTTCGCCGGCGCGGTCAGCAGCAGCTCGGGCACCGGCAGGCCCGCCTGGTGGATGAGGCCGCTCGCGTAACCGCCCCAGCCGACGGCGACGACCGAGCAGACCAGGGTGTACTCGAGGATCAGGCTCCAGCCGACGATCCAGGCCCAGCCCTCTCCGATCACCGTGTACGTGTAGGTGTAGGCGCTGCCGGCGACGGGAATCATCGTCGACATTTCCGCATACGCGAGCGCCGCGCAGGCGCAGACGATACCGGCGATGACGAAGGACAGCATCGCCGCCGGCCCGGCCAGCGCCGCCGCCTCGCCGGTCAGCGTATAGATGCCGGTGCCGACGATGCCGCCGACGCCGAGCGCGACGAGATGCGGCCAGGATAGCGAGCGCTTCAGGTGCGGCGTGCCGTCGGCGTGCGCAGCGAGGGCACTGCCCCACGGTCGACGGCGATTCCAGAACGACATGTGCTCTCCCTCCACCGCAAAATTTTTCCCTCTCCCCCATCGCTGACGCGACGAGGGAGAGGGAACATTTTCGTTTACTGCTTCTGCTGCTCGGAAATCCAGCCGTCGATCCGGCGCTCCAGGATCGACAGCGGCAGCGAGCCGTGCAGCAGCACGGCGTCGTGGAAGCCGCGTTCGTCGAAACGATCGCCGAGCGCCGTCTCCGCCTTGTGCCGCAACTCGACGAGCTTCAGCTCGCCCATCTTGTAGGCCAGCGCCTGCCCCGGCCAGGACACGTAGCGCTGCAGTTCGATCTCGATGTTGAGCGGCGACAGCGCCGTGTTGGCGGTGAAGCAGGCGCGCGCCTGCGCCAGCGTCCAGTGCTTCCAGTGCATGCCGGTGTCGGCGACGAGCCGGCAGGCGCGCCACATCTCGTAAGACAGCCGGCCGAAGCGCTCGTAGGGGTCGCGGTAAATGCCCATTTCCTCGCCGAGCCGCTCGGCATACAGGGCCCAGCCTTCGCCGTAGGCCGTCACGTAGAGCGTGCGACGGAACTTCGGCACCTCGTCCTGCTCCTGCGCGAGCGCGACCTGCAGATGATGGCCGGGCACGCCCTCGTGCAGCACCAGCGCCGGCAGCTCGTAGAGCGGCCGCTGGTCGAGGTGCGAGGTGTTGATCATCAGGCCGCCGGCGCGATGCTGGCGCGGATCGCCGCTGAAGTAGCGGCCGGTCGTGTAGCCCTCCTCGATCTCCGCCGGCACCGGCCGCACGCCGTAGCTGAGGCGCGGCAAGGTGCCGAAGTGTGCCGGCAGTTCGCCGTCGATGCGCTTGGCGATCTCCGACGCTTTCTCCAGCAGCTGCTGCCGCGAAGTCGCATAGAAGCGCGGCTCGGCGTGCAGCCGGGCGATGAACTGCGGCAGCGTGCCGTCGAAGCCCGCCGCGCGCATCGTCTGTTCCATCTCGGCGCGGATGCGCGCGACTTCGCGCTGGCCGATGTCGTGGATCTCGTCCGGCGTCAGGCCCATCGTCGTATGGCGACGCACGAGGAAGGCGTAGTACGCGCGGCCATCCGGCAGATCGGACGCGGCCAGACTTGTCGCCGCGTGCGGCAGGTACTCGCGCTCCAGGAAGGCCGCGAAGTTGGCGCGCGCCGGCACGATGCCGTCGCGGACCAGGGTCTCGCCCTGCGCGAGCAGCGCGGCGCGGCGCGCTTCCGGAATGCTCGCCGGCAGCGCGCGCAAGGGCGCCAGCAGCGGATCGTTGTCGGGCGTCACCGCCGCCTCGCTGCGCGCACGTTTCAGCACCGCCTCCGCGGTCGGCCTCGGCTGCACGAAGCGCGTCCGCATGCCGCGCCGCGCGTTGGCGATGTTCTGCTCGTACCAGCGCGGCACCTCGCCGAGCAGCTGCAGCCAGGCCTGCGCCTTCTTCTCGTCGGCGAGCGGCTGTCCGGCCCGATACAGCAGGGTCACGTCGAAGCCGCCGTCGCTGTTGAACGGCATGCGCGATTCATCGAACGGCAGGGCCTCGAGCCAGCCGGCGATGGTCCAGCGCAGCAGCTCGTGCGTCAGGCGCTCGTCGGCCGGCAGCGTCGCCGCATCGATCCTCGCCAGCGCCGCGTCGACCTCGCGCAGCCTGGCGGCGCAGGCGCGCTCGGCGGCCGGACTGACGTCCGGCAGCTGGCGTCGGCCGGGCTCGGCGGACGCGGGGCTGTCCTCGTCCTCGTCGCGCACGCAGTCGGCGGCCTCGTAGGCCTGCGCGGCGGCTTGCAAGGGAGTCGGCGTCTGCGCCACCGGCGCGTGCGGCAGCAGCGCGGCAAGCAGCAGGCACCCGGCGGCGGGCCTGTGGATCATGGGTTCAGTGTCCTGCTCGGTGATGAGTGCGCGGTTCGCGCAGCGTATGCGCTCGATGACTCAGGCGTCGAGACTCAGCAGCGAGGCGTTGCCGCCGGCCGAGGTCGTGTCGACCGACAGCGTGCGTTCGGTCGCGAAGCGCAGCAGGTAGTGCGGACCGCCGGCCTTCGGCCCGGTGCCGGACAGGCCCTCGCCGCCGAACGGCTGGCTGCCGACCACGGCGCCGATCATCGTGCGGTTGACGTAGAGATTGCCGACCCGCGCACGTGCGCGCAGCTCGTCGAGCGCTTCCGAACGACGGCTGTGCAGGCCCATGGTCAGGCCGTAGCCGCCGGCATTGACGCGCTCGACCATCGACGCCAGCGTGCCGGCCTTCCAGGTCGCCAGGTGCAGCACCGGCCCGAACACCTCGCTGCGGAGCGCCTCGACGGCGTCCAGGCGGATCACGGTCGGCGGCACGAAATGGCCGCGTTGGCAGGCCGGCGGCAGGACGCACTGCGCGACGATGCGCTCGCGATGCGCGTCCAGATGGGCGAGCAGGCGCGCGCGCGCCTCGGCGTCGATCACCGGGCCGACGTCGGTCGCCAAGTCGGCCGGATCGCCGATGTTCAGCTCCGCCATCGCGCCCTTGAGCATTTCGAGCACGCGCGGCGCGACGTCCTCCTGCACGCACAGCAGGCGCAGCGCCGAACAGCGCTGACCGGCGCTCTGGAAGGCGGAGACGAGCACATCGGCGACGACCTGCTCGGGCAGCGCCGTGGAATCGACGAACATCGCGTTGAGGCCGCCGGTCTCGGCGATCAGCGGCACGATCGGCCGCGACTCGTCGTCGAGCAGCGCGCGCGCGATCCGCTTGGCGGTCGCCGTCGAGCCGGTGAAGGCGACGCCGGCGACGCGCGCATCGGCAACCAGCGCCGCGCCGACCGGCGGACCGCCGGGCACGAGATGCAGGGCATCGGCCGGCACGCCGGCCTCGCGCAGCAGGCGCACGGCGTGCGCGGCGATCAGCGGCGTCTGCGGCGCCGGCTTGGCGACGACGGTATTGCCGGCGACCAGCGCCGCGGCGACCTGGCCGATGAAGATCGCCAGCGGAAAATTCCACGGGCTGATGCAGGCGAACACGCCGCGACCGGTCAGCACGAGTTCGTTGCGCTCGCCGGTCGGCCCCGGCAGCGGCAGCGGCGCGAACTGCGCGCGCGCCTGCTGTGCGTAGTAGCGGCAGAAGTCGACGGCCTCGCGCACCTCGGCGAGCGCGTCGCCGACGCTCTTGCCGGCTTCGCGCATGGCCAGCGCCATCAGCGCATCGCGATCGCGTTCGAGCAGGTCGGCGGCGCGTTCGAGGCAGGCGGCGCGCGTCTCCACCGGCACCGCGTTCCAGCGCGGCTGCGCGGCGGCGGCGAGCGCCAGCGCATCGGCGACGTCGGCCGTCGTGGCGGCGACGACCTCGCCGACGATCCGGCTCGTGTCGGCCGGATCGCGTACCGGCTGCGCGACGCCGCCGCGTGTTTCGCCGCCGATCATCGGCGCCGCGCGCCGCGGCGTCGCCCAGGCTTCCTGCAGGGACCGCGCCAGGCGTTCGAGCGTGGCGGCGTCGGAAAGATCGAGACCGGAAGAATTGCGGCGAGCGCCGAAGATATCGCTGGGCATGGCAATGGCGTTGTGGTGCGAGAGGCCGGCCGCTTCCACCGCGGCGACGGGATCGGCCAGCAAGAGGTCGTCGCCGACCGCGCGGTCGGCGAGCTGGTGGACGAAGCTGCTGTTGGCGCCGTTCTCGAGCAGGCGGCGCACGAGATAGGCGAGCAGATCGCGATGGCCGCCGACCGGCGCGTAGACGCGCGCCGCGTAGCCGCGCTCGTCGATCAGCTTCTCGTAGAGGCCGACGCCCATGCCGTGCAGACGCTGGAACTCGAAGTCGCGGCGCGCGCCGGCCCATTCGAGGATCGTCGCCACGCTCAGCGCGTTGTGTGTGGCGAAGGCCGGATAGAGGTTCGGCGCGGCGAGCATCGCCCGGGCGCAGGCCAGGTAGCTGAGATCGGTCGCCGCCTTGCGCGTGAACAAGGGATAGTCGGTCAGGCCGCGTTCCTGCGCGCGCTTGATCTCGCTGTCCCAGTACGCGCCCTTGACGAGGCGCACGGTCAGCTTGCGCCGCGTCGCCGCGCCGAGCGCGTCGGCCCAGTCGATCACGGCGCGCGCGCGGCGCTGATAGGCCTGCACCGCCATGCCGAGGCCGTCCCAGCCGGCCAGCGCCGGATCGGCGGCGACGGCGGCGATGATGTCGAGCGACATCTCCAGACGCTCGCTTTCCTCGGCGTCGATGGTCAGGCCGATGCCGCGCGCCGCTGCCGCGCGCGCCAGCTCGACGACCATCGCCGTCAGCTCCGGCACCGCGTCACGCGCCTGCAGCACCTCGTAGCGGCAGTGCAGCGCCGACAGCTTCACCGAGACGCTGTCGCGCGCCAGCAGGCCACGGTCCGCCTGCGCCGCGGCGCCGACGGCGTCGATGGCGGCGCGGTACGACGCGAAGTAGCGCTGCGCATCCTCGCGCGTGCGCGCCGCCTCGCCGAGCATGTCGAAGGAATAGCGGAAGCGCGCGTTGCCGTTGCGGCGCGCGGCGTGCAGCGCTTCGCCGATGTCGCGGCCGAGCACGAACTGCTCGCCCATGATCTTCATCGCCACGGCGACGCCCTGGCGGATCGCCGGCTCGCCGAGCCGGGCCACGGCGCGCCGCACCGGTCCGGCATCGGGACCGTCCTCGATCAGCGCCTTGGTCATCGCCAATGCGAACGTCGCGCGGTTAACGAGAAAGGATTCCGACGCGCCGCGATGCGCCGCCCAGTCGCCGTCGCCCAGCTTGTCGCGGATCAGCGCGTCGGCGGTCAGCGCGTCGGGCACGCGCAGATACGCTTCGGCGAGCGCCAGCAGCGCGATGCCTTCGTCGGTGTCCAGCGGATACTGCTGCAGGAAGCGATCGATCCAGCCGCCGTTGCGCGGATCGCGCAGCGTGTCGAGCAGGCGGCCCGCCTCGGCGCGCACGCGCGTGCGCTCGTCGGCGGCGAGCCGCGCCGCTGGCAGCAGCTCGGCGAGGACTTCGGGCTCGGGGCGGCGATACAGCGCCGGCAGCCGCGCCCGCGCGGCCTGCAATGCGGGACTGGAAACCACGAACGATGGACTCCCTTGAAGAATCTCCATCGTATTCACAGCGGTGTCGAATGTGCTCGGTATTTTGACGCTGCTTTCCGAATCCGCATATAAATCCTCGATCGGAATCCGAAGGACCATCGGCCATGATCGACGACACCGACCGCCGCCTCCTGCGCGCCCTGCAGGCCGACGGCCGCATCACCAACCAGGATCTCGCGCAGCGCTGCAATCTCTCGCCGGCCGCCTGCCACGAGCGCTTCAAGCGCCTGCGCGAGCGCGGCTACATCACCGGCTTCACCGCCCTGCTCGATCCCGAGAAGCTCGATCGCGCCCTGCTGATCTTCGTCGAGATCCTGCTCGACCGCACGACCGGCGACGTGTTCGAGGCCTTCGCCGCCGCCGTGCGCGCCACCCCGGAAATCCTCGAATGCCATATGGTCGCCGGCGGCTTCGATTACCTGATCAAGGCGCGCGTGCAGGACATGGCCGCCTACCGCAACTTCCTCGGCGCGACGCTGGTCAACATGCCCGGCGTGCGCGAGACGCGGACCTATGCGGTACTCGAGGAAGTGAAGTCGACGGTCGCGCTGCCGATCTGAGCGGAGCCGCCGGCGCGCGGCGTCTCTAAGCAGTGACCCGTCGCCGGTACGCCAGCGGACTCGCGCCGCTCCAGCGCCGGAAGGCGCGGCTGAACGCGCTGGGCTCGGAATAGCCGAGCAGATAGCCGATCTCGGTCAGCGGCAGGTGGCCCTGGCGCAGATAGCGGCAGGCGCTGTCGTAGCGCAGCCGCTCGACGAGCTGCTGGAAACTGAGGCCGACGGCCTGCAGCCGGCGCTGCAGCGTGCGCTCGCTGAGGCCCAGCTGCGCGGCGATGGCATCGATCGTCACGCCGCCCTCGGGCAAAGCGCCGAGGATGCGGCGGCGCAGCTCGCCCATCAGATCGCCCGCACCGCATGCGGGCTTGCCGGCCGGCAGCGCGGCCACGGCCGCGGCGCGCGGGCCGCGCAGCGGCGCCTGCAACCACTCGCGCGCGAAGACCAGGGCATTGCGCGGCTGCGCGAAATGCACCGGCGCGTCGAACAGGCGGCGCTGCGCCGCAGGATCGGCCGGCGCCGGATGTTCGAAATGCACCTGCGCCGGCGCCCAGCGCGGATCGCCGCCGAGACGGCGCACGGCGGCGAGCATCTTGGCAAGCGACAACTCGGCGTCCTGCGCGTATTCGAGGCCGTGCAGATGGGCGATCGAGTAGGAGACGCTCGCCCAGCGGCCGTCGAGCTGCAGCTCGATGCGCACGCCGTCCTGGTGCAGCGGCAGGTCGGCGATCAGAAGGGCGATGGCCTCGCCGAAGCAGTGCGCCCCGGCAATGCGCTGTGCCCCTGGGCCGATCGAACTGAGCGGCTGGGCATAGCCGAGATGCAGGCCGAGGCCGGGCTGGCGGCTGCTGCGCGAGGCGTCTTCGAGCAGCTCCACATAGCGATCCAGCGGCAGGCGCGCCTCGGCATCGGCGAGCACCGCCGGATCGACGCCGCGCCGCTCGCAGAACGGCTCGGCGCGCAGCCCGCGCGGCGCCAGCGCATCGGCGATGCCCGTCAACGCGCCCGCGCGTATCGTCGCGCCGGCCCCGCTCCATTGCGCTTGCTGCATGATGACCTCCCCGCGGTCGGCGTCGCGGCCGCTCCCCGGAGCGCCGCGGATACTGCGCAGGCACGCATTTTCTGTGCCGACCGGACGGTATAGTAATCGGCCAGAATGTCGCCTCCTGTCAAGCGCCGCCGAGGCACGGCCCTTAGCTTCGCCGCCATGACCAAGACCAGACGTCCGGGCCAGGGCCCAGGCCGCCCCAGCAGCCGCGACGCGATGCTCGACGCCGCCGAGGCGATCGTCGTCGCGCACGGCGCGGTGCGCCTGACGCTCGATGCCGTGGCCCGCGAGGCCGGCGTCAGCAAGGGCGGCGTGATGTACCACTTCCCGAGCAAGAACGCCCTGCTCGAAGCGCTGGTCAGCCGCGCGGTCGAGCGTTCGCACGCGGCGCGCGAGGCGCAGGCCGACAAGCTGCCCGATGCGCCGGCCCGCGCCCTGCACGCCTACGTGCGCGCCTCGATCAACGACCCGCTGCACAACGACCGCGTCAGCGGCGCGCTGTTGTCCGTGGTCGCCAGCGACCCGAAGCTGATGGCGCCGGTGCGCGACTTCTTCCGCAAGCGCCTGCCGGCGATCAGCGAGGGCGTGCCCTTCGAGCGCGCCGCGCTCGTTCATCTGGCGACCGAGGGCCTGTGGCTCATGGAACTGTTCCGCGTCAGTCCGTTCACCCGCGCGCAGCGCGCGCGCATCAAGGATCTGCTGACCCGGCTCGCCACCGGCGGCGGCCAGGTGCCGTGAACATGCCCCGCCTCTCGTTCGACCGTGATGACCCGATTCACAGGAAGCCTGCCATGCGCCATTGCCCATTGCCGACCGCCCTCGCCGCCGTGCTGGCGGCCTCGCTGCTGCTCGCTGCCTGCGGCAGCAAAGACGCCGGCGACGCGCCGCTCAGCGCCGCCGATCTCAAGGCCGAGCCGACCGACAGCGCACTCGCGCCGATCTACGACAGCAGCTGCAAGCTCTGTCATGCGAATCCGGCGTCCGGCGCGCCGCTGGCCGGCGACCACAAGGCCTGGGCACCGCGCGTCGCGCAGGGCGCCGACACCCTGCTCGATCACACCATCAACGGCTATCAGGGCATGCCGCCGATGGGCATGTGCATGCAGTGCGACGAGGATCAGTTCATCGCCCTGATCGAATTCATGTCGGGCGCCAAGCTGGAGGGAGGGGAATGAGCATGCTCAGCAGACGCGAACTGATCCGCCGGCTCGTCGCCGGCGCCGCGCTCGGCATCGGCGGCGGCTGGACGGCGCTGGCCGAAGCCGCGCCGCGCCGCCTGATCCCCTGGCACAACTGGTCCGGCGCTCAGGCCTGCATTCCCTTCGCGCGGCTCGCGCCGAAAAGCGAGGACGAGCTGGCCGAGGCCGTTCGCAACGCGGTCGGCACGATCCGCCCGGTCGGCGCCTCGCATTCGTTCAGCGCCCTGGTGCCGACCGACGGCACGCTGATCTCGATGCCCTACTTCACCGGCCTGCTCGCGCACGACACCGGCAAGATGCAGTCGGAGTTCGGCGGCGGCACGCCAATGTCGACCATGGGCGAAGCGCTGAAGGCGGTCGGTCTCGCGCTGCCGAACATGTCCGACATCGACTACCAGACGCTCGGCGGCGCCATCTCGACCTCCACGCATGGCACCGGCGTGACGTTCGGCTCGTACTCGACGCAGGTCATCGGCCTGCGCCTCGTCACCGCCCGGGGTGAGATCGTCGACTGCGATGCCGAGCACCATCCGGAAATCTTCAGGGCCGCGCGCGTCGGCCTCGGCGCGCTCGGCCTGATCACGCGCGTGCGCCTGCAGAACCGCAAGGCCTTCCGCCTGCGCGAGAAGATGTGGGTCGCCAAAACCGATGATCTGCTCGACGACGTCGCGACGCTCACGCGCGAGAACCAGCACTGGGAGATGCAGATCATCACCAACTCGGACTACGCGGCCGCCGTCGCGCTGAACGAGACCGAAGATCCGCCGACGCCGCCGATCGATCCGGCCGAGGAAGGCGGCAACGACTACGTCACCGCGATCCAGAAGCTCGACCAGTACGGTCGCGACTGGCCGGCGGCACGCACGGCGATCCTCAATCTGGTGGCGCGCACGGCGTCCTTCGACGAACGCGTCGGCGATTCCTTCGACATCTTCGCCAACGTGCGCAACGTGCGCTTCAACGAGATGGAGTATTCGGTGCCGGCCGAAAACGGCCCGGCCTGCGTGCGCGAGATCCTCAGGAAGATTCGCGACAAGCGGCTGCCGACCTGGTTCCCGATCGAATACCGCTACGTGCACGCCGACGACATTCCGCTGTCGATGTTCGAGGGTGGCCCGCGTTGCTCGATTTCCGTCCATCAGCACTACACGATGGACTATCACAACTACTTCGCGGCGGTCGAACCGATCTTCTGGAAGTACGGCGGCCGTCCGCACTGGGGCAAGCTGCACACGCTCGGCGCGCGCCAGCTCGAACCGCTGTATCCGCGCTGGAAGGAGTTCGCCGACGTGCGCGCCGAACTCGATCCGCAGGGCAAGTTCCTGAACGGCCACCTGCGCACGGTATTCGGCGCCTGAGCCAGGCCGTCAGCGGACCCACGGAGGAAAACATGAACCGTCGCAAGTTCCTGATCGGCACGCTCGGCGTCGGCGCGGTCGCCGTCGGCGGCGCCGCGGCCCTGAAACCGACCGACCACGGCGCGCCGCACGACGACTACTTCCGCACGCTCAACGACGAGCTGAAGCGCAACGGCCCGATGCGGCCGAGCGTCGTCATCGACCTCGATCGGCTCGACCGCAACATCGCCGCCGTCAACGCCTTCACCGCGGCGAGCGGCAAGCATTACCGCATCGTCGAGAAGTCGCTGCCGTCGCTGGCGCTGATGCAATACATCGCGCAGCGCACGAACACGAAGCGCCTGATGTCGTTCCATCAACCGTTCCTCAACCACGACGCCGAGAACATGCCGGACGCCGACATCCTGCTCGGCAAGCCGCTGCCGGCGCGCTCGGCGCAGCTGTTCTACGAAAATCTGAAGGGCGACTTCGATCCGAAGCGCCAGCTGCAGTGGCTGATCGATACGCCGGAGCGTCTCGCGCAGTATCTGGACGTGGCGCGTGGCCTCGGCACCAAGATGCGCGTCAACATCGAGCTCGACGTCGGCCTGCATCGCGGCGGCGTCAAGGAACTGCCGGCGCTCGGCGAGCTGCTGAAGACCATCGCCGCGCACGCGGAGCATCTCGAATTCGCCGGCTTCATGGGCTACGACCCGCACATCGTCGCGATCCCGTCCATCGTCGCCTCGCGCGAGACCCTGCTGCGCCGCGTGCTCGATCACTACCAGGCCTGCGTCGATTTCACGCGCCGCGAGTACGCCGCGCTATGGCATGAAGGGCTGACGCTGAACACCGCCGGCAGCCCGAGCTACCCGCTGCATCGCGACGAGAAGATCAGCAACGAGGTGTCGATCGGCACCGGCATGCTGAAGCCGACGCACTACGATATCGACACCCTGCAGAATCACGTGCCGGCCGTCTACATCGCGACGCCGGTACTCAAGGCCACCGGCCCGACCGAGCTGCCCGGCCTCGACGAGAAGTCGGCGATCATTTCCTGGTGGGACCCGAACCAGCGCGAAACCTATTTCATCTACGGCGGCAACTGGATGGCCGAGTACGAATCGCCGAAAGGCCTGCAGTTCTATTCGAGCTTCGGCCACAGCTCGAACCAGGAAGGCATCAACGGCTCGCCGGCGACCGGCCTGAAGGTCGACGATCAGGTCTTCTTCCGCCCGACCGTCGTCGAGGAAGTGCTGCTCGAGTTCGGCGATCTCCTCGCCCTGCGCGGCGGCAGGATCGTCGAACGCTGGCCGGTTTACCGGAACTGAAAAGCGCCAACCACAGATTCCACAGATCAAAAGCCTCGAAAATGACACCTTTACTTCTGTGTCATCTGTGAAATCTGTGGTTCAAAAGAAGATCAGCCACGCCTCGCCTGCTGTCTCGCGAAGAACGTGACGATGCGCTGATGCAGCGCCGGCAGCAGCCGCACCATGATGTCGAACAGCTTGGCGTCCGGCCCGACCAGCACGCGGCGCTTGTTGCCTTCGACGGCTTTGAGAATGATGCGCGCCGCGCGGTGTGCCGAGGTGATGAACAGCTTGTCGAAGTTGTCGCGCGCCGACTGGCCGTCCTTGGCGAGCACGCCGTTGATGCTGTCGCTCATGCGCGCGGTCCTGGCGATGCCGGTCTTGATGCCGCCCGGATGCACGCTGGTCAGGCTCACCGGCGATCCGGTCAGTTCGAGTTCCTGGCGCAGGCACTCGTTGAAACCGCGCACCGCGAACTTGCTGGCGTTGTAGCAGCCGTTGCCCGGCACCGCGAACAGGCCGAACACGCTCGAGGTGTTGACGATGTGACCTTCGCCCGAGGCGCGCAGATGCGGCAGGAACGCCTTGCTGCCGTAGACCACGCCCCAGAAGTTGATGTTCATGATCCACTCGAAGTCCTCGTATGAGGCGCCTTCGAGCGTGCTGCCGAGCGCGACGCCGGCATTGTTGAAGACGAGGTTCACCTTGCCGTGGTCGGCGACGACCTGGTCGGCCCAGGCGTAGACCGCCTGACGGTCGGCGACATCGAGCCGCTGCGCCGTCACGCGCACCGGATGCGCCCTGACACGTTCGACCGTCTGCGCGAGTCCCGCTTCATTGACGTCGCCGAGTGCGACGTGACAGCCGCGCCTGGCCAGTTCGATCGCCAGTTCGCGGCCCATGCCGGAACCGGCGCCGGTGATCGCGGCAACCTTGCCGTGGAACGATTTCATCTCTCCCCCCTGGTGTCGGATCGACGCGCGGCTCAGGCGCGCGTCGCGCTGCTGGTTTCGGCCTCGACCGCATACTTCTCGGTCTTGAAGTGCCGCGTCTTGTTGCGGAATACGAAGGTGAAACCCGGCCAGATCGTGGTGTTGCGGCCGCGCGCATCGAGATACCAGCTCTTGCAGCCGCCGGAATTCCAGATCGCCGAGCTGACGGTGCCCTGCACCTTGTCGTTGAAGCGTTTCTGCACGTCGGCGCGCACGTCGACGGTGCGCAGTTTCTGGCTGCGCATCGTCCGGATGCAGTCCATCACGTAGCGGATCTGCGACTCGATCATGAACACCTGCGAGGTGTGGCCGAGGCCGGTGTTCGGGCCCATCAGCATGAAGAAGTTCGGGAAGCCATGGACGCTGGTGCCCAGATAGGCCTCGACGCCCTTCTCGCTCCAGCTGTCCCAGAGGTCCTTGCCGCCGCGACCGAAGATCGCGCCGCGCGGCACCGGATCCTGCACGGTGAAGCCGGTGCCGAGGATGATCGCATCGACCTCGCGCACGGTACCGTCGGCGGTGACGACGGCATTGGCGCGGATTTCGCTGACGTCGCTGGTGATGACGTCGACGTGCTTCTGCGTCAGCGCCGGGTAGTAGTCATCCGAGATCAGCACGCGCTTGCAGCCGATCGTGTAGTCCGGCGTGAGCTTCCGGCGCAGCTCCGGGTCCGGCACCTGCCGCTTCATGTGGCGCTGCGCGGTCTTCTGCACCAGCGTCATGATCTTCGGGTTGACGACGAAGCCGAGCACGCGCGTTTCGAGGAAGGCGTAGAGGCCGGCGCGCATCAGCTTCTGCGTGAATGGCAGCAGGCGGAACAGCTTGCGTTCGAAGGCCGAGATCGGACGGTCGGGCTTCGGCATGATCCACGGTGGCGTGCGCTGGTAGAGGTCGAGGTGCGCGACCTTCGGCACGATCTGCGGCACGAACTGGATCGCGCTCGCGCCGGTGCCGATCACGGCGACGCGCTTGCCCTTGAGGTCGTAATCGTGGTCCCACTGCGCGGAGTGGAACAGCTTGCCCTTGAAGTCGGCGAGGCCGGGAATCTTCGGAAAGGCCGGGTTGCTCAGGGCGCCCATGCCGGACACCAGCACGCGGCCGGCGAACGTGCGGCCGTCCTGCGTCGTCACCCGCCACAGCGCCGCCGCCTCGTCCCAGCGCGCGGCGCTGACGTTGGCGCCGAAGCGCACGTGCGGCAGCAGCTCGTACTTGTCGGCGACACCCTGCAGGTAGCGTTCGATCTCCGGCTGCTGCGCGAACATCCGCGTCCAGTCCGGATTCAGTTCGAAGGAGAACGAATAGAGATGCGACTGCACGTCGCAGGCGCAGCCCGGATAGCGATTGTCGCGCCAGGTGCCGCCGACGCCCTGCGCGCGCTCGAGCAGCACGAAATCCTCGATGCCGGCCTGCTTGAGCCGCACCGCCATGCCGAGCCCGGAAAACCCGGTGCCGATGATCAGAACCGACATCTGCTTCTCCTCGCCGCGCCTCGTGTCGAACGCCATGGGTCTCTCCCCGATGAATTGACAATCAGTGTTGTCACATTACAATTGACAACAGTTCATGTCAACATTGGCCGATGTCGAAATCGAAGCCCCCCGCGAAGACGAGCGAAGACGCCGCGCTGAAACCGGACGGCAGGCCGGCGCGCGGCCGCCGCTTCCGCGGCCTCGATCCGCAGGAACGCCAGCGCCAGCGTCGCGAGCAGCTGATCGCCGCCGGCCTCAACGCCTTCGGCAACAAGGGCTATCACGCCGTCGGCGTGCGCGAGATCTGCGCCGAGGCGAAGCTGACCGAACGCTATTTCTACGAGTCCTTCAGCAATCGCGAAGACCTCTTTCTCGCCGTCTATCACCACGCCATCAGCACGGTGCGCGCCGCGGTGATGCGCGCCCTGAGCCAGCCGCCGCGCGACGTGCAGGCCATGGCGCGTGCCGCGGTGCGCGCCTTTCTGGAGACGCTGCGCGCCGATCCGCGCCTGTCGCGCATCCTGCTGATCGACGCGCTGACCGTCGGCGCCGAGGTCAGCCGCCAGTCGCAGCTGGCGACGCAGAGCTTCGCCGACATCGTCGGCTCGCTGATCCTCTCGCTGTTTCCGCAGCTGCCGAAGCACGGCGTCGACGCGCAGCTGGTCGCCAACGGTCTGGTCGGCTCGACCGTGTACCTCGTCATGCACTGGGCTTTCAACGGTTTCAAGACGCCGCTCGACACCGTCGTCGAGCATTGCGTGCTGTTCTATGACGCCGCCGGCACCGAGGCCGAGCGCCGCATCGGCAAGCCGGCGCCCACCCGGCGCGCCTGAGCGCGCACCGAATCCACAACCATCCGGGGGAGTCTCACCATGAAGGGCTTGTTCAAGGTAGTGCTGGCGCTGGTCGTCATCGCGATCGTCTACGTCTTCGCCGATCGCCTGTTTCCGAAGCCGATGGCGCAGGCGGCGATGACCGTGCAGCACGCGCTCGGCGGCCTGCATCGCCGGACCGTGCAGATTGCCGGCTTCGACATCGCCTATCTCGATTCGGCCGACGACGCTGCGCGCGGCGACGACGCGCCGCTGGTGCTGGTGCACGGCATCGGCGCCGACAAGGACAACTGGTCGCAGATCGCGCCGTTCCTGCGCGGCACCGGCCGCATCGTCGCCCTCGACCTGCCCGGCTTCGGCGAAAGCAGCAAGCCGCTCGACGCCGACTACTCGATCGATCAGCAGGTCGCGCGTCTCGCGCAGTTCCTCGATGCGCTGCGGATCCCGCACGCGCATCTCGGCGGCAATTCGATGGGCGGCGCCATCGTGCTCGCCTTCGCCAAGGCGCATCCCGAGCGCGTCGCCAGCCTCTGGCTGCTCGATCCGGCCGGCGTCGGCTCGGCCAAGGAATCGGAAATGTTCCGCGCCTATCGCGAGAACGGCCAGTACCTGCTGTTCTCGAAGACGCCGGACGATTTCCCGCACGTGATGGCACTGGCCATGAGCCGGCAGCCGCTCGTGCCCTGGAGCGTCACGCATGAGCTGGCGCTCGCCGCCGCCGCGAACTACCAGCTGCACACACGCATCTTCCGTGATCTCACCCAGGAGCTGCCGCATCTCGAACAGGACGTCGCCGGCCTGCCGACGCCGACGCTGATCGTCTGGGGCGAGCAGGATCGCGTGCTGGACGTCAGCGGCGCCGAGATCCTGCACCAGGCCCTGCCGAATTCGCAGGTCGTGCTGATGCCGGGCATCGGCCACATGCCGATGCTCGAAGCGCCGCATCAGGCGGCCGTCGACTACAAGACGTTCCGCGCCGGCCTGCCGCCTGCGGCCGCCACGCCGGCGGTGCCCGCCGCGGCGTCCTGATCACGCGTACAACCGGAGCCGGCATGGACGGCATCGAATCCCGCACGGTGCAGGCCAATGGCCTGAGCTTTCACGTCGCGCTCGCCGGGCATGGCGCGCCGGTGCTGCTGCTGCACGGCTTTCCCGACACGCATCGCGTCTGGCGGCGCCAGATCGCCGCGCTCGCCGCGGCCGGCTATCGCGTCATCGCGCCGGACCAGCGCGGTTGCGGCGAGACCGCCATGCCGCCGCGCGTCGCCGACTACGCGCTCGCGCAGCTGGCGGACGACATGATCGCCCTGCTCGATGCGCTCGGCATCGCCGAGCCGGTGCGTCTGGTCGGCCACGACTGGGGCGCCGTCGTCGGCTGGCAGCTCGCCGCCGCACATCCGCAGCGCTTCGCCAGCTACGTCGCGATGTCGGTCGGCCATCCCGACGAATACCGGCGCGGCATCGGCCAGAAGCTGCGCGGCTGGTACACCTTCGTGTTCCTGATTCCAGGCCTCGCCGAACGGCTGCTGCGCGCCGGCCGCTGGACGGCGCTGCGCAAGCTGAGCACCGATGCGGACGACGCGGCGGCGCGCATCGCCGCACTGTCGCCGCCGGGCCGCCTGCGCGCCGGCCTCAACTGGTATCGCGCCAACGCCTGGAACATTCTCACGCAGCCTCACGGCGAGGTGGCCGTCCCGGTGCTCGGCCTGTGGAGCACCGGCGACTTCGCGCTCGCCGAATACCAGATGCGCAATTCGCGGCGCCGCGTGCGCGGCGCATGGCGCTACGAGCGCATCGAAGGCGCTTCGCACTGGCTGCAGCTCGAACGCCCGGACCACATCAACCGTCTGCTGCTGGACTGGTTCGCGCGGCACTGAGCAAACCCGGCGCGGCCTTCACGGCGCAGCGCTCCGCGGTGCCGCGGTGGCCGTCCTGCGCTGCGCATCGTGAATGAGCGCGACGCAGTCGTTGTCCTCGCCCAGGCCGAGCTGGATCGTCGGGATCAGCGCCGCCAGCGGCGTCAGCAGCACGCCGAGCGCGACCGCCGCGCCGCCGCGCACCGCGAGCGGGCCGGCTTCGGGACGGATCGACGGCGAGCGCAGCGGGCCTTTGACATCGATCGGCGTGGCCAGGGAGCCGACGTTGATGCGCTTCGGCTGCGTGCGAATTTCGTAATCGATCCTCTCGTCCCTGAGATTCACCCCACCCTTGCCGACGACGTTCGCCTCGCTGGTATCGACCACCATGGTGCGCGTGTCGAGCTGGCCGTCGTCGAGGCCGAAGTCGGCGACCATGCAGCGCATCTCGGCGCGCCGCGGCAGGCCGAGCGCCGAGACCAGCGAATTGCCGAGATCGAGGCCGGCGAGATTGACGAGCAGCGCACTGATGTCGCCGCCGGTCATGAACAGCCTGAAGTCGCCATCGCCGCTGCCGAGCATCGCCGCCAGCGAGTTGCCGTGCGCATCGAGATGCGCGCTGCCGCCCATCACGCCGGTGCCGCGGAAGATCGTCAGCTTGTCCATGACCTTGCGGAAATCGAGCTGGCGGAAATCGAGATCGGCCTTGGTATGGATCAGGTCCTGGCGGCCGTCGAGCGCGATGTTGGCGACGACGCTGCCCTCGCCGACGCCGAGCTTGAGCGGCTGCACGCGGATCAGGCCGTCCTCGAGCACGAGATGGCCTTCGAGGCGGTCGAACGGCGCGTACTCGCTCTCGATGCGGTCGACCTTGTAGCTGACGTCGAGATCGGCGGCGCGGATGCGCGGCAGCGCGATCGGCGTATCCGGCAGGAGCTTGCCTTTCTTCTGCCGCGCCTGGCGCTGCGCCTTCTGCCCGGCGCTGTCGTTCTTTGCGTCCGGCGCGCCGGGCGTCGCGCCGATGAAGCCGGACAGATCGCTCCACACGACCTTGTTCGAGTGCGCGACGATGGTCACGCGCCGGCGCGCATCGCCGCGCGCCGGCAGCACGCTGACGTCGCCGGCGATGTCGCTCTGCCCGTAGCTGCCGTCGACCTCGCGAAAGCGGAACGCGCCGTCGGCGTAGTCGAAGCGACCGGTCAGTCGATATGGCGGCGACGGCGGCAGCGGCACGCCGGTCAGGGCATAGAGATCGGCCATGTTGTTGCCGCGGAAATCGAGCTTGAGCCGCGCGCCGCCGAGGCGCAGGGGATCGACGACGGTGCCGGCCAGCGCCGCTTCGGTGTCACCGTTCCTTAGCTTCAGATCGACGGGATACGGCTTCCGCGGATCGCGCAGCGACAGCACCGAGCCGCCGACGAAGCGGCCGCTGATCGGCGCGCCGGCATAGCGGCCGTCGATGTCGACGTGCAGATCCGGCTCGCCGCCGTCCTTGCGCGGCTCGGTGCGAACCTTCAGGCGGAAGTCGGCCTTGAAGCGCGGTTCGACGATGTGCACGTCGCTGTCGGCGACCGCCAGCGTGCCGAGATCGAGCGCGAGCGGCGGCGCGTCCGGCTCCGCGGGCTCGCGCCGCTGCAGCTTGTCGAACACATAATTCGGCTTGCCCGAAGGCCCGGGTCCGAGCTCGCCCCGGGCGCCATCGATTTCGATCGCCGGCAGACTGAGGCGGCGGCCATGCAGCCAGGCCCAGGGATTCACCTGCACGGCCAGCCGCTCGACGCTGCCAAGCCGGCTGCCGGCGGGAAACTCCGGCGGATTGGCGACGACGATGCCCTCGGCGACGATCCAGGGATGCGGGCGCAGGCGCACGTCGAAGCACTGCAGCGTCACCGGCCGGCCGAGCGCGTTCGACGCCTGCCGCTCGACCAGCGGCTTGAACCAGTTCCAGTCCCAGACGAGCGCGAGCACGACGATGGCCAGCGCCAGCGCGCCGAGGATGTAGAGCGCGCGACGCCGCGGTTTCTGCGTATTCATGCTCGCTTCCTTGTGGTGCTCCTGCGTCCCGGTTCGCATGCTTCAGCGTGCAAGCTGACCCTACGCTGACCTGCGCGCTCAGTGGGCATCCGCAGCGGCGGCCGCATCGGCGAGCAGCGCCTGCAATGCCGGCTGTGGCAGATAGCGGCCGCCGGCGATCACCGCGACGATGCGCCGCGTATTGGCGATGTCGACGAGCGGATCGGCGTCGAGCAGCACGAGATCGGCGCGCAGGCCCGGCGCGATCGTGCCGGTTTCGTTCTGCAGCCCGAGATACTCGGCGGCATTGCGCGTCGCCGCCTGCAGGGCCTGCATCGGCGTCAGGCCGGCGTCGACCAGCGCGACGAGTTCGTCGTGCAGGCCGAAACCGGGCCAGGCGTAGGGATCGGGACTGTCGGTACCGGCCAGAAAACGCACGCCGGCGCGCAGCATCGCCGGGATCAGAGCGCGGTCCATCGCGTAGGAGCGACGCTCGATCTCGCGATCTTCCTGATCGCGGTTCTGGATGCGGCCATCCTGTTGCGGGTCCCAGCGCAGGCGCTGCGAGCGCTGGATGTAGCGCAGGCGCGGGTCGTGGGCGATCTGCGGGTCCGGCTCGGCGAAGAAACGGCGCTGCACGAGGGTCGGCACCTGCCAGGTGCCGTTGCGCGCGAACCGCGCGAACAGCGCGGCGGCCTTGTCCGCGTCGTAGCTATCGAGCACGCCGCGCAGGTAATCGCGGCGCAGGCGGCGGCGCTCGTCGGCGTCGCTGCTGTCCAGCATGCGCGCCTTCTCGCGCATCAGCTCGTCCTCTCGGCGCGAACAGGCGAACAGCACATTGAACAGATGCTCGATGCTTTTCTGCCCGGCGTCGGAGGCTTCGCGCGCCGAGACCGAGAAGGGTACATGGCCGGCGAATGGAATGCCGAGCTGGCGCGAGGTGGCGGCGACGGCGAAGTACGCGTCGCGCGGCAGGCGGTTGTAGACCTTGATGAAGTCGGCGCCCTGCGCACGCAGCTCGCGCACCGCGGCGGCGGCCGACGGCGCATCGGCCGCCACGCGGCTCAGCGCCGGCAGCACCGGATACGGTCCATCGAGCAGCGGTCCCGGCGCGAGCAGATGCGGGCCGAGCCACGTACCGTCTTCGACCTCGCGCTTCAGGCGCTGAATGTCGGCAAGCGGCAGATCGCCGCCCATGTCGCGCACGCCGAGCACGCCGTTGGCGACATAGAGCGCGAAGTAGGTCTCCGGGCGGCCCGGCCGCATCAGGTGCACATGCATGTCCCACAGCGCCGGGATCAGAAAACGGCCGCGGCCGTCGATCGGCGTCGCCGCCGGCGGCACGGCCTGCGCGGACGCCCGCACGGCGGCGATGCGCGCGCCCTGCACGAGAACCGTCATGTCGGATTGCGGTGCGCCGCGGCCGTCGATCACGGTGACGTGCGTGATCGCCAGCGCCGAGGGCTGCGCCGCGCAGGGCGCGCTCAAGGCCAGCAGCAGCACCGCGCATGCGTATCGCACCCGAGCCTCCCTGCCCGTTCATCGGGCGCCGCCAGGCAATGCTACGCCGCCGACGCCGGGACGGATTGCTATCATGCCGCGCCGCTGCGGCAATGGCCGGCAGCGGCGCATCCGCCCGCCCGTCGCCGCCTTGACCGCAGCCGCCACCACCGCCGAGATTCCCGTACACAGCCCGTGGCGCTTCTGCGTCGCGCCGATGCTGGACTGGACCGATCGCCACTGCCGCTATTTCCTGCGGCAGATGTCGCGCCACGCGCGGCTCTACACGGAGATGGTGACGACCGGCGCGATCCTGCACGGCGACCGCGCGCGCTTCCTGCGTTTCGACGCCGCCGAGCACCCGCTCGCGCTGCAGCTCGGCGGCTCGGATGCCGAGGCGCTGGCGCACTGCGCGGCGATCGGCGAGCAGTTCGGCTACGACGAGATCAATCTCAATTGCGGCTGCCCGTCCGACCGCGTGCAGGGCGGCGGCTTCGGCGCCTGCCTGATGAACGAGCCGGCGCAGGTCGCCGCCGGCGTGCGCGCGATGCGCGCGGCAACAAGACTGCCGGTGACGGTCAAGCATCGCATCGGCGTCGACGATTCCGACGAATACGCGTTCATGCGGCGCTTCGTCGACACGGTCGCCAACGCCGGCTGCGAGGTTTTCATCGTGCATGCGCGCAAGGCCTGGCTCAAGGGTCTTTCGCCGAAGGAGAACCGCGAGATCCCGCCGCTGCGCTACGAGAGCGTCTACCGCCTGAAGGAAGAATTTCCGCAGCTGACCATCGTGCTCAACGGCGGCGTGCGCGAGATCGATGCCTGCGAGGACCATCTCGCCAAGGTCGACGGCGTGATGCTCGGCCGCGAGGTCTACGAAAATCCCTACGTGCTCGCCGGCATCGACGCGCGCCTGTTCGGCGACGCGCATGCCGTGCCGACGAGAGACGACATCCTGGCGCACATGCAGGACTACGCGGCACGCGAGCTGGCGCAGGGCGCGGCGCTGCATCACATCACCCGCCACATCCTCGGCCTGTACCGCAACCAGCCGGGGGGTCGCGCGTTCCGCCGCGTGCTGTCCGAGCGCGCGACGCGTCCCGGCAGCGATGCCGCGCTGCTCGCCGCGGCACGCGCGGCGATGAACGATACGCTACCCTCGGCGGCTGTCGCATAGACCCGAAAACACACAAACCCACCACCGGAAACCATCATGACCGACACCAGCCCCGTCCGCGTCCGCATCGACACCACGCTCGGCGCGATCGAACTCGAGCTCGACGCCGCCAAGGCGCCGAAGACCGTCGCCAACTTCGTGCAGTACGCCAACGACGGCCACTACGACGGCCTCGTCTTCCACCGCGTCATCAAGGGCTTCATGATCCAGGGTGGCGGCTATGAGGGCGACTACAGCCAGCGTCGCACGCGCGCGCCGATCGCCATCGAATCGAGCAATGGCCTGAAGAACGACCGCGGCACGATCGCCATGGCGCGCACCTCCGATCCGAACTCGGCGACCTCGCAGTTCTTCATCAACCACAACGACAACGACTTCCTCAACTACCCGGGCCAGGACGGCTACGGCTACACCGTGTTCGGCAAGGTCACGTCGGGCCTCGACGTGGTCGACAAGATCGCCGAGACGCCGACCGGCAATGCGCGTCCCTTCGGCCGCGACGTGCCGGTCACGCAGGTGGTCATCGACAAGGTCAGCGTGCTCTGAAAGCGGCGCGGCGCGCGTGATCCTGCTGCTGTCGGATCTGCATCTGCCGAACGAGTCCTCGCCGCTGCGCGAGGGCTTTCTGCGCTTTCTCGCCGGTCCGGCACGACGGGCACAGGCCGTCTACATCCTTGGCGATCTGTTCGAGTACTGGGTCGGCGACGATGTCGGGCTCGAGGACTATGCGCCGGAAATCGCCGCGCTGCGCGCGCTGACGGCGAGCGGCGTGGCGGTCTTCTTCATGGCCGGCAACCGCGATTTCCTGGTCGGCCAGCGCTTCGCGCGCGCGACGGGGGTGCGGATTGTCGATGATCCCCTCGTCGTCGAGCTCGGCGGTGTCGCGACGCTGCTGTCGCACGGCGATCTGCTGTGCAGCGACGATCGCGGCTACCAGCGCTGGCGGCGCCTCGCGCACAGCCGTCTCGCGCAATGGCTGTTCCTGCGCCTGCCGAAGGCGCGGCGGCATGCGATCGCCGGCGGACTGCGCCGGCAGAGCGGCGCCGGCAAGCGCAACAAGCCGGCGGCGATCATGGATGTCAACGCGCAGACCGTGCAGGCGACGCTGCGGCGTCATGGCGTCACGCGCCTGATTCACGGCCACACGCACCGCCCCGCCGATCATCTCCTGCGCGCCGGCACGCGGCGCGCGACCCGCCTGGTGCTCGCCGACTGGCACGAGGACCGCATGGAGTACCTCGCCGTCGATGCGGCGCAGGGCTGCGTGCGCCGGCGCCTCGACGCGCCGTCGGTCTAGCTGGACGACGCCGGCATCGGCGGCCGCGCCCGCGGCAACACGAGTTGGATCACCGTGCCCGCGCCGGCGTCGCTGGCGGCTTCCAGCGCGCCTCGCGCGCGCCGCACGAAACTGCAGACCTGCACGAGTCCGCGCTCCTCGTGCGCACGCTCATCGCCCGCCGCCGCATCGCGCGCACGCTGCAGCGTCTCCGGCGGCAGACCGCAACCGCTGTCCGCCACGCTCAGCTCGACGTACTCGCCGGCGCCGATCATGAGCCGGCCGGCCTCGATCGTCTCGAGCGCGCGGTTGCGCGCCTGCAGGCGCAGCGAACCGCCATCCGGCATGGCCTCGCGGGCGTTCATGGCGAGTTGCAGGAGCGCGAGCTGAAGTTCGCCGTAGTCGACCGCCACCGGCCACAGCTCGGCGGGCAGATCGAGGCGCAGCCGGATGTTGCTGCGCACGACATGGCGCACCAGGTCTTCGAGTTCGCCGGCCACTTCCTGCAGCATGACCATCCGGCCTCGCCCGTTCTCGCGGCCGATATTCGGCAGGCGCCGCGTGAGCTCGGCGCCGCGGCGCGTGGCCGCCTCGATCTTCTGCAGCAGGGCCGCGCGTCGCGCTTCGTCATCGATGCGCCGCAGCAGGTAGCTGCTGTTGCTGATGACGGCGAGCAGGTTGTTGAGCTCGTGCGCAAAGCCGGCGCTGAGCTGGCCGAGCAGCTCGAGCCTGCGCTTCTCGATGCGCCACAGCCGCGCCTGGCGTACCGCTTCAGCTTCGGATTCTGGCTTGCTCATCGCTCGGCCCGGCTCGTCGATTCCATGCGCAGCGCCGCGTGCGCGGCGGCGACGGACTATGGCGCGCGGCAACAGGCCCCAGGCTGAACGGCGGATCGTGTCCTCGCGTCCGGCACGTCGCGCGTGCCGTCGCCGTTCAGAAGCCGCGCTATGCGAGCGCGACGGGAGCGTAAGGCCGGGACGCGCCGACAGCGGCGAGCGAAGTCGCTTCGGCGGTTTCGCCGACGTCGTCGGTCTCCATCAGCGATTCGCCTTCGACGCAGTTGATCAAGTCGACGAAGTCGTCGGCCTCGTCTTCATCGAGCTCATCGAGCAGCCTGCCGTTGACGATCGCGATGCGTCCCGTCTGCGCGCTGACGACGGAAAAACCTTCCACCCCTCTGCGTGCCAGGTAACGTGCCATGTCGGTTCCCCGCCCTCGGCCATTCGCCGATCTTGCGCGCATGCGCGCGCAGCGCGCAATGCACGTCGAAGGAATGACGGATTCGTGACGCGCGTGCTTCGGCTTGCCGCCACATCTTCGGGTCGCGCCGCAGCTGGGCAAGCTGAGGTCTTGTTTCAGCGGCGGTTTTGCAGGCCGGCGCGCGCCCGTTGCCGGGCCTGGCGCGGCGGCGGCGCGCGACAAAGCCACACGGCCGCAATGTTTTTATCCACAGCGATTGTTGATAAGTCTGCCGATAACTCCCGCAAAACGGCGCGGCCGCGAACGCAGCGCAGCGCCCGCGCGGCTCTGGTCAAGAAACGTTCACACGCCGCGCCTTCACAGGCCGAGGTTCATGCCCGGCGGCAGCTGCATGCCGGCGGTGACGGCGGCAAGCTTGTCGCGCGAGGCCTCGTCGACTTTCTGCGCGGCATCGTTGATCGCCGCCGCGATCAGATCCTCGACGAACTCCTTGTCCTCCTTGAGCGCGTCGGCGCTGATCTCGACCTTGCGCGCCTGATGCTTGCCGGTCAGCGTGATCTTCACCATGCCGGCACCGGCTTCGCCGGTGATCTCCATGCGCGCGATCTCGTCCTGCACGCGCTTCATGTTCTCCTGCATCTGCTGCGCCTGGCGCAGCAGATTGCCCATCTGGCCTTTCATCATTGGGGTGCTCCGGGATTCGTGGTGGGGTATTCCTGCGCGGCGCCGGGCGACGGCAGGAGGATGGCGTCAGTCATGAGTCGAGCGGATGAATCGAGCCGGGCTTGATCGTCGCGCCGAATTGCTCGCGGAAGGCGCGCACCACCGGATCGGTGAAAATCGAAGCCTCGGCCTCCTGCAGCCGCGCGGCGTCGCGCTGCAGCGCCAGCTGCGCCGGCGACTGCACGGCATCGCCGGCGATCTCGATGCGCACGCGCAGCGGCTCGCCGAGCTGCATCGACAGCGCGCGCTCGATCGCGGCACGACGCTCGTCATTGAGCAGATGCTTGGCCCTGGGGTCGAGCGCCAGTCGCAGCAGATCGCCGTCGCGGCCGAGCCAGGCGCTGTTGCGCACGAGCTGCCGCGCGAAGCCTTCGAGCACCAGCGTCTCGGCCACGACCGCCCAGCGCGCGGCGACATCCGCGTCGGCCGGCGTCGCTGCCGGGACCGGCGCCGATGCGGGTTCCGCCGGCGCGCTCGGCGGCGCAGACGATGGCGGCGCATCGACGAGCGCAGCGGCGCTGGGCGCCGCTGCCGGCGCGACGGCTGCACTCGCCACGCGCGGTGCCGCAGCGACGCTCGCCGCCGTCGCCGCGCCGCCCGCGGCACGACGCTCGCCGCCGCCCGCGGCGGGCGTGCCGCCGCCACCCGCGTCCGGACGGAACGCGAGCATGCGCAACACCGCCATCTCGAAGCCGAGACGCGGGTCCGGCGCCCAGGGCAGATCGCGGCGCCCATTGACGGCGATCTGGTAGTCGAGCTGCACGTCCTCCGGCGCGAACTGATCTTTCAGCGCGACCAGCGCTTCCTCGTCGTCCTCGCTGCGCGCGCCCGGCAGCAGCTGCAGCACGGCGATGCGCTGCAGATACGCGGCCAGATCGTTGAGCAGCGCCGCGTAATCCGGCGCCTGCTGCTCGAGCTTCTGCAGGCAGGCCAGCAGCGCGGCGTGATCGCCCTGCGCCAGCGCGCGCAGCAGCTCGAACAGGCGCTCGCGGCCGCTGGTGCCGAGCATGTCCTCGACCGGCCCGCGCGCCAGCGGCGCGCCGCCGGAAAAGGCGATCGCCTGGTCGAGCAGCGACAGGCCGTCGCGCATCGAGCCGTCGGCGGCGCGCGCGATTTCGCCGAGCGCCGGCAGCTCGTACTGCACGCCCTCGTGGTCGAGCACCTTGGCGAGCTGGTCGCGGATCAGCGATACCGGCAGGCGCCGCAGATTGAACTGCAGGCAGCGCGACAGCACCGTCACCAGCAGCTTCTGCGGATCGGTCGTCGCGAGGATGAACTTGACGTGCGGCGGCGGCTCCTCGAGCGTCTTCAGCAGCGCATTGAAGGCGCTCTTCGACAGCATGTGGACTTCGTCGATGAGGTACACCTTGTAGCGGCCGCGCGCCGGCGCGTACTGCGCGTTGTCGATCATCTGCCGCACGTCGTCGACGCCGGTGTTGGAGGCGGCGTCGATTTCCAGCAGATCGACGAAGCGGCCCTGGTCGACTTCCTGGCAGGCCGAGCAGACGCCGCAGGGATCGGCGCTGACGCCGGTCTCGCAGTTCAGGCACTTGGCGATGATGCGCGCCAGCGTGGTCTTGCCGACGCCGCGCGTGCCGGTCAGCAGGATCGCCGGATGCAGGCGGTCGCCGGCCAGCGCGTGCGAGAGCGCCTTGACGACGTGCCCCTGGCCCATCACGTCGGCAAAGACGCGGGGACGGTACTTGCGTGCGAGGGCGAGATAGCTCATGCGGTGCGAACCGGAGTGGCGGGACGGCTGAAGGCGCGATTGTCCCGAATCGGAGGCCGCGACACCAGCGCGACGGCGGGCGCCCTTTCCGATCGCGACATGACAAACGTTTAATCTGCGCCTGCCAAGCGCCGGTGCTATCGTCGCACAGCAAAAATTAGAAAGATCGTGTCCTTCACCGTCAAATCGCCGCGTCGCTGGTTCGCAGGATGGTGCTGCGCGTGCTTCGCGCTCGCCGCCATGGCCGCCGACCCGCCACCGACGCGTCCCCTCTCGCTGGCCGAGCTGACGGCGATCGCCCTGCGCAACAATCCGGACACCCGCGTCGCCTGGGCGGCCGTCGAGCAATCGCAGGCGGCCGAGCGCATCGCCCGCGCCGGCTGGTGGCCGACCATCACCGCGAGCTACGCCGGCCAGCGCTCGAAGGCGACGTCGTCGAGCGACACCGAGGTGCCGGCGCGCACGCGCTACGGGCCGAGCGTGAGCCTCAGCTATCTGCTGTTCGATTTCGGTTCGCGCGGCGGCGCGATCGACCAGGCCGCCGCCGAACAGCTCGCCGCGCGCTACAGCCTCAACCAGACACTGCAGGACCTGGCTCTGGCCGTCGAGACCAACTATTACCTGGTGATCGGCAACGAGGCGCTGGCCGATGCCAACCAGCTCGCCCTCGACGAGGCGCAGGCCAATCTCGACGCCGCGCGCACGCGGCACGGCGCCGGGCTGGCGACGGTGGCCGATGTCTATCAGGCGCAGAGCGCCGCCGCCGCCGCGCAGCTCAGCCTGCAGCAGTCGCGCGGCAGCGCGCGCGTGGCCCGCGGCGCGCTCGCCGCCGCCGCCGGCTACAGCCCGGAGACCGTCCTGCAATTGCGCGACTGGCAGCCGGACGACGCCGACATCACGCTGCCCGCCACGCCGCTCGATGCGCTCATGGAACAGGCGCGCCGGGCGCGCCCGGAACTGCTCGCCGCGCAGGCCAGCGAGCAGGCCGCCGCCGCCGCCGTGCGCGCCGCGCGCGGCAATGCCCTGCCGAGCCTGCGGCTCAATGCCAGCGCCGCGCAGACGCGCGTCACCGACGTCGGCAAGACCGACCAGTACAGCTACGGCGCGACGCTCAGCGTGCCGGTCTTCCAGGGTTTCGCCCTGCGCGCGGCGATCGACGGCGCGCGCGCCGCGCTCGACAGCGCGCGCGCGTCCACCGAGAGCATGCGCCTGAGCGTCGAGCAGCAGGTGTGGACCGCCTACCAGAACGTGCAGACCGCCCACGACAGCCTGGCGGCGGCGCGCGCGCAGCTCGAATCGGCGCAACAGGCCGCCGACGCGATTCGCGCACGCTACAAGAACGGTCTGTCGAGCATCCTCGATCTGCTGAGCACCGAAGCGACGCTGGCGCAGGCGCGCGTTGCCGGCATCCAGGCCCACCTCGAATGGTATCTGGCGCTCGCCACCCTGGCCCACAACGCCGGCGGCCTCCAGGCTGCCGATGACGCAAACGCTGCTGGAGTCTCGCCGTGAGTCTTCGTCGTCTGGCGCTGATCGCCGCCGTCCTCCTGATCGCCGCCGTCGTCTGGTGGCGCTCGCACGGCGGCGGTGCTGCCCAGCACGCGCACGGCACGGCGGCGCCCGACGTGGTGTTCGCCCGCGTGCGCACCGGCACGGCGCCGGTGACGCTCGGCGCGATGGGCAACGTGGTCAGTCCGCACACCGTCAACGTGCGCACGCAGGTCACCGGCACTCTGAAGGAAATCTATTTCAACGAAGGCGACGACGTCGTCGCCGGACAGAAGCTGTTCCTCATCGATCCGGCGCCCTACCAGGCGGCGCTGGCGCAGGCACGCGCCCAGCTCGCCGTCGACCGCGCGTCGCTGGCGGCGGCGCGCGCCCAGTTCGAACGCATGAAGCCGCTGATCGACAAGGAGTACGTGACCTCGCAGGAATACGACGACGCGCGCGCCGCCGCCGACGAAGCCGGCGCCCGCGTCGTCGCCGACGAAGCCGCGGTGCAGGCCGCGGGAATCAATCTGGGCTACACGCTGATCCGCGCGCCGATCGCCGGCCGCAGCGGCAGCCTCGGCGCCAAGACCGGCAATCTGGTCGCCAGCAACGACGCCGCGCCGCTGGTCGTCATCAAGCAGATCGACCCGGTGCAGGTGCAGTTCGCGATTCCGCAGACGCAGCTCGGCGACGTGCAGCAGGCGCTGGCGCGCGGCGACGTTCCGGTCGAGGTGCTCGGCGACGATGCTGAGCATCCGCTGGCGAGCGGCAAGCTGAACTTCGTCGAAAACAGCATCGATACCAGCACCGGCACGGTGACCCTGAAAGCCGAGATCGGCAACGGCCAGCACCGCCTGTGGCCGGGCGCCTTCGTCACCGTGCGCGTCCAGTTGGCGGTGCAGCACGACGCGCTGCTGGTGCCGGAGTCATCGGTGCAGCCGGGCGCCGAAGGTCAGTTCGTGTTCGTCGTCGGCGGCGACGGCAAGGCCATGCTGCGCACGATCACGGTCGACCGTCAGGTCGGCAGCGATCTCGTGGTGACGCACGGGCTCAAGGCCGGCGAGACCATCATCGCCAAGATTCCGCACAACCTGCAGCCCGGCACCAGCGTGCGCGAAGCCCGCCCGGCCGACGGCGCGGGCGCCAGACCGTGAGCGTTTCCGAAACCTTCATCCGCCGGCCGGTCGCCACCACGACGCTGATGGCGGCGCTGGTGCTGTTCGGCGTGTTCGCCTACCGCGCGCTGCCGGTCGCCGAGCTGCCGAACGTCGACTTCCCGACCATCAGCGTCACCGCCACCCTGCCCGGCGCCGATCCCGACACCATGGCGGCGACCGTGGCGACGCCGCTGGAACGCCAGTTCACGCAGATTCCCGGCATCGATTCGATGACCTCGAGCAGCACGGTCGGCAGCACGCAGATCACGCTGCAGTTCGCGCTCGAGCGCAGCATCGACGCCGCCGCGCAGGATGTGCAGACCGCGATCTCGCAGGCGCGCCGCCAGCTGCCGACCGACATGACGCAGGACCCGACGCTGCGCAAGGTCAACCCGGCCGACTCGCCGATCATGTTCATCGCCATGAGCGCGACGACGATCCCGCTGACGCAGCTCGACGAATTCGCCGAGACGCGCGTCGCCGATCGGCTCTCGCAGGTCGACGGCGTCGCCCAGGTGGTGGTCTACGGCTCGAAGAAGTACGCGGCGCGCCTCTACCTCAATCCGCAGGCGCTGAATGCGCGCGGCCTGTCGCTGCTCGGCGTCTCCGACGCCATCACCGGCGCCAACAGCAACCAGCCGAGCGGCACGATCTACGGCGCGCAGCGCAGCTACACCGTGCAGGCCGACGGGCAGCTGCGCAATGCCGCCGCGTACAACAACATGGTCATCGCCTATCGCAACGGCGCGCCGGTGCGCCTGCGCGACGTCGGCACGGCGGTCGACAGCATCGCCAACGACAAGCAGGCGACCGAGTACAACGGCCGGCCGGCGATCATGATCGCCGTCTCGCGCCAGCCCGGCACCAATACCGTGGCGATCGCCAGCGCCGTGCGTGCGCTGCTGCCGGAACTGGAGAAGGCGGCGCCCGGCGACAGCAAGGTCGACATCATGTTCGATCGCAGCGCCTTCATCGACGAGTCCATCGACGACGTGAAGCTGACGCTGCTGCTGTCCGTCGTGCTTGTCGTCGGCGTCATCTACGTGTTCCTGCGCGACGGCCGCGCGACGATGATCGCCGCGCTGGCGCTGCCGGCATCGCTGTTCGGCACCTTCGGCGTGATGTACATGTTCGGCTACTCGCTCGACAACCTGTCGCTGATGGCGCTGACCCTGTCGGTCGGCTTCGTGGTCGACGACGCCATCGTCGTGCTCGAGAACATCGCGCGCCATCGCGAGGACGGCATGCCGGGCGCGCAGGCGGCGAGCGTCGGCGCCGGCGAGATCGGCCCGACCGTGATCTCGATGACGCTGTCGCTGGTCGCCGTGTTCATTCCCATCCTGTTCATGGGCGGCATCATCGGCCGCCTGTTCCGCGAGTTCTCGATGACGGTGGCGATCGCCATCCTGCTGTCCGCGGCGGTGTCGCTGACGCTCACGCCGATGCTCTGCTCGCGCTTCCTCGGCGACCATCGGCACACGCCGCGCGGCCGTTTCTATCGCTGGACCGAAAGCGCCTTCGATGCCGTGCTCGGCGTCTACGAGCGCTCGCTGCGCTGGGCGCTGCGCCACTACCGGCTGATGCTGCTGGTCGCCGGCGCCACGCTGCTGGCGACCGTGTTCGCCTTCCGCATCGTGCAGACCGGCTTCATTCCGACGCAGGACATCGGCCTGTTCTTCGGCAGCGTCACGGCGCCGGACGGCACCACGTTCGACGAGATGATGGATCTGCAGCGGCAGGTCGCCGACATCGTCCTCAAGAATCCGAACGTGCAGGGCCTGCAATCCTCGGTCGGCCAGGGCCAGGGCGGCACCTCGACGACCAATGGCGGGCGCCTGACGGTTCGTCTCAAGCCGATGGGCGAGCGCAAGCAGACCGCCGACGAGGTGATTGCCGACCTGCGCAAGGCGGTGCGCGGCGTGCCGCTGCTGCAGGTGTTCTTCCAGAACCGTCCGGCGATCCTGATCGGCGGCCTCAGCGGCGCCGGCAACTATCAATACGTGCTGCAGGGGGACGATCTCGACGTGCTCGGCAAGGCCGCGCAGGACTTGCAGCGCAAGATGAGCGGCGTGCCGGGCGTGCGCGACGTCAACAGCGATCTGCAGCTCAACAACCCGCAGATCGACGTGCAGATCGACCGCGATCGCGCCAGCGCGCTGAACGTCTCGGTCGCCGACATCCAGAAGACCCTGTACGCCGCCTACGGCACGCAGCAGATCAGCACGATCTACACCAGCACCGACCAGTACTACGTCATTCTGCAGGTCGACCCGCGCTACCAGCGCGACGCCGAGGCGCTCGGCTCGCTGTACGTGCCGACCGCCGGCGGCGGTCTGGTGCCGCTCGGCAGCGTCGCGCGCATGGTGCGCAGCGTCGGCCCGGTCGCCGTCAATCATTACGGACAGCTGCCGTCGGTGACGCTCTCCTTCGACCTGCTGCCCGGCTATTCGCTCGGCGACGTGACGCGACCGATCGAGCAGCTCGCCGCCGGCAATCTTCCCGAGAACGTCAGCGGCACGTTTGCCGGCACCGCCGCCACCTTCCAGAAATCACTGATCGACCTGCCGGTGCTGCTGCTGTTCAGCATCGCCGTCATCTACATGGTGCTGGCCATTCTCTACGAGCACTTCATCCACCCGCTGACCATCCTCACCGCGCTGCCGCTGGCGGCGATCGGCGCGCTGCTGGCCTTGTGGCTGTTCGGTTCGGAGCTGAACGTGTTCAGCTTCGTCGGCCTGATCCTGCTGGTCGGCCTGGTCAAGAAGAACGGCATCATCATGGTCGACTTCGCGATCGCCAGGCGCCGCGAAGGGGCCAGCGCGCACGACGCCATTCTCCAGGCCTGCACGGTGCGCTTCCGTCCCATCATGATGACGACGCTGGCGGCGATCCTCGGCACGCTGCCGATCGCGCTCGGCCTCGGCGCCGGCGCGGAATCGCGACAGCCGCTCGGCATCGCAGTGGTCGGCGGCCTGCTGACCTCGCAGATGCTGACGCTGTACATCACGCCGGCGTTCTATCTAACGATGGAAGGGCTCAGCGAGCGCTGGGCAAGACGCAGGAGCAAGGCCGGCGGCACGCTGTCGGCGCCACACTGAGCGGCGCCGGCACTCGCGGCGGCCGCGCGCGCACCACGACGCCGGCACCGGCCGGCGAAGAAGAGCGGATCAGGGAACGAAAGTCTCGAGCGCGCGGCCAGGGCTCGAAGGCGGCAGCCCGTACCAGCTGACTCCGGCACCCGGCGTCGCCGCTGCCGTTGCTCCCTTCCGGGCCTGGCGGGGTTCACGGTTTGCCGTCGCGGAGGGCCGGCACGGGCCACCATCGAAACCTCGCGTCGGCGCGGGTCCGCCGCGAGGGACGCGAAGTGTGCCTGAATCGCCGCGCCGCTGCCAGCGAACGCGGCGCGCCGGCCTCAGGCCTTCAGCGCGTTCCTGATGTCCCCGTAGCCGCGACGCAAGGCATCGACCAGCAGCGCCGCCGCGGTTTCGATCTCCGGCAAGGCATCGTCGGCCGCCGTCTGCGCGCGACGCGCGTGTTCCTTCAGGCGGTCCCAGTCGGTCTCCAGCGCCTGCCAGCGGTCGCGCATGTCGGCGCCGAGCAAATGGGTTTGCAGCCGCAACTCGTCACGCAGCAGCTGCAGGGCTTGCAGATCGTTGTGCAGGGCGGTTTCGACTTTCGACATGGTGCACATCCTCGGTGTTGGAGATGTGCCTACTGTCGGCCGCCGGACCACGCGGCGCGATGACGCAGATCAATCCGCCCCGCTTCGCGCCCGCGCGCGTTGCTCGGCGAGCGTCAGCGCCACCTTGTTGCGCAGATAGCGCGGCAGCAGCCGGGCGGCGCTGATGGTGCGGCCGGCGGCGAATTCGGCTTCGGCGATGGCCAGCGCATCCTCGGCGCGCGGCAGCGCCGCCGCGTCGATGGCCGTCAGGCTCGCGCCGCTCGCCGCGCGCAGTGCGTCCACATAACGCCAGCCGCTGCCGGCCGCCGTCCATTCGCCGTCGTGCACGCCCACGTCCGCCGGCGCGCAGATGAGTTCGTCGCCGAGCAAGGCTGGACGGCCATCGGCGGCGCGCGCATAGGCGGCGAAGTAAACCTCGTCCATGCGCGCGTCGATCGCGCTCAGCACGCGCGCCGCGCCGGCGCGCAGCGGCGGCAGCGCCAGCATCGCCAGCGAGGACACGCCGACCACCGGCCGCTCGTGCGCGAGCGCGAGCCCCTTGACGAAGCTGACGCCGATGCGCACGCCGGCGAAGCTGCCGGGGCCGACGCCGCAGACGTAGCCGTCGAGCTGCGCATAGCCGATGCCGGCCTCGGCGAGCAGCGCCTGCACCATCGGCACCAGCTTCTCGGTATGCCCGCGCGCCGTCGCCTCGAAGCGCGCCAAGGCGCGCCCGTCGATCGAGAGCGCGACGGAACAGGCTTCGGTGGCGGTGTCGAGTGCGAGCAGGTTCATCGCGCGACGGCAAGCGTGGCGGCGAATTCTCGCACGTCGTCGAGCTCGCGCAGCAGCGGCATCCGCGGCAGGCTCGCCAGCACACGGCGGCCATAGCTCTTCGAGGTGATGCGCGGATCGCAGAGCATCAGCAGGCCGCGGTCGGACGGATCGCGGATCAGGCGGCCGACGCCCTGACGCAGCATGACGATGGCTTCCGGCAGCTGCAGGTCGAAGAACGGCGTGCCGCCGCGGCGGCGGATCGCATCGAGCTTGGCCTCGAACACCGGATCGCCGGGCGCCGCGAACGGCAGGCGGTCGATGATCACGCAGCGCAGGGCCTGGCCTTTGACGTCGACGCCTTCCCAGAAGCTGCTGGTGCCGACCAGCACGGCGTTGCCGTCGTCGGCGAAGGCGTCGAGCAGCGCCGAGCGGCTGTCGTCGCCCTGCACCAGCACGCGCTGCGCGAGCTTGGCGCGCAGCTGTTCGGCGATCTGGCGCAGCGCGCGGTGGCTCGTGCACAGCACGAAGGTGCCGCCGCCGGCCGCTTCGATCACCGGCTGCGCGGCCGCCGCGACGGCCAGCGGATAGCGCGCATCGTTCGGCTCCGGCAAGCCCTTGGGCAGGTAGAGGCGTGCCTGCTGCGCATAGTCGAAAGGACTGTCGAGGCGCAGCGTCTGCGCATCGTCGAGGCCCAGCGCGCGGCTGAAATGTCCGAAGTCCTCGCCGACCGCGAGCGTCGCCGAGGTGAACAGCCAGGTGCCCGGATAGGTTTCGCGCATGCGCTGGAAATCGTCGGCGACCTCGATCGGCGTGGCGTTGATGCTGCCGCCGCGCAGCAGCGCCTCGACCCAGCGCACCTCGCGCAGCATGGCGGCATCCTGTTCGTCGACAGGGTCCGCCGGCGGCTCGCGCAGCACATGCAGCCAGCGTTCGAGCAGGCCCGCCGCGCGCTCGAGCGCCGCAGCGAATTCGGCATTGCGCTCCTCGAGCGGCGACAGCAGGCGGCGCAGGCCGGCGAGCGATTCGCCGACCTGCTCGGCCGTGCGGCGACGCTCGGTGTCGGCGAGGAAGACGGCGAGCGGCTGGCGCTGCGGCAGGCCGGCGAACAGCTGCTCGAAACGGCTGACGTCGCCGGAGAACACCTGCGCCGCCTCGGCGAGCGCGGCGAGATCCGGCTGCAGCTGCGCCTCGGCCTGCACGTCGCGCGCCAGCTCCTGCAGCTGGCGCGTCGACACACGGCGGCCGAAGAACTCGGCAGCCAGCTCCGGCAGCTGATGCGCCTCGTCGATGATGATGGCGTCGCTGCCCGAGAGGATCTGGCCGAAGCCCTGATCCTTCAGCACGAAATCGGCGAGCAGCAGATGGTGATTGACGACGACCAGGTCCGCCGCCTGCGCGGCGCGGCGCGCGCGCGCGACGAAGCACTGCTCGAAATCCTCGCAGCGGCTGCCGAGGCAGTTGTCGGCGGTCGAGGTGATCTGCCGCGTCAGCCCGTCGTCCTCGCGGAATTCGCCGAGCTCGGCGAGCTCACCGGACACCGTGCGCCGCGCCCAGTCCTCGATCGTGCGCAGGCGTTCCCAGGCCCAGCGCAGCGCCGGCTGGCCGCGCGCGCGCTTCATGCGATGCAGGCACAGATAGTTGGCGCGCCCCTTGAGCAGCGCGACGCGCGCCGGCACGCGCAGGGCGTCGCGCACGCGCGGCAGATCGCGATGGAACAGCTGATCCTGCAAGGTGCGGGTGCCGGTCGACACCAGCGTGCGCTTGCCGGACAGCAGGGCCGGCACGAGGTAGGCATAGGTCTTGCCGGTGCCGGTGCCGGCCTCGACGATCAGGCTGTCGTCACCTGCGAAGGCGGCGGCGACCGCCTCGGCCATCTGCTGCTGCGGGGCGCGCGGCGCGAAACCGTCGAGATCGGCGAACGGTCCGTGCGCGCCGAGCAGTTCGGCGGCCTCCTCCGGCCTCAAGGCCGGCCCCGCGGCGCGCCTTCCGCGCGTCCGCTCACGGCGGCGCCGGCGCCGCGCTCAGCTGCGCCTGCAGCGCCTCCACCTGCGCGGAAGCCTGCAGGGCGCCATCGTTGTCGCCGCGCGCCTGGCGCGCCGCGGCGATCGTCTTCCAGTTCTCGATGTCGACGTAGATGTTGCCGCGCGCCAGCGCGTTCGATTTCTGCGCCACCGATTCGGCCTGCAGGTAATTCTTCTGGCCCAGGTAGGCCTGGCCGAGCGCCGACCACACGAAATAGTTGCGCGGTTCGATGCGCAGCGCGCGTTCGAGCGCGCCGGCGGCGCGATCCGGCTGGCCGGCGTTGAGCGCGGCGCGCGCCTGCTTCATCAGCGCCGTCACCGCGCCGCCGCTGATCTGCTCGGCGGACTTCGGATAATCCGGCAGCGGTTTCGGCGCGGGCGCGGCCGGCGGCGCGACCGGCTCCGGCGCGGCGGCCGGCGGCGGCGTCGACGGCAGCGGCTCGCCCCGCGGGCCGCCCGCCGGCGGATAGATCTGGTGAGTGCCCTGCGTGGTCTGGCAGGCGGCGAGCACGGCCGCCAGCGAGACGATGATCAGCTTCGAACGCACGTCGTAAGTCCGGGGGGAGCCAGTGAGCCGCTATTGTAGCCGCCGCTCGCCCTCCGCCGCCGCCATGGGTGCGCGCCCGGCCGCATACCGGAGCGCCGCCGGCTCAGTGCCCGAAGATGTCCTTGAGCCATTGCATCGGGCTGTCGTGCTGGCTCTGCGCGGCGCACGGCGCCCATTCCTGCGGACCGCTGTTGCGCAGGTACGGCACGGTAACGGCGTTGTAGCAATGTTCGTCGGCGCGCAGGCCGCTGTCCGGATCGATGGCGATTTCCTCGACCGAGCCGGGCGGGATGTTGTCGATGCTGCGCACGTGCAGATCCTTCATCACGCGCGCCCAGATGGGCAGCGCGCCGGACGAGCCGGACAGGCCGGTCGACTGGTTGTCGTCGCGGCCGACCCAGACCACCGTCACGCGGTCCGCGCCGAAGCCGGCGAACCAGGCGTCGCGATAATCGTCCGTGGTCCCCGACTTGCCGGCGACGACCGTGTCCGGCGACAGCTGCGTATAGGCGGCGCGGCCGGTGCCGAGCGTCATCACGCGCTGCATCGCCCAGGTCAGCAGGTAGATCGGCCCGTCGGCGAAGGTCTGCTTCATGTCGAGCGGAAAGCGCTGCAGCGGCTTGCCTTCCTTGGTCTGCACCTCGCGAATCGCCGACGGCCGCGCCTGGAAGCCGCCCGAGGCGATCGTGCCGTACATCTGCGCGATCTGCAGCGGCGAGGCATCGACGGCGCCGAGGAAGATTGACGGCAATGCCTTGGCGTCGCCGTCGTAGCCGGCCGACTTCATGGTCTTCAGCACCGCGTCGGCGCCGAGCGCGAGGCCGAGACGCACCGTCGGCAGGTTGTACGACTGCGCCAGCGCCATGTAGAGGTGCTGCGGACCGTGCAGCTGCCGGTCGTAGTTCCTCGGCGCCCACAGCGCGGCACCCGGCAGCTTCAGCTCGATCGGCTCGTCCTCGAGCACCGTCTGCAGGTTGTAGCGGTCCGGCCGCTGCAGCGCGGTGAGATAGACGAAAGGCTTGGCCAGCGAACCGATCGAGCGCCGCGAATCGAGCGCGCGGTTGAAGCCGGGGAAGCGCACGTCACGGCCACCGACCAGGGCCATGACCTCGCCGCGGTCGGCGCTGGTCACGACGCCCGCCGCTTCGAGCAGGCCCGGCTTGATCTTGCGCGCCTTCTCGATCAGCGGCAGCTGCTCGAGGATGCGCGCCTCCAGCGCCTCCTGCGCGCGCGGGTCCAGCGTGGTGAAGATGCGCAGCCCCTCATTGGTGAGGTCCTCGTCCTTGTAGTCGTCCTCGAGCTGGCGCTTGACCAGATCGACGAAGGCCGGATAGCGCTCGACGCCGCCGCCGCGCCCGCCGACCACGCCGAGCGGCATCTGGGTGTACTGCTCGTACTCGGCGTCGCTGATCAGCTTCTCGTCGCGGAAGATGCCGAGCACGAGATTGCGGCGCTCGGTGGCCCGCGCCGGATTGCGCCGCGGATTGTAGTACGACGGCCCCTTGACGATGCCGACCAGCAGCGCGATCTCGTGCGGACGCAGCTCGGCGAGCGGCTTGTTGAAGTAGAACTGCGCGCCGAGACCGAACCCGTGCACCGCGCGATTGCCGTCCTGGCCGAGATGGACCTCGTTGAAATACGCCTCGAGGATTTCGTCCTTGCTGTAATGGCTCTCCAGCAGCAGCGCCATGAACGCTTCGTTGATCTTGCGGTTCCAGGTCTGCCGGCTGTTGAGGAAGAAATTCTTCACCAGCTGCTGGGTGATCGTGCTGCCGCCCTGCACCACGTGACCGGCGCGCAGGTTGGCGACCGACGCGCGGAAGATCGCCTTCAGGCTGACGCCGGAGTGCGAATAGAAGCCGTGATCCTCGACGGCGACCAGGCCTTTGGGCAACAGCGGCGGCAGATCGGCAAGGCGCACCAGCACGCGGTCTTCGCCCTGCTTGGGATAGATGCTGCCGATCAGCATCGGGTCGAGGCGCACGATGTCCTTTTCCTGGCCGCTGTCGCCATCGCTGACGGCGGTCACCGTGTCGCCGCTGAAGGCGACGCTGAGCTTCTGTGCCGGCTGCGCGCCATCCCAGAAGGTGAAGCCGCGCGCGTACAGGTCGACACGCTGCGCGCCTGCCGAATAAGTGCCGGTCATGCCGAGCTGCGCGTCCTCGCGGTAACCGAGCCGCTGCAACTCGTGCACCAGCTCCTTCGGCTCCAGCGCCAGACCCGCGTACAGCTCCTGTGGCGCCGCGTAGACCTGCGCCGGCAAGGCCCAGCGCGCGCCGGCGAAGCGGTCGCGGATCTCCTTGTCCAGCTTGATCAGATATCCGGCGAAGAACACGCCGCCGATGCTGAGTACGACGATGAGCACCGAGACGGCGGCGATCTTGAGCGAGCGGGTATTGACGGCCATAAGGTCGCAGAGTTTAGAGGATCGCCTGCGTGGTCGCGACGCCTCACAGGTTCAGTCCACGTTCAGCGCCGCAAAAAGAAAAGCCCGGCGCGAGCCGGGCTTCAATGGCGACACTTGGGAAAAGTGCGAGCTTAGAAGTTGTAGACGACGCCGAGGCCGATCGCGGTGGTCTGCGGATCGGTGATCGACTTGGCCGGCGTGCCGGTGCCGGTGGACAGCGACACGGTACGATCCTTGTCCTCATAACCGACGTAGTACAGCTGCGTGGTGAACGCCTTGCTCAGCTTGTAGTCGACGCCGAACGCTATCAGCGAGCGCTTCATGTCGTTGTAATCGCCCTTGGTTTCACCGTACTCGGCCTTGATCTTGAAGGCCGAGATCGAATAGGCGGCCGAGAGCAGATAGGTGTTCTCCTTCAGCTCGCTCGCGGTCGCGGCGGACGCGCTGCCATCCTGGTCGACGCCCTTCGCCTGCTGGAACAGCGCACCGAGCTCGAGATCGACGATCGGCTTGAAGCCACCCGCGACACGGATGATGTCGACCGCGGTGGTCGCCGTCTGCGTGGGAATCGGGGTCGGCACCGACTTGCTGGCCTTGCCATCGATCTTCAGGCCGCTCACTTCGTTACCGGCATACGACACGGTGGCGAACCAGCGCTCGGTCTCGGCTACGACCGAGGCGTAGTACGTGTCCGCCACGCTCTTGTCGACGTCATTCACGTCGTCGACGGCCGTGCGGCCCTCGCCCGGCACGATCGCCACATTGACCGTGACGATATCACCGAATTTCGGCGTCGAGTATTGGATGATGTTGCTGACACGCGTTTCACCCACCATCAGGTTGGTGTCGTCGCCGATGCCTTCGTCGTTGAACTGGTCGACCTTTTCACCGGCGAGTTTCACCGGCGTGTCGATGCGACCTGCCTTGACGGTACCGAAGGCGCCCTGCAGGCCGAGGAAGATGTTGCGCTCCGTGAACGGACGGTCGCTCACCGAAGAATTCTTGTTGTCGTCGCCGAACGGGTCGATACCGTACTCGAGCTGGTAGATGGCCTTCAGGTCGGCGACGCCCAGATCGGTGTCGCCCTTGAAACCAAGGCGCGACGAGTTGTTCTGGTCGTGCAGGCTCCAGGTGTTCTCGGCGGCCTTGGCCGGAATCGAGTTGAAGCTGGCCGGATTCTGATTGCTCGACGAGATGCCGAGTTCGTCTTTCTGGCTGTCGAAACCAACGTTGAGCTTGCCGTAGACCTTGACGTCGGCGAACGCCGCGCCCGGAAGAATGAAAGCGGCCCCCACAGCGATCGCAAGCAGATTCTTGTTCACGCAAACATCTCCTTCAAACTGACAATTGAGTAATGGACGCAGGACCTGCTCGTGGCAGGAAAAAGCCGCACTCCCTGCAGCTACGGCGCCGCGGCGCCCGTTTCTATGACGACGGCTCTGCGGACGGCGCGAAGTATGGGCAGCCGCCGTGAATGAACTTTTGCAGGAATGTGTCAGTTGAATGACAAAGCCCCGGCTTGGTGCCGGGGCTTCGCGTTGCATCGATCTGGCGCGGACCATGCGCGCCCGACGGTCGACCTTAAGATCGTTCGCCGACCCAGCGCAGGAATTCACGACGGTCGGCATCGCCGGCCCGGGCCCACCAGCCTTTGATGGTGCTGAGCCAATCGTTACCCGCGCCTGGCGCCGCCTTGTCGTTTGCCTCGCCGACCCAGCGCAGAAAGGCGCGGCGTTCGTCGCCACTCGCTTGCTGCCACCAGCCTTTCATCAGATTGACCCAGTCGCGATCGGTCGCAGTCGTAGCTGGCGCCACCGGCGTCGCCTTGGCAGCAGGCGGAGCCATTGGTGCCGGCGCGACGGCCGGGGGCGCGGCAACCGCCGTTGCGCCGGCAACCCCCGCCGATGCAGCGACCGGCGGCAGCGGCTGCACGGCGGTCGTCGTGGCCTGCGTGGAGTCGCCCTTCTCGCGCGGAACCAGCGTCGTATCACCGGTCACCTGCGCGACGACGCCGCCCCTGAACTGCAGACCGCTGTCGATGGACGCAAACCGCTGGCCGGTCTGCACGTCTTCCACCCAGCCATGAAAGTCCTGCGCGAGCTTCTTGGCGTCGTCATAGGTGCCGGGACGCGGATAGTCGATGCGGTACTGATGCCCGGCCTGCGCGTCGATGGTGAACAAGGCCGGGCTCTTCGAACGCAGCACGTCGCCCTCGCCGCTCGCCTGCCAGACTTCGCGGTAATAGATCAGCGCCTCGTAGCGCCCGGCCAATAGCTCGAGGCGCTTGTCGCCACGGTTCCACATGCCCTTGGCGGCCGGTACCTCGGCACCGTTGATGGTCGCCACCTCCAGCTGCTCGGGCATGGTGATGACCGCCACGTCGGCGGCCGGCCTGGCCGGCCCTTCGTACAGCCTCACGTTGGGCGCGGCGCAGGCCGCCAGGCCGAGCGCCGCGGCGGCGGCAAGAATGCGGGATAGCATCGACAGGAACTCCGGATTGAAGGCCGGCGCAGCATAGCGCGACGCCGGCACTGGAACGGCAAAGGCCGCGGTCCTGCCGCGGCCTCTCGCGGGCAAAGCCGAGCGCTTACTGCGACTCGATCTCGCGCTGCACCGCCTCGAGCGAGAGATGGCGGACATCCTTGCCCTTCACCAGATAGATGACGTACTCGGAGATGTTCTTGGCGTGATCGCCGATGCGCTCGAGCGCGCGCACGCACCAGATGATGTCCATGACACGGCCGATGGTGCGCGGGTCTTCCATCATGAAGGTGATGCACTGGCGCAGCAGGGCCTCGTACTCGCGGTCGATCTCGCGGTCCTCGCGGGCGACGTTGAGGGCCGCCTGCGCGTCGAGCCGCGCGAAGGCGTCGAGCGCGTCGCGCACCATCTTGGAGACGGCGCGCGACAGGTGCTGGACCTCGCGCAGGTTCTGGATCAGGCGCTCCTGCGAGGCGAGATCCCTGGCCATGCGGCCGATCTTGCCGGCCTCGTCGCCGATGCGCTCGAGATCGGTGATGGTCTTGATCACCGCGTAGACCAGCCGCAGGTCGCTGGCGGTCGGCTGGCGGCGGGCGAGGATGCGCGAGCATTCCTCGTCGATCGTCACTTCGAGCTGATTGATCTTGAAGTCATTGAGGCTGACCTTCTCGGCGAGGGCGGCGTCGAGCGTCATCAGCGCCTGCGTGGCGTCGACGATCTGCTGCTCGACGAGGCCGCCCATCGCCATGACGCGCTGACGCACATCCTCGAGCTCGGCGTTGAACTGGCTCGAGATGTGTTGGCGGAAAATCGGCTTGTCCATGTGCTTGCGTTGTCCGGTGGAGCGAGGTGCCGCGACGATGCCGTCGACTATAGGGCATTCCCCTGGCGGTTTTCACAGTCCGCGCGTCCGGCCGCGAAGCGGTGGCGGAGAACGCAGGCGCGGCACTGTGCGGCTTGTTTATGACGGCTGGATGACAGTTGTGCGGCTTTTCCGTGAAAACCGCCGGCCCGGTTGGCCGCGGCGGCATGGGATGGCCAATAAGCATCCAAAGAGGGCTCGCGGACGGCTTTGCAACGAAACTGTAAAAGAGCAAGGCTAACCTCCCGCCGCTCATCGGATGCATTACGACGATTCAAGCTCACATCAGGAGATTCCAGTGACCGCTTTCCGCAAGACTCTCACGCGCGTGTCGCTCGCCGTTGCCGGCGCGGCGTTCTCGTGCGCCGCGATGGCCGCCGACATCACCGGCGCCGGCGCGACCTTCCCCTACCCGATCTACTCGAAGTGGGCGGATGCCTATAAGAAGGAAACGGGCGTTGGCCTGAACTACCAGTCGATCGGCTCCGGCGGCGGCATCAAGCAGATCAAGGCCAAGACGGTCACCTTCGGCGCGACCGACAAGCCGCTGAAGGTCGAAGAACTGGAAGAGATGGGCGCGATCCAGTGGCCGATGGTGATGGGCGGCGTGGTGCCGGTCATCAACGTCAAGGGCGTGGCGCCCGGCCAGCTGGTGCTCGACGGCAAGACCCTCGCCGACATCTTCCAGGGTCGCATCAGCAAGTGGAACGACGCCGCGATCGGCAAGCTGAACCCTGGTGTGACGCTGCCGAGCAAGGCGATCGCCGTGGTGCACCGCGCCGACGGCTCGGGCACGACCTTCAACTTCACGTACTACCTCGGCCAGGTCAGCGAGTCGTGGCGCGTCAACGTCGGCGTCGACCAGTCGGTCGAATGGCCGACCGGCATCGGCGGCAAGGGCAACGAAGGCGTCGCCAACATGGTCACGCAGACCGACGGCTCGATCGGCTATGTCGAGTACGCGTACGCCAAGCAGAACAAGATGACGTACACGAAGATGATCAACAAGGACGGCAAGACGGTCTCGCCGGACGCCGATGCCTTCGCCGCGGCCGCCGCCAACGCCGACTGGGCCAAGGCCAAGGGCTTCTACCTGATCCTCGCCAACCAGCCGGGCGCCAACAGCTGGCCGATGACGGCGGCGACCTTCATCGTCATGTACAAGAAGGCCGACAAGACCGAAGACTCGCTGGCTGCACTGAAGTTCTTCGACTGGGCCTACAAGAACGGCGGCAAGATGGCCGACGAGCTCGACTACGTGCCGATGCCGGCCTCGGTGATCGACCTCGTCGAGAAGACCTGGGCGACCAATCTGAAGGACGCTTCGGGCGCCGCGCTCTGGAAGTAAGTCCGGCGACTATCATCCGCGGCGGCGGGAAGCCTGGCTTTCCGCCGCCGCTTTTCCACTGCATATCGCTGAACGATTTTCCGACCGTTTCGCCCCGGGGAGTACCGCGTGACCACCGCCGTCGTTGAGCCCGCCTCCGAAACCTCGAGCATCCTGAGCCGGAACCGGCTGATGGACGCGCTGTTGCGCTCGCTGACGCGGGCCGCGGCGATCATCGTCCTGGTCATGCTCGGCGGTGTCATCATCTCGCTGGTCGACGGCGCGCTGCCGGCGATCAAGACTTTCGGCTTCTCCTTCATCACCACCGAATCCTGGAACCCGGTCACCGAAAAGTTCGGCGCCGCCGCGCCGATCTACGGCACGCTGGTGACCGCGTTCATCGCCATGCTGATCGGCGTGCCGATCAGCATCGGCATCGCCATCTTCATCACCGAGCTGTGCCCGCGCTGGCTGAAACGGCCGATCTCGACGGCCATCGAACTGCTCGCCGGCATCCCCAGCATCATCTACGGCATCTGGGGCCTGTTCATCCTCGCACCGCTGCTGCAGGCCTATGTGCAGCCGGCGCTGATCGCCACGTTCGAGAACGTGCCCATGCTGAACAACCTGTTCGCCGGACCGCCTTACGGCATCGGCATCCTCACCGCGGCGCTGATCCTCAGCATCATGGTGCTGCCGTTCATCACCTCGATCACCCGCGACGTATTCGAGACGGTGCCGCCGATGCTCAAGGAATCCGCCTACGGCCTCGGCTGCACGACCTGGGAAGTGGTGCGCCACATCGTGCTGCCGTACAGCAAGACCGGCATCATCGGCGGCATCATGCTCGGCCTCGGCCGCGCACTCGGCGAAACCATGGCGGTCACCTTCGTGATCGGCAACGCGCACAGAATCCACTCCTCGCTGCTGGCGCCGGGCACGACGATCTCGGCGTCGATCGCCAACGAATTCACCGAAGCCGACGGCGTGATGTACACGTCCTCGCTGATCGCGCTCGGCCTGATCCTGTTCGTCATCACCTTCATCGTCCTGGCCTGCGCCCGCCTGCTGCTCGCGCGCATGAAGAAATCCGAGGGCCGCCACTCATGACCACGCTCACCAATCCCGAATCGCAGAAGCGATACGCTCGCCGCCGCCGCGGCCACAAGGTGGCGATGGTGCTGTCGAACGTCGCCACGCTGCTCGGCCTCATCGCTCTCGTCTGGATTCTCGCGACGCTGCTGATCAAGGGCTTCGGCGGCCTGTCGCTGGCGGTGTTCACGCAGAGCACGCCGCCGCCGGGCAATGACGGCGGCCTGCTCAATGCCATCTACGGCAGCGTCGTCCAGACCGTGATCGCGACCCTGATCGGCACGCCGATCGGCGTGCTCGCCGGCACCTACATGGCCGAGTACGGCCGCAACACCAAGCTCGCGACCGTCGTGCGCTTCATCAACGATGTGCTGCTGTCGGCGCCGTCGATCGTCGTCGGCCTGTTCGTCTACGAGATCATGGTGCAGCCGATGGGGCACTTCTCGGCCTGGGCGGGTTGCGTGGCGCTGGCCATCCTCGTGCTGCCGGTCGTCGTGCGCACGACCGAGGACATGCTGCTGCTGGTGCCGGATTCCCTGCGCGAGGCGGCGAGCGCGCTCGGCGCGCCGCGCTGGATGGTGATCCAGAAGGTCTGCTATCGCGCCGCGCGCGCCGGCCTGGTCACCGGCATGCTGCTCGCCGTCGCGCGCATCAGCGGCGAAACCGCACCGCTGCTGTTCACCTCGCTGAACAACCAGTTCTGGAGCACCAACATGAACGCCTCGATGGCGAACCTGCCGGTCGTCATCTTCCAGTTCGCGACCGCGCCATACGAGGACTGGCAGCGCCTGGCCTGGGTCGGCGCGCTGCTGATCACGCTCGCGGTCCTGACGCTGAACATCGTGGCCAGGACCCTGTCCGCGCCGCAGTCGAATGCCCGATAACATGCATACTATGGTGGACGCCCCCATGCAGACCCGTCCCAACGTCGAACTCACGAAAACCGTGCTCACCGAACCGACCGCCGAGGCGCTGCGCGAGAAGGTCTCCGTCCGCAACCTCAACTTCTACTACGGCGACTACAAGGCCCTGAAGGGCATTTCGCTGCCGCTGTACGATCGCAAGGTCACGGCCTTCATCGGTCCGTCCGGCTGCGGCAAGTCGACGCTGCTGCGCATCCTCAACCGCATGTATGACCTCTACCCCGGCCAGCGTGCCGAGGGCGAGGTGCTGCTCGACGGCAAGAACATCATCGATCCGAAGATGGATCTGAATCTGCTGCGCGCGCAGATCGGCATGGTGTTCCAGAAGCCGACGCCGTTTCCGATGTCGATCTACGACAATATCGCCTTCGGCATCCGCCTCTACGAGAAGGTGCCCAAGAGCGAGATGAACGACCGCGTCGAGGACGCGCTCAAGCGCACGGCGCTGTGGGACGAGGTCAAGGACAAGCTGCACGCCTCGGGCCTCGGCCTGTCCGGCGGCCAGCAGCAGCGCCTCTGCATCGCCCGCTCGATCGCCGTGCGTCCGCAGGTGCTGCTGCTCGACGAACCGACCTCGGCGCTCGATCCGATCTCGACGGCGAAGATCGAAGAGCTGATCTACCAGCTCAAGGTCGACTACACGATCGCCATCGTCACCCACAACATGCAGCAGGCGGCGCGCGCCGCCGACTTCTCGGCCTTCATGTATCTCGGCGAACTGGTCGAATTCGGTACCACCGACCAGGTCTTCACCAAGCCGCGCGAGTCGCGCACCGAGGATTACATCACCGGACGCTTCGGCTAGAACCTGTCAACACTGCGCGCAACGAAGGCTGCCATCGGCAGCCTTTTTTGTTTCACCCCCGGCCGGCGCCACGTGGCGCTCCGCGTCCGTTTGCGGTCCGGAAGGACCGGCACCGGCGTCGTTAGAAAATCGTGATGTCTTCGTGAATACGCGCGGTGCCAGCGCCGCGCAGGATCGTTGCGTGTCCGGGCCTCGGTAACACGCCCGGCTCCTTGCCGACGATCCGGAGATGTCGATGACCAAGCACTGGGGTGTGATGTCCACCGCGCAGGCCCGCCGTGCCCGGCCGCCCGGCAGGCTCGCGGCCGCTGTCCTGTTCGCGCTCGGCGCAGCCGCCGCATGGACGCCGGCCCGCGCGGACGACGATGCCTTCACCGTGCTGCACAGTTTCTCGCAGCTCGTCGACGGCGCCCTGCCGGTCGGCATCGTCCGCGCCTCGGACGGCAATTTCTACGGCACGACCTCGGTTGGCGGCAGCGGCGGCGTCCGCCTCGGTACGGTTTTCCGCTATACGGCCGCCGGCGACTACCGCGTGCTGCACACATTCGCCGACACCGCGGACGGTCACGGACCGGATGCCGGCGTGATCGAGGGCGGCGACGGCGCGCTCTACGGCACGACGGTGGTCGGCGGCGCCAGCGACAAGGGCACGGTGTTCCGGATCGGCAAGGACGGCACGACGAGCCTGCTGCACTCGTTCGACGGCAGCGACGGCGAGCAGCCGCACGCGACCGTGATGCAGGCCAGCGACGGCAACTTCTATGGCACCACGTCCAAGGGCGGCGCGAAGGGTCTGGGCACAGTATTCAGGCTCACGCCGGCCGGAGCGCTGACCCTGCTGCATTCTTTCTCGGGTGACGACGGGCAAACGCCCTACGGCGATCTCGTGCAGGGCGACGACGGCACGCTCTACGGCACGACCTATCAGGGCGGCGCGCACAAGCTCGGCACGGTGTTCCGCATCGCCGCCGACGGCAGCGGCTATGCGCTGTTGCATTCGTTCTCCGGACCTCCGGACGCCCTGGGGCCGCAAAGCGGGCTGGTGAAGGCCGCGGACGGCAGCTTCTACGGCACGGCCGGCGGCGGCCCCACGGGCTACGGCATCGTCTACCGCATCACCGCCGCCGGCACGCTGAGCGTGCTGCATGCCCTCGACGGCCACGCCGAAGGCGGCCTGCCGATCGCCAAGCTGCTGATCGGCGCCGACGGCGCGCTCTACGGCACGGCGTCGCAGGGCGGCGACGATGCCGGCGACGGCACGGTGTTCCGCGTCACGCCGTCGGGCACGTTCGCCGTCCTGCACACCTTCGACGGCGACGATGGCCGCTGGCCGCAGGCGGTCCTCGCGCAGGGCAGCGACGGCCTGCTTTACGGCGCGGCCTACAGCGGCGGCGCGAACGGCGACGGCACCCTGTTCCGCGTCGCCGCGACCGCCGGCGATGTCGCCGTCGTGGCGACGCCGGTGCTGTCGCCGGCCGGCGGCAGTTTCACGGCGGCGCAGAGCGTCACCATCACCGACGCCACCACCGGCGCGGCGATCCACTACAGCACCGACGGCAGCACGCCCACCGGCGCCTCCGCGCTCTACACCGGCCCCATCACGATCGCCTCGACGACCACGCTCAAAGCGATCGCGACCGCCTCGGGCTATCAGGACAGCGCCGTGATCACGGCCACGTACACGATCGCCACGGACGCGGGTTCTGGTCCGGGTTCCGGTTCTGGTTCCGGTTCTGGCGGCGGCGCGATCGGTCTCGCCTTGCTCCTGCCATTGCTCGCGGGCGTGCTCGCACGGCGCCGGCCACGTTGAGCCGGGCTTTCCTCGCACCCTGATCTGGTCTTTCCCGACGACACGGAGATTTTCGATGACGAAGTACTGCGGCGTGATTTCCTTTGGCGCAACGACCGGCGGCGGCTACGTCGCCAGCGGCGGCCACGATCCGCTGACCGGGCAGTACCACGGCGGCGCCGCGATCCCCGTCGCCGTCGAACTGGTCAGCTTCCGGATCGGCGACAAGCAATTCCGCAAGCTGCGCATGTGCCAGCAGTTCGTGTCGCAGTTCGTACACCCGGGTGACAACGCCTGCATCTACGTCTTCAAGTCGAAGGGCATCACCGATGTCATGATCGGCATCAAGTCCAGCCAGTACCCGTCCTACGCCATCAGCTTCCCGCGCTTTCTCGGCATGGTGCTCGCGCAGTACCTGTTCGGCGCCCTGGTCTGGTTCCTGCCGGCGCTCATCCTGTTCGGCTGGATCAGTCCCTTCCTCGCCTTCCTCGGCACGGTCGCGGTCCCCAGCTATGCCTCGTGGACCTTGCTGCAGGCCTACCGGGAAATGCGCGCCGACTTTTCCGGAACGGCCGTCGAACCTTAGAAGCCCTCATTGGGACTCGATCACGCGCGCGCCGAGCTGACTGGCTTGGCCGTAGCGGCTGGCAATGATCGCGTAGCGCTGCAGCCGCGCGCCGATGACCGGACCGTCGCTGCGCTGCGTCGCGCCCGCGAGCAGGAACTCGCTGTCGAGCGTGACCGAGCGGGAGCCGCCGTTCTTCTCCAGCACCTGCCGCGCGGCGTCCGCATCGAGCGGCCAGAAGTTGAGCTCGGCGTCGTTGTCGACGCTCAGGCTGACCTTCTCCTCATGGTGCGAGTCCGGCTGCGCCGTGAACGTGAAAAAGGTGCCGGGCGAGAACGCATCGAGGTAGTAGCCGCCGCGCCCCGCGTCGTACTCGCTCAGGTTTGCCGATACCTGCAGGCGCAGGCGGCCGACGCCGGCGGTGCTTGCGTAGACCGCCTGCAAGCGCTGCTGCTCGCGCTGCAAGGCGGCGGGGCGATCGAACTCATTGGCCGACTGCACCGCGTACTGCGCGGCCGCCCACTCCGCGAACGGCGGCTGCCGGCCGAGCAGGCGGTAGCCGAGCAGCACCATCTGCAGAGCGTCCGGGTTGACGAGCGACTGCCCGCCCGCGGCGCCGGTACCAGCCGGCGCGGACGCGGAAACGGCCGCCGGCCGGCCCGACGACGATGCGTCCGCGTGTGGCGCGCCCGACGCCGCCGGCGATTCCGGCGCGCCGCAGGCAGCCAGCAGGCTGGACAACAGCGCCAGCGCGGCACCGCCGACGGCGTGGCGCAGATCAGAGGTGCACATCGCTGCCTGCCTGCGCGTTCTTGACTTCTGCCTCGCGTCGCGCCTGGCCGAGTTGCCGCAGCGCGTTCTGCGTGGCCTCGGCGTGGGCGTAGAGATCGCTCTGCTGGACCATCGCGCTGTCGAACTCCAGCGCGAGCCCGGGATTCTTGCCGCTCAGCGAGATGCGCGCCCAGACGTTGAGCCCGCAGCCGTCCTTCCACTGCACATCGGTCTGCTCGCCATAGGCATGGACCGCGCCCAGGCATTGCCGGTAGAGCGGATTGGGATCGGCCAGCGGCGCGCCCCGACGATCCTGTATCCATTCGAGCTCCCGGTAGCCAGCGGTATAGCCGTTGGGCTGGTCCGAGTCCTGTGTGCGTTGCGGCGGGCCGTACTTGGCGACCAGCGCATCGACGATGGTCTGCACGGGCGGCATCTGACCGTCGCGGAAATTCCGCACCCGCCAGACCGCCACGGCCTTCTCGTGGCCGGGCGCGCCCGGCGTGGCGACGGTGACGATTTCGTCGACCCGCTCCCATTTGATGGCGCCATCGCAGGACTGCCATTCTTTCTGGTAGTTGCAGGGATGACTCTCGCCCTTCTTCACCGCGAAGCTCTGCGTGCCGAGCTCGACGCCGTAGGTGTCGAGATGATCGAGCCACTGGTTCTCGGGCTTGACCCGGGCATCCCCGCCGAGCGCGCAGCGCGCGGTGCCGAGCGCCTCGGGCAGCGTCATGCCGAGCTTGAGCCCGACGATGTCGGGCCCGGCGAGATCCTTGCGCACCGCGACCGGGCAATGCGGCATGGCCGGGCTGGCGTCAGGCGCGGCTGGGTCGGCGCCGGCCGCCGGCGCGGCATCGTGGCCGCCGCAGCCGGACACGAACGCCAGTGCGGCGGCGAACGCCATACGCCGGTTTCTGAAAATGGACATGGCGGACTCACTCGCTTTTGAAGGCAGGAGCCGATCCTGAAGATTACGCAGCGGCGCGTATTCACGACGCACTAACGTTTTTCTAACGGCAGACGTTCTCGCGCGGCATCCGGGATGCGAGAATGCACGGGGGCATCGGGGAAACGGCGAATGACACTTCAGGCACAGCCCGGCGGCGCGCAGCTGTACCGCTACCGTTTCGGCAGCGTAGAGTTCGACGAGGCACGTCTCGAGCTGCGCGTCGGCGGCCTGCCCGTCGACATGGAGCCGCGACCCTTGCAGGTGCTGGCGCTCCTGCTGCGCCACGCGGGCGAGGTCGTGACCAAGGAAGAGATTCTCGAATCGGTCTGGGCCGGCCGCGTGACCGTCGAGAATGTCCTGCCGAACGCCATCGCCAAGCTGCGCAAGGCGCTCGGCGAGAGCAACGCGGCGCTGCTGCTCACCCAGCCGCGCGTCGGCTATCGCCTCAGCGGGCGCGTCGAGCGCGTGGCGGTGGGCCGGCGGCTCGCCAGCCGCTTCGATCTGCGCGCCGGCGAAGCGGTGCCGGGACGCGAGCACTTCCTGCTGGAGAAGCAGCTCGCGAGCACGGTGGGCAGCGAAGTGTGGCTCGCACGCCACGACAAGACACAGCAGGCGCGCGTCTACAAGTTCAGCGCCGACGGCGCGCAGCTCGCCGCCCTCAAGCGCGAGGCCACGCTGTGCCGCGTGCTGCTCGAAGCGCTCGGCGAGCGCGAGGACATCGTCGGCGTGCTCGACTGGAACTTCGAAAGCGCGCCGTTCTTCCTGGAATATCCCTATGCGGGCGAAAACCTGACCGACTGGGACGGCGGCACGCGCCTGGCGCAAATGACGCTGCCGCAGCGCCTCGAACTCGCCCTGCAGATCGCCGGCGCGCTCGCCGCCGCGCACAGCGTCGGCGTGCTGCACAAGGATCTCAAGCCCGGCAACGTGCTGGTCGTGGCGAAGAACGGAGGCTGGCAACTGCGTCTCGCCGACTTCGGCAGCGGACGGCTGCTCGATCCCGAGCAGCAGCTCGCGGCACTCGGCATCACCGCGCTCGGGCTCACGCAGACGCAGGCGCCGAATTCGAGCAGCGGCACGCCGCTTTACCTCGCGCCCGAGCTCGTGCAGGGCCGCGCGCCGACCGTGCAGAGCGACGTCTACGCGCTCGGCGTGCTGCTCTATCAGATCGCCGGCGCGGACCTGCGCAAGCCCCTCGCGCCGGGCTGGGAAGCCGACATCGACGATCCGCTGCTGCGCGAGGACATCGCCGCAGCCACGCATGGCAATCCCGCGCTGCGCCTGGCCGGCGTGGCCGAGCTGACTGCGCGGCTGAACAGGCGCGATGAGCGCCGGCTGCAGCGCGAGGAAGCGCAGACGGCCGCGCGCCGTGCCGAGGCGGCGGAGCGCGCGCTGGAGCGCAGCCGCGCGCGCCGCCCGCTGCTGCTGGCCGTCATCGCGACGCTCGGCCTCGGCCTGGGCGTGAGCCTGTGGTTCTATCTGCGCGCGGCCGACACGGCGCGACAGCTGGAACGGGAGTACCGCGTTGCCCGCGCCGTTGACGACTTCATGGCGCAGGATCTGATCGGCGCCGCCAATCCCGCCGTCAGCGGCCGCTCCGGCGTCACCGTGATGGACGCCGCCAAGTCGGCGCTGCCGCACATCGAGCAGCGCTTCGGCGAGGCGCCGGAAATCCGCGCCGCCCTGCACCAGGCGATGGAGGAAGCGCTGGCCGGCCTCGCCGACTGGGAGGCGGCGATCGCCGAAGGGCGCCAGGCGATTGCGGCGTACCTGCTGGCGCAGCCGGTGGACGTACTCGCGCTGAGCGAGGCGCGCATCCGCCTCGGCTGGTGCCTGTCGCGCCAGGGGCATGAAGACGAGGCGGCGGCGGTGCTCAAGGACGCGGCGGCGGACGTGGCGCGCCTGGCACCGGCGCACCCGGAGACGCAGATCCGCTATTGGGAGGCGCTGAGCCAGATCGCCAGTGACCGGCTCGACGGCGGGGCCGCGCTGGAACTGGACCGCAAGGCCTGGGCGCTGATGCAGACGCTGCCCGACGCCGATGCCACGTTCCGCGAGCGCATCGAGTTCAATCTCTGCGAATCATTGCGCCTCGGCGGCCGCATCGCCGAGAGCGAGGCCCTGCTGCGCGATCTCGTCGCCCGGCAGACGCGGCACTGGGGCGCGACACACTGGAAGACTCAGTTCACCAGCGCCGTGCTCGGCAACAACCTGATGATCCAGCAGCGCTACGACGAGGCCATGGCCTTGCTGCCGCCGGCGATCGCCGCGCTCGACGCCGGCCTCGGCCGCGACAGCCGCCGCGCGCTGATGGTGCGCAGCATTCTCGCCGGCCTCTACGGCGCGCGGCATCAGTACGCGCAGGCGCTGCCGGTGGCGACCGAGGTGTACGAGGGCTACGCCAGACTGAGCGGCGAAAATTCGGAGCAGACGCAGATCGCGCTCAGCACGCTCGGCGTCTACACCCGTTTCGCCGGCGATCCGCAGGCGGCCGAGCCGCTGCTGCGCAAATCACTGAAACTTTCGCGGAGCCTGTATGCGGCCGACCACCCGCTGCTGCTCGGCGCCCGCTACAACCTCGCCGCCTGTCTGCTCGATCTGCATCGTCCCGCCGAGGTCGCAGCGCTGCTGCAAGGCATCGACGCCGCGCGCCTGGCCGACGGCTTCCTGCCGGCGCCTGCAGCGCCGCAGGCACTGCTCGACTATCAAGCGGGACGTCTCGCGCTGGAGCGCGGCGACGCCGCCGCCGCGCTGCCGCTGCTGCGCACAGCGGTGGCCGAGCTGAGCCGGAAGATGGCGCCGGATCTGGCGATTTTTCGCCAGCACGACGGGGACCTGGTGGCGCAGGCGCAAGCACGGCTCAAGCACGACGAGGGCAGCCAGAAGCTGCACTGAGCGGATATTCGTCCTGCGTCCGGGCGCGCTTGTTTGCGGCGCTCAATCGAACAGCAGCGGCGCCGGCGCGCGCTTTGCCGCCCCGGTCCGGTACTCGTCGCTGTCGATGCCTTGCAGATCGCGCACCAGCGCCACCGTATCGCGACCGCCGCTCTTGGCGCGATACAGCGCGATGTCGGCCAGGGTGACCAGCGTGTCGAGCGACATGCCGGGATCGAAGGCCGCGACGCCGATGCTCAGCGTCGGCCGCAGGCCCGGCACGATGCCGACGGCCGCCGCGGCGAAGCGCTGGCACAGGCGCGCGGCGACGAGCTCGGCCTGATCGGCGTCGATGCCGTCGAACAGCACGGCGAACTCGTCGCCGCCGTAGCGCGCCAGCAGGTCGGCCTCGCGCAACTGCTGTCGCGCAACCTGCGCAAAGAGCAGCAGCACCTGATCGCCCGTGGCATGACCGGCGCGGTCGTTGATCGTCTTGAAGTGATCGAGATCGATCAGTGCCAGCGCCGCCTGACGGCGGGTCCGCACGACGTGCGTCAGCTGCGCGTGCACCCGTTCGCGGAAGCCGTCGCGATTCAGCGCGCCGGTCAGGCCGTCGGTGCGCGCCGCTTGCGCCAGCGCGCGCTGGATGCGTTCGGCCGACATCATCATCAGGCCCATGTTCCAGCCCGCCAGCGCCGGCACCAGCAGGAAGATCGCCCAGGCGTGGATCGCGTTGTGGCCCATGTAATCGGTTCCCGCGCCGGCCATGGCCACGTAGAGGCTGCGCACGAGGTTGACGGACGCGCAGAGCAGCATCAGCGCCGCGCAGATCGCCGCCGCGATCGAGCCGTCGCGCCGCGCGATGCGCCGTACGCTCCACGCGTTCGCGGCCTCGATCACGGCCATCGCCAGCCCGACGACGATGATGCGCGCGCTCAGGTTCTGGCTGACGGCCGAGGGCACGGCCAGCACGGTGAACAGCAGCACGGCGAATCCGGTCGCGAACCGCAGCGGCAGTTGGCGCCCGTCGTAGGCCAGGACGCCGAACCAGGCCGCGAGCAGGGCGACGATCGCCAGCGTGTTGCCGAGCGCGATCGAGCACAGCGCGGGAATCACGTCGCGCAGGCCGACCAGCAGCATGCCCAGCGCGCCGAGCAGGTTCGCCGCCGCCCACCAGCCGACCCCGCGGTGCTCCCTACGGCGCATGAAGAACAGCAGCTCGGCCACGCCCAGCACGACCGAGGTCAGGAACATGACGAAATACAGGGTGCGGGCGTCCAGCTGCATCCCGCCATTGTCGGCCGCCGCCACCGCACCGGACGCCGCAGCCTGCGGCCGGCGCATCCGGGCGGATCAACGGTGTGGTCTGGCTGCCGTCAGGGCTTGCCGCCGTCGCTGAGTGCGGCGGGCAGCGCGTCGCCGCTCGGCTCGGCGATGCGGTGCGGCGGGAAGACGCAGATGAAGGTCGAACCGACGCCGAGCTCGCTTTCGATCTCCAGCGTCGCGTCGAAGCATTCGAGCGCGTGCTTGACGATCGACAGGCCGAGGCCGGTGCCGCCGGACGCGCGCGAGCGGCCGACGTCGACGCGGTAGAACCGCTCGGTCAGCCGCGGAATGTCCTCGGCGGCGATGCCGATGCCGGTATCGGCGACGGCGAAACAGGCGTTGCCGTGGCGGCGCTCCCAGCTCACGCGGATGACGCCGCCGGACGGCGTGTAGCGCACGGCATTGGTGAGCAGGTTGATGATGACGCTGTAGAGCTCGGTCTCGCCGCCGAGCAACAGCAGGTCGGCAGCGACCTGCTGCTCGAAGCGATGCTGGCCTTTCGACACCGCGCGCGCTTCCTCGACGGCGCGTGCGACCAGCATCGGCACCTGCAGCACTTCTTCGCGCATGTGCGCGCGCTCGCCTTCGAGGCGCGCCAGCTTCAGCATGTCGTTGACCAGCGCCTCCATGCGCAGCGCCTGGTTGCGCATTTCCTGCACCGGCGAGCGCCAGCTGGCGAGCGGACCGCTGCCGTGCGTGTCCATGTCCATCAGGTCGAGGTAGCCGCGCAGCACCGTCAGCGGCGTGCGCAGTTCATGCGAGGCGTTGGCGACGAAATCGCGACGCGCCGCCTCGAGCTGGCGGCGCTCGGAAATGTCGCGGACGATCAGCAGTTTCTGTTCGTTGCCATAGGGGATGATGCGCAGCGACAGCAGACGGTTGCGGTTGAGCGGCGACGGCGCCTCGGTCTCGTGCTCGAAGTCGCCCTTCTCGAAGAATTCGGTAAAACTCGGGTGGCGGATCAGGTTCGGCACGCGGATGCCGAGATCCTGCGGCGCGCGCAGGCCGAGCAGCTGGCGCGCCGCGGTATTGAACCAGGAAATCTCGCCGCGCTCGCCGAGCACCACGGCGCCGTCCGGCAGCGCCGCCGTGGATGCCTGGAATTCGGCGAGCATCAGCGACAGCTTCTTCTTGCGCTTGCGATTCTTGCGCTGCAGGTCGATCAGCAGATCGAACACCTCGCCCCACAGCCCGCCGATGTCCGGCAGGAAATAACGCTTCGGCGCATGCAGCCAGGCGCGCAGGCGGATCAGCTGGCGCAGCTGCAGCAGTCCGTAGGCGAGAATCGCCAGCAGGGCACCGAGCGCGGGACGCGCGAAGATCAGTCCGGCGCCGGTGCCGGCGGCGGCCACCGTCGCCAGCTTGGCGATGCCGCGCCACCACAGTTCGGCGGACGGAAAATCATCGCCTGGACGCGACGCCGACTCGGCCTGCTGTTCGTCGGACGGCGCGCCCGGCCCTGTCGTCGGCTGCGTCATGCCGGCCGCTTCAGATCTTGTCGGAAAAACGGTAGCCCGACCCGCGCACGGTCTGGATCATTTCGTCGTAGCCGAACGGTTCGAGCGCCTTGCGCAAGCGGCGGATGTGCACGTCGACCGTGCGCTCCTCGACGTAGACGTTCTGGCCCCAGACGCGATCGAGCACCTGCTCGCGCGTGTAGACGCGTTCGGGATGGCTGATGAAAAAGTGCAGAAGGCGGTATTCGGTCGGACCGAGCCGCACCGGCTGGCCCTTGGCGGTGACGCGCTGGCTGGCGGCATCGACCTCGAGGCCGTTGATCGCCAGGCGCTCCTCCTCGCCGCCCGGCGTCGCGCGGCGCAGCACGGCCTGGATGCGCGCGATCAATTCCGGGTACGAGAACGGCTTCGACACATAATCGTCGCAGCCGATGTTGAGGCCGCGGATCTTGTCCTCTTCCTCGACGCGGGCGGTCACCATGATGATCGGGATGTCGCGCGTCATCGGCTGGCTCTTCAGTTCGCGCGTCAACTCGATGCCCGACACGCCCGGCATCATCCAGTCCATCAGGATCAGGTCCGGACGCTCGTCGGCGATGCGCAGCCGCGCCTCCTGGGCGCCCGAGGCTTCGACGACGCGGAATTCGGCGCGCGACAACGCGAAGCGCAGCATCTCGCGGATCGGACCTTCGTCGTCGATGACCAGTATCAGTTTCCCGTGCATCGCCATAGCTTCCATTTAATGACAGAAAGAGCATATGAACAATGGGTGACGTTTCGATGACAGGCTGTACAAACAAGCGCTTGCCGGCGGATCGTCACGGAACTGTCCGATCGACGACATCGGCAAGGAGGTTTTGACCTGCGCGCGGGCGCTGCTTACGATGCGCGCCACGCCGCGCTGCGCGGTCCCTCGCAACCACTTGCACCCGACGGCAACGCCCCCAGACAGGGCCCGGACAAGACCGCGCCATAAGAACGGAAAGCCCATGAGCAAGCAGCACCATCGTCTCGTCATCCTCGGTTCCGGGCCGGCCGGCTACACGGCCGCGGTCTATGCGGCGCGCGCCAATCTCAAGCCGGTGCTGATCACCGGGCTCGAAGTCGGCGGCCAGCTGATGACGACGACCGAGGTCGACAACTGGCCGGGCGACGTCGAAGGCCTGCTCGGACCGGACCTCATGGCGCGCATGCAGAAGCATGCCGAGCGTTTCGACACGACCTTCATCTATGACCACATCCACTCGGTCGATCTGCAGCAGCGCCCCTTCACCCTCAAGGGCGATCAAGCGGAGTACAGCTGCGACGCGCTGATCATCGCCACCGGCGCCAGCGCCAAGTATCTCGGCCTGCCGAGCGAGCAGTCGTTCCGCGGCAAGGGCGTGTCAGCCTGCGCGACCTGCGACGGCTTCTTCTACAAGGGCCAGGAAGTCGCCGTGATCGGCGGCGGCAACACCGCCGTCGAGGAAGCGCTGTATCTGGCCAACATCGCCAGCAAGGTCACCGTCGTGCACCGCCGCGACAAGTTCAAGGGCGAGAAGATCCTGCACGACAAGCTGTTCAGGAAGCAGGCCGAGGGCAAGGTCGAGATCGTCTGGGACTCGACGCTCGACGAGGTGCTCGGCGACGACTCCGGCGTCACCGGCATGCGCGTGAAGAATCTCAAGGACGGTTCGAGCCGCGACATCGCGCTCAAAGGCGTGTTCATCGCCATCGGCCACTCGCCGAACACGGCAATCTTCGAAGGCCAGCTGAAGATGAACGGCGGTTATATCCAGGTGCATTCCGGCACCAACGGCGACGCCACGGCGACCAGCGTGCCGGGCGTGTTCGCCGCCGGCGACGTCATGGATCACGTCTATCGCCAGGCCATCACCTCGGCCGGCACCGGCTGCCAGGCCGCGCTCGACGCGGAACGCTATCTCGACAAGCTCGCGCTCGGCTGAGCCGCGCCGCGACGGCCGCGGTCCGGCGCCGCGCAAGCCCCGCTTGCGGGGCGTCCTTAACATGCGCCGATGCGCGGCGATAGCGGATAATCGGCCGTCCGCCTCCAGCGCTGCAGCCGATGAGCGAAACCGAAAGCAATAACAAGATGCGGCTCTACCGCAACCTCGCGTCGCCGTACACGCGGCGCGTGCGTGCGGTGATCGAGGAGCTCGGTCTCGCCGGGCAGATCGAGGAGGTCGACGTCGATCCCTACGCGGCGCCACCCGAATTCCTGGCGATCAACCCGCTGTCCAAGGTGCCGGTGCTGATCACCGAACAGGGCGAGGCGCTGCCGGATTCGAACCTGATCATCAGCTACCTGTTCACGCGCGGCCACGGCATGGCGGCGTTGCCGAGCGGCGCCAAGCGCTGGGCGGCGCTGCGCCGCCAGTACCTCGCCGAAGGCATCATCGACGCCGCCGTCGCCTCGACCAACGAGAAGCGCCGGCCGGAAGGCATCATCTACCAGGTGTTCCTCGACCGTCAGGTCGCGGCGATCCAGCGCGCGGTCGCACGGCTCGACGAGGAAGCGGCGGAACTGAATCAGGAGACGCCGACGACGGTCGAGATCACCATCGGCTGCGCGCTCGGCTATCTCGATTTCCGCATGCCGTATCTCGAATGGCGCAAGGGCCACGATGCCCTCGCCGCCTGGTACACGCAGTTCGGCGAGCGGCCATCGATGCAGAAGACGGCGCCGCAGCCGACGTGAGCGGTCCGGCCCTGCGCGCGTCGCGCATCGCGGCGCTGCTCCTGCTGCTGACGCTGGCCGCCTGCGCGGGCCATGTGCGTCCCGATCCGGCGAACGACGCGACGCGGCGCGAAATCGTGCTCGACGCGCTCGGCCAGGTCGGCCGTCCGTATCGCTATGGCGGCGCCTCGCCGGCCGGCTTCGATTGCAGCGGCCTCGTGCAATACGTCTACGCCCAGGCCGGCATTGCCCTGCCGCGCACGACACGCGAACAGCACAAGCTCGGCCGCAAGATCGATCTCGAGGATGCGGTGCCCGGCGATCTGCTCTTCTACAGCTTCAGTGGTCGCGGCATCGATCACGTCGCCATCTATCTCGGCGACGACGAGGCCGTGCACGCACCCGCCAGCGGCCGCGCCGTGATCGTCGCCGGCGTGCATCTCGAATACTGGAAACGGCACTTCGTCGACGCGGTGCGCGTGTTGCCTTGACTCCCGCATCGCCGTGCCGTGAATGGGCGCGCCGCCACGCTGCCGCATCGGCTTCGTGTCGAAGCTTGCGTTTCGCCGTTTCGGACGCCCTGCTTTTCCTTGCAAACGGAAGTCAGTCGCCGCAAGGCGCAAGCAGCAGGCGGGATCAGCGAGGACCCGCAGAAGCGGCCGATCGCTCCCGCGCGCCGCTCAGTCGACCACTTCGAGCATCAGATCGAGCGCCGCGCGCGCCGGCGACGCGACGTCTTCCGGCACGCGGATGCGGTTCACCGTCCGGCCGGCGACGAGATTGTCGAGCGTCCACGCCAGATGCTGCGGATCGGTGCGGAACATGGTCGAGCACATGCACACCGTCGGCGACATGAACTCCACCGTCACGCCCTTCTCCTTCATCTCGTCGGCGAGGCGGTTGACGAGATTCAGCTCGGTGCCGACCAGCCAGTGATCGCCGGCACGCGAGGCGCGCACCGTGCGCAGGATGTATTCCGTCGAGCCGACGTAATCGCTGGCCTCGCAGACGGCGAGCGCGTTCTCCGGATGGCTGATGACCTTGCCGTCCGGCACGCGCTTGCGGAAGTTCTCGATGTGCGTCGGCTGGAACATCTGGTGCACCGAGCAGAAGCCGCGCCAGAGGATCATCTTCGCGGCCCTGATCTGCTGCGGCGTATTGCCGCCGAGCGGCTTGCTGAAATCCCAGACGACCATTTCGTCGAGGGCGATGCCCATGTTCTTCGCGGTATTGCGGCCGAGATGCTGGTCCGGGAAGAACAGCACCTTCTCGCGGCGCGCGAAGCTCCATTCGAGCACGGCGCGTGCATTGCTCGATGTGCAGACGATGCCGCCGTGCTGGCCGCAGAAGGCCTTCAGATCGGCGGCTGAATTGATGTAGGTGACCGGCGTCACGCACTGGTCCGGATCGAGGACTTCCGACAGCTCGGCCCAGCACCTGCGCACCTTGACCAGGTTCGCCATGTCGGCCATCGAGCAGCCGGCGGCGAGGTCCGGCAGGATCACCGTGCGCTTGCCGTGCGTGAGGATGTCGGCGACTTCGGCCATGAAATGCACGCCGCAGAAGACGATGAAATCCGCCTGCGTGGTCGCCGCCAGCTGCGAGAGCTTCAGCGAATCGCCGGTGAAATCGGCGTGCTTGAACACCTCGTTGCGCTGGTAGTGGTGACCGAGGATGCACAGGCGATCGCCGAGGATCTTCTTGGCGGCGACGATGCGCGCATCGCATTCGCCGTCGTCGAGCAGATTGAATTCTTCGATCTTCAGGGCTGCTGCCATCTCACACCTCCACTACGGGCTTGGCGCCGGCCTCAGGCCGCCGCCGTTTCCTTCGGCTGCACCGTGGAACGGATGCTCAGTTCGCGCAGCTGGCGCAGGTCGACCTCGCTCGGCGCCGAGGTCAGCGGATCGTGCGCGGTCTGCGTCTTCGGGAAGGCGATCACTTCGCGGATCGACTGGCCGCCGGCCATCAGCATGACGAGGCGGTCGAGGCCGATCGCCAGGCCGCCGTGCGGCGGCGCGCCGAACGACAGCGCCTCGAGCAGGAAGCCGAATTTCTCCTTCTGCTCCTCGGGGCCGATGCCGAGCAGGTCGAACACCGCCTGCTGCACGTCCGGCGCGTGGATGCGCACCGAACCGCCGCCGATCTCGACGCCGTTGAGCACGATGTCGTAGCCCTGCGACAGCGTCGCGCCGGGATTCGCGCGCAGCGCCGCCGCATCGAAGGGCTTCGGCGCGGTGAACGGATGGTGCAGCGAGACCCAGCGACCGTCGTCCTCGTCCCACTCGAACATCGGCCAGTCGACCACCCAAAGCGCCTTCCAGGCGCTTTGGGTAAGACCCAAGTCTTGTCCAAGCTTTAGGCGCAAAGCGCCTAAAGCATCGGTGACGATCTTACTCTTGTCGGCGCCGAAGAAGATGACGTCGCCGGTCTGTGCGCCGGTGCGCTCGAGAATGCCGGTCAGGGCGGCGTCGTGCAAGTTCTTGACGATCGGCGAACGCAGGCCGTCGCGGCCCTTGGCCTTGTCGTCGACGACGATGTACGCGAGACCGCGCGCGCCGTAGACCTTGACGAATTCGGTGTACTTGTCGATCTCGCCGCGCGACAGCCTGGCACCGCCCGGCACGCGCAGCGCGGTGACGCGGCACTTCGGATCACTGGCCGGCGCCGAAAACACCTTGAAATCGACGTCGGCGACGAGGTCTTTCACATCGACCAGTTCGAGCGGATTGCGCAGGTCCGGCTTGTCGGAGCCGTAGCGGCGCATCGCCTCCTCGAAGCTCATGTGCGGCAGCGTGCCGAGATCGACGTCGAGCACGGCCTTGAACAGATCCTTCACCAGGCCCTCGATCAGCGCCATGATCTGTTCCTGGCTCAGGAACGAGGTCTCGACGTCGAGCTGCGTGAATTCCGGCTGGCGGTCGGCGCGCAGGTCCTCGTCGCGGAAGCAGCGCGCGATCTGGTAGTAGCGGTCGAGGCCGGACATCATCAGCAGCTGCTTGAACAGCTGCGGCGACTGCGGCAATGCGAAGAACTTGCCCGGGTGTGTACGCGACGGCACCAGATAGTCGCGCGCGCCTTCCGGCGTCGCCTTGGTCAGGATCGGCGTCTCGACATCGACGAAACCGTTGGCATCCATGAAATCGCGGATGCGCTTGATGACGTCGTGGCGCAGGCGCAGGTTCTTCTGCATCTGCGGACGACGCAGGTCGAGGTAGCGGTACTTGAGGCGCGTGTCCTCGCCGACCGTTTCGTCGTCGATGTGGAACGGCGGGGTTTCCGCCTTGTTCAGCAGCTCGCATTCCTTGGCCAGCAACTCGATCTTGCCGGTCGTCAGGTTCGCATTCTCGGTGCCGGTCGGGCGCGGCCGCACGCGGCCGGTGATCTTGACCACGTATTCGGAGCGCAGCTTGTCGGCGGCGGCGAACGCCTTCTGCGTGTCCGGATCGAACACGCATTGCAGCAGGCCCTCGCGGTCACGCAGGTCGATGAAGATCACGCCGCCGTGATCGCGCCGGCGATGAACCCAGCCGCAGACGGTGACGGTTTCTCCGGTCAGCGCTTCGGTGACCTGGCCGCAATAGTGACTACGCATCGATGAGTTCTGGAGAGAATCCGCGCCGGCGGATCTGGGGTTTCGGGGACGGGGCGGAGGCCCCGGCTACGGGGCGCGTAGTGTAACCGCGTGCGGTGGGGGCGTGCTGACGCGCCGGAATGCCAAAAGCCGGCGCGCCGCATGGCGACGCGCCGGCCCGCAGCGCGCGTCTTACGCCGCTTCGCTCTTGGCGGCGCAGCCCGGCGCCGCGCAGCCACCCGGCGCGCAGGCCTCGGCGCCGCCGCTCTTCTCGCCGCCGCCCTTGTCGGCGAGGTTCTTCTTGCCGCCGGACTTGAAGTCGGTCTCGTACCAGCCGCCGCCGCTCAGACGGAAGCCGGCCGCGGAGACCTGCTTGACGAGCCCCGGCTTGCCGCACTCCGGGCAGTCCTGGGCCGGCGGATCGGAGATCTTGTGCATGACCTCGGTGTCGGCACCGCAGGCTGTGCAGTGGTAGTCGTAAATCGGCATGACGTTCCTCGAGAAACTGGGTGAACCGGCACCGCCTTGGGGGCGGCGGCGCGTATTTTCAAGAAGCCGGGTGCCGCGGTCCAGCGCTAGCCCGACGCCGTGCGCGGGGCGAGACGCGCCCGCTGCGGCAGGATCAGGTGGATCTGCGCGCCGCCGGCATGCGGCTCGGCCCAGATTTCGCCCTCGTGATGGGCCACGATCTTGCGGCAGATCGCCAGACCCATGCCGGTGCCCGCGAATTCCTCGTGCGGATGCAGGCGCCGGAATGGCGCGAAGACGTGGTCGACTTCCGCGGCCGGAATGCCGATGCCGTTGTCGGTGAGCGTGAAATGCCAGTCTTCGTTCTGCCGCCGCGCGCGGATGGTGACGCGCGGTTTCTGGCCCGGCGGCTGGAACTTCAGCGCGTTGCCGATGAGGTTCTGGAACAGCTGCACGAGCAGCGCGTGATCGGCGGTGACGGTCGGCAGGTCCGGCGCGATGATCTCCGCGCCGAGCCGCTCGATTTCGCCGGCCAGCTGCTCGCGCACCACACGCAGATCCTCGTCGAGCGATTTTTCCTCGATGCGCGCCTCGCTGCGGCCGACGCGCGACAGCTGCAGCAGCGCGTCGACCAGCTGCTGCATCTGCTGCACGCCCTGCGTCATGTACTGCAGGTACATGCGCGCGTCGCCCTCCAGCGTGTCGCCATAGCGCTGCGCGAGCAGGCGGGCGAAGCCGTCGATGTTGCGCAAGGGCGTCTGCAGATCGTGCGAGGCCGCGTAGGCGAACTGCTCGAAATCCGCCGCCGAGCGCCGGTAGTCGGCCAGCGCGGAACGCAGATGCTGCTCGGCCGCCTCGCGCAGCAGCAGTTCCTCGCGCAGCTTCTCGACCGAGTGGTCCGCCGCCATTTCCTCGGCCTCGCCGAGATGGCCGATCCAGTGCGCGGCGAACAGGCCGGCGCAGCTGATCAGCATGGCCGCGCACAGTGCCATCAGCAGGCGCTGCTCGAACTGGCCGGCCGACAGCATGATCCAGCCGCCGATCGCCAGCAGCACGCAGATCGCCCCGGCCCGCGGCCAGTCGAACGGCCGCTGGCGCGCGTTCCACGTCGCGAACAGGCCGGCGACCGCGGCGAGCAGGCAGGCCGCCGCGACGAGACCGTGGAGAAGCGACAGCGTGTTCACTGATTCCATGAGTTCCGCGCAAAAGCCGGTGCATCCTGCGACCGCCGCGGCGATCGTAGAATGCGCGGCGGCGGCCAGACATTCCGTTCGTCCCCTGAAAAACCGCCGTTCACCGATCCTCCTTCGCCGCCCCTGGCCCACGATGCGCAACGATCTTCGCCGCGGCGCCCTGCACGCGCTGTATGCCGCCGCCGCCTTCTCCGCGACCGGCGTCTGCATCAAGGCCGCCGCGGCGACCACGGCCAACGAGATGGTGGTCTTCATCCGCTGCGCGGTCAGCCTACTGGCTTTTGCGCCCTGGCTGCTGCGACACGGATCGCAGGGCCTGCGCACGCGGCGCCTCGGCGGCCACCTCTGGCGCTCGGTCTTCGGCGTCGCCGCGATGTACTGTTTTTTCTACGCGATCGCCCAGCTGCCGCTGGCCTCGGCCATGCTGCTGACCTATTCGACGCCGCTGTGGCTGCCCTTCATCGCCTGGTGGTGGCTCGGCGAGCGGCCGACGGCGATGGCTTTTCCGGCCGCGCTCATCGGTCTCGCCGGCGTCGCGCTCATCGTGCATCCGCGCGGCAACGACTTCGGCGCGCTCGGCCTCGCCGGCATCGTCGGCGCCGGCTCGGGCCTGCTCGCCGCCTGCGCCATGGTCAGCGTCCGCCGCATCTCCGATTCCGAGCCGGCCGAGCGCATCGTCTTCTACTTCGCCCTGCTGGCGACGCTGGTCTCCGCGCTGCCGCTGCCGTGGCGCTGGCAGACGCCGGAGCCGCGCGCGCTGCTGCTGCTGATCGCCGCCGGCATCGCCGCCACCGTCGGCCAGTTGCACCTGACGCGCGCCTACAGCTGGGCGCCGGCCGCGCAGGTCGGGCCCTTCACCTATGCCTCGGTGCTGTTCTCGGCGGCGCTGGCCTGGCTGCTCTGGGGCGAACGCCTCGATCGCTGGGCCGGGCTCGGCGTGGCGCTGGTGATCGCGACCTGCGTGCTGATCAGCCGGCGCGCGGCGCCGCGCACCGCCTGAGGCGCGCTCAGGGCGCCGCCAGCACCTCGACCCGCGCGTCAGGCCAGGCCGACAGGCCGTCGAGGAAGTGCGCGTAGGCGGCCGCGGCGGCGGCGCGCGGCCCCTTGAAGCCGAACTCGATGTGGCGCGGCCGCTCGGGGCCGCCGCGCGACGGCAGGCTCGACAGCTTGATCTGCGGCTGCACGCGCAGCGTCTCCTGCATCAGCGGCAGAAGGTCGCCCTCGCCGCTGGTGCCGATCACGCGCAGGCGGAATTCGACGTCCGGATCGGCGCGATGCAGCGCGCGCAGCTCGGTGTCGAGCACCCATTCCAGCATCGGCCACGCCATCTCCGGAAAGCCCGGCACGAAATAGCAGCGGCCGATCGAGAAGCCGGCGACGCGGTTCACCGGATTCGGGATCAGCGCCGCGCCGCGCGGGAAATCCGCCATCAGCACGCGGTTCGGAAACGCCGCGGCGCCGTACTGTCCGGTGATCAGCGCCTCGGCCTCGCGGTGCCGCTCCACCGGCACGCCGAAAGCGCGCGCCGCGGCCTGCCGCGTGCAGTCGTCCGGCGTCGCACCGATGCCGCCGCAGGACAGTACGACGTCGCCGCGCGCCGCCGCCGCGGCGAGCGCCGCGGCGATCGCCGCCTCGTCGTCGCCGAGGAACTGCGCCCAGCCGAGCTCGATACCGCGCGCGCGCAGCAGCTCGATCACCTTGGCGAAATGCCGGTCCTGCCGCTTGCCGCTGAGAATCTCGTCGCCGATGACGAGCAGACCCACCTTCATGTCGTCTCCCTGCACTTCATGGCCGGCGGCGCGCCGGCCTGTTCGCGACGCGCGTGCCGCGCGCCGCCTTGCGCCGCGCCGCCGCCAGCGCCAGACGCGCCCAGGGCAGCAGTTCGTCGCCGTCGTCGAGCGCCGCTTCCGGCACCGTGTAGTAATCCATGCGCTGCTCGATGCCGCGCATCGTCACCGTGAAGGGGCGCTGCGCGGCGGCGACGAAACGCTCGCGGCTCTCGTCGTCCGCCTTCAGATACAGCACATCGTCGAGCACGATGGCGAAGAACAGCTCGTCGGCGTATAGCCCCCAGCCGCCGAACATGGCCTTGGCGCGCAGCGCGCCGAGCGGCGCCAGCAGTTCGCAGACATACGCGACGAATTCACTGCGGCGCGCCATGCGTTTCCTCGACCGGGGACGGATGCCGGCGATCTTACGACGACGCGCGGCCGGCTCGCAGCGCTTGCCGGCACGGCGTCCCTGCCGTCATGCTGCGGCACCGATAACAAAACGCTTCACGCACCGGAGAAAAAGCGATGAACGTGCTGATCCCGATCGCCGATGGTTCCGAATCGCTGGAAACCGTCGCCATCGTCAATGTCCTGCGCCGCGGCGGCATCGAGGCGACCGTGGCCGCCATCGGCAAAAGCCGCGAGGTGCGCGGCACCCGCGACATCGCGCTGCTCGCCGACGCCTTGTTCGACGAGGTCGCCGGCCGCGAGTTCGACGCCATCGTCCTGCCGGGCGGCGAGGCCGGCGCGCGCGCGCTCGGCGCGCACGCGCCGCTCGTCGAGAAGCTGAAGGCGCAGCGTCTCGCGCATCGCTGGTTCGGCGGCATCTGCGCCGCGCCGGCGCTGGCGCTGGCGCCGCACGGTCTGCTCGACGGCAAGCAGGCGACCTGCTACCCGGCCTTCCGCGATCAGCTGCTGCACTGGGTCGACCAGCCGGTGGTCGCCGACGGCCATTGCATCACCAGCCAGGGGCCGGCGACGGCGATCGACTTCGGCCTCGGCCTGCTCGAGAAGCTCGCCGGCGAGGTCACCCGCCACGACGTGGCGACGGCGATGCTCGCCGAGCGCTGAGCGGCGCCGTGCAAAATGCCGGCGCGGCGCGATCGGGCCGGCAAACGAAAACGCCCGCTCAAAGCGGGCGTTTTCCGTATCCGGCGGGCTTCAGGCGGCCTTCTTGCCGACCGCCTCGCTGAGCATCTTCTGCAGCTCGCCGCTCTGATAGAGATCGAGCGTGATGTCGCAGCCGCCGACCAGTTCGCCCTTGACGTAGAGCTGCGGGAAGGTCGGCCAGTTGGCGAACTTCGGCAGGGCGCGATAGATCTCTTCGTCCTCGAAGATGTTCACGTAGGAGAACGGCACCTCGCAGGCCTTGAGGGCCTGCACGGCACGCGCCGAGAAGCCGCACTGCGGGAAATCCGGCGTTCCCTTCATGTACAGAATGATCGGGTTGTCAGTGACTTGCTTCTTGATTCTTTCCAGGGCATCCATGGTGCTCTCCGAGACGAGGAGTCCAGACGGCCGCGGATTATACGCGCGCGCCTCGCGCGCTGCTGCCGGTCTTTTCCTCTGGTATTGATATCGCTGGTGGTATTCGCCTATTTTGTGAGGCCCCACGAGCCAGTAAGCGCTTTCCGCGCCGAACCAGCACCACGAGGAAAAATCACATGGCTTTGACTCTTCCCGAGCTTCCGTACGCCCGCGACGCGCTCGCTCCCCACATGTCCGCCGAAACGCTCGACTTCCACTACGGCAAGCATCACAAGGCCTATGTCGACAACGGCAACAAGCTGATCGCCGGCACCGAATTCGAGAACATGGCGCTCGAGGACATCGTCAAGAAGTCCTCCGGCAAGATCTTCAACAATGCCGCGCAGGTCTGGAACCATAACTTTTTCTGGAACTCGCTGACCCCGAACCAGAAGGCCCCGGGCAAGAAGTTGACCGACGCATTGGTCAAACAGTTCGGCGGCGTCGAGGATTTCAAGAAGCAGTTCACCGAGGCCGCGATCGGCCAGTTCGGTTCGGGCTGGGCCTGGCTGGTGCAGAACGCCGACGGCTCGCTGGCGATCACCACGACCGCCAATGCCGACAACCCGCTGACCAAGGGCCAGAAGCCGCTGCTGACCTGCGACGTCTGGGAGCACGCCTACTACGTCGACTACCGCAACGCCCGCCCGAGCTTCCTCGAGCATTTCTGGGCGCTCGCCAACTGGGACTTCGCCGAGAAGAATCTCGCCTGATGAGATCTTGCCCGTTGGGGTAAAATCCCCCAGCCTGTTGGGCCGAGGGCCGCGCTTGCGCGGCCCTCGCCGTTTTTCGATGTCGCCGCGTCCGCTGCCGACGTAGAAGAGAGTTGTCATGCCGCGCCATTTCCTCAAGCTGTCCGATCTCGCACCCGCCGAGGCGCGGCAGGTCGTCGCCCGTGCCAGCGCGCTGAAGCGGCAGACGGACACCGGCTACCGGCCGTTCACCGGCAAGACGCTGGCGATGATCTTCACCAAGAATTCGACGCGCACGCGCGTCAGCTTCGAGGCCGGCATGGCGCGCTTCGGCGGTCACGCCCTGTTCCTGCATTCGGCGGCGACGCAGCTCGGCCGCGACGAACCGATCAGCGACACCGCGCAGGTGCTGTCGCGCATGTGCAGCGCCATCATGATCCGCAACGACTCGCAGCGCGATCAGCAGGAACTCGCCGCGAATTCGCGCGTGCCGGTCATCAATGGGCTCTCCGATCTGCATCATCCCTGCCAGCTGCTCGCCGACCTGCAGACCTGGTTCGAGCACCGCGGCGATCCGCGCGGCAAGACCGCCGCCTGGATCGGCGACGGCAACAACGTCTGCCACTCGTTCATCGAAGCCGCGGCGCTGTTCGAGTTCAAGCTGAAGATCGCCGCGCCGATCGGCTACGCGCCGGACGCGCAGCTGGTCCGCGCCGCCGGCGGCGCCGTCGAGCTGGTCGACACGCCGCAGCTCGCCGCGACGGGCGCCGATCTGATCGTCACCGACACCTGGACCAGCATGGGACAGGAAGCGGAGACGCAGAAGCGCCTGCAGGCCTTCGCCGGCTATCAGGTCGACGCGGCGCTGATGAAGCTGGCCAGGCCCGAGGCGATCTTCCTGCATTGCCTGCCCGCGCATCGCGGCGAGGAAGTCGCCGCCGAGGTCATCGACGGTCCGCAGTCGGTGATCTACGACGAGGCGGAGAACCGTCTGTGGGCGCAGATGGCCCTGCTCGAGTTCCTGCTGCAGTAGAAGCCGCCGCCGCGCCGCACTTGCCGTGCAACTGCTCGACACGCTGATCGGCCTGTTCACCGCCAACGGCTATCTCGCCGTGCTGCTGATGCTGCTCGCCTGCGGCTGCGGCCTGCCGGTGCCCGAGGACATCACGCTGGCGGCCGGCGGCATCATCGCCGGCGTCGGCGCCGCCAACGTGCATCTGATGTGCCTGGTCGGCATCGCCGGCGTGCTGTCGGGCGACGCGCTGATGTTCTGGGTCGGCCGCCACTTCGGCGAACGCGCACGGCAGCTGCGCTGGATCGCCTGGCTCGTCACGCCGCGCCGCTACCTGCGCATCGAACAGCTCTACCGGCTGCACGGCAACCGCCTGATGTTCATCGCCCGCTTCCTTCCCGGCCTGCGCACGCCGATCTACCTCACCGCCGGCATGACGCGCCGCGTGCCGTTCTGGCGCTTTCTCGCGCTCGACGGCCTCGCCGCGCTGATCAGCGTGCCGCTGTGGGTCTATCTCGGCTACTACGGCGCCGAGAACCACGACTGGCTGCTGCTCTGGCTCAAGCGCGGCAAGACCGTGCTGCTGGTCCTGGTCGCCCTGCTGCTCGTCGCCGCGCTGGTCTGGCTGCTGCGCCGTGACGCCCGGCATCGCACCGTGCAGGAGCGCCGCGAACTGCGCCGCCGGCGGCAGCGAGCCGGAAGCGGCCATCCGAAAAACGCCACACCGGAAACCGCGCCATGATTCCTGCTCCCAACGCCGCCGATGTCGCCGACTGCGTGCGCCGCGCCCTCGCCGAGGACATCGGCAGCGGCGACGTCACCGCGCGGCTGGTGCCGGCCGCACAGACCTCGGTCGCGCACGTCATCTCGCGCGAGGACGCCGTGATCTGCGGCCGGCCCTGGGTCGACGAAGTGTTCCGCCAGCTCGATCCGGCCATCGTCATCACCTGGCATGTCGGCGAAGGCGAGCGCGTGCGGGCCGACCAGCGCCTCTACACCCTGCGCGGCCCGGCGCGGCCGCTGCTGAGCGGCGAGCGGCCGGCGCTGAACTTCCTGCAGACGCTGTCCGGTACCGCGACCAGCGTGCGCCGCTACGTCGACGCCATCGCCGGCACCGGCTGCCGGATCGCCGACACGCGCAAGACCCTGCCCGGCCTGCGCAACGCGCAGAAATACGCCGTGCTCTGCGGCGGCGGCATCAACCACCGCATCGGCCTCTACGACGGCATCCTCATCAAGGAAAACCACGTCGCCGCCGCCGGCGGCATCCGCGCAGCGATCGCCAACGCGCGCGCCCTGGACGCCGGCGTGCCGCTGATGACCGAGGCCGAGGACTTCGACCAGGTGCGCGCGGCGCTGGACGCCGACGTCGACCTGCTGCTCGTCGACGACTTCACGCTGCCGCAGATCCGCGAGGCCGTCCAGCTCACGCGCGCGCACCGCGCGCGCGGCGGCAGGACCGTCATCGAATATTCCGGCGGCGCGACGCTCGAAAGCGTGCGCGAGATCGCCGAATGCGGCGTCGACCGCATCGCCATCGGCGCCATCACCAAGCACGTGCGCGCCGTCGATCTGTCGATGCGCTTCGAAAGCGACGAATAAGCTGCTGCGCTCGGCATCTTGCACGCGGGCGGTGCTCGCAATGCTCACGTACCGATGTACGTTGCGCTTGCCGTGCTCCGTCCTCGCACGAGCTGCCTTCGCTCGCGACGCTTCTTCGGCGCCTTCTACTTCGGCGAAAGAGTCAACAGCCTTTCGACAACCGGCGCGACCACGGTGCGATCGCCACTGGTCCGCCATTGCAGGCTGCCAGGTGCGCTGCTCGCGCTGAGCAAGCCCTCTCGATCGAGCACGCGCCGCGTCTGGCGCGCGACTGCGGCGCCGGTATCGATTAAGGTCGCGCCCGATCCCGCGACGTCGGCGATCAGCGGTCGCAGAAACGGATAGTGCGTGCAGCCGAGCACCAGAGTGTCGACGCCGTCGCGCAGCAGCGGCTCGACATAGCGCTCGACCAGCGCCCGCACGGCCGGCCCCTCCAGCTCGCCGCGCTCGACGTATTCGACGAGCCCCGGACAAGGCTGGGTGATGACGCGCACCTTGCCGCCGTGCTGCGCCTGCAGGCGCAGGAACTTGTCGCCGGCCAGCGCCGCGCCGGTGGCCAGCACGCCGACCACGCCGGACTTCGTCTGCGTCACGGCCGGCTTGATCGCCGGCTCGATGCCGACGAAGCTCAAGGGATAGGTCGCGCGCAGCTGCTCGACGGCGGCGATCGTCGCCGTGTTGCAGGCGACGACGATGAGCTTGGCGCCGGCGGCGATCAGCTCGTCGCTGATCGCGAAGGCGCGCGCCGCGATCTCGGCGGCCGGCTTGCCGCCGTAAGGGCAATGGCCGCTGTCGGCGTAGTAGATGAACGATTCGTGCGGCAGCTCGCGCCGCAGGTCGGCGAGCACCGAAAGACCGCCGACGCCGGAATCGAAGACGCCGATCGGCGCAGCCCCGCCCTCGTTCACGGCTCGCCGCCCGTCTCGGCGAGCACGGCCGCCGCTGCGTGCGCGGGCGTCTCGCCGCCCGCCGCCGCGTGGCGCGGCGCCTGGTCGCGCACCGTGTGCGGCGCGCGCAGGAAGCGTGTCACCAGCGCATTGAAGACCTCGGGCATTTCCGCCGGCAAGCCGTGATGCGCGCCGGCGATGATGCGCAAGCGGCCGCGCGGCAGCGCATGCGCAAAGCGCAAGGTCTCCTCGCGCGTGAAGTAGTCGTGCTCGGACGCGATGACCAGCACCGGCATGCGCAGCTGGCCGAGGCGCAGCATCACCGACCAGCGGCCGAGCGCGGCGAGCGCCGCGAGATAGGCATAGCGCGTGTTGCGCGCGCCGCGCGCGATGCTCTTCTCGCGCTCGGCGGCGTGCGCGTCGCCGGGATACATGCGCCAGGCGCCGATGCGCGCGAGACGCGCCGGGCCGAGCAGCCCCATCACCGCCCAGCGGTAGGAGAATTCCATCCAGTGCCGCAGCGTCTGCGGGCGGAACATCGGCATGCTGTTGGCGACGACGAGTTTCTGCACGCGGCCCTCGGTATCGAGGGCGAGCTGCTGGGCGACCGCGCCGCCCATCGAATGGCCGACGAGCGCGAAGCGCTCGACGCCGAGCTGCGCGAGCAGCGCGGTGACGTCGCGCGCCAGGCGGCGGATCGAGTACAGGCGACGTCCGGCGCCGCTCGCCCCGAAGCCGCGCAGATCGGGGGCGATGACGCGGTACTGCCGCGCGAAGTGCGCGATCTGGTGCTCCCAGTCGAGATGGCTGCCGCCGAGACCGTGGATCAGCAGCAGAGGCGGGCCGGCGCCCGCCTCCACGTAATGCATGTCGAAATCGTCGACGCGCAGCTTCGGCATCGCCGCGCGATCAGCGACCGCGTCCGCCCTGCTGCGGCGTGCAGAAGCACTGCGCGTACATGCCGCGCGGATCGTTGAACGAGGACAGCCAGTGCTCGATGTCGGTCTTCTCCAGCATCGTGCGCAGCCAGCTCGCGGTACGCGCCGGCATCCAGGCGTAGCGCGCCTCGCCGGAGAAGCGCGACAGCAGCTCGCTGGCGAAATCGCGCTCCGGCGTCATTTCCTCGAGCTCGTACTCGCCGTCCTCGATGCCGGCCAGCTTGGCCGCCGCGTCGGCGGCCTCGTCGAGTCCGCCGATCGCGTCGACCAGGCCCAGCTGCTTGGCCTTCTCGCCGCTCCACACGCGGCCGCGCGCGATCTCGTTGACCTTGTCGACCGGAATGTTGCGTGCCTTCGACACGCCGCCGATGAAATCGCGATAACCCTTGTCGATCTGCGCCTGGATGATGTGGCTCAGTTCCGCCGACATCGGCCGGTCGATGCGCAGCGTGCCGGCCAGCGGCGTGGTGCCGACGCCGTCGGTGTGCACGCCGAGCTTGGCGAGGCCGCGGTCGATGGTCGGAATCATGCCGAAGATGCCGATCGAGCCGGTCACCGTCGAGTCGTGCGCGAAGATCTGGTCGGCGTCCATCGATACCCAGTAGCCGCCGCTTGCCGCGACCGTCGACATCGACGCCACGACCGGCTTGCCGTCGGCCTTCAGCGCATCGACCGCGCGGCGGATCTGCTCGGAGGCCCACACGCTGCCGCCCGGCGAATTGACACGCAGCACGACGGCGGAGATGTCCTCGTCGCGGCGCGCGCGGTCGAGCAGATCGGCGATCGCGTCGCCGCCGGCCTGGCCCACTTCGCCGCTGCCGTCGACGATCTCGCCCTGCACGGCGACCATCGCGATCGTGTTCTTCGCGCTCTGCTTCTTCTTGGACGCTTCGTAGTCGATCGCCGCGAGATAGTCGAGATAGTGGATCTGGCGGAAGCTGCCGAGGTCGTCGTCCATGCCGACCTGCGCGCCCATGCGCTTGCGGAAGTCGCCGAGCGTCTCGACGCTGGTGACCAGGCCGGCGGCCTTGGCATAGGCGGCATTGTCGCCGCCGTGCGCCTCGAGGCCGGCGCCCAGCTTGCGCACGTAGTCGTCGGCAGCGGTTTCCGGCAGCTTGCGGCCTTCGCCGATGCCCTTGCCGTAGTCCTTCCACAGATCGCCGAGCCAGTCGACGTTGGCGGCGCGCGCGTCCGGCGACATGTCGTTGCGCGTGAACGGCTCGACCGCCGACTTGTACTCGCCGACGCGGAACACGTGCACGTCGACGCCGAGCTTGTCGAGGCCGTCCTTGAAGTAGTTGTTGTAGGTGCTGAAGCCTTCGATCGACAGGCTGCCCATCGGGTCCAGCACGATTTCGTCGGCCTGCGCCGCGGCGTAGTACGGCGCCTGCTCGTATGACGGCCCCCAGGCGATGATCTTCTTGCCGCTGGCGCGGAATTCCTTCATCGCCGCGACCAGTTCCTCGAGCTGCGGCAGTCCGGCGTCGCTCAGGCCATCGAGCTTGAGCACCGCGAACGGGATGCGCGGATCGTCCTTGGCGGCGTCCAGCGCGTCGATCAGATCGCGCAGCGAGGACTGCTGCGGCGGCTGACCGTTGAGGTTCTGCAGCAGGCGCTGGCCCGGGTCCTCGTCGATCTGCTCGACCAGCGCGCCGGTCGGCGCCAGCACCAGCGGCATGTTGTCTTCCACCTTGGCGCCGTGGCCGCTGCGCAGCGCGAACCATGCGATCGCCAGTGTGCCGAGCACGCTGACGATGATGATCAGCTTGAGCAGACCGCTGACCAGCATCCACAGGAAATGGAACAGGCGGCCAAGCACCGAACGGCCGCGCACCGGATTGTGAGTGTCACTCATGACTGCCTTGTCCTTCGACGCTTATGCCGCTTAGACCCGCTTCATCACCACCGAACCGGCCGAATAGCCGGCGCCGAACGCACAGAGCACGGCGACATCGCCGGGCGCCAGATCGGCGTGGTGCTTGTGAAATGCAATGACCGAGCCGGCCGAGCTGGTGTTCGCGTACTCGTCGAGAATCACCGGCGCTTCCTCGACCGACGGATCGCGGCCCAGGACCTTGCGCGCGATCAGCTCGTTCATGTTGAGATTGGCCTGATGCAGGAAGAAGCGGCGCACGTCGGCCGGCTCGATGCCGAGCGACGCCAGGTGCGCGCCGAGCAGATCGGAAACCATCGGCACGACTTCCTTGAACACCTTGCGACCTTCCTGGCGGAACAGCACGTCGTCCCAGGGACGCGGCGTGATCTCGCATTCGTTGAGGAAACCGAAGTTGTTGCGGATGTTGCTCGAGAATTGCGTCTGCAGCCTGGTGCCGAGCACCTCGAACTTGTCCTGCGACACGGCGCCGTCGAGCGGCTCGACGACCACGGCGGTGGCGGCGTCGCCGAAGATGAAGTGACAGTCGCGGTTGCGCCAGTTGAGGTGACCGCTGCAGACCTCGGGATTGACGACCAGCGCGGCGCGCGCGTTGCCGAGGCGCACCGCGTCGACCGCGGCCTGGATGCCGAAGGCGGCCGAGGCGCAGGCCACGTTCATGTCGTAGGCGTAGCCCTGGATGCCGAGCAGGTTCTGGATCTCGACCGCGAGCGCCGGATACGGACGCGGCATGTTCGAGCAGGCGGCGATGACGAAGTCGATGTCGGCCGCCGTGCGACCGGCCCGTTCGAGCGCCTGCCTGGCGGCGCTGACGCCCATTTCGGCGAGCAGCGAAGGCTCGTCGTTGCCGCGCGTGGCGATGCGCGGCCGCATGATGTCGACATCGAGCACGCCGCTCTTGTCGACCACGTAGCGCGCCTTGATGCCCGAAGCCTTGACGATGAACTCGCTGCTCGAAGGCTGCAGCGCTTCGGCACTGCCGGCGGCGATCGCCTCGGCGCGTTCGGCGTTCTTCTTCTCGACGTAGGCGTTGTAGCAGGCGACGAGTTCGTCGTTCGAGATCGACTGCGGCGGCGTATAGAGGCCGGTGCCGGTGATCGCGGCTTTGATCATGGGTTCGGGAAATCCAAAAAGGTCGTGCCCGATTCTACCCCACGATCCCGACGAAACTCTGAATGCGTCAGCGCGGCGATGACGCTCACTCCGCGGTGGTCCAGCCGGCCCGGGCGATCGCCAGATTCAGCGTGTCGCGCATCTCGTGCTCGTGGCGGACCGACAGGTGCGAGCCCTGGTACCACTGCACCGGCACGTTCCAGTGCCGGCCGAGCTCGAGCGCGTGCAGCGGCACGGCGATGCGGTCCGCCGTCGCACCGACCACGAACAGGCGCTCGCGCGCCACCAGCGGCGGCCGCGTCAGCGGCGACACCGGCCCGAGGATGTTGCGGTAGCGCGCCTCGTCGAGGCCGTTCTGCGCGTAGTAGGCGCGATGCGCCGGCGGCGCGACGCTCCACAGGGCGTGCGCGAGATCGATCACCGGGATGCCGGCGACGACGAAATCGAGCTCGCCGTCGTAGGCCGACAGCAGCGCCGCGTTGTAGCCGCCGAGCGAGATGCCGAACACGCCGACGCGCGCGCCCGGCTCGCTGGCACGCAGCCAGGCCAGCGTGCGGCGCAGATCCCAGAGCGCCTGCGACTCGGCGTAGACCAGATCCGACAGATCGCCGTCGAGGAAATGATCGCCGGAGCGCAGCCCGGCCTTGCGCGGACCGTGCAGCGGCAGCACCGGCTGGATGATGTTGAGGCCGAGCCTGTGGTGCAGCCAGCCCGGCGAGAACAGACTCATGTCGACCCACGGCGCGCCCATGCGGTAGCCGTGCACGCACATCAGCCAGGGGCGAGGCTTGCCGGCGTGGCGCAGGATGCGCACGTGGCACTCGGTGTTGTTGACATGGCTCTTCCACACCACGGCGTTCGGCAGGTCGCCGGGCGGCGCGTAGGCGCTGTCGAAGCGCAGCACCTCGTAGTCGTGGCCGTAGATGCGGCCGCGATCGATGTAGGTCTCCTCCGGCGCCGGCGGCGCAAGATGCATCGACTCCGGGTCGCGATCCCAGCCGCGCGCGCGGATCGCCTCCTCCATGCGCAGCGAATCCTCGCAGGTGCGCAGTGCCGCCTGCCCGCTCGGAATGCGCGCGGCGCCGACGAAGTAACCGAGCACGGCCTCGTCGATCGCGACCTTGATGTCCATGCGCGTCGACAGGTCGGGCGGCGTCGCGCCGAGATAGAGCGGCGAGCGCTGCACGGCGGCACGGCCGGAGGCCAGGAAGCTGCCGAACGAGAGCAGTGCGGTGAAGAATGCCGTGCCGAGATCGGCGACCCACCAGGCCGGCAGGGTGAACAGCATGCCGAGCAGGCCGCCGACCGCCATCAGGCTGATCGTGCGCGGATCGCCGGGCGTCATCAGCAGGCCGACGCCGGCGGCGAGCAGCAGCGCGCCGGGCAGCAGCGCCCACACCAGCCAGCCGAGTCCGTGGTGCGCGAGCAGCCAGTACAGGCCGGCGACGATCGGCACCCAGCTCAGCGCATCCCACTGCTTGGGCTTGGGATATTCCATGCGCTCCTCGTCAGGGCGATCCGCCCAGGGTTCGCTGCAGCAGCCAGCCGCCGACGGCCAGCGCCAGCAGCAGGGCGCCTTCGGCCGGCCAGCGCCAGGCGTAGTGCCGCCACTGCGCCCAGAAGGCGGCGGCCGACATCGCGGTCAGGACCGTGAACAGCACGGTGACCTGCAGCACGAGATGCCATTCGCCGCGCAGCCGCGGCAGCTCGTCGAGATGGACCAGGTACATCACGCAGACGGCGCCGAGCGTGACGGCGAAAGTCGCCGTCAGGCACAGCATCACGCCGTTGAAGAGATGGAGCGCTTTCATTGCCGCGCGAACTAGCTCGATTGCGGAAGGCGCCGGCGCACCGGCAGGGTCAGCAGCGGAAACAGCTCGCGCGCCACGCGCGGCTGCTTCAGCGCGGTACGGATCAGCAGATTGACGAAGCCCTTGACGATGCGGTCGCGGTTGCTGATCACGCTGCCCACCATCGGCACGCGGCGATTGTTGATGACGGTGACCTGGTCATCGGCCTCGGTGCCGAACTTGAAGCGCACCGTCAGCTGCACGTCGAGCGGATCCTTGGCGCGACGCCGCGCGCGGCGGCCGCCGGCATTCGCCTGCTCGTCTGCCCCGCCCTTGCCTTTGCGTATCATGCGCCGACCTTCTCAGCTGCGGTGTGCCTCTTCAAGCGGGAAAGCTAACACGATGACCGACCCTCTGATCGTCTTCGCGCACGGCAAGGAAAGCGGGCCGTGGGGCATCAAGATCCGGCACCTCGCCGCCACCGCCGAACGGCGCGGCTTCGCCGTCATCAGCCCGGATTATAGTCACACGCAGGACCCGCAGGCCCGCATCGCCCAGCTGCTCGATCTGCGTCCGCAGGCGCGACGCCTGGTGCTCGCCGGCTCGAGCATGGGCGGCTACGTGTCGGCGATGGCCTGCGCGGCGCTGCGGCCGCAGGCGCTGTTCCTCATGGCGCCCGCGCTCTACTTCCCCTACCCGGGCTGGGACGGCGAACCGCAGGATATTCCGCAGCGCTGCACCGTCGTGCACGGCTGGCACGACGACATCGTGCCGCTGGCGCAGGTGCAGCGCTTCGCGCAGAAGCACCGCGCGGCGCTGCACGTTCTCGATTCCGGCCACACCTTGAACGACCAGCTGCCGATGCTCGACCTGCTGCTCGACCGCCTGCTGGCCGACGTGCTCGCCGCATGACACGCGACACGGCACTGGCCGCGGCCTTCGCCGACGCGCGCTACGACTGCGAGCTCGGCGGGCAACGCTGGACGCGCCGCGTCGGCGCGATCGACGCCGCGGCCGATGCCGCGCTGCGCGCCGCCGGCTGCCGCGCGCACTGGCACATCGTCACGCCCTGCAATCCCGGCGCCCAGCGCCGGCCGGCGGCGCACAACGCGGCGCGCCTCGCCGCCTTCGTGCACGAACTGGACGCGGCCGGCTGGCGCCACGTGCCGAGCCTGAACCGCGGCGACGACGCGCAATGGGATGAAGCCGGCCGCTGCGTGTTCGATGCGCCCGAGGCGGCGATCGCAGCCCTCGCCCGGCGCTACGGCCAGCGGGCGCTGTTGCGCGGCGCGCTCGGCGCGGCGCCGCAGCTGGTCTGGCTCGGCGCCTGAAGCCGCCTCAGTCCGCCGCCTTGCGTTCGCTGTGGCCAAGATCGCGCCCGGGCGCGACGCGGTCGCGGATCGCCTGCTTGAGCGCCGGCAGATCGGCAAAGCCGCCGTCGCGCTTGCGATCGGCGAGCAGCTCGTCGTCGAGATACACGCGGAACACGCCGCTGTCGGCCGGCCGCAGCGCGACCTCGGCGAGTTCGTTCTCGAAAGTCGTCAACAATTCCTGCGCGGTCCAGGCGGCGCGCAGCAGCCAGCGGCAGCGCGGGCAGTATTCGATGACGACGCGCGCGCCGCGCCGGTGATCGATGCTCATGCCGCGCTGCCCTCGCGCCGCGGCCAGGGCCGGTAGGCCCGGAACGCGGGCGGCATGCGCTTCGGCCGGCCGCTCTTCATGTCGACGCAGACCCATTGCGTCTGGCCGCGCAGCACGGTCTTGCGGTCGGCCGCACGCACGATCTGGTAGCGACGCCACATGCTGAGGCGGAAGTCGTTCTCGTGCACCCAGGTCGCCAGCCACAGCGTGTCGCCGGCGAAGGTCGGCGCCAGGTAATCGAGTTCGTGGCGGCGCGCCACGCAACCGCTGCCGAGCTGTTCGTAGGACTCGAAATCGAGGCCGAGGCTGACCGAGTGCGACCAGGCGACACGCTCGAGCAGGGACAGATACACGACGTTGTTGGTGTGACCGAAGCGGTCGATGTCGGCCGCGCCGATCACGGCGATTTCGACGAACGGCCGTTCGACGTCCCAGACCGCATCGGCGGCGATCGTTTCGATGTCAGGGTTCATGCGCGGATGATGCGGCAGTCGCCGGCCCGCGACCAAGCGCGCGCGGAAACGCTTCGGCCGCATGGCCGCCTTCATCTTCAAACCGCACGCCGCATCCGCTAAACTGGCAATCCGTACTGATCTGGTCCCATTTAGGTTCCGCCCGTGCTGAAGCTGAGCAAACTCGCCGACTACGCCACCGTCCTGATGACGGCGGTGGCGCGCGAGCCCGGCCGCACGCACACCGGCCAGGAACTCGCCGAACGCACCCGGATTCCGTCGCCGACCGTCGCCAAGCTGCTGAAAGTGCTGACCAAGGACGGCCTGCTCGAATCGCTGCGCGGCGCCCACGGCGGCTATCGGCTGGGGCGCGCGGCGGAGCGCATCTCGATCGCCGACATCATCAAGGCGCTGGAAGGGCCGATCGCCGTCACCACCTGCTCGGCGCACGGCCCGGAGCCCTGCAGCATCGAGACCGACTGCGCGACGCGCGCCAACTGGCGGCTCATCAATACGGCCATTCGCGAAGCGCTGGAAGCCGTCACGCTCGCGCAGATGGCGCAGGGCGCGGCTACGCCCCCGCCGCGCCTCAGCCCTCGAGAATTCCCGCTGGTCCGGGCCTGACCGGGACCGGCCGAACCTACGGATAGCGACCTCATGGCAGCCAATCCCAGCGACACCTTGGTCCCCGCAAAGGAGATCGAAGCCCTCGTCCAGAACCGCAAGTACGAGGCCGGCTTCGTCACCGACATCGAGTCCGAGCGCGTGCCGCCCGGGCTCTCGGAAGACGTCATCCGCCTGATCTCGGCGAAGAAGCGCGAGCCGGACTGGCTGCTCGAGTTCCGCCTCAAGGCCTACCGGCGCTGGCTGACGATGGCCGAGCCGAAGTGGGCGCACGTGCACTATCCGAAGATCGACTTCCAGGCGATCTCCTACTACGCCGCGCCGAAGTCGATGGCCAACGCGCCGAAGTCGCTCGCCGAGGTCGACCCCAAGCTGATCGAGACCTACAACAAGCTCGGCATCCCGCTGCGTGAGCAGGAAATACTCGCCGGCGTGGTGCCGGACAAGCCTCAGGTCGCCGTCGACGTGGTGTTCGACTCGGTGTCGGTCGGCACCACCTTCAAGAAGAAGCTCGCCGAGGCGGGCGTGATCTTCTGTTCGATCTCCGAGGCGGTGCGCGAGCATCCGGAACTGGTGAAGCGCTATCTCGGCACCGTCGTGCCGGTCGGCGACAACTACTACGCGGCGCTCAACTCGGCGGTGTTCACCGACGGCTCCTTCGTGTTCGTGCCGAAGGGCGTGCGCTGTCCGATGGAACTGTCGACCTATTTCCGCATCAACGAGCGCAACACCGGCCAGTTCGAGCGCACCCTGATCGTCTGCGAGGACGACGCGCAGGTCTCCTATCTCGAAGGCTGCACCGCGCCGCAGCGCGACGAGAACCAGCTGCACGCGGCGGTCGTCGAACTGGTCGCGCTCGATCGCGCCGAGATCAAGTATTCGACGGTGCAGAACTGGTATCCGGGCGACGAGGAAGGCCGTGGCGGCATCTACAACTTCGTCACCAAGCGCGGCGACTGCCGCGGCCGCGCCAGCAAGATCTCGTGGACGCAGGTCGAGACCGGCTCGGCGATCACCTGGAAGTATCCGAGCTGCATCCTGCGCGGCGACGATTCGGTCGGCGAGTTCTATTCCGTCGCGCTGACCCATCATCGCCAGCAGGCCGACACCGGCACCAAGATGATCCATCTCGGTCGCAACACCCGCTCGACGATCGTCTCCAAGGGCATTTCCGCCGGCCACGCGCAGCAGGCCTACCGCGGCCTCGTGCGCATCAACGAACGCGCCGAAGGCGCGCGCAACCATACGCGGTGCGACAGCCTGCTGATCGGTTCCAACTGCGGCGCGCACACTTTTCCCTACACCGAGGTGCGCAACCCGAGCGCCGTCCTCGAACACGAGGCGACGACCTCGAAGATCGGCGACGACCAGCTCTTCTACTGCCGCTCGCGCGGCATCGGCGAGGAAGAGGCGGTGTCGATGATCGTCAACGGCTTCTGCAAGGACGTCTTCAAGGAACTGCCGATGGAGTTCGCGGTGGAAGCGCAGAAACTGCTGCAGGTGTCGCTGGAAGGCGCCGTGGGGTGAGCCGGAGTTGTCGACGATTGCCTTGAATGGCAATCGGCGCCGGCGAACGCCCGGTCATGGATGACCGGGCCGGGGCCGGATCAGGAACCGAAGTCGCGACATGGACGGCCTGCCGGCGCGAAAACAAACACCGCGGAAGGCGGGTTGCACCCGCCCCACGCATCAGCTGGAACGAGAGATGAGCCAGTTACTTCAAATCGAAAACCTGCACGCCGAAGTCGCGGGCAAGGAAATCCTCAAGGGCCTGAACCTCGCGGTGAACGCCGGCGAAGTGCACGCGATCATGGGCCCGAACGGCGCCGGCAAGTCGACCTTGTCGAAAGTGCTCGCCGGTGCCGAGGACTATGTCGTCACGTCCGGCGCGATCCGCTACCGGGGCAATGACATCGCCGCGCTGCCGGCCGAGCAGCGCGCCGCGCAGGGCATCTTCATGGGCTTCCAGTACCCGGTGGAGATTCCCGGCGTCAGCAACATGATCTTCCTCAAGGCGGCGGTCAACGCGCAGCGCAAGGAGCGCGGCGAGCCGGAACTGGCAGCCAACGATTTCCTCGCCTGGGTGCGCCACCGCGTCAAGCAGATGAAGATGGACCCGGCGATGCTGTCGCGCGGCGTCAACCAGGGCTTCTCCGGCGGCGAGAAGAAGCGCAACGAGATCCTGCAGATGCTGGTGCTCGAGCCGAAGCTGATGGTGCTCGACGAAACCGACTCCGGCCTCGACATCGACGCCCTGCGCATCGTCTCCGACGGCATCAACGCCATGCGCTCGCCGGAGCGCGCGACCATCCTCGTCACGCACTACCAGCGCCTGCTCGACTACGTGCAGCCGGACTTCGTGCACGTGCTCGCGGCTGGACGCATCGTCAGGAGCGGCGGTCCCGAACTGGCGCGCGAGCTCGAAGAGAAGGGCTACGGCTGGCTGCAGGCGGCGTGATGACGAAGGCAAGCGACAGCATTCACGCCTCGTATGGCGAGGCCTTCGCGCAGCTCGCCGGCTCGCTGTCCGGCATCGAGCGCAGCGCGCGCGCCGCGGCCTTCGACGCCTTCCTCGAATTCGGCCTGCCGGACGATTCGATCGAGCGCTGGCACTACACGAATCTCGCGGCCCTGCCCGCGCGGCCGGTGCGGCTCGCGGCGGCGGTCGACACGCCATACGGAAGCTGGCGACTCGCCGGCTGCGACGAGCACGTCTTCGTCAACGGCCGCCGCGTGGCCGGCGCCGACACGGTGGAAGACACGCTGCCGCTGCCCGACACGCATGCCGGTCTCGCCGGCCTGCATCGCGCCTTCGCGCAGCCCGGCCTGCAGCTCGTCGTCGCGCGCCGCGCGACGCTCGCGCAGCCGGTGCACCTGCTCACGGTATCGAACGCGCAGGACACCGGCGAGATGACGCATCTCGCGCATCGCGTCAAGCTGGAGCGCGGCGCGCAGGCGACCCTGATCGTGCAGAACGTCGGCCTGCCCGGCGCGGAACGCCTCGGCACGCAGAGCCTGGCGATCGAACTCGATGAGGGCGCGCGGCTGACGCTCGTCCGCGTGCAGGACGAAAGCCGCGCGACGACGCAGTGGCTGCACTGCGCCGCCACGGTCGGCCGCGACGCGCGCCTTTCGCTGGTCAACGTCGATCTCGGCGGCCAGCTGATCCGCAACGACTGGCGCGTACGCCTCGACGCGCCGGGCGCCTACGCCGAGCTGGCCGGGCTGTTCGCCTCGGAGCAGAAGGTCCATCTCGACAACCAGTACGAGATCGACCACGCCACCACGCACGGCACCAGCCGGCAGTTCTTCCGCGGCCTCGGCTTCGGGCCGAGCCGGTCGGTGCTCAACGGTCGCGTCGTCATGCAGCGCGGCGCGCAGAAGAGCGACTCGGAACAGAGCATCGCCAGCCTGATGCTGGCCAAGGGCGCCGAAATCGACGCCAAGCCCGAACTCGAAATCTATGCCGACGACGTCAAGGCCGCGCACGGCGTCAGCTGCGGCCAGCTCGATCCGGCCGCGGTGTTCTACCTGCGCGCGCGCGGCGTGTCGGAAGCCACGGCGCGCGCGCTGCTCACCTACAGCTTCGCCAACGACGTGATCGAGAAGATTCCCCACGCCGGCCTGCGCACGCGCGTCGCGCAGCGCATCACCGCCGCGCTCGGCGCCGACCTGGACCTCGACGCCTTGCGCGTTCCGCCCGGCGCAGTCGAAGCAGAAGGAGAACCGGCATGAGCGCCGTCGCGTCCGCGGCGAAGCCGCTCGATCTCGCGGCGATCCGCGCGCAGTTCCCCATCCTGCAGGAGAAGGTGCGCGGCAAGCGCCTCGCCTATCTCGACAACGCGGCGACCACACAGAAGCCCGAAGCGATGCTGCGGGCCATCGACTACTACTACCGCCACCAGAACGCCAACGTGCACCGCGCCGTGCACGAGCTCGCCGAGCGCGCGACCACCGCCTACGAGGGTGCGCGCGATCGCATCGCCGCCTTCATCAAGGCGAGCCGCGAGGAAATCGTCTTCACGCGCGGCACGACGGAGAGCATCAATCTGGTCGCGCGCAGCTTCCTGCAGCCGCGCCTGCAGCCCGGCGACGAGGTGCTCGTCACCGGCATGGAACATCATTCCGACATCGTGCCCTGGCAGCTCGCCGGCGCGAAAACCGTCGCGGCGCCGGTGCTCGACGACGGCTCGCTCGATCTCGACGCCTGGAAGAAACTGCTGGGCCCGCGCACGAAGCTGGTCGCCGTCGCGCAGGTCTCGAATTCGCTGGGCACGATCAATCCGGTCGCCGACATCATTCGTGAGGCGCATGCGCGCGGCATTCCGGTGCTGGTCGATGGCGCGCAGGGCATCGCCCATCTGCCGGTCGATGTGAAGGCGCTCGACGTCGACTTCTACGCGTTCTCGGCGCACAAGCTCTACGGGCCGACCGGCTTCGGCGCACTGTACGCCAAGCGCGCGCATCTCGAAGCGATGCCGCCCTGGCAGGGCGGCGGCGACATGATCCGCACCGTCGCGTTTTCCGGCAGCACCTGGAACGAGGTGCCGTACAAGTTCGAAGCGGGCACGCCGGACATGGCGGGCGCGATCGGCTGCGCCGCGGCGATCGACTGGCTGGACGATATCGGCCTCGACGCGGTCGCCGCGCACGAGCATGCGCTGCTCGAATACGGCACGCGGCGCCTCGCCGAAGTGCCGGGCCTGCGCATCATCGGCACCGCGCCGCACAAGGCCGGCATCCTGTCGTTCGTGATGGACAAGGCGCATCCGCAGGACATCGGCTCGGTCCTCGACATGGAAGGCGTCGCGATCCGCACCGGCCATCACTGCACGATGCCGCTGATGGAGCGCTTCCAGGTGCCGGCGACGGCGCGCGCCTCGCTGGCGGTCTACAACGGCGAGGACGACATCGACCAGCTGCTCGCGGCACTGCAGAAAGTCGCACGGCTGTTCGCGTAATGGCGGAGGCCTAGCAGCTCCCTTTGCAGCTACGCCAACAGGTCGTCCAGAAATTCCGACGCCGGACCGACGCCGCTGACGAACAGGCGATCACGTGCGCGGGTACAAGCGACGTAGAGCAAATGACGCTCAGTGCTGTAAACCTCTTCGAGGTCGGCCTCATCACCGATGCCGTCGATGCGACTTTGAAGCGGAATCACCTCATCGTCGCACGCCAGGACCGCGACGCCGCGGAATTCGAGCCCTTTGGCGAGGTGCATCGTGCCGATGGAGACATGGCCAGCAATCGTCTCGACGCCATCATCCAGGACCTTGTATGGAAGACCGGCGGCCGCAACCGCTGCGATGGCGCGTGATAGTTCAGCGCCTGAGCGCACGAATGCCCCTAGCTCATGAGGCAGGTAGCCCTCGGCCTGACGCTCTTTGATCCACGCAGAAGCCGCCGCCGCTTCCGCTGACACGGAATCGAAAGTGCCAACCTCCGGCACCGGTCCGTTAAAGACCGAGATCGTGCCTTTGCGCTCTTCTGTGTTGCCATCGACATCCGAAATCTCTGGGCCGAGCAGCCGATCCGCCTGTGCCCTGATCTGATGGGAAGTCCGGTAGTTGATGTGCAAAGTCCGCGACCGCCCCCGAATATCCACACCCAGCGCCTTCCATGAGAACGGCTGCTGGAAGATTCGCTGACCAAGGTCGCCGGCGAAGAACAGACTGTTGGGACCGCCTTCACAGAGCGCGGCGAGGAAGCGTAGCTGAGCAACGCCAAGGTCCTGCGCCTCATCAACAACGATGAAATCGAATGGCCTTTGCGCAAGCCCTTTCAGCTTTTCAGCCAAAGCGGTGAACATGCCTGATCGAGTCGTGTATCCATCCGCTGCCAATTGCTTGCGCACGGCGCCAAACAGCGTCCATAAGGTGTTGCGCTGCGCCTCCGACAGCCTCGTCTTGCGCCCCAGGCGCTTGATGTCACGGTACGCCTCCCAACTGTCGAGCTGCCATGCATCAACCAGATCGGTCCATTCCGACAGCAAGAAACCGATTGTGAACTTGCCCGAATCACCAGCAGCCATCGCCGCCTGCATGCCGCTTTTGACCACGCCTTCATCAGCCAACTTCAGCTTGCCAATATGCTTCTCGAATAGCCGCGATGCGATGGCATCGATCGAATGGACATCAATCCTTTCGCCAAGCCGCGGCTCGCTGCCGATCAGGCGACGGAGCTTGGTCCTCAGCGCATTCGCAAGAGTCTCCGAAAACGTCGTCAACAGCACCCGACATTCCGGCTGACTGCGCGCAAGGAACACGGCGCGATGCAGAGCGACAATGGTCTTGCCCGTGCCAGCCGACCCGGCGATGCGGGCCGGGCCAGTGTATTCCCGCTCCACCCATTGCCGCTGCGCAGGATGCAGGAAGGTAGTCCACTTCTCCCAGGGGAAGGCCAGAGCGCGTTCCAGCTCTTCCACGTCCTTCATCACGCGGAAGCGACGTTGCGCGTCCGGATGCTCGAATGGATCGGCGACCTTTGCCGTCGCGACCTTAGGCATACCACCGACTGCCAGCTCAAGGAGCGCTTCGGCCGCCTCCCCCGGCAGATGATCCGCCAGCATCAGAAGGCTATCCTCGTCAGCCGCGCGAACATCCGGAAGCCATTCCTCTGGAACACCATAAGAGAGAAGTTCCGCATCCGTTCGATTCGCAAACAGCGGTGGCTTAGTCGCCGTTACGGCACGCGTCGGCGCAGGCTCGTGAATCTCCACATACTTCGGAATGACGACTTCCTGCACACGCTCCCGAATCTCGACCAGCTGCGCAGCGCCGGTCGCAGGATGTGTCTCCAGCTTCCTGCGTTCGGCCCATTGATAAGCCTTGTCGTGGTGGTCGACGTAGCAGAGCAGCAGGCTGGAATCCGTTTTATGAACAATGATCCGGATGTCGCTGCTGACGCGGACAGACCAGAAGTTCTTGTCCTTGGCGCGATCGAGCTTGTGGAAGCTCATCCCTGGCTGGGCCGGATCTATCTGCAGGTCGAATGCGGTGGTTTTAACCGCTTTCTGTTCCTCGCCAGTCAGGCGCGCGAGGCTGCCGGTAAAGGTGTCGGCAATGCGGAAGTTCACGGTAGTGGCTATCGGTTGCGCTCAGCCTGTGCCAGAACAAAGCTCGCACGTTCTACGCGCAGCATCTCGAAAGGATTCATGAACCGGACTCCCATCCCCACGCAGGCATTGGGAATCATGACCCGACGAACCGCATTGGCCTGCGGACGCTCGTGCGTCACGACAGTGTGACTGTGAGCGTGAGCTGTAGCCACGAGGAAGTAGTCGGCCACCTGGAGAAAGGTGTTGACTGCTGCGGGTTCGTAGCCTTGCTGTAGAACCCATTGCGAAACAGCGACCATCGACTGCAGGCTTGCAGCGTCCGGCTCCAGAAAGAACCGGGTGTCTCGCTCTCCCGCCCAGTCGGCAAGACGGTCATTGCCCGCTTGCAGCTCGCGCCCGACCTGCGCAACGCTCAGCACCGATCCTTGCCCCGCTCGGACCTCAACCCATTCCCAGAAACCGGGGCAGATGTCGAACCCGTAGTGAAACCGGTTGGCTTGAATGAAGACGTTGGCGTCGAGCAGGTAGGCCATCAGATCAGAACTCCTACGCTGCGACCCAGCTCGTGAAGCGTCTCCACCTTGGCGACGCCCACCATGCGCATGGCATCGCGGTACAGCGTCCGTCCCTCAAGCGCGCTCTCGACCAGCGCCCGCGCGAATCGCTTGCTGACACGCGCAGCCTGCGAAAGGTAGAAGTTCCCGCCCGAACCGGCACCCTGCAGAGCGAGCAGGCGTTCAACTTCGGCCTGATAGATCGGCCAGAAATCCTCTCGACGAATCACGCCGACATCCAGCAGGCGACGCAATACGACAAGAGTGCTGACCTTGAAAGTCCGCGCGAGCCGCTTGGTTCGCTGGCCCAACTCCTCATCTGCGTGCAGTTCGCCCCGCAGCGAGTCCAGCGGCACCAGCAACTCCGCCGCGACGCGGTTACACCAGCTTTCAAGCTCGTTCGTATCGTCACCGGAAACGTCGGCATTGGATAGGGCCGTCTGACCCACCCACAGATGCGCAATTTCATGCGCAAGCGTGAACATCTGCGCAGACTTGGTATCGCTGCCATTGATGAACACCAGCGGCGCCAGGCGGTCAGAAAGCGCAAACCCTCGGAACTCGGACGGATCGAGCGATCGGCGATTGTTACTGCCCACAACTCCGCTGCACATGACCATCACCCCCGCGGAATCCGCCTGGCTGATGAATTGCCGCAGTGCATCCTCCCAAGTCGCACAACTGCGCCGCGCAGCCAGATCGAAACCGAGCCACTGGCGGATTCTCGTCGCAGCCTGTTCGATCGGTGTGTCCAGACGCATGGAGCCGACGAAGTCCGCCGGCTGCAGGCCTTGCTCCTGGGCGTACTCGCGATACCACTCCTGGCGCTGCTGGCACAAATAGACCGTGTCCAGCAGGTTCGGGCTGGGGCGCCGGACCCCGCGATCCGCGAAGGTCCGAAAATCCGGTATGGGGACGGATTCGACGATGGGCTCGAGAAGAAACAAATAGCCGATGGGCGTGTAAGTCGCGCGCGCATACTGTTCCAGCTGCTTCAGGGTTGGCTGCCGCGCCTGTTGTTCCCATTCCGGCAGTTTCGGAAACTGGATCATCAGGTCAGCCATGTCCCTGCCGGAGCGTTCGCGCGCCCAGCGCAACATCATGGGATTGACAGAAACACGAGTCATCAAGCGCTGATCTCTCAGGACCGTCGCATCATGCCACTCTGAACACCTTCATGACCTCATCCCCGAGATGATTGATAACCTTGACTGCGATCCGCCCGCTCTTCGGCTTATCAAATGGCCGTGAGGTATCGCTGTTGAGCGTGGCCCAGGCGTCTTCGTTGATTTCGGCCTTCAGGGTGGTCTTCAGCGATTTGTAGGGGTCGTTGGCGCCGAGAAAGTAGGCGTGGCGGACGAAGAAGCTTTCTTCGTTGTAGTCGGTATCGATGAACCAGCAGGCGATACCGTCGGCGCCGTCGCTGCGGACTTCGCCGGTCTGGGGATGGAAGACATCCACACCGTTGACCTTGACGCGAATCTGGTCCTTCTCTGCCGGCAGGATGTCGATGTCCGGCTCGCCGAAGATCACGAATAGGTTGCCCTTGCCGGTGTTCTTGAGGTCTTCGGCCATGTGCAGGTCGGCGTTCATGCGCGCTTTGAGCACGAGGATGCGGCCGAGCTTTTCGAATTCCGTGGAATGGGCATCGTAAGAGAAGGCGCAGGCGATCAGCACGTCGAAGCCGGCGTCGGCGGCTTCGCGGGCGGCCGCGACGAGGTCCGGGCGTGAGACGGTGCCGAACTCGGGACCGATGAAGATGGCGGCGCGCTTTTCGGTTTCGCCTTCCTGATAGCGCGCATCGGCACAGATCAGGTCACCGGGCCAGGGCGTGAGGCTGGTGAAGCTGATGCGATTTTCTTTGTGCGCCTGCTGCACGCCCGCAGTCTTGAGGTTGTCGAGGATGATGGAGACGAAGTCGCGGGGCTTGCCGTAGTCCGGTTCTGGCTCGGCGAGCTTGTCGATCAGGTTGTCGTTCTCATCGACGGCCAGCACGCGGTGCGGCGACAGGCTTTCCACGGTGAACGGGCCGGCGACGCGGACGCGCTTCTTGTCCTCGTAGGGCTTGTCGTAGAGATATTCGGAATCCGCCTTGGCAGCGATGGAGGCGTCGATCTCTTTCTGGCGGGCAATGCGCTGCTGCCACCAGTCGGCGTGCGCCTTCTTGGCGGCGTCCGGCCACTTGGCGTCGGTCTCGCGCGGAATCTCCCATTCCTCCCACTTCTTGCCGAGCGCTGCAGTCAGCGAGGCGCGCAGCGGTTCCAGCACTTTCTGGAACTTGTCCCAGATCACGTCGATCTCAGCGTTGTTTGCGATGGACTTGAGCGTGATGTGCGGTACGCGCTCGTAGACGAAGCCTTGCCGCACGCTGCCGCGCGTGGGCTTGGCGGCCGGCGCGGTGCGGGTGATTTCCGCCTCCTTCAACTGTCCTTCCGGACTGTCGGCCAGCAGGTAGTAGGGATAGCGCGCGCCCATGATGCGGGCGCGGGCCAGCGCGAGCGCGACGCGCGAGGTGTCGATGGTGATCCAGCGGCGTCCCCATTGTTCGGCGACGTAGGCGGTGGTGCCGGAACCGCAGGTGGGGTCGAGCACTAAGTCGCCGGGATCGGTTGCCATCAGAATGCAACGCTGAACTACAAACTCATTCGTTTCGACTACGTATCGCTGATCGCGAGCGCCGGTGGTATCCGTCCAAGTGAGATTTAGTTTCGTAGTGTTGTCATCAGACAGCTTCATTACGTAGCGAAGATAGTTGCCCTCGATCTCAAAACGATCAGCCTTTGCCACTCGTTCCAACTTCTCCATTCCCGATGGATAACACTGACCGGGAGCGGGAGGCCAAGTCCTACCTTGGAAAGGTAGGCCGTATACATCTTTTGCACTAAAAGACGGAGGCCACATCGAAACCAATCGCAAAGGGTCGCCGGCAGGGTTCTGCTCTAGCTCGCTTTTGGAGAATTTCTTTCGAGTTGTTCCGTCAACTTGACGCCAATTCCAATGAAAATCGCCTTGAATATCGATTTCCTTGAATAGCCGCCTGAACTTGGTGTTTTTGGTGTTCTTCCCGAACCAGACGATGTAGTCCCCCATCCGCTCCAGATAGGTTGCTCCGAGGGGCATCGTCTTCTTGCGGAACCAGATTAAGCCGATGAAGTTGTCTTCCCCAAACACCTCATCCATAACCGCCCGCACACGGTGTACGTTCTCATCCCCGATCTGCACAAAGATCGAGCCTGAGTCCGTCAACAAATCCCGCGCCACCGTCAGCCGGTCGCGAAGGTAGGTCAGGTAGGAATGAATGCCGTCGCGCCAGGTGTCGCGGAAGGCCTTGACCTGTTCCGGCTCGCGCGTGATGTGCTCGGCGCTGCCATCCTTCACATCGCGGCTGGTCGTCGACCACTGAAAGTTGCTGTTGAATTTGATTCCGTAGGGCGGATCGAAGTAGATGCACTGCACTTGTCCGCGCAGGCCCTCGCGCTCGGCCAGTGAGGCCATCACCTGCAGGCTGTCGCCGAGGATCATGCGATTCGACCAGTGCGCATCGTGCTGGTAGAAGTCGGTCTTCGCGCCATCCGGCACGCCGTTGAAGTCTGCGAACAGGTCCGCCATGCCGCCGGCCTGCTGCTGCGCGCCCGCTTCGCTCTGCTTGCGCAGATCGTCGATCAGCGCCTTGGGATGCACCTTCTCTTGGATATACAGCGGCGGTGCATGTACGACGAGATCGGACCAATCCTGTTCGTCCTTGCCGCGCCAGACCAATTGCGGATCAAGGTCTTTGTTGCGGCGCTCGTAGGCGACGCGGATGGGCGTCTTGGTCTTTTCATCCATCACCGACTGGTGTTCGGCGGTGGGGATGTTCTTGCGCGTGGCGTCCTCGTGCTTGAGGGCTTCCACCTTGAGCGGTGCTTTTTCTTTTTTTGCCATTTCACTGCTCGCCCGTGGGCGGCGCTTCTCCCGTGAGAATGCGGAACAGGGGTTCGTTGATGTAGTAGTTACTGCGGCCGAGCTTGCGCTTGCGCAGCAGGCCGTCGGCGGCCAGCGCATCCAAGTAACGCGTCGCCGTCAGGCGAGAGACCTTGAGGTCATGCTGGATGAACTCGATCTTGGTGTACGGAAACGAGAACAGGTTGTTGATGAGGTCCTGACTGTAGAAGCGGTGCTTGGCGCGGATGCGGTGCTTGTAGTCCAGCAACAGGGCCTTGATGTCCTGAATGGTGGTGATGCCTTCGGCGGCCGTCGTCTCGACCGCATCGAGCATGTACAACACCCAGTCTTCCCAGGCATCGCGCTCGCGCACGGCTTGCAGCTTGCTGTAGTAATCCGCCTTGGTGCGCACGATGGCGCGGCTGAGATAAAGCACCGGGATGTCCAGGTGCTTTTCCTTGACGAGGTACAGCACGTTGATGATGCGGCCGGTGCGGCCGTTGCCGTCGTAGAACGGGTGGATGCTTTCGAACTGGTGGTGGATCAGCGCCATCTTCACCAGCGGGTCGGCATCGAACAGCGCGGCGTCATTGATGAAGCGTTCGAGGTCGCTCATCAGGTCCGGCAATAACTCCGGCGACGGCGGCGTGTAGATGACGCGGCCGGTGCCGTCCTTGAGCGTGGTGCCGGGCAGCTTGCGATAGCCCGGGCGGCTCTGTTCCAGTGCCGCCTGAATCTCCAGGATGTGATTGCCGGTCAGCAGGCCGGTCTGGCGGACGGCCGCGTAGCCGATCTGAAGGGCGTGCTCGTACTGCCGCACTTCCTTTGCCGCCGCGCTGCCGGGCGAATCCGGGGTGTTTTCCCGGAACAGCTCGTCATGGGTGGTGACGATGTTCTCGATCGCCGAGCTTTCCTTGGCCTCCTGCAAGCCGAGGGTGCTGATCAGGATGCCTTGATTCGGGATCGAGGCGGCCACGCCCTTGAGTTCCGCCAGCTGGCGGTTGGCGGCAACCAGCTTCTTGAGCACGGCCGGCGTCTCGAACCGGGCCGGGCTGACGGCCTGTGCGAGCTGCGGGGGCGGCGACAAAATGCTCATTTTGTGTGCTTCAGGCGGGGGACGTGTATAGATATTGCCTGTTTTCTATACACGTCACACAGAACGTGTATAGATTCAGGCCGCTGATGCGACGGGTTCGGCGGCCGGGGCACTGGCAGCCAGCATCTTTTCGAACTCGGCCTCCACCTTGGCCGTGAAGTCGGTGTCGAGCTGCCAGACATCGCCGAACTCGGCGAAGGCCCAGCGGCCGTAGCTCTTCAGGTTGTTGACGCCGGGGACCCAGTACACGTCCATCGTGGCCTTCTTCTCCTTGGTGTCTTCCCGGCGGAAGCCCTTGATCTCCACGATCAGGTTCAGGGGATCGGCGTGGCCGTCATCGATCTGCACGATGAAGTCCGGGCGGTAGATGCGCGTTTCCGAGCCGTAGCGGTACGGCACTTCCAGGCCCAGGTTGTGGTTCTTCACGTAGGCACGGACGCGGGGGTGTTTTTCGGCGACGCGGCAGAATTCCGCCTCCCAGTCGCTGTCCAGGATCACCCAGTTGATATGGCTCTTGGGCGGCGGGCCGCTGGTTTCGTAGCGATCCGTCTTGGAGGTGTTGAAGCTGACGTGCCGCGTGGAGCCGGTGGGGTTGTACGGATCGAGCACGGCCTTGATCGGCTTGGTGCCGACCAGCGAGCGGTTGATGCCGGCGATGATGCGCTCGCAGGCCATGTCGGCCAGCGACTTGTATTTGAGCTGCGCCGGGTAGGTGCCGCCCTTGCAGACCAGGCACTGGTCCAGCCATTGCCGCGCGATGCGCTTGAGCTGGCCGAAGAGGTGCAGCTTGGGCGCCTCGCCCGGATCGCGGTACTTGGCGAGGATCAGATGCGAGGTCAGTTCGTAGACGATCTGCGACGGGCGCACGTCGCCGGTGTGGGCCAGCGTGAGATCGACCGTCTCGCCGATGATTCCGGAGTTGCGGGTTTCCGTGGCGCCGACCAGATCGGGCGTCAGTTCCAGAATCGAGTCTTCGTTGAACTCAGCCGTCAGCTGCTCGTCCTGCATCTCCACGCGATAGCCCTGCACACGCGGGAAGCGGATTTCCAGGTGGTCGCGCTCCGGCCGCACGGCCTTGACCTGAATGGTTTCGCGCGGCTTCTGCGGCGGCGCCACAGCAGGCTTGGCGGTGAAGTCGAAGGGGATGCCGAGCACGTCGGCGTACTCGACATTGAAGAGCTTGGTGTCTTCGTTCAGGTCATAAGACTGGCGGCGCAGCGCGCGGCCGATGACCTGCTCGCAGAGCAGCTGCGTGCCGAAGGCGCGGATGCCGAGAACATGGGTCACGGTGTTGGTGTCCCAGCCTTCCGTCAGCATCGAGACCGAGACCACACAGCGGATCGACTCGCCCAGGCGGCCGTGCTTGCCGACGGTGTTCATCACCTCGCGCAGGAGGTCCTGATCGGTGATGTTGTCGGCGGCGTGGAGATCGCCCGTGCGCTCGATGATCTCGCGGCGGAAGCGGTCTATTTCCAGCGCGGCCAGCGCGCGGAAGTTATCGTCCAGCGCCTCGCCGGATTCCAGTTGCTCGCTGTCGATGAGCAGCGTTTTGGGGCGGCCCAGCGGGTTGCCGTGCTCGTCAAAGTTTCGGAACAACTCCAGACGGCCGTTCTCGAACGATGTGGTGCCGTCACCGTTATCTCGCTCGAAGCCGGAGATGAAGTCATAAACGAGCTTCGAGATGGCGGTGTTCTGGCAGACGATGATGAAGCAGGGCGGCACATTGATCTTGGCCTGCTGCCAGAGATCGAACGTTTGCTTGTAGTGCCCGTACAGCGCTTCCAGTGCCGTGATAAGCGGCGCCGGCAGCTTGAGCGGATCGAGCTTCGATCCCTTGCCACGCCCGCTCTTGGGCATGTCCTTGCGGATGTGCTCCCACAAGTTGCGGAACATCGGCATGTCGCCCGGCTGCGTGCCGGGCAGGTTGTCGGCCACGGGCACGCGCGGCAGCTTGACGATGCCGCACTCGATGGCATCCATCAGCGAGAAGTCGCTCATGGTCCAGGGGAACAGCGTGCCCTCCGCATAGCCCGAGCCACTGAGAAAGAAAGGTGTCGCCGAGAGGTCCATGACCCGCGCCAATCCGAGCTTGCGGTTGACCGCTTCCAGGCCGGAAATCCAGAGGCGCGCGGCCTCGTTGTTTTCCTCGGCCTCCTTTTTCTCGTCACCTTTCAGGTCGGCGTCGTCGTCCTGATCCTCATCCCGGGGCTTCTCGCGATAGCAGTGGTGGGCCTCGTCGTTGATCGCCAGGATGTTGCTCATGCCCATGAGTTCCGGCATGACCCGCTGCAGCATCTGGCCTTCGGTCTCGCGAGTGTCCAGCTCGTCGCCGCCACGACCCTGGAGCAGCAGGCGGCCGCCCTTGGACAGCTCCATGCGTTCGCGCAGCTTGAAGGCGTGGTAGTTGGTGATGACGATCTTGGCGCGTTCCAGGTCCGGGATCAGATCGCTCGGGATCAGTTCGCGGCTGGCGTAGTAGCTGTCCGGATCGTTGGGCTGCAGGACGCGCAGGCGATCCCGGATCGTCAGGCCCGGCGTGACAATCAGAAAGCCGCGGGTGAATCGCTTGCTGGTCGGACGGCGCACGGCGTTGATGGTCTGCCACGCGATCAGCATCGCCATGACCGTGGTCTTGCCGGCGCCGGTCGCGAGCTTGAGCGCGAGGCGCATCAACTCCGGGTTGGCATCGCGGTTGGCGTTGGCCAGATGTTCCAGGAAGCGCTCGCCGTTCTTGCCGATCTGCGGTGCGACTTCCGTCAGCCAGATGGCCGTCTCCACGGCTTCCACCTGACAGAAAAATGGCCGGATGCTGCTGAACGGGTGGCTCCGCCAGTGCTGAAGGAGGCGCGCGGTCTCCGGGGTGACGCGCCAGTCGGCAGGGTTCGGAATCCGCCGCCAGCGGTCCACCTCCTGGCGGACACCGTTGATGATCGCGGTGTGGGCGTACTGCTGCTCTTTGGAAGACAGGCCCTTGCCATCATCGAACTGAAGCGCGGCCTGATCGCCGCCACCCTTGCGCTTCTTCGGCTTCGGGATCGGCGTGATGAATTCGGCGGGACGCCGGCTCTCCTTGATCAGCTGCGTGGGCTGTCCGGTGGCATCCAGTTCCCAGTGGCGCGACGGGTATTCGTAGGGGGAGTTGAGGATCGGCCTCTCGAAGAACTGCTCGGACATTGTCCCGTCTCACCCTGCGTTTCTGGTTGATGCTTGCTCCGTGCCCTCTCTTGCCGGGTCTACGGCCCCATCGGGGTTATCTTCGGCAATGCATCGATACCGCGCAACACGCAGATTGCATCGGCGACTTCGGCCACAGCGGCGTGTGCTCGTTTCTCAGCGCCCCTGGATCGGCTGCGCGAGAATCCACAGGCCGGCCGTCGTGAACGACACCATCAGCACCAGCATCGGCAGCTGGCTGAGCAATGCCCGGCCACGCGACGGGAACAGGCGCAGCGCCTCGGCGTGCGCGACCCAGACGCTGACGATGTGGCCGAACAGGATCAGCGCCACCTGCGTGTGCCACACGGTGCCGAGATCGGGCAGGAACGGCGCGCGCAGCAGACCGGCCGTGCCGAACAGATTCCAGCCGTAGCCGAAGGGATCCGACAGCAGGCTGACGATCTTCACGCCCTGCGTCAGCAGCAGCGTGTAGTAGTGCGTGACGTGGTAGACGAGCGCGATCGGCAGCAGCGAGTAGGTGAACGACAAGGCCAGCTCGCGCAGGGAATGTCGCCGGCCGCCGAGCCGGCGCGCGATGCCGACGAACAGCAGGTACACCGCCAGATAGACGAACGGTGACAGCACCATGCACACGCTCTCGTAGAGCAGATACCAGGCGCGCAGCCGCGGGTAGAGATAGATCGGCCGCTGTCCGAGCCATGGCGTCAGCAGGCCGGTCGCGTCGGCCCAGACGAGGCTGTACCAGACCTTGGTCGCGCGCAGGCCGTCGAAAGCGGTGGACGACAGCATGAACAGCACAAACACGAGCTCGCTCCACGAGCTCGCGCGTTCCTGCGAGAGGCCGGCGAAGGGCCGGCGCAGGCGCAGATGCCGGCCCGGCGCGTAGTCGAGCGGCGCCATCCTGGCGATCAGGCGCAGGAACACCGCGAAGAACTCGCCGTGGCGAAACCAGTCGGCCGCGCCGAACACGCCGACCGCGGCGAGGTTCAGCAGCGTGTAGGCGCCGAGCCAGACGGCAAGCGAGAACGGCCGCGTGTTGCCGAACAGCTCGGCCCAGATGAACAGCATGTACAGCGCGAGCGCCGGCCAGTACGCCAACCGCCGCGGGTAGCGCAGGCGGCCCTGCGTGTAGCCGCGCCAGACGCGGCCGAGCAGATCGGCGAGCACGCGCCAGGGATTGACGAGCGCATACAGGTCGCCGATCAGCGCGCTCAGATAGGCGAAGCCGAGCACGAACACGACCCAGAACAGGGTCATGTCGAGATTGCGGTAGGGATCGCGCACGCCGAACAAGCCGGTCGCGATGCACAGCAGCAGGCCGAGCAGCGAGACGCCGCGCAGCAGCGCCGGCAGGCGCAGGCGCCGCAGCGTCGCGCGCAGGCCGTCGAGCGAGGGCGCGCCGTGCGCGGCTGACGGCGCCGGCGGCGCCGCGGTCGCGAACCACGCCGCGATCAGGAAGGACAGCAGCAGCGCCGCAGCAGCGCCGTAGGCATAGAGCCAGAACGGCACCGGCAGGTTGTAGATGCGGCCGAAGGAATGGGCGCTCGCCGCGGGCGGGAACAGCGACAGCGCGGCGAGGCGAAGCGCGAGCGGCGCGCGGCATCGCGCGATTTCATGGCTGCGCGTGCGGAAGCCCGCGGCCAGGGCCGGCGCACACCGCGCCCGGGTTCCCGCTGGCGCGGGGCTGACGCAAGGTGCGGGAAGCGCGGCGATGCCGATCGTCGACGCCTCAGCGCGGCTGCACTTCGAGCACGGCGAGTTCGGCGTGCGCATGGTGCAGCTCCAGATCGAAGCGGCCGGCATGCTCGGCGACGAAGCGCAGCGTGCCGGGTTCGCCGGCCTTCAGGTCCAGCGCCAGGTCGTAGCCGTGCAGGTGCAGCTCGTCGTCGCCGGCAGCGGTGACGACGAATTCGATCGTGTCGCCCTGCCGCGCGTGCAGCACCGGCGTCAGCGCTTCGGCCGGCAGCGGCCGCAGTTCGAAGCGTTTCACGGCGCCGGCCGCCGGCGCCGGCGCTGCGGCGGGCGCCGACAGATCCGCCGGCGGCGGGCGCAGCGCGAGCCACAGTCCGCCGAGCACGGCGGCGGCGGCGATCAGGAACAGGAGCGCGCGCTTCATCACCATGCGCCTCAGCGGTCCTCCGTCTTTTCCCACATGCGCAGATACGCCTCGGCGGAGTTGTACAGCGCGTCGAGCGCTTCCTTGCCGCCTTCGAGACGGATTTCCTCGACGTAGTCGGCGACGAGGCCGTAGTGCGCGGTGCCGACTTCGTCGATGTTCCAGGTCTTGCCGCTTTGCGGAATCGTTTCGAGCTCGAAGGTCACCGGCGCGAAGCCCTTGAACTGCGCGCCCCAGTCGGCGCCCTTGAACAGCGTGAACGGATAGACGACCGGCTGCGAGCCGGCACCGCGCGGACCGGCGCGATCGGCGATGCCGTTGGCATCCATGCCGTAGCCGACCGCGAGCGGATCGCTGCGGCCGGCGGCCTGCCAGATCGGCTTCAGCTTCTGCATGAATTCGACGTGGCCCTTGCCGTTCGGCTTGAACGGATAGATCAGGCCGCCGAGCCGGAGGATGTCGGTCGCCTGCTCGTTGCTGATGCCGCCGTGGCCGCCGTGCGCGGAGATCAGCGGATAGGCCGGCGTCTGCTGCCTGGCGAGCTCGATCATGTCGCTCTTGATCGACAGCTCGGCGTGGTCGATGTCGATGATGAATTTCTTCTTCATCAGCTGCTGCACGGCGTAGCGGCCGAGCTCGGTCATGCCGCGCGCATTGCACTGGCGCTTGCCGGCCGGGTACAGCGGCAGCGTGCCGTTGCTCAGCGCCAGCACGGCCTGCGTCAGCGGATCGTTGCCGGTGCCCGGCAGCGCCGTCGTCATCACCGCGCCGGCCGAGTAGAAGTAGGTGTCGCCCTCGCCGCCGTTCGGGCAGTCGTAGGTCTTCCAGAACGAGCCGGTGCCGAGGAAGCCGATGAAATTGAGCGCGAGGCCGTCGAAGATGCCGGTGCCGCCGAGCGCGCTGTTGACGTCGTGATACGGAAACAGCTCGCGCACGCCGAGATCCCAGATCTCGTCGATCTGGCGGTCGATGTCTTCCTTCGTGCAGCCGTCCTGCTCGCCGATGCCGGCGACCGATTTCGTCGTGCAGTCGAACAGGTTCGAGAACTCCAGGCCCGGCACCACCGCGAGCTTGCCGTCGTTGATCACCTGGCGCGCCTCGGCCGGGCTGCCGACGATGCGGAACCAGCCCCTGCCAGGACCGCCTTCCTGCGCATCGACGTAGTCCTGCAGCATCTTGAGATACTGGATCTGGGCAATGCCGAGCCGCATGTCGTTGCAGTCATAGCTCGCCGCCGCCGGGTTGTGCGTGACTTCCAGCGTCTTGGCCAGATCGCACAGCGCCGCGATGTTGGTGCCTTCCGAGACCATGATGCGCAGGCCGGCCTTCCAGGCGCGCTCGACCCACTTGTAATACATGGCCTGGTGCAGCTGCGAATCGTAGGCCGGCCAGTCGACGAAGGTCGGCCAGCCCTGCGTGTCGTGCGTCTTCAGCGGCGTGAAGTCGAGCACCAGCGCTTCCGGATCGAGGATGCCGTCCGGGCCGTGCGCGAGCTCGCAGTTCTTCAGCGCTTCCGGCGCGCCGAAGCGGTTGAACATCTGCCCGTACAGCACGCCGCCGGCGGAGGGACCGACCGGATGCGTGCCGTCGGACATCTCGTTGCCCATCGCCATGTGCGTGTGCACTTCGGCGAAGCCGACCACCGGCTTGTCGACGCCGCGGCCCTTGTAGGTCGTGCCCTCGACGTCGTCGCTGATTTCCGGATACGGCGTGCATCCCGTGGTCGGCACGAAGCGCACGGCATCGGCGCGCTCGCCGAGCACGAGCCTGCCGCCGGCGTCGAGGCCGAGCTTGCGGCCGTCGACCTGCTGCGCGACCGCGAAGCCGCCGCCGGCGGCCTCCTCGACCGTCCAGTCGACGGCGTCGGACGGCGCGTCGGCGCGGCCGGCGGCGCTGTCGCCGGCGGCCAGCAGCTTGGCGTCCGGGCAGTTGAAGAGATAGCGGCCGAGCGCGGTCGGCTTCATGTAGAACGGTTCGGCCTCGGCGAGCGTGCCGGCGCTGGCGCGGTAACCGTCGCCGTCGCGCACGACGAAAGCCTTGCTGACGACCGACTGCATCGCGTAGCAGCCGTTGGCCATGTCGTAGCGCGTCCGCGGCACGGCGGACGAACTGCCGTCGGCGTCACGGGACGACGGGCTGCTGCTGCCGCAGGCCGCCAGCAGCGCCACCAATGCCAGAATCCCCAAGCCACCGATGATGTCGCGCAAGGCGCTCTCCCTGTTATGCCGATGCCCGGGTTCGATGCCCGGATGCGATCATGCTGTCATCCCCTCGTCATCGTAGGACCGGACCCGGACCTCGGCGACAGTAGAATTGACCCACGCGCGAGCGGCGCGACGGCGAGCCTGCGCTGCGCACGGTCTATCGCTCGCGCGATCCGCACATGCGCGGCGGCATGAGCACGGCGCTCGGCGTGCTCGGCATGCCAGGCTTCATCGCGGGCGCCGGGCTCAAGGAGATCGGCAAGCCGCTGGCCGGCGAAACGCGGGTCGCCGCCGGGCGGCGCCGGCCGCGCGACGGCGCCCGCCTCGGCCGCGCTTCAGTGCCGCTCTTGGCCGGACTTTGCGCCGTGCGCGATGACGCGCTCGTGCAGCTCCCGCAGCAACGGCGCGATGCGCGGATCCGGCGCGACACAGATGCTCGGCGCGCTGCAGACCGGCCAGAGCTCGCTGTACGCCAGCGCGCGCTCGCTGTGCCAGCGCCCGCCTTCGCGGCGCAGGCGCAGGTGCACCAGGCCCAGCGATCGTCCCCAGTAGCCGGCCATCACCGCGGGCACGCCGCGCACCAGGCCGCGCGTCGCGTCGACCTGCGGCACGTCGCCGAACGCGCCGGGGAACAGCGCATGCGTGTGCCCCATCAGCAGCGCGTCGATGCCGGGCACGGCGGCGAGATACCAGGCGGCGTCCTCGAGATCGGCGTCATACGGCGACGCATCCGGGCCGCCGTGGATCAGCGCGACGATCAGATCGGGATGCTGCGCTTCGAGCTCGGGCAGCCAGCGCCGCGCCGCCTCGACGGCGCCGTCGACGCGGACCCGCTCTTGCAGGTTGGCGCGGTCCCATTTCATGATCTTCGGCGGCGCAAAGCCGAGCAGGCCGACACGCAGCGCCACCGGCCGCGTCGTGCCGTCCGGCAGCGTCGCGCGCAGGGTCTTGTCGACGATCAGCCAGGGCCGGAACAGCGGCTCGCCATCCGCCGCGGCGTAGACGTTCGACGAGACCAGCGGAAAGTGCGGACCCGCGCAGCGCCGCGTCTCGATGCCGGGCATCGGCGTGCCGGTGACCTGCGCCAGGAACGGCAGGCCGAAATTGAACTCGTGATTGCCGAGCGTGGCGGCGTCGTAGCCGACGACGTCCATGGCGCGGTAGATCGCCAGTTCCTCGTCGCAGGGCAGCGGCGCGACGCGCGCCTGATAGTCGGCCAGCGCGTTGCCCTGGATGGTGTCGCCGACGTCGAACAGCAGGTTGTTCGGATAGCGCGTCCGCGCGCGCCCGATCAGCGTCGCCACGCGCTCGAAGCCCCAGCGCGGATCGGCTGCGGCGGCCTGGTAGTCGTAGCTCAGCACGCGGCTGTGCAGATCGGTCGTTTCGAGCAGGACCAGCGGCAGCACGGCGCCGTCCGCAATGTCGGCATGCGCCGCTGCCGCGGGAGGCACGGCGCGGCAGGCGGCGAGCAGCACGAGCGCCAGGCCGGCGCACAGCGGATGCAGGCGGCGCGACAGGTTCGTGATGGCAGGGCGCAAGGAGCGCATGGCGGACTCGGCGGCGAGGACCGCCTCAGGCTAGCAGCGCGCGCACCGGCCCGCCGGCGGCGCCGCTCAAGGGTTGTTGTTGGCCGGCTCGAAGGACTTCAGCAGTGTCTTCTTGGTGTCGTCGTCGAGCGCGTTGGGATCCTCGCGCCGGGCGAAGTAGTCCTTCACGTTGTCGACCATGTCGCGTTTGACGGCGGCCGCGTCGTCGGCGCCCGGCAGCCCCTTGCTGACCTTCTGCAGCTTGCGATCGGATTCGGCGAAGGCGTCGGGGCGCACGACGACGGTTTCGACGTCCTCGTCCGGCGCCGCCGGTGCCGCACTCTGCGCCGCCGACAGCGCCTTGCCGAGCAGGCCGTCGCCCGCCGCCTTCGGCGGCCCCTGCCCGTAGGCCGCGCCGGCGAGCGACAGCGTGGCGACGACGAAGGCGCAACGCGTCGCGAACGACGCATCGGCGGGCGACTCCCTGCCATCGCAGCGCTTGATCATGATCTTCCGTTCGAACGCTTCGCCTGCGCGCAAGTTCCGCGTCAATCGCAGACGTCGACGATCAGCAGTTCCAGGCTCTCGCTGTCCTGCCAGCGACTGATGCCGAGCCGGTACGTGGCGTGCAGTGTGCCACGCTCGCGCAGCCGGTCGATGCCACCGAAGTGAATGGCCGACAGCGGCCCGGCCGCGTGGTCGAGCCGGTACTTGACGTGCTGTTCCTTGAGCACGCGATGGCCCAGCACGCGGAAGCGGCCCTCGAACAGCGGCTCGGCGAAGCCCTGGCCCCAGGGACCGGCCATCTCCAGCGCCTGCGCGGTGTCGAGCGCCAGTTCCGCGGCATCGAGTTCGCCGTCGGTATGGACGACGCGCGCCAGGGCGTCGTCGTCGAGCAGCTCGGCGCAGATCGCGTCGAAGGCCAGCGCGAAGCGGGCGTAGTCCGCCTCGGCGATCGTCAGGCCCGCCGCCATGGCGTGCCCGCCGAAACGCAGCACGAGGCCCGGATGGCGCGCGTCGAGCAGCACCAGCGCGTCGCGCAGATGCAGCCCGGCGATCGAGCGTCCCGAGCCTTTCAGCAGGCCCCGATCCTGGGCGCGCGCGAACGCGATCGCCGGGCGGTGCAGGCGTTCCTTGAGCTTCGAGGCGACGAGGCCGACCACGCCCTCGTGCCACGCTTCCTCGAACACGCAGACGCCGGTCGCCGCGCTGCCCTCGACCATGAGCAGGGCTTCCTCGCGCATCTGCGCCTCGATCTCGCGGCGCTCGCGATTGAAGCGGTCGAGCTGCTGCGCGAGCGGCAGCGCCGTCGCCAGGTCCGCCGCCAGCAGGCAGTCGATGCCGGTGCGGATGTCGTCGAGACGGCCGGCGGCGTTGATGCGCGGCCCGACCACGAAGCCGAGATCGAGCGAGCCGAGCCGCGCGTGCGCGCGGCCGGCGACCTGCAGCAGCGCGGCGATGCCGGGCCGCGCGCGGCCGGCGCGGATGCGCGCGAGGCCCTGGCTAACCAGGATGCGGTTGTTGTGGTCGAGGCGCACCACGTCGGCGACCGTGCCGATCGCGACCAGATCGAGCAGCTCGGCGAGATTCGGTTCGCCGCGCGTCGCGAACGCGCCGCCGGCCCGCAGTTGCGCGCGCACCGCCAGCAGCAGGTAGAACATCACGCCGACGCCGGCCAGATGCTTCGAGGCGAACGTGCAGCCCGGCTGGTTCGGATTGACGATGGCGTCGGCGTCGGGCAGCGCGGCGGCCGCGAGATGGTGGTCGGTGATGATCACCGACAGGCCGAGCGCCCTCGCCCGCGCGACGCCGGCGTGGCTGCTGATGCCGCTGTCGACGGTGATGAGCAGGCTCGCGCCGCTCTGCGCGGCGCGTTCGGCGAGCGCCGGCGACAGGCCGTAGCCCATGCGGAAGCGATCCGGCACGACATACGACACGCGCGCCGCGCCGAGCGAGCGCAGGCCGGCGACCGCGACGGCGACGCCGGTCGCGCCGTCGGCATCGTAGTCGCCGGCGATGACGATGCCCTCGCCGCTCGTGATGGCCTGCGCGACGCGCGCCGCGGCGGCGTCGATGCCGAGCAGCCCGGACGGCGGCAGCAGGCGCGCGAGCTCGAGTTCGAGTTCGGCCGCGCTCAGGCCGCGCGCCGCGTAGATGCGGCGCAGCACCGGATGCAGCGAGGCCGGCAGGGCGTCGGCATCGCCGGCGAGACGGCGTTCGAGGCGCGGCGCGATCATGGCGGTAGCGTCGCCGCGGCGCGGCGCGGCGTCGAGCCCCCCATTCGCCGAGCTTCGAATCCCCGTGGGGATGCCATCTCGGCGATCCCGCCTACTTGAGATGCGCGAGCAATGCCTTCTCGACGGCCGCGCGTTCCGGCGCGACCTGGATCAGCGACTTCAGGCCGTCCTTCATGACGATGTCCGGATCCTTGAGGCCGTTGCCGGTCAGCGTGCAGACCACCGTCGAACCCTGCGCAATCCTGCCGGTCCTGATGTCGCGCAGCGCGCCGCACAGCGAGGCGGCCGAAGCCGGCTCGCAGAACACGCCCTCGCTCGCCGCCAGCAGCTTCTGCGTGGCGACGATGTCCTCGTCCGTGCATTCGTCGAACCAGCCGTTCGATTCCTTCTGCAGCGTCCAGGCGAGATCCCAGGACTGCGGATCGCCGATGCGGATCGCCGTGGCCACGGTTTCCGGATTCTTGACCGGACCGCCGCGCATGAACGGCGCGCTGCCGGCGGCCTGGTAGCCGACCATGCGCGGACGCCGGTCGGTCAGCGGCCGGTCGAGGAAACGGCCTTCGCGATGCTGCGCGCTGATCGGTGTCGCGATGCCGGCCATCTCGCTGTAGCCGATCCAGTGCGCGCTGATGTTGCCGGCGTTGCCGACCGGGATGCAGTGGAAGTCCGGCGCGCGGCCCAGCGCTTCGACGATCTCGAACGCCGCCGTCTTCTGGCCCTGCAGGCGGTACGGGTTGATCGAGTTGACGATCGCCACCGGCGTGGTCTGGCCGATCTCCTTGACGAGGCGCATGCCGTCGTCGAAGTTGCCCTGGATCTGGATCACCACGGCGCCGTGCACGACGGCCTGCGCCAGCTTGCCGAGCGCGATCTTGCCTTCCGGGATCAGCACGAAGGCGGTGACGCCGGCGCGCACCGCGTAGGCGGCGGCCGCCGCCGAGGTGTTGCCGGTCGAGGCGCAGATGATGGCCTTGGCGCCCTCGTGCACGGCCTGGGTGACGGCGACCGTCATGCCGCGGTCCTTGAACGAGCCCGTCGGATTGAGGCCCTCGAACTTCACGTACAGCTCGCCCTCGAAGCCGACCTTCTTCGGCAGGTTGTCGAGCTTGATCAGCGGCGTGCGGCCCTCGCCGAGCGAAATGGCGCGGGCGTCGGCAGCCAGCGGCAGGCGGTCACGGTAGTGTTCGATCAGGCCGGTATAGCGGGTCACTTCGGGTCTCGTTGGAACGGCGGGAAATGGATTCGACGAATCAGGCGTCGCCCGACAGCGCGCGCGCCAGCAACTGCTCGATGTGCGCCTTCACGCGCGGCCACTCGACGTCGACCACGCTGAAGTAGACGCTGTCGCGCACGCGGCCGGACTCGGTCAGCATGTGCCGGCGGAAGATGCCTTCCTCGGTCGCGCCGATGCGCGCCAGCGCGCGCCGCGACTTGTCGTTGAGGCTGTCGGTCTTGAACTCGACGCGCATCAGGCCCAGGGTCTCGAAGGCGTGGCGCAGCAGCAGGTACTTCGCTTCGGTGTTGATGGCGGTGCGCTGCGCCGCCGGCACCAGCCAGGTCCAGCCGATCTCGGCGCGGCGATGCGTGGTGTCGACCTGCGCGATGCGCGTGCTGCCGACCAGCCGGCCGCCCTGCGTCTCGATCTGCACGAAGACCTGCGCGATACCGGCCTGCTGCCAGGCCAGCGCCTGCTCGACGAAGCGGCGCATCGCCTGCGGCGTGCCGAACTGCTGCGGAAACCAGGTCCAGATCGCCGGATCGGCGCCGGCCGCGGCCAGCGCGTCGAGATGCTCGTGGCGCAGCGGTTCGAGACGCACGTGCTGGCCGGCGAGCGTCACCGGCGAGAGATCGATGCTGGCAGCGGGCAGGCCCATCGCGCTCAGTCGCCTCTCAATCGAATTTCTCGACGCGCAGCATCGCCGCGCCTTCGCGCACGAACGGCAGGCGCAGGATTTCGGCGAGCGCGTGGTCGAAGCGGCCCTGCTCGATGACCGAGGTGATCAGGGCGACGTGCGCGTCCTCGTGACCCTGCGGCTCGCGCTGCAGGATCGCTTCGACGCTGATGTCATGCGCGGCCAGGATCGTCGTCAGTTTCGACAGCACGCCTGCTTCGTCGGCGACCTTGAGGCGCAGATAGAACGCGCTGGCGACCGCCGCCATCGGCAGCACCGGCAGGGCCTGCACGGCGTCCGGCTGGAAGGCCAGCGGCGGCACGGCGTGGCGCGGATCGGCGCCCAGGCCGCGCGCCACGTCGATCAGATCGGCGACCACCGCCGAGGCGGTCGCGTCGCCGCCGGCGCCGCGCCCGTAGAGGCCGACCTCGCCGACCGCGTTGCCGCGGATCAGCACCGAATTCAGCACGCCGTCGACCTTGGCCAGCAGCGTGGTTTCCGGGATCAGCGTCGGATGCACGCGCAGCTCGACGCCGGCATCAGCGCCCTGGCCGCTGCGCTTGGCGATGCCGAGCAGCTTGATGCGGTAGCCGAACACCTGCGCGATCTGGATGTCCTGCGGCGTCACCTTGGTGATGCCTTCGACGGCCACCGACTTCGCGTCGAGCGGCATGCCGAAGGCGATGCTGGCGAGGATGGTCAGCTTGTGCGCGGCATCGAGGCCCTCGATGTCGAAGGTCGGATCGGCTTCGGCGTAGCCGAGCTTCTGCGCGTCGCGCAGCGCGTCGGCGAAACTCTGGCCCTTCTCCTGCATCTGCGTGACGATGTAGTTGCAGGTGCCGTTGATGATGCCGGCGAGACGTTCGATGCGGTTGCCGGCGAGGCCTTCGCGAATCGCCTTGATGACCGGAATGCCGCCGGCCACCGCCGCCTCGAAGCCGATGCTGACGCCGGCCTTGCGCGCCTGCGCGAAGAGACGGTTGCCGTGCTCGGCGAGCAGCGCCTTGTTGGCGGTGACCACCGGCTTGCCGCGCGCCAGCGCGGCTTCGATCAGCTCGCGCGCCGGGCTGATGCCGCCGATCAGCTCGACGACCACGTCGACGTCGGCCTCGCGCGCGATCTGCAGCGCATCGCCGACCACGGTGATGCCGGACAGATCGCAATCGCGCGCCTTGTGCGGATCGCGCGACGACACCTGCGTGACGACCAGCGGACGGCCGACGCGGCGCGCGATTTCCGCAGCGTTGTTCTTCAGCAGGCGAACCACGCCCTGACCGACGGTGCCGAGGCCGATGACAGCTACACGGACCGCGGTCATGACGTTTTGGCTTCCTTGAGGAACTTCTTGATGTTGCGGATCGCCTGGCGCGTGCGCTGCTCGTTCTCGATCAGCGCGAAGCGCACGTGCGTGTCGCCGTACTCGCCGAAGCCGATGCCCGGCGAGACGGCAACGTGCGCCTGTTCCATCAGCCGCTTCGAGAATTCGAGCGAACCGAGCGCCTTGAACGGCTCCGGGATCTCGGCCCAGACGAACATCGTCGCCTTCGGCTTGTCGACCTTCCAGCCGGCCGCGTTGAGGCCGTCGCAGAGCACGTCGCGGCGCTGTTGGTACATGTGGCGGACCTCGGCGACGCACTGCTGCGGGCCTTCGAGCGCGGCGATCGCGGCGACCTGGATCGGCGTGAACATGCCGTAGTCGAGATACGACTTGATGCGCGCCAGCGCGCTGACCAGCGTCGGGTTGCCGGCCATGAAGCCGACGCGCCAGCCCGGCATGTTGTAGCTCTTGGACAGCGTGAAGAACTCGACGGCGACGTCCTTGGCGCCCGGTACCTGCAGCACGCTCGGCGCGGTGTAGCCGTCGAACACGATGTCGGCGTAGGCGATGTCGTGCACCAGCCAGATCTGGTGCTCGCGGCAGATCGCCACCACCTTCTCGAAGAAATCCAGCTCGACGCACTGCGTCGTCGGATTGCCCGGGAAGTTGAGGATCAGCATCTTCGGCGTCGGCCACGATTCCTTGATGGCCTTCTGCAGTTCCTCGAAGAAATCGACGTCCGGCGTCAGCCGCACGTGGCGCACGTCGGCACCGGCCAGCACCACGCCGTAGGGATGGATCGGATAGGCCGGGTTCGGCACCAGCACCACGTCGCCGGCATCGAGCGTCGCGAAAGCCAGATGCGCGAGGCCTTCCTTGGAACCGATGGTCGCGATGACTTCGGTCTCCGGATCGAGCTCGACCTCGTAGCGCGTCTTGTACCAGCGCGCCATGGCGCGGCGCAGGCGCGGCACGCCCTTGCTCACCGAATAGCGGTGCGTGTGCGTGCCGTCCTCGTCGTGCAGCTCCGGCTTCACGTAGTCCGAATCGGTGCCGCGCACCGAGGCTTCGACCAGCTTGTCGAGGATGTGCTTGGGCGTCGGCTGGTCCGGATTGCCCATCGAGAAATCGATGACGTCGTCGCCGCGAGCTCGGGCCGCCTTCTTCAAATCGCCGACGATGTTGAAGACGTAAGGAGGCAGGCGCTGGATGCGCGGGAAGACGGTGTTCACGGGATTCCTGGATGGATGGGAGGGACTGCGCGACCGCGGGCTCCGGGACGGAGCTTAAAAGGGGCGGTATTAGAGCAAGTCGGGGGTTTCCCCGCAAGCCAAAAACCTTCTTCAAACCCTTGTCGCTGCAAGGTTTGCCGGTGCCGGCGAGGCACACGGCGGGAATCGCAATGATCGCCGTCAATGCCGGCCGGCGCCGCCGACCGCCAGCATCGCGGTGCGCCGGCTTGCGGCGCGATGCCCGGAACGCACCGCATGGCCTCCCCCCGCCGCGCCGCCGCACTGCCGCCGCGCCAGACGATCCGCAGCTGGCTGCACGAATTCCGCACGCGCAGCACGCCGCGCGCCCTCGCCCTCTCCGCCTTCGATTTCGCGCTCTACGCGGCGCTGATGAGCGCGGTCGTCGTGCTGCCCTCGCTGTTCGCCAAGCTGCTGGCCGGCCTCGCCGCCGGCCTGGTCATCGGCCGCCTGTTCATCCTCGGCCACGATGCCTGTCACCAGAGCTTCACGCCGCGCAAGCGGCTCAACCAGGTGCTCGGACGCCTGCTGTTCCTGCCCTCGCTGACGCCGTACAGCCTCTGGGAGGTCGGCCACAACGTCGTCCACCACGGCTACACGAACCTCAAGGGCTTCGACTTCGTCTGGGCGCCGCTGACGCCGGCCGAATACCGCGCGCTGCCGTCCTGGCGGCGCGCGCTCGAACGCCTGTATCGCAGCGGCTGGGCGCCCGGCCTGTACTACCTCGTCGAGATCTGGTGGCTGCGCATGTTCTTCCCCGGCGCGCGCTACCTGAAGGCACAGCGCCGCGCCTTTGTCTGGGACGGTCTGCTGGTCAGCGCCTACGCGCTCGCCTGGATCGGCGGACTGGTCGCCGCCGCGGCGCTGACCGCGCAGCCGGCCTGGTCGCTGCTGCTGTGCGGCTTCGCCGTGCCCTTTCTGGCCTGGAACACGCTGATCGGCTTCGTCGTCTACGCGCACCACACGCATCCGCGCATCCGCTGGTACGCCGACAAGACGCAGTGGGCGGCGGCGGCGCCGTTCGTCTCCACCACCGTGCACCTGCGCATGCCCGGCGGCCTCGGCGGCGTGCTGCACCACATCCTCGAGCACACCGCGCATCACGTCGACATGGGCATCCCGCTGTACGGCCTGACGCCGGCGCAGCGCCGCCTCGAGGCCGCGCTGCCGGGAAGCATCGTCGTGCAGCGCTTCTCCTGGAAGTGGTACTTCGCGACCGCGCGGCACTGCCGCCTGTTCGACCTCGACGAAGGCCGGTGGACGGACTACGACGGCGTGCCGCGCCGCCCCGGCCTGGCCACCGCTACTTCGCCGCGCTGAGCCGCGCCGGCAGCTTGAGGGCCGGGCTGATCGGCGCGCCCTTCTCGCGAATCTCGAAGTGCAGGAGCGGCTTGTTCTCCGGCCCGAGGCCCATCTCGGCGATCGGCTGGCCGGTCGTGACGACGTCGCCTTCCTTGACGTAGCGCTTGCGGTTGTAGCCGTAGGCGGAGAGATAGACGTCGTCGTGCTTGATGATGATCAGCTCGCCGTAGCCCTTCAGCGCATTGCCGCTGTAGACCACGCGGCCCGGCGCCGCCGCGAACACCGGCTGGCCCTCGACGCCGGTGAAGTCGACGCCCTTGCTGCCTTGCTGGCCGAAGCCGCGGATGACCGGCGCGCGCTCGACCGGCCAGCCCCAGGCGTAGCTGCCCGGCTTGACGTCGTCGTCGCCGGGCTTGGGCGGCGGCGGCGGCGCGATGGCCGGCGGCGGCGAGTCGGCGGTCACCGCCTGCGGCGCGGCGACGCCGGCGTCCTCGATCGCGCGCGACTGCATCTGGTCGGTCTGGAAGCGCGTCTGCGGCTTCGGCGGCGCATCGGCCGCCTGCTTCGGCGCGCGCAGGCGCAGCACCTGGCCGGGGTGGATCAGGAAGTCCGGACCGATGTCGTTCCAGCGCGCCACGTCGCGGTAGTCGACATTGTTGCGGAAGGCGATGCCGAACACGGTGTCGCCGCGCTGCACGACGTACTCGCGCGGCCCCGGCATGCGCTCCGGCACCACCGGCCCGACGTCCTTCTTCTTGCCGTTCTCCCAGGACGACCAGCCCGCGCAGCCCTGCAGGCTCAGCGCGGCGCCCGCCAGGCAGGTGATCAGGCACGCGGCGCGCAACTTCGTGTCGCGGATCATGCGGGTCCCTCGTTGATGGCCGACCTCGCTGTCGGCGCGGTTTCACTGGGTCTTGCGGCCCTTCAGCAGGAATCTCAGCACAAACAGCGCCGCCAGCAAAAGGGCGGCGATGCCGATCTCGTCCGAATAATGCCGCATCACCTGCGCCGCCGATTCGCCGAACCACCAGCCGATGCCGACCAGCACCGTACACCACAGCGTGGCGCCGATCAGCGTGGCGACGGCGAAGGCGCCCCTGGGCATGCCGAACACGCCGGGCGGCAGCGAGATGAGATGGCGGATCACCGGAATGAAGCGGCCGAGGAAGGTCGCCCACACGGCGTTGCGCAGGAACAGCTTCTCGGCTTCGTGGTACTTGCGCTCGTCGATCAGCAGCCACTTGCCGTAGCGCAGCAGGAAGGCGCGACCGGCGTAGCGGCCGAGCGCGTAGTTGACGCTCGCGCCGAGCAGCGAGCCACAGCCGCCGGACAGCGCCGCCAGCGCCGGGTTCAGCTCGCCGCGCCGGGCGAGATAGCCGGCGGGAATCATCACCAGCTCCGACGGCACCGGCAACAGGCTCGATTCGAGCGCCATCAGCAGAAAGATTTCCAGATAGCCGAGCTGCGCGACGTACTGCTCGATCCAGGCCGTGAAGAGGTGCATGTGGCTCTCTAGTCTTGCGCCGCCGGACTCGCGAAGGGCGGCGCGAACCGCGCTCGCCCGCCGCCGACCCTTCCCTGCGCAAGCGGGCGGCGGGGAACGTGGCGGAGCGATCGCGGCTGCGCCTCAAGGCCGTTCATCACACTTTCCCCGACAACAGCGGCACGAAGCTGACCCAGCCGAGATCCTGCTCGCGGAACGAACTGCCGCGCCGCTCGACGAGCTTCAGGGACTGGCGTCCCTGCGGGCCGACCGGCATGACGAGCCGACCGCCCGGCGCGAGTTGTTCGAGCAGCGCCGGAGGCACGCGCTCGGCGCCGGCGGTGACCAGGATGCCCTTGTAGGGCGCATACGGCAGCCAGCCGTTCATGCCGTCGGCGTACCCGAAGTGCACGTTGCGGTAGCCGAGCGCGGCGAGCCGCGTGCGCGCGACCTCGGACAGCGGCTTGATGCGCTCGACCGTGAATACGGTGTCGACCAGCTCGGCGAGCACCGCCGTCTGGTAGCCGCTGCCGGTGCCGACTTCGAGCACGCGCTCGAGCCGGCGCCCCTGCGTCAGCGCCTGCGTCATGAAGGCGACGACGACCGGCTGCGAAATGGTCTGCGCATGGCCGATCGGCAGGGCGTTGTTCTCGTAGGCGCGGTTCTTCAGCGCGTCGTCGAGAAACTTCTCGCGCGGCACCCTGGCCAGCGCCGCGAGCACCGCCGCGTCCTGCACGCCGGCGGCGCGGATCTCGTCGAGCAGGCGCGTGCGCGCCGTCGCCAGCGCGCCGGCCGGCGGGCGCGGCGCCTGCGCGCGCGGCGTCACAGGCCGTCCGCCCAGCGCGAGACGCGCTCGAGCAGCGCGTAGCGCGTCAGATCGACGAGCAGCGGCGTGATCGACACGCGGCCGCGCGCCACGGCGTGGAAGTCCGTGCCCTCGCCGCAATCCGCCTCGGCACCGGCAGGACCGATCCAGTAGATGGTGCGGCCGCGCGGGTCCTTCGACGGCAGCACCGGCTCGGCGAGATGGCGGCGCCCGGCGCGCGTCACCTCGAAGCCCTGCAGCGCCTCGAACGGCAGATCGGGGACGTTGACGTTGAGAATGGTGTCGGCCGGCAGCGGATCGCGCGCGAGCGCGTCGAGCAGGCGCAGCGTGACGCGGCCGGCGGTGTCGAAGTGCTCCGGCGCGTGCGAGACGTTCGACACGGCGATCGCCGCGTAACCGAGATGGCGGCCTTCCATCGCCGCCGCGACGGTACCCGAATACAGCGTATCGTCGCCGAGGTTGGCGCCGGCGTTGATGCCGGAGACGACGATGTCGGGCTTGAAATCGATCAGGCCGTTGAGCGCGAGATGGACCGAATCGGTCGGCGTGCCGTCGACGCTGATGCGGCCATCGTCGTGGTGCTGCGCGCGCAGCGGGCGCAGCACGGTCAGCGAATTGCTGGCGCCGCTGCGGTTGCGGTCCGGCGCGACGACGCGGACTTCATGGCGGGCCTGGAGATGGTCGCGCAGGCACAGCAGCCCCGGCGCGTGGCAGCCGTCGTCGTTCGAAAGCAGGATCTTCATGGGGAGAAACGGATGGTCGCCGACAGTTTACCGGATATGATTCCGCCGACCACGGACAAGGCCGTGACAGGCGCGCGATGAACGACGACTCCGCCACCCCGCCCGACGACGCGACGCTGTTCCGCCTGGCGATGCAGGGCGTGCGCGTGCACGCGCCGTCGCCGCGCGTCAGCGAGAAAGCCGCGACGCCGGCACCGCTGCCGCGCCAGCGCCAGGCCGATGAACTTGCCGTGCTGCAGGAGCTGCTGCGCGACACCGAGCCCGACGACATCGAGAGCGGCGACACCCTGCTCTACCGCGCGCCCGGCGTGCAGGACGGCGTGCTGCGTCATCTGCGCCGCGGCCATTACCGTATCGAGAGCGAACTCGACCTGCACGGCATGAACCGCGAGCGCGCCAAGCTCGCCGTCGCGCAGTTCCTGGCGCGCTGCCACGACCGCGACCAGCGCTGCGTGCGCATCGTGCACGGCAAGGGCAACGGCTCGCCGAACAGCGGCCCCGTCATCAAGGCCCTGCTCGGCAGCTGGCTGCGCAAGCGCCGCGACGTGCTCGCCTACTGCTCGGCGCGCGCCGTCGACGGCGGCACCGGCGCGGTCTACGTGCTGCTGCGCGCGCCGGGGCGACCCTAGGCGCGTGGACGGCAGGAACCGCGCAGGCGAGGCAAAGCCGTTTCGGGACAGGTCCGGATGGCGATTTTGGGGCAATGGCAGGGACTCTTGGCCCGCAATCGGCGCCGAAGATGGCCGAAAGGGCGAAGCCGCAGCCGCGCGCGTTTCTACCGCCCACGCGCCTAGGGCAGCGGACCGCTCTGCGGCTTGCGGCCGGTCAGTTCGAGTTCGAGCTGATCGAGCATCTGGCGGAAGCGCCGCGCGCCGGCCAGCCGCGCGATCTGCAGGCCGCCCTGCAGCGCCGCGCCGATGACGATGGCCTTGTCGTAGGCGTCGCCCTCGTAGCGCAGCGAGCCGTCGCGCCGGCCTTCCTCGAGCGTCAGCACCAGCCAGGCGTAGATCTCGCGCATCAGGAGGCGCGCCTCGAAGCGCATCGCGTCGGAGAGGATGCCGAACTCGGCGCCGAGCACGCCGCCCGGGCAGAGCCGGCCCTCGTCGGTTTCCAGATGCTCCGCGTAGGTCGCGAAGTACGCCTGCAGGCGCTGCCAGGCGGTGCCGCTGAAGGCCAGTTGGCGCACCCAGCCGTCGAAGCCGTCGCGATAGCGGCGCACCAGGGCGATGCCGAGGTCGTCCTTGGCCGGGAAGTGGTAATGGATGGCGGCCGTGCGCAGGCCGAGCTGCGTGGCGATGTGCTGGTAGCTGAAGCCGTTGAAGCCGCGCCGCAGCAGCAGCTGCTCGGCGCAGACCAGGATCGCCTCGCGCGTGTCGGGCTGGCCCGGCGGGCGGCGGCGCAGCTTGGGATGTTTCGCATGCGGCATGTGCTGTGCAGGCCTCGCTTCGTCAGCCCGGCAATGCCGCTTCAGCGACCCTGCAGCAGCACGACGGCGTGCGCGGCGAGGCCCAGTTTCTGGCCGATGGCGTCCATGCCTTCGTTGGTGGTCGCCTTGACGTTGACGCAGTCGCGCGCCACACCGAGATCGCCGGCGAGCCGCTCGCACATCACCGCCGTGTGCGCCGACACGCGCGGCACCTGCGCGATGAGGCTGATGTCGGCGTTGACGACGCCGTAGCCGGCCGCGCCGACGCGGCGCATCACTTCGGCGAGCAGCTTGCGGCTGTCGATGCCCTTGAACTGCGGGTCGTGGTCGGGGAACAGCTTGCCGATGTCGCCGCCGGCGAGCGCGCCGAGCAGGGCGTCGCAGAGCGCGTGGATGATGGCGTCGCCGTCCGAGTGCGCGACAATGCGGTAGGCGCAGGGAATGAATACGCCGCCGAGGTGAACTCCACTGTTGTCGCCCTCGTCCGCTTCGAGGCGGTGCGTGTCGTAGCCGTGGCCGATGCGCAGTTTCATGGCGATTCAGGGTTGCTCCGCCTGCCGCTGCAGCCAGAACTCGGCGAGCTGCAGGTCTTCGGGATAGGTGACCTTGATGTTGGATTCGCGGCCGCGCACCAGGCGCGGCCGGTAGCCGGCGCGTTCCATCGCGCTCGCCTCGTCGGTCACTTCGAGGCCGCGCGCCTCGCATTCCTGCAGTGCCCGCATCAGCTTTTCGAGACCGAACAGCTGCGGCGTCTGGGCGCGCCAGTAGAGCGCGCGGTCGACGGTTTCCGCGATCTCCGTGTATTGCCGCGAGGGCTTGCCGCGCTTGAGCGTGTCGGTGACCGGCAGCGCGAGAATGCCGCCATGCCCGTCGTCGGCTTCCTCGCAGAGACGGTCGATGTCGGACGCCTGCACGCAGGGCCGCGCCGCGTCGTGGACCAGCACGCGGACGTCCCTGAAGGCCCGCGTGTGCGCCGCCACCGCGCGCAGGCCGGCGAGCACCGATTCGGCGCGCGCCGCGCCGCCGACCACGGGCACGATGCGCGGATGGCGGGCGATCGGCAGCTGTGCGAATTCGCTGTCGCTCTTCGGCAATACCAGCACGATGCCGTCGATCCATTCGGCTTCGAGGAACGGCGCCAGCGACCATTCGATCAGGGTGCGGCCGCGCAGCGGCAGGTACTGCTTCGGCCGGCCGCTGCCCATGCGCGTGCCGCCGCCGGCGGCCGGAATCACGGCCCAGTAACGCGCGGAAGTCTGCACGGGTCGACGCTTATTTCTGGACGACGAGGTAGAAGGTCTCGCCTTCCTTGATCATGCCCATCGTCGTGCGCGCGCGGCCCTCGATGGCGACGGTGCCGGCATTGAGGTCCTGGACCTCGGCATCGAGCGTCGCGTTGCGCGCCTGCAGGCGTTCGTTCTCGGCGCGCTGCTCGGCAACCTCGTTCTTCAGCCGGTGCGTATGGGCGATGCCGCCGTTGGCGACCCACAGACGCCACTGCAGTCCGAGCAGCAGTACGGCGAGCACGGCAATGACGACGCGTTGGGTCATGGCGGCAGTCTAGAGCCAGTGGCCCCGCGGACGCCACGGGTGCCGCCGGACGGCGGCACCCGCGACGCGCGCTCCTCAGAGGAGGATCGGGAAGGCGCCTGCGCCCGGATAGCGGGCGCGCTTGCCGAGCTTGCGCTCGATGCGCAGCAGCTGGTTGTACTTGGCCATGCGGTCCGAGCGGCACAGCGAGCCGGTCTTGATCTGCGTCGCCGTCGTGCCGACCGCGATATCGGCGATCGTCGCGTCCTCGGTTTCACCCGAACGATGCGAGACGACGCTGGTGTAGCCGGCGTCGGTCGCCATCTGGATCGCTTCGAGCGTCTCGGTCAGCGTGCCGATCTGGTTCGGCTTGATCAGGATCGAGTTGGCCACGCCGCGGATGATGCCTTCGGCGAGGATCCTGGTGTTGGTGACGAACAGATCGTCGCCGACCAGCTGCACCTTGTTGCCGAGCTTCTCGGTCAGGTACTTCCAGCCCTTCCAGTCGCCTTCCGCGCAGCCGTCCTCGATCGAGATCACCGGGTACTTGGCGCAGATGCCGGCGAGGAAGTCGGCGAACTGTTCGCTGGTGAAGCTCTTGCCTTCGCCGTGCAGGACGTACTTGCCCTTCTCGTAGAACTCGCTCGAGGCGACATCCAGACCGAGGTAGACGTCCTTGCCCGGCTTGTAGCCGGCCTTCTCGATCGCCTCGATCAGCACGTCGAGCGCGGCGACGTTCGACGGCAGGTCCGGCGCGAAGCCGCCCTCGTCGCCGACCGCGGTGTTCAGCTTGCGGCTCTTCAGCACGCCCTTCAGCGTGTGGAAGATCTCGGCGCCATAGCGCAGGGCCTCGGAGAAGCTCGGCGCGCCGACCGGCAGGATCATGAATTCCTGGATGTCGACGTTGTTGTCGGCGTGCGCACCGCCGTTGATGACGTTCATCATCGGCACCGGCAGGGTCACGCTCGAAATGCCGCCGAGATGCTGGAACAGCGGCAGGAAGTTCTCTTCGGCGGCGGCTTTCGCCGTCGCCAGCGACACCGCGAGAATCGCGTTGGCGCCGAGCTTCGACTTGTTCTCGGTGCCGTCGGCTTCGATCATCGCCGCGTCGACGACGGCCTGTTCCTGCGCGTCGAGGCCGGTGACGACCTTGGCGAGCGCGCCTTCGACGTGGGCGACGGCTTTCGTCACGCCCTTGCCGAGGTAGCGTGCCTTGCCCTTCTTGGGCGCGCCGTCGCGCAGCTCGACCGCTTCGCGCGTGCCCGTCGAAGCGCCGCTCGGCGCCGCCGCGCGGCCCGTCGCGCCGGATTCCAGCTCGACTTCGGCTTCCACCGTCGGGTTGCCGCGCGAATCGATGATTTCCAGGGCGGTGACTTTGACGATCTTCGACATGGGGCGACGAGCTCCGGCTGGGCTGAAAAGATCGCGGATTCTAGCGTTTGCGGACGATCGCGTCATGAATGGCCGCGCCTGCGCCGCGCGCCGCTCAATGCCGGCGCCAGAGGAGCGCGCCGAGGATGCTCGCGAACAGCGCGTACTTGATCAGGTAGTAGACCGGCTGATTCCAGGCCTTGAGCTTCTTGCCGACGATGCGGATCGAATACAGGTAGCGGAACAGATGGTTCAGCGCGCCGAGCGGCTCGCCCGCTTCGTTGCGCGAGGCCGATGCCGCGGCCAGCGTGCGGCCGATGAAGCGATTGAAGACGCGCGCGAGCGGATTGTTGAGCGGCCGCTCGACGTCGCAGAACAGGATGATGCGCGTCTGATCGGTCTTGTTCTCGGCGGTGTGGATGTAGGTCTCGTCGAACAGCACGTCCTCGCCGTCGCGCCAGGCGTAAGTCCGGCCGTCGACGATCAGCCGGCAGGCGTCGGAGTTCGGCGTGATCAGGCCGAGGTGATAGCGCAGCGAGCCGGCAAAGGGATCGCGATGCAGCGGCAGGCGGCTGCCCGGCGCGAGCAGGGTGAACATCGCCGCCTTGACGCCCGGCACCTGGCGCAGCAGTTCGCAGGTGCGCGGGCATTCGCGCAGCGCCGACGGCAGGAAGCGGCCATACCAGTGGAAGTAGAAGCGGCCCCAGCCCTTCTTGAAGAACGAGTTGAAGCCGAGATCGTTGAGGCCGTCGGACCTGCCGATGCCGCCGATGCCGTACAGGCGCGCCGCCTCGTCGCGGATTTCCCGCCAGTGATCCCTGAGGATCTTCAGTTCGGGAAAGTCCTGCAGATCGAGCAAGGGCTGCGCCGGCACCGCCGAGCTGGCATAAAGCACGACGTTGATCGGCGCGGTGAGGCTCGAATGATCGAGCAGCTGGCGGCGGAAGCGGTGCCTGACCACGCCGCGCCGGTGCACGTAGACGATGGCGGCCATCCAGGCGGCGGCGATGAACCATCGGAGTTGCAGGACCGGCGCCAGCCACGACGGCGCCGCCATTGCCGCTATCGACATCCTTTCGAACCTCCTTGCCGCTCCCGGATCGGCTACTCTCGACAATGACGCCGCGGTCGTGAATCCCTCCTGAGCGGCGGCGCGCCGAAGCACAGCTCCGGCCAACCGTTCTTCACGCGCGTTTCGTTGACGCCCCCGCCATGCGTCGCGGACACTGCCGCCGGTTCGCCATCAGACGAAAACATGTCAGCCACCATCCGCATCCAGAACATCGCCGTCGCGAATTCGGCCCCGTTCGTCCTTTTCGGCGGGATCAACGTCCTCGAATCGAAGGACATCGCCCTGCAGGCCGCCGCCGAGTACGTGCGCGTCACGCGCAAGCTGGGCATTCCCTATGTGTTCAAGGCCAGCTTCGACAAGGCCAACCGCTCGTCGATCCACTCCTATCGCGGCCCCGGCCTGGAAGAAGGCCTGCGCATCTTCGAAGCGGTGAAGGCCGAGTTCGGCGTGCCGCTGATCACCGACGTGCATGAGCCCTGGCAGGCGGCGCCGGTCGCCGAAGTCGTCGACGTGCTGCAGCTGCCGGCGTTTCTGGCGCGGCAGACCGATCTGGTGGTGGCAATCGCCAAGACCGGCCGCGTCGTCAACATCAAGAAGCCGCAGTTCCTCAGTCCGAGCCAGATCGGCAACATCGTCGAGAAATTCCGCGAGGCCGGCAACGCGCAGATCATCCTCTGCGATCGCGGCACCTGCTTCGGCTACGACAACCTGGTCGTCGACATGCTCGGCTTCGGCGTCATGAAGAAATCCACGGGCGGCCTGCCGGTGATCTTCGACGTGACGCACGCGCTGCAGCAGCGCGATCCGGGCGCCGCCGCGTCCGGCGGACGCCGCTCGCAGGTGCTCGATCTGGCCCGCGCCGGCCTTGCCACCGGCCTCGCCGGCCTGTTCCTCGAAGCGCACCCGAATCCCGATCAGGCCAAGTGCGACGGTCCGAGCGCCCTGCCGCTGGACAAGCTGGAGCCGTTCCTCACCCAGCTCAAGGCGCTGGACGACCTGGTGAAGGGCTTCGCGCCGCTGGAGATCAGCTAGTCCGGAGCGCAATGAGAGCCGGTACCGGCGAAGCGGCCCTGTACGGTTTCTTCGCGGCGTCATTGCTTGTTCTCGACACTCTTGTCGCGCCGCCGCTCGCGACGCGCGTCCATTACGCGCGTCGTCCAGGCCCACCCGCTCAGGAGAGAGAACCCCAAGTAATACAGGCCGGCGAGGTGCCCATTTCCGCTAGAGCAAGCTATTCCTCCCCGAACCGGGGGACATGCTCCGGTAACAAGGTGATAGATCCCGCTACCGCCCCCGCTATCGCCGAGAAAATTTGTGGCAGCGCCCAATAGCCAAAGGTCGAACCGCTTCGCTCGGCCAGATTTCACCGGATGAACACCCTGTAGCACCGTCACAGCCGGGCTCCAGCGCCTTTGGTTTTGTCAGGCCCTGTTGGCGCGGCCGCAGCTTCACGCGACTTTCGCGCTCGACGCCGCGGCGGGCGCGGCCGCGACCGGCGCCGGCTGATGCGCCAGATGGTGCTCGCGCGCCGCCTTGACGAAGCCCTCGAACAGCGGATGGCCGTCGCGCGGCGTCGAGGTGAATTCCGGATGGAACTGGCAGCCGACGAAGAACGGGTGGTTCGGCAGCTCGATCATCTCGACCAGCTCGTTCTCGGCCGATTCGGCGACCAGATCCATGCCGTGCTCGCTCAGCACCCGCTTGTAGCGGTTGTTGAATTCGTAGCGGTGGCGGTGGCGTTCGCGAATGATCTCGGCGTTGTACATCGCCCGCGATTTCGAACCGGCCTTGAGGCGGCAGGCCTGCGAGCCGAGGCGCATGGTGCCGCCCTTGTCGGAGGTCTCGTCGCGCTGCTGCTTGCGGCCGGCCTCGTCCTGCCACTCGGTGATCAGGCCGATCACCGGATCCGGCGTCTTCAGGTCGAACTCGGTGGAATGCGCGCGCGGCAGGCCGCAGACGTTGCGCGCGTACTCGATCACCGCGACCTGCATGCCGAGGCAGATGCCCAGATACGGAATCTTGTTCTCGCGCGCATAACGCGCGGCCATGATCTTGCCTTCGATGCCGCGCTCGCCGAAGCCGCCCGGCACGAGGATCGCGTCCATGCCCTGCAGGATGCGCGCGCTCTGCGTCTCGACCGCTTCGGATTCGATGTAGCGGATCTTCACGCGCGTGCCGGTGTGCAGGCCGGCGTGCGCGAGCGCCTCGTTCAGCGACTTGTAGGCGTCGGCGAGATCGACGTACTTGCCGACCATCGCCACCTGCACTTCCATGTCGGCCTTCTGGCGCGCCTCGACGACGCGCTCCCAGGCCGACAGGTCGGCCGGACGCGCATCGAGACCGAAGTGATCGATGACGATCTGATCCAGGTTCTGCTGGTGCAGCCAGGCCGGAATCTTGTAGATGTCGTCCATGTCGAGGGCGGCGATCACCGACTGGTACGGCACGTTGGTGAACAGCGAGATCTTGCGCCGCTCGGCGTCCGGGATCGGCCGCTCGGTGCGGCAGATCAGCACGTCCGGCTGGATGCCGATGCCGCGCAGTTCCTTGACCGAGTGCTGCGTCGGCTTGGTCTTCAGCTCGCCGGACGCCTTCACATACGGCAGCAGCGTCAGGTGCAGGAACATCGAATCCTTGCGCCCGAGCTCGACCGCCATCTGGCGGATCGCCTCGAGGAACGGCAGCGACTCGATGTCGCCGACCGTGCCGCCGATCTCGACCATGCAGATGTCGGCGCCGGCCGCGCCGCGGCGGATGCCGGCCTGGATTTCGTCGGTGATGTGCGGGATGACCTGCACGGTCTTGCCCAGATAATCGCCGCGGCGCTCCTTGTCGAGCACGTTGCGATAGATCTGACCGGTGGTCATGTTCGAATAGCGCGTGGTCTTGCCACGCAGGAAGCGTTCGTAGTGACCGAGATCGAGATCGGTTTCGGCGCCATCCTCGGTGACGAACACTTCGCCGTGCTGGAACGGGCTCATGGTGCCCGCGTCGACATTGATGTACGGGTCGAGCTTGATCATGCTGACCTTGAGTCCGCGCGACTCGAGGACGGCACCCAGCGAAGCGGCGGAAATGCCTTTACCGAGCGAGGACACCACGCCCCCGGTCACAAAAATGAATCGCGTCTGATGCGGCGCGTCGGGCATGGGGAGGAACAATGCGGTGGGTTTCTGCAATTTTACGCGTCGGGGCGCATGCACTCAACGCGGGCAAGTGCCCAAAAAGCGGACAGCGGCTTCCGATCAGCCTGCCGGCGCGGCACCGGGCAGTGTCGTTTCCCAGCGTGGATCGAGGCCCAGGCTGGCCGCGCGCGCGCTCCGCCAGTAGCCGGCGACTGCGAGCAGCTCCTTGTTTTCATAGAGCAAGGGCATGCGCTGGCGCACCCAGGGCGGCAGGCCGCGCGCCTGGCAGAGCTGCTTCAGGCTGCGCGTGTGGGCGGCGCCCTGCGGCTGGATGCGCTCGCCGCCGGCGGCATAGCGCAGCGCGAGTCCCGGCGGCGGCGGCGCGCCGAGATGCAGGCGGCCGAGACCGCCGCCCAGATCCAGCGCGCGGCGGCGCGCCGGCCAGATCCGCCCGCCGCGCGCCGGCAGCGGCGGCAGCGCTTCGAGCAGATACAGCCGGTCGCGGTAGCGGCGCAGCTCGCCGTGTTCGTGGCGCAGCAGCGGCTGGGCGTCGGCGCGCGCCGCCAGCACCTCGCGCTCGAGGTGCTGCAGGCGGTCGTCCGACGGCGCCGGCCAGCCCTGCGCGATCCAGGCGTGGTAGAGCGCGTTGCGGCGTCGCGCCGGTGACAGCGCCAGCAGCGCGGCGACCGACAGGCCGTCGCCGGCGCGGGCCGCCTGCAGGTCGATCGCGGCGAGCTCGCGCAGCAGCTGCGCGCCTGCGGCGGCGCGCTGCGCGAGATGGGCAAGGCTCCCCGCCGCCTGCGGCCAGTGCGCGGCGAGGCGCGGCATGATTTCCTGGCGCAGATAGGCGCGCGCGTAACGCGCATCGGTGTTGTGCGGATCGTCGATCCAGCCGAGCCCGCGCGCCTGTGCGTAGTCACGCAGGCGGGCGCGCGGCAGCTCGAGCAGCGGCCGCCAGATCCGCCCGGCACCGAAGTCCGCCAGCGTGGCCATCGCCGCCAGTCCGGCCATGCCGCTGCCGCGCAGCGCCCGCAGCAGCACGGTCTCCGCCTGATCGTCGCGATGGTGCGCGGTGGCCAGCAGATCGCCCTTCCGCAGCAGGGCCGCGAAGACCGCGCGCCGCGCCGCGCGCGCCGCCGCCTCCGGCCCCTCGCCGGCGTCGCGCACCGTCACGCGCTTCACCGTCAGCGGCACGCCCAGGGCGCGGCAGACGCGGCGCGCATGGCGCACCCAGTCGTCCGCCGCATCCTGCAAGCCGTGATGGACGTGCACCGCGCGCAGGTTCGGCACCCGCCGCTCGTGCAGCAGATGCAGCAGCACCGTGGAATCAAGCCCGCCGCTGAACGCGACCCAGACGTGGGCGCGCGGCGCGAGTTCGGGGATTTCCAGCTTCATGCCACGCTCGGCAAACCAGCGAGCGGCGCCGACGATGTGAAAGCGGCCGTTGTGAGCAGAGCCGATCTCGCATCGTCAGTGGAGGGTTTCGAAGGAGCCGTACGACATCAGCCGCTGATAACGCGTCGCCATCAGCTGCGTCATCGGCGTGTGGCGCAGGCGTTCGAGGTTGGCGACCAGCTTCTGGCGGACCGTGGCGATCATCGCCTGCGGATCGCGGTGTGCGCCGCCGAGCGGCTCCGGCACGATTTCGTCGATCAGCTTGTGCTCATAGAGATCGGGCGCGGTGATGCGCATGGCCTCGGCCGCCTCCGGCGCACGGCTCGCCTCCTTGAACAGGATCGACGCGCAGCCTTCCGGCGAGATCACCGAGTAGATGCTGTGCTGGAGCATCATGATGTGGTCGGCGACGCCGATCGCCAGCGCGCCGCCCGAGCCGCCCTCGCCGATCACCGTCGCCAGCACCGGCGTGCGCAGCTTCGACAGTTCGAGCAGATTGCGGGCAATGGCCTCGGACTGGTTGCGCTCCTCGGCGTCGATGCCCGGATAGGCGCCGGGCGTGTCGATGAAGGTGATGATCGGCAGATTGAACTTCTCGGCGAGCTTCATCAGGCGCAGCGCCTTGCGGTAGCCCTCGGGTTTCGGCATGCCGAAGTTGCGGTAGACGCGCTCCTTGGCGTCGCGGCCCTTCTGCTGGCCGATGACGACGACGGCGCGGCCTTCGAGACGGGCGACGCCGCTGACGATGCTCGGATCGTCGGCGAAGTGACGGTCGCCGTGCAGTTCTTCCCAGTCGGTGAACATCGCCTTGATGTAGTCGAGCGAGTACGGGCGCTGCGGATGACGCGCGATCTGCACGACCTGCCACGGCGTCAGCTTCGAGAACACCGACTCGGTCAACTGCCGGCTCTTGGCTTCGAGCCGCGAAATCTCTTCCGTCAGGTTGACGCCGCTGCCGGTCGTGGCGAAGCGCAGTTCTTCGATCTTCTGCTGGAGTTCGGCGATCGGCTGTTCGAAGTCGAGATAATTGAGGTTCATGCGGTCATCGTTCGTGGCGCAGCTTGGGGAATGCCGAAGCGGCACGCGCCGCCCCGGCGCCGAAAAGGCGCTGGAGCCGAACTTTACCGCAATTGCCGGCGCCGGTCCGGCGCCGTCGCACGGCGCCGCGCGTGCGCCTGCGGCTTACGCGTGATGCACCTGCAGGCGCTCCAGCGCACCGCTCTCGAGCAGGGCCTTGTAGCCCAGCGCGTCGGCTTCGCTGCGGAAGACGCCGACCAGCGCCTCCCCCTGGTACACGTCCCACAGCTCGATGCCCATCTCGATGGCCTCGTGCGACATGTGCTGCGCGTCGCGCGACTTGATGCTGATCGTCATGGCGGACTCCTTCAGGCCGATCCCGGTTCCCGGCCACGTCACGGTCGACCGCGCCGTCGGGGCGACGGCGCGGACCGCGACTCACGCAGCTAGAGACTCGGCCCGGCGCGGGAGGTTGCATGAAGAGATTTTCATCGATGGCCGGCCGCCATCCCGCCGGCCCGCGCATCGGGCGCGGCGCGACGGGCACGCGGCTCATTCGTCGTCCAGGCCGCCCGCCGCCGCGAAGCGCCGCTCGGGAATCGGCGGCTGGAAGCGCCTGTACTGCAGCTGCACGCCGTCGGCGCCGAGCCACTGCTGCAGCGCCAGCACCGTTTCGTCGTCGAGGCGCAGCTTCCAGTCGGCGCCGAATTCCAGCTCGCAGGCGGCGCTCGCGCCGCGATAGCGCACCGTCACCGGCGTCTGCCCGCCGCGCCGCGCCAGCAGGCGCTTGCGCAGGGCGACGACCTCGCTGGCGGACTTCTTCCAGTCGAGCACGAGGCGCGTCGCGTAATCGCGCAGCACGTCGTCGAGCGAAAGGAAGTCGGGGTTGTAGAGGCGCGGCTCTGGCTCGCGGCCGTCGCGCGCCGGCGACAGGCCGATCTCGGCGATGGCGAACACCAGCTGGTCCGGCTTCACGAACGGCGCGTACCTGGACCACTTGTCGGCGTCGATCCAGGTCGACAGCTGCGTGGCGCGATCGTCGAGCGTGAGCTTGTAGCTGGCGCCGCCGCGGCCGTCGCCCTTGAAGAAGCGCACGTCGCCGACCCAGGCGGCGAACATCAGCTTGCTGCGCGGCTGCCAGATCGGCTTGCCCTTGCCATCGACCGGCTGCGGCACGGCGTACTGCTGCACCAGCTCGTGCAGCCGGCCGCTGCAGACCTGGGAAATGATCTCGCCGTAGGCTTCGATCGGATGACCGGAGAGGTAGAAGCCGAGCGTCTCGCGCTCCTTGGCGAGCAGCTCGCGCTGCGACCAGTCGGCCTCGAGGTCGGGCGACACCTGCGCGTCGCTTTTCGCGGCGCCGCCGCCGTGTCCGAACATGTCGTTCTGCCCGGAGTCGGCGCTCGCCGCCGTCGCCTCGGCGAGCTGCAGCGCCTTCGGCAGCGTCTTCAGCAGCGACGGCCGGTTGAGACCGAAGCCGTCCATCGCGCCGGACGAGATCAGCGCTTCGAGCACGCGCTTGTTGGCCTTCTTCGTGTCGACCCGCTTGCAGAAGTCGAACAGATCCTTGAACGGCCCGTTGCGCTCGCGCTCGTCGAGAATGCCTTCGAGCGCCGCCTCGCCCGCGCCCTTGATCGCGCCGAGGCCGTAGCGGATCACGCCCGGCTGCGGCACGGTGAAGCGGAAGTGGCTGCGGTTGACGTCCGGCGGCAGCATGGTCAGGCCCATGCGCAGGCATTCCTCGCGCATGGTGACGATCGTTTCCGTGTGCTGCATTTCGCAGGACAGCACCGCCGCCATGAACTCGGCCGGGTAATGCGTCTTGAGCCACGCCGTCTGGTAGGAGACCAGCGCATAGGCGGCGGCGTGCGACTTGTTGAAGCCGTAGTTGGCGAACTTGTCCATCAGGTCGAAGACCTGCGTGGCGATGCCCGCGTCGACGCCGCGGCCGATCGCGCCCGAGGTGAACACCTCGCGCTGCTTGTCCATCTCGGCCTTGATCTTCTTGCCCATCGCGCGACGCAGCAGGTCGGCGCCGCCCAGCGTGTAGCCGGCAAGGCGCTGCGACATCTGCATCACCTGCTCCTGATAGACGAAGATGCCGTAGGTCGGCTGCAGCACGGCCTCCATCTCCGGATGCAGGTAGGTGACCGGCGCGTCGCCGCGCTTGCGCGCGCAATACTCCGGGATCAGCTCCATCGGGCCCGGTCGATACAGCGACACCAGCGCGATGATGTCCTCGAAGGTGTCCGGCCTGAGGTCCTTCGAGGCGCGCTGCATGCCCGGCGATTCCATCTGGAACACCGCGGTCGTGTCGCCGCTCGCGTACAAGGCGTAGGTCTGCGCGTCGTCGATCGGCAGCTTGAGCACGTCGATCCTGCGCCGCGAGGTCTTCTCGATGTTGACGACCGCTTCCTGGATCACCGTCAGCGTCTTCAGGCCGAGGAAGTCGAACTTCACGAGACCGACCGATTCGAGATCCTTCATGTCGAACTGCGTGCGCATGCCGGCGCCGCCGGGTTCGCAATACATCGGCGTGTAGTCGCTCAGGGGCTGCGGCGCGATGACCACGCCGCCGGCGTGCACGCCGACGCCGCGCGTCACGCCTTCGAGCGCCAGACCCATGTCGATGACCGCGCGCGTGTCTTCCTCGGCCTCGTAGCGCTGCTTGAGCTCCGGCACCGAGTCGATGGCGTCGGCGAGCGTTGCGCCCGGCGTGCCGGGAATCAGCTTGGCGATCGAATCGGCGAAGCCGTAGCCATGGCCCATGACGCGCGCGACGTCGCGGATCACGCCGCGCGCCGCCATCGTCGCATAGGTGATGATCTGGCCGACGCGATCGCGACCGTACTTGTGCGTGACGTAGTCGATCACGCGGTCACGGTTGTCCATGCAGAAGTCGACGTCGAAGTCCGGCATCGACACGCGCTCCGGATTGAGGAAGCGCTCGAACAGCAGGTTGTACGGCAAGGGATCGAGATCGGTGATCTTGATCGCGTAGGCGACCAGCGAGCCGGCGCCCGAACCGCGGCCCGGGCCGACCGGACAGCCGTTGTTCTTCGCCCACTCGATGAAGTCCGACACCACCAGGAAATAGCCGGCGAAGCCCATCTTCTCGATGATGCCGAGCTCGTAATCGAGCCGTTTCCAGTACTCCTCCTCCGGCGCGGCCAAGGTGATCATGGTGAAGCGCTCGCGCAGGCCCTCCTCGGAGCGACGCCGCAGCCAGGAGTTGGCGTCGTGGCCTTCGGGCACCGGGAAGTTCGGCAGGTGGTAGGGCGGCGCGAACTTCAGCGTCAGCGAGCAGCGCCGGGCGATCTCCACCGAATTCGCCAGCGCCTCCGGAAGGTCGGCGAACAGCGCCGCCATCTCCTCCGCCGACTTCAGGTACTGCTCCTCGGTGTAGTCGCGCGGCCGCTTCGGATCGTTGAGCACGCGGCCCTGCGCGATGCAGACGCGCGCCTCGTGCGAATCGAACTCCTCGCGCGTCAGGAAGCGCACGTCGTTGGTCGCGACCAGCGGCACCTGCTCGTGACGCGACAGCGCCGCCGCGGCGTCGACCCATTCGTCGTCGCCGGCGCGGCCGCAGCGCGAGATCTCCAGATACAGGCGCTGCGGGAACAGCGCGCGCAGCTCGCCGAGCGCCTCGCGCGCGGCGGCGACATTGTCGGACGCGGCGGCACGGAAGATCGCGCCGTCGCGGCCGCTGAGCGCGATCAGACCGTCGCCGTGCTCGCGCAGCCAGGCGCGTGCGATGAGCGGCTCGCCGCTCTTCTGGCCTTCCGTGTAGGCGAGCGACAGCAGCTTGGCGATGTTGCGGTAGCCGCCCTCGTTCTGCACCAGCAGCGTCAGCCGCTCCGGCCCGTCGCCCGTCGTGCGCGGTTCCAGCCACAGATCGCAGCCGATGATCGGCTTGATGCCGGCGCCTTCGGCCGACTTGTAGAACTTCACCATCGCGAAGGTGTTGCTGCGATCGCTGATGGCGATCGCCGGAAAGCCGAGTTCGGCGGCCTTCGACACCAAGGTCGCGCCGACGCCGCCGCCCTTGCGCTTCGGCGGCTCGACGCGCACCACGCTGTCGGTCAGCGAGAACTCGGTGTGCAGGCGCAGATGGACGAAGGCCGGCGCGCCGCTCATGCCGCCACCCCCGCCCCGCCGCCCATGCGCACGGCCGCACGCATGAGAGAGCGTGCTCCCGCACCCGTTTGCGCTGCGCGCAAAGCACCGTGTCGCACGCTCATGCGCCCACCCGCGCACA
>NZ_KI440836.1:233916-542001 GCF_000474945.1 Solimonas soli DSM 21787 | reverse complement strand
TTGAGCGCCGCGGAGATCGACATGCCGAGGGCGTTGCGGGTGTCGACCGGGTCGAGCATGCCGTCGTCCCAGATCTCGGAAGTCGTGTAGTACGCGCTCTGCTTGCGCTTGAACTCGCCGAGCACCGGATCGCGGATGGCGTCGATGTCGGCCTGGCTGAGCTTCTGGCCCTGCCTGGCGAGCTGGCGGATCTTGACGTCGGCGAGCGTGTTGGCGGCCTGCTCGGCGCCCATCACCGAGGTCTGCGACTGCGGCCAGCTGAACAGCATGCGCGAGTCGAAGGCGCGGCCGCTCATGCCGTAGTTGCCGGCGCCGAAGGAGCCGTGGCACATGACGGTGAACTTCGGCACTTCCGAGTTCGACACCGCCATGATCATCTTGGCGCCGTCCTTGGTGATGCCGCGGCGCTCGTATTCCTTGCCGACCATGAAGCCGGTGATGTTCTGCAGGAAGATCAGCGGCACGCGGCCCTGGTTGCACAGCTCGATGAAGTGCGCGCCCTTGAGGGCGCTGTCGTTGAACAGCACGCCGTTGTTGGCGAGGATGCCGACCTTGTAGCCCCACAGGTGCGCGTAGCCGCAGATCAGGGTCTTGCCGTAGGCCGGCTGGTATTCGTGGAAGCGCGAGCCGTCGACCAGGCGCGCGATCACTTCCTTCATGTCGAACTGCGCCTTGATGTCGCGCGGCAGGATGCCGTACAGCTCGCGCGCGTCGTAGTACGGCGCTTCCGGTTCCTGCCACTCGATGGGCGATTTCTGCGGCCGCTTGAACTGCGCGACGATGTCGCGGGCGATGGCGATCGCCTCTTCCTCCGAAGCGGCCGGATAGTCGGCGGTGCCGGACACGCTGGTGTGCATGTCGCAGCCGCCGAGCTCGTCGACCGACACGTCCTCGCCGGTCGCGGCCTTCACCAGCGGCGGGCCGGCGAGGAAGATCGCGCCGGTGCCGCGCACGATGACGTTGTAGTCGGACAGGCCCGGCACGTAGGCGCCGCCGGCCGTGCAGTGGCCGAGCACCACCGACACCTGCTGCACGCCCATCTTCGACAGCATGCACTGGTTGCGGAAGATGCGGCCGGCCATGTACTTGTCGGCGAACAGATCCGCCTGCAGCGGCAAAAAGCCGCCGGCCGAGTCGCAGAGATGCACGACCGGCAGGCGGTTCTCGATGGCGATGTCGAGCGCGCGCACCGTCTTCTTCACCGTCAGCGGATACCAGGCGCCGCCCTTGACCGAGGCGTCGCCGGCGTTGATGACGACCTCGCGGCCGGAGACGATGCCGATGCCGGTCACGCAGCCCGCGCCCGGCACCTCGCCGCCATACGCCTCATTGGCGGCCAGCGACGAGAACTCGAGGAACGGCGTGCCCGGATCGAGCAAGAGGTTCAGGCGCTCGCGCACCAGCAGTTTCTTCTGGTCGCGCAGGCGGTCGATGTCGCGCTGCGGGCGCGAATGGCGGACCTTGTCCTGCTTTTCCTTGAACTCCTCGGCGAGACGGCGATTGTGCTCGGCGTTGGCCTGGAAGTCGGCGGAAGCCGTATTGAGCTTGGATTCAATTCTTTTCATGCCTGTACTTCCTGTACGAGCCGGCGCCATCCCTGGCGCCGGCTGTCAAATGGGTTCCGTGCTTTATCCGGCGGCACGTTCAAGGCTGAGCAGCAGCGCATCGCGATCGAAGGTCTGGCCCTTCTCGTAGGCGACGGCGGCGACCACGCCGTCGCGCGGCGCGGCGATCGTCGTCTCCATCTTCATGCTCTCCATGACCAGCAGGGTCTGGCCCTTCGTCACCGCATCGCCGGCCTTGACCGACACGGCGACGATGCTGCCCGGCATCGGCGCGCGGATGTGGTCTGCGGCGCTGCCGCCCGCGGCCGCGGCGAGACGGTCGAGCGGATGCCGGTAGCGCAGCTGGTAGGCCTCGCCGTCGAGATGCACGAAGACGTCGTCGCCGCGCGTGGCGACGACGACTTCGAGATGGCGCTCGCCCAGCGTCAGCCAGGCGCGGCCGTCGGCGGCGACGGCGAGATCGACGTCGAGCACCTGCTCGCCGACGTGCAGGCGATAGGCCCGCGCCGAGCGCGACAGCGCGATGTTGTGCTCGGCGTCGCCGAGCCTGAAGGCGTGTTGCATCGATTAATTCCTCCAGCCGCCGATCGCCGCATGCAGATCGGGCACCGCGTCGGCGACATCGCGCATCGGCCGCGTGCTGAGCGCCGCGGCGGCGAGCAGGGCCTGCAGCGTCTGGCTCGGCAGTTCCGGTTCGGCGGCGATCTGCGGGTTGGCGTCGAGAAAGCCGGTGTGCACATCGCCGGCGACGAAGGCCGGATGGGCGATCAGGCGGCGCAGGAAGGCCGTGTTGGTCTTGCAGCCGAGCAGCACGGTTTCCTTCAGGGCCTTGTCGGCGCGGGCGATCGCGTCCTTGCGATCCGTGCCGCGAATGATCAGCTTGGCGATCATCGGATCGAAGGCCGAGGTCACCTCGCCGCCCTGCAGCACGCCGCTGTCCCAGCGCACGCCTTCACCCTCGGGCGGGTGCAGCACGAGGATCGGCCCGGTGGTCGGCGTGTAGCCGCGCGCGGCGTCCTCGGCGTAGATGCGGAACTCGATGGCATGGCCCTGCGATTTCACATCGCCCTGTCCGTAACCCAGCGTCTCGCCGGCGGCGACGCGCAGCTGCTCCTGCACCAGATCGATGCCGGTGATCTCCTCGGTGACCGGATGCTCGACCTGCAGGCGCGTGTTCATCTCCAGGAAGTAGAACTCGCCGCCCTGGCCGAAGATGAACTCGACGGTGCCGGCGTTGCGGTAGCCGATCGAGCGCGCGATGCCGGCGGCCGTCTCGCAGATCTTCGCGCGCAGCGCCGGCGACAGCGCCGGCGACGGCGTCTCCTCGACGATCTTCTGGAAGCGGCGCTGCACCGAGCACTCGCGCTCGAACACATGCACGACGCCGCCCTGGCCGTCGCCGAGCACCTGCACTTCGATGTGGCGCGGATTCTCGATGTAGCGCTCGCAGTACAGGCGGCCGTCGCCGAAATAGCGCTGGCCTTCCGAACGGCCGCGCTCGATTTCCTGCTCCAGCAGCGCCAGATCGCGGACGATGCGCATGCCCTTGCCGCCGCCGCCGGCGCTCGGCTTGATCAAGAGCGGCGCGCCGACCTGGCGCGAGCGCTCGACGAAGCTCGCCGGATCATCGTCCTCGATCGCCGAGGGCGCGACCGGGAAGCCGGCCTTCTCGACGTAGGTGCGCGCGCGCACCTTGTCGCCCATCAGGTCGATCTGCTCCGGCGTCGGGCCGATGAAGCGGATGCCGGCCGCCTCGACGGCCGCGCAGAAACCCTTGTTCTCCGACAGGAAGCCGTAGCCCGGATGGATCGCGCCGGCACCGGCCGACTTCGCGGCGGCGATGATCTGCGCGCCGTCGAGGTAGGCGGCGACCGGCGTCGCGCCGCTGATCTCGATGGCCTGATCGGCCATCTTCACGGCGGCCGTGCCGCGATCGGCGGCGTGGTAGACGACCACGCCCCTCAGGCCGAGCTTCTGCACCGTGCGCAGCACGCGCACGGCGATCTCGCCGCGATTGGCGACGAGCACGGTAGTGAAGGGCCAGTTCTTGATGTCGGGCGTCGGGGTCTCGGTGATCGGCGCAGCCATGCGCGGCTCCTTACTTTCTCTTCTGCGTTGCTTTTTCGAGACGCGCGGCGAGCGCGCTGAGTCGCCGCAGGCCGTCCTGTTCGTCGCGGCTGCGCGCGATGCCGTCGCAGAGCACCGCGGTGATCTGCTCGGCGGCGGCGTCGATATCGAGTTCGCCGCGTTCGTCGCGGCCGCCGGCGGCCGCGGCGACGGCGCGCGCCACGTAGGGCCAGCTGTGGTGTTCGATCGCGCCGAACACCATGTCGCGCAGCAGCGTCGTCGGAATGTCATCGCGGAATTCGCCGCCGGCGCGGCCTTCGTCGATGACGCCGACGAGGAACTGCGTGTACTGGCGGTTCATCGCATGCAGGCCGGAGCCGCGGTAGTCGGCCTCGCCGTGCACCTCGCGGAACATCAGGCGGCACAGCAGCGGGTAGTCGCGCACCGAGCGCAGGTGGCGCCAGACCAGCAGGCGCAGGCGCGCGCGCGCGCCGCGCACGCCGGCCAGGTCGCGCGCGTAGTCGCCGAACATTTCCTCGTACCAGTATTCGAGGACCTTGAGCAGCAGCTCGCGCTTGGTCGCGAAGTATTTGTAGATCGTGCCTTCGACGACGCCGAGGCGCGCGGCGATCTCCGACACCGCCGTCGCCTCGTAGCCCTTTTCGCAGAACACGTCGCGCGCCGCCTGCAGGATTGCGGCGACGCGCTCGCCGCGCTCCATGCGCGGCGCCGGACGTGCGGCGACCTTGGCAGCGACGCGGCTCACGCCGACGTCAGCTCCAGCGAGGCCGGCACCTGCAGCGGGAAGTCCATGAGGATCTGCGCCAGCATCTTGCCCTGCGGATCGAAGCGCAGGCTGGCGGTGCCGCCGCCGCCGAGCGCGCGCTGCATCAGGAAGTTGAAGCCGTGCAGGCCGGGAATCTCGAAGCGCTCGACCGGGCCTTCGCAGAAATGCGCGAAGTACTGGCGCACCGCGTCGCTGCTCAGCTGCTCGCGCAGGATCGCCACGTATTCCGGCTTGCGCGCCAGCACGCCGATGTTGCCGGCATCGCCCTTGTCGCCGGAACGGCCATAGGCGAGCGCGATCAGCGGCACGGTCCGGGTCGGGCCGCTGATCGCCTGCGCCTTCGGCACGACGGTGGCCGCCGGCGCGGCCGGCCGGGCGACGCCGTAGGCGGCCGCCGGCAGTTCATATGGCTGGCCATCGACCTCGATCTTCACCGCGCGCTTCGGCACCAGGCAGGAGAACAGGCGCACCAGCGGCGTCGGCGTCGGGCGGCCGCCGAAGAAGCCGGTGATGCCCTGCGCCATCGCCGTCGCCGGCGGGATCACTTCGCGGCCGAACAGATCGAGCGCCTTGCTGTCGGCGTGCTGCACGGCGATCTTCAGCAGCACTTCGCGCGCATCGCGGCGACGCGCATTGGCGCCCCAGTTCGCTTCGCTGCCGAGCACCTCGACGTCCGTGCGCAGGTAGTCGGCGAATCCGCGCGCGGCGAACAGCGCCCGCGTGCGTTCGAGAATGGCCTTGCCGACCGCATCGGCCTTTCTCACCGCGTCGATGCCGCCGATCATCATCAGCGCCGTGGCGCGGAAGCCGTCCTGGTAGGTCGCCGAAACCTTGTAGGCATCGGTCGGCGCGTAGCCGCGCGCGCCGCTCACTTCAACCTGGTTCTCAGCGATCTGCGTCAGCTGGATGTTGCGCCAGTCGCAGGACACGTCGGGCAGGAGATACGCGCCCGGATCGCCGATCTCGTAGACGATCTGCTCGGCGATGGTGTCCGGCGCGACGCGGCCGCCGGTGTTGGAGGGCTTGGTGACGACGAAGCGGCCGTCCGCCTTGCAGACCGCGATCGGGAAGCCCATGCGGGGCCAGTCGGCGGCCACTTTCTCCCAGTCGGTGCTGGCGCCGCCGGTGGCCTGCACGCCGCATTCGATGATGTGGCCGGCGAGGCTGCCCGCCGACAGCTTGTCGTAGTCCTCCGCCGCCCAGCCGAACTCGTGGACCAGCGGCGCGAGCACGACGGCGCTGTCGACGCAGCGGCCGGTCAGCACGATGTCGGCGCCCTGGCGCAGCGCTTCGACGATCGGGAAGGCGCCGAGATAGGCGTTCATGCTCCACAGCTTCTCGGGCATCGCCGCGCCCGTGAACATTTCCTTGACGCCGGCGAACTCGGCGGCGCGCGGCAGCAGATCGTCGCCGGTGACGATGGCGATCTTCAATTCGACACCGAGCGCCTTCAGCTTCTCCTCGATCGCCGCCTTGCACGCGGACGGGTTCACGCCGCCGGCATTGGTGACGACCTTGATGCCGCCGCTCTTCAGCTTGCCGGCGAGGCCGGCGACGACCGAGGGGAAATCGGTCGCGTAGCCGGCGTTCGGGTCCTTGGCGCGCGCGCGCGCCAGCAGCGACATCGTGATCTCGGCGAGATAGTCGAGCACCAGGTAGTCGATCTCGCCCGAGTTGACGAGCTGCTTCGGGCCTTCGGCCGAGTCGCCCCAGAAGCCGGCGCCGCAGCCGATGCGGATTTGATCTTTCATTGCCGATGACCTGGATGTGCGCCGCCGCAGCGGCGGACCATTTCGAATGGAGTCATAGGGGGTCCTCTGCGCCTCGGGGCGGAGAGGGTCGGGCGAGGTGGGGAACCGGCGTCGCGCGGCGGGCTACGCAAGGGCTCACCTCCCCTGACCCTTCCCCCCGCCATGCGGGCGGAGGGGAACGTGACATGACGGCTCATTTGTCGGCTCAGTTTCCCGTGAAGTTCGGCCTGCGCTTTTCCTCGAAGGCCGCCATGCCTTCCTTGGCGTCCTGCGTCGACGACATCACCGGCACCATGGCCTGCGCGTATTCGAGCGATTCGCGCAGGCTCATGTCGCGAATGGCGTTGAAGGCCTGCTTGCCGAGGCGGATCGCGGTCGGCGACTTGTCGGTGATGCGCGCCAGCAGCCAGTCGAGCTTGGCGTCGAGCTCGGCGCGCGGCACCACGTAATTGACGACGCCCCATTCGAGCGCTTCGGCGGCGCTGAACTGCTCGCCGGTGATGCACATCTCCTGCAGACGGCGCGGCGGCAGCACGCGCAGCATGTACGGCAGGATCATCATCGGCGTCAGGCCGATCTTCGCCTCCGTGGTGCCGATGCGGATGTCGTCGGCGGCGATCGCCAGGTCGCAGGCGCAGAGCAGGCCGAAGCCGCCGGCCATGACGTGGCCGTTGACGCGGGCGACGACCGGCAGCGTGCATTCCTGCAGGCGCTTGAACAGATCGACGATGTAGTGCCTGGGCCGCGCGAAGTCGACGGCGAAGGCGAAGCCCTGCGTGTTCTTGGCGAGATCGGCGCCGGCGCAGAAGGCCTTGTCGCCGGCGCCGGTGATGACGATGGCGCGCGACTGGCCGTCCGTGCTCGCCGCGGCGATCGCCTGGTCGATCGTGCGCACGACGCGCTCGTTGAGCGCGTTGCGCCGCGCTTCGCGGTTGAGGGTGATCCACAGCACCGCGCCGCGGCGCTCGACCAGCACGGGATTCTCGTTGACGTCCGCCATGACTTCTCCTGCGTGGCGCTCACCAGTCCCCCGGAGCGAGGAGCGGCGATGGCCTGGGCCTGAATTTCCGGCAGCGTGCCGGGCTTCTGGTGAGTCCGCCTCACCCATTCAGCGGAGAGCCTAGCGGGCGGCGACGCGGCAATGGAGATTTCCGCCGCGCGACGCGGCGACGGGCCGGCCGGCGGGCGGCGCGCGGCGCGACGGCGGATCAGGGGCGGGCGAGCTCGGCCGCGCCGCAGGCCTGCGCCGCGTCGGCGGGCTCGCCGTCGAGCGCCTGCAGCGGCCAACCGGCGGCCCGCCAGGCGTCCAGGCCGCCGAGCAGCGGCCGCACGTCGTGAAAGCCGAGCCCACGCATGCGCTGCGCGAGCTGGGCGGCGCTGATCTCGTTCGGGCAGGCGCAATAGACGACGATGCTGCGGTCACGCGGCAGATCGGCCAGCGCCAGGTCGAGCACGTCGGGTTCGGGCGTGATCGCGCCGGGAATCAGCCAGGGGTCCTGCTGGCGGTTCAGCGCGGTGCGCACGTCGATCAGCAGCGGCGCATCGCCGGACGCCATCCGCGTGTACAGCTCGTCGACCGAAATGCGGCTCGCCTGCAGCTGGCGCAACAGACGCCGGCGGCGCCACCAGCGCTGCGCGATGAAGCCGGCGAGCACCAGCAGGACCACATAGCCGAAGCCCAGGCCGACGGTCTGCAGCAGGCCCAGCAGCGCATCGATCTGCCCGGACAGCAGGCCGCCGAGCGCGAGCCCGGTCGCCACCCACAGCGCCACGCCGACCAGGTCGTGGGCGGCGAAGCGGCGGAATGGCACCAGCGACAGGCCGGCCATCGGCACCGAGACGACCGACAGGCCCGGCAGGAACCGCGCGACGAGCAGGATGCGCACGCCGCGCCGCGCGAAGAAGGTCTCGGTACGGCGCACGCAGCTGTCGCGCGACAGGGACAGGCGGCAGAGCATGCGCAGCACGCGAAAGCCATGGCGCCGGCCGGCCATGTACCACACGGTATCGCCCGCGAAGCCGCCGGCCACGGCGCCGGCGAAGCTGGCGGCGAGCACGGCGACGCCGCCGTCGGCGCTGACCGCGGCGCTGCCGGCATAGATCAGCGCCGGCATGGTCGGCACCGGCAGGCCGAGCGCGGCCGCGGAAACACAGAGCGCCGCGAGCAGCGGCGCGAGCAGTTGCGGATCGAGGGCCTGGAGCAGCATCGCGGAACCCGAGCGGCCGGACGCCGCCGTTTCAAGCCCTCAGTATCGCATCGCGGCGCGCGCTACCAGTCGAAGGCCGCCACCATACGCCGCTCGCCGCGCAGGAAGGCGTCGGCGACATGGCGCAGCGGACGCAGGTCGACGTCGCTCGCCCCCCTCCCTGATCAGCTGCACGAAGCGCGCGTAGAGTCCGCGGTACTCGGCTTCCGGCGGCAGTGGCTGCGCGGTGCCGTCGACGAACATCGCCGCGCCACCGCCCGCAAGGCGCAGCGTGCCGGCGTCGGTGACGATCTCGATGTCCCAGGTCTGCGTTCCGGTCTGCAGGAAATCGAAGGAGGCGCGGATGTCGATGCCGGCACTGTCGGCGAACGTCAGTTCGGCGGCAATCGGCGCCTGCCGGTTGGCCGGAAAATCGAGCGTCGCCTGCTGCAGGAAGAAGGCGCGCGGCAGGACGTGGGTGACGATCGACAGCGCATTGATGCCCGGATCGAACACGCCGAGGCCGCCGGCGGCGAAGATCCAGTCCTGGCCGGGATGCCAGTGGCGGACGTCCTCGCGCCAGTCGATGCGCACGCTGCGGATCGGCTTGCGCTGCAGCCAGGCGCGCGCCGCTTCGACGCCGGGCGCGTAACGCGAGTGCCAGCTGGCGAACAGCGTCAGGCCCTGCGCGCGAGCCAGCGCGGCGAGGTCGTCCACTTCGCTAAGCGTCGCGCCGGGCGGCTTCTCGAGAAAGACATGACGGCCGGCCTGCAGCGCCGCGCGCGCCTGCTCGTAACGGCCCTGCGGCGGCGTGCACAGCGCCACCGCGTCGACGCGACCGGCGGCGAGAAGTTCGTCGATGTGCAGGTAGTGGTCGACGCCGTCGATACGCGCATGGCGGCTCGCCGCGGCGACGAGCGTGATGCCATCGGTCGCCACGATCGCCGGCAAGTGCTGGTCGCGAGCGATCTTGCCGATGCCGACGAGTCCGAGCTTGATCATCGAAGAACCTCTCGAATCAGGGGCGCCGAGCATGGCGCGGGGGATCAGGGTTGGCCGGCGACGCGCCAGATGCGCCCGCCGAGGTCGTCGCTGACCAGCAGGGCGCCGTCGCGGGCGATGGCGACGCCGGCCGGGCGCCCCCGGACGTGATCGTCGTCGGCGACGAAGCCGGTCATGAAATCGACGTAGCCGCCGTCCGGCACGCCGTCCTGCATCGGCACGCGCACGACCTTGTAGCCGGTGCGCTTGCTGCGGTTCCAGGACCCGTGCAGCGCGACGAAGGCATCGCCGCGATAGCGCAGCGGCAGCGCGCCGGGCGCCGTCGCGCCTTCGTAGAAGACGATGCCGAGCGCCGCCGAATGCGCTTGCAGCAGGACGTCCGGCACCGTGACATGGCCGCGCAGCTCGGGCCGCGCGCCGGCGAGGCGCGGGTCCTCATGATCGCCGAGGTAGTACCAGGGCCAGCCGTAGAACGCGCCTTCGCGCACGCGGGTGACGTAGTCCGGCACCAGATCGTCGCCGAGACCGTCGCGCTCGTTGACCGCGCACCACAGCGCGCCGCTCGCCGGCTGCAGGCCCAGGCCGACGCAGTTGCGGATGCCGTTGGCGAAATGGCGCGGCGGCGTCCTGCCGAGCGGATCGGTGACGAGCACGGTGGCGCGCGCCTCCTCGCCGCCCCAGGCCGCGCCGACGCCGTGGCGGGCATCCCAGTCGGCGAGCTGCGCGGCGCTCTGCTTCGGCAGCAGGCCTTCGGCGACGTTGGAGGCGGAGCCCACCGCGATGTACAGCGCGCGGCCGTCGGCGGAGAACTGCAGATCGCGCGTCGCGTGCCCCGCCGCCTGCGGCGACAGCCGCGCGACGATGGTCTGCGGCTGGCCGCGGGCCTGGCGATCGCCGCTGCGGTAGGCATAGCGCACGACCGAGTTGCGGTTGGCGACGTACAGCCACTGCGCCTCGCCGCTCACCGGATAGAAAGCCATGCCGAAGGGCGCGTCGAGGCCGGCGGCGTAAATGGTTCCGTCGGCGCCGTCCGGCGCGGTCGCCGCGCCGTCGACGTAGGGCAGCACGCGGATGCGGTTCGAGGCCGACTCGGCGACGAACACGTCACCGTTCGGCGCGACGCGAATCCGCCGCGGCGCGGCCAGGCCTTCCGCCCAGGCACTGACCACGAGACCGGACGGCACCTTCGGCAAGGCGCCGTCGCGGCGCGCCGCCGTTGCGCTGCCCTTGCGCGCCGAGGGCGTGCTGTACGGCGGCGGCAGCTCGGCGGCGACGATGCGATGCGCGACCTCGGGCGCATCGCGGTCCCAGTCGCCGGAGCGGCGGCGCGCCGCGGCGCCGCCATCGCCCTCGGCGGCGGCCGCCGGCGCGACCGCGCGCGTGGTCGCCAGAAAGGCGATCAGCGCGCGGCGTTGCGCGGCATCGGCGATCGCCGTCGTCATCGTCGTGCCGGGGACGACGCGCGTCGGCGCGGCGAGAAAGCGGTCGAGCGTGTCGCGGTCCCAGTGCAGGCGCGCGTCGCGCAGCGCCTGCGAATAGGCGAAGTCCGCTTGCGCGGCGCCGGCGCGGTCGACGATCCCGGCAAGGTCCGGGCCCGTCGCGCCGCCGGGCAGATCGCCGCCGGCCGCATGGCAGAGCAGGCAGTTCTCCGCGAACAGCGCGCGACCCTGCGCCGGCACGTCGGCGGCGGCGAGCGCCGGCAGCAGCGGCAACAGCAGCGAGACGAGAGGGCGCCAGAGGCTCATGCCGGACTCCGTTTCCCGGGGGCTGACCACAGTACGTCAATTCACCACGCGCGACGAATGCGGCGGCGCCCTCACAGCAGCGCGAGCTGCGCCGCAAGCTCGGCCAGTTCGATCAGCGCGCCGGCGACGTCTCCGGTGAAGCCGCCGAGGCGGCGCAGTGCCAGCGCGCGCACGACGAGCAGCGTCACGGCGACGGCCGCGATGGCGGGTCCCGCGAACGCGGCAAGGGCCAGCGTCACGGCGAGCGTCACCGCGACGGCGGCGCGGCGATCGAGCTGCGCCGCCAGCACGCTGCCCAGGCCACCGCTGCGCACATAAGCGGTGCTGACGAACAGCGGCAGCACGGCGGTGCGCGCGAGCAGCGGCGCGAACAGCGGCGTGATAGCCGCGCACGGCCGTTGCAGCAGCGCCTGCAGCGCAGCGAACTTCAACAGCAGCACGAGCACCAGGATGACGATCGCGGCGGTGCCGCAGTGCGGGTCTTTCATGATCGCCAGCGTGCGCGCCCGCCCGTCGTCATCGACGCCGTGGCCGCCGAGCCAGGCGTCGGCGCAATCGGCGAGACCGTCGAGGTGCAGCAGGCCGGTCGCCAGCGCCCAGACCGCGAGCAGCAATGCCGCCTGCAGCGCAGGCGGCAGCGGCTGCAGGAGCCAGGCGAGGCCGGCCAGCAGCGCGCCGAGCAGCGCGCCGACGGCCGGATACCAGAGCAGCGAGCGGCCCCGCGCACGGTCGTCGGGTATGGCCGCGAGACGGATCGGCAGGCGCGTGAGGAACTGCAGCGCGATGAAGAACGGATGCGCTGGCACACGCATCGCTTCAGGCACTCGCCCGCGCGGCATCGCGCACGCGCAGCGCCGCGCCGTCGCGCTCGATCGCGAAAGCGAAGCGCGCCGCGTGCGGCACGTCGATCGTCATCAGCGCGCCGAGCGGCAGCCCGTCTCGGGCGGCGATGGCGATGCGCAGCGGGCCGCCGTGCGTGACGATCAGCGCCGTGCCGCCGCCGGCAAGCTCATGCAGCGCGGCGAGCACGCGCGTCTGCAGCGCCGCCAGCGTTTCGCCGTTCGGCGGCGGATGACCGAGCGGATCGCGCCAGAAGGCGGCGAGCGCACCGGGCGTGCGAGCATGCAGCGTGGCGACCGGCACGCCATCCCAGTCGCCGAAGTCGAGTTCGGCGAAGCGCGCGTCGAACGACAGCGGCAGACCGCGCGCGGCGGCAAGCATGCGTGCGAACGCGGCGCAGCGCCGGCGCGGCGAGCTGACGATGCGACTCCAGCTGCCGCCAGCGCTCGCCGTGCGCATCTGCACGAGACCCGGCTCCGTCAGCGGCGGATCGCTGCGGCCGATGTAGCAGGCCGGCTGCGTCGTCGCGCCGTGGCGCAGCATCTCGATGCGCAGCGCCACTTCAGTGCGCCGCGTCGCGGCCGGCGACGCCGGCTTCGCCGAAGGTCGCCATCTGCGCGTGCAGCGCGCAGGCCGCGCGCAGCAACGGCACGGCCACGGCGGCACCGCTGCCTTCGCCGAGGCGCATGCCGATATCGAGCAGCGGCCGCGCCGCGAGGGCTTCGAGAATGCGCAGATGGCCCGGTTCCGCCGAGCGGTGGCCGTACAACAGCCACGGCGCGCAGGCCGGCGCGAGGCGCGTCGCCACCAGCGCGGCGCTGCCGGCGATGAACCCGTCGACCAGCACCGGCACGCCGAGCTGCGCGCAGGCAATGAAACTGCCGGCGAGCGCGGCGATCTCGAAGCCGCCGAGACGGCGCAGCACCTCGCGCGGATCGTCGAGCGCGGCCGCGTGCAGAGCCAGCGCGCGCTCGATCACCGTGACCTTGCGCGCGACGCCGGCGGCGTCGAGCCCGGTCCCGGGGCCGGCCAGTTCGCGCGGCGCGATGCCGAGCAGGGCGCAGGCGAGCGCCGTGGCGCTGGTCGTGTTGGCGATGCCCATGTCGCCGCCGATGAACAGCTCGGCGCCGGCCGCGTGCGCGCGCTGCGCGGCGGCACGGCCGCTGCCGAGCGCCTGCGCGAGCTGCGCCGCGCTCATCGCCGCCTCGCGCGCCAGGTGGCCGGTCTGCGGTGCGATGCGTTCGTCGCGCACGCGCGGCAGCGCCAGGCTCGCGCCGACGGTGCCGAGATCGATGACTTCGAGCGGGGCGCCCAGCGCCTGGGCCAGCACGCTGATCGCCGCACCGCCATGTGTACTCGAGCCGGCGATGTTGGCGATCATCTGCGCCGTCACCGCCTGCGGAAAGGCCGACACGCCGTCAGCGGCGACGCCGTGGTCGGCGGCGAACACGCTGATCCATACCCGTTCCATGCGCGGGCGAACGCGGCGCTGCAGCGCCGCGAGGCGGACCGCGATTTCTTCCAGCGCGCCCAGCGAGCCCGGCGGCTTGGTCAGTTGCGCCTGCCGTTCGCGCGCGGCCTGGGCGCTCGCGGCGTCGGGCGCGCGGATGGCGTCGTGCAGCCAGGACGGCGCAGGCTCATTCAATACCGGCAGCGGCAACCCATGATCGTTCACGGCGTTCCTCGAAGCATGCAATGCAACGGTTTCCTCTTCTTCATCGCGGAGCGAGGCGGCGAGGCTCGGGCTGAGGGGCACACGCTCGTCGCATCGCTCGATTCATTTTTCCCCTCGTCCCAAGCCTCTCCTCGGGCAAATATCGGGGACAGGGCGTTCATCGGGATGCGCTCCTACAAAGTCCCCTTGAGGGCCAGCGGCAGGCCGGCGATGGTGAAGACGACGCGCTCGCTGAGCGCGGCGAGGCGCTGGTGCAGCACGCCGGCTTCGTCGACATAGCGCCGCGTCAGCTCGCCGAGCGGCACCACGCCGAGCCCGGTCTCGTTGCCGACGAAAAAGACCGCGCCGGGCAGCATCGGCGTGACGGCCAGCAGCGCCTCGCGCTCGCGTCCGAGCGCGGCGCCGTCGTCGGCGAGCAGCAGATTGGTCAGCCACAGGGTCAGACAATCGACGACGAGCGCGCGGCCCGGCGCCGCGTGCGCCCGCAGCGCGGCGGCGAGCGCCAGCGGTTCCTCGATGCACACCCAGGCGGCGGGGCGCCGCTCGCGGTGCGCGGCGATGCGCGCGGCCAGCTCCGCATCGTCTCGCGCGCAGGCGGTGGCGATGTAGCGCACGTCGTCGCCGTGCGCGGCGGCGAGGCGCTCGGCGAGGCGGCTCTTGCCGGAGCGCACGCCGCCGAGGATCAGGGTCCTGCCGCTCATGTGCACCTCATGTGTTGATGCCGAGCAGCGCGAAGGTGCGACGCAGATCGAGATGCGCTTCCAGCGCGTCGGCGAGACGCTCCAGCGCCCTCTCGCGCAGCGCGGCGCGGTCGATCGGCTGCGCATCGGCCAGCCCGGCCCAGGCGAGCAGCGCGCGACAGGCCTGCGGCGTATCGCACAGACCGTGCAGATAGGTCGCGGCGACCTGGCCGTCGTCGCTGAGCGCACCGTCGTCGCGGCCGTCCGCCAGTCGTGCCAGCGGCCGCGACAGCGCCGGCCCGCGGCTGATGCCGGCGTGAATCTCGTAGCCGCGGATGGCGGGTTCGCCCGGCAAGGCGAGCCGGCCGTCGATGTTGCGGAGCTGCTTGCGCGCTTCGAGCGTCGTGTGCAGATCGAGCAGGCCCAGGCCTTCGCTGCTGCCGGCCTCGCCTTCGATCGCCAGCGGATCGGCGATCGTGCGGCCGAGCATCTGCAGGCCGCCGCAGATGCCGAGCAGGCGCCCGCCGTAGCGCAGGTGCTTCCGCAGGTACGCCGGCCAGCCGTGCGCGCGCAGATGCGCGAGATCGCCGCGTACCGATTTCGAGCCGGGCAGGATCACCAGGTCAGCCGGCGGCGGCGTGTCGTGCGGGCCGACATAGCGGAAGTCGATCTGCGGATGCGCGCGCAGCGCGTCGAAGTCGGTGTGATTGCTGATGTGCGGCAGCACCGGCACGACGACACGCAGGCGCGCATCGTGCTTGTGCGCCTCGCCGCGTGCGATCGCGTCCTCGGCGTCGAGATCGAGGCCATGCAGGTACGGCAGCACGCCGAGCACCGGCTTGCCGCTGCGTTCTTCGAGCCAGCGCAGTCCCGGTTCGAGCAGCGCGAGGTCGCCACGGAAACGGTTGATGACGAAACCGCGCACGCGCGCCTGCTCGCTGTCCGCCAGCAGCGCCAGCGTGCCGACCAGATGCGCGAACACGCCGCCGCGGTCGATGTCGGCGATCAGGATCACCGGGCAATCGGCCTCCTCGGCGAAGCCCATGTTGGCGATGTCGTGCGCGCGCAGATTGATCTCGGCCGGCGAGCCGGCGCCTTCGACGATGATCGCGTCGTACCGCGCGGCGAGCCGCGCGTGCGATGCGAACACGGCCCCGCGCGCGACGCGCTTGTAATCGTGATAGGCCCGCGCGTCCATGTTGGCGAGCGCACGGCCGTGCACGATGACCTGCGCGCCGGTGTCGCTCATCGGTTTCAGCAGGATCGGATTCAGGTCCGAGGTCGGCGCGATGCCGGCGGCCTGCGCCTGCAGCGCCTGGGCGCGGCCGATCTCGCCGCCGTCGACGGTGACGGCGCTGTTCAAGGCCATGTTCTGCGGCTTGAACGGCGCGACGCGCACGCCGCGCCGGTGCAGCACGCGGCACAGGCCGGCGACCAGCGTGCTCTTGCCGGCGTCCGACGTCGTGCCCTGCACCATCAATGTCTTCGCGCTCATGCGGCAAGTCCGCCGCGCAGTTCGCGCGACGCGTCGCGCAACGCGATGCCGAGCCGTGTCCAGCTGTCGGGCGGCGGCAGGCCGAAGCGCAGGCTTGCCGGCGTGCCGTCGTCGCTCTTGAACAGGCGCGTCAGCACGGCGCGCCGCGCGAGTGCATCGTGCAGGCGGGCCGCCTGCGGCGTCGCCAGCCACTGGAACAATGCGCAGCCGCCGCGGGGCTCCCAGCCGTGCATCGCGAGCAAGGCCGCGAGCTTGTGCGACTGTTCGTGCAGGCGCAGGCGCGCGCTGCTTTGCCAGCCCCGGTCGGCAAGCGCCGCGACGGCGATGACGCGCGACGGTCCGGCGATCGGCCACGGGCCCAGCGCTTCGGCGAGCCGATCGCGCAGGCCCCCGCTTGCGCCGACGAAGCCGACGCGCGCGCCGGCGAGGCCGAAGAACTTGCCGAGCGAACGCAGCACGATCAATCCCTCGCGCCGGCTCGCCTCGGCGACGAGGCTGCGCTGGCGTTCGCCGTCGATGAAGGCCTCGTCGACGATCAGCCAGCCGTCGCGCGCGGCGAGCGTGGCGTGCCAGCCGAGCAGCGTGTCGGCATCGAAACACGCGCCGTCGGGATTGTTCGGGTTGCCGACCACCAGCACCTCGCAGTGCGCTGCCGCTGCCGCGCCTTGCGCCGCGCCGATGGCGGTCACCTCATGACCGGCGCGGCGCCACTGATAGGCGTGCTCGGCGTAGCTCGGTGCGAGTACCGCGACCCGCGATCGCCGGCGCAGCCGCGGCAGCTGCTGGATTGCCGCCTGCGAGCCGGCGACCGCCAGCACATCGGCGCCGTAGTAGCGCTGCGCGGCGGCGCGCAGTTCGTCGTCGTCATCAGGCAAGACATGCAGTGCGACGGCGGCAGCAACCGCGTCGGCCGGCGACGGCAGCCACGGCTGCGGATTGAGGCCGGTTGACAGATCGAGCCATTGCGCGGGCTCGCAGCCGTAACGCAGCGCCGCCGCGCGCGGGCGTCCGCCGTGTTCAAGCATGGCGCCGGCACTCCACGCACAGCACGATCGCGATGATGACGACGAGCCACAAGGCCAGTGTGCGCGCGACCAGGCGCAGCGCCCGTTCGATGCTCGCCGCATCCGCCGCCGCGCCGCCGCCGATCAGGGGCTTGTCCTGCCAGCAGCCGTGATAGAAGGCGCCGCCGCCGAGCGTGACGCCGAGACTGCCGGCGCCGCTCGTCATCACCGCTCCGCCGTTCGGGCTTGCGCACAGACGCGCCTGTGTGCGCCAGCAGCGCAGCGCCGAGCGCGCATCGCCGAGCACGGCGTAGCCGAGCGCGGTGAGTCGCGCCGGGGCGTAGTTCAGCACGTCGTCGAACCGCGCCGCCGCCCAGCCGAATGCCGCGTAGCGCGGCGTGCGATAGCCCCACATCGCGTCCAGCGTGTTGACCAGCCGGTAGGCGACGGCGCCGGGCGCGCCGGCGATCGCGAACCAGAACAGCGCGCCCAACACGGCGTCATTGCCGTTCTCGAGCACCGACTCGGTGGCCGCCGCCGCGACGCGCGATGCGTCCATGCCCTGCGTGTCGCGGCTGACGATCTCGCCGACGCGGGCGCGCGCCGCCGGCAGATCGCCGGCGCGCAAGGCCGCGGCGACGCGCTGTGCGTGTTCGCGCAGGCTGCGATGGCCGATGCAGAAATACAGGGTGACGACGGTGCATGCGACCCCGAAGATGCCCCGTGCGGCGAGCCAGGCGCTGGCGCCCAGCGCCGGCGCGACGAGCAGCAGGACCGCGCACGCGCCGCGCAGGCGGCGGGCCCGGCCGCGGTTCAGCGCGGCTTCGCAACGCGACGCGAGCGCGCCGAACCCGGCCAGCGGGTGCGCGCGCCGCGGCTCGCCGAGCATGGCATCGAGCGCAAGCGCCGCCAGCATCGCCAGCGGCGTCGCGAATGCCGCGATGCTCACGGCCGCGCTCCGAACAGTCGGGCCGTCGCCGACGGATTCGACGCGAAATGGAAATGCACGTACGACGCGATCAAGGCCCCGTCGCGATAGACCGCCTCGCCCCCGCCGCCGTGTGGCGTGCGCGCCCGCAGCGTCGGCGCCAGCGCGCTCTGCAGCGACGAGTAGTGAAAGCTGTGACCGCGCAGTTCGCCGTCATCGAAGGCGACGCCCTGCAGCGCGAGCGCTTGCAAGCGTGGCTGCATCGTCGCTGTGGCGTCGAGCAGACCGGCGAGCGCGTGCGCGACGCCATCGCCATCGACGAGCGTTCGGCAGATCGCCATCAGGCCGCCGCATTCGGCGAGCAGCGGTTTGCCGGCCGCGTGATGCGCGCGCAGCGCGGCGAGCATCGACGTGTTCGCCGCCAGCCGCGCCGCATGCAGTTCCGGGTAGCCGCCGGGCAACCAGACTGCGTCGCAAGCGGGCAATGCCGCGTCGCGCAGCGGCGAGAAGAATCGCGTTTCGGCGCCGAGCGCGTGCAGGCAATCGAGGTTCGCCGGGTAGATGAAGCCGAGCGCTTCGTCGCGGGCAACCGCGATCCGTTGGCCGGCGAGCCGTGCTGCGATCGGCGCGGCCGCGGCGTGGCTGAAGGCGACGGTCGGCAGCGACGCGAAATCGAGCGCGCCGCCCAGGGCATCGGCGGCCGCGTCGAGTCGCCTGTCGAGGTCGGCGATCTCGCCGGCCTGCAGCAGGCCGAGATGACGTTCCGGCAGTTCAAATGCCGCGGCGCGCGGCAGGTGGCCGAGCCACGCGATGCCGTCGGGCAGGCCATCGGCCAGCATTCGCGCATGGCCGGCGCTGCCGACCCGGTTGGCGAACACGCCGAAGAACGGCAGCGTCTGGCGATAGCGCGCGAGGCCGAATGCCAGCGCGGCGAAAGTCTGCGCCATCGCCGATGCGTCGATCACCGCGAGGACCGCAATGCCGAAGCGCTGCGCGAGATCGGCGCTCGATGGCGTGCCGTCGTAAAGCCCCATCACGCCTTCGATCAGGATAAGGTCGGCGTGCAGCGCGGCCTCGTGCAGCAGCGCGCGACAGCCGGCTTCGCCGACCATCCACAGATCGAGCTGATACACCGCCGCGCCGCTCGCGCGTTCGAGCAGCATCGGATCGAGAAAGTCCGGGCCGGTCTTGAACACGCGCACGCGCAGGCCATCGCGTCGTGCCCGGCGCGCGAGCGCGGCCGTCACCGTGGTCTTGCCCTGGCCCGAGGCCGGCGCGGAAATCAGCAGCGCACGGCAAGTTGCGCTCACAACTCGATGCCCTTCTGCGCCTTGATGCCGGCGGAGAACGCGTGTTTGACGACCATCATCTCGGTGACGGTATCGGCGGCGGCGATCAGTTCCGGCGGTGCGGCGCGGCCGGTGACGACGACATGCTGCATGGGTGGGCGCGCGGCGAGCGCGGCGACGACTTTCTGCACATCGAGATAGCGATGCTTGAGCGCGATGTTCAGCTCATCGAGCACGACCAGTTCATACGCCGGATCGCGCAGTAGCTCCAGCGTGACGTCCCAGGCCGCGCGCGCGGCACGCATATCGCGCCCGCGATCCTGCGTTTCCCAGGTATAGCCCTCGCCCATCACGTGATAGCGAATCTCGGGAAAGCGCCGGAAGAACAGCTCCTCGCCGGTCTGCCAACGGCCCTTGATGTACTGCACGACGCCGACCTTCATGCCGTGACCGAGTGCGCGCGCGAGCATGCCGAACGCCGACGAGCTCTTGCCCTTGCCGTTGCCGGTCAGCACCAGCAGCACGCCGCGCTCGGTCTGCGCGGCTTTGATCCTGCCGTCGACGACGGCCTTCTTGCGCTGCATGCGCGCGCGATGGCGCTCGGCCAGACCGTCGTCGCCGCTGCTCATGTCGACCGCCGCGATGCGTGGAAAGCGCTCAGGCCTTCGGCAGTTCGTCGCGCGTGCCACGCAGCTCCGGCAGCAGCGCCGCGGCGGCGACATGCAGCAGCGCGATGATCGCCAGATAGCCCGGCGTGACCGTGGTGAAGTTAACGTAGTACTGCGCGAAGCGCGCCAGATACTCGGCGGCGTTCGGATCGGCGTAGCGGCCGCCGAGCCAGTAGAACGAGCCGTTCGAGATCAGGTACGCGAGATGCGTGGCGATGATGGCGGCCATCGCGAAGCGCAGCAGCGTCACCGGCCTGAAGCTGTAGCCGCGGCGCAGCCACGCGCCGCCCAGCCACAGCGCAGCGTGCGTCGGCACGAGAAAGGCGTAGGCCGGCGTCACGCAGTAATTGCTGATGCCGAGATGCTGGATGACGATGTAGTCGATCGCCGCCGATTCGAGCATCAGTGCCGCGAACACAGCCAGGCCGCGCCGCCCGGCGAAATAGAAGCCGCCGGCGAAGAACGTCGCCCACGATGCATCCGGCAGTTGCGCGAAATGCGCGTAGCGCGTGCTCAGCATCAGCAGCGCGAGCAGGCCGAAGATGGTCAGCTGCGAGGTGCGGCCCGGATTCAGAGTCGCGGCGTTGGAGCGAGTGTTCATCGGACTTCCTGTCGTGTGGAAGAAGTGCCCGGCGCCGTCGCGGCGCCGGGCGAGGGACTTCAGTTGCCGGGCGTGTAGCGGACCGTGAAGAACCAGCCGGTGCCGAGCGAGTTGTAGCCGGCGACCGTTTCGTAGTCCTTGTCGAACACGTTGGCGGCCTTGGCCTGCAGCGTCCACGACGGCAGCACGCGGTAGTCGACGCGCAGGTCGACGGTCGTGTAGCCGCCGAGCGGTTTGCTGTTTTGCGGGTCGTCGTAGCGGTCGCCGGAGGCGAACACCGTGGTCCCGAATGACAGCGCGCGCCAGTCGTAGTCGAGGTCGGCGCGCGCGGTTTGCCGCGCACGGCGCGGCAGCTCGTTGCCCTTGTTGTCGCCCTCGCTGCGATTCTCGGGATCGAGCCAGTTGAGGTAGAGCTGCGAGCGGAAGGCGGCGACGCTGGCCCCGAGCTGGACTTCGACGCCCGTGATGCGGGCATCGCCGATGTTGGCGGCGGAGTACGTCTCCGGGTTGTATGTAATCAGCTCGTCGACCGTCGTGCGATAGCCGTTGAGGCCCCAGTTCCAGTCGGCGCCGGCCGCGTGATGACGACCGCCGATATTCAGCTCGACGCTGTGCGAGGTCTCCGGCTTCAGATTCGGATCGCCATAGCCAAACGGGTAGTACAGGTCGTTGAAGCTCGGTGCCTTGAATGCCGAGGCATACGACGCGCCGGCGCACAGGCCGTTGGCGAAGCGATAGCCGTAGGCCAGCGCGCCGGTATCGTGCCCGCCGTACTGCTGGTTGTCGTCGTGACGACCCGACAGCTGCATTTCGTGGCCGCCCCAGCCGCCCTGGTACTGCGCATAGATGCCGGTGTTGTCGCGCGATGTCTTGGTGTAGTCGGTATCGCTGCTGACGCGATCATGGGTGTAGTCGACGCCAAGGCTGGCGAGCTGGTGCTCGGCGATGTGCAGATCGTTCTGCCAGCTGTAGGTATCGCGGTAGGTGTCGATCGAGCCGCGGTTGCTGATGGCATCGTCGGTATGCTTGAACGAGTCCGACCAGTCCTGTGCCTCGCCGGCTGTCAGCGTCACGTCCCAGATCGCCAGTGGCGAGACGCGCGCCGAGCCGCCGAACAGTTGCTGCACGCCGTAGTTCTCGTTGGTGTAGCCGTCGTACCAGTTGTGGCTGTCGGCGCGCAGGTAGTGCGCTTCGAGCGCGGCGCCGTTCGCGAATTTCCAGCCGGTATTGAAGCTGCCCGACGCGCTGCGGAAGCCGTCGTGATCCGCTTCGCCCGCCGACGGTTGTGCATTGATGCCGTCGGTCGTCGTGCCGGATAGCCCGAGGCTGTACCAGCCACCGCCGCCGTAGCCGCCGCGCAGGCTGCCCTCGACCTTGCCGCTGCCGTAGTTGCCGCCACCGATCGAGAAGGCCGGCGTCGGCGAACCATCGGTGCTGCCGCGCCTGGTGAAGATCTGCATCACGCCGCCGATCGCTTCCGAGCCGTAGAGACTCGAACGCGGGCCGCGGACGATCTCGATGTGATCGATCAGGTCGACCGGAAGCTGCTCGTAGGCGGTCGAGCCCAGCGTGGCCGAGCCGACCTTGATGCCGTCGATCAGCACCACCATGTGATCGGAATTCGTGCCGCGCATGAACAGCGACGTGGCCTTGCCCGGACCGCCGTTGCTGACGATCTGCGCGCCGGGCAGGCCGTTCAGCAGTTCCGGCAGATCGCGCGGCTGCAGGCGATCGATGTCGTCGCGCGTGATGACGGTGACCGCGGCGAGCGAGTCGTCGGCCTTCTCGGCGACGCGGCTGGCGGTGACGATGACGGTGTCGGCGTCGGCCGCGTCGGCCATCGCGACTGCGACGGGCACGGCGGCTGTCTGCGCGTAGGCGGGCGCCGCGCCGGCGGCGATGAGTGCAACGAGCGCCTTGCGAAAAGGCATGGTCGGTCTCCCTGTGCCGGCGCCCCACGCGACGGCGATGATCGAAGGACGAGCACGCGGGAGATGCGACGGGCAGGCGGAAACACCGCCTGTTCCGGCCGCGCCCACCGCGAGCCTTGACGTGGAGCGACGAGGCTCCGGTTCCGGGCCGGTATCCGGGCTCGCGGGTTTGCCGATCAGCGCCTTCCCATGTCCTGCGACACAGTGGCGTCGTGCTGACGGACGACTCGCTTACCGTTGCGGGGGCAGCGCCGGCCTTGTCGTCTTCGCACGAAGAACGACGCACCGGCTTCCCGTTTAACCGCGCCGCCGGATGGCGGCACGGCACCTGGAACGGCGCGAACTGTATGCGAGCGGCGCAGGCCGGACAAGGCCATGGCAAAAGCGCGCAGACGCGCTGAACGATATGGCCAGGCCGCCTACAATGCCGCCGACCCCGGCCTCCCGACATCGCGATGATCACGCTCTACGGCATCAAGAACTGCGACACGGTGCAGCGCGCGCGCCGGCGCCTCGACGACGAGGGCATCGCCTACCGCTTCCACGACTTCAAGTCCGAAGGCCTGTCGCGCGAGCTCGCGCAGCGCTGGATCGATGCGCTCGGCGTCGATGGCCTCGTCAATCGCAAGGGCACGACCTGGCGCAAGCTGGACGCGGCGACCCGCGAAGGGCTGAGCGCCACCAACGCCGCCGCCCTGCTCGCGCGCGAGCCCTCGCTGGTGAAGCGCCCGGTGATTGATCGCAGCGGCAGCTTGTCGGCCGGCTTCGCGAAGGCCGACGAGGACGCCATCGTCGCGCGCCTGCGCGGCTGACACCGGGCTGTCGCGGCGACGCGCCGGCGTTGCGCGGTCCGGCCGGCGCGCGCAGAATTCCCCGACGCCGCGCCAGCCAGTTCCCCGACGAGCCACGCCGCACTCGTGATGTCCGCCCTGGGGAACGGATGGGACTCGTCAATCGCCGCGCGGCTGTCGCGCCGCTCGTCTTCATGTCGTTGTGCGCCACGTTCTGCGGCGGCGCCGCTGCGCAGGCGGATGGATCGTTACTGATGATTCCGCTCGAAGCCGAGGCCGCGCCGCCGCTTGCGGCGCCGGCACCGTCTGTCGAGGCGCCGGTCGAAACGGTGATCGTCACCGGCGAGCTCCTCCGCCGCCCGGCCGAGCGCACGACGAGCAGCGTCAGCGTGCACTCCGGCGAGGAGATCGAGCGCTCGACGGCGCGCGACGTTTACGACGTCATCGCCGCCACACCGAACGCGCGGCTCGAAGACAGCGATTATGGCGTCGGCGGCATCACGCTGCGCGGCATCGGCAGTTACGGCGCCAGCGGCTCCGGCGCGTACGCGGCGTACAGCACGTCGTCGGCGATCGTCTTCGATGGCGTCGGCCTGCCGCGCTCGGCGCTGAGCTATGCCGATCTCTCGGCCTTCGATCTCGCTTCGGTCGAAATCTTCCGCGGCCCGCAGTCCACCAGTCAGGGCCGCAATGCGATGGCCGGCGCCGTCATCGTCAATACCGCCGAGCCGCAGATCGACAGCAGTTTCTCGCCGTTCCTGCGCGGGCGTTTCGCCGGCGGCAATGACGACCAGCAGCAATACGCCGGCGCCGTCGGCACGACGCTGTGGCCGGACCGCTTAGCCGTGCGCGTGGTCGGCGACGATCGCCGCGACGGCGGTGACATCGACAACCGCACGCGCGACGAAGACGACTGGGCGCGGCGGCGCAGCCGCAGCACGCGCGTGCGCGCGAGCCTGCGGCCGAGCGGCATCGGCAGTGCCTACGAGGCGCTGGTCAGCTTCGCCGACCTGCGGCGCTATCAGGGCAGCACATACGTGCCGCAAAGCGAGGAACGCGCGCGCGCGTCGCTCAGCAATGCGCCGCAGGATTACGACAATCACTCGCAGCTCGGCTCTCTCGATCAGCGCCTGCGCCTCGGCGAGCGCTGGCGCGTGCGAGCCATCAGCGCCTACATCCGCTCGGAAACGCAGAGCCGCTTCGACATCGACTACAGCGCCGACGATCAGGGCGCGACGCTGCAGAACGAGGACGCGCACGCGTTCTCGCAGGAGCTGCGCCTCGACTACAGCGGCGAGCGGCTGCGCGGCAGCTTCGGCGCGTATTACTACAAGGACAGCAACGGCGACGATTCGACCGGCCATATCAACATCAACGGCCTGCTGCAGGCGTCCGGCTTCTGCGGCGCGCAGATTCTCTGTACGGCGCCGCTCGGCAACATCCTTTTCGGCTCCGGCTCGCCGTCGCACGTCGAGGATATGGCGCTGTTCGGCGAGGTCGACTGGCTGCTCACCGACCGCCTGACGCTGACCGGCGGCGCACGCGTCGACCGCGAGAAAAACGATCGCGTGATCAGCAGCCACTACACCGGCGACACCCCCGTGGCGACGGCGATCGTCGGTCTGCTCGGCAGCGCCGGCGTGCTGCCGGCCGATGGGGAAACGAAGGTGTCGCGCGAATTCTCCGACGTACTGCCGAAACTGGCGGCGAGCTACGAGGTGTTCGACGGCTGGTTCGCCGGCGCCGCGTATTCCGAGGGCTATCGCCCTGGCGGCGACGGCTACAACCAGGTATCCGGCCGCCATTTCAGCTTTGATTCCGAACAGACGCGCAATTACGAGCTGTCGTTCAAGGGTCGCTACCGCCCCTGGCACCTCGATGCCGCGCTGAACCTGTTCCATACGCGCTGGGACGACATGCAGATCCAGCTCGGATCCGGCGTCGACAACTACATGGGCAACGCCGGCCCCGCGTACATTCGCGGCGGCGAGCTGGAACTGAGCTGGCAGCCGTGGCGCGTGCTGCGCGTGGTCGGCGGGTACGGCATCGCCTACGGCCGCTTCGGCGACGATGTGATCGTCGCCGACGGCGCCGATCTGTCCGGCAACCATCTGCCGAGAGCGCCGGACTACACCGCGGCCCTGGCACTCGAATGGACGCCGTGGCCGGCGCTGCTGATCCGCCCGGATGTGCAGTGGACCGGCAAGGCCGCCGCGGCGGCGGACAACGCGCCGCCGCACGAGCTGCCGAGCTACGCCCTCGTCAATCTCTCGCTGCGCTGGTCGGCCGGCCACTTCACGCTGTTCTTCACCGGCAGCAATCTGACCGATGCGCGCTACCGCAAGGACGCCAACAACTACGCGTTCAACGGCACCGAAGTCGTCAGCCTCGGCGACAGCCGCCGCATCGCCGGCGGCCTGGAATTCATGTTCTGAAGGAGAAGCGCGATGACGACGATCATTCGTGATGCCGAATCCCTGCAAGCCTGCGTCGGCAAGCTGCCGGGACCGCGCGATCTGAAAGTCATCGATTTCATCGACGCGCATGCGCAACGCTGGATCGGCAGCGCGCCGTTTGCCTTCTTCGCGTTCGCACGCGGCGACGCGCTGACGATCAGCGCAGCCGGCGGCGCGCGCGGCTTCGTCTGTGTCGTCGATCCGCACACGCTGCGCCTGCCGCGCGCGGCGCTCGACCGCGACGCCGACGCGCAGGCCGGTGCGAGCTTCGGTTCGCTGTTCCTGTCGCCGGGCCTCGGCGAGACACTGCGCGTCAACGGCCGCGTCGCGGCGGTTGATGCCGAAACCGTCACGCTGGTCGTCGCCGAGTGCTATCTGCATTGCGCCAAGGCACTGATGCGCTCGGCGTTCTGGGACAGCGCGCCGCTCGACGATGCGCCGACCGATTCCCGCGCGCTGCTCGCCGCGAGCCGCTTCATGGCGCTGGCGACCGTCGACGATCAGGGCCGCGTCGACGTCAGTCCCAAGGGCGATCCGGCCGGCGCGCTGCTGCAGTGGCACGACGGCAGCGCCTGGTATGCCGACCGTCCCGGCAACCGCCGCGTCGACAGCTTCCGCAACATCCTCACGCAGCCACGCGTCGCCGCGCTCGCGCTGCTGCCCGGCGCCACGACCCTGCTGACGCTGCACGGCCGCGCTTCGATCATCAGCGATGCGCCGCTGGCCAGCGCGTTCGCCGTCGATGGCCGCGTGCCGAGGCTCGTCACGCAGATCGACGACCTCCGGCTCGCGACCGCCGAAAGCGCCGCGCTGCGATGCGCGCGACTATGGCCGGCAGCGCCGGCGGACGAGCAGCTCGATCCGGCCGCGACCTTCGCCGCGCACGTCAAGCTCAGCAAGACACGCGGCCTGGCCGCCGGCATCGCCCGCGCGGCGCTGTCGGTACCGGGCCTCATGGACAAGGGTCTGCAGCATGACTACAAAAACAATCTCTACTGAAACCGACAGCGGCGCCGGCGCGGCGAAGACCGGCGCGAGTTCGCGCTGGTTCCGCTTCAATCTCTGGCTGCATCGCTGGACGAGCCTCATCGCGACCGTGCCGTTTCTCGTGCTGTGCCTGAGCGGCACGGTGCTGATCTTCCACGAGGAGATCGACGATGCGACGGGTATCGTGCCGACTGCGCAGGCCGCGGACGCGCCGCAGCGGCCGATCGCCGAGGGCATTGCCAACGTGCTCGCCGCGCATCCGGGCGAACGCGCGCTGAGCATCGGCATCGATCCGGAGCATCATCCGGGCGTGCTGCTCGTCGTCACCGCGGCGGCGGCCGAGACCACGTTCGACCACGCGACGCTGCGCTTCGCCGATCTGGCGACGGCGCAGCCGATCGGCGAATCCGATCCGGCGAAGACGCTGACCGGCTTCCTGCTCGAACTGCACGCGCAATGGTTCCTTGGCCCGCTTGGCGAGGTGATCGGCGCGCTGATCGCGCTGCTCGTGTTCCTGTCGCTGCTCTCCGGCCTCGTCGTCTACGCGCCATACGTCAAGCGCATCGCCTTCGGCGTGCTGCGCCGCGGCCGCGGCGCGCGACTGCTGCAGCTCGACCTGCACAACTTCATCGGCGCGATCGTGCTCGGCTGGGCGCTGGTCGTCACCGTCACCGGATTCCTGCTCGGCTTCTCGACGGTCGCCATCATGGTCTGGCAGGCGACCGAGCTCGGCGCGATGCGCGCGCAGGCCGGCCGGATGGCGCCGGTCGATGCCCTGCGCCCGCCGGCCGACGCCGACCGCGCGATCGCCGCGGCGCTGGCGAAAGCCGAAGACGGCCGCCAGGTCACGTCGCTGATCTTCCCGGACACCAGCTTCTCGACGCCACGCCACTACACCGTGCTGCTGAACGGCCGCAGCGGCATCGAGCGGCGCCTGTTCACCGCCGCCATCGTCGACGCCGGGAGCGGCGAACTGACGACTTACGCCGAGCCGCCGACCTACCTGAAGGCCATCATCCTGTCCGAGCCGCTGCACTTCGGCGATTACGGCGGCCTGCCGCTCAAGCTGCTGTGGACGGCCTGCACCTGGCTGACGCTGTTCATCACCGCCAACGGCGCCTGGCTGTGGTGGGATCGCCGACGGCGGCGCGCCGCCAAGGCACCGCTCGAAGGCGTGCCGGCATGAGCGGACGGCGCACCTTGTGGTGGGTCGCGGCGCGCGCGCTAATCGGTGCCGGCGGCATCGTCGGCATGCTGCTGGTCGACGGCGGCGTCGGCGACGGCCTGCTGTTTCTCCTTGCCGCATCGCCGCTGCTCCACGGCTGGTGGCGCTGGCAGAGGTCGCGCCCCTGAAGCGCGGGGCGCTATTGCGCGGCCCGCACCCAGCGCCAGGCGGTGATGGCCTGCAGCAGGGCGAGCAGCAGCGTGAACGTCAGCAGCAGCCACTGGCTGTAGTCCGGCGGCGTGTGGCGCAGTTCGCCGAGCAGATGTCCGGCGTGCGCGAGCACGTAGAGCCCGCTGGCGACGAACACCGTCCAGCGCAGCCAGCGCTGCGCGCCGTACATGAGCGCGACGGCGAAAGCCATCGGCACGACGTTGAACAGCAGTCGCAGCACGATCAGCTGCGGCGGCTGGCTACCGCTGGCGTCGGGCACCTTGAGATCGATGCCGTAGAAAAGACCGCTGAGGTTGTAGTTGAAGTGCAGCATCATGCAGATGCACATCAGCACCCAAAATAGCACTAGGCGTTGCGCAAGGGTCGCCATGGATCGTCTCCGCTGGAATGGGAACCGGCTTGGCTGGGATGATTACTGGCGCGGCCGTGACGCCGATGGTGCTGCAAAACATGTGCCGCGCCCTCAACCGAGCGCCGCGCGCGCCGCGCGCGCCGTCGCCACCATCTGCCGCAGCGCCGCTTCGGTCTCCGGCCAGGCGCGCGTCTTCAGGCCGCAATCCGGATTGACCCAGAGGCGCTCGGCCGGCACCACGGCCAGCGCCTTGTCGAGCAGCGTGCGCATCTCGCCGGCGGCCGGCACGCGCGGCGAGTGGATGTCGTAGAGCCCGGGGCCGATGTCGTTCGGATAGCGGAACTCGGCGAAGGCATCGAGCAGCTTCATGCGCGCGCGCGAGGTCTCGATGGTGATGACGTCGGCGTCGAGCGCGGCGATCGCCGGCAGGATGTCGTTGAACTCCGAGTAGCACATGTGCGTGTGGATCTGCGTCTCGTCGCGCACGCCGCCTGCCGTGATGCGGAAGGCCTGCACCGCCCAGTCGAGATACGCCGGCCAGTCGGCCTTCTTCAGCGGCAGGCCCTCGCGGATCGTCGGCTCGTCGATCTGGATGAGCTTGATGCTGGCCGCTTCGAGATCGACGACCTCGTCGCGCAGCGCCAGCGCCAGCTGCAGCGCGACCTCGCGCTTCGGCAGATCGTCGCGCACGAAACTCCAGAACAGCATGGTCAGCGGGCCGGACAGCATGCCCTTCATCGGCTTGTCGGTGAGACTCTGCGCGTAGCGCGACCACTCGACCGTCATCGGCTTCGGCCGCCACACGTCGCCGTAGATGAGCGGCGGTTTCACGCAGCGCGAGCCGTAGCTCTGCACCCAGCCGTTCTGCGTGAACGCATAACCGGCCAGCTGCTCGCCGAAGTACTCGACCATGTCGTTGCGCTCCGGCTCGCCGTGCACGAGCACGTCGAGGCCGAGCGCCTCCTGCCTCTCGACCGCGTGGCGAATCTCGGCCTGCATCGCGGCGATGTACTCGGCCTCGCCGAGCCGGCCGGCCTTGAACGCGGCGCGCGCGGCACGGATTTCCGCCGTCTGCGGAAACGAGCCGATCGTCGTCGTCGGCAGCTTCGGCAGTTGCAGAACCGCTCGCTGGGCGGCGATGCGCTGCGCGAACGGCGAGCGGCGCCGCGCGTCGTCCGGCCCGAGCGCGGCGACGCGGGCGCGGACCGCGGCCACCTGCGTGGTCGGCGCGCGGCGACGGTCCTCGATCGCGGCGGCGGCGGCGTGCAGCTCGCGCCAGACCGCGGCCTCGCCGTCGCGCAGCGCGCGCTTCAGCAAGGCCAGCTCATCGAGCTTCTGCACCGCGAACGCCATCCAGCTGCGGATGCGCGGATCGAGCCGGCGCTCGAAGGATAGATCGTGCGGCACGTGCAGCAGCGAGCAGGACGGGGCCACCCACAGGCGCTCGCCGAGCGCGGCCTGCGCCGCGTGCAGCGTCGCCAGCGCCGCCGCGAGGTCGGTGCGCCACGGGTTGCGGCCATCGACGATGCCGAGCGACAGCCGCTTGTCGGCCGGCCAGTCGGCGATGAAGGCGGGCAGCTGCTGCGGGGCGCGGACCAGATCGAGATGCAGGCCGGCGATCGGCAAGGCCTTGAGCAGCGCGGCGTGCTCGCCGACGTCGCCGAAGTAGGTCGCCAGCAGGAGCGCCGGTCCGGCGCCGGCCAGCTCGCGGTACGCCGTCGTCACGGCGGCGATCCATGCCGCCGGCAGGTCGAGGGCGAGAATCGGCTCGTCGAGCTGTACCCATTCGACGCCGAGCGCCTTCAGCTCGGCGAGCAGCGCCCAGTAGACATTGAGCAGCAGCGACAGCAGGCGCAGCTTGTCGAAGCCGGCCTCGGCCGACGCCAGCCACAGCCAGGTCAGCGGACCCGGCAGCGCGACCTTGACCTTGTGTCCGAGCGCCAGCGCCTCGCGCACCTCCGGCAGCAGCCAGTCGCGGTTCAGCGCGAAGCGCGTGCCGGCGTCGACCTCCGGCACGAGGTAGTGGTAGTTGGTGTCGAACCATTTCTTCATCGCCAGCGCCGGCTGCGCAGGCGTGCCGCGCGCCATGGCGAAGTACTCGGGCAGGCCGAGCGGGCCGCCGAAGCCGAAACGCGCCGGCGCCGCGCCGATCAGGGCGCTGACGTTGTGCAGCTGGTCGTAGAAGGCGAAATCGCCGACGGTCACGAAGTCGAGGCCGGCGTCGCGCTGCTGCTGCCAGTGGCGCGCGCGCAGGCTACGGGCGAGCTCGTGCAGGCCGGCGGCATCGAGCCCGCCCTGCCAGTGCGCTTCGAGGGCGGCTTTCAGTTCGCGCTGCGCACCGATGCGCGGGAAGCCGAGGATGTGGGCGGTGGTCATGGCGGTCGGCGAGGTGAGTGGTGAAGGCGCCCATGGTCGCCACGCGCGAGACATGATTCAATCTCAGCATTTTCCGAATTTCATTGAATGGAATTAATAGGCTCGCCATGGCCCGGTCGCCGCTCGAAATCCGTCATCTGCAGACGCTGGTGGCGCTCGCCGACAGCGGCTCGCTGGCCAAGGCCGCCGAGCGCGTGTTCGTCACGCAGTCGGCGCTGTCGCATCAGCTGAAGGCCCTGGAATCGCACTACGGCGCGCCGCTGTTCGAGCGCAACACCAAGCCGCTGCGCTTCACGCAGATCGGCGCGCGCCTGGTCGGCCTGGCCCGCGAAGTGCTGGCGCAGCTCGGCGAGGCGGAGCGCGACATCGTGCAGCGCGTGTCGGGCAGCAGCGGCGAGCTGCGCATCGTCATCGAGTGCCACACCTGCTTCGACTGGCTGATGCCGGCCATGGACGCCTTCCGCGAACACTGGCCGCAGGTCGAGCTCGATCTCGTCGGCGGCTTCCAGACCGAGCCGATGACGCTGGTCGAACAGGGCCTCGCCGACTTCGCGGTGATCCACGACAAGCCGCCGCGCCGCGCCGGCATCGTCACCGAGCAGCTGTTCACCTACGAGACGCTGGCGATCCTCGCGCCCGATCATCCGCTCGCCGACAAGCCGCATCTGACGCCGCGCGACTTCGCCGACGAGACGCTGATCAGCTATCCGGTCGACGAGGCGATGATCGACGTGATCCGCCACTTCCTCGCGCCGAAGGGCATCCGCCCGAAGCGCCGCAAGGCCGAGCTGACCGTGGCGATCCTGCAGCTGGTGGCCAGCCGTCGCGGCATCGCCGCGCTGCCGGACTGGAGCGTGATGCCGTATCTCGAGCGCGGCTACGTGATCGGCAAGCCGCTCGGCGCCCGGGGCCTGAAGTGCGAGCTGCACGCGGCGATGCCGGAAAGCCTCGCCGGCAAGCCGTATCTGCGCGACTTCATCGCCAAGGTGCGCGACGGCGTGCGCTGAAGGCGCCGGCGTGGCGCGCCTCGCATCTGTGCCATGCTTGTCGCATTCCATTGAAGGCTGCGCACGGCGCGCGGCCATGAGCCGGAGCTGCAGGTGGCAAAGAAGCTGAGCAAGTCGCAAACGGTGGTGATGAACTGGCTGAGCAAGGGCTGGAAGGCGTATTCGGTCAGCGGCAATCGTGTCGAGGTCAACGGCAACGCGGTCGGCACCACGGCGACCATGGCCACGCTCGAGGCGCTCGGCCTGGTCGAGAAGATCGGCGTCGCGGCCTGGGAAGCGAGCGCGGCCGGCAAGCAGTGGCGGCCGGCCGGCTCGACAGCGGCCTGAGCGCCGCGGCGGCGGAGCGGGCGTGGCGCCGATGCCGCCGCGCTAGAATCCGCCGCCCTTCCTTTCCGGCCGGCGTCGCATGCCCTCCATCACGTTCACGCTCGCAGGCGAGTTCATCGAGCTCAACCAGCTGCTCAAGCTGGCGGGTGCCTGCGACAGCGGCGGCGCCGGCAAGGCGCTGGTCGCCGAGGGCCGGGTGACGGTCGACGGCGCGCGCGAAACGCGCAAGACCGCGAAGATCCGCGCCGGGCAGAGCGTCGTCTGCGACGATTGGCGCATCCGCGTCGTCGCCGGCTGAAAAGCCCGGCGTCGCGGCATGCACACCGAGGCGTCGCTGCAGCGCCAGCTGGCCCGGTATCTCGGCGGCTATCCACCGGCGCTGCGCGCACAGGTCGCCCGGCTGGTCGTCGAACAGCGACTGGCGCCGCATCTGGCGCAGCGCTATCCGCAGCGGCACGCGATCCGCACCGATGCGGCGCTGTACGACTATGCGCTGCGGCTGAAGCAGACGTATCTGCGCAGTTCGGCGCCGCTGCACAAGGTCGTCTGGCAAAACAAGATGGACGTGCTGCAGAACGTGCTCGGTCTGCACACGACCATTTCGCGCGTGCAGGGCGGGCGGCTGAAGGCCAAGGCGGAAATCCGCGTCGCCAGCCTGTTCAAGGAACTGGCGCCGGAATTTCTCGAGATGGTCGTCGTGCACGAGCTCGCGCATCTGCGCGAGTTCGAACACAACAAGGCCTTCTACCAGCTGTGCCGGCACATGCTGCCGGCATACGGGCAGATCGAATTCGATCTGCGCCTGCTGCTGTTGCAGCGCGCGCTCGACGCCGCGCCGCCGGGCTGAACCTCAGCGGCGCGCCGGTTTGCCGCGGCCGCCTTTCACGGCCACGACGCCATCGCCGTTGAACTCGGTCGCAAAGCCGGCGCGCTGCAGCCGGGCCGCCACTTCGCCGGGCACGTCGCGGCGGCTGGTCAGCTTGTTCGGCGTGCCGGTGTAGTGAAACAGGCGGCCGCCGTTCTTCAGCACGCGCGCCAGCTGGTCATAGAACGCCTGCGCGTACAGCTCGCCGGCGATGCCGAAGCGCGGCGGGTCGTGCAGGATCGCGTCGACCGAGGCGTCGGCCATCGCGCCGATCCCTTCGATGACGTCGCCGTGCGTCAGCGTCAGCGCGCCCGGCACCGTGTGATCGGGTGACCAGGGATTCAGCGTGCGCAGCCAGATGACGTCGGCGTTCTTTTCGAACGACAGGATCCGCTGCGCGCCGCCGCGCAGGCAGCCGTCGGCGAAGTAGCCGAGCCCGCCGCAGCAGTCGAGCACGATCTTGCCGCGCGGTGCGATCAGCCCGACCTTGCGCTCGGCGTCGGCATACGGCGAGACGCGCGCCGTCGGCAGCATCTTGATGCCGTCGATCTCGAAGGTCGGCGCGCCCCATTCGGTCGGCACCAGCTTGATCAGCGCGTTCGCATAGCGCGCGACCGGCGCGAACGCCTCGCCGGTCCAGTAATAGATCGTGCGTTCCTTGCAGACCTCGGGCAGCGGATACGCCCGTCCTTCGTGATGCCAGCCCGCCGCGTCGAGCCGGATCGTCGCTTGCGAGCGGCCGAGATCGAGCGAGACGCCGAGCGTCGCGCGCCCGGCCGCGCGGGCGGCGGCGATGGCAGCATGTACCTGCGCCGTCAGTAAAGGTCCGATCGTTCTGCCCACACCGCATTCCGGTGCCGCGCCCGTCGCGCGGCGCGGCATTGTAGCGATGCGCGTCAGCGCGCGGTCGTGCTCCACGCGAACGACAGCCGCGCGGTCTGGCCGGGCCTGACGTTCACCGTCGCGGTCTTGTCCTGCTCGGCGTAGCGGGCGCGCACGACGTAGCGGCCGGGCGGCAGATCGGCGAGCAGATACGGGCCGTCGGTGACGATGTCGAGCAGGGTCGCGCCGCTGGCATCGCTGACGGTCACCGGCACCGAGGCGATGAACACGCCGTGGCCGTCCTCGCTCGCCGACAGCGTCACGGACAGCGAATAGCGCGACGCGGCGGCCTTGATGGCGGCGGCTTCGTCGCTGCCGATGCCGCCGGACAGATACGGCACGCCGCCCTGCGCGTTGAGCGGCGGCAGGGCGGGATCGCGCGCCGGCGCGCCGCGTTCCGCGACGGCGGGCGGCGCGACCGATGCGGCGGCGGCCGGCACGGTCGCGTTGGCATCGCTCGCCAGCCGTGTCCAGCTCAGCGCAACGCGCTGCGGCCGGCCGGCGGCCAGACGGATGACGCTCTTCTTCTCCTCGCCGCCGTAGCTGGCGCTGAGCTCGTAGCGCCCGGGCGGCAGCTGCGCGAGCAGATACGGCCCCTGGCTGACGAGCTCGAGCACCGTGCGGCCGGTGTCGTCGCGGATCGTCAGCGGCACCTCGGCGAGGTACACGTCGCGTCCGTCGCTGCGCGCCGACAGGCTGACGCTCAGCGCGAAGCGGTCGCGCGCCGCCTTGATCGCCTCGACCTCATCGCTGCCGATGCCGCCGGAAAGATAGGAGACCTCGCCCTGCGTCTGCAGCGGCGGCAGCGCGGCGGGGGCCTGCGCGTGGCCGATGCCGGCCACGCCGCAGAACAGCAGCGCGGCGATCGTGTACCGCCGGCGCGGCGATTTTTCCATGGCGAAACTCCTCGCGACGTCCTGTCGCGGCACAGCATGCGTCAGGCGCGCGGACGCCGCCAGCGCCGCTTCGCGGCTCGCCGGCGCCATCGCGCACCGCCATACTCGCCGCGTTCAGCTTGTCCATACGACAATCCGCGTTCCTCCGACCGCTCCGACCCGCCATGACCCTGCGCTTCCATACGCTCGATGTGTTCACGACCGAACCGTTCGGCGGCAATCCGCTGGCCGTGCTGTTCGGCGGCGACGCGCTGTCGACCGCGCAGATGCAGCGCATCGCGCGCGAATTCAATCTCTCCGAAACGGTGTTCGTGCTGCCGCCGACGCGCAGCGATGCCCTGCACCGCGTGCGCATCTTCACGCCCGGTCGCGAACTGCCGTTCGCCGGCCATCCGACCGTCGGCGCGGCGGCGCTGCTCGCCGAACTCGGCCTCGCGCCGAAAGGCGCCGAGGTGCCGTTCATGCTCGAGGAGGGCGTCGGCCCGGTGCCGGTGCGCGTGCGCCGCGTGCCGGGCGAGCCGATCTACGCCGAGCTGAGCGTGGCGCAGCTGCCGCAGTACGGCGAGGCGCCGGACGCCGCCGCCATCGCCCGCGTGCTGGGCCTCGACGCCGCCGATCTGCACAGCAACGGCGAAGGGCCGCGCGCGGTGTCCTGCGGCCTGCCCTTCGTGCTGGTGCCGCTGAAGGCGCCGGAACTGCTCGCCGCCGTCGACTTCGACGCCGCGGCGGCGCGCGCCCTGCTCGCCGGCGGCTGGGCGCAGCAGTTCTACATCTACGCGCGCGGTTACGAAGGCGAACTGCGCGCGCGCATGTTCGCGCCGGACCTCGGCATCCCGGAGGACCCGGCGACCGGCTCGGCGGCCGCCGCGCTGGCCGGCGCGCTCGGCAGCGAGGCGAGCGGCGACGGCACGCTGCAGTGGCTGATCCACCAGGGCGTCGAAATGGGCCGGCCGAGCCTGCTGCACGCCAGCGCCGAGCGCAGCGGCGGCCGGCTGACGGCGGTGCGCGTCGGCGGGCACAGCGTGCTGATGACGGACGGCAATTTCGGCGGCGCCTGAGGCGCCCACCCCGAGCCCGAGCGGCCGTCGGCCCGGCGCTGTCGCCGCGGCGCGCACAGGCCGGCGGGCCTTTATCCTACAAAGGGCGTCGGCATCGGCGTTCTCAACGGACCTTCGGGCGTGCCGTAAAAGAGTTCATGGAGACGATCATGAATACCCTGCCCGCTTACGGTTCACACGACGAGTTCAGCACGCTGATCGAGCACAGCGAGACGGTGCTGTTCAACGCCCTCTTGCTGCCGCGCGATACGGCGTTCTACGGCGCGCGCGCCGTCATCGTCAGCCGCGGCGAAGGCGGCCAGCACTGGCTGCGCGTCTGCGAAGGCGGCGACGAGCGCTGGATGCGCTGGACCGAGCAGCGCCGCCTGCGCATGCAGTTCGGGCGCAGCTACGCGGAAGCGCTGGCACAGGCCTGGATCACGCGCTGGGAGCGCGAGGGCTGGAGCGTCGAGTGGAGCCAGCGCGCGTCGGACGAAACGCTGGCGATCGCCGCCTGAGGCGGCAACGGTTCGAGGTTTTGGGGTTGGGAGCAGGGCGCGGCACGCGGCACCCGGTTGCGGGGAATGACAGGCGGCGCCGGACCTCGCGGTCCGGACGCCCCGGCCCGCAGGGCGCGAATCTCCTATGCTGTCAGCCTGCGCTGACAGAGCCCGTCAGCCGTCGAGGCGGCGCCGCCGCCAGGCAAAACGCCCCGTGAAAAGTTCCGAGATCAACGAGCGCATCTGGGCCGTCATCGCCCGCATTCCGCAAGGCCGCGTCGCGACCTACGGCCAGGTCGCCGCCGAGGCCGGTTTTCCGCGCCAGCCGCGGCGTACCGCGCAGGCGCTGCGCGCGGTGCCCGACGATCTGAAGCTGCCGTGGTACCGCGTCATCAATGCGCAGGGCAAGCTGTCGTTCGAACCGGGCAGCAAGGCTTACCGGCTGGCGCGCCGCAGTCTCGAAGCCGAAGGCGTGGTGTTCGTGCGCGACAAGATCGACTTCGAACGCTACCGCTGGCAACCGCGCAGCGCGGCGCCGCTGCTCGACTGAACGTCGCGCGCGGCGGGCACGGCGCGGCACGGCTTGCAGGGAGGCGCCGGCGCGCGTCTACAATGCCGCGCGGCCATCCCGGCTGCTTTGAGTCCTGCGCACGATGCTCCACTGAAATCCCACCGTCTTCCGACGGCCGCTTTCGCGCCCCGGCGCCCGCGCGGGGAACAGGGTTTTCAGCTGGACATCCTCATGACGATTCACGACGCCTCGATCGCGTTGCACGGCGTTTCCCATCAGCTGGCCGACGGCCGCTGGCTGTTCCGCGATCTGCACGAAACCTTCGACATGCGGCCGACCGGCCTCGTCGGCCGCAACGGCGTCGGCAAGACCGTGCTGGCGCGCATCCTCGCCGGCGCCATCACGCCGACTGCCGGGCGCTGCGAACGCCGCGGCCGTGCGCATTACGTCGGCCAGCAGATCGCGATCGCCGCGGGCGAAACGGTGGCCGGCCTCGCCGGCCTGCGGCCGCCGCTCGATGCCCTGCGGCGCATCGAGCAGGGCAGCACGCGGGCCGCGGATTTCGACGTGCTCGGCGAGCGCTGGACGATACGCGACGAGCTGCGGCAGGAACTCGAGCGCGCCGGTCTCGCCCACGTCGGCGCCGATACGCCGGCGGCGCAACTGAGCGGCGGCGAGGCGACACGCGTGGTGCTGATCGGCGCCCGTCTCGGCGGCGCCGACCTGCTGATTCTCGACGAACCGAGCAATCACCTCGATCGCGACAACCGCCACGCGCTGATCGCGCAGCTGCAGCGCTGGCCGGGCGGGCTGATCGTCGTCAGCCACGATCGCGCGCTGCTGCAGGCCATGCAGCGCATCGTCGAGCTGTCGAGCCTCGGCCTGCGCAGCTACGGCGGCGGCTACGCCTTCTACGCGCAGGCGAGCGCCGACCAGCGCGAGCACGCGGCGGCCGAACTCGAACGGCGCAAGCACGAGCGGCGGCGCACGGAGCGTGCGCTCCTGGCGCAACGCGAAAGACTCGATCGCCGCGCCGCGCGCGGCGCACGCGAGGCGGCGTCGGCGAACCAGGCGCCGATCCTGCTCGGCCTGCGCAGGAGCCGCAGCGAAGCGAGCGGCGGCAAGCTGCGCGCGCAGCAGGCCGTGACGCGCGACGCGCTGGCGCGGCAGGTGCGCGACGCGGCGGCGCAGGTCGAAGCCGACGCGCCGCTGCTGCTGTTCGCGCCGGAGGCGAACGCCGCGCGCGGTGCACCGATCGCCGCGCTGCGCGCGGTGCGGCTGCCGCATCTGCGCGCCGCGACGCAGTACATCGACCTGACGATCGCCGCCGGCCAGCGCCTCGGCCTGGTCGGCGCCAACGGCAGCGGCAAGTCGACGCTGCTCAAGGTGCTGGCCGGCGAACGGGCACCGCTCGCCGGCACGCGCGAGCTGCGCGTCGACAGCGCCTGTCTCGATCAGCGCCTGTCGCTGCTCGACGCCGATCGTTCCATCGCCGAACAGCTGCGCGCGGCGAACGCCCGTCTCGACGACGGCGAACTGCGCAGCCGTCTCGCCCTGCTCGGCCTCGATGCCGAACGCGTGCAGCGGCCGGCCGCATCGCTGAGCGGCGGCGAGCGCATGAAGGCGGCGCTGGCGCTGGCGCTCTACGCCGAGCGGCCGGCGCAACTGCTGCTGCTCGACGAGCCCGACAACCATCTCGACCTCGCCGCGCGTCACGCGCTCGCGGCCATGCTGCGCCAGTACCGCGGTGCGCTGGTCATCGTCTCGCACGACGACGACCTGCTCGCCGAGCTCGCCTTGACCCACGAATTGCGGGCGACCGGCGACGGTTGGCTGCTGCGCGTGCGCTAGGAGCTCACTGCGTGCCGCCGCTGTCGCTCGATGGCGGGCGGCCGTTCGGCGGCGGGCGCCGCGACGGCCGCAGCGCGAGGCGATCGCCGATCTTCTCGCAGGTCCCTTCGATGGTGTGGCCGTTGGCCGTGAAGCTGACCTGATCGCCGGCGCTGCGGCCGCTGCAGGCAGCGTAGGCTTCGGCCGGCGGCTCGGGCGGCTTGCCGCCCTGCTGCGCGTGCGCGGCGCCGGCCAGCAGCGCCAGCGCGGCGGCCGAAAGGGGAAGCATCGTTCTGGGCATCGGGTGGTCCCGTTGGTGGTTCGAACCCTTCGGACCGCGGCGCGGCGCACGAATTGCGCAGGGTCCGCAACAAACGGTTGCGATCGGTATCGCTGTTGCGGCCGACGCCGCTGACCGTGCGGCGGCGGCGCTATCCGGCGCCGGCCTCGCGGCAGTTCGCGTAGCGCTTGCCGCCGATCTCCAGCAGCGCCTCGCGGCCCTTGTTCCAGAACATCGCCTCGCCGCTTTCGAACTTCGCGCCGGATGCCGCCGCCACCTGCGGCAGCACGTATTCCCTGCCCGGCGCCCGCAGCGTGACGCGGTCGTTGTCGAAGCGCGCGCTGAAGTCGAGGCCGTCGCAGTGGTAGCGCAGCGGCGCGGCGACGTTGGCGGGCGGCGGCGGCGACAGCGGATCACCGGGCGGCGTCGGAACGTCCGGCGGCGCGGCCGGCTGTTGCGCGCCTTCGCGCCTGCAGGCGGCGGTCGCCACCAGCAGGACGCCGCCGGCCAGCAGCAGCGCCGCCCTCGCAACTGCATTGCGCCCGTTCATGCCGGACTCCGCGGTGTGGACCCGGTCCGACCCTAGCGCATCGGACATGAATCGCACCGGACTGCGCTCAGCCGCCGTCCTCGAGCTCGTCGCCGGACGGCGTCGCGACGGTGACGCGCAGGCGCTCGATGCGCGGGCCGGCGACGTCGAGGACCTCGATCTTCAGGCCGTCGACCGCGACCTCGTCGCCGCGCTGCGGCAGGCGATCGAGAATCTGCATGACGACGCCGCCGATGGTGTCGGCGCGGCCGGAATCGATGTCGCGGCCGATCATGCGTTCGAGCGTGTAGATCGGCAGCCAGCCGGGCCCCTCGTAGACGTTCGGCGCGCGTTCGACCCAGTCTTCCTTGCGACGGTGGAATTCGTCCTGGATGCTGCCGAAGATCGCTTCGAGGATGTGCTCGAGGGTGATGAAGCCGATCACCGTGCCGAGTTCGTCGGTGACCAGCGCCAGGTGCGGCAGGCCGCGGCGGAAACGGCGGAACAGGTTCTGCGCCGGCTCGTCGCGCGTGATCATCGGCACCTCGCGCAGCAGCGGCGTGAGATCGCTGAGCTGCGGATCGGCGAGCAGCGCCGCGACCAGATCGCGCACGTGCAGCAGGCCGAGGTAGCGATCGTCCTGCTCGCTGTCCTTGACCGCGTAGCGCGAGTAGCGGTGCTTGGCGACCAGCGCCAGGTTGCTCCTGATGTCGTCGCGGATGTCGAGCGCGACGAGATCGAAGGCCGGCCGCATCAGGTCGCCGACCGTGAGGTCCGGCAGGTCCAGCGTGTGCGTCAGCACCTGCGCCTGCACGCGATCCAGTTCGCCGTGACGGTGGCTGGCGGCGAGCAGCTTGCGGATCTCGTCGGCGGAATGCGGATCATCGCCCTCGCCGGCGAGATCCATGCGGAACAGGCGCAGCACCAGCGTCGCGCTGCCGTTGAGCACGGCGATGAACGGATACATCAGCCAGTAGAACAGGAACAGCGGCAGCGCCGCCCACAGCGACACCGTCTCGGCCTTGCGGATCGCCATCGACTTCGGTGCCAGCTCGCCGAGCACGATGTGCAGGAAAGAGATGATGGCGAAGGCGACGACGAAGGACACGCTGTGCAGCACCTGCTCGTTGTCGAGGCCGGCGAACTGCAGCGCCGGCTCGATGAGCCGCGAGAAGGCCGGCTCGCCGAGCCAGCCGAGGCCCAGCGAGGCGAGCGTGATGCCGAGCTGGCAGGCGGAGAGATAGGCGTCGAGCTGGCGGCGCACCTTGTGCAGCGTGCGGCCGAGGATGCCGGCCTCCTCGGCGAGCTCCTCGGCGCGCGTCAGGCGCAGCTTGACGATCGCGAACTCGGCCGCGACGAAGAAGCCATTGATCAGGACCAGCAGGACCGCGAACAGCGTCAGCGCGAGATCGTTCATTCGGGAGCGGCCGGCACGGCGGTGCCCCGGGCGGCCGCTGGGTAATGGAGACCGGCCGATTATCCGGAGCGCCGCCGCCCGAGCGCAAATGCGGCCAGCAAAAAAGCCCGCGCCGCCGGATGGCGACGCGGGCTTATAGATGATGGGGCGGGACCCCAGGCCACCCGCTCGCCGGGCAAGGACTGCCACCGGCAGTCCTTGAAATCCCGGGCACGGGGTGGGGCCCCAGCCCCACCCGCTCGCCAGGCAGGGACTGCCACCGGCAGTCCTTGAAATCCCGGGCACGGGGTGGGGCCCCAGCCCCACCCGCTCGCCAGGCAAGGACTGCCACCGGCAGTCCTTGAAATCCCTGGCTCGCTACCAGATCTTCACGCGCTTTTCCGGCGGCAGATACATCTTGTCGCCTTCCCTGACGTCGAACGCGGCATAGAACTGCGGCACGTTGACGACCACGCCGTTGCAGCGGAATTCGGACGGCGAGTGCGGATCCGACTTCAGGCGGTTGAGCAGGTTCTCGTCGGTGTACTTGCGGCGCCAGACCTGCGCCCAGCCGATGAAGAAGCGCTGGTCGCCGGTGAAGCCGTCGATGACCGGCGCCGGCTGGCCGTCGAGCGCGATCTGGTAGGCCTTGTAGGCGATCGACAGGCCGCCGAGATCGCCGATGTTCTCGCCGATCGTGAAGGCGCCCTGCACGTGCTGGCCGGGCAGCGGCTCGTAGGCGTCGTATTGCGCGATCAGCGCCTTGGTGCGCGCCTCGAAGTTCTTGCGGTCGGTGTCCGTCCACCAGCTCTTGAGATTGCCCTCGCCGTCGAACTTCGAGCCCTGGTCGTCGAAACCATGGCCGATCTCGTGGCCGATCACCGCGCCGATGCCGCCGTAGTTCACGGCGTCGTCGGCGTTCAGGTCGAAGAACGGCGGCTGCAGGATCGCCGCCGGGAACACGATCTCGTTCTTCAGGGGGTTGTAGTAGGCGTTGACCGTCTGCGGCGTCATGCCCCACTCGTCGCGGTCGATCGGGCCGCCGAGCTTGGCCGTCTCGCGATTGTGTTCGACGACGTTCGAGCGCATGACGTTGCCGACCAGGTCATCGGCCTTCACCACCAGCGCCGAATAGTCCTTCCACTTCTTCGGATAGCCGATCTTCGGATCGAAGGCGGCGAGCTTGGCGAGCGCCTTCTGCCGGGTCTCGTCCGTCATCCAGTCGAGCGAGCCGATGCTCTGCCTGTAGGCGGCGAGCAGGTTCTGCACCAGCTTTTCCATGCGCGCCTTGGCTTCCGGCGGGAAGTACTTGGCGACGTAGAGACGGCCGAGCACTTCGCCGAGCGCGCCTTCGGCGGTCTCGACGCCGCGCTTCCAGCGCGGCTTGATCTCCTTGATGCCGTTGAGCGTCGCGCCGAAGAAGGCGAAGTTCTCGTCGACGAAGGGCTTCGACAGATACGGCGCGTAGTTCGTCAGCAGATTCCACTGCAGGTAGACCTTCAGGGTCGGCAGCGGCGTCGCGGCGATGATCTTGTCCCAGGCCGTGAAGAAGCTCGGCTGGCCGATGATGAGGCCCGGCGACTTGCCGATGCCCATGCCGTCGACGTAGGCCGTCCAGTCGAAGCCCGGCGTCAGCTTGCCGAGCTCGGCGAACTCGAACTTGTTGTAGGTCTTGTCGGCGTCGCGCGACTCGACCTGCGTCCACTGCGCCTGCGCCAGCCGCGTTTCCAGCGCCATGATGGCATTGGCGTTCTGCTCCGGGTCCGGCAGCTGGGCCAGCGTCAGCATCTTGGCGATGTGCGCCACGTAGGCCTGGCGGATCGCCTCGAACTTGTCGCCCTTCTCGAGGTAGTAGTCGCGGTCCGGCAGCTGCGTGCCGCCCTGATTCAGGTAGACGACGTATTGCTTGGAATTCTTGGCGTCCGGCTCGACCTGGCCGGGAAAGGTCGCGACCCCGATCGTCTCCAGGTGCGCGAGCAGCGCCGGCAGCTCTTTCCTGTCCTTGAGCGCATCGATCCTCGCCAGCTCGTCCTTCAGCGGCGCCAGGCCCAGCTGATCGGCGCGGGCCTCGTCCATGAACGAGGCGTAGAAGTCGCCGACCTTCTGTTCGTCGGAGCCGGCCTTCTTGCCGGCATCGGCGGCGGCGGTCTCGATGATCTCGCGCAGATGCTGCTGCGCGTCGTCGGCGAGCTTGGTGAAGGCGCCGTAGTTCGACTTGTCGGCAGGAATCTCGGTCTTCTTCAGCCAGGTGCCGTCGACGTGCCGGTAGAAATCGTCCTGCGCGCGCACGCTGTCGTCGAAATTGGCGCGCTCGATGCCGGAACTGAGTGTCTTCGGCGCTGCGGCGGCGGACGGGGCCTGGTGGCTCTTGCCGCAGCCGGCCAGCAAGGCCGTGCCGAGTAGGACGGCGCTGCCGGCGCCGAGCACGATTGAACGCATCGAAGACTCCGTGGAATGAGCGGAAAGCGGCACTGTAGCGAGCCCTAGACCGCCGGCGCGCCGGGAAATTCCCCCAGTTCGCCATTTCCGCCGCGACGGGACGGCGGCGCGCTCAGCCGGCAACGCCCTGCGCCGACCAGGCGATGGCGGCGATGCCGGCCCAGTAGGTGCCGAGGATCAGACCCTGCGCGCCGCCGTAGCGGCCGACGAACTTGCGCATGCCGAGCGCCGAGTCGGACAGCACGAACAGCGCCGCGCCAGCCAGCGCGCAGCCGCCCGTCACGCCGCCGAGGGCCTGCCAGCGCAGCAGGGCGGTCAGCGCCATGCCGGTCAGCACCAGCGCGTAGACCACGACCGGGATGCGCAGCGGCGCCTCGGCACGGCGCACGAGCAGCGTGCCGAGCGCGGCGCCGTAGACGACGAACAGCGCGCCCCACCAGGGCGGCGGCGCCGGCGTCACGCCATGCAGGAAGGCGAGCATGAAGACCAGATGCGCGAGCAGGAAGCTGCCGAGCCCGCCGAGGAAGGCGCCGTTCGACTCGTACATCAGCGCGATGTCGCCGGCCAGGGCCAGAACCAGGGCCAGCAGCAGGGCGTCGCGATAGCCGCCCGGCGGGGCGCTCCAGGCCAGGCCGATGATGAGGATCGTGGTCAGCGGCTTGAGCAGCTTGAACAGCGGCGGTCGCGTCTCGCGCCAGTCGGCGACGATGGCGGCGGCGGCCGACGCGGCAATGGCGGCGAACAGCACGGGCAGCGGTACGAGCACGGATTCCCCCGGATCAAGCGTCTTGTCATCGTCGGCGCCGCCCGCACATGGAGAGCAGCGGCGCCGCGCTAGAGTATCGCCCCGCGACCGCCGCGAAACCGGCCGCGCCGCCGCGCCGCGGTGCGCGGCGCGACAATGACGCGCCCCCAGGCCCAAGGACCCGACATGGAAAAGATTCGCAAGACCGACGCCGAATGGAAGGCCCTGCTGACACCCGAGCAGTACCAGGTGACGCGCAAGGGCGGCACCGAGTGCGCGTTCACCGGCGCGCTGTGGAACGACCATCGCGACGGCGTCTTTCACTGCGTCTGCTGCGGCCTGCCGCTGTTCGATTCGCGCACCAAGTTCGAGTCCGGCACCGGCTGGCCGAGCTTCTTCGATCCGGCGCGGAACGAGGCCGTGATCAGCCGCGAGGACCTCAGCCACGGCATGCGGCGCGTCGAAGTGCTGTGCGCGCGCTGCGATGCGCACCTCGGCCACGTCTTCCCGGACGGCCCGAAGCCGACCGGCCTGCGCTACTGCATCAACTCGGCGGCGCTCGACTTCCGCGAACGCGCATGAGGCCGCGCGGGTGAGACTGCACTGGCTGCAGCACGCGGACTTCGAGGACCTCGGCTGCATCGCCCCGGCGCTCGCCGCCGGCGGCCACACGGTCACGCGGACGCGTCTCTACGCCGGCGAGACGCTGCCCGCCGTCCAGGCGTTCGACGCCCTGATCGTCATGGGCGGGCCGATGAACATCTACGAATACCCGGCGCATCCCTGGCTGCGCGACGAGAAGGCGTTCATCGGCGCCAGCCTTGCCGCCGGCAGGCGCGCGCTCGGCATCTGCCTCGGCGCGCAGCTGATCGCCGACGTGCTCGGCGCGCCGGTGACGCGCGGCGCGCACCAGGAGATCGGCTGGCACGCCCTGCAGCTGACCGAAGCGGGGCGGCAGGCGCCGATGTTCGCCGGCTTCCCCGAGCGCTTCATGGCCTTCCACTGGCACGGCGACACCTTCGCGATTCCCGCCGGCGCGCGGAGCCTGATGGCGAGCGCCGCCTGCGCGCACCAGGCCTATGCGCTGCGCACGGCGAGCGGCGCCTCGGTCGCGGCCATCCAGTTCCATCTCGAAGTCACCGCCGCCAACGCGCGCGTCTGGTTCGAACAGGAGCGACCGGCGCCGGGGCGCTACGTGCAGGCGCCGGAGGCGATCCTCGCGCGGCTCGACGATTTCGCGCAGAACAACCGCCTGATGCTGCGCCTGCTCGACAACTGGCTGTCAGACCGCGCCTGATCGGCGCGCCGCGCCCCTCAGGACGGCTTGTTGCTCTCGTCCCAGCGCATCGGCTGCCAGAGCTCGAGCTTGTTGCCGTCCGGATCGAGAATCCAGGCGAACTTGCCGTTCTCGTGCGACTCCGGGCCGGCGACGATGGCGACGCCGGCGGCACGCAGCTGCGCGAGCAGCGCGTCGAGATCATCGACGCGGTAGTTGATCATGAACGGCGCCTCGCCCGGCGCGAACCAGCGGCTGTCGGCGTCGGCCACACACCAGACGGTGAGACCGCCGTCCTCGGCGCGGTCCTCCGGCCATTTGAGGATCGCACCACCGAAATCCTCGAGCGCCAGGCCGAGGTGCTGCCGATACCACTCGGCCAGCACGGCGCCGCGGCCGCGGCTCTTGAAGAACACACCGCCGATTCCCGTCACTTTCGCCATCGTTCTTGCTCCGCCCGTGTCATGGTCCGCGGCCTGGCGCGTGCGTGGCGGCGGCGCTCAGGCCGGCGCGCGCTGGCCGAAGCGCGCGCGGCGCGGCTTCGCCGCCTCTGCGCGGCAGGCGGCGCGGCGCTTCGGCATCAGCGCCTCGATGTCGGCCTGCAGGTGTTCGATGGCCTGCGCGCGGCCGTCGCGCGGGTGATCGCTCATGTTGGAACGATGCCAGGCGCCGTTGCCGAGGAAGCGGTCGATGTCGCTCGGCGTCAGGCGCATCAGGTCGCCGCGCTGGCCGACGCCCATGCGCTCGATCATGTGCGCATTGAGGCGCTGCTCGAAAGCCGCTTCCGGCAAGGCGAGAATCGGCTTGCCGAAGTGGATCGCTTCGCCGATCAGCTGGTTGCCGGCCGTCGACAGCACGGCGCGGCAGTGCGCGAGATCGCGCACGAAACCGTCGACGCTCGGCGCGCGGAATTCGAGGTTCTCGCTGTCGCCGCGCAGGCCGGTGCCATAGACGATGACCCGGCAGTCGAGTTCGCGCAGCGCGCGGTCGACATGCGGCAGGTACTGATGCTCGCCCTTGTTGAAGTAGGCCAGCAGGTAGTCGCCGCTGCGCGGCGTCTCGCGCACGACTTCGTCGCGCAGCATCGGGCCGACGATGCGCACCTGCGGATAGGCGGCCTCGGCCGGATAGAAGCTGGAAACGAGGATGCGTTCCGGCACGCCCATCAGCTGCCGGTAGCCCCAGGCGTCGCGCATGCCGAGCGCCCACAGGTCCGGCGGGAAATGCGGCTTGCAGTAGGCGATGATGCCGACGTGATCGAAACTGATGCGCGGAATGCCGAGTTTCTGCGCGGCGCGGTGCGTCCAGGCTTCGGAATCCGAGATCACCAGCTCGATGCCGCGCGCCTTCATCTCGCGCTCGACCTGCGCCGAGCCCGGCCCGCCGAACAGCAGATCGCGCATCGGCGCGAAATTGCGCGCGACGGTCTTCGGCAGCGAATGCGTGCCGGCGCTGTTGTACTGGTAGCCGATGGTCGGAATGCGCACCGTCGGGAAGCGCGGCGCCAGCACTTCGTAGGCGTCGCCGCCGGCGAAGACCGTGATGTCGTGCCCGGCCTGCAGCGCGGGCAGCACCGACATCGTGCGCATCGCGTGGCCGCGACCGTAGCCCATCACGCCGTAAGCAATCCGCATGCACATCCCGTCGTCATCGCCGCAAGCCGGCGCATTGCAGATTAGTGACGCTCGATGATCGGCGGATGACAGTCCGGCAACAATCCGATGACGGGCCGGCGCGCGCCGCGCGGCTGCGCTAGGATGCCGGCGTCATCAGCCGTGGAGCGACGACGTGCAATCAGGCAATCCGGTACTGCGCAACAAGGACTTCGGCGTCGCCCAGGGCGAGGCCATGACCATGGACGGCACGGTCGGCAAGACCGCCATCCTGTTCGTGCTGCTGCTGATCGCGGCCGGCTGGACCTGGATGCGCTTCAACACCGCGCTGGCCGAGGCCGGTCCGCAGGCGGCGCTGGCGGCGGTCTCGCCGTTCGTCTGGGGCGGCCTCCTGGTCGGCTTCGCGCTCGCGCTCGTCACCGTGTTCAAGAGCGCCTGGTCGGCGGTCACGGCACCGCTCTATGCGATGGCCGAGGGCTTCGCGCTCGGCGGCCTGTCGGCGATGTTCGAGCTGCGCTACGCCGGCATCGTCGTGCAGGCCATCGGCCTCACCTTCGGCGTGCTGGCGATGATGCTGTTCCTCTACCGCACGCGCGTCATTCGCGTCACCGAGAAATTCCGCTTCGGCATCGTCGCCGCGACCGGCGCCGTCGCCCTGCTCTATCTCGTCGACCTCGGCCTGCGCGCGTTCACGAGCATCAACATTCCGTTCATCCACGAGGGCGGCCTGGTCGGCATCGGCTTCAGCCTGCTGGTGGTCGGCCTCGCGGCCTTGAACCTGACCCTGGATTTCGACGCCATCGAACAGGGCGTGGCCGGCGGCGCGCCGAAGGTCATGGAGTGGTACGGCGCCTTCAGCCTGATGGTGACGCTGGTCTGGCTATACCTCGAGATCCTCCGCCTGCTCGCCAAAGCCCGCCACTGAAGACGCGAATCTGTCTGCTGCGCGGGCCGATCTCACGCCTTCCGTGCTCGCCGTGCATCAGCACGGCTGTGCGCGGAAGACGTGACCTCGGCCCTGCTCGCGACGACAGCTTCGCGTCTTCAGATCACCAGCTTTCCCAGCTCTTCATTCTTTGACATCTCTCCATGCACGCCCTGCTTGAACCCGAACTCTGGATCGCGCTCTTCACGCTCGCCGCGCTGGAGATCGTGCTCGGCATCGACAACATCATTTTCCTGTCGATCATGGCGAACAAGCTGCCGGAGCATCAGCGCGCGCGGGCGCGGGTGATCGGCCTGGCGGGCGCCTGCGGCACGCGCATCCTGCTGCTGCTGTCGCTGGCCTGGCTGGCCAAGCTGACGGCACCGCTGTTCCACCTCGGCGACTGGGGCGTGTCGGGCCGCGACATCATCCTGATCGGCGGCGGCCTGTTCCTGCTCGGCAAGAGCGCGCTGGAAATCCACGAATCGGTGGAAGGCGGCGAACACGACGCCGAGCACGTGGTCGGCAAGGCGGCGACCGGCTTCGCGGCGGTGATCGTGCAGATCATGATCCTCGACATCGTGTTCTCGCTCGACTCCGTCATCACCGCCGTCGGCATGACCGACCACGTGCCGGTGATGATCGCGGCGATCGTCGTCGCCATCGGCGTCATGATGTTCTTCGCCGGCCCGGTGTCGGCCTTCGTCGAGCGCCACCCGACGATCAAGGTGCTGGCGCTGTCGTTCCTGGTGCTGATCGGCATGGCGCTGGTCGGCGAAGGCATGGGCTTCCACGTGCCGAAGGGCTACATCTACTTCGCGATGGGCTTCTCGACGCTGGTCGAGATGATCAACCTGCGCACGCGCCGGAAGCAGAAGCACTGAGCGCGCCGACGCCGGAAATCACCCAGTCGGCCGCCGGACCGTAGACAGCGCTCCGGCGGCTTGCGTAGCGTTGGCGCTTTCTCCCCCGACGTCCGACGCCCGTGAACCGAACGCTGATCGCCGCCGCCCTGCTGGCGCTGGCCGCCGCACCCCATGCCCAGGAGTCCCTGCCGCAGCCGGCACCGTCGCCGCCGGCGATCGTCGAGCCGCAGGATGTCGACTATCCGGGCACGCTGACGCTCGCCGTCGACGCGACCGATCTCGAGCGCCACGTGTTCCGCGTGCGCGAAACGATTCCGCTCGCGCCTGCGCCGGACGGCGGGCGGCGCGTCACGCTGCTCTACCCGCAATGGCTGCCCGGCAACCATGGTCCGACCGGCCGCATCGACAGCCTCGCCGGCCTGACCGTCAGCGCCCGCGGCCAGCGGCTCGAATGGACGCGCGACGTCGTCAATGTCTATGCCTTTCACGTCGACGTGCCGGCCGGCGTCGACGCGCTCGATCTCGACTTCCAGTTCGTGTCGCCGACCGATCCGGCGCAGGGCCGTGTCGTCATGACGCCGGCGATGCTGAACCTGCAGTGGAACGCCGTGGCGCTGTATCCGGCGGGCTATTACGCGCGCCGCATTCCGGTCGCGGCGAGCGTGCGCCTGCCGGACGGCTGGGACTACGGCACGGCGCTCGACACCGCGACGCGCGACGGCGCCACGGCGACGTTCAGGACCGTGTCCTTCGAGACGCTGGTCGATTCGCCGATGTTCGCCGGGCGCTGGTTCCGGCAGATCGACCTCGATCCGGGCGCGAAGCGGCCGATCCGCCTCAATCTCGTCGCCGATCGCGCCGACCTGCTCGACGCGAGCGCGGCGCAGATCGGCGCGCATCGCAGGCTCGTGCAGCAGGCCGACCGGCTGTTCGCCTCGCGGCACTACGATCACTACGATTTTCTCGTCGCGCTCAGCGACGAGCTCGGCGGCATCGGCCTCGAGCATCATCGCTCGAGCGAGAACCGCGTCGCGCCGAAATACTTTCTCGACTGGGACAAAAGCTCGGCCGGCCGCGATCTGCTCGCGCACGAGTACACGCATTCCTGGAACGGCAAGTTCCGCCGCCCCGCCGATCTGTGGACGCCGAACTTCAACGTGCCGATGCGCGATTCGCTGCTCTGGGTCTACGAGGGCCAGACGCAGTACTGGGGCTACGTGCTGGCGGCGCGCGCCGGCCTGCTGAGCCGCGAACAGACGCTCGACGCGCTGGCCCTGACCGCCGCCGTCTACGAGCAGCGCGCCGGACGGCAATGGCGCGCGCTGCAGGACACCACCCATGATCCGATCATCGCCCAGCGGCGGCCGGTTCCCTGGCGCAGCTGGCAGCGCAGCGAGGACTACTACTCGGAGGGCCAGCTGGTCTGGCTCGACGTCGACACGCTGATCCGCGAGAAAAGCGGCGGCGGCAAATCGCTCGACGATTTCGCGAAGGCCTTCTTCGGCGTCGACGACGGCCGCATGGCGCCGCTGGCCTACGGCTTCGACGACGTGGTCGCCGCGCTGAACGCCGTGCAGCCCTACGACTGGGCGGCCTTCCTGCGCCAGCGCCTCGACGCGCACGCCGCCGGCGCGCCGCTCGACGGCCTGAAGCGCGGCGGTTACGAGCTGATCTACACCGACCAGCCGAGCGAATACTTCAGGCACGCCGAGAAGCTGCGCAAGAGCGTCGACCTCAGCTTCTCGCTCGGCCTCGTCGCCGTCGCCAAGGACGGCAAGATCAGCGAAGTCATCTGGGACGGCCCGGCGTTCAAGGCCGGCCTGACGGTCGGCGCGCAGATCGTCGCCGTCAACGGCGACGCCTACGAGGCCGACGGACTGAAGGATGCCGTCGCCGCGACCGCGAAAGCCGGCGCCGCGCCGCTCGAGCTGCTGGTGCGCGACGGCGATCACTACCGGACGGCGACGCTCGACTATCGCGGCGGCCCGCGCTACCCGGGCCTGCAGCGCCTCAAGGGCACGCCGGCGCGGCTCGACGCGATCCTCGCGCCGCGCTCGTAGCGGCGGCGCGAGGGCGGCGATTCAGTAGATCGGCAGGGCGCTGCCGGCGTTGAACTCCGGCACGGTGGTCGTCGCGTTGTACAGCGGCATGCCGTCGCGCACCTTCTGGCCGCCGTCGCGCGTCAGCGGCCGGAAGCTCAGGGTCATGTTGCTGCGCGAGGACCGCGCCGAGAAGAAGTCGAAGGGAATGACCAGGTAGATGCCCTTGTCGAACTGGCCTTCGCCGAAGTCCTCGGCCGAGACATTGGTCTTGGTCACGAAGAAGCCGACCGCGGCGCCGCTGCGGAAGTACTTCGCCACGTCGAGCGTCGCGCCCCAGTCGCCGGCCAGATAGCGGCCGTAGCTGAGCTTCACCAGCAGATCGGCGGGCCGGTATTCGTAGTAGCCGGTCAGATGGCCGGTGCTGATGTCGTAGTCGCGGAACGCGAACAGCTGGTCGTAGTCGCGCTGCCAGACGTGATTGACGTCGAGGCTCAGCGCCCAGGGCTGCTGGAAGCGGCGATAGAGCAGCTCGCCGGCGACGCCGCCATACATTTCCTCGAAGAGGCCGCCCGACAAGCGACCGTACAAGGACGTGCCGAGCGGGAAGAAGGTATTGGTCTCGAGACGGACGATGTTGTCCTCGCCCTGCTTGAGATACTTGGCGATGTCGCTGCGCACATGCGGCAGCACGCTGTTCGACTCGAGCTTCAGCTCGTCGAAATTGTTGTAGAGATTGGCGCCGACCTGCGCGGAGAGATTCCAGTGCGGCGTCAGGTTGAGCGTGCCGCCGAGCCGCCACCACAGCTGATAGAAATAGAACTTGTCCGGCCCGCCGATGCTCTGGCGCAGCGCCGGCCCGGTCTCCCAGCTGAAATCCGGATAGCGGTGAACGCGGTCCTCATCCCAGCGCGTGTCACCCGCCGGCGCGGTGATCGCGACGCGGTCCTGCAGTGCCTCGGGCGCGATCTGGCCGCGCAGCAGCCCGTCGGCGTCGCCGCGCGCGAGCGTCACGCGGTAGCTCTCGAAACCGTAGCGCAGCTCGCTCAGGGTGAAGTCGGTGACGTCGGCCGGCGCGGTGTCGGCGAGCGTGCGCGCCACGCGACCGAGCGTCTCGGCGGTCTTGCGATAGCGGGTCTGGGTGTACCAGACCGTCAGCCGGCCGTCGTCGATGCGCAGCGCCTGCAAGGTGATGCCCTGCGCCGACAGCGCCTTGCGCAGCGCCGGCTCGAGGCCGGCGACCGGCGATGGCCTGGCGCTCGAGATCGGCGGGGTCGGCGCGGACTCGCGCACCGGCCCGGCCGGCGCGACCGGCGTCGCGCTGGCATCCGGCAGGGTCGGCGCCGCGGCGGACGGCGTCGGCCGCGGCGGATCGAGGAATTTCGGCGCACCGCGCCATTCGTTGAAATTGGTGCGCAGGCTGATGCGTGCCGCGACCGTGTTGCCGCGCTCGTAGGCGAGCGTCGTATCGATGTAGCGGTTCGGACGCCAGGACAGCCCGACGTTCACCGGCGAGGCGACGTCCTGGTTGTTGTCCATGAATTCGTGCTTGTAGTCATTGCCGTCGACTTCCACGGTCAGCGACAGCGACGGCAGCGGCGTCTGCCAGCGCACGCCGCCGAACAGGCCGATCTCCTTGCCGCGGAACAGGCGGTTGCCGCCGGTCGAACCGGACTCTGAACGCTCGGGACGATCCTCGAAGTGATCCGAAATCGCCGCAAATGGATTGCGGATGCCGCCACGCGCGCCGAGACGACCCCAGCCGAGACCCAGGCTGAAATCGAAGTCGTAGCAGCGGTAATTCGCGACGAGATATTCGCTGGAAAAGATGCCGGTGCCGCCAAGGTCGCGGACGCCGAGCGCGACCGCGGGCAGGTATTGGCTCTCGTCGAGCAGCAGCAGCTTCACGTCGAAGGAGCGGTCCTTGTAGCTCTGGTGGCCGCTGAAATCCTCCGGTCCGTACAGGCGATTGGTGATTTCCGAATAGCGGAACGTCGTCTCGATGCGGCGGAACGGCTGGGCGGTAAACTGCAGCTGGTTGTAGGGATGGAGCGTCTGCACGCCGACCGCGAACTCGCCGGGATCCGACACGCGCGCCGTCGGCGTCTGCAGCAGGCCGACACCGCCGTAGTCGTTGAAAGCGTCGAAGGCCGCCGCCTGCGCGCCGCCGCTGGCCAGCAGGAGCAGGACGGCCATGCCGGGCGCCGGGCGAAGAGCGGCTTGGTCATGCTTCATCGTGCGGCGCAGAGGTGACAAGGCGTCGTCCTTATGTGGGCGTGCGGGCCGGGCTGCATCTTAACGACCGCCTCGCGGGCGCGACCCCGGTCCGCCGGAACCCGAGGGCTCGGGCTTCGGCCGTGAAAGCGCGCAGGCAAGCGGGCAGGAGTCCGCATGCTACCCGATGTTTTCCCGCACGTTGAGGCGTACTTCGGCGTCGGATAAAGCCGCGGCATTAGCGCCGGACTTGCCAAATACCGCCGTGCCGATATACTCGAACCCAAACCCACTCCCGCGCTCATGGATTCTCAGGGGATTTCGTCATGAACCGTATAGCCGCTTTCGTTGGTGCTGCTCTGATCGTCGCCGCACAGGCTGCCGCCGCCGCCGAAGAGGGCACGCCGGCCGGTGCCGGTGCCGGTGCCAATGCGGGCGCCGCCGTGCTGCGCTCGGTCCTCGTCACGCTGCTGACGACCGGCACCATCACCGCCCTGGTCGCCGCCGACGACGACAACACGCCGACCACCGCGACGACGTCGACCACGCCGTAACGGGTCCGCTGGCTTCAAGCAAAAAAGGCCGCCTTCGGGCGGCCTTTTCGTTGCTGCGCGGCGGCAGGCGCGCCGAACGGTTCAGGCCGCGGTGGCCGCCGGCCGGATGTAGCGCTCCCATTGCAGCGGCGGCAGATCGGGATGGAAACCGCGCTCGCCCTTGATCACCAGGCCGTCGCGCTCGCGGAACCAGTAGCGGTTCTCGGTCTTCCAGCGCTGGTGCGGCAGCCGGAGTTGCTCGGTGACCGGAATCACCACCTGCTCCGCGCCGAGAATGGTGATGCGCTGCGGCGCGCCGACCTTGAACGTCGCCTCGAACGGCAGGCCCGCCTGGTCCGGGGCGGAGACGTCGATCCGGCCCTTCAGGCTGCGGCCGTCGAGCTGCCTGATCAGCTCGATCGTCAGCACCGGCACGTCGTCGTAGGCGTAGCGGCGCAGGTCGCGCAGCATGCCGCTGGTCTGCGTGACCAGGCCGTTGTCGGTCACCACCAGCATGCGGTCGTCGGCGCGCCAGGTGGCGCGATACGGCGGCTCCAGCGTTTCCATCACGACAATCTTCTGCACGCCGTTGCCGGTCCAGAAGCCCATCGTCGAATACGGAATCGCGGCGATGCGCTCCGGCGTCACCGTGTAGCGGTCGCTGTCGCTGCCGAGCGCGCGGAAGGCGAGACCGAATCCGGAATCCTCGGCGCAGGCGGCGGTGAACAGCGTGGCGATGGAGGCGAGAAAGGCTCGGCGATGCACGTGCGAAAGTCCCGTTACGGCGCGATGGGCCGCGGCCGGTACAATGCAGCATGCTTGAGCTGTCGTCCAATCTCTCTCCCCTCGTCGCCTCCCTGAATCCCGCGCAGCGCGAAGCGGTCACCGCGCCGCCGGAACACCGCCTCGTGCTGGCCGGCGCGGGCTCGGGCAAGACGCGGGTGCTGACGCACCGCGTCGCCTGGCTGATCGCCGCCGAGGGCGTGTCGCCGATGTCGATCCTCGCGGTGACGTTCACCAACAAGGCGGCGGCCGAGATGCGCGCGCGCATCGAGCAGCTGGTCGACGTGCCGATCCGCGCGATGTGGGTCGGCACCTTCCATGGCGTCGCGCATCGCATGCTGCGCATGCACTGGAAGGAGGCCGGGCTGCCGCAGAACTTCCAGATCCTCGATGCCGACGACCAGGTGCGACTCGTCAAGCGCATCATCAAGAACCTGGAACTGCCCGACGACCAGTGGCCGGCGAAGACCGTTGCCGGCTGGATCAGCGCGCAGAAGGAGGAAGCGCGGCGGCCGCAGCACTTCGCCGACGAGGGCGACTACACGCAGCGCCAGTTCGTGCGCATCTACAGTGCCTACCAGGCGCAGTGCGACCGCCAGGGTGTCGTCGACTTCGCCGAGCTGCTGCTGCGCGCCTACGAGCTGACGCGCGATCACGCCGACATCCAGGCGCATTACCGCCGCCGTTTCCGCCACATCCTCGTCGACGAGTTCCAGGACACCAACAAGCTGCAGTACGACTGGCTGCGCGTCATCGCCGGCCGCGACGGCGTGCTGTTCGCGGTCGGCGACGACGACCAGAGCATCTATTCCTGGCGCGGCGCGCGCGTCGACAACATGCTCAGGCTCGCGCAGGACTTCCGCGGTCTGGAAGTCGTGCGCCTGGAACAGAATTACCGCTCGACCGGCAACATCCTCGCCGCCGCCAACGGCTTGATCGCCAAGAACGCCGGCCGCCTGGGCAAGGAACTGTGGACCGACGGCAGCGACGGCGAGCCGATCCAGCTCTACGCCGCCTTCAACGAGTACGACGAGGCCGATTTCGTCGTCGCCCGCATCAAGGAACATCTCGACGGGCGCTGTGCGCTGTCCGAGATCGCCGTGCTGTACCGCATGGGCGCGCAGTCGCGCGTGCTCGAGGAAGCGCTGATCCGTGCGCGCCTGCCGTACCGCATCTACGGCGGCCTGCGCTTCTTCGAGCGCCAGGAAATCAAGGACGCGCTCGCCTATCTGCGCCTGCTGCACAACCGCCACGACGACACGAGCTTCGAGCGCGCCGTCAACACGCCGCCGCGCGGCATCGGCGCGACCAGCGTCGAGAAGCTGCGCCAGCTCGCGCGCGACAAGGACGTCTCGCTGTGGACGGCGGCGACGCAGGGCGCCGGCCCGCTCGGTCGCTCGGCGGCGGCGCTGCAGCAGTTCACCGGCCTGATCGAATCGCTGGCCAGCGAGACCAAGGCCGTCGCGCTGTCGCGCGCGACCGAGCGCGTCATCGAGCGCAGCGGACTGCGCGAGCACTATCGCAAGGAAAAGGGCGAGCAGGCCGAAGCGCGTCTCGAAAACCTCGATGAGCTGATCAGCGCGACGCGCAGCTTCGAACCCCGCGTCACGAACGAGCCGCCCGACGAGAACGAGTCGCCGCGTGCCGATCCGCTGACGGAATTTCTCACGCATGCCGCGCTCGAAGCCGGCGAAGCGCAGGCCGGCCCCGGCGAGGACTGCGTGCAGCTGATGACCCTGCACGCCGCCAAGGGCCTCGAGTTTCCGGTGGTGTTCATGGTCGGCATGGAGAACGGCCTGTTCCCGCATGCGCGCTCGGCCGGCGAAGGCAATCTCGAGGAGGAACGCCGGCTCTGCTACGTCGGCATCACGCGCGCGCGCAAGCAGCTGTACATGAGCTACGCCGAGATGCGGCGCATGCACGGCGTCGAGCAGAACAACGCGCCGTCGATGTTCCTGCGCGAGATTCCGCCCGAGGTCATCGTCGAGACGCGGCCGCGCGCCAGCCTCACACGTCCCGCGTTCGCGCCGCGCAGCGCCTACGGCCGCGAGCACAGCGCCGGCTTCTCCGGCGGCGGCTGGGATCGCGGCGACGTGAACGAGCGACGCGGCGCCTACGGCGCGCGCCACGAGCCGCCGTTAACGCGGCAGCCGGTTTCACCGAGCATGATGGGCAAGAGCGAAGGCCCGGCCGGCCTGCGTCTCGGCCAGTCGGTGCGGCACGAGAAATTCGGCGAGGGCACGGTGCTGGCCTTCGACGGCGACGGCGAGCGCACGCGCATCGAAGTGCGCTTCAAGAATGCCGGCACGAAGTGGCTGATGCTCAGCTTCGCCAGGCTCGAGGCACTCTGATCGCTGGAGGCGGCATGAATGGCACGATCATCGGCGTCATCATTCTCGTCATCGCGCTGATCGTCGGTCCGTTCGCGACCCTGCGCGCGGTGTCCTACTACCGCGGCCGGCGCAGCGGCCGGCCGGCGACGCCCAGCGCGGCGCGGCCCGACGCCGAGGACGATCCCGACAAGCCGAGCGGCTTCTGGTAGAGGCGCCGCTCAGGCGGCGAGGGCACGCTGCCGCGCCAGGCTGGCGCGAAACGGCGTGCGCCCGAGCCGCAGCAGGATCGCCGCCAGGGTCGGCGCCAGCGTGCAGACCAGCAGCAACGAATGGCCGACCGCCAGCTTGTCGCCATAGACGTAATCGGTGACCAGGGCGACGGCCGTCGGTCCGAAACCGAGACCGAGCAGGTTCAGCACGAACAGGTAGATCGCCGAAACCTGCGCGCGCACGGCCGGCGCAACGACCTCCTGCAGTCCCGCCGGCGCCACGCCGAACGGCATGCTGAAGAAGAAGATCGCCGGCACCATCGTCAGCACCAGGGCCCGATCACCGGCGAGCAGGAACAGCGCAGTGCTCGGGATCGCGGCGAGCGCCGCGAACAGGCCGACGCGCAGCGTCGCGTCCTCGACGCCGCGCCGCAGCAGACGATCGGCGAGCGCGCCGCCGGCGAGCACGCCGAGCGTGCCGAACAGCGCGACGGCGCCGCCGTACCAGATGCCGACCTCGACGCGCGTCCAGTGATGCAGGCGGATCAGGTAGCTGGGAATCCATGCGGCGCTGCCGTAGGTCGCGACCGCGATCATCGCGAAGCCGAGGTGATGGCAGATGAGCGTGCGCGCGTTCGCCCGCAGTTCGCTGCGCAGCAGGGCAAACGGCGTCGTGCTCCGGCGCGCACCGCGCACCGGCTCGCGAATCGCCAACAGCACCACGCTGAACACGGCGCCGACGACGCCGAGCAGCAGGAACACGAACTGCCAGGGCTTCGGCGCGCCGACCAGCGGCAAGGTCGGCAAGGGATGCGTGCTGGCGTAATGGATGATGGCGCCGCCGAGCAGATAGGCGGCGCCGGAACCGATGTAGACGCCGCTGCCGAACAGGCTGATCGCGCTGGCGCGACGCTCGCGCGGGAAATAGTCGGTGATCAGCGAGTACGCGGCCGGCGACAGCGAGGCCTCGCCGATGCCGACGCCGATGCGCGCGGCGAGCAAGGAGCCATAGCGCAGCGCGAGGCCGCAGGCCGCGGTCGCGAGACTCCAAGCGAACGCACCGAGCGCGATCAGGCCGCGCCGGCTGCCGCGATCCGCCCACCACGCCAGCGGGATGCCGCAGACCGTGTAGAAGATCGCGAAGCTGAAGCCCATCAGCAGGCTCATCCCGGTGTCGCTGACGCCGAGATCGGCGCGGATCGGATCGACCATCAGATTGAGGATCTGGCGGTCGACGTAGGACAGCACGTGCGCCGCCGTCAGCAGCAGCACGACGAACCAGGCGTAGGCGGAACGGCGCGGCGGAACGGACGTCATGAGCTTTCCTTGCGGCGGCTGCGGATCACGGCTTCGGCTTCGAGCGCGTCGAGTTCGGCGTCGGACAGACCGAGCTTCTCGGCGAGCACGGCGCGCGTGTCGGCCGACAGCTCCGGCCCGCTCCAGCGCACGGCGCCCGGCGTCGCCGACAGCTTGGGCACGATGCCGACCTGCAGCAGCTCGCCGAAATGCGGATGCGGCGCACGCAGCAGCATCTCGCGCGCCGCGTAGTGAGGATCGGCGGCGGCGTCGGCGAGCGTGTAGACGCGCGCGCAGGGCACGGCGGCCGCTTCGAGCACGGCTTCGATGTCGCCGGCGTCGCGCGTCGCGGTCCAGGCGCCGATCTCGGCGTCGAGCGCGTCGACGTTCGCCCAGCGCGAGTTGATCGTCGCGTAGCGCGAATCGGCTAGCGAATCGGCGCGGCCGATCGCCGTCATCAGGCGTTTGAAGGTCGCGTCGTTGTTGGCGGCGATCAGCACGTAGCCGCCGTCGCGCGTCGGATAGAGATTGTTCGGCGCCATGTACGGCAGGCGCGAGCCCTCGCGGTTCGGCACGTAACCAAAACGGTCGTAGGACGGAATGGCCGCCTCGAGCATCGAGAACGCCGCCTCGTACAGCGCGCAGTCGATGACCTGGCCGCGGCCGCTCTTCTGCCGTTCGAGCAGGGAGAGCGCGGCGCCGTAAGCGGCGTAGGCGGCGGAGAGATAGTCGATCACCGGGACGGCGACGCGCGGCGGCGGCTGGCCGGGCTCGCCGATCAGGTGACGCACGCCGCCGAAAGCCTCGCAGATGGCGCCGTAGCCCGGCTGCGCGCGACGCGGTCCGCTCTGGCCGTAACCGCTGATGCGTACCAACACGAGGCCGGGGTTGTCGCGCGTCAGCGCTTCGTAGTCGAGGCCCAGCCTCTCCAGCGTGCCGGGCCGGAAATTCTCGACGACGATGTCGCAGTGCGCGGCGAGCTGCAGCACCAGTTCGCGACCGCGCGCGGTCTTGAGATCGATCGTCACCGCGCGCTTGTTGCGCAGGATCGACGCCGCGTACAGCGCGATGCCATCGTCCGGAATGCCGATCTGCCGCACCGAATCGCCTTCCGGCGGCTCGATCTTGATCACCTCGGCGCCGAAATCGGCAAGCAGACGCGTGCAGGCCGGCCCGGCGATCGTGCTGCACAGCTCCAGCACGCGATAGCCGGCCAGCGGCGCGCGGCGCTCGCCGTCGTCGCCCGCGCGCGTCTTGGCCTCCGCGCTCATCGCAGCGTGCGGCGCTTCGGCGCCGGCTGCAGCTGCGTGAGACGCACGGCGTCGCGTACCCAACGGCACAGCAGCGGCCGCGTCTCGGCCGGCTCGATGATGTCGACGACGCCGAAAGCCTCGGCGGTGCGGAACGGCGAGCCGAGATGCTCGTAGTACGCCTCGAGTTCGCGGCGTTTCGCGTCCGGATCGCCGGCCGCCTCGATCTCGCGCTTGTGCGCGGCGGCGACGCCGCCCTCGATCGGGATCGAGCCCCAGCGCGCGCTCGGCCAGGCGAAGCGGTGATTGAGCGAGGTGCCGTGCGGCCCGCTCCACGGCCCGAGCATCGAGCCGCCGACGCCGTAGGCGCGGCGCAGCACGACGCTGACCCAGGGCACGCTGGCCTGCTCGATCGCCGCGCCGGCGCGCGCCGCGGCGATCAGCGTGCCGGCGCGCTCGGCTTCCGGGCCGATCATCACGCCCGGCTGGTCGACGAGATGCACGACCGGCAGATGAAAGCTGTCGCACAGATCGACGAAGCGCTCCAGCTTCTGCGCCGCCGCGCGCGTCAGCGCGCCGCCGCTCTGCGCCGGATCGTTGATCATGAAGCCGACCGCGTGGCCGTCGAGCCGTGCCAGATACGTGCGCAGCGAGGCGCCGAAGTCCGGCGCGAGCTCGAACAACGAGCCGCGGTCGCAGATCGCCTCGGCGATCGGCCGCGCCGCGTAGACGCGGCGGCGGTTGGCGGGAATCGCCGTATCGAGCGCCGGCTCGCGGCGCCCGGGATCGTCGTCGTTCGCCGCGCGCGGCGGCGCTTCCCAGGCATGGCCCGGCAGATAGGACAGAACGCGCCGCAGCTGCGCGAGCGCGGCGCGCTCGTCATCGGCCGCGTTGAGAATCGCGCCGCTGACGCGCGTGCACAGATCGGCGCCGCCGAGCGCTTCCTTGTCGACGTCGAGGCCCAGGCCCTGCTTCACCACCGGCGGACCGGCCGCGAAGACCTGCGCCTGGCCGCGCACCATCACCGAGAAATGCGCGGCGATCGCGCGCACCGCGCCGAGCCCGGCGCAGGAACCGAAGGCGGCGCTGAGCACCGGCACCGCGCCCATCAGCGCCGTGCTCGGCCACAGCGGATAGCCGGGCAGCTTGGTGCGCCCGCTCCGGGCGAGCAGTTTGACGCTGCCGCCGGCCGAGTCGACGAGCCGCACCAGCGGCATGCGAAATTCCAGCGCCATGCGCTCGGCATAAATCCACTTCTCGGCGACCGCCGCTTCGGAGGAACCGCCACGGATCGTGAAATCGTCGGCGACCACCATCAGCGGCCGGCCGTCGACTTCGCCGCGGCCCATGACGCTGTTCGAGGGCGTGAAGTCGAGATAGCGGCCCTGCGCGTCGTAGCGCCCGGCGCCGGCGAGCTTGCCGAGTTCCTGGAAGGAGCCGGGATCGACGAAGGCGGCGATGCGCTCGCGCGCCGTCAGGCGGCCCTGCGCATGCCAGGCGGCGACCGCCTCTGCGCCGCCCATGCGCTCGGCCGCCTCACGGCGGCGGTGCAGTTCGCGCAGCGCCTCGTCATCCATGCGTCGCTTCTCCAGCGCAGGGCTCAGCCGAGCTCGGCGAGCGGCTGACCTTCTTCGACGGCGTCGCCCTCGCGCACCAGCCAGGCCTTGATGCGGCCCGCGCGCGGCAGGGTGGCGGGAATCTCCATCTTCATCGATTCGACGTACAGCGCCACGGTTCCGGCCGCGAGCGGCTCGTCGAGACGCGCGGCGAATTGCCAGACGGTGCCGGTCGCCGGCGAGCGCAACAGCGTGCTCATCGCGCGGGCCCGGCGGCGTGCGCCTGCGCACGCTGCAGCACCAGCGTCCGCGTGTGCTCGACGACGCGGCGCGCCGCCTTCTCGGCGGCGATCTCCGAACGGGCGCGCAGCGCCGTCACCAGCTTGCGATGCCGCGCCAGCGACTGCTGCCGCCAGCGCGACGGCGCCGGCTGCAGGAAACGGTGCAGCCAGTACGCGACGCGGCCGACGCGGCGCTGCATCGCCGCCGCCTGGCGACTGCCGCAAGCCTCGGCGAGCAGGGTGCCGGCGCGATAGGCGGCGTCGACCAGCTCGACGTTCTTGCGGCCGCCGCGGATCAGCGCCTCGAGCGCGTCGATCGCCTCGGCGTACTGCCGCAGCTGCTCGTCCGAGGCGTGGCGCACCGCGAAGCGCGCGACCGCGCCGTGCGCGACGCCGAGCAGATCGAACAGATCGGCGATTTCCGCCGGCGCGGGATCGATGACGCGCGCGCCGCGCCACGGCGCCAGCTCGATGAGGCCGTCCCGTTCCAGCACGCGCAGCGCCTCGCGCACCGGCGCCCGGCTGATGCCGAGCCGCTGCGCGACGTCGGCCTCGCGTATGCGCGCGCCCGGCTGGTAGACCCCGACGAGAATGTCGCGCAGCAGGCGGCGCACGGTCTGCTGGATCAGCGGCAGCTCCGCAGCGGCATCGCCGTCGCCACCGACCAGCTCGGCGCTGGCCGCTCCGTGCGAGCTTTGATTGTCGACAATCATGTGTGCTTACCGTGCATTTTCCGGGAATCTACGCCGTGCCTCTTCGTCCGGCAAGCGCGCGCGGCCCGCCGGCCGCGCCGGCGCCACACTGTGGCGACGGGCGCGTCCGCAACCGTTCCGTTTCCCGTATATCCAAATAATTCATAGGTATTTCTCGCATAACGAGCGTCCGCGTAAAAGACGGGCAGGCTGCGCAGGCCGCCGCCGCGGTCGGCGGGCGGCTACGGCAGGATCGGAAATCGGCGCTTGCATCGCCGGAATTGTCGACTACACTCCGTGCAGAAATCGACGCTTTCTGCACGGCGAATGACGTTCGACTCCAGGCCGCGAGACCTGGCGCGCAAGGGGAGAAGACGATGCGCAAGATGCTCGGAGTGGCAGGCTTCGGAACGGCGTGGCGCGGCCTTGCAGCGCTGCTGCTGGCGGGCGCCGCCACGGCCCAGGAGCCGGCGCCGGCGGCGCCGGCCGATGACGAGACCGCCACGGTCGTGGTCACCGCGACGCGGCGCAGCCAGAGTCTCGACCAGGTGCCGATCGCGGTCAGCGAGGTCAGCGGCGAGACGCTCGAGCAATCGGTCCTGCGCGACACGCAGGCGCTGCAGATGCAGGTGCCGTCGCTGGTCGTCACCGTGTCGGGCAGCGAGAACGCCGGCTCGGTGATCCGCATCCGCGGCATCGGCACCTCGGGCGGCAACGTCGGCTTCGAAAGCTCGGTCGGCGTGTTCGTCGACGATGTCTACCTGTCGCGCTCCAGTCTCGCGCTGACCGACCTGATCGACATCGACCGCATCGAAGTGCTGCGCGGCCCGCAGGGCACGCTGTTCGGCAAGAACACCTCGGTCGGCGCGATCCGCCTGGTCAGCAACGCGCCGGGCTTCACGCCGGACGCCGCGCTGAGCGTCAGCTACGGCAACGACAACGCGCGCCTAGCGCAGGGCATGATCAACCTGCCGCTGGTCGACCATACGCTCGCCGTGCGCTTCGCCGCGCAGATCAACGAGCGCGACGGCTTCATCCACAACCAGTACGACGGCAAGGACTACAACGACCGCGACCGCTACACGCTGCGCGGCCAGCTGCTGTACCAGCCGCTCGAGGGTCTCTCGCTGCGCCTGATCGCCGACCGCATCGTCAAGGACGAGCGCTGCTGCGCGGCGCCGTACACGCAATACGGGCCGACCGCGCCGGCGATCACGGCGCTCGGCGGCACCGTGTTCGAGCCACCGTCCGAGGACACGGCCGCCTTCAATCGGCCCGTGGCCAGCAAGGCCGAGGACAGCGGCGTGTCGCTGCATCTTGACTGGGATTTCGACTGGGCACAGCTGCGCGGCCTCGTCAGCTATCGCGACAGCACCGGGCGCGATCAATCCGACGGCGACTACAGCGACATCGACCTCGTCTACATCCCGGTGCAGAACGGCGGCATCCGCACCAAGACCGCCGAACTGTCGTTGCACGGCGTCGCCGGCCGCCTCGACTGGCTGATCGGCGTCTACGGCGCCGACGAGGATCTGAACCTGAACATGGCGACGCTGCTCGGCGACGATGCCGGCGCCTACGTCCATGCAATCAGCGGCGGCGCGGTACCGGCGGTGCTGTATCCGAGCGGGCGCGGACAGACCGACGTGCGCGCCGCGCAAAGCGGCAGCAGCTGGTCGCTGTTCACGCACGACATCGTCGATCTCGGCGCCGGCTTCGATCTGACGCTCGGCCTGCGCTGGCTGCACGAGCAGAAAGCCGGCGGCGGCCACGCCACCTCGGACAGCCCGTCCTGCAATCCGGCCGTGACCTTGCCGGCCAGCGCCCGTTTCCTCTGCGGCGCCGATCCCTATCGCGCGCACTACGACGACGATCGCTTCACCGGCACCGCCTCGCTCGGCTGGAAGTTCGCCGGCGATCTGTACACATACGCGAGCTATTCCTCCGGCTTCAAGTCCGGCGGCATCAACCTCAATCCGCCGACCACCGCCAACGACGGCGACCGGACCTTCCGTCCGGAAACCGTCGACGCCTACGAGCTCGGCCTGAAGGCGCCGTTCTTCGGACGCCGCCTGCAGACGCGCACCGCGCTGTTCTGGATGGACATCGACGACTTCCAGCTGGCCGGCTACGACGGCCTCGCCTGGCAGGTGCAGAACGCGACCGTGCGCTCGCGCGGCGTCGAGTTCGAATCGACCCTGTATCCGGCGAAGGGGCTCGACCTGCGCGCCGCCGTCACCTATGCCGACGCGGAGTTCACCAAGGGCGCGAACGACGGCGCGCAGATGACCAACGCGCCGCGCTGGACCGGCCAGCTCGGCGCCGGCTACGCGCACGCGCTGCCGTTCTGGAGCGCCAGCGCCTTCGCCAACGTCGTCGCGCGCTACCAGAGCGAGGTCAACACCGGCGTCGATCTCGATCCGAACAAGCGCCAGGGCGGCTACACCCTGCTCAACGCGCGCGCCGGCCTGCAGCTGCCGGCCGCGTTCGAGGTCTCGCTGTGGGGCGCCAATCTCACCGACAAGCACTACAACTTGATCATTTTCGACAGCCCGGCGCAGAGCGGCAGCTACAACGGCTACGTCGGCCAGCCGCGCGCCTGCGGCATCGAAGTGCGCAAGCGCTTCTTCTGACCGATGCCGGGCGCCGCGCTTCGCCATGGCCTTGCGATCGTCGGCGGCATCGCGCTCGGCGTCGCCTCGGCCTGGTGGGCGATCGGCCGCCTGCCGGACGGCGAGCGTTACGGCGCCTGGCGGAGCGATCCGCTGACCGGCAGCACCGCCGCCGATGCCTACACGCGCGCGCGCAGCGCGCGCCATGGCCTGCTCGCGCTGAATCGCGAGGAGGCGCTATACCTGATCGCCGCGCAGGACGACGGCGGCGCGCCGCTGTCCGAGCGCTGCGACTACGAGATTCGCGGTGGCACGCTGCCGGCGGCGTGGTGGTCGCTCACCGTGTACGCGGCCGACGAATTCCTGCCGCGCAACGGCAGCGCCGCCTACGCCATCGACGCCGCGCACCTCCGGCGCGACGGCGACGGGCGCTGGCGCGCGCGTCTGGCGACGACGCGCGAGGCGTCCGCCAACTGGCTGGATTCGACGGCCACCGGCACGCCGAGCCTGACGCTGCGCCTCTACCGGCCCAAGGCCGCGCTGCGCGCCGACGCCTTGCCGACGATCACGCGGCGGAGCTGCCGATGAAGCCCTGGCGCGCGCCCCTGCTCGTCGCCGTCGTCGTCGCGGTCCTCGCGCACATCGCCTTCGTGCACGCCTATCCGACGCTGCTGATGCGCGCGACCCTGCGCCAGCTCGGCGGCGGCGGCGAGCGCCTGCACCGCTGGCTGGCGGCGCCGCGCGTGACGCCGGCGGCGCGGCGCATCGTGCGCCCGGCGCCGGAGTTCGCCTACTCGGCCTGCGTCTACGATCTCTCGCGCGGCGCGCTGCGCATCCGCCTGCCGGCCTCGCCGGACTACTGGTCGCTGTCGTTCTACGCCGGCAACAGCGACAACTTCCTCACCCTGCGCGATGTCGATCATCGCGACGGACTCGAACTGCTGCTCGCCGCCGGCGAGGCCGCGCCGGCCGCCGCGCTGCGGGCGCCGGACACGCGCGGCGTCGCGCTGATCCGCCGCCTGGCGACCGACGACGCCGGCTGGCAGAACGTGGAACGCTTGCGCAAGGAGGATGTATGCACGCTCGCCGCATCGTGATCGCCGCGCTCGTCGCGCTGTGGACCGGCAGCGCGCCCGCCGCGCCCGCCGCCGAAGCGCAGGTCACCGTGCGCGGCGGCGCGCTGCGCGGCAGCAGCGCCGACGGCGTGCAGGCCTTCCTCGGCATTCCCTACGCGGCGCCGCCGGTCGGCGCGCTGCGCTGGCAGGCGCCGCAGGCGCCGGCGGCGTGGAGCGGCGTGCGCGACGCGACGCGCTTCGGCAGCGCCTGCGCGCAGGGCGACGATCGCTTCTTCGGCCTCACGCCGCAGCGGCGTGGCGAGGACTGTCTCTATCTCAATGTCTGGACGCCGCCGCACGCGGCGCAGGCGCTGCCGGTGATGGTCTGGCTGCACGGCGGCGCGCATCGCATGGGCGCCGCCTCGCTCGCCGCCTACGACGGCGCGCGCCTCGCCGCGCGTGGCGTCGTCGTCGTCACCCTGAACTACCGGCTCGGCTATCTCGGCTACTTCGCGCATCCGGCGCTCGGCGCCGACGGCGGCAACTTCGGCCTGATGGACCAGATCGCGGCGCTCGCATGGGTGCGCGACAACATCGCCGCGTTCGGCGGCGATCCGGCGCAGGTCACGGTGTTCGGCGAGAGTGCCGGCGGCGCCGACATTCTCTATCTGATGACCCATCCGGCCGGCCGCGGCCTGTTTCGCGCGGCGATCGTCGAATCCGGCGGCGGCTGGGGCAAGCCGCTGCCGCGCGACAAGATGCAGGACAAGGTGGTCGCCGCGCTGGCCGGCGTCGGCGTCGCCCGGGATCTCGACGCCGCCGCGCTGCGCGCGCTGCCGGCGCAGAAGCTGATCGACGCGCAGGCCGCCGATCGCAATCTCGGCTTCGGCCCCTTCCTCGACGGCCGCACGGTGTTCGAAGCGCCGGCCAAGGTCTTCGCCGAAGGCCGCCAGCAGAAGCTGCCGCTGATCATCGGCAGCAACGACGGCGAAGGCAGCCTGCTGAGGTTCCGCCAGCCGGGCTGGCGCGACCGCCTGCTGATCCGCCTGCCCATGGTGTCCGGCTGGTACCCGGACGTCGAGGCCGATGCGCGCGCGCCGCTGCTGTTCCGCGACGCCGTGTTCGCGGCGCCGGCGCGCTGGATCGCCGCACACCACGCGCCGGCCTGGCTCTATCGCTACGCGCACCTCAGCGCCGGCCAGCGCGGCAAGGCGCCGGGCGCCGGCCACGCCGCCGAGATCGCCTACGTGTTCGACACGCTCGACAGCCTCGCTGTCTTCAAGATCGCGCTCGACGACGAGGACCGCCGCCAGGCGACGCAGCTCGCCGACTGCTGGGTGTCGTTCGCCAAGGCCGCGCGTCCCGACTGCGGCCTCGCCTGGTCGCCGTATCGCCGCAGCGCCGATCGCGCGCTGCTGATCGGCGACGACGCACGCGAAGGCGCGCTGCCCGACGGCGCGGCGCTCGACGGCGTGACGAAATACTTCGGCCCCGGCGGCTGGTTCGGCGGCTGAGCGCGGCGCGCGGCGTCGCGTTTCTCACGCGCGCCTGATCAAAACGAACTCCCTCTGCGCCGATGAATGTCGGCGCAGAGGGGAATCATTTTGTCGGACGCTCTAAGCTGTGGCGGTGCTCTCGCCGCTGATCGTCGCCTGCCTTCTCGTTCTCGCCGCCGTCCTCCATGGCTACGGCCGCCATCGCGCGCGGCAACGCAAGATCGCCGCCGTTCCCGAACGCTGGCGCGAGCGCATCGCCGCGCGCGTGCCGCAGGCGGCCTACGTGCCGCCGGCCCTCGAAGCCCTCTACGCGCAGCGCGTGCAGGCCTTCCTGCGCGACAAGCGCTTCGTCGGCTGCGACGGTTTCGTGGTCGACGACGAGCATCGGCTGATCGTCGCCGGCCTCGTCGGCCTGCTGCTGCTGCGCGACGACGCCGAGGTGTTTCCGCCGCTGCGCAGCGTGCTGCTCTATCCGGCCGCCTTCCTCGTGCCGCACGACGAACCCGACGAGCTGGGCCTCGTCGACGACGAGCCGGTCGAGCAGATCGGCGAATCCTGGCAGGGCGATCGCGTGATCCTGTCCTGGCAGGACGTCGAGGCGGCACTGCGCGGCGACGCGGTCAACGTCGTCGTGCACGAGTTCGCGCACCAGCTCGACGACGAGAATCCCTGGAGCGAAGGCGCGCCGCGGCTCGCCGAGGTCGGCGATTACGCGGCGTGGTCGCAGGTCATGCAGCGCGAGTACGAACGCCTGCAGCGCCACCGCCGGCCGCCGGTGCTCGATCCCTACGGCGCCGAGAGTCCGGGCGAATTCTTCGGCGTGGTCAGCGAAGCTTTCTTCCAGCAGCCGCAGGCCCTGCGCCGCCATCACGCCGAGCTGTACGCGCTGCTCGCCGCCTACTACCGTCTCGACCCGGCGGCGCGCCCGCCGCCATGGCCGTGATTCGTTCAGGCGACGTTCGGCCGCAGCGGGCGCACAATTGCGCCGCCGCACCACGCGGTTTGGGGACAAGGAACGAACCATGGGCATCACCCGGATCATCGGCATCGCGCTGATCGTGCTCGGCGCGGCCGGCCTCGCGTACAAGCAGTTCTCGTACACCAAGGAAACGCACGACGCCAACATCGGCGATCTGCATCTGTCGCTGAAGGAAAAGGAAAGCGTCTCGGTGCCGACCTGGCTCGGCGGCGGCGCCGTGGTGCTCGGCATCGTGCTGCTCGTGCTGCCGGCGCGCAAAAGCTGAGGCGCTGCGCGCCGCGAAGGCCGGCCTGCGCCGGCCTTTTTCATGCGCGCTACTGGAGCTTCACCAGCAGCGCCTGGATGCCGTTCGATTCGAGGCGCGCCATGGTCTGCTGCACGTGCTGCCAGTTCTTGTCCGGCCCGATGCGCACGCGGTAGAAGGTGTCCTTGTTGTCGATCGTCACGCTCTCGATGCGCGCCTCGACACCGATCAGCGCCAGGCTCGCCTTCTGCTTCTCGGCTTCGGCCTGCGAGCGGTACGAGGCGACCTGGATGATGTAGCTGCCGCTGTTGGCGTCGGCGTTTGCCGCCGGCGACGGCGGCGGCGTGCCATCGGCGTTCGGCGGCGCCTGCGGCTTCGGCGTGGCCGGCGGCTGCGCCGACTTCACCGCCTCGTTCGGCAGCACGACTTCCTGGTTCTTGAGAATTTCGTAGAAGGTGAAGCGCTCCTTCTCCTTCGGCGGCAAGGCCAGCGCCTGCGGCTTGCCGCCCTTGCGCGGCGCCGGCCTGGCATCGTCGCCGGCGGTGCCTGCCGCCGCCTCGCCATCGGCCTCGTGCGCCTGCGGCACGAGATGGCTGTTGTCGACCGGCCGCTTGATGTAGACGAAGGCGGCGACCGCCAATCCGAAGGACAGTCCGGCGATCAGCCAGATCCAGCCGGGCACGCCACCACCGCCGCGCTTGCCGGTGCTGCGGGTCTGACGGCGGTTGCCGCTGCTGCGTTGTGCGTAATCGCGGGCCATGCGGGGGCGTTCTCGAAAAGCTTCGTGTCCGGCGGCAAGTCTGTCACGCCGCCGGTGCGGCTCCAAACGCGGCTACATCTTCTCGGGCGCGCTGACGCCGAGAATGGTCAGGCCGTTCTTCAGCACCTGCCGCGTCGCGGCGATCAGCGCGAGGCGCGCGTTCTGCAGCTCGGTGTCGTCGTCGACCAGGAAACGATGCACGTTGTAGTAGCTGTGCAGCGCTTCGGCGAGATCCTTGAGATAGAACACCACGGTATGCGGCGTGTACGCCGCCGCCGCCTTGCGCAGCACTTCCGGATAGCGCGTGAGCAGCGTCAGGAGCGCCTTCTCGTGCTCGGTGTCGAGGCGGTGCAGCGTCGACGCGGCGTCCTCCGCCTTCCAGCGGCCGCCCTTCTCGGCGAGCTGCTCGAATACGCGGCAGATGCGCGCGTGCGCGTACTGCACGTAGTAGACCGGATTGTCGTTCGACTGCGAGCGCGCGAGGTCGATGTCGAATTCCAGATGCTGGTCGTGCGAGCGCGTCAGGTAGAAGAAACGCGTCGCGTCCGTGCCGGCCTCGTCGATCAGATCCTGCAGCGTCACGAAGTTGCCGCTGCGCTTGCCCATGCGGCCGCTCGACAGCGTGACGAACTGGATCAGCTGCACGTTCAGCGCGTCCTTGCGTTCCGTCAGCGCCTCGATCGCCGCGCGCACGCGGGCGATGTAGCCGTGGTGGTCGGCGCCCCACACGTCCATCAGGATCGGCCAGCCGCGATCGAGCTTGTCGACGTGGTAGGCGAGGTCGTTGCAGAAATACGTGGCGGCGCCGTCGGCCTTGATCAGCACGCGGTCCTTCTCGTCGCCGAAGGCCTCGGTGCGCATCCACAGCGCGCCGTCCTTCTCGTAAGTCAGGCCCTTGTCGGCAAGCCGCTTGAGCGCCTTCTGCACGAAGCCGGATTTCACCAGCGCCGCTTCCGACGACCACTGGTCGAAGCCGACGTTGAAATCGGCGAGCGTCTTTTTGATGACGCCGAGCTGTTCGGCGAGCGCGGTCTGCTTGACGGTTTCCCAGCCGGCGTCGCCGAGCAGCGCGCGCGCGCGCGTGATCAGCACGTCGGCATAGGCTTCCTGCTGCAGCTTGATGCGGTCCTTGTCGGCATCGCTGGCGCCGTCCGGAACCTGCGGCTCGGCGTAGACGCCGTCGAGCACCGCGGCGGCGCTGCGCTTGAGCGTGTCGCCGACCGTCGCGCGCAGCGCCGCCGCGGTGCGCCGGATGTAGTCGGCCGGATAGCCGCGCTTGGGGAACGGCAGCGTCTCGCCGCACAGTTCCAGATAGCGCAGCCACACCGAGATCGCGAGGATGTCGACCTGGCGGCCGGCGTCGTTGATGTAGTACTCGCGCCACACCGTCCAGCCAGTCGCCGCGAGCAGCTTGGCGATCGAATCGCCGTAGGCGGCGTTGCGGCCGTGGCCGACGTGCATAGGCCCGGTCGGATTGGCCGAGACGAACTCGACCATGATGCGGCCCTTGGTGCCGGAATCGTCGCGGCCGTACTGCGCGCCCTGCGCGAGCACGTCGGCGATGACGTTCTGGAATGCCGTGCGGTTCAGGAAGAAATTGATGAAACCCGGCCCGGCGATCTCGACCTTGGTGACGCTCGCCGAGGCCGGCAGCGCCGCGACCAATGCCTCGGCGACGGCGCGCGGCGGCTTGCCGAGCGGCTTGGCCAGCTGCAGCGCCAGATTGGTCTGGAAGTCGCCGAACTTCGCGTCCTTCGTCGCGTCGAGGTTGATCGCCGGTCGCGCCGCGTCCGATCCAGCAAGGATCTGGTCGAGGGCGTGGGCAAGCAATTCCTGCAGCTGCGTTTTCATCGAAGAAGCCGGCGGGCAAAAGTTTTTGGGCGCGGATTGTAGCCGGGGGGCCTCTCCGCCGTCTTTTGCCGGCCGGCGCAATCGGGTAGGCTGCGCGTCGTTTTTGGGGAGTAGCCGTTCCGCGCAAGGCGGAAAGCCGCGTCAACATACTTGCCGGCCCTTCGAGCGGCATGGCGCGGCCAGCAGCGAGGTCTTCGGACCCGCGGTGTGGCGAGACCAGGACTTGCGAGGCGGTCGCCGGTCGGCTTCGCGCGTCCGGTCTTGCGCAACGCCCGGCTCACGCAGTTTCCGAACAAGACATCAGACCATGGAAGCTTTTCTCGTCTCGACCGGTGTCGTGCTGCTCGGCGAAATCGGCGACAAAACCATGCTGCTCGCGCTGCTGCTCGCCACGCGCTTCCGCAGGCCGCTGCCGGTGATCGCCGGCATCCTCGTCGCGACCCTGCTCAATCACGCGCTCGCCGGCCTGATCGGCGGCTGGGTGCGCACGGTGCTGCCGTCCGGATGGCTGCCGTGGATCGTCGGCGGGCTGTTCATCGCCGTCGGCCTGTGGGCGCTGGTGCCGGACAAGATCGACGAGGACGAGGCGAAGCCGGCCGGCGACGGCAGCGCCTTCCTGGTGACGGCGCTGGCCTTCTTCCTCGCCGAGATCGGCGACAAGACGCAGATCGCCACCACCCTGCTCGCCGCGCGCTTCGATTCGCTGCTCGCCGTCGTCGCCGGCACCACGACCGGCATGATGCTCGCCGACGTGCCGGTGATCTTCATCGGCAGCGCGCTCGCCGCGAAACTGCCGCTGAAGGCGATCCGCATCGTCGCCGCCGGCCTGTTCATCACGCTCGGCGTGACGACCCTGGTCTTCCGGCACGCGGTCGGCGGTTAGAGGCTGAGAAGCACGGGCATAGAAAGCAGCTGCTTGGCTGCTATGCCGGCCAGTAGATTCGCTTCAACGGGACAATGCGTTTGGTTTCGGCATCGGTCGAATCGTAGTGCTCGATGAGTGCGCGAACCACATTGTCAAGTGTCCACAGGGTAACTGGGATAGACGCGCGATCAGCCTCGTATTGGGCGTCCTTGCTGAAGCCTCCTGTGCTGACATAGAGCCCGCGATCGTCCTTATGCCTTCCGCCGAGAAAACTGCGAATTTGCTGGCTGCCCATCGATTCCTGGCGATGCTTAACCTCGACGACGATGCGGGGATGCTCGAAACCAAAACCGTCGGGGGAAGCAACAATATCCTTGCCGCGATCTGACCCGGGCGGTGAGACCTGAGTTTTGTAGCCCATCGCGCGCAAGATGCCCGCGACTAGTTGCTGCATTTCGTTCCAGTCCAGTTCATTAACGCGGTCCTTGATCCTCTCGATCGCTTGTAAATCTATGCTGGCCAATGGGTCGGCGACGACTTCGTCACTTTCATCTTTCGCAGGCGCCGGGCGGCCTTTGTGTATGGCCAGGATTTCGGCCATGGCACTCGGCGAAACCTCGAACACGGTCAGGGTCGATCCCAAAATATTCTTAGTGCCCGTGCTGAGGCTATCGCGAGCGAGCTCGGATACATACCATTGCACCTTGCGCGCCAGAGGCATGTCTTGCTCGCCCCATTCGGGATGGTGCTCCGCTGGGCCGGCAACGGTTCCGAGCCGGTACATGCGGTTGAATGGCGAATACGTGATGATCCAGTCGCCATTCTGAATCTCGTTGACGAAGCGCCATACCTGCGATGCTCCCGAAACCACGGCGCCACGCTTCATTTGCGGCTGAGCCTTTTCGTACAAGGCAATCAAGCCTTCGCGAGAAACGCCAGGCTTGGCGTGTTCGGCCAGTTGATCCCAGCCAATCGCAATGACCTCATTCTCCCGGAAAGCGTCGTACAGGCTTCCGCCATCGCCGCGAACCATCCACATTCTCGCCATGCCATCTCCCCTGAGATATCGGCATATTGCCGAGTTCTGCGGAGGCCCGTTAGCCTTTGGTTCTTGCGGCTCGCCTCAAAACAGATCCGCCGGATCGACGTCGACCGACCAGCGCACGCGGCGGGATTCGGGCAGTTCGCCGAGGCGCGGCACGGTGGCGGCGAGCGCGCGCTGCAGCGCGGCGCGGCTGTCGGCCTGCAGCAGCAGCTGTGCGCGGGTGTAGCCGGCACGGCGCTCCATGCCGGAGGGGATCGGCTCCATCGCCTGCACGTCGGTGAACGGCGCGTACAGTGCCCGCGCGCCGCGCAGGAAGCGCAGCGGCAGCGCGGCGTCTTCGGACTCGGCGCGCAGCAGCGCGAGGTGCGCATACGGCGGCAGCCTGGCCATCGCGCGCTCCTCGAGCAACGCGTCGGCGAGCGCATCGTAGCCGCGCTCGACCAGCGTGCGCAGCAAGGGGTGCTGCGGCTCGTGCGTCTGCAGCCAGACCTCGCCGGCCTGACCCGCGCGGCCGGCGCGGCCGGCGACCTGCGTGACCAGCTGGCCCATGCGTTCGATCGCGCGGAAGTCGGCCCCGTACAGCGCCTGGTCGGCGGAAACGATGCCGACCAGCGACAGATTCGGGAAATCGTGACCCTTGGCGAGGATTTGCGTGCCGACCAGCACGTCGATCGTCTGCGCGCGCACGTCGGCGAGCAGGCGCTCCAGTTCATGGCGCTTGCCGAGGCGGTCGGAGTCGAGCCGTTCGATGCGCTTGCGCGGATAACGGTTGGCGAGCGCCTGCTCGATGCGCTCGGTGCCCTGGCCGAGCGGCATCAGTTCGCTCTGGCCGCAGGACGGGCAGACCTTCGGCACGCTCTGCTGCGCCCCGCAGTGATGGCAGATCAGGCGGCCGCGACCGCGATGCAGCGTCAGGCGCGCATCGCAGGCGGTGCAGGCGGCGCGCCAGCCGCAGGCATGGCACAGCAGCATCGGCGCGTAGCCGCGACGATTGATGAAGAGCAGCGCCTGCTCGCCGCGTTCGAGGCAGGCGTCCAGCGCGCCGAGCAGGGCCGGCGACAGGCCGTGCGCCAGCGCCTGGCCGCGCACGTCGAGCAGGCCGATCCGCGGCGGCGGCTGCGCGTGCACGCGCTCGCGCAGGCGCACCGCGCGGTAGCGGCCGCTGCGCGCGTTGTGCAGCGATTCGAGCGAGGGCGTCGCGCTGCCGAGGATGACTTCCGCCTGCAGGCGCCGCGCGCGCACGATGGCCAGATCGCGCGCCGAATAGCGGAAGCCGTCCTGCTGCTTGTACGAGGGATCGTGCTCCTCGTCGACGATGATGAGGCCGAGGCGCGCGAACGGCACGAACACCGCCGAGCGCGTGCCGACGATGACCGGCGCGACACCGGCGCGCGCGGCCAGCCAGGCCTGCTCGCGCTCGCCCTCGCTCATGCCGGAATGGAAGCTCAGCACACGCGGCCCGAGCCGTTCGCGCAGGCGCTCGGTCAGCTGCGGCGTCAGGCTGATCTCGGGCACCAGCACCAGCGCCTGCCGGCCTTGCGCGAGCATCGCCTCGATGCGGCGCAGATAGAGCTCGGTCTTGCCGCTGCCGGTCACGCCTTCGAGCAGGCTGACGCGGAAGCCGGCCTCGCCGCCGCACTCCAGTTCGGCGAGCGCCCGCGCCTGCGCGGCGGTGAGCGTCGGCGCCGCGGCGCAAGGCGCCGCTTGCGTATCGACGGCGCGGCATTCGACCCAGCCGCGTGCACCGAGGCGCGCGCGCATGGCCGCGGCGGCGCTCCAGTCGGCGGACGGCAGCGCCCGCGAGCGCAGCGCTTCCAGCGCGGCGCGCTGGGCGCGATGGCGCTCCGGCAGCGCGGCGAGCGCCTCGCGGCCGGCCGCCGTCAGCTGCCACTGCTGCGGCAGGTGCAGCTCGGCGCGGCCCTCGTGCTTGAGGCTGCCGGGCAGCGCGGCGGCGATCACCTCGCCGAGCGGATGCCGGTAGTACTCGGCGGCCCATTCGCAGAGCCCCAGCAGGTCCGGATCGAGCAGCGGCGCCTCGTCGAGCACGGCGCCGAGCGGGCGGTAGTCCTGGCCGTCGTCGGGCGCCTCGAACGGCGCGCGCACGACGACGCCGGTCAGCTGGCGGCGGCCGAACGGCACGCGCACGCGCAGGCCCGGCCGCAGCTGCGCGGCCTGTCCGGCGACGACGCGATAGTCGAAGTGCCGGTAGAGCGGCACCGGCACCGCGACGCTGGTCAGCAGCTGGCGCATGAGTTGTGGATAAGCATGTGAATGGCGCACCGCTTTGGCGCTTGGCCGAGCGCTTCGCCGTCTCCGCCAGGCCGCGCAAAGACGTGGGAGCAGGAAAATATTCCTTTCCCGATCAATTCATTGTGACGACATGAATAGAATGTTAATGAAGCGTGGCTTGATTGTGTCGCCATTTTTTGCTGAGCGCCGCTTGTGCATAAGGATTTCTCAGGCGTGTCCTGCACGCGGCGTCGCGGCACGCTCCGGCGCGGCATCTTATCGGCCGCGCGAGCGGCGCGCTGGCGCTTGCCCGGCGCGGCCACCCGGCCGCTTGCCGCGCATCGCCCAGCTGTGGCGGGCACCCACAGGCTCTAGAATGCCGCGCTTTCCCCCGCCCGAGCCGCCCTCTTGTCCGCCCCGTCTCCCAGCGCCGGCGCGCACGTATCGTTCGCCGCCCTGCGCCACCCCGGCTACCGCGTCTATTTCGCGCTGTCGGCGATCGTCATGATGGCCGACAGCATCGAGCACGTGATCAGCTACTGGGTCCTCTTCCAGAAATTCCATTCGCCGGCGCTCGGCGGCTTCGCGGTCGTCTCGCACTGGCTGCCGTACCTGCTGTTCTCGGTGCTGTCCGGCGCGCTCGCCGACCGCTTCGATCCGCGGCGCATGATCCAGCTCGGCATGGTGCTGTTCTGCGGCGTGTCGCTGGCCTGGGGCCTGCTGTTCATCACCGACACGCTGCAGGTCTGGCACGCCGCGCTGCTGCTGGTGGTGCACGGCTGCGCCGGCGTGCTGTGGGGGCCGCCGTCGCAGGTGCTGCTGCACGACATCGTCGGCCGCGAGCATCTGCAGAGCGCGGTGCGGCTCAACGCGACCTCGCGCCAGCTCGGCCTGCTGTTCGGGCCGGCGGTCGGCAGCGGCCTGCTGCTGGTCTTCGGCCCGAGACTCGGCATCCTGATCAATGCCGCGCTCTATCTGCCCTTCATCGTCTGGCTGGCGACCGCGCCGTACGGGCCGCGCTTCCGCGCCGCCGGCACCGGCGTCGCGCGGCGCGCGGTGCGCAGCCTCGGCGACATCGGCCGGGCGATCCGCGAGATCGCGCAGCATCGCGTGATCCTCATGATGACGGTGCTGGCCGGCGGCGCCTCGCTGTGCATCGGCAACGCCTACCAGGCGCAGATGCCGGGCTTCGCCCACGATTTCGGGCTCGCGCACGTCGATTCTTCGTACGGCGCGCTGCTCGGCGCCGATGCGGCCGGCGCGCTGATCGCCGGCTTCGTGCTGGAAAGCCGCGGCCTGCTGCCGCCGCATCCGCGCAGCGCCTGCATCCTCGCCATGATCTGGTGCGCGGCGCTCGGCAGCTTCGCGCTGAATCCGTACTACGCGCTGGCGCTGCCGCTCTTGTTCGTCGCCGGCTTCGTCGAGCTGTCGTTCAACTCGATGGCGCAGACCCTGGTGCAGCTGCACGCGCCGGCCGCGATGCGCGGCCGCGCGATCGGCGTCTACAACATGTTCGCGATGGGCATGCGCACCTTCAGCGGCGTGACCATCGGCCTCGCCGGCGCGCGCGTCGGCATCCATGCCTCGCTCGCCGCCAGCGCCGCCGCCCTGTTCATCATCGCCGGCTGGCTGCTGCAGCGCAGCCGGCGTCCCTCGCGGGACGCCGGCTGAGCCCGGCGCTCAGCGCCCGTAGCGCGCGGTGATGCGCGCCGAAGCCAGGGTGTGCGCGTGGATCATGAAGCCGGCCAGCGCCGGCGTCGCGTTCGCCGGCAGCTCCAGCACGCTGTCGAGCGCATAGACCGTGAACACGTAGCGATGCGGCTTGTCGCCCGGCGGCGGACAGGCGCCGCCGTAACCCGGCGCGCCGAAGTCGGTCGACAGCTGGCGGGCACCGGCGGGCAGCATCGCGCCGTCGGCGCCGCCGGCCGCGGCGGGCAGTTGCACGGTGTCCGCCGGCAGGTTGACGACGACCCAGTGCCACCAGCCGCTGCCGGTCGGCGCGTCGGGATCGTAGACGGTCAGCGCGTAACTCTTGGTGCCGACCGGGCCGGCGCTCCAGGTCAGCGCCGGCGAGCGATTGCCGCCGTGGCAGCCGAAGCCTTCGAGCACCTGCGCGTCGGCCAGCGTCCGCTGTTCGGCGATGTCCGGACTCGTCAGGCGAAACGGCCTTGCGGCCGGCGCGGCCGTGCACACGGCGGTGACCGCGCTCAGCGCGATCGCGATGGCGGACAGGGGGTGCTTCGACATTGGCAGGCTCCTTCTCCGGAAACGGCCGCCAGTGTGGCGCGGCGCGTCCGGCGCCGGTGCGCCGAAACGCGCAAGCGCGGCGCCGATACGCTCAGCGTGCGCGCTGCGGCACACGGACCGCCGACGGCGCGAGGCCGTAGCGACGGCGAAAGGCGGCGGCAAAGCGCGAGGCGGAGCGATAGCCGGCGTCGAAGGCGATGCGCTCGATCGGCCGCGTCGTGCTCTGCAGCTGCGCGAGCGCCTGGCCGAGGCGCAGATCGTCGAGCAGCGCGCGCAGGCTGCTGTGCTCGTCGGCGAGACGGCGGCGCAGCGTCGCCGGGCTCATGGCGAGGCGCGCGGCGATCTCGGCGCTGCGCCAGGCGCGCGCCGGATCGGCCGCGATCAGCATGCGCACGCGCTCGGCGATGCCCGCTTCGGCGCGCAGGCCGGCGATGAAGCCCTGCTCGGCGAGCGCCAGCCACACCTCCTCGAAGCGGTGGCGCAGCAGGCTGTCGGGCAGCGCCGGCGCGGTCGCCAGGCCGTCGCGCAGATGCAGCACGGCCTGCACCAGCGCCGCGTCCGGCCGCAGCCGCAGCCAGGGCGACGGTTCCACATCGCGGCGCTCGCCGCGCAGCAGCCGGGCGTCGAACTCGATGCACAGCGCTTCGTAGGGCGCGCCGTCACCCGGCGGAATGTTCTCGACGTCGATCTGCTCGCCCGCCGGCACCGCGAACCATTGCCCGGCTTCGAATACCGTGCATGCGTCGCCGCGGCGCAGCTGCTTGCGGCCGCTCTGCACCGCGATCAGGGCCGGCGCCGCGAAGCGCACGCTGCGCAGCAGGTGCCGGGCGCGCGTGCTGATCTGCAGATAACCGCCCAGTCCGGCGCGCGCCGCCGCGGGCGGCCGCTCGCCCGCCACGCTCATGCGCGCGTGCGCACGTCGCCTTCGTCGCGCAGCGAGAACGGCGTGAAGCGCGTGTCGGTGTCGTAGGTGTCGACCCCTTCGGCGCGCTTCAGCGCGGCGACGATCTTGTAGGTCACCGGCGTCATCACGACCTCGACGCAGACCTTGAACACGAAGTTGAAGAGGATCACGCCGATCATCGCGTCGAAGCTCCACAGACCGGCGAAGGCGATCGGATAGAACAGCGCGGAGTCGGCGAACTGGCCGCAGATCGTCGAGCCGATGGTGCGCGTCCACAGGTGCTTGCCCTGCGTCCACACCTTCATCTTCGCCATCACGTATGAGTTGAGGAAGTCGCCGACCCAGTAGGCGACCATGCTGCCGACGACCACGCGCCAGGTGTTGCCGAGCGCGGTTTCCAGCGCCGGCTGCAGCGCGCGGTTGTAGTCGTCGTTGGCGGCCGGCATGTTGAGCACGGCGTAGGTCATGAAGGTGGCGAACAGCATCGCCCCGAAGCCCGCCCAGATCGCGCGGCGTGCACGCGCGTAGCCGTACACCTCGGTGAGCACGTCGCCGAAGATGTAGCCGATCGGGAAGAACAGATTGCCGGCCGAGAAGGAGAACATGCCGAACAGCGGCAGATGGATCTCGCAGATCTTGCCGGGGCCGATCAGGTTCGAGCACAGCAGCACGGCGACCGTGCCGCCGAGCAGGAAGTCGTAGTAGCGGAAGCCGTGCGTCGGCTGGGCGCGGGCAGTCATGGGCGGATGATCCGGTGCGATGAAACGAAAGCGGCGGCCTGGCCGTCGGCGCCGCAGCATAGCGCAAGCGCCGCGGTCGACGACGATGCCGGCGCACTCCGCGCGATTCGCCGCCGCGCCCCGGCATCGGCCGGCGCACGCCGCGTTCAGGGGGGGCCTGCCTGTGAAGCGGTTCACGAGCGCCGGCGCCGTACCGGCGTACCGTCATCGCTTCGCTGTCGCACGAGGGGACCGCCATGCCGAAGCTCACATCGAAGCTGCGCGATGAATACGAGCAGTTGTTCGCCGCCTGCCAGATCCGCCCGGAGCGGCGCACGCAGGTCGAGCGCATCGCCGGCCAGGTGCTCGACAACCGGCCGCGCTACGAAGCCGTCGGCGCGCCGCTCGGCATCCCCTGGTACGTGGTCGGCGCGATCCACAATCTCGAAGCGAGCCTGTCGTTCCGCACGCATCTGCACAACGGCGATCCGCTGACCGCGCGCACCGTGCACGTGCCGGCCGGGCGGCCGGCCAGCGGCGCGCCGCCGTTCAGCTGGGAAGACAGCGCACGCGACGCCCTGACGCTTGAAGGCATGAACGGCCTCGACGACTGGAGCCTGTCGGCGACGCTGTATCGCCTCGAGGGCTACAACGGCTGGGGCTATCGCAAGCAGCATCCCGACGTGCTGAGCCCGTATCTCTGGAGCTTTTCGAACCAGTACGAACGCGGCAAGTACGTCGCCGACGGCAAGTGGAGCGCGAGCGCGGTGTCCGACCAGTGCGGTGCGGCGACCCTGTTGCGCCGTCTCGCCGAGCTGCAGCAGGTCGTCTTCCCGCCGCGGCCGAACGAGGCGCCGGCGACGCCGCAGCTCGTGCGCTACTCGCCGACCAAGCTGCGCAACCCCGTGGAGTACGCGCGCGCCGTCGCCCTGCAGGAATGGCTCAACACGCACCCCGGCATCTACGTGCGCGTCGACGGCGCGCCGGGCCCGCGTACCTCGGACGCCTGGCGCGCGCTGACGGGTTCGTACCTGCCGGGCGATCCGCGCGCGGGCTGATGCGCGCCGCGCGCCGCATCAACAAAAAGGCCGCCCGAGGGCGGCCTTTTCTTCAGCTGCAGCAAACGCTCAGTGGCCGCCTTCGAGCGACTTCACCGCCTGGATCATCGCGACCATCACCTTCTGCGCGTCGCCGTAGACCATGTTGCAGTTGTCGCGGAAGAACAGCTCGTTCTCGACGCCCGAGTAGCCCTTGCCCTGACCGCGCTTGACGACGTAGACCTGCTTGGCCTGGTCGACGTTGAGGATCGGCATGCCGTAGATCGGCGAGCTCTTGTTGGTGCGCGCCGCCGGGTTCACGGTGTCGTTGGCGCCGATGACGATGGCGACGTCGGCTTCCTTGAACTCGTTGTTGATGTCTTCCATGTCGTAGATGATGTCGTAAGGCACGCCGGCTTCGGCGAGCAGCACGTTCATGTGACCGGGCATGCGCCCGGCGACCGGATGGATGGCGAACTTCACCTCGACGCCGGCGTCCTGGATCAGCTTCACGAACTCGTAGAGCTTGTGCTGCGCCTGCGCCACCGCGAGGCCGTAGCCCGGCGCGATGATGACCTTCGAGGCGTAGCGCATGTTGATGCCGGCGTCGCCCGCATCGACCGGCTTCATGCTGCCGCTGATCTCGCCCTGCTGCTCGTCGCCGGCGGCGCCGAAGTTGGAGAACAGCACGTTCGACACCGAGCGGTTCATGGCCTTGGCCATCAGCAGCGTCAGCAGCGTGCCGGCCGAGCCGACCACCATGCCGGCGATCATCAGCGCCGGGTTGTTCAGCACGTAGCCTTCGAAGCCGACGGCGAGGCCGGTGAAGGCGTTGTACAGCGAGATCACGACCGGCATGTCGGCGCCGCCGATCGGCATGGTCATCATCACGCCGTAGAACAGTGCCAGCGCGAAGAACACCGCGAGCACCGCGACCGGCACCTGGCCGTGCGCGTAGACGACGTAGGCGCCGATGCCGACGAGGACCAGCAGCAGCGTGCCGTTGATGGCCTGCAGGCCAGCGAGGCGCAGCGTCTTGTTGATGCGGCCATCGAGCTTGCCCCAGGCGATCAGCGAGCCGGACAGCGAGATCGAGCCGATCAGGCCGCCGAGCACGGCGAGCGCGAGGCCGACGCCGACGTGCGCCTTGCCGCCGAACAGCTCGATCGCGGCGATCGCCGCGGCGGCGCCGCCGCCCATGCCGTTGTACAGCGCGACCATCTGCGGCATCGCGGTCATCGCCACCTTCTTGCCGCTCCACCAGGCCCAGCCGAGGCCGAGCACGAGCGCGATCACGGCAAGAATGACGTTGGTGGTGAGGAACGGCCTGGCGTCCGGCTCGACGTCGACGACGTAGAGGAAGCTGGCGAGCACGGCGACGACCATGCCGAGGCCGGCCCAGCGGATGCCGGTCGAAGCCGTGACCGGGCTCGACATGCGCTTGAGGCCAAAGATGAAAAGGAACGCGGCGACGAAGTACGCCGAGTCGATGATCAATGCGGCATTCATGGCGGTCCCCTTAGCCCTTCTTCTTGTCGGAAGGCTTGAACATTTCGAGCATGCGCTCGGTGACGACGTAGCCGCCGGCGGCATTGCCGGCGCCGAGCAGCACGCCGACGAAGCCGATCACCTGCTGCGTCGTGCTCGAGGCATTGATCAGCGCCCACAGCGCGCCGACCACGACGATGCCGTGGATGAAGTTCGAGCCCGACATCAGCGGCGTGTGCAGGATCGCCGGCACGCGGCCGATGATCTCGAAGCCGGTGAAGGCGGCGAGCATGAAGATGTAGAGGGCCACGAAGCCCGTCAGGATGGTGGTCGTGTATTCCATGTTCAACTCCGTGATTCGTGATCGATGATTCGTGATTCGCAGATCGGCTTTGCCAATCACCCATCGCGAATCACGTTTCAACGGCTTTCTTGGCGGCTTCGTTCTTGATCTCGCCGCCGTGCGTCAGCGCCGTCTTGGCGAGCACTTCGTCGTTCCAGTCGAACGCGATCTTGCCGTCCTTGACGAACAGCTCGATCAGGTTGAACTGGTTCTTCGCGTACAGCTCCGAAGCATGCTCGGCGAGCAGCGAAGGCACGTTGAGCGGCGCGGCGATCGTCACCTGGCCGATCTGCACGGTCTGGCCCGGTTGCGAGTATTCGCAGTTGCCGCCGCCTTCCGCGGCGAGGTCGATGATGACCGCGCCGTTCTTCATGCCGTCGACCTGCGCCTTGCTGACCAGCTTCGGCGACGGACGGCCCGGGATCGACGCGGTGGTGATGACCACGTCGGCCTGCTGGATGTGCTTGGTGATGACCGCGGCGACCTTGTCCTTCTCCGCCGGCGTCAGCTCGCGCGCGTAACCACCTTCACCGCGCGCATCGACGCCGGTGTCGACGAACTTGGCACCGAGCGATTCGGCCTGTTCCTTGGTTTCCGGACGCACGTCGTAGCCTTCCGTCATCGCGCCGAGGCGGCGCGCGGTGGCCAGTGCCTGCAGGCCGGCGACGCCGAGGCCCATGACCAGCACCTTGGCCGGACGGATCGAGCCGACCGCGGTGGTCATCATCGGCAGGATGCGCGCGAGGTTGGTCGCGCCGAGCAGCGCGCCGTAGTAGCCGGCCAGCGCCGCCTGCGAGGACAGCGCGTCCATGGCCTGCGCGCGCGTGATGCGCGGCACCAGCTCCATCGCCAGGGTGGTGATCTTCTTGTCGCGCAGCAGCCGGGTGAGATCGGCTTCCTTGTGCGCGTAGACGAACGACAGCAGCACGCTGCCGTCCTTCATGGCGTTGACGACCGAGGCGTCCGGCGGCTGCACCGCCACGACGATGTCGGCGTCGCTGACCAGCCCCTGCGGGTTGGCGGCGAAGGTGACGTTCTTGAACGCCGAGTCCGGAATGCGGCTGGCGGCGCCCGCCTCCGACTGCATGTGAATCTCGCAACCCAGCTTGACGAGCTTGTCGGCGACGGCGGGAACGAGCGCCACGCGGCGTTCGTTGGCGCGAGTCTCCTTCAGCACGGCGATTTTGACCGGCATATCTGATGGCTCCCAGAGCGCTAAAACGGAATCGGCAAATCCGCGTCCATACCTATCTTGTGGCAGGTTCGAGCACGCGAACGGCCGCCAAGTCTAGCGGAACGATGGGGGAATAACACCCAGACGCGGACGACGGAACGCGCCCCGACGGCCGTGCCGGAGCGCAAGTCGGCCGGCCGACGACACGCCCCCGGAGGTTCAGGTCGCGGCGGCGCCCGGCGATCGCGAAAGGGCTTCGAGCTGCTCGGCCAGTTCGAGCAGGCGTTGCCGCAGGTGCTCGCGCTGCGCGGCGTCCAGTGTCGGCGCCAGCTGCGCGAACAGCTGCAGCCAGCGCTCGCGGTTGGCCGCGAAGGCGCGGCGCTGCTCGGCCGTCCACAGCCGGTCGCCGGCGGTGACCAGCGGCGTCAGCCGCGCGCAGAAATCCGCGGCGCCGCGCTGCGCGAGCGTGGCCGCCAGGGCGTCGCGCCAGCGCTGGCGGAACGCCAGCCACGGGCCGGCGACCCAGGGCCGCGTCGCGTTCCAGTCGTGCACCATCTGTTTCTGCGCCGGCCTCAGCTCGCCGAGCCAGTGCCCCAGGCTCTTGCGCAGCGAGCGCTCGGCCTTGTCACGCAACGCGTCTTCCGGCGCGTCGACCGCTTCCTCGGCGTAGTCGCGCAGATCGTCGTCGGCCTGTTCGAGCAGCGATTTCACCTGCGCCGCGCCCAGGCTCGCGCCCAGCGGGCACAGCACCGGCATCAGGTGCTCGAGCGCAGGCGTCCACAGCGCGCCGTATTCGTCCGCCCAGCGTTCGAGCTCGGCGTCGTCCGGCGGCGTGTCGACGCGCGCGGCGATGCGCCGCAGCGCCGCGGCGTAGCGCGGCAGCTCGCTGCGGCGGTGCCAGTCCCAGAACGTGCGGAAGTCGGCGTCGAAGCGCGCGCGCTGCGCCTTGTCCATGTCCACGTACTTGCCGAGTTCCCAGCGCGCGATGAAGTCCAGCCGGTTGTAGGCGAACTGCGCGGCGCTGCAGGCCACGACGAGCGCGGCGCAGGCAAGGGACGCGGCGAGACGAAACGGACGCATGCGGCCATCGTGCGGGGGGAGGATGAACCGCAGCCTAACCGAAGCCCCGCGCCGCGATCGCAAATCGCGCCGCTTGTCATTGATCTGGGCGGGTGGACGGCGCCGCCCGGGCGGCGCACGATGCCGCGACGCCCCTTCAGCCCGGCCCGCAACGTGAAGACACGCGAAGCCTCGCAAGCCCTGCCACCGCTGCCGCTGCAGGACGCCTCGGCGGCCATCGCGCAGAGCAAGTATTTCCTGCCCGGCGAGGATCTCGACGGCCTGCGCCGCCGTCTCGCGCGCACGCTGGCCGCCGTCGAAGCGCAGCCGCAGCGCTGGGAGGAAGCCTTCTATCACGCGCTGCACTACGCCTTTCCCGGCGGCCGCATCATGGCCAACGCCGGCGCCGAATCCTTCAAGGCCAATGTCTCGACCATCAACTGCACGGTGTCGCGCACGCTCGACGATTCCATGGCCGGCATCATGGAGGCCGCACGCGAGGCGGCGCTGACGCTGAAGGCCGGCTGCGGCATCGGCTACGACTTCACGACCCTGCGTCCGCAGGGCGCCCACGTCGCCGGCGCCGGCGCGACGACGTCCGGCCCGCTGCCGTTCATGGACGTGTTCGACGCGATCTGCCGCACGGTATCCAGTGCCGGCGGCCGCCGCGGCGCGCAGATGGGCTGTCTCGAAATCAGCCATCCGGATATCGAGAGCTTCGTCACCGCCAAGCGCGAGGCCGGTCGCCTGCGCGCCTTCAATCTGTCGGTGCTGGTCACCGACGCCTTCGTGCAGGCGGTGCTCGACGACACCGACTGGCCGCTGGTGTTCCCGGCGTTCCGGCACGAGATCGGCGCGGTGCCGACCATCTGGCGGCGCTGGCCGGCGCGCGACGCGCTGCACACCGTCAACGAGCGCGGCGAAACCTGCTGCCGCGTGTACCGCACGCTGCGCGCCCGCGCCCTGTGGGATCTGATCATGCGCTCGACGTATGCGTACTCCGATCCCGGCTTCATCCTGATCGACGCCTGCAATCGCATGAACCCGCTGTGGTTCAGCGAGGACATTCGTGCGACCAATCCTTGTGGCGAACAGCCCTTGCCGCCGCACGGCGCCTGCCTGCTCGGGTCCGTCAACCTCGCCGCCTTCGTGCGCAAGCCGTTCACCGCACAGGCGCACTTCGACTTCGAGCATTACGCGAAGGTGGTGCGCGTGTTCGCGCGCCTGCTCGACAACGTCTGCGAGATCAGCGGCCTGCCGCTGCCCGAGCAGCGTGCCGAGATCGCCCGCAAGCGCCGTCACGGCATGGGCTACTTCGGGCTCGGCTCGTCGCTCACCATGCTCGGCCACGTCTACGGCGACACGCCGTCGCTGGCCTTCACCACGGCGGTCACGCAGACGCTGGCACTGGAGAACTGGCGCGCGGCGCTGGCGATCGCGCGCGAGAAGGGGCCGGCACCGGCGCTGCGCGAAGACATCGAACTGACGCCGCGCCACCTCGCGCAGAACCCGGCGCTGGCGCGCGACGGCCACAAGGCCGGCGAGCGGCTGCCGGCGCGCCTGCTGCACGCGCGCTACGCGCCGCACCTGCAGGCGATCGCCACGCTCGACGCCGCGCTGATCGACGATCTCGCGCAGGTCGGCGCGCGCTACACGCACGCCACGTCGATCGCGCCGACCGGCACCATGGCCGCGTCGGTCGGCAACAACGCCAGCAACGGCATCGAACCGTCGTTCGCGCACAGCTACGTGCGCAACATGATCGTGCCCGGCGAGAAGGCCAAGCGCGCCGTGCGCATGGAGTCGTATGAGCTGCTCGCCTACCGCGCGCTGGTCGACGCGAATGTCGATGCCGAACGGTTGCCGCGCGCGTTTGCGGCGGCCGGAGAGATCGCGCCGCAAGCGCACATCGCCGTGCAGGCGGCGGCGCAGGCCTGGATCGACTCGTCGATCTCCAAGACCATCAACGTGCCTTCGGACATCGGCTTCGATGCCTTCAAGGATCTCTATCTGCACGCCGTCGCCCAGGGCCTGAAGGGCTGCACTACCTTCCGCTTCAATCCCGAGGTGCACCAGGGCGTGCTGGTGCGCGAGGCCGACCTGGCGGCGACGACCTACGAATTCCAGCTCGCCGACGGCAGCCGCGTGCAGCTGCCGGGCGACGCGCTCGTCGAATACGAAGGCGGGCGCTACAGCGCCGCCAATCTCTACGACGCCCTCAAGGAAGGGTTCTACGGGAAGCTCTAGCCATGGCCGAAGAAAAAGCCCCGGTGCAAATCGCGCAGAAGATCGTCGGCTGGTCGGTGCGGCACAAGGCGCCGGCCAACGACGCCGCCGCCGACGTCGATCCGCGCACGCTGCGCATCGAGCGGCGCGAGGAAGGCAGCTGGGAATCGGTGACGACCAAGATCAACCTGACCTCGTCGAGCGGCAGCAAGACGCTCTACTTCGTCATCGGCTTCGGCGTGGTCTGCGGGCGCCAGAACGGCGAGCGCGTCTGCATCGAGCGGCCGCTGGAATTCTTCGTGCCGGCCGGACAGACCGCCGCCGAGCATCAATGGGTGTCGGCGACCATGCGCACGCTCTCGCTCGCCGCGCGCGGCGGCTTCCTCGTCAAGGCGCTCGCCGATCTGCGCAAGGTGTCCTGGGACCGCGGCCCGGTGTGGTACGGCAAGAGCCGCAGCGGCAAGGGCATGGTGCACGATTCCGAAGTCGCGGCCATCGCCTGGGCGATCGAGCAGGAACTCTACAAGCGCGGCTATCTCGACGAAAGCGGCGACGAGCGCCCGCTCGCCGAGCTGATCGCGCAGTACGCGAGAACCCGCCGCTACCGCGACACGCTGCCGCTCGACAATCCGAGCGCCGCCGCGGCACCCGACGCCGCGCCGCACACGCCGTTCACCCTCGCCGAGCGCTGCCCGCAATGCCGCGGCGAGATGGCGATGAAGGACGGCTGCCCGACCTGCCTGGATTGCGGCTATTCGAAGTGCGGCTGAGGCTCGACGTCGGCTTCCGCGCCGTGGCGTCGCCGCTGCGGCGCGCGACGGCATGCGGCGCAGGCGGCGTTGCGGACGCCGCCTGCGTCGTGATCCTCAGAAGCGATAGCCGACGCTGATGCCGTAGCCGAGCGGATCGATCGCGACGTCGCCGATCGATTCGCCGTTGACCTTCGCCTTGGTGTCGATGTCGAAGTAGCGCACGTCGGCGACCACGCTCCAGCGCGGCGCGACATCGACGGCGAGGCCGACCACGCCGGCGAGGCCGAAGGAATCGTCGAGCTCGAGCTTGGCGCCTTCCAGCGCGCCGCGCGTTTTCTCGTCGAAGAACATCGTGTAGTTGAGGCCGGCGCCGATGAACGGATGCACGGTCTGGCTGACGTTCGGATACCAGACGAGCGACAGCGTCGGCGGCAGGTGGCGCGTGCTGGCGACCTTGTCGCCGCCGTCCTTGAGCTTGATGTCGTGCTTGAACGGCACGGCGACGAGCAGGTCGACGGCGAGCTGCGGCGTCACGAAGTAGTCGACGCTGCCGGTGAGGCTGAAGGCGCCGTCGACGCTGACGACGTCGCTGTTGTCGCTCTTGGGATCGACGTAATGCCCGCCGACGCGCACCGCCCACGGCGTCTCGGCGGCGGTGGCGACGGTGGAGGCGAGCAGCGCGGCGCAGGCGGCGGCGACGGCGGTCAGTGTTCTGTTCATGCTGGTTTGCTCCTTTGCAGTGTGGGCGCAGTCTTCATGTCGACGCCATGCACCGCATTGACGCGCATCAGTGCGATATCGGGCATTGCCGCGTACGCGCGCCGTGCTTGATCGCGATCAAGGCGCCGGCTTGAACACGCTTCGAGAATCGCGGCGTTTTCCCACCGGACGCCGTCATGAAACCCGTTCCAGATTCCCGCCGCGATGCCGATCTCGACGCGGAACTGATCTATCGCTACGGCGGCTCGCTGCCGCGCTACACCTCGTATCCGACCGCGCTGCAGTTCACGCCGTCGTTCGGCGTGGCGGCCCTGCGCGAGGCGCTCGACCGCCGGCGCGCGGATCCCGCGGCGCGTCCGCCGTCGCTCTATGTGCACGTGCCGTTCTGCGCGAATCCCTGCTTCTACTGCGCCTGCACGCGCGTCATCACGCGGCAGCGCGAGATCGTCGAGCGTTACGCCGAGCGGCTGCTGCGCGAAGCCGTGCTGTGGGGCGCCTTGTGGGACGGCCTGCCGCGCGGCGTGCGCCAGCTGCACTTCGGCGGCGGCACACCGACCTCGTTCGACGATACGCAGCTGGCGCGGGTGATGACGGCGCTCGACCGGCAGTTCGGCTTCGATGCCGGCGAGGCGCGCGAGTTTTCCGTGGAGGTCGATCCGCGCACGGTGGACGCGGAACGCCTGCAGGTGCTCGCCCGGCTCGGCTTCAACCGCATCAGCTTCGGCGTGCAGGATCTCGACGCGCGCGTGCAGGCGGCGATCAACCGTGAACAGCCGGCGGCGCTGAGCGCGGCGGCGATCGACGCGGCGCGCGCGGCCGGCTTCCGCTCGGTCTCGGTCGATCTGATCTACGGTCTGCCGCTGCAGACGCCGGAGTCCTTCGCGCGCACGCTCGCCGAAGTGGCGGCGATGCAGCCGGACCGCATCGCCGTCTACGCCTACGCGCATCTGCCCGCGCAGTTCGGCGCGCAGCGGCAGATCCGCCCGGAGCAGCTGCCGAACGCGGCGGCGCGCCTGGCGCTGTTCAGGCGCGCCGTCGAGGTGTTCGGCGCGGCCGGCTACCGGCGCATCGGCATGGACCATTTCGCGCTGCCCGGCGACGAGCTGGCGCGCGCCCTCGACGACGGCACGCTGCAGCGCAATTTCCAGGGCTATTCGACGCAGGCCGGCCAGGACCTGATCGGCCTCGGCATGAGCGCGATCAGCCGCATCGGCGACTGCTACGCGCAGAACAGCAAGCAGCTCGACCGCTACATCGCCTGCATCGACGACGGCGTGCTGCCGACCGAGCGCGGCCTGCGGCTCGACGCCGACGATCTCCTGCGCCGCGACGTGATCGATCGCGTGATGTGCGGCGGCGTGGTCGACGCGGAGGCGATCTCCGGCGCCCACGGCGTCGAGCTGTGGGCCTATTTCGCGGACTGTCTGCCGCAGCTGCTCGACTTCGAGCGCGACGGCCTGCTGCGCGTCGACGCCGACGGCCTCACCGTGACGCCGCGCGGCCGGCCGCTGGTGCGCAACATCGCCCGCGTCTTCGACCGCTACGCCAGCGGGCCGGCGCGCCACTCGTCGGCGATCTGAGTGCGCAGGCACACAGATTGACGGCGATCAATGCCGCCCCCCGCGCCGTCCCCGACACTGCCGCGGCAATTCGTATTAAAGGGATAACCCGAGATGAGTACAACGCTCGCTGTCACGCCGCAGTACCACGACGAGGTCGTGCGGCGCTTCACGGTGATGACCGTGGTCTGGGGACTGGTCGGCATGACGGTGGGCGTGTTCATCGCCGCCGAACTGCTGTGGCCGCTCCTCAACTTCGACATTCCCTGGCTGACCTACAGCCGCCTGCGCCCGCTGCACACCAATGCGGTGATCTTCGCGTTCGGCGGCTCCGGGCTGATCGCCACGTCCTACTGGGTCGTGCAGCGCACCTGCCGCGCGCCGCTGTTCCTGCCCAAGCTCGCCATGTTCACCTTCTGGGGCTGGCAGGCGGTGATCGTCGCCGCGGCGATCACGCTGCCGCTGGGCATCACCCAGGGCAAGGAATACGCCGAGCTGGAATGGCCGATCGACCTGCTGATCGCCGTCGTCTGGGTCGCCTACGCGGTGGTGTTCTTCGGCACCATCGCCAAGCGCACGGTGAGCCACATCTACGTCGCCAACTGGTTCTACGGTTCGTTCATCATCGCCGTGGCGGTGCTGCACATCGTCAACAGCGCGGCGATCCCGATCTCGCTGACCAAGTCGTACTCGGCCTACGGCGGCGCCGTCGACGCCATGGTGCAGTGGTGGTACGGCCATAACGCGGTCGGCTTTTTCCTCACCGCCGGCTTCCTCGGCATGATGTATTACTTCGTGCCGAAGCAGGCCGGCCGGCCGATCTACTCCTACCGCCTCTCGGTCGTGCACTTCTGGGCGCTGATCAGCGTCTACATGTGGGCCGGCCCGCACCATCTGCACTACACGGCGCTGCCGGACTGGGTGCAGTCGCTCGGCATGGTGTTCTCGCTGATCCTGCTGGCGCCGAGCTGGGGCGGCATGATCAACGGCATCATGACGCTGTCGGGCGCCTGGCATAAGTTGCGCGAGGACCCGATCCTCAAGTTCCTGATCGTCTCGCTGTCGTTCTACGGCATGTCGACCTTCGAAGGTCCGATGATGTCGATCAAGACCGTCAACGCGCTGTCGCACTACACCGACTGGACCATCGGCCACGTGCACAGCGGTGCGCTCGGCTGGGTGGCGATGATCACCTTCGGCTCGGTCTACGCACTGATTCCGAAGCTGTGGAACAAGCCGGCGATGTACAGCGTGCCGGCCATCAACCTGCACTTCTGGCTGGCGACCATCGGCACCGTGCTCTACATCGTCGCCATGTGGATCGCCGGCGTCATGCAGGGCCTGATGTGGCGCGCCACCGAGGCCGACGGCTCGCTGACCTACAGCTTCATCGAGAGCCTGAAAGCGACGTATCCCTTCTACGCGATGCGCCTCGCCGGCGGCCTGATCTTCCTGGCGGGCATGGTGATCATGGTCTGGAACACCTGGAAAACCATCATGTCGCCGACGGTCGCGAGCGTCGGCGTCACCGCGGAGGCGCACGCATGAACCACGAAAAGATCGAGAAGAACGTCGGCCTGCTCGCCGTGCTCACGGCGGTCGCCATCAGCTTCGGCGGTTTCGTCGAGATCGTGCCGCTGATGTCGGAACAGGCCAAGACGCAGCCGGCCGCCGGCATGAAGACGCGCACGCCGCTCGAAGTCGCCGGCCGCGACATCTACATCCGCGAGGGCTGCTACAACTGCCACTCGCAGATGGTGCGCTCGCTCGCCGAGGAGGTGCTGCGCTACGGCCCGGCCGCTCAGGCCGCCGAATCGGTCTGGGACCATCCGTTCCAGTGGGGCAGCAAGCGCACCGGCCCCGACCTGTCGCGCGTCGGCGGCCGCTACTCGGACGACTGGCACCGCATCCACCTGATGAACCCGCGCGACGTGGTGCCGGAATCGAACATGCCGGGCTACCCCTGGCTTGCCGAACAGGCGCTCGACGGCGCCGACGTGCAGGCCGAGATGCGCGCGCTGTCGCGCGTCGGCGTGCCGTTCAGCGAGGCCGACATCGCCGCCGCGCCGCAGGCCGTCGCCGGCAAGACCAGGCTGGAGGCGCTGATCGCCTTCCTGCAATCCCTCAAGGCGCCGGTGCCGCCGGCCGCCGCTTCCACACAAGGAGATGCGTCATGATCAGCGGCATCATCACCGCGGCGCTCCTGCTGTCCTTCCTCGGCATCGCGGCCTGGGCGTACTCGGCGCGCAACCGCGAGCGCTTCGCCGACGCCGCTTCACTGCCCTTGACGGACGAAACGCCCGCAGGGCGGCCATCGTCCCTCGCCCGCGTAGCGGGAGAGAGGCGGACGGCGCGCGGACGCAGGCGGTGGGGCGAGGGGGACGACGTGCCGCTCGGCGTCGAATCCGCCTGCTGCCCGCCGGCGCGGCAGGGAGAGCGCTCATGAGCGGCCTCGATCTCGTCTGGCACTGGACCGTCATCGTCATCACGGTCGCCTCGATCGTCGGCGCGCTGTGGCTGCTGTTCGCCAACGCGCGCGGCAAGCCCGGCGAAGCCGACACCGGCCACGTCTGGGACGACGACCTGCGCGAGTACAACAATCCGCTGCCGCGCTGGTGGCTGAACCTGTTCGTCATCACCATCGTCTTCGGCGTCGGCTACTTCGCGCTCTATCCGGGGCTCGGCAACTTCGCCGGGCGTCTCGGCTGGACCTCGCAGCAGCAGATGCAGCAGAGCCTCGATGGCTACCGCGCGCAGCGTGACCACCAGTTCGCGGCCTTCCACGAGCGCGATGTGGCGACGCTGGCCGGCGATCCGGCGGCGCGTGCCGCCGGCCGCAGCGTGTTCCTCAACAACTGCGCCGGCTGCCACGGCGCCGATGCCAAGGGCGCGCTCGGTTTTCCGAACCTCACCGACAAGGACTGGCTGTACGGCGGCACGCCGGAAGCGATCGTTGCCTCGGTCACCTTCGGTCGCAACGGCACCATGCCGCCGTTCAACGGCGCGATCGACGCCGCGACGGTGAAGGCGCTGGTGCGCTACGTCGGCCACTGGAACGATCCGGCGCTCGACGCGGCGACGCGCGAGCAGGCGCAGAAGCAGTTCGCGATCACCTGCGCCGCCTGCCACGGCCCGGACGGCCACGGCAACCCGGCGCTCGGCTCGGCCAATCTCACCGACGACATCTGGCTGCACGGCGGCAGCAGCGAGCGCATCCGCGAGACCATCCTGTTCGGCCGCAAGAGCGCGATGCCGGCGCACGAGAAGATCCTGACCGCGGACGAGATCAAGGTCGTCTCCGCCTACGTGTACAGCCTGTCGCAGAACGGGACACAGCCTTGAGCGAGCCGCACGAGCACGGCCCCGAGGACGCCGCGGCGATCGTCGCCGCGGCGCGGCGGCGCGCGCTCGGCGGCAGCCGCGAGTTCCGCCAGATCAGCGCCGTGCTGTGGGCTTCGTTCCTCGGCGCCACGGCCTCGCTCTGCACCCTGCTGCTGCTGCCCGGCGAAGGCTGGCTGCCGCTCAACACGCCGCCGAAGCTGGCGATCGGCTTCATCGTGCTGTGGCTGCTGGCGCTGATTCCGGCGCTGATCGCCGCCGTGCTGGCGGCGCCGTCCGTGGCGGAGGACGACGATGGCACACGGTGAGCGCGGCGCGCCGGCGGAGCAGCCGGTCCTGCTCTATCAGTCGTCGGGCAAGATCTACCCGCGCGACGTGCACGGCCGCTACGCGCGCCTGCGCGTGGCGGCGATGCTGGCGCTGCTCGGCCTGTTCTACGGCCTGCCGTGGCTGCGCTTCGGCGGCACGCCGCTGGTGCTGTTCGACCTGCCGGCGCGCCGCTTCCACGTCTTCGGCCTCACCATCGTGCCGCAGGATTTCTATCTGCTCGCGGCGCTGCTGCTGGCCGCCGCGCTGACGCTGTTCTTCTTCACCACGCTGGCCGGCCGCCTGTGGTGCGGCTACGCCTGCCCGCAGACGGTGTGGACCGAAGCGTTCCTGTGGATCGAGCGCCTGTTCGAGGGCGACCGCCACATCCGCATGAAGCTCGACCGCGGGCCGTGGGACGCCAACAAGCTGCTGCGCAAGGGCGGCAAGCATCTGGCGTGGGCGGCGTTCGCGCTGTTCACCGGCTTCAGCTTCGTCGCCTACTTCGTGCCGACCACGACCCTGATCGACGAGATCGCGCACGGCGCGCTGTCCGGCTGGTCGCTGTTCTGGGTGCTGTTCTACGCCTTCGCGACCTGGGGCAACGCCGGCTTCATGCGCGAACAGGTCTGCAAGTACATGTGCCCGTATGCGCGCTTCCAGAGCGCGATGTTCGATCGCGACACGCTGATCATCGCCTATGACGAGAAGCGCGGCGAACCGCGCAAGAGCGTGTTCAGGAAGCTCCTGCAGCAGCGCGCGCCGAGCGCCGCCGCGGTGCTGGCCGGCGAGCGCGCCGAGCACGAGTTCGACGCTGCGACGCTCAAGCAGGGCGACTGCATCGACTGCTCGCTGTGCGTGCAGGCCTGCCCGGTCGGCATCGACATCCGCAAGGGCCTGCAGTACGAATGCATCGCCTGCGCCGCCTGCATCGACGCCTGCAACGAAGTGATGGACCAGGTGCACAGGCCGCGCGGCCTGATCCGCTACAGCAGCGCCCGCCACGACGCCGGCGGCCGGTTCCATATCGTGCGCGGCCGCGCGCTCGGCTACGGCGCCGTGTGGCTCGCGGTGCTGATCGCCACGGCGACGCTGATCGTCACGCGCAGCCCCTTCGATCTCGACGTGGTGCGCGACCGCAAGCAGCTCTATCGCGAGCTCGCCGACGGCAGCATCGAGAACGTCTACGCGGTCAAGCTCTCCAACAAGCAGGAGCGCGAGCGCCGCTACGCGATCCGCGCCGAGTTCATCGACGGCACGCCGGCCAGCGTCGAGCCGGACCGCTTCAGCGCCGGCCCCGGCCAGCACGTGTCGATGACGGTCGCCGCGCGCGCACACGGCGCGCATCCGAGCGTCGCCCGGCTGCGCTTCACGGTGACCGCCGACGACGGTCCCGGTACGCGGCGCAGCCGCACCGCCACTTTCCTGTCGGACGGTCGTGAACACGACGCCGACGCCGACGAGCCTCACGAACACCCCGGAGACTGACCATGGAACGCGCACAAGCCTCACGCTTCGGCATCGAATTCTTTCTGCTCATCGCCCTGCCGCTCGCGGTCATCATCGCCGGCGCGGCGACCATGACGCTGGCCTACAACGGCGGCTTCACGCCGTTGCCGGAGAGCCAGCACCTCGTCAATCCGCGCTGAGCGCGGTGCAGGCATCGCCATGTCCACGCCGGATGCCGCGCGTCGCTACAGCGGCCCGAGCCTGGCCCTGCACTGGCTGACCTTGCTGCTGCTCGCCGCGGTCTACACGTGCGGCGAGTTGCGCGAGGACTATCCGGAGGGCAGCGACATGCGCCGGCTGCTGAAGACCCGGCACTTCATGCTCGGCCTCGGCGTGCTCGTGCCCGGCCTGCCGCGGCTCGCCCTGCGCCGCATGCCGTCGGCGCGCCGCCGGGACGGAGCGCGCTGATGACGTCGGCCGCCGCCGACTGGTCGGTCTACGACCGCCCGGAGCTGCGCGACAGCGTCAGCGCGATGGCCGGCGACGGCCTGCGCGAGGTGCTGCTCGGCATCGACGGCATGCATTGCGCGTCGTGCGCCGCCAGCATCGAGCGCGCGCTGGCGCCGCTCGCCGCCCAGGTGCAGATCGACGTCGCCGCGCGCACCGCGCAGCTGCGCTTCGATCCGCGGCAGAGTTCACTGTCGGCGCTGCTCGGCGCCATCGAGGCGGCCGGCTTCAAGCCCAGGGTGTTCGCGCAGGACGCGTCGCTGAACCGCGACCGCCGCGCCGCGCGCGAGGAGCTGGCGCGCATCGGCGTCGCCGTGCTGTGCGCGATGCAGGTCATGATGCTGGCCTGGCCCACTTACGGCCGCGAGGCGAGCGGCATCATGGCGCCGATGCTGGCGCTGCTGCGCTGGACGCAATGGCTGTTGGCGACGCCGGGCGTGCTCTACGCCGGCTGGCCGTTCTTCGTCCATGCCGCGCGCTCGCTGCGCGCGCGCCGCGTCGACATGGACGTGCCGATCGCCGTGTCGCTGGCGATCGCCTACGGGGTCTCCGCCTGGCGCGTGCTGGCCGGCGGCGGCGAGCTGTATTTCGACTCGGCGACCATGTTCGTCATGCTGCTGTCCGGCGCGCGCTGGCTCGAAGGCCGCTCGCGCGGCGTCGCCACCGGCCATCTGCGGCGCCTGCTCGGCGCGCGCAAGCTGACCGCGACCCGCGTCGGCGCGGCCGGCGACGAAACCGTCGCGCTCGCGCAGATCGCGCGCGACGACATCCTCAGGATCGCGCCCGGCGAGGCGGTGCCGGTCGACGGCCGCCTGCTCGACGACGACGCCGAGCTCGACGAAGCGCTGCTCAGCGGCGAGGCACGGCCGGTGCAACGCCACGCCGGCGCGACGCTGCTCGCCGGCAGCCTCAACGTCGGCGCGACGGCGATCCGCGTGCGCGCCGAGGCGCTCGGTCACGACACCTGGCTGGCGCAGATCACCGCCGTGCTCAACCGCGCGGCGCGCGAACGCCCGCCATTCCAGCAGACCCTCGACCGCATCGCCGGCGTGTTCTCGCTGCTGATCCTCGGGCTCGCCGCGCTGACGGCCGCGCTGTGGTGGCCGCTGAGTCCCGAGCACGCCCTGTCGGCGGCGCTCGCCGTGCTGGTCGCCAGCTGCCCGTGCGCGCTGTCGCTGGCCGGGCCCCTGGCCTTCGCCGCCGGCAGCGGCCGCCTTGCCCGCCTCGGCGTGCTGGTGGCACGGCCGCGCGTGCTCGGCCGGCTCGCCGCCGTCGACACCGTGATCTTCGACAAGACCGGCACGCTGACGCGCATGCAGCCGGTGGTGGAGGACACCGAGCTGCTGGGCGGCGCGCGCGCCGGCGACAGCGCCGCGCGCTGCCTGGCGATCGCCGCCGCGCTCGAACGACCCTTCACGCATCCCATCGCCCTGGCCTTTCGCGCCTACGACCGGCAGTTGCCGGTCGCCGCCCTGCACAGCGTCGCCGGGCGCGGCATCAGCGGCCGCGTCGAGGACGTCGCCTACAGCATCGGCGCCGACGACGGCATGCTGGCGCCGCTCGCCGATCCGGCCGCGACCGCCATCGTGCTGCGTCGCGACGGCCGGCCCCTGGCGCGCTTCGCGCTGCGCGCGCCGGCGCGCGAGGACGCCGTCGCCGCGGTCGCCGCGCTGCGCGAGCAGGGCTGCGACGTGCAGCTGCTGACCGGCGACGCCGAAGCCCCGGCGCGGGCGCTGGCGCAGGCGGTCGGCATCGATCACCTGCGCGCGCGCATGAGCCCGCAGGGCAAGCTCGCGCATCTGCGCCAGCTGCAGGGCACCGGACACGTGGTGATGGCGGTCGGCGACGGCATCAACGACGCACCGCTGCTGGCCGGCGCCGACGTCGCCTGCGCGATGCCGCAGGGCGCGGCGCTGGCGCAGGCGCAGGCCGATCTGCTGCTGGTCGGCGATTCGCTGCGGCCGCTGACCGCGGCGCCGGCGCTGGCGCGCGTCATCCGCCGCCGCATCGTGCAGAACATCGCCTGGGCACTGGCCTACAACGCCTTCGTGCTGCCGCTGGCCATGGGCGGCGTGCTGCTGCCGTGGATGGCGGCGCTCGGCATGTCGCTGTCCTCGCTGCTCGTGGTGTTGAACGCGCTGCGCCTGCCGCGCGTGGAGGGATGAGGTCATGGAAATCCTGTACCTGATGATTCCGCTCGGCGTGGTGCTGGTCGCCGCCGCCGGCGCGGCGCTGATCTGGGCGGTGCGCGACGGCCAGTACGACGATCTCGACGGCGTCGCGCGGCGCATGCCCGACGACTGACGCAGATCAAGGCGCGCGGGGGGGCGCGCGGCGACACTGCCAGCATGGAGGCATTGTTTCCCATGTGCACATCGACCCGGATTCCCGACCCCCGCGCCCGCCTGCTGGCCTTGCGCGCCGACTACGCGGCGCGCCTCGAACGTCTCGAACGTGACGGCGCGCACCGCGACGCGCCGCTGCCGGCCGGCTTCGCCGAACAGGCGGTCGCCACCGAGAACGACGAAACGCTGACCGCGCTCGCCGACGCGGCGCGCGCCATCCTCGGGCAGATCGACCACGCGCTGCAGCGCCTCGACGCCGGCCTCTGGGGGCTTTGCGAACAATGCGGCGAGCGCATCGCCGAGGCGCGCCTGCGGCATCTCCCGGAAGCGACGCGCTGCCAGCACTGCGCAGGCAAGGCCTGAGATGCTGGAACTCGGCGTACCCGGCATGCTGGCCGCGGGCCTGGCGCTGTCGCCGCACTGCAGCCTGATGTGCGGCGCCGTGCAACGCCTGGCGCTGCCGCCGTCGCGGCGTTCGCTGTGGCGCGCGCTGCTGCCGCTGCACGCCGGCCGTGTCGCCGGTTACGCATCGTTCGGCGCGCTGGCCGGCGGCAGCGGACCGCTGCTGACGCGCGCGCTGCCGTCGCCGGCGCTCGGACTCGGCCTGCAGCTGGCCGGCGCCGCGCTGCTCATCGTCTTCGGCATCCGCCAGCTGCGGCGCCGCGTGCCGGCCTGCTGCGGGCCGAAGCCGGCGCCCGGCGTCGCCCGGCAGTTCGTCGCCGGCCTCGGCTGGGCGCTGCTGCCCTGCGCGCAGCTCTACTTCGCGCTGTCGGCCGCCGCGCTCGCCGGTTCGGCGCGGCACGGCGGCGCGCTGCTCGCCGCGTTCGCGATCGGCGGCAGCCCCTTGCTGGCGGCCAGCGGCTACAGCTTCGCCGGCATGGATCGCCTGCGCCAGGCGCCGGGCCTGGCGGCCGCGCTGATGATCGGCGTCGGCCTCGTCGGCTTCGTCGCCTCGGCGCTGTTGCCGCTGCTGCATCCCGCCTGGTGCCTGCCGCGATGAGCGCGCTCAAGCCGGCGGACCCCTGCCTGGCCTGCGCGGCCACCGATGCCGCACCGCTCACCGAGCGCTGCGAGCGCTGCGGGGCCGAGGCGCCCGCCGTGCCGCCGTTCGCCCTGCGCGCCGACAACTTCGTCGCCGAGCTGCGTGCGACGGCGGTGACCATCGCCCTCTACCGCTCCGACGACTGCGCGCCCTGCCGCAAGCTCGCGCCGGTCTTCGACCAGGCGGCGGCCTGCCGGCGCCATCTGCGCTTCGCGGTCTGCGACGTCGACGCCGATCCGCTGCTCGCCGAGGCCCAGCACATCGCCAACCTGCCGACGATCGTCGTCTATGCCGGCGGCCGCGAGCGGGCGCGGATCAGCGGCACCATGCGCCTGTCGGCGCTGCTCGACTGGATCGCCTTCCAGACCGATGCGCTGGTCGCCGCCCGCTGACGGCGCGGCGCCGCCGGGCGTTAAGATGCGCCGGTCCGGTCCGCCGAGTTTCGGGACGTTCATGGCGTCATACCCTTCCATTGCCGACGATCCGCTGCGCGCCCTGCTCGACGCGGCGGTCGACGCCATCGTGCTGATCGACGCGCAGGGGCTCGTGGTCGGCTTCAACCGCTCGGCCGAGCAGCTGTTCGGCTACCGCGCGGCCGAAGTGCACGGCTGCAACGTCAGCATGCTGATGCCGCAGCCGTACCGCGGCGAGCACGATGCCTACATCGACCGCTACGCGCACACCGGCGAACGCCGCATCATCGGCATCGGCCGCGAGGTGGTGGCGCAGCGCAAGGACGGCAGCACCTTCCCGATCGATCTTTCGGTCGGCGAGTTCAGCAACGCCGGCGTGCGCGGCTACGTCGGCATCCTGCGCGACATCTCCGAGCGCAAGCGTCACGAGGCCATGCTGCGGCAGAACGGCGAGGAGCTGCGCCGCATTTTCGAGTACGCGCCGACGGCGATGACGACGACCGACCTCGAAGGCCACATCCTGCGCGCCAACCGCGCCTGCGCCGAGCTGCTCGGCTGCCGCATCGAGGAGCTGGTCGGCAAGCGCCACAGCGATCTGGTGCACGCCGAGGATCGGCCGCGGCTGCTCGCCGCCTACGCGCAACTGCGCGAGGAGGGCGGCGAGTTCCGCCAGGAATTCCGCTATCCGCGCCGCGACGGCACCGAGATGCAGGCGCTGCTCTACAGCGCGGCGGTCGCCGACGACGGCCGGCAGCAGATGATCATCAGCGAGCTCGTCGACCGCAGCGCGCTGCTGGCCGCCAACCGCGAGGCGGAGGCGCTGCGCGGCAGGCTGACGCACGCGGCGCGCGTCGGCCAGCTCGGCGAGATGGTCAGCGGCATCGCGCACGAGGTGAACCAGCCGCTGACGGCGATCGCCAACTACGCGCATGCCTGCCGGCGCCTGCTGCAGTCCGGCGACGCGACGCCGGCCGACCTGATCGCGCCGCTCGAGAAGATCGCCACGCAGGCCGAACGTGCCGGGCAGGTGATCCGCGGCCTGCGCACGCTGGCGCGCCGCGGCGAGACGCCGCGCCAGACCCTGCAGGTCAACCAGCTGGTGCGCGAGGTGCTGCCGCTGATCGAGTTCGACGCGCGCCAGGCCGGCATCCGCCTGCGCATGCAGCTCGCCACCGGCCTGCCGCCGGTGCATTGCGACGAGGTGCAGATCCAGCAGGTGGTGCTCAACCTGGTGCGCAACGCGGTCGAGGCCATGAACGGCGCGCGCAGCAGCGATGTCATCGACATCGTCACCTCGACGCAAGAGCCGCGCTTCGTCGAGATCGTGGTCATGGACAGCGGCCCCGGCATCGCGCCGGAAGCGGCGGACCGCCTGTTCGAGCCGTTCTACACCACCAAGCCGCAGGGCATGGGCCTGGGCCTGTCGATCTGCCAGTCGATCGCCATCGCCCATGGCGGCGAACTAAGCTATTACGTCAACGAACGCGCCGGCGCCACCTTTGCTCTGCGCCTGCCGCGCCTCGACTGAGGTGGAGCGGGGGGATTCATGAGCGATGGCCTGGTCTACATCCTCGACGACGAGGAGGCGGTCTGCGACAGCGTGACGCTGCTGCTCAAGAGCGTGCGCCTGCCGGCCCGCAGCTTCAGCGATCCCGACGCCTTTCTTGCCGACTGGCGCGCCGACTGGCGCGGCTGCCTGCTGCTCGACGTGCGCATGCCGCGCATGAGCGGCCTCGACGTGCAGCGCCTGCTCCGCGAGCGCGGCAACCGCCTGCCGATCATCTTCATGACCGGCCACGGCGACGTGCCGATGGCGGTCGAGGCGATGCGCGCCGGCGCCTTCGACTTCCTGCAGAAGCCGTTTCACGACGAGGATCTGCTCAGCCGCGTGCGGCGTGCGCTGAGCAGCGACGCCAAGCAGGCCGAGGCCGGCCGCCAGCGCGCCGACATCGAGCGGCGCTATGCCGCGCTGACGCCGCGCGAGCGCGAGATCGCGCAGCGCCTCGTCGACGGCCACGCCAACAAGGTGATCGCCATCGAGCTCGGCCTGTCGGAGCGCACGGTGGAACTGCATCGCGCGCACATCATGCAGAAGATGGACGTGCGCGCGCTCGGCCCGCTGGTGCAGATGCTGCTGTCGCTGCGCGGCTGACCGCCGGGCCTCAGGCGGCGCGCGCCATCTTGTCGGCGGCCGGCCGGTCCTGCGCGCAGCGCCGCAGCGCCTCGGCGTCGAGAACCTGCACCGAAGCACCGTCGCAGACGATCACGCCATCCAGCTGCAGGCGCGTGAACATGCGCGACACGGTTTCCGTGGCCAGGCCCAGGAAGCGGCCGAGATCGACGCGCGTCATCGGCAGCGTGAAGCGGTCGATCTGCGTGCCGAACAGGCGCTGGCGGCGCTGCAGCTGGGCGAGCAGGAAGCCGGCGATGCGCGACGGCGCCGAACGCCGTTCGTTCTGCAGGCGTTCGTGCAGGCGCTCGAACTCGTGGCCGAGATCGTCGTAGAGATGTTCGGCGACACGCTCCGACTGCTGCATTTCCGCGCGCAGCACGTCGAGCGGCAGGCGGCAGACGCGCGTCGTGCACAGCGCCACGGCCTCGGTGCCGCGCACCTTCTGGCCGATCTCGTCGAGGCCGATGGCGTCGCCCGGCAGACGGAAGGCGACGATCTCCTCGTCGCCCTGCAGGGAATGGCGCCGTGACTTCAGGGCGCCGCTCTGCACGATGTAGACCGCGTTGGCGTTGTCGCCGATGCGATGCAGGCTCTGCCCGCGCTGCAGCGTCAGCACGCCGATCACGCCGGCGTCGGCATGGTGCTCGGCTTCCTGCAGGGCGGCGCCCAGGCAGCCGCCGTGGCGCAGGCAATTGCGGCAGGGATCCGCGCTGCCGGCGTGGTCAATGTCTTGCGTCATGGCGGTTTCTCCCGAACCTCGAATGTGCAGCTAAGGTAGGCTCGGGGCCGCTCGCCGCCCATACGGAATTCCGCGTACAGCTCTTGCGGCAACTACGTGGGCGCCTGTCGCCTGCCAGGGGTCTGTTGCCGTGATGAGCGTCGCCGTGACCGGGATCGTTTCGGCCCGGCGCAAGGCACGCGGCGCGCCATGTGCGCGATGTGCATGAACGGCGAGAGACGCCGCGCTGGGCCCAAAATGGTCCGGCCCTCGGAAAGTCGCCCGGCGGCTTGCCCTTGGACGGGGACCCGGTGCCGGACGGCTTCACGCCCACGCGCAACGCGTCAACGGGCCTAGGCCGCCTCGCGCATCGCGGCGGCGCGGCGGGCGGCGATCGCGTCGCGCAGCGCCCGCTCCGTTGCGTCCGGCTTGATGACCAGCACGCTGCAGCTCAGCTCGTCGAGCACGGCCGCCGCGGTGCTGCCGAACAGCAGCCGTTCCAAGCCGCTGTGCTGCGCCGCGCCGAGCACCAGCAGATCGGCGTCGCACTGCCGCGCGAAGCGCGCCAGCGCCGCGGCCGGCGGTCCGCCGAGGAAGTGGCGACGTTCGGGCGGCACGCCGTGCGCGTCGGCGAGCGCCGTGAAGGCATCGAGATGCGTCTCGCGCAAGGTCTCGTACAGCTCCTGCGTGACCATCACCGCGGGATCGGCGGCGGCCGCCGCCGGCAGCGCGAAGGCGTAGGCCAGGTGCAGGCGCGCCTGCGTCGCATAGGCGAGGCCGAGCGCGTGGTCGAACAGCTTGTTGTTCAGCGCATCGTCGGCGCCGCGCAGGGCGTCGGCGGCGACGATGACGCGGCGCGGCGTGATCTGCTCGCTGTGCACCAGCAGCAGCGGGACCGGACACTCGCGCAACAGCTGCCAGTCCAGCGCGTGCATCAGCACGCGGCGCAGGCCGCTGCGCATCTCGACGTCCTTGACGACCAGCGCGGCGCCGGATTCGACGACGTGCGCGAGGATTTCGTCGAGCGCGTGCCGGCTCCACACCGCCTCGGTCGTCACCTCGATGCCGTCGGCGCGCAGGTCGGCGGCCTGCCCGGCGAGCCAGTCGCGGCGCTGGCGCAGGAAGGTGTCGCGCAGCCCGCGCTGGTCCTCGGCGCGCAGGCGCGCGACCAGATCGAGCGTCGCGCTGTGGTCGAACACGGCAATGTGCAGCGCCGCGCCGGTGGCGCGCGCCAGGACCGCCGCCTGGCGCAGGGCCGGCGAGCGCTGCAGGTCCGGTCGGGCGATCAGGAGGATGCGTTCATACGGTTTCATGGCGGACGCGGCGACAGGCAGGGACGCCGCAGCATCGCCAGCGCGGCGCGGCCCCGCCATGACCCGGATCAATGCCCTGCGGCGGCCGATGTCCGCCGGAAAAGGTCCGCTCAGAAATGCGCGAGGTAGCCGCCGTCGACCGCGAGCGTCTGGCCGGTGATGTAGGAGGCCGCCGGCGAGGCGAGGAAGACCACCGCGCCGGCGATCTCCCGCGGCTCGCCCCAGCGACCGAACGAGGTGCGTCGCGCCAGCCAGCCGGCGACGCCGGCGTCGGCCACCATCGCGGCATTCGCCTCGGTGGCGAAATAGCCGGGCGCGACGGCGTTGACGCCGATGCCGCGCGGGCCGAGTTCGGCGGCGAGCGCGCGCGTCAGCGCGTCGAGCCCGCCCTTGGCGGCGGTATAGGCGGCGTCGCCGCCGCGCGCGATCGGTCCGGCGATCGACGTGATGTTGACGATGCGGCCGCCGCTGCGCATCAGTGCCGCCGCGCAGCGCGCGAGATGGAAGGGCGCGACCAGGTCGATCTCGAGCAGCCGGCGCAGCGCGGCCGCATCGAGCGCGTCGAGGGCGCGGCGGTCGCGCGCGCTGGCGTTGTTGACGAGGACGTCGAGGCGGCCGTGCCGCTCGGCGACGCCGCGCAGGGCGCCTTCGGCGGCGGCTTCGTCATCGAGCGCGAAGACCAGGGGCGCCGCCGAGCCGCCTTCGGCCACGATCGCCCGCACCGCCGCGTCGACGCGCGCACGGTCACGGCCGTGCACGCAGACCTGCGCGCCGGCCCGCGCCAGGGCCAGCGCGATCTGCAGGCCGAGCCCGCGCGAAGCGCCGGTCACGACGGCGACGCGATCGCGCAACGAGAAATCGGACATGCGTGCACCGGCGGACGGGGGCCGCCATCGTAGCGGCTGCGCGCGGCGGGCAAAAATCAGGCGGCCGCCGATGCCGACGGCCGCCTCAGGGCTCCGGTGAAGGAGCGGGGCAAGGGTGCCGTTTCGAGTGCCCGGTTTCAGGCCTCGAGCTGGTCGTCCTTGACGGCGCGCACGCCGGCGACCCGGCGCGCCAGCTCGACGGCGCGGTAGACGCGCGTCGGCGAGCTGACGTGGCCGCTGAGCATGACCACGCCGTTGACCGTGGTGACGCCGATCGTCTCGTCCTGCAGGCGATGATCCTGCGCGAGCAGCGCGACGACGCGCTCGGTGATCGCCATGTCCTCGGCGCTCGAACGCGGCAGCGGGTGGGTATAGAACGTGCCGGGTCGCACGTAGACGGTGTCCGGATGGGCCCGGAGGTCCCCGGCCTGCGCGCCGGCGCACAGCAGCAGGGCGGCGGCGGCCAGCAGGCTGGCGGCGTGCGGAATCTTCATACGTCCTCCTCGCGCAGTGGCGGCGCCCCGATGCGGGCGCCCCTGCGAGCTCTTACGGGCCGCCGTCGATTCTGGATGCGCGACCCGTATCGCCGCTGAACGCCGAGGGCGTATCGCCGGAAGACGCAGCCTCGCCGGCGGGCGGCGCCGGCACGGCTGTTGCCGCCGCCGAGGCGGTATCTGCCTCCTGCGCATGCGCGGCCGGAGCCGGCGCGCGCTCGCCGGGGGGCGCCAGCAGATCGCCCATCAGGGCCTGGTACAGCGAGTTGCGCCAGACCAGCCTGGCGGTGCCGGCGCCGAGCAGCGCGGCGCCCATCAGCGGCAGGATCATCTTCTGGCCCAGCGTCATCTCGGCGACGATCACCGCCGCCGTCAGCGGCGCCTGCGTGGCGCCGGCGAAGTACGCCGCCATGGTCAGCAGGACGATGGCGGCGGCCGGCGCGAAGTCCACGCAGCGTGCGATGTCGGCGCCGAGCCCGGCACCGATCGCCAGCGAGGGCGAGAAGATGCCGCCGGGAATGCCGCTGACGTAGGACAGCCAGGTCGCCGCCGCCTTGAGCAGCGGAAACCAGGCCGACAGCGCGTCGGGCGCGCCGAGCAGCGCGCGCGTCTCGCCGTAGCCGCTGCCGTAGGTGGCGCCGCCGGCGACCAGCCCGATCAGGCCGACGAGCAGCCCGCACAGCAGCGCCCAGCGCAGGCCGATGCGCTGCAGGTAATGTCGCGCGGCGCGCGTGCCGGCGAACAGGAAGCGGCTGAACAGGCCGCCGCAGAGCCCGCCGGCGAGGCCGCAGATCAGCACCGCGCGCCACTGCGAAAGATGCGTGACGTGGGTGTCGACGATGCCGAGATAGACGCGGTCGCCGAGCACGGCGATCGCCACCATGGCGGCGATGATGACCAGCATCAGCAGGGTGCCGCTGGCCTTTTCCTCGAGGCTCGAGGCGAGCTCCTCGAACGCGAAGACGATGCCGGCGATCGGCGTGTTGAACGCCGCGGCGATGCCGGCCGCACCGCCGGCGAGGATCAGGCTGCGCTGCACGCGCGGGCTGTAGCGCGCGCCGGCGAGATTGGCGATCGCCGCGCCGATCTGCACGGTCGGCCCCTCACGGCCGACCGAGGCGCCGCAGAGAATGGCGATCACCGTCAGCAGCGGTTTCAGCAGCGCGACCGGCAGGGCCAGCATGCGGCGTCGCAGTTCGGCGTCGTGGTGCCGCAGCACGGCGAGCACCTGCGGAATGCCGCTGCCGGCGGCGCTCGGCACGAAGCGGCGCGTGAAGCCGACGATGGCGACGAGGCCGATCGGCACGGTGAGCAGCGACAGCAGCGGCAGCCACTGCGTCGCCTCGACGATGCGCGCGTGCGCCCAGTCGGCGCCGCGCGCGAACAGCGCGGCGATCAGGCCGATCGCCGCTGCCGCCGTCCAGTAGCGCACGCGTGGCCGCCACAGCAGCCAGTTGCGCGCCAGATGCCTCCGCCAGCCTGCCAGCCTGCCGGCGTTCACCGCGAGCGTTCCGACTCGCGGCGCATGGCGTCAGCCGAAGTGGCAGACGTAGTGCAGGGTTTCGAGCGTTTCAATGTCGAACGACGAGTTGCCGGGCGCGTCGAAGCTCTGGCCGCCGCGGTACTCGTTCCAGTCCTGATGGCCGGCCAGGCGCACGCGGCAGCGGCCGTCGAGCAGCTCCATGCGCTCCGGCGCGCCGGTGCCGAAGTTGAGGGTCGACGGCAGGATCACGCCGACCGATTTCTTGGTGCCGTCGGCGAACAGCACGGTGTGGCTGACGCACTTGCCGTCGAAATAGACGTTGGCCTTCTTGACGACCGAAACAGCGTCGAATTGCGTGCTCATCAGTCGGTCTCGACCATCTCGAAGTCGGCCTTGGACGCGCCGCAATCCGGACAGCTCCAGTCGGCCGGCACGTCGGCCCAGCGCGTGCCCGGCGGGATGCCGTCGTTCGGCGCACCGAGTTCTTCGTCATAGACCCAGTCGCAGATCACGCAGCGCCACTTCTTGAACGGCATAACTCTCTCGCTAGCTTCGGTTGCTGGTTGCACAAAAAAAGGCGGCGCATCTTAGCCGATGCGCCGCCCTCGATCAGGGTGTTAACGCGACGGACGAGCCGCTATGCCACGGCTCCGCCGCGGCGTTGCGGCGCATACCGGGCGATCACGGCGTCGCGGATCTCCGGCTTGATGTTGGCCCGGCTCATGTCGCCTTCGTAGTGCGCGACGACCCGGGGGTTCATGATTTTAAACCACAGCGGCGGCAGGTAGGCGAGCAGGATCATGCCGGCGTAGCCCGTCGGCAGCTGCGGCGCCTCGTCGAAGTGGCGCAGCGACTGGTAGGAGCGCGTCGGATTGGCGTGGTGATCCGAGTGCCGCTGCAGCTGGTAGAGGAACACATTGGTGACGATCTGGTTGCTGTTCCACGAATGCCGCGGCTGGCAGCGCTCGTAGCTGCCGTCGGCGCGCCGCTCGCGCATGAGGCCGTAGTGCTCGAGGTAGTTGACGACCTCCAGCAGCGAGGCGCCGACGAAGGCCTGCAGCAGCAGGAACGGCAGCACCTGCCCGCCCAGCCAGGCCGCCAGGCCGCCGAACAGCACGACCGTCATCGCCCAGGCATTGAGGTTGTTGTTCTGCAGCGACCATACCGGCTTGCCGTTGCGCCGCAGGCGCCGGGCCTCGATCTCCCAGGCCGACTTCAGGCTGCCGACCATGGTGCGCGGCAGGAAGGCCCAGAAGCTCTCGCCGAAGCGCGAACTGGCCGGATCCTCCGGCGTCGCCACGCGCACGTGGTGGCCGCGGTTGTGCTCGACGAAGAAATGGCCGTAGGCGGTCGGCGCGAGCGCGATCTTGGCGAGCCACTGCTCGAGCTTGTCGGTCTTGTGGCCGAGTTCGTGGCCGGTGTTGATCGACACGCCGGTGACCATGGCGATGGTCATTGCCAGGCCGACGATGTGGTACCAGGGCAGGCCGCCGTTGGCCGCCATCCATGCGCCCCAGATCACCGACACGTATTCGCAGGCGACGGCGAGATACACCGCCCAGCGGTAGTAGCGCTCCTTCTCGAGCGAGGGCACGCGCGCCTCGGGCGGATTGTTGGTGTCGGAGCCGACCAGCAGATCGGCGAGCGGAATCAGGCCGTAGACCACCATCGGGCCGAGCCACCACCAGCCGCCCCAGCCGGTCGCCTGGTACAGCACGCCGGCGATCGGCACCAGCAGCATGATGATGCCGCCGAGCGGCCACAGGTAGCGCTTGTTGTCGCGCCACGCCGGTGCGAGGCTGGCTGTATGCATGGTTCTCTCCTCATACGGTTCGGTTCGGTCACGGCAAGGTGACGGAGGCGAAATTATCCGATCGTTTAATTAAAGTCAAAAGGTCGGCGACGGGCGGTCGCGGCGCGGCCGGGCAAGGCCGGAAAAAGGCGGCGGGAAAAAGAAAGGACCAGATCGAAGACCTGGCCCTCAGTAACCCGGAAAGGTTGGGGAAATCCGGGTTGGGGGAACCGTGCCGGCGTCGGCAAACGCCGGCATCGGTAACTTACGGGCGCGGCGGACGCGATGGCGCCCGCACGGGATGCGAGGTCCTTGCCGGCGGACGAACGGCTACGGCGGCCGCTTACGATCCGTTCATCCGCATAAGCAGATATACTCGGCCGCTTCCTCCGCCGCGATCCGTCCGCCGCCATGTCGTCGCATCCCGCCGCCGCTTCCGTTGCCGATTCACTGACCGCCGCGCTCGGTCGCCGCATCCTCGTGCTCGACGGCGCGATGGGCACGATGATCCAGCGCCACAAGCTGGAAGAGGCCGACTACCGCGGCACACGCTTCGCCGATTGGCCGCGCGATCTCAAGGGCAACAACGATCTGCTGGTGCTGACGCAGCCGGACATCATTCGCGAGATTCACGCCCAGTACCTGGCGGCCGGCGCCGACATCATCGAGACCAACACCTTCAACGCGCAGCGCATCTCGATGGCCGATTACGGCATGGAGGCGCTCAGCCACGAGATCAACGTCGCCGCCGCGAAGCTCGCGCGCGCCGCCGCCGACGCGGCCGCGACGCCGCAGCGGCCGCGCTTCGTCGCCGGCGCGCTCGGCCCGACCAATCGCACGGCCAGCATCTCGCCCGACGTCAACGACCCGGGCAAGCGCAATGTCAGCTACGACGAACTGGTCGACGCCTATCTCGAACAAGTGCGCGGCCTGGCGCTCGGCGGCGTCGATCTGCTGCTGATCGAGACGATCTTCGACACGCTCAACGCCAAGGCCGCGATCTTCGCCTGCGAGAAGTTCTTCGACGAAAGCGGCACGCGCCTGCCGGTCATCATTTCCGGGACGATCACCGACGCCTCCGGGCGCACGCTGTCCGGCCAGGTCGTCGAGGCGTTCTGGAATTCGCTGCGTCACGCGCGGCCGCTGGCGATCGGCCTGAACTGCGCGCTCGGCGGCAAGGACATGCGCCCGTACATCGCCGAGCTGTCGCAGCTCGCCGACACCTTCATCTCCTGCTACCCGAACGCCGGCCTGCCGAACGCCTTCGGCGAATACGACGAGCGCCCCGAGGACACCGCCGCGATCGTCGGCGAGTTCGCGCGCGCCGGGCTGGTGAACATCGTCGGTGGCTGTTGCGGCACCACGCCGCCGCACATCGCGGCGATCGCCGAGGCCGTCGCCAGCGTCGCGCCGCGCACGGTGCCGGTCGCCGAACCGATCGCGCGTCTCGCCGGCCTGGAGCCGCTGAACCTCACGCGCGCGATCAATTTCTGCAATGTCGGCGAGCGCACCAACGTCACCGGCTCGGCGAAGTTCCGCGAGCTGATCAAGGCCGGCGATTACGCGCCGGCGCTGGCGATCGCGCGCCAGCAGGTCGAAGCCGGCGCGCAGGTCATCGACGTCAACATGGACGAGGGCATGCTCGACGGCGTCGCGGCGATGACCACGTTCCTCAACCTGATCGCCTCCGAGCCGGACATCTCGCGCGTGCCGATCATGATCGACTCCTCGAAGTGGGAGGTGATCGAGGCCGGCCTGAAGTGCGTGCAGGGCAAGCCGATCGTCAATTCCATTTCGATGAAGGAGGGCGAGGAGAAGTTCATCGAGCAGGCGCGGCTGTGCCTGCGCTACGGCGCCGCCGCCGTGGTGATGGCCTTCGACGAGCAGGGCCAGGCCGACACCCTGCAGCGCCGCAAGGAAATCTGCTCGCGCGCCTACCGGATTCTCGTCGAGCAGGTCGGCTTCCCGCCGGAAGACATCATCTTCGACCCGAACATCTTCGCGGTCGCCACCGGCATCGAGGCGCACAACAACTACGGCGTCGACTTCATCGAGGCGACGCGCTGGATCAAGCAGAACCTGCCGCACGCCAAGGTGTCGGGCGGCGTGTCGAACGTATCGTTCTCGTTCCGCGGCAACAACTTCGTGCGCGAGGCGATCCATTCGGTGTTCCTCTACCACGCCATCCGCGCGGGCATGGACATGGGCATCGTCAACGCCGGCGTGCTGCCGGTGTACGAGGACATCGAAGCCGAGCTGCGCGAGCGCATCGAGGACGTGATCCTCAACCGCCGCGCCGACGGCACCGAGCGACTGATCGAGATCGCCGAGCGCTACAAGGCCAGCAGTGGCGAGAAGAAGTCCGGCGACGAACTCGTCTGGCGCGAGCAGCCGGCGCGCGCGCGCATCACGCACGCGCTGGTCAAGGGCATCGACGCCTTCGTCGAGACCGACGTCGAGGAACTGCGCGCGCAGCTCGCCGCCGACGGCAAACGGCCGATCGAGGTGATCGAAGGCCCGCTGATGGAAGGCATGAACGTGGTCGGCGATCTGTTCGGCGCCGGCAAGATGTTCCTGCCGCAGGTCGTCAAATCGGCGCGCGTGATGAAGAAGGCGGTCGCCTATCTGATTCCGTTCATCGAGGCGGAGAAAGATCCGGGCGACGTGCAGAAGTCCAACGGCCGCATCGTCATGGCGACGGTCAAGGGCGACGTGCACGACATCGGCAAGAACATCGTCGGTGTCGTGCTCCAGTGCAACAACTACGAGGTCTTCGACCTCGGCGTGATGGTGCCGCCGCAGAAGATTCTCGATGCCGCGCGCGAGCATCAGGCCGACATCATCGGCCTGTCGGGCCTGATCACGCCGTCGCTCGACGAGATGGTCACGCTGGCCAAGGAGATGCAGCGCCAGGGCTTCGACGTGCCGCTGCTGATCGGCGGCGCCACGACCTCGCGCGCGCATACGGCGGTGAAGATCGATCCCGCATATCACGGCCCGGTGATCTGGGTGAAGGACGCCTCGCGTTCGGTGCCGGTCGCCGCGGCGCTGCTGTCGGCCGAGCAGAAACCGAAGCTGCTCGCCGACACCAAGGCCGAGTACGACCAGATCCGCGAGCGCCACGCCAGCAAGGATCGCCAGGAAAAATTCGTCACGCTCGACGCCGCGCGCGCCAACCGCACGCCGATCGACTGGTCCGCCTACCACCCGCCGCGGCCGCGCCTGCTGCTGCAGCAGGCCCGGGATGTCTGCAACGGCGCGGCCTGCGACCACCCGCATCACGCGGCGACGCAGTTCGTGAAGACCTTCCGCGACTACCCGCTGGCCGAGCTGCGCGAGTTCATCGACTGGCAGCCGTTCTTCATCGCCTGGGAACTGAAGGGCCGCTTCCCGGACCTGCTCAACAATCCGGCGACCTCGGAGGCGGCGCGCAAGCTCTACGAAGATGCGCAGCAGATGCTCGACCGCATCATCGACGAGAAGTGGCTGAGCGCGAACGGCGTCATCGGCCTGTTCCCGGCGCGCCAGGTCGACGATGACGACATCGCCGTATACAGCGACGAGACCTACGCCCACGAGATCGCGCGCCTGCATCACATCCGCCAGCAGAGCGAGCATCGCCCGGGCGTCCCGCACCGCTGCCTCGCCGACTACGTCGCGCCGGCGGCGAGCGGCCTGCACGACTACATCGGCGGCTTCGCCGTCACCGCCGGCCTCGGCGCCGCCGAACGCGTCGCCGCTTTCCGCAAGGCCAACGACGACTACAGCGCGATCCTGCTCGAAGCGCTCGCCGACCGTCTCGCCGAAGCGTTTGCCGAGCGCCTGCACCAGCGCGTGCGCAAGGAATTCTGGGGCTACGCGGCCGACGAGCATTTCTCGAACGACGAGCTGATCGCCGAGAAATACATCGGCAGCGGCGGCGGCATCCGCCCGGCACCGGGCTACCCGGCCTGCCCCGAGCACACCGAGAAGCAGACGCTGTGGCGGCTGCTCGACGTCGAGAGGAACGCCGGCATCGCCTTGACCGAGAGCATGGCGATGTGGCCGGGCGCCGCGGTGTCCGGCTGGTACTTCTCGCATCCGCAGTCGCAGTACTTCGTCGCCGGCCGCATCAACAAGGACCAGGTCGCCGACTACGCGCGGCGCAAGGGCTGGACCCTGGCGCAGGCCGAGAAGTGGCTGGCGCCGAACCTGGGGTATGAGCCGGAGGACTGAAGCGGCGCCGCGCCGGTAGTGCGGGCCACGCCCCTTCGCTATGCTCGATGACCGAACGCGAGGGGAGAGCGCCTTGACGACGCAGGGGAAACCGCCGCAGAGCGCGGCGACGCGCGGCACGCCGAACCAACCGCCGGCCTGGTGGGCGCGCTGGCGGCCGCTGCGCTGGCTGGCCGCGCTGCTGGCGCTGGTCGTCATCGGCCTGCTGGCGCGCGCCTGGTGGCCGCAGAAAGCGCCGGCCCCGACCGCGCCGGCGTCCGCCAGCGTCGCCGCGCCGACTCCATCGGCACCGGCCGCCGGGCCCGCGCCCGGCGCGGCGCCGCCGGCCGAAGAACCGATCACCGTCGACGGCGTGCGCGCGGCGTACATGGGCGTGGTGCCCGAAGCGCAGCGCCTGAGCTTCTTCCCGCCGTTCCGCAGCTACGCCGGCGTCGACGAGGTCTACAAGGCGCTGGAGCAGGCGCACTACGCGCCGCAGCTGAGTTCGCGCCACGCCAAGGTGCCGGAAGGCGTGCCGCCGAGCGACCTCGACCTCATCGAGGTCGACGATTACCAGCACCTCGATCAGCCCGGCAAGCTCGAACTGCAGTTCTTCAACGACCGCCTCTACCAGATCGAATTCCAGCCGCGCGATCCGGACGCCTACCGGCCGCTGTTCCGCCGCCAGTGGCCGCAGCTGCGCCACGAGAAGAGCGGCCGCTCGGAATACGTCAGCGGCGCCCTGCGCATCGCCAGCAGCCTCGACCTCTCGGTCAGCGAAGTGGGGCAGATCCTGCACACGCGCCCGTTCGTGCTCTGGCAGGACCTGCGTCTCGTGCGTCAGCGCGACGACTGGAACTACCAGTTCGCGCGCGAAGTGGCGCCCTGAGCGCGGGCCGCGCCTCAAACGAAGAAGGGCGCCGCCAGGCGCCCTTTTCGCTGCCGCGGCTTGCCCCTCAGTGGTGATGGCCGCCGGCGCCGTGCACGTGGCCGTGCGACATCTCCTCGGCGGTCGCGGCGCGGACTTCGGTGACTTCGACATCGAAGTTCAGCGTCTCGCCGGCCAGCGGATGGTTGCCGTCGACCGTGACCATGTCGCCGACCACGCGCGTCACCGTGACCTGCATCGGGCCATTGGCGCCCTGCGCGTGGAAGCTCATGCCCGGCTGGATGTCCTTGACGCCCTGGAAGGCGCGGCGCGGCACCTGCTGGATCAGCTGCTCGCTGCGCTCGCCGTAACCTTCGGCCGGCGACACCTTGACCGTCAGCTTGTCGCCGATCGTCTTGCCGATCAGCGCCTTTTCGAGACCCGGAATGATGTTGCCGGCACCGTGCAGATAGGCCAGCGGCTCGCTGCCCTGCGAGCTGTCGAGCACTTCGCCCTTGTCGTTGGTGAGCGTGTAGTGGATGTAGACGACGCGCTGGTCTGCGATTTCCATGATGGGACCGAATCTGCGTGAAAAAGGAGGGGCATGGTAGCAGATGGGTCCGCGCCGCCCGGGCATGCCCCGACGGCGCGCGCGGCAAATGCCTACGCTGGCCGGCCTTGCGGTGCCTCGGTCTTCTCGCCGAAGATCGCCGCGGGGACCCATTCCGCACGTCGCACACGGCGTGCCCGCCGGCAAGGAACTCGGCGGCCGCGGCCTGCAAAGGGCGCGGGCATGGGCAAGGGCCGCGCGAGCGGATCGTCACAGGGACTTGTGACGAACAGCGGAGGGTTGGGAATGGGCACGATCACCTTCACGCATCGCGGCGACATCGCCGCGGGCATGTCGCTGATGCTGATGCTGAGCATCCTGCTCAGCTGGATTCCGGGTCTGGGCACGCTGTGCGCCGGCGTCGTCGGCGGCAAGATCGCCAACGGGCCGCTCGCCGCGCTGTGCGCGGCGCTGCTGCCGGCGCTCTTGATCGGCAGTCTGCTGTTCTTTACCGCCAGCCTGTTCGCCGGCCTGCCGCTGATCGGCGTCGTCGCCAGCATGGGCGCGCCGGTGCTGGTTGCGCTGCAGGTCGGCGGTCTGCTGCTCGGCGCCGTGATCGGCGGCCTGCTCGGCTAGGCCCGCCGCGCGGCGCGGCAGGCGCTGCCTATACTCGGCGCATGCGCGCCCTCATCACCGCCTTCGCGATCATTCTGCTCGGCCTTGCCGCGGTTCTCGGCGTCGGCCTGCTGCGCCTGCCGGCGGCGGTCGGCAGCAGCGTCACGGCGACGCCCCTGGCCGTCGACGCCGATGCCGCGGCGGCGCGACTCGCCGCCGCCGTGCGCATCGCCACCGTCTCGCCGAGCGCCGACGCAGCGAACGATGCGGCCTTCGCGGCGCTGGCGGCGCTGCTGCGCAGCCAGTATCCGCGCGTGCACGCGACGCTCGGCGTCGAGACGGTCGGCGCGCACGGCCTGCTGTATCGCTGGGCCGGCCGCGACGCGAGCCTGCCGCCGGTGCTCATGCTCGCGCACCAGGACGTGGTGCCGGTCGACGGCGCATCGCGCTGGCAGCACGCACCGTTCTCCGGCGACATCGCCGACGGCTACATCTGGGGCCGCGGCACGCTCGACGACAAGGGCAGCCTGATCGCGCAGCTCGAAGCGGTCGAGGCGCTGCTCGCGCAGGGCTACGTTCCGCGGCGCACGCTGTACTTCGCCTTCGGCCACGACGAGGAAAGCGGCGGCGATGACGGCGCCGGGCGCATCGCCGCGCTGCTGAAGGACCGCGGCATCCGCGCGCGTTTCGCGGTCGACGAGGGCGGCGCGATCACGCGCGGCGTGGTCGCCGGTGTCAGCGCGCCAGTGGCGTCGATCATGGTCGCCGAGAAGGGCTACGTGTCCTTCGAACTGCGCACGCACGAACGCGGCGGGCATTCCTCGATGCCGCCGGCGGTGACGGCGATCGGCCGGCTCGCGCGCGCCGTCGCCCGTCTCGAAGCGCAGCCGATGCCGGCGCATCTGACGCCGGCCACCGCGACGATGCTGGAAACCCTGGCGCCGCGGCTGCCCTTCGTGCAGCGCCTGGCGATCGCCAACCGCTGGCTGTTCGAGCCGCTGCTGCTGCGCCAGTTCGCACGGCAGCCGGTCACCGATGCGCTGATCCGCACCACGACCGCGCCGACCGTGTTCCGCGCCGGCGTCAAGGACAACGTGCTGCCCGGCGAGGCGCTGGCCATCGTCAACTTCCGCCTGCTGCCGGGCGACACGATCGCCGACGTCGAGCGGCACATCGTCGGCACGATCGCCGATCCGGCCGTCGACGTCCGCGCGCAGCAGAAGTTCGCCAACGAAGCCTCGCCGGCGTCGGACGGCCACGGCCCGGGCTTCGCGCTGCTGCGCGACAGCATCGCCGCCGTGTATCCGGACGCGGTGACCGTGCCCGGCCTCGTGGTCGGCGCGACCGATCTGCGTCACTACGCGGAGGTGGTCGACGAGCGCTGCAACTTCCTGCCGGGCCGCCTCGACGCGCGCGATCTCGAACGCATCCACGGCACGGACGAACGCATCGCGGTCAGCGAGTTCGCCGGCATGGTGCGCTTCTACGCGGACCTGCTGCGTCGCGCGTCGGCGTCGTGAAGCTCGCCGTCAAGGTCACGCCCGGGGCTTCGCGCAATGCGCTGCTCGGCTGGCATGGCGAGGCCCTGAAGCTCGCCGTCACCGCCGTGCCCGAACGCGGCAAGGCCAATGCCGCCGTGCAGGCGCTGCTCGCCGAGACGCTGCGCCTGCCGAAGTCGGCGATCAGCCTGCGGCGCGGCGACACGCAGAGTCAGAAGTTGTTCGAGATCGCCGGGCTCGACGACGCGACGGCGCGGCACCGCATCGACGAAGCGCTGCGCTGAGCGCGGCTTGCGATGGACGCTCAGTGCGCGACGGCGAGCCGGTAGAAGCGCGCCACGGCGCCATCGAGGCTGCTGTTGCCGCTGGCCTGCACATAGACGCCGGCCTTGAAGTAGAAGCGGTAGGCGGACCAGTCGCCGGCGATCGGCAGGCGCACCGTTTCGCCACCCGCCGCCTGCAAGGTCATCACGCCGCCCTCGACGGCGATGCGATAGTCGAAGGCCTCGCGCAGGGCGATGCCCTCGGCGAGCGCGTAGGCCGTGCTGCCGGCATCGGTCGGATGCGTGTTGACCAGCGCGTCGAGGCGGCCGCCCTTGCCGGCCCCCTGATACTGGTAGCGCAGCTTGAGCAGCGGCGGGCCGTCGAAGGCGTGGATCTGGCCGATGACGAGCTTGCCGGTGCTCGAGGGCACCCGCAGGATCGCGCAATTGGCCGCGAGCTCCGCCTTGCCGGCGGCGGACCAGTTCTGGTTGTCGTCGTCCGGGTTCAGCATCTCGCGCAGTTCCGAGCGCGGATAGTCGGAGCCCGCGGTGGTCGCGCCGTCGACCGGCGCGCGGAATTCGAGGCCGCCGTCGAGCGCGGTATGGAACCAGGTCGAACGGTAGCCGGCAGCGAGCATCGACGGCGGAATCTCGGCGGCGACGCCATGCTTGCCGCCCATGCCGTCGACCGGCAAGGTCAGCTTCCAGTGGCCGAGCGCGAAATTCGCGGACGGTGCCGCCTCGGCGTCGAGGGCGTGCGCCGGCAGGCAGGCGGCGAAAGAGAGCAGCAGCAGGCAGCGAATGGCGGCAGGCATGGTGTTCCGTGGTCGGCGGTCGCGGCGCGGGTCCCGGGCAGGCGACGATCGCGTCAGCATGCGCGGTCCGCATGACCGCTGCGCGGCATGGCGGCCTGCGGCAGCCAGCGCGTGACGAATGGTCGCATGTCGCCGCCGATACGCGCAGGCGAGCCGCTGCCGGTCGCAGCGAAGCGCCGTGGCGCATGGCAGGATGCATCGCCGTCTTCGGCGGCGCACCGCGAGCGATTCCCCCATGACGGACCCGCAGACTTTTGAAACCGAAAAAATCCCGCGTCCGAGCTGGGCGCCTTCGCGCTATGGGGCATTCCGTTCGTGCTGATCGGCGCCTACATGATCGTCGGTCGCTTCTTCGTCGATGCGTATCAGCGCTCGCGCACGTATTACGGCCTCACCACCGAGCGCGTGCTGATCATCAGCCGCCTGTTGCGGCGCGCCGTCAAGGGCGTGGACCGGCGCGGCCTCAGCGACGTCTCGCTCAGCGAGCGCGCGATCGGTGCGGCACCGTCACCTTCGGCCCGAGCATCCCGATGCAGGCGATCTGCGCGCAACCGCCTGGCCGGGCGCCACGCGACAGCCGGCGCCGGCCTCAGCCGTGACTCTTGCTCGGCGCGAACGGGTGGTACTGGTAGAGCCAGGTCTCCGATAGCGTCTGCTCGCCGCTCTTCAGGTACAGGCGCATGTCGACCGGCTCGTCGCCGGTCGTCGTCAGATCGAACTGCGCGCGCCAGTGGCCGGGCACGCCGTCCGGCACCGCTTCGCAGAACACGTAGGAGAACGAGCCGCGCGAGCTGCTCAGCACCGCTTCCGGCCTGACGCCGAACGGCAGCTTTTCGAGCGGTCCGCCGAGGAACTCGACCATGAACTTGCGCACGCCGAGCGGACGCGGCTTGCCGGGTTCGCCGCCGTTGCCGAGGCGCGTCGCCACGCAGCGGGCGAGCGGCGTCGGGTAGGGTTCATCGGCGAGCCAGTGCAGGCGGTACTTCAGCCGGTATTCGCTGCCGGCGCTGGCCGGCGCCTTCGGCACCCACATGGCGACGATGTTGTCGTGGATCTCGTCGTCGGTCGGGATCTCGATCAGCTGCACGCTGCCTTCGCCCCAGTCGCCGAGCGGCTCGACCCACAGGCTCGGACGGCGGTCGTAGTTCACGCCGTCCTGGTAGTGATCGAAGTTGCGGTCGCGCTGCAAGAGACCGAAGCCGCGCGGGTTCTTGTCGCCGAACGCCGAGGCCATGGTGCGCGGCGGATTGTTGAGCGGCCGCCAGATGCGCTCGCCGTTGCCGTTCCAGATGGCGAGGCCGTCGGAATCGTGCACTTCCGGCCGCCAGTCGATGCCGGTGGCCTTCACCGTCTCGGAGAACCAGTACATCGAGGTGGCCGGCGCGATGCCGAAGCGCGCCACGTCACGGCGCAGGAACAGCGCGCACTCGATGTCCATGACCACCGCCGCGTCGCGCCGCATGACGAAGCGATAGGCGCCGGCGAGGCTCGCGCCTTCGAGCAGCGCGAAGACGGTCACCGTATCGCTGCCGTCCTTGGGCGGCAGGAAATAGAACTGCGTGAAGCTCGGGAACTCCTCCGGGCGATCCGGCTGCGCCACCTCGAGCGCGATGCCGCGCGCCGACAGGCCGTATTGGTAGAGCGCGCCGATGGCGCGGAAGTACGAGGCGCCGAGGAAGGCGACCCAGTCGTTCTTCTGCCAGGGCAGCCTGGCCTGGTCGCCGAGCCTGCTCTCCTGAAAACGGAAGCCGGCGAAGCCGGCGCCCTTCGGCAACAGCCGCGCCGGGCTGTCGGCCGGCATGTCGAAGTAGCGCGGGTCGTAGACGATCTCCTGCGCCGCCGTGCCGGCCGCGTCGAGCAGGTGCATGTGCACCGGCGTCTGGAAGTAGCGGCCGAGATGGAAGAAGGTCACGGGAAACGGGCCGGGGCCGTGGGCGAACAGGGCCTCGTCGGTCTTGAAGTGGATCTTGCCGTGCGCTTCGTAGTCGATCTTCTCGAGCACCTCGCGCGGCAGCTTCGGCGGCGGCGCGTATGGCGCGGCCGCCAGCGCGCGCGCCTGCGCAACGAGCGCGTCATACGAAAAAGCCCGGGCCTTGCCGAGGCGCAGGCCCTGCGCGGCGAAGGCCTCCGGCGTCAGTCCGAGTGCGGCGAGCGTGGCGAACGAGGAAGAGGCAGCGATGAAACGGCGGCGGCTGAGCATGCGTCGCGATCCTGTATGACGGTCCGGGGTGCCGGCGAGGGCGGCCGATTTTTACAGATCGCGCGATGAACCGGCCATGAGCGGCGGCACCTCATTTGACGCGCACGGTGACGACGCAGCCGCGCGGATCGATGACGAGGCTGACCTTGCGGCCGTCGTCGGTGGCGACGCGCGACAGATACAGCTTGCCGTCGCCGCGCTTCTCGACCCCCTTCATCGCCGCCAGATCGGCCTAGGTGAGCGGACGCCCGCCGAGCAGTTCGGACAGATGCGTCTTGCACTGCGCCTTCTCGCGTTCGAGCTGCGCGGCACGCGCCCGGCGCCGCGGCGCCGGGCGCAGCGGGGGTCCGCCGGCCGGCGGCGGCAGGGCGCGCAGTCTCTTCCCTCACGCATGCGACGACTCCCCCGGGGGATGGGTTGCGGCCGCTCGCCTCGCGACGTTCCCTGCAGTCCGCCCCGGATGTGTGCATGCCGCCGCCGTGGCCGCATCGGGACAATCCCGGTATCGCGCCAAATTTTTGACGTGCGGCGCGTCGTGCGACAATGCGCATCGCCTTGTCACCGGGTTGCACGATGTCCGCTGTCGCCGCCGAAGCCCTCGCCACGCCACCGCTCGCCGACGCCATGGCGCCGCTCGCGCCGGAAGACCGCCGCGAGCAGAACAAGCTCGCCAAGCGTCTGCGCCGCCAGGTGGGCCAGGCGATCATGGACTACAACATGATCCGCGACGGCGACAAGGTGATGGTCGCGCTGTCCGGCGGCAAGGACAGCTACACCATGCTCGACCTGCTGCTGCAGCTGCAGGCCAAGGCACCGGTGAAGTTCCAGCTCACCGCCGTCAACCTCGACCAGAAGCAGCCGGGCTTTCCCGAGCACGTGCTGCCGCAATACCTGAGGTCGCTCGGCGTCGACTGGCACATCATCGAGCAGGACACGTATTCGGTGGTCAAGCGCGTGATCCCGGAAGGCAAGACCATGTGCTCGCTGTGCTCGCGCCTGCGCCGCGGCGCGCTGTACAGCTACGCCGCCGAACACGGCTACACCAAGATCGCGCTCGGCCATCACAAGGACGACATCGTCGCGACCTTCTTTCTCAATCTGTTCCACGGCGGCAAGCTCGCGGCGATGCCGCCGAAGCTGCAGTCCGACGACGGCCGCAACGTCGTCATCCGCCCGCTCGCCTACTGCCGCGAGCGCGACATCGCCGAATACGCGCGTCTCCGCGAGTTCCCGATCATCCCCTGCAATCTGTGCGGCTCGCAGGAGCAGCTGCAGCGCAAGCAGGTGCGGCGGATGATGGAAGCCTGGGAAAAGGAGCACCCGGCCCGCATCGAGCAGGTGTTCGCCTCGCTGACCAACGTCGCGCCCTCGCAGCTCGCCGACACCCGGCTGTTCGACTTCGCCGCGCTCGGCGGCGACGGACCGGCCGGCGCGAACTGGCTGATCGGCGACGCGGCCGGGGCCGGGGCATGAAGCGCGCGCTGCGCGCGACATCGAGCCCCCGTTGCCGTCGCGGCCGCGGGGGTTTCGTCCTTCTGGGCCTGATCCTGGCGCTGTGCCTCGGCGCGCCGGCGGCCGCGGCCGCGCCGGTGCCGGCGGCGCCCGCTCCGGCCGCGCGGGTCGCCGCGCCGTTTCTCTGGGAAGTGCATGTCGGCGCCATCACCCATTACCTGCTCGGCTCGGTGCACCTGCTGCCGCAGGCCGCGCATCCGCTGCCGCCGGGACTGGAAGCGGCCTATGCGAAAGCCGACACGCTGGTGTTCGAGAGCGATCTCGCCTCGCTCGACGCGCCGGAAATGCAGAAGGAGCTGCTCGCCGTGGCGCGCAGCAAGAACCTGCACGAGGAGGTCTCGCCGGAGCTGTACGCCCGCGTGCAGGCGCGTGCCCGCCAGTACGGCCTGCCCGACAACATCTGCGATCCCTACGCGGCCTGGTTCTGCGCGATGACGCTCGACGTCTTCAGCTTCCAGGCGCAGGGCTTCGACGCGGCGCTCGGCCTCGACCAGCATTTCTACGCGCGCGCCGCGGCCGACAACAAGACCATCACCTGGTTCGAGGCGCCGCGCGATCACCTCAAGCTGTTCGCCGGCATGGGCGCCGAGCTCGGTCGCGAGTTCCTGACCGCCACGCTCGACGAGGACAGCGATCCCGACGAGCAGCCCGCAGCGCTGTTCAGGGCCTGGCAGAACGGCGACTGGAGTTTCGTCGAGTCGCTGGTCACCGACATGCAGCGCGAGCACCCGCGTCTCTACGAACGCCTGCTCGCCGAGCGCAACCGCAACTGGCTGACCGCGCTGGGCGCGCGGCTGCAACGGCCGGAGCCACAGTTCGTCATCGTCGGCGCCGCCCATCTCGTCGGCCCCGACGGCCTGGTGCCGGCGCTGCGCCAGCGCGGCTTCGACGTGCGACCTTACGGCGCGACGCAGGCGGTGGAGCTGAAGGGCGAGGCGCCGGCGCCCGTCGAGGCAGCGCCGCCTACGGCTCGCTGAGCGTCGCCGGCGGCGGCGGCGGCTTGAGGCGCGTCGTCGCCCACAGCACGCCGCACACCAGCAGCGCGATGCCGAGCAGGGTCAGCGCCGGCGGCCATTCGCGCCGCAGCAGATAGGCGTAAGCCAGCGCGGCAAGCGTCTCGAAGACGATCAGCTGGCCGGCGAGCGCCGTCGGCAGGCGCTGGCTCGCGGCGTTCCAGCACAGCGTGCCGAGCCAGGACGCGCACAGACCGATCGCCAGCATCATCGCCACGAAGAACAGCGGCCGCGGGCCGAGCGGCATCGCGAAATCGGCGCGCAGCGCCGGCATGAACAACCACAGCAGGCCATAGCCGAGCAGGGCCAGCGGCAGGGTCGCGAGGCCCTGTGCCGTCGCCCAGCCGCGCGGACTGCGGTCGGGATGGCGGCGCAGCCAGTCGGCGTTGCGCAGCGGATACCAGGTCCAGCAGGCGACGGCGACGCCGGCCAGCAGCGCGCCGGAGAGGTAAGGTCCGGGATCGGCGTGCGGCGCGGCGCGCAGCGCCTGCCATTCGGCACGGTTGACGCAGGCGATGCCGGCGGCGATCAGCAGCAGCGAGGGCGCCAGCCGCGCCCAGGGCAGGCGGCCGTCACGCCGCGCGTCGCGCAGGTTCGCGCAGATGGCGATGACCACCGGCAGGGTGCCGATGATCATGGTCGGCAGCGGCGCGCCGGCGCGCTGGATGGCACTGGCCAGGCACAGGTAGTAGAGCAGGTTGCCGATCGCGGCGAGCTTCAGGGCCTCGCTCCAGTCGGCGCGCCGCAGCCGGCGCAGCGTCGCGCGGTCGAACCAGGCGAGGCCGAGCGCGAGCAGGCCGAAGGCGAGGTAGCGGCCGACCGACAGCAGCGCCGCCGGATAGTCCGCCAGCAGCAGGGGATTGACGAAGACCAGGCCCCACATGAGGCCGGCGGCGAGCGCGTAGAGTATTCCGGCGAGCATCGGTCAGGTCCGGCTGCCGGTTCCTGGGCGGCGGCAGGACCGGGCTGAGGATTCGGCGAATCGCGGCGCGCGGCGTGTGCGACGCCGCGCCCGATCCTCGTGCCCCGCCGGCGCGGCGGACGGGCTGTTCAGTCGCTCGGCAGCTGGAACGAACGCACCTTCGGCAGCTCGGCCTTGCCGTTGATGGCGGCGGCGGCGGCGGCGATCGGACTGCTCGGCGGCAGACTCTCGGGCGGCGGTTCCGCCTGGTCGTCGTACTGCACTTCCTGGGTGCGCTCCATCGGCGAATCGGCCTGCTCGAGCGTCGCCGCTTCCATCCATTCCTGCACGGCCGGATGCAGGATCACGCTGTGCATGTAGTCGCGCTCGACGCCGTCGAGGGCGATGTCATAGATGAAGAAGCGGATCGCCACCGGCGCGTACATCGCGTCGGCGATGCCGAACTTGCCGAACAGCCATTCGCCGTCGGTGCCGTACTGGCGGCGCGCCTCGCGCCAGATCTGGCGGATGCGCACGATGTCGGCCTCCACCGCCGGCGATACCGCGGTACGGCCCGGCGCGCGGGTGGCGTTGAACGGCAGCTCGCGGCGCAGATCGGCGAAGCCGCTGTGCATCTCGTGACTGATCGAGCGCGCCATCGCCCGCGCCGCCGGCTGCAACGGCCAGGCGCGCGGCAGCGCGTAGGTCTCGGCGAGGTATTCGCAGATCGCCAGCGATTCCCAGACGCGCAGCTCGCCGTGTTCGAGCGCCGGCACGCGGCCGCTGGGCGAGTGCAGGAGGATCTGCGCGTGCGTCTCCGGCGTGTCGAGGGCGATGACCTTTTCGTCGAACGGCAGTTCGTGATGGCGCATCAGCAGCCAGGGCCGCAGCGACCACGACGACAGCCTCTTGCTGCCGATATACAGCGTCATCGGATTCATCGCACACCCCGGACAGACGGAACATCGCGCGGCCCGAACGGCGCGGCAGGCAATTCGGGCGGCACATGGATAATACTGCGGCTCCGACCGGCCGTAACGTCAACAAAGTCCGCTCCTTCCCTCCGTGTCGACCTTTTTTCGCGCCTTGCTGTGCTGTGCCCTGCTGCTGCCGTCGCTGGCGCGCGCCGAGATCCGCGTCGAGGTGCTCGGCGTCAGCGGCGAGCTGAAGAGCAATGCGGAGGCCTATCTGACGATCCGCGACGAGGCGGCGCGCAAGGACCTCGACCAGGCCACGGTCGAGCGCCTGCACCGCCAGGCCGGCCCGCAGCTGCGCGAGGCGCTGCGCCCGTTCGGCTACTACAACCCGTTCATCGACGCGCATCTCGAAGGCGAGGCGCCGCAATGGCGCGCCACGTACACCATCGACCCCGGCCCGCGCACGACGCTGACGCACGTCGACCTCGACATCAGCGGACCCGGCGCCGAGGACTTCGAGCGCGAGCAGCGCCGCATGCGCCGGCGCCTCGAAGAAGGCCAGCCGCTGCTGCACAGCGATTACGACGAGGCCAAGTCGCTGCTCGCCAGCGCCGCCTACGCCAAGGGCTACCTCGACGCGCACTACATCCTCTCCGAGCTGCGCGTGAAGCCGTCGGACAACACGGCCGAGGCGGTGCTGCACTTCGAGACCGGGCCGCAGTACCGCTTCGGTGATTTCACCATCGTGCAGCAGGACGGCTCGCGCAAGCTGGACGACGGTTTCCTGCGCCGCTACGTGCCGATCAAGCCGGGCGCGGTCTACGACCCGCAGGTGCTGCTCGACACGCAGTTCGCGCTCGGCGATCTCGGCTATTTCGACAGCGTCGAGATCGTGCCGCAGCGCGACGCCGCGGTCGACCGGCGCGTGCCGCTCGTCATCAACACCACGCCGCGCAAGTCGCAGCGCTACGAGTTCGGCCTCGGCTACGGCACCGATACCGGCGCGCGCGGCCTGTTCGGCGTCGACTTCCGCCGTCTCAACGACACCGGCCACACCCTGCACATCGAGACGCAGATCTCCGAGATCAAGGACGAGGCGCTGGTCGAATACCGCATTCCGCTCGGCAACAAGGCCGGCGAGCTGTTCTCGATCACCGGCAACGTCGGCGAGCAGGACTACAACGCCGGCACCAGCTATCTCCGCGGCGTCGGCATCGGCCTGGCGCGCTCGCCCGGCAAGTGGCAGCGCCGCTACTACCTCAAGTACCTGCACGAGAATTCCAATCTCGGCACCGACACCGTCATCGCCGATCTGCTGATGCCGGGCCTGACGCTGAACCGTGCCGAGCTCAACGACACGATCTACACGCGCAAGGGCTGGTCGCTGTTCGGCGACGTCCACGGCGGCGCGCGCAACATGGCGTCGACGGTGAGCTTCATCCAGCTGCACCTGATCGGCAAGGCGGCCTGGCCGGTGGACTGGAATCGCTCGCGCCTGCTGCTGCGCTACGAGTACGGCGCCAACTCGGTCGAGGACTTCGGCCGCCTGCCGGCCTCGCAGCGCTTCTTCGCCGGCGGCGACGAGTCGGTGCGCGGCTACGGCTACCAGTCGCTCGGCCCGAAGGACAGCGAAGGCAATGTGATCGGCGGCAATTACCTGACGACGTTCAGCGGCGAGTTCGAGACGCCGGTATGGAAGAACTGGGGCGCCGCCGTGTTCCTCGACGGCGGCGGTGCCGACGACCATCCGGCGCCGGAACTGCACTACGGCGTCGGGGCCGGCGTGCGCTACCGCTCGCCGGTCGGCTCGGTCCAGCTCGATCTCGCGCACCCGCTCGACCGCGACGAATCGCCGGTGCGCCTGCACTTCGGCGTGAGGATCGGCCTGTGAGGCGCGCACCGTGAACGCGAGCCTGCGACAGGGCCTGTGGCTGGCGCTGGCGGTCGTGCGCGCCGCGCTCGGCATCGGCCTGGCGCTGGTGGTCGGCGCCGCCGTCTTCGCGCTGTACACCGGGCCCGGCGCGGCGCTCGGCCTGCGCATCGCCGAGCGCGTCACCGCCGGCATGATCAGCGCCGACGGCGTCGAAGGCAGTCTCTGGGGGCCGCTGAAAGTGGCGCGCCTGCGCATCACGCTCGATGCCGTCGACATCGAGATCGACGATGCCGAGCTCGACGCCGACCTGCCGCAGCTGGCGCGGCGGCGCATCGACGTGGCGACGCTGCGCGCCGCGCGTGTCACGGTGACGATCAAGCCGACGCCGCCGCAAGCCGAACCGACGCCGCCGCAGGGCGCGCTCACGCAGCTGCCGTTCGCGCTGGCCGTGCACGACGCGCGCGTCGGCGCGCTGCGCATCGTCAGCGGCGGCGAGGCCGCGCCGATCGCCATCGACGACATCGCCCTCGCCGCGACCTGGAGCGGCCCGCGCGTGGTGCTGGAAAGGCTCGCCGCGACCACGCCCTGGGTCGGCCGCGCGCGCCTCGACGGCATCGCCGTGCTGCACCCGGACGCGATCGAGCTGCAGCCGCTGCATACCGACGGCTTCGCGGTGGCGACGCTCGAAGGCCGCTTCGGCTACGGCACGCCGAGCGATCTGACGCTGCGCTGGCGCAAGATCGCCTGGCCGCCGGCGGCCGATGCCAAGTCCGGCGGCGCCAGCGAATTCGCCAGCGGCGGCGGCGAGGCGCACTGGCGGGGCCTGCTCGACGATTACCGCTTCGACGTCGACGGCAGGCTGAGCCTGCCGCGGCTGCCGCTCAGCCTCAGCGCCGAAGGCAAGGGCTCGCTGTCCGCCGTGCATCTGGCGCGGCTCGACGCGCAGGCGCTCGGCGGCACGCTGCGCGCGCAGGCCGACGTCGCCTGGCGCGAGGGCCTGCGCATCGACGGCAGCGGCCGCGTCGGCGGCCTGCAAGCGGAGCAATACCTGCCCGATCTGCCCGGTATCGTCAACGGCCGCTTCGAGGCGAAGACCGCGATCGTCGGCGGGCGGCCGGACGTCAGTTTCACGGTGCAGCTGGAGAATTCGAAGCTGCGCGACTATCCGCTCGATGCCGAGGCGCGCGGCCATTACGCCGGCGACACGCTGCGCTTCGACGTGCTGAAGGCGCGCAGCGGCCGTGTCGCGCTCGACGCGCAGGGCCAGGTGTTGCCGACGCTCGATGCGCAGGCGCGGATCGACGCGCAGGACCTGGCCGATGCTTGGCCGGGCCTGGCCGGCAGCCTGCGCGGCGAGTTGCGCGCGCGCGGGCCCTTGCCGGGCGCCGGGGACTTTCCGCAGCTGGTCGCCGATCTGCAGGCGACGCGGCTGTCGTATCCCGGCGTGCATGTGAGCGGCGCGCGGCTCAAGGCCGACATCGACCCGCGCCGCCGGCTCGACCTCGATCTGCAGCTGCAGGACGCCGACGTCGGCGCCACGGTGCATACCGCGACGCTGGCGATCCACGGCCCGGCGGACGCGCACGACATCCGCATCGACGTCGACGGCGAGCCGGCGCGGATCGAGCTCGCCGCGCACGGCGCGCTCGACATCGAACACCTCGCCTGGCGCGGCACGATCGCCAGCGGCCGCGTCGCGCCGGCGGAACTGGCGCCGTGGACGCTGCAGCAGCCGGTGCCGCTGGCGGCCGATGCGCAGGACGTGACGCTGGAGCCGATGTGCTGGTCGTCCGGCGAGGCGCGCGCCTGCGCCGGCATCAAGCGCAACGGCCCGGTGCGGCGCATCGACTTCGCGCTGTCCGACTTCTCGCTCGCCTATCTGCAGCCGCTGCTCGGCGGCGCCAACGTCGACGTCGTGCTGCAGGCCAGCGGCTTCGCCGAACTCGGCGCGCAGGGCCTGCTCGACCTGCGTCTCGACGCCAGCACCGGCGGCGGCCGCTGGCAGCTCGGCGGCCTGCCGCCGATCGCGCTGCAGCCGGCGCGGCTGGCGATCGACGACGAGGGCGCGGCGGGCACCAGGCTCGATCTCGAGCTGCCGTTCGCCGGCGGCGCGGTGCGCGGCGCGGCGACGCTCGCCGCCGGGCCGGTGTTCATGCAGCGCGCGCTGTCGGGCACGCTCGATCTGTCGATGCCGGATCTGTCCTGGCTGCGCCAGGTGAACACCGAGGTCGGCCGCTCGGCCGGCGCCGCGCAGGCGCATTTCCAGCTCGAGGGCACGCTCGGCGCGCCGCGCCTGCACGGCCATCTCGAACTGCGCGACGGCGAGGTCGATCTGGTGACGCCCGGCATCGCGCTGAAAAAGATCGGCCTGCGCGCCGACGCCGACGGTGACGGCAACGTGCAGCTCGACGGCGAGGCGACGTCCGACAGCGGCACCTTGCGCCTCTCCGGCGCGATCAATCCGCTGGTCGAGCCGCTGAAGTTCGACCTGAAGATCAGCGGCGAGAACTTCCAGGCGATGAAGACCAGCGATGCGCGCGTCTGGGTGTCGCCGGACCTGCACGCGGCGCTCGGCGAGCAGCGCCTGGTGGTCGACGGCACGGTGCTGGTGCCGAAGGCCGAGATCACGCCGAAGAAGCTCGGCGACGGCAGCGTCTCGGCGAGCGGCGACCAGGTGCTGGTCGGCAACGATCCCGGCGCGCAGCAGCGCAAGGACCTGCGCATCGACGCCAAGGTCACGCTCAAGCTCGGCGACGACGTGCGCTTCGAAGGCTTCGGTCTCAAGTCGCAGCTCAAGGGCCAGGTGCAGGCGATCGAGCAGCCCGGCGTGCCGACGCGCGCCAACGGCGAGATCAATCTCGTCGACGGCAAGTACAAGGCCTACGGCCAGGACCTGACGATCGAGACCGGCAAGCTGATCTTCAACGGCGGCCCGGTCACCGAGCCGGCGCTCGAGGTGCGCGCCACGCGCAAGCCGACCGACGACGTGACGGTCGGCCTCTACGTGCGCGGCACGCTGAAGAAGCCGGAGTTCAAGCTGTTCTCGACGCCGACCATGCCGCAGCAGCAGCAGCTCGCCTGGCTCGTGCTCGGCCATCCGCTCAGCGACACGGCGAGCAGCGACCAGAAACAGATGGTCGGCAACGCCGCCACCTCGCTCGGCCTCGCCGGCGGCGAATGGCTGGCCTCGCAGCTCGGCGCCAAGATCGGCATCGACGAGGTCACGGTCGGCGCCAAGCCCGGCGAGACCAACGACCAGGCGATGTTCACGGTCGGCAAGTATCTGTCGCCGAAGCTGTTCATCAGCTACGGCATCGGCCTGTTCCAGCCCGGCCACACCTTCCGCATCCAGTACGACATCGGCGGCGGCTTCAAGGTCCGCACCGAGACCGGCGTCGAATCGGGCGGCGACGTGCTGTACAGCTTCGAGCGCAAATAGCCTCAGCCGCCCAGCAGCGCGCGCGCGATGCCGGCGCCGCCGATGACGATGCCGAGCACGACCAGGGCCAGCGTCAGGCGTTCGATGGCGCCGGGACGCGCCATGCCGCGGCCGGCGCGCGGCGCCAGCGGGCGCGCCGGCTGGCGCTGCAGGAAAGGGGCGTGGCGGATCAGGCTGTGCATGGGTCGCTCCGGTGGCGACCCTCTATTCTGGGCATCCGGCTGTTAGATAACAGATACATAACTGTGCATTTACAGCAGCACAGATGCAGCACAGAATCGCCGCGACATGGCCGCGAAGGCCGCCCGCCCCGGACCCGGCGATGGATGACACGCACAGCGGCAGCCTGCAGCTCGACGGCCGCGATCCCCACTACGCGGCCGTCGCGCAGCAGCTGCTCGCGCAGATCTCCAGCGGCGGCCTGCGCCCCGGCGACCGCCTGCCCTCGGTGCGCGAGCTGGCGCGGCAGACCGGCCGCAGCATCACCACCGTGCTGCGCGCCTACGAGCATCTCGAGGCGCTCGGCGCCATCGCCGCGCGGCCGCGCTCCGGCTATTTCGTCAACGCCGGCCGCCACGCGAACGGCCTGCCGCAGACCCTCGCCGCGCCGGCCGGCGCGCCGAGCCTGATCGCCGGCGATCTGGTATCGGACTTTCTCGAAGCGCGCATCGCCGGACCGCTGACCTTCGGCGATTCGGTGCCGGTGCCGGCGCTGCTGCCGGTCGCCAGCCTCAACCGCATCACCCGCCAGCTGCTGCGCGACGCACCGGAACTGGCGATGCCATACCTGATGTCGCCGGGCCTGGAACGCCTGCGCCAGCAGCTCGCCGGCCGCCTCGCCGCGCATGCGGTGCCGGTCGGCGCCGAGGACGTCGTCATCACCACCGGCGGCATGGAGGCGATCAATCTCTGTCTGCGCGCGCTGACGCGGCCGGGCGACACGCTGCTGATGGAGGCGCCGACCTTCTACGGCCTGCTGCAGGCCGCCGAGGAGCACGGCCTGCGCGTCGTCGAGGTGGCGAACGATCCGCTGCGCGGCATCGATCCCGACGAGGTGCGCCGCGCCGTCAGCCGCCACCGCATCGCCGCCGCGCTGTTCGTGCAGAACTTCAACAACCCGACCGGCAGCCTGCTGCCCGACGAGGCCAAGCGCGACGTCGTGCGCACGCTGGGCGCGCGCGGCATTCCGCTGATCGAGGACGACGTCTACGGCGAGCTCGGCTTCGTGCACGGCCGGCCGACGCCGCTGAAGACCTACGACGAGGCCGACCTCGTGCTGTACTGCGGCTCGCTGAGCAAGACCCTGGCGCCGGGCCTGCGCATCGGCTGGATCGCCAGCCGCCGCCACGCGCGCGAGCTGCGCCGCCGCAAGTTCACCCTGTCCTGCGCCAGCGCCTCGCTGCCGCAGCTGGTGGTCAGCCGCTATCTCGAAACCGGCGGCTACGAGCGCCACCTGCGCGGCCTGCGCGCGGCGCTGGCGCGCTCGATCGCGCGCATCTCCGAAGCGGTGCTGCAGACGTTTCCGCCGGGCACCAGCGTGTCACGGCCGCAGGGCGGCTTCGTGCTGTGGATCGAGCTGCCGCCGAACGTCGATTCGGTCGAGATGTTCCGTGCCGCGGCCCGCGCCGGCATCGCCATCCGTCCCGGCACGCTGTTCTCGGCGAACGCGCAGTACGCGCATCACATCCGCCTGAATTGCGCGATGCCATGGAGCGCGGCGGTCGCCGACGGCATCGTCACGCTCGGCCGCATCGCGCACGCGCTCGCCGCGGCGCGCTGACGGCGGTCAGCCGGCAAGACGCTCGCGCAGGAAGGCGCCGATATCGGCGATCTCTTCCTCGCAGACCTCGTGCGCCATCGCGTAGCGGTGCCAGCGCACGTCGTAGCCGCGCTCGGCGAGGCCCTGCGCGGTGCTTTCGCCCCAGGCGTAGGGCACGATCGGATCGTGCTTGCCGTGGGCGATGAAGATCGGCGTCGCCAGACCGGCCGAGGTCGCTTCGTCCGCCAGCGTCTCGTGCAGCGGCAGATAGGCGGACAGGGCCATGAGCCCGGCGATCGGCCGCTCGAGACGCAGACCGCTGTGCAGGGTGACGGCGCCGCCCTGCGAGAAGCCGGCGAGCACGATGCGCGCGTCGGCGATGCCGGCGGCGCGCTGCGCGGCGATGTAGCCGAGCACGCGTTGCTGCGAGGCACGGATGCCGGCGGCGTCCTGCTTCTGGTCGACCGACAGCCCGGCGATGTCATACCAGGCGCGCATCGGCAGGCCGCCGTTGAGCGTCACCGGCCGCACCGGCGCGTGCGGGAAGACGAAGCGGATCGCCGCATCGCGCGGCAGGTCGAGCTCGGGAATGAGCGGCACGAAATCGTTGCCGTCGGCGCCGAGGCCGTGCAGCCAGATCACGGCGGCCTGCGCCGGGCGTTCGGGTTCGAGCGTGACGTCGCTGGCGGTCTGCTGGAGCTTCATGGGCGGATTGTCGGCTACGCCTACGGCGGCTGCCAATGGCCGCGACGACGAAGCAGGCTACACTTTGCAACTCGTCCCCTGCTTGCGCCATGCCGAAGACGATCGTCCCGCTCTGCGTCGCCCTGCTGCTGTCCGCCTGCGGACAGACCGGCGCGCTGTACCTGCCCGACAAGGGCGCGCCGAAGCGTCACGCCAAGGCCGTGCCGGTGAAAGTCGTCGCGCCGAACAGCGATACCGACAGCGAGGCGACGGCCGCACCCGCCGCGCCGTCGCCGGCCCCGAATGCGACGCCCGACGGCAATGCCACGCCGCCGGCGCAGCCCGACGCCGCCGGCGCGACGACGCCTCCCCAGGACGCCCGTGCCGAACGACCGGCGCAGTAACCCTTCGCTTCAAAGCCGATACCCCGTGGATCATTTCGAATCGCGTCACGGCACGCTATACGCCGAAGAACTGCCGGTCACCGAACTCGCCGAGCGCTACGGCACGCCGCTGTACGTCTATTCGAAGGCGACGCTGACGCGGCATTTCCATGCCTTCGACGACGCGCTCGCCGGCCTCGACCATCTCGTCTGCTACGCGGTCAAGGCCAACTCGAACCTCGCCGTGCTGCAGACCCTGGCGCGCCTCGGCGCCGGCTTCGACATCGTGTCCGGCGGCGAGCTGCAGCGCGTGCTGCGCGCCGGCGGTGACGCCGGCAAGGTCGTGTTCTCCGGCATCGGCAAGAGCGAGGAGGAAATCCGCCTCGCGCTGAGCGCCGGCATCTACTGCTTCAACGTCGAATCCGAATACGAGCTGGATCTGCTCGACGCCACCGCGCGCCTGATGAACAAGCGCGCGCGCATCGCCCTGCGCGTCAACCCGGACGTCGACGCGAAGACGCATCCGTACATCTCGACCGGCCTGAAGAACAACAAGTTCGGCGTCGACATCGCCAGCGCCGAGCGCCTCTACGTGCAGGCGGCGCAGCTCGACGGCATCGAGATCGTCGGCATCGCCAATCACATCGGCTCGCAGCTCCTGCGGGTCGAGCCTTTCCTCGACGCGCTCGACCGCGTGCTGGCGCTGGTCGAGCGCCTGCGCGGCCACGGCATCACGCTGCGCCATCTCGACGTCGGCGGCGGCCTCGGCGTGCGTTACCGCGACGAGCGGCCGATCGAGCCGCGCGAGTGGGCGACTGCGCTGCGGCCGAAACTCGAGCCGCTGAACCTGAAGATCCTCACCGAGCCGGGCCGCGCGATCGCCGGCAACGCCGGCATCCTCGTCACCCGCGTGCTCGGCCTCAAGGGCACCGACGACAAGCGTTTCGCGATCGTCGACGCGGCGATGAACGATCTCTTGCGGCCGACGCTGTACCAGGCCTGGATGGACATCGTGCCGGTCGTCGAGCGCCACGACGTGGCGGCGGAGACTTACGACATCGTCGGGCCGGTCTGCGAATCCGGCGACTGGCTGGGCAAGGACCGCAGCCTGGCGATCCGCGCCGACGATCTGCTCGCCGTGCGCACCGCCGGCGCCTACGGCTTCACCATGGCCTCGAACTACAACACGCGCGGCCGCGCCGCCGAGGTGATGGTCGACGGCCGCCACGCGCATCTGATCCGCGCGCGCGAAACCTTCGACGACCTCGTGCAGAACGAGCGTTTGCTGCCCTGAGATCGAGACGATGACCGAGCCCGCCCGCAAGCCGCTGATCCTCATCGACGGCTCGTCGTGGCTGTTCCGCGCCTTCTTCGCGCTGCCGCCGCTGTCGAACGCGCGCGGCGAGCCGACCGGCGCCGTCTACGGCATGGGCAACATGCTGCGGCGCCTGCTCAAGGATTACGCGCCGGAGGAAATCGGCGTGATCTTCGACGCGCCGGGCGACAACTTCCGTCACCAGATCTATCCCGACTACAAGGCCAACCGCGACGAGACGCCGGCCGATCTGTCGGCGCAGTACGCGCCGATCGTCGAGATGCTCGAAGGCATGGGCCTGCCGGTGATCGCGGAAGCCGGCGTCGAGGCCGACGACGTGATCGGCACGCTGGCCAAGCAGGCCGCCGCGCGCGGCCAGCCGGTGCTGATCGTCACCGGCGACAAGGACATGGCGCAGCTGGTGCACGACGGCGTGCACCTGCTCGACACCATGAAGAACCGCACGCTCGATCGCGCCGCGGTGATCGAGCGCTTCGGCGTGCCGCCGGAACGCATCGTCGACTACCTCGCGCTGATGGGCGATTCGGTCGACAACATTCCCGGCATCGACGGCGTCGGCCCGAAGACCGCGGCGAAGTGGCTCAACGAATACGGCACGCTCGATGACGTCGTCGCCAACGCCGACAAGGTCAAGGGCAAGATCGGCGAGAAGCTGCGCGCCGCGCTCGGCCAGCTGCCGATGGCCAGGGACCTGGCGACGATCCGCTGCGACCTGAGCCTGCCGATCACGGTCGATGCGCTGAAGCCGCGCGCGCCGGATGTGGCAAAGCTGGTGAATCTCTACACGCGGCTCGGCTTCCATCGCTGGGTCGAGGAACTGCGCCAGCAGAGCGGCGAGCTGCCGCCGGTCGCCGAGCGCCAGGAGCTGCCGACGTCGCTGATTTCCTCGGCGCCCGAGCTGCCCGAAACACCGGCGGCCGACCAGCCGCCACCCTCGCAGCCGACGCGCGCGACCCTGGTCACCGACGAAGCGACGTTCGCGGCGATGCTCGCGAAGCTGCGGGCCGCGCCGCTGATCTGCGTCGACACCGAGACCGACAGCCTCGATGCGAATCGCGCCAATCTGGTCGGCATCGCCTTCGCCGTCGACGCCGGCAGCGGCTGGTACGTGCCGCTCGCGCACGACTATCTCGGCGTGCCGGAACAGCTGCCGCGCGACGCGGTGCTGGCGCGGCTCAAGCCGCTGCTGGAGGACGAGAGCAGGCCCAAGCTCGGTCAGCACATCAAGTACGACCTCAACGTCTTCGCGCGCCACGGCGTGCAGGTCGCCGGCGTGGCGCACGACACCATGCTGCAGAGCTACGTGCTCGATGCCGCCGGCAACCGCCACGACATGGACACGCTGGCCGAGAAGTATCTGGGCCACCAGACGATCGCCTTCGCCGACATCGCCGGCAAGGGCAAGAACCAGCTGACCTTCAACCAGATCGCGCTCGACCGCGCCGCCGACTACTCGGCCGAGGACGCCGACATCACGCTGCGCCTGCACCAGACGCTGTATCCGCGCGTGAAGGCGGTGCCCGCACTGAACAAGGTCTACGAGACCATCGAGATGCCGCTGGTGCCGGTGCTGGCGCAGGTCGAACAGACTGGCGTCAAGGTCGACGTGCCGCTGCTCGGCAAGATCTCGCTCGAACTCGCCGCGCGCATGGAGGCGCTGCAGCGCGAGGCCTTCGTCGAGGCCGGCACCGAGTTCAATCTCGGCTCGCCGAAACAGCTCGGCACCATCCTCTACGAACAGCTCAAGCTGCCGGTGCTCGGCAAGACGCCGAAGGGCGAACCGTCGACCGCCGAGGACGTGCTCGAGAGCCTGGCCGCCGAGCACAAGCTGCCGCGCCTGATCCTCGACTGGCGTGCGCTGCAGAAGCTGCGCTCGACCTACACCGAGCTGCTGCCGCAGGCGGTCAATCCGCAGACCGGCCGCATCCATACCTCGTATCACCAGGCGGTCGCCGCAACCGGGCGCCTGTCGTCCTCCGATCCGAACCTGCAGAACATCCCGGTGCGCAACGCCGAAGGCCGGCGCATCCGCCAGGCCTTCATCGCCGAACCCGGCAATGCGCTGACGTCGATCGACTACTCGCAGATCGAGCTGCGCCTGATGGCGCATTTCTCCGGCGATCCGCGCCTGCAGGGGGCCTTCCGCGATGGCCTCGACATTCACCAGGCGACCGCCGCCGAGGTGTTCGGCCTGTCGCTCGAACAGGTCTCGTCCGATCAGCGCCGCGCCGCCAAGGCGATCAACTTCGGCCTGATCTACGGCATGTCGGCGTTCGGCCTTGCGCGCCAGCTCGGCATCGCGCGCGGCGAGGCTCAGGATTACATCACGCGCTTCTTCGCGCGCTATCCGGGCGTCAAGCAGTTCATGGACCAGACGCGCGTCAACGCGCGCGAGACCGGCTACGTCGAAACCCTGTTCGGCCGCCGCCTGTACCTGCCGAACATCGCGTCCGGCAACCAGGCCCTGCGCGGCTACGCCGAGCGCACGGCGATCAACGCGCCGCTGCAGGGCACCGCCGCCGATCTGATCAAGCTGGCGATGATCGACGTCGCCGCCTTCCTGGGCCGCCGCGCGCCGGACATCCGCATGATCATGCAGGTGCACGACGAACTGGTGTTCGAAGGCCCGCAAGCGCGCCTGCGCGAGCTGGCGCCGGCGATCGCCGATCGCATGGTGCGCATCGCCCGCCTGCAGGTGCCGCTGGTCGCCGATTTCGGCTTCGGCACGGAATGGGATGCCGCCCATACCGCCTCCGGCCATGCAAACAGCGGAAAATGAAAGAAATTTAGTCGAAAAACGCGGTCGCTGACCTTGTCATCAGTTGCTGTAACTACCTGATTTTGATGAAGCTCGGCGCGGCGCTGCGGCAATGCAAAATTTTTTGCCCGCGCGGCGTTGAACTTCATCCCCGGCGCCGCGTCTAAGTTTGCGAGCGGCGATTCTCCCTGTCCCGCTCCCCGCCTCCACTCCCTGGGCGGGTCCGGCAGCCCCAAGCCGGAAAGCGTAGCCCGGTGATTCCCCCGATCGCCGGGCTTTTTTATTGCCGATTCGCGGGCTTGCCGCGCAGGCGAAAATTTTTCGCGGCTTCCTTGAACTTTCCCCGGCCGGCCGCATCAAAGTTCTGCGAGCGGCGATTCTCCCTGTCCCGCTCCCCCGCCTCCACTCCCTGGGCGGGTCCGGCTCTCCCCAAGCCGGAAAGCGTGCCCGGTGACTGCCCCCCACGGTCACCGGGTTTTTTATTGCCCGCGAGGGCCCGCCTCGCGCGGCATTGCTGCGCCGCCGCAGGCGGGGCGGCGGCGCGGATGCCGTCTCAACTGAGGTGCAGTTCCGCCGGCGTCGCCTCCGGCTTGTGGCGGAACACGCGGCGGCGCAGCCAGCCTTCGAAGTCGTCGACGAGCTCGTAGACGACCGGCACGACCAGCAGGCTCAGCACCGTCGAGGTCAGCAGGCCGCCGATCACCGCCACCGCCATCGGCGCGCGAAAGCCGGCGTCGGTGCGCGAGATGTTGAGCGCCATCGGCAGCATGCCGGCGACCATCGCCACCGTGGTCATCACGATCGGCCGCGCGCGCTTGTGGCAGGCGTCGATGATCGCGTCGAAGCGCGACAGGCCGCGCTGGCCGCGCGCGGCGATCGCGTACTCGACGAGCAGGATCGAGTTCTTGCTGACGATGCCGATCAGCATCAGCAGGCCGATCAGCGAGGCCAGCGACAGCTCCATGCCGAACACGACGAGCCCGCCGAGCGCGCCGCCCGCCGCCAGCGGCAGCGCGGTGAGCACGGTGAAGGGCTGCGCGAAGTCGTGGAACAGCAGCACCATCACCGCGTAGACGCAGAAGATGCCGGTCAGCATGGCGATCGCGAAGTTGCCGAACAGATCGTTCATGAATTCGACGTCTCCGCCTTCGCCGCGCCGCACCTGCGGCGGCAGGTGCTTCATCGACGGCAGCGCTTCGATCTGCTTGTTGACCTCGCCGAGCGGCCTGCCCTGCAGGTTCACCGTCAGCGTCACGTTGCGGGCGCGGTCGTAGCGGTCGATCTGTGCCGGGCCGCCTTCGACGTTGACGCTGGCGACGTTGCCGAGCGGCACCGGACCGTGCGCCGACGCGACGCGCAGCTGGCGGAGGGTCTCGAGATCGGTGCGCGCGGCCGGATCGAGCATGGTGCGGATGTAGATCTGGCGCTCCGGCAGATTGAGCTTGGGCAGGATCACGTCGTAGTCGCCGGACGTGGCGACGCGCACCGCATCGCCGATCGCCTCGGCGGTCACGCCGAGCTCGGCGGCGCGCGCGAAGTCCGGGCGGATCACCAGCTCGGGGCGCAGGATGCTCGCCGATGAGGTGGCGCCGCCCAGGCCCGGAATCGTGCGCAGCTCGCGCAGCACCTGGTTCGAGGTCGCGGTCAGCATCACCGGGTCCTCGCTGGTCAGCTGCACGGTGAGCTGCTGGCCGTTGCCGTTGCCGCCGACGGTGACGCGCACGCCCGGCAGCTTGCTGAGCCGTTCGCCCATCTCCTTCTCGATCTGCTGCTGCGTGCGCTCGCGCTCCTTCTGCGGCTGCAGCGGAATGAGGTAAGTCAGCACGGTGACATTGCCGCCGCTCTGCACCGTGCTGCTGGCGGTGACACCATTGCCGAGGATCATGTAGACGTGCCGGATCTCCGGGATCTCGTGCAGCGTCTTCCAGGCCTGCTGGTCGAGCGCCAGCGTCTGCTGCAGCGTCGAGCCGGGCGGCGCCTCGACGGTGACGAGCGTCAAAGCGACGTCCTCGGCGGCGAGAAAGGTCTTCGGCAGCAGCGTCGACAGCCACAGCGACATGAAGAAGAACAGCGCGGCGCCGAAGCTGGTCCACCAAGGATGACGCAGGCAGACGCGCACCGCGCGCATGTAGCGGCGCATGATCCAGCCGTCGTCGCTTTCGTGGTCGTGACCCTTGCCGAGTCCCGCCGCGCTGAGCATGTAGGCCGCCATCATCGGCGTCAGCAGGCGCGCGACGACCAGCGAAGCGAAGATAGCGATCGCCGCCGTCCAGCCGAACTGCTTGAAGACCAGGCCCGAGATGCCGGGCATCAGCGCCACCGGCAGGAACACCGAGATCAGCGTCAGCGAGGTGGCGATGACGGCGAGGCCGATCTCGTCGGCGGCGTCGAGCGCGGCCTGCTTGGGCGTCTTGCCCATGCGCAGGTGGCGCATGATGTTCTCGACCTCGACGATGGCGTCGTCGACGAGGATGCCGATGACCAGCGTCAGCGCCAGCAGCGTGATGGTGTTGAGCGTGTAGCCGGCCCAGTGGATGAAGGCGAAGGTCGGCAGGATCGACAGCGGCAGGGCGACCGCCGAGATCAGCGTCGCGCGCCAGTCGCGCAGGAAGATCCAGACGACGATGACGGCGAGGATCGCGCCTTCGAGCAGCGCCTGCATCGAAGCATGGTACGAGTGCTCGATCGGACCGACGGTGTCGTAGACCTTCTCGAACTTCACGCGCGGATATTTCTTCTGCAGCTCGTCGACCTCGCGGCCGATGGCCTTCGCCACTTCGGCCTCGGCCGAACCGTTGGCGCGATAGGCGCGGAAGGAGATCACTGGCTTGCCGTCGAGCGTCGCCGCCTGGCGCGGCTCGGTGGTGGTGTCGCGCACGCTGGCGAGCTGATCGAGGCGCACGCGGCGGCCGTCGGCGAGCGGGAAGCTGAAGGCGGCGAGCTGCTGCGCGGTCTGCACGTTGCCGATCGTGCGCACGGCCTGTTCGAGGCCGCCGAGATCGCCGCGGCCGCCCGGCGCTTCCTGCTGCATGCTGTTGATCTGCCGCGACACCTCGCCGGCGGTGACGCCGTAGGCCTGCAGCTTCACCGGGTCGAGTTCGACGCGCACCTCGCGCTGCACGCCGCCGTAGCGCACGACCTTGCCGACGCCGGGAATCGGCATGATGGCCTTGCTGACGATGTTGTCGACGAACCAGGACAGGTCCATCTCGTCCATGTTCTCGGAGCTGATCGTGTAGGTGGCGATCGAGCTGCCGTTGGTGGTGACGCGCTGCACGGTCGGCTCGAGGATGTCGGCCGGCAGCGCCGAGCGCACGCCGGTCACCGCGTCGCGCACGTCGTTGAGCGCGTCCTGCACGTTCTTGCCGATCTCGAATTCGATGAAAGTGTTCGAGTCGCCGTCGGAGACGGTCGAGGTGACGTGGCGCGCGCCGGGAATGTTGGCGGTAGCGTCCTCGATCTTGCGCGTCACCTCGGTTTCGAGCTGCGACGGCGTCGCGCCCGGCAGCTGCACGTCGACGATGATGCCGGGGAAGTCGAAGTCCGGCATCTTGGCGATCTGCAGCGCGTTGAAGCCGAGAAAGCCGGCGACCGTGGCGAGGAAGAACAGCAGCACCGCCGGCGTCGGCCGATGGATCGACCAGGCCGAGAAGTTGATGTTCATTTGCCCTCCACGGCGATCAGGTCGCCGTCGCCGATGAAGCTGCCGCCCGAGCGCACGATGCGCGTCGCCGCGCTCAGCGCCTGGCTGGCCACGGCGATCAGATCGCCGTGGCGCGCGCCGGTGTCGACCTTGAGCTGGTGCACGATGTTCTTGTCGTCGATCGTCATCACGTAGCTGTGGCCGTCGCGCAGCACGATCGCCGATTCGGGCAGCGCCAGCACCGGCTGCGTGCCGAACTCGAACGCGCCCTCGACGAACTGGCCGGCGGCGAGCCCGGCGTTCTTCGGCAGGTCGACGTAGACGATGGCGTTGCGCGTCTGCAGATCGACGGTCGGCGCCAGCTGGCGCACCGTGCCGGCGACGATCGTGCCGTCGCCCGGACGGCGCAGCTCGGCGCGCATGCCGGGATGCAGCCGCGCGAGCGCGTCGCCCGGCACTTCGGCGCGCCATTCGAGGCGCTGGCCGCGGATCAGGCGGAACAGCTCGGTGCCGGCGGCGACCACCGTGCCGACCGTCGCCGTGCGCGCCGAGATCACGCCGTCGTCCGGCGCGACCACGCGCGCGTAGCGCAGCTGCAGGCCGGCGACGGCGCGCTGCGCGCGTGCCAGCTTGAGCTGCGCCTCGGCGGTCGCCGCCGCGGTGCGGTACTGCTGGATGTCCTGCTGGCTGATCGAACCGGTCTTGTCGAGCTGCTCGGCGCGCTCGGCGTCGGCGCGCGCCTTGGCCAGCGTCGCCTCGGCCTGCGCGACGGCGGCATCCTGCTGCGCCGCCTGCGCCTGCAGCGTCGCCGGATCGAGCACGGCGAGCACGTCACCCTTTCTGACAACGTCGCCGACGTTGACCTTGACCTCGACGAGACGCGCGCCGCCGACCTCGGCGCCGACCACGGCCTCCTGCCAGGCGGCGACATTGCCGCTGGCGGCGAGGCGCTGCGGCCATTCCTGGGCCTGCGGCGCGACGGTTTCCACCGTCATCACCGGCTTCGGCGCTTCCGGGGCGCTCTCCTTCTTGCCGCAGGCCGCGAACGCCGCGAGCAGCGGCACGGCAATGACCAGCCGCAGGGTATGACGAGGAAAGGAAGAGGCGTTCATGCACCAGCTCCTGCTGGGTTCTGTGCGGCGGCGGCGCCGCCCGATGGGGAAGAAGCCTGGCCGACGGCGGTGCCGGCATCGTCGCGCCAGCCGCCGCCGGCGGCCTTGTACAGCGCGATCCAGGACTGGCTGATCTCCAGCTCGACGGCGGCCAGCGATTCGCGGCTCGCCAGCGTCAGGCGCCGCGTGTCCTCGAGATCGAGCAGCGAAGTCGCGCCGAGGCGGTAGCGGTTCTCCTGCGAGGCGAGCAGCAGGCTGTAGTTCCGCTCGGCCTGGCGCGCCGCGTCGGCGCGGCGCACCGAGGCGTCGACGCGGGTCAGCGCGTCCTCGACCTCCTGCACGGCGACCAGCACCTTGCCGCGATAGCCGGCCAGCGCCTGGTCGTACTGCGCGCGGGCCGTCTCGACGCGCGCCACGCCGGCGCCGCCCTCGAAGATCGGCAGCGTCAGCTGCGGCGACCACGACCAGCTGCGCACGTCCTGGCCGCTGTGCGCGAGATGGTTGATGCCGATCGAGCCGCCGAGACTCAGCGACGGCAGGCGGCTGGCGACGGCGACGCCGATGTTGGCGCTCGCCGCGGCCAGCGTGCGTTCGGCCGACATCAGGTCCGGGCGCTGCGAGAGCAGCGCCGCCGGCACCGCCGGCACCGCCGGATTCGTCGGCACCGGAATGCCGCTGCGATCGGCGCTTTCCGCCGCCGCGCCCGCGGCCTGCGCGCCGCGGTCGGGCGTGGCGGCGAGGCGCGCCTCGAGCTGCGCGGCCGGCAGCGCGGTGAGCTGCGCGAGACGGTTGAGATCCTGCTGGCAGACGCCCTCCTGCGCGATCAGCTGGTTCTCGCTCTCGTAGCTGCCGGCGCGCGCCTGCGCCTCGTCGGCGGGCGCCACGAAACCGGCCTTGAGCTTGAGCGTCGTCAGCCGCTCGGTCTCGCGGCGCGATTCGAGCGTGTCGCGATACAGCGCCACGAGGCGCTCGCAGTAGCGGCGCTCGACGTAGGCGTCGGCGACTTCGGCGGCGAGGGTCACGCGCGCCTCGTGCCAGTCCGCCTCGGCAGCCTGCAGGCGTGCGCGGCTCGCCTCGAGGCCGCGCCGCGCGCCGCCGAACAGATCGAGCTCCCAGCTGGCGTCGAGCGAGCCGTTGAACAGCGTGAACGGCGGCGTGTCGGCGCCGCCGCTGTCGCCGGAACCGGAACTGCGCGTCATCACGCCGTTGCCGCTGATGCCCGGCAGCAGGCCGGCGCGCGAGCCGGTCACCGCGGCGCGCGCCTCACGCACGGCGGCCACCGCGGCGTCGATGTCCGGATGCCGCGCCTCGGCCGCGTCGACCAGTTCGGCGAGCAGGGGATCGTCGAACTGCCGCCACCACTGCGTCAGCGCCGAAACTTCACCGCCGTGCGGCAGGCGCGCATGCCACTGCGCCGGTACGTTGTCGTCGGGCGGCGGCGTGCGGTATTCGGGGCCGACGGCGCAAGCGCCGCACAAGGCGGTGGCCATGGCCAGCAGCAGCCGGCGGCCGATGCGGATCTGCGTATTCATGGATGGAAAGGAAGGGGTCCCAGCAACTTGGATGCACGAGTGAACCATTTGGATGCCATGCTTCTGCACGGCCGATGCCATTCCCTGGCCTCGAAGGAACTCCTTTTCACATCAACGCCTTGGCCGTCTCTTGCGGAAGCCGCGCCGGAACCGGGGCGGCGAAACTCGCCATGTCTTTGCGTGTTTGCGCAAGAAGTGGGGAAGCGCGGCGCCCCCCGTCCGCGTCCGCCACGCTATGGCGAAGCGTCACCGTTTCGCAACGGGTGCAACTCCTCAGAACGAGAACGGCGGCGCAGTCCGGCGCCGCGGCACGGTCAGCGCCGCGGAAACATCAGCAGGAGACCGGCGATCAGCACGACGGCAAGCGCGACCAGCGGCGCCGGCGCCGCCTGCGGGCCCAGCACGGCATCGACCAGCGCTTCGTCGAGCCGCTGCCGGTGCGCGAACCAGGCCGCGACGGCGAGGACCAGCAGGATGCCCAGCGTGCGCAGCACCGCGACTCAGCCGGCGGCGGCCGACAGCCAGTCGCGCAGCAGCGTGCGCACCTCGTCGACGCCGAGCCGGCTCTCCGAGGAGAACAGGCGCACCTCGACTTCCGGCAGTTCGGCGACCGCCTTGCGCACCTGCAGCAGCACGTTCTTGGCGGCACCGAAGCTCAGCTTGTCGGCCTTGGTCAGCAGCAGCAGGCAGCGCAGGCCGCGCTGCGCGGCCCATTCCAGCATCTGCACGTCGAACGGCGTGAGCGGATGGCGGATGTCCATGATCTGCACGATGGCGCGCAGATTGGCGCGGCCTTGCAGATAGTCGCCGATCAGGCGCCCCCAGCTCTGGCTGACGTCCTTCGGCACTTCGGCGAAGCCGTAGCCGGGCAGGTCGGCGAAGCGGCCGCCCGGCACGTCGAACAGATTGATCAGCTGCGTGCGGCCCGGCGTCTTCGACACGCGCGCCAGCTGCTTCTGCCCGCACAGCGTGTTGAGGGCGCTCGATTTGCCGGCGTTCGAGCGGCCGGCGAAGGCGATCTCGGGCAGGCCGTCGGCGGGCAGCTGGGTGAGCTTGGCGCAGGACAGCAGGAAGGCGGCGCCCGCCAGAGGATTCGGCGTGCCGCGGTCGCCGGCGACCTTGGCGGAGGGGGAACGGCTGGCAGGCATGGGAACGGTGCACCTCGGCAATGGCGCGCAGCATAGCCGTCCGCGACCCCGCGCGGCGCGCCGGCGGCGTGAAATGTGGCCGATGGACCCTGTAGAATCCCGGAACTTTTGTTTGATCCATCTCGCGACGGCAGTCTGTGGAAGACGATCGGCCGCTGCGTCCTGTCCGGGAGTTTGTCGAATGAAGCGCGTTTTGCTGGCTGCCGTCCTCTGCGCACCGCTTGCGGTCTTCGCCGAAGGCGCCGCCAAGGATCCGTACACCCAGGGCAGCGCCGAAGCGGGCGCCTCCAAGGCTGCGGTCTGCACGGCCTGTCATGGTCCGGGCGGCAACAGCGCCAATCCGCAATGGCCGAAGCTCGCCGCGCAGAGCTCGCGCTACATCGCCGAGCAGCTGCATCAGTTCAAGGCCGGCAAGCGCCAGAATCCGCTGATGCAGCCGCAGGCCGCGGCGCTCTCGGACGAGGACGTCCAGAACCTCGCCGCCTACTTCGCCGCACAGCCGGCGGCGCCGGGCGTCGGCAGCGCCGACGCGATCCCGGTCGCGCAGAAGATCTATCGCGCCGGTGACGCCGCGCGCGGCCTGCCGGCCTGCGCCGCCTGCCACGGCCCGACCGGCGCCGGCGTGTCGCCCGCCGCCTATCCGCGCATCGGCGGCCAGCACTCGGTCTACGTTTCGGCGCGCCTCAAGCAGTACCGCGAGGACGCCAAGGGCGAGCTGCCGGAAGGCAACCACAAGATCATGGCGACGGTCGCGTCGAAGCTGAGCGATTCCGAAATCGAGGCCCTGGCCTCGTACGTCAACGGTCTCCAGTAAGCCCCGCCGGAGGCCTGCGTGCGCCATCTGTTCCGCGGTCTGCTCGCCGCTGCCCTCACGCTGAGCGCCTTCGCCTGCTCGGCCGCCGACTCGGCGAAGTTCGAGGAAGGCAAGCAGTACAAGCAGGTCCGCGAAACGACGGCGCCGGCCGACGCCAGGCGTATCGAGGTCGCCGAGTTCTTCTGGTACGGCTGCCCGCACTGCTACGCCTTCGAGCCGACGCTGCACGACTGGGAGAAGAAGAAGCCGGCCGACGTCGATCTGCTGCGCTATCCGAACTCGCTCGGCCATCCGATCGGCGTGCTGCACGCGCGGGCCTACTACACCGAGCTGGCGCTGAACGTGTTCGCCAAGATGCACCAGCCGCTGTTCGAGGCGATTCACCGCGATCCGCGCGAGCTTGGCTCCGAGCAGGCGCTCGCCGCGCTGTTCCAGGACAAGGCCGGCATCTCGGCCGATGTGTTCTCCGGCACTTTCAACAGCTTCGTGGTCGACGCCCAGGTCAACCGCGCCGAGATGCTGGCGCGCGGTTATGGCGTCACCAGCACGCCGACGCTGGTGGTCGGCGGCAAGTACATGACCGGACCGGCGATGGCGGGCGGCCTCGATCAGACGATCGCGGCCATCGATTTCCTGGTCGACAAGGTGCGCAAGGAACGTGGCATCAAGAAGTAGGCCGAGCGCCGGACAGCCGTTGCCAGCCCGGCTCCTCGCCGGGCTTTTTGTTATCTCCATGGCGGCGCTGGCGACGCCGCGCGGCGCCGGGGCGACGCCGCTGATCACCGTCGAAGGCGCCTGTCGCGCGCTCGGCGCGCGGCTCGGCAATGTCGACACCGCGAGCTGCCTGAAAGCCGGCCTGCGCCTGACCCAGGGCACCAGCGTGCGCGGGCAGCCGCTGCTGTATCGCGACTATCCGGCGAAATCGCAGCGCAGCGTGCCGCGCCGCGTGCTGCTGCTCGGCGGCATCCACGGCGACGAGTTCTCGGCGGTCAGCGTCGTCTTCCAGTGGATGCAGCGCATCGACCAGGAACGCTTCCAGCCCTTCGAGTGGCGCGTGATTCCCTGCGCCAATCCGGACGGCCTGCTGGCCCAGCCGGCGACGCGCGTCAACGCCAACGGCGTCGATCTCAACCGCAATTTCCCGACCGCCGACTGGAAGACCGAGGCGCTCAGCTACTGGGAGAAGAAGACGCGCAAGGACCCGCGCCGCTATCCGGGTCCGGGCGCGCTGTCGGAGCCGGAAACGCGCTGGCTGCTGCAGCAGATCGAGGAGTTCCGCCCCGACGCGATCGTCTCCGTGCACGCGCCATACGGCGTGCTCGACTACGACGGTCCGGACCAGCCGCCGGCGCGCTTCGGCTATCTGCGCCTGCATCAGCTCGGCACCTATCCGGGCTCGCTCGGCAATTTCGCCGGCCTCAACCTGGGCATGCCGGTGATCACGCTGGAGCTGCCGCATGCCGGCATCATGCCGACCGCGCAGCAGTCGCAGCGCGTGTGGGCCGACATGCTGAGCTGGCTGCAGCACAACATGCCGAAGCGCTCGCCGGCGCGCCTCAGCTATCCGGCCGCCGAACCGGCGGTGCAGCCCAAGCCGCTGCCGTGATCGCGCGCCGAGCGGCGCGCGCCGCTCAGCGGTTCTCCTCGCGGAAAATCTTCCAGCCGCCCTCGGCGTCGCGCTTCCAGAACTGCTGCTTGCGCGAGTCCATGCCGAAATTGTCGGAGCGGTAGTGCTGGGTGAACTCGGCGAGCATCAGCTCGCCGTCGCTGCCCGGATAGCGGTACAGGCTGATGTCGGACAGCTGCACGTCGATGAATTTCTTCTGCGCGTTGACGCGCCGCTTGTGCGCGGCGAAGTCCTTGAGGCGCATGCCTTCGGTGGTGAAGTCGTCGCCGTAGAACGACAGGTAGCGCTCGGTGTCCTTGCCGGTCCAGGCGCGGCGCCACTTCTCGATGCGCGCCATGAACGCCTCGCGTTCCTTCTGCGTCTGCTCGCTGCTCTGCCAGCTCAGGGCGTCGCTGAGCAGCACCGGCGTCTGGCCGAGTTCGACGTAAGGCTTGAGCGCGAGCAGGTCGGCATTGGCCATGGTCACGCAGCCCTCGCTCGACAGCGGCGGCCGCGTGTCGGTCGTGCTCGGCACGCCGTGCAGCCAGATGCCGGAGCCGGTGCGCCGCTTGAACTGGTCCCAGAGATTCGGATAGTTGAGCGGGAAGGCGCCGGCGCCATAGAAATCCGGCAGCTTCCGGCCGTCGATCCAGCCGGTGACGTGATAGAGGCCGACCGGCGTGCGGTTGTCGCCGGCGCTCTGCTTGCCCCAGCCGTTCTTGCCCATCGCCGCGTACTGGTTGCGCACCAGCTTCAGCTCGCCGCCGTCGTTGCGCAGCACGTAGAGGCGCGCGCGCGGCAGGTCGACGACGATCAGGTGCTTGAACGCGGCGGCAAGGCGCAGCACCGAGTCCGGCATGGTGCCGGCCTTCGGCACGGCGCGTTCGCTGGCGAGCCGCACGCGCGCTTCATCGGCGAGCGCGGCCAGTTGTGTCGCGCGCGCGTCGGCGGCGAGGCGCTTCTTCACTTCGCCGTAGAACTGCGTCCCCAGCCGGAAATCGGGCGCGCGCTGCGTCAGCTGCTCGAGCGCGTGCAGCGCGTCCTCGGCCTTGCCGGCCGAGAGCAGGTCGATGACGGCGCTGAACTGCTGTTCCGGGGAAGCGGCCTCGGCCGCCTGCACGCCGGCGCTGAAGAGCCCGGCAGCGAGCAGCAGCGGCCGGGCATAGGCAAACACACGCATCAGAAGTACCGCGTCCCTCGCACGGAAAAATCCCCGAACCGCAAAGCGTCGCTCAGCGAGTGTACTCGCGGACGATCAGCCAGCTGCCGTTGACCGGCACCAGTTCGAGCACCTTGCTGACCGAATCCTTGAACGAATCCGATTCGTAGACCTGGCGGAAGCTCACGCGCACCGCGCCGTCCTCGATGTCGGTGGCCTGCGGATTGTCGACGCGCACGGCGATGTGCTTCGGCTTCTCGATGCGATCGCGGCGCTGCGCCTGCCAGGTCTCGCGCGAGATGCCGCCCTCCGGCGTGAACTCGGGGGCGTACAGCGCGAAGTAGGCGTCGAGGTCCTTGCTCGCCCAAGCCTTCGCCCAGGCGTTGACCTGGCCGATGGCGGCGCTGTGGCGCGCCTCGCTCTCCGCGCTCTTCGGCGCCTCGGCCGCTTTGGCCGGCGCCGCGACGGGCGCCGCGCTCGGCGGCGCTGCGGCCGCTGCGGCCGCGACCGGCTGCGGCGCGACGGCGGCGTCGAGGCCGGTGTCGAGCTGGTTGATGACCGCGAGCTTGCGGCGCACGCCCTGGTTGCCGGCGTCGAGCGCGGCGGCCTTGCCGTAGGCGGCGCCGGCCAGCGCGGCGTAGATGTCGCCGAGATTCTCGTGCGCCGTCGCGTAGCCCGGATGCTTGACGACCGCGGCCTGCAGCGCGTCGCGCGCCTTGTCGTATTCGCCCTGCGCGGCGTAGAGCACGGCGAGGTTGTTGTACGGCTCCGGCAGCTGCGGATAGTCGCGCGTCAGATCGGCGAACACGCGGATGGCGTCCCTGCTGCGGCCCAGCTTGACCAGCGCCAGACCCTTGGTGAAACGCGCTTCGGCGTCCTGCGGATTCTTGGCCAGATGGTCGTCGAGCTTGCTGAGCGCCTCGCTGGCCTTGCCGGCGTCGATCAGGGCCTGGGCGTCCTGCGCCACGTTGGCGGCGAAGCTCAGCGGCGCCAGGGCGATACCGCCGGCGAAGACCGCCGTCAGTGCGGCTTTGCGAAAGCTGTTCATGCGTCCTTGTTTCCCCGAGTGCTTTTTAGCCGCCCAACTATAGCAGCCGTTTCCTGCGCCTTCGCGCTGCCGATGACGGCGCGGCCTGTTATTGAGGCGGCCATCATGAACTTGAAGATGCTGAAGGCTCGGCCGAACGCCTGCGGGCTTTGCCGAACGCGCGGTCGCCGCCTCAATAACCGCAGAGCACGGGTTTTGTTATTGATCCGGCCACGCCGGCCGTGGCTCATATCCGATTCAAGTTCATTGTGGCCGGATCAATAAGTCGATCTGTACGGGTTGGGCGTGCCCGGCGGCAGGCGCTTGAAACGGCGGTGCACCCAGAAATACTGGCTCGGCGCCAGGGCGATGCCGTCCTCGAGCACGCGGTTGATGCGCGCGGCGTCGGCGAATTCGTCGCCGCTCGGAAAATGTTCCAGGGCCGGAAAGAAGGTGACGCGGTAGCGGCCGCCGATGCGCTGCGGAAAGTACGGCACGACTTTGGCACGGCCCATCTGCGCGAGGCGCGCGGTCGCGGTGATGGTGCCGACCGGCACGCCGAAGAACGGCGCGAACACGCTGATGCGTGGATCCAGCGTCTGGTCCGGCGCGTACCAGATCGCGTGGCCCTGGCGCAGGGCCTTGACCAGGCCGCGCAGATCGTCGCGCGGCAGCGCCGGCAGGCCGGAGCGGCCTTCGCGCCAGTGATGCATGAAGTAGTCGAGCACGGCGTTGTTGTACGGCCGGTACATGGCGTGGAACGGGCGATGCGCGAGGCAGACGTAGCGCGCGCCGATTTCCAGCGTCGTGAAATGCCCGGTCAGCAGCAGCACGCCGGAGCCGTCGGCCTGCGCGGCGTCGAGATGCTCGAGGCCGACCACCTCGCCGCGCCGCGCCAGCCGCCAGTCGGGTGCGAACCAGGCGACCGCCGCTTCGAACACGCCGGCGCCGAGCGCGCGGAAGTGCGCGTCGATCAGGCGCTCGCGCGCATCGCGACCCATCTGCGGATAGCAGAGCTCGAGATTGACGCGCACCACGCGCCGCCGCCCGCGCAGCAGGCGGCCGGCCAGCCAGCCGAGCCCGGCGCCGACCGCGAGCAGCAGCGACAGCGGCAGCCAGCTCAGCAGCCAGATCAGCGCGATGCCGATCCAGGTCGGCCACCAGCGCGGATGGAAGTGACGGGCTTCGAGCTTGGGAGCGGCCATGAGGCGCGGGACATGGAGGAGCGCGCATTGTAGCGGTCACACGGCACGGTTACGCTCGCCGCCCATGCGCGTCCTCTACACGGTTCTTCTCTACCTGCTCACGCCGTTCTTGCTGCTGCGCCTGCTCTGGCGCAGCCGCGCGCTGCGCGCCTATCGCGAACGCTGGGGCGAGCGTTTCGGTTTCGTCGCGCGGCCGGCCGAGCCGGTCGCGGTCTGGGTGCACGCGGTCTCGGTCGGCGAAACGCTGGCCGCGCTGCCCCTGATCCGCGCGCTGGTCGCCAAGCACGGCGCCGGCCGCGTCTGGGTGACGACCACCACGCCGACCGGCTCGGAACGCGTGCGGGCGACGCTCGGCGCCGACGTGCGTCACAGCTACGCGCCCTACGATCTGCCGGATGTCGTCGCGCGCTTTCTCGGCCGCGTGCGGCCGCGGCAGATCGTCGTCATGGAAACCGAGCTGTGGCCGAACCTGCTGCGCGCCGCGGCGGCCCGCCACATTCCGCTGACCATCGCCAACGCGCGCCTGTCGCCGCGCTCGTTCCAGGGCTATTCGCGCGTCAAGGGTTTCGCGCGCCGCACGCTCGCCGACGCCGCCCACATCGCCGCACAGAGCGCGGCCGATGCCGAGCGCTTCCGCGCGCTCGGCGCGCCCGACGCGCGCGTCAGCGTGATGGGCAACATCAAGTTCGATCAGGCGGTTCCCGAAACGCAGCTCGCGCTCGGCGCGCAGCTGCGCGCGCGCTGGGCGGGACGGCCGGTCTGGGTCGCGGCGAGCACGCACGAAGGCGAGGACGAGATCGTGCTCGCCGCGCATCGCGAACTGCTGCGCAGCGAAGCGCGCGCCCTGCTGCTGCTGGTGCCGCGCCACCCGCAGCGCTTCGACGCGGTGGCGAAACTGATCGAGGGCAAGGGCTTCAGCCTGCAGCGGCGCAGTGCGCTCGACGGCGACGCCGCCGTCACGGCGCAGGTCCTGCTCGGCGACAGCATGGGCGAGATGTTCGCCTACTTCGCCGCCAGCGACGTCGCCTTCGTCGGCGGCTCGCTGCTGCCGGTCGGCGGCCACAACGTGCTCGAACCGGCGGCGCTCGGCCTGCCGGTGCTGTTCGGTCCGCACATGCACAACTTCGTGCAGGCGCGCGACCTGCTGCTCGACGCGCAAGGCGGCATCCAGGTCAGCGCCAACTCGCTGCCCGAGTCGCTGCGCGTGCTGCTGCGCGACGAACGCCGCCGCCGCGCGATCGGCGAGGCGGGCCGCGCGGTGGTCGCGGCGAATCGCGGCGCGCTGCAAAGACTGCTGTCGGTGATCGGCGAGGCCTGAAAGCCGCTACGCTGTCGCGATGTCCGATCTCGTCGTCCTGCGCCCCGAAGGCCTCTACTGCCCCGCCGGCGATTTCTATATCGACCCGCACAAGCGCGTGACGCGCGCGGTGGTCACGCATGCGCATGGCGATCACGCGAAGAGCGGCTGCGCGCGCTACTGGACGGCGGCGCCTGGCTACGGCCTGCTGCGCACGCGGCTCGGCGCCGGCGCGCAGGTCAAGCCGCAGGACTACGGGCAGACGTTCGAGCTCGGCGCGGCGCGCGTGTCGCTGCACCCGGCCGGACACATCCTCGGCTCGGCGCAGGTGCGCATCGAGGTCGACGGCGAGGTCTGGGTGGTGTCCGGCGACTACAAGCGCGACGACGATCCGAGCTGCGCGCCGTTCGAGGTCGTGCGCTGCGACACCTTCGTCACCGAAGCCACGTTCGCCTCACCCGAGTACGTGTGGCCGCCGTCGGGCAGCGCCAGCGCCGAGATCCACGCCTGGTGGATGCGCAATCGCGCCGAAGGTTTCGCGTCCGTGCTGTTCTGCTACGCGCTCGGCAAGGCGCAGCGCGTGCTCGCCGAGTTGCTGCGGCACGTCGATCCGCAGACGACGGCCGACAGCACGGCCTACCTGCACGAGGCGATGACCAAGCTGGTCGGCCACTACCGCCGCGCCGGCATCGCCATGCTGCCGACCAGGCCGGTCAACGAATGCGTGGCGAGCCACGACTTCCGCGGATCCTTGATCCTGGTGCCGCCGCACGCCTTCGGCACGCCGTGGCTGAAGCGCCTGGCGCCGTACCGCACCGGGTTCGCCTCCGGCTGGATGGGCGCCGACAATGGCCGCGCCGCCAAGTACGACCGCGGCTTCACGCTGTCCGATCACGCCGACTGGCCGTCGCTGCTGCGCACGATCGAGGAAACCGGCGCGCGCCGCGTGCTGGCCATGCACGGCGACTGCGGCCTGCTCGTCGAACTGCTGCGAGCGCGCGGCCTGCGGGCCGAGGCGCTCGATCTGCAGCACTGAGCGGCGCCAACGAAAACGCCGCCCGCGGGCGGCGTCTGCGCCGAACCGCGCCGCGTTCAGCCGTCGATCTGCGCGGCGTTGTCGATGATGCGGCCGACCAGGCCGTACTCCTTGGCCTGCTGCGCGCTCATCCAGTAGTCGCGCTCGGTGTCGCGCTGGATGCGTTCCAGCGGCTGGCCGGTCTCGCGCGCGAAGATCTCGTTGAGGCGCTGGCGCATCAGCACGATCTCCTTGGCCATGATGGCGATGTCGGACGCCGTGCCGCCGGCGCCGCCGGACGGCTGGTGCAGCATGAAGCGCGTGTTCGGCAGGCTCAGGCGGTTCTCGCGCTTGGCGGCGCTGTAGATCAGCGCGCCGGCGCTGGCGACCCAGCCGGTGCCGATGATGCGTACCGCCGGCTTCACGAACTTGATCATGTCGTGGATGGTGTCGCCGGATTCGACGTGGCCGCCCTGGCTGTTGATGTAGAGGGTGATCGGCTCATCGGAATCCGCGGCCAGCGCCAGCAGGCGCGCGCTGAAGGTCTCGGCGAGCTTCTGGTTGATCGCGCCATAGATGAGGATGATGCGCGCCTTGAACAGGCGCTCCTCGAGGCCCGGGACCTTGCGGTTCTTGTCGTCTTCTTCCTTCGCCGCGTTGATGAAATCGCTAACTGACATATGGGGTCCTGGTGACGGCGCCGGGGCCGGCGCCGGTTCTGGTCGGTGGATTCCGGTGGGTGTCGCGATTCTAGGGAATCCGCGCCGGCGGTGCCTCACGCAGTGGGGACGGCGCGGCGGCTGCGCAAGAGCCCGTCGAGCGCGAACAGCACGAGCGCCGCCCAGATGCCGGCGAAGCCGAGCGCCCGAGCGCCGCCGAAAGGTTCGCCGTAGAGCAGCACGCCGATGACGAGCTGCATCGACGGCGTCAGGTACTGCAGGATGCCGATGAGGCTGAGCGGCACGCGGCGCGCGCCATGGGCGAAGAGCGCCAGCGGCACGGCGGTGACCAGACCGCCGAGAATGAGGCCGGCGTCGACGCCGCGGCCGAGGTGCGCGAAGCCGGCCACGCCGGCGTGTTCGGCCCACAGCAGATAGGCGAGCGCCGGCACGAATAGCAGCGCCGTCTCGATCGCCAGGCCCTGCACGGCCGGCACCACGGCGAGCTTGCGGAGCAGCCCGTAGCCGCCGAACGAGGCGGCGATGCCGAGCGCGACCCAGGGCACGTGCCCGGTGCTGGCGCCGAGCCAGACCACGCTGGCGGCGGCCAGTGCCACGGCCAGCCATTGCGCGGCGTTGAGGCGCTCACGCAGGAAGCCGACGCCGAGCAGCACGCTGAACAGCGGATTGATGAAGTAGCCGAGGCTGGCGTCGACGACGTGGCCGGCGTTGACCGCCCAGATGTACAGCCACCAGTTGCAGGCGATCAGCAGCGAGCTGGCGGCGAGCATCGCCAGCAGCCGCGGCGACAGGCCGCGCAGCCAGGCCCAGCCTTCGCGCGCCGCGAGCCAGGCGGCGACGAAGGCGGCGCTCCAGGCGATGCGGTGCGCCATGATCTGCGTCGCCGGCACGGCGTGCAGCAGGCGCCAGTAGAGCGGGAACAGGCCCCAGATCAGATAGGCGGCAGTGGCGGCGACGAGACCTTCGCGCATGGCGGCGAACTTCCGCGGCGGCGGACGGGCAAAAGCGGGGCGCGAAGTCTACGCCCTTTCGTGCCGCGCTCCCTGAGGGAATCGCCGGCGCGACGGTCGTCCACGAAAAAGGCCGTCGCGTCACCGCGACGGCCCGCCGCAGAGACGACCGCTGCGCGCCTTACGGCGCGGTCGTCGATTCCGTCGCCTGCGCCGGATTCGTCTCGCGCAGCCAGGTCTGCGTGCGGCCGAGCATCGAGAAGCCGATGTAGCCGCGCAGGTTCAGCTTGCTGCCGTTGTCGCTGAGCGAAAGCTTGGCGTTGTAGACCTTGCCCTTCTTCGGATCGAGCACCTGGCCGCCCGTCCATTCGCTGCCGTCCTTTTTCAGGCCCCAGAGGATTTCCATGCCGGTGATCGGCTGGTCCTTCTTCGCGCCCTCGCACTTCTCGCAGGTCGGATTCGGCTTCGACGGATCGAAGATCTTCAGCACGCGGCCGTGCAGCTGGCCACCGCTCTCGGTGATCTCGACCAGCGATTTGGCCTTGCCGGTTTCGTCGTCGATGGTCTTCCAGACGCCGACCGGCGAGTTCGCGTCGGCGGCCGGCGCCAGGCCGGCCGCCAGGCTCAGCATCGCACCGAGCAGGACGCCGCCGAACCGCTTCATCGCCTTGTTCGTGTTGCTCATGGGGATCCTCCAAAGTGGTCTTCTATTCTGCAGCAAGAGCCTCGGCCCGGAGCCCTGAATACCTTCTTAATGCCGCCCGATGTCAGGTGGACCACGGCTTTCGTCGGGCGTTCCGCTGGCAGCCCGCGGGCCATTTTCCTACCCGCTCGCGGCGGGGCGGTTCTTAGAATCCACTCCGTGTACAACGATGCCAGCACTGCCCTCGGCGGTTATCCGCCGCTCGATTTCATCGACCCGCCGCAGGCCGATCCGGTCGTGCTGCGCAGCGGCGAGTACGAGCAGCTGCTCAAGCGCGAGCCGCGCCGCTACGCCGAGCTGGTGAAATCGGTCAGCGCCTTCGGCATCTACCTCATCGACGCGCACGGCCTGGTCGGCAGCTGGAACCGCGGCGCACGCAATCTCAGCGGCTGGCGCGCGGACGAGGTGATCGGCCGTCCTTACGCGCAGCTGTTCGGCGAGGCCGAGCAGCACGAGGGCGTGCCGCGGCGCACGCTCGACTTCGTGCGCGCCAACGGCCATTGCCGCGAGGAGCAGCGCCGCCGCCGGCAGGACGGCAGGGCACTGATCGTCGACTGTACGCTCGACGCGCTGCGCAGCGACAGCGGCGAGCTGCTCGGCTTCGTCGAGGTCTTTCACGACATCACCGACCAGAAGGCGCGGCAGCGCGAGCTCTACGAGCGCGCCACCCGCGACCAGCTGACGCAGGTCTACAACCGCAGCCATTTCCTCGAAGTCGGCGCGCAGGAGCTCGAACGCGCGCGGCGCTTCGCCGAGCCGCTCTCGGTCGCGCTGTTCGACGTCGATCAGTTCCGCAAGCTCAACGAGGCCTGGGGTTCGGACATCGGCGATCGCGCACTCGTCACCCTGGCGCGCACGCTGGGCCGGCACACGCGCAAGATCGACAGCGTCGGCCGTCTGGAGGGCGACGGCTTCGCGGTGCTGCTGCCGCGCTGCGACAAGGAGCCGGCGCTGGAAATGGCGCAGCGCCTGCGCCTGCTGATTTCGGAGCAGAAGATCGCGACCGAGCCGAACCGCAAGAACATCGCCGTCACGGTGACCGGCGGCGTCGCCGCCGCACGCCCGCTCACGCGCAGCTTCAGCGAGCTGCTGCGCAACGCCGACGCGGCCCTGTACAAGGCGCGCCGCGAGGGGAAAAACCTGGTGCGCGCCTGGTTCGAGTGACGTGCCGATTCGGCTGCTGCGCGGACCGATCTCGCGCTTTCCGTGCTCGCCGTACCGATGTACGGCTGTGCGCGGAAAACGCGACCTCGGCCCTGCTCGCAACGCCGCCTCGGCACGTCACGGCTGTGCGCAGCGCAACGCCGCGGACGCCACGCTTCGCGTAGGAGCGCCCCATGGGCGCGATCGTGGTCCGCGCTATGTCGGCAGCTTGTAGTACTCCGGCCGCCCGGCGGTCCACAGCTCGCCCCAGAGCTTGCCGCCGCCGTCGATGGTCAGCACTTCGCCGGTGATGAAGCTGCCGCTCGAAGCGGAGAGATAGATGCAGCCTTCGGCGATCTCCAGCGCGGTGCCGGGACGCTTGAGGGGATTGGCGAGCGGGAATTCCCGGACCGCCTCGGGCGGATAGACCTCCAGCCCTTCGGTGGCGGTGAGCCCCGGCGCGACGCAGTTGACGCGGATGCCGAGCGGCGCCCATTCCACGGCGACGGTGCGCGAGGCGCCGATGATGCCGGCGCGCGCGGCAACCGTGTGCGCGACGCCGGGCATGCCGCGCTCGGTGACGACCACGACATTGACGATCGAGCGCCAGGCGCCGTCCTGCGCCGGATGCTCGCGCCAGTACTGCGCGGCGCGCTGCATCATGTACCAGCTGCCGTTGAGATTGTTGTTGATGACCGCGGCCCAGCCCTTGGGCGCGTAGTCGATCGCGTTCTGCGGGAACTGGCCGCCGGCATTGTTGACCGTGCAGTCGAGCCGGCCGAATTCGTCGTGGATGCGTGCGAACAGCGCATCGACCTGCTCGGGCTCGCGCACGTTGGTCGGCACCGCGAGCATCGTCGCGCCGCGCGCGCGCGCGAAGTCGGCGACGGCGTCGAGCTTCTCCGGCGTGCGGCCGCAGATCACGACGCGGGCGCCGAGCCGCGCGAACAGCAGCGCGACGGCGCGGCCGATGCCGCTGCCGCCGCCCGACACCAGGGCGACCTTGCCCTTGAACAGATCGGCGCGATAGACGGTGTCGGCGTTCCAGATCGCCTCGGGCGTGTTCGATTTCAGCTGCTCAAGATGCGTCATAGAAGCTCTTCAACCACAGATTCACCGATTCCACCCATTGATGGAGGGGGTTCCGCTTTTGCAGTCTGTGTCGTCTGTAGTGAACCGCCTTGGGCTGCTCAGCCCCTGAGCAGCTCGCCGGCGATGATCATCTTGCGCACCTCCGTCGTGCCGGCACCGATCTCGAGCAGCTTGATGGCGCGGTACAGGCGGTTGATCTCGGATTCCCAGATGTAGCCGCTGCCGCCGTGCACCTGCACGGCGTGATTGAGCACCTTGTTCATCGTCTCGGCGACGTACATGACGCCGGCGGCGGTCAGCTTGTGGATCTCGCCGCGGCCGCCCTCGTTCTCGTCGACCACGTTGGCGGCGCGCAGCGTCTGGTAGGTGAACAGGCGCATCGACTCGACCCACACGTACATCTCGGCGAGCATCGACTGCACCATCTGGAAGTCGGCGATCGGCTTGCCGAACTGCTTGCGTTGTCTGGCGTAGTCGAGCGCCAGCGCCAGGGCGCGCTCGGCGATGCCGAGGCAGATCGGCGAGATCATGGCGCGCTCGAGATCGAGGCCGGACATGACGATCTTCACGCCGCGGTTCTCCTCGCCGACCAGGTTCTCGGCCGGCACGCGGCATTCGTCGAACACCAGCTCGGCGGTCTGCGAGCCGCGGAAGCCCATCTTCACCAGCTTCTGCGCGACCCTGAAGCCGGCGAAGTCCTTCTCGACGATGAACGCCGAGATGCCCTGCGCGCCCTTGTCCTTGTCGGTCTTCGCGTAGACCAGCAGCACGTCGGCGACCGGGCCGTTGGTGATGTAGATCTTGCGGCCGTTGAGCACGTAGTGGCCGCCTTCGCGGCGCGCCGTGGTGCGCATCGAGCCGAGCGCGTCGGAGCCGGCGCCCGGCTCGGTGAGTCCGAGTGCGCCGATCAGCGTGCCCTTGTTGAGGCCCGGCAGGTATCTGTTCTTCTGCGCCTCGCTGGCGTTGCGCAGCAGGTTGTTCATGCACAGGTTCTCGTGCGCCACCCAGGCCAGGCCCAGCGCATGGTTCCAGCGCGAGAAGGCCTGCAGGATCAGGCCGGAGGCGAACACGTCGAGTCCGCAGCCGCCGTAGGCCTCGGGCGCGGTGACGCCGAAATAGCCGGTCGCGCCGATCTTCGGGAAGATGTCGGCCGGCCACCATTCCTCGTCGTCCATGCGCTGCGCGAGCGGGTACAGCTCGGCCTGCGCGAAGCGGTCGGCGTTGTTGAGGATTTCGAGTTCGTCGAGCGACAGGCCGGAAAAAGCCTGCAGTACACTGGGGCGTTCGCCGCTGAGGTCTGCCATCTGCGTTCGTTGGTGAGTCTGACTTACCGCACATCCTAGTCTGCGCTCCCGTGCGCGGCCTCGTCCAATCCAGTGAGGGCGCGTGCACGCGGCGGGCCGGCGAATCATCAAAGCCATTGTGGAGAAGACATACCGCGCTGCGGCGGTATCGCGCGCCGGCATCGACAATCGGCATGGCGTTGATTCCGGCGGAACGCGGAGGCCGGAGTGCGAAGCGATGCGGCAGAAAGGACGGCATGGTCAGCGTGGCTGCCGGCACTGGGCGTGCTGGCCTTGGGCCTGGCCTTGACCGTCGCGGGCTACCGCTATGTTCGCCAGCTCACGGATCACGAACGGCGCGAGCGCTTCAACCACGAAACGACACGCATCAGCGGCGCCGTCGCCGCGCGCCTGCAGGCCTGCGAGCAGATCCTGCGCGGCGGCGTCGAGCTGTTCGATGCCGCCGGCGCGGTCGATCGCGGGCAGTGGCGGCACTACGTCGAAAGTCTCGATATCGGCCTGCGCTATCCCGGCGTGCAGGCGATCGCCTTCGCGCGCCGGATCGAGGCCGCGCAACTGGGCGAGCACGAGCGCCGCGTGCGCGCCGAGGGTTTTCCGGCCTATGCCGTCTTTCCGGCCGGACCGCGCGACGAGTACACCGCCATCGAATTCATCGAGCCGTTCACCAAGCGCAATCAGCGCGCCTTCGGCTACGACATGTTCGCGCAGCCGGTGCGGCGCGCGGCGATGGTGATGGCGCGCGACAGCGGCGAGGCGGCGCTGAGCGGTCCGGTCGAGCTCGTGCGGGAAACCGGCGAGGATCCGCAGAAGGGCACGCTGCTGTACCTGCCGGTGTACCGTCGCGAGCTGCCGCTGCACGACATCGCGGACCGCCGCGGCGCGCTGCTCGGTTACGTGTACGCGCCGTTTCGCATGGGCGACTTCCTGCGCCCGGTGCTCGCGGCCGCGGCCGCCGGCATCCGCCTGCGGCTGGACGATGCCGGCGGCGGCACGCTGTTCGACAACGCGCCGGCCGATGTGCGACCGCTGCTGGCGGGCGAGCAGACGCTGAACCTGTATGGCCGGCAGTGGCGTTTGCGTTACGCGGGCACGGCGGCGTTCGCCGGCGCGTCGACGGCGCCGTCGGCGACCGCGATCGCCGGCACGCTGTACAGCCTGCTGCTCGCCGTCATCGTCTTCCTGCTCGGCGGCGGCCGCCAGCGCGCACGCGCGATCGCCGAGAACATCACCACGACGCTGCGCCGCACGGAGGCCTATCAGCGCGCGATCGTCGACGGCAGCGCCGAGGGCATCCTGACGATCGACGAAGCGGGAATCGTGCAGACCTTCAACCGCGCCGCCGAACAGATGTTCGGCCACGCCGCCGCCGACGTCGTCGGCCGCAACGTGACGATGCTGATGCCGGAACGTTTCCGCGCCAGCCACGACGCGCACGTGACCCACTTCCGGCCCGAACAGTACGGCCGCATCATCGGCCTGCGCCGCGAGGTCATCGGGCAGCGCCGCAACGGCGAGGAGTTTCCGATGTCGCTGTCGGTCAACGCGATCGAGACGGATGGCCAGCGCCGCTTCGTCGGCGTGGTCGCCGACATCAGCGACCGCCGCCGCGCCGAGCAGGCGCTGGCCGACGCCGACAGTTTCCGGCAATCGATCCTCGACGGCGCGGCGTTCGGCATCATCGCCACCGATCGCGACGGCCGCGTGGTGGCGGCCAATCCGGCGGCCGAGCGTCTCTGGTGGTATCGCCAGGACGAGATGATCGGCAAGCTTGCCCTGCACCAGCTCGTCGACGGCCGCGATCTGGCGGCCCGCGCCGACGAGCTCGGCAAGGAATTCGGCGTGCGCGTCGACGCCGGCCTGTCGGCGCTGACGCTGCGCGCCGATCGCGGCCTGGTCGACGAACACGAGTGGAGCGCGCGCCGCAAGGACGACTCGTCGGTGCCGATCGAGATGGCGGTGACGGCGCGGCGCGACGGCAGCGGCCGGCTGACCGGCTATCTGGCGATGGCCTACGACATCACCGAGCGCCGCCGGCGCGAGGATTACATCCGCCATCTCGCGCACCACGACACCCTGACGCAGCTGCCGAACCGCGCGCTGTTCAACGACCGCATGGCGGTCGCGATCGCGCGCGCGCGCCGCGCCCGCAACGGCCTCGCGCTGATGATGATCGACCTCGACAACTTCAAGCGCATCAACGATTCGCTCGGCCATCACGTCGGCGACCAGATCCTGCAGGCGGTCGCCGCGCGGCTGCGCGATTGCGTGCGCGGCTGCGATTCGATCGCGCGCATGGGCGGCGACGAGTTCGCCATCCTGCTGCCGGACCTCGCCGATGCGCACAGCATCGTGCGCAGCGCGCAGGCCGTGGTGTCGGCGATGGCGCGGCCGATCGTCGTCGGGCCGCACGAGCTGCACGTGACCGCCAGCGTCGGCATCAGCCGCTATCCGGCCGACGGCCACGACCCGGTGACCTTGCTGAAGAACGCGGACACGGCGATGTACAAGGCCAAGCTCGGCGGCCGCGCCGGCTATCGCCTGTTCACGCAGGACATGCTGGTCGAGGCCGAGCAGCGCATCCTCATCGAGACCGAGCTGCGCCGCGCGCTGGCGCGCGGCGAGTTCGAGATGCACTACGAACCGCAGATCAGCCTGGCGACCGGCGAGGTGTCCGGCGTCGAGGCGCTGATCCGCTGGCGGCATCCGGAGCGCGGCCTGGTGCCGCCGTCGGCCTTCCTCGCGGTCGCCGAGGAGACCGGCCTGATCATTCCGATCGGCTACTGGACGCTGAACAGCGCCTGCCGCGAAGCCGTCGAGCTGCAGCGTCGCCTCGGCCAGAGCCTGAGCGTCGCCGTCAACCTGTCGCCGAAGCAGTTCGCCCATCCCGAGCTCGTCGAGCAGGTGCGCGCCGCGCTGGCCGGCAGCGGCCTGCCGGCATCGAAGCTGGTGCTGGAGATCACCGAAGGCGCGCTGATGGCGCAGTCCGAGGACACCACTTTCATCCTGAAGACGCTGCGCGAGCTCGGCGTGGCGATCGCCGTCGACGATTTCGGCACCGGCTATTCGAGCCTGTCGTACATCACGCGCTTTCCGATCGACCTGCTCAAGATCGACCGCAGCTTCGTGCACGACATCATCGACGATCCCGCCGATGCCGCCGTCGCGCGCGCCATCATTGCCATGGCGCACGGTCTCAAGGTACGCGTGGTCGCCGAAGGCGTCGAGACCGAGGCGCAGCTCGTCTACCTGCGCGAGCGCGCCTGCGACGCGGCGCAGGGCTACTACATCGGCAGCGCGGCGCCGGCCGACGCCTTCACCCTGCAGGGCCATCACTTCTGCATGCCGAGCCCGGCCGCCGAGCTGCCGTCGAAGCTGATCGAACTGCGCCGCCTGCGCGAAGGCTGATTCGTCCGCCCTAATAAGTCGCCGCCAGGGTCTCGAGCAGCGGCGGCAGCGCGCTGCGCAAGGCCGGCAGGCGCGAGGGCCAGGCGCGGCCGGCGTCGAGCAGCGCCTGCGGCTGGCGCAGCCGCGCGGCGGTGCGCGCGATGGCGCGATCGATGCCGGCCGGCTCGGCGTACGACAGCAGCAGCGCGGCGAACGACGCGGCCGAGCTGCGGCGGCCGCCGGCGCGCTCGAACCAGTGCGCGGCATCTGCGACCGCACGGCCGGCGCGAGCGCAGAAGTCGGGCAGCGCGTCGCCGCTGTAGCGCGGCCAGTCGAGCGCCAGCGCATGGTCGAAAGCCAGATCGAGGACGATGCCGGCGTAGCGGCGCGCGCCGTCGGGAAATTGCGCGCGCAGCGCACCGACCGCGGGATGGCGGTCGGTGACCGCGTCGATGCGCCGGTGCAGACGGATGCCGACGGCGATGTCATCCGGATAGGCGCTCAGATCGGCGCCGCGCACGACGTCGCCCAGCACGCTGCCGGCCAGCGAGGTGCCGGTGCGCTCGGCGAGCCAGAGATGCGCGAGGAAGTTCATCCGCGCAGCATGGCCGCGGCGTGCGGCCGGCGCCAGCCCGGGCTCAGGCGAGTTCGGCGACCACGCTGCCGTCGCTGGCCTCCAACCGGCCGTCGTCGCGCATCAGCAGCGCGCAGTCGCGACCGCCGCGCTTGGCGGCATACAGCGCGCGATCGGCGCGGTCGACGAGCTGCCGCACCGGCTCGCGCGGCGCGGCACTGGCGACGCCGGCGGACACGGTGACGCGCAGGCCCGGGGCGATGCGCTGCCAGTCCGCGTCGATGATGGCGCGGCGGATGCGGTCGGCGGTTGCCAGCGCGGCCTTCGGCTCGGCGCCGGGCAGCAGCAGCAGGAATTCCTCGCCGCCGTAGCGGCCGAAGGCATCGCCCGGCCGGATCTGCGCGTTCACGGTCTGCGCGAACTGGCGCAGCACTTCGTCGCCGGCGATGTGGCCGTGCTGGTCGTTGATGCTTTTGAAGTGGTCGATGTCGAGCATCACGATGCTGAACACCGGCGGGCAGGCCTGTTGCTCGATCAGGTTCCACACCGGCTTGCGCAGCAGCGTGCCGGTGAGGCTGTCGTGCATGGCGAGATAGCCGATGCGCGCGGACGCCGCCGCCAGTTCGCGATTCTTGCGCAGCAGCGCGTGGCGCAGATTGTTGCCGTACCAGCCGGCGACGCAGCAGCGCAGCAGCGTCGCGGCATGGCCGAGCCAGACCAGGAGCTGCTCGGCCGGCGTCGCGTTCGGCACGCTGAGCCGGTCGCCCAGCTGCATGCGCACGAGCACGCCGGCCAGGGTGACGATGATGAAGCTGGTCAGCATCTGCTGCAGACGCAGGCGCAATGCGCCGAACGCGAAGATCAGGAACAGGATGTTGAAGAAATAGAAAGCGAGCGGCGGCGCATACAGCGCGAAGCCGAGCTCGACCGCCGAGGAGGTGAGCAATTGCGCGCGCGTCAGGGCCGGGTCGGGCTGGCGCGCCGCCCATTCGCTGCGCAGCAGCACATAGAACACGACGACACAGGCGCCGGCGATCAGCGCGTAGAGCGCGGCGACCTTGTAGGAAATGGTGCCGGCGCGGGCGAACAGCGCGAGCAGCAGCGTGTCGACCAGGATGCTGATGGCGACCTGGCCGAGCAGCCGCCAGGGTTGCTTCAGCGGCAGGCTGTCGCCTGGCGTCCGGTCAGCGGCAACACGGGCGTCTGCAGAATTCATGCTCTCACTTTGTCGCGCCGTCCTCTGCGGCGGCGGCCGCCGCCGCCGGGCCGTCGTCGCCGGCCGGCGTCAGCGCATCGACCAGGCCCCAGTACAGCGCCTCGCTCGCGGCGAGCCGGCGCCCCGACAGGGCCAGCCAGGCCGTGCGGCGGCGGCCGATGCGCCGGCTGATGCTGACGCAACCGCCAGCGCCGGGAATGAGGCCGAACTTCAGCTCCGGCAGCTGAAACCAGGCGTCACGCGCCGCCACCACGCGGCCGGCGAAGGCGGGAAATTCGATGCCCGAGCCGACGCAGGCGCCGTGCACGAAAACTTCGGCCCGCGGGCCGCAAGCGGCGAGCCCGCGGCCCGGCAGGGCGAGGCTGCGCACGAGGTGCGCGGTCGCTGCGTCGGGCGCGCTGCCGAACTCGCGGAGGTCGCCGCCGAGCGAAAAGCATTTGCCGCGACCGTGGATACGCAGGCGCGCGACGCCGGGATCGCAGAGCGCGAGCTGCAGCGCTTCGCAGAGCGCGTCGCGCATCTCGACGGTCATCGCATTGCGATTCGCCGGCCGGTTCAGCGCGAGCTGCAGGGTGTCGCCCTCGCGCGTGAGGATCACCGCCGCGCCGTCCTCGGCCGGCGGCGGCGGCGGCGGCGCCTGCGCGGCGCGCCAGGCTCGGAATTCGGCACCGTTCTGCAGCGTGGCGTAGGCGAGCGATTCGGCGATCAGGGCCTGCTCGAGCGGCAGGCGCTCGACGAGGCGCAGCAGCTGCACGAGCACCATCGCCGCCATCGGCGTGCGCCGGATGTTGTCGATGAGCGGTGCGGCGGCGCGCACGCTGTCGACGACGACGTCGCAGGCCGCCGCCCATGGCGTGTCGTCGGCGCCGATGCCGATGACCGGCGCCGGCAGGTCGCGCAGCCATGCGGCCGCCGCCGGCGCCGGCCGGTCGGGATCGAGCGCGAGCAGCAGGAACGGCTGCGCCAGCGGCGTGTGCGCGCTGCGCTCGTGCAGCCGCGCCAGCATCGCCACGTCGCCAGCGGTCAGCAGCTCGGGTTCCGGCTTCATGGCGCGACGCTAAGCCCGGCGACGCGCCCGGCGCAAGTCAGCGTTCGCCGCGGCGCAGCAGGCGGAAGAAGCCGTAGGACGGATCGTCCGCGCCCGGCGCGCCGATGTAGGCGCCGGCGAGGAAAGGATGGTCGAGTTCGATCCTGCTCGGGTTCGCCGGATAGGCCCAGTCGGCGACGATCGAGCGATGGCTGAACTTCCACACGCCGGCGCGCTTCTCGTACTTGTCGAAGTAGCGGCCGCCGATGAGCACGTCGTAGAGCCTGTCGCCGCTGCGCACCTGGTGCATCGCGACGAGATAGACCTCGCCCTCGGCGTAATCGCCGTCGAGCTTGAGGTTCACCGTCGTGACGTTGTGATGCAGGATCGCCATCGGCGCCTGGATGTCCGGCAGCTTGTCGAGGAAATCCCGGGCCGGCCCCTTGGCGAACTTGCCGTGCTCGTCGATCGCGTCGTCGTGGTAGAGCGCGCGCATCTTCGCGAAATCATGGCGGTCGGCCGCGTTGCAGTAGGCGGCGATCAGTTCGTGGATGGCCTGCTTGTCGAGCAACTCGACGAGCTGGCGTTCGAGGTCGGCGTTCATGCGTGCTCCGGTGATGCGCGGACGCTACACCGGACCCGCCGCCGCGCAGTCCTCTGAACGGACGAGCGCGCTCGCGGTACGGCGGGCGCGCCGCGCCGGCTCACATGTTCCTGCGATACCGTCCGCCGACCTCGAACAGGGTCTGCGTGATCTGGCCGAGCGAGCAGACGCGCACCGCGTCCATCAGCACCTCGAAGACGTTGGCATCGGCGATCACCGCGTCGCGCAGGCGCGCGAGCATGGCCGGCGAAGCATCGGCGTTGCGCCGCTGGAAGTCGGCGAGGCGCTTGAGCTGTGACTGCTTTTCGTCTTCGGTCGAACGCGCCAGCTCGATCTCCTGCGCGACGGCATCACCGTGCGGGTTGCGGAAGGTGTTGACGCCGATGATCGGCAGCGAGCCGTCGTGCTTCTTGTGCTCGTAGTAGAGCGACTCTTCCTGGATCTTGCCGCGCTGGTAGCCGGTCTCCATCGCGCCGAGCACGCCGCCGCGCGAGGCGATCGCCTCGAATTCCTTGAGCACGGCCTCCTCGACGAGATCGGTCAGCTCGTCGACGATGAAGCTGCCCTGCAGCGGATTCTCGTTCTTGGCCAGGCCGAATTCGCGGTTGATGATCAGCTGGATCGCCATCGCGCGGCGCACCGATTCTTCCGTCGGCGTGGTGATCGCCTCGTCGTAGGCGTTGGTGTGCAGCGAGTTGCAGTTGTCCTGGATCGCCAGCAGCGCCTGCAGCGTCGTGCGGATGTCGTTGAAGTTCATCTCCTGGGCGTGCAGCGAGCGACCGGAGGTCTGCACGTGGTACTTGAGCTTCTGCGAACGCTCGTTGCCGCCGTAGCGATGCTTCATCGCCACCGCCCAGATGCGGCGCGCGACACGGCCGATCACCGTGTATTCCGGATCCATGCCGTTGGAGAAGAAGAACGACAGGTTCGGCGCGAAGTCGTCGATCTTCATGCCGCGCGCCAGGTACGACTCCACGTAGGTGAAGCCGTTGCTCAGCGTGAACGCCAGCTGCGAGATCGGGTTCGCGCCGGCCTCGGCGATGTGGTAGCCCGAGATCGACACCGAGTAGAAGTTCTGCACCTTGTGGTCGACGAAATACTGCTGGATGTCGCCCATCATCTTCAGCGCGAATTCGGTGCTGAAGATGCAGGTGTTCTGGCCCTGGTCTTCCTTGAGGATGTCGGCCTGCACGGTACCGCGCACGGTCGACAGCGCCCTGGCACGCAGCGCCGCGTACTCGTCGGCGTTCGGCGCGCGCTTGTGGGTTTCGGTGAACTTGTCGACCTGCTGGTCGATCGCGGTGTTCATGAACATCGCGAGAATCATCGGTGCCGGGCCGTTGATCGTCATCGAGACCGACGTAGTCGGCGCGCACAGGTCGAAGCCCGAATACAGCACCTTCATGTCGTCGAGCGTGGCGATCGACACGCCGGAGTTGCCGACCTTGCCGTAGATGTCCGGACGCGGGTCCGGATCCGCGCCGTACAGCGTCACCGAATCGAAGGCGGTCGACAGGCGATGCGCCGGCATGCCTTCCGAGACGTGCTTGAAGCGGCGGTTGGTGCGGAAGGCGTCGCCTTCGCCGGCAAACATGCGCGTCGGGTCTTCGCCCTCGCGCTTGAACGGGAACACGCCGGCGGTGAAGGGGAAGTAGCCCGGCAGGTTTTCCTTGAGCAGGAAGCGCAGCGTCTCGCCGTCGTCCTCGTAGCGCGGCAGCGAGACCTTGCGGATCTTCGTGCCGGACAGCGATTCGCTGGTCTGCCTGGTGCGGATTTCCTTGTCGCGGATCTTCACGACGTCTTCGTCCTGCGCGTAGCGCTGCTGCACCGCCGGCCACTGCGCCAGCAGCTCGCGCGCATGCGGCGTCAGCTCGCCGTCCTTCGCGGAGATCAGTTCGTCGAAGCCGGTCGCCGGCTTGCCGCTGGCCTCGAACAGGGCCTTGACCGTGCGCAGCGACTGCCGCTCGCGCGCGGCGCGCGCCTGTCGCGCGATGTCCTTGTGATAGCCGCGCACCGTGTCGGCGATCTCGGCGAGATAGCGCACACGCTCCGGCGGCACGATCGCACGGCTCGCCGACGAAGCCTTCACGTTCACCTTCGGCAGCCGGCCGGCCTCGAGCTTGAGGCCGAGCGCGGCGAGCTTGCCGGTGAGCGCCTGGTAGAGCGCGGTGACGCCGTCGTCGTTGAAGCGCGAGGCCATGGTGCCGTAGACCGGCATCTCCTCGGGTCGCTTCATGAACAGCTCGCGGTTGCGCTGCACCTGCTTGCGCACGTCGCGCAGCGCGTCGGCGGCGCCCTTGCGGTCGAACTTGTTGATCGCCACGAAGTCGGCGAAGTCGAGCATGTCGATCTTCTCGAGCTGCGAGGCGGCGCCGAACTCCGGCGTCATCACGTACAGCGAAGTGTCGACGAAGGGCACGATCGCCGCATCGCCCTGGCCGATGCCCGAGGTCTCGACGATGATCAGGTCGAAGCCCGACAGCTTGCAGGCGGCGATGACGTCCGGCAGCGCCGCCGACAGCTCGGTGCCGGTGTCGCGCGTCGCCAGCGAGCGCATGTAGACCTGTTCCTTGCCCTCGGTCCACGGCTCGATCGCGTTCATGCGGATGCGGTCGCCGAGCAGCGCGCCGCCGGTGCGCTTGCGCGAGGGATCGATCGAGACGATGGCGATGCGCAGCGCGTCGCCCTGGTCGAGGCGCAGGCGCAGCACCAGTTCGTCGGTGAGCGAGGACTTGCCGGCGCCGCCGGTGCCGGTGATGCCGAGCGTCGGCGTCTTGATGTCGGCGGCGGCGGTGCGGATCGCGTCCTTGATGCCGTCCGCATAGCTGCCGTTCTCGATCGCGGTGATGACGCGGGCGAGCGCGCGGCGGTCGCCCGACTGCAGCGCGGCGAGCGCTTCGCCCGGTTTCGGCGCCAGCGCGGCGACGTCGTAATCGCAGCCCTGGATGACGTCGTTGATCATGCCCTGCAGGCCCATGATCGCGCCGTCCTCGGGCGAGTACAGGCGCGTGACGCCGTAGTCCATCAGCTCCTTGATCTCCGACGGCACGATCACGCCGCCGCCGCCGCCGTAGACCTTGATGTTGCCGCCGCCCTTGGCGCGCAGCAGGTCGATCATGTACTTGAAGAATTCGTTGTGTCCGCCCTGGTAGGACGTGATGCACAGGCCCTGCACGTCCTCCTGCAGCGCGGCGTTGACGATCTCGCCGACCGAACGGTTGTGGCCGAGGTGGATCACCTCGGCGCCGGTCGACTGCAGGATGCGGCGCATGATGTTGACGGTCGCGTCGTGGCCGTCGAACAGCGAGGTCGCGGTGACGAAGCGCACCTTGTGCTTGGCCTTGTAGGGCTTGAGCGTATGCGCGATGGACAGGTCATTCATGGCGGGCACCGGATCGGGCCTTGGACGCACGGGCGCCGGCCCTATGAGGACGATCGCCGATTCTAGGAGCCAGCCGCTGCCCGCGGGATGCCGGAAACGATCGTGAGCGCTGAGCGGATTTGCCATAATTCCCGGGCCGTTCGGACAAGCGGCAGGCGCGGCGCAAGATGATGATCCCGATCGAGAAAGGGCCGTATGGTGGCAGCGTGGCGATCGCCTTCGTGCGCGAGGCGCTCGACGGCGTCGTGCGGCGCGGCCTCGATCCGCTGCCGCTCTTGCGCGGCGCCGGCATCGATGCCGCGCTGCTCGACCAGGACGAGGCGCGCGTGCCGGCCGATGCCTTCGGCAGCCTGTGGCTGGAGATCGCCCGCGCGCTCGACGACGAGTTCTTCGGCCTCGACACGCGGCGCCTCAAGGTCGGCAGCTTCGCGACGCTCACTCACCTGACCCTGCACACGCGCACGCTGCACGAGGCGCTGTCGCGCGGCGCGCGCCTCCTGAACCTGCTGCTCGACGACACGCGCATCGAGTTCGCGGTGACCGGCGAGCTCGTCGAGCTGCGCTTCGTCGTGCTGCGCGACGCCGGCCAGGCGCGGCGGCGCTTCGCCCACGAGACCCTGTTCGTGATGCTGCATGGCCTGCTGTGCTGGCTGATCGGCCGCCGCATCAGCGTGCGCACCGCGCGCTTCGCCTACGCGCAGCCGCCGTGGTGGCGCGAGTACATCGCCGTCTATGCCGGCGATGTCGGCTTCGACGCGCCGCAGACGGTCTTCACCTTCGCCGCGCTGGAGCTGGCGGCGCCGGTCGTGCAGACCGAGCGCAGCGCCAAGGAATTCCTGCAGCGCGCGCCGCGCAACTTCATCGTCAAGTACCAGAACCCGAAGAGCCTCTCGGCGCGCATCCGCCGCCGCCTGCGCAGCGAACCGCCGGAGCGCTGGCCGGATTTCGCGACGCTCGCCGGCGAATTCCGCGCCAGCGTGTCGACCCTGCGCCGCCGGCTCGACGACGAGGGCCAGTCGTTCCGCGGCATCCGCGACGCGCTGCGTCGCGACCTCGCGATCCGCCAGCTGACGCGCAGCTCGCAGACCATCGTCGAGATCGCGCAGAGCCTCGGCTTCGCCGAGCCGAGCGCCTTCCACCGCGCCTTCCGGCAATGGACCGGCGTCAGCCCCGGCGACTACCGGCGGCAGGCCAGCGCCGCGGCGACCGGCTTTGCGCGGTCTGAGCCCGGCGAAATTGCCTCGGAATCCGACGCGGGCTGACGCTCGACGGCCGCGCGGGAACGCCGCGCTGGCGCCGCCCTGGCCGGAGCGACAGGTTCGTCGGGGCTCGCGGCCGTATCGTCGGCTCGTCCCGCAGGGTGGATTCAAAGTTCCTGACGGAGCCCGCCGAATTTACTCGCTATCGGGCGCGCGAAGGCGCCGATACGATCGACTCGCAAAAAACTCAGGGGAGAACCGCGTGGCCGCCGCGCAGCCGCAATCCTGGTCGAATCCGGCGTCGGTGCCGGCCGCCTATTCGCTGCCCGCGCGGCTCGCGCACTGGCTCGTCGCGCTGCTGATCCTCGTCAACTTCTGCGTGGCCTGGACCATGGTCGACATGAAGCTGTCGCCGGCCAAGCTCAAGCTCTTCAACTATCACAAGTGGATCGGCGTCACCGTTTTCCTGCTCGCCGTGCTGCGCCTGTCGTGGCGGCTGTACCGCCGGCCGCCGGCGCTGCCGGAGGCGATGCGCGCCTGGGAGAAGCGCGCCGCCGAGATCACGCACCGCCTGCTGTACCTGCTGCTGTTCGCGATTCCGCTGTCCGGCTGGCTGATGAGCTCGGCGAAGGGATTCCAGACCGTCTATCTCGGCAAGCTGCCGATTCCCGACCTGCTCGGCAAGAATGCCGCGCTCGGTGCGGCGCTGACCGGGGTGCACGAAGCGCTGACCTGGCTGCTGCTGGGCCTGCTGGCGCTGCACGTCGCCGCGGCGCTCAAGCATCACTTCATCGATCGCGACGACGTGCTGCGGCGCATGCTGCCATGGACGCGCGCCTGAGCATCGCCACCCATCGCAGGAGCCGATCATGTTCCGTCACTCGCGTCTCGCCATCTTCGCCGTGCTGCTCGCCGCCGCCGGCAGCGCCCTCGCGGCGCCGCGGCCGCTGATCGCGGCCAAGAGCCGCATCGATTTCAGCGTCAAGGAAATGGGCGTCAGCGTCTCCGGACAGTTCCGCAAGTTCGACGCGAAGATCGACCTCGATCCGGCCAGGCCGGAGAACAGCACGGCCGAAGTGAGCGTCGACATCGCGAGCCTGACGACCGGCGACAACGATGCCGACGCGATCGCCGTCGACAAGCCCTGGCTCAACAAGATCGAATTCCCGAAGGCCAGCTTCAAGAGCACGTCGGTGAAGGGCCTCGCCGCGAACCGCTACGAGGTGCGGGGCACGCTGACGATCCGCGGCAAGTCGCGCGAGATCGTCGTGCCCCTCGCCACCGAGCCGCAGGCCGACGGCACGCTGAAGGCCAGCGGCGCGTTCAGCGTCAAGCGCTCCGATTTTGCGATCGGCGGCGGCGAATGGAACGAAGGCGACGTGGTCGCCGACGACGTGCCGGTCAAGTTCGCCCTGACGCTCGGCGCCGCCGCGCCGTAGAAACCCCCGCTTCACCCACCCCCGCATCAGGAGTCATCCGATGAAGAAAATGCTGCTTGCCGTCGCGCTCGCCGCGGCCTCGTTCACCGCCGCGGCCGCCGACAGCTACGACCTCGAACCGAACCACACCTTCCCGCGCTTCGCGATCAGCCACCTCGGCTTCTCGACGTTTCACGGCCAGTTCAACAAGACCAGCGGCACGGCGACGATCGACACCGCGAAGAAAACCGGCAGCGTCGACGTGACGATCGACGTCGGCTCGATCTCGACCGGCGTCGCCAAGCTCGACGAACACCTGAAGACGCCGGATTTCTTCGACGCGGCGAAGTACCCGGCGATCACCTTCAAGTCGAGCCAATTCAAGTTCGACGGCGACCAGCTGGAAAAAGTGACCGGCGACCTGACCATGCACGGCGTGACCAAGCCGGTGACGCTCGATGTCGAGCACTTCGTCTGCAAGGACCACCCGATGACCAAGAAGCCGGCCTGCGGCGCCGATCTCGAAGCCAAGATCAAGCGCTCCGACTGGGGCATCAGCACCTACGTGCCGATGGTCGGCGACGAGGTCGAACTGTCGATCGAGGTGGAGGCGGTGAAGAAGTAAAGCGCGTCGCGAATGCGAAAAGGCGCGCCACGCGGCGCGCCTTTTTCGTTTCCGGCGCACGGCCCTACATGAACTTGCCGCCGGTGATGCGGCCCTCGCCATCCAGCTCCGCGAAGTAGCGGCTGTTGTTCATGCGGAACTCGCGCGTCGCCATCTGGCCGGGCAGGATCAGGGTGACGTCGGGATACGCCTTGCGGAACTGTTCGGCGGTCGGATGCCGGGCGACGAAAGCCTTGAAGGTATCCATGTCGGTCACGAAACCGCGCACGGGCTTGGGATCGTTCATCGGCGTGTGCTGGCAGGCGGCGGCGAGACCGGCGGCGGCCAGCAGGACAGCGCAGAGCAGGCGACGCATGCGGATTTCTCCGGGCGAAAGCGGAGCCCAGTATGCACCTGCCGGCGCGGCCCGGGAAAACCCCGGCGCGGCGCCGACCTCGCTTCGTTAAGATCGCCCGGTTCCCGCGCCAGGCCCCTGCCATGCTCCGTTCCCGCCTTCCCGCCCTTGCCGCCCTGATCACCCTTCTGTCCGGACCCGCCATGGCCACTGTCGCGCTGCCCGATGCTGCGAAGCGCAGCGATCCTCATTCATACGCGAACACGCAGGACTTCCGCACCCGCGACATCGCGCTCGAGCTCGCCGTCGACTTCGGGCACCGCGCGCTGCGCGGCAGCGCCACGCTGTCGCTGGAGCGCGTCAACGCGAAGGCCGACACGCTGGTGCTCGACACGCGCGACCTCGACATCGCCTCGATCGAGGCCGGCCACGCCGGCCGGCTCGCGAAGACGACCTTCGAGCTGGCACCGCGCGATGCGATCCTCGGCAGCGCGCTGCTCATCAAGATGCCGAAGGGCGCCGACCAGGTGCGCGTGCATTACGCGACGCGGCCGCAGGCCTCCGGCCTGCAGTGGCTGACACCGGCGCAGACCGCCGGCAAGCGGCATCCCTTCATGTTCAGCCAGTCGGAATCGATCCACGCGCGCAGCTGGATTCCGCTGCAGGACACGCCGCAGGTGCGGCAGACCTACAGCGCGCACATCACCACGCCGCAGGCCCTGCGCGCGGTGATGAGCGCCGACAACGACGCGAATGCAGCGAAGTCCGGCAGCTACCGCTTCACGATGCCGCAGCGCATTCCCTCGTACCTGATCGCCATCGCCGTCGGCGATCTCGATTTCCGCGCCACCGGCCCGCGCACCGGCGTCTATGCCGATCCGAGCGTCGTCGCCGCCGCCGCGAAGGAATTCGAGGACACCGAGAAGATGCTGCAGCGCTGCGAGGCGCTGTACGGCCCGTACCGCTGGGGCCGCTACGATCTGCTGATCCTGCCGCCGAGCTTCCCGTTCGGCGGCATGGAGAATCCGCGCCTGACCTTCGCCTCGCCGACGGTGATCGCCGGCGACAAGTCGCTGGTCTCGCTGGTCGCGCACGAGATGGCGCATTCCTGGTCGGGCAATCTGGTGACCAACGCCACCTGGGCCGACATCTGGCTCAACGAGGGTTTCACCGAGCACGCGACCTTCCGCATCGTCGAGGACGTCTACGGCCTCGACGCCGCGCAGCAGGAGCGTGCGCTGTCGGCGAAGAATCTCAAGGACGAACTGGCCGGCATCGAGCGCGACGACGACAAGACGCTGACGCCGGACCTCGTCCATCGCGATCCGGACGACGGCCTGTCCGGCGTGCCGTATGCGCGCGGCAACCTGTTCCTCGATTACCTTGAAGCGAAGTTCACGCGCCCGGTCGTCGATGTCTTTCTCAATGGCTGGTTCAACGAGCACGCCTTCCAGAGCGTGCGCACGCAGGTCTTCGTCGATTACCTGCATGCCAGGCTGATGCCGCAGAAGCCCGGCGCGCTGAGCGATGCGGAGATCGAGGCCTGGCTGCATTCGCCGGCGATGCCGGCCGACACCGTGTGGCCGCAGTCCGATGCGTTCGTGAAGGTCGACGCGCAGCGCGAAGCCTGGCTCGCCGGCAAAATGCCGGCCGCCAAGCTCGACAGCGCCAAGTGGACCACGCACCAGTGGGAGTATTTCCTCGACACGCTGCCGGCACTGAAGGCCGCGCAGCTCGCCGAACTCGACACGGCGTTCGGCTTCTCGAAGACGCACAACCAGATCATCGCCGGCCACTGGTGGAAGGTCGCGACGGCGAACCATTACGCGCCGGCCGAGGCCGGCACCGAGGCCTATCTCGGCGAAGTCGGCCGCATGCTGCTGATCCGGCCGATCTACAAGGAACTCGTGAAGACGCCGGAAGGCCGCGAGCGAGCGCGGGCCATTTACGCGAAGTGGAAGGACCGCTATCACCCGATCGCGCAGGACATGATCGAGCAGCTGCTGGCCAAGGCCGGCTGAAACGTCGTTGCGACATGCCGACGGCGCCCGCGCGGCGCCGTCGGCGCTTTCATCCCTGGCGCGCGCGCTGCGCGAGCCAGGGATGGACGAGCACGGAGCCGAGCAGGATGGCCGCGCCGAAATAGAACGACACGCCCAGTTCGCGCTGCTCGCCGAACAGCAGGGCGGCGAGGATGATCGCGTACAGCGGTTCGAGATTGACCGCGAGCTGTGCCGCGAAGGCGCTGAGCCTGCGCAGTGCGAGCAGGTAGATCGTATAGGGCGCCAGCGTGCAGAACAGCACCAGCACGAACAGCAGCGCAACGTCGCGCGGCGCGGGCACCTCGAACAGTTGCGACCAGCCGCCGAACAGCGGCGCGATCAGCGCGAGGAACAGGCCGCCGGTGCCGAGCTCGATGGTCGTCACCACGATCGAATCGGCCTGATCGACGTAGCGCTTGTTGAACGAGCCGAATACCGCGACGAGCAAGGCCGACAGCACGCCGACCGCGAAACCGGCGACCATGCCCCGCGGCAGTCCGCCGACGACCAGCGCGACGCCCGGCATCGCGACCAGGGCGACGACCAGCTCGCGCAGATCGGGGCGGCGCTGCGCGATGAAGGGTTCGATGAGCGCGAGGAACACCGGCGCGAAGGCGAGGCAGGTCGCGGCGACCGAGGCGTTGGCGAGCTTGATCGCCGCGTAGAACGTGAACCAGTGCAGCGAGACGATCATGCCGATGCCGGCATAGATGCGCAGAAAGCGCGGCGGCAGCGCGCGCAGGCCGCGCCAGACGCGCGGCAGCAGCAACAGGATCGCGGCGACCAGCAGCATGCGCCAGGTCACCAGCGCGATCGCCGGCATGGCGATCGCCTTGCCGAGGATCGGCGTGAAGCCCCACAGCAGCACGCAGAAGTGGATTTGCAGCTGGGCCTTCAGCGACGGCGACATGGTGACGGCAGGGCAAGGCGAGGGCGCGCAGCTTGCCGCGTCGCCGCGCGCTTGAAAAGCACGGGACTACCCGCAGTCCGCCGGCGACAGCGCGCCGCGCGCGACCGGCACGGACCGGCCGGGCGCCGACCGGCGCTCAGAAATCGCCGTAGCGACGGCGGCGGCGGTTCTGCAGCAGCGCGGGCAGCACGAGGCCGAGGATGACGCCGCCGGCGAGCAGGGCGGCGCCGGTCAGCAGCGTCGCGCGCTGCGCGCGCTCGTGGTCGTACTTCTGCATCGCCGCATCGGCGGCCTGCTCCTTGGTCGCCAGCTCGGCTTTCAGGCGGTCGTTGTCCTGCGCGAGCTCGAACGCGGGCCGCACCTTCTCAAGCTGCGCCTGCGCCGATTTCAGCTGATCCTGCAGCGACTTGATCTCGGCCTGCGCGGCATCGAGATCGGCCTTCATCTTCTGCAGACGATCCTTGGCCGCCGGCTGTGCGGAGAGATAGCGCGCCGTCATCCAGCCCTCGCGGCCGTCGCCGGTGCGCACGCGCGCAAAGCTCTGCTGGCCGAGCGATTCGAGCACCGTCACCTTGTCGCCGCTGTGCAGGGTGCCGATCGATGCGCCGTCATTGCTGGGCGACTCGCGCAGGACGACGGCGACATCGTCGGAGATGTACTGCGTGGCGCCGGAGGAATTGGATTGTGCGTGGACGATGGGCGCTGCCAGCAGCAGCACGCCGAAAACGAAAGAGCGATTCATGGCGACCCGAGTCTAGCAACGCAGGTCTCTGGTGCCTATCGCGAATTTTCACGGCCTTCAGCCGCGATTCAGCTTGGCGGCGCGAATTGCTGCCGGCGTCGCCGCTGCGCCGCCGCGTAGCGGCGATGCTCTTCGGACGTCTGCGGTTCCAGGGCCGGCACGGGCTGCGGCTCACCGCGCTCGTTGACGGCGACCATGGTGAAGAAGCAGCTGTTGGCGTGGCGCACGCTGTTGCTGCGGATGTCTTCGGCGACGACCTTGATGCCGACTTCCATCGACGTGCGCCCGGTGTAGTTGACGCAGGCGAGGAAAGTGACGAGCTCGCCGACGTTGATCGGCTGGCGGAACATCACGCGGTCGACCGACAGGGTGACGACGTAGCTGCCCGCGTAGCGGCTCGCGCAGGCGTAGGCGACCTGGTCGAGCAGCTTGAGGATGTGGCCGCCGTGCACCTTGCCGGAGAAGTTCACCATGTCCGGCGTCATCAGCACGGTCATCGTCAGTTGGTGCTTTAGCAGGTCCATCCCTCGCCTCGACAAGCCGAACCACAGATTCACACAGATTGAAGCGACAGATACACGGCCACTTCCGTGTGATCTGTGGTTCGCCTTTTTCCTTACAGCGCCAGGCGTCGCAGGTCCGACAGCAGCTTGCCGAGCAGCACGATGAAGCGCGCCGCGTAGGCACCGTCGATCACGCGATGATCGTACGACAGCGACAGCGGACACATCAGCCGCGGCTGGAACTGCTTGCCGTCCCAGACCGGCTTGATCTGGCTCTTCGACACGCCGAGGATGCCGACTTCCGGCGCGTTGACGATCGGCGTGAAGAAGCTGCCGCCGATGCCGCCGAGCGAGGAGATCGAGAAGCAGCCGCCTTTCATCTCGTCGGGCTTGAGCTTGCCGTCGCGCGCCTTCTTGGCGAGTTCCGCCGTTTCCTGGGCGAGCTGCGCGATGCCCTTCTTGTCGGCGTCGCGCACCACCGGCACGACGAGGCCGTTCGGCGTGTCGGCGGCGAAGCCGATGTGGAAATACTTCTTGAGGACGATGCTCTCGCCGTCCGCCGCGAGCGAGCTGTTGAACTCCGGATACGCCTTCAGCGCGACCGTCACCGCCTTGATGATGAAGGGCAGCAAGGTCAGCTTGACGCCGCCTTCGTCGGACTGCGCCTTGCGGAAGGCGTCGAGCTCGGTGATGTCGGCCTCGTCGGTCTGCGTGACGTGCGGAATGTTGAGCCAGGCGCGATGCAGATGCGCCGCCGACAGCTTGCGGATGCGCGCCAGCGCCTTGGTCTCGATCTCGCCGAACTGCGCGAAGTCGACGGCGGGAATCGGCGGAATGCCGCCGCCGCCGTTCGCCGCGGCCGTCGGCGCCGGCTGCGCGAGGCGCGTCTTGACGAAGCCCTGCACGTCCTCGACGACGATGCGGCCGCGCGGGCCGCTGCCCCTGACCTGCGCGAGATCGACGCCCAGCTCGCGCGCGAACTTGCGCGTCGCCGGGCCGGCATACGGCACCGACGCGCCGCCGGATGCCGGCGTGACCGGGGCCGGCGGCGGCGCGGCGTCCGTCACCACCGCCTGCACGGCTTTCGGCGCCGGGCTTGCCGGCGGCGGATTCGCGGCCGCGGCCGGCGCCGCAGCCGCGGGCCTGGCCGCGACGGCGCCGACCAGCGTGCAGACCGGCGTGCCTTGCGAAACCTTGTCGCCGACCTTGAGCCTGAGGTTCTGCACGGTGCCTGCGGCCGGCGCCGGCACTTCGAGCGTCGACTTGTCGGATTCGAGCACCAGCAGCACGGCATCCTTGTCGATGCTGTCGCCGTCCTTTACCAGCAGCTCGATCACCGGCACGTCGTGGTAATTGCCGATGTCCGGGATCGTCACTTCGACGTTGCCGGCGCCGCCTTCCGGCGCCGACTGCGTCTGCGCGGCCGCCGGCGTGCGCGCCACCGGGGTCGGTGCGCTGGCCGCCGGCGCCGCCTTGGCCGGCGTTGGCGCGGGTGCGGCTTCTGCCTTTGCCTTCGGCGGCGCGGCGGCCGGCGCCGCGGCGCTTTCGAGCTCGCAGATTTCCGTGCCCTGCGACACCTTGTCGCCGACCTTGAGCTTGAGCCCGCGCACCACGCCGGCGGCCGGCGCCGGCACTTCGAGCGTCGACTTGTCGGATTCGAGCACCAGCAGCACCGCATCCTTGTCGATGCTGTCGCCGTCCTTCACCAGCAACTCGATCACCGGCACGTCGTGGTAATTGCCGATGTCCGGCACCGTCACCTTGATATTGGCCATGTTCAGCTCCGGTCAGACGGTCCAGGGAGCACGGCGATCCGGCTTGATGCCGTAGATCTTGATCGCCTGCGCGACTTTCTCGGCCGAGACCAGCTTCTTCGCCGCCAGCGCCTTCAGCGCCGTGACGACGATCCAGCGCCGATCGACTTCGAAGAAATCGCGCAAGGCCGGACGGTTGTCGGAGCGACCGAAGCCGTCGGTGCCGAGCACATGATAGTCGGCCGGCACGTAGGGGCGTATCTGTTCGGCATAGGCGCGGATCCAGTCGGTCGAGGCGACGATCGGGCCCTTGGCGTTGGCAAAGCACTGCTCGACGTAGCTGCGGCGCGGCTCCTGTGCCGGGTGCAGCAGGTTCCAGCGCTCGACCTCGCGGCCGTCGCGCGCCAGCTCGGTGAAGCTGGGCGCGCTCCACAGATCGCTGGTGACGTCCCATTCCTCGCGCAGCAGCTCGGCGGCGGCCTCGACTTCGCGCAGGATCACGCCCGAGCCGATCAGCTGCACGTGCGCCTTCGCCGGCTTGTCGGCGGCGCGCAGCTTGTACAGGCCCTTGATGATGCCGTCGGCGGCGCCTTCCGGCATCGGCGGATGCGCGTAGTTTTCGTTGTAGACGGTCAGGTAGTAGTACTGATCCAGCTGGTCGACGTACATCGCCTTGAGACCGTGCTGGATGATCACGGCAAGCTCGTAGGCGTAGGCCGGATCGTAGGAACGGCAGTTCGGGATGGTCGCGCTCATCAGGTGCGAGTGGCCGTCCTCGTGCTGCAGGCCTTCGCCGTTGATCGTGGTGCGGCCGGCCGTCGCGCCGAGCAGGAAGCCGCGTGCGCGCGCATCGCCCGCCGCCCAGCACAGATCGCCGATGCGCTGGAAGCCGAACATCGAATAGAAGATATAGAACGGCAGCAGTGGCGTGCCGTGGTTCGCGTAGCTGGTCGCGGCGGCGATCCACGAGGACATCGAGCCCGCTTCGGTGATGCCTTCCTCGAGAATCTGGCCCTTGACGTCCTCGCGGTAGAAGGCGAGCTGGTCGGCGTCTTCGGGCTTGTACTTCTGGCCGACGTTGGAATAGATGCCGAGCGAACGGAACATCGACTCCATGCCGAAGGTGCGCGCCTCGTCGGGAATGATCGGCACCACCAGCTTGCCGATGTTCTTGTCGCGGCACAGCGTCTGCAGCAGCTGCACGAAGGCCATCGTCGTGCTGATCTCGCGCTCGCCGGTGCCGGCGGTGATCTTCTCGAACGCCGCCAGTTCCGGAATCTGCAGCGCGGTCTTCACCGGCTTGCGCGCCGGCAGCGAGCCGCCGAGCCTGGCGCGGCGTTCCTTCAGGTACTGGATCTCGGGCGAGTCGTCGGCCGGCTTGTAGAACGGCGCCTCGGCGATCTTGTCGTCGGAGATCGGGATGCGGAAGCGGTCGCGGAACGCGCGCAGCGAGTCCTCGCCCATCTTCTTCTGCTGGTGCGTGATGTTCTGGCCTTCGCCGGCCTCGCCCATGCCATAGCCCTTGACGGTCTTGGCGAGGATCACGGTCGGCGAACCTTCGTGCTTGCTGGCGGCGGCGTAGGCGGCGTAGATCTTGTACGGATCATGGCCGCCGCGGTTGAGCCTCGCGATGTCCTCGTCGGTCATGGTCTCGACCAGCCTCGACAGCTCCGGATACTTGCCGAAAAAGTTCTCGCGCGTGTAGCGGCCGCCCTTGGCCTTGTAGCTCTGGTATTCGCCGTCGACCGTTTCGTTGAAGGCCTTGAGCAGATCGCCGCTGCGGTCCTGCGCGATCAGCGGATCCCACAGCGAACCCCAGATCAGCTTGATGACGTTCCAGCCGGCGCCGCGGAACGTGCCTTCCAGTTCCTGGATGATCTTGCCGTTGCCGCGCACCGGGCCGTCGAGGCGCTGCAGATTGCAGTTGACGACGAAGATCAGGTTGTCGAGCTTCTCGCGCGCAGCAATGTCGATCGCGCCCAGCGATTCCGGTTCGTCCATCTCGCCGTCGCCGCAGAAGCACCAGACCTTGCGCCCGGCGGTCTTGGCGATGCCGCGGCTCTCCAGGTACTTCATCAGGCGCGCCTGGTAGATGGCGGTGATGGGGCCTAGGCCCATGCTGACCGTCGGGAACTGCCAGAAGTCCGGCATCAGCCAGGGATGCGGATAGCTCGGCAGGCCGGGCGCCAGCGCTTCCATGCGGAAGCGGCGCAGCTGCTCCTCGCTCAGGCGGCCTTCGAGGAAGGCGCGCGCGTAGATGCCCGGCGCGACGTGGCCCTGGATGTAGAGCAGATCGGCGCCGTCCGGATGCTCCGGACCTTTCCAGAAATGGTTGAAGCCGACGTCATACAGGGTCGCGCTCGAGGCGAAGCTGGCGATGTGGCCGCCGATGCCCGAATGCTCGCGGTTGGCGTTGACGACCATCGCCATCGCGTTCCAGCGGATGATCGAGCGGATGCGCCATTCCATCTCCTGGTCGCCGTCCGGGCGCTCCTCGAGATGCGGCGGAATGGTGTTGATGTAGGCGGTGTTCGCCGAGAACGGCAGGAAGACGCCGTTGCGCCGCGCCTTCTCGACGAGCCGTTCGAGCAGATAGTGCGCGCGTTCCGGACCTTCGCGCTCGAGCACGGCGTCGAGCGCTTCGAGCCACTCGCGGCTTTCCTGCGGATCAGCATCCGTCTGCAGCGTGTTGTTGTCCGCATCCATAAGCGCTCTCCTCGCATGACCGTCGGCAAACCACGGCGAATGTAGTCCTGCTTCCTTCGATACGTCCAATATATGAGAGTATCGCTTCCCATATCTGTCAGATATCGAAGGCCCGTCATGGAACTCCGCCATCTCCGCTACTTCGTGGCCATCGCCGATGCCCGGCACTTCACGCGCGCCGCGAAAGCGCTCGGCATCGGCCAGCCGCCGCTGTCGCAGCAGATCCAGCAACTCGAGCGCGAGCTGGGCACGCCGCTGTTCCACCGCCTGCCGCGCGGCGTGCAGCTCACCGAGGCCGGCGAGGCCTTCGCCGACGACGCCCGCCGCATCCTGCGCGAGGTCGAGCATGCCACCGAGCGCGTGCGCCGCGTCGCGCGCGGCGAGCTCGGGCGCATCCGCGTCGGCATGATCAACTCGGCGCCGTTCCACCCTTTGGTGCCTCAGGTGATCCGCGAGTTCCGCCGTCGCTATCCCAATGTGGCGTTCTCGCTGGAGGAGCGCACGACGCCGGGCCTGGTCACGGCGATTCGCAACGAAACCGTCGACGTCGCCTTCGTGCGGCCGATTCACGGCAGCCACGAGGGTCTCGGCATCGAGACCGTGATCGACGAGGACATGATGGTGGCCTTGCCGTCGGGTCATCCGCTGGCGACGCGCGCGCGCGTGCCGCTGATGGCCCTGTCGATCGAACCCTTCGTGCTGTTCTCGCACGCGGTCGGCGCCGGCCTGCACGACGAGATCGTCGCCGCCTGCCGGACCGCCGGCTTCTCGCCGCGCGTCGTGCAGGAGGCCTCGCAGGTGACCTCGATCGTCAATCTCGTCGCGTCGGGCCTCGGCGTGTCGATCCTGCCGGCCTCGATGCGGCACATGCACACCGAGGGCGTCGTGTTCCGGCCGATCCGCAGGCCGGTGCCGAAGGCGCGCCTCAGCCTGATCTACCGCCTCGGCGATCGCGAGGCGCCGCAGATCGCGCGCCTGCGCGAGCTGATCCGCGAGCTGGCGCGCCGGGCATAATCGGCGCGTACCACGAACCGGGAATCGCGATGCGCCGAGCCGCCGCCGTGCTGGACGATGTCGAAGCCGCCGTCGATCACCTCATCGAGCGCGTCGGCAAGCGCGTCGTGCTCGGCATTCCGCTCGGCCTCGGCAAGCCGGTCGAGCTGACCAATGCGCTCTACCGGCGCGCCGTGCAGGACCCGACGCTCGAACTGAAGATCTTCACCGCCCTGTCGCTGGCGCGGCCGGACGCCGCGCCCGGCATCGAACGCGCCTTCATGCAGCCCTTCGTCGAGCGCGTCTTCGCCGGCGTGCCGGAGCTCGACTACGTGAAGGCGCAGCGCGCCGCCACGCTGCCGCCGAACGTCGAGGTCTGCGAGTTCTTCTTCCTGACCGGCGCCATGCTCGGCAACGCCGAGGCGCAGCGTCGCTACATCAGCAGCAACTACACGCACGCCGCGCGCGATGTCGTCAATCACGGCTGCAACGTCGTCGCGCAGATGATCTGCCGGCGCGACACGCCGCAGGGTCCGCGCTACTCGCTGTCCTGCAACCCGGACACCGGGCCGGAAGTGATCCGCCGCCTGGAAGCGCTCGGCCGCCCGCACGTCGTGGTCGGCGTGGTCAACCAGGCGCTGCCGTACTTCGGCCACGACGCCGAGGTCGCGCCGGATTATTTCGACTGCATCGTCGAGCATCCGCGCTACACCGCGCCGCTGTTCTCCACGCCGAAGATGCCGGTGACGACGGCCGACTACGCGATCGGCCTGCAGGTGAGCAGCCTGGTCCGCGACGGCGGCACCCTGCAGCTCGGCATCGGCAGCCTCGGCGACGCCATCGTGCATGCGCTGCTGCTGCGCCACGGCGACAACGCCCGCTACCGGCAGCTGCTCGGCATGCTCGGCGCGCTCGACGCCCACGCCGAGCTGATCCGCGACAGCGGCGGCGTGGCGCCGTTCGCGCAGGGCGTCTACGGCGCGACCGAGATGCTGGTCGACGGCTTCTGGCATCTGCTGCGCGCCGGCATCCTCAAGCGCCGCGTCTACGATTTCTGGGCGCTGCAGCAGCTGATCGACGAGGGTCGCTGCGATCCCGCGCAGCTCACCGCCGAGGTGCTCGAGCATTTCGACGCGCTCGGCGTGCGCGTGATCCGCACCCAGGATTTCGCGATCCTGCAGCATCACGGCTTCTTCAACGATGCGACGCGCTACGAGCGCGGCAGCATCATCGCGCCGGACGGCACGCGCGTGGTCGCCAACATCGGCGATCCGAAGTCGCGCGAGATCATCGGCGAACGCTGCCTCGGCACGCAGCTGCGCAAAGGCATCGTGCTGCACGGCGGTTTCTTCCTCGGGCCCCGCGATTTCTATCAGGGCCTGCGCGATCTGACGCCCGAGCAGCGCGACGCGATCTGCATGACTGGCGTCGACAAGATCAATCAGCTCGATCGCAATCCGCGTCTCTACCAGCTGCAGCGCGTGCACGCGCGCTTCATCAACACCGGCATGATGATCACGCTGAACGGCAATTTCGTGTCCGACGGTCTCGAGGACGGCCGCGTGGTGTCCGGCGTCGGCGGCCAGTACAACTTCGTCGCGCAGGCGCACCAGCTCGAAGGCGGCCGTTCGATCCTCATGCTGCGCGCGGTGCGCGAGAGCGGCGGCAAGGCGGCGAGCAACGTGCTGTTCAACTACGGCCATGTGACGATCCCGCGCCATCTGCGCGACATCGTCGTCACCGAATACGGCATCGCCGACCTGCGCTCGAAGACCGACAACGAGATCGCCAAGGCGCTGATCGGCATCGCCGACTCGCGCTTCCAGGCCGGGTTGCTCGCGCAGGCGCGCAAGGCCGGCAAGATCGAGGCCGGCTGGCAGCTGCCGGAGGCCTTGCGTCACAACACGCCGGAAGCGCTCGAGTCAAAGCTCGCCTCGGCGCGCCAGGCCGGCGCGCTGCCGCTGTTCCCGCTCGGCAGCGATTTCGACGCCACCGAGCAGACCTTGCTGCCGGTGCTCGGCCGCCTGCGCACGCGCGCCGCGGCGACGCCGAAGTGGCTGCTGCTGCTGCAGTTCCTGCTCGATCGCCGCGCGCCGAGCGCCGCGCAGCGGCCGTATCTGCAGCGGCTCGGCCTGGAGACGCCGCAGGGCCTCGAGAACCGCGTCGCGCGCATGCTGGTGCTCGACGAATTGGCGAAGGCCGGCATCGCCTGAAGCGGCCGGCGTGCGCGATGGCGCGCGGCTTGCTAAGGTCTGGACGCATGGAGTCCGACCTGTTCGAGGCGTCCGCCCTGGGCTTCCGGCTGCGCAAGCCGGCCGCCTGGCGCTTCGTCCCCGGCGAATGGTCGCCGCTGGCGCGCTGGAAGAACTCGGCGGGCGAGGACATCGAATGGCTGCAGCGCGCGCACGCGCCGTTCTGCTGCGCGATGGGTTCGCACGACAGCCGCCGACACGTGCGTCCGACCTTGCAGGTCGTCGCGCGGCCGTTGCTCAAGTCGAATCCGGCGCTGGCGCCGATGCTGCTGGAAGCGCAGCTCGAACAGATGTGCCGCACCTACCGCAACTTCGAACTGCTCGATGCGTCTTCGCGCGCCTGCGTGGCGGGTTGCCCGGCGACGCTGATCCGCGGCCGCTTCTCGCTGACGGCGGACGTCGACGGCGAGGCGATCGAGATGTCGGTGCTGACGCGCGGCTACATCGTCTTCGCCGCGCGCGTCGCCTTCAGCATCGGCCTGTCGAGCAGCAACGATCCGCGCTACTACACGGAAGCCGATTTCCGCGAGATCGTCGCGTCGATCGAGATCCGCTGAAGACGCGCCGCGCGCCGTCTCACGTCGCGCGCCGGAAAGGCCTTTCCTTCGGTTCGAAGCCGCGCGAGCGCAGCCAGTCGCGCAGGGCGAGGCCGGTCGCCGCCGGCCAGTAGTCCGCTTCGCCGAACGGCACGTGCTTCCATTCGGCGAGCTCTTCGTTGAGCGTCACCACGCCTTCGGCCGGCACGTGATAGGCGATGATCAGCTGGTTCATGCGCTCGAAGCTGTAGTGGCCGATGAAATGCGCGCCGCGCGGCTTGAGGCCCAGTTCTTCCTCGACCTCGCGCTGCGCGGCCTCGTGCGGAATCTCGTTTCTTTCGAGAAAGCCGGTGATCAGGGCGTAGGTGCCGGCCGGCCAGGCGACGTTGCGCGCCAGCAGCAGCTGGCCTTCGTGCTCGACGACCGCGGCGACGACCGGCGTCGGATTGTCCCAGAAGATGAAACCGCAGCCCTCGCGCTCGCAGGCGCGGCGCTCGAAGCCGCCGTGCGGGCGCGTGGCGAGCGGTGCGGCGCAACGCGGGCAGTATTGATAGATCTGGCTCATAGGCGGGCAGCGTAGCGCGCCTTGGCGGTGAGGACGAGACGGCCGTCGCAGAACAGCTGCACGGCGACCTCGCAGCGGGCGCGACCCTTCGCGCGCAGCGTTTCGAGGAAATGCGGCCATGCTTCGGGCAGCCGCGCCGCGGCGCGGAATGCGCGGTCGGCGGGCGCCAGGTAATCGCACTCGACATGCTGGATGACCAGCGCGGCCGCCAGCCCGCTGCGGCCGAGCGCGCGGTACAGCAGGGTCCAGCCGGCGACGATGGCGAGCGTCGCCAGGCTGCCGCCGAAGACCGTGCCGTGCGGGTTGCGGTTCGGCGTCAGCGGCGCGTCGATCGCCAGTGCGGCTTCATCGGCGTGCGTGACCCGCAGCGACATCGCCGCGGTCAGCGGGATCTGTTCGTGCAGGAAGGCGGTCAGGTCGGCGGGCGTCGCAGCGCTGGCGACGGCCGCGGGGGCGTGATCGGACATCGGCGGCTCGGGCTTGGCGGCGCCCGAAGCTATACGGCCGGCCGCCGGCCGGCAAGTGCGTCAGTTCGCGCAGTTGGCCAGCGGATAGTCGCGCCGCAGGCCGTCGAGGATCAGCACGCTCGCCTCGATCTGCTTCTGCGCGGCGCTCATGCGCAGCAGGCGCAGCACGACGGTGCTGCGAATCTGCGGCAGGGTCGCGCCGTTGAGGCAGTAGCCGTCGGCGTCGCCGAGCGCCACGGTGTTCAGCGACGCGACTTCGGTCGGACGCAGGCGGCCCTCGAGCAGGGCGTCGAGATAACCCATGCAGACGGCCTGGTCGTAGGTCGTGCGCTGCTGGCAGTGGCCCAGATACTCGCCGGCGCTCATCGCCGACGCTGCCGCCGGCGCGAGCAGCGCGCCGATCCAGAGCAGTCGTTTCATGGCGCATCCCCCATCCCGAATCCCCGCGCTCTTTATGCGCCCGACGGGCCTGCCGCGTCGAGTCGCATTCGCCGCGAAAAATGTCGGGTGGCTCCCGACGCTTGTGGGCCGACGACGACAGCGCCGCGGCGCTTACTTCGATGCAGAAGCTAGAAAACGCCGTAACTCATTGTTGCCAATGAGTCAGCAGCGGCTTCTGTCCGGATATGGGCACACATCTGGGAACACTTCCTCGAATTGGGGCCGTTCAAGCCCGAGAGCCGCTCCACCCCCTGTATCAATTCGGCCATGCTGAATAGCCCATCGCTTGCAGGCTGTGGCGCGTCGTCCGTCTCTTGCCCGGCATTTTGTCTGGAGTGGCGACGCGACGATGGTGTCGGCTCGTTACGGGCTTGGCAAGGCTCAGGTTCTGAGCCGGCTGCGCGCTACGGTCGCGGCATGAACCGCTCTCGCGCGTCCTCGCAGAACTATCTCCGAGCCTTCACGATGGCCTCGTTGGCAACGGCGGCGCTTGCCGATCTGTTCGGCGGGCCGTTTCAGCACCTACTGGATTATCTACTCGCCGTCCTGCTGAGTTTCTGCGCGCTGGCGGTCGTACTACTCGGCGCGTGCTTTGCCATCGGCCTTCTCGGGGGCTGCCCAAGGCAATGAGAGGCCCCGCGACCAGTCGGGAGGTCCGCTACTTGCGGCGCGGCGTCCCAGGCGCTGCCTCGAACTGCGCGACGAACTCGGACAGTGTCACCCCGCAGGCACGGCAGATCGCCTCCAGCTCGACCAGATCGAGGCGGCGCTCGCCACGCTCATACCGCGACACGAAACTCTGGTCGGCGCCGATCCGGTCGGCCAGCTCACTCTGGAGCAGGCCAGCCGCCACGCGAGCCTCGCGCAGCATCCGTTGCAAGCGCACGCGCCGCTGGTCCCATGGTTTCTTGCCCGCCATGGGACGGCGACACTATATTTAGTTTTGACATATGCAGTTTTGGCATACCAAGGGAGGGGGCCATGGCACATAACCTCGACTTCACAAGGGGCACCGCGGCTATGGCTTATGCCGGCGAAGTACCCTGGCACGGTCTCGGCGAACATCTGCCGGAAGGGCAGCCGATCGAGGCCTGGGTCAAGGCCGCGAAGCTCGACTGGGAACTGGAGCGGCTTCCCGTGCAGTACCCCTTCGAGGGTCGACTGCGCACGCTCGACGATCGATTCGTGCTCGCGCGCAGCGATACCGGCGACGGTCTCTCCATCGTCTCCAAGGACTACGAGCCGGTACAGCCACGCCAAGTGCTTGAGTTCTATCAGACGCTCGTCGATCGCTATCAGTACAAGCTGGAAACCGCAGGCGCACTGGATGGCGGGCGGAAAATCTGGGCGCTTGCTCGGACGGGCTACGTCGCATCTGTCGGCGGCGCACAGAAGGACGAGATTGCTGCGTACCTGCTCCTGGCAACCTCATGCGACAAGACCCTCGCCACGACCGCCGCATTCACTGGAGTGCGGGTGGTGTGCCAGAACACCATCAAGATGGCCTACCGCGACATTCACAATGCGCGCCGTCGTCACGTGAAGGTGCCGCACACGGTTCTGTTCGATGCCGAGGAGATTCATCAAGCACTCGGGCTCATCGATCAACCCTGGGAGGCCTACCTGAAATCCGTCAAGGCAATGGCTGCAACGCCGATCAAGCCGGATCAGGCCTCTCAGTTTTTCGAGGATCTCCTGCGCTCCAAGCCCGACAAGCCGCTGTCGCTGCCGGCGCAGCGCGAGCATCAGACTCTGATGAGCCTGAACAAATCGGCGCCCGGTCAGAACCTGCCAACAGCTGCGGGGACGCTTTGGGGTGTGGTCAACGCCGTGACCTACTACACCGACCACGTCCGGCGCGCGAAGTCGGGTGATCGCCTGGACAGCGCGTGGTTCGGTGCCGGCGATGCACTCAAGGACAAAGCGTGGCTAGCCGCCGAGCAGATCGTGGGCGTGCAGGGCTGAGGCTGCGCTCGCGCTTTGCCACTCACAGCAAATCAAGGGGAGGGTGTGGCCATGAGAAAGTTTCTGCCGCTCGTATTGGCGCTATCGATCGCGGGCGCCGTCGCTCCGGCCGCAGCGGTGAGCGTCGATGAGCAGAAGAGGCGGTGCAGGATGGAGCTGGACTCGCTGAAGAACCCGAAACGGGAAGAAGGCCCCGAGTGCAAGCTGCTCCGCGCAATGCTTGGCATGCCCGAGCCCCCCGTCATCAACAACTACTACGGCGACCGACGCCATCGCCAAGAGAAGTCCGGGCCGACCACACGATTCGATCAGTACGGGAACCCGTACACCGACTTCAATAATGGCGCGCCGGTGATCGACCAGCGAACCGGGCGCCCTTGCACGAATCTCGGCGGCAACAACATCCGTTGCGACTGAGCGCAGCGATGGGGAGAGAGCCTCAACAAGTCGCGACGCACTACGACAATCTCCGCATCGCGCGTAATGCGCCTCCGGAAGTGATCAAGGCCGCCTATCGTGCCCTGAGCCATCAGTACCACCCGGACAGGAACCGCAGCGACCCGTCTGTGGCTGAGAGGCGCATGAAAATCATCAACCGTGCTTACGAAGTTCTGTCAGACCCGGAGTCCCGCAGGCAGCACGATGAATGGATCGCGGAGCAGGAACGAATGGCTGCTGACGCTACGACAGCGCGCGTTGCGGCCGAACAGCCCGTACCTTCGGCATACGATCCAGAGTCCAGACTCCGGGAGCACGACGCACCGCCGGCACCAGAGGCGCGCTCATTCTCGAAGTTGGAGCGATGGTTCTTCATTGTTGTTTGCGCGCTTTTCTGGTTCCTGCCGCTCATCGAGCCTGACCGCAAGGGCGCGTTTCTTGTCAGCGCGCTCTTTGGCGCGACCATCGTCGGCATGCTGGCGCTCACCGATGTTGGCGATATCTACAGGAAAAGTCCGACAGGCTGGTTCGTCTCGATATCGGCGCTCAGCATCATCGTCTACAAGATGATCGAATGGCTCGAATCAGCCTGATCCGCACGAATGAATCCGCCAGTGGAACCAGATCCGCCATCATTCACTGCCTTGCAGAGGCGGGAGTGGGCGCGGGAGATGCTGCGCAATAGGCAGTCTCTCGGGCCCACCGGCTGCATCACGCCTCTGCTTGAAGCCTCATTGAGCGATGTTGAGCGGCGGTGTCTCGACATACCGGCCCTGGAAGCGCCCTCAGTGGAAGCATGGCGCCTCGTTCCGCACTGCCGCTATCACCGTTAATCCACGCGCACCTTGGCCTCCGCCTGGAGCAGGGCGACGCCCCGTGACTGGTGCTACGCAGCGCGGGGATACGGATCTCGTGCGCACCTTCACGCGAGCCCTATCGCCGCTCGCGCGCTCGGCCTTGCCGATGCCGTGTATAGACCGTCGAGGCGAGGATCGCCAGCAACTTGGTTCGCACGGACAGGGGAATGTCCTTCCGCGCGCTGGCGACCTCCAGCTCCGCGAGGGCGCGATCAATCGAGAACGTGCGCGATCGGTCATCGACGATGCTTTGGAACTGCGCCGGTCGGCGCTGAGATTCGCCGGTCATTTCCGGAACTGCCGCAGGTTCGCCAACGCGGCCCGTTTGCCCGCCTCCGTTCGTGGACCGGTCGAAAGGCCGCCGTGGAATCGGCAGCGACCGTTACCGAGAGCCTTAGCCTTGCAGGGCATGCCCGTGCTTCGGCTGTGCGCCCCGCAGCGCCGCTGCTTCAACCGAGCGTACTGCTGGGGATGCGCCTGGGCGTAGAGGGCGCCGAGCGCTGGGTATCGAAGCGTCCAGTCGTCCGATTCATCCATGCCCGAACCCCACCACGCGCGCGCACGAGTGCCTCGTCCCTTGAGTGCTAACCGGCCTCGAAACCCGATGACGCATCATCGGCGGCTCCGCGCCTTGAGCCGTTTCAGAAACTCGGCGCGTCGCTGGTTCTGCTGCGCGCGCTCTTGGCGGAATTGCCGTAGAGCCTCCTTAAGCCGGGCAGCCTCGTCAGCCGTGCACCAGACACGCAAGAGCGTCCTGCCCTCGTCGCGCATGCGATCTCGCCGGGCTTTCTGCCCAGCGCGCCAGCTCGCCTTCCGACGGTCGCTGGGGCCTAGGGTCACGGGCGCATCCCCGTTTCGATCTCGTCGGCCAGCAGCTCGACGTGCCGGCGAACCGTGTCGTCGGTCCAGTGCAGCATCTCGCGCATGTCGTCGGCGGTGACCCGCCAATCGTTGAACTGACGCAGGATCGGCGCTGGATCAAGCCCCAGGAACTTGCAGGCATCAAGGATTCGCTGCCGCGCGCGGCCGGCCAGATCGCCGTCAGCTACTTCGGCACCGCGCAAGAGCCGCAGGATGTCTGCCTTGTGCTCCCGGAGCTGCTCCACCAGTTCCGGCGGCGGCGGGGATGGCGCGCGCAGCTTGAGCTTTTCCCCAGCGGGCACCAGCGTGATGCCGATTTCGCTGGTCTCGACCAGCAGCTTTTGGGCGATGCTCAAAGTTCGATCTCGACTTCGTGCAACGGCGGGGGACAACCGTCCATACCGTCCGCATCGTCCAAAGGCGGCTTGGTCGCGGACGGTTCGGACGGTGCGGACGGTTGCTCCGGGCTGCTGCACAGACGGATCAGGCGCGCGCGGCTTCGGTCGGCTCCACGCTCCGTCCTGATTTCGATCCCTTGTCTCCGCAGTGCCGGCGCCAGCCGCCGAAGAGCCCCGCTCAGGCCGCGCGGAGTGCGGGGCCATGCCTGCGTGTTCTCCGCGCCGGATGCAACCGAGGTCAGCGCCGACAGCAACTCAGACGCTGTACCGCACCACTCCAGGCGCGCGAGCATGAAGGTCGTCAGCGCACGCCCCACGGGAGACGAGTCCACGCCCGCAGTCATGCCCGTGTCGAGATTGTCTCGGTAGGCGGACATGAATTCGGCGGCCGTAAACCCCAATGCGCCGATGCCGGCAGCCGCCCACTGTGCGAAGTCAGCCATACGCGGCAGCCGTCCAATGTCGATGGACTCGTGATCGCGGATCGCAGTCGACAGTCCTGCGATCAGTGCACCGAAGATTCGCGGGGCATCCGATTCAAACGCCCGCCAGAACGCCGCCTCCGGCATTCGGCCGTCAATCACCTCCAGTTCGATATGCAGCCCGCGCTCAACCAGATCCGGCCGGGTCGCCAGCTCTTCGATTCCGTTGACGATGACGGGGCGCTGCACCTCAATCAGGATCTCATCGGTGTTCGTGTACAGAGCCCTCTCTGAGATCGCCCCGCCGGTACTGATCCGGCAAAGCGCATCGGACAACTGCGGACCCAGAAAGCTCAGATTGTCGAGAGCGAGAATCCAGCCGTTCAATGCGCCGACGAGCAGATCACGGACCTCTTTCGGAGGCGTCCGCAAGAGAGAGGATGACGGGTCGATCAAGCGACGCAGCACGCGCGCCGCGGTGCTCTTTCCGGTGCCCTGTTCACCGCTCAGAAACAGGATCGGATAGGGGCCAGACGGCCGGAACGCAGCCAACATCCACGCGGCAACCAGTGCACGATGCTCCTCGGCTACGTTGACGTACTTCCACAACAGCCCGAAATCCGGCGAACCCGGCTCGGGCAGCGCTTGCGTCCCCGGTGTGCGCCGGAACATCGGGCCCTGATCGACCCACGTCCAGCCGGCTGCGGAGACTTCGATCATGCGCCGATCATCGTGGCCAGCATCAATCACGATGCCGCCGTCAGCCGATGCCGTGCGCAGCCACACCCGCCGACGATCGCCGCGATGCTTGGCGATGGCGGCGAGCGTGGTCACCGCATCGGCCATGCTGTTCCGGTTTGCGCCCTTGTTCGTGAGATTCAGGAATTCCTTGGCCAAGGTCTCACGGTAAGCCGAGGATTCGACGGCATAGACCGCTCGATCTACCAGCGCGTAGGCAGTCCCATCGTCACCGTGGAACAGCGTGTGCTGGCGACCAATATCAAGCAGTACGTCAGACTGTTTCCGGGGCCGTCCCTCCTCATCATGGCTGCGAATGGCAGCCGGCATATCGACCCTTGTCGCCCGTTTGAAGCGCGTGGGACCCGGCTGCCGGATGACCGCCAGATCGCGCTTCTCCTGCTCGTCCATGCGACGAGTCGCCTTCTCGGGCGTGCTCATGCCAGCATCTCGCGCGCGGCTGCGATGCGCGCGGCGGCCTCACGCAGACGCGCCTGGTCCTCATCCGACAGCGGCAGGCCGGCCACCAAATCGGCAGCGGCCGCGAACAGTACAGCCGCCTCGGAGTCCAGGACCCGCAGCGCAGCGGCCCAGCCCGCCACGCGGCGCTGCTCCCGCCACAAGCGTTGCTCCTGTGGCGTCAGTTCGCGCGCGGACTTGGGGAACAAATCGCTCCAGGACAGGCCCAGCGGACGCAGTACGTCGTCCCCGTTGCCGCATGCGAAGCAGTGCACGAGAACGGCGCCATTCGCAGATTCCGAGACCGAGACCGTCTGGCGGCTCTTGTGCCCCACGGGGCACTCAGCACGCCACCCGCCGGAGACTTCGCGCACCCCCTCCAGGCGCGCCAGCAAGGCGTCGGCGCTCATGCCACTGCCCCGCGGCTGCGCTCGATCAGCGCCTGCACATAGCGTTCAACCTCGCCCTCAATCCAACCGACCGATCCGGCACCGAGACGAATCGGGCGGGGGAAGTCGGGATCGTAGCGGGGTGATTTCGGATCGAGGCGGTCGTAGATCGTGCTGCGCGACAGCCCCAGTCGGGCCTCAAGCTGTCGGCGGCGAATGACTGCCAGTGCGTTTCGGATTGCTTCTGCCATGGTCGGCTCTGGTTTGAACGGCCGACCGTATTGTTATTCCACAAAAACCACGTTCTCCACAGCTCTGCCGGCAGGATGCTCACCCTGCTGGCAGGGTTCCGATTTCACGCTCGCGGTCCCATTCGCGCACCCAGTCCTCGATCTTCTTCTGGCTCTCCAGTTGCCCGTGCTCATCAAGCATGGCTCGTGCGAAGGCAGCCTTGCTCTTGAAAAGCTTGGGGTCTTCGCGCCAGTGTCTGTAGCGCTGGAAGACCAGCTTCTTGGCCTTTTGCTTCGGGTCCTTCTGGTGGCGCCTCAGCCCTCCTTTACGGGCTCGCAGGCGCGCATTGCCGAACTCATCCCACGCTTGGCATGTCGCTTCGATGATCGCTTCGTAGGCCGCAGACAAGTGCGGAATCGCCTCCGGAAGCCGGCCAGCGGCCAGCTCCTTTACGTACAGCTCCAGAGCGAGCAGGGCTTCCACCGCGAGCGCCTGGATCTTGATCAGCGAGTTGCGGCAAAGCGCCTCCGACAGATATGTCAGAACCCCGTCGGCGGTGCGATTTCTCGAACGTACCGTCGTCAGCTCGTCAATGATCGACTCGATCAACTCCCCTCGCTTCTGGCGATCGGGTATGTCCCGTTTATGGGAGGACAGTGGAATTCCGCTGCCCCAGAAGAAGTAGGGCGCTTCCGCTGGGTACACGCCATCGATGAATGCCATGGCGGAATCCGCCAGCCCTTCGACTGTCTGGATCAGTGCGCGGCCATGAGTCTTGAGCGCTTCTGACTGGCGTGCCGATAGTCGAACTCTTGCAGACGGCCCTCGCAGATCAAGAAAGCGAAAGGGTCTTCGTCTTGATTTTCCCATGGACCTATACCGTCGGCGCGTCGGGCGTGAAGCAGAGTGAGTAGCCTTTTACATGCCCACAGATTGAAATGCTGCGAGCCATCACCCCTTGCATTGGGCCGACATCTCAAGCCGGAGAGCGTGCTTCAGCCAGCAGCGCATTAAGCCGACCCAATGCCTCTCGCACCGTGCGGCCATGCTCTTCGATGCTGGCAACAATCTGAGCCGGAGTGCGATCGTCAGTCTCGGCAATCGCATTGGGATTGACGGCCTTCAGATCGAAAGTCGCGGCGTCGATTCCAGCCGCCTCGGCTTCAAGATCGCGCGCAGCCTTTTCCTTCTGCCGGATCTCGTGCTCAAGCGCCGCGATCCTGCTTTCCGCGCTCTTGTCCCTTCTCAGCACCTTCAGCGCTTCTTTCAAGTCAACGACCGCAGCTTTGATGCCCGCGGCCTCGTTCAGCAGCGGCTCCATCTTCGCCCGTGCATCGGCCCTGCGTTTGGCAAAGTTCACCGTCCACGAATAGCGGCTGTCCGAGCGCGACGCCAGCATTCGGGCGTAACTGGGGAATGACTGCCCGGCGTTATTGGCGTCGGCCTGCCAATCAGCCAGTAAGGTGGCCGGCAGGGCATCGTCCTCCAACACGGCGCCGTCCTTGCTGAAGCCAAAGTGCGCGAGCGTCAGCGGTGTCTTCTTGCCGACCTTCACCCAGGACAGGTCGTAGTACCAGATGTTTTCGGTCTTCTTCCCCTTGGTGAAGAACAGCAGGTTGGTCTTCACGCCTGCACCAGCCGTCGAGAAGACGCCTCCTGGCAGGCTCACGATGGCCCAGAGGTCGCACTCATCCAGCAGCTTGCGCTTGGTCTCGACGAAAGCGCTCTCGTTGGTGCGGAACAACAAGCCCTCATCCAGCACGATGGCGCAGGTGCCGCTCGGCGCCAGCTCGGCCAGGATGTCCTGCACGAACAGCACCTGTGTGGAACTGGTCTCAAATGCGAAGTTCTTCTGCGCATCCTTGCCCTCCTTGCCGCCGAACGGAGGGTTCGTGAGGATCACGTCAAACTGTGCAGGCGCGCCTTTGAACAAGGCGCCGTAGGTGGCTCGGCGTGTCAGCGAGTTGCCGTGCCAGAGGTTCGGCTGATCGATCCCGTGCAGCACCAGATTGGCCAGCGCGATCGGGAACACGAGGTTCTCCTTCTCGCGTCCGAAGAACGTCTCCTGCTTCAGCTCCCCGATATCAGTGCTCGCAGCCGAACTTCCGAGCTTGCGCGCAACGTGCTCGTAGGCAACGGCCAGAAAGCCGCCCGTGCCACAGCAAGGGTCATAGATGGTCTGGCCGAGTGAAGGATCGACGGTGTGCACCATCGCGCGGATCACTTCCCGTGGCGTGAAGAACTGACCGCCATCGGAGTTCTTCTCGCCCATCTTGAGCAGCAGGTCTTCATAGACCTGCGAGAGCGTGAAGAAATGCGTGTCGTCGATGTGATCAATACTGATTTCGTGAACGCGGTCGAGGATGTCGCGGAGGTTGGCTTCGTCATCCACCCGGACGCGCTCCACCGCGGTCATGATGCGGCCGATGATGCGCTGCTTCGGCGATGCGGCTGGATTCGCCAAGCCCGTGCGCGGATCAACGTCCAAGGCATGCAGGTGCGGCAGTAGCTCCTTGTTGATGAAGTCGAATAACTTGCCATCACCGGCCGCGAACAGCTCCTGGCGCTTCCAGCCTTGAGGTTTGCCCTCGGTTGTTTTCGGGTGATCGACCTTGTCCGACCACGGTGCAGCCCAATCCTGCCAACGGTAAGGATTGCGCAGCGCTGGCGAGAAGTCCGCACCCAGTGCCTCGGCCTGCTCGGCGTCGCGCGCCTCCTGCGCATCCAGAATGCGCAGGAACAGAATCCACGTCAGTTCCGGTACGTACTGCAAGGCGCTGGCGCAGTTGGAGCGCCGCATCACGTCGCAGATACCTTTGACGAAAGCGGACAGCGACTGGGTTGACGCGATGCCCTTCTGCGGCTTGTTAGCCGATGCTTTCTTCGAGCGCGGCATTACTGGTCCGTCTTCTTCTTCAGTTGCTTCTTCTTGGCCGATTCGAGCTGCTGAATGCTCTTGTCGGGCGCAGGCAGGTTCTCGGGCATGGTGCCGCCGAGTTCCCTGATGGTCTGGCGGACTTTGCGCCCGACCTCCAGGTGCGTCTGGTTCGCCTGCAACTTCCCGCGCACCTGCTCTCGACGCAGCTTCTCCTCGGTCTGAGTGGCGCGGAACAGGTTGGCCGCCAGTTCGGTGCTCCCCATGTGATCCAGAATCTTCTGGCTCTTCTTCAAGCCTTTGTGCGCCTGAATGTCCTTGGCGCCGAGGCCGCCATACAAGCCCTTGTACCCGTGATCCTGAAAGATCGCGTAGTCCAGCGGCGTGTCCACGCCGGCATCTTTCGCAGCGGCAGCCAGATGCTTGTTGTGCATCGCCAGTTCGTTGCGGATCGCGAGCCGCTTCTCGTCCTCGGACAGTTGCGCAAAGGTCTTATCGTCGGCCAGCTCTTGTCGACGGGTCTGAATGGCGAAATAGGTCTGCCCGTTGGCGATGACCGGCTTAGACGGATCGCCGTTCTGGACGATCAGGTAGCAGGCGTAGCGGGACAGGCGCACATCCTCGACCGGACGCAGGGCGCCGGAGCCGATCTCGACCATTCCGAGCACATCCTCGAAATGGTCGGCCACTTTTTGACCGCTCGTTTGACAGGCTAACCGCGCGCGCTCAATGACCGGCAGGAAGTGCCGGTACTCGGAATACTCCAGAACCTTGGCCAGTTCGCGCGCGCTCCAGTATTCGTTGCCCGACTCGTCTGCCTGACGGATGCCGTCGAAGGTGGCCTGATGCTGATTGCTGATCTTCTTGTCGGTCATGCCGCTGCTTCCTGTGCATTGAAGGCTTGTGCCAGTACCCGCTGTGGCAGGCTTTCGATCTCGGTCAACTGCTCGGCCGCGGCCTGACGAATGGCTTCCACCTCGGTGAGCTGCGCTTTGAGGTGCTGGACGATGCGGCGCTGTTCGTCGAGCGTCGGCGCGCACAGGTGGAATGATTCCAGCGTGGGCATGTAGATCGTCTTGTGTGTCGCGCCGGTCGCTAGCTCGCGCAGCTCCTGGCGCGAACGAATCAGAGCGTGCATCAGAAACTCCGGGTCCAGATCGTCGCTGCATACCCAGTTTGCAAAATCCTGGCTGGTCGCCATTGGCACCGCCATGATCGTGACAAACCCCACGGACGCTGTGCGCGAGAAGCACACCGTTCCACGCGGCAGGATGCGCGCCGCCGAGTTAGCGATACCGGCTTCGTTGGTCCTGAGTTGTGTACGCTCCACCCGCTTGCCATCCAAGGCACGGATTTCCGTCAACGACACCCAAGAAACATCGCCGCCCCACCAGTCGGGACGCGAGCGGCTAGGCGTATGCCCGCTTTCCAGGCGCGCAAGGTCCGTGAGCTTGCGCCAACGCCAATCTTGCGGTGCCTCACCGAAGTCCGGTGGCACGGCGATCGGAACGATGTGGTGGAAGGCTTCGCGATAGACAGACGCGCGCAGCATTTCTGTTTCGCGCACCTGTGATTTTGCGGCCTGTCGAGCGGTTGCTACTTCGGCCAACTGGGCTTCAAGGCGTGAGGAGATGCGGCGCTGCTCCTCGAACGACGGCAGCGGCATTTCAATAGATTCAACCTGGAGGGGCGAGATATGAGGCACCCCCAGGCTTTGCTCGTGCCCACTGATTGCGCGAATGAACTTAGGGCTGCGTAAAAATAGGTAGAGGTAATCGGCGTCAAGCTTGGAGCAGTCAACCAAGAAGCGGCCAACGCGCTGTACGAGCAATGCCGGCACGTCCGTGCCGCCGACGCGCGCAACCTTTATTCCCGACGAGATTATCGGGCGATCTAAGCTGAGAAGGATGTCCCCGACATTGAGTTGGAACTTTCGATACTTCTCAAGCTGATCTGAATCGAGACAGGCAAGGTCACCCCACTCAAGTCGCTGCGGGAGGACGTTCGTATTGCGGAGCAGCTTTACCCCATCTGGCTTGAACTCGGAACTCTTGAACGCGAACCCTGACTGCACTCGGGCAACGTCACCTACACGACAGGTTCTCATGCTCCGAATAACCTTGCTTTGGCTTCCTGCATTACCACCACTGGTCTGCCCAGCTTGCGCAGCGCTGCGATCCCGCCGGCCTGAGCGATCTCGGGCACGTCGAACAAGCTCTCCGATTCCAAGGCCTCAGTCCCACCCTGCGCGAACTGCGCACCCAGTCCCTTCAGTACGATGGCCGCCTTGTTATCCATGCCTGTAAACCACGCGGCATTGGCCTCCACGTATTGAGTCCCACGCTCAGGCCTGCGCAAGGCGCGGGCGTGATAGCCATGCTTGCCAAAGAAGTCGTACAGGTCGAAGTCGCTCATCTGATCCACTTCGCGAATCACGTCCGGGCTGAAGTTGTCGCCGAGCAGGTGATCGATCAACTGGCGGCGCTTCTTCTGCTCGATCCAGAGAGCGCGGAAATCGTCCAGGTCGTGTGCCTCGCGTAGCACACGGGCGATGACCTCACGCCGGTACTCGTCCACCGGGATTGGCGTGGCCTTGCCATCGCGGTTGCCGAGGATGAAGCGGCCCTGCGGGTTGATGATGACCTTGTGCCCTGCGATGACGCCAACGGCCGGGCCGGCGTCGCCGTCGTCCTCGTCGCCCCCCTCATCGCCGCCGCCACCTCCACCGGCGCCACCGGGCTTGGGCGGCTTGGTGATGAAGTCGACCCCGAACAAATCGGTCACGCCGGTGTAGTCGTACAGCCAGAACTTGTACTTGTGCGTTTCCTCGTGGATGCGCGTGCCGCGTCCAACCATCTGGTAGAACTTGATGGCGGATTGCAGGTAGCGGAAGAACACCACCGCGTTCAGGCGTTCGATATCGACGCCCGCTTCCAGCAGATCGACGGAGCAGGCGATGAAAGCCCGCTCGCTGCTACCACGCATGATTTCGATCTTCTCCGCGCCGCCCTTGCCCGTGCACTTGAAGGCGTAGTCATCCTTTCGCGGCTGCCCGTGCTCCTTGCACCACTCGGCGTAGAGATTGTTCATCTGCATGGCCACTCGGTCGGCGTGCAGATCGCGCGTGCAGAAGATGATGACCTTCTGTTCCGGACCGCCGTTCTCGCACAGCAGCTTGAAAAGGTCCGCACACATCCTCGGGGTGCGCAGGTCGATGAACAGCTCGTCGTCAAAATCCTTGCCGGTGTACTCGCTCTTGGTCAGGTCTTCATCGGTCAGCGGTTTTCCGGTCCGGATGTCTCTCACGCCGGCCTTGAGGATTTCATCGCGGGTGAAGGTCTGGGCGTCGATGTCGGCCTTGCGCTTGACGATCTCGCACGCGGCCAGATACCCGTCCTCCTGCGCCTGCACCAGCGAGTACTCGTACACGGGCTCGCCGAAGTACCGGACGTTGTGCGCCGTGATGGCCTCGTCCTCGGCGATGACGGCTTCCATCTCCTTGGACTGTTTATCTCGCTTGGGCGGCGTCAGCTTGCGCGGCGTGGCGGTTAGGCCGATATGGATGGCGTTGGGGTTGCGCGTAAGCACCTGCGACCATTTGCCCCATGCCGATCGGTGGCACTCGTCGATGATGATGACGCTGAAGGCGTCCTCTCCGTAGTGGTCGGTGAGAAAGCTGCCGTCGCCTTCGTCGTCGATGCCCAGCGTCTGATAGGTCGCGATATGAATGCGCGCATTGGCCGCAGCATTCTGGCCGCGCTCCGTTTGCACGACACGGGCATTGCCGGCAAACGCGGCCTTGAGCTTCGTATAGGCCTGCTCGCGAAGTTCGTCACGGTCGCAGAGAAACAGTGCTGGCTTCGGCAGCAGACTGGCCTGAGCCATCCGCCAAAGAAGGTTGGTGGCGATGACGGTTTTTCCCGCGCCCGTCGCCAGCGTCAGCAACACACGCGGCGCGCGACCGACCTGCTGCTCGACGATGATCTTCTCCAGCGCGGCGCGAATCGCGGCGTCCTGGTAATACCGAGTTGCTGACCACGCCGGGCTGTCGGCCTGGAACAGGGCCGCCGCATCTGGCGATGCCAGGTCTATGCCCTTGTCCTTGGCGTAGCGGGCACAAAGATCCCGGTGGGCCGGGAACTCTTCCAGCGGATGCGGGCCGGTCTGCATGCCGCTCGGTTTGTCGTAGTCGCCGTACAGGTGGCCGTTGCTGGCGAAGACGTACTGAACGTCGAAACGCTTGCAGTCGGCGTACCCCTTGGCCTGCTGCATTCCGCTCAGGGGGTCTTCGTTCTCTCGCTTGGCTTCCAGAACCGCGACCGGCAGGGGCTTCGGCATTTCGCCGACTTGCACGCACAGCAGATAGTCGGTACGGCCCGCGCCTGAGCGGCGTCGGCCTTTCGGACCTGTTGGCTCCACGGGCGCAGGCGTTTCGAGTTTGATGCGCTGCGGATCGTCGTAACCTTTTCGGCGCAACACCGGATCAATCAGGTGAAAGCGCGTTTCCTCTTCATTGAATGGCACCGGCCGCCCCCCGCGTGTCCAAGCCGTTCCTGTATATACCCATCTGCGCAGAATAGCGGAGGGTCCGCAGAGTAAGAAGGCATCGGCGACGCTGAAGGCCTCCCAGCGGGGTTTACGCTGCCCGGTGTGCCTTGCCGAAGCGGCCGATGATGACCTTGCGGCCCTCTTCGATCTGGTTGTCTACGAAGTCTGCCCACCATTGCAGCATCTGCCGGCGCGACTCTTTCCACTCGGCCTTGTTGTAGACGCCGCGCACGCCCTTGGTCTCATGGGCGAGCGCCTTCTCGATCCAGTCAGAGTTGAAATCGTGCTCGTTCAGATGCGTTGACGCGGTGCGACGGAAATCATGGATCACGAAGTCCTGAACATCGAATTCCAAGCCGCGGATGGCAGAGTTGAGAGTCGACTTGCTGATCGGGTGCCTGGGGTCGTTGCGGCTGGGGAACACCCACTCGAAATCACCCGCCAGCGCACGCAGCTCCTCGAACATGGCAACAGCTTGGTCCGATAGAGGGACGACGTGCGCCTTGTCCTTCTTCATGCGCTCGGCTGGGATGGTCCACTCCCGGCGCTCGAAGTCCAGCTCCGTCCAGCGCGCCTCGATCAACTCCGACTTGCGCACCATGCAGAGCATCAGCAGGTGCAGACCGAGCTTGTAGGCGCGATTGATGCTGGACTGGTAGATCGCTCGTAGCAGCTTGCCGATCTCCTCGGCTGTCAGTGCCACGTCGCGGCTGCGGGCGGTGGCGATGAACTTGGCCTCGATCGCCGCGGCAGGGTTGAACTGCGTCTTCTGGCGGGCAATGGCGTAGGCAAACATGCGCTTGAGCACGTTGCGCGTCTGCAAGGCCATCTGGTCGGCGCCGCGTGCCTTGATCCGGTCTGTGATGTGCAGAACGTCCTCAACGGTAACCTCGTCGACCAGTTTCCGGCCGACAGCCGGGATCACGTCTTTCCTGAGGACGCGCTCAATGTTCCGGGCGTTGCTGGTCGCTGGCTTGGCGATCTCTTCAAACCAGCGCCATGCGAAAGCTTCCACGGTATTGGTTCCGCGCTGCACCTGCTCGGCGGCCTTCTGCTTGGCCGACGCGCGCGGGCACCACCGCTCAATGAACTGCGTCGCTTGCTCGATGGTGGCCGCCGGCAGATCAGGGGGAACAGGATCGCCACGGGTCAGCGCCATCGGCGACACGCCGCGTTTGCTCAGGTCTTTCGCACCCTCACGCCACCGGCGCGCATCGGCAAGCGACCATGTCGGGTACTCGCCAAGGGTGACCTTCTCCTGCTTGGCATGCAGTCGGTAACGGAGGCGCCAGGTCTTCGTACCGCCCGGCATCACCTCGATGAACAGCCCCTCGCTGTCCGCACAGGAGTACGGCTTCGCCGCCGGCTTGAGATTCTTGAGCTTGGCTTCCGTCAGCGCCATGGTCCACCCTCCGAGATTGCTGTGCCCAAATCTGTGCCCATGGCTTCGGAAACCTATCTACGATGGGATTTCGAGCTTCTCGAATAGCCAGAGCCATGGGCACAGTCGCGCGCTACATGGGCACAATTCTGGGCACAAATGTTCCCAGATTCAATCGGCGTGCTTCGGAATAGATCGGTACAGAAATGGATTAAGTGGCTGTTTTATATCGGAGCCATAGGACGGCAGCGGTATCCATCGGAATACTTTCTATTTTCCGATGCAGAAGCTGGCGAAGATGCGGCCGAGCAGGTCTTCGCTCGTGAAGCGGCCGGTGATTTCGCCGAGCGCTTCCTGCGCGAGGCGCAGTTCCTCGGCGGCCAGTTCCGGCATGGCGCGCTCGCGCAGCTGCGCGGCGGCCCGCTCGAGATGGGCCTGCGTGCGGCGCAGGGCGTCGAGATGACGGCCGCGCGCCGAGAACAGGCCTTCGCCGCCGCCCTGCAGGCCGGCGCGGCGCTGCAGCTCGTCGACGAGGAGATCGATGCCCTCGCCGGTCGCCGCCGAGAGATACAGCTCGACGGCGCCGCCCACGTCAGCGCGACGCGCGGCGCGGCCGGCAAGATCGCTCTTGTTGTGCACGACCACCCGCGGCAGTCCGTCGGGCAGCGCGGCGAGCAGGCGGCGGTCTTCCTCGGTGACCTGCTCGCGCGCGTCGATGAGGAACAGCGCCAGCTCGGCCTGCTCCAGCGCGCGCCGCGCGCGGCGGATGCCTTCGCGTTCGATGGGATCGTCGGCTTCGCGCAGGCCGGCGGTGTCGACCAGGGTGACCGGCAGGCTGCCGAGCGCGCCGACCAGAACGATGTCCTCGCGCAGCACGTCGCGCGTGGTGCCGGCGATGTCGGTGACGATCGCCACCTCGGCGCCGGCGAGGCGATTCAGCAGGGTCGACTTGCCGACGTTCGGGCGGCCGGTCAGCGCCACGGTATACCCCTCGCGCAGGCGCCGGCCCCGCGCGGCCTGCGCGAGCAGGGCATCGAGCGCGGCGCGAGCCGCTTCGAGCTTCGTCGCCAGGCTGCGGTCGGCGAGCCAGTCGACGTCCTCGTCGGAGAAATCGAGCGCGCCTTCGACGAACATGCGCAGTTCGATGAGTTGTTCGGCGATCCGCTGCACGCGCCGCGACAGCTCGCCGTCGAGCGAGCGCTGCGCGGCGCGCGCCGCTTCGGCGCTGGTCGCGTCGATCAGATCGGCGATCGCCTCGGCCTGCGCGAGATCGATGCGGTCGTTGAGAAAGGCGCGCTCGGAGAATTCGCCGGGCCGCGCCGGCCGCGCGCCGTGCACGCAGGCCGACTGCACGACGAGATGCAGGGCGACCGGACTGCCGTGGCCTTGCAGTTCGACCACATCCTCGCCGGTGAAGGAGCGCGGCGCCGGAAAGTGCAGCACGAGGCCGCTGTCGATGGTCTGGCCGTCGGCGCCGAGAAAACGCCTCAGCGCGGCGGTGCGCGGCGGCGGCAGGGCCGCGCCGCAGATCCGCTCGGCGATCGCCGCGGCGCGCGGACCGGACAGCCGCACGATGCCGACGCCGCCGCGGCCGGCGGCCGTGGCGATGGCGACGATGGTGTCGGTCTGCGCGGGACTCATCGCGGCGATCCTACGTCGGCCCACGAAAAAGGGCAGCCGCCGGCCGCTGCCCTGCGCCGCGCGCTCAGCGCTTGAGGCCTTCCTTGGCGAGCCGGCGCGTGATGACCCACTGCTGGGCGATGCTGATCAGGCCGTTGACGGCCCAGTACAGCACGAGGCCGGACTGGAAGAAGGCGAAGAAGGCCGTCATGCCGATCGGCATCACCTGCATGACCTTCTGCTGCGTCGGGTCCATGGTCGTGTTGCCCGACATGCGCTGCTGCAGGAACATGGTGATGCCGTAGATCACCGGCAGCACGTAGAAGGGATCGGGCGCCGAGAGGTCCTGCAGCCACAGCATGAACGGCGCCTGGCGCAGCTCCACGGATTCGAGCAGCACCCAGTACAGCGAGATGAAGATCGGGAACTGCACGAGAATCGGCCAGCAGCCCGCCAGCGGATTGAAGCCTTCCTTCTTGTACAGGTCCATCATCGCCTTCTGCTGGCGTTCGCGGTCGTCGGCGTAACGCTCGCGGATGTCCTGGATCTTCGGGCCGAAGACTTTCATCTTCGCCATCGAGCGGTACTGCGCTTCGGACAGCTTGAACAGCAACAGCTTGACGGTGACGGTGAGCAGGATGATCGCCACGCCCCAGTTGCTGGTCCAGGTATGGAACAGCTTCAGCACCCAGAACATCGGCCGCGCGATGACCTTGAGGATGCCGTAGTCGAGCGTCAGCTCGAAGCCCGGCGCGACGTCGTCGATGCGGTCCTGCAGCTTCGGGCCGATATAGAGCAGGGTGTCGAAACGCTGCTCGGCGCCGGGCGCGACGGCGACGCCAGCGCCGATCGCCTGCGCACGGTAGCCGCCGGCCTCGCGCGGCCTGGCGCTGTAGGTGACCTGCTCGTCCTTGGGCGGCACGATGGCGGCAACGAAGTAGTGCTGCAGCATGGTGATCCAGCCGCCGGTCTGCTGCGTCTCGAAGCCGTCCTTGGCGAGCTTGTCGAGCGCGGTCTTCTTGAACTTGTAGTTCGCGCTGCCGGCCTCGGCCTGCTGATAGAAGCCGACGCCGAGGAAGGTATGTGCGAAGCGCGGCTCGCCGTCCGGCTTGAAGTCGGTGCGCACGACACGCGTGTAGGGGCTCACGGTCAGCGCATTCGCGCCGTTGTTCTTCAGCGTCTGCGACAGGGTGATCTGGTAGCTGTCGCGGCTGAAGTGATAGGTCTTCGTCGCCTCGATACCGTCGGCGGAGGTGTAGCTCAGCGTGACATCCAGCGTGTTCTGTCCGTCGGCCAGCTTGTACTCGGACTGCGCGGCGCTGAACGGCGTCTTGTCGGTGACGTAGGCGTGTTCGGTGCCGGCGAGGCCGCTCTGCAGCACGAACAGGCGGCCGTTGCGGTCGTCGAGCAGCGACATCGGCTCCGGCTTGTCCTTCGCCGCCGGATACTGCTTGAGCTCGAGGCGGCGCAGTTCACCGCCGAGCGTGGCGATCTCGGCGATGTATACGTCGGTCTCGACGCGAATGCGCTGCGCCGGCGCGCCCGGCAGCGCGTCGCCCGTGGCTTCGGTGGCGGTCGCCGTCGCGGCGGTCGCGGCGGCCGGCGCGCTCGGCGCCTGTGCCTCGTCGGCGACCGGCGCCGAGGGCGGGCGGTTGCCGTAGTCCTTCTGCCAGGCCTGATAGAGGAAGAACAGGACGACGCCGAGCAGCGCGATCAGGATAAAGCGGCGGTTTTCCATCGTTCAGGCTTCAGGGTGGGAGCGGCAGGCGCAGCGCGGCGACGAAGCCGCGACGGCAAGAGGGACCGGATCGTAACCGCCGGCGTTCAAGGGGTGACAGCGCACGATGCGGAGCATCGCCAGCCAGCCGCCGAACAGGGGCCCGTGGCGCTGAACGGCTTCGACGGCGTAGTGCGAACAGCTGGGATAGAAACGACAGCGCGGACCGAGCAGCGGACTGATCAGCAGCTGGTAGACACGAATCAGGCCGACGAGGCCGGCGCCGACGAGGCGACTGAAGAAACTGAAATGCGGTTCCACAATCGCTCCAGGTGCTGGCGCAGCTGCGGAGATTGGAGCGTCCGGCTGCCGGGTTTGACGAGGATGACCAGATCGGCCGCCGGCAAACACTGCTGATTCAGGCGAAAGCTTTCGCGAATCTGGCGCTTGATGCGGTTGCGGTCGACCGCCAGCGCCACCGCCTTTTTGGGAACCGCCAATCCGAGCCGGGGCTGACCGACGGTATTGGCCGCCATGACCGCTGTCAAACCCTTCTCGTGAAGGCGCTGCCCGCGTTCGAAAACCGTCTTGAACTCGGCGGGCTTCAGCAGGCGGGCGCGCCGCGGAAAGCCCGCCGTCATCGCGGCGTTCCGGCCTTACCGCAGCGCTTACGGAACCAGGCGCTTGCGGCCCTTGGCGCGGCGGCGCGACAGCACGAGACGGCCGCCCTTGGTCGCCATGCGCGCGCGAAAGCCGTGGGTACGTTTACGGCGCAGCTTCTTCGGCTGGTAGGTGCGCTTGGACATGAATCACCTGGATCGTTGGCAAACACAAAAAGGGCGCGGAGTGTACCGGCTGGTGGAAATGTGTTCAAGCACGTCGCGCGTGGCAATCTGTGGATAAGTTGTTATCGACGCTATAAACTCTCGGCCCGGCGCCTGGCGCCCCACCGTTGCCGGCGGCTCTCGCATCCGGCGTCATAAATCTCGTAGAAGCAATGCAAGAAGAGGATCTCTGGGCCCAGTGCGTGCGCTGGCTCGAAGGAGAATTGCCGGACCGCGACATCCATACCTGGATCCGGCCGCTGCAGCCGGTGTTCGTCCGCGATCGCCTGACGCTGCTGGCGCCGAACCGCCTCGTCGTCGAGCGCGTGCGCCAGGATTTCCTCGAGTTGATCCGGCGCGGCGTGCGCGTCAACGGCGGCCGCAACATCACCGAAGTCGAGCTGGCGGTCGGCGCCGCCGAGACGCGAACGCCGTCGCCGGCGGCCGGCGGCGGTCATGAAGCGGCGAGCGCGAGCGAGGAGCCGGCACCGCTGCCGTCCGGCCGGCTCAACCCGGACTACACCTTCGAGAATTTCATCGAAGGCAAATCGAATTCGCATGCGCGCGCCGCCGCGCAGCACGTGGTGGAAACGCCGGGCGGCACCTACAACCCGCTGCTGATCTACGGCAGCTCGGGCCTCGGCAAGACGCATCTGATGCACGCGGTCGGCAACGCCATCCAGGGCACCAGCCAGCGCGCGCGCGTGGTCTACGTCGGCGCCGAGCAATGGATGAACCAGTTCACCGCGGCGATCCGTCACGGCCGCATGGACGAGTTCAAGAACCTGTACCGCTCGATCGACGCGCTGCTGATCGATGACATTCACTTCTTCGCGCACAAGGAACGCACGCAGGAAGAGTTCTTCCACACCTTCAACGCGCTGATCGACGGCCGCAAGCAGATCGTGCTGACCTCGGACCGTTATCCGAAGGATGTCGATGGCATCGACGATCGCCTGAAGTCGCGCTTCACCTGGGGCCTCGCCGTTGCCGTCGAGCCGCCGGATCTCGAGACGCGCGTGGCGATCCTGCTCGCCAAGGCCGATCAGAACAAGGTCGATCTGCCCAAGGAAGTAGCGCTGTTCGTCGCCCAGCGCGTACGTTCCAACGTGCGCGAACTCGAGGGAGCGCTGCTGCGCCTGTCGGCCAGTTCGCGACTGCGCGGCGAGCCGCTGACCGTCGAATTCGCGCGCGCCACGCTGAAGGACATGCTGGCGGCGTACGAACGCATGGTGACCATCGACAACATCAAGCGCACGGTCGCCGCGTACTACAACATCCGCGTCGCCGATCTGAACTCGCCGCGCCGCACCCGCTCGCTGGCGCGGCCCCGCCAGGTCGCGATGGCGCTGGCCAAGGAACTGACGCAGCACTCCCTGCCGGAGATCGGCGAATCCTTCGGCAAGGATCACACGACCGTGCTGCATGCCTGCCGCAAGATCGCCGAGCTGCGCGAAGAAGATGTGAAATACCGGGAAGACTACGAAAACCTGCAACGCCAGCTCGGTTTCTGACAAGCTGTGGGTGACGCCTCGCACGACGCAGGGGACGGCACGAGGGACAAGCTGTGGATAGAATCGATGCAGACTTTATGCACAGCAAAGCCGCTCCTCGGTGCCTCGGGTTTCGCGGCCGTTATTTTCGTGTAAGCTTTTGATTTATAAGTAAAATAATTAGTTATCTACAGGCGGGGCGGCGGCTTATTGTTGTTAGCCTGTAAATCTATCGAATGCAAGAATGATTGGACCAGTCTATGAAACTGCAAGTCGGGCGAAATGAGCTGCTGTCGGCGCTGTCGGCCGTGATTGGTGTCGTCGAGCGCCGGCAGACCTTGCCGGTGCTTTCGAACTTCCTGCTCGACTTGCGAGATGACGAGCTGGTGGTCACCGGCACCGATCTCGAGATCGAACTCGAAGCGCGTGCGCGCGTACAGAATCTGTCGCCCGGCCGGGCGACGGTGCCGGCGCGCAAGCTGTTCGATATCTGCCGCGGCCTGCCGGAAGGTGCCGAGATCAGCCTCGACGTCAGCGGCGACAAGGCGCTGCTCAAGTCCGGCCGCAGCCGTTATTCGCTGTCCTGCCTGAAGGCGGAGGAATTTCCGTCCCTGGGTCGCGTCGCCGAAGGCAAGACGCTGGCGCTGCCGCGCCAGCAGCTGAAAGGCATCATCGAGCGCACGCAGTTCGCGATGGCGCAGCAGGATGTGCGCTATTACCTCAACGGCACGCTGCTCGAAGTCGACGCGAAACGGGTGCGCGCCGTGGCCACGGACGGCCATCGCCTTGCGCTCAGCGAGGTGGAAATGGCGACCGGCATCGGCGAACGGATCCAGGTCATCGTGCCGCGCAAGGCGGTGCTCGAGCTGCAGCGCCTGCTCGACGCAACCGAAGAACCGGCGACGGTCAAGATCGGCGCGACGCAGATCGAGGTCGATCTCGATGTGGTGCGCCTGACCACGAAGCTGATCGACGGGCGTTTTCCGGACTACGAGCGCGTCGTGCCCGAATCGGGCGACAAGAAGCTGCAGGCCGACCGAGAAACCGTGAAGCGCGCTCTGGCCCGGACGGCCATTCTGTCGAACGAGAAATTCCGTGGGGTGCGGCTGACGATCGAGGGCAGCAAGCTGAGCCTGCAGACGCACAATCCCGAGCACGAGGAGGCGGAAGAGGATCTCGAGGTCGGTTACGAAGGCGGCCCGATCGAGATCGGCTTCAACGTGAATTACTTGCTCGACGCGCTCGGCGCGCTGGGCAGCGAGCAGTTCGTCATGGAGCTGAAGAACGCCGATTCGAGCGGACTGATTCATGCCGCCGACGATCTCTCGAGCAAGTATGTCGTGATGCCGATGCGCCTCTGAAGCGGCGCTCGCTACATGGACGCGCATGCAGATCGTCCAGCTCCGCGCTGACAATTTCCGCCGCTTCGAACATCTGAGCCTGCCGCAGAACCGACCGTTCTCCGGCAGGCTCAATTTGTTTGTGGGCGAGAACGCGGCCGGAAAAACCACCTTGCTCGAAATGCTGTACTGCCTGAACCGCGGCCGGTCCTTTCGTGGTACCTCGCCCCAGGAATTGCTCGGCAAGGGCAAGGCGCAGTGGACCGTGTTCAGCAAGCTGCGCTCGACCAACGGCTTCGAGCACGCCGTGGGACTGCAGTGGAGCAGCAGCGGCGTGCAGGCGCGGATCGACGGCAAGCCCGCCGTCGCCAGCGAACTGTTGCGGCTGGCCCCGGCGCAGATTCTCGAACCGGGTATGCACAAGATCCTGCTGGATGGGCCGACGTATCGGCGCAGCTTCATCGACTGGGGCGTGTTCCACGTGGAACACGTCTTCCTGGATGCCTGGCGTCGCTATCGGCGAGCCCTGAGACAGCGAAACCAGCTCTTGCGGCAGCAGCGCAGCGAGCGGGAGATCGCCGCCTGGGAACCGGAACTGGCCGAGAGCGGGGACGTCATTCATCGGCTGCGGCTCGCACATCTGCAGAGAATCGCTCCCAGAGCCCGGCAGCGCATTCAGGCCTTGCTCGCCGAAGGTGAATGGGAATTTGAGTTGCATCCCGGCTGGCCGGCGCAGTCCAGCCTGCGCGAGGTCCTGGCTCAGCAACGCAAGCGCGACCTGCAATTCGCGACGACTATGAACGGCCCACACCGCGCGGAGCTGAAGATCAGAGCCGGCGAGCGTTCCGTGCGCAACCGGATCAGCCGTGGCCAGCAGAAGTTGTTGCTGGCGGCCCTGCTGCTGTCACAGTGCGAGGAAATTCATGCACAGGCTGGCGTTGCGCCGATTCTGCTCGTCGATGACTTCACGGCCGAATTGGCTGTCCACTATCAGCGAGCTTTTCTGGGCGAGCTGCAAGCCTATGCCGGTCAAGTCTTTATCACGGCGTTCGAGCTGAACGAAGTCCTGCAGCGCGCCGCGCCTGCGGTGTTCCACGTGGAACATGGTACCGCGCATGACTGACCCCATATAAAGGCCATATCCCCAGTTTTATGCACAGGGCATGGCGACGGCCAGTGCTAAAATTACATCTTCATGTCCGAGTTGAACCCGATGACTGCGCAGCCGACTCCCGCCTACGACGAATCCAGCATCCAGCAGCTTGAGGGCCTCGAAGCGGTTCGCAAACGTCCCGGCATGTACATCGGCGATACCTCCGACGGCACCGGCCTGCATCACATGGTGTTCGAGGTCGTCGACAACGCGATCGACGAGGCGCTGGCCGGTCATTGCGACGACATCGTCGTGACCATTCACGCCGACAACTCGATTTCCGTCACCGACAACGGCCGCGGCATTCCGGTCGGCGTGAAGTTCGACGACAAGCACGAGCCGAAACGCACGGCGGCCGAGATCGTCATGTGCGTGCTGCACGCCGGCGGCAAGTTCAACCAGAACAGTTACAAGGTTTCCGGCGGCCTGCACGGCGTCGGCGTGTCCTGCGTCAACGCCCTGAGCAAGTGGCTCAAGCTGACGATCCGCCGCGACGGCAAGAAGCACTTCATCGAGTTCCACCGTGGCAACGCCGCGGATCGCCTGATCGAGGTGCAGAACGGCGTCGAGGTGTCGCCGCTGAGGGTCATCGGCGATACCGACAAGCGCGGCACGGAAGTCCATTTTCTTGCCGACGAGGACATCTTCGGCAAGGTCGAATATCACTACGAAGTGCTCGCCAAGCGCCTGCGCGAACTCTCTTTTCTCAACAACGGCGTGCGCATCCGCCTGATCGACGAGCGCACCGGCAAGGAAGAGGATTTCGCCTTCGCGGGCGGCGTGCGCGGCTTCGTCGACTACATCAACAAGGCGAAGACTGTCCTGCATCCGACGGTGTTCCACTCCAGCGGCATCGCCAAGGTGCCGGTTGGCTCCGGCCCGGTCATCGACGTGGCCGTGGAAGTGGCGATGCAGTGGAACGACAGCTACCAGGAGCAGGTGCTGTGTTTCACCAACAACATCCCGCAGTCCGACGGCGGTACGCACCTGACCGGCCTGCGTGCGGCGATGACGCGCGTCATCAACAAGTTCATCGAGGAAAACGAATACGCCAAGCGCGCCAAGGTCGACGTCACCGGCGATGACATGCGTGAAGGCCTGGCCTGCGTGCTGTCGGTCAAGATGCCGGATCCGAAATTCGCCTCGCAGACCAAGATGAAACTGGTGTCGAGCGAAGCCCGACCGGCGGTCGAGGAAGTCGTCGCCGAAAAGCTGGCGGAGTTCCTCCTCGAGCGCCCGACCGAGGCAAAGACCATCTGCAACAAGATCGTCGAAGCCGCGACCGCGCGTGAGGCGGCGCGCCGGGCCCGTGAAATGACGCGGCGCAAAGGCGTGCTCGACGGCATCGGTCTGCCGGGCAAGCTGGCGGATTGCCAGGAAAAGGATCCGGCGAAGTCGGAGCTGTTTCTGGTCGAGGGTGATTCCGCCGGTGGTTCGGCGAAGCAGGGTCGTGATCGCCAGTTCCAGGCGATCCTGCCGCTGAAGGGCAAGATCCTGAACGTCGAGCGAGCGCGCCTGGAGAAGATGTTGTCCTCGCAGGAAGTGGCGACGCTGATCACGGCTCTCGGCTGCGGCATCGGCAAGGACGAGTTCAAGCCTGAGAAGCTGCGCTACCACCGCATCATCATCATGACGGACGCCGACGTCGACGGCGCGCACATCCGCACGCTGCTGCTGACGTTTTTCTACCGCCACATGTACACGCTGGTGGAGCGCGGCCACGTCTACATCGCGCAGCCGCCGCTGTACAAGCTCAAGAGCGGCAAGACCGAAACCTACGTGAAGGACGATCACGAGCTCAACGAATGGCTGATCGGCACCGCGCTCGATGAGGCGAGCCTGAGCGCGGCCGGGGGCGCCGTACCGCACGACACCCTGGCGGCGTTGACGCGCGAGTATGCCGCGGTCAATGAAATGATCGAGCGGCTCGGCCGGCGTTATGACCACCACGTGCTCAGCGAGTTGGCGCGCCTGTCGCCGGTTCCGGAGAGCGACGAGGCGCTGGCCGTCTGGGAGAAGGCTTATGCCAAGGCGCTGAATGGCGAGGGCCTACGCGGTCATTTCCGCGTCGCCGCCCGCCGCAGTCCGGAAGGCCCCCTCGTCGAGGTTACGCGCCTCATACATGGAAACGAGCAAGTAATTGCTTTCAATAGCGATTTCTTCTCGGGAACCGATTATCAGCGGATTGCGGCCCTGCGTCTGCGCTTGCGCGAACTCGGCGGCGAAAGCCTGCTCGTGAAGCGTGGCGAGCGCGGCAGCACCGTCCCGCACTTCGATGCCGCCTACGACTGGCTGCTCAGCGAAGCCCGCCGCGGCCTGCATATCCAGCGCTACAAGGGTCTCGGCGAGATGAATCCCGAGCAGCTCTCGGAAACGACCCTGGAACCGAAGAACCGGCGCCTGGTGAAAGTCGATGTCGAAGACGTCGTCGCCGCCGACCAGATCTTCACGACCCTGATGGGTGAGCAGGTCGAGCCGCGCCGCGAGTTCATCGAGAAGAACGCGCTGCTGGTCGGCAATCTCGACCTCTGAGCGCGCCGCCGCGTTTCAGCGGCTGCCGGCGGCGAGGCGTTCAGCCTCGTCGAGACCGAGGCGCCGGTAGGGCGCGCCGTCGTTCGGGCTCAAGGGCGGGCGATGCAGCTCGTCGTGGGGAAACACGGCGATGTCGACGCCGACGCCCTCGAGCTCGAAGCGCGCGAGCGGAATGGCGATCTCGCGGCCATCCGAATAGCGATAGCGGCGTTCGCCTTCATCGAAATCGATGCCGAGCTCGAGCAGGAACACGTCGAGCGCTTCGGCCTGATCGGCGAACACGTGCAACTGCAGGCGGTGCGCCGCCGTCACCGCCCCGCTCACCGCGCCGCCGGTCAGTCGCGGTTCGAAGGACTCGAGCCGACGCATGAGCCGCGGCGCCAGCGCCCGCATGCGCCGCAGGCGCGTTTCGTAGGCCGCGCCGCCGAACAGGCGCAGGTAGTCGATGACCGCCGCTTCGACGCGCGCGTTGTCCGGCAGCGGCGTGCGCGGCGGCAGGCCGAGCCGCTCCAGCGCCTTGAGCTTGGCGCCACGGTAATCGGTCAGCGCCTCCTCGCAGATGATGCGCGCGGCCTCTTCGGCGATGCCGCTGCGGTCGGGAACGATCATGGCGATCTCGTCAGTAGAGATCCTCGAGACCGGCCTTGTTCGGATCATGTTCCTCGCTGGTCTCGGCTTCCGGCACATGATCCTGCTGCACGGTCTCGAAGATCGCGTCGCCGGTGCCGGCGCGCGCCAGCTTGCCGGTCCGCGGATCGATGCGGACCTCGACCAGGCCCGGCGGCCGCGGCAGGCGCTCCTGCGGTACGCCCTTGAGCGCGCTGCGCATGTAATCGATCCAGATCGGCAGCGCGGCGCGCGCGCCGACCTCGCCGCGACCGAGCGGCGTCGGCTGGTCGTAGCCGACCCAGGCGACGCCGACTTCGGTCTTCTGGAAACCGTTGAACCAGGCATCGGTCTCGTCGTTGGTCGTGCCGGTCTTGCCGGCCAGATCGTCGCGGCCCAGTTCGCGCACTTTCGCTGCCGTGCCGCGCACCGTGACGTCATGCATCATGTCGGTGATCAGCCAGATGATCTGCGCTTCGATCGCGCGCGGCGCCAGATCGTCGGCCGGCGGCGTGCCGGCGGCGACCTGCGCCGCCGAATCGGCGTTCGCCGCCTCGGCGAGACGCTGTTCGACGCATTCGCTGCAGGCGCGCTTCGGCTTGGCGCTGTACAGCACCTGGCCGTTCGCGTCGCGCACTTGGGCGAGGAAATACGGATCGACGACGAAGCCGCCATTGGCGATCGTCGCATAGCCACGCGCCATTTCCAGCGGCGTGAACACGGCGCTGCCGAGCGCCATGGTCAGATCGTTCGGCAGGCGGTCGGCGGGCATGCCGAAGCGCGGCACGTACTGGCGTGCGTAATCAATGCCGATGGCCTGCAGCAGGCGGATCGACACCAGATTGCGCGACTGCACGAGCGCTTCGCGCAAGCGCATCGGGCCTTTCAGATCATCCTCGAAATTCTCCGGACGCCAGCTCGAATCGACGGACGGGTCGTCGAACACCACCGGCGCGTCGAGGAAGATCGACGCCGGCGTGAAGCCGTAGGCGAGTCCGGCCGAATAGAGAAAAGGCTTGAAGCCGGAGCCGGCCTGGCGCCGCGCCTGCGTCACGCGGTTGAACTTGTTGGCGTAGAAATCGAAGCCGCCGATCAGGGCCTCGATGGCGCCATCCGTCGGGTTCAGGGCGACGAATGCGGCCTGCGCCGCCGGCACTTCGGCGAGGCGCCAGCGCTCGCCGACACGGCGCACGCGCACCACGTCGCCGGCGGCGAGCGGCTTCTTGCCGAGATTGGCCCAGGCGAAGTCGTCCCTGGCGAGCGTGATCAGCGTGTCGCGCGTCAGCAGCTTCAGCTGATCGGGCGCGTAGGACACCACCGCGGCGGCGACCAGCCCGGCGACCGGCGGTCGCGCGTCGAGCGCCGCCATCAACTGGCCGTGGCCGGTTTCGCTGAGCACGTCGGCCGGCAGGCGTGCTTCCGGGCCGCGCCAGCCGTGCCGCTCGTCGTAATCGAGCAGCGCCTTGCGCAGCGCCGCGTTGGCAGCCAGCTGCTTGCCGGACTCGATCGTGGTGATCGCCGTGAGGCCGCGCGTGTAGGCGGCTTCGCCGTACTGCTCGACCAGCTGCGCGCGCGCCATCTCGGCGACGTAGGCGGCGTCGACGTCGACCTTGGCCTGGTATGGATGCACCGTCACCGCTTCGGCGCGCGCCGCCTGGTATTCGAGGTCGGAAATGAAGCCGAGCGTGCGCATGCGCGACAGCACGTAGTCGCGCCGCTCGCGGGCACGCTGCGGATTGGCGACCGGGTTGTCGCGCGACGGCGCCTTCGGCAGGCCGGCGATGACCGCGATCTCCGACAGCGACAGCTCGTGAATGTCCTTGCCGAAATAGACGAGCGCGGCGGCGCCGACGCCGTAAGCGCGTTCGCCGAGGAAAATCTTGTTGAGATACAGCTCGAGGATTTCCTGCTTCGAGAGCTGATGCTCGATGCGCGTCGCCAGCACGATCTCCTTGATCTTGCGCGTGAAGGTACGCTCGTTCGTCAGGAACACGTTGCGCGCCAGCTGCATGGTGATGGTGCTGCCGCCCTGCGCGCGCTCGCCCGAGCTGGCGAGCTTGAGCGCGGCCCGCGTCAGACCCTGCCAGTCGAAGCCGGGGTGCTCGAAAAAGCGATCGTCCTCGGCGGCGAGGAAGGCGTGGATGACGTTCTGCGGAATGTCATCGTAGTGCAGCAAGGCGCGGCGCTCGGCGCCGAACTCGCCGATCAGCTTGCCGTCGCGGCTGAGGACGCGCAGCGGCACCGACAGCTGCAGCTGCTTGAGGCTGTCCACCGACGGCAGGTCCCGGCCCAGATAGGAGGCGGCCGCGAACAGGGCGGCGGCGCCCAGCAGCGCGAGCGCCAGCAAGCCGAGCGTCGTAGCGAGAATCCAGCGTTTCATCTTTCCACCCAGAGTCGCTGCGAGCGGGCCTGACAGGCTTGGCGAGCGAGCAAAATGTTTACTTCAGCTTCAGATAGTTGCCCGCCGAACCTAGCGTTGCATGGAAAGAGCTTTCCGCTATAGTACGGTGCCGGGGCGAAAAGTGTTTCGGGCTCCGGGGGGAAAGTCAACGCACGCTGTACGGGGCCTTTATGGCGATCAAGACATCGCTGTTTGGCGGGGGTGATCAGCATCTCATCGGCATGGACATCAGTTCCAGTTCGGTGAAGCTGCTGGAGCTGACGCGCAAGGGAGAGCGATACCACGTCGAGACCTACGCCGTGGAACCCTTGCCGCCGAACGCGGTTTCCGACAAGCAGATCGCGGAACCCAAGCTGGTGGCGGAAGCCATCGGCCGTGCGGTCAATCGTGCCGGCACGCGCACCCGGCAGGTCGCCGTCGCGGTGTCCGGCGCCGCGGTGATCTCCAAGATCATCGAAATGCCGGCCTCGCTCTCGGACGACGAGATGGAAGAGCAGATCCGCGCCGAAGCCGACCAGTACATCCCCTACCCGATCGACGAAGTGAACATCGACTTCGAGATCGTCGGCAAGAACGGCAAGAACAGCGAAATGGTCGACGTGCTGCTCGCCGCCTGCCGCAAGGAACAGGTCGATCAGCGAGGCGCGGCGCTGGAACTCGCCGGCCTCAAGCCGAAGATCGTCGACATCGAAACCTACGCGCTGGAAAACGCCAGCCTGTTCCTCGAACACCAGATGCCGGACGGCGGCAAGGGCCGCACGGTGGCCATCGTCGATATCGGCGCCAACACCACGTCGGTGCTGATCCTGCACGACCGCCATACGATCTACACGCGCGACCAGGCCTTCGGCGGCCGCCAGCTGACCGAGGAGATCATGCGCCACTACGGCATGTCCTTCGATGAGGCGATGCGCGCCAAGCACGACGGCAGCCTGCCGGAGGATTACGCGAGCGACGTGCTGCCGAACTTCGTCGCCGACGTGGCGATGCAGATCGACCGCTCGCTGCAGTTCTTCTTCTCGGCGGTCACCCAGTACACGCACATCGACCAGCTGATCCTCGCCGGCGGCTGCGCGAGGATCGCCGGCATCGACACCGAGATCCAGGAGCGCCTGCGCATCCCGACCGTGATCGCCAGGCCCTTCGCGCAGATGAGCGTCGGCGCGCGCGCGCGTCCGGCCAATCTGGCCAAGGACGAAGCCTCGCTGCTGATCGCCTGCGGACTCGCGTTCCGCGCCTTCGACGAGCCGAAAAAATGACGACGCGCATCAATCTGCTCGACTGGCGCAAGGAGCGCCGCGAACGGCGCAAGCGCGAATTCGCCGGCGTGATGGGCCTCGGCGCGCTCGCCGCCGTGGCGATCGTCGGCGCTTCCTGGGCGGCGATGACCGGCGCGGTCGACAGCCAGAACCAGCGCAACGAGCGTCTGCGAGCCGAGATCCGCGAGATGGATCAGAAGATCAAGGAGATCGCCGAGCTCGAGAAGGTCAAGAACAATCTGCTCGCCCGCATGCGCGTGATCGAGGAGCTGCAGGCGAACCGCGCGGCGACCGTGCATTTCTTCGACGAGATCGTCAACACGCTGCCGGAAGGCGTGAGTCTCACCGGCGTCAAGGAAAGCGGTGACCGCGTCACCATCGACGGCGTCGCCGATTCGAACGGACGCATCTCCACCTACATGAAGAATCTCGACGCCTCGCCGTGGTTCAGCGATCCGCGCCTGGTGGTCATCCGCAGCAGCGACCGCAACCGGCAGCGCAAGTCCGATTTCACGCTCAGCGTGAAGGCGCTGAACCGGCCCAAGGAAAAGGGCGCGCCGACGGAAGACAGCGAGGTGACGGAATGAACGCGCAGGACATCATCCGTCAGCTGCGGACCCTGGATGCCAACAACCCGGGCGCCTGGCCGACGTGGGCGCGTTACGCGGCCGCCGTGCTGTTCGCCGCGCTGCTCATCGCCGCCGGCGTCTGGGTCCTGGTCAAGCCGGTCAAGGAGGAACTCGACGAGGCGCGGGCCGAGGAGCAACGCCTGCGCGCGGACTTCGAGACCAAGCAGAAGAAGGTGGCCGCGCTCGACGCCTACCGCGAACAGCTGGCCGAGATGGAGACCTCGTTCGGCGCCATGCTCAAGCAGCTGCCGAGCAAGGCCGAGGTGGCGAACCTGCTCAACGACGTCTCGCAGGCGCGCATCGCCAACAGCCTCGAGGAAGAGCTGTTCGAGCCGCAGGGCGAGGTCCCCAAGGAGTTCTACGCCGAGATCCCGAACAAGATCGTCGTCGTCGGCGAATATCACGAGATGGGCGGCTTCGCCAGCGCCGTCGCCGCGCTGCCACGCATCGTGACGATCGAGGACGTCGAGATCCGGCCGACCAGCGCCAAGACCGGCGCCAATGCCGCGACGCAGCTGCGCATGACGGCGCTGGCGAAAACGTACCGCTATCTCGACGATGGCGAAATCGCGGTTCAGCAGGGGCGGAAGAAATGATCCGCGCAATTTCTCTGTGCGTGCTGGTCGTCGCCGCGACGATGAGCGCCTGCGGCGGCGGCGGCAGCGACCTCGACCGCTACATCGCCGAGGTCAAGGCGCGCAAGTCGAAGGACATCGAGCCGATTCCGCAGATCAAGCCCTATCAGCCGTTCGAGTACGTGGCGGCCGATCGTCGCGATCCTTTCGTCTTCGTCGAACGCAGCGAGCGCGCCAACGCCAACGGGCCGAAGCCCGACATGCGGCGCAACAAGGAACCGCTCGAAGAGTTCCCGCTCGACGCGCTGCGCATGGTCGGCATCATCACGACGCCGCAGGGGACCTATGCGCTGATCAAGGCGCCGGATGCGGTGGTGCATCGCGTGTCGATCCATAACCACCTGGGCCAGAACTACGGTGAGATCGTCGCCATCTCCGAATCGGAAGTCAGCCTGCTGGAGCTGGTGCCGGATGGTTTCGGCGGCTGGACGCAGCGCCCGGCCAGCCTCGCGCTGAGCCAGTGAAGAAATACCAGGGAGTCATCATGTTGAAGCTCACCGTCCGCTGGTCGAAACACATCGTCGGCGTGCTGATGCTGCTCGGCACCACGCTCGCCCAGGCCCAGGGTCCGGCGCGTCTGCTGCAAGGCATCGATTTCGTCGCGCAGCCCGGCGATCGCGTGCTGTTGACGCTGACCCTGTCCGACGCGGCGCCGCAACCGGCGGTGTTCACCGTCGACAAGCCGGCGCGCATCTCGATCGACCTGCCGGATACCGGCATCGCGCTCACCGAGCGCTATCGCAAGATCGGCGTCGGCAGCGTGGCCGGCGTGGCCACGGTCGAGAGCGGCGGCCGCACGCGCGTCGTCGTCGAGCTGACGCAGAGCGCGCCCTACCAGCTGCGTACCGAGGGCAACAAGCTGCTCGTGCAGATCGAAAACACGGGCGCCGGCGCCACGGCGGCGCGCGCCGAGGCGGCGGTCGACGCGGCCGGCGCGAGCGCGATCAGCAACGTCGACTTCCGGCGCGGCGAGCAGGGCGCCGGCCGTGTCGTCGTCGGCCTCAGCAATCCGCGCGCCGTGGTCGACGTGCGCGACGATGGCGGCAAGATCGTCGCCGTGTTCAAGAACACCAGCGTGCCGGACAAGCTGATGCGTCGCCTCGACGTTCTGGATTTCGCGACGCCGGTGAAGTACGTCGACATCAAGCGCGACGGTCTCAACACGCAGGTCGTGGTCACGCCGACGTCCGGCGCCGAGTTCGACCAGTCCGCTTACCAGTCGGCCGGACAGTTCACCATCGAACTGCAGCCGCTGACGCAGGAAAAGCTCGAAGCGCGCAAGCGCGACGAACCGCAGTACAAGGGCGAGCGCATCTCGCTGTCCTTCCAGAGCATCGACATCCGCGCACTGCTGCAGATCATCGCCGACGTCGCCGGCGTCAACATGGTGATCAGCGATTCGGTGAAGGGCGACATCGCCATGCGCCTGCAGAACGTGCCCTGGGACCAGGCGCTCGACATCGTCCTGCGCAGCAAGGGACTCGGCATGCGCCAGCAGGGCAATGTGATGATGGTGGCGCCGGTCGAGGAGATCGCGCAGCGCGAGAAGGCCGAGCTGGAGGCGCAGAAGCAGAAGACCGAGCTGGCGCCGCTGCGCTCCGAGATCATCCAGGTCAACTATGCGAAAGCCTCCGACATCAAGGCCCTGCTCGGCGCCGACAAGACCTCGCTGCTCACCGAGCGCGGCCGCGTCACGGTCGATGAGCGCACCAACACCCTGCTCGTGCTCGAGACGCGCGACAAGATCGACGAGATTCGCCAGCTGGTCGGCCGCCTCGACATTCCCGTGCGGCAGGTGCTGATCGAGTCGCGCATCGTCGTCGCCAACGAGGACTTCGCGCGCGAAGTCGGCTCGCGCTTCGGCGTCAGCACCATCGGCAACGTCGGCAATACGCGCATCGGCCAGAGCGGCAACAACTCCGGCTCGCGCGACGTGCTCAACGGCGCGATCCCCGACCTCAGCGATTCCTATATCGTCAACCTGCCGACCTCCAGCGCCGCGCCGTCGATCGGCTGGACGATTCTCGGCTCCGACTTCCAGGTCGATCTCGAACTGCAGGCCCTGCAGACCGAAGGCCGCGGCGAGGTGATCTCCTCGCCGCGCGTCGTCACCGCCAACGGCAAGCAGGCCGTCATCGAACAGGGCCAGGAAATCCCCTACGTGACGTCCAGCGGCAACCAGGGCGCCAACACGCAGTTCAAGAAGGCCGTGCTGTCGCTGACGGTGTCGCCGCAGATCACGCCGGACAACCGCGTGATCATGGATCTCAACGTCACCAACGACAGCGTCGGCTCCGACGTCAACACCGGCACCGGCGGGCAGGCGCCGGCCATCGACACGCGCAAGCTCGACACCCAGGTGCTGATCCGCAGCGGCGATACCGTCGTGCTCGGCGGCATCTTCCAGCGTTCGCGCACCAACTCGCAGTCGAAGGTGCCGCTGCTCGGCGACATCCCGCTGCTCGGCTTCCTGTTCAGCAACAGCGATCGCAGCGACACTAAGCGCGAGCTGCTGATCTTCGTCACGCCGAAGGTGCTGCAGGAAGGCCTGAAGGTCGATTGATCGACGCGGGGCCGCGAGGCCCCGACCCCTCGGCGGCGCGGCCACCATCGGCCGCCGTTTGCCGCGATAATGCGCCGCCGTGCCGGCCGCGTGCCGGCGCATCCAGCGACCCCAGCGACCCCATCGCCTCGCGTCACGCATGCACCACGCCCGCAACATCTTCCTGATCGGCCCGATGGGCGCCGGCAAGACCACGATCGGTCGACGCCTTGCCGAACGGCGCGGCCTGGCGTTCGTCGACAGCGACCACGAAATCGAGGCGCGCACCGGCGTCGACATTCCATACATCTTCGAGAAGGAAGGCGAAGCGGGTTTTCGCAAGCGCGAAAGCCAGGCGATCGCCGAGCTGACGCAGCGCAGCGGCATCGTGCTGTCGACCGGCGGCGGCGCCGTGCTCGATGCCGGCAACCGGCAGCTGCTGGCCAGCCGCGGCTTCGTCGTCTATCTGCACGCCGGCGTCGAGCAGCAGCTCCAGCGCACCGCCCGTGCCGACAACCGCCCGCTGCTGCGCGCCGCCGCCGACCGGCGCGCCGTGCTTGCGTCGCTGTTCGAGATGCGCGACCCGCTGTACCGCGAGATCGCCGACCTGGTGCTCGACACCGATGGCCGCAACGCGCGCGGCCTCGTGCAGGAGATCGAGCGCCGCCTCGACGGCGAGCCGAGGCCGTTTTGATACGATGCGCGGCGCTCCGACGTGCCCGCCCCTATCCCGTGCATGAACACCCTCGACGTCGAACTCGGTCCGCGCCGCTATCCGATCCACATCGGCGCCGGCCTGCTGGCACGCGCCGAACTTTATGGCGAGGTGCGCGGCCGGCCGCTGCGGCTGCTGACCGATGCCACCGTCGCCACGCACTATCTCGCGACGGTGCGTGACACCCTGCGTCTCGACGCGACGCAGGTCCTCGTGCTGCCGGCCGGCGAAGCGACGAAGACCATGGCGAACGTCGAGCGCGTGATGGACTGGCTGCTCGACACGCGCCTGCCGCGCGACGGCGCGCTGGTCGCGCTGGGCGGCGGCGTGATCGGCGATCTCGCCGGTTTCTGCGCGGCGATCTACCAGCGCGGCATCGACTTCGTGCAGATTCCGACCACGCTGCTGGCGCAGGTGGATTCCTCGGTCGGCGGCAAGACCGGCGTCAATCATCCGCGCGGCAAGAACATGATCGGGGCCTTCCACCAGCCGCGCCTCGTGCTCGCCGACACCGACACCTTGCGCACGCTGCCGCCGCGCGAACTCGGCGCCGGGCTCGCCGAGGTGATCAAGTACGGCATGCTCGGCGACGCCGCCTTCTTCGCTTGGCTCGAAGCGCAGCTCGACGCCCTGCGCGCGCTCGATGCCGCGGCGCTGACGCAGGCGATCCGCCGCAGCTGCGAGATGAAGGCGGCAATCGTCGCGCTCGACGAGCGCGAATCGCTGGCCGGCGGCGCCGGTCCGCGCGCGCTGCTCAATCTCGGCCACACCTTCGCGCACGCGATCGAGACCTACACGCATTACAGCGAGTGGCTGCACGGCGAAGCGGTGGCGACCGGCCTGTGCATGGCCGCCGATCTGTCGGCCCGGCTCGGCTGGCTCGCGCGCGAGGACGCGCAGCGTTGCGTGCGCCTGGTCGAGCGCGCCGGTCTGCCGAGCCGCCCGCCCGCCGGCATGCGCAGCGACGACTTCCGCGCGCTGATGAGTCTCGACAAGAAGGTCGCGAGCGGCAAGCTGCGCCTGATCCTGATGAAGAAGCTCGGCGAGGCGCTCGTCAGCGGCGACTTCGATCCGGCGGCGCTCGACGCCACGCTGCGGCACTACTGCGCCGGCTGAGGCCATGCCCTTCGAACTCGCGCCCTACGCCGCCGACGAGACGCGCTCGCGCGGCCGCCGGCACGACGAGGGCGGCTCCGGGCATCGCAGCCAGTACCAGCGCGATCGCGACCGCATCATTCATTCGGCCGCGTTCCGCCGCCTCGAATACAAGACGCAGGTCTTCGTCAATCACGAGGGCGATCTGTTCCGCACGCGGCTCACGCACTCGGTCGAGGTCGCGCAGATCGCGCGCACCATCGCCCGCGCGCTGCGCCTGCACGAGGATCTCTGCGAGGCGGTCTCGCTCGCGCACGACCTCGGCCACACGCCGTTCGGGCACGCCGGCCAGGACGCGCTCAACGAGTGCATGAAGCCTTACGGAGGTTTCGAACACAATGCGCAATCGCTGCGCGTGGTCGACGAACTCGAGGACAAGTACGCCGAGTTTCGCGGGCTCAACCTGATGTTCGAGACGCGCGAAGGCATTCTCAAGCACTGCAGCAAGGCGCGCGCCGCGCAGCTCGGCGATGTCGCCGAGCGCTTCCTGACGAACCGCCAGCCGACCCTGGAAGCGCAGCTCGCCAATCGCGCCGACGAGATCGCCTACAACAATCACGACATCGACGATGGCCTGCGCGCGCGCCTGCTGACGATCGAGCAGCTGCGTGGCGTCGAACTGTTCCGTCGTCATCACGACGAGGTGCTGGCGCGCTACGGCACGATCACGCCGAAGCAGCAGCGCCACGAGACGATCCGCCGCATCATCAACACCCTGGTCACCGATCTGCTCGCGCACACGCGGCGCACGCTCGAGCAGGCGCGCGTCGAGACGCTGGACGATGTCCGCGCGCGGTCCCTGCCGCTGGTCGGCTACTCGGCGGAAGTGAGCGCGCAGAGCAACGAGCTGAAGCGCTTCCTCATGGAGCACCTGTATCGCCATCATCAGGTCTACCGCATGATGGTGAAGGCGCGGCGCGTGATTCAGGCGCTGTTCGACGCCTTCATCAACGACGCCAAGCTCCTGCCGCCCGACTTCCATGCCGAGGCGTGCAGGCTCGATGCGCTGGAAGGTCTGAACGGCCGCGCGCGCGTCGTCGCCGACTACATCGCCGGCATGACCGACCGCTACGCGCTCGACGAGTACGAACGCCTTTTCGATCCGCGCCGTCTGCGCTGATGCGCGCCGCCGCCGGCCGGCCCGCGTGAGGGGCGCAGCCTGGTCCGCGCGCGGACGCCGATCGCTAGCGGCGTTCCTCCTTCGGCCGCGGCTCGGGATGCTTCTGCGGGCGCGGGCCGCCGCCGGCGCCCTGCGGACCTTGCCGCGGTGCCGCGCCGCGTTGCGCCGCGCGCGGATCCATCATCGGCGGCGGGCGCTGCGCCTGGGGCCGACCACCCGGCTCGTCCTGCGGCTCACGCCTCTGCGGCGGCGGCATCGGGCGCTGCCGCGCCTGCTCCTGCTGGCGACGCAAATCCCGTTGCGCCTGCCGGTCGCGCTGCGCGGCATCATCATCACGGTCGTCGCGATCGATGCGTGCGCCTGAATCGCGATGGTCGTTCGGGCTCTTGTCGTCGCCGCGCGGGTTCTGGCGCGCATCGCGATCGTCACGATCTTCGAAGCTCTGCGGCGGTCTGCCGCGATTCTCCGAGGCCGCCATGCGCCGGTCCTGGCGCGCGTGGTCTTCGAGGCGACGCTGTTCGTCGGTCGCGTCGAAGTGCCGCTGCCGTGTATAAGCCTCGTCGTCGCGGCTCGGCCGCGCCCGCGTGCCGCCGTCGCCGCCGTTGTAGCTGACGCGGTCGACGGTGATGTTGTTCACCGTGACCTTGCGCTCGTAGACGTTCCGCACACGGGTCACGTCGACGCGGTTGACAGTCCGGTTGTAGTAGAAGACGCGATCGCGCCAGTAGCCCCCTGCGTAGCCGTAGCCGGTATAGCCGTAGCCGTAGTTGATGCCGCCGTAATAGCCGACGCGCGGACCCCAGTAGCCGGCATGCCAGACATAGACGCCGTCCGCCCAGCCCCAGTAGCCCGGCGTCCACAGCATGCCGACCGGCGCGATGACCCATGCGCCCGGCACCCAGTAATAGTCGTCGCCGTTCCAGGCCCAGTAGCCCGGCGTCCACACGTAGCCGGGGCCCGGGCACCAGGGCTGTTCGTAAACCGGCAGCGGCGGCGGCGCGGTGTTGACGGAAATGAACACGGAGGTCGACGCGCGGGCAGAGCAGGGCGCGACCACCGCCAAGGCCAGCAGGGCCGCCGACACGCGGAACCAGAGAGTTGCCATGACACGTCTCCACAGGACGGCGCAAATGCTGGGCCCGCGACACTGAATCCGGTCTGAAGTGAGACGCTTCGTTACGTCCGCCGCCGCCGCCGCGCCGCGCGTGCCGCCGCTAGGGTCGGAACCAGTCCTCGACGCGCAGGCCGGCGATGCCGGCGAAGGCGCTGGCGTTGCGCGTCACGAGCGCCAGTTCGCGCGTCGCCGCGATCGCCGCCTGCTGGCCATCGAGCAGCGACCAGGCGCGCCGCGCCCGCTCCGGCTCGTGCCGCGCCAGCCAGCTCGCCGCCTCGCCGTCGAAGGGCAGCACCGGCGGCCCGCTGCGCAGCAGCTCGGCGACGAAATCGAGCAGCCGCTGGCGCCGCTCGCCGGCGTGCATCAGTTCGATGCCGCGCTGCAGCGCATAGCTCGCCGGCGCGGCGAGGGCGCACAGCGCCTGGCGCTGCTGGAACAGCGTGAACACGCGCCGGTTGCCGTTCGGCCGCGACAGTTCGGCGATCACCGGCAGGTCGAGCAGGTGGCTCAGCTTCGCCATGGCGCTAGAGCTCGCGCCAGCGCTCGAGTTCGGCCGGCGTGATGCCCTCGAGTCCGGCCGGCAGATCCTGGCGCCAGGACTGCGCCCAGGCGGCGAAATCGGCGGCGCCGGCCGCCGCCGACTTGAGGCGCGCGTACTCGGCCTCCGACAGCAGCACCGCGACCGGCTGGCCGCGGCGCGTGACCTGCACCGGCGCGCCTTCCTCGGCCTCGTAAAGAAGCTCGGTCAGACGGTTCTTGGCATCGGCGATCGACACCGCTTTCATCGCTGGCCTCCGCGCAGCCTGGCCGCAAATGGCCATCTAGATAGCCATTTTAATGGAAGCCAAGTACTTGATTCAAATAGGCACGAATCCTGCTCGCGAAATCCCTCCGGCGATCGCTTGCGGCCCCGGGGTGGGCTCTCTAAGGTCCCGCTCCCACCCCGCCGAGCGCGGGGCGTCGGCGTCTGCGCCGGTCCGTCATCCAGGAGCAAGCCTCATGTACAGCCAGCCCGTCGGTCTCTACTGGCCGGATTTCGAGAAGGACAGCTGCGGCTTCGGCCTGATCGCCCACATGGACGATCAACCCTCGCACAAACTCGTGCAGACCGCGATCACCGCGCTGGCGCGCATGACCCACCGCGGCGCCGTCGCCGCCGACGGCAAGACCGGCGACGGCTGCGGCCTGCTGATGAAGAAGCCGGACAAGTTCCTGCGCGGCGTCGCCGCCGAGCTCGGCTTCGATCTCGGCGGCGGCGAGTACTGCGTCGGCAACATCTTCTTCGCGCAGGACAAGGGCAAGCGCGAACGCGCGCGCGCCGTGCTCAAGGAAAGCCTGGAACTGCAGGGCCTGAAGCTCGCCGGCTTCCGCATCGTGCCGACCGACAATGCCGCGCTCGGCGAGGAAGCGCTGAAGAACGTGCCGGTGGTCGAGCAGGTGTTCGTGTCGGCGTCGAAGGAACTGCACAAGTTCGCCTTCGAGCTGAAGCTGTTCAAGGCGCGCCGCCGCACCGAGAAGCTGGTGGCGGCCGAGGGCGACGCCGAGTTCTACATCACGCACCTGTCCTGCCGCGTGCTGGTCTACAAGGGCCTGGTCATGCCCGAGTACCTGCCGACCTTCTTCCCGGACCTCGCCAGCCCGGCGCTGGAATCGTCGATGTGCGTGTTCCATCAGCGCTTCTCGACCAACACCACGCCGCAGTGGAAGCTCTGCCATCCGTTCCGCTACCTGGCGCACAACGGCGAGATCAACACCATCTCCGGCAACCGCAAGTGGGCGCAGGCACGCGCCAAGAAATTCCAGTGCGAGGCCTTCCCGGACATCGAGGAAATCACGCCGCTGGTGTCGATGAGCGGCTCGGACTCGCAGTCGCTCGACAACATGCTCGAAGTGCTGCTCGCCGGCGGCATGGACGTGTTCCAGGCGATGCGCGCGCTGGTGCCGCCGGCCTGGCAGAACGTCGAGGACCTCGATTCCGACGTGCGCGCCTTCTACGAATACAACTCGGTCAACATGGAGCCCTGGGACGGCCCGGCCGGCATCGTGCTGACCGACGGCCGCTACGCCGCCTGCGCGCTCGATCGCAACGGCCTGCGCCCGGCGCGCTACGTCATCACCTCCGATCGCCACATCGTGCTCGCCTCGGAGATCGGCGTGCACGACTTCAAGTCGCAGGACGTGGTCGAGAAGGGCCGCCTGCGGCCGGGCGAGATCCTCGCCGTCGACACCGAGTCCGGCGCGCTGCTGCGTCCGGAAGACATCGACAAGATGCTGGCCTCGCGCAAGCCGTACAAGCAGTGGCTGAAGACCAAGATGAAGCGCGTCGAGGCCTCGCTGTCCGACGATCCGAGCGCGCTCGACGTGATGCCGCCGGACACGGTGGCGACGTATCACAAGATGTTCCAGCTGACCTTCGAGGAGCGCGACCAGGTGCTGCGCCCGGCGGCCGAGGCCGGCCAGGAAGCGGTCGGCTCGATGGGCGACGACACGCCGTTCGCGGTGCTGTCGCAGGGACCGCGCTCGGTCTACGACTACTTCCGGCAGATGTTCGCGCAGGTCACCAACCCGCCGATCGATCCGCTGCGCGAACAGATCGTCATGTCGCTCGAATGCCAGCTCGGCGCCGAGAAGGGCATGTTCGACGAAACGCCGGAGCGCGCCGCGCGCCTGCTGATCGATTCGCCGATCCTCTCCGAGGCCAAGTTCAAGAAGCTGCTGGCGATCGGCAACGAGGATGCGGCGTTCGCGCACCACATCATCGACCTCAACTACGACCCGCAAGTCGGCCTGCAGGCGGCGATCGACCATCTCTGCGAAGAGGCGGTCGGCGCGGTGCGCAGCGGCAAGGTCGTGCTGGTGCTGTCGGACCGCGCGATCGAGCGCGGCAAGCTGCCGATGCACGCCCTGCTAGCCACCGGCGCCGTCAACAACCATCTCGTGCGCGAAGGCCTGCGCTGCGACTGCAACATCGTCGTCGAGACCGCGACCGCGCGCGATCCGCACCAGTTCGCCTGCCTGATCGGCTACGGCGCATCCTGCATCTATCCGTATCTCGCCTACGCGACGCTCTACGAAATGGTCCGTTCGGGCCAGATCAAGAACAAGCCGGTCGAGGCGCTGGCGCTGTCGTACCGCAAGAGCATCAACAAGGGTCTGTACAAGATCATCTCGAAGATGGGCATCAGCACCATCTCGAGCTATCGCGGCGCGCAGCTGTTCGAGATCGTCGGCCTGTCCGCGGAAATCGTCGGCCGCTGCTTCGAGGGCACGGTGTCGCGCATCCAGGGTGCGCGCTTCGTCGACCTCGAGGCCGAGCAGCAGGAACTCGCCGACATCGCCTGGAGCGCGCGCAAGCCGATCGCCCAGGGCGGCCTCTACAAGTTCGTGCACGGCGGCGAATACCACGCCTACAACCCGGACGTCATCGCCACGCTGCAGAAGGCGGTGAAGACCGGCGACTACGGCGACTACAAGGTCTACGCCGCGCACGTCAACGAGCGCCCGGTCGCCACCATCCGCGATCTGTTCAAGCTCAAGGACAGCGGCTCGATTCCGCTCGACGACGTCGAGCCGGTCGAGGCCATCCTCAAGCGTTTCGACTCCGCCGGCATGTCGCTCGGCGCGCTGTCGCCGGAAGCGCACGAGGCGCTGGCGATCGCCATGAACCGCCTCGGCGGCCGCAGCAACTCGGGCGAAGGCGGCGAAGACCCGGCGCGCTACGGCACCGAGAAGATGTCGAAGATCAAGCAGGTCGCGTCCGGCCGCTTCGGCGTCACGCCGGAGTATCTGGTCAACGCCGAGGTGCTGCAGATCAAGGTCGCGCAGGGCGCCAAGCCCGGCGAAGGCGGCCAGCTGCCCGGCGACAAGGTCAACGAGCAGATCGCCCGCCTGCGCTATGCCAAGCCCGGCGTCGCGCTGATCTCGCCGCCGCCGCATCACGACATCTACTCGATCGAAGACCTCGCGCAGCTGATCTTCGACCTCAAGCAGGTCAACCCGCAGGCGCTGGTCTCGGTGAAGCTGGTCTCCGGTCCCGGCGTCGGCACCATCGCGGCCGGCGTGGCCAAGGCCTATGCCGATCTCATCACCATTTCCGGCTACGACGGCGGCACCGGCGCCTCGCCGCTGACCAGCGTGAAGTACGCCGGCACGCCCTGGGAACTCGGCCTGTCGGAAACGCACCAGACGCTGCGCATGAACAATCTGCGCGACAAGGTGCGCGTGCAGACCGACGGCGGCCTGAAGACCGGCCTCGACGTCATCAAGGCGGCGATCCTCGGCGCCGAGAGCTTCGGCTTCGGTACCGCGCCGATGGTCGCGCTCGGCTGCAAGTACCTGCGCATCTGCCATCTCAACAACTGCGCGACCGGTGTCGCCACGCAGAACGCCACGCTGCGCGCGAACTACTTCATCGGCCTGCCCGAGATGGTGATGAACTACTTCAAGTTCGTCGCCGAGGAAACGCGCGAGTGGATGGCCCGCCTCGGCGTGCGCACGATCCAGGAACTGATCGGCCGCACCGATCTGCTCGAAGTCGCCGAGGCGCCGACCGACAAGGCGCGCCACCTCGATCTCTCGCCGATTCTCGAATCGGCCGGCATGGTGCTGCCGAGCGCGCAATACTGCATGTTCAACAACGAGCCGTTCGACAAGGGCGAGCTCGCCGAGGCGATGCTGCAGGACTGCCTGCCGGCGATCGAGCACAAGACCGGCGGCATCTTCCATTACTCGGTCAGCAACCGGCACCGTTCGATCGGCGCGCGCCTGTCCGGCGAGATCGCGCGGCGCTGGGGCTCGCTCGGCATGAGCGACAAGCCGATCACCATCAAGCTCAAGGGCGCGGCCGGTCAGAGCTTCGGCGTGTGGAACGCCGGCGGTCTGCATCTCGAGCTCGAGGGCGACGCCAACGACTTCGTCGGCAAGGGCATGGCCGGCGGCCGCATTGTCGTCAAGCCGCCGCGCGGCGTGCGTTACGAGACGCGCGAGGCGGCGATCATCGGCAACACCTGCCTGTACGGCGCGACCGGCGGCACGCTGTACGCGGCCGGCATGGCGGGCGAACGCTTCGCCGTGCGCAACTCGGGCGCGCATGCCGTCGTCGAAGGCTGCGGCGATCATGGCTGCGAGTACATGACCGGCGGCAGCGTCGTCATCCTCGGCCGCACCGGCGTCAACTTCGGCGCCGGCATGACCGGCGGCTTCGCCTACGTGCTCGACGAGAAGCGCACCTTCGTCGACCGCTATAACCACGAGCTGATCGACATCCACCGCGTCGTCTCCGAATCGATGGAGGCGCACGAAAACTATCTGCGCAAGCTGGTGCAGGACTACGCCAACGTCACCGGCTCGAAGTGGGCGCAGCAGATTCTCGGCGACTGGGCCGACTACGTCGGCAAGTTCTGGCTGGTGAAGCCGAAGGCCGCCGAGATCGGCTCTTTGATCGACTCCGTGCGCGCCGCCGCATAGCGGCGCGCACGGAGTCGGTGATTCGTGATGGGTGATTTGTGATCCGTGCAAATGCAAATCGGCCGTTACGAATCACCCATCACTAATCACTAATCACGGGCTTTTCCAAATGGGCGCCAAGAACGTCAACCAGTTCCTCGACCTGCCGCGGCAGGATCCGAAGAAAGTCCCCGCCGAAGTCCGCATCCACGACTTCCGCGAGATCTACGGCCACTTTCCCGCCGACCAGGCCAAGTCGCAGTCGGGCCGCTGCCTGTCCTGCGGCAATCCGTACTGCGAGTGGAAGTGCCCGGTGCACAACTACATCCCCAACTGGCTGAAGCTGGTCGAGGAAGGCAATCTGTTCGCCGCCGCCGAGCTGTCGCACGCCACCAACTCGCTGCCGGAAATCTGCGGCCGCGTCTGCCCGCAGGATCGTCTCTGCGAAGGCGCCTGCACGCTCAACGACGGCTTCGGCGCGGTGACGATCGGCAGCGTCGAGAAGTACATCTCCGACGAAGCCTTCAAGCAGGGCTGGCGGCCGGACATGTCCAAGGTCAAGTGGACCAGGAAGAAGGTCGCGATCGTCGGCGCCGGTCCCGCCGGCCTCGGCTGCGCCGACGTGCTGGTGCGCAACGGCGTCAAGCCCGTCGTGTTCGACAAGTACGGCGAGATCGGCGGCCTGCTGACCTTCGGCATTCCGCCGTTCAAGCTCGAGAAGGAAGTCGTGCAGCGCCGCCGCTCGATCCTCGAAGGCATGGGCGTGGAATTCAGGCTCAACACCGAGATCGGCAAGGACATCGCCTTCGAGCAGCTGCTCAAGGACTACGACGCCGTGTTCCTCGGCATGGGCACGTACCGCTACATGAAGGGCGACTTCCCCGGCGAGGATCTGCCGGGCGTGTACGAGGCGCTGCCCTTCCTGATCGCCAACATCAATCGCGTGATGGGCCGCGCCAGCGATGCCGACCTCGCCTACGACATGAAGGACCAGCGCGTCGTCGTGCTCGGCGGCGGCGACACGGCGATGGACTGCAACCGCACCTCGATCCGCCAGGGCGCCGAGAGCGTGATCTGCGCCTACCGCCGCGACGAGGAGAACATGCCGGGCTCCAGGCGCGAAGTCGCCAACGCCAAGGAAGAAGGCGTCGAGTTCCTGTTCAACCGCCTGCCGGTCGAAATTGTTGGGGACGGCGGGGACGGCGGGGACGGCGGGGACGGCAAGGGCAAGGTCGTCGGCGTCAAGGTCGTCGAGACCCGGCTCGGCGCGGCGGACGCGCGCGGCCGCCGCAAGCCGGAAGTGATCGAAGGTTCGGAGCAGATCATTCCGGCCGACCGCGTCGTCGTCGCCTTCGGCTTCCGTCCGAGTCCGGCCGACTGGTTCGGCCAGCACGAGATCACGCTGCACGACGATGGCCGCGTGAAGGTCAACGGCGCAGTGCTGGCGAAGCACAAGTTCCAGACCAGGAACCCGAAGGTGTTCGCCGGTGGCGACATGGTCCGCGGCTCGGACCTCGTCGTCACCGCCGTCTACGAAGGCCGCGAAGCCGCCGAAGGCATCCTCGACTATCTGAAGGTCTGAGGACGCCGAGCTCCGAAAGCGCGCCGCGGCCCCTGTCGCCGCCGTGGCGGCGGGCATCGATGACGGGTCCGCGGCTCGGACCTCGTCGTCACCGCCGTCACGCGAGGCCGCGAGGCCGCCGAAGGGATTCTGGATTATCTGAAGGTTTGAGACGGCGCGAGGGGAAACGGACGCCGCGCGTGAAGCGCGGCGTTTTCGTTGCGGCGCTCAGAGATGCAGGCCCTGCTCGATTTCCAGATGGCGCACAGCCGCGCCCGCGATGCGGTGCACGGCCGCGTCGACTTCGACGCCATCGCCGCGCCGCTGGCCGGCGCGTTCGCGCAGACGCCGCTGCGCGTGCGCTCGCGGGCCGACGATCGCGCCATCTACCTGCGCCGTCCCGATCTCGGCCGCCGCGTGCACGCCGACGATCTGCCGCCGCTGCAAGGCGCGCACGCCGACTACGATCTCGTCTTCGTCGTCGCCGACGGTCTGTCCGCCGCCGCCGTCAACGCGCACGCCGTGCCGCTGCTGCGGACGCTGGCGCCGCGCCTCGCCGGCTGGACGCTGGCGCCGATCGTGCTCGCCAGCCAGGCGCGCGTCGCACTCGGCGACGAAGTGGCGGTCACGCTCGGCGCGCGTCTGGTCGCCGTGCTGATCGGCGAGCGCCCGGGCCTGTCGGTCGCCGACAGCCTCGGCATCTACCTGACCTACGCGCCGCGCATCGGCTGCGCCGATTCGGCGCGCAACTGCATTTCCAACATCCACGCCGACGGCCTCGGCTACGCGCGCGCCGCCGACACGCTGATGTGGCTGCTCGACGAAGCGCGGCGCCGGCGCCTGACCGGCGTCGATCTGAAGCTCGACGCGCCGTCACTCGCATCGGACACGGACGCCGCAACAGGCGGGGATTCGACCAACATCATCGGGAGCAGCGAACATGAGTGAAGACACCAAGCCGGCGCTCAAGAAGAGCCTGAGCGGCTGGCATCTGTGGGGCATCGCCGTCGGCCTCGTCATTTCCGGCGAATACTTCGGCTGGAGCTACGGCTGGGCCTCGGCCGGCACGCTCGGCTTTCTGGTGACGACGGTGCTGGTCGCCATCATGTACACGACCTTCATCTTCAGTTTCACCGAGCTGACCACGGCGATTCCGCACGCCGGCGGACCGTTCGCCTACAGCTACCGCGCCTTCGGACCGTTCGGCGGCTTCGTCGCCGGCTTCGCCACGCTGATCGAGTTCGTGTTCGCGCCGCCGGCCATCTCGCTGGCGATCGGCGCCTATCTCAACGTGCAGTTTCCGGCGCTCGATCCGAAGCTCGCCGCGGTCGGCGCCTACCTCGTGTTCATGGCGCTCAACATCGCCGGCGTGACCATCGCCGCGACCTTCGAGCTGTTCGTGACCCTGCTGGCGATCTTCGAACTGCTGGTGTTCATGGGCGTGGTCGCGCCGGGTTTCGAGTGGGCGCACTTCACCGCCAACGGCTGGGCCGGCAGCGCGACGCTCTCGACGGCCGCGCTCGGCGGCATCTTCGCGGCGATCCCCTTCGCGATCTGGTTCTTCCTGGCGATCGAAGGCGCGGCGATGGCCGCCGAGGAAACGCGGGAACCGAAGAAGGTCATCCCGCGCGCCTACATCGGCGGCATCCTCACGCTCGTCGTGCTCGCCTTCGGCGTGATGCTGTTCGCCGGCGGCGTCGGCGACTGGTCCAAGCTCGCCAACCTCAATGATCCCTTGCCGCAGGCGATGAAGACCGTGGTCGGCGAATCGAGCGGCTGGCTGCACATGCTGGTGTGGATCGGCCTGTTCGGCCTGATTGCCTCGTTCCACGGCATCATCATGGGCTACTCGCGGCAGATCTTCGCGATGGCGCGCGCCGGCTATCTGCCCGGCTTCTTCGCCACCGTGCACCCGAAGCGCAAGACGCCGCACTGGGCGATCGTCGCCGGCGGCGTCATCGGCATCGCCGCCATTTACTCGGATGCCTTCATCCAGATCGGCGGCCAGCCGCTGACGGCGAACATCGTCACCATGTCGGTGTTCGGCGCCATCCTGCTCTACATCGTCTCGATGCTGAGCCTGTTCAGGCTGCGCAAGAGCGAAGCCGCGCTGGAGCGGCCGTTCAAGGCGCCGTTCTATCCGTTCTTCCCGGCCGTGGCGCTGCTGCTCGCCGGCGTGTTCATGGCGACGATGGTCTACTACAACCAGGTCGTCTTCCTGCTCTTCGTCGGCCTGTTCGTGCTCAGCCTGCTGTTCTACTTCCTGAGCAAGAAATCGCGCGACGCGGCGCGCGACGCCGACGCGCTGCTCGGTGCCGCGCCGGAGCCCGCGCAGAGCTGAGCGGCGATGCGCCGCCCACACGCCGCTGCGGGTTTGCACGCTTCTTGCTGCGCTGGAAGCATGCGGGTGCGGTAGAGGGAGAGCGGCAAGCGGTACCGGGGCCGCGACGGGGGTCGCGGCCCCATTTCGACCGGAGCCGGCATGGCCATGTCGTTCGCCCCCAATGCCGAAGCATCGCGCGCGGCGCCGCGGCATGTGCTCGCCGCCGCGGCCAGCGGTGTCACGCGCTTCATCGCCGCCGAGGGCGGCAACGCCGAGCGCGTGCTGGAACGCGCCGGTCTGCCGGCCGAGCGTCTCGCCGATCCGCGCCGTCCGCTCGATCTCGGCGCCTACTGCGCGATGATGGAGCTGGCCGCCGCCGACACCGGCGACGGCAACTTCGGTCTGCGCTTCGGCCAGCAGTTCGCGCCGGAGCAGCTTGGCCTGATCGGCGACATCGCACTCAGCGCGCCGACGCTCGGCGCCGCGCTCGAGGCCTTCGCCGGCCTGTTTCCCTTTCACCAGCAGGTCACCGAGACGCGCTTTTACCGGCAGGGCGATCAGCTGCGGCTCGACTACCGCATCCTCGACGGCCGCATCCTCGCGCGCCGCCACGACGCCGAGCTGACGCTCGGCATGTTCGCCAACGTGCTGCGCCGCTGTCTCGGCGACGGCTGGGCGCCGGACGAGGTGCAGTTCGAGCATCCGCAGCCGGCCGATGCGCGCGAGCATCGCGCCGCCTTCGGAGCACCGGCGCGCTTCGGCCAGCGCAGCAACGCGCTGGTCTTCCGCTGCCGCGAACTCGAGCGCGCGATGCCGGGCCGCGATCCCGCCGCCTTCGTGCGCCTGCGCGACGAGCTGGTCGGTGTCGCCGGCGGCACCGGCACGCTGCGCTTCATCGACCGCGTGCGCGGCGAGGTGCGTTCGCGGCTGTCCTGCGGCTATCCGCACGTCGACGAGATCGCCGCCGCGCTCGGCCTCGCGCGCTGGACGCTGCAGCGGCGCCTCGCCGAACAGGGCTGCAGCTACGCCGGGCTGGTCGACGACCTGCGCCGCGAGCTGGCGACGCGCTATCTCGGCGAGCGCCATCTGCCGGTCGGCGACATCGCCGGCCTGCTCGGCTATTCCCAAACCAGCGCCTTCACGCGCGCCTTCCTGCGCTGGTTCGGCGCGGCACCGACCCAGGCGCGGCGCCGGCAGGCCGCGCCGCTGTGATGCGGGCCCGCGCCCCGACCTGGGTCGGGGGCGCGGGCATCCGCCTCGTCCGCGCCAGGTGCGTGCGTCCCACGGCGCCGCGCCTGCGTGCCAGAATCCGCGCCGCCGAGACACGGCGATGATTCCGGAGCCCGCAGGCCATGCACGCCTTCCTGTCCCTGCTGCGCCGCCGCCGGCTGGCCCTGAGCGTGACGGCCGGCGCGCTGCTGCTGTACACGCTGGGTGGCTTCCTGCTGGTGCCGCGCCTCGCGCGTTCGGCGATCGTCGACTACGCCCAGCAGTCGCTTGGCCGCCATATCGCGCTCGGCGCGCTGCGCTTCAATCCCTATACCTTCGTGGTCCGCGTCGACGATCTGAAGCTGACCGAGGCGGACGGCGCGCCGCTGCTCGGCTTTTCCTCGCTGCGCGTCGATTTCGAGCCCTGGACCTCGCTGTTCACGCGCTCGCTCGCCTTCCGGGAACTGACGCTCGCCGGGCCCGACCTCAGCGTCGTCATCGGTGCCGACGGCAGGCTGAACCTCGCCAGGCTCGCGCCGTCGTCGCATGAAGCGCCGCCGCCGCCGCCGAGCGCGGCGCCGGCGATACCGCGCATCCGCATCGCCGCGCTGACGGTCAGCGACGGCCGCGTCGCCTTCGAGGATCGCAGCCGGCCGCAGCCGTTCCGCACCGAACTCAAGCCGATCCGCTTCGCGCTCACCGACTTTCGCACGACGGCGGACTACCGGAACGTCTACCGCTTCGACGCGGCGAGCGCCGCCGGCGAGCGCTTCGACTGGTCCGGCACGTTCACCGTGCAGCCGCTCGGCTCGCAGGGCGACTTCGGCGTGCACGGCCTGCTCGCCAGGACCCTCGCCGACTACCTGCAGGACCAGCTGCCGGTGCAGCTGCGTTCCGGCAGCCTCGACCTGAACGGTCACTACACGCTGGCGCTGCAGCCGACGCTCGATCTCGGCCTGACCCTGCCGGCCGTCACGCTGCGCGATGTCGCCGTCGCCGCGCGCGGCGATGCCGCGGCCACGGCGCCGGTCGCCGTCCGCCAGCTCGGCATCGACACCCTGGCTTTCTCGCTCGCGCGCCGCGAGCTGACGATCAAGGCGGTGAACGTCGACGGCGCCCGCCTCGACCTGCGTCGCGAGCGCGACGGCAGCATCAACCTGATGAAGCTCGCCGCGCGCGACAGGGATGCGGCGCCCGCGGCGACCGCGGATGCGCCCGCGCCGGCGCAGCCGCTGCGCATCGCCGTCGCACGCCTGCAGCTGAGCGACGCCGCTGTCGATGTCGAGGACCGCACGACGCGGCCGGCGGCGCGCTTCGCGCTGGCGCCGATCAGCGCGACCGTCGCCGGCTACAGCAGCGACGCGGACGCCACGCTCGACGTCGACGCGCAGCTCGGCATCGATGGTCGCGCGCAGCTGTCGGCGCGCGGCCGGATGCGCTTGCGGCCGCTGAGCACGCAGCTCGCCGTGCAGCTCGACGGTTTCGCGCTCGCCGCGGTGCAGCCCTACGTCGCGCAGGCGACCCGCGCGGCCGTGCACAGCGGCACGCTGGCGTTCAAAGGCGATCTGGATGTCGCGCAGGCGGCGGACGGCTCGATGCCGCTGCGCGTCCGCGGCGGCGTGAAGGTCGACGATTTCCGCGCCAGCGGCGGCGGCGAGGACTTCGCGCGCTGGAAGCAGCTGGCGATCGACGGCATCGATTTCTCGCTGGCGCCCGACCGCCTCGGCATCGAGCGCGTCACGCTGACGCAGCCCTACGCACGCGTCGTCATCAATCCCGACCAGACGCTCAACGTCGCGCAGATCCTCAAGCCCTCGCCGTCCGCCAGCGGCGCCGCGCCGCCGAAGGCCGCGGCCAAGCGCAGCGCGCCTCCGATGCCGATCCGCGTCAAGGACATCCGCATCAGCGACGGCTCGGCCTTCTTCGCCGATCGCTCGATCGAGCCCTCGTTCGCGACCGGCATCGTCAGGCTGCGCGGCGGCGTGACCGAGCTGTCCAGCGATGCGAAGTCGCGCGCCACCATCCGCCTCGACGGCCAGGTCGATCGCTACTCGCCGGTCGAGATTCGCGGCACGTCGAGCCTGCTCGCGGCGACCGAATACAGCGACGTGAAGCTGGCGTTCCGCAACATGGAGCTGACCACGTTCAATCCCTACTCCGGCAAGTTCGCCGGCTACAACATCGCCAAGGGCAAGCTGACGACGGAGCTGTCGTACAAGATCGACAAACGCCAGCTCGAGGCCGAGCACCACGTCATCGTCGACCAGCTCGAGTTCGGCGAGGCGACCGGCTCGAAGGACGCCGCGCCGCTGCCGATCAAGCTCGCCGTCGCGCTGCTCAAGGATCGGCGCGGCATCATCGATCTCGAACTGCCGGTGCGCGGCAGCCTCGACGATCCCGATTTCAAGTACGGCAGGCTGGTCTGGAAGGTGCTCGGCAACATCGTGACGAAGATCGTCACCGCGCCGTTCGCCGCGCTCGGCGCGCTGTTCGGCGGCGGCGAGGAACTGTCGCACCTCGACTTCGCGGCCGGCGACGCGACGCTGACGCCGCGCGCCGCCGGCACGCTCGACACGCTCGCCAGGGCCCTCGCCGAGCGCCCGCAGCTCAAGCTCGAAGTGCCGGTCGTGGTCGGCGATGCCGATCGCGAGGCGCTGGCGCGCCGCGCCCTCGCCGCCCGCCTGCCGGCGGCGCCGGCCGACGACAAGGCGCGCCTGCGCGCGCTGGAGAAACTGCACAAGGAACTGCTGAAGCAATCGGTGCAGTATCCGGACGGCAGCGCGGACGCGGCGGCGCGCATCGCCTATGTCGAAGCGCCGCTGCTGGCCCGCCTCGCGCCATCCGACGACGCGCTGCAGCAGCTCGGCCGCGAGCGCGCGCAGGCCGTGCAGGGCGCGCTGCTGGCCAGGCCGGACATCGCCGCCGAGCGCATCTTCGTCACCACCGGCGCGGCGGCGAAGCCCGGCGACGACGGCATGGTGCGCATGGAGCTGAAGCTGCAGTAGCGGGCGACCGCAGGAGAAACGCATGGGCCAGTACGGTGCCGAGGTGCTGTGGGAACGCGGCGAACAGGTCTTCACGGACAAGCGCTACAGCCGCCGCCATGTGCTGCGCTTCGACGGCGGCGTCGAGCTGGCGGGCTCGTCCTCGCCGCAGGTCGTGCGCGTGCCGCTGTCGGATGCGACGGCCGTCGATCCCGAGGAAATGTTCGTCGCCGCGCTCGCCAGCTGCCACATGCTGTGGTTCCTCGGCATCGCCGCAGAGCGCGGCTTTCGCGTCGACCGCTACCGCGACGCCGCCGCCGGCGTGATGGCGCGCGACGCGCAAGGCAGGATGGCGATGACGGCCGTCACCCTGCGGCCCGACGTGGTCTTCTCCGGCGAGCGCCTGCCGACGTCTGCGGAGATCGACGCGATGCATCATGAAGCGCACGCCGAATGCTTCATCGCCAACTCGGTGAAGACGGAGGTGCGCTGCACGCCGGTTCGGCACGCCGACTGACGCGGCGACGGCGCGGCGCGGCCGCCGGCGCCGCTTCGTATAGTCTTGCCGGGACGCGCGCTCGCGGCGCGCCCCGCCATGTTTCCGCCCGAGGGTTTTCCGTGACGCTTGCCACTTTCATCCGCCCCGCCGATTTCGATGCGCTGATCGATGCGGCGTTCGAGTCGGAGACGCCGGTGGTCGCGGCCGCGGAATCCGATCTGGGCGCGCCGCTGCAGCGCTACGCCGATGCCGCGGCGATCAAGGCCAAGGCCGCGCAGTGCATCGCCGCGGGCGTGCGCAACTACGCGTTCGGGCTCTGGTACCCGTCGATGAAGGGCAAGCTCACGGAGCGTCGCATCGAGCTCGATCCGCCGCGCGAGGGCCACAGCTTCCGTCATTCGCTCGCCGGCTGGGGCATCGTCCGGCTGCATCTGTACGTGACGCCGCCCGATGTCCTGCAATGTCGCGTCGCCGCCCACTCGCAGGGCCGCGCCATGAGCCGGCAGGATCGCTATCCCGATCTCGGGCCGGCGAGCGCCTGGGATTGGCAGGCGGTCGAGAACCACGTCTTCCGCCTGTCACGGCGGCTCGCCAAGCTCGGCGGCAAGACCGGCCCGGTGCTGCAGCGAGCGGCGACGCCGTGGGAGCTCGCCGCGTCGCGCAAGCGCGCGCCTTCAAGCACCGATGATTGAGCGCCGGCCCGGCGCAGACTGCAGCGACGAGGACCGTCATGAGCGACGAACCGCCACCGACCGAATATCTGGTGATCTCACGCGGCCGCTGGGACGCCGATGCCTCGCCGCAGCGCATCCAGGCCGCGATCGATGCCTTCTATGCCTGGCACGCGCGGATGGTCGGCGACGGCCACATGCGTCCCGGTCAGCGGCTGATGCCGGAGGGCAAGCGGGTGACCCGGCAGGCGGTGACCGACGGACCTTATGCCGAGGCCAAGGAAGTCATCGGCGGATACTGGTTCGTCCATGCACGCAGCCTGGCCGAAGCGGCTGAATTGCTGCGCGACAGTCCCTGCCTGGCCTGCGGGCTCGAATACGAGATCCGCGCGATCGATCCCGAGCGTTGCAGCGCCTTCGTCGTGACCTCGGAAACGCCGGCGCGCTGAGCGCGCGCGGCCGCTTACGGTGCGATGTTCGGATCGTGGGTGCGCGTCGGCTCGTCGAGCGCATCGGCGGCCTTGGCGTCGCGGATGTTCTTCTGCACGGCGACGACGCCGAACATCGCCAGCAGGAAGGCCATGGCGTAGAAGCCTTTCTCGATGCGGCTGAAGTCGGCGTTCCACAGGCCGATGACGAGCAGCACGATCGCCGCCGCCATCGCCGTCCAGCACACGCCGTAGTAGATGCCGGTGACCGGCACGCCTTCGAGACGGTCGCGCACCGTCTTCTGCAGCGAGATCGCGGCGAACAGGCCGAACAGCAGCACGGTGAAGTAGTAGCCCTTCTCGTTGAGCGGCATCGCCGAATTCCAGATGCCGGCGATGAAGCCGATGCCGCCGATCGCCAGCGCCGCCCACGAGGCGCCGATGAAGGCGCCGGACGGGCGCAGGGACGCGGTGCTCATGCAGTGAACCTCCCCTCAGGGTCCAAGGACAGACCGACGCCGCGATCGTCCGGCATCCGCGCGCGTTCGTAAAGCGCCGGCGCGGCGCACGGGCGTGCGGGGAGGCCGGCCCGCGCGCGAGGCGCGCCTCAATCGGCGCGGCCGGCGCCGGCCGGCGCCGACGCGCCTTCGAGCTGCCGCACGCGCAGGGCGATCGCCACCGCCGCCAGCGGCAGCAGCGCGCCGACCCAGGGCAGGGCGCCGAGGCCGGGGCCGTGCGCGATCACCACGCCGCCGAGCCAGGCGCCGCCGGCATTGCCGAGATTGAAGGCGCCGATGTTGAAGCTCGACGCCAGGCTCTGGCCGGCGCCCTGCGCCTTGTCGAGCACCCACATCTGCAGCGGCGGCACGGTGGCGAAGGCGGTGGCGCCGAGCAGGCCGACGAAGATCACGGCGGCGACGCGCGTGTGGATCGCCAGCGTCATCAGCAGCAGGGTCGCGGCGAGCGCGAGCAGGCTGCCGATCAGCGTCGCGAACAGGCGGCGGTCGGCAAGCCGGCCGCCGACGAGGTTGCCGATCACCAGGCCGCCGCCGAACACCAGCAGGATCGGCGACACCGCCGCGTCGGAAAAACCGCTGAGGGTGGTGAGGATCGGCGCGATGTAGGTGAAGACGGCGAACATGCCGCCGAAGCCGAGCACCGTGGTGAGAAAGCCGAGCAGCACCGGCGCGCGCGTGAGCACGCCCAGGTCCCGTCGCCAGTCGCCGGCCTCGACGGGCGCGGCCTCGCGCGGCACCAGCAGGGCGATCACCGCGAGCGCGACGATGCCGACGGCGGCGACCGCCCAGAAGGTCGCGCGCCAGCCGCAGGCCTGGCCGAGCCAGGTGCCGAACGGCACGCCGAGAATGTTGGCGACGGTGAGCCCGGTGAACATGATGGCGATCGCCGAGGCACGCTGCTTCGGCGCCACGAGCGTGGTCGCCACCACCGAGCCGACGCCGAAGAAGGTGCCGTGCGCGAACGCCGTGAACACGCGCGCCGCGAGCAGCGCCGCGTAGCCCGGCGCCAGTGCGCAGGCCAGGTTGCCGAGCGTGAAGATGCCCATCAGCGCCAGCAGCACGGTCTTGCGCGGCCAGCGCGCCGTCGCCACCGTCATCAGCGGCGCGCCGACCACGACGCCGAGCGCGTAGCCGGAAATCAGCAGGCCCGCGGCCGGAATCGACACGCCGAGGTCGCCGCCGACCTGCAGCAGCAGGCCCATGATGACGAACTCGGTGACGCCGATGCCGAAGGCGCCGGCGGTCAGGGCATAGAGAGCGAGCGGCATGCGGGACTTCCGGTGAAAGGCAGGGCCTGAGAACGACGACCAAAAATGAATTTCCCTCTCGCCTCCGCGAGGGGCGAGCGAGGTCTTGCCTCGACGGGCCGCCACAATGCCGGGTTCCTTGATTGATGATAAGAACGCGCCCGCTCACAATCGTCGTGAACTCAAATCACGAATGACGGGGGCGCATGGACAACCGCAGCGGCGAGATCGAAGTTTTCCTGCGCGTCGTCGACGGCGGCAGTTTCGCCGCCGCGGCCAAGATGCTGCGCGTCACGCCGTCGGCGGTGAGCCGCACGATCGCGCGTCTCGAAGCGCGTCTCGGCGTGCGGCTCCTGCAGCGCACCACGCGCTCGCTGACGCTGACCGCCGAGGGCGAAGCGTTCCGCGTGCGCGCGCAGGCGATCGCCGCCGAGATCGACGATCTCGAGCGCAGCTTCTCGACCGCCAAGGTCGAGCCGCGCGGCCGCCTGCGCGTCACCGCCTCGCTGCCCTTCGGCCTGCACTGCCTGCTGCCGGTGCTGCCGGAATTCCTCGAACGCCATCCGCAGGTCAGCGTCGACCTGTCGCTGACCGACGCGCTCGTCGATCTGGTCGACCAGCGCATGGACGTCGCCATCCGCCACGGACCCCTGCGCGATTCGAACCTGCGCGCGCGTTCACTCGGCGCCAGCCGCTGGATCGTCGCCGCCTCGCCGGCTTACCTGAAGCGCCACGGCAGACCGAAGACGCCGGCCGATCTCGACCGCCACAACTGCCTCAATTTCAACTTCCGCCGCGCCCTCGAAGGCTGGAACCTGCGCGCCACCGCCGGCGCGAACGGCGCGCCACGCCGCCAGGCCGTCAACGGCAACTTCCAGGGCAATTCCGGCGAGTCGCTGCGCGTGATGGCGGTGGCCGGCGCCGGCATCGTGCGCCTCGCGCACTTTCTCATCGGCGCCGACCTCGCCGCTGGCCGCCTCGTGCCGCTGCTGGAGAACTACAACCCCGGCGACCGCGAGGAAATTCACGCCCTCTATCTCGGCCACGACAAGCCGGCGGCGCGCGTGCGGGCCTTCGTCGATTTTCTGGTGGAGCGGGCGACGGTCACCGACTGATGCGCGCGGCGGCGCGCCGGCGCGACGTTTTCCTTCTGCGAAAAGCCCGAAGCCGCGGCGCCCGCCCCGCCGGCAAGCGGGCGGTGGGAATCGCGCGCCGGACCCGCTAGTGCACCATCAGAAACACCTGCAGCTCGCCGACCAGGAAGCCGAGCAGCGCGCCGATCGCGATCAGGATCCACTCGTCTTCCTTGAACACCGGCCGCAGCATGCCTTCGAACTGTTCGGCGGAGAGCGCCTGCATCTTGCGGATGAGGGTGTTGCGGATGTCCATCGCGCCCTCGGCGTAGCGGTTGATGGACTGCAGGGCGAGCGGCAGCTCGCGGATCAGGCTTTCGGCGACGGCCTTCTTCATCTCGACGTATTTCTGCGAGCCGATCAGCACGCTCAGCACCGGGCGGGCGACGCCGGCCTGTTCGTCGACGGCCTGTTTGACGTGGCGCTCGAGCAGCGCGAGCACGCGGTCGGACAGCGGACCCTGCAGGACGGCGACCCAGATCTTCTCCGGCGTGAGGATCTGGTCGGCGATCAGGTTGCCGTAGTCGTGCGCGACCTCCTGCTGGCGGCGCAGGAACAGGCCCTGCACGTTCAGGCCGAGCACGCGGCGCGGACGCAGCGGGCGGAACAGCATCTGCAGCGCGAGCCAGTCGCTGGCGAAGCCGACGAACAGGCCGAAGGCCGGCAGCATCCACGACTGCTTCCACAGCACCCAGCAGACCATCTGCACGAGGCCGATGCCGAAGCCGAAGTAGAAGCCGGCGGTGCCGAAGAACTTGAATTCCTGGCGGCCGGTTTCCCAGAAGATGCGGTTCAGCAGGCGCTTGTCGCGCACCAGGTTGTCGACCACCATCGCCTTGAGATCGAACAGCGATTCGATGTTGCCGCTGACGTCGCGCATGATCTGCGTGATCAGGCCCGGCAGATCGGCCTGCACGCGCTGCACGATGCGGCGCCGCACGAACTCCGGCAGCAGGTTCCACAGACCGGGCTGGAAGCGCTCGGCGACGTCGCGCGTGATGCGTTCCATGGCGCCGACCAGCACCGGTTCCAGCTCGCGGGCGACGCGCTCGGGGTCGAGCCGCTCGAACACCTCGCGCACGCTGATCAGCTGCGAGGTCATCAGGTCGACGGAGATGCCTGCCATCTTCGCCGCCTTTCGCGGGATAATGCCCTGCCAGCCCAGGTACGGGGCCTTCAGGCCGATGAACTCGATGGGCTGGAACATCATGCGAATCGCCACCACCTTGGTGACGTAGCCGATGATCGCGCTGACGAAGGGCAGCGAAAGATAGATCCAGAAATGCTGCCGGATGTCCGCGGCGATGGCCTGCCAGTCGACCAGATGCTTCAGCCACTCCATTTGCGCTCCCCCGAGCGGCGGCGACCTGCTTCGCGACCGTCTTATGTTTTTGATGAACTGCCGATGCTCCTGATTGTGCCCAAGCCCTCCCGCGCTGCCTATCGGCCGTGCCGCCAGCGCGCATGATCGCGCCGGCCACTCTCGACGCGCTGCGCGCGACGCTGGCGGCCGCGCAGCCTGAACTGCTGGCGCGCGACCACGCCGACTTCGTGCGCCTGCTCGACCGCGCGCGGCGCGGCGCGAAGATCGACCTGCAGCGGCTGAACGCCGATGTCGCGAAGGCGCGCCTGCGCTACGAGAACCGCCTGCGCCTGCGGCCGCAGACCATCCGCTACCCGGACGAGCTGCCGGTGGTGCAGGCGAAGGACGAGCTGCTGGAGGCGATCCGCGATCATCAGGTCATCGTCGTCTGCGGCGAGACCGGCTCCGGCAAGACCACGCAGCTGCCGAAGCTGTGCCTCGAACTCGGCCGCGGCACGCGCGGCCTGATCGGCCACACGCAGCCGCGCCGGCTCGCCGCGCGCAGCGTCGCCAACCGCATCGCCGCCGAACTCGATACGCGGCTCGGCGAGCTGGTCGGCTACGAAACGCGCTTCGACCGCCGCGTCTCCGAGCGCACGATGGTCAAGCTGATGACCGACGGCATCCTGCTCGCCGAACTCGGCCGCGATCACCTGCTGACCGCCTACGACACCCTCATCATCGACGAGGCGCACGAGCGCAGCCTCAACATCGACTTCCTGCTCGGCTGGCTCAAGCGCATCCTGCCGCAGCGGCCGGATCTGAAGGTGATCGTCACCTCGGCGACGCTCGATCCGGAAAAGCTGTCGAAACACTTCGACGGCGCGCCGATCAAGCTGGTGTCGGGCCGCACCTATCCGGTCGAGATGCGTTACCGCGCGCCGGCCGACGACGGCGATCTCGAAGGCGCGATCGCGTCGGCCATCGACGAGCTGTGGCGCGGCCGTCCGGACGGCGACGTGCTGGTGTTCCTGCCCGGCGAACGCGAGATCGGCGACACCGCGCGCGTGCTGGGTGGCCGGTATCCGCGCGCCGAAGTGCTGCCGCTGTATTCGCGGCTGGCGGCGAATGCCCAGGACGCCGTGTTCTCGCCCGGCAAGCAGCCGCGCATCGTGCTGGCGACCAATGTCGCCGAAACCTCGGTGACGGTGCCCGGCATCCGCTACGTCGTCGACACCGGCACCGCACGCATCAACCGCTTCGCGCCGCGCACCGGCGTGCAGCAGCTGCAGATCGAGCCGGTCTCGCAGGCGGCGGCCAACCAGCGCGCCGGCCGCTGCGGCCGTCTCGGCCCCGGCATCTGCGTGCGGCTCTATGCCGAGGACGATTTCGCTGCGCGGCCGCTGTTCACCGATCCGGAAATCCGCCGCGCCAACCTCGCCGGCGTGATTCTCAGCATGACCGCGCTGGGCCTCGGCGACGTCGAGGATTTTCCCTGGGTCGACGCGCCGGACCACCGCCACGTCAGCGACGCCTACCGCGTGCTGCAGACGCTCGGCGCGCTCGACGAGCGGCGCGAGCTGACGCCGCTCGGCCGCGAACTCGCGCGCCTGCCGCTCGATCCGCGCATCGCGCGCATCGCCTTGGCCGGCAAGGGCAGCATCGCGCAGGACATGATCCTGGTGCTCGCCGCCGCGCTGTCGGTGCAGGACCCGCACGAAGTGCCGGCCGATGCGCAGCAGAACGCGCGCGAGAAGCACGCGGCCTGGCGCCATCCGCGCTCGGATTTCCTCACGCTGCTCAAGCTCTGGCAGCAGTGGCGCGACTGGAGCGACAAGTCGAGCAATCGCCAGCTGCGCCGCGTGTGCCGCGACCATTTCGTGTCATTCCTGCGCATGGAGGAATGGGAGGCCGTGCATCGCCAGCTGCGCGATCTGGTCGCCGACAAGGAAGCCGCCAGGCCCGACGCCGCGCGCTGGACCAACGAGAGGCTCGACGAGCTGTTCGTGCCGATCCACGAAGCGCTGCTCGCCGGCCTGATCGATCACATCGGCCACAAGCTGCCGGAGAAGAACGAATACCAGGGCCCGCGCAACCGGCGCTTCAAGATTCATCCCGGCTCGGCGCTGATCAAGAAGCAGCCGCAATGGCTGATGAGCGCGCAGCTGGCGCAGACCTCGCAGCTGTTCGCGCGCACCAACGCGGCGATCGAACCGGACTGGCTCGAACGCGTCGCGCCGCACCTGGTGAAAAGAGTGCTGCTGCATCCGCAGTGGAACGTCGAGCGCGGCGAAGTCACGGCCACCGAGCACGTCAGCCTGCTCGGCCTGCCGCTGCTGACGCGGGCGCGGCATTACGGCTCGACGAACCCGGCCGAGGCGCGCGAGATCTTCATCAATGAGGCGCTGGTCAAGGGCGAGATGCAGCGCAAGCCGGCCTTCCTCGATGCCAACCTGCAGCTGATCGACACGATCCGCGACAAGGAAGCCAAGCTGCGTCGCCCCGACCTGCTGGCCGGCGACGCGCAGTTACACGCCTTCTACGACGCACGCATCCCGGCCGAGGTCTGCACGGCGGCGGCGCTGAAGAACTGGCTGCGCCGCGAAGCGGGCGCGCAGAAAGCACTGACGATGCAGGAGAGCGACGCGCTGCGGCCCGGCGCCAACGCCCATGTCGAAAGCCTGTTCCCCGATCACCTCGACGTCGGCGGCGTGACGCTGAAACTCTCTTACTCGCACGAACCCGGCGAGGAGCACGACGGCGTGACCTTCCACATCCCGCTCGCGCAGGTGCACCAGCTGCCGGCCGAACGCTTCGACTGGCTGGTCAGCGGCCTGCGCGCGGCGAAGATCGAAGCGCTGATCCGCACGCTGCCGCAGCATCTGCGCCGCCAGGTGATGCCGGCCGCCGAATATGCGCAGGCGCTGGCGTCGCGGCTCACGCCTGACGATGGCGCGCTGCTGCCGGCGATGTGCCAGGCCTTGCAGCAGATGACCGGCGTGCGTCTGGAGCCGGACGATTTCGCGCCGGCCAAGCTCGACGCGTATCTGTTGCCGCGTCTGCAATTGGAAAACGAACAGGGCGCGATTCTCGGCGTCGCCAACACGCTCGACGGCCTGCGCGGCCGCTTCAGCGGCGCGGCGCGCACCGCGCTGCATCAGGCCGCGAGCCGCGACGATTCTCTGAGACACTGGGCGCGCGAAGACTTGCACGACTGGGACTTCGACGCGCTTCCGGAGTCGGTGCCGCTCGCCAGCGGTGCGCGCGGCTATCCGGCGCTGAGCGATGAAAACGGCCGTGTCGATCTGCGCCTGTTCGAATCGCGCGAGGCGGCGGACGCGGCGCATCGGCGCGGCGTGCTGACGCTGCTGCTCGCGCGCATGCCGGAACGCACACGCGATCTGAGCAAGGGCGCGCGCCTCAAGCTCGCGCTATTGGCGGCGCCGTTCGGCCTCGATGCGGAAACGATCGCCGCGCAACTCGCCGCGCGCGCCGCCGCGCAGACCCTGCTCGACGGACCGATCCGCTCCCGTGCCGATTTCCAGGCCGCGCTCGAACGGCGCGCCGCGTTCAGCATCGACGCGCTGGCGCGGCTCGACACGCTGGTTGGCTGGCTCAACAATGCGATGCAGATTCGCAAGACGCTCGATGGTTTCGCCGCGCGCTGGCCGCTGCCGGTCGCCGACATGCGCGCGCAACTCGCGAGCCTGTTCGCCGACGGCTTCGTCGCCGCGATTCCGGATCCGTACTGGCCGCGCATCACGACCTATCTGCGCGCGCTGCAGGTGCGGCTCGAACGTCTGCAGAACAAGCCGCAGCGCGACGAGGAACTGACGCAGCAGCTCGCGCCGTTCGCCGCACAGCTGCCGGACCTGTCGCATCCGGCGCGCTGGCTGCTGGAGGAATGGCGCGTCGCGCTGTTCGCGCAGGAGTTGAAGGCCCTTGGCCGGCCGTCGGCGCAGGCGATCAGGGAGGCTTTGCGCGGATGAAACGGCGGGCGATCGGAAGCAGGCGCCGCAGTGAACCGAGCCGCCCGGGATGTCGTCCATGCTGGCCCGATCCGCTGCGAATGCGCATAATGTGTGCGCAATCTATGGAGTACCGGCCATGACCATGCCATCATCCGCCGCGGACCCGCGCCGCCGCCTCAATCTCAGCATTCGCGAAAGCCTGATCGAGGAGGCGCGCGAGGCCAACTTCAACCTCTCGCGCTTCCTCGAAGAAAAACTGGAGCAGGCGCTGCGCGAGGAAAAGGGCCGGCGCTGGCTGGAGGAGAACCGTAAGGCACTGGCGGATTATCGAGCGCGCGTGGAGCGTGAGGGCGCGTGGAATCAGGATATGGTTTCGCTTTAGATGGCGCAGTTTCGCGCTTACCGGAATCACCGCCGCAGCCGCGACCGGGTTCCCTATCTGCTCGACGTGCAGTCCGACCTGTTCGATCTGGGTACGCGGCTGATCGCACCGCTGGTCCTTGAGCGGCACTTTACCGGCCGTATGGCGCGCCTCCATCCGGTACTGACGGTGGAACAGTGCCGTGTCGTGATGTCCGCGGCCGACCTTGTCGCCCTGCCGGTCCATGACTTGCGCGACGAAGTCGCGGACCTGAGCGCGGCGCGTCAGGACATTCTCGCCGCGGTCGATTTCCTGATCTCCGGCTACTGAGCGCGGCGGCACCCCGTGCGCCTATACTGGCGCCTCATTTCCCGCCTCAGCCAGCGTCCAGCAGCCAGGGTATCCACGGATACGGGCTGCCATGGCAAGACGATTCCCCTGCTCGTTGCGTGCTGATTCCGGCAGGCCGCGGCCATGAAGCCCGCCACCGAAACGGCGCTGATCGCCGCGCTCGTCGAAAGCTACGAAGCGCTGGTCGACCGCCTGCGCTGGCGCTTCGCCAGCCACAACGAGGCGCGCGACGTGGTCCACGACGCCTGCCTCAAGCTGCTGGAAGCGCCGCCGCAGGCAGCGATCCGCAATCCGCAGGCCTTCCTGCAGCGCGTGGCGACGCATCTGGCGATCGATCACCATCGCATCGAATCCGGCCGCCGCCGCCTGCTGCCGCTCGATGCCGGCGCCGACGTGGAGCAGGCGCCGGTCTCCGGTCCGGAAGAAGCGTGCGAAGGCGAACAGACCCTGCGCGCGCTGCTCGCCGCGATCGGCGACCTGCCGCCGCGCTGCCGCGACGTCTTCATCCTGCACAAGCTCAACGACGTGCCGCAGCGCGAGATCGCGCGGCGGCTCGGCATTTCCCAGAACATGGTCGCCAAGCACATCATGCGCGCCATGCAGACCCTGCGGCCCCTGATCGATGCGGACTCACGCCCATGACAGCGCCCGATCCGCTCGCCCCGTACAAGGCCGCGCTGCGCGCGCATTACCCGGAGCCGGAGGTGATCTACCGCGCCGCCCGCCGCCGCCGCGCGGCGCGGCGCACCTTCGCCGTCGCCGTGATCGCCATCGGCGCCGCGTTTCTGGGCTGGCGCGATCCCGCCTACCGCACGCAGAGTTTCCAGACCGCCATCGGCGAGCACCGCGACTGGACACTGGCCGACGGCAGCCGCCTGTCACTGAACACCGGCAGCGCGCTGCGCGCCGAATGGCACCTGCGCTCGCGCCGGCTCACGCTGCTGCGCGGCGAGGCCGCGTTCGACGTCGCCGCCTCAAAGCTGCGGCGCTTCAGCGTCGCCGTGGACGACGTCCGGATCACCGACATCGGCACCGTCTTCGCCGTGCGGCAGGCCGATGCGCGCATCCGCGTGCAGGTCTTCGCGGGCGAGGTCGAAGTCCGCTCGCCGGACGGCATCCAGCGCCTCGGCGCCGGCAGCGGCATCGAGCTGGACCACGGCAAGCTGCGCTCGGCGGCCACGGTGCGGATGCAGGACCTGGCGTGGCGCGAAGGCCGCATCGTCTTCGACGGCACGCCGCTGGCCGAGGCCGTCGCCGAGATCGCCCGCTACCGCCGCGCGCCGGCCCGCATCGCCGATGCAGGCGCCGCGCAACTGCGCATCTCCGGCCAGTTCGACACCGCCCGTCCCGACGCCATGCTCGATGCGCTGCCGCGCATCCTGCCGGTGGACCTGCGGCGCACGGCCGACGGCGGCGTCGAGATCGGTCTGCGCAAATCCTGAAAACCGCGCCGGCACGCAAAAAAGAATTCACGGCCGGCATCCATATCCGCAGCTGCCGTTCGGCAAACCCGGCACACCCGTTCCGCCAGGAGTTGCCGTGCGCCCGTTCCGCCTCGTTTGCCTGCTGCTGTCCGCCGCCCTGCTCGCGCCGGCGGCGGCTTACGCGCAGGCCGCCGCCCACCTCGACCTGCCCGCGCAGCCGCTCGATCAGGCGATCAACGCGCTGGCGCAGAAAACCGGCATCCAGATCGTGTTCCCGACGGACCTCGCGGCGGGCCGCAGCGCTCCGGCGCTGAGCGGCGAATTCACGCCACGCGAAGCGCTGGAGCGCTTGCTTGCGGGTTCGGGGCTGGCCGTCGAACAGCAGCCGGACGGCACCTGGCTGATCGTCCGGCCGCCGAGCGAAGGGGCGACGCTGATGCAGGCCGTGCACGTGACGGCGGACGCGCCGCCCGACGACGTGACGGAAGGCACCGCTTCCTACACGGTGCGTTCGGCGAGCACGTCCACCCGCCTGCCGCTGTCGCCGCGCGAAACGCCGCAGTCGGTCAGCGTCATCACGCGCCAGCAGATCGAGGATCGCAATTTCGTCACGCTCGACGATGCGATGGAAGTCGCCACCGGCATCACCTCGTCCACCGCCAATGCGAACACGGTTTCCTATACCGCGCGCGGCTTCTCGATGACCAGCAATCTCGTCGACGGCATGCCCGCCCTCGGCAACGCGTACTCCGGCTATGTGCCCAATCTGGCGTTTTATGATCGCGTCGAAGTGCTCCGCGGTTCCGCGGGACTGGTTTACAGCACGGGCTCCGCGGGAGGCACCGTCAACCTGGTGCGCAAGCGTCCGGCGGTGGAGCCTCAAGTCAGTGTTTCGCTGCGGCGCGGACGCTGGAACAACAACTACGCGGAAATCGATGTCGGCCGCGCGCTGAATGCCAGCGGCAGCCTGCGGGGTCGTGCCGTCATGACCTACGAGGACCGCGAAACTTTCATCGACCTCGAAGACTCACGCCGTCCGTCCGGGTACGGCATTGTTGAGCTCGATTTGAGCGAAAGCACCACGCTCAATGCCGGCGGCAGCATCGAGCGATACGACGGCAATATTGCGATCAACGGCCTGCCGCGCTACAGCGATGGCCGCGATCTCGGCCTGCCGCGCTCCTCGCGCGGGATGGCGCCGGCCTGGAATCGCTACTACACCGATGTCGATACCCTGTTCGTCGGCCTGGACCAGCGTTTCGGTGAACGCTGGTCCTTGCGTCTGAATGCTGATTTCCAGAATCGCGTGCAGGGTGGAGCGATGACCAGCACCATGATGGCCGTCGATCCGCTGACACAACGGGTTCCGGCCTACGGCGCTCTTTTCTACCTGCGGCGCTCTCCGGCGAAAGTCTCGGCCTATGACCTGATGCTCAATGGCCGCTTCGACCTGCTCGGGCGCACGCATGAACTCGTGCTGGGCGGGACGCGCTCGGAATTCGTCAATCAGAGGGAGCGCAGCGCCACCGCCGCCTCGTCGCCGATCACGCAGACGATCTTCGAGTTCGATCCCTGGTCGGTACCGTCACCCGCATTCGGGCCGCTCACGCTCGGTAACACCGAGTCCAGTTCCATCGATCAGGCGGTATACGGCACAGCGCGCTGGAGTCTGACGGACTCATGGAAGCTGATCACGGGCCTGCGCTTGAGTACGGCGATCAGCGAATCGAAGGATCACGCGGCGCATACCAAGACCAAGGACGAGGACAAGAACCAGCTGACGCCGTTCGCGGGGCTGGTGGCCGACCTTTCCGAGCACTGGTCCGCCTATGCCAGCTACGCTGAAATTTTCCGCGTCCAGAACACGCAGTACACCGCGTCGGGCGATCCGCTCAAACCGGCGGTCGGCATCAACTACGAAGCTGGCGCAAAGGGCGAATTTTACGACGGACGCCTCAATACCTCGTTCGCCGCGTTCCGCATCGACGAGGAAAACCGCTCGCAGCTTGATCCCGACAACCTGCAGCCTTGCGCCGGCTCGCCGACCGGCGGCGACTGCTACCTCGCACAGGGCAAGGTGCGCGCTCAAGGTTTGGAGACGGAACTCTCCGGCGAGATGCTGCCAGGGCTGAACGCGGTGGCCGGCTACACCTACGTCAAGACGAAGTACCTGCGTGACCGCACACGCACCGGCGAGCCGAGCAGCAACGAAGGCAAGCCGTTCCGCAGCACCACGCCGGAACACCTGTTCAAGCTCTGGGCGACCTATCGTCTGCCCGGCGCCTGGAACGCATGGAACATCGGCGGCGGCGTGAACGCGCAGAGCGATATCTACAACCTGAGCGGCACCAACCGCATCACGCAGGGCGGGTATTCAATCTGGAGCGCGCGCCTCGGCTATCAGGTTGATCCGCACTGGAACCTGAGCCTCAACGTCAACAACGTCACCGACAAGACCTACTACCAGCGGCTCGGCACGCTGACGAACGGCAACCGTTACGGCGAACCGCGTAACTGGATCGTGACGGTGCGCGGAAAGTTCTGAAGCCAAGGCGCAGGCATCGCGATGACGGCGGGCAAGCATGGATCGGGGCGTTCATCGCGCGTCCGTGGCGGACGCGCGCATCGCCTCGCTGTCCTCTCGCGCGTGCTCGCCGCCGTGTTCGGCGGCTACCTGCTGACCTCGCTCGCCACGGCGCTGCTCGCGCACCTGCTGCCGGGGCCGCGCGCCGAGTCGGTGCTGGCGGCGACGATGCTGAGCTTCGCGCTGTACGCGGGCATCGTGCTCTGGGTATTCGCGGCGAACAGCGCCGCGCGGGTCTGGCGCGGGCTGGGCATTGCGATCGGCCTCAGCGGCGCGGTGCTGCTGCTGGTGCAGCGAGGGTTCTGCGTTTGAACCGGCGTTCCGCCATGAGAAAAAGTCCCGCTCCCCGATTCGCTCCCGCAGGCGGCAAAGGGAGTTCAACGCCGGCGCGCTTGAGAACGAGATCCCGCCGCCGCCTGCGGGAGCGAATTGGAGAGCGGGCAGCATCAGGGGCAAGCCAGTGAAAGACAGCTTCCGCCAGGGCATGGCCTGGCTGCACACCTGGACCGGCCTCGTCGTCGGCTGGGTGCTGTATTTCGTGTTCGTGACCGGCACCGCCGGCTACTTCTACAGCGAAATCGATCGCTGGATGAAGCCCGAACTGCCGATGGCGACGCCTTACGTGGAACCGGCGCGCGCGGTGGCGCTGGCGCAGGCGCATCTGCAACAGCGCGCGCCGGACGCCGATTCCTGGGCGATCAACCTGCAAGGCGGGCGCAACAGTCCGAACCTCAGCGTGTCGTGGCGCGATCGCACGGGGCAGGGCGAGGCGCGCGGGCGGCACCGGGTGCGGAGCGAAGTGCTCGACGCGGCCGGTGCCGTGGTGCCCGGCGCCCCGCCGCGCGACACCGGCGGCGGCTTCGTGCTGTATCGCATGCACTATCAACTGCATTACCTGAACTACGACACCGCGGTGCTGATCGTCGGCTTCTGCACGATGGTCATGCTGGTGGCGATCATCACCGGCGTCATCACGCACAAGAAGATCTTCAAGGACTTCTTCACGTTCAGGCCGGCGAAGGGGCAGCGCTCCTGGCTCGACGCGCACAACGTCATCAGCGTCACCGCGCTGCCGTTTTTCCTGATGATCACCTACAGCGGTCTGGTGTTCTTCCTGTTCACGTACATGCCGGCGGGCCTCGCGAGCGTTTACGGCATCGGTGAGCGCGATACGTTCTACAGCGAGCTGAGTCCGGGCTTTACGCAGGTCGAGCGCAGCGGCGTCGCACAGCCTCTGCCGCCGCTGCTGTCGCTGCTCACCGAGGCCGAGCGGCGCTGGGGCGCGGGCAGCGTCCGCAATCTCAGCGTGCAGATGCCGGGCGATGCGAATGCGCGGATCAACGTCCTGCGCCGCGACGGCGCGAATCTCGCGCGGTCGGAACGGCTGACGTTCGACGTGCACGGCACGCTGCTCGACGCGCCTGCAGCCGAGCGCGCCGCGAGGGCGACGCAGAACGCGATGCTGGCGCTGCACGAGGGCCATTTCGCCGGCCCCGTCTTGCGCTGGCTGTACTTCGTCTCCGGCGCGCTCGGCGCCGCAATGATCGCAACGGGTCTGGTGCTGTGGACGGTGAAGCGCCGGCCGCAGCAACTCAAGGCGGGCCGCACGAGCTTCGGCCACGGACTCGTCGAACGGCTGAACCTCGCGACGGTCGCCGGCCTGCCCTGCGCGATCGCCGCATATTTCTGGGCGAACCGCCTGCTGCCGGCGACGCTCGCCGCGCGCGCGGACTGGGAGGTGCATGCCTTGTTCATCGCCTGGGCGCTGGCCTTCGTTCACGCCGCGCTGCGGCCGACGCGGCGCGGCTGGTGCGAGCAGTTTGCGGCGGCGGCGCTGCTGTTCGCGCTGTTGCCGCTGCTCAACGCGCTGACGAGTGAACGACATCTCGGCGTGACGCTGCCGCATGGCGACTGGGTGCTCGCAAGCTTTGATCTGACGATGCTCGCGCTCGGCGCGCTGTTCGCGACGCTCGCATGGAAGCTGCGCTCTCGCGCCTCCGCCGCGTGCGCGCCGCGCCGCGATGAGGGCTCGCCGGAGCCGGCATGATCGCGCTGGCCTTCACGCTCGGCTACGCGGGCTTTCTCGCGCTATGCCTGTCGATGTCGCGCCACCAGCGCGAGATCGTCGGCAGGACACTGCCCGAATCTCGAGCTCCGTGGCTGCGTCTGGCAGGCTGGGCACTGCTGCTCGCCTCGTTCGCCGCGTCGGCCACGCACGGCGGCGTGCCGATCGGCGCGGTGCGGTGGTGCGGGCTGCTCACGGCTGCCGCGCTGTTTGCCGTGTTGATGCTGTCGTACGCGCCGCGGCGGATGCTGGCGGCTGCGCTGCTGCTGTCGTTGCTGTCGTTGCCGTCGCTCATTGTGTAGCCGTCAGGCGGCGTCCGCCTTTCATGGCATGCCAGGAAAGGCGAACACGACGTCAGGCCAACTGCCCGCTCCAGTGCCGGACAAGGCGGCATAGGCCGCAATGAGGCCGCCGCCGCGCTTGTCCGGCGCCCGGCGCGGGGCTCAGAACGCGAGCTGCAGGCGCATTTGGTAGACCGACGGCTTCTGGTCGTCGTACGTGCCGCCGTCGAGCTTCAGCACTTTCACGTAGTTCGCGCTGATGCGCATGAAGGCGTTGAGGTACCAGGACACCCCGAGCGTCATGTCGCGCATGTTGCCGCCGGTCACGCTGCCGTCGTTGAGATCGAGCTGCGAGATGCGCGCCGCCGCTTCGAACGCGCCCCAGCCGCTGGCGCCGAACGACTTGACCGGCTTGATGCCGTCGAACACGCCCCTGTCGACCTTGTACGGTCGCACTTCGCCGGTCAGCGTGTACGCGAACTGCAGGTACCAGGTGGTGAACGCCAGATCGTCCTGACCGTTGTCGCGCTCGACCTTGATCCATTCGTATTCGCTCTGCAGCGAGGCCGGCCCGCAGGCACCGGCGAGTTCGGTGCCGACGATGCGGAAACTCGTCACGTCGAGCATCGCCTTGGTGCTGAGAAAGCTGGGCGCCTGATTCGATTCCGGCTTGGCGCTGAACGCGACGGCGCTGGTCGCGGCGGGCGGCGTGCCGTTGTTGTCGGCGGTCGGCTTGCGCCAGGTGGCGCCGAGACCGAGATGGACGACCGCCTTCTCGGTCAGATACGGCGCGGCGGTCGCACGGGCGGCGGCGCCCCAGCCTTCATCGCCCGAACTGCTGTCGCCGAGCGGTGCGCCGAAAATGCCGCCGGCCATCGACCAGTGCGTGCCGGAATCCGAGAGCTGGACGCCGGGCGCGCGCACGATCAGCGGCGAGACGATGTAGAACGGCAGGGCGCGTTCCATGAATGTCGCGCTCTTGTCCTGGCTCAGCGCTTCCATCGAGAACGAGGGCTTGAACTGGCCGATCGTCACCGTGAACGGCTTGAGCCGCGTATAGGCGACGTAGGCGTCGGTGACCTGCGTGACGGCCGCGGACTTCGCGAATTCGTATTCGACGCGGTATTGCCAGTCCTTGAACAGCGTGCCGCCGAGTGACAGCCGCGAGCGGCGCAATTCGGTGCCGTCCGATAGATCGCTGCCGTCGGCGTCGAACGCCGCGTAGTCGATCTGCTGAAGCGCGCCGACCTGCAGCGAGAACGCGCCGTCGGCGGACGCGAACTTCAGGCCGTCATCGGTCGACAACGTCGGTGCCGAAGATTTCGGCTGCTGGTCCTTCAGCTTCGCGTATTCGTCGGCGCTGATGACGCCTTTGCGCGCGAGCGTTTCGAGCAGATCGTCCTTGGCCAGCACCGGCGCCGCGTGCGCGGCGGCGAGTGCGAGCAGCAAGGAGCCTGAGGCCGAGCGAGCGGCCCGGATGTATCGCTTCATCGGTGTTTCTCCCAGGATGTTGGCTGATTCAGGCGAGCTGCTGCGTCGGAGTCGCCTTGCATGAGGCATGCGTTATATAGTTAAGTACATAACGAAGCCCGTCGTCCAGACCATCCACGAAAACCCCAGAGCTCGATCATGAAAGCCATGCTGCGCGGCCTGTGGCCGCTATTGGGCGCCCTGCTGCTGATATCGGCGGCGCACGCCGCCGGGCCGGCACGGATTTACGCGGCGGCGAGCCTCACGACCGCGATCAACGATGCCGCCCAGCAATGGCAGAAAGCCGGCCATGCGGCGCCGCTCACGGTCTATGCGGCGTCGTCGACGCTCGCCAAGCAGATCGAGGCCGGCGCGCCGGCCGACCTCTTCGCTTCGGCCGATCTGTCGTGGATGGACTACGTCGAGAAGGCCGGTGCACTGCGGCCCGGCACGCGCCGCAATCTGCTCGGTAATGCGCTGGTGCTGATCGCGCCGAAAGGCCGGGCGCCGGCCGGCATCCGCCTCGAAGCCGGCTTCGACCTGCCGGGCGCGTTCGAGGGCCGCCTGTGCACCGGCGAGCCGGGCGTGGTGCCGGCCGGCATCTATGCGCAGGAAGCGCTGACCACACTCGGCTGGTGGGAGGCGCTGAAGCCGCGCATCGTCGGCACCGATGACGTGCGCACGGCGCTGGCCTTCGTCGAGCGCGCCGAGTGCCCGCTCGGCATCGTCTACGCGACCGACGCGGCGATCAGCGACCGGGTGGAGATCGTCGCCACCTTCCCGGAAGGCTCGCACAAGCCCGTCGTCTATCCGTTCGCGCTGCTCAAGGACGCCTCGCCGGAGTCGGCCGCGTTCTACGCCTTCCTGCAGTCGCCGGCGATGGCGGCGACGTTCTCGCGCTACGGCTTCACGCCGCTGAAGCCGTGAGCGGCGTCGGGATTCGCGCCCGTCCCCGTCCGCCCGGCGACGGGTGAGCCCGCGGGCAAGGCCTGCGCGGCACCGCGCGCCCGCATCGCGGCGCGACGGGAGAAGGGAATTTGCCGGACCCGGCGGCAGCGCGCCGCAGGGCTCGGCCGGCGTATCGGCGGGCGCCGACGCGCGCGCCGGTTGCCGTCGGCGTCACGGGGGCGGACAATTCGCGGCTAGCTCTCCGAAACACGCGTCTTCTCTCCCGGACCTCCCATGATTGCCGCGCAGGATCGCCTGATCGCCGCGCTCGACGTGCCGACCGCCGCCGATGCCCGCCAGCTCGTCGCCACGCTCGGCGACGCGGTGCACTTCTACAAGATCGGCCTCGAGCTGCTGATGGCGCCGGGCTTCTTCGAGCTGCTCGCGGCGCTGAAGGACCAAGGCAAGAAGGTGTTCGTCGACCTGAAGTTCTTCGACATTCCGGAAACCGTCGCGCGCGCCGTGCGCAATCTGTCCGAGCGCGGCGCCGACTTCTGCACGATCCACGGCAACCAGTCGATCATGGAAGCGGCGGCCAAGGCCAAGTCCGGCAACACCAGGGTGCTCGCGGTGACGGCGCTGACCAGCCTCGACCAGGGCGATCTCGACGACCTCGGCTTTCAGTGCAATGTCGCCGAGCTCGTGCTGTCGCGGGCGCGTCGCGCGCTCGCCGCCGGCTGCGACGGCGTGGTGTCCTCGGGCCTCGAAGTCGAGAAGCTGCGCGCCGAGGCCCCGCGCGAACTGATCTGCGTGACGCCGGGCATCCGCCCGGTCGAGAACCGCGTCGAAGCCGACCAGAAGCGCATCATGACGCCGAGCGCGGCGATCAGGGCCGGCGCCGACTATCTCGTCATCGGCCGGCCGATCCGCGACGCCGCCGATCCGCGCGCGATGGCGCAGCAGATCCAGGCGGAAATCGTCGCAGCGCTGGGGGCGCGCGCATGAGCACACGCAAGTTGCAGAACGACCGCTTCCTGCGCGCGCTGAAGCGCCAGCCGGTGGACTACACGCCGGCCTGGATGATGCGCCAGGCCGGCCGCTACCTGCCGGAGTACCGCGAGAGCCGCAAGAAGGCCCGCGACTTCATGGCGCTGTGCCGCAACCCGGAGCTGTGCTGCGAAGTGACGCTGCAGCCGCTCGCGCGCTTCCCGCTCGACACCGCGATCCTGTTCTCCGACATCCTGACCATTCCCGACGCCATGGGGCTCGGCCTGCGCTTCGTCGAAGGCGAAGGCCCGGTGTTCGAGCGGCCGCTGCGCGACGAGCGCGCGATCGCGCAGCTGCCGGTGCCCGATCCGCACACGGAGCTGCGCTACGTCATGGACGCGGTGGCGACGATCCGCGGCGCGCTCGGCGACCGGCTGCCGCTGATCGGCTTCTCCGGCAGCCCCTGGACGCTGGCGACCTACATGGTCGAAGGCGCCGGCGGTTCGGATTTCCACACCATCAAGCGCATGGCCTACGACGCGCCGGAGCTGCTCGACGCGCTGCTCGCCAAGCTCGTCGCGTCGGTGAGCCTGTACCTGGAAGCGCAGGCCGCCGCCGGCGCCGACGCGCTGATGGTGTTCGACACCTGGGGCGGCGTGCTGGCGCCGGCCGATTACCTGCGCTTCTCGCTGCAGCCGATGGCGAAGATCGTCGCGCACCTCAAGCGCGTGCTGCCGGAGGTGCCGGTGATCCTCTTCACCAAGAACGGCGGCCAGCACCTGGAAGCGATGGCCGACACCGGCGCCGACGCGCTGGGCCTCGACTGGACGACCGATCTCGGCGCCGCGCGCGCCCGCGTCGGCCACCGCGTCGCGCTGCAGGGCAATCTCGATCCGGCCTGGCTGTACGCCGCGCCGGCGAAGATCGAGGCGGCGGTGGCGCGCACCCTGGCGAGCTTCGGCCATGGCGAGGGCCACGTCTTCAATCTCGGCCACGGCATCACGCCGTCGGCGCCGCCCGAGCATGCGGCGGCGATGATCGAAGCCGTGCGAAACTTGAGCCCGGCCTACCACAGGGCCGGCTGAACCCAGGACGGCGCGGGCCCGCGTGAGCCGGCGCAAAGCGAGGTGCCGCGATGTTTTCGGTGATCTTCCCTCCCAGCGTCGTCGGCCTCATCACCGGCGCGGCGATCCTGACGACCACGGTCGGCGCCTTCGCGCTGATGATTCCGGCACTGCTGCTGAAGCTGGTTCCGTACCCGCCCCTGCAGCGCGCCTGCAGTCATTACTGCGTGTGGATCGCGAGCAACTGGGTGTCGATCAACAAGGTGATGATGCGCCTGCTGCACGCCGTGCAGTGGGACGTCGCGATCCGCACGCCGCTCGATCCGCGGCGCAACTATCTGCTGATCGGCAACCACCAGTCCTGGGCCGACATCCTGCTGCTCTTCGATCTCCTGCACGGCCGCGTGCCGTTCCCGCGCTTCTTCCTCAAGCACGAGCTGAAGTATGTGCCGGTGATCGGCCTCGCCTGCTGGGCGATGGATTTTCCCTTCATGCGCCGCTACAGCAAGGCGCAGCTCGACGCGCGGCCCGAGCTGAAGGGCCAGGATCTCGAAGCGACGCGCCGCGCCTGCGAGCTCTACCGCAGCGAGCCGGTCACGGTCATCAACTTCCTCGAAGGCACGCGCTTCACCGAGGCCAAGCGCGTCGCCCGGCAGTCGCCGTACCGCCATCTGCTGCGGCCGAAGGCCGGCGGCATGAGCTTCACGCTCAATGCCATGGGCGAGCAGTTCGCCGGCATCATCGACGTGACGATCGCCTACCGCCCGAGCCGCCGCGCCTATCTCTGGGGCTGGCTCAGCGGCGAGCAGGACCAGCTCGCCGTGCACGTCGACGTCCTGCCGATTCCGGCCGAGCTGATGCACGGGGATTATGAGAGCGACCCGGAGTTTCGCGCGCGTTTCCAGGCCTGGATCAACAGCATCTGGATGCGCAAGGACGACCGCCTCGAGCGCATGCTGAAGCTGCGCCCGGCGATGCAGGCGCCGCGTCCGGCGCACGGCTGAGCGGCCGCGCGCGGCGCGCCGGCGGCGGCCGCCATCCGCCGCCGCGCTTCAGGGCGTGCTTTCGCCACGTTCGTCAGCCCGCCGGCGGCGCATCGCCGGGCGCCGCGCATAATCGCCTGCCATCCTGCACCGGAGCCCCCATGCGTGTCGGCGTCGTCACGGACGCGACCTGCGATCTGCCCGCCGAATTCCTGCGCGCCCACGACATCGGCGTGCTGCCGGTGACGATCCAGCTCGGCGACGAACGCTTCGACGACGTGCGCGATCGCCGCACGACGCGGCGCTTCTATGCCGAGCAGCTGGCGGCGCGCGGCTTCGAGGCGAACACGCAGGCCTATGGCGTGGACCAGCTGCGCGCGCTCCTGCTGCGCCGCGTGGTGCCGTTCTACGACTACGTGTTCTGCGTGACGATCAGCGCGACGCGCAGCTCGATGTTCGAGAACGCCGCCAAGGCCGCCTTCGTGATCCTCGCCGACGAGCAGTCGGCGCCGTCCGGGCGCGGCCCTTTCGTGCTGCGCGTGATCGATTCGCGCTCGATGTTCAGCGGCACCGGCGTGCTGGTCGCCGAAGCGGCGAAGTGCGCGCGCGCCGGCATGACGCCGTTCGAGCTGCGCCGCCATCTCGACGTGATGCGCGATCAGCTCTGCGCCTACATTGTGCCCGGCGATCTCTACCATCTGCACCGGCGCGCGCAGAAGAAGGGCGAGAAAAGCGTCGACTGGTTCAGCTATGCGCTCGGCGCGACGCTCGATCTGCGCCCCGTCATCCTCGGCTATCAGGGCGATACGCAGGCCGTGGCGCGCGTGCGCGGCTACGACCAGGCCGTCGAACGCACGTTCGCGCACGTCGCGCGGCAGATCGAGACCGGCGATCTGCGGACGTCGCACGTCTGCGTCAGCTATGGCGGCGAACCGGCGGAACTCGACGTGCTGCCCGGCTACGCGCCGCTGCGCGAAACCGCCGCGCGGCACGGCATCGAGCTTCTGCCGAGCGTGATGTCGGCGACGGCGGCGGTCAACGTCGGCGCCGGCTGCGTCGCGGTGGCCTACTGCGGCGGCCTGCAGCCGTTCCGCGACTAGGGTCGGCGCGCGCTCAGGATTCGGCCGCCGCGACCAGCGTCTGCAGCCGCGCCAGGCGCTCGGCCAGCGCGGCGGCATCGTCCGCGGTGACCGTGGCGTGGCCGACCTTGCGCTGCGGCTTCGGCGTCTTGCCGTAGTGATGGATGTGCACGCCGGGAATCGCGGCGAGCGCTTCGTTTTTCGGCGTGTCGCCGATGAAGTTGACCATCACCGACAGGCCGCGCAGCGCCGTCGAGCCGAGCGGCAGGCCGGCGATCGCGCGCAGGTGGTTCTCGAACTGCGAGCAGACCGCGCCCTCGATGGTCCAGTGCCCGGAATTGTGGACGCGCGGCGCGATCTCGTTGGCCAGCAGCTTGCCGCCGGTCGAACCGCCGGCGACGAAGAACTCGAAGGCCAGCACGCCGACGTAGCCGAGATGCGCGCAGACACGGCGCGCGTAATCCTCGGCGTCCTTCTGCAGCGGGTCGTCGGCTTTCGGCGTCGCCGTGCGCAGGATGCCGTCGCGGTGCACGTTCTCGACGACCGGATAGAAGCGCATCTCGCCGTCCTTGCCGCGCACGGCGAGGCAGGACAGCTCGCGCTCGAACGGCACGAAGGCTTCTAGGATCAGCGGCTGGCCGCCGAGCCGCGCCCAGGCGGCGTCGAGATCCCCGGGCTTCTTCAGCACCGCCTGGCCCTTGCCGTCGTAGCCGAGGCGGCGCGTCTTCAGCACCGCCGGCAGGCCGATGTTCTTGACCGCGAAGTCGAGCGCCTCGCGCGTCGCCACCGGCATGTAGCGCGGCACCGGAATGCCGAGCTTGTCGAACAGCGATTTCTCGGAGAGGCGGTCCTGGCCGACGGACAGCGCGACCGGCGCCGGCAGCAGCGGAATGCGCGCGGCGACGAATTCGGCGGTCTTCGCCGGCACGTTTTCGAACTCGTAGGTCGCCACGTCGACGGCGACGCAGAATTCGGCGAGCGCGCGCTCGTCGACGTAGTCGGCGTGGATGTGCGTGCCGAGCGGCGCCGCGCAGGCCTCCGTCGCCGGATCGAGGAAGACGAAATCGAAATCGAGCGGATAACCCGCCAGGGCCAGCATCCGTCCCAGCTGGCCCGCGCCGAGAATGCCAACTTTCATGCGGGAAGCTTCAGCGGTTCGTCGTCGAGGACCTTGGCCGTCTGCGCCTTGCGGAAGCGGTCGAGCCTGGCGGCGAGGCGCTTGTCGTTCGTCGCCAGGATCGCGGTCGCCAGCAGCGCCGCATTGGTGGCGCCGGCCTTGCCGATCGCCAGCGTGCCGACCGGGATGCCGGCCGGCATCTGCACGATCGACAGCAGCGAGTCGAGCCCGTTGAGCGCCTTGCTCTGCACCGGCACGCCGAGCACCGGCAGCCTCGTCTTGGCGGCGCACATGCCCGGCAGATGCGCCGCGCCGCCGGCGCCGGCGATGATCACCTTGATGCCGCGCGCGGCGGCCTGCTCGGCATATTCGAAGAGCAGATCGGGCGTGCGGTGCGCCGAGACGACGCGCGCTTCGTAGGCAACGCCGAGCTCGTCGAGCGTCTGCGCGGCGTGCGCCATCGTCTCCCAGTCGGAGCGGGAGCCCATGATGATGCCGACGACGGCGGCAGGGACGGCGGTAGATGTGCGGCTGGCCACTTTCGGCCCCTTCGGAAAACGCGGGGGGGAAAGTGCAGCATTATCGCATTGCATGACGGCAAGCGCACTGCGACGCCATGCGGCGCCGGTGAAGCGCCGCCGAGCGCCGAGATTTTAGGGCGTCGTTTGAGCCATTAGTCGATCAAATAAAACAAGCGGACCGCCCCGCCGCACCGCCGGGGCAGCCCGCACGCGCCATCGGCGCGCTCAGCGCTCGATCAGATCGAACTCGGCCGACACCGAGGCGCTGTACTTGATCTCGCCGCCGGAGAAGCCGAGCTGCTCGTTGCCGCTGCCGGCGTCGGCGGCCTCCGCCATCGCCATGGTCTTGTAGGCGATCGGCCGCGGCGGCGCGACGGCCTCGTTGGCGCGGATGCTGCGCACGCTGCCGAGCTTCACGTTGAGCGTGTCGGCGAGCAGCCTGGCGCGCGACTGCGCGTCCTGCGCGGCCTTGGCGAGCGCCTGGCGCTGCAGCTCGTCGCTGCGGCTCGATTCGAGCTGCGGCGGGCTGACGTGATTGACGCCGGCCTTGGTGGCGCGCAGCACGTAGTCGCCGAGCTTGTCGAGATCGGTGATGACGACCTCGATGTCGCGGCGCGCGCGGTAGCCGACCAGCTTCTGCTGGCGCAGCTTGTCGTCCCAGACGTATTCCGGATTGATGCTGATGCCGGCGGTGGAGATCTGCTCGTCCTTCGAGCCCAGCGCCTTGGCCTCGGCGAGGTAGGCGCGGACGATGGCATTGACCTGCGACTCGGCGGTCTTCAGATCGGCGTTGAGCGCGTCGGCGGCGAGGTTCAGGCGCGCGCGGTCCGGCTTGACGCTGACCTCGCCGTCGCCGTTGACGGCGACCAGGCGCGGCGGCGCGTCGGCGGCGCGCGCGGGCAGCGTCGCGAACAGGCTGGTGGCGGGCAGCACGGCGCACAGCATCCAGGCGATTCTTCTCATGATGGGGGTCTCGGTGGCAGGTGGCGTCCGCAGGACGGACGCGCCCGATGATAGAAGGCGATCGGGTCGCCAAGCTGAACGAAAGGCTTGAAACTGCCGCGCGCCGCCACAACCGAAGGCGGGGCTGGTTTAAAATTGTCCGTCCACGATCTGTCTCGTGCCGCCCGGCGCGATCGCAAGCAAGCCATGAGCGCCTTCCACGAACCCGTCACCCTCACGCGTGACGTCATCGGCATCCTGATCCCGCAGGGGACCAAGGTCGAACTGCCGGAAGGCGCCAAGGCGCAGATCACGCAGGCGCTCGGCGGCAGCTTCACCGTGCAGGTCGAGGGCCACCTGTTCCGCCTCGAGGGCAAGGACGCCGATGCCATCGGCCAGGAAATCGCCAGGGGCCCGGACGTCGCCGCCGACGCCAGCGACGAGGACATCGAAAAAGCCGTCTGGGATCAGCTGCGCACCTGCTACGACCCGGAAATCCCGGTCGACATCGTCGAGCTCGGCCTCGTCTACGAGTGCAAGGTCGAGGCGATCGAAGCGGGCAGGCGCCGCGCGACGGTGCGCATGACGCTGACCGCGCCCGGCTGCGGCATGGGCGACATTCTCGTCGCCGACGTCAAGAGCAAGATCGAGCAGATCCCGACCATCGCCGAAACGGACGTCGAGCTGGTCTTCGATCCGCCCTGGAACCAGTCGATGATGTCGGAAGCCGCCAAGCTCGCCACCGGCATGTATTGATCGACGCAAGGACGCCACGATGTCGGACACCGTGACCCGCAACATCCGCATCATCGTCAAGCCGCGCTTCGTCGCCGAGCAGTCCGATCCCGGCGCCGGCCACTACCTCTTCGCCTACCACATCACCATCCGCAACGAAGGCACGGACACCGTGCAGCTGCTGTCGCGGCACTGGGTCATCACCAACGGCGAGGGCCACGTCGAGGAAGTGCGCGGCCCCGGCGTCGTCGGCTACCAGCCGGTGCTCGCGCCGGGCGAAGAATTCCAGTACACGAGCGGCTGTCCGCTCGGCACGCCGGTCGGCACCATGCACGGCGAATTCAACATGATCGTGTCCGACAGCCAGCAGCGCTTCGACGCCAGGATCGAACCCTTCCGGCTGGCGGTGCCGACGGCGCTGAACTGAAACGCCGGCGACGGCTTCAGTCGACCAGCAGGCGCGGTCGCAGCATCAGCAGCAGGAGCAGCATCGTCAGGCCGAAGGCCGGATCGAGGATCGCGCCGGGCCAGAAGCGGAAGGCGTAACAGAGCGCGAAGTCGAGCGGCAGCCAGGTCAGGAGCGCGGCGATCAGGGCGTCGCAGACCCAGCGCTGGCCGCGCCGCAGGCCGTGGCGCACGCCGAACCAGAACAGCAGGCCCCAGCTGGCGATGGTCGGGCCGATCAGCGCGGCCCAGAAGCGGTGCTCGGCGACCTGCGGAATCCAGCGATCGACGAGCGTGGTGCCGACCACCAGCAGCGGCCAGGCGAGCCCGCCGAGCACGTGCAGCAGGGCGAGCCCTTCCAGCGCCACGCACAGGCTGCGCTCGCGCGAGCCCAGCGAGATCGCGCCGCGCGGCGGTGGCGGCCAGGGGCGCGGCGTGCTCATGCAGGGCGGCTCGCCGCCGCGAGACGCAGGCCGAACAGCACGAAGGCGCCGCCGGTCAGGCGGTCGAGCGTGCGCACGGCGCCCGGGCGCATCAGCCAGCGCTTCAGCGGCTGCGTCGCGCAGACCAGAAGCAGGAACCACAGCAGGCCGAGCACGGCATGAATCGCCGCCAGCAGCGTGCTGAAGGCGACGACGCCGACGCCGGCCGGCACGAACTGCGGCAGGAAGCTGACGTAGAAGACACCGACTTTCGGGTTCAGCAGATTGGTCAGCAGGCCGCGCGCGAAGCCGGCGACCTGCGACGCCGGCGGCGCAGCCGGCGGCGCGGCGTCGATGCGCATGCGCGGCTTGCGCAGCAGCTGCACGCCGAGCCACAGCAGATAGGCCGCGCCGGCGCAGCGCAGCACGTCGTATGCGAGCGTCGAAACCGCGAACAGGGCGCCGAGCCCGAGCGCGACGACGAGGCCCCAGACCAGGCAGCCGACGCAGATGCCCAGCCCCGCGAGCAGCGCGCGCCGTGCGCCGTCGGCGATCGCCGTGCGCAGCACGAGCAGGGTGTCGAGGCCCGGCGTGATCGTCAGCAGGCCGGCGGCGACGGTGAACAGCAAAAGCGCCTGAGGGATCGTCATGCCCGATGGTTCACGCGTTGGCCGGGTAATTCATGCGCAGACTGTATGCGCAGGCGCGGCGCAAGGGAACGTCCGCAAGCGTGCGTCGTCCTGCGGCGGGCGGCCGGACTCAGCGCTGGCATTGCGGGCAATAGCAGGACGCGCGGCCGCCGAGCACCAGGCCCTTGATGGTCGTGCCGCAGACGCGGCAGGCCTCGCCGTCGCGGCCGTAGACGAACAGCTCCTGCTGGAAGTAACCGGAGGCGCCGTCGGCGCCGGCGAAGTCGCGCAGGGTCGTGCCGCCCCGTTCGACGGCTTCGAGCAGGACTTCGCGCACCTTGTCGACCAGCGTCGCGCACTCGGCGCGCGTCAGCCGGCCGGCGCGCCGCGTCGGCCGGATGCCGGCGCGGAACAGGCTTTCGGCGGCGTAGATGTTGCCGGCGCCGACGACGATGTGGCCGTCCATGATGAAATTCTTCACCGCCACGTCGCGGCCGCGCGACTCCCTGAACAGGTAATCGCCGTTGAACGCCGGATCGAAGGGTTCCGGCCCCATGCCGGCGAGCAGCGGATGCGCGTTCTCGGCGCGGCTCCACCACAGCACGGCGCCGAAGCGGCGCGGATCGTGGAAGCGGACCAGCTTGCCGGAATCGAGATCGAAGTCGACGTGATCGTGCTTCTTCAGCGGATGCGCGGCATCGAGCACCAGCATGCGGCCGGTCATGCCGAGGTGCCAGATCATGCGGTCGCCGGAATCGAGCCCGACGATGATGTACTTGCCGCGCCGTTCGAGCGTTTCGACGCGGCGGTCGGCGGCGTCGCGCGGCAGCGTCGCCGGCACCGGCCAGCGCAGGCGTGCGTCGCGGACGGTGACGCGCAAGAGGCGGCGTCCGCGCAGATGCGGCTCGAGGCCACGGCGGACGGTTTCGACTTCGGGGAGTTCGGGCATGGTTTTTCGTCCCTCTCCCGGTGCGCGGGGAGAGGGACGAAAGCTTAAGGCTTTGCGCTCGACGCTGCCGCTGCGGGCCGCGCGTCCTTCGCCGGTTCGCTCTCGGCCGGCTTCGGCGGCTCCGCCAGCTTCAGCAGCTTGTCCTCGTCGGCCTTCGACAGCGAGTAGCGGATCCTGAGGTCGGGACGGTCGATGATCAGCTGCGGTTCGCGGCTGACGAGCACGAGGTTCACGACGCCGTCCTTGAGCGTCAGCGTGATCGGTTCGCCCTTGCCGGCGTCGTCCGGCATCCTGGCGTTCCACATCGCGCGGGCGTGCTGCCAGGCGTCGACGAAGGCGGCGAGGGCATCCGTGGTCGCCGCGGCGGAGGCCGGCGTCGCGGCCCAGCTCTTGCCGTCGGCGCCGCGCGCGACGCTGAGGCCCGGCACTTCGATCTTGTCGATCTCGGCGCTGCCCGGCAGCAGTTCCTTGGCGACCAGGTCCGAGTAGTCGGCGTCGACCGATGTGCCGGACGGATCGTCGATCAGCGCGACCGTGTCGCCGTGCTTCACGTAGCGGCGGTACTCGAGCGGCTCGACATCGCCGAATTCCAGCTTCTGGTCGTTGAGGGTGACGGTGAACTGCGGCGGGTCGAGCTTGAGTTCGCCGAGCTTGACCTCGCTCGCAGGGAGCGTGCGGCGGGTTTCCTGCGTCGCCAGATTGACCAGCGTGGCGACTTCGAAGGGATCGGTCGCCGCCTGCACGGGTGCGACCAGCTTCCACAGCATGCCGTCCTTCTCGAGCTTCATGCTCGGCTGGCCGGGATGCTCGATCGTGATCGCCTTCACCGCGTCGGCGCCGAGCGTGGTGAGCGGCGCGCCTTTCTCTTCCTTCTTCTGCGTGAAGACCAGCGCCGCGGCGAGGCCGGCGACGACCAGCACCAGCGCGCCATTGATGGCCATGCGATTCATGATCATGCCCTCAGCGGCGACGGCGGACGGCCCAGCGCAGCACGCCGAAGCCGAGCAGCAGCAGCGGCAGCACGACGACGAAGCCGGCGGCGATCGCCATGGTCGCCCAGCCCGGCAGGTACAGCGCGGTGTCGGGCGCCTTCGGCACGTCGATGTTGAGCTGCGCGTCGCGGCTGGCCAGCCACTGCACGAGGTTGACGCCGAGCTGCTGGTTGCCGAGCTGGTCGAGGTAGGCGTCGGAGAGGAAGTCGGCGTCGCCGATCAGCGCGACGCGCTGCGGATGCGCCTTTTCCGCCGCGCCGTCCGCCGCCGGCTTGGCGTCGGCGGCGGCCTGCGGCTGGTATTGCCGCGTCAGCGTCGCGCCGATGGTCAGCGGACCCTTGATGTCCTTGTCGTCGAGGGCGATGGCGCCGGACTTGATGTCGCCCGTTTCCAGCCAGGCCGCCTCGTTCGTCGTCAGCAGCGGCTGCGCCTGCCAGCCCTGCGGGGCCTTCACCGTCAGCGAGCGCGCCAGCGGGAAGGCCGTGACCATGTCGAGGCCCTGCGTGACCGGGTTCGGCGGATAGCCGGTGGCGACGAAGAACAGCGGGTTGCTGATGCCGAGGGCCTGGTAATCCGGGAACACCGCGTAGCCGTTCTGCCAGCTCACGCCGAGTTCGCGCGCCAGCGGTTCGATGCCCGTGGGATAGTCCGGATCGGCGAGCCACAGCACGTTGCCGCCGTGCGCGACGAAGTCGGCGACGATCTGCGCCTCGCCCTCCAGCAGCTTGCCGGCCGGCGAGGCGATCACCAGCACGCTGGTGTTGTCCGGCACCTTCGGCGTCTTGACGAGGTTGAGGCCCTGGACCTTGAGACCCTTGTCCTTGAGCACCTGCGCGAACTTGTTGAACGAGGACTGGCCCGGCTCGCTCGTCGAGCGCTCGCCGTGGCCTTCGAGGAACACGATCCACTGCTCGCCGCCGTAGGCGAGGCGCTGCAGCGCCGTGGTGATCGCCGGCTCGGTCGTCGCGTCGAGCGTTTCGCGCCGGCCCTGGTACTCGGCGACGATCTGGCCGACGAAGGAGACGTTGTAGTCGCGCACCTTCTGCGGCTGCGCGCTCGGATCGATGAAGTCGATCGTGATGTCCTTCTTCGCGCGGATGTAGCGCTGCAGGTCGGCCTCGATCGCGTGCCGCGTGTCGGCGCCGCTCGGCGCGAAGACGTGGAAGACGATCGGGTCCTTCATCGACTCCAGCTGCTTGACGCTCGCCGCGGTCAGCGTGTTGCGCTTGCCGGCGGTCCAGTCGATGTCGGTCTTGAAGCGCACCGAGAGCACGCCGAGCAGGACGATGACGACGCCGATCAGCAGACCGTTGAACAGCTGCTGGGCGAGAACTTGCTTCTTCTGTTTCATGGCTCTTTTTTCCTTGATCTTGCGGACCGGCTAGTTGCGCTCGATGTCGAGGCGCAGCACCGTCAGCCACAGGAACAGGGCCGAGAACAGCAGGTAATAGACGACGTCGGCGCTCGCGAACACGCCGCGGCGCAGGCTTTCGAAGTGATCGATCAGCGACAGGTAGCTGAACACCTGGTGGAACGGCACGCTGTCGTTGTAGGCCAGGATGTTGGCGAGCCAGATCACCAGCAGCAGGCCGAAGCTCGCCACGGCGGCGATGGTCGGCTCGCGCGTCAGCGAGGACACGAACAGGCCGGCGGCGGCGAAGGCCGTCATCAGCAGGAACAGACCGAGCAGGCCGGCGGCGACGCGGCCCCAGTCGAGATGCGTCGACCAGGCCAGCGACAGCGGCATCAGCGCCAGCAGCAGGATGACCACGGCGACGAAGCCGAGCACGCCGACGAACTTGCCGAGCACGATCTCGGTGAGCGAGACCGGCGCCGAGAACAGCAGCGTGATGCTGCCGGTCTTCCGCTCCTCGGCGAACAGGCGCATGGTCATCAGCGGCATGATCAGCAGCAGCAGCACCGTCGAGAAGCCGTACAGCGAACCGGCGACCACGTCGGAGACGCCGAGATCGCTGTTCTCGCCGGCGGCGCCGGCGTACTGCAGCAGGAGGTTGATGAAGACGAAGCCGACGATGAACTGCACGACGGCCAGCACCGCCCAGGCGAGCGGCGACAGGAAGATGCGGCGCCACTCGGTGCGCGCGATGTTGAATATGGCGGTCATGACACGGTGCCCTGAGCGAAGCGAAGGTGGGTGCGGGAATGGCCGCCACGCAGCGACCCCCCGACGCGTTCGGAGATGACGGAACTCTGCGGAGCTGCGGTCATGACACGGTGCCCTGAGCGAAGCGAAGGTGGGTGCGGGAATGGCCGCCACGCAGCGACCCCCCGACGCGTTCGGAGATGACGGAACCTCGCGGCGCTGCGCTCATGCCGCGGCCCTCAGATCGCCCGACGTCAGTTCGACGAAGACTTCCTCCAGCGTGCGCTGCTGCGCGTGCAGCTCGACCAGGCCCCAGTCGAACTGCGCGGCGGCCCTGGCGATCGCCTCGCGCGGATCGGCGCCCTTGCGCGGGCTGATCAGGAAACGGCCGTTGCCGAGCGGGCTGGCGCCGTCGACGCCCTCGATGTCGGCGAGATACACCGCTTCCGGCGCGCGCTTGAAGCCGGCGACCACTGAGGCCTCGCCCTGCGTCGCCGCCATCGGTTCGTTGTAGACGACGAGGCCGCGGGCGATGATCATCACGCGCCCGCACACCGCCTGGATCTCCGGCAGGATGTGGCTCGACAGGATCACGCTGTGGCTCTTGCCGAGATCGGCGATCAGCGTGCGGATCTCGCGGATCTGGATCGGATCGAGGCCGACGGTCGGCTCGTCGAGGATCACCACCGGCGGGCGATGGATGATCGCCTGGGCGATGCCGACGCGCTGCTGGTAACCCTTCGACAGATTGCCGACCAGGCGATGGCCGACGTCGGACAGGCCGCAGTCGCGCTTGGCCGAGGCCAGCGCCGCGGCGAGCTCCTTGTTGGCGATGCCGTGCAGGCCGGCGCAGTAGCCGAGGTATTCGTCGACGGTCAGCTCCGGATAGACCGGCGGCTGCTCGGGCAGATAGCCGAGATGACGCTTGGCCAGCTTCGGCTGCTCGCGCAGCGACACGCCCTTGATGCGGATGTCGCCCTCGCTCGGCGCCAGATTGCCGGTCAGCATCTTCATCGTCGTCGACTTGCCGGCGCCGTTCGGGCCGAGCAGGCCCAGCACTTCGCCCTTGCGCAGAGTCAGGTCGAGATTGCTGACGGCGACGGTCGGACCGTAGCGGCGTGTCAGGCCACGCGCCTCGATCAGCACTTCGTTGTGTTCGGTATCCATGCCTTCTACGTTTCTGGTTTTTCGGTGGAGGTCGGCGATCTAGTCCTTACAGGACCGCTGAACGCTGGCACTGACCGTGATGCGCGCGCCGAGTTCCCGTCCCTGGCGAAATTGTCAGGCGGGAGTCCCGCCCGGAGCTAGCGCAGCGCGCGATACGGATTGGCGGCACCGTCGGGTTGATGGCGGTAGCGTTCGTATGCCCACCAGTACTGCTCGGGCATGCGCCGCACGACCGCCTCGATGCCGCGATTCAGCGCGGCGACGCCCGCGACCGGATCGGCGACCTCGGCCGGCGCCGGCGACAGGTGGAAGCGGTAGCCGCGGCCCCGGGGCAGGCGCTCGGCGATGCAGAACCACACCGGCGCGCCGCTGCGCGCGGCCAGCTTGCTGACCAGCTCCGTGGTGTGCGCCGTCATGCCGAACAGCGGCGCGAACACGCCCGAGCCCTTCGGCGGATCGTGGTCCGGCAGGATGCCGATCATTTCCTTGCGGCGCAGCGCGGTCAGCAGCGCCTTCACGCCGCCGCCGTCGGTCGGCACCAGGCGCGCGCCGAGCCGCGTGCGGCCGTCGTGCATGATGCGGTCGAGCGTGGCGTCCTTCTGCGGCTTGTACAGCGAGGTCATCGGGCCGCCGGCCGAGCAGAACAGGCCCGACAGCTCCCAGGCGCCGAGGTGCGGGCACAGCCAGATCACGCCGCGGCCCTCGTCGCGCAGCGCCTGCAGCTGGCGCCGGGCCGGCTCGTCGGCGAGCCAGCGTTCGAGCCGGCGGCGGCTGCCGAACCAGAAGGCCGGCGCCTCGAGCACCGCCTTGAACATGTGGCGCAGGCTCTCGCGCTCGATCCGCGCCCGCGTGCGCCGGTCGAGCGCCGGCAGACAATGTTCGAGATGCCAGCGCGTCAGGCGCCGCGGTTTGGACGGCACCCGGCTCAGCACGGTGCCGATCAGGTTGCCGAGGCCGTGCAGCAGCCATAGCGGTGCGGCGCCGCACGCGTGCGCCAGGAGTCGTAGCCACGAATTCATGGCGCGCGATTGTAAGGGCCTCGGGCGGCCGGCGCCGGCCGAAAAAAGGCCCGGTCCTTGCAGACCGGGCCGAGGCTTTGGAAATCCAAGATGCCCGCCGCAGCCTGCAAAGACCACGACGGACGATCGCAGCATAGGCGCGTTGCCCGCCGCCGCCATCGGCGCCGGAGCCGAGTGCTGTAGGACAATCACGCAAGGAAACGCCGCGCGGCAGCGGCGCCATGCTGACGGGCGAGCCCCGGGGAGCGGCAATGATCGGACTCTTGCAGCGGGTCACGGAAGCGTCGGTGACGGTCGACGGCGAACGCATCGCGGCGATCGGCCCCGGCCTGCTGGTGCTGATCGGCGTGCAGCCGGACGATCGCGAGGCCAATGCCGAGCGCCTGCTCGAACGCCTGCTCGGCTATCGCGTGTTCGCCGACGAGGCCGGCCGCATGAACCGGGCGCTGCGCGACACCGGCGGCGGCCTCCTGCTGGTGCCGCAGTTCACGCTGGCCGCCGATACGCGCAGCGGCACGCGCGCCGGCTTCTCGACGGCCGCCGCGCCGGCACTCGCGCAGGCGCTGTTCGCGCATCTGGTCGGCAGCGCGCGCGGCGCGTACCCGCGCGTCGGCAGCGGCCGCTTCGGCGCCGACATGAAAGTCGCGCTGGTCAATGACGGGCCGGTGACGTTCTGGCTGGAGGCCTAGCTTCGCCGTCCCGCCGGCGACGGCCAGGACCCGCGGCGTCGTCGATCGCCGCCGTCGCGAAACGGGCACGCCGCAGCCGCTAAGCTTGGCCGCCAGTCCCCGCAATGGAGCCCGCCCATGAAATTCCCGCATCTGTCGTCCGCCGCCGTCGCCATGGCCCTGCTGTTCGTCGCCGCCTGCGAGCGCAAGCCGCCGCTGGCGCCGGAGATCAAGCAGGCGATGGAAGCGCGCCATGAAGGCTTCGAGACGATCGGCGATTCGATGAAGAAGATCGGCGACACGCTCAAGGGCGGCGGCCAGCTCGATCCCGAGCTCGCGGCGGCGGCGAAGAAGATCAACGAACTCGCGCCGCAGACCAAGACCTGGTTCCCGGCCGGCTCGGGTCCGGAAACCGGCCGCAAGACCGGCGCCAAGGCCGAGATCTGGGCGCAGCCAGAGGTGTTCGCCGAGAAGCGCGATGCCTTCATCGCCGCCGCCGCCAGGCTCGCGCAGCTGGCCGATGCCAACGATGCCGCCGGTTTCGCGACGCAGGCCGGCGAACTCGGCCAGGCCTGCAAGGGCTGCCACGACCAGTTCCGCGAGAAGAAGCACTGAGCGTCGCGATGCGCGATCCGGACCTCGCGCCGCGGCGCGTCTGGGATCTGCCGACGCGCCTGACGCACTGGGCGCTGGTCCTGCTGTTCGCGTTTTCCTGGTGGAGCGGCGAGAACGGTGAGCTCGCCTGGCATCGGCGGTCCGGCTATGCGGTGCTGACGCTCCTGCTGTTCCGCCTCGCCTGGGGCTTCGCCGGCAGCAGCACGGCGCGCTTCGCGCGTTTCGTGCGCGGGCCGCGCGCCGTCCTGGCCTACGCGCGGCGGGTGTTCGAACGCCGCGCGGCGCATGACCCCGTCGGCCACAATCCGCTGGGCGGCTGGAGCGTGCTGGCGATGCTCGCGCTGCTGCTGCTGCAGACGGGCAGCGGCCTGTTCGCGGTGGATACCGACGGCCTCGAATCCGGGCCGCTCGCGCATCGCCTGTCGTTCTCGGCCGGACGGACCTTGGCCGGGCTGCACGGCGCGTCGTTCGAGGTGCTGCTCGCGCTCGTCGGCCTGCACATCGCCGCCGTGCTGTTCTATCTCGTCTGTCGCCGCGAGAATCTGATCGCGGCAATGCTCAGCGGCCGGCGCCGGCTGCGTCCGGACAGCGTCGCCGGCCTGCGCTTCGCCGGGTTCGGGCGCGCGCTGGCGCTGCTGTCGGCGGCGGTGGCGCTGGTCGCCGCGCTGCTGATTCTGGGCTGAGGCGTGTCGGACCGTTGCGGATTGAAATGACAAGTTTCTGTCAGTACGCTGTCATCGTCCGTCGTGGACAAACCCTCCCGAGATTGAGCCATGAAGAAGTCCCTCCTGATCGGCGCCGCGCTGCTCGCGTTCGCCGCCGCCCCGCAGTTCGCCCTTGCCGCCGAAGCGGCGCCGCAGCACAAGACCGTCACGCACAAGACGGTGCACAAGAAGACGCACAAGGCCAGCGCCAAGAAGACCGCGCACAAGAAGCACCACGCCAAGAAGGCGGCGCCGGCCGCGCAGTAAGCCGGCGCGGCAGCAGAAGCAACTCCGAAACGGATTTCGGGGGACGCGACGACGGTCGGCGCACCCGGGCGCCGACCGTCAGTCCGCGAAGGCCGCGGCGACCAGCTCGTAGGAGCGCAGGCGCGCGGCGTGGTCGTAGATATTGCTGACCAGCATCACTTCATCCGCCCGCGTCTGCGCGGCGACCGCCTCGATTCCCTGACGCACCTGCGCCGGCGTGCCGACGATGGTGCGTTCGCGCACCTCGCGCAGCGCGGCGCGTTCGTGCTCGCTGTACGGGTGGGCGAGCGCTTCCTCCGGGCTCGGCAGCGGCAGGAAACGACCGCTGTGGATGCGCAGCCAGGCCAGCTCCATGGTCGACGCGAGGCGTCGCGCCTCGTCCTCGGTTTCCGCGCAGACCACGGCGAGGCCGAGCAGCGCGTGCGGCCGGGCGAATTGCGCGGACGGCCGGAAGTGCTGCCGGTAGGCGAGCATGGCCGGCGCCGGCGGCGCCGGCGAGAAATGCGCGGCGAAGCTGTAGCCCATGCCGGCTTCACCGGCCATGCGCGCGCTGGCGCCGCTCGAACCGAGCAGCCAGATCGGCGGCAGGCCGGCGTCGGCCGGTTCGGCATGCACCGCGTCGAAGCGCGCCTCGTCGCCGGGGCCGCGCGAGCAGGCGAGCAGCTCCGCGAGCTGCTGATCGAACAGCTCGCCGCGCGCGGCGCGCAGCGCGCGCGTCACGCCCGGCACGCCGCCGGGCGCGCGGCCCAGGCCGAGATCGATGCGTCCGGGATACAGCGCCTCGAGCGTATGGAACAGCTCGGCGACACGCAGCGGCGCGTGGTTCGGCAGCATGATGCCGCCGGCGCCGAGACGCAGGGCCTTCGTCGCCGCCGCGCTGTGCGCGATGAGAATTTCCGGCGCCGAACTGGCGACGCTCGGCATCGCGTGGTGCTCGGCGTACCAGAGGCGCACGTAGCCGAGACGTTCGGCGAGCCGCGCGAGTTCGACGGTGCGGCGGATCGACTGCGCGGCGGGCGTGCCGCTGACGACCGGCGCCAGGTCGAGAATCGAGAGGGGCAGCGACATGCGGGCATTGTCCGCCTTCGCCGCCGGGCTTTCACGTCTTGAATCGCGGCGACGCGGCCCCAGGACAGGCGATCGTGCGCGCTGATTCAATTTTGTTCAGGGGCGGAGTATCCTTTGCGCCCCTTTGTGCCAGCCCGCCCCATCGAGCCGATGGCTGCCCGTACCGCCAGCATCGAACGCAACACCCGCGAAACGCAGATCCGCGTCGAGCTGAACCTCGACGGCACGGGCGCGTCGCGCTTCGCGACCGGCGTGCCGTTCCTCGATCACATGCTGGATCAGGTGGCGCGGCACGGCCTCATCGATCTGGTCGTCGAAGCCAGCGGCGACCGCGAGATCGACGATCACCACACGGTCGAGGACATCGGCATTTCGCTGGGCATGGCCTTCGACAAGGCGCTCGGCGACAAGAAGGGCCTGGTCCGCTACGGCCACAGCTACGTGCCGCTCGACGAGGCGCTGTCGCGCGTCGTCGTCGATCTGTCGGGCCGGCCGGGACTCGAATACTTCGTCGACTTCCCGCGCGCACGCATCGGCAGCTTCGACGTCGACCTGTTCCGCGAGTTCTTCCAGGGCTTCGTCAACCACGCCAAGGTGACGCTGCACGTCGACAGCCTGCGCGGCCGCAACGCGCACCACATCATCGAGACGGTGTTCAAGGCTTTCGGCCGCGCGCTGCGCATGGCCGCCAGCCGCGACGCGCGTCTCGGCGACGTCATGCCGTCGACGAAGGGAACGCTGTGAACAGCGTGATTGGTGATGGGTGATTCGCTGATTCCAGTCCGTCATTCCGCCGTCACCCATCACTAATCACCGATCACGAGTCACGCCCGCATGGCCGCCATTGGCATCATCGACTACGGCATGGGCAACCTGCATTCGCTCGGCAAGGCGCTCGAACGCGTCGCCGGCGCCGGCCGCGTCGTCATCAGCTACGACCCGGAAGAACTGCTCAAGTGCGACCGCCTCGTGCTGCCGGGCGTCGGCGGCGTGCGCGAGTGCATGAAGGAGCTGCAGCGCCTCGAGCTGAACCAGCTGGTCATCGAGGCGGCGCGCAACAAGCCGATGCTCGGCATCTGTCTCGGCATGCAGGTGATGCTCGAATGGAGCGACGAGAACGGCGGCGTGCCGGCGCTCGGCCTGTTCCCGGGCCGCGTCACGCGCTTCCCGGATCCGCCCGAGGACGGCAGCGCCAACCGCCTGAAGGTGCCGCACATGGGCTGGAACCGCGTCCGCCAGACGCGGCCGCATCCGATGTGGCAGGGCATCCCCGACGACGCCTGGTTCTACTTCGTGCACAGCTACCACGCCGCGCCGGCCGATCCGGCGCACGTGCTCGGCAGCACCGAGTACGGCTACACCTTCGCTTCGGCCGTCGCGCGCGACAATATCGCCGCTTTCCAGTTCCACCCCGAGAAGTCGCAGAACCACGGCATGACGCTGCTCGCGAACTTCACGCAGTGGGACCCTGCCTGACCGCCGCCGGGAGCGTCCAGGAAATCCCGACTTTCCGCGGCTTGCCAGTCCTGCGCCAGTTGAGGCAGAGTGTGGCCAACGTCAGGGTTTCCTCCCATCCTCTTGCCCATACTCGCACCGTCGGCGCGCCGCGTCCGACCGTCACGACCGCGACACCAACCTTCCGTCTCTTCTCCTGACCTCTTTCCCACCACCTTCCACAGCTCATGCTGTTGATTCCCGCGATTGACCTGAAGGGCGGCCAGTGCGTGCGTTTGCGCCAGGGCCGCATGAATGACGCGACCGTGTTCTCCAACACGCCGGCCGACGTCGCCAAGCGCTGGGCCGACGAGGGCGCCGAGCGCATCCACGTCGTCGACCTGGACGGCGCCTTCAAGGGCGCGCCGGCGAACTTCAAGGTGATCGAGGAGATCGTCGCCGCGGTCGACGTGCCGGTGCAGGTCGGCGGCGGCATCCGCGACGAGGAGACGGTGCAGCGCTACCTCAATGCCGGCGTGCAGTACGTGATCATCGGCACCAAGGCCGTCAACGCGCCGCACTTCCTGCACGACCTCTGCCTGGAATTCCCGCGCCACATCATCGTCAGCCTCGATGCCAAGGACGGCCGCGTGGCGCTCAACGGCTGGGCCAAGATCACCGGCCACGACGTCATCGAGACGGCGATCCACTGCGAGCGCGACGGCGTCGAGGCGATCATCTACACCGACATCGCCCGCGACGGCATGATGCAGGGCTTCAACGCCGAATCGACGAGCGCGCTGGCGCGGGCGCTGAAGACGCCGGTGCTGGCGTCGGGCGGCGTGTCGAGCCTCGACGACATCCGCCGGCTCAAGGACATCGAGACCGACGGCGTCGCCGGCGCGGTCATCGGCCGCGCGCTCTACGAAGGCAGTCTCGACTTCAAGGAAGCGGTCAAGCTGGCGAAGGCCTGAAAAAGCGTGATTGGCGATTCGTGATCGGTGATTGGCAGAAGCACGAAACCCCGTCCGCCGTACCAATCACTCATCAACCCGTCACGAACCACGCCGTGTTAGCCAAACGCATCATCCCCTGCCTCGACATCGACCGCGGCCGCGTGGTCAAGGGCGTCAAGTTCGAGGACGTGCAGGACGCCGGCGATCCGGTCGAGGTCGCGCGCAAGTACGACCTGCAGGGCGCCGACGAACTGGTCTTCCTCGACATCACCGCCTCGGTCGACGACCGTCCGACGCTGTTCCAGACCGTCGAGGCCGTGGCCCGTCAAATCTACATTCCGCTGACGGTCGGCGGCGGCGTGCGCAACTGCGCCGACGTGCGTGCCCTGCTGTCGGCCGGCGCCGACAAGGTCAGTATCAACACCGCCGCGGTCGACAACCCGGATTTCGTCACCGAAGCCGGCGAGCGCTACGGCGTGCAGTGCATCGTCGTCGCCATCGACGCCAAGCGCGTCAGCAAGAAGAACCAGCCGCCGCGCTGGGAAGTGTTCACGCACGGCGGCCGCAAGTCGGCCGGGCTCGACGCCATCGAATGGGCGCGCACCATCGTCCAGAGAGGCGCCGGCGAGTTGCTGGTGACCAGCATCGACCGCGACGGCACCAAGGGCGGCTACGACCTCGAACTGCTCAATGCGATCTCCGCCGCGGTCAGCGTGCCGGTCATCGCCTCCGGCGGCGTCGGCAATCTCGAGCATCTCTACGACGGCCTCACGCAGGGCGGCGCCGACGCGGTGCTGGCCGCGAGCATCTTTCACCAGGGCACCTACACCGTCGGCGAAGCCAAGCAGTTCCTGGCCGGCAGGGGCGTGCTCGTCCGCACTTAGTCGTCGGCAAGTCAGTGGGCGTACACTGACGCTCCGACCGAACCGACCCGAACCGCCGTGCCCTCTGCCGCCGACGTGCTGTCACAGCTGTATGCGACGATCGAAGCGCGCCGCAGCGCCGATCCGAAGGCATCGTACGTGGCGAGCCTGTACGCGAAGGGGGTCGACGGCATCGCCAAGAAGGTCGGCGAGGAAGCGGCGGAGGCGATCATCGCCGCCAAGAACCCCGACGACGCGGCGCTGGTCTACGAGCTCGCCGACCTGTGGTTTCATTCGCTGGTGCTGCTGGCGCAGCGCGGCCTGCCGCTGGAACGTCTGACGGACGAACTGGCGCGGCGCTCCGGCACATCTGGCCACGCCGAGAAAGCGGCGCGCGCCGGTCATTGATCAAGAGGATACGAACATGGGTTCATTGAGCATCTGGCACTGGCTGATCGTCCTGGCGATCGTCGTCGTGATCTTCGGCACCAAGAAGCTGCGCAATGCCGGCGGCGATCTCGGCGCCGCGGTGAAGAACTTCAAGCAGGCGATGAAGGAAGGCGAGGCCGAGGCGCCGAAGACGCCCGGGCAGCTCGCCCAGAGCGGCAAGGTCGGCGCCGAGACGCGCGAGCACGAAGAGCACCGCAGCTAAGCGGTGGCGGCACGCCGCCCTCGGGTCGACATGTTCGAGATCGGGTTTTCCGAACTGCTGGTCTGCTTCCTGGTCGCGCTCGTCGTGCTCGGCCCGGAGAAGCTGCCCAAGCTCGCGCGCACCATTGGCCGCTGGACCGGGCAGGCCAAAGGTTATCTGCGCAATCTGACGACCGAGCTCGAGCGCGAATCGCAGCTCGCCGAACTGCGCCAGCAGCTCGACGAAGCGCGCCGCGCGATGCAGGAGGGCGCCGCCTCGTTCAAGGACACCGTGCAGAAGGAAGCCGGTGATCTGCACGACACGGTGAAGAAGGAAACCGAAGCGGCGCGCAAGGCCGCCGACGACCTCGGCAAGGACAAGCCGTGAGCGCCGACGAGCCACAGGGCGGCGCCGAGCAGCCGCTGATGGCGCATCTGCTGGAACTGCGCGCGCGCCTGCTGAAGATCGTGCTCGGCGTGCTGCTGATCTTCGTGCCGCTGTCCTTCTTCGCCAAGCATCTCTACTCGCTGCTGGCGCATCCGCTGCTGGCGCTGCTGCCGTCCGGCAGCTCGATGATCGCCACCGAGGTGGCGTCGCCGTTCTTCACGCCGATCAAGCTCGCCGCCGTGGTCGCTTTCGTCGCGGCCATGCCCTGGGTGCTGTGGCAGGTCTGGGCCTTCGTCGCGCCGGGTCTGTACAAGAGCGAGCGCCGTCTCGTCGCGCCGCTGATGGCGTCGAGCACGCTGCTGTTCTACGGCGGCGTCGCCTTCGCCTACTTCCTGGTCCTGCCGACGGTGTTCCGTTTCATGGTCGGCGCGGCGCCGGAAGGCGTCGCGGTGATGACCGACATCAGCAAGTACCTCGACTTCGTGTTGACCATCTTCGTCGCCTTCGGCTTCGCCTTCGAGACGCCGGTCGCGCTGGTGCTGCTGGTCAAGACCGGCTTCGTGACACCCAGGCAGCTCGCCGGCAATCGCGAATACGTGATCGTCGGCGCCTTCGTGCTAGGCGCCGTGTTCACGCCGCCGGACGTCATCTCGCAGATCATGCTCGCGGTGCCGGTCTATCTGCTCTACGAGATCGGCATCATCGCCGCGCGCATCCTCGTGCCGGGCAGCGCCGCCGTCGACGCGCAGCGCGAGCAGGGCAGCGCCTGAGGACCGGCCGATGCGCGTGCTGCTCGTCGAAGACAACGTCGACCTCGCGGCCAACGTCGGTGAATACCTCGAGGCGCACCGCCACACCGTCGACTTCGCCTATGACGGTCCGGCCGCGCTGGCCGCCGGCGCGGATGGCGGCTTCGACGTGATCATCCTCGATCGCCTGCTGCCGGGCCTCGACGGCGCCACCGTCTGCCGGCGCCTGCGCGAGGAGCGCGGCGTCGCCACGCCGGTGCTGATGCTGACGGCGATGGACGCCGTCGCCGACCGCGTCGACGGTCTCGCCGCGGGCGCCGACGACTATCTGGTCAAGCCGTTCGCGATGGCCGAGCTCGAGGCGCGCCTGCATTCGCTGCATCGCCGCGCCAGCGGCAGCGTCGCCAGCGGTGCGCTGCGCGTCGCCGATCTCGAATACGAACCGCGCACGCGGCAGGCGCGCCGCGCCGGCCAGCTGCTGAATCTGAATCCGTCGACGCGCCGCATCCTCGAATTCCTGCTGCGCCACACCGGGCGCATTGTCACCCGCCACGAACTCGAATACCTGCTGTGGGGCGACGAAGTCCCCGACGGCGACGTGCTGCGTGCGCACATGCACGCGCTGCGCAGCGTCGTCGACCGGCCGTTCGCACGCAAGCTGCTGCACACCCTGCGCGGCACCGGGTACCGTCTCGCCGATCTCGGCGACGCCGGCGGCGATGCCGACTGAGGCGGCCGTGCGGCGCCGGCGCAGCACCCTGCACCGGCGCATGGTCGTCGGCCTCGTCGGCCTGTCGCTGCTGATCGCCTCGCTCGCCGGTCTCGGCGTGTGGGCGAGCGATGTGTGGATCGAGGACGCCGCCGTCCGCGACCTCATGGAGCGCGAGCTGTCCTACCTCATCGGGCCGCACGCGCCGGCCGCGCCGAACCGCGCCTACGACGCGCTGCGCTTCTATGCCGGCGAGCGCGTGCCGGCGCGCCTGCGCGACTACAAGCCCGGCTACTACGAGGACCTGCGCGAGAACGACCGCAGCTTCAACCTGCTGGTGCGCGAGACGGAGGACGGCGGCAATGCCTACCTGCTCTACGACATCTCCTTCATCGAGGAACGCGAGGACGCGCTGCTCTGGACGGGCCTGATCGCCCTGCTCGGCGTCGGCGTGCTGAGCTATTTCATCTCGCTCTATCTCGCGCGCCGCGCGCTCGCCCCGCTCGATCGCCTGGTCGGCCAGCTGGGCCGCCTCGATCCGGAGCGGCGCGGCGAGCGCCTGGTGCTCGACATCGACGACAGCGAGCTGTCGGTGATCGTCGACGCCATCAACCGCTACATGGGCGAGCTCGACGCGCTGGTCGAACGCGAGCGCGCCTTCGCGGCGGCGGCGAGCCACGAGCTGCGCACGCCGATCGCCGTCATCCAGGGCGCCGCCGAAACGCTGGCGCTGCAGGGCGAGAAGCCGGCGCTCAAGCGCATCGAGCGCGCGGTGGCGATGGCGCGCCACGAGATCGACGCGCTGCTCGCCCTGTCGCGCGTGCGCGACACGCCGCGCCTCGAAAGCCTGGACCTGCAGCACGTGCTGCACGAGCTCGCCGATCCCTACGTCGCGCAGATGCCGGGCGTGCGCGTGACCTGGGACATTCCGGCGCCCGTGCGGCTGGCGGCGGCGCCGGGCGCGATCGCCGCCATCTTCACCAATCTGCTGCGCAACGCGGTTCGCGCCGCCCCGAAAGGCGCCGTCACCGTGCGCGTGCGGGCGGACCATTTCGCGATCGAGGATGACGGGCCCGGCATCGCCGCCGCGGCCCTGCCGCGCATCTTCGAGCCCGGCTTCAGCAGCCGCGATGGCGGCACCGGCATGGGCCTCTATATCGCGCGCACGCTGGCGATGCGTTTCGGCTGGCGCCTGACGGTGGAGAACCGCGACGGCGGCGGCGTGCGCGGCGCCCTGTATTTCGCGCCGCAGCGCTGAGCGGCTTCAGCGCGCGCGCAGCGCCTGCAGAACGTCCGCCGTCGGCGGGCGCACGCCGCGCCACAACGCGAACGAGGTCGCCGCCTGCTCGACGAGCATGCCGAGACCGTCGGCGAAGCGCGCCGCCTTCTGCGTTTCCGCCCAGCGGCGGAACGGCTCGGCGGCGGCGCCGTAGGAGAGGTCGTAGCAGGCGCCGCCGTCGGCGAGCAGCTGCCCGGGCAGGCGCGGCAGCGTGCCCGACAGGCCGGCCGAGGTCGCGTTGAGGATCAGGTCGTAGCGATCGCCTTTCAGCGCCAGATGGGTGCGCGGCACGACGCTGCCGTACTCCTTGAATTCCTCGGCCAGCGCTTCGGGCTTCCAGGGATTGCGGTTCGAAACCACCAGCAGCGCCGGCCTGGCGGCGAGCAAGGGGCCGAGGATGCCGCGCACCGCGCCGCCGGCGCCGAGCACCAGCACGCGCTGCCCGGCGATCGCGTAACCGAGGCGCGCGAGATCACGCATCAGGCCATCGCCGTCGCTGTTGTCGCCCTGCCAGCCGTTGTCGACGCGCAGCAGCGTGTTGACCGCGCCGGCCTGCTGCGCGCGCTCGCTGACGCTGACGCAGAGCTTGGCGACTTCCGTCTTGTGCGGCTGCGTGACGTTGAGGCCGCGATAGCCCTCGTCGTGCAGCTGGCGCAGCGCGAAGGGCAGCGTCTCCGGATCGACGTCGACCGCGTCGTAGACCAGATCCTGCGCCGTCTCTCTGGCGAACTGCGCGTGGATCAGCGGCGACTTGCTGTGCGCGATGGGGTGGCCGATGACGGCGTAACGGTCTGTCATTGCGAGTGGCTGGAGGCTCAGGGCGTCTGGCGATCGCTGCCGGAGCAGCGGGCGTGCATGCGTGCGCGGTAGGCGACGAGTCGGGGATGCGCGGCGACGAGTTTCTTCAGCGGCGTGTCGATCGGCGCGTCGCCCGTGAAATACGGCGGCGCGCCGAGCCAGCCGGCGAGCGCCTGCAGGTCCTGCGCCGCGCGCCGCAGGATTTCCTCGTTCGGCCAGCCGCGCGGCGTCGCAGACTGATGCGGTTCGAGGGTCATCGCGGCGTTCCGGTACGCGGCCTCAGCCGTTCAGCCACTGCGCGGCGCGCCTGGAGAAATAGCTGAGGATCATGTCGGCGCCGGCGCGGCGGAAGCACAGCAGCGCCTCGAGCACCGCCTTGCGCTCATCGAGCCAGCCCTTGTCGATGGCGCCCTGCAGCATCGAGTATTCGCCGCTGACCTGGTAGGCGGCGGTCGGCACTTTGAACTCGTCCTTCACGCGGCGAATGATGTCGAGATACGGCAGGCCCGGCTTGACCATCACCATGTCGGCGCCCTCGTCGAGATCGAGCGCGACTTCGCGCAGCGCCTCGTCGCGGTTCGCCGGGTCCATCTGGTAGGTCTCCTTGCCGCCCTTGCCCAGATTGCCGCTCGAACCGACGGCGTCGCGGAACGGACCGTAGAACGCCGACGCATACTTTGCGGCATACGACATGATCATCGTGTTCTTCTGCTTGTCGCGTTCGAGCACGTCGCGGATATGGCCGATGCGGCCGTCCATCATGTCGCTCGGCGCGACGATGTCGACGCCGCTGCGCGCGTAGAGCAGGGCCTGGCGGCGCAGGATCTCGCAGCTGGCGTCGTTGTCGACGTAGCCCTGCTCGTCGAGCACGCCATCCTGGCCGTGGCTGGTGTACGGATCGAGCGCGACGTCGGCCAGCACGCCGATGCCGGACACGCTCTGCTTGATCGCCTTGATCGAACGCACCATCAGGCTGTCCGGGTTCAGCGCTTCCTCGCCGCCCGGCGTCTTGCGCTCCGCCGGCGTGACCGGGAACAGCGCCACACAGCCGACGCCGAGCGCCTTCAGTTCCGCGCATTCGCGGACCAGCTCGTCGAGATCGAGCCGCGTGACGCCCGGCATGGCGGCGACCGGGCCCTTGAGCGCGCCCTCGGCGACGAACAGCGGCTGGATCAGCTGCCCCGGCACCAGGCGCGTCTCGCGCACCATGTCGCGGACGAAGGAGGCCTGGCGCGTGCGGCGCAAGCGCGTGCGGGGATAGGAGCCGAGGGTCACGGGCGCTTCCGGCAACGATGGGAGAGCGTGGATTATAGCCGCCGCATCGCGCCGGCCGGCGCGCCGCGCAGCGCCGCTCAGGCGCGGATCGCGAACGAGGCCGCGTAGGCGGCCGGATCGGAACCGTCCCAGACGCCGCCGTCGAACAGCACCGAACGGCGCATGACGGCGCGCGGCGCCGCGATGCCGACCGCGGCGCAGGCATCGTGGTAGACGTCGAGGCGCTGCACGCGCGCGGCGATGTCGAGGTATTCGGGTTCACTGCGCAGCAGGCCCCAGCGGCGCAGCTGGGTGAGGAACCACAGGCCGTCGGACAGCCAGGGCTGGGTGACGGCGCCGTCGTCGAAGAAGCGCAGCGGATGCGCGTCGTGCCAGCGCCGGCCGATGCCGTCGTCGTAATCGCCGTCGAGACGGTCGGCGATCGCCGCGACCTCGCAATCGATGCAGGCCGGCGCGGCGAGCAGGCGCGCCAGCTCGGCGCGGTTGCCGCGCGCATCGCACCAGCGCGCCGCCTCGAGCAGCGCCGCGGTCAGGGCCCGCGCCGATCGCGGATGCGCGTCGACGAAGGCGGCGGTCATGCCGAGTGCCTTGCCGGGATGGTCGGGCCAGATGTGCTGGGAGGTCGCCACGGTGAAGCCGACGCCCTCGCGCACGGCATGCGCGTTCCACGGCTCGCCGACGCAGTAGCCGTCCATGATGCCGGCGCGCATCTGCGCGACCATCTGCGGCGGCGGCACCGTCGTCATGCGCACCTCGCGCAGCGGCTGCACGCCGAGCGCGGCGAGCCAGTAGTACAGCCACATGGCGTGGTTGCCGGTCGGGAAGGTGTGCGCGAAGGTGCAGCCCGGTTCGCGGTGAACGAGCGCGGCGAGCGACGCGCCATCGCGCACGCCGCGCGCGAGCAGGGCCCGCGACAGGGTGATGCCCTGGCCGTTGCGCGACAGGCCCATGGTGATCGCCAGCTCGCGCGCCGCGCCGCCGACGCCGGTCTGCACGCCGTAGGCCATGCCGTAGAGCAGCTGCGAGGCATCGTTCTCGCCGCGCAGCAGGCGATCGCGCACCGCCGCCCACGAGCTTTCGCGAACCGGCACGATGCGCAGGCCGTGGCGGCGATCGAAGCCTTTCGCCGCGGCGACGATGATCGGCGCGCAGTCGGTCAGCGGCATGAAGCCGACGCGCAGCTCGGATTTCTCCGGCGCGCCGGAGGCGGCAAGGGCACTCACGAATGACGCTCGTATCGCGGAACGTGCCTACCTTAGCAGGCCGCGGCGCCGCCGAGCGGCGTGCCCGGCGCGGTTCAGGCCTGGCGCGCGGCGCGCGCCATCTCGGCGGCGAAATGGTCGAGCTGCGACTCGTCGCGCAGCATCGTGCGCGCGAAGTCCGGCAGCTTCTGCGCGCGCCGCATCGCCGCGCGGCGCAGATGGTGGTAGGCCTCGGACTCCTTCATGCCGTAGCGCTCCATCAGCAGGCACTTGGCGCGATCGACGTCGCGGCGGTCGCCGAGTTCCGCCTGCGCCTGTGCCAGCGATTCGCGCAGCGTCTGCTCGCGCTGGAACTGCGCCAGCGACACCTGCACCAGCGACTGCAGCAGGGCCGGCGACAGTTCGTCGACCGCGTAGAAGCTGAAGCCGGCGCGATCGATCTGCTCGCTGAGCGCCGAGCCGGCCCGGGCGCACAGCGCGATCACCGGCTTCGGCGCGCGCTCGTGGAACACCGCCAGGTTTTCGAGCGTGTCGCGGTCCGGCGATTCGGCATGGATGAGGATCAAGTCCGGCGCCAGGTCCTGGACCAGCGCCTCGAGGTCGACGATCGGCTCGGGCGCCGGCAGCACGACGCAGCCGGCCTGTTCGAGCGCGGCGCACAGCCGCGGCCGGTAAGCGGCAGCCGCGCCGGCGATCAATACACGTGTACTCATGAGGACCATCCCGGCATTGCTGCCACGTCGGCGATGCGCGACGACGCCCGCCTTGACGCAAGAAAAATGCCGCTCCCGCCTCTGCCAGGGCGCGGCAAAAACCTCCATGCCGGCCAGGGGATGGCATGCGCGCGGGGGCGGAAACGGCCGGCGCGCGGCGGCCGTCGCGCCATCGTGGCGCAGGTCTGCACCGCGGCGGCCCGGCCGCGGCGCGGCGATTCGCGTCAACGGGTTCTAGTTGCGCTGCTCCGCCGGCTCCGGCTCGGCGGCGACGCGGGCGTGACCGCTGACCGCGCTGCCGGCATCGGCGTGCAGGCGCCGGAAGCTCAGCGCCGAGGCGGCGCAGACCAGGGCGACGCCGAAGAAGGCGTGCCGGAAGTCGATCGTCTCGAGCACCAGGCCGCCGCGCAGCGCGAGGCTGGAGTTGAGCAGCTGCGAGCCGAGGCCGACGCCGAGGCTCAGCGCCAGCTGCTGCGCGGTGCTCGAAAAGCTGGTCGCCTGGCTCATGCGCGTCTCCGGCACGTCGGCGAAGCCGAGCGTGTTGATGCAGGTGAACTGCAGCGAGCGGAAGAAGCCGTAGGCGAGCAGCCAGCCGAGCATCAGCGCGCGCGGCGTGGTCGCCGTGAACAGGCCGATGCCGACCACGAACGCCGCGCTGAGCAGCGCATCGCCGATCAGCAGCGGGCGGAAACCGAAGCGGCGCACGATGCGCGGCGCCGCCGTCTTCATCGCCACCGCGCCGATCGCCGAGACGAAGGTCGTGGTGCCGGACGCCGCCGCCGAGAAGCCGAAGCCGAGCTGCAGCATCAGCGGCATCAGCAGCGTGTAGGCGCCGATGCTGGCGCGGTAGACGGTGCCGCCGCCGACCGAGGTGCGGAAGCTCGGAATGCGCAGCAGGCCGAGATCGAGAATGCGGCCGCGCCCGCCGCGCGCGTACAGCACGTAGGCGCCGAGCAGGGCGGCGCCGAGCAGCAGCATCGCCGTCACCGCGACGTTGCTGGCAATGTGCTTGCCGAGCTGCTCGAAACCGGACACCAGCAGCGCCAGGCCGCTGCCGAGCAGCAGCCAGCCGCGCCAGTCGAGCGGCGCGCCGCGCCGGCCGGGAATCTCGTCGATGTAGCGCGTCACCAGCCAGAAGCCGATGAGGCCGATCGGCAGGTTGATGAAGAAGATCCAGCGCCACGACGCGTAGGTGACGATGAAGCCGCCGACCGGCGGACCGAGGATCGGCCCGAGCAGCGCCGGGATGGTCAGCCAGGACATCGCCGCGACCAGCTCCGCCTTCGGCGTGTTGCGCAGGAGCACGAGGCGGCCGACCGGCACCATCATCGCGCCGCCCAGGCCCTGCAGCACGCGGGCGACGACGAGGCCGAGCATGGACTGCGACAGGCCGCACAGCGCCGAGCCGAGCGTGAACAGCAGGATCGCGTAGCGGAACACGCGCTTGGCGCCGTAGCGGTCGGCGATCCAGCCGGACAGCGGAATGAACACCGCGAGGCTCAGCAGATAGGCGGTGATGGCCAGGCTCAGGTGCAGCGGGTCCTCGCCGAGCGCCCGCGCGATCTGCGGCAGCGCGGTGGCGATGATGGTCGAGTCGAGGTTCTCCATGAACAGCGCGCAGGCGATGATCAGCGGAACGAGACGCGGACGTGCGGGATGGGCGGGCATGGAGCGGAAAAAGCGGGCGACGCGGTATAAGAGGAATTCGACGGGCCGCATTATCGGCGCCCGCCGGGACGAGGAGGAAAACAGATGAAGGCACTGCTGGCCATCGACCAGGGCACGACGAGCACGCGGGCGATCGTCTTCGACGCCGACGGCGCCAAGCTCGGCCTCGCGCAGCGCGAGCTGCCGCAGTCCTACCCGAAAAGCGGATGGGTCGAGCATGACGCGCAACGCATCTGGGACGACACCGTCGCCTGCGTGCGCGAGGCGCTCGCCGCCGCGAAACTGAAGGCCGCCGACATCGCCGCGCTCGGCATCACCAACCAGCGCGAGACCACGGTGATCTGGGACCGCCGGAGCGGGGCGCCGATCCATCCGGCGATCGTCTGGCAGGACCGCCGCACCAGCGCCTTCTGCCAGCAGCACCAGGAGCGCAACGACTGGATCGGCGAGCGCACCGGCCTGATCGTCGATCCGTATTTCTCGGCGACCAAGATCGCCTGGCTGCTCGAGCACGTCGAAGGCGCGCGCGCCCGCGCCGAACGCGGCGAGCTGGCCTTCGGCACCATCGACAGCTGGCTGCTGTGGAAGCTCACCAACGGCCGCGTGCATGCCACCGACGCCACCAATGCCTCGCGCACCGCGCTGTTCAACATCGTCACGCAGGACTGGGACGAGGCGCTGCTGCAGTTCTTCGGCGTGCCGCGCGCGCTGCTGCCCGAGGTCCGCGACAGCGCCGCCGACTACGGCGAGACGGCGCCGGAGCTGTTCGGCGGCGCGATGCGCATCGGCGGCATCGCCGGCGACCAGCAGGCGGCGACCGTCGGCCAGGCCTGCTTCGAGCCCGGCATGAGCAAGTCGACCTACGGCACCGGCTGCTTCCTGGTGCTCAACACCGGCCGCGAGTTCAAGCGCTCGAAGAACCGCCTGCTGTCGACCGTCGCCTATCGCCTCAAGGGCGAAACCACTTACGCGCTCGAAGGCAGCATCTTCGTCGCCGGCGCCGCCGTGCAATGGCTGCGCGATGCGATACGCCTGATCGCCAGCGCCGGCGAAACCGAGCAGCTCGCGCGTTCGATTCCCGACACCAACGGCGTCTACCTCGTGCCGGCGTTCACCGGGCTCGGCGCGCCGTACTGGGACCCCGAAGCGCGCGGCGCGGTCTTCGGCCTGACGCGCGACTCCGGCATCGCCCACATCGTGCGCGCCGCCCTCGAATCGGTCGCCTACCAGACGCGCGACCTGCTCGACGCGATGGCGAGCGACGCGGCATCCGAAGCCAGCGCCCTCACCCCAGGGTCCGTATCTGCGGACGGCCTCCTCCTCTCCCGCGAGGCGGGCGAGGGACAGCAGCGTCGCTCCGCGACGTTCACCGTGCGCGAGCTGCGCGTCGACGGCGGCATGGTCGTCAACGACTGGCTCACGCAGTGCCTCGCCGACCTGCTGCAGATTCCCGTCGTGCGCCCGCAGACGGTGGAGACGACGGCGCTCGGCGCCGCCTTGCTCGCCGGCCTCACGGCCGGCGTCTACCGCTCGCTCGACGACATCGCCGCACGCTGGCAGGCCGACGCGCGCTTCACGCCGCAAATGCCGGTGGCGCGCGCCGACGCCCTGCACGACGGCTGGCGCGACGCGGTCGCCCGCGTGCGGCGGGGCTGAGGGGCTGATCAGGCTTCCTCGCTGCCGCCGCCGCTGATCTCCTGCGCGGCGCGTTCGATGATGGCGCTGACGCGGGCCGTCTCGGCTTCGCTCCAGCCGCCGCGGCGGAACATCAGCGCGGTTTTCAGGGTGTGCATGGCCTGGTGCACCGCTTCCGGCGGACGGCCGCCGCCCATCATGCGCGCGACCATCGCCATGCGGTTCATGGCGCCGTCGGCGGCGGCGCGGTTCGCGGCCAGATGCGCGCGGCCTTCGTCGGTGATCTCGAACAGCTTCTTGCTGCCGTCCTCGGCGCGGCCGCGAATCTGGCCGAGTTCCTCGAGCAGGATCAGCGTCGGGTAGACGGAGCCCGGGCTCGGCGCGTATGCGCCGCCGAAGCGCTGCTCGATCTCCTTGATCAGCTCGTAGCCGTGCCGCGGCGCCTCGGCGATCAGCGCGAGCAGCACGAGACGCAGGTCGCCGGCGCCGAACACGCGGCCGCCGCCGCCGCCGCGGCCGAAGCCCATGCGGCCGCCGAAGCCGAAACCCTCGCCGCTGTCACGACCGTGATGACTGTGGCCGTGGCGGCCGCGACCTTCGCCACGCGCGCAGCGCGCGGCCTGGCCGAGAAAGTCCCCGGCCTCGTCGAAGTCGCGGCCGCGATTGAAGAAATGACGCTTGAACATGAAGGCGCTCCGGTTGAGGTCGGAGCGGATGGCTTGCCCCGATGTATTAAACGATATATCGTTTGATACGAACTTACAACTGGAACGTCTCCATGGATCCCGATTCGCCCGACCGCGTCGCCGCCGAGCGCAAGCCGCAGCGCGTCCGCCACGAAGCCCGGCTGCGCCGCCTCGAGGTGCGCAAGGTCGAGCGCCTGAGGCCGCATCTGCAGCGCGTGACCGTCGGCGGCGCCGCGCTCGCGGGCTTCGCCAGTCCCGGCTTCGACGATCACGTGAAGCTGTTCTTCCCGGCGGCCGATGGCGTGCTGAACCTGCCGGCGCTGGGCCCGGACGGGCCGCGCTACGCCGACGGCCCGCGCCCGGAAGCGCGCGATTACACGCCGCGTCATTACGACGCCGCGACACAGACCCTGCAGATCGATTTCGCGCTGCACGACACGGGGCCGGCGACGCGCTGGGCCGAGCAGGCGCGGCGCGGTCAGCCGCTGGGGGTCGGCGGACCGCGCGGCTCCGTGCTTGTGCCGACCGGCTTCGACTGGCATCTGCTGATCGGCGACGACACCGCGCTGCCGGCGATCGCGCGCCGCCTCGCCGAGCTACCGGCCGGCAGCCGCGCGGTCGTGATCGCCGAGGTCGATGGCCCGGACGACGAGCTCAGCTTCGAGACGCGCGCCGACCTGGCGCTGAGCTGGGTGCATCGTTGCGGATCGCCGGCCGGCGATCCGCAACGGCTCGCCGAGGCCTTGCGCCGACGCCCGCTGCCGCGCGGCGATTACTTCGCCTGGGTCGCCGCCGAGTCCGGGGTCGCCAGGGCGCTGCGCGCGCAACTGCTCGCCGAGCACGGCGCGCAGCCGCCATGGCTCAAGGCCGCGGCCTACTGGAAGCGCGGCGCCTCAGGCGTGCACGAGCGGATCGAGGATTGAAGCGGCGCGGCGCGCCACGCGCGGCCGCTCAGAAGCTGCGGCCGTCGACCGGCACGCGCTCGAGCGCGGCGAGGTCCAGGCCTTCGAGGCAGCGCACGTTGACCGCGACCGTCGCCGCGCCCTTCTTGTCGGTGCCTAAGCCGAATGGCGCGCAGCCGCAGTTCGGGCAGAACCGGTGGTCGATGACGTGCTTGTTGAAGCGGTAGGTCGACATCGCGTCGGCCGCTGTCTTCAGGTGCAGCGCGGTGCGCGGCAGGAACCACAGCAGATAGCCCTTGCGGCTGCAGTGCGAGCAGTTGCACTCGTAGACCTTGTCGAGCTGGCCCTCGACCGTGTACGCGATGCGCCCGCAATGGCAGCTGCCGTCGTATGTCGTCGTGCCGGTGTTTGCCGTGCTCATGCGTCCTCCGCGCTCAGTGCTTCGCCCGCCGGCGCCGCTCCGCGCCGCCCGTCGTCCTGCGGCCTTGCCGCGATTCTGTGCGCGCCCCCTCGGCGAGGTCCAGATACTGCTGGCGGATCGCGTCGAGCTCCTCCTCGTCCAGCTCCTCGAGGTTGAGCAGCGCCTTGTTGCTGTCGGCGGTCGCGCGGAGAATCTCGTCGAGCTTGATGTGCACCGCTTCGGCGTCGCGGTTCTGCGTGTTCTGGATCAGGAACACCATGAGGAAGGTGACGATGGTGGTGCCGGTGTTGATCACCAGCTGCCAGGTGTCGCTGTAGCCGAACAGCGGGCCGAGCGTGGCCCAGAGCAGGACGGTCAGCGTGGCTCCGGCGAAGATCGCCGGGCGGCCGGCGAGCGTCGCGGTCTTCTGTGCGAAGCGCGAAAACTTCGAGCGTTTCTTCATGGGCGTTCTCCTCGGTCCGGCCGCGATGGTGAGCGCGGCCGCATGAACGCCGGCTTGCGACACACGAAAAGGGCCGCGCCGTCGCCGGCGCGGCCTTCGCGACGGAACGGCTTATTGGCCGGCGGCGACGCGCGTCATGAACACCGGCAGATCGCGTTCCAGGTTGGCGATCCATTTGTTGTAGTTGCCGTGGATGGTGCGCTGCCCGTCCTTTTCTTCGTAGTCGAGGCCCTGGCTGTCGAGGTAGCGGATGCTGATGTGCTGGGTGTCCCAGCTGACGGCGATCTTCGCCATCAGGCCACGCGTCATCTGCGTGGCTTCGAGCGTGTCGCCCTTCTGGTTGCTGATGATCCAGCGCCGGCCGGCCAGCGCGCGCGTCACCGCTTCGCCGACCTGCTTGGTCGACAGCTGGCCGACGACGGCGACGTCCGCGTCGTGTACCGGCGCCCTGGCGAGCGCGGCGAACGGCAGCAGCACGAGCGCGATGAGCATCCACTTGATTTGACGCATGTCGATTCTCCCCGATGAGATCGCGGTGCCCGAGGGCGGCACCGCGGCGTCTACTTTAACCGCCGTCGACGCGCGCGCACGAGTGGCCGGCGGACCGAGCCGCGCGGCGCGTCACATCGTGCGGCGGAAGATCAGCGAGGTGTTGATGCCGCCGAACGCGAAATTGTTGTTCATCACGTGCTCGGTCTGGATCGCGCGGCCGTTGCCGGCGCCCGGGCTCGACATGATGTAGTCGAGCTCGCCGCAGCGCGGGTCCGGGTTCCTGAGATTCAGGGTCGGCGCGAACCAGCCGCGATTCATCATCTCGATCGTCCACCACGATTCGACCGCGCCGCAGGCGCCGAGCGTGTGGCCGAGGTGGCCCTTCATCGAGCTGGCCGGCACGGCGCGGCCGAAGATGCGCCGCGTGGTGTTGCTCTCGGCGATGTCGCCCTGCTCGGTCGCGGTGCCGTGGCAGGACACGTAGCCGATGTCGCCGGGCGAAACGTTGCCGGCGTCCTTGAACGCCAGCTGCATGGCGCCGCCCATCGTTTCCTGGTTCGGGTGCGTGGCGTGGTCGCCGTCGGAGTTGCAGCCGAAGCCGACGATCTCGGCGTAGATCTTCGCGCCGCGCGCCCTGGCGTGCTCGTACTCCTCGAGCACCAGCGTGCAGGCGCCTTCGCCGATGACGAGGCCGTCGCGGTCCCTGTCGAACGGCGCCGGCGTGGTCTTCGGCGCGTCGTTGCGCTGCGAGGTCGCGAACAGCGTGTCGAACACCGCCGCTTCGGACGGACACAGCTCCTCGGCGCCGCCGGCCAGCATCATGGTCTGCATGCCGTACTTGATCGCCTCGTAGGCGTAGCCGATGCCCTGGCTGCCCGAGGTGCAGGCGCTGCAGGTCGGAATGACGCGGCCCTTGAGGCCGAAGTGCAGGCCGATGTTGACGGCCGCGGTGTGGCTCATCATGCGCAGATAGGTGGTCGCGTTGAAGCGGCCGAGCTTGCCGGTGATCATCAGGCTGCCGAACTCGCAGACGGCGTCGGTGCTGCCGGTGCAGGAGCCGTAGGAGACGCCCATGCTGCCGCTGCGGATCTCCGGATCGTCCTTGAGGCCGGCGTCCTCGAGCGCGATCTCCGCGGCGCGCACCGAAAGCTGCGAGACGCGGCCCATGGTGCGCAGCACCTTGCGCGTGTAGTGCGGCGGCAGCTTGAAGTCCTTGACCGGCCCGCCGAGGCGCGTGTTGACCTCCTCGAAGCGGTCCCACTCCGGCATGTGTTCGATGCCGCTGACGTTGTCGCGCAGGTTCCGCTCGACCGTGTCCCAGTCGGACCCGATCGCGGTGATGCCGGCCATGCCGGTGACGACCACACGTTTCATCCCTGCCACTCCAGAACTAGAACATTCCACCGTTGACGGAAATCACCTGCCGCGTGACGTAGGCCGCAGCCTCGGACATCAGGAAGGCGACGACCGCGCCGACTTCCTCCGGCTCGCCGACACGGCCGGCCGGCACCAGCTTCAGCGCCTCGTCGAGCGGCAGCTCGCCGATCATGTCGGTGCGGATCAGGCCGGGCGCGACGCAGTTGACGGTGATCTTGCGCGACGCGAGTTCGACGGCGAGCGCCTTGGTCGCGCCGATGATGCCGGCCTTGGCCGCGCTGTAGTTCACCTGGCCGCGATTGCCCATCAGGCCCGACACCGAGGCGATGCTGACGATGCGGCCGGGCTTGCGGGTGCGGATCATCGGCATCACCAGCGGATGCAGGACGTTGTAGAAGCCGTCGAGATTGGTGCGCAGCACCGCGTCCCAGTCGGCGCCGGACAGCGCCGGAAAGGCGCCGTCGCGGGCGATGCCGGCATTGCAGACCACGCCGTAACACGCGCCGTGCGCGGCGATGTCGGCTTCCAGCGCGCTCGCCGTCGCGGCGCGATCCGACACGTCGAAGGCGATGCGCCGTGCGGAGCGGCCGTGCGCGGCGACGCGCGCGGCGGTGTCGTCGAGCCTGCCGATGTCACGCGCGTGCAGCAGCAGATCGAAGCCGGCCTGCGCCAGCGAGACGGCGATCGCCTGGCCGATGCCGCGGTTGGCGCCGGTGACCAGAATCCAGCCGCTCATGCGCGGCTCTCCGTGAGGGCCTGCAGGTAGTCGTGTAGGTCGTCGGGCTGGTAGGCCTTGATCTCGGCGCGCGCCAGCTCGCGGCCGCCGCCGCTCAGCGTGCAGGCGAAGGCGGCGACGCCGCTGCTGTCGCGCACCAGTTGCTCGGCGCGCACCGTCAGCCGTTCGCCGGGCGCGAAATAGGCACGCTCGCAGGCGTAGCGACGCGTGCCGAGCAGCAGGCCGATTTCGACCGCATCGCCGCGCTGCAGGCGCACGATGCCGGCGTAGGCGCCGATCGCCTGCGCCATGTATTCGATGCCGACCCAGTTCGGCACGCCGCGCCCGGCTTCGAAGAACGGCACGCCGGCGCCGATCGTGACGCCGCAGCTCGCATGCTCCTCGCCGTAGTCGAGCAGGCTGTCGAGCAGGGTGAAGCCGCGGCCGTGCGGCAGCAGCTCGGCGATCGTGTACGGACGGCCCAGCGCGAGCGTCGTCATTCGGCCGCCGCCTGCGTCTCGATGTCGAGCGCGTAGCCGTAGGCGAGGTTGACCAGCCAGACGCGCGCCGGCCAGCCCTCGCCGCGGCCGTTCACGAGCGCCGGCAGCGCCTCGTGCACTTCGGCGTACAGGCGCCCGTCGCGCACCACGCGGCGCAGGCCCGGGCGCGGCTCGCTGACCGCGTAGCCGGCGCGCTGCCAGGCCGGCTGCAGCGCCGCCAGCGGCCAGTAGGCGAGCTGCAGGTCGGCGACGATGCGCGCCGGGTCGATCGCATCCGGCGCGAACGGCGCGCGCTGCGCCTTCAGCTCGCGGCCGTCGTAATCGAGCGTGAAGACGCGCTGGCCCATCGCCGTCAGGCAGACCACGGACAGCGTCTCCGCGTCATCGCTGACCACGCACTGCAGCGTCGACTCGTCGCTGCCGTAGGCGGCGTGCAGGATCTGCTGCACCTGCAGCGGCGCGCCGACGCTGGCCGGCGCGAGCAGCGGCGGCGCCGCATCGCGCGGCGCCTCGCGGCGCGGGCCGTTGGCGCAGGCGGCGAGCGCGCCGGCGAGCAGCAAGCCGAATGGAAGCCGCGCGCGCATCTCAGGCGACCCGGGTCACGCTGGCGTCGCCGCTGCGGCACAGCTGCGCGAGCGTGTGCAGGCGCTGCCTGGCGCGGCCGACGTAGGGATTGCTCCCGTCCCAGGCATAACCGGCGAGGATCGAGCAGATGTAGCGGCGGATCTTCGGATCCTGGCGCTCGTAATAGATGACGTCCTGCAGCGAGCCGTCGTACCAGCCTTCGACGAAGCCGCGGAAGGTCTCGACGCCGACGCGCAGCGGATCCTCGAAGTCAGCCTTCCAGTCGACCGTCTCGCCCTTCAGCTGCCGGCTCAGCGCGTCGGCCGCCATGTGCGCCGACTTCAGGGCGATGGTCACGCCCGACGAGAACACCGGATCGAGGAACTCGGCGGCGTTGCCGAGCAGCGCGAAGCCGGGTCCGGACATGGTTTTCACGTTCGCCGAGTAGCCGCGCAGCAGGCCGGCCGGGAACAGCTGCTCGGCGTCCTTGAGGATGTCGGCGAGCGCCGGGTCCTCGCGGTGCAGCGCCCACAGCTTGTCGTCGTTGCTGCCGGCGTAGCGCTGCAGGAATTCCTCGCCGGCGACCACGCCCATCGAGGCCTTGCCGTTGGAGAACGGGATCAGCCAGTACCAGACGTCGCTGTGCACGGCGTGCGTGGTGACGCGGATCTTCTGGCGGTCGATGCGGCCGGACGGAATGCGGTCCCGGACCTGCGTGTAGAGCGCGCAGCGCACCGGCAGGTTCGACGGCTCCTCGAGATTCAGCAGGCGCGGCAGCACGCGGCCGAAGCCGCTGGCGTCGAGCACGAAGCGCGGCCTGTGCACGGTTTCGCGGCCGTCCTTGTCACGCGCCGTGAGGCGCGGCCTTGCGCCGGAGAAATCGGCGGCGACGATCTCCACCTCGAACTGCACGCGCGCGCCGAAGCGCTGCGCCTCGTTGATCAGCAACTGGTCGAAATCGGCGCGCGGCACCTGGAAGGTGAAGCCGTGGCCCGGCGAGGACTTCTCGGCGAAGTTGAAATCGGTGTAGGCCTCGCGATGCGCGAAGGCGGCGCCGTTCTTGTACTGGAAGCCGGCCGCCATCACCGCCTCCAGCATGCCGGCCGCCTCGAGCAGGCCGAGGCTTTGCGCCAGCAGGCTCTCGCCGATCGAAAAGCGCGGGAACTTCTGCTTCTCGAGCACCAGCACGTCGTAGCCGCGCTGCACGAGCAGCGCCGCGGCCACCGAACCCGCGGGCCCGGCGCCGATGATCAACACATCCGTCACGATTCCCCCATCGAAGGCATGTCACGCCGCATCGTCAAAGCCGTCCGGCAGTCTGCAAGGTCCCGCGCCGGTCTGCCATTACGGAATTCTCACGCTTCCTTCGGCGCCGCCATTCTGGCATGCGCCTCGCGGGGGTGGCGCGGCGGCCAGCACCGCGAGCAGCCAGGTCCAGGCGACGCCGAGCAGCACGGCGAGGCCGAGGCTGCGGATGAACGGCGTGGCCGACGCCGCGAGCAGGCCGAAGGCGAGCAGGGTGACGAGGCCGGCGAGGCTGATCGCCAGCAGAGTCGTCGGCCGCGAGGCCTCGCCTTCGCGCAGGAACACCGAGTAGTCGACGCCCAGGCCGAGCACCAGCAGCAGCGCCAGCACCGTGAACAGGTTCGCCGGGATGCCGAGCACACCGAGCGTCGCCAGGGTCAGCAGGCCGCCGCCGAGCGGCGCGATCAGGTGACGCGCGGCGCCGGCCGGGCCGTAGCGGCCCAGCAGCACGAGGCCGATCACGCACAGCGAGCCGCCGAGCCCGAGCAGCGCCAGGCGGCGATAGTGCGCGAGCACCGTGGAGATGTCGGCGACGCGATCGATCAGCTGCACGCCGGGCAGTCCGGCGGCGGCACCGTTGAGCGCGGCGACGTCGGCGACGCCGCTCAGCGAGACGATGCTGGCGACGCCGCGCGCCGTCGGCCCGAGCCACAGCGGGCGGTAGGCGGCGCCGGCCGGCGTGGCGAGCACGGCGTCGGCGTCGACCGGCTGCGCCTGCGCGGCGGCCAGGGCGGCGCGCGCCCGCGCCAGCGCCCCGGGGCCGAAGCCGAGCGCGGCGTACAGCGCCGGCAGCGCAGCGCCGTCGGCGTAGACCGTGCGCGCCAGCAGCGCCGCGTCGTCGACCTGGCGCGCCCGCGACGGCAGCAGCTTCGACAGCGCGCCGTAGCCGCCGAGCGCGCCGCTCGCGATCAGCGGCTCGAGGCGGGCGCGCAGCTTCTCCTCGTTCTGCAGCAGGGCTTCGCGGTCGCTGCCTTCGACGATGAAGAAGCGCGTGTCGAGGCCGCCGCCGAGCCGTTCGCGCACCAGGCGCTCGTCGTCGAGCAGAGGCTGCGGCGAGGACTGCAGGGTGCGCACGTCGTCGACGAAGCGCAGGCGCGCGGCGCCGACCCCGACGATCAGCACGCCGAGCACGATCAGGCCGGCCAGCACCGGCCTGCGCGGCCGGCCGAGCCGTGCCAGGCGCTCGCGCAGCGCCAGCACCGGCGTCGATGCCGGCGGCGGCGCGCCGGCGAGCGCCGGGTAGGCGAGGATCACCGTCAGGTACGAGGCGACCAGGCCGGTCATCGACAGCAGCGCCATCTGCCGCAGGCCGGGGAACGGCGGCACCAGGAAGGCGCTGTAGGCGAGCAGGGTCGTGGCCATGCCGACCGTGATCGGCACGCCGACATGGCGCAGGCCGTCCATGCCGGTCCACGGCCCGCGCTCGCGGAAGCGGTCGCTGAAGAAATGGATCGAGTAGTCGACGGCGAGGCCGATCAGGCTCGACTCGAAGACCACGGCGACGATGTGCACCTTGCCGTACAGCGTCGCCACCGTCGCCAGCGACACGACCGAGGCGGCGCCGAGCGACAGCAGCACCAGCAGCAGCGGCCGCAGCGAGCGGAAGCAGACCAGGAACACCAGCAGCACGCCGGCCAGCGAGATCGAGCCGATCGTCGAGATCTCGCGCTTGGCGCGCTCGCTGTTGGCGGCGGCGTGGCGCAGCACGCCGGAACCGGCCAGCGTCATCGCCGGCACCGCCGCGCGCGCGGCCTGCGTCGCCGCGTCGAGCGCCGCCATCGCCGCGTCCTGCACGGCGAGACGGAACGGCGAATCGCGCAGCGTCGCCGTCACCATCACATCGACGCCGCCCGGGCGTTCGAGCGCGAGCACGCCCTCGCGCGGCGCCAGGCGTCCGCCGGCCGGCAGCAGCTGCAGCAGGAAATGTCCGTACAGGTCGAGCGGATCGTCGACGAAGGCGCGCGCGCGCGTGAAACCGGCCGGGCCCATGCCGGGCGGCGCATAGAGCGCGCGCTGCGCGGCCTCGGCCAGCGTGCCGGCGCGGCCGGCGGCGAGCGCGGCGCGGTCGGCATCGGCGAGCAGCGTGGGCACGGCGGCGCCGTACGCGGCTTCGAGCGCCGCCGGATCGCTGGCGATGCCGAGCGTGACGTCGGAGTACACCAGCGCCTCGCGCAGGCGCGCGGCGAAGGCCTCGGCGGCGCGCTTCGCCGACGCGAAATCGGCCGCGCCGAGCAGATACAGGCTGCGCCGCCCGAGCGCCGCCTCGACGCGTTCGAGCGCCTGCCGGGTCACCGCGTCCGGCGCGGTCTGCGGCAGCATCGCCGTGATGTCGGTTTCGATCTGCAGGCGCGAGCCGGAGGCCCACCACAGCCACAGGCCGGCGGCCGTCATCAGCGCGACCCAGAGCAGCAGGCGGACGCGGGCCGACACGGCGTGCGCTTACCGGAAGCGCGCGAGCTGTGCGGCGTCCGGCGCCGCGCTCGACACGCGCGCGTCGCGGAACGCGATCTCGGTGCGATCGCCGCCGTGCTCGTAGAGCTGCACGCGCTCGACGCTGCGCGCGCCGCCGACGACGATCGCCTCGATGGTGCCGGCCTCGTGGCGCGGCGTCAGGCCGAGCTGCCAGCTGCCGTCGGCACCCGGCAGCACCGACAGCGTGAACAGCTCGGACAGCTGCGCGAAGTCGAGCGAGAACACCGCGAAGAAGATGCGCGCCACCATGCGCACCGCCGGCTGCCGTTCGGCACCGACGCGCGTGCTGCTGCCGGCGTCGCGCTGCACGAGCGCGTCGCGGGTGACGATCAGCTCGGAGGCGAACGGCGCGGTCGTGCGCCAGGCGACCCCGACATCGCGCACGAACAGGAAGTCGCCCTGCGAGCGCAGCGGCTGCGGCAGTTCGCGCAGGAATTTCTTCTGCGTGTACGGACCGCTGATCGTGCGCGCCGCGGCCAGCTCGCGCGTCACCGCGCCGAGCGCGGCGCGGATCGCGCCGGCGTCGGCCGGATGCGCGAACACCGGCTGATCGAGGCCGGCGCCGGCCGGCGCGGCCGTGGCGGCGGCGCAGGCGAGCAGCAGCGCGGCGGCGCGCTTCACGGCTTGAGCCCCAGCTTGCGCGCCAGCAGTTCCGGCGAGGCGAACTGCATTTCGAAATCGGGCAGCGTCACCGCGACCTGGATGGTGTGGCCCTTGGCCAGGCGCTCGCCGCTGGCGGCGTCGCGGATCGCGTAGGCGATCTTCAGGCGGTGCTCCCATTCCTCGATCGCCGCGCTGACGACGATGCGCTGGTTGAAGCGGATCGCCTTGACGTAGCGCAGGTGCAGGTCGATGACCGGCCAGGCGTAGCCGGACTCCATCATCTGTCCGTAGTTGTAGTCGATCGCCTCGAGCAGCGCGCAGCGCGCGGCCTCGAAGTAGCGCGGGTAATTGCCGTGCCAGACGATGCCGAGCGGATCGCAGTCGTTGAACGGAACGAGGACTTCGGCCTCGGCGGTGGGCAGCGTCATGCGGCGAGTCTACGAAATAAAGAGCGAAACCACAGATTTCACGGATTTCACGGAAAAAAGCGCCCTGATTCTTGAAACTGAATCTGTGAAATCTGTGGTTAAACCAAGCCGGCCTTGCGCGCCAGCAGGCGCGGCAGGCGCCACAGCATGCCGAGGAACAGGCGTGCGTGCATGCGCGAGATGCGCAGGTTGTCGCGCAGCACGTCGAAGTGCGAGACGCCGTCGCTCGGGTAAGTGACGCGCGTCGGCAGGCTCAGCACGTCGACGCCGAGCCAGTACAGCCGCACCATGATCTCGGTGTCGAAATCCATGCGCCGGCCGACGTGCTGCGTGCGCCACACCTGCAGCGCCGGCGCCAGCGGGTAGACGCGGAAGCCGAGCATCGAATCCCGGATGCGCAGCGACAGGGTGTTGATCCAGACCCAGACATGGGTGACGTAGCGGCCGTAGAGGCGCGACTTCGGCACCGAGGCGTCGTATTTCGGCACGCCGGTGACCAGCGCCTGCGGATGGCTGGCGGCCAGCGTGACGAGGCGCGGCACGTCGGCGGCGTCGTGCTGGCCGTCGGCGTCGAACTGCACGGCGTGCGTGTAGCCGTCGGCGGCGGCGCGCTCGAAGCCGGCCATCACCGCCGCGCCCTTGCCGGAATTGACCGGCAGGCGGAGCAGGCGCAGCCAGTCCGGCTGCGCGCTCGCCAGGCGATCGAGCTCGCGCCGGCAGGCCTCGTGGCTGCCGTCGTCGACCAGGTAGCAGCGCAGGCCGTGCGGGCGCAGCTGCGCCAGCGTGCCGGCGATCGCCTGCCCGTGATCGTAGACCGGCACCACGAGGCAGGCGCGGAACGGCGCCGGTTCGCCGAGCGTCATCGCCGGGCCACCGCGGTCGCCGCCGCGTTCACGCCGCGAACGCCAGCTTGCCGCTCGAGCAGGCGTGGGTCGGCGTCGCGTAGGCGAATGCGACCTCGTCGCCGCCGCGGCTCAGTCGCAGCGTCAGCGCGACGTCCGGCGTGATCGGATGCTGGAACTTCAGCTGCGTCGCCTGGCGCATCGCGCCGGCGATGCCGAAGTGCCGCTGCGCGAGGCGCACGGCCCAGCCGAGCTGCAGCACGCCGGGCAGCATCGGCTGCTGCGGGAAATGATCGGCGAAGCAGGGCAGCGCCGCCGGCACCGCGAGATCGATCTCGACGAGGTCGGCGGAAGGCTGGCGCACGGCCAGCGCCTGCGGGTCCAGATTCATGGCCCGCGGCGCGGTCAGGACGTGACGAACAGCGCTTCGACGGCCTTGACGACGTCGCCGACCGAGCGCACGTGCTTGAAGTCCTCGGGCTTGACCTTCTTGCCGGTGTAATCCTTGAGCCGCAGGATCAGGTCGATCGCGTCGATGCTGTCGATCTCGAGGTCCTGATAGAGCTGCGCGTCGAGGCCGATTTTCGCCGGCTCGACCTCGAACAGTTCGACGAGCAGCGCCTTCACGTGCTCGAAGATTTCGTCATGGCCGGGCACGCCCGCCACCATGGGCATCATCATGCTGGACATAGTTGCTTGGCTGCTCGCCCCCCAGGCGAAGCTCAAATCACGAGCAAGGCGTCATTTTCGATGGCCGTCGCCGGCATCGCAAGTACACGGTTCACAGTTGGCGCGCGCGGCGCCGCCGTTCGCGCCCGGCGCCGGGCAATGCGCGCCATGGCTCAGCAGATCGCGCCGAGCGCCGCCGCCGGCGACAGCCAGGCGGCCAGCGACAGCAGCAGCGCCAGCGGCGCGGCGCGACCGCCGAAGCGGCGCACCCATTCGTGCGACAGGCGCCGCGCGGCGATGGTCGGCGTCGGCGCGTCGCCGACCAGGTCCTGCGCGCGGTAGGGCTCGCCGACCTCGATGACGAAGTGGCCGGGCCGCGGCGGCACGTCGTACCAGGGCCGGCCCTTGTTGAGCATCAGCGGCGTGCAGCGGATCGTCACCGGCAGGATCGGCGCGCCGGATTCGAGGGCGATGCGCGCCGCGGTGTGCGGAATCTGCAGGGGTTCGCCGGGCTTTGATCGCGTGCCCTCGGGGAAGATCATCAGCGAATTACCGGCCTTCAGCGTCGCCGCGCAGTCGGCGACCAGCTTGAGGGCGTCGTCGCTGCCGGCGCCACGGTTGGAGATGTAGCCGGCCCAGCGCACCGGCAGGCGCGTGAACGGGTTGCGGAACAGCGCCTCCTTGACGATGCAGTCGACGCGCGGCACGTGACCGATCAGCAGCACCACGTCGATCAGCGTCGGATGATTGGCGATGATCAGGCGGCCGGGCACGCGCAGTTGCTCGGCGCCGCGGATTTCCCAGGTGATGACGCCGAGCGCGCGCATGATGCGCGAGAAGGTCCAGAACCAGCCCCAGACGATGCGCTGCGCGCGGCGCTTGGCGCTCGCCGCGTCGCGCGCCGGCAGGCAGACGGCGGGAAACAGCGTGATGCCGAACAGCAGGCCGACGCCGCCGAAGATGCCGAACGACAGGCCGGTCGCGAACTGCCGCCAGCGGCGATCGAGCCAGGCAGTGACGGCGTTCGTCATGCGGCGCGGAACAGGGCCTCGATCTCGAGATCGAGCTCGCGGCGGCAGACGTCGCCGCGCAGGATCGTCACCGGCCGCGCGCCGAAGTGCGTGCGCAGGTGCGCCCGCACGGCGTCGAGCTGCCGCGGGTCGCGCAGGTAGAGCTTGAGCATCTCCGGCCGCAGCGGCCGGCCGGCCTGTTCGAGCAGCGCCTGCACGTTGCGCAGCAGTTCGTCGAGCTGCGCCAGCGGCTCGCCGACGTGCAGGGTCTCGTGGCCGACGATGCTCGCCGTGCCGGACACGAACAGCTCGGCGCCGTCCCGCCAGTCGAGCAGGTTGGCGCGCGAGAAGCTCGGGCTCTTCGGGCCGTACTGGCGCGGATACTTGAAGGCGCTGACCTGGCGCGGGTTCTCGATCTGCCGGCCGGGCCGCGCGGCGGCGATGAAGTAGATGAGCAGGCCGCCGTCCTCGCTGCCGATCGCGGTCGCCGCCGGCAGCTCGTGCTCGAAGCCCGGCTTCAGCGACAGCGCCTTGTGGCGGCCGACGCTGAACTGCCGGTAGCGCTCGCCGTCGCCGTCGCCGTCGGTGATGCCGGCGATGAAGTTCCACACGCGCAGCCAGGCCGGGTAGCCGCTGCGCTGCAGGAAGCCGTCGATGCGCGCGTAGGCATGGAACACGGCGCGGTCCATGTCGGCGAGCTGCGACTCGGGCAGCTGCAGCTGGCCGAACAGCGCGGCGCCGTTCTCGGCCCAGCCGATGTCGCCGTCGCGGCCGTGGCGCACCGGCAGCACGCTGCGCCACAGCTCGACGCCGTCGCCGGCGAGCACCGGCAGGGCGACGCGGATGCGGCGCGGGTCGTCGTCGGCCGCCGCGCCGCCGTGCTGCACGCAGGCCAGCACGTCGTCGCCGAGCACGGCCGGCGCCCGGGCGACGAGATCGACGGTGTAAGGACGCGCGCCGCCCGGCGCATCGCCGCGGCGCTCCGCGTCTTCACTGATGTGTTGCCGCATCGAAATTTGTTCTAATACCGCAGCGCCGCGCGCGGTGGGGTCCGCGCGCCGGCCGAGCCCCGTGCCGGGGACGATCACCGTATTGTAGACGCCGGCGCCGTCGATTCCGTGGGGATGTCATGACATTGCACACGGACGCCGCGGCTGTCGTCGTTCATCATGGCGCGACGCATTCATCTGTCATCTGATCCGAGGGACGAACCGATGTCGACGCAGACCGCCGCAGAGCGGGAAATGGCCGCGCTGCTGATCGAGGCCCTGCATCTCGAGGACCGCGACGCGGCGACGGTCGATCCGTCCGCGCCGCTGTTCGGCGACAGCGAGAGCGGCTGGGGGCTCGATTCGATCGACGCGCTGGAGATCGCGCTGGCGATCCAGCAGAAGTACGGCGTCGAGCTGAAGGCCGAGAACGAAGCGACCAAGCGTGCCTTCGCCTCGCTGCGCACGCTCAGCGAGTACGTCGCCGCGCAGCGCGGCTCCGCGGCGCACTGAGCACGCGCGGCGCCGGCTACGCCTCCACGACTCGTCGCCTCGCGCAGATTCCAGGGTTCGCATGCCCGCCGCGCTGTTCGTCGCCTACCTGCTGTTCGTCCATCTCGGCGTGGTGCTGGCGTCGACGCCGCTGCAGTGGCTGGCGCTGCAGGCGCTGTTCGCGACCGTGCTGCTGGCGCCGCTGCGCGCGGGCCGCGTCGCCGCCTGGCTGGCCTGGGCCGCCTTCGCGCTGGCCACCGGCGCGGTCGCCCGCATCGGCGGCGGCCTCTACATGCTCTACCTGCCGCCGCTCGCGCTCAGCGGCCTGGCCTGCGTCGCCTTCGTGCGCAGCCTGCGCGCCGGCCACACGCCGCTGGTCACGCAGGTCGCCACCGCCGTGCACGGCGCGCTGGCGCCGCCGCTCGCCGCGCACACGCGCCACGTCACGCAGCTGTGGGCCGCCGCGCTGGCGCTGATCTTCGCGATCACCCTGCTGCTGACCCTGAGCGGCCGCCATCAAGCCTGGTCGCTGTTCAGCAACGCCGGCACCTATCTGATCATGGGCCTGCTGTTCGCCGGCGAGTTCGTCTACCGGCGCTGGCGCTTCCCGGATCACGACCGCGACGGCTTCGTCGCTTACCTGCGCCGCATCGCGCGCAGCGGCGTGCGCTTGCGCTGATGCCGGCCGCCGCCGCCATGCTGCCGCTGCTGGCGCCCGGCGACGCGCGGGCGACGCTCTGGCAGCGCGGCGCGCAGCGCATCACGCGCGCGGCCTTCCTGCAGGCGGCGCAGCGCCTCGCCGACGAGATGCGCGGCGAGGCCGGGCCGCTGATCAACCTCTGCGAATCGCGCGAGGGCTTCGCGCTGACCCTGGCGGCGGCGCTGCTGGCGCGACGGCCGCTGCTGCTGCCGCCGAGCGTGGCGCCGGCGGCGCTGCGCGAGATCGCCGCCACGCACGGCGCGCGGCGCGTGGTCGCCGATCGCGAGGAGCAGGCCGCCGGCCTGCCCTGGCGCGCGGCGCCGCAGGTCGAGGCTCTCGACGTGGCGACCGCGCCGGCGCTGCCGCCGATCGCCGCCGGCACCATCGCGGCGATTCCCTTCACCTCCGGCAGCACCGGCCATCCGCAGCCGCACGCCAAGACCTGGGGCGAGCTGGTGCGCACCGCGCGCCTGTCGATGCGGCGCTTCGTGCCGGACGGCGGCGCCTCGATCGTCGCCACCGTGCCGCCGCAGCACATGTACGGCCTCGAGACCTCGGTGCTCTACGCGCTCGCCGGCGGCCTGGCGACGCACGGCGCGCGGCCGCTGTTCCCGGCCGACGTCGCCGATGCACTGACACAGATGGAAGCGCCGCGCCTGCTGGTGACGACGCCGCTGCATCTGCGCGCGCTGCTCGCCGCCGGCGCGGCGCTGCCGCCGCTGGCGCGCATCGTCTCGGCGACCGCGCCGCTGTCGGTCGAGCTCGCCGCCGCCGCCGAGGCGCGCTTCGGCGCGCCGGTCGAGGAAATCTACGGCTGCACCGAGGCCGGCAGCCTGGCGACGCGGCGCACGGTCGAAGGCGAAGTCTGGCGCCTGCACGAGGGCGCGACGCTGGTCGCGCACGAGGACGGCGCCGCGCTGCACGGCGCGCACCTGCCGGCGCCGGTGTGGCTGCACGATCGCATCGAGCCGCTCGACGACGGCCGCTTCCGCCTACTCGGCCGCAGCGCCGATCTGCTGAAGGTCGCCGGCAAGCGCATGTCGGCCGCCGATCTGACGCAGAAGCTGCTGCTCATTCCCGGCGTCGAGGACGGCGTCATCGTGCCGCCGGACGGCGCGCGCGAACGCCTCGCCGCCGTGGTCGTCGCGCCGAACGTCTCGGAGGCCGAGATCCTGCGCGCGCTGGCGCAGCAGGTCGATCCGGTGTTCCTGCCGCGGCCGCTGAAGCGCGTCGCGCAGCTGCCGCGCAACGAGATCGGCAAGCTGTCGCGCGCGCAGCTCGCCGCGCTGCTGGGCGAGTCATGAGCGCGCCGCGCGAGGCGCGCGCCACGCTGCGCGTGCCGGCCGAGCATCCGGCGCTGCCCGGACATTTTCCGGGACAGCCGCTGGTGCCCGGCGTCGTGCTGCTCGAATGCGCGGTGCAGCTGGCGCGCGAGGCCTTCGCGCTCGGCGCGCTGCGCGGCGTGCCGCTGCTCAAGTTCGTCGCGCCGATCGCGCCGGAGACCGACTTCGACTGCGTGGTCGCCGCCCGCGACGACGGGCGCGTGAGCTTTTGCATCGAGCGCGACGGGCAGATCGCGGCGCAGGGCAGCCTGCGCTTCGGTGACTGATGAGCCGGCCGGCACGCAGGCGAACGGCTATCGCGCGCCACGCATCGCGCGCGGCGGCGAACTGACCATGTCCGCGACCTGGGAACAGCAGCGCGAGCGCAGCACGGTGTTCATGCTGCGCCTGATCGTCGGCATCGCCCGCGTCGGCGGCCGCGGCCCGGCGCGCCTGTTCCTCTATCCGGCCGTGCTCTATTTCCTGCTCGCGGCGCCGGCGCAGCGGCGCGCGTCGCGGCGCTATCTGGCGCGCGCGCTCGGCCGCGCGCCCGCCTGGCGCGATCTGTGGCGGCACTTCTTCTGCTTCGCGAGCTGCATGCTCGACCGCGTGTTCCTGGTCGGCGGTTACACGCGCGGCCTCGAGGTGACGATCACGCGCGGCGCCGGCGTGCAGCGCCTGCTCGACGCCGGGCGCGGCGCCATCGTGCTGCTGGCGCACGTCGGCAGTTTCGAGACCATCCGCGTCGCCGGCCACGGCGAACGCCGCCTGCCGCTGCGCGTGGTCATGGACCGCGCGCACGGCGGCATGTACACGGCGATTCTCGAGCGCCTCAATCCGCGGATCGCGGCAAGCATCATCGACGCCTCCGAGCGCGGCCCGGATTTCCTGCTCAAACTCAAGGACGCGCTCGGCCGCGGCGAGCTGGTCTGCCTGATGGCCGATCGCGCGCGCGCCGGCGAGCCGAGCGTGCGCGTGCCGCTGTTCGGCGAGGACGTCGAGCTGCCGATGGCGCCGTGGATCGTCGCCAGCCTGCTCGAGGTGCCGGTCATCACCGGCTTCGCCGTCCACCGCGGCGGTGGCCGCTACGAGGCGCGCATCGAGGAATTCGCCGACGACATCCGCATCGAGCGGCGCACGCGCGCGCTCGACGCGCAGCGCCTCGCCGGCGACTATGCGCGTCGCCTCGAGCGCGTGCTGCGCGAGGCGCCGTACAACTGGTTCAACTTCTATGACTACTGGATCGCCGACCGAAGCGCGGCCGCTGCCGACGCCGATCGCGCCGCTTGAATTCGCCGCCTGGACGGCGACCACCGCGCTCGGCCACGGCCGCGGCGCGCAGCTCGCCGCGCTGCGCGCCGGGCGCAGCGGACTGGCGCGCGCGGCCTTCGAGGACTGCGCGCTCGACACCTGGATCGGTGCGGTCGAGGGCCTCGACGCGCCACTCGCCGGCGCCGACGCCGAGTGGGATTGCCGCAACCATCGTCTGGCCCGCCTGGCGCTCGACCAGGACGGCTTCCGCGACGCCGTCGCCGCGGCGCGCGCCGAACTCGGCGCGGCGCGCATCGGCGTGTTCATCGGCACCTCGACCTCCGGCGTGCTGTCGACCGAGCACGCCTATCGCGCGCGCGACCGCGAGGCCGGGCGCCTGCCGGCCTGGTTCAGGCACCGCACCACGCACAACCCGCACGCCGCCGCCGAATTCGTGCGCCTGCAGCTCGGCCTGGAGAACATCGCGCTGGCGGTCTGCACGGCCTGTTCGTCGAGCGCCAAGGTGTTCGCCGCCGCCAGCCGCGCGATCGCCGCCGGCGTCTGCGACGCGGCGGTGGTCGGCGGCGTCGACAGCCTGTGCCTGACGACGCTGTACGGCTTCAACGCGCTGCAGCTGGTGTCGAACGACATCTGCCGGCCGGCCGACGCGCAGCGCCGCGGCATCTCGATCGGCGAGGGCGCCGGCTTCGCGCTGCTGCGGCCGGCGCGCGCGAGCGGCGCGCTGGCGCTGCTCGGCTACGGCGAATCGTCCGACGCCTATCACATGAGCACGCCGGACCCGCAGGGCCGCGGCGCGGCGCTGGCGATGCAGGACGCGCTGGCGCGCGCCGGCCTCGGCGCCGCCGACGTCGACTACATCAACCTGCACGGCACGGCGACGCCGGCCAACGACGCGTCCGAGGATCAGGGCGTGATGGCGGTGTTCGGCGAGCACGGCCCGACATGCAGCTCGACCAAGGGCTACACCGGCCACACGCTCGGCGCCGCCGGCATCGTCGAGGCGGTGTTCGCGGCGCTCGCCGTCGAGCACGGCTTCGTGCCGCCGAGCCTCAACACGCGCGAGCTCGACCCGGCGCTGCGCGCCCGCTACGCGCTCGTCCCCGTCGAGCAGCGCGTGCGCCACGCGGCGTCGAATTCCTTCGGCTTCGGCGGCAACAACGCCTGCCTGATCTTCGGGAGGACGGCATGAAGGTCGCGATCGAAGCGATCGGCCTGGCGACGCCAGGCCTGCCCGACTGGCCGAGTGCCGCGCGCGTGCTGCGCGGCGAGCAGGGCTACGTCGCGAGCGAGCTGACCAGCTACGCGCCGCAGCGCCTGCCGCCGAACGAGCGCCGCCGCGCCACGCCGGCGGTGCGCCAGGCCTTCCGCGTCGCCGAGGAAGCGACGGCGGGGCGCGATGCCGGCGCGCTGGCGACGGTGTTCGCCGGCTCCGACGCCGACATGGGCATCCTGCATCGCATCTGCGCCGGCGTCGCCGAGCCGCAGAAGATCGTCTCGCCGACCGACTTCCACAACTCGGTGCACAATGCCGCCGCCGGTTACTGGGGCATCGCCGTCGGCGCGACCGCGCCCTCGACGACGCTGGCCGGCTACGACGGCTCGTTCGCGCTGGCGCTGCTCGAAGCCGCGCTGCAGACCGTCGTCGAAGGCCGCGACACCCTGCTCGTGGTCTTCGACGTGCCGGCGCCGGAGCCGCTGCTCGCCGCGCGTCCGCTCGGCTGCGCGGCGAGCTGCGCGCTGTGGCTGAAGCCGGACGATGGCACCGCCGCGCCGCTCGGCACGCTCGAGCTCGCCCTGGCCGACGCGCCGCAGAGCACGCTCGCCGACGCCGCGCTCGAAGGCCTGCGCCTCGCCAACCCGGCGCTGCGCGCGCTGCCGCTGCTGCGGGCGATCGCCCGCGGCGAGGCGGCCTCGCTCGTGCTGCCGAACGCCGGCGGCCGCGCGCTGCGCGCGGACTGGCAGCCGTGAGCGCGCGACACGGTGTTTTGCGCGCAGCGCAAACGGG
>NZ_KI440836.1:0-233606 GCF_000474945.1 Solimonas soli DSM 21787 | reverse complement strand
GCGGGAGCGGGCTCCCTCATGCCCGTCACGGTTCCCGCAATCAATGCGGGGGTGGAGGCATGAGCGTCCTGCTCGACCGCGCCGGCCTCGCCGCGCTGGTGCCGCACGGCGGCGCGATGTGCCTGTGGGACGAACTGCTCGCCGCCGACCAAACCACGGTGCAGCTGCGCACGCAGGGCCATCGCGACGCCGCGCATCCGCTGCGCCGCGACGGCGAACTCGCCGCGCTGCACCTGATCGAGTACGGCGCGCAGGCGATGGCCGTGCATGGCGGCTGGCTCGCGCGCCGCGCCGGCGGCGGCGTGCGCCCCGGCGTGCTGGTCGCGGTGCGCGAGGTCGAGTTCGCCGTCACGCGGCTCGACGATCTGCCGGCGCCGCTCGAGGGCCTGGCGACGCGCCTGGTCGCCGGCGAGCTGGGCTGGGTCTACGAATTCCGCATCGTCAGCGCGGCGCGCGAACTCGCGCGCGGCCGCGCCTCGGTGATCCACCGCGCCGAGCCCGGCGGCGCCTGAGGCGCGCCGCGCTCAGGCGCGCCGCAGCGCCGCCATCAGCCGCGCGAGCCGCTCGACGGCGGCTTCCGATTCGCGGCGATCCGGCGTCGCGTCGGCATTGCCGAAATCACCGGGCGCGCCGGTCTGCACGACGATGCCGTCGCGGCGCGGCACGACGTTGAGATCGCCGTAGCTGAGGCCGTAGTCGACTTCCGGCTGCGGTACCAGGCGCGCGATCTGGCCGCGCACCGGAATCACGCTCTCGTCGCCGAACAGCGCGCGCGCGCCGTAGCCGGTGGCGTTGATGATCGTTTTCTCGGGCAGCTTCTCGAGCTCGCCCGGCGTCGCGAACTCGCGCGTCTCGATGCGGCCGCCGGCGCGCTCGAAATCGTCGATCAGCAGGCGCGCGTACGCGCTGATGTTGAACACCATCTGCGTGTAGCGGCGCACGTAGGGCACCGGGAACGGATGCGCGCCGCGCGGAATGTCCTGCGCGCGCGGCCACAGCGCGCGGATCAGCGGCAGCAGGTTGGCGTACTCCGGCTCGCCCGGCGCCTCGCCGCCACGGCCGCCGAACGGCAGATCGGACAGCGCGTAGCCGTCGCGCCATTCGACCGGCGTGCCGGGCAGGCCGAGCAGCCACTGCCAGCTCTGCAACGAGTCGCGCGCCATGGTCTCCCAGCGCGCGATCGCCTCCGGCGTGGCGTTCGCCGCCGTGCAGTAGCGCGAATCCGGCGACCACACGCCGGTGGCGCGCATCGAACGCACCTCGGGCGGACGCTCCCTGGCGTAGATCGTCACCTTGAGGCCGGCGCGCTGCGCGGCCAGCGCGGACGTCAGGCCGATCGCGCCGCAGCCGATCACGGCGATGTCGCCGACCTTGGTCGCCAGCGCCTCGCGCACCGCCAGCCGCGCCGAGCCCCAGGACAGCGACCAGCCGCTGCCGCCGTGGCCGTAGTGATGCACGACGGTCTTGCGGCCGAGGCGTTCGCTTTCGATGCGCGGACCCTGGGCGCGGAACGGCCGCGTGCAGACGGTGATGGCGATGATGCGGTCGGCGCGCGCGCGGATCGGCGCCAGCGGCGGCAGCGGATCGTAGTCCGCCGCGTCGCCCGCCGCGCCTAGCCGCGCCGGCCCGCTGGCGCAGGCGCTCAGCGCGCCGAGTGCCAGCGCCGCGCCGCCGCCGCGCAGGAAATCGCGGCGATCGAATGGACGAACTCGCATGCCTTCCCCCGAAATCGATGACGCCCTCGCCACAACGTCGCAGCGGCGGCCGCCGGAAACCGTGATCGTGCCAGTGTCGCCGCCCGCTGGCCGCGCCGCCAGGGCGCGACTCCGGCATGGACAAGGCGGCGCGCCGCCGCGCCGCCGACAATGCGGCGCACGCTCCCGAGGAAAAACGCCATGCCCGCCAACCGCCTGTCCCGCGCCGTCGGCTTTCTCGCGCCGCTGCCCGCGCCGCTGCGCCGCCGTGCCACCACGCTGCTGTTCAATTCGCAGGTGCGCTTCGCCGGCACCGGCGGCCTGCGCTTCGAAACGCTCACGGCCGAGCAGGCCGTCGTCGTCGTGCGCAACCGGCGCAAGGTGCAGAACCACATCGGCGGCGTGCACGCCGCCGCCATGGCCCTGCTCGCCGAGACCGCGACCGGCGCCGTGTTCGGCATGAACGTGCCGGATGCGGCGCTGCCGCTGCTCAAGAGCCTGCACATCGACTACCTGAAGCGCGCGCACGGCGACCTGCGCGCCGTCGCCACGCTCGACGCCGCGCAGCGCGCGCGCCTGCAGTCCGAGCCGAAGGGCGATCTGGTCGTCGCCGTCCGCGTCACCGACCAGACCGGCGAATCGCCGATCGCCGCGACCCTGGCATGGGCCTGGGTGCCGAAGCAGCGGGATTGAGGCAGGCAGCCGGAGAAGCTCGCGGCCGCGCACACGCCGCCCGAGATCGTGCTCAGGCCGAAGGCGAAGGGCATGGCGACGGCCTTTCACTTGCTGGCCGACATGCCCGACGACGTTCTTGCAGGCGAGCGCGACGACCCTCCGCCGCAGAAGCGGAAAGGGCTCCGAATGGCGCGCTTTCTCCTCGATACGAACATCTGCGTCCACATCCGGCAGAAGCGTCCGCCCGAGGTGCTGGCGCGCTTCGAGAAGCTTCATCCCGGCGACGCCGTTCTCTCCCTCATCACGTATGGCGAACTCCTGTACGGGACGCAGAAAAGCAGGCAACGTGAAGTGGCGCTGGCGCGACTGGCGGATCTTGTCTCGCTGCTGCCGGTGCTCGCCATGCCGCTTGCGGTCGCCGACGAGCACGGGCGGATTCGCGCCGCGCTGGAAGCCCGGGGCGAAACCATCGGCGGCAATGATCTGTGGATCGCCGCGCACGCCCGCCCGGCGGGGCTTACGCTGGTGACGAACAAGGAACGCGAGTTCAAGCGCGTGCCGGGCCTCAAGATACAGAACTGGACATCGACATGAGTGAAAGCACTTCCCTGCGCGGCGGCTGCCTGTGCGGCGCGATCACCTACGAGGTCGATCCGCCGTTTGCGCGCATGATCCATTGCCATTGCTCGCGCTGCCGCAAGGGCACGGGCACCGGGCATGCGACCAATCTGCTGATCGAGCCGGCGCAGCTGCACTGGCGGTCGGGCGAGCAACTGATCTCGCGCTTCGAGCTGCCGAATACCGCGGCCTTCGGCAAATGGTTCTGCAGCCGCTGCGGCGCGCCGGTGCCGCGCCTGTCGCGCAGCGGCCGCGCCATCGTGCCGGCCGGCTCGCTCGATGCGGCGCCGCCGCTCCTGCCGAGCGACCACATCTTCTGGTCCTCGCGCGCCGAATGGGGCTGCCCGAGCGGCGGCCTGCCGACGCACGAGGCTTATCCGCCGCACTGGTAGCGCGCGGATTCAGCGCTCGCTCATAGGGCGCGCGCGATCTTCGAACGCCCTCCCTGCAGCCGAAGGAGCGACCATGCGGCGGCTCGCGAAGTACCGGCGGATGCGCCGTTTCGACGTCACCTCGGAACCGAGCGGGCGCGAGACGGCGAAGGCGCCGCGCCGCGCGCGCGGCAAGGCGCCGGCGCCGAGCTTCGTCGTGCAGCTGCACCACGCGCGGCGCCGGCATTTCGATTTCCGGCTCGAGTGGGGCGGCACGCTGCGCAGCTGGGCGATTCCCAGGGGGCCGTCGCTGGACCCGACGCAGAAGCGCCTCGCCGTCGAGGTCGAGGACCATCCGGTCGCCTACGGCAAGTTCGAGGGCGACATCCCGCAGGGCCAGTACGGCGCCGGCCACGTCGACATCTGGGACGAGGGCCGCTGGCAGCCCGAAGACGAGGATGTCGACGCCGCATTCAAGAAGGGGCATCTGCATTTCACGCTGCACGGCGAGCGCCTGCGCGGCCGCTGGTCGCTGGTGCGCACGCATCTGGCCGGCCGGCAGCCACAGTGGCTGCTGATCAAGGCCGAGGACGAGGCGGCGCGCGCGCCCGACGTGGCGGACGACACGCCGCTGCGCGAATGGACGGCGCGGCAACGCGGCGGCCGCGGCCGCGCCGCCGCGCCGCGCGCGAAGGCGACGCGCAAGGCCGCGCCGTCGACCGCGGCGCGTACCGGCAAGGCCGCGGCGCAGAAGACCGCGAAGCCGGGCGCGCCGTCGCCGCGCCGCCGTCGCGATGCCTTCCCGCGCGAAGTCGGCCTGCAGCTCGCGCGTCTCGTCGATCGCGCGCCGGGCGGCGCCGACTGGATTCACGAGGTCAAGTACGACGGCTACCGCTTCCTGGCGCTGCGCGAGAACCGGCGCGTGAAGATCCTGTCGCGCAACGGCATCGACTGGACCGCGAAGCTGCCGGCGCTGCGCGACGCGATCCTCGATCTGCACTGCCGCGACTGCATCATCGACGGCGAGCTGGTCGCCTACGACGAGGACGGCCACAGTCGTTTCGATCTGCTGCAGAAGCGCTTCGCCGACGCCGGCGCGAGCGGCGAGACGATCCGCGCCATGGTCTTCGACCTGCTCTATCTCGACGGCGCCGATCTGCGCGAGCAGACGCAGGATGCGCGCAAGCGCGCGCTGCATGCGCTGCTCAAGGACGCGCCGCTGCCGCTGCAGCGCTCCGAAACGATGGTCGGCGAAGGGCCGAAGGCCTTCGCGGCGGCCTGCAAGCTCGGCCTCGAAGGCATCGTCAGCAAGTCGCGCGAGGCGCCGTATCGCGAAGGCCGCGGCGGCGCCTGGCTGAAGATCAAGTGCGTGCAGTCGGACGAGTTCGTCATCGTCGGCTACACGCCGGGACAGGGCGCGCGCGCCGAGCTCGGCTCGCTGCTGCTGGCGCGCCCGGCGCCGCGCGGCCAGGCCTGGCGCTATGTCGGCCGTGTCGGCAGCGGCCTGTCCGAGGACGTCATCGCCGGCCTGCTCAAGCGCTTCAGGCCGACCGACACGCCGGTCGCGCTCTCCCATGCGCCGGGCCGTGCCGAGTTGCGCGGCGCCAGGCCGCGCTGGGTTCGCCCGCAGCTGGTCGTCGAAGTCGAATTCCGCGCCTGGACCGAAGACGGCATCCTGCGCCAGGCGAGCGTCAAGGGCCTGCGCCCGGACAAGTCGCCGGCCGACGTCGCGCAGCCCCATCGCGCGCCGCAGCTGGCGACGGCGACCGACGCCGCGCCGCGCCCGCGCCGCGCCGTCGCGGCGGCGCCGAAGCGTGTCGTCCGCGGCGCGACGAAGCGCGCGGCGCGGCGCAAGATGGCGGACATGAAGAAGGACGACACGCCGGCGCCGTATCCGTTCACGCATCCGCAGCGGCTGATCTTCACTGCGCCTGCGATCAGCAAGGCCGAGATCGGCGTGCTGTACGCCGACATCGCCGCGCAGATCCTGCCGGGCATCGTCGGCCGGCCGCTGGCGCTGCTGCGCTGCCCGGACGGCGTCGGCGGCGAGTGCTTCTTCCAGAAGCATCTGACGCCGGGGTTCCGCGACGCGGTGCACGCGGCGCACGCCAAGGCCAAGCGCGATCCCTACGTTTACATCGAGGATCTCGACGGCCTGCTGGCGCTGGTGCAGATGAACGTGGTCGAGATCCATGCCTGGGGCGCGCCGCTCGCCGACCCCGACACGCCGGACCGCATCGTCTTCGATCTCGATCCCGCGCCCGACGTGCCGTGGTCGGCGGTCAAGGCCGCCGCGCAGGCGGTGCGCGAACGGCTCGCCGCGCTCAAACTGGCGTCCTTCCTGCGCGCCTCGGGCGGCAAGGGTCTGCACGTGGTCGTGCCGCTGAGCGGGCGCGACGGCTGGGACGCGGTGAAGTCCTTCGCGCACGCGGTGGCGAGCAGCCTGGCGCAGGAAGAACCGCAGCGCTATCTCGACGTCGCGAGCAAGACCCGGCGCCGTGGCCGCATCTTCATCGACTACCTGCGCAATGCGCGCGGCGCGACCAGCATCGCCAGCTACAGCCTGCGCGCGCGGCCCGGCGCGCCGATCGCCGTGCCGCTGGCCTGGGACGAGCTCGGCCGCCTGAAGAGCGCGGCGCAGTACCACTTCGGCAATATCCGCGAGCGCATCGCCCGGCATCCCGATCCCTGGCGGGGCATCGACGAGGTCGAGCAGGCATTGCCGCGCTGAGGCGCGCAACAGGGAGAGACGAACATGGCAAGACCTCTGTGGACCGGCGCGATCTCCTTCGGCCTGCTCAACATTCCGGTGCAGCTGATGACCGGCGAACGCAAGCACGACCTGCACTTTCACCTGGTCGACGCGCGCAGCAACGCGCGCGTGCGCTACGAGCGCGTCAGCGAGGAGACCGGCGAGGAAGTGCCGTGGAAGGACATCGTCAAGGCCTTCGAGTACGAGAAGGGCAATTACGTCGTGCTCAAGGACGAGGACTTCAGGAACGCCGCGCCGGAGAGCAACGAATCGGTCGACATCGAGACCTTCGTCGATCCCGACGAGATCGGCCCCGAATACTACGAGCGACCGTACTACCTGGTGCCGCCGAAGAAGGCCGAGAAGGGCTACGTGCTGCTGCGCGAGACGCTCCGCGAACTGAACAAGGTCGCCGTCGCGCGCGTCGTCATCCGCACGCGCGAGAGCCTGGCGCTGGTGCGGCCGGCCGGCGACGCGCTGCAGATGATCCTGCTGCGCTATCCGCAGGAGATCGTGGCGGCCGACGAATACAACTTTCCGTCCGCTTCGGCGAAGTCGTATCGCATCACCGAACGCGAGTTCGACATGGCGCGCCAGCTCGTCGAATCGATGAGCGGCCGCTTCAAGCCGGCGCAATACAAGGACGAGTTCCGCGAGAAGCTGAGCCGCGCGATCCGCGAGCGCCTGAAGCGCAAGGGTGCCAGGATCAGCGCCAAGGCCGATGCCGAGCCGGCGCACGAATCGTCGGACAAGGTCGTCGACTTCATGGCGCTGCTGAAGAAAAGCATCGACAGCAACAAGCGCACGCCGGCGCGCGCCAAGGCGCCGGGCAAGCCGGCGCCGAAGGGTGCGCGCAAGCGCGCCGCGCGCCGCCGGCGCGCCTGAGGGCGCGGCGGCTGCAGATGTACGCGCGGCGCGTCCGCGAACTCTGGCCGCGGCGCACGGTCTGTCGATCGCCGTGCGCGTCGGCGACCGTGCCGGCGGCGGCGAAGGAAAAGGAACGATGAGCTTGCATGCCTGCGGCGCCCCGCTGCGGCGCCGCCTGCTTCGCTGGACCCTGGCCGCCGGCCTCGCGGCGCTGCTGACGGCCTGCGCATCGGCACCGCCGGCGCCGCCGGCGCGCCCGAGCGACATCGACGCCGCCGGGTTTGCCGGCGCCGATGTCGAAGCGCTGCGCGTGCGCTTGACCCTGCCCGGCGAGTTCGTGCCGGACCCGGCGCGCAGCGCGCTGTTGATCAGCGTCGACGGCGAGGCCGGCCATCGCGAGGCGAGCTGCCTGCTGGAGCAGGAGCAGAGAAGCGTGCAGACCACGCCCGGCGGCCTGCTGCTGGCGCCGGAACAGCACAGCACCTACACGCTGCGCGTCAGCGACGTGTCGCGCGCCGCCTTTCGCGAGCTGCAGGCCTTCGCCGCGCAGACGCCGGCCGCCAGGGTGACGATCGTCGTGCAGCCGCGGCTCGCGCACCGGCCGAGCGACGCCGGCACGGTGACGATGTCGGCCGAGCTGCTGCTCGACGCGGCGCAGGGCTACGTGATGCTCGTCGATGGCGCCAGGGTTCCGCTGCCGCCGACGCCCGCGAAGAAAATTCCGCAGCACTGAGCATGCGCGCGGCGCCGCGGGGCGCCGCCGATTCAGGCCGCGGGCGGCGTCTGCGGCGGTCGCGCGTAGGTGCCGGTCGCGTGCGCGACGATGAGGCCCGGCGCGGCGCGCGTCGACAGCCGCGCTTCCATCACCGCGAGGCGGCGGCCGAACTTGATGAACGTGGCTTCGCCGATGACGTCGCCGGGCAGGCCCTTGCCGACGAAGCGGATGCTCATGTCGCTGGTCACCGCCATCAGCTCGGCGCCGGCATGGCCGAGCACGAGCGCGTACATCGCGCTGTCGGCGGCGGTGAACAGCGTCGGGCCGGAGATCACCTCGCCCGGGCGCAGCATGTGCGCGTCGTAGGGCAGACGGATGCGCGCGTAGCCGCTGCGCAGTTCCTCGACGACGAGGCCGCCGCGGCCGGCGGCGACCAGACCGTCGCGAATCAGGCGTTCGACCGCCGCTCTGTCGAGTTGCAAATCCATTTCAGATCCATCCGTAACCACGCAGCGCATCCCAGATCAGCTTCAGCGACAGCGTGACGAGGATGACGCGGAACAGGCGCGCGAAGGTGCGCTCGCTGAGGCGACCGTTGAGGCGCTTGCCGACGATCGTGCCGAGGATCACCGCCAGGCACAGCGGTACCAGGCGCTGCGGCGCGGCCAGCGCCGAGAAGCCGACGAAGCCGTAGGCCAGCACGCGCAGGCCGTGGCCGAGCGTCTGCGTCATCGCCAGCGTGCCGATCACCGTTTCCTTGCGCCACTCCGGGCGGAAGAACAGGCGGCCGACGAACAGGCCGGTGGCGCCGACGAACAGGCCGATGCTGCCGTTGAGGAAGCCGGCGATCAGAAACGCCGGCCGCGCCGCCAGCGGCGCGCCGCCGCGCTGCGGCGCCAGCGAGGCGAGGATGAGGCCGGCGAGGATCAGCTTCACCGCGTCGCCGTCGATCTCGCCGGCGAAGGGCGCGACGAGCAGCGTCGCCGGAATGCCGGCGAGCAGGAACCAGCCGGCGGCATGCCACTCGACGTCGCGCACGTAGGCGATGGTGCGCGAGCTGTTGGAGACGAACTGCACGGCGGCGAACAGCGGCACGGCCTCGGCCGGCGACATGCCGAGCGCGTAGAAGACACCGATCAGGATGGTGCCGCCGCCGAGCCCCGCGGCGCCGGACAGCGAGGCGGTGAGGAAGCCGACGGCAACGATCGCCAGATCGAGCGCCGTCATCGTCGCGCGGTCCCGGCCGGCCTCAGTAGCGCGGCGGATTGCCGTTGCTGTCGAGCGGCCGGTTGCCCGCGGCCTGCACGCGGCGCCAGACCAGGTAGCTCTGCAGCTCGGCGAGCGAGATCCTGCCGTTGCCGTCGGTGTCGAGCTCCTCGAACTTCACGCCCGTCAGCGGCAGCTTGGCGAACTCGGCCGGCGAGAGCTGCTCGTCGTGATCGGCATCGGCGGCGTTGAAGGCGTCGCGGATCTGCCGGCTGACCGACGTTCGCGACGTGCCCGCGCAGGACGTCAGCACCAGGCCGGCGGCGCACAGCATCGGCAGCAGAGGGGTACGCATGCGGCGGCATTGTGCCGCATCCGCGTCGCGGCGGGTCGCGCGGCGCGCGTCCGATACACATCCGATACAAAAAAGAACGGCGGCCCGCGGCCGCCGTTCCGCCACGCCCGGCGATGCTCAAGGGCGCCGGCGTCGCGCCAGCCCGAGCAGCAGCAGGCCGAGCAGCGCGGCGCCCGGCATGGCGCCGCCGCCGCCGGCGTCCGCATCGCCGCCGGTGCTGGCGCCGCCGGTCGTGCCGGTGGTCGAGCCGGAGCCCGTCGTACCGCCGGTCGTCGTACCGCCCGTGGTCGTGCCGCCCGTGGTTCCGCCCGTCGTGGTTCCGCCGGTGGTGGTGCCGCCGCCGGTCGTCGTGCCGCCGGTGGTGCCGCCCGCCGTCGTCGTGCCGCCCGTGCTCGAACCGCCGGTCGTGTCTCCGCCGGTGGTGCTGCCGCCGGTGCTGGTTCCACCCGTGCTGCCGCCGCCGGTGGTATCGCCGCCCGTCGTGCTGCCGCCGGTGGTGCTGCCGCCGGTCGTGCCGCCGCCGATGGTGCAATGGCCATCCTCGATGGAGAGGGCGTTGAACACCGGCGCGGCGGTGCCGGTCAGCGCGAGCTTGTCGATCGCCCAGCCGTAGCCGCCGTTGAGTTCGTCGTTGGCGATGTGGAAGCGGATCTGCGCGGTCTTGCCGGCGAGCAGCTTGGCGAAGTCGAGCGTCGAGGTCTGCATGCCGCTGTTGCGGTTGACGAAGCCCCTGTGGCCGGTGACCTGCGCCGTGCCGTTGTAGCCGTTCTGCGTGAAGGTCGCGCCGAAATCGGTGACGTCCGTCCAGGTGCCGCCGCCGTCCACGCTCACCTCGACGAAGCCGCCGTCGTAGCCGATGCCGATCACCGGCAGCGGCAGCAGCGACTCGAAGTCGTAGTGATGGTCGAAGCTCATCGAGAACGCGCCGTCGGCCGGCACGCTGAAGGCCGGCGTGACGAGATACAAATTGCTCGCCGCGTCGACGTTCGGCCCGTACCAGACGTGGCCGCTGCCGAGATCATCGTTGTCGTCGACGATGCTCCACTGCGCGGTCGTGCCCTGTGAGACGCGCGTCCAGCCGGAGGCGGCGATCTGCGGGTATTCGAAGTCGTCGCGGTTGGCGCTGCGCGCGATGTCGTCGTTGGCGAGCAGGGACAGCGAGCTTGCGGCCGGATATTCGATCGCCGCATCGGCGTGCGCCGGCGTGTCGAGCCGGATGCTCAGCGTCGCCTGCAGCGGCGAGGCGGCGGCGCCGGCGAGGGCCGCCTTCAGCGTCGCCGTCGCCGTGCCGCCGACCGCCGGCGCCGTGAAGCTCAGCTTGCCGCCGCCGAGGGTCAGCGCGCCCTGGTCGCTGCTCACCGTCGCGCTGATCGTGTCGCCCGGCGTGTAGGCGCCGTTGTTGTAGAGCGAGAACGTCAGCGTGCCGGTTTCGCCCGCATCGAGGATGCCGTCGCCGTCGCAGCCGTCGTCGCCGCCGGCGGTGCTGCCGATGCCGGCTTCGAGCGTCGGCAGCGGCGCCGCGAAGGCGACGTAGTCCTCGACCGCGCCGGCGTTGTCGGTGCTGTCGCGATCCGGCGCGACCGCGTGCAGGCCGAGGCCGCGCTTGGCGAAGGCGCGCGCGGCGAGCGCGTAGTCGAGCGGATCGGTGGCGAGCGCGGCGGCGAGGATGCCGTCGCGCGCCTCGGTGAGGGTCGGCGACGACGGCGTCATCTTCAGGCCGGCGATCACGTAGTCCTTCATGCGCGTCTGCGCGGTGGCGAAGTCGTGGTGGTTCAGCAGCGACGCGTAGACCTCCCACAGCATGTTGGCCCAGACCTCGCCGACGTTGTGCACTTCCGAGTTGTCGGCGCCGTCGGCGCCGAAGGCGAGCGGCGCGCCCTCGATGGCGACGCCGTCGGTGATGTGCTTGAAGGTCAGCGGATTGATGCCGAACTGCGTCGAGTACGGCGCGCGGCGGATGCCGAAGTAGTAGCTCGGGATGACGTAGAAGCCGGTCGGGTAGGCGCCCTGCCAGTGCTCGTTGCCCGGCACGTTCTTGTCCTCGGGGCGCACCGACAGCAGCAGCGAGTCGAAATCGCTCCAGCCTTCGCCCATGCCGCCGCCCTGCGTGTTGCCGAGGCCGGAGCCGTTGCCGACCAGGCGGTTGCTGACGTGGTGGAAGAATTCGTGCGAGATCACCAGCTCGTCGAGCGTGCCGTCGTAGTCGATCGAGGCCTCGCGCTTGACGTGCATCGTCACCTTGCCGGCCGCGAGCGCGGCCTTGATGGCCTCGCCGTCGGCCTGGCGGATCATCACGGCGGGCACCGTGTACAGCTGGCCGGGCGTGACCGGCAGGCCGATCGGGATGTCCGGGATCGTCGAATCGCTCATGGTGATCGGATCGCCGTCGCCGTTGTTGACGACGATCATCGCCTTGGCGCCGGACAGCATCGCGAACTGCTCCTTCGCCGTGAACGAGCAGGCGCCGCGATCGATCAGCGCGATCTTGCCGATCACGCGCAGGTCCGGCAGCGAGGGAATCGCCGGGATCAGGCCGAGGCCGGTCGGATCGGGAATCGTCAGCAGGTCGTTGCAGCCGTTGCTCACCGGCTCGCTGCCGTCGTTGACCAGCACCACGTCGCCGCTGAGGTCGAAGGTGCTCGGGCCGAAGGCGGCGCCGGAGAACTTCAGCGGCCCCGAATCGCCCGGCGCGGTCTGCCGCACCTCGCCCTTGACGGGGCCGTCGAACAGGTACATCTGCATGGTCGGCGAGCCGCCGTCGGCCGGCGTCGCCATGTTGGCGTTGTTGCGGCCCGAGGAGTCCTGGCCCTGCGCCGAAATGGCGTCGCCTTCGACGCCGCCGCGGCCGTAGTTGCTGGCCTGCGCGTTGCCGGCGACTTCGTCGAAGCCGTGGTCGTACCACCAGTCGTGCAGCCAGTTGTTCAGGTAGAACAGGTTGACGATGGCGGCGTTCCTGGCCTCGCTGCCGGCCGGATCGTCATCGGCGTGAATGGCGTAGTCGAAGGTGTGGTCGCCGGTCGGCGCCGCGCGCAGATCGCCGGAACCCGGGATGTAGCCGTCGCCGGTCGGCAGGTCGACCGGCAGATTCAGAGGGATGACGAGCTGCGGGCCGGTGTCGAGGAAGGCGTCGGCGTTGTTGCCGGTCGTGGTGGTGGCGTCGGCCGCGAGCCAGGGGTCGGCGGTCGAGATCGGGCCGCTGGCGAGCGTGACCAGATTGGCGGTGGCGCCGACGCGCGGCAGCTCCTGGTTGATCGAGGTGCCGGGGAACGGCACGTAGCCGTTGCCGAGCGGCGAGTCGAAGGGCTGGTGGATGCCGCTGTCGTCGGCGAACACGCGGTAGCTGAAGGCCTGGGCGCTGTCGTAGGCGACCAGGTCGCGCGCGAACAGCGTGCTGCCGTCCTCGCCGACGACCTGGCTCCAGGCCACCGTCGTGGGCGAACTGCCGCGGCGGCCGAAGATCTCGACGTAGTAGGCCGGCACGACGCGATCGGGCAGCGCGTAATAGACCGCCTTGACGCGCACCGGCCGCGATACGCCGAAGCCGGCCAGCAGCTCGTCGAGCGCGAACAGGCGGTACTCGCCGCGCGTCGCGGTCTGCTGCAGCGCGCCGGCGCCGACCTTGACGCCGAGCCGCGCGAAGGCCTTGCTGATGGCGCCGCTCGCGGCATCGGCCGAGAAGGCGGCGACCCGTTTCTGCGCGACGTCGCCGCTCTTCGCGAAATAGCCCGAGGCGGCGACCGGCCGGCCGCTGCGATCCAGCATGACGTTGAGCTGGCGGTTGAAGACCTCGATGCCGTCGATGCGCTGCGTGAAGCGGGCGACGACCGGGCCGCGTCCGGAATCCTGCAGATCGGCGAGCGTCGCCGTGTCGAGGCTCGACGCGCTCAGCGCCAGCCGGCCGGCCTGGCTGCGCAGGTACTGCCGCGCGAAGCTCTCCAGCTGCGGCCTGCGCGCCTTCGCGCCGATCGCGCCGACGGTCGGCGCGCGCGCGCCGCGATCGGCCCAGACGAAGGTCGTGGCGCCGAGCTGCGCGTCGTAGTTGCGCGTGGCGGCGAGCGATCCGGCGATCGCCATGCGCGGCTGCGTGGCCCAGAAGGCGTCGTAATGGCCGCCACTGCTGGCGGCGGACGCCGCCGCGGCTACGCCCAGGCAGAGCGCGCCCGTGAAGATGCTGCGTTTCATGTTTCCCCGATGGCGGTCGGCCCGCCGTCCCCGATTGACTGGAATGCTGCAATGACCCCGGCATTACTGTGCGCAAATCGAATGCCGTCCCCGCACGGATTCTGGCGCGTCGCGCGCTGCCGGAATCTCCTCAGTGCGGATTTACTACAGGCGAACGCCGACCGCCGCCGCGGCGCCGGCCGACAGGGCGCGTCGGGGTGCGCGCTACAGGACGAGCGCGGTGGCCAGCGCCAGCATCAGGCCCATGCCGGCGATGTCGGTGCCGGTGGTGAGGAAGATGCTCGACGCAGTGACCGGATCGGCGCCGAAGCGCCGCAGCGCCAGCGGCACCATCACGCCGAACAGGCCGCTCAGCGTGCAGCCGCCGACCATCGCCAGCCAGATCACCAGGGCCAGCATCGGCGCCTGCGGGTTGTGCGTGTGCGCGGCCGTCCACCACATCGCGGCGCCGGCGACCAGGCCGGTGAAGCCGCCGTTGAGCGCGCCGAGCACCAGCTCCTTGCCGACCAGCCGGCGCACCGGGTAGCGGGCCAGATCGCCGAGCGTGAGGCCGCGCAGGGTGATGGCGAGCGCCTGGCAGCCGGTGTTGCCGCTCTGCCCGGCGAGAATCGGCAGGAAGGCGGCGAGCGCGACGATCTGCGAGATCGTGCCCTCGAACAGCGAGACCACGAAGCCGGCGAGGAAGGCGGTGAGCAGATTGATCTGCAGCCAGGGATGGCGCATGCGGAAGGCCTGCCACAGGCTGGTGTAGACGCGCTCCTCCTTGTCGACACCGACCATCTGGCCGGACTGCGCGGTGATCTCGATCGCCTGGCGTTCGAACAGGCGCCAGCCGCGCACCACGCCGATCAGATGACCGCCGCCGTCGACCACCGGATAGACCGGGTAGTGGCGATGCACCGCGGCCTTGATCGCCTCGCTCGCCGGCATCGCCGCGGTCAGCGTGAACGGCGCCGGCAGCATCACCTCGGACAGCGGCTGGTCGGGCCGCGACAGCAGCAGATCGCGGATCACCACCAGGCCGGACAGGCGCTCCTCGCCGTCGTGCGTGTAGAGGTAGGTGATCTGCCGCGCGTCGCGGCTGGCGCGCAGGTATTCGATGGCGTCGTGCACGCTCGCCGTCTCCGGCAGCGCGCCGCCGGCGTCCTCCATGAGATCGCCGACCGAGCCGGGCAGCGCCAGCTCGCCGACCGCCGCCTGCGCCGGCCGCAGCTCGACCGGCAGGTGCGTGATGACGTCGCGCGCGAAATGGCGCGGCAGCAGATCGAGCACCGCGGCGACGCGCGCCGGCGGTTCGCGCCGGAGCAGCGCGGCGGCGTCGAGCGGCACGCGGCTCATGGCCGCGCGGGCGAGTTCCTGCAAACCCTGGTCGTCCATCCCTGGCTCCCCTGAACGGTCGCGCTTTGATGCGGCGCGGCCAGCGGCGATACTGGCGCGTGCCGCGATCTTACGCTGCCGCCACCGTCATCGACATCGAGTCCGTCATGTTGACCCTCTACGGCTTCACCGGCTCCGGCAACTGTCACAAGCCGGCGCTGCTCATGCACCAGCTCGGCATCGACTTCCGCTGGCGCGAGGTCGACATCCTGCGCGGCGAATCGCGCAGCGCGGAATTCCTCGCCCGCAATCCGAACGGCCGCGTGCCGCTGCTCGAACTCGACGACGGCCGCCACCTCGCCGAATCGAATGCCATGCTCTGCTACCTCGCCGACGATTCGCCGCTGTTTCCGGCCGACCGCTGGCGGCGCGCGCAGATCCTGCAATGGCTGTTCTTCGAGCAGTACAGCCACGAGCCGTACATCGCCACCGTGCGCTTCTGGGTGCACTACCTCGGCAAGGCCGAGGAATGGGCGCAGAAGATCCGCGAGACGATGCCGCGCGGCTACGCCGCGCTCGGCGTGATGGAGACGCAGCTGCAGAAGACGCCGTTCCTCGCCGGCGACGACTACAGCATCGCCGACATCGCCCTGTGGGCCTACACGCACGTCGCGCATCAGGGCGGCTACTCGCTCGCCGACCATCCGCAGATCCGCGCCTGGATCGCGCGCGTCGAACAGCAGCCCGGCTTCGTGCCGATGCGCGACCGGGCGGCGGCCGCATGATCGCCGATACCGCAGAGCTGCGGCCGGCCGCGGCGCTGGCCTTGGTCGGCGCCGGCTTGTTCTTCACCGCCGGCCTCGTCACCGGCGTGTGGAAGTACGCGCACATCGCGCGCCGCGGCGATGCGCAGGCGCCGGTCTACGTGGACATCGCGCACCGCGCCGCGCTGCTCTATTCGTTCGCCGCGCTGCTGCTGGTGCAGTTCGCGCAGCTGTCGGCCTGGCGCGAGACGACGAACCTGTGGGCGACGGCGCTGCCGCTGGCCTTCTTCGCGGTGGCGATCCTCGGCTACGCGCTGCACGGCTGGCTCGACGACACCGACAACCAGTTCCGCCGCCCGCAGCGCGTCGGACGCATCGCGCTGCCGAAGCACGCGCTGCTGTTGTTCATGCTGCTGCTGGTGATCGCCGAGATCGGCGGCTTCCTCGTGCTGTTCGCCGGCCTGCTGCGCGCGCTGCGCCTGCTCTGATCCGAACCTAGGGCGTGCCGAGCTTGGGCTCGCGCGCTTCGAGCGCGTGCAGGGCCTGGAGCAGCTGCGGATCGCCGAGCACGCGCTCGCGGAACCAGGACAGCGCGCGGCCTTCCTCGCCGGCACGCCAGGCGACGTGCAGGATCGCCGGCTCGCGCGGCGCCTCGACCTGCCGCACGATCAGCGAACCGTCGGCGCGATGCGGCGCGACCAGGTATTCGGGCAGAAAGCCGATGCCGAGGCCGACGCGCTGCGCCGCCAGCTTGGCCATCAGGCTCGGCACGATCAGCGTCTCCTGGCCGTCGAGGATGCCGATCGAACGCGGCGCCAGCTTGCGCGAGGAGTCGGCGGCGACCACGGCGCGATGGCTGACGATCTGCTCGAACAGCAGCGGCTCGGGCTGATCGGCGAGCGGATGGTGCCGCGCGACGGCGAACTCGAACGGCACCGAGCACCAGCGCTTGCAGGCCAGGCCGTGGCCCTGCGGCATCTCGCCGGCGGCGCCGATGGTGAGATCGGCGCGGCGGTCGATCAGCGCGTCCCAGGCGCCGCCGAAGGTTTCTCGCGTCAGACGGATGCGCGTGCCGCAGAGCAGGCCGTCGAATTCGGCGATCAGCGGGAAGACCAGCTCCAGCGGCACGATCTCGTCGATCGCCAGCGTCAGCTGCGTTTCCCAGCCGTGGCTGACGCGGCGCACGGTGTTCTCGAGGCTCTCGGCGCGGCGCAGCAGCTCGCGGCCGCGCTCGACGAGCGCCTGCCCGGCTTCGGTGAGCCGGGCGCGCTTGCCGCTGCGGTCGAACAGCTGCACGCCGAGATCGGCTTCGAGCTTCTGCACCGTGTAGGTGACGGCCGACGGCACGCGGTGCAGGACCTCGGCGGCTTTCGCGAAGCTGCCCTGCTGGTCGATGGCGTCCAGCGTCTCCAGGGCGTCGAGAGTCAAGCGCATGTTCAGTAGCCCTGAAGGACCCCGTCAAAACATTCCGATTTTGCCGTCCCCGCGGCGTCCCTATTTTGCTCCTATCTCACATTCCCGTGGTGGCCGGCAAGGCGCCCGTTGCAGGAGGCGCGATGATCAGCTTCATTCCCGGCGAAAGCCGCGGGCACGCCGAACACGGCTGGCTCGACGCGCGACACAGCTTCTCGTTCAGCAGCTACTACGACCCGCAGCGCATGGGCTACGGCGCGCTGCGCGTGATCAACGAGGACCGCGTCGTGCCGACCGCCGGCTTCCCGCCGCACGGCCATCGCGACATGGAGATCATCACCTACGTGCTCGACGGCGAGCTCAAGCATCGCGACTCGCTCGGCAGCGTCGGCGCGCTGCGCCACGGCGAGATCCAGGTGATGAGCGCCGGCCGCGGCATCCAGCACAGCGAATACAATGGCTCGGCGCGCGAGCCGCTGCACCTGCTGCAGATCTGGATCGAGCCGGCCATCACCGGCAAGTCGGCCTCCTACGGACAGGGCGCGCTCGACGCGGCGGCGCTGCGCGGCGGCTTCAGCGCCGTGGTCGGTCCGCGCGGCGCCGACACGCCCTTCCACATCGACCAGGACGCCTGGCTGCACATCGCCTGGCCGGCCGCCGGCGCGGTGCTCGAAAAGGCGCTCGACACGCGGCGCCGCTACTACCTGCACCTGGCGCGCGGCGCGATCCGTGTCGGCGCGCAGCGTCTCGTCGCCGGCGACGCGCTGACGCTGGAAGGCGAGACGGCGCTGCGCCTGCAGGCCGACGGCGACGACGCCGAGATCCTGCTCTTCGATCTCGCCTGAGCGGCTCGCGCCGCCGGCGGCGCGATTCCGCGGCTCATGTTGCCCGGCGTATGAACAAGAATTATTCTTGACTGGCTCGATGCCGCGCCAGAGCTTGCGTTGCGCATCGTCCAGGGGCCAGCCACATCCGCAAACCGCGCCGTTGCCGGCGCCCGGTGCCAGCCATCCCGCACGCACAAGCGCAGGGGAGCTGCACGATGAAACCGTTTGCGATCCGCGTCGCCGCCGTGGCGACGCTGCTGCTCATGCCGCCGGCCTACGCCGACGCCGCACCTGCCGCGGATACGACCGCGAGCGGCGACACGCTGCCGACCGTGATCGTCACCGCCGAGAAGAGCGGCCGTTCGGTGATGGACACGCCGACCAGCGCCGCCGTGCTCGACGCGCGCGATCTCGACGCGCGCGGCCTGCAATCGGCAAAGGACGTGCTCGCCAACGCCGCCAACATCACCTTCGTCGGCACCGGCAACATCGCGCCGGCGATCCGCGGCGTCGATTCGACCGGCGCCTCGCAGGGCTCGGACGCTTTCATCGCCGGCAGCCGGCCGCGGCTCAACATCCAGATCGACGGCCGGCCGCTGAGCTACAACGAAATCATCTTCGCCGACAGCGAACTCTGGGACGTGCAGCAGGTGGAAGTGCTGCGCGGCGCGCAAAGCACGCTGCAAGGCCGCAACGCGATGGCGGGCACGATCGCCACCGAGACCAACGATCCGACGTTCCAGAACGAAGGCGCGCTGCGCGTCGGCGGCGGCAACGACGAGCAGAGCCGCTTCTCCGGCCTGTTCAATACGCCGCTTGGCGATAGCGTCGCGCTGCGCCTCGCCGCCGACTATCAGCAACACATCAGTTGGGTCGACGGCTACGAGCCGTATCCGACGGTCGACGATCCGCGCCAGTTCAAGTCCCTGGATCTGCGCGGCAAGCTGCTGTTCGCACCCAGCTCGATGCCGGCCTGGCGCACCGTGGTCACGCTCAATCATGCCGACTACGAAGGCCCGCAGACCGAAGACGTCGACCGCGAAGGCGGCCGGCCGTTCAGTGCGCGCCGGTCTTCGTATCTTTACGAGCCGATGTTCGAGCCGAAGTCGAGCAGCGCGATCGTCGACACGAGTTACGACATCAGCGACGGCTTGCGCTTCGAGGGCCTGGCGACCGGCACCGGTCTGCACGTCGATCGTCGCGCCAACGTGGGCGATGGCGTCGCCACGGTCGACGGCCGTCAGTACACCCTCGAGCCGCGCCTGCGCTTCGGCGGCGACGACCGATTCTCGGGTGTGCTCGGCCTCTTCATGTTTGCTTCCGATCAGGATGAGACGCTCGATTACGCCGCGTTCCAGCGCTACGACGATCAGATTCGCACCGCCGCGGTTTTCGGCGAAGCGACGATTCCGTTCGGCGCGAGCCCCTTCGATCTCATCGCCGGCGGGCGTTACGAGCGCGAGAAGCACCAGCGCCATGGCGGCGCGCACGAGGACGGCGTCGATGTCGACGTCGCGCTCGACAAAACCTACGACGCCTTCCTGCCCAGGCTCGGCATGGCCTGGCATGTCGACGCCAAGACCACGCTCGGCTTCGTGGCGTCGCGCGGCTACAACGGCGGCGGTGCCGGCGCGAGCATCAGCTATCACCAGACCGATCCGGGCGATCCGGGCAGCCCGTGGGTCCTCGACATCAGCAATTACAACTACGATCCGGAATACGTCTGGACCTACGAACTCTACGGGCGCCAGACGCTCCTCGATGACCATCTGCGCCTGACGGCGAACGTCTTCTATGCGGACTACAGCGACTACCAGTTGATGTTCGATCTCACGCCGGACGAGCCGGCCGACTATTCCTTCATCGTCGACAACGCGCGGAAGGTGAAGACCTACGGTGCCGAACTCGGCGCGACCTGGCTGATCAAGCGCGGCCTCGAAGTCTTCGCGAATCTCGGCACGCTGAACACTGAGATCAGCAGATATCCGGATTCCGGCTATCAAGGCCACCAGCTCGCCAATGCGCCGAAGCTCAACGGCAGCGCGGGCATCAACTGGCAAGGCCACGGCTGGGATACCGGCTTCAATGCGCGCTATTCGAGCGCGTACTACTCGGACGTCGCCAATCAGCCGCGCGCCCAGGTGCAGCCCTACTGGCTGGTGAATGCACAGCTGGGCTACACCTGTCAGGCGACGCGCATCTACGGCAGCGTGCGGAACGTCTTCGATTCGGATAAACCGCTTGCGCTCTATCCGGGCGCGACGCCGGACGACGACGGCGCGTCGCTGCCCGCGCCGCGCACGTACTGGATCGGGCTCGAGATGCGCTGGTAGACGCATGCGCCGCGCTTGCACCGGCGCGCGCCGCACGCGGACAATCGGCGCGCCGACGAGGAACGCCATGTCCACCAAACTGCTGAGCGCCGACGCGCTCGACGCGCTCTGCGCGCAGGCGCGTGCCGCGCCGCGGCGGCGCGCGCATCTGAACCTGCACGAGGACGCCGATGCGCCGGTGCAGCGCTTCGCGATCGCCGCCGAGCCGGATTCGTACTTCCGCCCGCACCGCCATCCGGCGGTGTGGGAACTGCTCTGCGTGCTGCGCGGGCGTTTCCTCAGCCTGCAGTTCGACGACGACGGCGTGCTCACGCAGCGCGCCGTCGTCGACGCGCGGACGCCGATCATCGAGACGCCGGCCAACACCTTCCACACGGTGCTGGCGCTCGACGGCGGCAGCGTGTTCTTCGAGATCAAGCAGGGCCCGTACCGGCCGACGCCGGAACAGGATTTCGTCGCCTGGGCGCCGGCCGAAGGCGGCGACGTCGCGCCGCTGCAGCGCTGGCTGCGCGAGGCGCAGCCGGGCCAGCGCTACGCCGGCTGACCCTGCACCGCGAGAACGCCGGAACGGCCCGGCACCGTGCCGCTGCCGATCTCGTGCAGCGGCAGCGTGGCCGAATCGAGGCCGGCCATCACGTCGCACATCGCCTGCGGCGCATGGCCCTGCTCGCGCCAGCCGGCGAGCAGGCGTTCGAACACCGGGCGCAGCTTCATGCCCTCGAGTTCGGCGTGCAGGGTGTAGACATGGATGTCGCGCGAGGGGCCGGCCGTCGCGCGCAGCAGCGCGTGGTGCACGTTGTCGGGCGTCCAGCCGTCGCGGCCGAGCAGCTCGTCGAGCGTCGGCAGCGTCGTCGGCAGCTGCGGCACGCCGACGCGACGCCCGTCGATCGACGGCCAGTAGGCATGCGTGCCGCGACCGTCGGAGGCGTACCAGAAGCCGAGTTCCGCTTCGAGCGCGTAGGCATCCGCGCTCATCTGCCAGCCGGCGGCGCCATGCACCAGCGGCGCGTGGTCGAAGATCTCGATGAAGCGCCGGCGCGCCTTGTTCATCTCGGCGGCCGCCCAGGCGCGGTCGTGCTGCGCGACGCCGTCCTGCCAGCGCACGTGATCCCAGCAGTGCACGCCCACCTCGAAGCCGCCATCGCGCACGCCGCGCAGGATGGCGGCGCAGGATCGGCCGATGTCGGGGCCGGGCAGCAGCACGCCGTAGAGCAGCGTGCGCAGGCCGTAGTGTTCGAGCACCGAGGTGCGCGAGGCCTTGGCGAGGAAGCCGGGGCGGAAGGCGCGGCGCAGCGCGCGGCCGGTGTGATCGGGGCCGAGGCTGAACAGGAAGGTCGCGCCGGCGCCGTGCGCGCGCAGGGTCTCGACCAGCGCCGGCACGCCTTCGCGCGTGCCGCGCCAGGTGTCGACGTCGATCTTCAGCGCGATGGTCATGGCGGGTCGCGGCGCGGGCTCAGCGCAGCGCGAGTGCGCCGCCGTGCTCGGCGCGCAGGCGCGCGGCGTCGAGCGGGCGGCCGGCGAGTTCGGCGTCGAGCACGATCAGCCGGCGGCCGTCGCCGGCGCGCGCGCGGAGCCGGCCATCTTCGGCGAGCAGCGCCGGCGCGGCATCGCGCCCGGCGGCCGGCGCGGTGTCGACGCGCGTGCGCCAGACGACGAGACGGCCGGCGCCGGTGTCGCTGAACGCGCCCGGATACGGCCGCGTCACGCCGCGCACGAGGTTGTGGACCGTCTGCGCCGGCTGCGACCAGTCGATGCGGCCGTCCTCCGGCTTGCGTCCGCCGAAGTACTGGCCGGCGGCGAGGTTCTGCGGCGTCAGCGTCGCCGTGCCGTCGAGCAGGCGCGGCAGCTGCTCGACCAGCACCAGTTCGGCGGCGACCAGCACCTTGCCGAACACCTCGTGCGCCGTGTCGTCGGGCAGGATCGGCACGGCGCGCTGGCCGACGATGGCGCCGTTGTCCGGCTTCTCGTTCATCAGGTGCAGCGTCGCGCCGGTTTCGCTTTCGCCGCGGATCACCGCCCAGTTGATCGGCACGCGGCCGCGGTACTTCGGCAGCAGCGAGCCGTGCAGGTTGTAGGCGCCGCGCGTCACGCTCTGCAGCAGCGGCGCCTTGAGCATGTGGCGGTAGTAGAACGAGAACAGGAAATCGGCGCGGCAGTCACGCACGCGCGCGACCACCTCGGGCACGTTCGGATCGGCCGGCGTGATGACGGCGATGCCGTGTTCCTCGGCGAGGCGGCGCACGCTGCCGAACCAGATGTTCTCGGCCGGGTTGTCCTCGTGCGTGACGACCAGGCGCACGTCGACGCCGCCGGCGAGCAGCACCGCGAGGCAGCGCACGCCGACGTCGTGATAGGCGAAGACCACCGCGCTGGCGCTCACGGCTGCACCTCGATCATCCGGGAGCGGCACGGGGCATCGCCGTGAGCCGAGCGCGCTCCCGCACCCGTTTGCGCTGTGCGCGAAGCACCGTGTCGCGCGCTCATGGCTCGCGGCGCCCTTCGAGAATCTCCGCGATGAGATAGCGCGGCCGCGCGCGCACTTCCTGGTAGATGCGGCCGACGTACTCGCCGAGCACACCGATGCCGGCGAGACAGACGCCGAGCAGGAAGAAGACGATGCCGAACAGCGTGAACACGCCTTCGGCTTCCGGCCCGAGCAACAGGCGGCGCAGCGCGAGATAGACGACCAGCAGGCCGGACAGCAGCGCGATCAGGATGCCGCCCATCGAGAAGATCTGCAGCGGCAGCAGCGAGAAGCCGGTCATCAGATCGAAGTTGAGGCGGATCAGCTTGTACAGCGAATACTTCGACTCGCCGGCGGCGCGCGCCTCGTGGCGCACCACGACTTCGGCCGGGTTGAGCGCGAAGCTGTAGGCAAGGGCCGGGATGAAGGTGTCGCGCTCCTGGCACTGGTTGATGGCGTCGACGATGCGGCGGCTGTAGGCGCGCAGCATGCAGCCCTGGTCCGTCATGTGGATGTGCGTCGTGCGCTCGCGGACGCGGTTGAGCGCCCGCGAGGCCCAGCCGCGCCAGGCCAGGTCGCCGCGCCGCTGGTCGCGGATCGAGCCGATGCAGTCGTGGCCCTCGTCCATCTTCGCCAGCAGTTTGCCGATCTCTTCCGGCGGGTTCTGCAGATCGGCGTCGAGCGTGACCAGGCGCGCGCCGCGCGCGTGGGCGAAGCCGGCGAGGATCGCGCGGTGCTGGCCGAAATTGCCGCTGAAGACGATGACGCGCGTGACGTCGGCGCGCAGCGCCTGCTGCTTGGCGAGCAGCGCCAGCGAGCGGTCGCGCGAACCGTCGTTGATGAAGATCAGCTCGTAGGGGATCTGCAGCGCGTCGAGCGCCGGATAGAGCCGCGCGAACAACGCTGGCAGCACCGCCTCCTCGTTGTACACCGGCACCACGACCGACAGTTGCGGAGCGCTCATGCGCATGCTCCCGCGCCGGCGCGACGCGGCGCCAGTTCCTCGCGCAGCGCCGCGCACACGCGCAGCACGTCCTCGTCGCGCATCGCCGGGAACAGCGGCAGCGTCACGGTCTGCGCGCCGACGCGCTCGGCCTGCGGAAAATCGCCGGGCCCATGGCCGAGGTTGCGGAACAGCGTGAACAGATGCATCGCCGGGTAATGCACGCCGATGCCGATGCCGCGCGCCTTCATGCGCTCGATGAACCGGCCGCGCGTCAGGCCGCAGCGTTCGAAAGGCAGCAGTGCCTGGAACATGTGCCAGTTGCCCTGCGCCGGCGCGCTCGCCGCGTCGTCGGGCGGCAGCTCGGCGCCGAGCGTGCGATCGAAGTGCTGGAAATAGAGCCGCGCGAGTTCGCGGCGCCGCGCGTTGAACGCGTCGAGGCGGCGCAGCTGGCCGAGGCCGATGGCGGCGGCGACGTCGGTGAGGTTCGCCTTGCAGCCCTGCACGTCGACGTCCATGCCGCCGTCGGCGTGGCGCGTCACGCCGAGCAGGCGCAGCTTGTCGAACAGGCGCGCCTCCTCCCGGCTGTTCATCACCAGGCAGCCGCCCTCGGCGCTGGTGATGTTCTTGTTGGCGTGGAAGCTGATCGCCACCAGATCGCCGAAGCTGCCGATCTCGCGGCCGCGCCAGCGCGCGCCGATCGACTGCGCGGCATCCTCGATCACGCGCAGCGCGTGGCGCTGGGCGATCTCGTAGAGACGATCGCGGTCGAGCGGCAGGCCGGCGAGGTCGACGGCGATGATGGCGCGCGTGCGCGGCGTGATCGCCGCCTCGACGCGCTCGAGATCGAGGTTGCGCGTGACGGGGTCGATGTCGACGAACACCGGCCGCGCGCCGACTTCGAGAACGACGCCGGCGGTGGCGACCCAGCTCATCGGCGTGGTGATGACCTCGGCGCCGGCGCCGATGCCGCACAGGCGCAGCGCCAGCTCCAGGGCCGCGGTGCCGGAGTTCACCGCGCGCACCGGCCGCCCGCCGAAGCGCGCGGAAAGCGTCTCCTCGAATTCCTTGACGCGCGGCCCGCTGGTGATCCAGCCGGAACGCAGCACCTCGCCGACCGCGGCGATGGTGTCCTCGTCGATCGAGGGCCGGGTGATCGGCAGGAAATCGCTGATGCTCGTGGTCATGACTTACGCGGTGGCGGCGCCGCTGCGGGCGACGATGTAGACGCCGGCGATGATGATGCCGATGCCGAGCAGGCGCAGCGGCGTGACGGCCTCGCCGAACAGCCACCAGGCGAACGCGGCGTTGACGACGTAGCCGAGCGACAGCATCGGATAGGCGACGCTGACCTCGACGCGCGACAGCGCCATGATCCACACCACCACGCTGATGGCGTAGCAGGCGAGGCCGCCGACGATGGTCGGCTGCGTCGCCAGCGCGAAGCCGATCGGCCGCAGGTTGGCGAGGCTGTAGTCGAAATGGCCGATGGCGCGCGTGCCGGCCTTGAGCAGCAGCTGGGCGATGGCGTTCAGCAGCACGCCGCCGAGGACCAGCGCCAATTCGATGCCCTTCATCGTGTCGCGCTCATGGCTTGCGGAAGGCGACGTCGCGGACCGACGTGGCGATGATCGTCATCGGCAGGCCCTCGGCCTGCAGCCGCGCGGCGAGCTGCGGCGTGGCGAAGGCGATCGCGTCCGGCGCTTCGCGCCAGCGCTGCTCGAAGCCTTGCAGGTCGTCGATCATCTTCCACGGCTCCTGGGCGCGGCCGAGCGCCAGCTCGCCCGTCCAGCCAACGACGGTCAGCGGGCGCTCCAGGTAGAACGGCAGGGTCTGATCGTACTGCTGCAGGATGAACAGCGCCGTCTGCGGATGCAGGTAGGGCTGCACCTGCGCGGCGATGCCGCGCGAGGAGCGCACCGGAGCGTAGGCCTGGAAGCCCGTGTTGAGCAGCTGCAGCGTGACCAGTCCGGCGGCGGCCAGCAGCGGCACGGCGCGACCGCTCCGGCCATGGGCCGCCTCGCGCGCGGCGATGAACGCGATGATCACGAACGCCGCCGCCGCGCCGGCCGCCCAGGGCGCGAACGCCGCGTTGAGCGCCTGCGGCGTGCGCGCGCTGTGCAGGCGCAGCAGCACCAGCGGCGCGATCACCGCGATCAGCAGCCAGAACGCCGCCAGCAGCTGCGCATGCCGGCGCAGGCTCGGCGCCGCCATCCGTTCGAGATGCGGCCCGAGCAGCAGGGCGGCGGCCGGAAACAGCGGCAGGATGTAGAGCGGCAGCTTGGAGCCGGACACACTGAAGAACACGAAGACGAAGGCGCTCCAGATCAGCAGCAGGCGCCCCGCGTGCAGCCGCGCGTGCTGCGGCGCGTGCTGCCAGTTCAGGCGCGCGGCCGCCGGCAGCATCGTCACCCAGGGCAGCAGGCCGCCGAGCAGCAGCGGCACGTAGTACCACAGCGGGCCCTCGCGATGATGCTCGGTGGTCAGGAAGCGCTCGAAATGCTCGTGCACGAAGAAGAAGCGCGCGAACTCCGGATTGCGCAGCGAGACCAGCACGAACCACGGCGCCGCGAGCAGCAGGAACAGCGCGCCGCCGCGCAGCCACTCGAGTTCGCGCCAGAAGCGCCACTGCGTCTGCACGAGGCTGTAGAGGACGAGCACCGTGCCGGGGATGAGGAGGCCGATCAGGCCCTTGCTCAGCACCGCGCCGGCCATCGCCGCCCACACGCCGAGCATCAGGCGCCGCCGCGTCGCCGCGTCGTTGCGCGCGTCGAAGGCGAGCAGCAGGCCGCACAGCGCCAGCGTCAGGAACAGGGTCACGCCCATGTCGAGCGTCAGGGCCTGGCTGCCGGCGATCAGGCCGGCCATGCCGGTGGCGGCGAGGCCGGCGCAGTCGCCGCCGCGCGGACCCCACAGCTGCCGCCCGGTGCGCCAGACGGCGAGTACCGTCAGCAGGCCGGCGATGCCGTTCCACAGGCGCGCGGTGAAGGCGGATTCGCCGAACGCCTCGAAGCTGGCGGCGGTGATCCAGTACTGCAGCGCCGGCTTCTCGAAATACTTGAGATCGTTGAGGCGCGGCGTGATCCAGTCGCCGCTCACCGTCATCTCGCGCGGGATTTCCGCATAACGGCCTTCGTCGGTCTCGAACAGGTTGCGGTAGCCGAGCGGCAGCAGCCAGACGGCGACGACGAAGACGATGACGGCGGCGCGCAGGCGCGGGCGCCAGGCCGCCGGCGCGGCGCTGCCGGCGGCGTCCTGCCGCAGCGGCGGGAGCGGGACGGCGCTCATCTCAGGCGGCGGCGAGCGCCGTTTCGCTTTCGCTGACCAGCGCGCGCGCGTCGGAGATCTGGTGGCGGTAGAAGGCGAGGATGTTGCGCAGCGCGTCTTCCATGCCGACCTTCGGCTGCCAGCCGAGATCGCGACCGATGTTGTCGATGTTCGGCACGCGGTTCTGCACGTCCTGGTAGCCGCTGCCGTAGTACGCCTCGGACGTGGTGTCGATCAGCTGCACGCGGCCGAGGTTGCGGCGGTACTCGGGGAATTCGGCGGCCAGCTTCAGCATCATCTGCGCCAGCTCGCGCACCGAGTGATTGTTGCCCGGATTGCCGATGTTGTAGATCTGCCGCGTGGCGCGGCCGCCGACGTTCTCGATGATGCGCATCAGCGCGCCGATGCCGTCGTCGACGTAGGTGAAGGTGCGGCGCTGCGCGCCGCCGTCGACCAGCTTGATCGGCTCGCCGCGCACGATCTGGCCGAGAAACTGCGTGACCACGCGCGAGCTGCCTTCCTTCGGCGTGTGGATGTTGTCGAGGCCGGGGCCGATCCAGTTGAACGGCCGAAACAGCGTGTAGTCGAGCCTTTCCTCCTGGCCGTAGGCGTGGATCACGCGGTCCATCAGCTGCTTCGAACAGGCGTAGATCCAGCGCGACTTGCTGATCGGGCCGTAGGTCAGCGGCGACTGCTCGGGATCGAAGGCGGCGCCGTCGGACATGCCGTAGACCTCGGAGGTCGACGGGAACAGCACGCGCTTCTTGTACTTCACGCACTGGCGGATGATCGGCAGGTTGGCCTCGAAGTCCAGTTCGAAGACCTTCAGCGGCTGCTGCACGTAGGTGGCCGGCGTGGCGATCGCCACCAGCGGCAGCACGATGTCGCACTTGCGCACGTGGTACTCGATCCATTCGCGGTTGATCGTGATGTCGCCCTCGAAGAAGTGGAAGCGCTCGTGGCCGAGCAGATCGCCGACGCGGTCGGCGTTCATGTCCATGCCGAACACGCTGTGCTCGGTGGTCTCGAGGATGCGTTTGGACAGGTGATGTCCGATGAAACCGTTGACCCCGAGGATGAGGATTTTCTTCATGGCGCACCGCATGGCTGGCTGGAGACCCGGATGGTCGGCCGGCCGCAGGGCGGGACCGTTTCTCGCGGACGGCCGGTGACGAGACCGGCACTCTAGGCAGCGCTATGTCAACGCGCTGTTAGGAACCCCACGCGCCGGGGGCTCAGCGGAAATCGGCGGCGACGTGGATCGAGAAGTCCGGCGAGGACTCGGTGATGATGTCCTCCTGCACGCCGAGCCAGGCCGAGACTTCCGGCGCCGCGCGCCAGCGGAAGCCGAAGGCGAGCTGGCCGCCCATTTCGGAAAGCGCGTCGAGATCGGAATCGTCGTACAGCGGGCCGTGCAGGTACAGCTGCAGGCCGGCGTCGAGGCGCTGCGTCAGCGCGTAGCCGAGCGAGGCCCAGCCGAACGGGATCACGGTTTTCTGCTGGTCCTCGAGCGGGCCCCTGGCGCGCAGCGCCGAGACGCCGGCGGCCAGCGCGCCGGAAAAGCCGCTGTGGCCGAGCGCATAGCCCTGCTCGTACCAGAGCGCGCCGCCGAGGCCGCCGCCCATGAGGCGATCGGCGTCGCCGCTCGGCAGCTGCAGCATGGCGCGCAGGCAGCCGCCGGCGGCGAAGCAGCGCCCGGCGCTGAGGCGCGCGTCGCCGAGGCCGTTCCTGCCGCTGTCGAGATCGAGCACGGTGCGGCCTTCGCGCAGGTATTGGTAGCGGTAGCGGTTGCGCGCCTCCAGCTCGCGGCCGCCGTTCGGCAGGCCGAACCAGTCGTGCCAGTTCTCGATCAGGCCGTCGAGCGTACCGCCGCTGCTGAACAGCAGCGGCACTTCCGCGCCGAGAAGCCAGCCACCGAGCCGCACGCGGCCGGCGAGGCCGACACGCACTGTCTCGCCGTCGAGCACCAGCGTTTCCTTGGGGTTCTGGTCAGCGACGTACTCGTTGGTCCAGTCGATGCTGATGCGGCCGCCGCTGCCGGTGCTGTCGGCCTGCGGCGTCGGCAGCGGCGCGTGGCGGGCCAGCGCGGCCTGGTTGACGGTGCCGAACACGAACGGCGCCGCCGGCACGTCGCTGGCCGCGTCGGCGAAGGCGAGCGGGCTGACGGCGAAGGCGGCGGCGAACAGCGGCAGGCGGACGGACGGCGGCATGGACGGAATCCGGCTCGGGTCGGGGCAGGAGCGGGCGATTGTGCCTGCCGCGCCGCGCCGGGGAAACACGGCCGGCCGGCTCCGGCCCGGAGCGCTGGCGAAACTGTTAGCATCGACGCCCGTTTTCAGCTTTGCAGCAGGTCGTGTCATGCGTGTCGTCACCGAAAACACCCGTATCCAGTCGATCCGTCCGGTTTCCACGCCGGCGGAAATCCAGGCCGAGCTGCCGGCGAGCGAACGCGCCGCGCAGACGACGTTCGACGCGCGCCGCGAAATCCAGGACGTGCTGTACGGCCGCGACGACCGCCTGCTGGTGATCGTCGGCCCCTGCTCGATCCACGACCCGAAGGCCGCGCTCGAATACGCCGAGCGCCTCAAGGGCCTGCGCGCCCAGCTCGACAAGCACCTCTTGATCGTCATGCGCGTGTATTTCGAGAAGCCGCGCACCACGGTCGGCTGGAAAGGCCTGATCAACGATCCGGACCTCAACGACAGCTTCGACATCAACAAGGGCCTGCGTGTCGGCCGCGAGCTGCTGCTCAAGCTCAACGACATGGGCATCCCGGCCGGCGTCGAATACCTCGACATCCTCACGCCGCAGTACCTGACCGACCTCGTCGCCTGGGGCGCGATCGGCGCGCGCACGACCGAATCGCAGCTGCACCGCGAGCTGGCCTCGGCGCTGAGCTGCCCGGTCGGTTTCAAAAACGGCACCGAAGGCTCGGTGAAGGTGGCGGTCGACGCGGTGATGTCGGCCAGGCATCCGCACCGCTTCCTGTCGCTGACGCAGGACGGCCATGTGGCGATCTTCGAGACCAGCGGCAATGCCGATTGTCACATCATCCTGCGTGGCGGCAGCGCCGGCACCAACTACGACGCCAAGAGCGTCGATGCCGCCTGCGCGGCGCTGACCAAGGCCGGCCTCAGGCCGCAGGTCATGATCGACTTCAGCCACGCCAATTCGAGCAAGCAGCACAAGCGGCAGATCGTCGTCGGTCACGATGTCGGCCACCAGATCGCCGGCGGCGACGAGCGCATCGTCGGCTGCATGATCGAGTCGCATCTGCGCGAAGGCCGCCAGGAGATCGGCCCGAACATGTGCTACGGCCAGTCGATCACCGACGCCTGCATCCATTGGGACGACACCGCCGAGCTGCTGCGCCATTTGGCGAACAGCGTCGAGCAGCGCCGCCTGCGGCACGCGCGCTCGGCCTGAGAGTGCCCCCGCAGAGGATGCGAATCTGCGCGATTCTGGGGTAAGGGGCTTCGTGAAGACGTGGCGGATAGTGTGCTGGGTCAGCGTTGTGGCGAAGGGCCTAGAGCGGGACTAGCCGATGTCGGTCATCGACCTGCTCTAAGGCAACGCCGCGGTCGACAAACCAGCTCAGGGCGCGATCCGGGCATCCCGACGTCATCGCCTTGCGCGCATCGGTGACGACCGTGATGCGGCCAGCCGGGTGTGGTCGCTCTGGTATCGCCTTCGCAACGAAGGCGAGCGGGTGCTCCGAAGGCTCAAGGCCTTCCACCAGATCTTCAGTCGATCGACAAGCTCCGCCCAGCCAGGAGACCAGTGCGGTTGCGCCTCTAGGCAGGCAGGGTTGATCATCGACAGACCGGCTGAGGCATGGCCTGCGCCGGTCACATCGCATTAAAGGCGTCAGAGCAGAAATCCACATCTTCGTTGCTCTCTCGCATTGGCTGCAGAACACCACCTGCACGCGTGGCGGAGCGCCTGCACATTGAGCAGTCGCCGCTGCTGCGCACCGCCAAGGAACCTCGGAAGAATTTCGCGTGATGCTGCGCGCACGCAGACGCAGTACACACCTGATTCGCCCCCGGAACGCTCTCCGCGGTGCGGTGAGCCGCCATCGAGGCGCGGGGTTCAGGTGGCCGGCGCCATGCCTGCCGGGACCGAATGGTCGTCCGCGAACAGATTCCTGCGCAGACTAGTAAGTGCCAGCACGGACTTGGCGTCGACGGTCGGCGCAGATGCAGCCTGAGCCAGGCGCTCGTCGATCGCTGCACGCAGGTTCAGCGGCGGTGCTAGCCCCGGCGCGCGGCGCAACTCGCCGAAGTGCGCGGCGACCTGTTCGACGAGGTGACGCAGGGCGCCGCCGACGGGTTCGGGCGCCCGCGCCGCAGCAGCGTGCAGCTCGGCAAGCGCGCTGCCCGTCATCATGTCGCGTAGGGCAGCGTCGGGCCGCGCCGCTGCCTCGCTGGGGATGGCTGCTAGGCGCGGCGTGAGCAGGGCGATGCGATGCGCCATGCGGCTGCGCCACGCCGCCTGCGAGGCTTCGCGGACGTAGCGCAGGCTCGAAATGTCGGCGCGACCGGCGTCGAGCGTCCTGCGCACCACGCCGTCGAGCCAGAGGAAACGCGTCACACTGACCATGAGCATCGCGAAGTAGATGCCGAGCAGCGTGGCGACGCCGGCGTTGAGGTAGGCCTGAAAGTCGGTGTGGAAGCTACGGTCGACGATGCTGGGACTAAAGATGCCGACCACAAAGTTGAAGCTCATCGCACTGTAGCGCGGCAGCGCCATCAGCACGCCGATAACCAGCAGCGACGGCGCCAGCGCCAGTACCAGTTCGTCGAAGCCGCTGATCGCCGGCAGAATCGCGACCACGTAGACCGCGCCGATCAGCAGACGCAGGGCGACGCCCACAAGCTTGTTCTTGAGCATCTGCGACGGATCGGAAGTGCCCGAGTAGACCGCGAAGTACACCCCGGCCATCATGACTGCGCCATAACCGTCCGGCCAGCCGGACGCGACCCACAGTGCATTGCCGAGCAGAAGCGTCAGCGCGGTCGCGAGGCCGGCGCCGGCGGCGCCGCGCAGGTCGCGATCGATCTCACGCGGCGGGGAAGTTTCGGCCTCGCCGCCGTCGCCCGCCGAATCGTCGGAGCCGGCAGCGGCGATGCTCGCGTTCGCCACTCCCTGCAGGCGCAGGATTGAGACTTGCTGGCGGATCAGCTCCGCCGTCCGCTCAAGGAGGTTGTCGGCGAGCGCCGACGGCCAGTCGAGCGGCGCGTCCAGTGGCGGCCGCAGCGCCTCACGACGCCGCAGCAAATCGCCTGCGGTGGCGGCGAGGGGCTGCGCCGCCTCGTTGGAGGCGAACCACTGCTGCGCCTGAGTCAGCCATTCGCGCAGCGCGGACGGGAGGGGGGGGAACCGTCGGAGTTCGGCGACGCGATCGGCGACCGCCATCGACAGCGGCATCACCCGTTCGATCCTCGCCAGCGTGGCGCGGACGGCCCGCGCCTGCGAAGACCTGTGCGGAGCCTCGAAACGCAGGTGCAACAGAAGCTCGTGCAATTCGTTGATCGCCACGGCCAGCCGCTGGCGGTCGGCGCCGACGCGCGCCTCCGCGTCCGACAGCAGTGCGTCGGCGCAGGCCGCTCGGGCGTCCGCCAGGGCCCGCTGAAGGCGTTGGCGCAGCACCGGCATCGTGGACGCCGGTAGTACGACGGTATGGACCACGGCGCTGCAGACGATGCCGATCGAGATCTCCTCGAAGCGTGAGAGGCCGTAGGAGAAGACATCCTGCGGATGCGCCAGGATCGGAAAGATGATGATGCAACTCGTGTAGCCGGCGAGCGCGAACAGATAGCCGCGCGCGGTACGGTCGACAATCGATGCGAAGACGCAGAAGCCCAGCCAAGCGGCAACGGCGAGGATCAGCATCGCTGGCGTTTGCACGAGCGGCGGCACCAGGAAGATCGACGCGCAGGCGCCGACGAACGTGCCGCAGACGCGGTAGGTCGCCTTGGAGAGCGAGGCGCCGGCGTGCGGTTGCGCCACGATATAGGCTGTAACCACCGACCAAGCCGGACTTCCGAGGCCTGCACGCAGCGCGATATACAAAGCGAGCATCCCGGCGAGGAAGTTCTTCGCCGAGAACAGCAGCGCGGAACGCGGGATGTTCAGCACCACGGGAGAATCGTCGTTCGGGGCCGCGGTGCGGACCGCAGCGCTACGGCCAAGCGTGGCGGCGCCATGTCAATCCGGCGTGTCGACGGCGCTACGCGCCATGTCGGGATGGAGCGCGTGACATAGGCGCTCCAGAAAGTCGGCGAACTGACTGCGCTCCTGCGCGGAGAACGATGCCAGGGCCGAGGCAGTGGCCTGGTCGAGCACGCGCCGGATGCGCCGAATCGCCGGTTTGGCGGTGGTGGTGACGATGACCTGTTTGCTGCGCCGGTCCAGGGGTGCCGCTTCGCGGCGGACCATGCTCCGCGATTCGAGGCGATCTAGGTGATTGACCAAGGTCATCGGCTCAATGCCGAGCGCCAGAGCGAGTTCCGCCTGGCGCACCGGGCCGCGGCGCTGCGCGGCGACGAGCGTTCGCGCCTCGGCAGGCGTCAGATCCAGCCGGGCCTCGCCGAGCGCTTGTTCGAAGCGCGCGCGCATGAGTCTGGTAGCCGTCACCAGTAGAAAGCCGAAAGCATCGTCGTCGCGCACACATTATCCCGGCTAACATAGGCTTCCATATATTATGGAAACCATACGATTATGGAAACGGCACAAGTAATGCGCCATCGCATGTGTCGCGCGGGGAGAGCGCCGCAGGCATCGCCTTAAACGTTAACAAGCTAACAATTAGCTTGCAATCTGATAGGCTGCTTGCTAAATTCAATCACGCGGCGGCCTCCCGGCATGGGCGCGGCACTACGCCTCGAGCCTCCCTCGGAGGCGGGTGCCGAGCCACCGCCAACGCACGCACTATATTTCCGACGCAAGATGAGCCATGAATTTCACCGGAATCTCCGGCGCGACCGCTCCGCAGTTGCTGCTCGACGCGGCGTTGCGCTTGCGCCAGGACTTGCGGCGCTGCGCCCAGCATCTGGGCTTGACGCGCTCGCAAATCGCCGCGCTGGCCTGCCTGTCGATGCAGCCGGGCCTTGCACAGGTCGAGCTTGCTGAGGATGTCGAGGTCCACCCAGTGACTATCACGCAGATCATCGGCAGGCTGCAAAAGGACGCTTGGGTCCGCCGCGAGGTAGACGAGGATGACCGGCGCGTATTCCACGTCTTCGTGACGCGCAAGGCGCAACCGCTGCTGGAGGGGTTTTGGGCGATCGTCGGCGACCGCGGCGAGCAGGCGCTCGAGGGCTTCACGGCGTCCGAGCGTGTGCTGCTTGCCCAGTTCCTGCGCCGCATCCAGAGCAACATCACCGCCCGAGGCCATGGTTAGCGCAAAGTCTCTGGGCGCGCTGCGGGCCGACATGACGGCCGGACTCGCGCCCGCGAGCCGCCAGTGGCACCGGCTGGTCGAGCAGGCCATCGGCGATTGTGGGCTGTCGACCGCCAGCGCGACGCCGCTGATCCTGATTGGCCGCGCCAGTGCCGGACTCTACCAGGTGGCGCTTGCGGAACAGGTCGGTGTGATGGGGCCGACGCTGGTGCGTCATCTCGACAAGCTCTGCGAGGCGGGTTTGGTTCGCCGTGTCACGGACCGCGATAACCGGCGCGCCAATCTGCTCGAGCTGACTGAAGCCGGGCGGCGACTCGCCGATCGTCTCGAGGCGCGCATCGAGGAATTGCGCTGCCGCGTGCTCGGGCGCCTGCAGCGCAAGGAGGTCGAGGCCGTTCTGCGCGTCCAGCGCCTGCTGGCGGAAGCGAGCGCAGAGGGCGAGCGGGAATCAGCATGATGCTGCCCGACTGGCGCGAATGGCTGTTTTCGGCGAAGGCATTCGCGGCCGCGTCGCTGGCGTTGTATCTCGCGCTGCTGCTGTCGCTTCAAAACCCGTACTGGGCGATGGCGACGGTATACGTTGTCGCCCATCCGCTTTCGGGCGCCACACATTCCAAGGCGATTTACCGCGCGTGCGGCACGCTCATCGGCGCCGCCGCATCCGTCGCGCTGGTGCCGGCGTTTGTCGAGACCCCGGTGCTGATGTGCCTGGCGGTGTCGTTGTGGGTCGGTATCCTGCTGTATCTCGCGCTGCTGAATCCCTCGCCGAGCGGTTACATCTTCATGCTGTCGGCTTACACCATGCCGCTGATAAGCCTGCCGGCGCTCCTTCACCCGGAGCAGATCTTCGATCTGGCGCTGGCGCGCAGCGAAGAGATCCTGCTGGGCATCGCCTGCGCTGCGTTCATTAACGCCTTGGTTTTTCCTCGGCGCATGGGCCCGATGCTCGAGGTGCGGATGCAACAGCTGCTCGATGACGCTGCCTCTTGGTCTGGCGCGTTGCTGGCAGCGGTCGAACCCGGCGCGGACCGACGCCACCGTCTGGTTGCGGACATTTCCGCGCTCGATGCCTTGATCCGGCAGATGAGCTACGACGCTTACGACCGCGCTCAGATCGCGCACGCGCGGCAGCTCCGGCTTCGGCTGCTGATGCTGGTGCCTCAGGTTTCGGACCTGATCGAGCCGCTGCAGGCGCTGCGCGCGCGCAGGGCCGCGTTGGCGGGCCCCGTCGCCTCGCTCGTTTCCGATGTCTCGGCGTGGATGGCAGACCGCAGTGGAGATCCAGGCCCGGCTGGACGTCTGCGCGCGCAGGCCGCTGCGCTGCTTGCCGACTGCGCTGGCAACGACGTTGATCACGCGCTGGCGCGCCATGCGCTATTGCAACTGGAGGGGCTGCTTGACCTCTGGCAGGACTGCGTCGCGCTGCATTCGGCATATGCGGGCAGCAATGCGCGGGTGACGCTGCGCTATCACCTGCGCGGTGTCGATGACAGGACGCGCCATTACGATTACGGCCTGATGGCATTCTCGTCGCTCTCGGCGGCGGCGGCGACGTTCATCGCCTGCATGCTATGGATCATCTCAGGATGGACATTCGGCAGCGGCGGGGTACTGCTGGTGCCGGTAACCTGTTGCTTCTTCGCGGCGCTCGACGATCCGATGCCCGCCCTGAACAAGTTTCTCTTCTGGATGTTAGTCGCCACGCTTACATCCCTGCTGTATATCTTCCTGCTACTACCATGGGTGCGCAGCTATGCGGGCCTTGTGACGGTACTCGCGCCATGTCTGCTGCTCGTGGCCGCGTTCACCGGCATGCCGCAGTACAATATGGCCGTGATGCTGTTCCTCACGCAGGCCATCTCCGATCTTGGCCTGCACGGTCGCTACGTCGCCAATTTCGAGAGCTTTGCCAACGGCAGCTTGAGCGCAGCCCTCGGCCTCGTCTTTGTGCTGATGTGGATGTCGATCACCAAACCGTTCGGTACTGAGCAGATTGCCCACCGCCTCGCGCGCGCTGGCTGGCGCGATCTGATGAGGCTCGCCGCCGGGCGGGCGCAGGCCGATGGCATGTCGCGAATGATCGATCGGACGGCCCAGCTGCTGCCCCGTGTCGCGCTGCTCAAAGACCGCCCACTGGCCCAGCTCGACGCTGTCCGCGACCTGCGCGTATATCAGCGCCTGGCCGATCTTCAGGAGCAGCGTCGCCAGCTGCCGCCACGGGCAGCTGGGTTGGTCGGCCGCTCGTTGCATGCTGTCGCCGTCCATTACCGCGCGTGTCTGGACGCCGGCACCATGCTCGAGTTATCCGACACCCTTCACAGACGCCTGAGCCGCAGCGCGCAGCGGTTGCTGCTCGAGCGCTCGAACCCGAGCGTCGATCGGGCCGCGCAGGCGCTGGTAGGTCTATATTTGGCGCTGCTTCGCCCTCGCCCCGACGCCCCGACGGGTACGGCGGCGGAGGTGGCGGGCCTCCTTCCGTCCACCAGCTGATCCTATGCCCGGCCAGTTCGATGTTTACGGTGTGTTTTTCCCAGCACTGCTCGTACTGATGGTAGCCGCCTACGCCATCAAGGCCGGGCTGCGCATGCTGCTCGCACGCTTCGGATTTTACCGCTGGGTCTGGCACCCGGCCTTATTTAATACCGCCCTGTACGTTGTCGTACTGTGGCTTCTACTGCTCCTCGTCAGGCAGGCGATGTCATGAAACCCACGTTTAAGTCCATCGGACCGGTGCTGCTCACGCTAGCCGCGGCTGCCGTCGCAGTGCTCATCCTCATTCACCTGTGGCGGTACTACTACGACGATCCCTGGACCCGCGACGCGTACGTGCAGTCCGATGTGGTGCAGATCGCGCCGGACGTTTCGGGCCTCATCACGGAAGTGCGCGCCCGCGACAACGGGCCGGTACGCCAGGGCGAGGTGCTCTTTGTTGTCGACCAGGCGCGCTACCGGCTCGCGCAGGATCAGGCCGAGGCGAACATCCGCGAGCGCGAGGCGGCCGTGGCTCAGCTGCAGCGCGAAGTGGCGCGCAACGCGCGGCTCGGCAATCTTGTCGCCGGAGAGTCTGCCGAGGAGAGCCGAGCCAAGCTCGCACAGGCCGATGCTGCGCTGCAGGCGGCACGCACCGCGCTTGACGTCGCGCGACTCAACCTCGAGCGCACGGAGGTTCGCAGTCCGGTCGACGGCTTCGTCAACGACCGCACCGTACGGGTCGGCGACTACGTGAGCACCGGGCACGCGGTGCTGTCTGTCGTCGATACCGCGACGCTGCATGTCGACGGCTACTTCGAGGAGACCAAGCTGGCCCGCATCGAGATCGGCCAGCGCGCCTACATCCGGCTGATGGGTGAGCGCGAGCGGCTTCGCGGTCATGTCGAGAGCATCGCGGCCGGCGTCACCGAGCGCAATCGCAGCGCCGGCAGCAATCTGCTGCCCAACATCGATCCTGCTTTTAACTGGGTGCGCCTGGCACAACGCATCCCGGTGCGTATCGCCATCGACGCGGTGCCGCGCGGCGTGCGCTTGGTGACAGGTCGCAGTGCCACGGTGACGATTTTGCCCGACGCCGCCGCCGACAAGAATGCGCCGAACGCCGCCGCGAAACCGGCCACGAGCGGCTCATGAAACGCCTGCGCGCGACGGCGCTCGGTTTGGCGCTGACGGGACTCGCGGCTTGCGGCGCCGCGGGGCCCGACTATCGGCTGCCCGACGAAGCGGTCATTAACCGCCCTCACGTCCAGGGTGAGCTAGCGGGCGAGGTGGGAGCGCCGGGCACGGAGCGCCGCGAAGATCTGCCTGCGCAGTGGTGGAAGCTCTACGACGACGCCCTACTCGACCGCCTCATCGGACAGGCTTTGCAGGCAAATGCCGGCCTGCGAGAGGCCGACGCCAACCTGCGGCGCGCGGCGGCCATTTATCAGGTGGCGCGCAGCGCTGGTGGTTGGGACGAGAGTGTGGACCTCTCCGTTTCGCGTGCACAGATCTCGGCCGAGAGCCTGCTGCAGACTGAGCCCTTACCGCCGTTCAATGTCGCAGTCGGCGGCTTCAGTGTCTCTTACGCGTTCGACTTTTTCGGCAAGATCCGGCGCGGCGCCGAGGCGGCGGGCGCCGACGTGCAGGTCAGCCAGGCGGCGATGGATCTGGCGCGCATCACTGTGGTCGCAGAAGTCACGCGTGAATATGTAGAGCGCTGCCACGCCAGCCACGAGCTGAACGTGACCCAGCATCTGCTGGCACTGCAGGAGCGCAGCCAGGAGATCGCCCAGCGCATGCTCGACGCCGGCCGCGGCACCGCTACCGACGTCGCGCGCGCGAGGGCCCAGGCCGAACTCGTGCGTGCGGCCCTGCCACCGCTGACCGCACGGCGCAACGCCGCCGACTATGCGCTCGCCGCGCTGCTTGGCGGCACGCCGGCTGATTTGCCGCCCGAGGTGGCCGCGTGCGAGGACGCGCCGCAGCTGCGGCGGCCTATACCGGTTGGCGATGGCGCCGCGCTGCTGCGCCGCCGCCCGGACGTGCGCGCCGCGGAACGCCGGCTCGCGGCGGCGACCGCTCGTATCGGCGTGGCGACTGCCTCGCTCTATCCGGATATCAGCATCGGCGCCTCGATCGGCGCCAATGGCCTGCTTGAGGACTTCGGCAACGATCTCACGCGCAGCTGGTCCATTGGTCCGCTCGTCTCATGGAGTATTCCCGGTAACGGCGCGCACGCCCGCGTGCTGGCGGCGCAGGCCGGCGCTGACGCGGCGCTGGCCGCCTTCGACCAGACCGTGCTCGACTCGCTGCGCGACACGCAGACGGCGCTCGACGCTTACGTGCAACGCCTGCGACGTGGTGCCGCGCTACAGCAGGCGCTCGACGCCTCGGCTCAGGCCGCACAGCAGAACCGCCTCCTCTACGAGGCCGGGCGCGTTCCCTACCTGAACAGCCTTGATGCTGAGCGCACCTATGTGCAGGCGCAGACATCCGCCGCCGAGAACGACGCGCAGCTGTCGCTCGATCAGGTCAACCTTTTCCTCGCGCTTGGCGGCGGTTGGCAGCAGGAAGGGCCGCCGCCGCCGCACTAGCAGCACGGCGTCGCACGCCACGCCGCTTAGTTCAGCGTGCTTGCCGGCACCACCGGCAGGACCACGCTCGACGGATGCGCGGCGTCGCTGTGTATCGTCAGCACGCCGATCAGCGACTGCAGCAAGGTCGGGATTGGCGGCACGCCCTGCGGCAGATCGCTGGCGCCGACGGCGAGGCGCAGCCTGTGGCCCTTGGCGATCAGCGCGCTGGTCGCGAAGATCTCGACCGGCACCAGCACCGGTTCGTCGCCAAGCGTCTGCACCGAATCTTGCGTGTACGGATGCCAGGGCTGGATCATCTGGCCGTCCAGCGTACGCGAGCGGCTGGCGTCGACGGCGCGCAATGACGCCGTCTGGATGCCGTTGCTCAGCGACCTGGCGACGCCGTTCTCGTCGACATCGTCGACACGCACCGACAGGCCGGCGTCGCTGGCCGTCGACGAGATCCACACGTCGGCCTCGATCGGACCGTTGATGTAGTAATCGGCTTCCATCACCGGCGTCTCGTATTTCACCGACAGGCTCTCGGCCGAATTGCTGTTCTCGAAGCACGGCAGCGGCACGTAGCCGAGCAGGCCGGCGGTCCACTGCGAGGTGCTGATCGAGCACAGGCCTTCGATCGGCAGCTGCAATGCGGTATTGGCCTTCTCGCCGGCGGCCGGCGCGTCCTCGGACAAGCTCTTGTCGGCGCGCAGATAGAGACGCTGCGCCCGCGCATCCGGATGCGGCCAGTCGCTGGCCGTCGCGTAGTGCCCGTAGCCGGTCACGTACTGCGTGACGTTCGGCTGCCTGACGGCACCGGCCTTCATGCCCTTCACGTACTGGTCGAACCACTGCAGCTCGATATGGTTCAGCGGCGGCACGCCGTCGACCGGCAGACCCTGGCCGAACGCCGCCTCGACATGCGTCCACGGCCCGATCAGCAGCTTGGCCGGCGCGTTGTTCTTGATGCGCTCGTAGCTGATCGGCTCGCTGCGCTGAAAGAGATCGTGCAGGCCGCCGACGATGAAGGTCGGCACCTTGATCCGGCCGTCGTTCTCCAGCGGCGACCGCACTTTCCAGAAATCGCCGTCGTAGGCGGTGTCCGGATCGCCGGCCAGCGCGCGCAGGATGGTCGGCACCTGGAAGTTGGCGACGGCGCTGAGCAGGTGTTCGAGCGTCGCCGGCAGGCCGGTCGCCGGATCGGTGATCACGGTCGGATTGGTGAGGCCGAGCACCGAGACCAGGCCCAGCCACAGCGGAATGAACGTCGGGTTGACCTGGCCGCCGGTGAAGACGATGTCGCGGTAGCCGTCGCCGATCGGCACGATCGGAAACGCCGCCTTGACCGCCGGATGGCCCTGCGCGGCGGTGATGATCGCCGTGATGCCGAGATACGAGACGCCGTATACACCGATGCGGCCGTCGCAGAACGGCTGCTGCGTCACCCAGTCGACGACCTCGGCGTAGTCGGCCTGCTCGTCTTCGCCGAACGCTTCCCACTCGCCCTGCGACTGGCCGGTGCCGCGCACGTCGACCACCACCGTCGCGTAGCCGTGCTGCACGATGTACGGATCGGCGCCGCCGATCGCCGTCACCGCCTGGCCGGCGGCGCCGTTGTAGCTGGTCTGCACGAGCACGACCGGCAGCGGCGTCGTCACCGCGTTGCCGTCGGCGTCGGCCGGCAGCGTCACGTAGGCCGCCAGCTTCACGCCGTCGCGCATGGTGATGTACTGCAGAGCCTGCTTGGCGACGCCGGCGTACAGCGGCGCCGGATCGTAGTCGGTCCACTGTGCCTCGCCGTTGCGGCTGATCGGCGACGCGCTCTGCGCGGTTTCGGCGCGCGTGCCGAGCGTGCTCCACCGCGCCTGGCCGCCGCCCGAGGACGGCGAGCTGGAACCGCAGGCGGCGAGCACGACCAGCGTGGCGACGGCGGCGATGCGGGCAATGGGGCGCGTGCGACGCGCGATGAAGGCTTCCATGTCCATGGTCTCCCTGAAGTATTGGCGACCGCGCGGACGACGCGGCGCTTCTGCCGCGACTGTACGGACCCGCCGGCGGCGCGGCCATGGCAGCCGCGCCGGCGGCGGCGGCCGGCCGGCCAGATGCGGCGCCGCCGGCGCGCGGAAACGGCAAGGCCGGCGACGCACGCGCCGCCGGCCCGGTCGATCGCGACGCGGCGAAGCGTCTAGAAGTGCTCGCCCTTGAACAGGTTGGCGAACACCACCTGCTCGAGCGTCGGCTTGGCGCCTTCCTTGCGGCCCTTGGCGGCCGAGGACGAGGGGAACAGGTGGAAGCCCTTGTTGAGGATGTAGTCGTTGAGCTTCGGCCACAGCGCATACGAGACCGCGGCGGCGGTGCCGAGCGGCGTGGCGATCGACTTCGGCTTGTCGAGGATCGCCTTCATCACCGTGTCGCCGGCCTTGTCCGGCGACCAGGTCGGCACGTAGTCGTAGATCTTGGTCGGCGCGATCATTGGCGTGCGCACCAGCGGCATGTAGATCGCGGTGACGTGCACGTTGAAGTGCCGCACCTCGGCCGACAGGCAGCGCGAGAAGGCGTCGAGCGCCGCCTTGCTGGCCACGTAGGCCGAGAAGCGCGCGGCATTGGCGAGCACGCCGATCGAGCTGATGTTGATGATCTGGCCGCGCTTGCGCTGCGTCATGCTCGGCAGGAAGGCGAGGATCATGCGCACCGCGCCGAAGTAGTTCAGCTGCATGGTGCGCTCGAAATCGTGGAAGCGCGTCGTCGATTCCATCACGCCGCGGCGGATCGAGCGGCCGGCGTTGTTGATGAGGATGTCGACGTGGCCGAAGTCGCGCAGGATCGCCTGCGCGCACCCGTCGATCGCCTTTATGTCGTTGAGGTCGCAGGGATAGACGTGCGCCTCGCCGCCGGCCTTCTCGATGATGCCGCGCGTCTGTTCCAGCTTCTCGCGGGTGCGCGCCACCAGGATGACCTTGGTGCCGGCCGCGGCCAGCTTCTTCGCCACCACGAAGCCGATGCCGCTCGAGGCGCCGGTGACCACCGCGACCTTGCCGGCCAGGCGCTGCGTGGCGCCTTGCGGCAGCTTGGTGTCGAGGTCGAGATAGAGTTCCCAGTATTGCCATAGCTTGTCGCAATAGGTGCGGATGTCCGGGCACTGGATGCCCGAGCCCTTGAGCGCCTTGCGCGTTTCCTTGTCGTCGAACACGGCGCGGTTGACGACATAGCCGAGCACCGAGACCGGAATGCCGATGGCCGACGACACGCGCTTCTTGATCACCGCCGGAATCGCCCCGGCGACGCGCGTGCCGATCTCCTTCACCTGCGGCGGAATCGGCGGCACTTCCAGCGAACGCACGAACTGCGGGCCGTGCGCCGCTTCCATGATGACCTGCATCAGCTCGCCGACGCTCGGCGAATGCGACTGGATCAGGCAGAAGCACTTGCCGTCGAGGCCCGTCTTGTGGGCGATGTGGTCGATCGCCTTGGCGACGTAGTCGACCGGCGCGATCGGCACCTTGCCGCCGTCGACGCCGAGCAGCGGCAGCCACTTCGGCACGCTGTGGCTGAGCTTCTGCACGGTCTTGAAGAAGTAGTAGGGGCCGTCGATCTTGTCCATCTCGCCGGTCTCCGAGGAGCCGACGACGGCGCCCGGCCGGTAGATGCGGAACGGCGCCTTGCACTCCTCGCGGACGATCTTCTCGGACTCGAACTTGGTGCGGAAGTACGGGTGCGTGAGGCGCTGGCCCTCGTCGAACATGTCCTCGGTGAAGCGGCCGACGAAGTCGCCGCCGGCAACCGCCACGCTCGACACGTGGTGCAGGCGCACGGGGCCGTCGATGCCGTTGACGAACTCGACGACGTTGCGCGTGCCCTCGTTGTTGATGCGGTTGCCGGTCGCGTCGTCCATGTTCATGTCATAGACGGCGGCGAGGTGGAAGACGTGGTCGAGCTTGCCCTTCAGCTTGGCCCGCTCGGCGTCGCTGATCAGGCCGGGTTCGGTGACATCGCCGTGCACGGCGATCAGGCGCTGGCCGGCCTCGCCGAAGCGCTCCTGCAAGGCCTCGAACTTGTCCTGCGAACCGGGCCGCACGAGCACGTGGATCTGCGCATCCGCATGCTGCAGCAGTTCGCCGACCAGAAATTTGCCGATGAATCCCGTCGCGCCGGTCACGAAGTAGTTCATCGCGATCCCCCTTCTGTTATTTGGTGGTGCCCGTGGCGCTCGCATCTTAGCGGACCGCCGATGGCAGTGGTTTTGCCGCAGCGCGTCTCGATCGCGGTGCGGGCGGCCAACCGGCGGCGTCAGCCGCGGAACGCGGATCCGACTCGCGACGCTACATCCCCGTGCTGCGCACGGGGCCCCTGCACGCTGCTCGCGACGCAGCCGCGGGGTGTCGCAGCCGGGTGAGTTCGGAAGAAGCGGCTGGCATCGACTCGCGACGCTACATCCCCGTGCTGCGCACGGGGCCCCTGCACGCTGCTCGCGACGCAGCCGCGGGGTGTCGCAGCCGGGTGAGTTCGGAAGAAGCGGCTGGCATCGACTCGCGACGCTACATCCCCGTGCTGCGCACGGGGCCCCTGCACGCTGCTCGCGACGCTACTTGCGCAGCAGTTCGGCTTCGGTGAGCCAGCCGGAGGCGTTGCTGCCGTCGACCAGCCACCAGGGACCGGCGGCGTTGAGGACGCGCGACTTCAGGCGCACGATGGCGCCCGGCGGCAGGGTTTCGCCCCCGCTGCCGGCCTTGGGATGCAGGCGCAGGGTCAGCGGCACCTTCAGGGCGACGACGTCGCCTTCCTTCAGCGAGGTGGCGAGACCCGGCGGCAGCAGGCCGACCGGCTTGAGCGGCGCCGAGACGTTGCGCGCCTCGAGCGGCTTCGGCGCGTCGCTGCCGCAGCCCGGCAGCGCGGCGATGGCGACGCCGAGCAGCGCCGCGCGAATGGCGATGTTGCGGATGACTTCCATGGTTGCTCCCCCTTTTTTTGTGCCAGCATCCGTGCCGACCGCTCCTTTATAAGATCGCGGCGACCCGCGGACAATCGTCGCCCGCGAACCCAGCATGCCTTCGGTCACAGCGCGCCGCGAAAAGCGGCGGCGGGAACGTCATCGATGGGGCGACGAAAGGCGGATGCGACGCCCGTCGCGTTAAGTGGCCTCAGCGCTTGCTGTCGCGGAAATCGTCCATCGAGTGATAGATGCCGAACACGTGATCGGCGAGCCAGTCGTACAGCGCCAGCGGCAGCAGGCCCTTGAGGGCGTTGGAGAGATAGACGGTCCACGGCAGGATCAGGCGGCCGCGGCCGGCCTTCATCGCCCGCCAGACGCGGTCGACAACGTATTGCGGCGTCATCAGCGGCGTCAGCAGCATCGGCTTGGCGCCGTCGAACATGCCGGTCGAGATGTAGGTCGGGCAGACCGTCAGCACCTTGATGTGCGTGTGGCCGGCCTGCTTCAGCTCGAGGCGCAGCGAATCGCTCCAGCCGGTGCAGGACCACTTCGAGGCGCAGTACACGCTCATGCGCGGGTTGGCGACCAGGCTCGCCGCCGAGGACACATTGACGATGCGCCGCTCGCTGCCGCGCCCGGCGATCATGTCCGGCAGGAACTCGCGGGCGATATACATCGGCGCCAGCGCGTTGATCGCCATCGTCATCTCGATGTCCTTCTGGACGTCGTGCTCCCAGAAGTACTTGCCGCGGATGATGCCGGCATTGTTGATGAGAATGTCCGGCGTGCCGGCGCTGGCGCGGGCCTGCGCGGCGGCGGCGGCGATGGCGTCGGCCCGCGAGACGTCGACCACCTGCGCCAGCACCGTGCAGCCCGAGGCGCGCAGTTCGGCCGCGGTCTTCTCCAGCTCGGCGGCGTTGATGTCCCACAGCACGAGGGTCTTGGCGCGTTCGGCGGCGGCGAGCCGGGCGTAGAGCTTGCCCATGCCCATCGCCGCGCCGGTGATCAGCAGCGTCTTGCCGGTGACAGTGTCCATGAAGATTCCTGGCGAAAAACAGCGGCCGAGTCTAGGCAGGCGGCCGCCACGCGCCTAGCGCCGCTCAGCCGGCCAGGGGGAACGGCCCGGCCAATCGCGTGCGCAGTTGCTGCACGGTCGCCGCGGCGACGTCGGCGGCGTATGGCAGCGGCGGATGGCGGCCCCAGACCGTTCCCGGCCAGGCGGCGTCGCCGGGCCAGCGCACGATGTGGTGCACGTGCAGCTGCGGCACCAGATTGCCGAGCGCGCCGATGTTGAGCTTCTCGCCGATCGGAAACAGTGTCATGAGGGCGCGGCCGAGCGCGCTCGACTCGCGCAGCAGCTGCCACTGGTCGGCCTCGTCCAGCTCGTAGATCTCGCGCACGGCCGCGCGGCGCGGCACCAGGATCAGCCAGGGGTACTGCGCGTCGTTCATCAGCAGCACGCGCGACAGCGGCCAGTCGCCGACCGCCAGGGTGTCGGCGGCGAGGCGTTCGTGCAGGGCAAAGGAGCCGGCGGCGGCGTTCATGGTTCTCCTGGCGGGGGCGTTCGGGCTGCGGCGGGTGCGCAGTTTGCGATATATAGGGCGACACAAACAGCGGACGCCGCGCTCGTCGCCGCGCTGCCGCCACGAACAACGGGGATCATATGAGCCGCAGCGCATTGGTGGCGGGCGCGACGGGATTGGTTGGACAGCGCGTCGTCGAGCGCCTGCTGCGCGACCCGGCCTACGCGCGCGTCTGCGTGGTGGCGCGGCGGCCGCTGCCGATCGCGCATCCGCAGCTGACGACGCTGATCAGCGATTTCGCCGACCTCGCCGCGCTGGGTCCGCGGCTCGCCGCCGACGACGTGTTCTGCTGTCTCGGCACGACGCTGCGCCGCGCCGGATCGCGGGCCGCGTTCGCCGACGTCGACTGCCGCATGGTCGTCGATCTGGCGCGCGCCGCGCGCGCGGCCGGCGCCCATCAGTTCCTGGTGATCTCCTCGGTCGGCGCCAGCGCGCGCGCGCTGTCGTTCTATCTGCGCGTCAAGGGCCGCATGGAGGCGGAAATCGCCGGGCTCGGCTTCGCCGCGGTGCAGATCCTGCGGCCCTCGCTGCTGCTCGGCGAGCGCGGCGAACACCGGCCCGGCGAGGCCTTCGCGCAGCGCGGCGCGCCGCTGCTCGAGCGCATCGCGCGCGGCCCGCTGCAGCGCTACCGGCCGGTGTCCGCCGACGCCGTCGCCGAGGCCATGCTGCGGCTGGCGCTGCGCGGCGAACGCGGCGTGCAGGTGCACCATCTGCCGCTCGCCGAGCAGCTGATCGAGGAGAGCGACGAATGAGGGCGCGCTTGCCTGCGTCCCGGCGCAAGGACCACAGTAGAGGGCCGACCCCCGAGGCGATACGCGCATGAGCGATGCGACCGCGGCAGCCGCGCACAGCGATCCGCTGCTGCTGAACCTGTTCCTGATGTTCGCGGCGGCCAAGCTGTTCGCCGAGATCTGCGAGCGCCTGCGCCAGCCGGCCGTGGTCGGCGAGATCATCGCCGGCGTGCTGATCGGGCCCAGCGTGCTCGGCTGGGTCGCGCCGAGCGAGCTGACGCACGCGCTCGGCGAGCTCGGCGTGATCTTCCTGCTGTTCGCCGTCGGCCTGGAGACCAAGCCGCGCTCGATCATGCAGGTCGGCGCCACGGCCGGCATCGTCGCCGTGCTCGGCGTGGTCGTGCCGTTCGGCGCCGGCTGGGGCTACATGCGGTGGGCCGGGCACAACTCCATCGAGTCGCTGTTCCTCGGCGCGGCGATGGTGGCGACCAGTGTCGGCATCACGGCACGCGTGCTGTCGGGCATGGGCCTGCTCAGCCTGAAGTCGAGCCGCATCATCCTCGGCGCCGCGGTGATCGACGACGTGCTCGGCCTGCTGGTGCTCGCCGTGGTGTCCAGCCTCGCCGGCGGCAGCGTCAATTACCTGGAGATCGGCACCACGGCGCTGCTCGCGATCGGCTTCGTGATCTTCGTGGCCACGGTCGGCGCGCCGGTCGTCACGCGCATCACGCCGGCGATCCAGCGCCTGCGCATCGGCCACGCCCTGTTCATCGGCGCCATCGTGCTGTGCTTCGCGCTGGCGGTGGCAGCCGCGCAGATCGGCATCGCCGCGATCATCGGCGCCTTCCTGGCCGGCATGGCGCTCGCCGAAGCCGGCGAGAACCAGCACGAGCTGCACGAGCAGGTGCGCGGCGTCACCGAATTCTTCACGCCGTTCTTCCTGGTCGGCATCGGCATGCAGCTGAACCTCGCCGTGTTCGCCGATCGCGCGACGATCGTCGCCGCGCTGGTCGTCACCCTGCTGGCGGTGCTGACCAAGTTCTTCGGCTGCGGCCTCGGCGCGCTCAAGCTCGGCTGGCGGGGCGCCGCGCAGGTCGGCGTCGGCATGGCGCCGCGCGGCGAGGTCGGCATCGTCGTCGCGCAGATCGGCCTGGGCCTCGGCGTGATCTCCGATCACGTGTTCGCGATCGTGCTGTTCATGGCGGTGGCGACGACGATGATCGCGCCGCCGCTGCTGGTGCCGCTGTTCCGCGGCGAGCGCGCCGACGGCGGCTGAGCCGGCTCAGTCCTTCTCGAGCCGGCGCCGCAGGCCGGCCAGATGTTCGCGCTCGGCCGGGTCGAGTTCGGGCCAGCGCAGGTCGAGCTGGCGCAGGCGCGCGACGATGATCTCGGCGACGGTGGCGCGCAGGTACGGCTTGCTGTCGGCCGGGATCGCGTACCACGGCGCCCACGGCTTGGAGGTCGCGTTGAGCAGATCCTCGTAGGCCTTCTGGTAATCGCTCCAGCGCTCGCGCTCGGCGAGATCCGCGCTCTCGAACTTCCAGTTCTTCTCCGGCTCGTCGAGCCGCGACAGCAGGCGCTTCTTCTGCTCCTCGCGCGAGACGTTGAGCCAGAACTTGAGGATCACGGTGCCGTTGCGGGCGAGATGGCGCTCGAAATCGGCGACCGACTCGTAGCGCTCGCGCCACAGCTCGGCATCCTTCTTCGGCCGCCACGGCAGGCGCTGCGCGGCGAGGAATTCCGGATGCACGCGCACCGTCAGCACTTCCTCGTACCAGCTGCGGTTGAACACGCCGATGCGGCCGCGCTCCGGCAGTTCGCGGATGCAGCGCCACAGGAAGTCGTGGTCGAGTTCGGTTTCGCTCGGCCGCTTGAAGGCGGCGATCTGGCAGCCGGCCGGATTGATGCCGGTCAGCACCGCGCGGATCGTGCTGTCCTTGCCGGCCGCGTCCATGGCCTGGAAGACCAGCAGCACGGCGTGACGGTTGTCGGCGTAGAGACGCTTCTGCAACTCGTCGAGCGCTTCGACCTGCGCGGCGAGACGCTGCTTGGCGCCGTTCTTGTCGGCCTCGCTCTTCGGCGGCGCGCTCGGCGCCGCGGCGACGCGAAAGGCGCCGTCGAAAGGCACGAGATACGGGCTCGCGGCGTATTCGTCCGGCGTGGCGCTGGCCATCGCTTCAGCCTCCCGGGCCGGGCACGACGTAGAAGAAGATCGCGAAATACTGCAGCACGCTGCCGGCCAGCACGAACAGATGCCAGATCGCGTGGTGATAGCGCAGCTTCTCCCACAGGTAGAACACCACGCCGCCGCTGTAGGCGATGCCGCCGGCGACGGTCAGCGCGATGCCGCCGAACGGCAGGTGCTGGACGATGGGCCGGACGGCGACGATCGCGCACCAGCCCATGGCGAGATAGATGATCAGCGACAGCTTCTCGAAACGGCCGGTCGCGAAGATCTTGAACACCACGCCGACCGCGGTGAGCCCCCAGGTCACGCCGAACAGGCTCCAGCCCCAGACGCCGTGCAGGGTGACGAGGGTGAACGGCGTGTAGGTGCCGGCGATCAGGAAATAGATCATCGAATGATCGATGACGCGCAGCACCTGCTTGGCGCGCGGCAGCGCGTTGGGGATGCTGTGGTACAGCGTCGAGGCGCTGTACATCAGCACCAGGGTCGCGCCGAACACGCTGCAGGCGACGACATGCCAGGTGGTGCCGTAGAGCGCGGCGCGCGCGACCAGCACCGTGAGCCCGACGATCGCCAGCAGCACGCCGACGCCGTGCGTGATGGCGTGCGCGATCTCCTCGCCGAGCGAATACAGCGAATCCGGAATCTCGACCGGACCGATGTGATGGTGCGGCGGTGCGTGCTTCGTGTTCGGCAGGGACTTGTCGGGACTGGCGGCCATCATCGAAGGCGGATCTCGGGGGAACGGGCGGACAGCGTGCTCAGCTTACACGCAGCCCCGCCCGTTTTCGGCAGCCGTAGCGCCGCGAAGTTCCGCGGCACGCCCGCCGGCACGCTTGCCCGCGGCCGGTACGCGCGCGGCGCGAGGGGTCGCTACGCGCCGCCCGCGCCCTGGCCGAGGCGTTCGACGCGCAGCGTGGTGCCGTCCACCGCGACGACGCGCACCTGCGTGCCGGCGGGCGCGTCGGCGCTGGCGCTGATGCGCCATTGCGAATCGTCGACGCGCAGCGTGCCGACGCCGTTGACGATCGCCTCGCCGAGCGTGAACTGGCGGCCGACATAGGATTCGCCGCGCCGGTTCAGGGTCGGCTGGTCGGTCGCGACCTTCGCCGGCCGCCAGCGACGCCAGGCGAAGACGGTGGCGATCGACAGGACGCCGAAGATGATGAACTGCGCCGGCCAGGCCAGGACCGGAATGCCGAAGGCGATCACGCCGACGATCATCGCCGACACGCCCATCCACAGGAAGATCGCGCCCGGCACGAAGGCCTCGAGCGTCAGGAACACGAGGCCGGCGATCCACCAGTGCCAGTACAGGATGGCGTCGAGCGACACGGGCGCGGCGCTCACTTGCCCGCCGACACTTTCTTGGCGAGCTCGGCGATGCCGCCGATCGCGCCGATCACGCTCGACGCTTCGAGCGGCATCAGCACCAGCTTCTCGTTGGGACTGGTGGCGATGCGCGCCAGCGCCTCGACGTATTTCTGCGCGACGAAATAGTTGATCGCCTGCACGTCGCCCTTGGCGATCGCCTCGCTGACCATCGCCGTGGCCTTGGCCTCGGCCTCGGCCGAACGCTCGCGGCCCTCGGCGTCGCGGAACGCCGCCTCCTTGCGGCCTTCGGCCTCGAGGATCTGCTCCTGCTTCTGCGCCTCGGCGGCGAGGATCTGCGCCTGGCGCTCGCCCTCGGCCTTGAGGATCGCCGCCTGGCGGAAGCCTTCGGCGTCGAGGATGTTGGCGCGCTTCTCGCGCTCCGCCTTCATCTGCCGCGCCATCGCCTCGACCAGGGTCGGCGGCGGGCGGATGTCCTTGATCTCGATGCGCGTGACCTTGATGCCCCAGGGCGTGGTCGCGTTGTCGACCACCGACAGCAGCTTGGTGTTGATGTGATCGCGCTGGCTGAGCAGCTCGTCGAGATCCATCGAGCCCATCACCGTGCGCAGATTGGTCATGGTCAGCTGCATGATCGCGAACTCGAGGTTCTGCACCTCGTAGGCCGCCTTCGGCGCGTCGAGCACCTGGAAGAACACCACGCCGTCGACGCCGACCATGGCGTTGTCCTTGGTGATGACTTCCTGCGAGGGCACGTCGAGCACCTGTTCCATCATCGACAGCTTCTTGCCGATGCCATACATGTACGGAACCATGAAGTGCAGGCCCGGCTGGAAGGTCGTCACGTACTTGCCGAAACGCTCGATGGTGTACTCGCGTCCCTGTGGCACGGTGACCACGCCCTTCCACAGCGTCACCAGTGCGAAGACCACGAAAATGATCGCGATGACGCCCATGACCCACCCCCGCATCACGCCGTCAGGCGACGGCGCGTCGATTCTAGCGCCGCGCGGCATTTCGTTCGTGACCGGCACGACAGAGGCGGCGCCGACATGGCGCAATCCGGACCGCCTTGGTGCATGGCCGCGCAAGCGCGGCCGGCGACGGTGCAGGCCGGCGCGCCTCTTGCGCGGCCGCAACGGCATCTGCGCGCAACGGCGCTGACGCAGGCCCGTGTCATCAAACCGTCATGTGGCACCGAACGTGCTCGAACGCTGCGGGGGTTTTCCCGGGGAACATTGAGAGCAGCACCGATGAGCACACAGGATTTGGACATGACCACCGTGGCGCCGCCGCAGGGCGCGAGCACCGGCAAGGCGATGGGCGAGGTGGGCGCCGGCCGCTGGATCGAACACTGGGATCCGGAGGACAGCGCGTTCTGGGAGGCCAAGGGCCGCGCGATCGCCAGGCGCAATCTCTGGTTCTCGATCTTCGCCGAGCACATCGGCTTCTCGGTCTGGCTGCTGTGGTCGATCGTGGTGGTGAAGATGTACGGCACCTTCGACGCGAGCGGCGCGCTGATCAAGCCCGGCGCCAACGGCTGGGCGCTGACCGCCGGCCAGGGCCTCACCCTGCTGGCGCTCGCCTCCGGCGTCGGCGCCTTCCTGCGCATTCCGTACACCTTCGCAGTGCCGATCTTCGGCGGCCGCAACTGGACGATCGTCTCGGCGCTGCTGCTGCTGGTTCCGACCTTCGGCCTGGCCTGGGTCGTCAACCATCCGGAAGTACCGTTCGGCACGCTGATGCTGATCGCCGCGACGGCCGGTTTCGGCGGCGGCAATTTCGCCTCGTCGATGGCCAACATCACCTTCTTCTATCCGGAGAAGGAGAAGGGCTGGGCGCTCGGCCTCAACGCGGCGGGCGGCAACATCGGCGTCGCCGTGGCGCAGAAGCTGGTGCCGCTGGTGATCGGCATCGGCGGCCTTGGCCTCGCCAGCGCCGGCCTGGTCTACGTGCCGCTGGCAGTCATCGCCGCCGTGCTGGCCTTCCTGTACATGGACAACCTGCGCGAGGCCAAGGCCGATCCGGGTCCGACGCTGCGCTCGCTGAGCCAGGGCCACACCTGGCTGATGGCGGTGCTCTACATCGGCACCTTCGGTTCGTTCATCGGCTACTCGGCCGCTTTTCCGACCCTGCTGAAAGTGGTTTTCGAACGCGGCGACATCGCCCTCATGTACGGCTTCCTCGGCGCGCTGGTCGGCTCGCTGTCGCGTCCTTACGGCGGCAGGCTCGCCGACCGGATCGGCGGCTCGAAGGTGACGCTGCTGTGCTTCCTGGCGATGGCCGCCGCCGGCTACGCCGCGGTGCTCGGCGTGCAGCAGAAGGCGCTGGGCCTGTTCTTCATCAGCTTCATCCTGCTGTTCGTGTTCACCGGCATCGGCAACGGCTCGACCTACCGCATGATCCCGTCGATCTTCCGTCGCCTGCAGACCGGGCCGGAGGCGACGCTCGAGTTCAAGCGCCAGGCGGCCGGCGCGGTCGGCATCATTTCCTCGGTCGGCGCCTTCGGCGGCTTCGCGATTCCCTTCGTCTACAAGTGGTCGAAGGAAACCTTCGGCAACATCGTGCCGGCGCTGGAGATCTACATCGGCGTGTTCCTGGTCATGGCGGCGCTGACCTGGATCTTCTTCCTGCGCAAGAGCGCGCGCATGTACAACGTCTGATAAGCGCCGGGGCTGCGGTGTCTCGCGAAAGCCGGTCAGTGGCCGGCTTTCGTGTTTCCGGCTGCGCACTGGCGCTCGAAGGCATTGCCGATTTCGAGCGCGAGGATCTCCTGCGGCGTGCGCCCCGAGGTCAGCTCGAACAGCACGGCGATCAGGTCCTCGACGATGTGCGCGTAGGAATCGCCACGGATCTGCGCCTGCGCTCGCCTTCGGCCTTGAGAATCGCCGCGCGCTTGTCGCGCTCGGCCTTCATCTGCCGCGCCGTCGATTCGACCAGCGTCGGCGGCGGGCGGATGTCCTTCTCGAGGTTCTGCACCTCGTAGGCGGCCTTCGGCGCGTCGAGTACCTGGAAGAACACGACGCCATCGACGCCGACCATGGCGTTGTCCTTGGTGATGACCTCCTGGTTCGGCACGTCGAGCACCTGCTCCATCATCGAGAGCTTGCGGCCGACGCCGTACATGTACGGGATCATGAAATGCAGGCCCGGCTGAAACGTCGTCACGTACTTGCCGAAAGGCTCGATCGTGTATTCGCAGCCTTGCGGCACGGTGACCACACCTCTCCACAGCGTCACTAGTACGAAGACGACGAAGATGATCGCAATCACACCCATGGCCCCCCGGTTCTGACCGTCAGGAGACTGCGATCTGATTCTAGCGCTACAACCAAGTCGCCTCTTGACGTTGGCGTCAAGCAAGCATCAGCAGGGCGTCGCCGGCCCGAGCCCGGGGGAACAGAGACGCCCCGAGCGGCCCTGAATCCATCCTCACAAAATTAGTGGGCCAACGTCGTTTGTAGAATGACCTTCCCATCCGTGTCGCTGATGAAGAATTGTCCGTTGCTTCCGAATGCCAGGTCATATGCGTGCACCGGCCCAAGGCCACTAGGCAGCAAGATTGTCGGAATAAACGGTGCGAGAGTCTTGTCAGGACTGATGCCATAAGCCGCCGGGCATTCTTCGTGGCAGCCACCCCACGGGTAGCCGGTGAAAACCGGCGCACCATCCGGAGCGATTGCAAGCTGCTCAATAGCAAAGCCGCTCAGATAAGTGGAGTCTAGGCTCTCGCCCTGTTCATCCAGCTTATTGAGATTAGTGCCTACGGCGACATAGACGACGCCATCAGCAGCTCCGGCAATCGAGTTCGGATTGGCGAAGCCGAGGGCGCCGTGAGCATTCCACGTCGGAGCATAGGTGCCATCGCTGTTCATTTTTGTGACGGTTGCATTGCAGCCATCGCAGGACTCGTAGAACGAGTAGATATGATCGTCCACGTCAGTCGCTAGATCGCCAACGCCCTCGGAAAACAGTGTCGTGGTGCCGTCAGGCGCGCGCCGATAGATACCGTTGTGGTTGCCATAGTCGCTCGCGAGTTCCGAGAACAGCAGGTTTCCAGCTGCATCGACGGCCAATGCTTCCGGGGCGACGCCTCCATATGCTCCACCGTTGGAGACGAGGATCGTGCTGACGTTGCCGGCAGGATCGACTTTTCGGATGAGCCCGCTATCGCCGTTCTGCGAAGCATCGGCAACATAAAGATTCCCGACGGAATCAAGTGCGATGCCGCGCGGCGCGAGGAATGTGGCCGCTGAGACCGGACCGTCGGCGTTTCCTCCGATACCCGGCTGACCAGCCAAGATAGCGAACACCTGAACCGTGTACGATAGCGGAGCCTCATCGAATATTTGCTGGCAATCAGCATCTCCGCAGATACGCAGCGTCAGACTGCCTTGGTGCGCCGTCGCTGATACAGAGGCGGAAACAGGGACACTGGCCTCGAAAGTATCGGCAATGTCGTATGTCAACGGGACGACACTTCCGGTTTGGAACGTGTCGTCGCTGGCGCTGCCAATCGACGCGTACAGATTATGCGGGGCCACATCGTGAATCACCGCCGTGACTTTAAGCTCACCGCCACGGACGGCGGCCGCTACGATCGGAGTGGCCGAGGAAATCGATGGTGTCGCGATGCTGATGTGGTACGGCAACAAGCTTGAGCCGAGGACCGACGAGCAGGCTGAATCAGAGCAGACCCGCACCGTCAGAGTGCCGGTGTGATCGCCCGGTTGCAGGTTCGAAGCCAACGGAAGGTCGGCGGCAAAGGTCGTCTCGCTTTCCTGCGAGATATAGGCAGGGCCGGCAGCAAAGCTCTTCCCGGAATCAGTGATGACGACATACACCGTCCCGGAGGAAACCGTCCCGGCGACCGTGGCATGAGCGGTGATATACGATGGCAAGGTCGCCAGCGTATAGCTGGCTTCAAGCGGATATGGGGACAAAGAAATGTTCAACTTCGATCCGCTGCCACCACCACCACCACAAGCCGCGAGCGTCAGTGCAAGCAAGCACAGATATGTTCGCAACATTCCCTGAATCCCCCGTCGACGACCTTTCCTGAAAGCGCTCTCATTACGCATGTGATGGATCGACGGGGTCAAGCCGCTGCAGGCATCGATATGTGACGGGTTACCACGGTATGCGCCAAATGTTGGCCCAAGCGGCGCCGCAACCAGACTTTTGTCGATGCGTATGCCTGAATCACCGCGCGATACAAAGACGCGAGCGTCGATTTGGCGAAAAAATGATCGCAATGGGCGCAGCAAGCGCTCGTGGTGGGACGCTCCTTCGGATCGTTGCCCTTCGTCTGCGCGTCTTACATGCCCGCCGCCTCGGCGGCCGCCATCTGCTTGATGCGCTCGACCATCGCGTAAAAACCGTTGCGGCGGTTCATCGAGATGTTGCTTTCGAGGCCGAGGCGCTCGAAGGCGTTGCCGATGTCGAGCGCGAGGATTTCCTGCGGCGTGCGCCCCGAGGTCAGCTCGAACAGCACGGCGATCAGGCCTTTGACGATGTGCGCGTCGGAATCGCCGCGGAAGTGAAGTGTCTTCGGCGGCCCCGGCCGTGCCTCGCCGGCAAGCCAGACCTGCGACATGCAGCCGCGCACCTTGTGCGCGTCGTCGTGCTCGTCCTCGGGCATCGGCGGCAGCTTGCGCCCGAGCTCGATCAGGTAGCGGTAGCGCTCCTCCCAGTCGCCGAGGAATTCGAAGGTTTCCGCCAGTTCATCGACCGTCATCATCACCGCGCGTCCAAAAGTCCTGCTGGTTCGTACAAACGCATATGGTAGCGGTGAACGTCTGCCGCAAGCTGTGGTCCCCGAACCGTGGCCATCGTCGCCGCGCGTTCCGAACCGGAGTCCGTCATGCTGATCCGCATCCTGCCGCCGCACGCCCTGCGCGAGTCGGAGGTCACGCCCGAATCGATCTATCTGAACCGGCGTCGCTTTCTCGGCGGGCTCGGGGCCGGCGCCGCGGCGCTGGCGCTGCCGCTGGCCGCCGGCGCCGCCGAAGCCCCCGGTGCGGCGCTGGCGCCGCTCAAGGTCGGCACGCGCCGCGAGCAGGCCGGCGGCGAGAAGGTCAGCGATTTCGACACCGTCAGCACCTACAACAACTTCTACGAGTTCGGCACCGACAAGGATGATCCGGCGCGCAACGCGCACACGCTGCACACGCGGCCGTGGACGGTGGTCGTCGACGGCGAGTGCGAGGCGCCGGGCCGCGTCGACATCGACACGCTGCTCGCCGGCGGCCTCGAGGAGCGCATCTACCGGCATCGCTGCGTCGAGGCCTGGAGCATCGTCGTGCCCTGGGTCGGCCTGCCGCTCGGCGGCTTCCTCAAGCGCTACAAGCCGACCTCGAATGCCCGCTACGTGGCCTTCGAGACGCTCTACGATCCGAAGCAGATGCCGGACACGCGCTACGGCGTGCTCGACTGGCCGTACCTCGAGGGCCTGCGCATCGACGAGGCCATGCATCCGCTGACGATGCTGACGGTCGGCATGTACGGCAAGGTGCTGCCGAACCAGAACGGCGCGCCGCTGCGCCTCACGGTGCCGTGGAAGTACGGCTTCAAGAGCATCAAGTCGATCGTGCGCATCCGCTTCGTCGCGACGCAGCCGCCGACCACCTGGAACCGCATGGCGGCGCGCGAGTACGGCTTCTATTCGAACGTCAATCCGCACGTCGATCATCCGCGCTGGTCGCAGGCCAAGGAGCGCCGCCTCGGCGAGCTGTTCAAGCGCGACACGCTGATGTTCAACGGCTACCCGGAAGTCGCGTCGCTGTACGGCGGCATGGACCTGAAGAAGAACTACTGATGGCGGTGCCCGGCCCGAAGGCGCGCCTGTGGCTGTGGCGGCTCGCCGCCTGGACCGCGGGCCTCGCGCCACTGCTCTGGCTCGGCGCGCGCGTGCTGCAGTCGCGGCTGGGCGCCAACCCGGTCGAGTTCCTCGAACACCGGGCCGGCGACTGGTCGCTGCGCCTGCTGCTGGCGACGCTGGCGATGACGCCGCTGCGCCGCCTGACGGGCTGGTCGGAACCGATCCGCGTGCGGCGTCTGCTGGGCCTGTGGGCCTTCTTCTGGATCTGCCTGCACTTCGCCATCTATCTGACCTTCGATCTCGAAGGGTCGCCGGCGGCGCTCGCCAAGGATCTGGTGAAACGCACCTACATCACCATCGGCTTCGCCGCCTGGCTGCTGCTGCTGCCGCTGGCGATCACCTCGACGCAGGGCTGGCAGCGTCGGCTGAAGCGTCGCTGGGCGCAGCTGCACCAGCTGGTCTACGCCGCCGCGCTGCTCGGCGTGCTGCACTACCTCTGGCTGGTGAAGGCCGACCTGCGCGAGCCCTTGCTGTATCTCGCGATCCTCGTCGTGCTGCTCGGCTGGCGATTGCCATGGCGCGGTATACTCCGCGGCCATTCGCCGCCCCGCCGCACGACGTGACCGATCCCAAACCCGCCCTTCGCGCTTCCGGCCGTCGCGCCGACGAGCTTCGTCCCGTGTCGATCCTGCGCGGCTTCACCAAGCACGCCGAAGGTTCGGTGCTGGTCAGCTTCGGCGACACGCGCGTGCTGTGCACGGCGAGCGTCGAGGAGCGCGGGCCGGCCTGGAAGAAGGACGGCGGCTGGGTCACCGCCGAATACGGCATGCTGCCGCGCGCCACGCACGACCGCAGCCGCCGCGAAGCGGCGCAGGGCAAGCAGTCGGGCCGCACGCAGGAAATCCAGCGCCTGATCGGCCGCTCGCTGCGCGCCTGCGTCGATCTGGCCGCGCTCGGTCCGTACACCATCACCATCGACTGCGACGTGCTGCAGGCCGACGGCGGCACGCGCACGGCCTCGATCACCGGCGGCTACGTCGCGCTGGTCGACGCGATCCGCGCCATGCAGAAGGCCGGCAAGCTGAAGAAGAATCCGCTGTTCGGGCAGATCGCCGCCGTGTCGGTCGGCATCCACGCCGGCAAGCCGGTGCTCGACCTCGATTACAGCGAAGACTCCGGCTGCGAGTGCGACATGAACGTGGTCATGAACGAAGCCGGCCAGTTCATCGAGGTGCAGGGCACCGCCGAGGGCCATGCCTTCCGTCGTGACGAGCTGAATGCGCTGCTCGACCTGGCGACGCTGGGCATCGCCGAACTGATCGCCGCGCAGAACGCGGCACTCGCCTCCTGAAGCGATGAGCGGCGCCGCGCAACTCCGCTGCTTCACGCCGGCGGACAGCGCGGCGGTCGTCGCGCTGTGGCAGCGCTGCGGCCTGACGCGGCCGTGGAACGATCCGCAGCGCGACATCGCGCGCAAGCTGGCGCTGCAGGCGGACGGTTTTCTGGTCGCGGTCGACGGCGAGGCGATCGTCGGCAGCGTGATGGCGGGCTATGACGGCCATCGCGGCTGGGTGAACTACCTGGCGGTCGATCCGGCGTGCCGCCATCGCGGACTCGGCCGCCGGCTGATGGACGCCGCCGAGGCTTACGTCCGCACGCTCGGCGCGCCGAAGATGAACCTGCAGCTGCGCGAGGACAACGAAGGCGCCGCGCTGTTTTACGAGCGCCTCGGCTACCGGCGCGATCGCGCGCACAGCTACGGCAAGCGCCTGGTCGAGGACGGCGCGCGGCCCGCCGAGGCGCGCGCGGCGCTCGGCGACACGCTGGTGCTGGCCTCGCGCAATGCCAAGAAGCTCAAGGAAATGCAGGCGCTGTTCGCGCCGCTCGGCATTGCCTTGCGCCTGGTCTCCGAGTTCAGCGACGTCGAGCCGGCGGAAACCGGCGGCACCTTCGTCGAGAACGCGCTGATCAAGGCGCGCCATGCGGCGCGCGCGTCCGGCCTGCCGGCGCTGGCCGACGATTCCGGCCTCGAAGTCGCGGCGCTGCACGGCGCGCCGGGCGTGCATTCGGCGCGCTACGCGGGGGGTGAATCACCGCGCAACGGTTTCGCCATGGATGGCATGAGCCAGGCAGAGAAAGACCGTTTGAACAACGACAAGCTGCTCGCGGCGCTGCGCGCGATGCCGGACGCGCGGCGCGACGCGCGCTTCGTCAGCGTGCTGGCCTTGCTGCGCCATGCCGACGATCCGGTGCCGCTGCTCGCGCAGGGCTTCTGGAACGGCCGCATTCTCGACGCGCCGCGCGGCGCCGACGGGTTCGGCTACGACCCGCTGTTCTGGGTGCCGGACCACGGCTGCAGCGCGGCCGAGCTGGCGCCCGCCATGAAGAACCGCGTCTCGCACCGCGCGCGCGCCAGCGCCGCGATGCTGCGGATGATTGGTGATTGGTGATTGGTGGACGACGACATTCCGCTTGCGCTTTATCTTCACTTTCCGTGGTGCGTGCAGAAATGCCCGTACTGCGATTTCAACTCGCATGCGCTGCGCGGCGAGATGCCGGAAGACGCCTACGTCGCCGCCCTGCTGCGCGATCTCGATTTCGAACTCTCCGAATCGCGAATCACCCGGCACGAATCACGGCCGCTGGTCTCCATCTTCATGGGCGGCGGCACGCCCAGCCTCTTTTCCGATCGCGCGATCGGCCGCGTGCTGGAAGGCGTCCATCGGCGTCTGGCCTTCGCGCCGGACATCGAGATCACGCTCGAGGCGAACCCCGGCACGGCGGAGGCGGCGCACTTCGCCGGCTACGTCGCGGCCGGCGTCAACCGCCTGTCGATCGGCGTGCAGAGCCTCGACGATGCCCAGCTGAAGCGGCTCGGCCGCATTCATGATCGCGGCGAAGCGATCGCCGCCTACGAGCTGGCGCGCCGGGCCGGCTTCGCGAACATCAATCTCGATCTGATGTACGCGCTGCCGCGGCAGACGCTGGCCGAGGCCGAGGCCGACATCGCCGCCGCCCTCGCGCTCGCGCCGGAGCATCTGTCGTACTACCAGCTGACGCTGGAGCCGAACACCGAATTCGGCCTGCGCCCGCCGCCGCTGCCGGACGACGAGCTGGCCTGGGACATGCAGCTGCAGGGTCAGGCGCTGCTGGCGGGGCACGGCTACGCGCAGTACGAGGTCTCGGCTTACGCGCGGCCGGGTCGACGCGCGCAGCACAACCTGAACTACTGGCGGTTCGGCGACTATCTCGGCATCGGCGCCGGTGCGCACGGCAAGCGCACCGACGCGGCGGGCGTGCGCCGCCGCGCGCGGCACAAGCATCCGCGCACCTACCTGCAGCACGCCGGCGGCGCGCAGGCGGTGCAGGACGACCGCGTCATCGCCGCCACCGAGCTGCCGCTCGAATTCCTGATGAACGCGCTGCGCCTCAACGATGGCTTCGCGATCGCCGATTACGAGCGGCGCACCGCGCTGTCCTGGGCGCAGCTGCCGGCCGCGGCGACGGCGCGGGCGCGCGGCCTGATCGAGGAGGGCGGCGGCCGGGTGTGGCCGACCGAACTCGGCCTTCGGCATCTGAACGGACTGCTCGGCCTTTTCCTCTGAGGGATTCAGCCGCCGGCCGGCATGACGCTGGCATACGGTTCTGCAACACTCGCCACCGGCGCGTCAGTGGAATCCGTCATGCTCGATGAAGTCAGCGTCGTCTGTCCGGCCTGCTGGGAAGAGATCGTGCTCGAGATCGACCGCTCGGCCGGCGACGAGCAGGTCTACAGCGAGGACTGTTCGGTCTGCTGCCGGCCGATGACCGTGCATGTGCGGCTCGACGACGACGGCGAGGGCTGCACCGTCAGGGTGGAAGCGGAAAGCGACTGAAACCAGAACCGAAGCGGAAGGAAGAAGCGCGATGGACGAACTCAGCGAACTCAACGTGGCCGCCGCCGCGGCGCGCGGCGCGCCGGCCGAGCCGGCGGTCCGCTACGTCGGCTTCTGGGCGCGGGTCTTCGCGAGCCTGATCGATTCGATCGTGCTGCTGTTCGTGCTCGTGCCCGGCGCCCTGGTCCTGCAGCTGGCCGGCATCGGTGTCGCCGAGGACGACCCGTACTCGCAGCTGATCGTGCACCTGATGCTGGGCGCCGTGGTGCTCGCGTTCTGGATCACGCGCATGGCGACGCCGGGCAAGATGATCATCAATGCCGTGATCGTCGACGCCGGGACCTTCGGCACGCCGAGCTGGAAGCAGTACCTGGCGCGCTATCTCGCCTACTTCCTGTCGACCATCCCGTTCTGCCTCGGTCTGATCTGGGTTGCCTTCGACGCCCGCAAGCAGGGCTGGCACGACAAGATCGCCGGCACCGTGGTCATCCGGCGCCGCGACTGAGCGCCGCGGGGCTTGCGATCATGCCGGCCGGCCATTAAACTTTGCGCCCTTTCGAGTTTTTGCGTGAAGGTTTTCCCATGAAAGACGGCATCCATCCCGAGTACCGCACGGTCGCATTCAAGGACGGCGCCGCTGATCACGTCTTCCTGATCCGCTCCACGGTGAAGACCAAGGACACCCTGAAGATCGACGGCACCGAGTACCCGGCGGTCATGCTCGATACCTCGAGCCTCTCGCACCCGTTCTACACGGGCAAGCAGAAGGTCGTCGACACCGGCGGCCGCGTCGGCAAGTTCAACAAGCGCTACGGCGCCAAGAAGTAAGCCGCAGCGTTTTCGCTGTACGAGGTACCCGCAAGGCCGCGCTGATGCGCGGCCTTGCTGTTTCTGTGTCTGGCGGCATGGATTTGCCACAGCGACAGTCGAGCGTCCGTCCGGCGGCCGTGTCGGCTGCGGCGACGGCGCCGCGACAATGCGCGCCCCTCATTTGTGCGCCAGTCAGTATGAACGCCCCCGATCCGACGCCCGCGACGCTGCAGCAGGCGGCGCTCGACTATCACCAGTTTCCGAAGCCGGGCAAGCTCGGCACTGCCATCACCAAGCCGGTCGACAGTCCTGACGATCTGTCGCTGGCCTACAGTCCCGGCGTCGCCGAGCCGGTGCTGGAGATCCGCAAGGACGCCGAAGCCGCGTACCGCTACACGGCCAAGGGCAATCTGGTCGCGGTGATCTCCAACGGCACCGCCGTGCTCGGCCTCGGCGACTGCGGCGCGCTGGCCGGCAAGCCAGTGATGGAGGGCAAGGCGGTGCTGTTCAAGAAGTTCGCCGACATCGACGTGTTCGACATCGAGGTCGACGCCACGGCGCCCGGCGATTTCATCGACACCGTCGCGCGCATCGCGCCGACCTTCGGCGGCATCAACCTCGAGGACATCGCCGCGCCGGCCTGTTTCGAGATCGAGCGGGCGCTGATCGAGCGCTGCGACATTCCGGTCTTCCACGACGACCAGCACGGCACGGCGATCGTGCTCTGCGCCGGCCTGCTCAACGCGCTGGAGCTGCAGGGCAAGCGGCTCGAGGACGCGCGCATCGTCTGTCTCGGCGCCGGTGCCGCCGGCATCGCCTCGATGCGCCTGGCGCTCGACCTCGGCGCGCGCCGCGAGAACCTGCTGCTGGTCGACCGCAAGGGCGTGATCCACACCGCCCGCGAGGACTACGCGGGCCTGAATGCGGAGAAGCGCGAGTTCGCCGCCGAGCCTTCCGAGCGGCGCACCCTGGCCGGCGCGCTGGCCGGCGCCGACGTTTTCATCGGCCTGTCGGGCCCCGATCTGGTGCGCGACGAATGGCTGATGCTGATGAACGAGCGGCCGCTCGTCTTCGCGCTGTCGAACCCGGTGCCGGAAATCCTGCCGGAAGTGGCGCTAAAGGTGCGCAGCGACCTGATCATGGCGACCGGCCGCAGCGACTACCCGAACCAGGTCAACAACGTCCTCTGCTTCCCCTTCCTGTTCCGCGGCGCCCTCGACGTGCGCGCCCGCGTCATCAACCGCGACATGAAAATTGCGGCGGTCCGCGCGCTGGCCGCGCTGGCGCGCGAGGCGGTTCCGGCAGAAGTGCTGGCCGCATATAGGTTAAAATCGCTGGCGTTCGGTCCGGAGTACATCATCCCCAAGCCGCTCGATCCGCGCCTGCGCAGCGTTGTCGCGCCGGCTGTGGCGTGTGCGGCTGTCGACAGCGGCGTCGCGCGGTTGAACCTCTCCGAACCCGTCTCGACTCCTACCGCTTGAAGAACAGAGGTCCTCATGAGCACGCCTAGCTTCAGTCTGGTCAACAACGCCAACGGCGAGAAACTCGATCTGCCGGCCGTCGGCGGCACCCTCGGCCCGGTCGGTCTCGACGTCGGCAAGGTCTACGACAAGCTGGACGTGTTCACCTATGACCCGGGCTTCTCGTCGACCTGTTCGACGAAGTCGGCGATCACCTACATCGACGGCGACCAGGGCGTGCTGCTGTACCGCGGCTATCCGGTCGCGCAGCTCGCCGAGCACTGCTCGTTCATCGAGGTCGCCTACCTGATCCTCAACGGCGAGCTGCCGAACGCCGCGCAGCTGCAGGCCTTCGACCAGAGCATCCGCAAGCACACCATGATCAACGAGTCGCTGAAGGGCTTCTTCGGCGGCTTCCGCTACGACGCGCACCCGATGGCGATGCTGACCGGCGTGGTCGGTTCGCTGTCGGCGTTCTATCACGACACCACGAATAACAAGGATCCGCGGCACCGCGAGATCTTCGCGCACCGCATGATCGCCAAGATCCCGACGATCGCGGCGGCGGCCTACAAGCGTTACTTCGGCCAGCCGTTCATGTATCCGCAGAACCACCTCGACTACTGCAGCAACCTGCTGCACATGATGTTCGCGGTGCCGGCCGAGCCGTATCATGTCGATCCGATCGCCGCCAAGGCGCTCGACGTGCTGTTCATCCTGCACGCCGACCACGAGCAGAACGCCTCGACTTCGACCGTGCGCATGGCCGGCAGCACCGGCACCAATCCATACGCCGCGATCGCCTCGGGCATCGCCGCGCTGTGGGGTCCGGCGCACGGTGGTGCGAACGAAGCCGTGCTGAAGATGCTCGAAGAGATCGGCGACGTGAAGCATGTGCCGGCCTTCATGCAGAAGGTCAAGGACAAGGTCGACGGCGTGCGCCTGATGGGCTTCGGCCACCGCGTCTACAAGAATTTCGATCCGCGCGCGACCATCATCCGCGAGCAGTGCCACAAGGTGCTCAAGCATCTCGGCAAGGAAAACGATCCGCAGCTCGAGCTGGCGATGAAGCTGGAGGAAATCGCCCTGTCGGACGATTACTTCAAGGCGCGCAAGCTCTACCCGAACGTCGATTTCTACTCGGGCATCATCTACAAGGCGCTCGGCATCCCGGTCAACATGTTCACGCCGATGTTCGCCATCGCCCGCACCGTCGGCTGGGTCGCGCACTGGATCGAAATGGTCTCCGATCCGACCATGCGCATCGCCCGCCCGCGCCAGGTCTACACCGGCGCCGGCGAGCGCTCGGTGACCGCGCTCGACAAGCGCTGATACCCGCAGTCGCCCGAGAGCCCTCCGCAAGGAGGGCTTTTTCGTTGCGGCGCGTGCGGGCTATGCTGCGGCGCATGGCCAACGACGCCAGCAATTTCTTCGCCTCCGAACGCACCCTGCTGGCCTGGGTGCGCACCGGGCTGGCCACCATCGGCATCGGCTTCGTGGTCGAGCGTTTCGGCCTGTTCATGCGCGTGTTCGCCGGTCATGAGGGCATCGCGCAGAACGCCGGTTCGGCGCACGGTTCGGCGGTGCTCGGCGTGCTGCTCGTGGTGTTCGGCAGCCTGGCGATCGTCATCGGCATGCTGCAGCACCGCAGCTATCTGCACAGCCTGCCGCCGCAGAACCGGCCCGCCGGTTATCCGGTGCGCTGGGCGGTGGGTTTCGCCGCCGCCGCTGCGCTGCTCGGTTTCGCGCTCGCCATCTACCTGGTTCTCTGAAGCCCGCCGCTAGAAGCGCTTAGAAGCGCTTGGCGAAGTCCTGGAAGGCATCGTCGACCGTGCGCTTGGCGACCGCCAGCGCATCGCCGCCGGCCAGGCCGCGGCGCAGCTTGCCCTCGGTATGCGTCGCGTACAGCACGTGGCCGTCGGCGCTCTTCATCTGGATGTCGACGGCGATCAGGGCCTGGCCGGCCTTGCCGCGGAAGAGCGGCGGAATCAGGCGGATGCCACGATTGCCGTAGTCGGCGTTGATCGTCACGACGATGGTCGGCAGCTTGGCCGGCGCCTTCACCCAGACCGCCTTCCTGTCGCGCACCAGCGTCACCAGCCGGGTCTGCGCCTCGGCCTTGAGCTGCTCGTTGTACTGCTTGGCGTCGTCGGTCTGCGATTTCGAGGTGACGCTGACCGGCGTGAACACGAACTGCCTGGCCGTCAGCGGCGCCTGCGGCGCATTGGTGACGTTGTTGCGGATCGTCGTGCCGCAGGCCGCGCACAGCGCGAGGCACAGCAGCAGCAGGCAGCGTGGCAGCATGGCGAAGCGCTCCGGTGATGGCGTCGGGTAACGGCCATAGTGTGCCGCAGGCTCGCGTGCGGCGCTGTCGCGTGGCGCTGCGGACGCCGACGAAATCGGCGCGCCGCGGCTCAGAAGAATTTGTGCGCCTTGAAATACCAGTACAGCGAGCCGCCGATCGCGGCGAGCAGGCCGAGCGCGTAGTAATAGCCGTAGTGCCAGTGCAGCTCGGGCATGTTGTCGAAGTTCATGCCGTAGATGCCGACGATCAGGGTCAGCGGGAAGAAGATCGCCGACAGCACCGTCAGCACCTGCATGATCTTGTTGGTGCGGTGCGCGACCGAGGCGAAGTGCAGCTGCACCGCCGCCTCGAGATCGCGTTCCTGGCCGCTGGCATAGTTGAGCACGCGGTTGACGTGCTCGACGAGGTCGTGCACGCGCACTTCGAGCGCCTTGCTCCAGTCGAACTGGCTGCCGCGCCGCCAGGCGTCGAGCGCCTCGATCTGGCTTTCCGCCAGCGCCTCGAGCCGGCGCACTTCCTTGCGCGCCTCGAGCAGCCGGCGCCAGTCGGTCATCGGCGTCGACGGATCGAGCAGATCGTCCTGCATCTCGGTCAGGACGTTCGCCATCGGTTCCTTGATCGCCAGGAAGCGGTCGATCATCGCGTCGAGAATCTGGTGCGCGAGCAGCAGCGGCGACGGCGGCGGTTTGAGACGGCTGTCGAGCAGGCGCGAGCAGGTGTTGACCACGCTGACGCTGTCCGGCGCGCGGATCGTCACCAGCACGCGCTTGAAGATGAAGAACGCCGTGCTGCGCGATTCCAGCGGAAAGGGCTGCTGGCGCGGGCCGAGGCCCTGGAAGATCAGCATGTCGTAGTCCGGCGTGCCATCGAAGAACGACGGATGCGCGGCATTGAGGCTGTCGTCGACGTGCTGCTGGTCGATCGCCGTGCGCACGATCGGCTCGGCCCAGCAGGGCCAGGCCTGCGCGTCCTCGCGGACGAGATCGGCCCACAGGAAGCCGCCGGCCGGCGGCGCCTCGCCCTCGGCGAGCTTGCGCGGCGCGTGCCCGTTCTCGAAGTAATAGAGATTCATGGAGCGAAAATAACAGGCCGCCGCCGGCGCGCAAGCCGGCGGCGATCGGCCGCACGCGGCGTCTTCTACTGGTTGCGGTAGACCGTGACCACGCAGGCGCCGCCGAGGCCCAGGTTGTGCTGCAGGCCGACGCGCGCGCCTTCGACCTGGCGGCCGCCGGCCGTGCCGCGCAGCTGATGGACCAGCTCCGTGCACTGCGCGAGGCCGGTCGCGCCGAGCGGATGACCCTTCGACAGCAGGCCGCCGGACGGATTGGTGATGTAGCGGCCGCCGTAGGTGTTGTCGCCGTCGTTGACGAACTTCTCGGCGCCGCCGACCGGGCACAGGCCGAGCGCCTCGTACGAGATCAGTTCGTTGTGCGCGAAGCAGTCGTGCAACTCGACGACGTTGACGTCCTCCGGCCCGATGCCCGCCGCCTCGTAGGCCTGGCGCGCGGCTTCCTGCGCCATGCTGAAGCCGACCACCTCGCGCATGTCGCGCGCTTCGAACGACTTGTTGGTATCCGTGGTCATCGCCTGCGCGGCGATCCACACGTCCGTGCGCAGGCCGTGCTTCTTCGCGAAGTCCTCGCTGCACAGTACCGCGGCGGCCGCGCCGCAGGTCGGCGGGCAGGCCATCAGGCGCGTCATCACGCCCTCCCACATGACCGGCGCGGCCATCACGTCCTCGGTCGTGACCACCTTGCGGAACAGCGCCAGCGGATTGTTGGCGGCGTGGCGGCTGGCCTTGGCGCGGATGCTGGCGAAGGTCTCCAGCCGGGTGCCGTACTGCTGCATGTGCGCGAGGCCGGCGCCGCCGAAGTAGCGCAGCGCGAGCGGGATCTCGCTGTTGCCGACCAGTTCGTCGGCGGCGGTGTCGAACTTCTCGAACGGGCTCGGCCGGTCGGTGAACACGGTCTTGATCGCGCCCGGCGGCATCTGCTCGAAACCGAGCGCGAGCACGCACTCGGCCATGCCGGAAGCGATCGCCTGGCGCGCGAGGTACAGCGCCGTCGAACCGGTCGAACAGTTGTTGTTGACGTTGACGACCGGAATGCCGGTCATGCCGACCTCGTAGAGCGCGCGCTGGCCGGCGGTGGAGTCGCCGTACACGTAGCCGACGTAGGCCTGCTGGATCTTCGCGTAATCGACGCCGGCGTCGCTCAGCGCGGCGCACGTGGCGTTCGCCGCCATGAGCGGATAGGGATCGCTGGCACCCGGCTTGGTGAACGGAATCATGCCGACGCCTGTGACGAAGACTTTCCGGCTCATGACGATGCTCCTTCGCGGTGATGACGCCGCGAAGCCCGTGCTTCGCCGGCGGGGGAATGGACAGCCGCCTATTCTAGGCCGGCGGCCGCGAAAACAGAAATTGCGCAAATGAACGCCAGCGTTGACTAGACGCGCAGGGGAGCGCCTTGAATTCGGGCCGCGCGTCGCCTAGCGTAGCAGCCCCGGCGAGGAGAACGACGATGAGCGAGTTGATGCGCGAAGCGGCCCTGATCGACGGTCAGTGGCTGACGGCCGAGAAATGGATCGACGTCGACAACCCGGCCACGGGCGAACGCATCGGCCGCGTGCCACGCTGCAGCGGCGCGCAGACGCAGCAGGCGATCGACGCCGCCGAGCGCGCGATGGGCCCCTGGGCCAGGCGACCGGCCAAGGAGCGCGCCGCAGTCCTGCGCCGCTACTTCGATCTGATCATGGCGAACCAGGACGCGCTGGCCGCGCTCCTGACGCGCGAACAGGGCAAGCCGCTGGCCGAGGCGCGCGGCGAGATCGCTTACGCGGCCGGCTTCATCGAGTGGTTCGCCGAGGAGGCCAAGCGCACTTACGGCGACGTGCTGCCGAGCCACGCGGCCGACAAGCGCATCGTCGTGCTCAAGCAGCCGATCGGCGTCGTCGCGGCGATCACGCCGTGGAATTTCCCGGCGGCGATGATCACGCGCAAGATCGGCCCCGCGCTCGCCGCCGGCTGCGGCGTGGTGCTCAAGCCTGCCTCGCAGACGCCGTTCACCGCGCTCGCGCTCGGCGTGCTGGCGCAGCAGGCCGGTCTGCCGGACGGCCTGCTCAACATCGTCACCGGCAGCGCCGGCGAGATCGGCGAGGTGCTGACGCGCAGCGCGACCGTGCGCAAGCTGTCGTTCACCGGCTCGACCGCGGTCGGCGCCAAGCTCTACGAACAGTGCGCGCCGACCATCAAGAAGCTGAGCCTCGAGCTCGGCGGCAACGCGCCGTTCATCGTCTTCGACGATGCCGACCTCGACGCCGCCGTGATCGGCGCCATCCAGTCCAAGTTCCGCAACGCCGGGCAAACCTGCGTGTGCGCCAACCGCATTTACGCGCAGGCCGGCATCTACGAGGCCTTCGTCGACAAGCTGGCGGCGGCGACGGCGAAGCTGCGCGTCGCGCCCGGCGACGAGGCGGGCGCCGAGATCGGTCCGCTGATCGACGAGAAGGCGGTCGCCAAGGTGCGCGAACACATCGACGATGCGCTCGCGCACGGCGCGCGCGTCGTCACCGGCGGCAAGCCGCATGGGCGCGGCGGGCGTTTCTTCACGCCGACGGTGCTCGCCAATGTCACGCAGGCGGCGGCGATCGCGCGCGAGGAAACCTTCGGACCCGTGGCGCCGGTGTTCAGGTTCGGCACCGAGGACGAGGTCATCGCCATGGCCAACGACACGCCGTTCGGCCTGGCCTCGTACTTCTATGCCCGCGACCTCGGCCGCGTCTGGCGCGTCGCCGAGCGCATCGAGGCCGGCATGGTCGGCGTCAACACCGGCCTGATCTCGACGGAGCTGGCACCGTTCGGCGGCGTGAAGCTGTCCGGCCTCGGCCGCGAAGGCTCGAAGTACGGCATCGACGATTATCTGGAAATCAAGTACGTCTGCCTGAGCATTTGAGTGCTGCAGCGTCGCGGCGGCGGCCGGCGCGCCCCCTCGATGCGGTTCTCCGGCGCCTCAGGCGTTGACGTCGACCACCACCGACGCCGGGAAGTCCAGGCCGTCCTCGTAGTTGACCGTCGAGTACTCGACCGTCGCGGTCGCCGCGGCTTCCGGCAGCTGCGACTCGTCGATATCGTGAGAGCGACGACTGCGCGGTCTCGTTCTTCGTGATGAGCAGGGCCTTGAACATGCGGTCACTGTCGGGCGCTGTGCGATGGGCGGAAAACGCGGCGATCATGCCGCATCGCGCCAGGCGGCTGATCAACATCGGTGTCTGATGCCGCGCCGGGCATGCCGAACTGCGTCACCCGTCGTATGTGGCGGCACGGCGACCCCGATCCAGCGGATCGCGGCCGCGCGGACCTTGCAGGCCTGTCGGGATGTCGGGCGGATGTCAGTGTTGCGAATATCCGCTACGATCGCGCCCATTTATCGGGGTCGGGGATGGCATTAAAAAAGGCCAAATCAGCTGGCGCGAAGCCGCGGCGCCGCCGCGATCCGGATGGTACGCGCACGGCCATTCTGCAGGCCGCCGGCACGCTGCTCGCGAAGGACGGGCCGCAAGGACTCAGCGTCTCGCAGGTCGCTCAGCTGGCCGGCGTCAACCGCGGCACCGCCTATCAGCACTTCCAGACGCGCGAGCAGCTCGTCGAGGCGACCACCGGCTGGGTCAGCGAGCAGCTGTGCCAGGCCGCCTTCGGCAAGACCACGGGCGGCAAGAGCAGCCGCAAGCCGTCGCCGGAAGAGCAGGCCAGGCTCGTCGATCCGCGCAGCGGCGTGATCGAGCACATCGTCGAGTTCGCGATGGAGAATCCTGAGCTGGCGCGCGCCTGGCTCTTCCACGTGCTCGCCTCTCCGCAGCCGGCCCATGATCCGTTCTGGAAGATGTACCGCCAGCGCTTCGAGGAGTACGTGAAGACCGATTCGGCGCAGCCGGGGATCGACGTCGAGGTGCACACCGTGCTGATGCTGGTCGGTACCTTCCTATGGCCGGTATGGGCGCGCGCCCACGCCCGCACCGCCAAGGAGCGTCAGCAGCTGGCGCTGCGCTTCACGGAAGAAATCGCGCGCCTGAGCCTGTACGGCACCATGCGGCCGGAGAAGTATCCGAAGCTGGTTGCGCGTCTCTCCAAGAGGACGCAGCCGAAGCCGGTCGCCGCCAAGAGCGGTCGCGCCAAGTAAGCGCTTCGTTCACGCCGGACGTCGATCGTGGCGCCCGGCGCCGTCGCGGCAGCGCCGCGTGGCATTGCGGTTCTTGCCTGTCGTCGCAGCGGCTCCTGTTCGGCGCCGCATGCGCGTCGTCTCCTTCCGCTCCATTCCGCGTTTGCGCCGGCCATGCCGGCGCGGCATGTCGCGCCCGTCCTCGCCCAGCGTCATCGGCGCCATCGCGCCATCTCCGCGGGCGGTGTCGTCCGAAGGCTTTTTGCACACCGCCGTTGATGACCACCTGAGTTCCGACCCCGGACGACCTTGATCTCGCGCCGGTTGTAGATGTCGCGGCTGCTCACCGGCCAGGGCATCTTCAGCGCCGCGATGCGCGCCGTGCCATGCATCTCGTGGAGGCTCCAGCCCGGCACCTCGCGTGACCCGATGCGGATGCCGTCGGCTTCTTCTCCAGCTTCCAGCCGCCGTCGGCGCGGCCGGCAGCGCCAGGCCGAACAGCAGCAGGGCCGCGAAAGCGCGCACGCTGCGCATGATCAGATCTGGCTGGCCGGCAGGCGCACGACGAGGCCGTCGAGCGCGTCGGTGAGGATGATCTGGCAGGTCAGGCGGCTGTTGCTTTCCACGTTCAGCGCGCCGTCGAGCATCATCTCCTCGGCTTCACTCTTCGGATCGACCTTGTCGAGCCAGGCCGGGTCGACGTAGCCGTGGCAGGTGGCGCAGGAACACGCGCCGCCGCAGTCGCCGAGGATGCCCGGCACCATGTTTTCGGTGGCAATCTGCATCACGTTCTTGCCGGCTTCGGCTTGCACGCGATATTCCTTGCCGGTGTGATCGATGAAAAGAATGTTCGGCATGTGGCACTCGTAACGGGGGATGTGCAGCGATGTGTGGCGGCGCCCATCGCGAGACTCTCGCGCCGGCGTTCCGCCTTGGTGGATTTTGACATGGCGGGGCAGGATCGGGATGGCCCTGCCCCGCAGGCGGTCGTAACCAGGCCGCCCCAGAGCACCTGGCTGTGCGGCAGCCGCAGCACCAGGCCGTCGCTGGCTTCGAGCTGGCAGCTCAGCCGGCTGTCGGCTTCGGTGTGCAGTGTGCCTTCCAGCATCTGCCAATCTGGGGACGGCCGGGGGCCTTCAAGAACGAGGCGCTAGGGTCACCTCTGGCACCCTTGAGCGGCCAACGAGGTTTACTTGCACTCGTTCCGGTGCCGGGTGGTTGTTTCTTGCCGCAGGCGTCGCTTCGTCTCTTTGGTCTTCTAAGAGGCGGCAAGGATGCGGAGTTCGGAGGCCGGCAAGTCAACGCGACGTTCCTGCCGCCGCTTCGCGCCGTCAGGGCCGCGGGTTATGCTCGTTAGGCATCGCAAATGCAGTCCGGGCATTCCGTCACGCGCCAATGGATGGAGTTCAGACCATGGCAACCGAATCAAAGCAAAACCCCAAAGATGGCGACCGTTGCTTGGTCGTCGCCGGTACGCATTCGGGGAAGTCCGGCGTCGTTCGTGACATCAACACTAGCAAGACCGGCCATGTCACCCTCACCGTGGTGCAGGCCAATGGGGAGAGGTTCAAGACCCTCGCCAAAAACGTCACCGTTCAATCGCTCTCTGGCAAGTAGTCGCTCGGCCGAGTGAGTTACCCTTTTCTCCAGAATCTGAAGCAAATGCCAGGTGTCACTTGTCGCATCGGCGGCTTGCCGTTCTTGAGCTGCAACTTGAGGCCTTGCTTGGCCCAGGCGCAGCCTGATCCCTTCTACAGGGAATTCCTGCCCCCAAGCCCCGCAGGTGAAGTGAAACGCTGATCGCTGGCCCGCGAAGGTGGTTGCCGTCGTGCATTCGGCTTTGTCGAGGGCCTGCGTTGCAGGCCGAGCCTTCATGGAAATCCGCGCCGGCAAAGCCATACGTTCAAAACGAGCTTTTCGCTCATCCTGGTTATCGGCTTTTTCCCGGATGGTTCGACCGTCTACGCCATGATCCGCTGTCTTCTCGTGCGCAACCGTTGAAAAGGGCTTTGTTCTGCCCGCCGCATCCGCCTCGGCCACCTCGAAGGGGACGGCATCAGTGGCGGTGGTCATGGCTCTTGTCCCTGTGCGACAGCCCGATCAAATTTCATGCCCGCGGGAGGCGTCCAGAGCGGGAGAAGCCGGAGCGGGTTTCATCACGGGAATGACGACACAGAAAATCAAAACCCGCGCTGACGGATGGTGTGCGCGGCGCGGCCGAGTTCCTCGCGGAAGTCCGGATGCGCGATCGCGATCAGGCGGCGCGTGCGTTCGGCCAGCGTCTGGCCTTTCAGCTCGGCGGCGCCGAACTCGGTGACGATGACGTCGACGTCGCTGCGCGCGGTGGTCACCGGGCCGGCGAGCTTGACGACGATCTTGCTGATCGTGCCGCCCCTGGCCGTGGCCGGCAGGGCGATGATCGAACGGCCGCCGTGGCTGCGGCTGCCTGCGCGCACGAAGTCGACCTGGCCGCCGGTGCCGCCGAGATAGGCGCTGCCGCTCTGCTCGGCGTTGACCTGGCCGCCGAGATCGACTTCGAGCGCCGAGTTGACCGTCACCAGCCGGTCGAGCTGCGCGAGCACGGCGGCATCGTGCGTGTACGAGGTCGCGCACATGCGCATGGCCTTGTTGCGGTGCGCCCACTGGTAGAGCTTGCGCGTGCCGACCAGCGCGCCGTTGATCGACACGCCGGTGTCGATCTTCTTGCGCGCGTTGGTGATGACGCCGGCTTCCACGAGTTCGACGAGGCCGTCGCCGAGCATGCCGGAGTGCACGCCGAGATCCTTGCGGTCGCGCACGAGGCGCAGGATCGCGTCCGGCACGGCGCCGACGCCGGTTTGCAGCACGCTGCCGTCCTCGATGTACTGCGCGGCGAATTTCGCGATCGCCTCGTCGGTTTCGCCGATCTTCGCGGCGCCGACTTCCACCGGCATGCGCGACACCGGCACGGCGACGTCGATTTCCGAGGCGTGAATCGTCTCGCCGCAGGTGAATGGCACCTGCTCGTTGACCTCGGCGATGACGACGCGCGCCTTCTGCACGGCGGCGCGCACGTAGTCGCTGATCAGGCCGCAGCTGTGGTCGCCGTTCTCGTCGGCGGGCGAAACCTGCACGAAGGCGACGTCGCAACCGATGATGCCTTGCTCGATGTACGGACCGACCTGGCTGACGTGGCAGGGAATGACCTGCAGCTTGCCGGCGGCGGCGAGCGTGCGCAGCGTGCCGATCGCGCCCATGCTCGACAGCGTGAAGCCGGCGACGGCTTCCGGCGTCAGCAGCTTCGAGAAGCTGGTCGCGGTGAACGCCGACAGATCGCCGATGGCCGCGGCCTGCGCGATCAGCGCCTCGATCAGCGTCTGCGGTTCGCCGCAGGCCTGGCCCCAGACGATGCGGTCGCCGCGCTTGAGATACTTCGCCAGATCGAGCCGGACGGGTTCGACGCTGACGCTCATGACGCGCTGCGGCCCGCGAATTGCAACAGCTGCCGGGCGCGCGCCAGATGCGGCCGATCGAGCATGCGGCCCTTGTAGCCGATCGCGCCGACGCCCGGATTCGCCGCGAACAGATCGACGATCTCCTGCGCCTGCGCGATTTCATCGGCGCTCGGCATGAAGGCCTCGTTGATGACCTCGACCTGCGCCGGGTGGATCGCCAGCATGCCGCGGAAGCCGGCGCGACGGCAGGCGATGGCGCGCTTGCGCAGGCTGTCGAGATCCTTGTAGTCGCCCTGGATGGTGTCGATCGCCGCGACGCCGGCGGCGCCGGCGCCGCACAGGCACAGCGAACGCGCGAGTTCGTAGGTGAAGCCGTAGCTGCCGTCCGGGTTCCGGGTCTCGCTGGCGCCGAGCGCGGCGGCGAGATCCTCGGCGCCCCAGGTCATCGCGACCAGGCGCGGCGCGCCCTTGTAGGTGCCGGTCGTGAACATGCCCTCGGCGGTTTCAGTGATCAGCGGCAACACCTTGGTACTGCGGAGCGCGATGCCGTTCGCCGCCTCCAGTGCCGAGAGGTAGTGATCGAGCAGCACGAGATCGTGGCCGCCCCGCGTCTTCGGCACCATGATGCCGCCCGGCTTGCCGGGCATCACCGCGGCGAGGTCGTGCAGCGCGTGCTCGCTGGCTAGCGGGTTGATACGCACCCACAGGCGCGAGGTGTCGGCCTGCGCTTTCAGGAACGCCGCGGTCAGCGTGCGCGCCTTGGCCTTCTCGCCGGGCGCGACCGCGTCTTCGAGATCGATCAGCGCGATGTCCGCCTTGCTCGCGGCGGCCTTCGCCATCTTCTTCTCGCTGTCGCCGGGCGCGAACAGCCAGGAGCGGGCGCTGAACATCTCGGTTGCCTTGGTCATCGGGGGCTCGTCAGTTCTGAAAACAGCATTTTGAACCACAGATGACGCAGATGCCGATATGAAGCGACGCCGGCTGAGGCGATCCCGTCTCGCGGGCTGGCGCCCGCTCGGCTTCAGTGCTGCGCCGCCGCGGCGGCGGCGAGCGCGCGTTGCGCGCGCAGCTTGAAGGCGCGCGCGATCAGCGTCTGCTGATCCGCTTCGGAGACGTCGGCGGCGAGGAACAGCACCTCGCCGTCCGGGCGTACTTCGCTCTTGCCGTCGCGCGTCATGAAGACGATTTCGAGCGTGTCCGGACGCGCGTCGGAGCGATAGGTGTCGGGCTCGCCCGGATAATCCATCACGGTGTTTACCGTCGTCGTGCGCAGCTGCTGCTCGATCTCCTTCTGCAGGCGCGCGTCGTCCTGCGCCTTGGCCGGTTTCGCGGCCTTGGCCGGCGTCCTGGCTTGCGCCGGCCACACGGCGAGCAGCCCGATCAGGAGCAGGCATTGCAGCAAGGGCGTGGGGCGAAACAGGGACATGGGCGCCTCGGAGATTCGTCGTCAGACCGCTACGCGGACCGGCTTACGGTAACCGAGCGTGGCCGAGATCGCGACCGCTTCCTCGCGCACCAGCCTGGCGAGTTCCTCGCGCGGTCGCGGTCTTCCGCCGACAGGCGCTGCGGCCTGAGCGCGCGCAGACGGCGGCGCAGCCGCGTCCGGCAGGGCGGCGATCCGCACGCGCGCGGTGAAGGTCGACGCGGCTAGCGCCGCAGCGGCGCCAAGCGGTTCATTGCCTCGGCGAAGATCGCCGGCATCGCCGTCGTCCACGCGGTGAGCGACCCGGCCGCCGGCAAGAAGCGCATCAGCGGCTTCATCGTGCCGACCGACAGCCCGGGCTCCGGCATCGACGAGGTCGAGCACAAGCTCGGCCAGAACGCCTCCGACACCTGCGCGATCCGCTTCGACGACATCTTCGTGCCGGACGGGCGGCGCCTCGGCAAGGCGGGCGCCGGGAAGCGTCGAAGGCCAGGCACGTCGCCTCGGAAACCGCCGAGGCCGTCGTCTCCGGCGCGATCCAGACGCTCGGCGGCTGCGGCTGTCTCGAGGAGTTCGGCGTCGCCGGGATCGATCGCGACGTGCGCAACTGCCGGATCTGCGAGGGCACCCCGGACATCCGGCGCATGGTGATCGCGCGCGCTTTGAGAGAAGATTTCTCAACCACAGATTCGCGCAGATTCGCGCAGATTCAAGCGAGAGAGAAAGTGCCGCTTCAATCTGTGTTATCTGTGGAATCCGTGGTTCATGAAGCGTTTTACGAAAAGCTGTTTTTCAGTCAGCCAAGCAGAACACAGCCGGGTAGTGACCCGCGAAGGACAAGCAATGGAGATCAAGGGAGTTGCCGCGGTGGTCACCGGCGGCGCATCGGGACTGGGCGGCGCAACCGCGGCACGCCTCGCAAAGGCCGGTGCCAGGGTCACGCTGTTCGACCTCAACGCCGAGCTCGGCAAGAAAACGGCGGCGGAGGTCGGCGGCCACTTCGTCGCCGTCAACGTCTGCGACGAGGCGGCGGTCGAAGCCGGTCTCGCCGAAGCGGAGAGCCGGCACGGCGTCGCGCGCATCCTCGTCAACTGCGCCGGCATCGCGCCGCCGGGCAAGGTCGTCGGCCGCGACGGCAAGGCGCTACCGCTCGGCGATTTCAGCAAGATCGTCAACATCAACCTGATCGGCACCTTCAACGTGCTGTCGAAGTTCGCCGCGCGCCTGCACACCGCCGATCCCGTCGGTGAAGAGCGCGGCGTCATCATCAACACCGCCAGCGTCGCCGCGTTCGAAGGCCAGATCGGCCAGCCGGCCTACGCGGCCTCGAAGGCCGGCGTGGTCGGCATGACGCTGCCGATCGCCCGCGAGCTGGCGCGCTACGGCATCCGCGTCGTGACCATCGCGCCGGGCATCTTCTACACGCCGATGATGGAATCGCTGCCGAAGGAAGCGCAGGAATCGCTCGGCAAGCAGGTGCCGTTCCCGAGCCGCCTCGGCCAGCCGGCGGAATACGCGCAGCTGGTCGAGAGCATCGTCGCCAACCCGATGCTCAACGGCGAAACGATCCGTCTCGACGGCGCGATCCGCATGGGTGCCAAATGACGATCCGCAGGCGCTTCACCGGACTGCTCGGCATCGAGCACCCGATCGTGCAGGGCGGCATGATGCGGGTCGGCCGCGAACTCGCGGCGGCGGTCTCGGCATTCTCTCCGCGCTGATGCAGCCGTCACCGGATGCGCGGCGCGCCGAGATCGAGTGCTGCCGCGCGCCGCGCAGCAGAAGCGGCGAAGCCGACAACATCGGCATGCACGAAAAAGGCCGCCCGGAGGCGGCCTTTTCCCTTCTTCGTCATGCCCGCGAGGCGGCCATCCGGGGCGCGGTCCCGGTATCACGGGATCCCCGCTTCGCCGCGATGAGCTGCGGCGCCGTGGCGCCGCCGCTCACTTGAGCAGCTCTTCGATCGCCGCGCGCTCTTCACGCAGCTCGGCTTCGGTGGCGTCCATGCGCGCACGCGAGAAGGCGTCGATCGGCAGGCCCTGCACGATCTCGTACTTGCCGTTGGCGCAGGTCACCGGATAGCCGTACACCACGCCCGGCTTGATGCCGTAGGAGCCGTCGGACGGGATGCCCATGCTGACCCACTTGCCGTTGGTGCCGAGCGCCCAGTCGCGCATGTGATCGACGGCGGCCGAGGCGGCCGAGGCGGCCGACGACAGGCCGCGCGCCTTGATGATGGCGGCGCCGCGCTGCTGCACGACCGGGATGAAGTCCTTCTCGATCCAGTTCTGGTCGACGAGGCTCTTGGCCGGCTTGCCGGCGACCGTCGTGTTGCTGATGTCCGGATACTGGGTCGCCGAGTGGTTGCCCCAGATGATCATCTTCTCGATGTCGGTGGTTTTGGCGCCGGTCTTGGCGGCGAGCTGGCTCAGCGCGCGGTTGTGGTCGAGGCGGACCATCGCCGTGAACTGCTTCGGATCGAGCGACTTGGCGTTGCTCTGCGCGATCAGCGCGTTGGTGTTGGCCGGGTTGCCGACCACCAGCACCTTGACGTCGCGGCTGGCCTTGGCGTCGATCGCCTTGCCCTGCACCGAGAAGATCTTGGCGTTGGCTTCGAGCAGGTCCTTGCGCTCCATGCCCGGGCCGCGCGGACGCGCGCCGACGAGCAGCGCGTAGTCGGTGCCGTCGAAGGCTTCCATCGGGTCCGCCGTCGCCACCGTGCCCGCGACCAGCGGGAAGGCGCAGTCGTCGATTTCCATCACCGTGCCCTTGAGCTTCTCCAGCGCGTCCGGGATGTCCAGCAGCTGCAGGATGACCGGCTGGTCCGGGCCCAGCATCGAGCCGCTGGCGACGCGAAAAATGAGCGAGTAGGCGATCTGGCCGGCGGCGCCGGTGATGGCGACCTTGACGGGCTTCTTCATGTGGACAACTCCGGAAAAAGAACGGGCGGGTACCGCAATGGGGCCGCAATTCTAAACAATCGTGGCGTCTGGCGGAAAAACGCCCAGCGGGCGGCGCCGCGCCGCGCCCGGCGCCGGCTCAGCCCTGCCGCAGCACGACGCTCGGCGGCGTGCGCAGGGTCGAGCGCAGCGACAGCCAGCCGAGCGCGCAGACGATGGCCGCGCCGCCGGCCATGCCGATCAGCCACAGCAGCGGGCGCGGCCCGTAGGCAATGTGGAAGACCTGCGCCGCCAGCGTCCAGGCCAGGGTCTGCGCGGCGATCGCCGCGACCAGGCCGGCGAGTGCGCCGAGCACCAGATACTCGGCGGCGAGGCCGCGCGCGATCAGTGCGGTGCGCGCGCCGAGCGTGCGCAACAGCGCCGTCTCGCGCACGCGCTCGGCGCGCGTGCCCTCGATCGCCGCGAGCAGCACGGCGAGGCCGGCGGCGAGCGTGAACAGGAAGATGAACTCCACCGCGCGCACGATGCGGTCGATGATGCCGCGCACCTGCGACATCAGCGCGTCGACGTCGAGCACGCTGACGTTGGGGAAGGCGCCGACCAGTTCGCGCAGCAGCGCGCGCCGGTCGCGCGGCAGGTAGAAGCTGGTCAGGTACTGGCGCGGCACCTCGTCGGCGACGGTGCCGTCCGGCGCCATCAGGAAGAAGTTCGGCCTGAAGCTGTCCCAGTCGACGGTGCGGAAGTTCTTCACCGTGAAGGTCTGCTGCGTGCCGGCGAAGTCCAGCGTCATGGTGTCGCCGATCTTCAGCTGCAGGCGCTCGATCGCGTACTGGTCGGCCGACAGCCAGGGCTGGCCGCGGCCGGCTTCGCCCCACCACTCGCCCTGCGTGATGCGGTTGTCGGGGTTCAGCGTATTGCTCCACGACAGATTGAAGTCGCGGTTGATCCAGCGCTGCGTCTCCGGGTCGGGGAAGGACTCCGGCGTCACTTCGCGGCCGTTCAGCGCCACGAGGCGGCCGCGCGCCATCGGCCACAGCACGAGATCGGCATAGCCGTGCTTGGCGAAGAAGGCTTTCAGCGGCTCGCGCTGCTCGGTCTGGATGTTGATGAGGAACTGGTTCGGCGTGTCGTCCGGCAGCTTCTTGCGCCAAGTCGAGAGCAGATCCTCGCGCACCACCGACACCAGCAGCAGGGCCAGCAGCGACAGGCCGAGCGCGGTGACCTGGGCGATCGTCGCGCCGCGCCGCCGCGCGATATTGCCGAGCCCGAAGCGCCAGGCGAAGCCGCCGCCGCCGGCGCGCCGGCGCAGCGGCGTCAGGCCGCGCACCAGCAGCCAGGCCGCCAGGGCGAGCGCGGCGAGCGTCGCCGCGCTGCCGGCGAGCACCCAGGCCGCGAGCTGCACGTCGCCGGTCGCGAACCACAGCAGCGCCGCCGACGTCGCCAGCGCGAACAGGGTGACGACGCGCGTCGCCGGCATGCCGCCCTCGGCGCGCTGGAACACGCGCAGCGGCGGCGTGTTGCGCGCGGCGAGCAGCGGCGGCGCGGCGAAGCCGAGCAGCAGCAGGAGTCCCAGCGCCGCCGCCGCGACGAGCGGCAGCAGCGGCGCCGGCGGCAGCGCGAGCTGCATCAGTCCGCCGAGCACGCGCGCCAGCACCTGCTGCGCCAGATACGCCAGCAGCGCGCCGGCGGCGCCGGCGACGAGGCCGAGCAGCAGCAGTTGCAGCAGCAGCGCGCGCGTCAGGAATGCCCGGCGCGCGCCGAGGCACTTGAGCAGCGCGATCTCGTCGCGCAGCTTCTCGCCGTACTGGCGCGCGGCGAGGGCGACGGCGGCGCAGGCGAGCAGCGTCGCGGCGAGCACGGCGATATCGAGGAACTGGCCGGCGCGCGCGATCGAATTGCGCAGCTCGGGACGCGCGTCCTGCGGCGTCGTGCGCTTCACGCCGCGCGGCAGTTCGAGTTCGCGCAAGGGTGCGAGCGCGGCGCGCTCGCCGGCCACGTAGAGGCTGTACTGCGCGCGGCTGCCGGGCACCAGAAGACCGCTCGCCGGAAGATCAGCGGCATTGAGGATGAGGCGCGGCGCCAGATCGGCGAAGCCGTTGCCGCGGTCCGGCTCGTTGTCGAGCACGGCGGCGACGCGCAGCTGCAGGCGTCCGGCCTGCAGCACGGCGTCCGGCGCGAGCTGGAGATCCTGCCACAGCCGCGCGTCGACCCAGGCCGCGCCGCGCGGCGGCGCGCCGTGCGCAACATGCGTTTCGCCGAAGGGCTGCGCCGCCAGGCGCAGCTCGCCGCGCAGCGGATAACCGTCGGCGACCGCCTTGATCGACACCAGCGCCGACGCGTCGCCCGCGAACACGACGCTGGAGAACTGCGTGACGTCGAGCGTGCGCAGGCCCGGCGCCGCGGTCTGCGCGCGCAGCGCCGCCGGCAGCGGATCGCGGCCGCTGAAGACGAGGTCGGCGCCGAGCGTGTCGCCGCTCTGCTCGCCGATCGCCAGGCGCACGCGCTCCGTGAAAAGATGCACCGAGCCGCTCGCGGCCACGGCGATGCCGAGCGCGAGCAGCACGATCAGCAGCTCGCCCGAGCGCCAGCCGCGGCGCAGGCGGCGCAGGGCGAACGCCAGTGACGAACCGCCGCTCATGGCGCCTGCAGCCGTCCGCCGCTGAGCGTGACGCGCCGCGCGCAGCGTTCGGCGAGGCTGGCGTCGTGCGTGACCAGGATCAGCGTCGTGCCGCGCGCGCGGTTCATCTCGAAGAGCAGGTCGATGATGCGTGCGCCGGTCGCGGTGTCGAGATTGCCGGTCGGTTCGTCGGCGAACAGGATGGCCGGCTCGCCGCAGAAGGCGCGCGCCAGCGCGACGCGCTGCTGTTCGCCGCCGGACAGCTGCGCGGGATAGTGCTCGAGCCGCGCGCCGAGGCCGACGCGCTCGAGCGCCGCGCTGGCGCGCGTGCGCGCGTCGGCGAGGCCGGCGAGTTCGGCCGGCAGCATGACGTTCTCCAGCGCGGTGAAGCCGGCCAGCAGTTGGAACGACTGGAACACGAAGCCGACGCGGCCGGCGCGCAGCGCGGCGCGCGCGTCCTCGTCGAGCGCGGTCAGCGACGCGCCGGCGAGGCTGATCTCGCCACGCGTCGGCAGGTCGAGCCCGGCCAGCAGCGACAGCAGCGTGGTCTTGCCCGAGCCGCTGCTGCCGACGATGGCCAGCGATTCGCCGGCGGCGATGTCGAGATCGACGGCGTCGAGGATCGTCAGCGGCGTGCCGCCGCTGCTAACCTGTTTGCTCACCCCTCTTGCGCGAACGGCGAAGTCCGAAACCGCAATGTCCGAAGCCATGCTCAAACGTTTCCTGATCTCTTGTGCGCTGCTCGCGTCGGCGGGTCTGGTTCAGGCGCAGGACGCGGCCGCCGCGACCGGCGCCGTGCCGACCTGGCTGGTGCTCGGCGACAGTCTCAGCGCGGCCTACGGCATTCCGCAGTCGCGCGGCTGGGTCGCCTTGCTGCAGCAGCGGCTGAGCGAACGAGGCTATCGCGCGCGCGTCGTCAACGCCAGCGTCAGCGGCGAAACCACGGCCGGCGGACTCGCGCGCCTGCCGGCCCTGCTCGCGCAGCACAAGCCGGCGCTGGTGCTCGTCGAGCTTGGCGGCAACGACGGCCTGCGCGCCCTGCCGGTGGCGAAACTGCGCGACAACCTCGACCGCATCGCCATGCTCGCCAGCAAGGCCGGCGCGCGGCCGGTGATCTTCGAGATGCTGCTGCCGCCGAACTACGGCGCCGACTACGCGCAGCAGTTCGCGGCGAGCTTCGCGCTCGTCGCGCGCCACCACGGCGCGCCGCTGGTGCCGTTCCTGCTCGCGCCGATCGCCACCGATCCGGCGGCGTTCCAGGACGACGGCATCCATCCGCTGGCCACGTCGGAGCCGAAGATCCTCGATGCGGTGTGGCCGCATCTCGAACCGCTGGCCAGGCCTTGAGCGCCGGCGGCCCGCAGGATTTCTGGCGGCGACGCGTCGTCGAGCCGATCGTCGCCCAGCTGCGCCAGGGCATTTCGGCGGACAGCATCGCGCTGACACTGGCGCTGGCCGCCGTGCTCGGCGTGTTCCCGGTGTTCGGCGCGACGACCTTTCTCTGCGTGATCGCCGCGATCTGGCTGCGCCTCAACCAGCCGCTGATGCAGCTGGCGAACTATCTGCTGACGCCGCTGCATCTGGCGCTGCTGCTGCCGTTCTACCGCGCCGGCGAGACGCTGTTCCGCCAGGAGCACGTGCCGATTCTCTCGGTCGGCGATCTGGCCGCGCGCTTCGAGGCCGGCCCGCGCCAGTTCCTCGTCGACTACGGCTGCGTGGTGCTGTACGGGATCGGTGTCTGGACGCTGCTGGCGGCGCCGGTCGCCGCGCTGCTGTTTCTCGTGCTGCGGCCGGTGCTGCGCCGTCTCGCGCTGCGCATCGGCGCACCGCGCGCCGCGGCGGGCTAGTGTCGACGCGATGGGCGTCGGCTACAGCAGATCGAGAACCTTCTCCGGCGGACGACCCACGGCCGCGCGGCCGCGGTAGACGACGATCGGCCGCTCCAGCAGCTTCGGATGGCTGGCCAGCACGTCGAGCCATTGCGCGTCGCTGTAGCCATTGTCCTTCGCCAGGCCCAGCTCGCCGAACAGTTCCTCCTTGGTGCGCACGAGTTCGAGCGGCTTCACGCCGAGCAGCGCGCACAGTTCGCGCAGCTCATGCTTCGACAGGGGCTGCTGCAGGTATTCGAGCACCGGCAGCTCGATGCCGCGCTCGCGCAGCAGCTTGAGGGCCTCGCGGCTCTTCGAGCAGCGCGGGTTGTGCAGGATGGCGTCTTTCATCGGCGATCGATCAGCAAGCGGGACGGCGTGGATCGGTCCGCATTCTACGTGCCTCGGCGCGCGGCGACGTGACGCGCGCCGACACGCCTAGAATGCCGGCCGTGGCCGCCCTGGCCGCCGCACGATCCTGGAGAGCGCATGCAGGAGCCGGCTCATCCCGCCTCGAAGCGGGCCCCCGCGGCGAGTCTCGCCGGGCTCGCCTTCGTGGCGCTGTGGAGCAGCGGCTACATCGCCGCCGCCTTCGCCCTGCGCGGCAGCGGGCCGTTCACGCTGGCGGTGCTGCGCTTCGCCGGCTCGGCGGCGCTGATCGGCCTGTGGCTGCTGTGGCGCCGCGCGCCGGCGCGACGACGCTCGCGCATGCGGCGATCGCCGGCCTGCTGCTGCAGGCCGGCTTTTTCGGCTTCACCTATGCGGCGCTGCGCGTCGGCGTGCCGGCGGCGGCGGCCGGACTGATCACCGGGCTCATGCCGCTGACCACGGCGCTCGGCGCGGCCCTGCTGCTCGGCGAGCGCCTGCGACGCGAAGCGGCGCTCGGTCTCGCGCTCGGCCTCGCCGGCGTGCTGCTCGTGGTGCTGCCCGATCTGCGCGCGCCGGGCTCCGTACTCGGCTACGGCTGCATGCTGCTCGCCCTGCTGTCGCTGAGCGGCGGCACGCTCTACCAGAAACGCCACGCGACGGCGCTCGATCCGCGCCTCGCGCTGCTCGTCCAGCTGCTCGCCTCGCTGGTCGTGCTGCTGCCTTTCGCCGTCACGCTGGAAGGTCTGCGACTGCGTCCGGGCGCCGCGCTCTATGCCGGCGTCGCCTGGGTGATTCTCGTCAACTCCTGCGCCGGCCTGCTGCTCTATCTCTGGCTGCTGCGGCACGGCGGCGCGGCGCGCACCGCCGGCCTGTTCTATCTGGTGCCGCCGGCGACCGCTCTGCTCGCCGCGCTCGCGCTCGGCGCGCGCTTCGGCTGGCACGATGCGCTCGGCTTCGCGCTGGCGGCGGCCGGTGTCTGGCTCGGCCAGCGCGGGGCGGCGTAAGGCTCAGCGGCGCTCGCCGCGGCTCTCGTCGAGCATGCGCGCGATCTCGTTCTCGCCGTAAGGGCGGTGATCCTTGATCTTCAGGCTCTCGCTCCACTCGCGCGCGAAGTCGCGCTGCAGCCAGGCGTTCAGCGCAGCGGTGATCAGCATCGCCAGCAGCGCGCCGAGGCCGGCGCAGGCCATGTCCTTCTGCGCGTCCCAGATGTCGCCCTGCGTGCCGAGATAGGCGACGCCGAGATCGCCGCCGAAGCACTCGGCCGCCGCCCACTCGATCAGCTCGTACAGCGCCGAGGTCGACAGCGTGAAATCGAGCGGCAGGAAGTAGCCCCAGAAGCCGCGCGCGTCGGCGACGCGCAGGAACACCTCGCGCAGCGGATAGGCGAGCAGGAAGCCGTAGCTGAAGTGCACGAGGCGATCGAAGTTGTTGCGGTCCCAGCCGAGCATGGCGTTGAAGCTGTGGCCGCTCAGCGCGCGCCAGGCGGCTTCGTATGGAACCTCGGCGTAGGTGTAGTGCGCGCCGATCGCGTGCAGGCAGAGGTAGACGAAGATCAGCGTGTACGAAACGCGCGAGAACACGAAGTGCCGGTGCGAGGCCCACAGGCCGAGGCCGAAGGCGAGCACCAGCGCGTTCTCCAGCAGCCAGTCGTGGCGATCGTAGGGCCTGATCGCCAGCGCCGCCCACAGCACGGCATAGACGGCGACGAGCACGACGACGTAGCGGCGGTAATCGGGCGCATGCATGGTTCTCCCCTTGGCAGTTCGTTCAGTCCGCCAGCGCGCGACCCTTGGTTTCGATCACCCAGGGAATCAGCAGCACGCCGATCAGCGGCACGGCGCCGATCCAGAACAGCACGCCGATCGCGCCGCCCGCCACCTTGGCGCTGTACAGGCCGACGAGGAAGGGCCCGCCGGCGGCGATGAAGCGGCCGGCGTTGTAGCAGAAGCCGGCCCCGGTCGCGCGCAGGCGCGTCGGGAACAGTTCGGGCAGGTAGTAGGTGAAGCTGCCGAAGACACCGAACACCGACAGGCCGATCAGGAAGTAACCGTACAGGCGCGTGTGCGCCTCGAGCGGCGCGCCGAAGGTGAAGAAGATCGCCGCCGCCGAGGCCGCGAAGTAGATCGCGAACATCGGCCGGCGGCCGAGGATTTTCGCGGCCGGAATCGTCAGCAGGGTGCCGATCAGGCCGCCGGTGTTGAAGGCCATGGTCGCCGTGAACTTCCAGTGCTCGACCAGCTTGAGCGTGGCGCCGCGATCGAAGCCGCGCGTCGCCGCCTCGACCTGCGCGAGGCCGGTCGCGAAGGTCGGCAGGAAGGCGTTGCAGCTCCACCAGGTGACCAGCGCGACGACCGCCATGAACAGGCCACTGAAGGTGAAGCGGCGCAGCTGCGGCGAGAAGATCTCGCCGAGCGTCGGCGGCACCGCATGCCGCGCCGCGTGCAGCCAGCGCTCCGGCTCGCGCACGAACAGGCGGACGCCGAAGGCGACGACGGCCGGGATCAGGCCGCAGAGGAACACGTAGCGCCACGACACTTCCGGCTGGTCGGCGAACCAGTGGCCGGCGATCTGCAGGTTGACCAGGGTCGCCAGCGTCGTGCCGAAGGCCGCCGAGGTGTAGAGCAGCGCGCCGCCTTCGACGCGGCGATGCTCCGGCATCACCTCGGCGACCATCGAGGCGCCCGCCGCCCACTCGCCGCCGAGCCCGAGCGAGACGACGATGCGACAGGCGAGCAGCACCCAGATGTTCGGCGCGAACGCGCAGGCCGCGGTGCCGAGCGCGTACATGAGGATGGTCAGCAGCATCGTGCGCGTGCGGCCGATGCGGTCGCCGATGTAGCCGAACAGGATGCCGCCGGCGGCCCAGCCGACGAGCAGCACCGAGGTCAGGATGCCGGTCCAGTACAGCGTCGCCTGCTTGGCCTCCGGCGAGCCGATCGGCAGGTGCAGCAAGGTCGGCACGCAGTTCGGTGCGACGAAGTTGAAGAGGATGCTGTCGAACAGATCGAAGCCCCAGCCGAGCCAGGCGGCGAACAGCACGATCCATTGGTAACGGGTCAGGCCCAGCATCCACGTCTCCTCGTCATTTTTGCTCCCTCTCCCCACGGACGTGGGGAGAGGGTTGGGGTGAGGGGCTCTTGCTCGCCGCGCCGCTCGATCGAATGCCCCTCACCCTCGCCCTCGCCCCTTCGCAGGGGAGAGGGAATGATTTCCTCCGCTACCCGATCTGCGCGTCCTTCGTCTCGTGCGTGAACCACAGCGCCGCAAAAGTCAGCAGCGCGGCGGCGCTGAGGTAGTAGCCGACGAACTGCAGGCCGTAGGTCTTCGCCAGATAGGTGGCGATGTAGGGCGCCAGCGAGGCGCCGACGATGCCGGCCAGGTTGAAGGTCAGCGAGGCGCCGGTGTAGCGCACGGCGGTCGGGAACAGCTCGGAAAGGATGGTGCCGAGCGGGCCATAGGTGAGGCCCATCAGCGACAGGCCGAGCGCCAGCGTGACGAGCACGCCGGCCAGACCGGCGCCGAACAGCGGCGCCAGCACGAAGCCGAAGGCGGCGATGCCGGCGGTGACCCAGAGCAGCGTGCGGCGGCGGCCGTGACGATCGGCGAACTTCGCCGAGAACGGGATCGTCAGCGCGAAGAACAGGATGCCGAACAGCTGGATCATCAGGAACTGCTGGCGCGGATAGCCGAGCGCCGTCGTGCCCCAGGCCAGCGCGAACACCGTCATCAGGTAGAACAGCACGAAAGTGGCAACGGCGATCAGGGTGCCGAGCAGCAGCGCCTTCGGATGCGCGCGGAACACGGTGAGCATCGGCACGCGCACGCGTTCTTCGCGATCGAGCGCTTTCTGGAAGGCCGGCGTCTCGCTGATCTTGAGACGCACGTAGAGGCCCATCAGCACCAGCAGCGAGCTGGCGATGAAGGGAATGCGCCAGCCCCAGGCGAAGAACTGCGTGTCGCTGAGCAGCTCGGAGAGGAGCAGGAAGATGCCGCCGGAGCAGATGAAGCCGAGCGGCGCGCCGAGCTGCGGGAACATGCCGTACCAGGCGCGCTGGCCGGGCGGGGCGTTCTCGGTGGCGAGCAGGATGGCGCCGCCCCATTCGCCGCCGAGGCCGAGGCCCTGGCCGAAACGGCACAGCGCCAGGCCGAGCGGCGCCAGCACGCCGATCGTCGCGTAGGTCGGCAGCAGGCCGATGATCACCGTCGACAGGCCCATGGTCAGCAGGGCGGCGACCAGCGTCGCCTTGCGGCCGATGCGGTCGCCGAAATGGCCGAACAGCGCCGAGCCGACCGGCCGGGCGAAGAAGGCGATCGCGAAGGTGGCGAGCGACTGCAGCGTCGCCGACGCCGGATCGGAGGCCGGGAAGAACAGCTTCGGAAAGACGAGAACGGCGGCGGTCGCGTAGATGTAGAAGTCGAAGAACTCGATCGTCGTGCCGATCAGGCTCGCGAACAACACGCGGCGCGGGGAATTGATCGCGGCGGCTTGTGCCGCGCCGGTGTCGTTCATCGCTGCTCCCAGGGCTTCCGTGAGGCCGCCCGCGCGATCGCGGCGGCCGTGGCGTCGCGGCGGGCCTGCGCCGCGAGCGCCCGCGATTGTGCGGCACGAGGCGCGCGCCGCGCTAGACTCGCGGCTACGACGCAGGAGGTGCGCAATGAATCGTTCCATCGTTATCAGTCTGGCCGCCGCGGCCGTGCTGCTCGGCGCCTGCCATCCGAAGGACAAGCCGCAGCACGTCGACGCGGCCGCGCCGCAGGGCCGCGACGAGACGCGCGGCATCCGCAACACCGAGGCGATCGGCTACGCCGGCAACGCGATCGCCGACAAGGTCGATGCCGCGCTCGACGCCAACGAGCAGGCCAGGCGGAAGCTCGACGACGCCGAGGCCGAGCAGGCGCGATGACCGTTGCCCTTGTCGGGCGCCCTCGTGGGGCGCCGTTGTTGAGAGTCACTCTCATTCTGCAGTAGAGTCCGCGTCCTGCCGGGCGCGGCCATTCGCCGCCGATCCGGCATTTCCGCGGCAGCCGAGGTCGCCACCGCACATTTCGAATCCGCCACGCGCGGATCATCCGGGGCGGCCATGCATCACGACGCACACGTTCACCGGCCTGACGGCCGGCTCGCGCGGCGCACGGCGTGCGGCGGCGCCCCATGCTGTTTTTCAGGCGCATCGGGGAGCTGGGCACATGAGGTGTTTTCCTGGACACGGCGCGCGCCGCGCCGCGTGCGGATGCGCGCTGGCGCTGATCGTCGGCGCCGCAGGCGCGCAGACGGCACCGGACACGGCCGCCGCGGCTGCGGCCGGACCGCCCGCATCGGGCCGTGACGTCACGCAGCTCGAAGCGGTGCACGTGACGGCGGACGTCGAGACGCCGGCCGAGGGCTACGTCGCGCGCCGCAGCGTATCGGGCACCAAGACCGACACGCCGGTGCTGGAAATTCCGCAATCGATCTCGACGGTGACGCGCGAGCAGATCGAGACGCAGAAGATCCGCAGCCTCGAACAGGCGTTCGCGTACACGGCCGGCCTCGTCACCAACGAAGGCAATGCCGACCTGACCGGCGACAGCCTGACGATCCGCGGCTTCGAGGCGTTCAACAGCTACGGCGCGTATTTCCGCGACGGCATGCGCATCGGCGTCAACGTCTTCGACGGCAAGCAGGAGCCCTACGGGCTCGAGTGCATCGACTTCCTCAAGGGCGCGTCGGCGGTGCTGTACGGCGACGCCGAGCCGGGCGGCGTCATCAACATGGTCAGCAAGAAGGCCGGCGGCGCGCCGTTCGGCGAAGTCAACGTCGAATACGGCAGCTATGCGCGCAGGCAGATTTCCGTCGACGCCGGCGACGCGCTCGACGAGGCCGGCCGCTGGTCGTACCGTCTGACGGCGCTGGCGCGCGACAGCGACACGTTCATCCACTACGTGCCGGACGACCGCGTGTATTTCGGCCCGGCGCTGCACTGGCAGCCGGACGAGCGGACCAGCTGGGACCTGCAGGGCTACTATCAGCGCAGCAAGACGATGTACGTCTATGCGCTGCCGCCGGAAGTCGTCGGCCTCGGCCAGGATCCGAATCCGAACGGCGAGGTGTCGCGGCATCTGTTCACCGGCGAGCCGGACTACGACAACGTCGTGAACGAGCAGAAGGACATCAGCTCGCTGTTCGAGCACGCCTTCTCCGACGATCTGAAGCTGCGCAACAGCCTCAGCTTCTCGCGCGCCGACAACGTCTTCGACCTGATCTTCATCGACGGCCTCGAAGACGACCTGCGCACGATCAAGCGTTCCGGCAACGATCGCGACGAGCATTCGTGGACGGCGGCCGCCGATACCCATCTCGAATATCGCCCCGCGCGCGGCCGCGTCGAGCAGACGCTGCTCGCCGGCGTCGATTACTCGCGGCAGAAATGGACGACGGCGCGCTACGACCGCACGCTCGGCCCGCTCGACCTCTACGACCCGGTCTACGGCGCCGAAGAACCGGGCCCGCGTGCGCCGAGTCCGTACAGCGGCGTGGCCGACTACGAGCGCGCCGGCGTCTATCTGCAGGATCAGATCAAGCTCGACGAACACTGGGTCGTGCTGCTCGGCGGCCGCGAGTCGTGGATCGAGAGCAAGAACACGTATCCGGCGGCGCCGTCATTCAGCACCGACGAAAGCGACCACGCGTTCAGCGGCCGTGCCGGCTTCGTCTATCTGGCCGATCACGGCATCGCCCCGTACCTCAGCTTCAGCCAGTCGTTCGAGCTGCAGTCCGGGCTCAGCCGCAGCGGCCAGCGTTTCGAACCGACGGTCGGCGAGCAGTACGAGGCCGGCATCCGCTGGCAGCCGCCGAGCGGCAAGACCTCGCTGTCGCTGGCCGTCTACAACCTGACGAAAACCAATGTGCTGACGCCCGATCCGGTCGACAGCGAATACTCGGTGCAGACCGGCGAGATCCGCTCGCGCGGCGTCGAGATCGAGGCGCGCGGCGAGATCGCGCGCGACCTCAACGTGATCGGTTCTTACGCGTACACCGATGCGCGCATCACCAGGAGCAACACGCCCGAAGAAATCGGCCGGCGCAGCGGCGGCGTGCCGTACAACACGCTGTCGCTGTGGCTGGACTGGCGGCCGCTCTGGATGCGCGCGCTGCAGCTCGGCGTCGGCTGGCGCTACGTCGACGACACCGTCGCGCGCTATCTGCCGCTGACGACGCCGTCGTACACCGTGCTCGACGCGATGATCGGCTACGACCTCGAGCACTGGCGCTTCGCCGTCAACGCCACGAATCTGACCGACAAGACCTACATCGCCAATTGCACGTATGGCTGTTTCTACGGCGACGCGGCGAAGGTGATCGGCACGGTCAGCTACCGCTGGTAGGCGCGCGCACGTCGTGGCGACCGCGCCGGTGCATTCATGCCATCGTGGCGGCGTTCGCCGCCGCGCCGCCGCTCGCGCCGCGCCGGCGTGCGGATGCCCGTCGTGCGCGCCGCCTTCGCGGGACGGGCGCGCTGCACGCCGCGGGCAGGCGATGCGTGACCTGATGGCGATTCGCGTCGGCGGGGCGGGGTCATGACGCGCGTGGTCCGCCGATGACGATCCGCCGCGGCACCGCGACGGCGCCGCCGACGCTGCTGTCCTCGCTGCTATCGCATTACGACGAGCTGGTCGACGAGCTGCGCCGGCGCTTCGGCGATCGCGCGTTCGCGCGCGAGGTCGTGCACGACGTCTGCGTGCAGATCCTCGAAAAGCCGCAGCGCGAGGCGCACACGCCGCTGGCGCTGCTGCGCCGCATTTCGCACGACGCGGCGGTCGATCGCTGCCGCGCCGACGACCGGCGGCGGCGCTGGATCGACAGCGTCGCCGAGCTGCCGGACGTCGCCTGCGCGGCCGCGACGCAGGAACAGGCCGTCGACGCCGAACAGGAACTGCAGCGCCTCGAACGGGCCATCGCCGCGCTGCCGCCGCGGCGTCGCGACGTCTTCGTCATGCACAAGATTCATGAACTGCCGCAGGCCGAAGTCGCGGCGCGACTCGGCATTTCGCTGAAGATGGTCGAGAAGCAGATGCGTCTCGGCATGCTGGCCTGCCGCGCCGCGCTGGCGCGCCCGGACGATCGCCATGACTGAGCCGCGCCCGCCGGATGAGACCGATGCCGCGGCCCGCGAACGCGCCGCCGCCGACGAAGCGCTGGCACGGCACCGCCAGGCGCTGCGCGAGCGTTTCCCGATGCCGCAGGCCAGCGCGCGCCGCACGCCGGCGCGCATAAAGCAGGCGGCCGGCACCAGCGCAATGCTGCTGGTCCTGACGGCAGGCCTGTTGTGGCTGGACCCGGCCTACCGGCGCGAGCATTACGCGACGGCGATCGGCGAGCATCGCCGCATGGCGCTGCGCGACGGCAGCACGGTCACGCTCGACACCGGCAGCGGTCTCGACGTCAGCTGGCACCTGCGCTCGCGCCGCGCGACGCTGACGCGCGGCCAGGCGTTCTTCGATGTCGCGCACACCGCGTGGCGGCCGTTCCGCGTCGAGGCCGGCGACGCGCGCATTCGCGTCGTCGGCACGGCGTTCAATGTTCGCGAGGACACGCCGGCGGCAACCGCCGTCACCGTGCTGCGCGGCCATGTCGCCGTGCGCGGAGCGGCCGACGGCAGGGCAGGCCTGCTGCTCGGCGCCGGCGAACGCGCGGTGGTCCGCGGCGGCCGCGTCGCTGCGGACGGGCGCGTCGATGCGCAGCGCGGCATGCCGTGGACCGACGGCCGCCTGGTGTTCGACCGCACGCCGCTGCGCGAGGCGCTGGCCGAGATCGCGCGTTACCGGCGCGCGCCGCTGACGCTCGCCGCGCCGCAGCTGGGCGAGCTGCGCCTGTCCGGCGTGTTCTCGGTCGAACGCAGCGACGATCTGCTCGATCTGTTGCCGCGCATCCTGCCGGTCCGCGTCGAGCGCGCCGCCGATGGCGGCGCGCGCATCGTCTCCGCGCCGGCGGCCGCGCCGGCACGGCCGCCGCGGCTGATGTCGACCGCGGGGTAGGGTTGCGGGCGGGCTGCAACGGCAACTCTTCTGGAAGCCGAAAAACATCCAGGGAGTTCTCGCGTGAGTCATAAGGTCCGCCGCATTTCGAAGATGCGGCCTTTGCTGTTCGCCGCCGGCCTGCTCGGCGCCGCCGTGTCGCACGCGCAGAGCGGCGCGGTCGCCGTCGACATCGACATCCCGGCCGAGGCGCTCGACAAGGCGCTCGCCAATCTGGCGCGGCAGTCCGGCGCGCAGATCGTGTTCGCCAGCGACGTCGCCGCCGGCAAGCGCGCCGCGGCATTGAAAGGGCAGTACGGCGTGCGCGAGGCGCTCGATCGCCTGCTCGCCGGCAGCGGCCTCGTCACGCAGGCGCAGGGCGATCTGTACACGGTCGTCGCCGAACCGGACGTGCAGGGCGCGACGCAGCTGCGCGCGGTCACGGTGACGGCGCAGATCGACGACACGACGACGGAAGGCAGCGGCTCGTACACGTCGCCGAAGCTGACGATCGGCAAGAGCGCGCAGACTATGCGCGAGACGCCGAACTCGGTCAGCGTCGTCACCCGCCAGCGCATCGAGGACCAGAACTTCGCGACGATCGAAGACGCCATGCAGTACACGACGGCGATGAAGGTGATGAACTACGGCACGACGTCGTCGGCGATCGAATCGCGCGGTTACACGATAGACCGCTACCAGATCGACGGCGTGGCGTCGTCGCTGCGCGTCTACGAGAACAACTTCGCGCTGGCGATGTACGACCGCATCGAAGTCTGGCGCGGTCCGGCCGGCATGCTGCAGGGCGCCAGCGATCCGGGCGGCAGCATCAACCTCGTGCGCAAGCGCGCCGAGCAGGATTTCAACTACAGCGGGCACGCCTACGCCGGCTCCTGGGACAACGATGCCGGCGACGTCGACGTGACCGGCCCCCTGCTCGCCGACGGCAGCCTGCGCGGCCGCGTCGTCGCGTCGTATCAGGACAGCGACAATTTCGTCGACGACGTCTACCAGCGCATCCCGATGGTCTACGCGACGCTCGAATACGACCTGACGCCGGACACCACGCTGTCAATCGGCAACAGCTGGCAGAAGCGCACGAGCCGGCCGTTCTACGGTCTGTCCGCCTACGCCGACGGCACGTACCCGCAGCTGCCGCGCTCGACCTACATCGGCGCCGACTGGAACCACGCCGCGCAGCGCAGCGACCGCAGCTTCGTCGAGCTGGAGCGGAAGTTCGACAACGGCGGCAACGCAAGGCTCTCCGCCAACTACACCGACCGCCGCAACGCCAGCCAGATCGCCTGGGGCAACAGCATGATCGGCGATGCCGACAACGACGGCGTGTTCGATCCGGCGCATCCGCGCGATGTGCTGATGCTGCCGTACTTCTCGTGGTCGGCCGAGCGCGAGACCAACGTCGACGCGCAATGGACGCAGCCGTTCGAGCTGTGGGGCCTCGCGCAGCAGGTCCTGCTCGGCGCCAACTACCAGCGCTTCCGCACGCACGATGCGTACAACGCGAGCACTTACGGCGACGACACCTTCGTGCTCGATACCTTCGAGCCGGACGTGCACGTGACCAAGCCGGACATCGCCATCGACGAGCCGGCTTCGCGCACCGGCCTGACGCAGAGCGGCGTCTACGCGCAGGCGCGCATCAAGCCGTGGGCGCCGCTGACGCTGATCGGCGGCGGGCGCCTCGGCTGGTATCGCAGCGACGACTTCAGCCCGGGCGGCGAGGACCAGAGCGAGCCTGCGAAGTTCGTGCCGTACGCGGCGGCGATCTACGACTTCATGCCGCAGTTCTCGCTGTACGGCAGCTACAGCAGCGTCTTCAATCCGCAGAGCGACAAGGACGTGAACCTGAAGTTCCTGCCGCCGCGCCGCGGCGACCAGTGGGAGGCCGGCATCAAGGGCGAGCACCTCGACGGCCGCGTCAACAGCAGCCTGTCGTTCTACCGCATCGAGGACGTCAACCGCGCGCTGTACGGACGCGACGACGATCATCCGGACGCCGCCGTCGCCGCCGGCAAGGTGCGCAGCCAGGGCTTCGAGGCCGAAGTCGGCGGCCAGCTGCTGCCGAACTGGAACCTCAACGCCGGCTACGGCTACAACGAGAACAAGCAGATCACCGCGCCGCCGGGTCAGGAAGACACGCCGCTCAACAGCTTCTTCCCGCGCCACACGTTCTCGCTGTGGAGCGACTACCGAATCGCGCAGGGCGTCGCCAGCGGCCTCGGCGTCGGTGCCGGCGTGAAGTTCCGCAGCCATATCTATTCGACCGACGGCGTCGCGACCTGGCACGAGGGCAGTTATGCCGTCTACGCCGCGCAGCTCAATTACACGGTGGCGCAACACTGGAGGACATCGCTGACCGTCAACAACCTCTTCGACAAGAACTACATCGACCGTCCCGATACCGGCTGGCGGCAGACGTATTACGGCGAGCCGCGCAACGTGATGTTCATGGTCGGCTACAACTCGCGCTGACACCGGCGTCGGACGCGGGTTCGCGCGGCGCCGCCATGCGCTGCGCGGGTCACGCCGCGCATGGCGGCGGCGCTACGCCGGTGGTCGTCCGCCCCGGCCGGCTCGGCCACGGCATCCGGCACGGCCGGCATGGTGGCTGGCGCGCGCTGGCCTGAGATCACGGAGATCGAACGATGCTGTCGTCCTTCCGCCTGTCGATGACCTGGCTGCACACCTGGTTTGGCCTCGTGCTGGGTTACGTGCTCATCGTCTGTTTCTTCTTCGGCACGCTGTCGGTGTTCGATCGCGAGATCGACCGCTGGGCGATTCCCGAGACGCGCTACGCGCCGCAGCCGATGCCGTCGTTCGACCGCATGCTGCTGCCGATCTTCCGCGGCATCGAGCCGGACGAGGAAAGCTATGATCGCGCGCAGACCGAGGTCGAAGGGCCGCTGCCGCCGCGCGGGAAATTGGTCGCGAGCGACTTCGGCGCGTACACCACGCATCGCGATCCGGTGCTCGGCATGTACGTCGCGTTCGACGTGCCGAACAAGCCTAAGAGCGCGTTCGTCGACCACGTGCACGTCTACGGCACCGCGACTATCGATCCGCGCACCGGCGCGAAGATTTCCGACGATAAGCTTGAGATCGGAAGCGGCTTTTTCTATCCGCTGCACTACAGCTTGCACCTGCTCTGGAGGAATCTCGGATACTGGATCGTCGGCCTCGCCGCGCTGACGATGCTTGCCGCGCTCGTCACCGGCATGATCATGCACCGCACGATCTTCCGCGAGTTCTTCACCTTCCGTCCGCACAAGCAGACGCAGCGCAGCGTACTCGACCTGCATAACCTTACCGGCGTCGTCGCCCTGCCGTTCCACTTCTTCTTCGCGTTCTCCGGCCTTGTGATCTTCGCGAGCAGCTATCTGCCCGTGTCCGGCTCCATGTTCAAGGCGCAGCACGATGCGCACGAACAGCTCAAGGCCCAGCAGACCGGCCTTCCGCACGATCCGGCCGGCGTGCCGGCGCCGACGGCCTCGGTCGACGCCATGGTCGAGGAGGCGCGGCGCCGCTGGGCGGCGCGTGGCATGTCGGGTGAAGTCGGCTTCCTCGAAGTCACGCACGCCGGCGACGCCAACGGCTACGTCAGCGTCTATCGCGCCGGCACCGACCGCGTGACGCAAACCGGGCGGGGTATCCATTTCCGCGCCAAAAACGGCGAGGTGATCCGCGAGGCTCCGCAACGTCCGCCGTCGACGGCCTCCACGACTGGCTTACGGGCCTGCATCTGCAGCACTTCCGCCACTGGCTGCTACGCTGGTTCTACATGCTCGGCGGCCTCGCCGGCTGCGTCTGCATCGCCACCGGCTTGGTGTTCTTCGTCGAGAAGCGCAAGCGCCAGCACGCCAGGACCGGCAGCGGCGGCATCCGCTGGGTCGACGCGCTGGCGACGACCGCGATCACCGGCACGCTCATCGCGACCGCCGCGATCCTCGTCGCCAACCGTGTGTTGCCCGAGGACCTGCCGCGGCGCGGCGACTGGGAGGAGCGCGTGTTCTGGTTCGCGTGGCTCGCAGCGCTGCTGCACGCGGCCTGGCGCGGCGCGCCTGTCGCGCAGGCACGACTCTCGCCGGCCTGGCGCGAGCAGTGCTGGGCGCTCGCCGCGCTGTGCGTCGCCGCGCCGCTGCTGAACTGGCTGACGACGGGCGATCACCTGCTCAAGACCGTCGCCGAGCGCTACTGGCCGGTCGCAGGCCTCGATCTCGCGCTGCTGTCGGTCGCCGCGCTCGCCGTCCATGCCGCGCGGCGCCTGCGTCGCGCCGAGCGCGGCAGCGTCGCGGCAGCGCGTGCACAGGACGACACGCTGGAGGCCGCACATGCCTGAGGTGCTGCTGCTCGCGGCCGCGCTGCTCAGCAGCTTCTGCGGCATGGCCTGGCTCGCGCTGGCGATGAAGGTGCACCGGCAGCAGGCACGGTACGCGCAATGCGCGCGCTCGGTGGCGCCGGCCTCGTCGCCTCGCTGCTGCTGTGCAGGGCGGCCGATCATCCGTCGATGGCGGTGCTCGTCTGGCTGATGCCGCTCGCCGCCGCGGCGCTCATCGTCACCTTCACGTTGAGCTGGCGGCCGCGCTGGCTGGGCTGGCTCGCACCGTGGGGGCGCGCCCTATCGACGGCCGATTCTTCGCAGTAATACACTGCGGCATCCCGCCTCAGCCAGCACGTGCAGCCAGGGCCACAGTTCCCGTCCGGCCGCCGCGCATGTCCGAATCCCTCGCTTCCCCGCCATCGCTGCAACTGCTCTACCGTGAGCATCACGGCTGGTTGCTCGGCTGGCTGCGGCGCCGTCTCGGGTGCGCCGAGCATGCCGCGGAGCTCGCGCAGGACACGTTCCTGCGCCTGCTGCTCGCGCCGGACGCGCTGCCGCTGCGCGAGCCACGCCCGTATCTGTCGACGATCGCCAGGCGCCTGCTGATCGATCACGGCCGGCGCCGCGCGCTCGAGCAGGCGTATCTCGACGCGCTCGCGGCGCTGCCGCCGCCCGAGCTGCCGTCGGCCGAGGACCGTTGCGTCATCCTTGAAACGCTGCAGCGCATCGACGCGATGCTCGACGGCCTGCCGCCGGCCGTGCGCACGGCCTTCCTGCTCGCGCAGCTCGAAGGCCTGCCCTACGCGCAGATCGCCGCGCGGCTCGGCGTCTCCGAGCGCACGGTGAAGCGCTACGTGGCGCGGGGCTACGAAGAATGCATCCTGCTGCTGTGAACGGCGACGCCGCGCCGCTGCCGCGCCGCGCTGCGCGCGAGGCGGCCGCCTGGTTGCTACGCTTGCAGGCCGGCGCCGACGCGGCGACGCTCGCGGCCTGCGCGCGCTGGCGCGCGGCGCACGCCGACCACGAGCGCGCCTGGCAGCGTGCGCTGGAACTGCAGGCGAGTCTCGGCCGCATCCCGGCCGCGCTCGGCATGCGCGCGCTCGATCGCGGCGTGCGTCACGAACGGCGCCGGATCGTGAAGACGCTCGCGCTGCTGATCGTCGTGGGACCCGCGGGCTGGGCCGCCTCGCGTGCCCTGCCATGGCGCGCGTGGACCGCGGATTATCGCAGTGCCGTCGGCGAGATTCGCGAGCTGCGCCTCGCCGACGGCAGCCGGCTTACGCTCAACACTGCGAGCGCCGCGACGGCCGCGTTCGACGACGCGCTGCGCCTGCTGCGGCTCGTCGAGGGCGAGATCCTCGTCGAGACCGCAGGCGCGGCCGGCGAGACGCGGCCGTTCGTGGTGGCGACACCGCAGGGGCATCTGCGCGCGCTCGGCACGCGCTTCACGGTGCGTAGGCTCGGCGACGCGACGCGGCTCGCGGTCTTCGACGGTGCGGTCGAAATCCGTTCCGTCGCTGCGCGGGTGCGGCGGCGCGTCGAGGCGCACGAGGCCGTGAGCTTCACCGAGGACGAGATCGGCGCCGTCGTCGCCGCCGACGAGCGCAGTGCCGGCTGGCGCGCAGGCGTGCTGTACGCGGACCGTATGCGCCTCGCCGATTTCGCCGCCGAGCTCGATCGCTACCGTCACGGCGTTCTGCGCTGCGATTCCGCGATCGCCGAGCTGCGCATCTCCGGCGCCTTCCAGCTGCGCGATCCCGAACGCGTACTCGCCGTGCTCGGCGCGACACTGCCGGTGCGCGTGGTCTATCGCAGCCGCTGGTGGGCGACGCTGGAGCCGGCCGCGGCCTGAGCCTGTCCCTTTCGCGCCGCTCGTTCGTGCTACCCGGTGAGCGCGGATCGTCGCGCGATCAAGACCGGGGAGTCCGATGCAGCAGCAGCGCCACGGCCGCAGGCCGACCGTATCCGTCCGTCCACCGCGCGCCGGCGCCTGGCTGCGCTTCGCGCCGCTGCTGCCCGGTTTGCTCGCCGCGGGCATCGCCGCCGCGCAGCCCGATGTCGGCAGCGCAGCGTCCGTGCAGGGCTATGAGATTCCCGCCGGCTCGCTCGCCGACGCGCTGTCGCGCTTCGCGGGCGACGCCGGCGTCAGCGTCGCGATCGATCCGGCGCTCGTCGAGGGCCTGCGCTCGCCGGGCCTGAGCGGGCGCTACTCGGTGCGCGACGGTTTCGCGCGCCTGCTCGCCGGTACGGAGCTGCAGGCGAGCGAGCAGGCGTCCGGCATCTACGTGCTGCGCAGGTCGCCGCCCGTGGGCACCGCGCCTGAGCCCGTCGTAACGCCGGCCGCGGCGGTGCCGGAGCCGGCCCCGGTTTCTGAAGTGGTCGTGCTGGGCACGAGCAATGCCACGGGCTTATATCTCTCGTCGCGCGAGACACCGCAGTCGCTCACGGTGGTCGGGGAGGAGCGCATGCGCGAGCAGAATCTCAACGAAATTGCGGAGGTGCTCGAACAGGTCGTCGGCGTCGAGAGCAACCGCAGCGGCGCGCTGGGCACCGACAGCACCGGCTACGTCGCGCGCGGATTCTTCGTGCAGAACTACCAGGTGGACGGCATTGCACGGCCGACCAATATCTACGGCTTCGCCGAGGAGACGGCGGACATGGTGGCCTACGACCGCGTCGAGATCATCCGCGGCTCCACGGGCCTGATGACCGGCATTGGCCAGCCGTCGGCGACGATCAATCTGGTCCGCAAGCGGCCGACCGAGACCTTCACGGCACACGCTGCGGCTGGCGCGGGCTCATGGGACTTGAACCGTTTCGAGGCCGATGCCGGTGGACCGTTGAGCGAGGGCGGGCGCGTGCGCGGGCGCGTCGCCGGCGCCTGGCAGGAGAACGGCAGCTTCGTCGAGCGCGAGCGGCCCGAGCGCCGCTCGCTGTATGGCGTGGTCGAGGCGGACGCGACCGACAGCACGACGCTGACCGGCGGCCTCGAATGGCAGGACTTCGAGAACACCGGCGGCTCGCGCGGTGGCGTGCCGCTCTACTTTACAGACGGCACGCGGACCAATTTTCCGCGCTCGGCCAATGCCGGCGCGAGATGGTCGGACTTCCACCGCGAGAGCGTCAACGGCTTCGTCTCGCTCGTGCAGCGCTTCGGCCGTAACTGGCGTCTGCAGGTGGATGCCGAGCACAAGGACGGCCAGTACGACGAGACGATCGGTTACCTGTACGCGCCCGCGCTCGACCACGCGACCGGCGATGGCGGCGACCTGCTCTCAGGACGCTGGGCTTCGGACCTGCGGCTCGACGCGATCTACGCGAACCTGCAGGGCGGCCTCGAGGTGCTCGGCCTGCCGCAGCGGCTCGCGCTGACGCTGAGCCATGCACGCTACAGGACCGACGGCCCCGGCTATCCGCTCTGGTGGGCGGGCGACGACTACTGGCGTCCGGTCAATGTCTATCAGCTGTTCGCGACCGGGGACGTCGCCGAGCCCGACCTCGGCGCCACGGGCGATCGCTACGGACACGACGCGAGAACGAGCGCCGTCGCCGGCGTGCTGCGCCTCAAGCCCGCCGAGCGCGTCGCCGTGATCCTCGGCAGCCGCTTCTCGGACTGGAAGGAATCGAGCTGGGACGAGGACAGCGAAGGCCACCGCACGATCACGCCGGGCATCAAGGAAAACGGCGTATGGACGCCTTACGCGGGTCTGGTCGTCGATCTCACGCGCTCGCTGTCGGCATATGCAAGCTACGCGAGCATCTTCGAGCCGCACAGCGAGCAAGACGTGAGCGGCAAGAAGCTGCAACCGCTCGAAGGCAACACCTACGAGCTCGGCCTCAAGGCTGAGCTGTTCAGCGGCCGGCTCAACGCAAGCGCGGCGCTGTTCCGCATGGAGCAGGATAACTACGCCGAAGCCGACGGTGGCGGCATCTACGCGCCCGACGGCAGCGTCGCCTACCATGCGGTCTCGGGCCTCAAGGCGCAGGGCTTCGAGCTCGAAGCCGGCGGCGAGATCATGCCGGGCTGGAAGATCGCCGGTGGCTTCGCGAACGCCAAGGCCGAGGATCGCGACGGCCAGCGCCTGCTCGCCGAGATCCCGAAGAACAGCTTCAAGCTGTTCAGCAGCTACGCGCTGCGCGGCGCGTTCGACGGACTGACGGTCGGCGGCAACCTGCGCTGGCGCGACAAGACCACCACCAGCGACGGCACGCCCGACGGCCAGACCTACAAGCAGGACGCCCTCGTGCTCGTCGACCTGCTCGTGCGCTACCGGCTCGCGCAGCACTACACGCTCTCGCTCAACATCGACAACCTTCTCGACGAGAACTACTACAGCGCGCTCTACATCAGCAGCTCGCGGCCCGGCGAGCCGCGCAACATCGTCGCGACGCTGCGCTACGACTTCTGAACCGGGCTCGAGGCCGCCGCCGGCACTACAGCGCCGGCGGCGCGTGCTCGCGATGGAACGCGAGGATGCGGCGGTACTGGTCCGGGTCCTTGATGTGCACGACATCGCCTTCGCGCGGGAAGGTCCAGTCGTACAGGCGCGACAGCCAGAAGCGCAGCGCGGCGGCGCGCAGCACCAGCGGCCACGCGGCGCGCTCGGCCTCCGAGAACTCGCGGCGCGAGCGGTAGGCCGAGACCATCGCTTCCCAGCGCGCCGGGTTCAGCGTGCCGTCCGGCTCGAAGCACCAGTCGTTGACGGTCACGGCGAGGTCATAGAGCAGGGCGTCGTTGCAGGCGTAATAGAAGTCGATGACGCCGGTCAGGCGGTCGTCGACGAACAGCACGTTGTCGCGGAACAGGTCGGCATGGATCACGCCCTGCGGCAGCGCCGCGAGATCGATCGACATCTGCTGCGCCAGCTCGTCGTCGATCAGCTTGCGGATGCTCGCCTCGCGCGTCTTGCGTGCCAGCAGGCGGCCGGTCTGCTCTCGCCACAGCGCGCCGCGCGAATTGTCGCAGTGGCCGGCGTAGGACTGCGCGGCGACGTGCAGCTCGCCGAGCGCGCGGCCGACCTGGCGGCACTGTTCGAGGTTCGGGAACAGCACGCTCTGGCCGACCAGGCGGCGCACCAGCGCGGCCGGCTTGCCGTTGAGCGTGACCAGATTCTTGCCGTCGTGCGTGCGCGCCGGCATCGCGCTGGCGAAACCGCGCGAGGCGAGGTGATCCATCAGGCCGAGGAAGAACGGCAGGTCGGCGTAGTTGAGGCGCTCGAATAGGGTCAGCACCCAGCGGCCGTCTTCGGTGTCGACGAAGTAATTGGTGTTCTCGACGCCTTCGCCGATACCCTGGAATCCGATCAGCGGCCCCACCGGGTACTGCTTGAGGAACTTGCGCAGCTGCGTGTGGCTGACTTTGGTGAAGACCGACATGGCGGGGCGGGGAAGATGCGGCGTAGCGTCGCAAGCCCGAATTAGACCAGAGCGTCCGCCATGGCGCCACGCGCGAAGCGGCCGTTCAGCGTCGCCAGAAGGCCGGCGTGAAGATCACCAGCAGGGTGAACACTTCGAGGCGGCCGATCAGCATGCCGGCGATCAGCACCCACTTGCCGAAGGTGGTCACCGAGGACACGTTCGACACCACCTCGTTGAGGCCCGGCCCGCCGTTGTTGATCGACGAGGCGACCGCCGACAGGGCCGTCGCCGGGTCGAGGCCGGTCATGATCATCGCGAAGCTGAGCAGGATCGTGAAGCCGATGTAGATCGAGAAGAAGCCGCCGATGGCGTAGACGACGGTATCCGGCACGATCTTGTGTTCGAGCTTGATCGGGACTTCGGCGTTCGGATGGATCAGCCGCGTGATCTCGCGGCCGGCCTGCTTGACGAACAGCACCAGGCGGATGACCTTCACGCCGCCGCCGGTGCCGCCCGCACAGCAGCCGATGAAGGTCGCCAGCACCAGCAGCAGCGGCACGAAGCTCGGCCACAGGCTCGGATCGGCGGTCGCGAAGCCGGCGTCGGTGCCGTAGGCGACGACCTGGAACAGGCCGCGGCGGATCGACGTGCCGAGGCCGTAGACGCCGTGCACGTAGAGCATCGTGCAGACGATGACGCCGAGCACGGCGTAGATCGTCAGGAAGGCGCGGAATTCGGTGTTGCGGAAGTAGCCGGCCAGCGAGCGGTTGTCCCAGGCCAGGTAGTGCAGGGCGAAGTTCGAGGCGCCGGCCAGCATGAAGAACATCGCCGCGATCTCGATGCCGAGGCTGTTGAAGTAGCCGAGGCTGGCGTCGTGCGTCGAGAAACCGCCGGTCGAGACCGTCGACATGGCGTGGCAGACGGCGTCGAACAGGCTCATGCCGAGCAGCCAGTAGACCGTGGTGCAGGCCAGCGTCAGCACCAGGTAGACGACCCACAGTGCGCGCGCGCTGCTCATGATGCGCGGCGTCAGCTTGGCGTCCTTCATCGGCCCCGGCGTTTCGGCCTTGTACAGCTGCATGCCGCCGACGCCGAGCATCGGCAGCACGGCGACGGCGAGCACGATGATGCCCATGCCGCCGAACCAGTGCAGCTGCGAGCGGTAGTAGAGGACCGCTTTCGGCATCGCGTCGAGGCCGGCGGCGATCGTCGTCGAGCCGGTCGCGGTCAGGCCGGACACCGACTCGAACAGCGCCTCGGTGAACGAGTGCCAGCCGACGTGCGCTTCGATGAACGGCACCGCGCCGGCCGTCGACAGCACCGCCCAGAACAGCACGACGATGAGAAAGCCGTCGCGCACCTTCAGCTCGCTGCGGTAGTTGCGCACCGGCCACCAGATCAGCGCGCCGATGACGAGCGCGACCTCGGCGCCTTCGAGAAAGGCGCGCCAGGCGCCTTCGCCGTACCAGAGATCGACGGCGAGCGGCGGCAGCATGGTCGTCGAGAAGGCCATCAGCAGCAGGCCCATGATGCGCTGCACGGCGGCGAAGCGGCGGCGCGGATGCGCGGCGGGCGAAGAGCTGGGCAGAGCCGCGCGCATCGCGTTGTCAGAGCAGTGAGAAGCCGACCTGGAACAGCTTCTCGACTTCGGCGACGCGCTTCTTGTCGACGATGAACAGGATCACGTGGTCCTCGGCTTCGATCACGGTGTCATGGTGGGCGATGATGACCTCGTCACCGCGCACGATGGCGCCGATCGTCGAGCCGGCCGGCAGCTTGATCTCCTCGAGACGGCGGCCGACCACCTTCGAGTTGTGGCGGTCGCCGTGCGCGACGGCTTCGATCGCCTCGGCGGCGCCGCGGCGCAGCGAATGCACGCGCACGACGTCGCCGCGGCGCACGCGCGACAGCAGCGCCGACACCGTCGACTGCTGCGGCGAGATCGCCACGTCGATGCTGCCGCCTTCGACCAGTTCCACATACGACAGGCGGTTGATCAGGCACAGCGCCTTGCGCGCGCCGAGCCGCTTGGCGAGCATCGCCGAGAGGATGTTGGCCTCGTCGTCGTTGGTGATCGCGCAGAAGACGTCGATGTCTTCGATGTTCTCTTCGCGCAGCAGCGCCTCGTTGGCGCCGTCGCCGGACAGCACGACGGTGTTGCGCAGGTTCTCGGACAGATAGCGCGCGCGTTCGCGCGAACGCTCGATGATCTTGACCTGGATGCGGCTGTCCTCGAGCGCGCGCGCGAGGCGAAAGCCGATGTTGCCGCCGCCGGCCAGCATGACGCGGCGCACGGGTTTGTCGAGGCGGCGCAGCTCGGCAATGATTTTCGGCGCGTGATGCGCGGCGGAGACGAAAAACACCTCGTCCTCGGCCTCGATGACGGTGTCGCCTTCGGGAATGATCGGCCGGCCGCGGCGGTAGATCGCCGCAACGCGCGCGTCGACGCCGGGCAGGTGCTGCGGCAGTTCCTTGAGCTGGCGCGAGACCAGCGGGCCGCCGTAATAGGCCTTGACGCCGACCAGACGCACCTTGCCGTCGGCGAAGTCGACGACCTGCAGCGCGCCCGGATATTCGATCAGGCGCTTGATCTGGTCGGTGACCAGCTGTTCCGGCGAGATGTGCATGTCGACCGGGATCGCGTCTGCGCCGAACAGCTTCTCCTCGCGCAGGTAGTGCGTGGCGCGGATGCGGGCGATCTTGGTCGGCGTCTTGAACAGCGTGTCGGCGATCTTGCAGGCCAACATGTTGGTCTCGTCGCTCTCGGTGACGGCGATGATCATGTCGGCGTCGTCGGCGCCGGCTTCGCGCAGGGTGTCGGGGTATGCGGCGTGGCCGGCGACGGTGCGCAGGTCGAGGCGCTCCTGCAAATCATCGAGCGCGGCCGTGTCGGTGTCGACGACGGTCACGTCATTGCGCTCGTTGGTCAGGTTCTCGGCGAGCGTCGAGCCGACTTGCCCTGCCCCGAGGATGACGATTTTCATGGGCCGCGCACCTTACGCCGCTCCATGCTGCACCGCAAGATGGGCGCCCGTCACCGCCGCCGGACGCGGCGGTCGACGCGGTCGAGCGGCCTTGGGGGATTTGTAGGACGTTCGCCATGGGCACTTTTTACTATGCCGATGTGCGAAAGCCGCTTACTAAGATGCCAGCGACATCGACGCCGGTGTGAGCCGAGTAGTCGGGGGGAACGCCAATAGTTACTGTGGTTGCAGGAAGCCGGGCCGCCGGTCGCTGCTTCGGGGGAGGTGACGATCGGTTCACCGCTGCCTGCTTTCCCAGATGACCCCGCTTCGGCGGGGTCTTTGTTTTCCGGCACGCGGCGGGCCTCAGCGCTTCAGCAGCACCGCGTAATAGAAGCCGTCATGCGCGCCGCCCGGCGCGATGCGCCGCCCGTGCGCCGTCGCCTCGCCCCAGGCGGCGACGATCGGTTCGATGACGACATTGTCGTGCAGCAGGCGGAAGCGGCCGATGATCTCGTCGCCCTCGGCGCGCAGCACCGAGCAGGTCGCATAGACCAGCCGGCCGCCCGGCTTGAGCAGATTCCAGCCGCTCTTGAGCAGGCGCAGCTGCTGGGCCTGCAGGCCGGCGATGTCGGAGTCGCGGCGCAGCCATTTGATGTCGGGATGGCGGCGGATCACGCCGGTGCCCGAGCAGGGCGCGTCGAGCAGCACGCGATCGAAGGGCTTGCCGTCCCACCAGCGCAGCGGCTCGCCGGCGTCGCCGGCGACCAGCTTCGCCGCCAGCCTGAGGCGGCGCAGATTCTCGTCGACGCGGATCAGGCGCTGCGCGTCACGATCGACGGCGGTGACCTCGAGGTCGGCGCATTCCAGCATGTGCGCGGTCTTGCCGCCGGGCGCGGCGCAGGCGTCGAGCACGCGCAGGCCGCCGCTCAGCTGCAGCAGCGTCACGGCCAGCTGCGCCGACGCATCCTGCACCGAAACCTGGCCGCTGTTGAAACCGGGAATCTTGTCGACCGGGCGCGCCTCGGCGAGCGTCACCGCTTCGAGCGCCGCGCTGTCCGCGCTGGCGGCGATGTCCATCTCGGCGAGCCGCCTGAGGTATTCGTCGCGGCTCATGCGGCGGCGGTTGACGCGCAGGGTCAGCGGTCCCTGGCCGTTGTTGGCGGCCAGCACGCTTTCCCAGTGCCGCGGCCAGTCGTTGCGGATCTGCTGCACGAGCCAGTCCGGATGCGAATGGCGCAGGCCGGGATCATTGGGCAGGCCGGCTTCGATCGCCCCCTGTTCGCGCGTGTAGCGGCGCAGCACGGCGTTGACGAAACTCTGCGCCTGCGGCCGCTTGAGGACTTCGGCGGCGGCCACCGTTTCGTTGATCGCCGCGTGCGGCGGCGTGGCGAGACTGCGCAGCTGGTGCAGGCCGACCAGCACGAGCGCGTGGATTTCGTCGTCCTGCGCCAGCGGCTTGTCGACCATCCGCGCGGCGATCGCCTGCAGCAGGCGCAGCTCGCGCAGCACGCCGTAGGCGAGCAGGCGCGTCATCGCCGCGTCGGCCGGCACGCGGAAGCGCTCGGCCGGCAACAGCGCATCGTCGAGACTGCTGCCGCGCAGCACGCGACTGATCGCCCGTGCCGCGCTGGCGCGCACGTTGGCGTGATGGCGGGAGACGGGTGCGGCGGGCTTCATGGCGACGGCTGCGGCAAGGGCCGCACATCATAGACGTCGCTGCCGGCGCGCGCCGCCGGCGGGCGCCTCAGCGCGGACGCGAGAAGCGGCCGCGCGGCAGCTTGCTGCGCGCCGGCGCCACGCCGCCGCGGCGCGGGCCTTCGTCGCGCTGCACCAGCTCCCAGAATTCCTCCTCGTGGCGCTTGACCGTGGCGCGCGCCCAGAGCTGCAGGCTGCGCACGGCGAACCAGATCGCCGCGGCGAGCAGGGCATTGGCGAGCAGCACGTAGACGAATTCGCCGCCGCCGAAGCTCGGCGCGAGGCCGTCGAGGGCGCGCAGCGGATGGTGCAAGAGATCGACACCGAACTGCTGCGCCTGCGCCCACAGCTGCGGCAGCGAGACTTCGCCGACACTGATGCCGAACACGCCGAGCGCCAGCCACTTGCGCACCGCCAGCCAGGCGAGGTTGAAGAACAGCACGCCGGCGATCACCAGCTTCAGCGGTCCCAGGACCGTCACGATTTCTGTCAGCACAGCACGCTCCGAACTTCGTGAAACCGCCGCCGGATGTCTCGCCGACGGCACGACGCCGTGGACGGCACCCCGCCCTTCAGCGACCCTTATCAAGCGTGCGCTGCCGGATGCCCGATCCCCTCCCTGACGCTTTTTCTCTGGATAAAGCGCGGGCGCCGCATTGAAAACGCGCCCAGCATGGACCGGCCGGCGCGCGGCCGGGTAGGCGTGGCGACGCACGGCAGTGTTTTCGCCGCTGAACTGCGCTTGCCAGGCTGAACGCCATGGACCAGAACGGTCCGGCCTTCGCTGCCGCCCTGCGGCTTTGCCGGCCGCTTCGCGGGAATCATCAAGGGCGTGCCCCGCACCTTGCCTGGCGGCTCGCCTGAGGGCATCACGACGACGCCGATCGCGCTTACGGGCCTCGATCCGCCTCGGGCGCCTTGCGCCCGGCGCGGATCGCCGCGACGCGGGCCCGCCACTCGCGCATTTCCTCGGCGTGCGTGTCGAGCACGCATTGCGCGCAGCCGCTGAAGCAGCAGTCGGGCATGTCGGGCGGCGGCGGCAGGTCCTCGTCGCCGTCCGGGGCGGCTTCGTCGGGCGCGATCATGCGAATCGCCGTCCGGCCAGGGCGCGGCCGCTGGCGATCTGCGCCGCCGCCAGCGGCTTGCCGCCCGGCCACTGCAGCTGCAGCAGGCGCACGCGGCCGTCGCCGGCGGCGACCTCGATGCCCTCGGCATCGGCGCGCACGACGGTGCCCGGCGCCGCGCCGCTGCCGGGCGCGGCGGCGCGCGCGTCGAAGCAGCGGATGCGTTCGCCGTCGAGTTCGGTCCAGGCGCCGGGCGCCGGGTTGAAGGCGCGGATGCGGCGCGCGACGACCGCCGCCGACTGCGTCCAGTCGATGCGCGCCTCGTCCTTGTCGAACTTCTTCGCGTAGGTCGCGCCTTCGGCCGGCTGCGGCGTCGCCTGCAGGGTGCCGGCGGCGAGGCCGTCGAGTGCGGCGACGATCAGGCGGGCGCCCATCGCGGCCAGGGCGTCGTGCAGCGTCGCCGCCGTCGTCGTGTCGTCGATCGGCAGGCGGTCGACCAGCAGCATCGGCCCGGTATCGAGGCCGGCGTCCATGCGCATGATGGTCACGCCGCTCTCGGTGTCGCCGGCCTCGATGGCGCGCTGGATCGGCGCCGCGCCGCGCCAGCGCGGCAGCAGCGAGGCGTGAATGTTGAGGCAGCCGTGACGCGGAATGTCGAGCACCGCCTGCGGCAGGATCAGGCCGTAGGCGACGACCACCATGACCTCCGGCGCCAGCGCGCGCAGCGCGGCCTGTTCGGCTTCGCCGCGCAGGCGTTCGGGCTTGAACAGCGGCAGGCCGAGCGCGGCGGCGCGCAGCGCGACCGGCGAGGGTGTCAGCCTGCGGCCGCGGCCGGCCGGACGATCCGGCTGCGTGTAGACGCCGACGATGCGATGGCCGGCGGCATGGATCGCATCGAGGGCGGCGACGGCGAAATCCGGCGTGCCGGCAAAGACCAGTCTCACGTCGCCGCGGCCCTCATCGTCAGTGCGCCTTCAGGGCGTTCTGCAGCCCGGCTTCGGCGCTGGCGCTCCACGAACCCTGCGCGCGCCAGCGCACGGCGCCGTCGGCGCCGAGCAGCACCAGGTAGGCATCGTCGCCCGGCGCCGCGGGCGTCGCCGCCAGCTGCTTCCAGTCTTCCGTGCCCTTCATGGCCAGCAGGTGATGGGCGCGCTCGGGCGGCGGCACCTTGTCGCGCATGCGGCCGATCGCCATGTCCATGACGAAGCTCGGCATGCCCTCGACGACGGCGACGTCGTAGCAGCCCGGCGTGCCGCTCTTGCACAGCGCGGCGAGGTGCGCGTTCCAGTCGTCGGTCTGCTTGCGCGCGGCCTTGGAGAAGGCGATGACCAGCAGCTTCGGGCCGGCGGCGAGGCCGTCGGGCACGGTGGTCGGATCGCCGTCCAGCGTGTCGACCGCCAGGGGTCCGGCGATCGCGGCCGTGCCGCAGACCAGCAGCAGGCCGGCCAGCAACATCCCCGGGCGCATCCTTGTCATTGCCGCTCCTTCGAAGAGGGTTTCAGGCCCGCCGCGCTTTTGCCAGCTTCTTGCCGATGCGCTCGCGCTTCAGGGCCGAGAGGTAGTCGATATACAGCTTGCCATCGAGATGGTCGATTTCATGCTGCACGGCCTGTGCCAACAAGCCCTCGGCCTCGAGTTCGAAGGGCGCGCCGTGGCGATCCAGCGCGCGCAGCTTCAGCCGGTTGTAGCGCTGCACCTTGTCGGCGACGCCGGGCACCGAGAGGCAGCCTTCCTCCATCTCGACGCGCTCGGCCGGATCGACGATCTCGGGATTGATGATGACGATCGGCGCGGGCTTGCTCTTGTCCTCGCTGCAGTCCATCACCGCCAGTCGCATGGCGACGCCGACCTGCGTCGCCGCCAGCCCCACGCCGGGCGCGTCGTACATGGTCTCGAACATGTCGTCGATCAGCCGTTGCAAGGCGTCGTCGAAGACGGTCACCGGCTGCGCCTTCTGGCGCAGGCGCGGGTCGGGATGGTGGAGGATGGTGAGCAGCGACATGGGTGCAACCGGCTTGAGAAACAACCGCTGAAGTTGACGGCAAACAATTGAGCCGTCTAGAGTTTGCGGACATTGGCAGAGCCTCCGGGGGACGCGCCGCCATGCGCAAGTATAACGGCTTGACGATCATCCACGGCGCGCTGGCGGCGGCGCTGCTGACGGCCTGCGCGGGTCGCGCGCCGCTGCACAGCGAGGCGCCGGCCAGCCAGGCGCCGCAGGCCGCGCCGAGTCAGGCCGCGGAACCGGCCGTGATGCCGCCGCCCCGGCAGCAAGGCGCGCCCGTCGCGCTGCGCGAGGATGCGCCGCTGCGCTATGTCGTCAAGAAGGGCGACACGCTGTGGGGCATCGCCAATCACTTCATCAAGCAGCCCTGGCAGTGGCCGGAGATCTGGTACGTCAACGACCAGGTCAAGAATCCGCATCTGATCTATCCCGGCGACGTGCTGACCCTGGTCTGGCGCGACGGCCGGCCGATGATCATGGCCGCCGACGGCCTCAGCGCCGACACCGAATACCTCTCGCCGCGCGTGCGCGAGCTGCCGCTAGCCCAGGCGATCCCGACCATTCCGCTCGAATCGATCCGCGACTTCCTCAGCAATCCGCGCCTGGTCGACGCCGAGCAGCTGCGCGACGCGCCGTACATTCTCAGCTTCGTCGATCCGCACGTCATCGAAGGCGCCGGCAGCCTGATCTACATGCAGAAGCTGCCGAACGGCGGCCGCACGCGCTGGGACGCGATCCGCCTCGGCAGCAAGATGGTCGATCCGGATTCCGGCGAACTGCTCGGCTGGGAAGGCACGCCGGTCGGCGCGGTCGAAGTGCGCGCCTTCGGCACTCCGGCGACCGGACTCATCACGCGCAGCGATCGCGAGGCGCTGGCCGGCGACCGCCTGATTCCGCCGGCCGACGAAACCCTCGACACCAACTTCTATCCGCACGCACCGACGCACAGGATCGGCGGCCGCATCCTGTCGGTCTACGACGGCGTGTCGCAGATCGGCCAGTACCAGGTGGTGACGCTGAACCGCGGCAGGCGCGAAGGCATCGAGCCGGGTCATGTGCTGAGCATCCTGCAGGCGGGGCGGCAGGCGCGCGATCCGTACTCGAATCACCTCGTCGCCCTGCCGGAGCTCTACGCCGGCACGCTGATGGTGTTCAAGGTGGAATCGAAGGTCTCCTACGCGCTGGTGATGAGCGCGGTACGCGAGATCCATACGCTCGACCGCGTCGAGCAGCCGCAGGACGGCGAGCGGTTCTGATGACGACGCGACGGCCCGCCCGTTGCCGCGGAGCGTGGACGGCGCCGCGCTGAAAGCCTGGCTGGCGCTCTGCCGAGCCCCCGGCGTCGGCAGCGTCGCCGTCTCCCGCTTGCTCGAGTCCTTCGGCAGCGCCGAGGCCGCGGTCGGCGCTTCGAGCAGCGCGCTGCGCGCCATCGGCCTGAGCGGCGCGCAGATCGACGCGCTGAAGAAGCCGGACGCGGCCGGCATCGCCGCCGATCTCGCCTGGCTCGACGCCGCCGGCCGCGGCGTGCTGACGATCGCCGACGCCGCTTATCCGGCCGCCCTGCGCCAGATCGCCGCGGCGCCGCCCCTGCTGTTCTGGCAGGGCGATGTCGAACTGCTGGGCATGCCGCAGCTCGCCATCGTCGGCAGCCGCGCGGCGACGCCGCAGGGCCTCGACAACGCGCGCGCCTTCGCCGCCGAGCTGGCGCGACGTGGACTCATCATCACTTCGGGCCTGGCGCTCGGCATCGACGGTGCCGCGCATCGCGGCGCGCTCGAGGGCGGCGGCTACACCGTCGCCGTCTGCGCGACCGGTCTCGATCGCGTCTACCCGGCGCGGCACAAGGCGCTCGCCCACGAAATCGCCGCGCGCGGCGTGCTGGTCTCCGAATTCCCGAGCGGCGTGCAGGCGCTCGCCGAGAATTTTCCGCGGCGCAACCGCATCATCTCGGGTCTTTCGCTGGGCGTGCTGGTGGTCGAGGCGGCGCGCGAGTCCGGCTCGCTGATCACGGCGCGCTACGCGCTCGAGCAGGGCCGCGAGCTGTTCGCCATTCCGGGCTCGATCCACAACCCGCAGGCGCGCGGCTGCCACGCACTGATCCGCCAGGGCGCCAGGCTGGTCGAGACGGTCGACGACCTTCTCGAGGAGCTCGGCCCGCTGCTGCGGCCCTGGCTCGGCACGCGACTTGCGGAGCAAATGCCGACGGCGGCGGAGGCGCCGCTCGCAGGCGATGATCCGGCAGCGGCGGCGATCCTTGCCGCGCTCGGCGACGAGCTGCTCACGCTCGATGCGCTGGTCGAACGCACCGGGCAGACCGTCGCCGACCTGCAAACGGCTTTGACCATACTCGAACTGCAAGGACGCATCGCGCCGGCGGCCGGAGGACGCTATCAGCGCCTGCCCCCACGATAGAGGGAGTCTGAACGGTCCATGCGCCGGCACCGGCGGCCGGTCCGGCGACCGAAAAGGCATTACACTGCGAACACAGTACGGCAGTACTGGCAGCACTGGAGACTCGACATGAAAGAAACGGTCCTGGATGTGCTGATGTATCTGTTCGAAAACTATCAGGAAGGCGAATTTTCCGACGCCGATTACCAGGACACGCTGCGCGAGGAACTGATCGCGGCGGGCTTCCCGGACGATGAAGTCGGCCATGCCTTCACCTGGCTCGACGGCCTCGCTCAGCAACGCCAGCTTCCGCTCGTCTTCGGTCCCGGCCGGGCGATGCGCCTCTACACGCGTGACGAAACCGCGCGCATCTCGACCGAGTGCCGCGGCTTCATCATGTATCTCGAGCAGCTCGGCATCATCACGCCGGAGATGCGCGAGCTGATCGTCGACCGCCTGATGGCGCTGACCGAGGAGATCGACCTCGAGCGCGTCAAATGGGTGTGCCTGCTGGTGCTGATGAACCAGCCGGATGCCGAAGAGGCGTTCGGGCACATCGAGGAGATGGTCTACTACCACGGCGAATTCAAGCACTGAGCCCGCGGCGGCGACCGAGCTGCTGCGCGGGCCGATCTCGCGACTTCCGTGCTCGCTGTGCTTCAGCACAGCTGCGCGCGGGAGCCGCGACCTCGGCCCTGCTCACAACGCTCGCTCGCCGGCGCCTCCAGCTGATTTCCCGCTGCCGGGCTTTCTGTTCCCTCTCCCCGCTGGCGGGGAGAGGGTTAGGGTGAGGGGTGGTCCGGCAGGTCATTATCTTTTCCTTTTGCGCATTTCCTGACCGCCGCCTCGCGCGCGCACGTGCGCGCGCGCGGTTGGCTGGACATGGGCGGAGCCTTCCGCTTATAAGGCGCCCAAACGCGGCCGGTCCGGCCGCTCCCCCCCACATGGGACTGAATGAGCAAGAATCTGGTCATCGTCGAGTCGCCGGCCAAGGCGAAGACGATCAAGAAATACCTCGGCAAGGATTTCGAAGTCCTGGCGAGCTACGGTCACGTGCGCGACCTGGTGCCGAAGGACGGTGCCGTCGATGTCGCGCACGGCTTCGACATGAAGTACCAGATCATCGATCGCAACGAGAAGCACGTGAAGGCGATCGTCTCGGCGCTGAAGGACGCCGACGAGCTGTGGCTGGCGACCGACCCTGACCGCGAGGGCGAGGCGATCTCCTGGCATCTGGCCGAGCTGCTGCGCGAGAAGAACGCGCTGAAGGGCAAGCCGGTCAAGCGCGTGGTCTTCTACGAGATCACCCAGCGCGAGGTGCAGAAGGCGATCCAGAACCCGCGCGACATTTCCACGGATCTGGTCAACGCGCAGCAGGCGCGCCGCGCGCTCGACTATCTCGTCGGGTTCAATCTCTCGCCGCTGCTGTGGCGCAAGGTGCAGCCGGGCCTGTCTGCCGGCCGCGTGCAGTCGCCGGCGCTGCGCCTGATCTGCGAGCGCGAGGAGGAAATCAAGGCCTTCGTGCCGCGCGAGTACTGGACGCTCGAAGCCGAGGCCGAGAAGGACGCGACGGCGTTCAGCGCCAAGCTCGTCGAGTTCGACGGGCGCAAGGTCGAGCAGTTCAGCTTCGTCAACGTGGTCGGGGCGATGGGCGCCAAGGCCGCCGTGCAGAAGGCCGCCGCCGGCACGTTGCTGGTGGCCAGCGTCGACAGGAAGCAGCGCCGCCGCAATCCGGCGCCGCCGTTCACCACCTCGACGCTGCAGCAGGAAGCCAACCGCAAGCTCGGCTTCTCGGCGAGCCGCACGATGCGCGCCGCGCAGCAGCTCTACGAAGGCGTCGACATCGGCGGCGAGACCGTCGGCCTGATCACCTACATGCGTACCGACTCGGTGAATCTCGCGCAGGACGCGCTCGCCGACATCCGCACCGTGATCCCGCAGCAGTTCGGGCCCAAGGCGCTGCCGCCGGAGCCGCGCTTCTACAAGACCAAGAGCAAGAACGCGCAGGAAGCGCACGAAGCCGTGCGCCCGACCGCGGCCGGCCGCCTGCCGAAGGAAGTCGCCAGGTATCTGGCGCCCGACCAGGCCAAGCTCTACGAGCTGATCTGGCGCCGCACGATCGCCAGCCAGATGGAGCAGGCGGTATACGACACCGTCACCGCCGAGCTGCGCGCCGGCGAGGCGCCGGCGGGTTCGCGCGGTGCGCACGCCTTCCGCGCCTCCGGTTCGACGCTGGTCGAGCCCGGCTTCATCGCCGCCTATCTGCAGAACGTCGACACGCCGAGCGGCAAGGAAGACGACGACGACGACAAGCGCCTGCCGGCGCTCGCCGTCGGCGACCGCGTCAGGCTGCTCGAGCTGATCGCCGACCAGCACTTCACCGAGCCGCCGCCGCGTTATACCGAAGCGAGCCTGGTGAAGACGCTCGAGGAATACGACATCGGCCGGCCGTCGACCTATGCGTCCATCATCTCGACGCTGCTGGCGCGCGACTACGTGCGCCTCGACGGCAAGGCCTTCATCCCGACCGACGTCGGCATGATCGTCAACAAGTTCCTCACCGATCACTTCACGCAGTACGTCGACTACGAATTCACCGCGCATCTCGAGGATGAGCTCGACGCGGTGTCGCGCGGCGAGAAGCAGTGGAAGCCCTTGCTCGCCGACTTCTGGAGCGGCTTCAAGCCGCGCGTCGACGAGAAGATGGAACTGTCGCGCGCCGAAGTCTCGGAAGCGCGGCAGATCGGCACCGATCCGGTGTCGGGCAAGCCGGTGTCGGCGCGCCTCGGCCGCTACGGGCCCTTCGTGCAGATCGGCACCAAGGAAGACGCCGACAAGCCGCGCTTCGCCTCGCTGCGCGCCAACCAGCGCATCGACACCATCACGCTCGACGATGCGCTGGCGCTGTTCCAGCTGCCGCGCAAGCTCGGCACGCTGCCGAACGGCGAGGAGGTCGAAGTCAACATCGGCCGCTTCGGGCCCTACGTGCGCCACGGCAAGAGCTTCGTGTCGCTGAAGAAGGATGACGATCCGTACACCGTCGAACTGCCGCGCGCGATCGAGCTGATCGAGCAGAAGGCGGCGGCGCTCGAGGCGGCGACCATCAAGAGCTTCGACGGCACCGGCATCCGCATCATCAAGGGCCGCTTCGGTCCGTACATCAGCGACGGCGCGCGCCGCGCGCCGGTGCCGCGCGGTCGCGAAGCCGAGTCGCTGAGCGTATTCGAGTGCGAGGCCTATCTCGCCGAGGCCGCGAGCGCGCCGAAGAAGGGCGCCAGGAAGACGGCCCGCAAGGTGGCGGCGAAGACCGAGGCGGCGAACGACGCCGTGCCGGCGAAGAAGGCCGCCGCCAAGAAGGCGACGACGAAGAAGACGGCGACGAAGAAGGCAACGAAGAAGGCAACGAAAAAAGCCGCTGCCAAGAAGAAGTGATGGACATCGCACCCTGGCATCTGCGCAGCGCGATCGCGGCGCTGGCGCGCGGCGGTGTCGTCGCCTGTCCGACCGAAGCGGTCTGGGGCCTGTCCTGCGATCCGCTCAGCGAGCGCGCCGTGACGCGCGTCCTGGAGCTCAAGGATCGTCCCTGGGGAAAGGGCCTGATCCTCGTCGCCGCCGACTTCGCGCAGCTCGCGCCCTTCGTCGAAGCGCCGTCGAACAATGCGCTGAAGCGTGCGACGGCGACCTGGCCGGGGCCGGCGACCTGGATCTTCCCGGCGACGGACTATTGCCCGATGTGGATCAGCGGCGATCACGACGGCGTCGCCGTGCGCGTGACCGCGCATCCCGTGGTGCGCGCGCTGTGCAAGCGCTGGGGCGGGCCGCTGGTGTCGACCAGTGCCAACCCGGCCGGCCGCGAGCCGGCGCGCAGCGCCTTCGAGGTGCGCCGCTATTTCCGCGACGAGCTCGACGCGATCGTGCCGGGCGCACTCGGCGGCCTGGCCAAGCCGACCACGATCCGCGACGTTTCGACCGGACATATCCTGCGCCGATGAGCATCGAAGCCATCGACAGCGCCGCCGTCGAAACGTATCTGCGCGATCTGCAGCAGCGCATCTGCGCGGCGCTCGAGACGGTCGAAGGCGAGGGCGGCGCGCGCTTCCTGCGCGATGCCTGGGAGAAGCCGGCCGACAGTCCGCTGCAGGGCCGTGGCGAGACGCGCGTGCTGAGCGAGGGTCGCGTCTTCGAGCGCGCCGGCGTCGCTTTCTCCGACGTGCGCGGCACGCGCTTGCCGCCGTCGGCGACGCAGAACCGCCCGGAGCTTGCCGGCCGCGGCTTCCGCGCCATGGGCGTGTCGCTGGTCTTCCATCCGCGCAATCCTTACGTGCCGACCGTGCACGCCAACGTGCGCTTCTTCGTTGCCGAGGTCCCGGCGCTGGCTCGCGAAGCGGGATCGCGCAGCGATCAAGCGCATGCGCCGCCGGTGTGGTGGTTCGGCGGCGGTTTCGACCTGACGCCGTACTACGGTTTCGACGACGACGTGCAGCACTGGCACGCGACCGCGCGCCGGGCCTGCGAAGGTTTCGTCGATGCCGAAGGCGCGCCGGTCCATCCGAAATTGAAGAAGTGGTGCGACGAGTATTTCTTCCTCAAGCACCGCAACGAGCCGCGCGGCGTCGGCGGCCTGTTCTTCGACGACTGGCACATCGGCGGTTTCGCGCGCAGCTTCGCGCTGCAGCGCAGCGTCGGCGATCATTTTCTCGATGCCTATCTGCCGATCGTCGAGCGCCACAAGGACGCGCCATACGGCGAGCGTGAGCGCCAGTGGCAGCTGTACCGGCGCGGCCGCTACGTCGAGTTCAACCTGGTCTGGGATCGCGGCACGCTTTTCGGCCTGCAGTCCGGCGGCCGCACCGAGTCGATCCTGATGTCGATGCCGCCGCTCGCGGCGTGGCAGTACGACTATCGGCCGGAGCCCGGCTCGCCGGAAGCGGAACTGCTGTCGAAGTATCTGGTGCCGCGGGATTGGTAGAGGCTTCGACCCTTCCCCGCGCATGCGGGAGCGGGAGTTGCTTCGTTGTCTCGTTGTCTCTTTGTCGCGCGTAGCGCGATGCTTTTTGCTGTTGGTTCCCCTTTGCGTTGCGCCGAGGAGCGCAGCGGTGAAGGGATGAAGCGGCCGAGTGTCTGAGCGATGCGCAGCATCGCGAGTTTCGGCCGCGTCCTTCGCGGCGAGCGCCACAGGGAACTCCCGCGTAGCGGGAGCGCAGAGCCAGGGGTGCCTTTCTTTTGCCTACTTTTCTTTGTGCACACAAAGATAAAGCAGGTCGCCTTCTGGGCGAAATGGAAGCGCAGCTCAAACGCAGTGGCCAAGAAGGTCGCGGTACCAAGCGCGATGCCATAATGGTTCGCATGACGCTCACCGAACTCCGCTATCTCGTCAACCTCGACAAGGAACGCCACTTCGGTCGCGCCGCCGAGCGCTCGTTCGTGTCGCAGCCGACGCTGTCGGTGGCACTGAAGAAGCTCGAGGATGAACTGGGGGTCGCGCTGTTCGAGCGCAATCGCGGCGAGGCCAAGCCGACGCCGGTCGGTGAACGCATCATCGCCCAGGCCAGGCGCGTGCTCGCCGAGGCGCGACGCATCGAGGATCTGGCGCGCGAGGGGCACGACGAGCTCGTCGGGCCGCTGCGCTTCGGCGCCATCTACACGGTCGGTCCGTATCTGCTGCCGAACCTCGTGCCGCTGCTGCGCGAGCGCGTGCCGATGATGCCGCTGGTGATCGAGGAAAACTTCACGGCGCGGCTGCTCGAACAGCTGCGCGACAATGAGCTCGACGTCATCTGCGTGGCGCTGCCGGTCGATCTCAGCAGCCTCGCCGCCTGGCCGGTCTACGACGAGGATTTCGTGGTGCTGCTGCCGCCCGAGCATCACTGGGCGAACGAGCAGGCGATTCCCGCCCGGCAGCTCGCCGGCGAAAAGCTGCTGCTGCTCGGCCCCGGTCACTGCTTCCGCGAGCAGGTGATCGAGGCCTGCCCGAAATGCGTCGATCCGGATCGCGACGGGCCGCTGCCGCAGTCGGGCAGTTCGCTGGAGACGATCCGCCACATGGTGGTCGGCGGTCTCGGCATCACCGTGCTGCCGCAGTCCTCGGTCGAGAACCGCCCCGACGAACGTTCACGCCTGCTCGCCAAGCCCTTCGTGCCGCCGGGTCCGCACCGGCGCATCGCCCTGGTCTGGCGCAAGACCTTCCCGCGCCGCCAGGCGATCGTGCAACTGCGCGATGCGATCCTCGCCTGCGGCATGAAGGGCGTGCGCTACCTGCCCGACGCGCCGCAGCAGCAGGACTGACGCGACGCTGACGGATACGTTCACGGCGCGTCCGGGTCGCTGTTCTACAATGGTCCGCCCGTGGCGACCACGATGAATCGAGTACCGACGACCTTCGCGTTATTGCTGCTGCTGGCGGCGCTGGCGGCGCTCGCGCCGCTGGCCGCGCGTGCCGACGAGGCGGCCGTGCGCCGCGAGTTTCGCGAGGCGCTGGCCGACGCGCGCGCCGGGCGCACGCCGACGCACGAGGACAGCGCCGCGCTGCGCGACTACGTGCTGTTTCCGTATCTCGAAGCCTCGCGCATCCAGAGCCTGATCGCGCGCGCGCCGCCGGGCACCGCCGACAACGCCGCCGAGCGTTTCATCGCCGGCCATCCCGATCTTGCCGTCACCCGCGAACTGCGCCGCCAGTGGCTGCTCGATCTCGCCAGGCGCCAGCAGTGGAGCAGCTTCCTCGCGCACTACGAGGCCGACGGCGCCGAGCTGGCCTGCGACCGCTGGCAGGCGCGCATCGCGCTCGACAACACGCCGGCGCTCAAGGACGAGCTGCTGGCGTTCTGGGCCGATGCCGCGCAGATGCCCGCGGCCTGCGTGCCGCCGTTCGCCTGGCTGGAAGCCAGCGGCGCGCTGACGCCGACGGCAATCGAGCAGCGTGCGCGCAAGGCGCTCGGTGCCGGCAACAGCACGCTGGCGAACTGGCTGATCGCCAAGCTGCCGGCGGAACGCGCCGCGCCGCTGCGCGCCTGGGCCGATCTGCTCGACGATCCCGGCGAGGCGCTGGCCGCGCTCGCCGCCGCGCCGCAGCGCGCCTTCGAATGGCCGGCGGTCGACGACGCCTTCACCCGGTACGCGCGGCGCGATCCGGATGCGGCCGCCGCGCTGCTCGCGCGCTTCGATCGCGCGCGCTTCACGACCGCGCAGGAGGCCGAGCTGAGCCGTGCGCTGGCGCTTGGCTACGCCTGGAGCCGCAAGGCCGAGGCGCTGTCGTGGTTTCAGAAGCTGCCGGCCGAGGCGATCGACGCTTCGGTGCGCGAATGGCGGGTTCGCAGCGCGCTGTGGAACCGGCAGTGGCCACTCGCGCTGCAATGGGCGCAGGCGATGCCGCCGGCCGAGCTCGACGATCCGCGCTGGACCTACTGGCGCGCGCGCGCCAGCGAGAAGCTCGGCCGCAAGGACGAGGCGCGCACCCTGTACCGCAAGCTGGCGCAGGACAACGGCTACTACAGCGTGCTCGCCGCCTGGCGGCTCGGCGAACGCTACACGCCGCGCGCGCGCAAGCTCGACGATGTCGCCGAGATGCAGGCGCGCCTGCTGCAGTCGCCGCCGCTGCAGCGCGCCCGCGAGCTGTTCCTCGTCGACGAGATCAACTGGGCCAACGCCGAATGGCGCACGGCGACGCAGGATCTCTCGCCGGCCGATCGCGCGCAGGCGGCGCTGCTCGCGGCGCGCTGGGGCTGGCACTGGCAGGCGGTGCTCGGCCTCACCCAGCTGAGCGCGACCGACGTGCTCGACGTGCTCTATCCGCGCACGATCTACGACGACGAGATCGCCGGCGCCGCCAGGCAGAGCGGCCTGCCGCCGGCCTGGATCTACGGTGTGGTGCGCCAGGAGAGTCTGTTCCTGCCGCAGGCGGTGTCGTCCTCCGATGCGCTGGGCCTCCTGCAGCTCAAGCTCGGTACGGCGCGCGACGTGGCGCGCAAGATCGGCGCGCGCCGGCCGGATCGCGAGGATCTCTTCGACCCGGCTCTCAACCTGACGCTGGGCTCGGCCTATCTGCGCCAGATGACGGACCGCTACGACGGCCAGTTCGTGCTGACGGTGGCGGCGTACAACGCCGGCCCGAACGCCGTCGCGCGCTGGCTGCCCGATCTGCCGATGGACGCCGACGTGTGGATCGAGAACGTGCCGTACAACGAGACGCGCGGCTACGTGCAGCGCATCGCCTGGCACATCGCCGTGCACGACTGGCAGCTCAGCGGCAAGATCCGCGACTTCGACGAGCTGCTGCAGCCGGTGCGGCGGCCGTGAGCGCGCGATGAGTGCCGTGCCGGGCAAGCGCTATCTGGTCGGCGGCGCGGTGCGCGACCGCCTGCTCGGCCTGCCGGTGAAGGAGCGCGACTGGGTCGTGGTCGGCGCGACGCCCGAAGCGATGGTCGCGGCGGGCTTCCGGCCGGTCGGCAAGGACTTTCCGGTATTCCTCGATCCCGACAGCGGCGAGGAGCACGCCCTGGCGCGCACCGAGCGCAAGTCCGGCCGCGGCTATCGCGGCTTCAGCTTCCACACCGGGCCCGAGGTCACGCTCGAGGAGGACCTGCGCCGCCGCGACCTGACCGTCAACGCCATCGCCGAGGGCGAAGACGGCACGCTCGTCGATCCTTATGGCGGCGTGCGCGACCTGAACGCGCGCGTGCTGCGCCACGTCTCCGAGGCCTTCGTCGAAGACCCGGTGCGCGTGCTGCGCCTCGCACGCTTCCATGCGCGCTTCGCGCCGCTCGGCTTCCACGTCGCCGAAGACACGCAGGCGCTGCTGCGCGAGATCGTCGCCTGCGGCGAAGTCGATCAGCTGGTGCCCGAGCGGGTCTGGCAGGAAATGAAGAAAGCGCTCGCCTGCGCCGCGCCGAGCGTGTTCTTCACCACGCTGCGCGGCTGCGGCGCGCTGGCGCGCGTGCTGCCCGAGCTGGACGCCCTGGCCGGCGTGCCGCAGCGCGCCGACTACCACCCGGAAGTCGACAGCTTCGTGCACACGCTGATGTGCGTCGATGTCGGCGCGCGCCTCGGCTTCGGCCTGCCGGTGCGCTACGCGGCGCTGGTGCACGATCTCGGCAAGGCGCGCACGCCGTCCGATGAATGGCCTTCGCATCGCCTGCACGACGTGCGCGGCGTGCCGCTGGTGGAAGCCTTTTCGGCGCGCCTGCGCGTCGCCGCCGAGTTCCGCGATCTGGCGGTGATCCACACGCGCGAGCATCTACTCATCCACCGCGCGCTCGAGCTGCGCCCGAAGACGCTCGTCGAACTGCTCGAACGACTGCAGGCCTTCCGTGCCGGCGAGCGCTTCGAACAGGTCTTGCAGGCGAGTCTCTGCGATGCGCGCGGCCGGCTCGGCTTCGAGGACAGCGAATATCCGCCGGCCGCCTACCTGCGCGAAGCGCGCGCGGTGGCCGCGGCGCTGACCGCGCGCGATGTGCTCGCCGAGGAAAAGCTCGAAGGCGCGGCGATCGCCGAGCGCCTGCGCGAGCGGCGCGCCGCCGCGCTCAAGCGATGGCGCGCGGCGCGCGGCGCGCAGCCGGCGCACTAGGGACTGCCAACGCCGCGGCGCCGAGATAGCCCATCGGCATGTCGACGATGGCCTCGATCGCGGCGGCGTCGAAGCCGGCCGGCGGATCGATCACCGCCGCGTGCACCGGGGCCTGAGAGGGGGTGACGATCATGTAGCGCGCCAGCTTCAGATCGCGCGGCGCGATCTCGTCGCGATGCGCTTCGAGCATCTCGTCGAAGCGCGCGTGCACGCCGAAGTAGTCCTCGGCCGCCGCCGCCGGCGTATCGCTGTCGCCCTTGACAGGCGGATGTTTGCCGGATCAATATTTGCCAAGGCAAATATTGTCATGGCAGAAACCTGACAGGCAGGCCGCAGTGACGACGATGTTCTACGACCCGCTCAGTTTCAATTCGCGCAGCAGCCTCGGCTATCTGCTGAAGATGACGCATGCCCAGATGCACGCCTGCGCCGAGCGCATCTTCGCCGAGCACGACATCAACTTCGTGCAGTGGATCGCCCTGCTGAAGCTGCACGAGGGCGATGCGCTGACCGCCAGCGATCTGTGCCGCGCCATGTGCCACGACAACGGCGCGGTGACCCGCATGCTCGATCACCTCGAACAGCGCGGCTACGTCGAGCGCCAGCGCAGCCAGCAGGACCGCCGCGTGGTCGAGCTGAAGCTCACCGCGAACGGCAAGCGCAAGATGGACGAGCTGCTGCCGCAGGTGGTCGCTGGTCTCAACGAGGTGCTCAACGCGGCGGGTTTCAGCCGCGACGAATTCAACGAACTGGCGCGGCTGCTGAACAAACTGCTGCTCAGCATGCAGGCCCTCAACGGCGCCGCCGGAGAAAACACATGAATCACAACAAGAGTCGGATGGCGCGGAGCGTGACGCTGGCCGCCGCCGCGCTGGGCGGCGCGCTGCTGGCCGGCTGCGTGCTGCCGCCGAAGGCGGAACCGCGGCTGACGCCGCTCGACGAACAGCGGCTCGGTCTTGCCGGTGCCGCCGCGCCGCACGCCGGCGACGGCTGGTGGAAGGCTTTCGGCGACGCGCAGCTCGATCGCCTGATCGACGAATCGCTGGCCAACAATCCCAGCCTCGCCGAAGCGCTGGCGCGCGTGCAGGGCGCACAGGCGCAGGCCGTCGCCGCCGGCGCGCCGCTGCGCCCGGGCGTCACGCTCGACGGCGAGGAGACGCGCCAGCGTCTCTCCGAGAACTACATCTATCCGCCGCCGCAGTACGGCTTCGCCGCCAGCGGCGGCAACATGGCCTGGCTCGGCCAGCTCGGCCTGAACCTGAACTGGGATCTCGACTTCTGGGGCCGGCAGGCGAGCCTGCTGCGCGAGGCCAGGGCGCAGACGCGCGCCGCCGAGCTCGATCGCGTGTCGGCGCGCCTCGCGCTGTCCGGCGCGATCGCCCAGGCCTACGTGCAGCTCTACCAGGCCTACGCGCTCGCCGACATCGCCGCGCAGGCCGAGCGGCAGCGCGAGACCCTGCTCAAGCTGACCCAGGACCGCGTGCGCGCCGGCCTCGACACGCAGGTCGACGTGAAGACCGCCGAAGCGGCGCTGCCGCAGGCGCGCGCCTCGCGCCTGCAGGCGGAAAGCCAGCGCGATCTGGCGATCCACAATCTCGCGGCGCTGTCGGGCCGCGGCGCCGACGCCTATGCGTCGATCGGCCGTCCGCGGCTGACGCTCGACGCCGCTCTGCCGCTGCCGACTGAACTGCCGCTCGATCTGCTCGCGCGCCGTCCGGACGTGCTCGCCGCCAAGGCGCGCGTCGAGGCGGCGACCGCCGGCCGTCAGGCGGCGAAGGCCGCGTTCCTGCCCGATATCAGCCTCAAGGCCTTCGCCGGCTATCAGGCGGTCGGCATCGACGACCTGTTCGATTCCGGCAGCAAGATCTACGGCTTCGGGCCGGCCCTGCATCTGCCGATCTTCGATGCGCAGCGCCTCAAGGCCGGCTATGCCGGCGCGACCGCCGAACTCGACGCCTCGATCGCCGCCTACAACGACACCGTGCTGAAGGCGGTGCGCGACGTCGCCGACCAGATCACGCTCGGCGACTCGCTGGCGCAGCAGCTGGCGCAGGGCCAGCAGCGCCTCGATGCGACCGAGGCGGCCTACGCGCTGGCGCAGCGCCGCTACGCCGCCGGCCTGTCGTCGCAGCTGGTCGTCCTCAATGCCGAAAGCAATGTGCTGTCCGCGCGCCGCGACATGGTGACGCTGACGGCCAGCCACGTCATCGCCCGCGTCACGCTGCTGCTGACGCTCGGCGGCAGTTTCGATCCCAACACGCCCAACGCCGCCGCCGCCGCCGGCGCCGGAGCCTGAACATGAACAATCCGAATCCCGTCGCCCCCGCCAATGGCACGCGCCGCCGGCGCCTGCTGATCCTCGCCGCGCTGGTCGTGCTGGCGCTCGGCGGCTACGCCGCGTACTACCTGCTGCACGGCCGCTACTTCGAGTCGACCGACGACGCCTACGTGGCCACCGATCTGGTGCAGATCACCAGCGAGGTCGCGGGCACCGTCACCGGCGTGCGCGTCGACGACACGCAGCACGTCGACCGCGGCCAGGTGCTCGTCGAGCTCGATCCGGCGGACGCGGAGGTCGCGCTGGCCGGCGCCGAGGCCGATCTCGCGCGCATCGTGCGCTCGGTGCGCGGCCTCTATTCGCAGGGCGAGGCGCTGCGCGCGCAGATCCGCGCGCGCGAGGTCTCGCTGCAGGCGGCGCGCGGCGATCTCAAGCGCCGTCTCGAAGTCGCCGCCGACGGCGGCGTGTCCGGCGAAGAATTGCAGCACGCGCGCGATCAGGTCGCGCAGCTCGAAGCGGCGCTGGCGACGACGCGCCAGGATCTCGCCAGCAACACCGCGCAGACCGAGAACACCACGGTCGCCGATCATCCGCAGGTGCTCGCCGCGGCGGCCAAGGTCCGCGAGGCGGCGCTGGCGCTGAAGCGCACGAAGATCGTTGCGCCGGTCGCCGGCATCATCGCGCGGCGCGGCGTGCAGGTCGGCCAGCGCATCGCGCCGGGCGCGCCGCTGATGGCGGTGGTGCCGCTCGCCAATGCCTGGGTCGACGCCAACTTCAAGGAAGTGCAGCTCGAGCAGATGCGCGTCGGCCAGCCGGTCGAGCTGCACGCCGACCTCTACGGCAAGGACGTGCGCTACCACGGCAAGATCGCCGGCCTCGGCGCCGGCTCGGGCAGCGCCTTCGCGCTGCTGCCGGCGCAGAACGCCTCCGGCAACTGGATCAAGATCGTGCAGCGCGTGCCGGTGCGCATCGCCCTCGACGCCAAGGAGCTCGACGCGCATCCGCTGCGCGTCGGCCTGTCGATGACGGCGACCGTCGACCTGCACGACACCTCGGGCTCGCTGATCGCCCGCGAGGTGCGCGGCGCGCCGCAGCAGATCATCGCCTCGGAGGAGCACGACGCGGCGATCGATCGGCGCATCAGCGACATCATCTCGCGCAACAGTGGCCAGGCGGCCGATCGCGCGCCGGCCGCCGGCGGACGCTCCGCGCCGTGAGCGCCGCCGTCGCCGCTCCGGCACCGATCAACGGCGCGCGTGGCTTCGTCGCCACGGCGCTGGCGCTCGGCACCTTCATGCAGGTGCTCGACACGACGATCGCCAACGTGTCGATCCCGACCATCGCCGGCAATCTCGGCGTGTCGAGCGATCAGGGCACCTGGGTGATCACCTCGTTCGCGGTCGCCAACGGCATCTCGGTGCCGCTGACCGGCTGGCTGATGCAGCGCTACGGCGTGGTGCGCACCTTCGTCGTCTCGGTCCTGCTTTTCACGATCGCCTCGTTCCTCTGCGGCGCCGCCTGGAGCCTGCCGTCGCTGATCGCCTTCCGCGTGCTGCAGGGCGCGGTGTCGGGACCGATGATTCCGGGCTCGCAGGCGCTGCTGATCTCGATCTTTCCGCCCGACAAGAAGGGCGCGGCGCTCGCGGTATGGTCGATGACCACGCTGGTGGCGCCGATCTGCGGGCCGATCCTCGGCGGCTACATATCCGACAACTATTCCTGGCCGTGGATCTTCTACATCAACGTGCCGGTCGGCCTGTTCTGCGCCGCGGTCTGCTGGCAGGGTCTCAGGCATCGCGAGACGCCGACGCGCAGGCTGCCGATCGACGGCATCGGCCTCGGCCTGCTGGTGGTCTGGGTCGGTTCGCTGCAGATCATGCTCGACAAGGGCAAGGACGAGGACTGGTTCTCCTCCGGCTTCATCGTCGTGCTGGCGATCGTCGCGCTGGTCGGCTTCATCGCCTTCCTGATCTGGGAGCTCGGCGAGCAGCACCCGATCATCAATCTCGGCCTGTTCAAGAACCGCAATTTCGCGATCGGCACCGGCGTGCTGTGCCTCGGCTACGCGATCTTCTTCGGCGCCGTCGTGCTGCAGCCGCTGTGGATGCAGACCTGGCTCGGCTACAACGCCACCTGGGCCGGCTTCGTCGCCGCGCCGAGCGGCGTGGTCGCCGTGCTGCTGTCGCCGCTGATCGGCAAGAACATCGGCCGCTTCGACGCGCGCCTGTTCGCCACCGCCTCGTTCGCGGTGTTCGCGGTCTCGTACTTCATGCGCGCCGGCTACACCGCCGACGCCAGCTTCGCCGCCTACGTCACGCCGCTGTTGGTGCAGGGCGTCGGCATGTCGATGTTCTTCGTGTCGATGCTGACGATCTGCCTCGACGGCATTCCGGACGCGCAGGTGCCGGCGGCCTCGGGCCTGTCGAACTTCCTGCGCATCACCGCCGGCAGTTTCTCGACCTCGATCACCACGACCTTCTGGGATCGCCACGCCGCGCTGCACCAGACGCGCCTCGCGGAAAGCTCCAGCATCTACGATCCGAGCTTGACGCAGGCCATGCACACCCTGCAGTCCGGCGGCCTCGACCAGACGCAGTCGGTCGGCGTGCTGACGCGCGTGCTCGGCGGCCAGGCCTACCTGATGTCGGCGCTCGACTTCTTCTGGATCTGCGGCTGGCTGAGCCTCGCGGCGATCATCTTCGTCTGGTTCACGCGGCGCCCGCGCGGCGCGGTGCACGCCGTGGCCGCCGACTGACGCTACGACGGCAGGAGAATCAGCAGCGCCGCGCCGAACACGATGCGATACCAGGCGAAGATCGTGAAGCGGTGCGACTGCACGTAGCGCAGCAGCCACTTTACGGCGACGAAGGCGACGACCGCCGACACCAAGAAGCCGATCCAGAATTCGGTCCAGTTCTCCTCGGCGAAGGCCGGGGTCCTGGCCAGCTTCAGCAGCTCGTAGCCGGTTGCCGCGAACATGGTCGGGATGCCGACCAGGAAGGCGAATTCCGTGGCCGCCGCGCGCGACGACAGGCCGGCGAGCATGGCCGCGAAGATCGTCGCCGCCGAGCGCGAGGTGCCGGGGAACACGGCGGCGAGAATCTGCGCGAGGCCGACCCAGACGGCGATGGTCCAGCTGACGTTCGTGCGCGGCGGCAGGCGCGCGGCGTACTGCTCGATGAGCAGGATGGCGACGCCGCCGATGATCAGCGCCAGCGCGACCGGCGCGACCGTTTCCGGCAGCTGCAGGCCGAGCTTCTTGGCGAGCAGACCGCCGACGCAGGTGATGAGGAAGGCGCCGCCGAGCTTGAGCAGGTAGTCGCGATGATCGGGCTGGGCGATGCCGAGCGTCAGACTCCACAGACGTTGACGATAAATCAGCACGACGGCGAGCATGGCGCCGGCCTGGATGCCGACATTGAAGAGATCGGAGCGATGCCCGAGCCAGTGCTCGGCGATCAGCAGGTGGCCGGTGCTGGAGATCGGCAGGAACTCGGTGATGCCTTCGATGATGCCGAGCCAGATGACGTTGAGCAGGGATTGCACGGAGTCGCGCCAGGATTTGGGATGATGGAGCGCAGAAGAATAAAGGACGGGTCATGAAACCGCTCGTAGAGGCAGCATCGGATGGCGCGCGCGTCGTGCTGGTGACCGGCGCGGCGCGGCGCATCGGCGCGGTGATCGCGCGGACGCAGCACGCCGCCGGCTGGAACGTCGTCGTGCACGCGCATCGTTCCCGCGCCGAAGGCCAGGCCCTGGTCGCCGAACTCGACGCCGCGCGCGCCGGCTCGGCGCGGCTGGCGCTCGCCGATCTCGGCGATCCGGCGGCGCTGGCGCGGCTGGCGAGCGAAGCGCATGCGGCCTGGGGCCGGCTCGACGCGCTGGTCAACAACGCCTCGACCTTCTACCGCACGCCGCTGCCGCAGCTGCAGCCGGCACAGCTCGACGATCTGCTGGCCTCGAACCTGCGCGGGCCGCTGCTGCTGACGCAAGCCTGCGCGCCGCTGTTCGGCGCCGGTGCCGCCGTCGTCAACATCGTCGACACCCAGCTCTCGCATCCGCTGCCCGGCTACAGCGCCTATTACGCGGCGAAGGCGGGCCTGTGGTCGCTGACCGAGACCCTGGCGCTGGAGCTGGCACCGCGCGTGCGCGTCAACGCCGTCGCGCCGGGCCACACGCTGTGGGGCGAGGGCATCGCCAGCGAGATGCAGGCTTGCGAGCTCGCGCGCATTCCGCTCGGCCGTCTCGCCGCGGCCGAGGATGTGGCGCGCGCCGCGCGCTTCCTGCTGTCGGAGGATGCCGCCTACATCACCGGCGCCATCCTGCCGGTCGACGGCGGCCTGCGCCTGGCCTGAGCGGACGGCGCCGGGCCGCGGCGAGGCCCGGCGATATCGCTGGCGGGTTTTAACGGCGTCGCCGGCTCAGCCGAACTGCAGATATTCGATCGTTTCGCCGGCGTAGACGGCGTCCGCGCCGTAGCGCTTCTCGTGAAAGCTGGCGTGGCCGCCGGCGTCGATCGTCAGCACGGTGCTGCAGCGCGTGCCGTATTCGGCGCCGCGGATGAAGGCGGCGGAAAGGAAGCGCTCGCGTTCGAGGCCGACGCCGGTGTCCGGCAGCTCATCGTCCGCCGCCGCGCGCGGATCGGACAGGGCCGCGAACAGCGGCGCGCTGTCGTGATCGTCGTCGGCGCACCATTGCGCGAGGCGCGACTTCAGATGCACGAGTTTAGGCCAGGGCGTATCGAGGCTCGCATTGCTGACGGCGTGCAGGCCCGGCGTCAGTGCCTGCAGCGTGAAGCGCGGCAGGTTGCCGACATAGAACACACCGTCGCGATCGCCGATCAGCAGATTGAAGCCGGCGTAGCGATGCGCGGTCGCCGACAGGGACCGCGCATAGTCCGCCGCGCCGCTGCTGCCGCGCAGGTAGTCGCTGATCAGGGCGCCGCGCGAGGGCGCCGAGGGATCGGGCAGCACCATGCGCCGCACGTTGGTGACCGCGGCCCAGCGTCCGTCGCGCGCCGCAGCGAGCCAGCTGCCATGCTGCTGCAGATCGCGGCCGCCGAAGATGTGCGGCGCATCGTCCCACCAGGAGGCGGGTGCGGCGGGACGGGCGTGGAATTCGTCGCGATTGGCGGCGAGCACGAGCGAGTAGCGCGGATGCGCGTCGAGGGCGAGGGCGATCAGGCACATGGAATGCAGGATCGGGGAGGGCGCGTGCCTCGGTCAACCGCCACGCGCTGGCGATTTCACCGAAAAGTCCTACAGTGCAGGGCATGAGCAAACGCAAGAAGCCGGACGCCTACGAGCAGGCGCAGTGGCAGGCGATCGAACGCTGGCGTAGCGCGCCGCCGGACTGGGGAACGAAGGTGATGGCCGGCCCGAGCCGCGTCGCCGCCTATGCCGCGCAGCATCTGGTGCCGGTCGGCGTGCTGCGCACGGTGCTGCGCGGCGTCGATCACGCCGCCGGCTGGACCTCCGCGCGGCAGGACGTCATGAAGGCGGCCGGCGTCGACGATCTTGCCGAGCTGCGCGAGGTGCCGCTGCAGGAATGCGACCGCCTGTCGCGCCGCGTCGAACTGCGCGCCATGGCGCTCGGCGGCGTCGGCGGCGCGCTGTTCGGCTTCGGCGGCGCGCCCGGCATGGCCGCCGACATCCCGACCCTGCTCGGCGTCGCGTTGCGCACCATCCATCGCACCGCCTACTGCTATGGCGAGGACTGGCGCGCCGGGGCGCACAAGGGCCTGGCGATCGGCGTGTTCGCGCTGGCCTCGGCGAACACGCTGCAGGAGAAGGAGGATGCCTGGCGGGCGCTCGAGGCGCCCGAGGCGCTCTTCGAGGCGGCCTGGCGCGACGGCGTCGAGCGTGTCGCCGAGCGTCATCTCGCCAAGGAGGCGGCGCAGTTCAGCATGAAGACGCTGGCCGGGCGCATCGGCATGAACCTGACGCGACGCCGCGCCTTCGGCTTCGGCCTGATGCCGGTGATCGGCGCGGCGATCGGCTGCGCCGTCAACGCCGGCTACATCCACGACGTCGCCACGGTGGCGCGCTACGTGATGCAGCACCGCTGGCTCGGCGCGCGCTATCCGCGCCTGGCCGTCGCCGCCGTGGATCCGGAATCGCGGTAAGTCCTTCCTCACATGTTCTGCGCGTGTTCGTGCAGTGGACCTGGAGGTATCTCGCGCGCAAGGAAAGCCCGCCTGATCACCGGCAATCCGCCGCAGACCCGCAGGCTGCGCGCCGCGGCGCTCGCGCCCGTCCCGGCTGACGGCGGGCGACAGTGAACCCGATCAAGGGCTTGCGCGCGCCACCGTCACGCCGCGTTCACATCTTTGTCATAGACTGGCGCTCCGCTGTACGGGCGGCATGCTGCCGTCCGCGGCCCCGACTTCGCGGAATGCGCCATGAGCAAGACCCCGCCCGAGCTAGAGTTCCAGCCCGCCGATCTGTTCCTCAACCGCGAGCTGTCGCTGCTCGAGTTCAACCGTCGCGTGCTGGCGCAGGCGCTGGACGAAACGGTGCCGCTGCTCGAGCGCCTCAAGTTCCTCTGCATCTCCAGCGCCAATCTCGACGAGTTCTACGAGATCCGCGTCGCCGGCCTGCAGCAGATGGCCGAGCTGAATCCGGGCAATCGCGGCGCCGACGGCATGACGCCGGCCGAGACGCTGGCGGCGATCAGCACGCGCGCGCACGCACTGGTGGCCGAGCAGTACCGCGTCTTCAACGAGGTGCTGATCCCGGCGCTGGAGCGCGAGAAGATCCGCTTCGTGCGCCGCAGCGAGTGGACAGCCGAGCAGGACGCCTGGCTGCGCACCTATTTCCAGAACGAGCTGGCGCCGGTGCTGTCGCCGCTCGGCCTCGATCCGGCGCACCCGTTCCCGCGCATCCTCAACAAGTCGCTGAACTTCATCGTGCAGCTGTCCGGCAAGGACGCGTTCGGCCGCAACACCGGCTTCGCCGTCGTGCAGGCGCCGCGCGCGCTGCCGCGCCTGATCCAGATTCCGCGCGAGATCGCCGGCAGCGGTCCCTACGACTTCGTGTTCCTGTCGAGCGTGATCCACGCCTATGTCGACGAGCTGTTTCCCGGCATGGCGGCGAGCGGCTGCTATCAGTTCCGCCTGACGCGCAACTCGGACCTGCTGGTCGACGAGGAAGAAGCCAAGGATCTGATGGAAGCACTCGAAGGCGAGCTGTCGCAGCGCCAGTGGGGCGATATCGTGCGCCTCGAGGTCGCGCACAACTGCCCCGAGCAGATGTGGCAGTACCTGACCGACGTCGCGCAGCTGGCGCCGGATGATGTGTTCCAGGTCAACGGTCCGGTGAATCTCAATCGCCTGCTGGCGATTCCCGACATGGTCGACCGGCCCGATCTCAAGTACCCGCCGTTCACGCCGCGCGTGCCGAAGGCGCTGTCCGGCGATCTGTTCGCGGCGATCCGCGAGCGCGACCAGCTGCTGCACCATCCTTACGATTCCTTCGCGCCGGTCGTCGAGTTCCTGCGCCAGGCGGCGCGCGATCCGAAGGTGCTGGCGATCAAGCAGACGCTGTACCGCACCGGCGACCAGTCGGCGATCGTCGACGCGCTGATCGAGGCGGCCAGCAACGGCAAGGAAGTGACGGTGGTCGTCGAGCTGCGCGCGCGCTTCGACGAGGCCAACAACATCGACCTCGCCGAAAAGCTGCAGGAAGTCGGCGCGCACGTCGTCTACGGCGTGGTCGGCTACAAGACGCACGCCAAGATGTGCCTCGTCGTGCGCCGCGAGGACAGCGGCTCCAGCGGCGGCCTGCGCCAGTACGCGCACCTCGGCACCGGCAACTACCATCCGCGCACGGCGCGCATGTACACGGACTACGGCTTCTTCACCGCCGACCCGGCGATCTGCAAGGACGTGCACGCTGTGTTCCTGCAGCTCACCAGCCTCGGCAAGGTGATCAAGCTCAACCGCCTGCTGCAGTCGCCGTTCACGCTGGCCAAGCAGGTGCATGCCAAGATCGAGCGCGAGATCGGCTTTGCCCGCCAGGGCAAGCCGGCGCGCATCATCGCCAAGATGAACGCGCTGGTCGAAGCGGAAATGATCCAGGCCCTGTACAAGGCCTCGCAGGCCGGCGTGAAGATCGACCTCATCGTGCGCGGCATGTGCTCGCTGCGGCCGGGCGTGAAGGGCCTGTCCGAGAACATCGCCGTGCGTTCGGTCGTCGGCCGCTTCCTCGAGCATCATCGCGCGTATTTCTTCGCCAACGGCGAGGAGCCGGAGCTCTACCTGTCGAGCGCCGACTGGATGGAGCGCAATCTGTTCAAGCGCGTCGAGGTCGCCTTCCCGATCGCCGACCGCAAGCTGCGCGAGCGCATCCTGCGCGATCTGCACGGCTATCTCGACGACACCGCGCAGAGCTGGCTGCTGCAGGCCGACGGTTCCTACCAGCGTGCCGAGAAGGTCGAAGGCAAGCCGATCCAGCAGAAGCTGCTGGACGAGGCCTGAGCCGCGCGCTGCGGAAAAACGGACTCGGCCACGGCGACGCCATGAGCGTCGACAGGCCTAGAGGAAGCGCAGGCGCACCGGCAGCGCGGCCAGCAGCTCGAGCTCGCGTTCGAGATCGGCGCGCGTCAGCGGGTGGCGGTCGAGCCAGGTCTTGCGCGTGAAGCGCAGCGTGAGGCTGCGGCGCGTCGCCTCGATGGCGATCGGCGGCCGCAGGTCCGGCACGCGCGAGCGGTGCAGCAGGTAGGCGATGCGCAGGATCAGCGCCAGTTTCCGCATCGTTTCCGCCCACACCGGCGGCAGCGCGACGAGCACGTCCTGCGCGAACTTGCCGCGGTGCAGGCGCACCAGCGCCGCCAGCGCCTGCTGGTCGGTCTGCGAGAAGCCCTGCAGATCGCTGTGGCGGATGATGTAGTCGCCGTGCTTGTGGTAACCGTTGTGCGTGATGACGAGGCCCACCTCGTGCAGCTGCGCGGCCCAGCGCAGGAACTGCGCCGCCGTCGGCCTGTCGAGCTGCCAGGGCTTCGCGACGTGATCGAGGATGCGCAGGGCGGTGCGCTGCAGGTCCTGTGCGTGCGCGGCGTCGACGCCGTAGCGCTGCGCCATCGCCGCCACCGCTTCGTCGCGCACGTCGCGATTGCTGAGGCGGCCGAGCAGGTCGTAGAGCAGGCCTTCGCGCAGCGCGCGGTCGGAGGATTCCATGCGCTCGACCTGCAGGGTGTCGAACACGCCGGCGAGCACGGCGAGGCCGCCGATGAACACCGGCCGGCGATCCTCGCGCAGGGCCGGATAGTCGATCTCGGCGATGCTGCGCTTCTGCAGGCTCAGCGCGATCAGCTTCTCGAGGCCCTCGCGCGTGATCTCCTCGCCGATCCAGCCGCGCTCGCGCAGCACGCGCCAGATGCCGCGGATGGTGCCCGAGGAGCCGATCGCCAGATCCCAGCCGGCGGTGCGGTAGGGCTGGGCGAGGAACTCGAGTTCGACGCCGGCGGCGAGCCGCGCGCGCTCGAAGCGCGCCGGCGTGATGCGGCCGTCGCCGAAAAAGCGCTGCGTGTGCACGACGCAGCCGAGCGACACCGATTCCAGCAGCTTCGGCTCGTCGCCGCGGCCGATGATCAGCTCGGTGCTGCCGCCGCCGATGTCGACCACCAGCCGCCGCGGCCGGGCGCGCCCGCGGCCGTGGATCACGCCGCCATAGACCAGACGCGCCTCCTCGGGGCCGGCGATGACTTCGATGGCGTGCCCGAGCGCGGCTTCCGCGGCGAGCACGAAGTCGCCGCCGCTGCGCAGCTTGCGCATGGTGTTGGTGCCGACCGCGCGCACGTGCGCCGACGGAATGCCGCGCAGGCGTTCGCCGAAGCGCTGCAGGCAGGCCAGCGCGCGCGCCGCGACCTCGGGCTTCAGCTGGCCGCCGGCTTCGAGACCGGCGGCGAGACGCACCGGTTCGCGCAGGCGATCGATGATCTGCAGGCCGCGACCGTCGCCGCGCGCGACCAGCATGTGGAAGCTGTTCGAGCCGAGATCGACCGCGGCGAATTCCTGGGCCCGGCTCGCGGCGGCGGGGCGACGCAGCGGATTCAGGCGCGGCATGCGGGGCGGAGCGGCGGGCGTGAGCGGAATGGCTTCATGCGGGCGAACGTTCTGGAAGATGGTGCGGAACCGGGCCGCTGCGAGTCAGGGTAGCAGTTCGTCGGTGACAGGCTCCAGACATCGGACGACGCGCGCCGCGGCGATGCGCGCGTCGTGCTCGCGGCGCCTGCGCGCGTTGACCGGGGCGCGCAAAACCCGGAACATATCGCGGCTTTGTCCGCGCCTGTTCTTATCCGCCCAATCTGTTCGTTGGTGTTTTGGGGAGCTCTACCATGAAGTTTGCGCGTTGGGGCGCTGTCGCCCTTGCCGCTTCGCTCGCTGCGACCGTACTGGCAGCGCCGGCCCGCGCCGCCGACGGCGATGCCGCCGCCGGCCGCATCAAGGCCAGCACCTGCATGGGATGCCACGGCATTCCGAAGTACAACAACGCTTACCCGACGTATCGCGTGCCGAAGCTCGGCGGCCAGTCGGCGGAGTACATCGCCGCGGCGCTCAACGAGTACAAGAGCGGCAACCGTCCGCACGCAACGATGCACGCGCAGGCCGCCAGCATGTCCGACCAGGACATCGCCGATCTCGCCGCCTTCCTGTCCACCGCGCCGAAGCATCCGTAAAGGTAGACCCATGAAGCGTCTCATTGCCCTAGCCATGCTGAGCCTGGCGCCGGTCGGCGCCGCCTTCGCTGACGCCGCGGCGCCCGAAAAGGCTGCGGTCTGCACGTCCTGCCACGGTGAGCGCGGCGCCAAGCCGATCGCGCCGACCTATCCGGTCATTGCCGGCCAGTACGCGAACTACCTCGAACACGCGCTGCACGAGTACAAGGCCGGCACACGCAAGAATCCGATCATGGCGGCGCAGGCCGCTGCCCTGTCCGACGAGGACATCAAGGCGATCGCCCACTATTTCTCCACGCAGGACAGCCCGCTGTACACGCCGTCCATCGCCGCCGGTCGCGCCGCAGTGCCCTGAGCCGTCGACGGGACAAACAGGACGCGGCGCTTTGTGCGCCGCGTCTTTTTTTGTGCCCGGTCTTCATTCGTATACTCGCGATGCCGCGCAGGGGCGGCTCGCAAGGGGGAAGCGGCATGGACAAGCGGACATGGCTGGCGGCGCTGGCGCTGCTGGCGGCCAGCGGCGCGGCGCAGGCCGGTGGTTCGGTGAGCGGCGCGATCGGCTGGCGACAGCTGCGCGGCGCGCAGTGGGATCGGCTCGGCGCCGACGGCCAGCCGCTGGCCGGCATGCTCGCCGACATCCGCATCGGCCAGACGCCGCTGTACGGCCTGGTCGGCGTGCAGGTGTCGTCGCGCGAGCTCGATGACCGCCCGGAATACGGCTTCTACGACGGCTCGATCGCCGCGGTCGACTTCTCGGCCGGTCTCAAGCTGATGCGGCCGCAGGGCCTGTTCCGTCCGTATCTGGCGGCCGGCGTCACCTCGACCGGGGTGGCGATCGAGTACGAGGACGACTACCACGACGATCACGACGACAGCGACCAGGCCTTCGGCTACTTCGTTGCCGGCGGCGCGCAGTTCCGCGTCGCCCGGCATTTCGTCGCCGGATTCGACCTGCGCTGGATTCTCGGCACCGAGCAGGTCGATCTGGACGGCCTGCGCGACGATGCCGATTCCTTCGTCGCCGCCGCGACCTTCGGCTACGCCTGGGGCGAATAGCGATCCGCGCCGCGGCCGGCCGGCCGCGGGCGGCCGCGCCTCAGTCGGCGCTGAAACCGCGCCGCTGCACGCGCTCCAGGGTCGCCACGAATGCATCGCAGGGCACGCCCTCGCTGATCAGGAAACCCTGCACTTCGTCGCAGCCGCGATCGCGCAGATAGGCGAGCTGCGCGGGCGTCTCCACGCCCTCCGCGACCACGCCCATCTGCAGGCTGCGCGCGATGGCGATGATCGCGGTGACCACGGCGGCATCGCGGGAATCCTCGGCGAGGTCGCGGATGAAGGAGCCGTCGATCTTCAGCTTGTTGACCGGAAAGCGCGTCAGGTAGGACAGGCTCGAATAGCCGGTGCCGAAATCGTCGATGGCGATCGACACGCCGAGTGCGCGCAGCTGCTGCAGCGTGGCGACGGTTTCCTCGCGGCTGACCAGCAGCAGGTTCTCGGTGATCTCCAGCGTCAGGCAGTGCGCCGGCAGGCCGCTGGCGGACAGGGCGGCGGCGACCCGCGCCACCAGAGTCTGCTCGCGGAACTGGCGCGGCGAGACGTTGACCGCCAGGCTCAGCGGCTCGCCGCTGCGTTCCTGCAGCAGGCGTGCCTCGCGGCAGGCGGTGTGCAGGACCCAGTCGCCGATCGGCACGATGAGCCCCGACTCCTCGGCGATGCCGACGAAGCTGCTCGGCGGTACCGGCCCGCGTTCGGGATGGTTCCAGCGCAGCAAGGCCTCCATGCCGACCACGCGCCCGCTGTCGGTCGCCAGCACCGGCTGGTAGTGCAGCGAGAACTCGTTGCGCTCGACGGCGCGATGCAGGGCATTGTCCAGCGACAGCTGTTCCTCGTTGGCGCGCTGCAGGTCGTGGTGGTACCACTGCCAGTTGCCGCGGCCGCGGGCCTTGGCGTGGTACATGGCCATGTCGGCGCACTTGATCAGGCCGACCGCATCGCGGGCGTCGTCGGGATAGACGCTGATGCCGATGCTCGGCGTCACGCTGAGTTCCTGTGCGCCGAGGCGGATCGGCAGCGACAGTTCGCGCACGATCTGGTTGGCGACGTGGGCGATGCCGTCGCGATGGTGGATATCGGTCAGCAGCACCACGAATTCGTCGCCGCCGAGGCGGGCCACGGTGTCGCTCTTGCGCGTCGCTTCGCGCAGGCGGCCGGCGACGGTGAGCAGCAGCTCGTCGCCTTTCTCATGGCCGAGCGAATCGTTGATGCGCTTGAAGTGGTCGATGTCGAGCACCATCACGCCCAGCATCTGCGCGGCCTGCGCGGCGGCCTTGATCGCCGTCTCGAGGCGGTCGGACAGCAGCGCGCGGTTCGGCAGGTTGGTGAGCGCGTCGTGCTGCGCGAGATGGCGGATGCGCGCCTCGGTCGAACGGCGCTGCGTGATGTCGCGGAAGCTCCACACGCGGCCGACGATCTGGCCGCCGACTTCCTGCGGCCGCGAGTAGCTTTCGAACACCCGGCCGTCCTTGAGCTCGATCAGCTCGAAGCTCTCGGCGTCGGCCTGCGCGTGCAGCTCGGCGACGCGGTCGACGAAAGCCTGCGCATGGCGCAGCTGCGGCAGCACGGCGTCGAGCGCGCGGCGCGCCTCGGTGTTGCCGGCGGCATCCTCCGCCAGGCCCCACATCTCGATGAAGTTGCGATTGGTGTGCCGCATCTTGCCGGCGCGGTCGACGACGACGATGCCGTCGGTCGTCGATTCCAGCGTCGCCGCCAGCACCGAATGCGCGCGGTTGAGGCGCTCCTCGGCCTGCCGCCGCGCGGTGACGTCGCGGATCGCGGCGGTGACCACGCGCTCGCTGCCGATGTGCAGCGGCGACAGCGAGACGTCGACGAAGAACTCGCTGCCGTCGCGGCGCCGGCCCTGGAAGGCGTGGGTTCCGGCCGTCTGCGGCAAGGACGATGCGGCAGTCTCGTCGCGCTCTTGCGCGTCGTGGGCGTACTGCGGCAGCAGAAGCTGCGCCGGCTGGCCCAGCAGCTCGTCGCGCGCGTAGCCGAACAGCCGCTCGGCCTGCGAGTTCACCAGCACGATGCGGCCGTTGCTGCCGATGATCACCATGGCGTCGGGAGCCGATTCAAGCAGGCTGCGGAAGCGCTCCTCGCTGGCGCGCAGTTCGGCCGTGCTCTCCTGCACGGTGCGTTCGACACGCGCGTTGCGGCCGATCAGCACCAGCATCAGCACGCCGAGCAGGGCCGTGAGCAGCATGCCGCCGGCCAGCACCAGCCAGGTCTGCCAGGCGCTGTGGCCGACCCAGTAGGTGGCGGGCTGCGAATACTGCAGCTCCCAGTCGCGGTCGGCGAAGTGCAGCACCGTGCTGTGGCGCAGCGCGCGCCGGTCCGTGTCTGCCACGGCGCCTGCCTCGAACATCGGTCGCGGCGTCGAGGCCGAACGGTCCACGACGCGCAGGCCGATGCCGGCCGCCGACAGTTCGTCGAGCATCGCGCCGAACAGGTCGGCGGAGCGCAGCACCAGCGTCGCGTAGCCGAGCACGCGGCCCTGGCCGCGCACGGCCAGCATCATCAGCAGGCCGTCGACCGTGTGCTGGTCGCCGATGAGCTGGAGCTGGCGCGTCGCCACCGGCGTGTCGAGTTCGGCGGCGCGCAGCAGGGCCTCGCGCCGGTCCGGATCGAAGCCGATGTCGAGCCCCTGCGCGCCGGGCGCCGGCACCGAATATCGGACGTAGGTCACGACGATGTGCTGGTCGCGCGGCACTGCGGGAATGGCCTGGCCCTTGCCGTCGAGCTGGTAGATGCGGAAACCGCTGAAGCCCTGGCGACGCATGTCGCGCTCGAATGCGGCGCGTTCGCTCTCGGGCACCACGGCGTTCCAGCTGATCGCGAACAGCTCCGGCGTCTGCTCGAAGAGCAAGGCCGCGAAGCGGTCGAACTCGGCGGCGGTCAGCGACTGCGAGCTGCCGAACAGGCCGGCGACGGCGGTCAGCGACATCGTGTAGCGGTCGAGCCTGGCGTGCAGCTGCTGCTCGGCGTGATTGGCCTCGTTGTCGAAGCTGGCACGCAGACGTTCCGCTTCGCGCACGCTGGTCAGCACGAACACGACGACGACGAGCGTGAACAGCGTCAGCAGCGGCAGCGTGACCGCCAGCTGCCGCCGCAGCCACAGCCGGTAGGGCCGCGCCGTCCACACCAGGACGACCGGCGTGAAGATCAGCACGCCGATGACGTCGCCGCTCCACCACGTGCACCAGCTGAGCAGCACGGCGCTGCGCTCGATCTGCCCGCTCAGCCACAGGCCGCCGGTTCCGACGGTCGCGCCGATCAGGCAGGCCAGCGGCCCGCCGAGCACGAGCAGGCGGATGACCTCGAGCTCCTGTTCGAGAATGTTGCGATGACGGACGAAGCGGCGGATCAGGGCGGCGCCGGCGAGGGCCTGCGCCGAGGCGCCGCAGGCGATGACGGCCGGCAGCAGCAGCGAGCGCAGCAGTGCCGTCGGCGCGGAAGGGTCGAGCGAGGTCCAGACGTTGATCAGGAAGGAGCCGAGCCAGACGCCGGGCCAGACGCGGCGGCCGAAGACGAGTACGCAGGCCAGGGCGATGCCGGAGGCCGGCCACACCGCGGTCGCATAGCCCGGCGGAATCGCCAGCCGCAGGCCCAGGCGGCCGCTGGCGAAATAGGCGGCGGCCACCAGCAGGAGCGCGGCGCCGGCGTGCAGCGCGGCGGGTCGCGGCGTCGACGAGTTTGCAACCGCTGCCGGATTCCGCCGCAAGAAAATCCATCCATGCCGATGTTGCGCACAGTATGAGCCGGCGCGCGCGCGCGGCAATACCTCTTGCGCCGGGGTTCCGCGCCGTCGGTTCGGCGGCGAACGAAAAAGGGCGCCGCAAGGGCGCCCTCGGCAAGCGTGCGGGGCTTACTCGTCGAGGAAGCTGCGCAGATAGTTGGCGCGCGACGGGTGGCGCAGCTTGCGCAGCGCCTTGGCCTCGATCTGGCGGATACGCTCGCGCGTGACGTCGAACTGCTTGCCGACCTCTTCCAGCGTGTGGTCGGTGTTCATGTCGATGCCGAAGCGCATGCGCAGCACCTTGGCTTCCCTCGGCGTCAGCGAGGCGAGAATCTGGTGCGTGGCTTCCGACAGCGATTGCGAGGTCGCCGCTTCCTGCGGCGAGACCGCGGCGGTGTCCTCGATGAAATCGCCGAGGTGCGAATCCTCGTCGTCGCCGATCGGCGTTTCCATGGAGATCGGTTCCTTGGCGATCTTCAGCACCTTGCGGATCTTGTCCTCGGGCATCTCCATCTTCTTCGCCAGTTCTTCCGGCGTCGGCTCGCGACCCATCTCCTGCAGCATCTGCCGCGAGATGCGGTTGAGCTTGTTGATCGTCTCGATCATGTGCACCGGGATGCGGATGGTGCGCGCCTGATCGGCGATCGAACGGGTGATGGCCTGGCGGATCCACCAGGTCGCGTAGGTCGAGAACTTGTAGCCGCGGCGGTATTCGAACTTGTCGACCGCCTTCATCAGGCCGATGTTGCCTTCCTGGATCAGGTCGAGGAACTGCAGGCCGCGGTTGGTGTACTTCTTGGCGATCGAGATGACGAGACGCAGGTTGGCCTCGACCATTTCCTTCTTCGCGCGGCGGGCCTTGGCCTCGCCGACGTTCATGCGGCGGTTGATGTCCTTGATCTCGTCGAGCGAGATCAGGTTGTCGCCTTCCATCTTGCGCAGCTTTTCCTGCAGCGCGTAGATCTCTTCCTGGCGCGCATTCAGCTCCGAGGAATACTTGCGCTTGGCGCGGATCAGCTTCTGGATCCAGTCCGGGTTGGTCGCACCGTTCGATTCGCGATAGATCTTGAGGAACTCCTCGCGCGTCATGCCGGCGTCGACCACGCAGATGCGCATGATCGACTTCTCGGTATCGCGGATCGTCTCGATCTTGCCGCGCAGGTTCTGCGTGATCTCGTCGACGATCTTCGGCGACAGCTTGAAGCCCATGATGTGCGTCGCCACGGCCTCGCGCTTGGCCTGCGTCTTCGGATGGCCGGCGCCCTGCTTCATCAGCGAGTCCCAGGCCTTGTCGTAAAGCGCCTGCAGCTCGGCGAACTTCTCGGCGGTGAGCACCGGATCCGGGCCGGTGTCGACGGCTTCTTCCTCGTCGCCGCTCTCGTCGCTCTCGTCCTCGTCCTCTTCCTCGACGTCCTCTTCCGGCAGTTCTTCCGGCGCCGCGGCTTCCTCGGCGTTCGGATCGAAGAAGCCGGTGACGATGTCGGCGAGGCGCTTCTTGCCCTGCTTGGAATTCTCGTAAGACTCGAGCAGGATGGCGACCGTCTCCGGGTACTGCGCCATCGCGAACATGGCCTCGTTGAGGCCTTCCTCGATGCGCTTGGCGATGCGGATTTCGCCCTCGCGGTCGAGCAGTTCGACCGAGCCCATCTCGCGCATGTACATGCGCACCGGGTCGGTGGTGCGGCCGAACTGGTCGTCGAGCGCGGCGATCGCGGCGGCGGCCTCTTCGGCGGCGTCCTCTTCTTCCTCGTTGGTCGCGACGACGGCGGGTTCGGAGAACAGCTGCTCTTCTTCCTGCGGGGCATCCTCGTGGACCGGGATGCCCATCGCCTGGATCATGCTGATGATGTCTTCGATCTGCTCGGTATCGACGATTTCCGGCAGATGGTCCGCGACCTCGGCGTAGGTCAGGTAGCCCTTCTCCTTGCCGAGCGCGATCAGGACCTTGATCTGCGATTGCTTCTGCGCCTGCTTGTCGAAGGCAGACTTGTCGGCTTTGTCGGAATTGCTGTTGGTGGCCATGCGGTACTCTTCACATAGCGCCGGCGCGCGGCGGATGAGGCTGAACTGGCTATTATACGGCCAGCGGGGACGGTTGGCGACGATTTTCCGGGACGGCCGGCATCATCGTCGGGATCGGGGCGGGCGGCTGCGATGCAGCGATTCGATCACGCCCAGTTCGGCGCGCGTCAGTTCGCGATGCCGGGATTCCTCGAGCAGGCGGTTCGCCTCGCTCTCCAGCGCCCTGAACGTTAGTAGCCTGATGGTGTCGCGGAACTCGCTTTCAAGCGTTTCATCGACGAGCGGCGTTTCCATCGACAGCAGTTTCTGTACGCCGCGGCCTTTCGGCGTGTCCTTCCAGGCCTCGACCAGCTGCGCGGCACGCGCCTCGGGATGCGCGTGGAAAAAGTCGATCGCCTCGACCAGCACTTCGACGCCGGGCGCGTCGGCCTGCGCGAGCAGGTCGAGATTGTCGACGCGCTCGGCCATCTCCGGGCGTTCGAGCAGGAGCTGCATCGCCCGCCGCACCGGACGCGCCGCGCCGGGCGCCGGGCGCTCGGGCTCGGCGATCACCGGCACCGCGGCCGTCGCCGCCGTGGGCGCGCCGAGCATGGCTTCGACGTCGTCGCGGCCGAGTCGCGCACGGCGCGCCAACTCGTCGATCAGCAGCATGCGCAGCGCGCCGGCCGGCAGCTTCTCGACATGTGGCCGGGCCAGTGCGATCAGCCGCGCGCGGCCCTCCAGCGAGCCGAGATTGACCTGCTTGAGCAAGGTGTCGAGCAGGAACTGCGTCAGCGGCGCGGCCTCGTCGATCGCCGCCCTGAATGCTTCGCTGCCGACTTTCTGTACCCAGGTGTCCGGGTCCTCGCCCTCCGGCATGAACATGAACACGGCCTCGCGGCCTTCGTGCATTTCCGGCAGCACCTGCTCCAGCGCGCGCCATGCCGCCGAGCGGCCGGCGCGGTCGCCGTCGAAGCAGAAGACGATCTTCGGCGCCGACTTGAACAGCAGCTGCACGTGCTCGCGCGTGGTCGCCGTGCCCAGCGTGCCGACCGCCTGGGTGATGCCGTGCTGCGCGAGCATCACCACGTCCATGTAGCCCTCGACGACGACGAGATAGGGCAGGGCGCCGGTCGTCGCGGTGCGCGCTTCGTAGAGGCCGTACAGATTGCGGCCCTTGTGGAACAGCGGCGTCTCCGGCGAGTTCAGATACTTGGCCGGATCGTTGGCCAGCGTGCGGCCGCCGAAGGCGATGACGCGGCCGCGCGTGTCGCGGATCGGGAACATCACGCGGTTGCGGAAGCGGTCGTAGGCGCCGTCGCGCCCTTCGCGCTCGATCAGCAGGCCAGCGGTCAGCGCGTGCTGCGTCTCGTGCAGGAACCTGGTCAACGCATCCCAGTTGTCCGGCGCGAAGCCGATGCCGTAGCGCTTGGCGGTGTCGCCGCTGACGCCGCGCTTCTTCAGGTACTCGATCGCCGGCGGCGCCTGGCGCAGGCGCTCGGTGAAGAAGCGCTGCGCGGCGGCGAGCGCATCGAGCGGGCCGTCCATGACCACGCGCGGATCAAAGCCGCCTTCGCGCGGCACTTCGACGCCGGCGCGCTTGGCCAGTTCCTCGACCGCCTCGACGAAGCTGAGACGGTCGTACTCCATGAGGAAGGAGATCGCCGTGCCGTTCTTGCCCGAGGAGAAGTCGAAGAACATCTGCTTCTGCGGCGAGACGAAGAATGACGGCGATTTCTCGCTGGTGAACGGCGAGAGACCCTTGAACTCCTTGCCCGCGCGCTTGAGATCGACGCGCGCGCCGATCAGCTCGACGATGTCGGTGCGCGCGAGCAGATCGTGGATGAAGGAATCGGGAATCCGGGCCATGGGATTTCAATTTACCCGCGGTGGTGCCATCCGTGGCGCGACTGCAATTCTTGAATTGCCCCCGGCCTGGCCATCCTTGGCCAGGCGTTCGCCGGGCCGAAGTGCCATTCAAGGCACTTCGGCACAGCTCCGGCTCACCCCAGTTTGGCCTTGATCAAGCCCGACAGCTTGCCCATGTCGGTCTTGCCCTGGACCTTCGGCTTGATCCAGCCCATGACCTTGCCGATGTCCTTGCCGCCGGCGGCGCCGGTCTCGGCGATCGCCTGGCCGATCAGCGCATCGACCTCGGCCTCGCTGAGCTGCTGCGGCAGATAGCCCATCAGCACGGCGATCTCGGCGGCCTCCTTGTCGGCGAGGTCGGCGCGATTGGCGGCACGGAACTGGCTCTCCGAGTCCCGGCGCTGCTTGATCATCTTCTCGACCGCCGACTGCACCTCGGCGTCGGTCAGCGTCTTGCTTTCGACGACCTCGCGCTGCTTGAGCTCGGCCTGCAGCATGCGCAGCACCGACAGGCGTTCCTTCTCGCCGGCCTTCATCGCGGTCTTCACGTCTTCGGTGACGCGGGTCTTCAGGTCGGTCATGGAGCCTCCTCGGCAAAACGGTAGAAACAACGAAACCCCGGTTTGCGGCCGGGGTCTTGAGTGTCCTGCTTTTCTTTGAAAAGCGCCGCCAGGATGGCGGCGCAGCTTGTCAGGACGACAAGCCGGGATGCGGCCTAGTAAAGCCGAACCCGGCGATTCGATTCGCGCTGAACCTTCTTGGCCTGGCGCTTCACGGCGGCGGCGTGCATGCGCTTGCGTTCCTGGCTCGGCTTTTCGAAGTACTCGTGCTTGCGCAGGTCGGTCAGCACACCGGCCTTTTCGCAGGTGCGCTTGAAGCGGCGCAGCGCCACTTCGAAAGGCTCGTTATCGCGAACGCGGACGGAAGGCATTCAGATCACTCTCTAAAAATTCGTTGCGGGTCAACGCCGGACTGGGCAAAAAACGGCCGAGCCCCGGCAAGGGGCGGCGATTCTAGCTTGCGCGGAAAAAGACTGCAACGCAGGGCAGCGCCGCGTTTTACAATGTGCGGATGCCTCATTCCGCCGCCCCGCTGCCGGATCGTCCGATTCTCGGCATCGAGACTTCCTGCGATGAAACCGCCTGCGCCGTCTACGACGGCGAGCGCCTGCTGGCGCACGTGCTGCACAGCCAGGTCCGCCTGCACGCCGAATACGGCGGCGTGGTGCCGGAGCTGGCCTCGCGCGATCACGTCGCGCGCATCCACGATCTGGTCAGCGCGACATTGCGCGATGCGCGGCTCGCGCCTGACGATCTGGGCGGCATCGCCTACACCGCCGGGCCCGGACTGATCGGCGCGCTGATGGTCGGCGGCGCGGTGGCCGCCGGCCTCGCCGCCGCGCTCGACCTGCCGCTGATTCCGGTGCATCACATGGAGGCGCATCTGCTGGCGCCGATGCTGGAGGCCCGCCAGCCGGCGTTTCCGTTCGTCGCGCTGCTCGTTTCGGGCGGGCACACGCTGCTGGTCGCGGTGCGCGGCATCGGCGACTACGAACTGCTCGGCGAGAGTCTCGACGATGCGGTCGGCGAGGCCTTCGACAAGACCGCCAAGCTGCTCGGCCTGCCGTATCCCGGCGGCCCCGAACTGGCGCGCCTCGCCGAACGCGGCGACGGCGCGCGCTTCCGCTTCCCGCGGCCGATGACCGATCGGCCCGGCCTCGACTTCAGCTTCAGCGGCCTGAAGACCGCCGTGCTGACGACCCTAAAGGCTGCAGGCGGCGGCGCGGAGCGCGGCATCCCTGCCGACTCGCCGCACCTGGGCATCCTGCCCGGCGCCGACAAGGCCGATCTCGCGGCGTCGTTCCAGGAGGCCGTCACCGACACCCTGGCGATCAAGTGCGCGCGCGCCCTCGCGCAGACGGGCTACGCGCAGCTGGTCGTCGCCGGCGGCGTCGGCGCCAATCTGCGCCTGCGCGAAAAGCTCGCGGCGCTCGCGCAGCGCGAGCGCTTCGAACTGTTCTTCCCGCGGCAGGCGTTCTGCACCGACAATGGCGCGATGATCGCCTACACCGGCTGGGCGCGGCGCGCCGAGGGCCGGCCGGCCGGTGCCGGCCTGTTCACGACGCCGCGCTGGCCGCTCGCGCAGCTGCGGCCGCCGGGCATGGATGCCCAAGCCCGGCGCGGCGACAGGGATGTCGCGCTTTAATACGCCGCCGGGCATGGATGCCCAAGTGCGGCGCAGCGACAGGGATGTCGCGCTTTAAGCCGCCGCCGGTTCCCCTCTGAACGACGAAGGTACGCATGGACAAGGTCTTCATCCGCGGGCTCGAGCTCGAAGTCATCATCGGCGTCTACGACTGGGAGCGGCACCGCAAGCGTCCGCTGGTCGTCAACGTGGAGATGGGCGTCGATACCCGCGACGCCGCGGCCAGCGACCACGTGCGCGATGCCGTCGACTACGCGGCCGTATCCGACGACATCCGCGCCGTCGCCGACGCGATGCGGCCGGCGCTGCTCGAAACGCTCGCCGAGAAGATGTCGCGCACGCTGTTCGACAAATACCCGATCAGCACGCTGCGCCTGGAGATCGACAAGCCCGGCGCGGTCGGCGGCGTGAAGAGCGTCGGCATCGAGATCGACCGCCGCCGCGAGGACTACGCCGTCTGCGGCCGCTGAGCCGCGGCCGCGTCGCGACCGCCGAGCAGCGCCACCACGAAGTCGGCGAGGCTGTCGTAGACGGCGATGCCGTCGAGCTTGCCGGCATTGCGCCGTTCCGTTTCGCGGCCGTTGCCGGTGCGCACCAACACCGGCCGTGCGCCGACCGCGCGCGCCGCCTCGATGTCGCGCCAGGAATCGCCGACCGCCGGCACCTGATTGAGCGTGATGCCGAGCCGCTTGGCTAGATCCTGGTACATGCCGGGGCCCGGCTTGCGGTTCGGCGTCGCGCGCTGCGGATGGTCCGGCGCGAAGAAGATGCCGTCGATGCGGCCGCCGAGCTCGGCGAGCAGCTGCTGCAGGCGATCGTTCATGGCGCTGAAGGCGTCGTAGTCGAACAGGCCCTGCCCGAGTCCGGACTGATTGGTCGCGACGAACACGCGGTAGCCGGACTGACAGAGCTTGGCGATCGCCTCGAGGCTGCCCGGAATCGGCTGCCACTCGGCGACCGACTTCACGTAGGCCTCGGAGTCTTCGTTGATGACGCCGTCGCGGTCGAGGATGACGATTTTCATCAGGGCTCCAGGCGCAGCGAACAATAGATGATTCCCTCTCCCTCATCGCAGAGCGATGGGGAGAGGGTTAGGGTGAGGGGTGTCAGCGCGTCGCGTCGCCCGATCCAGTGAACCCCTCGCCCCAACCCTCTCCCCTCCGCGAGGGAAGAGGGAGTTTTATATCTCACCCAGGCAGTTGTGACAGATCGGCGACCGAACGGCAGGCCGCGTCGAGCTTGCGCAGCAGCGCCAGACGGTTGGCGCGCACCGCCGCATCCCCGGCATTGACCATCACGCCGTCGAAGAAGGCGTCGACCGGCTCGCGCAGCGAGGCGAGGTTGACGAGCTGCTGGGTGTAGTCGGCGGTTTTCGCGTTCAGCGCTTCGACTTCTTCCAGCTTCGTGTAAAGCGCTTTCTCGGCCGCGTGCTCGAAGCGCGCGCTGTCGATCGCGCTGCCGGCGTCGCCGGCCTGCCTGAGAATGTTGCGCACGCGCTTGTTGGCGGCCGCCAGATTCGGCGCTGCCGGATGCGCGACGAAGGTATGCACCGCGCGCAGCCGGCGCAGGAAATCGAGCGGCTGCGTGACGCCGAGCGCGCGCACCGATTCGAACATCTCGATCGTCACCGTGCGACCGTCGAGCGTCTGGCCGACGAGATAGGCGCGCAGGCGCTCCTGCACGAAGTCGACGAGCTCGGCGAGCGTCGCGGCATCGCGCTTGCCGGCGGGCTGCGTATCGAGCGCGCACTTCAGCATCGCCCTCAGATCGAGCGGCAATTCGGCTTCGAGGCAGATGCGCAGCACGCCGAGCGCGGCGCGACGCAGGGCGTAGGGGTCCTTGCTCGCCGTCGGCTTCTGGCCGATCGCGAAGATGCCGGCCAGGGCGTCGAGCTTGTCGGCGAGCGCGACGATCTGGCCTTCGCGCGTCGAGGGAATCGGCGTGCCCTGCTGCGTCGGCAGATAGTGCTCGCGGATTGCCTGCGCAACTGCTGCGGATTCGCCGGATTTGGCGGCGTAGTAGCCGCCCATCAGGCCCTGCAGTTCCGGAAACTCGTAGACCATCTTGGTGACGAGATCGTTCTTGCACAGCGCGGCGGCTTTCTCGACAGTCGAGAAATCGGCCTGTATCGAAGTCGCCAGATATTTGGCAAGCGACGTAACGCGCTCGACTTTGCGGCCGATCGAGCCCAGGTCTTTCTGGTATGTCACCGTCGACAGGCCGGGACGATAGTCCGTAAACGGAATCTTGAGATCCTGCTTGTAGAAAAACAGCGCATCGCTCAGCCGCGGCCGCACCACGCGCTCGTTGCCGGCGATCACCTGCGTGAGGTCGCGCGATTCGATGTTCGAGATGGTGATGAAGGCGTTCGTCAGCCGCGTGTGCGCAGCGTCCTCGAACACCGTGAAGTAGCGCTGGTTGGTCTCGACGGTGGCGACGATCACTTCCGGCGGCAGTTCGAGGAAGCGTTCCTCGAAGTGGCCGGTGATGGCGACCGGCCACTCGACGAGCGCGGTGACTTCATCGAGCAGATCGTCGGTGATGCGCGCGTGGCCGCACGCATTCGCGGCCTCGGCAAGGATCTGCCGCTTGATCTCGCAGCGCCGCGAGGCGACGTCGGCCCAGACGTGCGCGTGCTTCAGGCGCGGCGCGTAGTCGGCCGGCGTGCCGAGTTCGATGGCGCCCGGCGCATGGAAACGGTGGCCGTAGCTGAGGCGGCCGCTCGTCAGGCCGAAGCGCTGCAGCGGCACCACGTCGCTGCCGTACAGGCAGGCGATCCACTGCACCGGCCGCACGAAGGTGTCGTCGCGGCTGCCCCAGCGCATGCGCTTGGGCACCAGCTCGTCCATCTGCTTGAGCGCTTCCTCGAAGATTTCCGGAATCAGCGCCGGCGTCGGCTTGCCGGGCTCCGTCTTCGCGTAATGCAGCTTGCCGTCCTTCTCGCCGATCGCGCTGAACTCGACGCCGCAGGAGCGCGCGAAGCCGAGCGCGGCCGGCGTCGGCGCGCCGTCCTTGAAGGCGGCGGCGACGGCGGGCCCCAGGCGTTCGATGGTCTGTTCGGGCTGGCGCTCGGCGAGATCGTCGAGCAGCACGGCGATACGCCGCGGTGTCGCGAAGAGGTGCTGGGCGCGAAACGCCACCTTGCGTCGCGCCAGGCCTTCGCCGATGCCGCGCGCGAGGGCCTCGGCCAGCGGCACGACGTAGCGGGCCGGCAGATCTTCAGTTCCGAGTTCCAGCAGGAAGGCGCTTGACATGGAGGGCGACGGCGGGAAAAGAGCGCGCAATTGTCGGGGATCGTTGCGGATTCGCCAACTTGGCGGTTTCGCGCCGCTGCCGCGAAGCAATGTAAATTGCTATCGACTCGCAATAAACAATCAATTTCAATAATCAAAGAGGTGCGCGTAAGGTGGCGGCATCTTCACCACGAGACCACGATCATGAGCCTGCAATCGATCACCGCCAGCGTTGCGGCCAGCCGCCCGCACGGCGTGCGGCGCTTCACGGCGCCGCTCGTCGTCGCCTTGGCGGCCGTCGCGCTTTGTGACATCGCCGCCGCGCCGGGCCTGCGCGCCGCCGCCGCGGCCTACGGCGCCGCGCACTGAGCGCGCCGTCGGCGACGGCCGGGCCGGGCACTTCAACCGGCCGTGATTCGAGCGGTGGCGCGAATCACGGCTTCGAACACCACGAGTCAAAGGGAGCATCTCAATGTCTACAGAAACGAAATGTCCGTTCGGTCACGCGCGCGCCGGCGGCACGTCCAACCAGGACTGGTGGCCGAAGCAGCTGCGCGTCGATCTGCTCAACCAGCACTCCAGCCGCTCGAATCCGCTCGGTGAGCGCTTCGACTACGCCGCGGCGTTCAAGGGCCTCGACTATGCGGCGCTGAAGGCCGACCTGCGCGCGCTGATGACCGACTCGCAGGACTGGTGGCCGGCCGATTTCGGCCACTACGGCCCGCAGTTCATCCGCATGGCCTGGCACAGCGCCGGCACCTACCGCACCGCCGACGGACGGGGCGGCGGCGGTCGCGGCCAGCAGCGCTTCGCGCCGCTCAACAGCTGGCCGGACAATGTCAACATCGACAAGTCGCGCCGCCTGCTGTGGCCGATCAAGCAGAAGTACGGCCAGCAGATTTCCTGGGCGGACCTGCTGATCCTCGCCGGCAACGTCGCGCTGGAATCGATGGGTTTCGAGACCCTCGGCTTCGGCGCCGGCCGCGAAGACAGCTGGGAGCCGGACCTGGACGTCTACTGGGGCAAGGAAGCCGCGTGGCTGGGCGACCAGCGCTACAGCGGTGACCGCGAGCTGGAGACGCCGCTCGCCGCCGTGCAGATGGGCCTGATCTACGTGAACCCGGAAGGCCCGAACGGCAACCCCGATCCGCTCGCCGCGGCCAAGGACATCCGCGAGACCTTCGCGCGCATGGCCATGAACGACGAGGAAACCGTGGCGCTGATCGCCGGCGGCCACACCTTCGGCAAGACGCACGGTGCCGCCGGCGCCGAGCACGTCGGTGCCGAGCCGGAAGCGGCGGGCCTCGAAGCGCAGGGCCTCGGCTGGGCGAGCCGCTTCGGCAGCGGCAGCGCCGGCGATACGATCACCAGCGGTCTCGAGGTGACCTGGACGACGACGCCGACCAAGTGGGGCAACAACTTCTTCGAGAACCTGTTCGGCTTCGAGTGGGAGCTGAGCAAGAGCCCGGCCGGCGCGCACCAGTGGGTCGCCAAGGGCGCGCCCGCGATCATCCCCGACGCGCACGATCCGTCGAGGAAGCGCGTGCCGACGATGCTGACCACCGACCTCTCGCTGCGCTTCGATCCGGCCTACGAGCAGATCTCGCGCCGCTTCCTCGCGCATCCCGAGCAGTTCGCCGACGCCTTCGCCAAGGCCTGGTTCAAGCTGACGCACCGCGATATGGGGCCGCGCGCCCGCTATCTCGGCCCGGAAGTGCCGGCGCAAGCCTTCATCTGGCAGGACCCCGTGCCGGCGGTCGACCACGCGCTGGTCGATGCGCAGGACATTGCCGCCCTCAAGGCGAAGGTGCTCGCCGCGGACCTGACGATCGCCGAGCTGGTGTCGACGGCCTGGGCCTCGGCCTCGACCTTCCGTGGCGGCGACAAGCGCGGCGGCGCCAACGGCGCGCGCGTCCGCCTCGCGCCGCAGAAGGACTGGGCCGTCAACCAGCCGGCGCGGCTGGCCCGGGTGCTGAAGACGCTCGAAGGCGTCCAGGCCGAATTCAACCGGACGGCGGGCGGCGGCAAGCGCATTTCGCTCGCCGATCTCATCGTGCTCGCCGGCGGCGCCGGCATCGAGCGGGCGGCGAAGAACGCCGGCATCGAGGTCGACGTGCCATTCGCGCCGGGCCGCACGGACGCGACGCCGGAGCAGACCGACGCCGAATCCTTCGCCGTGCTCGAACCCGTCTACGACGGCTTCCGCAATTACCTGAAGGCCCCGTTCGCGATCGCGGCCGAGACGCTGCTCATCGACAAGGCGCAGCTGCTCACGCTGAGCGCGCCGCAGATGACGGTGCTGGTCGGCGGCCTGCGCGTGCTGGGCGCCAACGCCGGCGGCTCGCCGCACGGCGTCTTCACCCGCCGCAAGGACACGCTGAGCAACGACTTCTTCGTCAACCTGCTCGACATGGGCACGGCCTGGCAGCCGGTGTCGCCGGCCGCCGAGCTGTTCGAGGGCCGCGACCGCAAGACCGGAGAGCTGAAATGGACCGGCACGCGGGTCGATCTGGTGTTCGGCTCGAACTCGGTGCTGCGGGCGCTCGCCGAGGTGTACGGCAGCGCCGACGCGCAGGGCAGGTTCGTCGCCGACTTCGTGGCCGCCTGGACCAAGGTCATGAACCTGGACCGTTTCGACCTGCGCGCCTGAGCCGGTTCGCCGCGCGGCTTGCGCAGCCGCCGGAGCGATCCGGCGGCGGCCGCGGACGGCGCATGCCGGCCGGCGTCCGTTCGTCACGGCGGCACGCTTTCGCCGGGCCGTCCCGGTATGATGTTTTGTTCGTGGGCGTAGCCGGGCGGGGTTTGCAGCTGTGACGATTCTGATCGTGTTGTTCCTGACGTACGTCGGTTCGCTGGCCTTCGTGCGCCTGCGCAACAAGGTGCATCTGTCCTGGAGCCGGCAGCTGACCGACTTCTCGACCTTCATGGTGCCGTTCAATCTGCCGGCGTACTTCCTGTCGCGCGTGTCGACGCAGCCGCGCGTCGCCATCGACGAATTCCCGCAGCTGAAAGTGCTGCAGGACAACTGGCAGACGATCCGCGACGAGGCCCTGGCGCTGTACGGCAGCGGCAATCTCGCCGTGCGCGGCGACCTGCCCGGCAGCAACTTCTACAAGGACAATCGCTGGAAGAGCTTCTACCTGAAGATCTACGACAACGAGATTCCGTCGGCGCGTCAGCTGGCGCCGAAGACCTCGGCGCTGATCGAGCAGGTGCCCGGCATGAACCTCGCGCTGTTCGCCGTGCTGATGCCGGGCAAGAAGCTGACGCAGCATCACGATCCGTTCGCCTTCAGCGTGCGCTACTCGCTGGGCCTGTCGACGCCGAACGACGCGCGCTGCGGCCTGCTCGTCAACGGCGAGCCGTACACCTGGCGCGACGGCGACAGCATCATCTTCGACGAAACCTATATCCACGCCGCCTACAACGACACCGAAGTGCCGCGCATCATCCTGATGACCGACATCGACCGGCCGCTGCGCAGCCGGTTCATCCAGAAGCTGTATTTCTATTTCGCGCGCTTCTTCAACAGCCTGTTCTACATCGACAACCTCGACAGCAAGCTGTCGGGCGTCGGCAACAAGATGAGCGGCGTCGTGGTCGGCTACAAGAAGACCATGAAGGAGCTGAAGAAGAAGCGGCCGCGCGCGTACAAGGTCGGCAAGTGGGCCCTGCATCTCGGCCTCGTCGGCCTGATCGTCTACTGGGCGCTTTGAGCCCGCCGCGATCGCGGTGCGCAAAGGCCGGCGAGCGCAGTGCCGGCCTTTTTCGTGGTGCCGCCTTCGTTCTCGCCGCGCCGGCGCAGGCCTGCCTCAGTGCACGGCGATGCGGCGCACGCGATTGAAGCCGTCGTCCTCGCCGCCGCTGCCGTCGGCGATCCACAAGGTCCTGCCGTCGGCGGTCAGCGACGCGCCTTCGAGGCCGGCGAACGCGGCGTCGGTGCCCTGGCCCGGCGCGTAGCCGCGCTCGCCGTTGCCGGCGATCGTCGTCATCGCGCCGTCGGCGATGCGTCGCACCAGGAAATTCTGCGTGTCGGCGACGTAGACGATGCCGCCGTGCGCGGCGACGTCCTGCGGGTTGTGCAGGGTGGCGCTCGCCAGCGCGCCGTCGGCATGGCCCTCGGCACCCGTTCCGGCGAAGGTGGTGACCACGCCGGCCAGGGTGACCTTGCGAATGCGGTTGTTGTCGCGGTCGGCGACCAGCAGCGCGCCGTCGTCGGCGAGCGCCATGCCATACGGCCGGTTGAAGCGCGCCGCCGCGCCGCTGCCGTCGACGTCGCCGGGCATGTCCGCGCTGCCGGCGAGGGCCGTGACCGCGCCGCTGTGCGGATCGAGCAGGGCGATGACGTGATGCGCCATGTCGCTGATGGCGATGCGACTGGCGTCGATCACCAGCAGGCCGCGCGGCCGCCCGATGTTGCGCGCGACGACGCTCGCCGCGCCGCTCGCCGGATCGACGCGCCACACGGTGCCGGTGGTGATGTCACGCATGCCGCTGTCGTTGCCGTCGGTTTCCACGTAGAGCACGCCGTTGCCGTAGGCGAGGCCGAAGGGCCGCTGGAAATCGTCGCGCGCCACCAGGGTGCGCACGCCGCCGTCGGTGGCGATCGCGCGCACGGCATTGTTGTTGTAGTCGGCGACGTAGACCGTGCCGTCCGGGCCGACCTCGACGTTGGCCGGATTGTCGAAGCGCGCCGTCGCGGCGGGGCCGTCGACCAGGCCGGCGTCGCTGCCGCCGATCTCGGCCGGTGCCAGCCGCGCACCGTCGTCATCGTCGCAGGCCGCCAGACCGCATAAGGCACCGAGCAGCAGCGCCGCCGCACCCGTGCCGCGCCGCCAGCAACGAATCGTGTCGAAGCGCATCGCCATGGCCTTCCCCCTTCTCGATGGCCGCGCGTACATCCCGCGGATGCCGCGCAGAGACTATAGGCGCGCCGCAGGTCCGGCGTAGCGACCCGGGCAGGGGGTGAAGACACCGTTTGCGAAGCGCGACACGGTTGCCGGACGCAAGGGCCGCCGGCGCCGCTCCGCGCCGTCGGTTCAGCCGCGCATTTCCGCGATCAGGGCGGCGACCAGATCGGCGGCCGGCAAGGCGCGCGCGAGGGCGACGCCCTGGCCGGCCCATTGCGCGCCGAAGGCGCCGCTGCCGCGCGCCTTGGCCGCCGCGTGCAGCGCCTTGCCGGCGTCGTAGGCGATCGGGTAGTCGGGAATCGCCGGTGCGTTCGCGCCGTCGATCTCGGCGACGAAGCGGTTGACCAGTCCGCGCGCCGGGCGGCCCGAGATGGCGGCGGTGACGGCGGTGCGCGCGTCCGGCGCCAGCAGCGCGGCCCGATAGGCGGCGTCGGCGGCCGATTCCGGACAGGCGACGAAGGCGGTGCCGAGCTGCGCGGCACCGGCGCCGAGTGCGAGCGCCGCGCGGATGCCGGCGCCGTCCATGATGCCGCCGGCGGCGATGACCGGCCGTTCGATGCGCCGTGCCAGCGTGCGCGTCAGCGCCAGCGTGCCGATGCGCGCGTCGTGCGCCGGATCGAACACGCCGCGATGGCCGCCGGCCTCGTAGCCCTGCGCGACCACGGCGTCGACACCGGCCGCCACGCACTGCCGCGCTTCGTCGAGCGTGGTCGCCGTCGCCAGCAGCACGATGCCGGCGTGCTTCAGCGCGCGCACGAACGCGTCCGGCGGCAGGCCGAAATGGAAGCTGACGATCGCCGGCTTCTCCGCGACGAGCATTGCCAGCATCGCGTCGTCGACCGCGAAGCTCGTGTAGATCTCGCGCAGCGCCGGCGGCGGCGTGGCGCCGGACTCGGCGAACCACGGCGCGAGGTAGCGCGTCCAGGCGGCTTCGCGCGCCGCGTCGGCCCGCGCCGGCCGGTGGCAGAAGACGTTGACGTTGAACGGCCGCGCGGTGAGGGCGCGCGTCGCGCGGATCGCCTCGCGCGCCTGCGGCACGCTGCCGGCGCCGACGGCGATCGAGCCGAGCGCGCCGGCGTTGCAGACCGCGGCGGCGAGCGCGGGCGTCGAGGTGCCGGCCATCGGCGCCTGGATGAGGGGATGCGCGATACCGAGCGCGGCGAGAAAGTGCGACATGCTGGCGTGCTCCTCGCGGTGACGACGTGCTCGTCGACGCGGCGGCGACTACGCGGATTCCTCGTCGCCGACCGGACTGCCGCCGAGCAGCGGTTCGGCCTCGTTGCCCGGCAGCACCTCGACCTCGCGCAGCTGGCGGCTGATCGCGCGCGAACGCACGCCGGTCTGCGCGAGCTGCTTCTGCGCCTGCTCGAGCTTCTCGTGCACCTTGTCGAGCACGTCGCCGAACTTGCCGAACTCGGCCTTCACCGCGCCGAGCACGCGCCAGACCTCGCTCGAACGCTGCTCGATCGCCAGCGTGCGGAAGCCCATCTGCAGGCTGTTGAGCAGCGCCGTCAGCGTCGTCGGCCCGGCCAGCACGACGCGATGCTCGCGCTGCAGCGCATCGACGATGCCGGGGCGGCGGATCACTTCCGCGTAGAGGCCCTCGGTCGGCAGGAACATCACCGCGAAGTCGGTGGTGTGCGGCGGCGCGATGTATTTCTCGCCGATCGACTTCGCCTGCAGGCGCACGGCGCGCTCGAGCTGCGCGCCGCTGATCCTGATCGCGTCGAGATCGGCGCGCTCCTGGGCGTCGACCAGGCGCTCGTAATCCTCGCTCGGGAACTTGGCGTCGATCGGCAGCCACACCGGCGCCTCGTGCTCGCCGCGGCCGGGCAGGCGGATCGCGCAGTCGACGACTTCGCGGCTGCCGGGCTTGGTCGTCACCTGCCGCGCGAACTGCTCGTTGGTGAAGATCTGTTCGAGGATGCTCTCGAGCTGCACCTCGCCCCAGCCGCCGCGCGTCTTGACGTTGGTCAGCACGCGCTTCAGGTCGCCGACGCCGCTGGCCAGCGTCTGCATCTCGCCGAGACCCTTGTGCACCTGTTCGAGACGGTCGCTGACCTGCTTAAACGATTCGCCGAGGCGCTTCTCCAGCGTCTCGTGCAGCTTCTCGTCGACCGTGCGCCGCATCTGCTCGAGCTTGTCCTCGTTGTCCTTGCGCAGGGTCTTGAGGTTGTCGTCGACACTGGCGCGCAGGGCGGTGGCCTGCTGCGCCTGGGTGTCGGTCAGCTGCTTGAGCGCGAGCGCCTGCTGCTCGGCGAAGCGCGCCAGCTGCTGCGCCTGCTCGGCGCGCGTCTTGTGCGCGTCCTCGGCGAGCTGGCGCTGCGTGTCGGCGAGCTTGAGGTTCTGCGCGCGCAGTTCCGCGGCGAAGCCATCGAGCCTCTCGGCCGAGGTGATGCGCAGCTGCTCGTGCTGCTGGGTCAGCAGCGCGCCGAAGCGGGTCAGCGTGTCGGCAAGTTCGGCGCGCTGGCCGCGCGTCTGCTCGGCGGCGTCGCGGCGCGTCTGCGCGGCCTCTTCGCGCAGGGCGCGTTCGAGGCGCTCGAGTTCGGCTTTGACGGCGGCCGCGCCGTCCGGCGCGCGGCGCAGCAGCGTGGCGGCCAGCGCGCCGGCGAAGGCGCCGATCAGTGCGGCGACGAGCGGCAGGGCAAGGTTCATGGTGCCGGCATTCTATGCCGGCACCCGGATGTCGGCGCGCGGCCGTCAGGCCGCGCCGCAATTCGGTTTCCTGCCGGCGGCGCGCGCCTGCTGGTAGAGCGGCTGCGCCTTCGGCAGATTGCGCTGCAGATCGCTGATGCGCGTTGCGTTCGACGGGTGCGTCGACATGAATTCGGGCGGCGCCTGGCCGGCCTGCTTCGACATGTTCTGCCATAGCGCGATGGCCTGCGCCGGATCGAAACCGGCGCGCGCCATCAGCTGCATGCCGAGGATGTCCGCCTCCGATTCGTCGCCGCGCGAGAACGGCAGCAGCAGCAGGTATTGCGCGCCGGCGCCGACCAGATCGGGTGACAGCCCGGTGCCGGCGGAGACCAGCACGGCACCGAACTGCGCCGCCATCTGGTTCGATACGCGCGATGCCGAATGGCCGGCGAGCACGTGGCTGACCTCGTGGCCGAGCACGGCGGCGAGCTGGTCCTGGGTCTTGGCGACCTCGAGCAGGCCGGTGTAGACGCCGATCTTGCCGCCGGGCAGCGCGAAGGCGTTGACCTCCTTCGAATCGAAGGTCTGGATTTCCCAGCTGCCGCCGATCTCGTTGGTGATGGCGCGCGCCACGCACTGCACATAGGCCGATTCCCTGGCGTCCTTGGTGACCGGCGTTTTCTGCTTCATCTCCTGGAAGGCGGCGACGCCCATCTGGGACATCTCCGCATCGGACACCAGGCGCAGCTGGCGGCGGCCGGTCGGCGAGGTGGCGCAGGCGACGGCGACGATGGCGGCGATGACGGCGATGAAGGTCCGGCGAGACACGGGTCGCTCCCTGAAAGCGGCGGGGCTCCGATGATAGCGGGCACCTGCCGCCGGCGCAGTCTGGCCGGCGACCGTCTTCGCTTGTGGCGCGCGACGATTGCGGTACATTAGGAACGGGCGCAGGTCGTTCCTTTGTGGCGACGTCGTGCGAACGCCGAGCATCTTGCAGAGGCCATCCTGCCCGCGGCAGGCGAAGCTCACCCTTCGTCGATCATCGGTGCGACCGCGAGGTCGCAGAGTGAAACAAGGAAAGGTTGAACAGATGGCTACTCGCGAAACAGGGACGGTCAAGTGGTTCGATAGCGCCAAGGGCTTCGGCTTCATCTCGCGTCCCGGCAAGGAAGATGTCTTCGTGCATTTCCGGCAGATCCAGGCGGAAGGCTACAAGTCGCTGACCGAGGGACAGAAGGTCGAATTCGAGGTGACGCAGGGTCAGAAAGGCCTGCAGGCCGAGAAGGTCACGATCGTCTCCTGAGGGGCGCGCTCAGGCATCCCGAAAGCCCCGCCATGCGCGGGGTTTTTTCTGCGCGGGCGGTCGTGCCGAGCGCGGCGCGGACTGGCAGAATGCCGCTTCGCTTCCTACGTCGATGCCGCGCGCCGCGCATCAGGAGAGCCGCTCATGCGCAAGTCCCTTCTCCTCACCGCCCTGCTGGCCGGTGTCGCCGTCGCCGGCCAGAGTCTCGCCGCCGTCACCGTGCAGGGCGCCTGGCTGCGCGCCACGCCGCCCGGCGTCGATGTCGGCGCCGGCTACGGCACCTTGCGCAACGACGGCGACCAGCCGCGGCAGATCGTGCGCGTCGAAACCGGCGCCGCCGACAGCGCCATGATCCACTCGATGAGCCAAGACAAGGGCATGATGCAGATGCGCGAAGCCGGTGCGCTGGCGGTGCCGGCGCACGGCAGCGTCGCGCTGACGCCGGGGCAGGGCTATCACCTCATGCTGATGGGCCTCAGGCAGCCGCTCGCCGCGGGCCAGTCCGTGCCGGTGACCTTCGTGCTCGACGACGGCAGCCGGCTGCAAGTCGACTTCCCGGTGCGCGCGGCCGCGCCCTGAAGCGCGGCGGCGCCCGCGGCCTCAGGGCGCGCCGGACGCCAGCAGCTTGCGCATGTTGCTGCCCATCGAGATCGCGCCGCCCAGCGACCAGCCGCCGTCGACCGGAATCACCGCGCCGTTGACGTAGCTCGCCGCCTCGCTGGCCAGCCACAGGCAGGCGTTGGCGATGTCCTGCTTCGTGCCGTAGCGCTGCATCGGCACCGACTCCAGCGTCGCCTGGCGCAGCGCCGGCGTCGGCGCCAGGCGCGCCATGCCCTCGGTGTCGTCGATCGGGCCCGGCACCACGGAGTTCACGCGCACGCCCTGCGCCGCCCATTCGAGCGCGCCGACGCGCGTCACCATGTCGACGCCGGCCTTCGCCGCGCAGACGTGCATCTGCATTTCCATGGCGAGGAAGGCCTGCGGCGCGGAGATGTTGATGATGCTGGCGCCCGGCTTGGTCAACAGCGGATGCGCCGCGCGCAGCACGTGGAAGGTGCCGAGCAGGTCGATCTCGACCACGGCGCGGAAGCCGTTCGAGGAGATGCCGAGCGCCGGCGCCGGGAAGTTGCCGGCGGCGCCGGAGATCAGCACATCGATGTTGCCGAACCTGGCCTGCGCGCCCTTCAGCGCCGCCTCGGTGCCGGCGTAGTCGCGCACGTCGGCGGCGAAGCCGATCGCGTCGCCGCCGTGCTGCTTCAGCGCGTCGACCGCCGCATCGACCTTGTCCTGCGAACGCGACAGCACCGACACGCGCGCGCCGCAGCGCGCGAAGGCATGCGCGACGCCGAGATTGATGCCGCTGGTGCCGCCGGCGACGAAGACGTGCCGGCCGCGAAAGTCGAACGTGACGGACATGGAGCTGCTCCTGCAATGAGAAAAAGACGCCCGCTTGCCGACGACGGCAAGCGGGTCGGGATGAGGAATCTCAGGGCTCGAGCCGTTCGACGAGCCAGCCGTCGCCCTCGCGCCGGTAGCGCAGGCGATCGTGCAGGCGGCCGTGCCGGCCCTGCCAGAATTCGACCGCCTCGGGCGCCACCCGGTAACCGCCCCAGAACTCCGGCAGCGGCACGCCGCGGCCCTCGTAGTGCGCGAGCTGCTCGGCGTAACGCTGGTCGAGCGCCTCGCGCGAGCGCACCACGGCGCTTTGCCGCGAGGTCACGGCGCCGACCTGCGAATCGTGTGGACGGCTGTGGAAATAGCGTTCCGAAACCTCGCGCGGCAGCTTCGCCGCGCGGCCTTCGATGCGCACCGAGCGCTCGACCTTGTCCCACCAGAACACCAGCGCGACATGGGGATTGGCGGCCAGGTCGCGCCCCTTGCGGCTGTCGTAGTTGGTGAAGAAGGTCAGGCCGCGCTCGAACCCTTCGCCATGAAAGCCCTTGAACAGCACGATGCGCGCCGAAGGCCGGCCCTGCGCATCGACGGTGGCCACGGTCATCGCCGTCGGCTCGATCATGCCGGCCGCGCCGGCGTCGTCGAGCCAGCGTTGCAGCTGCGCGAGCGGATCGGCGTCGAGGTCGGCGATATCGAGCGGCGGGTTCTGCGTGTACTGGGGCATGGCGGTGACGGTCAGTGGCCTTGACGGATGTCGGCATTGTCCCGCTTTCGGCATCTGCCGAAAATGTCGCGGATCAATGCCCCGCCAGACCCCAGAATCAGGAGAGTTCCGATGTCCGCTTTCACCGCGCTGCGCGTCCATTCGCCCGAGAAGAACCGCACGGAGGCGCGCTTCGACTCGCTGCAGGTCGATGAACTGTCGGCCGGCGAGGTGGTGATCCGCGTCGCCTGGAGCGGCATCAACTACAAGGATGCGCTCGCCGTCACCGGCAAGGGCCGCATCCTCAAGAAGTTTCCGCTGGTGCCGGGCATCGATCTGGCCGGCCACGTCGAGTCGAGCAGCGATGCGCGCTACCAGCCCGGCGACGCCGTGCTCGTCACCGGCTGCAACATCGGCGAGGTCCATGACGGCGGTTACGCCGAGCTGGCGCGCGTGAAGGCCGATTCGATCATCCGCAAGCCGGCCGGCCTCACCCTGCGCGAGACCATGGCGCTCGGTACCGCCGGCTTCACCGCCGCCTTCGCGCTGCGGCGCATGCTGGAAAATCACCAGGCCCCCGCGATGGGGCCGATCGCCGTGACCGGCCCGACCGGCGGCGTCGGCTCGGTGGCGATCGATCTGTTCAAGCGCGCCGGCTTCACCGTGCACGCCATCACCGGCAAGGCCGGCAAGGCCGACGACTACCTCAGGCGGCTCGGCGCCGACGAGGTGATCTCGCGGCAGGCACTGGACATCGGCAGCAAGCCGCTCGAATCGGCGCGCTGGGCCGGCGCCGTCGACAATCTCGGCGGCGAGACGCTGGCCATGCTGACGCGCACCGTGAAGCCCTGGGGCAACATCGCCAGCATCGGCCTCGCGCAGTCGCACGAACTGGCGACCACGGTGATGCCCTTCATCCTGCGCGGCGTGTCGATTCTCGGCATTCATTCCGTCGAGTGTCCGCGCGCGTGGCGCGAGGACATCTGGGACAAGCTGTCCGGCGAATGGCGGCCACGCACGCTCGACCGGCTGGTCACCCGCGAGGTCGCGCTCCGGGACGTTCCGGCCGCCTGCGAGGACCTGATCGCCGGCACCGTGACCGGCCGCACGCTGGTGCGCGTGTCGGGCGCCGATTAAGGCCTCTTGTTGATCCGGCGACCATGAACGCTGAGCCGGCCGCGGCCGGGTGGCCGGATCAATCACAAGCCCTGGCGTGCGCTGTCGAGCATCCGTCAGGTCGCGGCGGCGCGGCGGCGCGACGATATGCGGCAGCGCGATCGTGGCGGCATGCGGGAGCAGGCACGGCGATCGCGCCGCCCTCCACAGCCCCGTGAACGATCATGCCGGTCTTCGTCATTTCGGTGCGTCCCGCCGAGACCCTCGCGGCGCATCTGCATGCCTTGCTTGGCGAGGCGCCCGCCATCGTCGGCGTCGACGGCAAGCAGATGGCGGCCACGCAGTACTTCGCCCACAACCTCGAAGCGCTGCGGCATCGCCGCCGGCCGCTGGCACCGGGCGAGACCGGCTGCGCGCTCGCGCACGTCGAAGCGTACCGGCGCCTGGCGGAGAGCGGCGCGCCCGGCGCACTGATCTTCGAGGACGACGTCATCCTCTCGCCGGCGCTTGCGCGGCTCGACACGCGCGCGTTCGCCGGTCGCTTCGACGTCGTGCTGCTCGGCTGCATGCAGGGCCTGCCGGGCCGGATGCGCGTGCGCGGCAAGCGGGCCGGCGAGACGCACGCCGGCCTGCCGCCGCTGTACGCGGTGCCGCGGCGCTACTCGCGATACCTGCTGCGCAGCGCCGCCTACTGGATCAGCCGCGCGGCGGCGGCACGCCTGCGCGAGCGCCAGTTGGCTTGCCTGCGCAAGGCCGACGACTGGCGCGACTGGGCGCGCCAGCTCGATCTGCGCATGGGCTTCATGGATCTTTGCGCGCATCCGCTCGATCTGTCCGGCAGCCTGCTCGAAGACGAGCGCCAGGCGCTGAGCCGGCGCCGCTCGCCGCCGCGCCAGAAGCAATGGCGGTTGCGCTTCGTCGGCGACTGGCTGGTCGAACGCTGGCACGGACTGGAGCCCTGCGGCATCGCCACGGGCGACAAGCCTGCCATGTCCGCCGCGCCCAGCCATCGCGCGACGGTTTGGTAGATGCCCCGGCCTCGCCTAAAATGACGCCGTAGACCGCCAGCCACCGCCTTTGCGCGTTCCCAGCGAGCGTCATCATCCTGGGGAGTCACATGCGCATTCATCATGGCGGCTGGCATGCCGCTTTTCTTTTCACGTGGTTCGTCTCGGTATCGGCCGTCGCCCAGCAGGGCGTCGCCGTCGCCGCGACAGACGCCGCGGACCGTGCGTCGACGGGCGGCGGCGACATCGACACCGTCGTCGTCACCGGCAGGGACGAGCGCTCGTACACCGTCGACAGCAGCGCCGCCGCGACCCGCCTGCCGCTGAGCCTGCGCGACACGCCGCAGTCGCTGACGGTCGTCACGCGCGAACGCCTCGACGACCAGAACCTGCACACCGTGCGCGACGTGCTCGATCACACGCCGGGCGTCTATTCCTACCAGTACGACACCGAGCGCGTGCTGTTCACGGCGCGCGGCTTCACCATCGACAACCTGATGTACGACGGCGTGCCGGCGACGACGAACTCCAACACGGGTTCGGTCGAGGACGCGCTGGACCTCGCCTTCTACGAGCGCATCGAGATTGTGCGCGGCGCCACCGGCCTGACCACCGGCGCCGGCAGCCCGGCGGCTTCCGTCAATCTGGTGCGCAAGCATGCCGACAGCCGGCATGCCGCTGTGGATTTCGCGTTCACGCAGGCTTCGTGGAACGACAGCCGTCTCGACGCCGATGTCGCCGTGCCGCTGACCAACGATGGCCGTATCCGCGCGCGCGTCGTCGGTGCATACCAGAACCGCGAGTCGTATCAGGACGTCTACAGCAACGAGAAGAAAGTGTTCTATGGCGTCGTCGACGCCGATCTGACGGAGCGTGCGCGCCTCTCTGTCGGCTATGACTACCAGAACAGCATGCCGCAGGGAAACACCTGGGGCTCGTTCCCGCTGTACTTCTCCGATGGCACGCCAACGAACTGGCCGACCTCGGTGACGACGGCAGCCGACTGGTCGTTCTGGAATCGCCGCTATGAAACGGCGTTCGCCGATCTGAACTACAAGTTCGACGGCGATTGGGTGTTGCGCTCGACGCTGAGCTGGAACCGTTACACGCAAAGCAGTCAGCTGTTCTACGTCTATGGCTTTCCCGACGCGGACAGCGGCGTGGTCGCCGTCGATCCGGACAACGGCTACGGCGGTTATGCGTATGCCGATCGCGCCAAGGTTATCCAGCGTTCGCTCGATGTCTACGCCAGCGGCCCGTTCAGTCTGTTCGGCCGCGAGCACGAGCTGGTGGTCGGCTACAACGGCTCTCGCGTCGCCAACAACAGTGTCAAGGCGAGCCCGCTCGAAGCGATCGACGGTGGTGTGCTGCCGTGGCCAGTCGACATGTTTCACTGGAACGGTACGTATCCCGAGCCGACGTTCGGCGAATACACGACCTCCAACGATTTGACGACCACGCAGAACGGTCTGTATCTCGCCACGCGCATCAGCATTCTCGATCCGCTGAAGCTGGTTGCCGGTGCGCGGTACGCGACGTGGAAGATCGATTCGTTTTCTGTTTATGACACGCTGAACGACAGTCGCTACGACTACGAGCAGACGATCCCGTACGCCGGTCTTGTTTACGACGTCATGCAGCAGTTCTCGCTGTTCACCAGCTATACCGAGATCTTCAAGCCGCAGAACGCGCGCGACATCAACGGCCATTACCTCGATCCGATCGACGGCAAGAGCTACGAGGTCGGCATCAAGGGCGAGCACTTCGGCGGCAAGCTCAACACCGCGCTGACGCTGTTCCGCACCCTGCAGGACAATGTCGCGGCGCCGATCTACAACGACGACGGCTCGCCGGCTGAATTCCCGGATGGTTCCGCAAAGAACCGCGCGATCGACGGCACCGTGTCGCGCGGCTTCGAGCTGGAACTGGCCGGCGAGCTGACGCAAGGCTGGAACGCGTCGCTGGGCTGGACGCACTATCTGATCGACGATGCCGATGGTCACGCAGTGCGCACTTTCGTGCCGCGCACGCTGGTACGGCTTTACACGACCTGGAATCCGCGCGGTGCGCTGAAGCGCCTGACGCTGGGCGGCGGGGTCGACTGGCAATCGGACAGCAGCACGCAGGTCGGTTCTCCCGACGGCGGCGCGACGCTGCATCAAGGCGACGTGACGTTGCTCGGCCTGATGGTGCGCTGGCAGTTCACGCCGCAGTGGTCGCTGCAGCTCAACGGCGAGAACCTGCTCGACAAGAAGTACTACGTGCTCGACGAATACGACAACACGTACTACGGCGCGCCGATCAGCGGGTCGGCGTCGCTGCGCTTCAGATTCTGAATCGCAGCTGTGCCGGACGGCGTTACAAGGCGCCGTCCGGCCTGTTGGCGTAGCGCCGCGCGATCACCGAGCAGACGATCAGCTGCAGCTGGTGGTAGATCATGATCGGCAGCATGATCAGGCCGAGCGCGCCGCCCGAGGAGCCGAAGATCAGCGTCGCCATCGGCGCGCCGGCGGCGAGGCTCTTCTTCGAACCGCAGAACACGGCGGCGATCTCGTCCTCGGTGTTGAACGCGAAGCGCTTGGCGACGATGTGCGTCAGCCACAGCACGAAGGCGAGCAGGCCGCCGGTCAGCGCCGCGGTCGCCAGCAGCGGCGTCGCGCCGTAGCGCGTCCACACGCCGGCGGCGGTCGCGTCGCAGAACGAGTTGAAGACGATCAGCACGATCACGCCGCGGTCGACCTTGCCGGTGACGGGCTTGTGGCGCGCGATCCAGTCGCCGAGCCACGGCCGCAGCAGCTGGCCGACGATGAACGGCAGCAGCAGCTGCTCGCCGATCTTGATCAGCTGATCGACGAGCGGCGCGCCCTGACTCGCGGCCTGCAGCCAGAGGCTGATGTAGAGCGGCGTCAGCACCATGCCGATCAGGCTCGACAGCGTGGCGTTGAACACCGCGCCGGCGATGTTGCCGCGCGCCATCGCCGTCATCGCGATCGACGAGGACACCGTCGACGGCAGCGCGCACAGGTAGAAGAAGCCGAGTGCCAGCTCGCGCGGCAGCCAGCGGCCGACGAGCGCGAGGACGGCGAGGCCGACCAGCGGAAACACCGCGAAGGTGAACAGCTGCACGAACAGGTGCAGGCGCCAGTTGGCGGCGCCGGCTTTCAGCTTGTCCGGCGCCAGCCCGGCGCCGCTGAGCAGGAAGACGAGCGCGACGCCGACCATCGTTACCCGGTCGAGATGCAGCAGGCCGCCGCTCGCGCCGAGCTGCGGCGCGAACAGGGCGATGACGATGGCGGTCAGCATCGACGCGAGGAAGCCGTCGAGGAAGGGAATGCGCATGGCAGGCAGGCAGCCGGAAATTTTGCGTGCGTATTGTAGGCGGCGCGCCGGCCGCACAACGGCGGTACCACGCCGTGCCGCGCAATCATCCGCCTCAGCCAAGCCGCGCCGCCCAGGGGCGGAGAAGGCTCACGGCAAGGCCGCAGCGGATGCGGTCCCTTCCGCCCGCTCGCGGGCGAGGGCTCAGGGGAGCTGGTGACGGCGCGCGGCGCCGCGGCCTGTTCTCAGAGGTACGGCGAGAACAGCCAGCACAGCGCGTTACGCAGGCGCCGCCCGAACGGCGGATGCGCGGCGTCGCGCAGCAGCAGCTCGTCGGCCTGCTGCCAGAGTTCGGCGAAATGCTCGGCCATGCGCTGCGCGACGCCGCCGTCGTAGATTTCGACGTTGAGCTCGAAGTTCAGCAGCAGGCTGCGCGGATCCCAGTTGGCGCTGCCGATCATGGTGTACGCGCCGTCGACGACGAACAGCTTGCTGTGGCTGAACGGGCCCGGCTGGAAGCGCACGCGCACGCCGCGCTCGAGCAGCTGGTGCAGCTGATGGCGCGCCGCCCAGTCGACGTAGGGCAGATTGTTGCGCCGCGGCAGCAGCACCACGGTACGCACGCCGCGCAGCGCCGCGCCCTGCAGGGCGGCGATCAGCTCGGCCGAGGGCAGGAAGTACGGCGTCATGATCAGGATCTCGCGCCGCGCCGCGCCGATCGCCGACTGCAGGACGAAATTGAGCTGATCGAGATCTTCGTTGGGGCCGTCGGTGATGACGCGGCAGACCGGCGCACCAAGGCCGTCGTCCTCGCCCGGCGGCACGACGAGGCGCTCCTGCGTCGTGAAAGCCCAGTCCTCGGCGAACACCTCGGCCATCTGCCGCACGACGGGGCCGCGCAGCGCGAAGTGCAGATCGACAGTCGGATGGCGGTTGCGCGGCGCGGCGATGCAATGCCGCGCGCTGATGTTCATGCCGCCGGTGTAGGCGAGCGCGTGATCGACGATCAGCAGCTTGCGGTGATTGCGCAGATTGATGTGCAGCGAGGGCGGCACCAGCTTCAGCGGATTGAAGCGCGCGAACGGCACGCCGCCGCGCTTGAGGTGACGGCCGATGCGCGGCAGCGAGTAGCGCTCGCCGACATCGTCGAGCAGCACGCGCACTTCGACGCCGCGCCGCCGCGCCGCGATCAGCGCGTCGGCGAAACGGCGGCCGACGGTGTCGTTGTCGAACAGGTAGCTCGACAGCCAGACCGAGCTGCGCGCGGCGTCGATCGCTTCCAGCATGCGCGGAAACGCCTGCTCGCCGTTATGCAGCGGCTCGATCGCGTTGCCGCCGAGCAGCGGCCGGCGCGTCAGCACGTCGGCGGTGCGCGCGACCTCCTCGAGCCAGGACGGCAGCGGCGGATGCTCGGGCGGACGATTGCGCACATCGTGGGCGTGCGCGGCGCCGACCTCGCGGCCGCGATGCACCGCGTAGCGCCGCGCGTGCGTACGGATGCGGTTGATGCCGAAGAAGAAGTACAGCGCCGGTCCGGCGAACGGAAACAGCCAGCAGACCGCGATCCAGCCCCAGGCGGCGCGCGCGTCGCGCTTGGTCAGCAGCGCGTGCGTGGCGGCGAAGATCGCGACCAGCAGCCAGAAGCCGAGCAGCAACTCGGTCCAGTCGACGGCGTCGAGCCAGTGCCACAGCGCGGCGAGATCGGCGTTCATGGCGCGCGGGCAAGCCGGGCCGCCGCGGCATTCCGGGCTCGCGGCGGATTCATGCGGGCGGCAGCAACAGCTCGGCGGCGACGGCGAGATGATCGGACAGCGGCGTCGGCACGACGTGGCTGTGCGCGACGCGAAGGCCCGGCGTGGCCAGCACGTGATCGAGCCGGCGCTGCGGTTTCCAGCTCGGAAAGGTCGGCGCGCCGCTGACCGGCTGCAGGCCGATCGCCGCCAGCGGCGGATGCGTGAGCAGCTCGGCGAGCTCGCAGTTGAGATCGCCGAGCAGGATCAGATCGCGGTCGCGCGGCACGAGATCGGCCAGGTAGTCGAGCTGGCGCTTGCGCGAGCTGCGGCTGAGCGCGAGATGGGCGACCACCACGCGCACCGCGCCATGGCCGGGCGGCGTCACCGTCGCCGCCAGCGCGCCGCGGCCCGGCACGCGGCCCGGCAGCGCGTGATGTTCCACCTCGTGCAGCGGCAGGCGCGAGAGAAAGCCGAGGCAGTGCTGCGCGAACGGCCGCAGATTGCGATTGACCGCGACCTGCCAGTGCGCGAGGCCGGCCTTGCGCGCCAGGTATTCGACCTGGTTGAGCTGCGCCGTGCGCAGGCTGCCGGCATCGGCTTCCTGCAGCGCGACCACGTCGAAGTGCGAGGCCAGCTCGGCGATGCGGTCGAGATTGCCGAGCACCTTGCGCGACGGCAGCACGTGACGCCAGGCGCCGGTGACGTAGTGACCGTAGTGCGCGGTCTGCATGCCGACCTGGATGTTCAGCGTCAGCACGCGCAGGCGCGCCTCGCGCTTCGTCTCGCCGTCGCCGGCGGGCTGGGAGTCCGGGTTCGTCATGTCGAGTTCCGGCGCCCATTATGCGGACGCCGCGCGCGCCGCCAAGAGCGGGCGCTTGCGCGGCGTCAATGCGCCGCGCAAGCGGAGCCGTGCCTACTCGCTCAGGTCCACGCTGCTCTGCCGGTCGGCGGCGATCTCGTCGCTGCTGAACGGCAGGCGCAGCCACTGCTTCTGCGTGTAGCGCTGCGTGAAATCGCTGAAGTGCGGATTAGCCGGATCGGTGGACTCCGAGTAGGTCACGAAGCCTTCCGCATGCACCTTGCCGCCCTCCCAGGTGACGGCCTGGATGTAGCTGTTGCCGTAGTTGACCTGGTAGCCGCTGCTGGTCAGCCCGTCGCTGTCGGCGACGGTGAAGGCGCCGATGCTGCCCTCGCTGCCGAACACGGAAGGCGCCGGCGTGCCGTGCACGGCCGAGTGCTGCACGTCGCCCCAGGCGGCATCGAAGGCGAGGCCGGCGTCGCCGATGGCGGTCTGCGCGTCGCTGAGCGCCTTGCCGACGGCGAGCTTGCCGGTGTCGAGCGTGTTCGGCGTGTTGACCGGATCGTCGATCGAGAACGGCACCTTCCAGGGATTGTCGATGCCGTTGACGTTCTTCCAGAACTCCAGCCAGACGTGCATGCCCTTCGAGTCGAGATTGGCCTTGCCGTCCCAGGTCTTCAGCGCCGCGCAGGCGCTCGGCGCGCGCGCGCAGAGGTCGCGGGTCACGCTGTCGCGTGCCAGCTCGCCGCTGTAGATGCGGCTGCCGAGCACGATCTGCTTGAGGTCGTCGTAGCTGAACTTGGTGCCCGCGCGGCCGTCGCTGCCGGCCAGGCGCTGCTGGATCTGCAGGATGCCGAGACGCGTGCGCAGCGTGCGCGCCGTGCCCTCGTCACCGATGATGCGCGCGAAGCCGGTGATCGGCGCCGCCGGATTGGTCAGCCAGTAGCTGTCGTTCATGTTGGCGACCCAGTCGGCGCGCTCGAGCTTCGGCAGATGCTCGCGGCCGAAGATGCCGGGCGGCGCGTCGGCGTCGTTCTGCCAGGCGCAGTCGGCGCGGTTGCCGTAGAGCAGCGGCAGGCCCGGCGCGGCGCTGGCGAGCAGCGTGCCGACGATCGGCGGCGTGCAGTCGGCGACCAGCGCGTCTGGCGTGTTCGGCACCACGGTCAGATCGCCGTAGTAGACGTTCTGGCCGGGGCCGGCGGCGACGGTGTTGACCCAGGGCGTGCCGAGGATCGTCGCGTGATCCTCCTTGAATTCGCCGAGGCTGCCGGCGGTGTTCCAGGCGAAGAACTGGTTCATCAGGCGGTCGTTCTCGCCGTTGGCGTCGCGCAGCGTGTAGGCGCGGCCGCGGTCCCAGCCGAGCACCGGAATGCCGGACACGCTGAGCTTGACGATGGGGCCGTACTGCGTGCGGTACAGGGTGCGCGTCTCGGTCGTCGTCGTGCCGTCGCTTTCCTTGACCTGCACGCTGAGCGGCACCGGCGTCATGTCGGTGGCGGCGCCCTCGTAGTAGTACTGCTTCGGATTGAGCGGATTGAGTGGCAGGTAGTAGAGCGTGAAATGGTAGGCCGTCGAAACCGTGTGGCTCCAGGCCAGCTGGTTGTTGAAACCGATCAGCACCAGCGGCACGCCGTACAGCGAGGCGCCCATGATGTCCATCTTGCCGGGCACCGTGAGATGCGCGAGATAGAGGCGCTCGGTGCCGGTCCACGGAAAGTGCGGATTGCCGAACAGCATCGCCTCGCCGGTCTGCGTCGCCTGCGGGCCGAGGCCGTACATATTGCTGCCGAGATGCTTGTTGCGGCCGAAGGCGGCGAACGGACCGGGGTTCGCCGCCAGCGCGGCCTTCACCGTCGCCGCGTCCGGCGCGGCGGCGTCGGGGCCCGACAGCGGCGGCGGCTGCGCGGTGGCGATCTCGTTGGCGAACACCGTCGACGAGGCGATGATCGACAGCCGGTAGTAGCGGCGGTACATGTCCGACTCGCTGATCGGCGCGAGGTAGGCGGTGGTCGCGCAGGCCGCGTGGCGGCCCGGATGCTGGCCGGCCTTGAGCTCGGCGATGTAGCGATTGAAGCCGGCGACGTAGCCGCGCGTGATGTCCTGCACCTCGCTGCGCGCCGCCGTCTTCAGTTCGGCAACCACCGCGTCGGTCGCCATCAGCTTCCAGAAGAAATCGCTGTCGACGTTGCCGACGGTGACGTCGGCGGCCGGGATCGAATAGCTGCCGGCGCGGCCGAAGTACTGGGCGCGCTCGCCGCGAATCGTCACGTAGTCCTCGAGCATCGTGCAGAGGTTGTCTTCGGCGAAGGCGTAGCCGTAACCGTAGCCGAGGCTGGCGTAGTCCTTGGCCTGGATGTGCGGCACGCCCATCGAGGTGCGGGTGACGGTGGCCTGGTACTGTTTGCCGCCGTTGTCGTCGTCGTTGCCACCACCACCGCCACCGCCGCACGCGGCGAGCAGCAACAGGCTGGTGGCGAGGGCATAGCGCGCCTTGCTCATGGTCTTCTCCTCCGGCTTCTTATTGAAATCGATCGCTGCGCGCGACTATAGCGCGGCCCACGAAAAAGGCCGGCACGAGGCCGGCCCGGAATCACGTGGCGCGGGACTACTGCGTCTTCATCATCAGCTTGAGAATGGTCCGCGTGGTGCTGCTGTACGGCGGGTACAGCAGCGTGGCGATGTTGATGCGCGTGCGCACGACGGCGCGTTCGTGCGAGAAGGCCTTGAAGCCGAAGACGCCGTGCGCCGAGCCGATGCCGGAGTTGTTGACGCCGCCGAACGGCAGGTTGCCCTGCGCGTATTGCATGACGACGTGGTTGATGCAGGTGCCGCCGGCCGTTGTGCGCTTGAGCACGCGCTCGATGTTCGCCTCGTTCCTGCTCCAGATGTACAGGGCCAGCGGCTTGGGTGCGGCGTTGATCTCGGCGATGACGGCGTCGAGATCGCGATAGGCGATGACCGGCAGCAGCGGTCCGAAGATTTCCTCGCTCTGGATCCTGGCGTCGGCCGGGATGTTGTCGATCAGCGTCGGCGCGACGAAGCATTCGCTCTCGACCACGTCGCCGCCGAACAGCACGCGCGCGCCGCGCTGCCTGGCATCGGCGAGCAGGCCATTGAGGCGCTGCGTATGGCGCTGGTTGACGACGCGCGCGAGGTTCGGGCTCTGCTGCTGCGCCGTCGCCGTCTCGCCGTAACTGGCCTTGAGCACGGCGATGCACTCGGCGACGAAGGCGTCCTTCACCGATTCGTGCACGTAGATGTGGTCCGGCGCGATGCAGGTCTGGCCGTTGTTGGTGTACTTGCCCCACATGATCGTGCGCGCCGCGGCTTTCACGTCGGCGCTGGCGTCGACCACGGTCGGCGACTTGCCGCCGAGTTCCAGCGTCACCGAGGTCAGATGCCTGGCGGCGGCGGCCATCACCACCTTGCCGATCGCCGGCGAGCCGGTGAAGAAGATATGATCGAAGGGGAGGGCGAGCAACGCGGTCGAGACCGCGGCGTCGCCCTCGAAGATGGCGATCTCGTCGGCCGGGAACAGGTCGCGGACGATCTTCGTCATCAGCGCCGAGAGGTTCGGCGTCATCTCGGACGGCTTGAGGATCGCCGTGTTGCCGGCGGCGATCGCCGACACCAGCGGACCGAAGGTGAGATTCACCGGGTAGTTCCACGGCGAGATGATCAGGCAGCGGCCCTTGGGCTCGTACTGCATCCAGCTCTTGGTGCCGAAGGTCATGCGCGAGGGCCACACGCGCGCCGGCTTCATCCAGCGCTTCACGCTGCGCATGGCGTGCTTGGCCTCGGCGACCACCGGCAGGATCTCGGTCAGATCGACCTCGGCGGGCGGTTTCTTGAAGTCGGCATGGCCGGCCGCGTAGAAATCCTCGCGATGCGCGAGCACGGCGTCGAGCAGGCGCTGGATCTTGGCGATGCGCTCCTTGGCCGTGGACGTGCGCAGCCGCAGCGCGGTCGGCAGCTGGGCTTCGAAGGCGCGCGTGATGTCGGCGTTGGCAGCGGCGCCCGCCGCGCCGGGCAGATAGGAAACGACGGTATTCATGGCTGCGCTCTCCTGCGCTCGCGAACGAGAAAACGAGATAATCATGGGGCGAATTGAACGCCCGTTTGGTTGGCGAGTATAGGCCGGCCCCGCGAGCCCGGCGACTGGCTGCGGCGGCCGCGGCGCTTGGCCGCGGCGCCATGCGGCGGCGAGCGCCGAACACTGTCGGGCCGCTGTCGACGCCCCTACACTGCGCCGCATAAGCACAAGCCCATCCGGGCACCGCTGGCGGGGGAACGATGAAGCTGCTCAAACCACTCGACGCCGCGTGGCTGTACGTCGACACGCGCGAAACGCCGATGCAGGTCGGCTGCCTGGCGATCTTCTCGCTGCCGCCGAAGGCCGGTCCGCAGTTCCTCAAGAAACAGGTCGAGAAGTTCCGCGCGACGCGCGATTTCGCCTATCCGTTCAACCTGCGCCTCGCCGCGTCGCGCCTGCGCTTCGCGCTGCCGGCCTGGGAAGAGGATCGGCAGATCGATCTCGAATATCACTTCCGTCATTCGGCGCTGCCGGCGCCGGGCGGCGAGCGCGAGCTCGGCGTGCTGATCTCGCGCCTGCATTCGAACGCGATGGACTTCAGCCGGCCGCTGTGGGAATGCCATCTGATCGAGGGCCTCGAGAACCGTCGCTTCGCGCTGTACGTGAAGATGCATCACTCGCTGGTCGACGGCATCGGCGGCATGCGCATGCTGGCGCGCATGCTGTCGCCGGACCCCCACGCGCGCGATCTGCAGCCGCCCTGGGCGGTCGGCGCCGGCAGCGGCGGCCGCGCGAAGAAGCGCGACATGCCGGTGGCGACGCCGCTGCAGGGCGTGGTGCGGGGCGTGCGCACGCAGCTCCGGACCGTGCCGGGCGTGAGCCGCGCCTTCGGTGAACTGGTGCGCGAGGCCGTGCGGCACGAGGACAAGGACTGGGCGCTGCCTTTCAGCGGCCCGCGTTCGGCGCTCAACGGCAAGGTCTCCGGGCAGCGCCGCTTCGCCACGCAGCACTATTCGCTGGAGCGCGTGCGGCGCATCGCCAAGGCCGCCGAGGTCACCGTCAACGACGTGTTCCTGGAGCTTTGCGCCGGCGCCATCCGCCGCTACCTGCTGGAGATCCACGCGCTGCCGGACAAGCCGCTGACCGCCGGCGTGCCGGTCTCCGTGCGCCCGGCCGACGACGAGCACGCCGGCAATGCCATCAGCTTCATCATCGCCAAGCTCAACACCCATATCGCCGATCCGCTCGAACGCGTCCGCGCCATCCACGACTCGGCGCAGCACGCCAAGCAGCATCTGCAGCAGCTGCACAAGGCCGACATCGACAACTACACCGCGCTGTTCATGGCGCCGTTCATGGCGCAGCTGCTGTCCGGTCTCGGCGGGCACATCCGGCCGATGTTCAATCTCACCGTATCCAACGTGCCCGGCCCGGACCGTCCGCTGTATCTCAACGGCGCGAAGATGGAGCAGATGTACCCGGTCTCGCTGCTCGCGCACGGCCAGGCCCTGAACATCACCGCGGTCAGCTACGCCGGCCAGTTCAATGTCGGCTTCACCGGCTGCCGCGACACGCTGCCGAGCATGCAGCGCCTGTCGGTGTACGCCGGCGAGGCGCTGGATGAGCTGGAGGCGGCGCTGGGGCTGGAGAACGGCGGGTAGGGCAGGCTCGTGAAAGCGGCGCCGTGATTCGAGAGAAGTGCGGCCGTCCGTGGCGAGGCGGCGTCACATGATGGGGCCCCGGTCCGGCCATTCTTGGCCGGGCGGCGGAAACCGCGCGTGAAGTCCACCGGACTTCACGCGGGCGTTTCCTGATGAGAGTGTGGAATGCCGTCCTTGGCGCGACGGCATCGATTGATTGAACTCCGGGGCGGCCATCCCTGGCCGCCCGGCTTGAGCGAAAACGCCTTTGGCGTTTTCGCTCAAGCCCCCCACAGATGCATGCCGTACTTCCAGTAGCCCTGCACATTGTTGAGCCGAGCGTCCTGCTCGGCCGGCATCGGCAGCACTTCGCCTTCGAGCAGCGGCTGCAGGTAGGGCGCCAGCGTCGCGCCGCCGCCGCCGGTAATGACGATGGCATCGATGTCCCAGTCGTCGGCCCACAGGCGGTTCACTTCCTGGGCGATGCGGCCGGCGAGCTGGGTGAACGCAGCTTTGACGATGGCCGACAGGTCGTAGCTCTTGCCCTTGATCTTGATCGAGCCCTTGCTGACGCCGTCGTAGAGGCGGTACAGCTCGATGCTGACGCCGCTTTTCTCGTGCAGGACGTTGGCGATCGCCTGGTAGGCCGACGAGATGCCGGCGTCCGAACTCTGCGAGCCGCGTTCCGAATAGCGCGTCTTGTCGCTGATGGTGTAGTCGGCGGTGCGGAAGCCGATGTCGATGATGCCGATCTTCTCGGACACGAAGCGCTGGCTCGCCGCCTTGCCGATGTCGTTGAGCATCAGGTTGAACATCGAGCCGAAGGGCTGCGGCACGACGCGCACGCGCTCGATGTAGATCATCTTCTCCTCGCGCTCGCTGCTGCCCGGCTTGACCACGGTGATGCTGTGGCGGCTCTGCAGCAGGGCGGTCAGCGCCTCGCGGTGCTTGCGGAAGAAGCTGATCGGCAGGCCGGTGACGAGCCGCACCGGATCGCCGCTGTCGACGAAGGGCGCCAGCGCGGCGAGCGCCAGGGTCTTGGCGTACTGCGCGAGGAACTGGCTCTGGTCGAGCGTGAAGCCGCGGCCACGCGACTGCGTCTCGGCGAGTTCGCCGACGAAGAAGCCCTGGCCGCCGAGCAGGATGTGGCGCGGGAAGGCCGGCTGGCCCGGCAGCAGGCTCTCGCCGAACTGCACCTCCGCGGCCTCGCCGACCACCGACTTGAAGATCTGGAACTGGCGGCCGTCGGTCGCCTTGGTGTAGCCGAAGCCGATATCCGCGCCGAGAACCTTCACGAGCCGCTCCCTGTATGCTTTTCACGTCATGATCCGCGAGTTTCTAGCATGCGGATTTTCAAAAGACAAAGCGCCGGCGCGGTCAATCCCCTGAGGTCCGGGCGGCGCCCGGCCGGTGCTCGACGAAGTTGAGCACGGTGCCGGCCGGATCGATCAGGGCGAACGACTGCTCGCCGTTGGCGAATTCGCGCATCGGGCCGAGCGGCGTCAGGCCGCGCGCGATGAGCGTGTCGTAGTCGCGCCGCACGTCCTCGGTTTCGACGACGATGCACAGGCCGCGCGTCGTCGAGGTGTGCTGGAAAACCGGCAGGCGCGATTCCTGGTGCGGCTTGAGAAAGCCGATCTCCCAGCCGCGAAAGCTGATGTGCGCGTACCAGTCGGCGCGAAACACGATGCGCGCGTCGAAGGCCTGGCGGTAGAACTCGCAGCAGGCGCGGATCTCCGGCGTGGTGACGACGGCGTAGACGTTTCTCATGCCGCGCCCGCGCCGTGCCGCGTGTGACGCCCGCCGGCGCCGCGCCGATCGTTCCCGCCCATCCCCGCCCCTTTTCGCTCGCTCCGGTCCCGCGCGTCGCGCGGGCCGATACAATACACGGATGAAGCTTCCGTTCACCAAGATGCATGGCGCCGGCAACGACTTCGTCGTCATCGACGCGACGCGCGTGCCGTTCCGCGCCGAGCCGGCGCTGCTGCGGCGCCTCACCGATCGCCGCTTCGGCGTCGGCTGCGACCAGGTGCTGGTCATCGAGTCGCCGTCGACCAGCGACGTCGACTTCGACTACCGCATCTTCAATGCCGACGGCAGCGAAGTCGGGCAGTGCGGCAACGGCTCGCGGGCGCTGGCGCGCTTCGTGCGCGAGCACGGCCTGTCGCCGAAGAGCGCGATCCGCGTGCGCACGCAGACCAGCGTGCTCGAGCTGCGCCACGTCGAGGGCAACCACTACCGCGTCGACATGGGCGTGCCGCGCTTCGCGCCGCGCGACATTCCGCTCGCCGCCGCGGCGCGCGCCGATCGCTACACCTTGTATCTTGACGGGCTGACGCTCGACGGCGGCGAAAGCGTCGAGATCGGCGCCGTCAACATAGGCAATCCGCATGCGGTGCTGAGGGTCGCCGACGTCGACCACGCGCCGGTCGGCGAGCTGGGGCCGCGCATCCAGCGCCACGGCGCCTTTCCGCAAGGCGTCAACGTCGGCTTCCTGCAGGTCGTCGACCGCGGCTATGTGCGCCTGCGCGTCTACGAGCGCGGTGCCGGCGAGACCCTGGCCTGCGGCAGCGGCGCCTGCGCCGCCGTCGTCATCGGCCGCGTCTGGGGCCTGCTCGACGCGTCCGTCGAGGTGCAGGTGCGCGGCGGCCGGCTTACGATCGAGTGGCAGGGAGAAGGGCAGCCGGTGCTGATGACCGGCCCCGCCGAAACCGTTTTCGAGGGGGAACTCGAATGGCCGAGCTGAACGCGCAGGGCAAGGACGCTGCGGTGCCGAAGCTCAACGAACGCGAGATCGTCGCCTATCTGAAGGCGAACCCGGACCTCCTCGCCCGCCATCCGGATCTGCTCGAAAGCATCGAACTGCGCCACAGCAGCGGATCGGCGGTGTCGCTGATCGAGCGCCAGGTCGAACTGCTGCGCGCCAAGAACCAGCGCCTCGAGGATCGCCTGGAACGGCTGCTCGAAGCGGCGCGCGACAACGAGCGCCGCCAGGAGAACGTGCATCGCCTGGCGCGCACGCTGATCCGCGCGCCGTCGCTGGCCGCGGTCGCCGCCGGCCTCGGCAAGTGCATGCGCGAGGATTTCGACATCGACGCCGCGCTGATCGGCATCGGCGCCTCGCACTACAAGCGCCACGACATCGAGGGCATCGTGCCGATCGAGGCCGACGGGCGCCTGACGCGCGAGCTCGAGAACTTTTTCCGCACGCGGCTGATCGAGTGCGGCCCGGTCGGGGCCGAGCGTGCGCGGCTGCTGTTCCCCAAGGCCGACGACATCCGCTCGGCGGCGATCGTGCCGCTCGAGAAGGAGAAGAGCCTCGGCTTCGTCGCGCTCGGATCGCGCGACCCCGAGCGTTTCACGCCGCGCCAGGGCAAGCTGTTCCTCGAACTGACGGCCGAGCTGGTCGCGGCCGCGGTGCGCGCCCGCACGTGAAGGCGGACGCCACGGCTGCGCAGGCGGCGCCGGCTCCGGCCTTCTTCGCGACGCTCGCCGCCGGCTATCTGCGCTACCTGCGCAACGAGAAGCGCTACTCGCCGCACACGGTCGCGGCCGCCGGGCGCGATCTGCGGAACTTCGCCGCCTACTGCGGCAGCGCGCGCGTCGCGCGCATCGAGCAGATCGACGTGCACCTCGTGCGCGCCTGGCTCGGCGCCCAGCGCCGCGCCGGCCGCGAGCCGGCGACGCTGCACCGCTACCTGTCGAGCCTGCGCGGCTGGTTCCGCTATCTGATCCGCGAGCGGCACGTCGATGCCAATCCGGCGCAGCTGGTGCGTGCGCCGAAGCGGCAACGCAAGCTGCCGGCGACGCTCGACGCGGAAACGCTGGCCGGCGCGCTCGATCGCGACGCCGGCGACGCGCCCTTCGAAATCCAGGATCGCGCCATCATCGAGCTGTTCTATTCCGCCGGACTGCGCCTCGCCGAACTGCACGCGCTCGACGTCGCCGACCTCGCCCACGGCCAGCGTGAGTTGACCGTGCTCGGCAAGGGCAACAAGCAGCGCATGGCCCTGCTCGGCGGCAAGGCGCGCGCTGCGCTCGATGCCTGGCTGCGTCATCGCGACGCCCACGCGGCGCCCGGCGAAGGCGCGCTGTTCGTGTCGACGCGCGGCCTGCGCATGTCGCGCGCGACGATCGCCGGCCGCCTGCGCCGCTGGGCGCAGCGCAACGCGCTCGGCGTGCATCTGCATCCGCACCGCCTGCGGCATTCCTTCGCCACCCACATGCTGGAGAACAGCGGCGATCTGCGTGCCGTGCAGGAGATGCTGGGCCACGCGCATCTGTCGACGACGCAGATCTACACGCATCTCGACTGGAAGCACCTCGCCAAGGTCTACGACGATGCCCACCCGCGGGCACGTCGCAAGAAAGGTTCGTGACGCCCTGGCGGATGCTTCATGACGGCGCGCTGCCGCGGCCCTGAATCGGCCCTGAATGAGGCCGTCACTGCGTCTGAACGGGCTCTGAACGCGCTTGTTCGAGCGGAAAAAGCCGGTATCATGCCGATCCTTGTCGGAGCGTATGCAGAAGACTTCGCCAAGCAGAATCCACTCAAAGACTTGTTCATTACCCGGGAGTTGAAATCATGACGCGCAATGTTCTCATCGCGATGGGCCTCGCCGCCGCCCTCGCTCTCGCTGCCTGTGGCAAGAAGGAAGAGGCCCCGGCTGAAGCGCCGGCCGCCGCCGCGCCGGCTCCGGAAGCCGGCGCCCCGGCCGCCGAGCAGCAGGCCGCCGATGCCGCCGCTGCCGCCCAGTCGTGCACGCAGGACTGCGGCAACGGTGTGACCGCGACGATCCAGTGCGCCGCCGGCGAAACCGCCACCTGCGATTGCGCCGCCGAGCCGAAGGCCAAGTGCACGCCGGCCGCCGCCGACGCCACCGCGCCGGCCGCTGCCAGCTCGACCGCTCCGGCCGAGTCGCACTGAGCCAGCCGCACGCTTCAAGGTCGTACAAAAGGGCGCCGCGAGGCGCCCTTTCTTTTTGGTTGCGCGTCTTGCGCGTCCGCCCGCGCCGGAGCTGCGCGGCTTGAAAGCCCCGCCGCGCGCCCCCACCATCGGGCCATTGCGCACCCCCTTTCCCCGGATCCCACATGCAACAGTTCGATGGCACCACCATCCTCAGCGTCCGTCGCAACGGGCAGGTCGCGCTCGGCGGCGACGGCCAGGTGTCGATGGGCAACACGCGCGTCAAGGGCAATGCCCGCAAGGTGCGCCGTCTCTACAACGGCGGCGTGCTCGCCGGTTTCGCCGGCGGCACCGCCGACGCGTTCACGCTGTTCGAGCGTTTCGAAGGCAAGCTCGAAAAGCACGGCGGCCAGCTGGTGCGCGCCGCCGTCGACATGGCCAAGGACTGGCGCACCGATCGCTATCTGCGCCGTCTCGAGGCGCTGCTGATCGTCGCTGACCGGGAGGCGACGCTGATGATCTCCGGCAACGGCGACGTCATGGAGCCCGAGCCGCACGGCGTGCTGGCGATCGGCTCCGGCGGCAGCTTCGCGACCGCCGCGGCGCGCGCGCTGGTCGAGAACACCGAGCTTCCGGCACGCGAGATCGTCGAGAAGGGTCTGCACATCGCCGCCGACATCTGCATCTACACCAATCACAATCTGACGATCGAAACGCTCGACGCCTGAGCGCGATCGTCGGCACGAGTACGACATGAACGACATTTCCGCTTCCCCGCAGGCGCCGGCCTCGATGCCGATGACGCCGCGCGAGATCGTCCAGGAGCTGGACCGCCACATCGTCGGCCAGGGCAAGGCCAAGCGCGCCGTCGCCATCGCCCTGCGCAACCGCTGGCGCCGCGGGCAGATCCAGGGCCCGATGCGCGCCGAGATCCATCCGAAGAACATCCTGATGATCGGCCCGACCGGCGTCGGCAAGACCGAGATCGCGCGCCGCCTCGCCAAGCTCGCCAACGCGCCGTTCGTCAAGGTCGAGGCGACCAAGTTCACCGAAGTCGGCTACGTCGGCAAGGACGTCGAGACCATCGTCCGCGATCTCGTCGACACCGCCGTCAAGATGACGCGCGAGCAGGCGATGAAGAAGCAGCGCGATCGCGCCGAAGCCGCCGCCGAGGAGCGCATCCTCGACGTGCTGCTGCCGCCGCCGAAGGATTTCGGCGAAGCGAGCAGCACGCGCCAGAGCGAGAACACGGCGGCGCGCCAGGTGTTCCGCAAGCAGCTGCGCGAGGGCAAGCTGGACGACAAGGAGATCGAGCTGAAGCTCGCGGCGCCGCTGCCGAACGTGCAGCTGATGGGCCCGCCGGGCATGGAAGAGATGACGCAGCAGCTGCAGGGCATGTTCGCCAATCTCGGCCAGAACCCGGGCAAGGCGCGCAAGCTGAAGATCAAGGAAGCATTCAAGCTGCTGATCGACGAGGAAGCGGCCAAGCTGGTCGACGAGGAAGCGATCAAGACCGAGGCGATCCGCAACGCCGAGGAGAACGGCATCGTCTTCATCGACGAGATCGACAAGATCTGCAAGCGCGGCGAGTACTCCGGCGGCAGCGATGTTTCGCGCGAAGGCGTGCAGCGCGACCTGCTGCCCCTGATCGAAGGCTGCACGGTCAACACCAAGTACGGCTCGGTGAAGACCGATCATGTGCTGTTCATCGCCTCGGGCGCCTTCCATCTCGCCAAGCCTTCCGATCTGGTGCCGGAGCTGCAGGGCCGCCTGCCGATCCGCGTCGAGCTCGATGCGCTGAAGTCGGACGATTTCCTGCGCATCCTCACCGAGCCGAACTACGCGCTCACCGAGCAGTACAAGGCGCTGATGAAGACCGAGGGTGTCAGCGTGCAGTTCGACGACGCCGGCCTGAAGCGCATCGCCGAGATCGCCTGGCAGGTCAACGAGAGTACCGAGAACATTGGCGCGCGTCGCCTGCACACGGTGATGGAGCGCCTGATGGAGGACATCGCCTATGACGCGCCGGACAAGGCCGGCACCGAGCTGACGATCGACGCGGCGTTCGTCGACGAGAAGCTCGGCAAGCTGGCCAGCAACGAAGACCTCAGCCGCTACATCCTCTGAAGCGCCGCTCGTGCAGACGCCGGCGCCGACGCTGATCAGGCTGCACCGCAAGACGCGCGTGCTCGAACTCGGCTGGGCGGACGGCCGCGCCGCCCGGCTGTCCTGCGAATATCTGCGCGTGTTCTCGCCGAGCGCGGAACTGCGCGGGCACGGCCTGCCGGAGCCGATGCTGGTCGGCGGCAAGCGCGAGGTGAACATCAGCCGCATCGAGCCGGTCGGTGCGTATGCCGTGCGCCTGGTCTTCGACGACGGGCACGACAGCGGGCTGTATTCCTGGGACGTGCTCGACGAGCTGGTGCGCGATCAGGAGAAGAACTGGGCGCGCTATCTGCAGCGGCTCGCCGAAGTCGGCATGTCGCGCGATCGCGACGTGATGAAGCTGGCGGCCCTGGTCGGGCAGTACACGCCGGCGAAGAAGGGCTGAGCCGCGGGTTTGCGGCCGGCTTTCCTGTGAAGCGGGCGCAGGCGGCGGAGTCAAGGAGGCGGACCGCCACGGCGCGCCGGGCGCCGCGCGGCCTCAGCGCAGCAGCTCGTCGAGCGCCGTGGTCGTGTGGTACAGGTGCCCCTGCGCGAAGTCGACGCCGAGCCGGCGCAGCGCGGCGAGCGTCGCTTCATCCTCGACGCCCTCGGCGACGACTTCCAGATCGAGCACGTCGCTGATGCGGCAGATCGACTCGACGATGGTCTGGTTGACGCGATCCTCGGTCAGGCGCTGCGTGTACATCTGATCGATCTTCAGGCCGTCGACCGTCATCTGCCGCAGGTAGTCGAACGACGTGAAGCCGCTGCCGAAGTCGTCGAGCATCACGCGGCAGCCGGCTTCACGCAGGCGCGCGACGAGTCGCCGGGCGGCCGCGAAGCCGCGCAGCGCGGTGCCTTCGGTGATCTCGAAGCGCAGGGCGCGCGGCGGCACCGCGTGGCGGTCCAGCGCGCCCAGGAGGAATTCGCCGAAGGCGGTGTCCGACACGCTGGAGCCGCTCAGATTGATCGACACCGTGTCGAACGGCAGGCGGCCATGCCTCTCGAGGCCGGCCGTCAGGCGGCGCAGCGTCTGCTCCACCACCCAGCGATCGACGCGGCCGGCCAGGCCGTAGCGTTCGGCGGCCTGCAGGAAGGCGCTCGGCCGCTGCAGCTCGCCGTCGTCGCCGCGCACGCGCAGGAGCACCTCGTAGTTCGTCAGCGCCGGATCGTGAAGCGAGACGATGCGCTGGCCGTGCAGCTCGACGCCGCCGTTCTCGAGCGCCTGCTCGATGCGCGACGCCCAGTCGATGTCGAGGAAGGCCTGACGCACCAGATCCTCGCCGTGGTTATAGAGCTGGATGCGGTGGCCGCCCTGGCGCTTGGCGATATAGCAGGCGGTGTCGGCTTCGGCGAGTGCGGTATTGGCGTCGCGCGTGCCGGCGTCGAGCGCGCAGATGCCGATGCTCGCGGCGATCTTGTAGGCGCGGCCTTCGTGCTCGAAGCGGAAGGCCTCGATCGCGTGCAGCAGGTCCTCGGCGATGCGTCGCGCGCCGGCCGGCGTCGAGCGCGGCAGCAGCACGGCGAATTCGTCGCCGCCGGTGCGCGCCAGCACCGCCTCGTGCGGCAGCACGCCGCGCAGGCGCGGCGCCAGCTCGCAGACCAGGCGGTCGCCGGCCGTATGGCCGGCGGTTTCGTTGATCAGCTTGAAGTGGTCGAGATCGAGATACAGCAGCGTGTGCGTGTCGCTGCCCAGCTTCGAGATGCTGATCCAGTGCGCCAGCTCGGCCTCGAACTCGCGGCGGTTCGGCAGATCGGTGAGCGCATCGTGGCTGGCCTGATAGATCAGCTGCTCGGACAGCCGCCGCGTGTGCGACACGTCGTGCAGCACGCAGATGCCGCTGAGCGCGGCGCCGTCGTGACCGCGCAGCGGCGCGAGCGAGACCTCGACCGGAAAGATCTCGCCGCGCCGGTTGTGCAACTGCACGAGCGGCGGCCAGCTGGCGCCTTCCTGCAGCGGCTTGCCGAGCGGCGCGCCACGGTCGCCGGTGAGCGTCACGACGTCGGCGAAGGCGGCGCCGATCAGCATGTCGCCCTGTTCGTAGCCGAGCAGCTGCGCGGCGGCGTCGTTGCAGAAGCGGATGCGTTCGTCGCAATCGATGCGCAGCACGCCGTCGGTGATGGCGCCGAGCATGCACCGCGCCAGTTCCTGCTCGTCGCGCAGGGCGTGCTCGTAGTGCAGTCGTTCGCGCGTGTCCTGCGCCTGCGCGATCAGGTATTGCGGCTCGCCGCCGGCGTCGCGGACCACCGAGACGTCAACCTGCGCCGGAATCACGCTGCCATCCTTGGCGATGTAGCGCTTGTGGCGGCGGACCTGGCGCACGCGGCCTTCGAGCAGCGCCTGCAGGATAAGGCGATCGTCGTCGACATCGTCAGGATGCGTCAGCTCGAGGAAGCGCCGCTGCAGCAGCTCCGCCTCGCTGTAGCCGAGCAGATCGCACAGCGCGCGATTGACGTCGAGCCAGCGGCCCTGCGGCGACTGCAGGGACATGCCGATCGGCGCGTCCTCGAAGATGCGGCGGAACACCGTGTCGCCGTCGCGCAGGGCGAGCTCGGCGGTTTTCTGATGATCGATGTCGATCTGCGTGCCGAGCATGCGCAGCGGCCGGCCGCTCTCGTCGCGCGCCACGACGCGGCCGCGCGTCGACACCCAGCGGTAGGGGCCTTCGGCGCCGCGCACGCGGTATTCGCTGTAGTAGTGATCGCGCTCGCCGCGCAGATGCGCATCGAGCTCGGCCTGCACGCGCGCGCGGTCGTCCGGATGCAGCCGGGCGGCCCAGTCGTCGAGCTCGATGACGTGCGGCTCGCGCTCGCCGTAGCCGAGCGCGGCGAGGAACCCGCGCGAGCGCCAGATGCGGTTGCGGCGCAGATCCCAGTCCCACAAGCCCTGCCCGTGGCTGTCGAGCGCTTCGCTCCAAGGGGAGGCTGGCGTGGGCGCGTCGGCGACCGATGTGGGGCTCGGATTCAAGGGATTGGCTCGATACCGGCGGAACTTAGCGTGAATTGGCAGCGCCTGTGTAGTGGGGGCGACGGGCGGCGCGACACCGGCGACCGGCGTTGCGGCAATGCAGCATGCGGCCCGCGCCGCGCGACAACGGTCGCTACAATGTCGCTCCGACTCCGCGCATCCGACATGGCCAGCGACGACAAACGCGATCCCGCCACCGGCGGCACGTCCCGTACGACAGATTTCGGTTACGAACAGGTGCCGCTCGGCGAGAAGCGCCGCCGCGTCGCCGGCGTGTTCACCTCCGTCGCACACAAGTACGACCTGATGAACGACCTGATGTCGATGGGTATCCATCGCGTCTGGAAACGCTTCACCATCGATCTGGCCGGCGTGCGTCCCGGCGAAAAAGTGCTCGACGTCGCCGGCGGCACCGGCGACCTGACGCGAGAATTCGCCAAGGCCGCCGGCCCCAGGGGCCTCGTCATCCTCTCCGACATCAACGCGGCGATGCTCGGCGAGGGCGTGAAGCGTCTCGTCGATCACGGCCTCGTCAACGTGCCGGCGGTGCAGGCCAATGCCGAGTGCCTGCCGTTCGAGGACGGCACGTTCGATTGCATCACGATCGGCTTTGGCCTGCGCAACGTCACCGACAAGGACGCCGCCCTGCGCTCGATGACGCGCTGTCTGAAGCCGGGCGGCCGCCTGCTGGTGATGGAATTCTCCAAGCCGCTGAACCCGCTGCTCGGCAAGGCCTACGACCAGTACTCGTTCAAGCTGCTGCCGCTGATGGGCCGCGTGGTCGCGCGCGACGCGGATTCCTACCGCTATCTCGCCGAATCGATCCGCATGCATCCCGACCAGCAGACGCTGAAGGGCATGATGGAGAACGCCGGCCTGGCGCGCGTGCAGGTCTACAACCTGTCCGGCGGCATCGTTGCCGTGCATCGCGGCTTCCGTCTCGAATGAGCGCAAGGCGAGGCGGCCTGCGGCTCGCAGGGATGCGCGCATGAGTGCGCCGGCGATGCTCAATGCGGCGCTCGAGGTCGCGCTGAACCGCTATCTCGCGCTCGAGCCCGAGGTCTTGCGCGAATGCGCGGCGCTGAGCGGTCGCTGCGTGGCGCTCGCCGTCGAGGCGCCGGCCTGGACCTTCGCGCTCGAATTCCACGCCGGCGGAGTGCGCGTGCTCGAGCCCGGCACGCTGCAGCCGGACGTGACGGTGCGCGGCGGACTGACCACGCTGATGCGCCTGGCCTGGACCGTCAGCCGCAAGGACGGCGCCGCGGCCGGCGCCATCCCGCAGGGCCTGAGCGTCGACGGCGACGTCGAGCTGCTGCGCCGCTTCAACGGCCTGCTCGCGCGTGTCGGCTTCGATCCCGAGGAATTCGCCGCGCGCTTCGTCGGCGACGCCGCCGCGCATCGCCTCAACCAGGGCCTGCAGACGCTGTTCGGCTGGGGCCGGCGCAGCGTCGACACGCTGGCCCTCGATACCGCCGAATTCCTGCGCGAGGAAACCAGGGACCTGGCGCGCGCCGACGACGTCGCCGCCTGGGGCGAGGCCGTCGAGACCCTGCGCGACGGCGTGGAGCGCCTCGAAGCGCGCCTGCGTCGCCTCGAAGCGCAGGCAGAGCCGGGCGCATGATCGAGCTGCTGTCGTTCAGCCGCGTGCGTCGCATCTGGCAGATCCGCCGCGTCGCCAGCCGCTACGGTCTGTACGAGTTCGCCGGGCGTAAACCGAACAAGGACCCGCGTCCGCGCGGCGAGCGCCTGCGTCTGGCGCTCGAGGAACTCGGTCCGGTCTTCATCAAGTTCGGCCAGGCCCTCTCGACGCGCCCCGACATCGTGCCGGCCGACATCGCCGCCGACCTCGCCCGGCTGCAGGACCGCGTGCCGCCGTTCCCCGGCCGCGAGGCGCGCGCGATCATCGAATCGGAACTGGGCAAGCCGCTCGATGCGGTGTTCGCCGAATTCGACGAGGTGCCGATGGCCTCGGCCTCGGTCGCGCAGGTGCACGCGGCGAAGCTGCGCGTCGAGGGCAGCGACGATACCTTCGACGTGGTCGTCAAGGTCCTGCGCCCCGGCATCGACGCCATCATGCGCAGCGACATCGAGCTGCTCCACACGCTGGCCGGGCTCGCCGAGAAATTCTCGCCGGAGCTGCGCCGGTTGCGGCCGCGCGAGGTCGTCGCCGAATACGAGAAGGTCCTGCTCGACGAGCTCGACCTGATGCGCGAAGGCGCCAACTGCGCGCAGCTGCGCCGCAACTGGCTCGGCTCGAATCTCATCTACCATCCGCTGGTGTTCTGGGATCACACGCGCACGCGCGTGCTGGTGATGGAGCGCATCTACGGCGTGTCGATCCGCGAGCTCGACCGGCTGCGCGAGATGAACGTCGATTTCCGCGTGCTGTCGGAGCGCGGCGTCGAGATCTTCTTCAAGCAGACCTTCGTCCACAACTTCTTCCACGCCGACATGCATCCGGGCAACATCTTCGTCGATGTGTCCGATCCGGCGCGGCCGAGCTATCTGGCCGTCGACTTCGGCATCGTCGGCACGCTGACGGCGTCCGACCAGCGCTATCTCGCCGAGAACTTCTACGCGTTCTTCAACCGCGACTATCGCCGGGTCGCCGAGCTGCACCTCGAATCCGAGTGGATTCCGAAAGGCACGCGGCTCGAGGATTTCGAAGGCGCGATCCGCACGATCTGCGAGCCGATCTTCCAGCGCCCGCTCAAGGACATTTCGTTCGGCTTCTTCCTGCTGCGCCTGTTCCAGGTCGCGCGGCGCTTCAACTACCAGGTGCAGCCGCAGCTGGTGCTGCTGCAGAAGACCTTGCTGCAGATCGAGGGCCTCGGCCGCCAGCTCAATCCCGAGCTCGATCTGTGGAAGACGGCGAAGCCGATCATGGAAGAGTGGATGCGCGCGCGCCTCGGCCCGGCGGCGACCTTCGAGAAGATGCGCGCGCAGGGCCCGTCGCTCGCCGAATCGCTGCCGGAACTCGCGCAGCACGCGCTGCGCCAGCTGCGCCGCGGCGAAAGCTTCGGCACCAGCCGCGCCGAGCTGGCGGCGCTGCGCGAGGAAATCCGCGCCGCCAACCGGCGCACCGTGCAGATGATCGCCGCGGTGGGCCTTGCCGCCGGCGCGGTCGCCGCGCATCAGTCCGGCACGGCGTCCTCCTCCGGCTGGCTGGCGGCGGCGCTCGCCGCGGCGGCGCTGTGGCTGGGCTGGCGGGCGCTGCGGCGCGCCTGAGGCGCCAACGCCGCGCGCCGCGCCGCTAGTGCTCGAGCGCCGTGTGCGGCGCGACGCTCAGTCGCGTCGACAGCTGCAGGCGCACCGGCATCAGGCCGGACCGCGGCTCGTAGCGCGCGATCAGCTGCGACGGCGGCAGCAGCACGATGCCGGCGGCAGCGAGCTGCGGCAGGCGTTCGTGCAGGACCTGCAGCGTCGACAGGTGGGGATGGCCGATCGCCAGCGCCGCGCCGTGCAGGCGGGCCTGGTGGAGCAGCTCGTCGAACGCCGCGTTGATCGCCGCCGGCGACGCGTCGTTGTCGAGGAACACGCGGCGCCGCGTCGACGGCACGCCATAGGCGCGCGCCAGCGGATAGGCCACGCTCTGCGCGGTCGTCATGCTGTCGACGAAATAGCCGATGCGCCGCAGCGCGAGCTCGCGCATCAGCCAGCGCATCGCGCCGCGATCGGCGGTCGCCAGGCTGCCCTGGTGATTGTTGACGCCGTCGACATAGGGCACCGCGTTGAGCAGGCGGTCGAGCGCGGCGTCACGGTCGCCGTCCGGCGCGCCGGTGGCCAGCGCCAGCGGATGCGCGCGGCCGGCGATCGGTTGCAGCGGCAGGTGCAGCAGCACTTCCTTGCCGGCGCGATGCGCCCGCGTGGCAAGGCTGCGCGTGTATGGCGAATCCGGCAGGAAGGCGCAGGCGACCGGCCCCGGCAGGGCCACCGCCGCCGCGCTTTCCGCGTAACGGTCGCCGAGATCGTCGATGACGATGCTGATCGCCGGTGGCGCTGCCTTCGCGGGCAGCGCCACCAGGATGACGAGGATGGCGAGCAGTCCCCCCCGACTGCGCATCGGCGATGCGCCCTAGCGCTTGACCAGGGTCAGGCTGCGCAGGATGTTGGTCGCTTCGTAGAGGCCGTAGTCGCTCTCGGCGAGGGCCTGGGCATCCTTGGCCTTCTGCGCGCGTTCGGCTTCGAGCTTGGCGCGCTCGTCCTTGCTGACCTTGTCGTCCTTGTTCTCGAGGCTGCCCTTGAGATCGGCTTCCTTGATCGGATCGAAGTCGGCGTCCTCGTCCTTCTCGTCCTTGGCGATCTTCAGCGGACGGATGGCGACGTCGGGCTCGATGCCCTCGGCCTGGATCGAGCGGCCGGACGGCGTGTAGTAGCGCGCCGTGGTGAGCTTGATCGCGCCTTCGTTCGACAGCGGCAGGATGGTCTGCACCGAGCCCTTGCCGAACGAGCGGCTACCGACCACGACCGCGCGGTGCGAGTCCTGCAGCGCGCCGGCGACGATCTCCGAGGCCGAGGCCGAGCCGCCATTGATCATGACGACGATCGGCGCGCCGTCGAGCAGGTCGCCCGGCGTGGCGTCGAACTCGCGCTGCGCGCCGGCCTCGCGACCCTTGATGGTGACGATCGGGCCCTGCGCCATGAAGGCATCGCTGATCTTCACCGCCGCGTCGAGCACGCCGCCGGGGTTGTTGCGCAGGTCGATGACCAGGCCCTTGATCGGACCCTTCGCGTCCTTCTTCAGCTTGGCGAATTCCTTGTCGAGCGAAGCCCCCGTGTCGGTCGTGAAGCTGGAGATGCGCAGATAGGCGAGGCCGTCGTCGAGCATCTTGCCGCGCACGCTGGCGACCGAGATCGTCTCGCGCTTGAGGTCGAAGACCTTCGGCGCCGCTTCGCCTTCACGGACGATGGTGAGCTTGACCTTGGTGCCCGGCTCGCCGCGCATCTTGTCGACGGCGTCGGACAGCGACAGGCCCTTCACCGGCGTCTCGTCGATCTTGACGATGAGGTCGCCCGGCTGGATGCCGGCCTTGGCGGCCGGCGTGTCGTCGATCGGCGAGACCACGCGCACGAAGCCGTTCTGCATCTGCACTTCGATGCCCAGGCCACCGAACTTGCCGGTGGTGATGACATTCATGTCCTTGTACTCGTCCTTGTCGAGATAGGCCGAGTGCGGATCGAGGCCGGCGAGCATGCCGCGCACGGCGTTCTCGATCAGCGTCTTGTCGTCGACCGGCTCGACGTAGTCCGACTTCACGCGGTTGAGGATCTCGACGAAGGTCTGCAGATCCTTGAAGCCGAGCGCGTCGGCGGCCGGCTTGCTCTTGTCGGCGAGCACGCCCTGCGTCAGCGTGACGGAGGCGCCAATGACGACACCGGCGGCCAGCGCCAGCGGAACACGGTAGAAACGGGGCATGGATTTACGTTGGACGCGGTCTGGAATGGGGTGCTGCGGGAGCCACGATAGCAACTGTCTGACTGCGCATCAAAGCGTCAGTTCCGCGTCAGACCGCCGGAAGCGGCCGCCGGGCGGGCCGTTCATCGCGCCAGCCAGCCTTGCGGATTGATCGCCTCGGCGCCCTTGCGGATCTCGAAATAGACGCCGGATTCGTCGTAGCCGCCGGTGCTGCCGGCGGTGGCGATGGTCTGCCCGGCGCGCACCGGCTCGCCGACCTGCACGGTTGCCGTCTGGCAGTGTCCGTACAGGGTGAAGTAGCCGTCGTCGTGCTCGACCAGCACGATCAGCCCGTAGCGGTGCATCCAGCCGACGTAGACGGCGCGGCCGCGCGCCACGGCACGCACGGCGCCGCCTTCCTCGGCGGCGATCCAGTGGCCGTTCCAGCTCAGGCGGCCGCCGGCCTTGTTCTCGCCATAGCGCGCGATCAGCGCGCCGCGCGCCGGCCAAGGCAGCTTGCCCTTCTGCGCGGCGAAGGGCTTGTCGCTCGGCGACACGTCCGGCGGCAGCTCGGCGAGCGTCTTCTTCAGCGACTCGATCAGCTTGCGGATGCTGCGCTCGTCCTCCTTGAGCTGCGCGAGATTGTCTTCCTCGCTTGACAGCCGCGTCTTCAGTTGCTCGAGCATCGCGGCGCGCTCGGCACGCGTGCCTTTCAGCTCTTCCAGCGTATCGGCCTGCTCCTTGCGCAACTGCTCGATCTGCGCGCGCTCCTGCTGCAGGCGGTCGGCCAGCTGCTCGAGCTCGTCGGCGCGCGCGCGGATCGTTGCGATGGCCTTGAGCTGGGCGCGCTGCAGGTAGTCGTAGTAGCTCAGCATGCGGCCGACTTTCTGCACGTCGTCGATGTTCAGCAGCAGCTGCGTCTGGCCGGAGCGGCCCATCACGTAGGCGGCGCGGATCTGCCGCGCCAGCTCGTCGCGCCGCGATTCCAGGGCGCGCGCGGCTTCCTGCTGCTCGGCCTGCGTCTCGCGGGCCTTGCGCTGCTGCTCGTCGAGGCGGCGGCGCAGCTCGCGCATGGCCTGGTTGGCCGCCGCGATCTTGCGCTCCACCTTCTGCATCTCGCGCGCCAGCGCGTCGCGTTCGCCCTGGTCGTCCTCGACCTTCTTCTGCAGCGCGGCGATGCGCTCGCGGACCTCGCCGAGCGCCTGCTGGTTCTGGCTGATGCGCTCGTCGGACCGCGCGCCGACGGGCACGGCGACGGCTGCCAGGAGCAGGGCGGGCAGGGCGAGGCGACGGAACATGCGATAATGCTAGCCGGTTTCGCGCTTCCGCTAGCTGCCCCGTCCCTTCCCTACACAAGCGCTTCGCGCAGGTTCGTCGCCCGATGGCCCAGTCTCTCGAATTCTTCCAGGCCCATGTTTGGCTGTTCGTGGCCCTGGGCGTGGTGCTCGCGGCGCTGGTCGCCAACGAAGTGCACGGCAACCTGACCGGCGGCAAGCGCCTGTCGGCCGCCGAGGCGGTGCGCCTGATCAACGACCGCGACCCGCTGATCGTCGATATCCGGCCGCTGTCCGACTACAAGCGCGGGCACCTGCTCAATGCCTTTCACGCGCCGGCGAGCAAGTTCGACGACTATCTCGGCCAGATCGCCAAGGACAAGGCACGGCCTGTGCTGGTCTATTGCGCGCTCGGCGCGAACAGCGGCACGGTCGTCGACAAGCTGCGCAAGAACGGCTTCGCCGAAGTCTATCCTTTGCGCGGCGGCATCAATGCCTGGTCGATGGCGAACCTGCCGCTGACCACGAAGTGAGGTGATGCGGTGAAGAAGGTGTTGATGTACAGCACGCGGTTCTGTCCGTACTGCGTGATGGCCAAGCGCCTGCTGCAGACCAAGGGCGTGGCCATCGAGGAAATCCGCGTCGACGAGGACGGCTCGCGGCGCGACGAGATGATGCGCATCACCGGCCGGCGCACCGTGCCGCAGATTTTCATCGGCGAGGTCCATGTGGGCGGAAGCGACGACTTGCACGCGCTCGACCGGGCCGGCAAGCTCGACGCCCTGTTGCACGACTAGAACCGGTTCCCCGATAAAATCCTCAAGCCATGACTGACATCGCCACCCCTGAAGCGCCGGCCGCCGGCACCGACAACGCCGCCGCGCAGCGCCAGGTCCTGCTGCAGAAGATCTACGTGAAGGATGCCTCGCTGGAGGTGCCGCTGGCGCCGCAGATCTTCACCCGGCAGTGGCAGCCGACGCTGGACGTGCAGGTCAACACCGACGCCAAGCCGCTCGAAGGCGACGCGCTGCAGGTGGTGCTCGCCGTGACCGTCACCGCCAAGCTCGGCGAAGACGTGGCTTTCCTGGTCGAGGCGCAGCAGGCCGGCATCTTCACGGTGCGGGGCTTCACGCTAGCCGAAGAGAAAGCCGCGGTCGCCGCCGCCTACTGCCCGAACCTGCTGTTCCCGTTCGCCCGCGAGACGATCGCCGATCTCGTGCAGCGCGCCGGCTTCCCGCAGCTGCTGCTGCAGCCGATCAACTTCGACGCGCTGTATCTCGAGCATCTGCAGCGCGCCCGTGCACAGGCCGCCGCCGGCGACCTGGCGCCGGCGAGCAATACGGTCAACTGATCCCGCGACGCCGGCGGCAGCGCGCCGCCATGCGCGCCTGCGCGGGGCCGGCGTGATCGGAACGGGGGCGAGCCGATGACGAACGCCGTCGCAGTCCTCGGTGCCGGCTCGTTCGGCACGGCGAAGGCGAGCCGAGGCCGCAGCCGCCGCGCAGCGGCAGCGCGTAGCCGAGTGCGAAGCGCCAGCGCGATCGGAAAGAGGGCGATCCGGTGACGAACGCCGTCGCCGTCCTCGGTGCCGGCTCGTTCGGCACGGCGAAGGCGAGCCGAGGCCGCAGCCGCCGCGTAGCGGCAGCGCGTAGCCGAGTGCGAAGCGCCAGCGCGATCGGAAAGAGGGCGATCCGGTGACGAACGCCGTCGCCGTCCTCGGTGCCGGCTCGTTCGGCACGGCGCTGGCCATCCAGCTGGCGCGGCGCGGCACGCGCACGCTGCTCTGGGGCCGCGACGCCGACAAGATGGCGGCGATGCAGGCGGCGCGCGAGAACGCGCAGTATCTGCCCGGCTGTCCGTTCCCGGCCAAGCTGCAGGCCGGTGCCGATCTCGAAGCGGCGGTGCGCGAGGCGCACGCCATCCTGCTCGCCACGCCTTCGCACGTGCTGCGCGGCATGCTCGAGCAGATCAAGCCCCTGCTGCGCGAAGGCCAGGGGCTGGTCGCCGCCTGCAAGGGCCTCGAGCCGCAGAGCGGCAAGCTCGTGCATGAAGTCATCGAGGACGTCTGCGCCCGCAGCCGGCCGTACGCCGTGCTGTCCGGCCCGACCTTCGCCAAGGAACTCGGCATCGGCCTGCCGACGGCGGTGACCATCGCCTCGCACGACGAGGCGTTCGCGGAGCATTTCGCGCGGCTCCTGCACGGCGACGGCTTCCGCGCCTACTGGAGCGCCGATCTGGTCGGCGTCGAAATCGGCGGCGCGGCGAAGAACGTGATGGCGATCGGCGTCGGCATCGCCGACGGCATGCATCTCGGCGCCAACACGCGCGCCGCGCTGATCACGCGCGGGCTCGCCGAGATCATGCGGCTGGCGATCGCCATGGGCGGCCGGGCCGAAACACTGATGGGCCTCGCCGGCATGGGCGATCTGGTGCTGACCTGCACCGACAACCAGTCGCGCAACCGGCGCATGGGCCTGCTGCTCGCGCAGGGCAAGAGCGTGAAGGAGGCGATCGCCGAAATCCGCCAGGTCGTCGAAGGCGTCAAGGCCGCGCCGGAGGTGCTGCGCCTTGCGCACCGGCACCACGTCGACATGCCGATCACCGACGCCGTCAGCGGTGTGCTCGAGGGCCGCCTTTCGGCCGTGGAAGCGGTGCGCATCCTGGCGACGCGCCCGGCGAAGGCGGAAACGCGGCCGCAGTCGCAGCCGCTGCCGTGAAACGGCGCGGAGCCGGATGAACCCGGCTCCGCGCCGCTGCCATCAGCACGGCTGATCGTCGAACGCCGCCTGCAGTTCGTCGGCGTTGAGGCTCGCGCTGCTGCCGTTGCCGAACTCGATCGAGGCCGAGCCGTCGGCTTCGAAGGTGATCGTCGCCGAGTCCTTGCCGGACGTCAGCTTCAGCTTGCCCTGCGTGACATTGTCCGAGGAGGTGAGCGGCGTGAGCGTTGCGTAGCTCAAGGTGCCGCCCGCGCATTCGGAGGTTTCGTAGCTCACGGTACCTGCGAGCGCCGTCCCGGATTCGTCGATGCCGATGCGGATCGGATCGCCGTCGCCGATGACCACATGCGCCGAATAGCCGCTGTGCTCGCTGTAGCGGAAGTCGAAGTCCTTGGCGCGGCTGTCGTAGCCGGCATTGGTCAGGCGGGCCTGGACGGTGCCCCGATACTCGGATTTGTAGGGAGAACCGCTGTCGTCGGTCCAGTTCTCCGTATAGACATACGCATGACTGTCGTCGCCGTAGCGAATGTACCGGTAGCCAGTCTCTTGCGCATCCTCGTCCGTGTATCCGTGCTCGTACTTGCCGTCGTAGGTATCGGCGTAACCATCATGCTCGCTCTTGCAGCCGGCGTAGCTGGCCCGATAGACGTGTGTCGCACGTGCCACGCTGTCAAAGTAGGAATACGTGTAGTTCTCGTCGACGTCTTCATGGCTGTAGCTGCCGCTGTCGCATTCCTCGACGGTCGCCGCCTTGGGCTGCGTGCCGCCTTTGGCGCGGGACAAGGACGTCATTTTCAATGCGGCGCCGCGTGTAGCGGCCGCTTCCGAAGGCCCGGTGATGCCATTGACGATGCCGAGGAAGACGTCGATGTTGCCGAGCTCGCGGCTAACGTCCGCCTTGGTCTTGAGCTCGACGCTGTCACTTCCCCCTCCGCCACCGCCGCCGCAGGCGCCGAGCGCGCCGCCCAGGACGATGATGGCAGCCACGTGCAAAGGCGCACGCACGAAGCGAGCGCGCTGCTTCTGATGTTGCATAGCGATTTCCCCTGAATGCGCGAATCGCGCCCATCGAATGTGTCGCGCCGTCGTGCGTAGTGGCAAGAGACGCCGGTCGTGCAACTGCGCCGTAGCGCACAGTTCAGCCGTAGTCGCGCTGCCGCCAGGCCTCGTAGACAGCGACGGCGACCGCGTTCGAGAGGTTCAGGCTGCGGTTGCCGGGGCGCATCGGCAGGCGCAGCCATTGCTCGGGCGGGATGCCGGCGAGCACGTTGGGCGGCAGGCCGCGCGACTCGGGGCCGAACAGGAGGATGTCGCCGTCCTGGTAAGACCAATGATCGTGACGGCGCTGGCCGCGCGTGGTGAAGGCCAGCCAGCGCGCCCGCGGGCGCGCCGCGCGCAGCGCCTCGAGCGAGGCGTGCTGCTCGACGGATGCGTACTCGTGATAGTCGAGCCCGGCGCGGCGCAGCGAGGCGTCGTCCATGCGAAAGCCGAGGGGGTGGATCAGATGCAGGCGCGCGCCGGTATTGGCGCAGAGGCGGATGACGTTGCCGGTGTTCGGCGGGATTTCCGGCTGGTACAGCGCGACGTCGATCATCGGGTTCGTTTCAGGCGGGGCGCTCGCGGCTGCACGACCAGCAGATCTCGAAATGCACCGGCGAGCGCTCGCCGCAGTCGCAGAGCCAGGAGGCCTGCGCATGGCGGCGATGCTCGTAACGGCGCAGCAGTTCGCGGGCCGTCTCGAGCTGGCGAGGATCGTCGAGCACGAGGCGCGGCCAGGCGTCGGCCGGCAACTCGCCGCGCGCGCTCCACAGACCGGCGCCGAAAATCTGCACGCGGATGCCATTGGCGGCGAGATAGCTGCGCAGGATCTCGGCTTCCAGCGGATCGGCGGCGGCGTAGAGCGTATTCATGTGTGGGCGATTGTATGGACTTCGCCGCTTTTGTTCGCAGCGGTATGCGTTTGACACGTTTGGTAGGCGCGCCTACGCTCGGCCCCCGGGTAGCTCATGCAGGGGAATTCCATGTCGCGCATCCATTCGTTCGTCGCCGCTGCCGTGCTCGCGCTGGGCGTTGGCGCGGCGCAGGCGCAAGTCACCGAAGACGTGGATACCGCGCCGTCGGCGGTGGCGATGGCTGCCGATCTGCTGGTCGTGCGCCCGGTGAGTCTCGTCGCCACGGTGCTGGGCGCCGGCCTGTTCGTGCTGCAGCTGCCGCTGTCGCTGATCCAGGGTGAGCCGCCGAGCGAGCCGGCGCGCAAGCTCGTCGTCGAGCCGGCGAAGTTCACCTTCAGCCGTCCGCTCGGCGACATGGAGTAGGTCCGTCGCGGCGGCGGCCGTCGCCATGGACGGCCGCGACGCGGAAACGAAAACGCCGGCGCATGCGCCGGCGTTTTGCGTTGCGCGCGATGTCAGCGCAGCGGCGTGCCGTCGCCGTCGAGCACGCGAATGTCGCTGATGCCGAGGCGCGCGGCCTGTTTGCGCACCGGCGCCTCGATCTTGCCGAGATCGCCGATGACGATCCAGGTCAGCGCGTCCGGCCGCACCAGGCGGCGCGCGGCGGCGTTGACGGCGTCCGGCTGCAATGCCGCCAGCTTGCCGACGGCTTCGTTCCAGTAGCTGTCGGGCAGGCCGTAGGTCAGCGTCATGGTGTAGGAGCCGGCGACTTCCGCGGCGGTCTCGTTGTCGCCGGGCAGCGCCAGCGCCACGCTGTCGCGCGCGAAGTCGAGTTCCTGCGCCGTCAATGGCGTCTTGCCGACCACGGCGCCGAGTTCCTTGTGCATCTCGGCGATCGACTCGGCGGTCTTGTCGGCCTGCACCGGCGCGTAGGCGAAGAAGGGTCGCTGCGCCTTGGCGCTGCTGAGGGTTGCGAAGGCGCCATAGCTCCAGTGCTTGTCCTCGCGCAGGTTCATGTTGAGGCGCGAGACGAAGTTGCCGCCGAGCGCGGTCGTTGCCATCTGCAGGGCGAGATCGTCCGGATCGGATTTCGGCGGCGCCAGCTCGGCGGCCATGATCAGCGTCTGGTCGGCGCCGGTCTTGTTGACCAGCACGAGACGCGGCGCGGCCGGCGCCGCCACCGTCGCCAGATTCTTCCGCGGCAGCGGCGCGGCCGGTGCCTTCCAGGCGCCGAACTGCGCGTCGAGCAGCGGCTTGATCTCGGCCAGCGTGGTGTCGCCGACGATCAGCAGCGTGGCGTTGTCGGGGCGCAGCCAGCGCCGGTAGAAGGCGCGCAGATCGTCGACCTGCATCGATGCGACGCTGGCCTCGGTGCCGGAGCCGGAAGCCGGATTGGCATAGGCATGGTCGGCGCCGTAGAGCAGCTTGGTGTAGAGGCGTCGCGCGATGCCGAAGGCCTGGGCCTTCTCCTGCTGGATGCCGGCGAGCTGCAGCTTCTTCAGGCGTTCGAGCTCCGGCGCCGGGAAGGTCGGCCGCAGCACTACATCGGCGTACAGCGCGAGGCTCGGCTGCAGCTTGGCCTTGAGGGCGTTGAGCTTGATGAACGAGGTGTCGAGCGTCGAGCCGGTACCGATCAGCGCGCCCAGCGCGTCGGCGGCGGCGGCCAGCGACAGCGCATCGTATCGGCCGGCGCCTTCGTCGAGCATGTCGAAGGTCAGCTTGGCGGTACCGGCCTTGGCACCGGCATCGGCGGCGTAGCCGGCGTCGGCGAGCAGGCTGAACTGCACGACCGGCACGTCGTGGCGTTCGGCGAGCGCGATCTGCAGGCCGTTCGCCAGGGTCGCGTGCTGCAGCGGCGGCAGCTTCAGCGCCGGCGGCTCGCCGAGTTCGGGCAGCTTGCTGCGATCGGCGCCGCTGGCGGCGGTGCTGTACTCGGGGAAGGGCTGCACGTCGAGCTTGAACACGCCGTCCGACAGCCAGCGCTGCGCGACGGCGCGCAGGGCGGCCGGCGTCGCCTTCTTCACTTCCTGCAGCTCGGCGGTGTAGCGATCCGGCGTGCCGCAGTAGACCTGGTACTGCGCGAGCTGCGCCGATTTGCCGCCGAAGCCGTCGATGCGCTCGACGTCGCGGATCGCCGCGGCGAACACCGATGTTTTGACCCGCGCCAGTTCCTCGGCCGTGGGACCGTCGCGCAGGAAGCGCTGCACTTCCTCGTCGATCGCGCGCTCGACCGCCGCCGTGTCGCCGCCCGGCCTGACCATCGCGTCGATGGTGAACTGCGAGCCGATCTCGAACGGGCCGATGCCGACGCTGACGCGCGTCGCGATCTGATCCTGGTAGACGAGCCGCTTGTAGAGGCGGCTGTTCTTGCCGTCGCCGAGCACCGAGCTGACCATCGAGAGCAGATTGGCGTCCGGATCGCAGAAGCCCGGGATGTTCCAGACTTCGTAGAGACGCGCCTGCGGCACGCGGTCCTGCATCGTCGCGCGCTTCTCGCCGCTCATCTTGGCGACCCAGGGGCCCTGGTGCTTCAGCGGCGGCCCGGGCGGGATGTCGCCGAAATAGTATTCGACCTTCTTCATCACCTCGGCGGGATTGACGTCGCCGGCGATCACCAGCGTGGCGTTGGCGGCGCCGTAGTGCTCCTGAAACCAGTTTTTCACGTCGTCGAGCTTGGCGGCGTTGAGGTCCGTCTCGGAGCCGATCGTCGTCCAGGAATACGGATGGCCGACCGGATAGGTCGCGGCGGCGAGGAAATCATCGACCTTGCCGTAGGGCTCGTTCTCGCCCTGGCGCTTCTCGTTGAGCACGACACCGCGCTGCTCGTCGAGGCGCGCCTGGTCGATCGCGCCGACCAGGTGGCCCATGCGGTCGGATTCGAGCCACAGCGTGCGGTCGAGCGCCGAGACCGGCACGTTCTCGAAGTAATTGGTACGGTCGTACCAGGTCGTGCCGTTCATCTTCGTCGCGCCGGCCGGTTCGAGCGCGCGGAAGAATTCGTCGTCGTAGTGCTCCGAACCGTTGAACATCAGGTGTTCGAACAGGTGCGCGAAGCCGGTGCGACCCGACCGCTCGTCCTTGCTGCCGACGTGGTACCAGACGTTGACCGCGACGATCGGCGCCTTGTGATCCTCGTGGATGATCAGCGTCAGGCCGTTCGGCAGAATATGGCGCTCGTAGGCGATGCGGATGTCGGGGAAGTCGTTCGTGGCGGCGGGCTTGGCGGCGCCGGCGGCGGCCAGCGACACGGCCGCGAGACACGCGGCGACGGCGAGACGTTTCATGTGGGGCCCGGAGAGGTTGGGGAAGGACGGATGATCGAACAGACGCGCAAGGCGCGCAAAGGTTCCCCGCGGCCGGAGGTGTCCGCCGACGGCTGGCTGGCCGGCGCCCGCGTCTGCCGCTCGCCGAACCGCGACGCGCGACCGGACGCCGACGACATCTCGCTGCTGGTGATCCACAACATCTCGCTGCCGCCGGGGCGCTTCGGCGGGCCGTACATCGACCAGCTGTTCAGCAACACGCTCGATCCGGCCGCGCACCCGTACTTCGCGACGATCCATGCGCTGCGCGTGTCCTCGCATCTGCTGATCGCGCGCGACGGCCGCGTCACGCAGTACGTGCCTTTCGGCGAGCGTGCCTGGCATGCCGGCGTGTCGGTCTACGAGGGCCGCGAGCGCTGCAACGATTTCTCGATCGGCATCGAACTCGAAGGCACCGACGACAAGCCCTTCACCGCCAAGCAGTACGCGCAGCTGGCCCGGGTGACGCGAAGCCTGCTGCGCGCCTATCCGCGACTCAGCGCCGCGCGCATCGCCGGCCATTCCGACATCGCGCCCGGCCGCAAGACCGATCCCGGCCCGCATTTCGACTGGCGGCGCTACCGGAGTTCTCTCTGAGTGTCCGCTCGTTTTGAGAGCCGGCGCCAGCGATGGCGCCGGCTTGTATAGGATGTACAGCTCATGACCCTTATCGGTATCCTCATCGCGCTCGGCCTGGAACGTGTGCTCGGCCGCATCCCCGGCTGGGGCCGGCCGGTGATTTTCCTGTGGCTGATGCGCGCGGCGCACGCCGTGCTGCCGGCGGCGCTGTGGGCCTCGCCCTTGCTGCCGGTCGCCGCCGTCGCCCTGCCGGTGACGCTGGTCTGGTGGGCCTACGGGCAGATCTGGAGTCCGGTGATCGCGCTGTGCGCATCGGCGGCCGTGCTGCTGCTGTGCCTAGGCCCGCGCGATCTGGCCGAGGACGTGCACGACCTGCTCGCCGCGCGCGACGCCGGCGACATCGCCCGCGTGCAGCAGATCGCGCGCAACCTGCAGCGCGGCCCGCAGCCGGACGAGAGCCATCGCTCGCTGATGGGCACGCTGTTCATCCAGTCGCACGAGAAGCTGTTCGGCGTGCTGCTGTGGTTCTTCGTGTTCGGCCCGGCCGGCGCGGTCGCCTATCGTCTCGCCTCGCGCCTGCCGCGACTGATGCACGAAACGGCGCCGGGTTCCTGGGCCGAGCGCACCGCCGACTGGCTGCACAACCTGCTCGCCTGGGTGCCGGTGCGCATCACGACCCTGCTGTTCGGCCTTGCCGGCAGTCTCGACGACGCCCTCTCCGCCTGGCGCGCGCTGATGCGTCAGCCGCTGCACGGCTGGCGCTCGCACACCTGGGCGCTGCTCGCGGAAATCGCCGTCGCGTCGCTGCGCACCGAGACGGCCGACGGCGCCGCCGAGCCGGTCAATCTCGGTTCCGCACTGCGCGAGGTGCTGCGCATGCAGTGGCGCGCGCTGCTGATCCTGCTCGCCTTCTTCGCGATCTTCGCGACCGGCAGCATCTTCTGATGCGGGCCCCGGTGCGTGGCGTGGCCGCGCTGCTGATCCTGCTGTCGAGCGCCGGCGCGGCGGCGGCCGAGCGCGTCGTCACACTGGCGCCGCATCTGGCCGAACTGGTGTGCGCGGTCGGCGCCTGCGACGAACTGGTCGGCGTCGCCGCGTACACCGATTTCCCGGCGCAGGCGGCGAAACGGCCACAGGTCGGCAGCGCCATGGCGGTGAGCCTCGAAACCGTGCTCGCGCTGCGGCCGACACGCGTGCTGGCCTGGCGCGGCGGCACGCCGGAGGCGACGATCGCGCAGCTGCAGGGCCTCGGCCTGCGCGTCGAGCCGCTGGCGATCGGCGATCTCGATGCGATCGCCAGCGCCCTCGAGCGGCTCGGCACCGAGCTCGGGCACGCCGCGCAGGGCCGCGCAAGCGCGGCGGCGTACCGCCAGCGACTCGCGGCCTTGCGCGCGCAATATCGCGGCCGGCCGCGGCTGCGTGCGTTCTACCAGCTCGAGAGCGGGCCGGTGTACACGGTGAATGGCCGCAGTCCGATCAGCGCCGCGCTCGATCTGTGCGGCGCCGACAACGTGTTCTCGGCGTTGCCGACCTTGTCGGCGGTGGTCAGCGACGAAGCGGTGCTCGCCGCCGATCCGCAGGTGGTGGTGTATGCCGCCGACGAGGATGCGCGCGGCATGGCGGCGTACTGGCGCCGGCTCGGCAGCGCGGCGGCGGCCGATCCGCGCCGGCGTGTGGCGATCGACGCCAATCTGCTGACACGGCAATCGCCGCGCGTGCTCGACGGCATCGCCGGCCTGTGCGCGGGGCTCGACCGTGTGCGTGCCTGCATGGCGACGCCGTCGCCCGCGGCATGCCGCGCGCCCTGAGCGCGATCCGCCGGCGCCGCGCTCAGGCGTGCTTCCAGATCACTTCGCTGCCGCCGTCGGCGCGTGCGAGCAGGCGGCCGATCACGAACATCAGATCGGACAGGCGGTTGAGATAGCGCAGCGCCGCCGGATTGAGCGGCGTTTCGCCGTGCACGGTCCACAGCCCGCGCTCGGCGCGCCGCGCGACGGCGCGCGCGAGGTGCGCCTGCGCGGCGCCGGGGTTGCCGCCCGGCAGCACGAAGTCCTTGAGCGGCGGCAGATCGGCGTTGAAGGCTTCGACCCAGTCCTCGAGCTGTGCGACGTGTTCCTCGCGGATCGCCGTGTGGCCGGGCAGCGCGAGCTCGCCGCCAATGTCGAACAGCCGATGCTGCACGAGCGACAGCGCGTCGTGGAAACGTTTCGGCAGCGCGGCCTGCGCGAGCAGCACGCCGAGCTGCGAGTTGAGCTCGTCGAGCTCGCCCATGGCGGCGATGCGCGGATGTGTCTTGGCCACGCGGTCGCCGGTGGCGAGGCCGGTGGTGCCGGCGTCGCCGGTGCGGGTGACGATCTTGCTCAGTCGGTTGCCCATCGTGTCGTGTCTCCTGCGGGGGCGAGGACTACAGCGGAGCGGCCGCACAAACGCAAGCGCGGTGCCGCGCCACGGCGCCGCCGCGCCGCTATCATGCGCACCCCGAACCAGAGCACCGTCATGGCCAGCCCGCATATCAGCGCCGCGCTCGAAGCCGCGCGCGCCGCCACCGACATCATCCGCAAGGCCTACCGCGGCAACTTCAGCGTCGAGTACAAGGCCGATGCGAGCCCGGTGACCGAGGTCGACGTCGCCGCCGAGCGCGCCATCAAGGCGGCGCTGCGCGCGCGCTTTCCCGATTATGGTTTTTATGGAGAGGAGACGGGCCGCGACATCGCCGCCGGCTCCGAGTATCTCTGGCTCGTCGATCCGATCGACGGCACCAAGGCCTTCGTGCGCGGCTATCCGATCTTCTCGGTGCAGATCGCGCTGATGCGCGGCAGCGAGCTGATCATGGGCGTGTCCTGCGCGCCGTGCTGGAACGAAGGTCTCGGCGAAGTCGCCTGGGCCGAACGCGGTGCCGGCGCCTGGCGCGGCCTGCTCGAAACGCCGCTCGCGGATTACGAGCGCCTGCGGGTATCGACGATCGATCAGCTCGGCAAGGCGACGCTGTCGACCGGCAATCTGGCGACGCTGGCGCGCGCGCCGCAGTGGCTCGAACTCGGCCGCCTGATTCCGCAGCTGCACCGCATCCGCGGCTACGGCGACTTCGTGCACTACCACTATCTGGCCGCCGGCAAGCTCGACGCGGTGGTGGAGTCCGATGTCAACATTCTCGACATCGCCGCGCTGGCGGTCATCGTCGAGGAGGCCGGCGGCCGCTTCACCGATCTCAATGGCCGTCCGCCGAGCCTCGAGACGCGCACGGTGCTCGCCACCAACGGCAAGCTGCACGAGGCCTTCGCCGGCCTCGCGCTCTGAGCTTCAGCGCAGGCTGATGATCGCCCAGCCGCGGCGTTCCGCCGTGGCGCGTAGCACATTGTCCGGATCGACCGCGACCGCGGACTGCGCCTCCTCGAGCAGCGGGATGTCGTTGCGCGAATCGCTGTAGGCGGTCAGATGCGCGTATGGCTCCGGTTGTGCGGCGAGCCAGCGGCGCAGACGCTCGACCTTGCCGCCCTGGAAGTTCGGAATGCCGGCGATGCGCCCGGTGTAGCGGCCGTCGACGATCTCCGCGTCGGTGGCGATCAGGTTCGACACGCCGAGCAGGGCGGCGATCGGCTCGGTGATGAAGCGGCTGGTCGCCGTGGTGATCAGCAGCTCGTCGCCCTGCGCGCGATGCTTCTCGAGCAGGCCCGGCGCGCCGGGCGCGACGATCGGCGCGACCCATTCGGCGACGAAGCGCTCGCGCAAGGCCAGCATCCGCTCCAGCGGCTGCTCGACGAGCGGACGCAGGCTGAACGCCGCGTACTCGTGGATGTCGAGCGTGCCGGCGGTGTACAGGGCGTAGAAGCGTTCGTTCTCGCGCGCGTAACGCTCGGCGTCGACGATGCCGTTCTCGATCATCCAGCGGCCCCAGAGATGGTCGCTGTCGCTGGCCAGCAGGGTATGGTCGAGATCGAAGACGGCGAGGCGGCGCATGGGATGGATGACGCTCCGGGCGGATGGCGACGGCGGGGCCGCGCAGGATAGCAGCCGCGCATTGCTGGGCGATCGGCGCTTGTGGAACAATCCTTTCAAACTTCGCCCGTTCTCGTGCCCAAGTGATTGATGCAGACGGATTTAGGCCGAATGTCGGCATTGTCCTGAGCAATGCCGAGGGCAAGCTGCTGTGGGCCAAGCGCATCGGCCAGGACGCCTGGCAGTTCCCGCAGGGCGGCATCCAGCGCGGCGAAAGGCCGGAACAGGCGCTGTTCCGCGAACTGGGCGAGGAGCTCGGCCTGTCGCGCGACGATGTGCAGATCCTCGGCGTCACGACCGGCTGGCTGCGCTACCGCCTGCCGAACCGCTACCTGCGCCGCTCCCGCGGCCGCGTCTGCATCGGCCAGAAACAGAAGTGGTTCGCGCTGCGTCTGGTCGCCGCCGACACCGCCGTGCGGCTCGATACCAGCGACAAGCCGGAATTCGACGGCTGGCGCTGGGTGGACTACTGGCTGCCGCTCGACGAGGTGGTCGATTTCAAGCGCGAGGTCTATCACTCCGCCTTGCGCGAGCTCGCCGGGGTACTGAGCGGACCGCCCCCGCAGGCCGTCGTCGTTCCCGTTCAGGGATTCTGAACCGCGCGCTGCACCGCATGCCTGCAAACGAGATTCCAAGTCTGTTGACATGGATTCTCATTTACGGGACGATGGCGCCATGTACGTTTGCGTCTGCAAAGCTGTCTCCGATCGCACGATCCGCCGCGCCGTCCACGAGGACGGCGTGTCGAGCCTGCGCGAGCTGGCGCGCGGGCACGGTCTCGGGACCTGTTGCGGCAAGTGCGTGCCGCAGGCGCGCGAGCTGCTCGGCGCCGCGTTGCGCGAGCGCAGCCAGGACGCGATGCCGCTGTCCGCGCTGACGGCGGCTTTCGCGCCGGCATAGCGCCTTGGGGCGCCTGCGCCGCGCGCCCTGCGCGCGACGCGCCTTGACGCAAATCGGAACGGTTCTTCAAGACGTTTCGTCACCGCTCCGTCGCGCTCCCTATACTGCCCGCCATCCCTCGACACGGAGCAATGGACATGCGCGGCGATCCCAAGGTACTCGAATATCTGAACCTCGGCCTGAAGAACGAGTTGACCGCGATCAACCAGTACTTCCTGCACGCACGCATGCTCGGCAACTGGGGGCTCAAGAAGCTCGAGAAGCACGAGTACCACGAGTCGATCGACGAGATGAAGCACGCGGACAAGCTGATCGCGCGCATCCTTTTCCTCGAAGGCCTGCCGAACCTGCAGGACCTCGGCAAGCTGTACATCGGCGAGGACATCAAGGAATTGCTCGAGTGCGATCTGCGGCTCGAGAAGGAAGCGCATCCGCTCTACAAGGATGCGATCGCGCATTGCGAGAAAGTCGGCGACTACGTGACGCGCGAGCTGTTCGTCGAGATCCAGAAGAGCGAAGAAGAACACATCGACTGGATCGAGGAGCAGCTCGGCCTGATCGAGAAGATCGGCGTGCAGAACTACATGCAGCTCGGCGTCGGCGAGATCGGCGGCTCCTGACTCGCGCAGCGCAGGAAAAAAGCCCCGCATGGCGGGGCTTTTTCGTTGGCGAGCGGCGCGCTTCAGAACGGTTTCACGACCACCAGGATCAGGATGATCAGCAGCAGTACCGTCGGCAGCTCGTTCATCAGCCGGTAGAACTTCGCGGTCCTGGTGTTGCGCCGCTCGGCGAAGGCGCGGATGCGTGTCTTCAGCCAGCCGTGATAGCCCGACAGCGCCAGAACCAGCGTCAGCTTGGCGTGCAGCCAGCCGGACTTGAGATAGATCTCCGGGCCGGCGAGCAAGAGGCCGATGCCGAGCAGCCAGGTGCCGACCATGCCGATCGTCGTCATCGCGTAGAGACGCCGCTCCATGGCGCAGAAGCGCGCGTGGCCGGCCTCGTCGCTGACCTCGGTGTGGTAGACGAACAGCCGCGGCAGATAGAACAGGCCGACGAACCAGGCGATGACGAAAAAGAGGTGAAAGGCTTTGAGCCAGAGCGGCAGCATGGCGAAGAGTCCGTGGCGGCGAGGCGGGATCGCCGGATGGCGATCGACTATTATGGCCGCCCCCAGCGTCCCCTGAGCAAATCCCGTGTCGCAAGTTGGCAAGATCAAGGTCGGTATCGTCGGCGGGACCGGATACACCGGCGCCGAACTGCTGCGCTTGTTCGCGCAGCATCCGCAGGTGCACGTCGCGATGCTGACGTCGCGCAAGGAGAGCGGGCTGCGCGCCGACGCGCTGTTCCCGCATCTGCGTGGCTACACCGATCTGGCCTTCCGTGCGCCGGACGTGGGCGAGCTGGCCCGGTGCGACGCCGTGTTCTTCGCCACGCCGCACGGCACGGCGATGCAGATGGCGCCGGAACTGGTGGCGCGCGGCGTCAAGGTGATCGACCTGTCGGCCGACTTCCGCCTGCGCGACACCGCGGTGTTCAAGGACTGGTACAAGCTCGATCACACGTGCCCGGATCTTCTGGCCGAAGCGGTCTACGGCCTGCCGGAAGTGAACCGCGAGGCAATCCGCAAGGCGCGTGTCGTCGGCAATCCGGGCTGCTATCCGACGGCGGTGCAGCTCGGCCTGCTGCCGCTGCTCGAGGCACACGCCATCGAGTTCGACGGGCTGATCGCCGACTGCAAGTCGGGCGTCAGCGGCGCCGGCCGCGAGGCGAAGACCGGCTCCTTGTTCTGCGAAGCCGCGGATTCGTTCAAGGCCTATGGCGTGCCCGGCCACCGCCACAGCCCGGAAATCCTGCAGGGCGTGGCGGACATCGCCGGGCAGCCGGTGGGCCTGACCTTCGTGCCGCATCTGCTGCCGCTGATCCGTGGCATTCACGCGACGATCTACGCGCGCCTGACGCGGCCGGAGCTGGACCTGCAGAAACTCTTCGAGCAGCGCTACGCCAGCGAGCCGTTCGTCGACGTCGCGCCGGCCGGCGACCATCCGGAAACGCGCGGCGTGCGCGGCGGCAATCTCTGCCGCATCGCCGTGCATCTCGCCGCCGATCGCAAGACCGTGATCGTGCTGTCGGTGATCGACAACCTGGTCAAGGGCGCCTCGGGCCAGGCGGTGCAGAACTTCAACCTGATGTTCGGCCTCGACGAGCGTCTGGGCCTGCAGGCTGCGCCGCTGGCGCCATGAACCGCTGACGGTCGGGCGTGCAGCACAAGATCGTCATCCATCGGCACCGGCCCTGGCGCAAGCCGGCGATCGTTGCCGGTTCGACGGTGCTGCTCGCGCTCGCCGCCTGGGCGCTGTACAGCTACACGCGCGCCACCACGGTCAGCGATTTCGAAAGGGCGCAGACGGAAGCCGAGCAGCTGCGCGCCGAGCGTCGCCGGCTGGCGCACGAGCTGCGCGCGGCGCGCTCGGAAGCCGAGGACCTGCGCCAGCAGCTCGCCTACGTGAAGCGCTCGACGCAAATCGATACGCAGGCCTGCGACAGCGTGCGCAAGTCGCTCACCGATCTGCAAGCCGAGACTTCGGAGCTGCGCGAGCAGGTCGCGTTCTACCGCGGCATCGCCGCGCCGGACCAGGCGCGCGCCGGCGTGCGCGTGCAGGAATTGCGGCTCGGGGCGATCAAGGGCCGCCGCAACGCCTATCGCTTCTTCCTGACCCTGATCCAGTCGGTTCGCCACGAAAAGCGCATCGGCGGCCATGTCGAGCTGACGATCGTGGGCCGCAGCGCAGGTGCCGAACGGCGCATTTCCCTACGCGAGCTGGCGCCTGCGGTGGCGCAGAATCTGCTATTTTCGCTGAAGTATTTCGAAGAGTTCAGTGGCGAGTTCCAGCTTCCGGACGGTTTCGCACCGGGCCGTGTCCTGGTCGCGCTGGTGCCATCGACCGACGGTGCGCCGCAGACTGAAGAGGGCTTCGACTGGCAACGCGTGCTCGACGACGAGGAAGGGCTCCATGAAATTCGGGAATAGCACTGTGAAGAGCGGCGGCAGCACGACGACCGGTGTCGATACGCTCATCGGCCGGCAGACCGAGATTCTCGGCGACATCCGCTTCGCCGGCGGCCTGCATATCGACGGCAAGGTCAAGGGCAAGGTGATCGCCAACGGCGACAAGGCCGCGCTGTCGGTCAGCGACAGCGGCGCCATTGAAGGCGACGTGCGCGTCCCCAATATCATGTTGAACGGCTCGGTGACGGGCGACGTCTACGCCTCGGACAAGATCACGCTGGCGGCCAAGGCGCGCGTCACTGGCAATGTGTATTACAAGATCATCGAGATGGAAGGCGGCGCGCAGGTCAACGGCCAGCTGGTCCACCAGACGGCCATGGCGCAGCAAGCGGCCGACGTCGAGATCACGGTGGACGGCATGTACGACGAGCTCGGCGAAGCGCGCCGCGCCAAAGGTCTCGTCTGAGGTGAGGTCATGAGCGAAACGGCAGAGGTCGCCGACGAGGCGACGGTGATTTTTACCGAGGCTGCGGCGAACAAGGTTCGCGAGCTGCTCGACGAGGAAGACGACCGTGAGCAGATGCTGCGCGTGTTCGTCACCGGCGGCGGCTGCTCCGGCTTCCAGTACGGCTTCAAGTTCGACAAGAGCCGCGAAGACGACGATACCGTGGTGGTCAGGAACGGCGTCACGCTACTGGTCGATCCGATGAGCGTGCAGTATCTCGCCGGCGCCGAGATCGACTACAAGGAAAGCGTCGAAGGCGCGCAGTTCGTCATCCGCAATCCGAACGCCTCGACGACCTGCGGCTGCGGCAACTCGTTCTCGGTGTAGCGTGCAGACTCGGGCGGATCCGGCGGCCCGGCCGGCGCGGAAAAGACGTCAGGGCGCGTAGATTCCGCCGAGCACCACTTCGCGCCCGGCGCCGGTGACCGACGGCAGATTGCCGGGCCGTCCGCGCGCCGTTCGCCACGCCAGCCAGGCGAAGCCGGCGGCTTCCACCCAATCCGGATCCAGTCCGCGTGCCGAGGTATCGGCCACGCGCAGGCGCGGCAGTCGCTGCGCCAGCCGCTCCATCAGAAAACCATTGCGCGCACCGCCGCCGCAGACGAATAGCTCGCGGGCTTTCGGGGCTTCGGCGTCGATGGCCCGCGACAGGCTCTCGACGGTCAATTCCAGCAGGGTTCTCTGAATGACCGCCGCGTCCGCCGGCAGGGCATCTGTGCGACGCGCCAGCCAGTCGAGATTGAAGTAGTCGCGGCCGGTGCTCTTGGGCGGCGGCAGGGCCAGATAGGGATCGCGCAGGCAGGCGGCCAGAAGTGCGCGATCCGCCTCGGCGCTGCGGGCCCATTCGCCGCCGCGATCGTACGCCAGACCTTTTTCGCGCTGGATCCAGTCGTCGAGCAGGGCGTTGCCCGGCCCGGTATCGAAACCGAACACCGGCGCGTCCGCCGCACCCAGTACCGTGATGTTGGAAATGCCGCCGATATTGGCGACCACGCAGGGACTGCCGCCGAAGACGGCTTGATGGAAGGCCGGCATCAGCGGCGCGCCCTGGCCGCCGTGCGTCATATCGGCGCGACGAAAGTCGGCGATGGTGCGGACGCCGGTCCGCGCGGCAATGCGGTTCGGATCGCCGAGCTGCAGGCTGCTGCGGATGGTGAGCGGATCGTGGAAGACCGTCTGACCATGCGAGCCGATGGCGTCGACGTCCGGCGGGCGCAGGCTCAGCTGTTCGAGCAAACGCGCCGCCGCCTGTGCGAAGCAGTCGCCGATCGCCGCGTCGAGCCGCGTGACGTCGCGCAGGGTGATCGCCGTATCCGGCCGGCGCTGCAGATCGAGCAGCTCCTGGCGCAAGGCGGACGGATAGGACTCGCTGTGCGTGCCCAGCAATCGCCGCCAGCGGCCTTCGGCATCGAACTCGCAGGCGGCCGCGTCGACGGCGTCGAGGCTGGTGCCGGAGATCAGCCCGACGCAGATCCCGCCGGACACCGGCTCAGTCGTGCAGGGCCGGCGGCGGCGCGGCTAGCGTCGCCAGCGCGGTCTGCTGCGAGTGCGACATCGCGTCGAGCTGCGCCAGTGCCGTGGCGTTGTCCATGCGCCACTGGGCGACGACGCTGCGCGGCAGGGGATTGGCGCGTGGCAGGGCGACGGTCAGCGGATTCTGGTGTACGCCGTTGACGCGGAATTCGTAGTGCAGGTGCGGGCCGGTGGCGAGGCCGGTCATGCCGACATAGGCGATCAGCTGGCCCTGGCGGACGCGCTGGCCGGCCTTGAGTCCGGCCCGGAAGCGCGAGAGGTGCCCGTACAGCGTCGAATACTTCGCGCCGTGGCGGATCGTCACCACGTTGCCGTAGCCGCTCTTCACGCCGACGAAGTCGACGATGCCATCACCCGTCGCGCGGACCGGCGTGCCGATCGCCGCCGCATAGTCAACGCCCTTGTGGGCGCGGATGGTATTGAGAATCGGATGTCGGCGGCCGAGGCTGAAACCGGAGCTGATGCGGATGAAGTCGACCGGCGTACGGATGAAGGCCTTGCGGAACGACTCGCCTTCGGGCGTGTAGTAGGTGGCGTTGCCGTCGGCATCGACGTAGCGCATCGCGCGGTAGGTCTTGCCCTGGTTCACGAACTCGGCGGCGACGATGTCGCCGTCGCGCAGTTTCTGGCCGTCCTTGTAGAGCTGATCGTAGACGACCGAGAAGCGGTCGCCGCTGCGCAGGTCGAGGGCGAAGTCGATGTCGTAGCCGAAGATGTCGGCGAGCTCCATCACCAGGCGATTCGACAGGCCGGCTTTCTGCGCGGCGGCGAACAGCGAGCTGGTGATGACGCCAGTCAGCTGCGCCGGATGGCGCTCGATCTCGGCCTCGATGGTCAGCGACTCGAAGCCGTTGTCCGAGCGACGGACCTGCAGCGTGTGCGTTTCATCGAACTCGTAGTTCAGCTCGTCGAGCTGGTCGTCCTCGGTCTTGCGCAGGCTGAGCTTGTCGCCGGCCTTCAGATTGCGCAGTCGCGCGGCATCGCCGCCGAGACCGACGATCGCCACGGCTTCGGACAGGCCGAGGTCCTGCTTGGCGAAGATATCCGACAAGGTTTCGCCACGACGGACCACGACCGTGGTCCATTCGCTGGCGGCGGGAGCCTGCAGGCTGTCGGCGGTCGCGGCCTGCGTGGCGGCATCGAACGCGCTGTCGGCGCGCGACGAAAACGCGGCTGCGGCTTCGTCACCGGCCGCATCGCGCAGCGCATCCTGGCGCGTCGCAATGCCTTCGCGCATCGCGACAATCGACAGGACCGAAATGCACGCCGTCGCCATCCAAACAGAGCGCCGCGCCGCGCGGCGAGGGGCCAGCCCGGCTGGGCTATAATCAATTTTCATCTTCTCAACCTGAAAAACGATATCGAGGCCGCGCTGTACCGCGCGATCCGAGCCACGTGTGCTTCTATATCGTTGTATTTATGCTGTGATGCTGCTTAGGGCCGTAAGGAAACACAGTTTCCGGGGCATTGCAAGCAGAATCTACGCTTCGATTCTTCCATCATCGCTTAGTTCCCTGTCGTACATCCACATGGACTTCACCGAGCTCGAACGCGGCACCGACGAAATCATTCCCGCCGAGGAATTCCGCGCGCGGCTCACCGCAGCCCAGATCGAAGGGCGGCGCCTGCGCATCAAGGCCGGATTCGATCCGACGGCCAAGGATCTGCACCTTGGCCATACGCTGTTGCTTAACAAATTGCGTGCCTTCCAGGAGGCGGGCCACGAAGCCGTGTTTCTGATCGGTGATTTCACGGGAATGATCGGCGATCCGACGGGAAAAAATGAAACACGCAAGCCCTTGACGCGCGAACAGGTCGAAGAGAACGCCCAGACCTATAAGGAGCAGGTTTTCAAGATTCTTGACCCGGACCGCACCACGATCGAATTCAACTCGCGCTGGCTCGACAAGCTCGGCGCCGAAGGAATGATCCGCCTGGCGGCCCAGCACACCGTCGCCCGCATGCTCGAGCGCGACGATTTCGCCAAGCGCTACGCGGCGAATCAATCGATTGCCGTGCACGAATTCCTGTATCCGCTGCTGCAGGGGTACGATTCGGTCGCGCTCAAGGCGGACGTCGAACTCGGTGGCACGGATCAGAAGTTCAATCTGCTCATGGGCCGGCATCTGCAGGCAAACGCAGGACAGAAGCCGCAGTGCATCATGACCGTGCCGATCCTCGAGGGCCTGGACGGCGTGCAGAAGATGTCCAAGAGCCTCGGCAACTACATCGGCGTCAACGACGCGCCGAACGAGATGTTCGGCAAGATCATGTCGGTGTCCGACACGCTCATGTGGCGCTATTACGAGCTGCTGTCGTTCCGTCCTCTCGCCGAGATCGAGGCGCTGCGGCGCAGTGTCAGCGGCGGCGTCAATCCTCGCGACGTCAAGATGGCGCTGGGCGTCGAACTGGTTTCGCGCTTTCACGGCGCCGGTGCCGGGGATGAGGCAAAGGCTGCGTTCATCGCGCAGTTTTCGCAGGGCTCGCTGCCCGAACACATCCCTGAAATCCGCGTCGCCGCGCCGCCGGGCGGCTTGGCGATCGCCCGCCTGCTCAAGGAGGCCGGTCTCGTGGCGAGCAACGCCGAAGGCAGCCGCCTGGTCGATCAGCGCGCTGTGCGCGTCGACCAGGAGCGCGTCGAAGACCGCGGCTTGCTTCTCTCGCCAGGCAAGCAATACCTGCTGCAAGTGGGTTCGCGGCGCTACGCGCGGGTCGATCTGGTGCTGCAGGCCTGAAAACGGCTGGGCGTAATGTTTCGAGAAGGCGGGCCTCGCGCCCGCCTTTTCCGTTATGGAGTCCGGAGTCGCCGAGGGCGCATCACTCGCGCTTGTCCGGCAGGCCGATGAAGTGAGCGGACTGGTGACAGGGCGGCCAAGGAGCGCTCAGCCACCGCGATCGGCGGTCCTCGCAGCGGGCGCCCGCGGCGCGTGGTCACGATTTGCCCTCGTTTTGGCGAAATTTTGCACAAAAACAGCGCGTTCCAAAGGCCGCCAAGAACTTTTTTAAAACAAAAAGCACTTCAACTTCATGTACTTGTCATGCTGACCGGAAAAAGTCGTTGCACCGTCCTCAAAAACCCCTATTATTCGCCTCCCCGCTGCACGGCAACGACGAAAAACGAAGCCGAAACAGCCTGATCTTTAAGAACAAGCAAGTGATTTGTGTGGGTGCTCCCGTGTGCGTGGCGAAGCCACGTTACATGAGAGTATCAACGTAGCCAAAGTTAATTGAGTTACGAAGATCACTCTTCGATGCCGAAGACGTTTAGCCGCGTCGAGGCATATTTGGATCTAAGCTTTACACCTTTAAAGTGGAGAGTTTGATCCTGGCTCAGATTGAACGCTGGCGGCATGCCTAACACATGCAAGTCGCGCGGACGGTAGCAATACCGTTAGCGGCGGACGGGTGAGGAATACATAGGAATTTGCCTTAGAGCGGGGGATAGCCCAGGGAAACTTGGAGTAATACCGCATGATGTCGCAAGACCAAAGCTGGGGACCGCAAGGCCTAGCACTCTAAGAGAAGCCTATGTCTGATTAGCTAGTTGGTAGGGTAATGGCCTACCAAGGCGACGATCAGTAACTGGTCTGAGAGGACGATCAGTCACACTGGAACTGAGACACGGTCCAGACTCCTACGGGAGGCAGCAGTGGGGAATATTGGACAATGGGCGCAAGCCTGATCCAGCAATGCCGCGTGTGTGAAGAAGGCCTTCGGGTTGTAAAGCACTTTAAGCAGGGAAGAAAAAACGTGCTCTAACATAGCGCGTCTTGACGGTACCTGAAGAATAAGCACCGGCTAACTCTGTGCCAGCAGCCGCGGTAATACAGAGGGTGCGAGCGTTAATCGGATTTACTGGGCGTAAAGCGTGTGTAGGTGGTTATTCAAGTCGGTTGTGAAATCCCTGGGCTTAACCTGGGAACTGCTTCCGAGACTGAATGACTAGAGTACGGTAGAGGGTGGTGGAATTTCCGGTGTAGCGGTGAAATGCGTAGATATCGGAAGGAACATCAATGGCGAAGGCAGCCACCTGGGCCTGTACTGACACTGAGACACGAAAGCGTGGGGATCAAACAGGATTAGATACCCTGGTAGTCCACGCCGTAAACGATGAGAACTTGACGTCGGTTTGCTCTGCAAGTCGGTGTCGTAGCTAACGCGATAAGTTCTCCGCCTGGGGAGTACGGCCGCAAGGTTGAAACTCAAAGGAATTGACGGGGGCCCGCACAAGCGGTGGAGTATGTGGTTTAATTCGATGCAACGCGAAGAACCTTACCTGGGCTTGACATGCTAGGAACCCTGTAGAGATATGGGGGTGCCCGCAAGGGAACCTAGACACAGGTGCTGCATGGCTGTCGTCAGCTCGTGTCGTGAGATGTTGGGTTAAGTCCCGCAACGAGCGCAACCCTTGCCCTTAGTTGCCACCATTTAGTTGAGCACTCTAAGGGGACCGCCAGTGACAAACTGGAGGAAGGTGGGGATGACGTCAAGTCATCATGGCCCTTATGCCCAGGGCTACACACGTACTACAATGGACAGTACAGAGGGTCGCCAAGCCGCAAGGTGGAGCTAATCCCATAAAGCTGTTCGTAGTCCGGATCGAGGTCTGCAACTCGACCTCGTGAAGTCGGAATCGCTAGTAATCGCCGATCAGCATTTGCGGCGGTGAATACGTTCCCGGGCCTTGTACACACCGCCCGTCACACCATGGAAGTCTGTTGCACCAGAAGTAGGTAGTCTAACCGCAAGGAGGGCGCTTACCACGGTGTGGCCGATGACTGGGGTGAAGTCGTAACAAGGTAGCCGTAGGGGAACCTGCGGCTGGATCACCTCCTTTCAAGTACGCTTCCAAGCGCCACGGGAGCGCCCACACAAGTCACTTGCACTAAAGAAATCGAGAGCTGCGCGGGTGCGCGCACGTTCTGCCCGAGGTTTTCGGCCCAGGGGTCTGTAGCTCAGCTGGTCAGAGCACACGCTTGATAAGCGTGGGGTCGCTGGTTCAAATCCAGCCAGACCCACCATCTTCAGACACTGGCGTACTGATTCTTCGTTCGGGTAATCGGGGCCATAGCTCAGCTGGGAGAGCATCTGCTTTGCAAGCAGAGGGTCGTCGGTTCGATCCCGACTGGCTCCACCAGACGATTCGGGACTCGTTGTCGATTCAGGCAAGCATTCGCGTGAATGTTTCCCCGAATCCACGATGTGGATTCTTGTTCTTTAACAATACGGTTTAGTAGTTGAACACTGTTGTCATTAGTTGATTAGCGAAAGCTAGTTGAACTCAATGCCATAGGTGCTTAACGGCGAAGATTGTCGAGAGTGAGATCCAAATCTCCGACGTTCGAAAGAATGTTTGAGGTTATATGATCAAGTGAACAAGCGCATCTGGTGGATGCCTTGGCGACAACAGGCGATGAAGGACGTAGTAGTCTGCGATAAGCCGCGGCGAGCTGACAAACGAGCTTTGACCCGCGGATTTCCGAATGGGGCAACCCAGGGCTTCGGCCCTATCTGTCACTGAATCCATAGGTGGCGGAAGCTAACGCAGGGAACTGAAACATCTAAGTACCTGCAGGAAAAGAAATCAACCGAGATTCCGCAAGTAGTGGCGAGCGAACGCGGAGCAGCCCTTAAGTTCTATATGTTTTAGCAAAACGGTCTGGAAAGGCCGGCCATAGTGGGTGATAGCCCCGTATGCGAAAGGACGTATGGAATGAAATCGAGTAAGGCGAGGCACGTGAAACCTTGTCTGAACATGGGGGGACCATCCTCCAAGGCTAAATACTCGTTGTCGACCGATAGCGAACCAGTACCGTGAGGGAAAGGCGAAAAGAACCCCGGAGAGGGGAGTGAAATAGAACCTGAAACCGGATGCGTACAAGTAGTCGGAGCCCGCAAGGGTGACGGCGTACCTTTTGTATAATGGGTCAGCGACTTACTTCTCAGTAGCAAGGCTAACCGTATAGGGGAGCCGTAGGGAAACCGAGTCTTAATAGGGCGATTAGTTGCTGGGAGTAGACCCGAAACCCGTCGATCTATCCATGGCCAGGGTGAAGAGTGGGTAACACCACTTGGAGGCCCGAACTCACGTCTGTTGAAAAAGACGGAGATGAGCTGTGGATAGGAGTGAAAGGCTAATCAAGGCGGGTGATAGCTGGTTCTCCTCGAAAGCTATTTAGGTAGCGCCTCGTGTATCACTGTAGGGGGTAGAGCACTGTTACGGTCTGGGGGGAGCACAAGTTCCTACCCAACTGTTGCAAACTCCGAATACCTGCAAGTGCAATCACGGGAGACACACGGTGGGAGCTAAATTTCATCGTGAAAAGGGAAACAGCCCTGACCGCCAGCTAAGGTCCCCAAATTACCGCTAAGTGGTGAACGATGTGGGAAGGCTAAGACAGCCAGGATGTTGGCTTAGAAGCAGCCATCATTTAAAGAAAGCGTAATAGCTCACTGGTCGAGTCGGCCCGCGCGGAAGATGTAACGGGGCTCAAGCGGTGTACCGAAGCTGCGGATGCATAGCAATATGCGTGGTAGAGGAGCGTTCTGTAAGCCTGTGAAGGTGACTCGTAAGGGTTGCTGGAGGTATCAGAAGTGCGAATGCTGACATGAGTAACGACAATACGGGTGAAAAACCCGTTCGCCGTAAGCCCAAGGGTTCCAGCGCAACGGTAATCGGCGCTGGGTGAGTCGGATCCTAAGGCGAGGCTGAGAAGCGTAGTCGATGGAAAGCTGGTTAATATTCCAGCACTTGTTGATGCTGCGATGGGGTGACGGAGAAGGTTAGGGTAGCTGCCTGTTGGATGGTAGTTTAAGCCCGTAGGGAGATCTCTTAGGCAAATCCGGGAGGTCAATTCTGAAAGGTGATGACGAGCTGGTTCGCCAGCGAAGTACCTGATACCCCGCTTCCAAGAAAAACCTCTAAGCTTCAGGCATCAAGAATCCGTACCCGAAACCGACACAGGTGGGCGAGGAGAGTATCCTAAGGCGTTTGAGACAACTCGGATGAAGGAACTCGGCAAATTAGTGCCGTAACTTCGGGAGAAGGCACGCCTACGCAAGTAGGCCGCAGTGAAGAGGGGGTTGCGACTGTTTATCAAAAACACAGGACTCTGCAAACACGAAAGTGGACGTATAGGGTCTGACACCTGCCCGGTGCTGGAAGGTTAATTGATGGGGTCAGCCGCAAGGCGAAGCTCTTGATCGAAGCCCCAGTAAACGGCGGCCGTAACTATAACGGTCCTAAGGTAGCGAAATTCCTTGTCGGGTAAGTTCCGACCTGCACGAATGGTGTAACGATAGCCCCACTGTCTCCATCCGAGGCTCAGTGAAATTAAAATCGCTGTGACGATGCAGTGTTCCCGCGGCAAGACGGAAAGACCCCGTGAACCTTTACTATAACTTTACACTGGATTTTGAGTTTGCTTGTGTAGCATAGGTGGGAGCCTTTGAAGTCAGGGCGCTAGCTCTGATGGAGGCGTCGTTGAAATACCACCCTGGTAAACTCGAAGTTCTAACCTCGTCCCGTTATCCGGGACAGGGACATTGTATGGTGGGTAGTTTGACTGGGGCGGTCTCCTCCCAAAGAGTAACGGAGGAGTGCGAAGGTTAGCTCAGCGCGGTCGGAAATCGCGCTCTTGAGTGCATAGGCATAAGCTAGCTTGACTGCGAGACAAACAAGTCGAGCAGGTACGAAAGTAGGTCTAAGTGATCCGGTGGTTCTGTATGGAAGGGCCATCGCTCAACGGATAAAAGGTACTCCGGGGATAACAGGCTGATACTGCCCAAGAGTCCATATCGACGGCAGTGTTTGGCACCTCGATGTCGGCTCATCTCATCCTGGGGCTGTAGTCGGTCCCAAGGGTCCGGCTGTTCGCCGGTTAAAGAGGTACGCGAGCTGGGTTCAGAACGTCGTGAGACAGTTCGGTCCCTATCTGCCGTGGGCGTTCGAGATTTGAGAGGAGTTCACCTTAGTACGAGAGGACCGGGTGGAACGTATCTCTGGTGTTCCAGTTGTCACGCCAGTGGCATCGCTGGGTAGCTATATACGGACGGGATAACCGCTGAAAGCATCTAAGCGGGAAGCCCACCTCAAGATGAGATCTCGCGGGACTTGAGTCCCCTGAAGGGCCCTTGTAGACGACAAGGTTGATAGGCACGATGTGGAAGCGCAGCAATGCGTGCAGCTAACGTGTACTAATTGCCCGTGCGGCTTGATCATATAACGCTCAAGCATTTTTGCCGTTAAGTATCTACTGAGGCATTGAGTTGCTTCAGTGTTCAACTACCAAAACCAAATTCGAGAGATTGGCCACAAGCCGGTTTCTCAGCCAGTTTCCCTGGCGGCCATAGCGAGTTGGAACCACCCGTTCCCATCCCGAACACGGAAGTGAAACGACTCAGCGCCGATGATAGTGTGGCAGCTGCCATGTGAGAGTAGGACACTGCCAGGGTCTTAAACACAGAACACCCCGATGCGGAAGCATCGGGGTTTTTTGTTGTTCGCCGCGAAACGGGCGACAGTCGTGCAGCGGCCACCGTCAGGTGCCGCGCGGCTTCGCCCGGCGCGTCGGTTCGGCTCGGCGGGGATCGTCCGGCCACGGGTGACGGGGATAGCGGCCGCGCATGTCCTTGCGCACATCGAGATAGCTGCGCTCCCAGAAGCCGGCGAGGTCCTGCGTCACGGCGATCGGCCGCTGCGCCGGCGACAGAAGATGAAGAACGATCTTCGTGCGACCGCCATTCACGGTCGGCGTATCCAGGCTGCCGAACATCTCCTGCAGCTTCACTTCGAGGGCGGGTGCTCCGGGTGGGCGATAGTCGAGGCGCAAGCGCGAACCGCTGGGAACTTCGACGTGCGTCGGCGCCAGTTTCTGCAGCGCCTGCTGCCGCTCGTGGCTCAATTGCGCGCGCAGCAGTTCGCTCAGGTCCAGACGGCTCAAATGATCGCGCCGCGTCATGCCGACGAGCTGCGGCTTCAGCCAGGACTCCATGCGGGCAGTGAGGCCCTCGTCACTGACGTCGGGCCAGCCCTCTTCCGGACGCCACGCGCGCAGGGACTCGATGCGGGCCTGCAGTTGCCGGGCGTTGTCATCCCAAGGCAGGGCCTGTATGCCCAGCATGCGGACACCCGCGAGCATCTCGGCCGCGATCTCGGCTTCAGCTTCCTGAGGCCGCAGCGACCTGCGTTCGAGCACGATCGCCCCTAGCCGCAGCTGCGATTCCGCGACCACGGCCTCCGTCTGCGCGTTCCACGCAACGACGGTCTGCCAGGCGATGCGATCGCCCTGGTCACTGCGGACATCGGCGGCGGCGATGCCGACCGCAGAGCGGATGCGCCGCGGAGGTCCCGGATCCCAGTGCGCGATCGCCAGCCACTCGGCGCCAGCCAGCGCATCGTGGTTCCGGATCCGCGCCTCGCTGCCGTCCGCACACAGAAAGGCGAGCTCATGCGCACCACGACTTTCGGCGCGACGCTGCGCGATTCGCTCCGGATATGCCCAGGCCAGACAGCGCGCGATCGCACGATCTTCCAGTCGCAGCGGCTCGCTGTCGTCGATGTGCGCGACGCGCTGGAATTGCCGTACCGACTCGAGCACACGCCGGCGCAGGGCGGGGTCGCCACTGCCATGCGCGAGCTCCTGCACGGCGTGCGCGAAATCGCTGCGCGCGCTGGCGTCCCTCGTTTCCAGCGCGGCCGCCAGCCAGGCCGCGGTGCGCCCAAAGCCGTGTGCCTTGGCCATCAGCAACATGTGCGCGATGCGCGGTGTGCTCGGCAGCCGCAGGAGTGCGCGGCCGTGCGTCGTGATGCGGCCTGCGGCATCGATGGCGCCGACGTCGAGCAGACGATCGCGCGCGTACTGCCAGGCCGCCGGATTCGGCTGGTCGAGGAACGAAAGCTCGCTGGTGCGGGCGGCGCCCCAGGCGGCGAGTTCCAGTGCAAAGCGTGTCAGGTCGACCGACAGGATTTCGGGCGTGTCGTGCGGCATCAGGCTGGCATGCTGATCGCGGCTCCACAGCCGGTAGCAGACGCCCGGCCCCAGGCGACCGGCGCGGCCTGCGCGCTGATCCGCCGAGGCGCGCGACACGCGCTCTGTTTCCAGCCGGTTCGCGCCGGCTGCGAGATCGAAGCGCGCCACGCGCACGAGGCCGCCGTCGACGACCGTGGCGACGCCTTCGACCGTCAGGCTGGTCTGCGCGATATTGGTGGCGAGGATGATCTTGCGTCGCCCGTCCGCGTCCGGTCGCAGCGCCAGGTCCTGCTCGTCCGATGAAAGCTCGCCGTAGAGCGGACGCACGGCGACGCGCTCGCCGAGCCGTGCCGACAACAAGCCTTGCGCCGCGCGAATTTCGCGCGCGCCCGGGAGGAAGGCGAGCACATCGCCCGATGTTTCGTCGAGCGCGCGCAGCACGGTGCGCGCCACGGTTTCGCCGTGCTCGCGAAGATCGGCGCTCGAGGCCACATAGCGAACGTCGACAGGATACTGGCGTCCGCCGCTCTCGATCACCGGCGCGCCGTCGAGCAGCGCCGCGACGCGCTGCGTATCGAGCGTCGCGGACATCACCATCAGGCGCAGGTCCGGGTTGAGGTTGGCGCGCGCATCGAGCGTCAGTGCCAGCGCCAGATCGGCGTCGAGGCTGCGCTCGTGGAATTCATCGAAAATGACGAGACCGACGCCGGGCAGTTCCGGATCGGCCTGCAGACGTCGTGCGAGCAAGCCCTCTGTCAGTACTTCGATGCGCGTTCGCGACGAGAGCCGTTTTTCGAAGCGAATCTGATAGCCGACGGTTTCGCCCACCTTCTCCCCGAGCAGGCTCGCCATGCGTGCCGCCGCCGCGCGCGCCGCGACGCGGCGTGGTTCGAGCATGACGATGCGCCGGTCGCCGAGCCAGGCCTCGTCCAGCAGGGCGAGCGGCACCACGGTCGTCTTGCCCGACCCCGGCGGCGCCGCGAGCACGGCGCAGGTCTGCACTCCCAGGGCAGCGCGCAAATCGGGCAGACTTTGGAGGACGGGAAGATCGGGGAGCTGGCTGCGCATGGGCGCGATCTTTGGAAAAAGGCGCGCTTTTGTAGAGAAAATCCTACAAAACCCGCAGTTCCTGCAAATCATAGCGTGAGTCGGCTGCTGTCCGTCAGCCAAACCACTCCGCTTGACGGCGCATCGGCAGCGCGAGCATCCGCGCCGTTCATGCTCCTTACACCGTACTTCCACGGAATGCGGGTAAGGGTTCGCCTGAGATGGCGCGCCAACTTGGGAATCGGGGATGAACAGGATGTGTACCGGCGGCGCGATGAAACATCAGCGGGGAGCGACCGCCGTCGAACTGGCCCTCGTGTTTCCGGTTTTCTTCATCTTCTTCTACGGCTGCTTGATGTACGGCCTCATCTTTCTCATGCGCATGGGCATCCAGCATGCTGCCGAGGATGGTGCGCGTGCCGCGCTGAGCAATCAGGTCATCACCTATACGGCCGGGCAGACCGCGGTTCAACACCGGCAGGCGCAGATGCTGCAGCGCATCCAGGCCGCAATCCAGACGGCGAGCGCGCGGGCAAGCTGGATGAGCCACTGGCATGCGCTGAACATCAATGCCTATATCTGTCCGGTAAATGTCGCCTGCCCCGGCTCGCCCATGCCGGACTGCAACAGCACCACACCGTGCCAGGTAGTAGTCACGGTGAGCTATCCCTACGCCACGAGCCCGGTCCTTCCGACTTTGCCTGGCTTCGGGCTCCTCGCGCCGAGCTCGCTGTCCGGGCAGGCGCGGGTCCTTCTGGACGGACGGGCGCTGCCGATCACATGAGAACGCCAAGTCCTCGCGTCAGGCAGCAGCGCGGCGCCGCCGTGGTGGAATTCGCGTTGCTGCTGCCGGTTCTGATGCTGCTGCTCTACGGCCTGGCGACCTTCGGCGCCGCGCTGTACGCGCAAATGGCCATCTCGCGCGCCGCGGAAGACGGCGCGCGCGCGGCCGGCTTCACGCAGGCGAAGACCGTCGCAACCATTCCATCAAGCCTCAATGATCCCACCGCGCAGACGCTGGGCTCGATTCAAGCGCAGGTGATCGAATCGCTGGCCAACTCTGCGGTGGTTCCGGGCGCCAGTTACGCAGCCAGGCGGACCTGGTTGCTCGCCAATGTGCTTCCGCAGATCAAGGTCGACGGCGGCAGCTGTGGAGGGGTTTCTTCGACGACCATGCTGCGGGTCAGCGTCAGTGTGCCGTTCAGCGGCATCCGCATCATTCCCAATCCGACGGGCTACAGCAGCTGGACGCCGACCGCGTTGACGGGCTGCGCGATCCTGCAGCTGAGTTGAGGACTTTCCCATGAGGCGAATTCGCGGATCGCGACTTCTTCGCGCCAAGCGCCAAGACGGTTCCATCGTCCTGTTTGCGGCGATCGGCATCAGCATGCTGATCGCGCTGCTGGCGCTGATGGACATCGGATTCCTCTACTACTACAAGCGCGACTATCAGAAAGCCGCCGACATGGCGGCGCTCGCGGGTGCCGCGAAGCTGGTCAACAGCGATGGCACGCGCTCCTGCAACAACAATGCGAAGCCCGCCGCTTCGACCGCCGCCACCAACAACCTGGGCACGCGCCCGTACACCCTGGCCGTCAGCTGCGGTACCTGGAATCCGTCGGTGGCGCCGAGCTTCGTCGCGCTGGCAAGCGACACCGATCTGAACCAGGTCGCGGTCCGCGCCATCATCACCGGTACGCCGCCGCACTTTCTGCTCGCCGGAACGTCTTTGAGGGCGACTGCGACGGCGACCGTCAATTCCGCGCAGGCACAGTTGAAAATCCGCAGCACGCTGGCGACGCTCAATGACGGTGTCGTCAATGCCCTGCTCTCGAATCTGCTGGGCGGCAGTGCCGCGCTGAGTGTCGTGGGTTGGCAAGGCGTCGCCAATGCCAACGTCAATCTTCTGCAATTCCTCAACAACATTCTGGGAATCAACGCGGCCGTCGACATCGGCACCTACCAGAATCTGCTCAACGCATCGAACGTCTCGCTCGGCCAGGTTCTCGATGCGACGATCGCGGCGGTCGGTACCGGCAGCACCGCTGGTGTCACCCTGCAGGCGTTCAAGAGCCAGCTGACCACGGTCGGCGTCAACGTCAACACGCTGACGGTGCCGCTTGGCAGCCTGCTGACCCTGCAGACCGGCGCCGAGACGGCGGGGCTCAACGCGGTCGTCAACGCCATGGATCTCGTGCGTGCCGTGGTCGAAATCGCCAACAAGCAGAACGCGATCGCCGCCACGGTGCCGATCAGCGTGCCGGGCGTACTCGGCGTATCGATCCGCGCCAGTGTGATCGAAAAGCCGCAGCCCTCGGCCATCGGTAATCCGGCATTGATCGGCTCGGATCCGAGGAACGGCGCGAACCGTATCTACGTTCGTACCGGGCAAATCCGCGTGCTTGTCGGAGTGGATCTCTCCGTCATTGGCCTCGTCAATCAATTAATGAACATTCTTGGCCCGCTGTTGGGTGTGCAGTTGCTGGACAACAAGCTGGATATCGCACTTCAGATCGGTGGAGCGGAAGGGTGGGTGACGGGCTATACCTGCGGGGCCGATGGCAGCAAGAGCCTGACGGCGCAGACGCAAACTGCCATTGCCAATGCGAGCGTGGGGAAGTTGACGACAACGCAGGAAGCGGATGTCTTCAGTTCCACGGCGGGATTTCCATCCGCGAGCACGATCAATGTACTCAGCCTGACACTGCTCGGAACAACCGTCGCGCAAGTGCAACTAGCGGCCAAGAATCTGCCCGTCGGCGCAAGTTCGGTTAAGACGTTCACCTACAGTGCGACGACGAGCGCGCCCGACGGCCTTCCCGAGATCGGCACAAGTCCGGAGCCGACGCAGATGTACCAGTCACTGTCGACACAGAACATTGTCTCGAGTCTGACCAGTACGATCGACTCGCTTCAGCTGAGCATACAGATCCTGCCCGGGCTCGGGTTGCTCACGTCGACCGTGAATGCACTGTTGAGCGGCGTGACCAGTTTGGTGAGCGCCTTGGTCGGCAGCGTGCTGGCGCCGGTTCTTGATCCCCTCTTGAACAATCTCCTGGCGGCTCTCGGGCTGAACTTGGCGAACGCCGATCTCGGTGCGGAATTGAGCTGCAACGGCACCGGCTCGGTATTGGTGGATTGACGCTACGCCGACGCCGGTTTACGGCGTGCCGGCGTTTTCGGCGTACACCAGCAGTCCGTCGAGCACCAGCTGCGGTTCGTGGCGCCACTTGCGGTGAAGTCCGGCGGCGAGTACATGAGCATCGCCGCCGGTCAACCAGCGGATGGCATCGTCGGGCGCCAGCGCTTCGACATATTCGACGGCGCCGCGACACGCGAGCAGCGCGCCCTGTCGCACGCAACTCTGGCTGTCGGTTCCGAGCGCCGCGTCTTCGTCCGCGCCGAACGCGCCGACGTCGAATCGGGTGGAGCCGAGCACCGCGCGCTGCTGCGCCGCCAGTCCCGCGGCGATGATGCCGCCGCTATGCTGTCCATCGGCTGCGATCACGTCGACCGTCAAGGCGGTGCCCGCATTGGCGATGACGGCGGCGCCGCGATGCGCCTGCCACGCGGCGATCATCGCCAGCCAGCGATCGACGCCGAGGCGCTCGGGTTCGCGGTAAGCATTGCGCAGGCCATGCCATTCGGCCGTGCTGCGCGCGAAACGCGGGGCCTGTCCGTAGCGGCTGCGTGTGGCGTCGATCAGTGCGGTTTCGTGTGCGGCGCCGGTGACGTGAGACACCCACACCGCATCGAATGCGGCGGCGGGCAGCTGGGCGATGACCCGCGCCGGCTCGCCGCCGTGAACGACGGCACCGTGGTCGACGAATCGGCCGTCGCGCGCCAGCGCCCACTTGAGGCGCGTGTTGCCGATGTCGATCAGCAGCTTCATGCGAGGCGCAGGCTGACTTCGCCAGCGTGGATGGCCTGCATGCCGCGCGCGGTCTCGATCAGCAGCGCGCCGCTGGCGTCGACGCCGCGCGCGATGCCGTCCGTGATTTCCGTGCCGCCCTGGATGCGCACCGCCGCGTCGCGCGTTGCATCGAAGCGCGTCCAGTCCTCGGCGACGGCGGCAAAGCCGGTCGCTTCGTAGGCGCTCAGGCGCGCGTGCAGGCGGCGCAGCAAGGCAGCGGCGAGCGCGTTGCGGCCCGGCGCGGCGTGCTCGAGCCGGGCGAGTGCCTCGTCGAGATTGATCCAGGGCTGCGTGACCTGTTCGCCCTGTGCCGCCGCCATGCGCAGGTTGATGCCGACGCCGATGACGACACGGCAGCTGCCGCCGGCTTCGCCGCGATGTTCGATCAGGATGCCGCCGAGCTTGCGCCCGTCGACCAGCAGATCGTTCGGCCACTTGAGGCGGATGTCGGCAAGGCCGAAGTCCTGCAGCGCCAGCGCACACTCGGCGCCGACGGCGAGCGACAGCGCCGTCAGCTCGCGCGGCCAGCCGGGCCAGGACCAGGCGATCGAGAAATACAGATTCGCGCCGAAGGGCGAAATCCATTGCCGCCCGCGCCGGCCGCGACCGGCGGTTTGCAGTTCGGCGAACAGCGCCTGCGGATCGTGCGCCGACTCGCTCTCGAGCAGGCGGGTGTTGGTCGAATCGACGACCGGGCGGACCGCGACCCGCAAGCCCGGGACTTCCGCCTGCAGCGTCGCCGCATCGAGTCTCTCGATCGCTGCGCGGAGGCGGTAGCCGAGCCCCTGCCGCGATTCGACCTCGAGCTGCCAGTCGCGCAGCTTGTCGATGCGCTTCGACAGCGCCGCGCGCGTCACGCCGGAGCGCGCCGCCAGATCCTCGCCGGAGTGCCAGGCGCCGTCGGCGAGCGCGTCGACGAGCGCGAGCAGTTCGGCTTCGTTCAGCGCGACAGCCATCGGCCCAGCACCCGTGCTTTCTCGAAACGGTTTTCGCCGCCATTGAGCAGGCGGCCGATGTTCTCGCGATGCTTCCAGACGATGAGCAGGGCCATGGCCAGCGTGAACATGCCGGCCGGCGAGGCGAGACCGCCGGGCAGGGTCAGCGCGACCCAGGCGATCGCGGTCGCGGCGGCGCCGAGCGTGGCCAGGCTGACGTAGCCGGTCAGCGCGACGAGCAGCACGAAGGCCGCGAGAATCCAGGCCAGCGCCGGCGTGAGCAGCGCGCCGAACACGCCGGCCAGCGTGGCGACGCCCTTGCCGCCGTGAAAGCCGTACAGCGCCGGATAGCAATGGCCGAGCGCGACCGCGACGCCGCACACGTAAGCCTGTTCATGGGCAGCGAACAGCGGCGCGCCGAACGCCGGCAGATGCGGGATCGCCAGCGCGGCGATGACGCCCTTGGCGACATCGATGGCGAGCACGCCGAGCGCGAAGGCGGCGCCTTGCGTGCGCAAGGCATTGGTGGCGCCGACATTGCCGCTGCCGACCTTGCGCAAATCGATGCCGCCGCGCAGCAGGCCGATCAGCTGGCCGCCCATGACGTTGCCGAGCAGATAGGCGAGGAGCGCCTTGATGATCAGATCGCTCATCTCAGACGCCGATCCAGGCCTTGCGCCGCGCCGCAACCGCCTCGCTCGCATCGGTGAGCGTCAGCGTCCAGGTGTCCTGCGGCGGCGCGGCCGGCACGAAGTCGAGTTCGAGCAGCTCGTCGTTGCGGAAGACGTGCAGCGCGTAGCGACGGCCCGGCTCCAGCGCCGCGACATGGGCCTGCCAGTTGGCGGCGCTGACGCGCAGGCCGTCGAGCGCGACGATCTGGTCGTTTGCCGAGACTCCGGCCTGTCGCGCGGGACTGTCGCTGAGCACGTGCATGACGCGCGTCTCGCCCGGCCGCAGCTTGAGGCCGGCCCAGCTGCGCGGCGGATCGCCGGCGACCCAGCCGCCGATGTCGCTGTCGGAGACGGCGGCGCGGCGCGCGGCGCGCACGCCGAAATCCGCGAGCAGCTCGGCGAGCGGGAGCTCCTCGGTCGAACGCAGGGCGTGGTCGAAGAAGGCGGCGAGATCGAGACCCGACAACTCCTGCGCCAGCTGTTCGAGGCCGCCTTCCGGCACGCCGGCGCCCGTTGCGCCCCAGCGCCGCCACGCCTCGCGCTGCACGGTATCGAGCGTCGTCGCGGAATCGCGGCGCAGGCGCAGATCGAGGCATAGCGCGACGAGCGCGCCCTTCACGTAGTAATTGACCGCCGCGTTCGGCGTGTTGTCGTCGGGCTGGTAGTACTTGATCCAGGCTTCGAAGCTGGCGTCGGCGAGCGTCTGCTGCTTGCGGCCCGGCATGCGCTCCAGGCGCGTGGCGTTTTCGGCGACCACGTCGAGATAGGTCGCGGCGTCGATCAGCCCCGCGCGCAGCAGGAACAGATCGTCGTAGTACGAGGTCACGCCCTCGTAGTGCCAGAGATCCTGCGAATAGGCCTCGCTGCCGAGATCGGAGGCGAGGAAGCGCGCGGCCGCGATGCGCTTGACGTTCCACAAGTGGAAATACTCGTGGCTGCAGAGGCCGAGGAAGGTGCGGTAGTCCTTGCTCAGCTTGCTGTCGCCGCGGCGCGGGAAGTCGCCGCGCGAGCAGATCAGCGCGGTCGAATCGCGATGTTCGAGACCGCCGTAGCCGTTGGCGACGACGTGGGTCAGGAACAGGTACTGGTCGAGCTTCGGCTCCTGGCCGAACAGCTCGCGCTCGACGTGGCAGATGCGCGCCAGATCGGCGGCGACGCGCGGCAGATCGGCGTCGACGCGGCCGGACAGCACCAGCGCATGCGGAATGCCGTCGACATCGAAGTCGATGCGCTGGAAGTCCGCCATCTCGACCGGATGGTCGATGAGCTCTTCGTAGTCGGCGGCGCGGTAGCGGCCGTAGCCGCGCGCGTCGATCTCGACCGCGCGCAGCGTGGTCGCCACGCGCCAGCCGGCGGCGAGCGGATCGGCCGGGGCCTCGAGTTCCACCGTGAACTCGCCGCGCTCGCAACCCCGCGGGCAGTAGAAGAGCGAGCTGCCGTTGAAGAAGCCGCGCCGCGTGTCGAGCCAGGCCTTGCGCACCGACTCGTCGAAGGCGTGCACGCGGTAGACGATTTCCAGCGGCGCCGCGCTTGCCGCGCAGCGGAACGAGCGCTTGTCGAGGCGTTCGATGGCGAGCGGCCGGCCGCCGCTTTCGGCGCGCAGGCCGACAACGTGCTTGGCGAAGTCGCGGATCAGGTAGCTGCCGCGCAGCCAGCTGGGCAGGCTGAACACCTGTCCCTGCGGGTCAGGCGCGGCGAGACGGCAACGGACTTCGAACAGGTGCGCGCGCAGATCGGCGGCGCGGACGTGGTAAACGACGAGGCTCACGAACCCAGAATCCGACACGATGAATGCCGCCTATTATGCCGGTGCGCCGGCACGGCGGCGGTTTGGCTATGCTCGGCGCATGAGTGAGCGAGGTCCTTCCCTGCGTGCGATCGCCTGGCGCCGTCCCGTGCGCTGGCTGCTCGCGCCGATCTTCCGCGCCGGCCGTTCGGTGGCGCTGCGCCGGCGCGCCTTGTTGCGCGTGGCGATGGTGGCGCGCCTGCCGATCGCGCCGTTCACGCGCACGGCGGCCGACACGCTGCGCGGCGTGCCGGTGGAGTGGATCAGTTCGACGCACCAGCCGGCCCGTCGCGTCGTGCTCTATCTGCACGGCGGCGCCTACCTGTTCGGCGCCGCGCGCATCTATCGCGCGGTCAACGCCCGGCTCGCCGAGTGGGCGCAGGCGCGCGTCGTCGCGGTCGACTATCGGCTGGCGCCGGAACATCCGTTTCCGGCCGCGCCCGCCGATGCGCTGGCCGCCTACCGCGGCCTGCTCGAACGCGGCATCGCGGCGGCCGACATCGTGCTGGCCGGCGATTCCGCGGGCGGCGGCCTGGCGCTGGCCTGCGCCCTGCAGGTTCGCGAGGCGGGCCTGCCGATGCCGGCCGGCATCGTGCTGTTCTCGCCCTGGGTCGATCTGAGCCTCGGCGGCGAGACGATCGTCAGCCGTGCGGCCAGCGAGCTGATCCTCGATCCGCAGATGCTGCGCGAGGCGGCCGCCGCCTATCTCGCTGGCCGGCCGGCGCAAACCGCGCTGGCCTCGCCGCTGTTCGCCGATCTACGCGGCCTGCCGCCGCTGCTGGTGCAGGTCACCGATACCGAGCTGCTGTACGACGATGCGCGGCGGCTCGCCGAACGCGCCGGTGCCGCCGGCGTCGAGGTCGAATACAAGGTCTGGCGCGGCCTGTGGCACGTCTGGCAGGTGTTCGCCGGCAAGGTTCCGGAGGCCGACGCGGCACTGCGCGAGGCGGCGGACTTCATCGTCCGGCAGACACGCTCGCCATGAGCCTGAGCCGCTGGCGCGATACCGGCAGTACCTTCGATTTCGACGGCCGCTCGATCTTCGTGCATGCGCAGGGCGGCGGCGACGAAGCGCTGCTGCTGCTGCACGGCCTGCCGACCGCGTCCTGGGATTTCGAAGCCATGTGGCCCGGCCTGCTGCGGCGCTTCGCACACGTCATCGCGTTCGACTTCCTCGGCTTCGGCTTTTCCGACAAGCCGTATCCGCATGCCTACTCGATCGCCGAACAGGCCCATCTCGCCGAGCGCCTGCTGGCCGCGCGCGGCGTGACGCGCGTGCATCTGCTCGCGCACAGCTACGGCGTCTGCGTCGCGCAGGAACTGCTGGCGCGTGCGCGCGAGGGCAAGGCGGCGGCGCGGCCGTGCAGCGTGGTACTCCTGAACGGCTCGCCGTTCGTCGAGGCACATCGCGCGTCCTGGCTCGAGCGCTTTCTGCTGAGCCCGTTCGGCGCCGTGTTTGTACGGGTGGCCGGACTGCGCCGCTTCAGCGCGGATCTTTGCGCGCTGTTTGGTCCGCAGACGCAGCCGGGGCTGATCGAGCTGCACGATTACTGGACGCTGCTGTGCCTGCGCGACGGCCGCCGTGTCGTGCGCAGCCTGCTGCACTACACGCGGGAACGGCGCGCCCTGCGCAGTCGCTGGGGCGAGGCCTTGCGCGCGTCCGGCGTGCCGGCGCGCCTCATTTACGGCGCTGCCGACCCGGTATTCGGCACCGCCATGGTCGAGCGCTACCGCGCGCAGATGCCGAATGCCGACGTCGTGCTGCTCGACGGCATCGGCCATTTCCCGCACGTCGAGGCGCCGGACCGCACGCTGCGCGCCGTGCTCGCCTTCCACGACTCCATCACAGAGCCGCGCTGACGGCGGCTGGTTGCTCCGCCACGCCCCGGCTATGCTCGCTGCGGGTCGAGGGCGGGGCGCATGGTCGAGCAAGAACAGTCTGCGGCGGGCGGTGGTGGCGCGATCGCGCGGGCACCGACGCAGATCGGCAAGTATCAGCTGCTCGCCGAACTCGGCCGCGGCGCCTGCGGCGTGGTCTTCAAGGGCTTCGATCCCTTCGTGCAGCGCGACGTCGCGGTGAAGGTGGCCCTGCACGATCCCGATGCCGACGATGCCGCCCACGAGCGCGGCTTCTTCGCCGAGGCGCGCGCCGCCGGCATGCTGCAGCATCCGCACATCGTCGCCCTGTACGACGCCGGCGTCGAAGCCGAGCTCAGCTATCTGGTCATGGAATACGTCGACGGCGAGACATTGCAGCCGCTGTGCCGCCCCGGCGCGCGTCGCGCGCCGCTCGCGCAGGTGCTCGACATCGTCTTCAAGTGCGCCAAGGCGCTCGACTACGCGCACGGCAAGGGTGTCCTGCATCGCGACATCAAGCCCGGCAACATCATGCTGACGCGCGAGGGCGTGCCGAAGCTGATGGATTTCTCGATCGCCGAGATCACCGGGCGCACCTCCGCCGGCGGCCAGGGCGTGCTCGGCTCGCCCCTGTACATGTCGCCGGAGCAGATCACGCGCGCCAGGCTGGGCCCGGCCAGCGATCTCTACGCGCTCGGCGCCGTGATGTTCCAGCTCCTGGTCGGCACGCCGCCATTCACCGATGCCGAGCTGCCGCTGCTGTTCCGCGCCATCCGCCATACGCCGGCGCCGCGGGTGCGCGATCTGCGGCCCGAAGTGCCGGAAGCGGTGTCCGACGTCGTCGAGCGCCTGCTGCTCAAGGACCCGGCGCAGCGTTTCCAGTCCGGGCACGAGCTGGCGGCGACGCTGAGCCGGCTGTTCGACCAGTTGCGGCTTTCCGATCACCAGGTCACGCGCCGCGAATCGCGCGATTCCCTGCGTCGCCTGCGCTTCTTCAGCACCTTCAGCGATGACGAGATCGACGAGATCCTCGCCGTCAGCCAGATGGCGACGTACAACCCCGGCGACGCGCTGATCCGCGAGGGCGAGATCGACAACGCCTTCTTCATCCTCGCGCTTGGCAGCGCCGAGGTGCGCAAGCGCGGCAAGCTGCTGCACCAGCTCGAGAAGGGCGACTGCGTCGGCGAGATCGGCTTTCTCAGCACGACCAAGCGCACCGCCACCGTCGTGGCGACGACACGGGTGCTGGCCCTGAAGGTCAACGCGACCCTGCTCGACGACATGTCGCGCGACTGCCAGCTGCGCTTCTACAAGGTGTTCGCCGAGACGCTGATCTACCGGCTGTCGGTGACGAGCGCCAGACTCTCGGCGCTTTCGTAGGAGAACAGCGCTTGCATGCAGCGGCCGCGCCGCGCAATGCTTGCGCCTCGCGCCGCCGGCAATTCAGTTTCGGCTCAGCGATGCGCTCTACAGTCCGCGCCCATCAGCAACTACTTCTTCATTCGAGGGGGGTATTCATGAACATCTCGTCCCTGCGCCCATCGCTTGCCGCGCTGGCGCTCGCGCTGACCGTCGCGGCCTGCAGCAAACCGCAGGAGCCGCCGCCGGTCACCGACCCGGCCCAGCAGCCCGTGCCCGCCGAAACCGCGCCGGCGCCCGCCGAGGAACCGGCCCCGGCACCGGCCGAGCCGGCGCCCGCGCCGGTCCCCAAGCCGAGACCGAAGCCGCGCCCGGTCGCGCCGGCACCGGCACCGGCACCGGCTCCGGCACCCGAACCGCAGGTTTGCTACGACTGCGGCACGATCAGCAACATCGCCGAGGTTCGCCAGAAGGGTCAGGGCTCGGGCGCCGGCGCGGTCGCCGGCGGTGTCGCCGGCGGCGTGATCGGCCACCAGTTCGGCAAGGGCAAGGGCAAGGACGCGGCGACCGTGCTCGGCGCGATCGCCGGCGCCGTCGGCGGTCACATGGCCGAGCAGCAGATCCGCGCCACCACGACCTACGATGTCACGGTGACGATGGAAACCGGCAGCTCGCGCGTCATCAACGTGCCCGAACTCGGCGGCCTGTCGGTCGGCGAAAAGGTGCGCGTCGACGGCAACACCATCCTGCCGCGCTGATCCGGCGGCGGCAGATGGTCCCGACCCGCGGTGGCTTCGGCCACCGCGGGTTTTTCTTTCCGGTACCCTAGCGCCCCCCAAAATCCCTATTCCGCAAAGCGGGTGAGTCATGGCTGAGGCGCTCAAGGTACTGGTGATCGGCAGCGGCGGGCGCGAGCACGCGCTGGCCTGGAAACTCGCGCAGTCGCCGCGCGTCGCCGAAGTCATCGTCGCGCCGGGCAATGCCGGCACCGCGCGCGAGGCGAAGTGCCGTAATGCCGCGGTCGCCGTCGAGGACGTCGCCGGCCTGCTGGCGCTGGCGCGGCGCGAGGGCGTCGGGTTCACGGTCGTGGGCCCGGAAGCGCCGCTGGCGCTCGGCGTCGTCGACGCCTTCCAGGCCGCCGGACTCGCCATCTTCGGACCGACGCGCGCCGCCGCCCAGCTCGAGGCCTCGAAGGCCTTCACCAAGGATTTCCTCGAGCGTCACCGCATCCCGACCGCGCAATACCGCGTGTTCACCGAGATCGCGCCCGCCGTCGCCTACATCGCCGAGCGCGGCGCGCCGATCGTGGTCAAGGCCGACGGCCTCGCCGCCGGCAAGGGCGTGGTCGTCGCCACGACGGTCGAGGAGGCGCAGGCCGCGGTGCGCGACATGCTCGGCGGCAGCCTGCTCGGCCAGGCCGGCGCGCGCGTGGTGGTCGAGGATTTCCTCGAGGGCGAGGAGGCCAGCTTCATCGTCGTCGCCAGCGGCCAGCAGTACGTGGTCATGGCGACGTCGCAGGATCACAAGCGCATCGGCGACGGCGACAGCGGTCCGAACACCGGCGGCATGGGCGCCTATTCGCCGGCGCCGGTGGTGACGCCGGCGGTGCACGCGCGCGCCTGCCGCGAGGTGATCGAGCCGACCCTGCGCGGCATGGCCGCCGAGGGCGCGCCGTTCACCGGCTTTCTCTACGCCGGCCTGATGATCAACGGCCGCGGCGAGCCGCGCGTGCTCGAGTTCAATGTGCGCATGGGCGATCCGGAGACGCAGCCCATCCTGTTCCGCCTCGATTCCGGGCTGCTCGAACTGCTGGAGGCCGCCGTCGCCGGGCGGCTCGACGCCGTCACGCCGGTGTGGAATCCGCAGCCGACGCTCGGCGTCGTCATGGCGGCGCACGGTTATCCGGGCACGATCCGCAAGGGCGACGTGATCCGCGGCCTCGACGCCGAGCTCGGCGCCGCGAAGGTCTTTCATGCCGGCACGGCGTTGCGTGACGACGGCGCCGTCGTCACCAGCGGCGGCCGCGTGCTCTGCGTGGTCGCGCGCGGCGCGACGGTGCGCGACGCGCAGCGGGCTGCCTATGCCGCCGTCGACAAGATCGCCTGGGACGGCGAGCAGCACCGGCGCGATATCGGCTACCGCGCGATCGCCCGCGAAGTCTGAGCGGCGATCGTTGAAAGCCGCTGAATCTCCTTGACGCAAGGCACCTCGGCGACGAGAATACGCGGCCCTTTCCGGGCTTGACGTCCGGCGAGGCCGTGGCGGAGGGATACTCAAGCGGCCAACGAGGGCAGACTGTAAATCTGCTGGCTTAACGCCTACGGTGGTTCGAATCCACCTCCCTCCACCAGTTTTGACGATATTGACGGCGGTTGTCGGGTGAGGCGGGTGTAGCTCAATGGTAGAGCAGAAGCCTTCCAAGCTTCCTATGAGGGTTCGATTCCCTTCACCCGCTCCAGTCGACGCCAGTTGATGAGTGCTTGCAAGCCCACGTAGCTCAGTCGGTAGAGCACACCCTTGGTAAGGGTGAGGTCGAAGGTTCGATTCCTTTCGTGGGCACCAGATTCAAGCGGTTCGCGGCATTGCGGTAGCGGCGAATCCGACGGCGGTTGCGGCGACGCGGAAGACGCGGGCGCGGCGGCCGTCTTTGTGCTTTTTATGAATGGCGCCGATCGGCGCCCTGTTCCGGCGAAAGAGAAGTAACGGAGACTGCGCGATGGCAAAGGGTAAGTTTGAACGCACGAAGCCGCACGTGAACGTGGGCACGATTGGCCACGTTGACCACGGCAAGACGACGACGACGGCGGCGCTGACGAAGGTATCGTCGGACAAGTTCGGTTCGACGTACGTGCCTTACGACCAGGTGGCGAAGGCGTCGGAATCGCAGGGCCGCCGCGACGCGACGAAGATTCTGACGATCGCGACGTCGCACGTGGAGTACGAGACCGCGAACCGCCACTACGCGCACGTGGACTGCCCTGGGCACGCGGACTTCGTGAAGAACATGATCACGGGCGCGGCGCAGATGGACGGCGCGATTCTGGTGGTGTCGGCGGTGGACGGCCCGATGCCGCAGACGCGCGAGCACGTTCTGCTGGCCAAGCAGGTGAACGTTCCGAAGATCGTGGTGTGGCTGAACAAGTGCGATCTGGTGGAAGACGCCGAGCTTCTGGACCTGGTCGAGATGGAAGTGCGCGATCTTCTGAGCAAGTACAACTTCGACGGCGACAACACGCCGGTGATCCGCGGCTCGGCGACCAAGGCGATTGCCGGCGAGCCGGAGTGGGTGGCCAAGCTCGAGGAGCTGTACAACGCGATCGACACCTGGATTCCGGAACCGGAGCGCGAGACTGACAAGCCGTTCCTGCTGCCGATCGAAGACGTGTTCTCGATCTCGGGCCGCGGCACGGTGGTGACGGGCCGTATCGAGCGCGGCATCGTCAAGGTGGGCGAGGAAGTCGAGATTGTCGGCATCCGCGACACGGCCAAGACGATCGTCACGGGCGTGGAGATGTTCCGCAAGCTGCTGGACCAGGGGCAGGCGGGCGACAACGTGGGCATTCTGCTGCGCGGCACGAAGAAGGAAGACGTCGAGCGCGGGCAGGTGCTGTGCAAGCCGGGCTCGATCAAGCCGCACTCGAAGTTTGAGGGCGAGGTGTACGTTCTGACGAAGGAAGAGGGCGGTCGTCACACGCCGTTCTTCAAGGGCTACCGTCCGCAGTTTTACTTCCGCACGACGGACGTGACGGGGTCGATCCAGTTCAACCAGGAAATGGTGATGCCGGGCGACAACGTGCAGATGACGGTCGAGCTGATCAGCCCGATCGCGATGGAAGACGGCGTTCGCTTCGCGATTCGCGAGGGCGGCCGTACCGTCGGCGCCGGCGTCGTCACGAAGATTCTGGCCT
>NZ_AXDW01000001.1 GCF_000474945.1 Solimonas soli DSM 21787 | reverse complement strand
TAGACGTTTTAAAGTAGCAGCATCAAAAAGCACCGCGCGAGAGACCACCTTCAACGGTGGCGCCGAAGGCGCAAACCCGCTCGGAATCGCTCAGGCAAAAGGAGCGCGGTGCTGCAGCAACACTCTGGAGAGAGCCGCCGTGTCGCGGCCACCGAAGGCGCCCTAACGCTCAGGTCACCGGACAGAGGAGCGGTTTTCGCAATCACACACGCGCGGGAACCGTATGCCGAAACAGACAGCGCTGCACGCCGAACACGTCCGCCTGGGCGCCAGGCTGGTCGACTTCGCCGGCTGGGACATGCCGATCCAGTACGCCTCGCAGCTCGACGAGCACCATGCCGTGCGCCAGGCGGCCGGCATGTTCGACGTGGCGCACATGTGCGCCGTCGACCTGCACGGCGAGCGGGTCCGCGAATTCCTGCGCCAGCTGCTCGCCAACGACGTCGCCAAGCTGACGCAGCCCGGCAAAGCCCTCTACAGCTGCATGCTGCGCGAGGACGGCGGCATCATCGATGATCTGATCTGTTATTTCCTCGACGAGCGCTGGTTCCGTCTCGTCGTCAACGCCGGCACGACCGACAAGGACCTGGCCTGGATCCGCGACCACGCGGCCGCCTTCGGCGTCGACGTCCGTCAGCGCGGCGATCTCGGCATCCTCGCCGTGCAGGGCCCGCTGGCGCGCGCCCGTGTGCTGGCGCATCTGCCGCCGGCGCTGCGCGTGCCCGCCGAGTCGCTCGTCTATTTCCAGGCCGCGCACGAGGGCGATGTCTTCGTCGCGCGCACCGGCTACACCGGCGAGGACGGCTTCGAGCTGATCCTGCCGCATGCCGAACTCGTCGCCCTCTGGCAGCGACTGCTGGCCGATGGCGTCAAGCCCTGCGGCCTCGGCGCGCGCGACACGCTGCGCCTCGAAGCCGGCATGAATCTCTACGGCCAGGACATGGATGAAAGCACGCATCCGCTCGAATCCGGTCTCGGCTGGACCGTGGCCTGGGAGCCGAAGGACCGCGCGTTCATCGGTCGCGCCGCGATCGAGACGCTGCGCGGCGCCAGCCCGCGCAAGTTCGTCGGCTTGGTGCTCGAAGGTCGCGGCATCATGCGCGGTCACATGAAGCTGCGCTTCGCCGACGGCAGCAGCGGCGAGACGACCAGCGGCGGTTTCTCGCCGACCATGAAGCAGTCGATCGGCTTCGCGCGGGTGAGCGGCGCCGCGACCGGCGCCTGCGAAGTCGAGATCCGCGGCCAGTGGGTCGCGGCGCGCGTGGTCAAGCCACCGTTCGTGCGCAATGGCAAAGTCTTGCTGTGAATCTTCCGTATCCACGCATTCGCCAGGAGAGATGTCGATGAGCAACGTTCCCGCCGGCCTCAAGTACGTCAAGTCGCACGAATGGCTGCGCGTCGAAAGCGACGGCACCGTCACCGTCGGCATCACCGATTTCGCGCAGGGTTCGCTCGGCGATCTCGTATTCGTCGAGACCCCCGCCGTCGGCCGCAAGCTGGCCAGGGACGAGTCCTGCGCCGTCGTCGAATCGGTGAAGGCGGCGAGCGACGTGTATGCGCCGATCGCCGGCGAAGTCGTCGCCAGCAATGCGAAGCTCGGCGACAACCCGGAAATCCTCAACAGCGATCCATACGAAGGCGGCTGGCTGTGGAAGATGAAGCCGGCCAACGCGGCGGACGTCGACGCCCTGCTCGACGCCGCCGGCTACGAGGATTTCCTGAAGACGCTTTGACGCGTCCGGAAAATCGCACCGCTCACGTCCCGCGATCACGCCCATGCCGTTCATTCCGCATACCGAAACCGATGTGAAGGAGATGCTCGCCGCCATCAAGGCACCGAGCATCGATGCGCTGTTCGATGAAATTCCGCCGGCGCTGCGCTGCGGCACACTCCAGCGCATCCCCGAAGGCCTCAGCGAAATGGCGGTGACGCAGCTGATGATGGCGCGCGCGCAGGCCGACGGGCTGGCGCTGAACTTCATCGGCGCCGGTGCCTACGAGCACCACATTCCGGCCGCCGTCTGGGAGATCACCACGCGCGGCGAGTTCTATTCGGCCTACACGCCGTACCAGGCCGAGGCGAGCCAGGGCACGCTGCAGCTGCTCTACGAATACCAGACGATGATCTGCGGCCTGACCGGCATGGAGGTGTCGAACGCCTCGATGTACGACGGCGCGTCGGCGCTCGGCGAGTCGCTGCTGATGGCGCTGCGCGCCAACAAGGCGAACACCTCCGGCGTGGTGCTGATGCCGCGTGCCGTCAATCCGCTGTACCGCGACGTGGTCGCCAGCACGACCGCGGCGCAGGGCGTCAAGCCGGTGTTCGTCGACTACGATCCGAAATCGGGCCAGACCGCGCTCGGCGCGCTGCAGGCGCACGCCGGCGACAAGCCGACCGCCGTCGTCATCCAGCAGCCGAATTTCTTCGGCGTGCTCGAGGACGTCGACGCCATCACCGACTGGGCGCACGCGCAGGGTGCGCTCGTCGTCGCCGTCGTCAACCCGACCTCGCTCGCGGTGCTGAAGGCGCCCGGCCAGTGGGGCGGCGCGGGCGCGGACATCGTCTGCGGCGAAGGCCAGCCGCTCGGTGCGCCGCTGTCCTCGGGTGGTCCGTACTTCGGCTTCCTGACCACCAAGATGGCCCATGTGCGCGAGATGCCGGGCCGCATCGTCGGCCGCACCGTCGATCTCGACGGCAGGCCGGGCTATACCTTGACCCTGCAGGCGCGCGAGCAGCACATCCGCCGCGCCAAGGCCAAGTCGAACATCTGCACCAACCAGGGCCTGCTGGTGACGGCGGCGACGATCTATATGTCGCTGCTCGGCCCCGCGGGCCTCGCCGAAGTGGCCTCGGCATCGTTGGCCAACACGCGCGAACTGGTCGCGCAGCTGGGCTCGATCAAGGGCGTCGAGCCGCTGTTCGGCGCGGCGCATTTCCACGAGGCCGTCATCCGCCTGCCGCAGCCGGTCGCGCCGGTGCTGGAGAAGCTCGCCGCTCTCGACATCTTTGGTGGCTACGATCTTGCCGCGGCCTATCCGGAACTCGGCAACGCGCTGTTGATTTGCGCGACCGAGACCAAGACGGCGGCGCAACTCGCGCAGTACCGCGACGCGCTGGCCGGTGTCCTCGCATAAGGAAAGGGAAATCCAAGATGGCAACCGTCACTCTGCGCGGCAATCCGGTCACGACCTCCGGCGAACTGCCAAGCGTCGGCAGCACGATTCCGGGGTTCAAGCTGGTCGGCGCCGATCTCGCCGACGTCACGCCGTCGAGCTTCGCCGGCAAGCGCAAGGTCCTCAATATTTTTCCGTCGGTCGATACGCCGACCTGCGCGACCTCCGTGCGCCGCTTCAACGAGCGCGCCGCGCGGCTCGACAACACGGTCGTGCTGTGCATTTCCGCCGATCTGCCCTTTGCGCAGAAGCGTTTTTGCGGCGCGGAAGGCATCGACAAGGTCGTCATGCTGTCGCTGATGCGCGGCCGCAATTTCGCCAAGGATTTCGGCGTGCTGATCGAGACCGGCCCGCTCGCCGGCCTCACGGCGCGCGCGGTGATCGTGCTCGATGCCAACGACCGCGTGCTGCACACCGAACTCGTTGCCGAGATCAGCCAGGAACCGAACTACGACGCCGCGCTGCAAGCGCTGGCCTGAACCGTCACCGCCATGACCGCCAAAACCACCGAACCGCTGATCTTTGAAGTGTCGCGCCCCGGCCGCATGGCCAGTGCGCAGAACCCGAACCGGGGCGTCGATCTTTCGGCGATTCCCGAGGCGCTGCGCCGCAAGGACAAGCCGCGCCTGCCGGAAGTCTCGGAAATGCAGGCGGTGCGTCACTTCACCCGGCTGTCGCAGAAGAACTTCTCGATCGACACGCACTTCTACCCGCTGGGTTCGTGCACGATGAAGTACAACCCGCGCGCCTGCAACAAGCTGGCGATGCTGCCGCAGTTCCTCGCGCGCCATCCGCTGGCGCCGGAATCGCACTCGCAGGGCTTTCTCGCCTGCATGTACGACCTGCAGGAAATCCTGAAAGAGGTCACCGGCATGGCCGGCGTGTCGCTGACGCCAATGGCCGGCGCGCAGGGCGAGTTCGCCGGCGTGGCGATGATCCAGGCCTATCACAAGGCGCGCGGCGATCTGGCGCGTGTCGAAATCCTCGTGCCGGACGCGGCGCATGGCACCAATCCGGCGACGGCGGCGATGCTGGGCTGCACGGTGCGCGAGATCCCGACCAATGCCGACGGCGACGTCGACGTCGAGGCGCTGAAGGCCGCGGTCGGTCCGCAAACCGCCGGCATCATGCTGACCAACCCGTCGACTTTCGGCGTGTTCGAGCGCCGCATCAAGGAAATCGCCGGCATCGTCCACGACGCCGGCGGCCTGCTGTACTACGACGGCGCCAATCTCAACGCCATCCTCGGCAAGGTGCGGCCGGGCGACATGGGCTTCGACGTCATCCACATGAACCTGCACAAGACCTTCTCCACGCCGCATGGCGGCGGCGGTCCGGGCGCCGGCGCGGTGGGCGTGTCGGAGCGCCTCAGGCCGTTCATGCCGACCCCGCTGGTCGGCAAGGATGGCGAGAGCTATCGCTGGCTGACCGGGAAGGACCTGCCGCAGACGATTGGCCGCCTGTCGGCGTGGATGGGCAATGCCGGCGTGCTGCTGCGCGCCTACATCTATGCGCGGCTGCTCGGCCGCGAGGGCATGCACCGCGTCGCCGAGTTCGCGACGCTCAATGCCAACTACCTCGCCGCGCGGCTGGCGGAAAAGGGCTTCGACCTGGCGTTCCCGAAGCGTCGCGCCTCGCATGAATTCGTCGTCACCCTGAAGAAGCAGAAGCAGGAGATCGAGCTGACGGCGACTGATGTCGCCAAGCGCCTGCTCGACTACGGCTATCACGCGCCGACGGTTTACTTTCCTTTACTCGTGCCGGAATGCCTGCTGATCGAGCCGACCGAGACCGAAGACAAGGAAACCCTGGATGCCTTCGTCGAGGCGCTCGCGGCGATCCGGGACGAGGCCCGGCAGAACATCGCCAAGGTCAAGGGTGCGCCATACACGATGCCGGTGCGCCGCCTCGACGACGTGCGCGCGGCCAGGCAGCTGGATCTGCGCTACGTTCCGACCTGAGCCGAGATACCGCGATTCACCAAACAGAAAGCCCGCCGGCGACGGCGGGCTTGCGATGTGCCCGGGCCACAGGACCGGACATTCGACGATGCCGGCCGCATGCCGCGGCCGCGACGTTTTCAGGCGGCCTTGAGCAGGGCCGGCTGCGCCGGCTGGGCAGCGGCCGGTGCGGCGACCGTCGCCTGCGGACGCGGCGTCATGATCGGCCCTTCCGGCGCAACTTGTTGCAGCTGCTCGTTGCGGCGCCAGTCGATGATCGCCAGAACGATCAGCGCGACCGTGCTCAGGCCGGTACTCCACAGGATGAAGCTGACGAAGGACAGGATTTCCATGGCGACTCACTCCGAATTCAATGCATTCCACAACAGTGGGATTGGCATGAGCCTATTTAAGGGCATCTTGCTGCGATGCAACAATTGATATTTTTTCGAATTCCAGTTCAGAAAAACTAAACTGAAGGGCCGCTGCGATCGCCGCCCATTTCGGCGAAACTGCGCCACCCGCGACATGTCAGTCGCGACAATCACTTAGACGAACCACGACGTTCATGGCTGACGGCATCAAAGGCTGGGCGCGCCTCATGCGCGCCACCAAGGTTTCTTACTGGGGGCTTGGCTGGGCGCTCCGCGTCGAAGAGGCGTTCCGCATCGAATTCGCGCTATGCCTGCTGCTGGTGCCGGCGGCGCTGTGGCTCGGCCACGGCGGCATCGAGCGCGCGCTGCTGCTGCTGAGCCTGTTCGTGGTGCTGATCACGGAGCTGTTGAACACGGCGGTCGAAGTCGTCGTCGACCGCATCGGCAGCGAATGGAACGAGCTGTCGGGTCGTGCCAAGGATCTCGGCTCGGCGGCCGTGCACCTGTCGCTGCTGCAGGTGCCGGTTGTCTGGGGTTTCGTCTTGCTGGATTGATTTCGGAGCGCGGCTGCGCGATTCGCGGCCGCTTCACTCAAGCGCGGCCGGCTCTGCGGGCCGCATCGGGAGCATCGATGTCTGCGTTGATCTGCGGTTCCCTCGCGTACGACACCATCATGGTGTATTCGGGCCACTTCAAGGATGCGATCCTGCCCGACAAGGTTCACATCCTGAACGTGTCCTTCCTGGTGCCGGATCTGCGCCGCGATTTCGGCGGCACGGCGGGCAACATCGCCTACAACCTCAAGCTGCTCGGCGCCTCGCCGCTGCCGATGGGCACGGTCGGCCATGATTTCGGCGCCTACGCGGCCTGGATGGACCGCTACGGCATCGATCGCCGCTTCCTGAAGACGGTGCCGGACATGTACACCGCGCAGGCCTACATCACGACCGATCTCGACGACAACCAGATCACCGCCTTCCATCCCGGCGCGATGGCGCAGGCGCACACGCAGGACGTGGTCGCCCAGGGCGTGAAGATCGGCTCGATCTCCGCCGAATCGCGCGAGGCGATGCTGCTGCATGCCCAGCAGTTCGCCGATGCCGGCATTCCGTTCATCTTCGATCCGGGCCAGGGCATCCCGCTGTTCAACGGCGAGGAGTTCCGCGCCTTCATCGACAAGGCGAGCTACGTCGCCGTCAACGACTACGAGGCCGAGGTGCTGAAGGATCGCACCGGCTGGTCGCTCGAGCAGATCGCCGCCCGGGTCGACGCCCTGATCGTCACCCAGGGCGGCAAGGGCTCGCAGATCTACAGCGGCGGCCGCGTCATCAGCATTCCGACCGCGAAGGCCGAATCGCTGACCGATCCGACCGGCTGCGGCGACGCCTATCGCGGCGGCCTGCTGTACGGCCTGCTGAAAGGCCACGACTGGGAAACGACCGGCCGCATCGCCTCGCTGATGGGCGCCTACTGCATCGAGCGGCCCGGCACGCAGAACCACGGCTTCACGCTCGACGAGTTCCGCGCCCGCTACAAGAAGGCGTTCCGCGCCACGCTGGCCTGATGATGCTGACGCTGAAGCTGAAGGCGCGCGAGGAGCGCCGGCTGCGGGCCGGCCACCTCTGGGTCTACTCGAACGAGATCGAGACGGGGCCGCAGGCCGGCTACGATTTCCGCACCATCGAGCCCGGCGCCTTGTGCCGCGTCATGGATCATCGCGGCAAGCCGCTCGGACTGGGTTATGTCAATCCGCGCACCTTGCTCGCCGTGCGCATTCTCAGCGGCAACGTCGATGCGGCGATCGACCGCGACTGGTTCGCGCGGCGCATCAGCGCGGCGCTGGCCCTGCGCGAGCGCCTCTATGACGAGCCGTACTATCGCCTGCTGTACGCCGAAGCCGACGGCGTGCCGGGGCTGGTGATCGACCGCTACGGCGAGGTCCTCGTCGTGCAGATCACCAGCGCCGGCATCGACAAGCTCAAGGCGCCGCTGCTCGATGCGCTACACGAAGTCCTGCGGCCGCGCGGCATCCTGATGCGCAACGACAGCGCGGCACGGGAACTCGAAGGACTCTCGCAGGAGAGCGAAGTCATCGGCGACGTGCCGGAGCCGCTGGAGATCCGCGAACAGGGGCTGCGCTACACGCTGTCGCTCGTCGGCGGACAGAAGACCGGCTTCTTCTACGACCAGCGCGACAACCGCACGCGCCTCGCGCGCTACGTGCGCGGACGCAGCGTGCTCGACGTGTTCAGCTACGTCGGCGCCTGGGCCCTGCGTGCGCTGCGCGATGGCGCGTCGAGCGCCACCTGTCTCGATTCCTCGCAGACCGCGCTCGACGCGGCGCAGGCCAGCGCCGCGCTCAATGGCCTGGCGATCGAGACGATCCGCGACGACGCGCTGGCCGGCATGAAGGCGCTGCGCGCCGCAGGCCGGCACTTCGACGTGGTGATCGTCGATCCGCCGGCGCTGATCAAGCGACGCAAGGATTTCGACGCCGGGCTCGAGCACTATGCGGCGCTGAACCGCGCCGCCATGCACCTGCTCGCCGGCGACGGCATCCTGGTGTCCTGCTCCTGCTCGCATCATCTCGGCGCCGACGATCTGCAGCGCATCCTGCTGCGCGAGGCGCGGCACGCCGGCCGGCGCCTGCGTCTGCTCGAACAGGGCGCGCAGGGGCCGGATCATCCCGTGCATCCGGCGATACCGGAGACGCGCTATCTGAAAGGCTTCTTTTGCGCGGTGACGGCCGAATAGATCGGCCGAGAAACCGCTGCAACGCTCCCGCTACAATCGCCGCCATGCTCACGCACCCCAACATTGACCCGGTCGCGCTCAAGCTCGGCCCGTTTTTTGGCATTGGCCCGCTCGCCATCCACTGGTACGGTCTCATGTACCTGCTGGGCTTCTGGATTGCCTGGCTGATGGCCTTGCGCCGCGCGCGTTTCGCGCACGTCGGCTGGCCGAAGGAGCGCATCTCCGACCTGCTGTTCTATGTGGTGCTCGGCGTCATCGTCGGCGGCCGCGTCGGATACATCCTGTTTTATTCGTACGATGCGCAGGGCCACTGGCTGCCGGCGTCCGATCCGCTGATGATCCTGCGCGTCTGGCAGGGCGGCATGTCGTTCCACGGCGGCCTGATCGGCGTGCTCGTCGCCATGGGCGTGTTCGCGCGCCTGCAGAAGCTGCCGTACTTCGAGGTCGCCGATTTCGCCGCCGTGCTGACGCCGATCGGCCTGTTCACCGGCCGCATCGGCAATTTCATCAACGGCGAGCTGTGGGGCAAGCCGACGGACCTGCCCTGGGGCATGGTCTTTCCGCACACCGCGCCCGACCTGCTGCCGCGTCATCCGAGCATGCTCTATGAAGCCGGGCTCGAAGGCCTGGTCATGTTCGCGATCCTCTGGTGGGTCGGCAAACGGCCGACGCCGCGCGGTCTCATCAGCGCGCTGTTCCTCATCCTGTACGGCGTGTTCCGCTTCTGCGTCGAGTTCGTCCGCGTGCCGGACGCGCAGCTCGGCTATCTGCACTTCGGCTGGCTGACGCGCGGCCAGGAACTCTGCCTGCCGATGCTGCTCGCCGGCATCACCATCCTGCTGTGGTCGCTGCGCCAGCATACGGCGACGGTCCGGAGCGTTTCATGAAGGCCTATCACGATCTCCTGCGGCGTGTGCTCGACGAGGGTGTCGAGCAGCAGGACCGCACCGGCGTCGGCACGCTGGCCACGTTCGGCGGCCAGATGCGCTTCGATCTCGCCGACGGTTTTCCGGTGGTGACGACCAAGAGGCTGCATCTGCGCTCGATCATCGTCGAGCTGCTCTGGTTCCTGCGCGGCGACACCAATGTGCGCTGGCTGCAGGAACGCAAGGTGTCGATCTGGGACGAGTGGGCCGACGCGAACGGCGATCTCGGGCCCGTCTACGGCAAGCAGTGGCGCGACTGGGTGACGGCCGACGGCCGCCACATCGATCAGATCAAGGAATTGATCGAGTTGATCAAGAAGGATCCGGCCTCGCGCCGCCAGCTGGTCAGCGCCTGGAATCCGGGCGATCTGCCGAAGATGGCGCTGGCGCCCTGCCACTGCCTGTTCCAGACCTCGGTGCTCGACGGCCGGCTCAACCTGCAGCTCTACCAGCGCTCCTGCGACATGTTCCTCGGCGTGCCGTTCAACATCGCCAGCTATGCGCTGCTGCTGATGATGCTGGCGCAGCAGTGCGATCTCGAACCGGGCGTGTTCGTGTGGACCGGCGGCGACGTGCACATCTACAAGAACCACCTCGAGCAGGTGCAGCTGCAGCTGACGCGCGAGCCCTATCCGCTGCCGAAGATGCTCATCAAGCGGCGGCCGGCGTCGATCGATCAGTACGAGCTCGAAGACTTCGAGCTGGTCGGCTACCAGGCACACCCGCACATCAAGGGCGAAGTGGCGGTCTAACCGGGCCGGCGCCGCGCATGAAGTCGATAGCCATCGGCAGCGAGCGCGACCGCGTCGAGATCGTCGTGCGCGGTTACCAGCCGCCGCTGACCGGCGACCAGCCCGGCGACCATTGGCTGGCCGCGGAAGTCATCCTCGATGCGGGCGCATTCGGCGGCCGGTTCGCGGCGGCCTTCCTGGCGGCGGATTTCGCGGCGTTCCGCGATGAGCTGCAGCCGCTGCTCGACACTCTGCAGGGCAGAGCCGAGTTCCACACGCTGGAAGAACAGCTGACGCTGATGCTCGAAGGTGATGGCCTCGGCGAAATTTCCGTGACCGGCGTCGCGCTGGACCAGCCGGGAATCGGCAATCGCCTGGAATTCGGTCTGTTCCTCGATCAGGCCCAGCTGCGCGAAACGTTCGCCAGCCTGGAAGCGCTGCTGAGCGCCTACCCGGTGCGCGTCTAGCCTTATTCGTCGTCGTTCTGCTTGAACTGCGCCGGATCGAGCTTGTAGCGGTTCAGCAGCTTGTAGAAATCGGTGCGGTTGCGGCGGGCGAGACGCGCGGCGCGGCTGATGTTGCCGCCGGACAGTTCCAGCAGCTGGCGCAGATAGTTCCGGGCGAACTCGTCGCGCGCCTCGTCGAAGGGCGCGAGGCCGCCGTTGGTCTCGCCCAGGCACTTGCGCACCAGCGCGGCGCCGATGACGCGGCTCGGCGCGAGCCCGACGCACTGCTCGACGACATTGAACAGCTGGCGCACATTGCCCGGCCACGCGGCGGCGGCCAGCAACTCGAGCGCATCCGGCGCGAACACGCGGCGCGTCGCGCCGTCCTTGCGCAACTGCTCGAGGCGATGCGCGACCAGCAGGGCGATATCCTCGCGCCGTTCCTCCAGCGTCGGCAGGCGCAGGCGCACGACGTTGAGGCGATAGAACAAGTCCTCGCGGAAGCGGCCGTCCTGCACGCGCGCTTCGAGGTCGCAATGCGTGGCCGACAGCACGCGCACGTTGACCGGAATCGTGCGCGTCTCGCCGACCGGACGCACCTCGCGCTCCTGCAGCACGCGCAGCAGCTTGGCCTGCAGGCCGCTCGGCATGTCGCCGATCTCGTCGAGGAACACCGTGCCGCCGTGCGCGGCGCGGAACAGGCCCGGATGATCGGCGTGCGCGCCGGTGAAGGCGCCCTTGCGATGGCCGAACAGCTCCGACTCCAGCAATTCCGCCGGCACCGCCGTGCAGTTGATCGCCACGAACGGCGCCTTCGCGCGATTGCTCGCGGCGTGAATCGCGCGCGCCAGCACTTCCTTGCCGGTACCGCTGGCGCCGGTGATCAGCACCGCGGACTCGGTGCGCGCGATGCGCTGCGTGTCGTCGAGCACGGCCTGCATCAGCGGGCTGCGCGTGACGACGTTCGCGGCCCAGGCTTCGACCGGCGCATTGGCGGCGACGTGGCGCTCGATGCAGGCCAGCAGGCGGTCACGATCGACCGGCTTGGTGATGAAGTCCACCGCGCCGGCGTGCGTGGCCCGTACCGCATCCGGGATGTCGCCGTGCGCCGAGAGGATCGCCACCGGCAGGCTCGGATGGCGGCCCTGGATGCGGGTCAGCAGTTCGACGCCGTCGAGACCCGGCATGCGCAGGTCGGCGAGCACCATCTGCGGCTTGGTCTCCTCGAGGCGTTGCAGCGCCTCGTTGCCGTCGGCGGCGGCGATCACGCCGTAGCCCTCGGCTTCGAGCCGCAGGGTCAGCACGCGCAGCAGCTTGGCGTCGTCGTCAACGAGCAGGATGTGATGCCGTGGCATGCCCATTTCCGTCGAGACTCCGCTCGATGTCGACAATCTTGTCCAGGCGCTGCTGCAGGTCCTGCACGCTGGCGCGGCATTCATTGGCGCTGTTCAGTTCGGCAATGCGCAGCCGCGCCAGCGCGCTGTCGTCGCCGTCGCCGCGCCGCGCGATGCCGAGCAGGCGGCGCCGCGCGCGCGCCGGATCGTAGCCGGCGTGGCCGGGCAGACTCTGCAGCAGCGCGCTCTTCAGGTCGGCATCGCTGCCGTGCCCGTCGCGCAGCGACCTCCACATCTGCTCTCTTTGTGCCGCGGTCGCCGTGCTTGCCATGACGTAGAACTCCAAGGGGCTCTGCGCCGGCTCAAGCGGCGGCAACTGCAGGTTCTGCAGCGCGCAACTGTTCAGCCACATCGACGTACTGAGGACGAGGGCAGGGCCACGCCATGCGAAAGCGCGCGCCGGGACCGGCGTCCTCGACGCGGACCACGCCGCCGTGCGCGAGCGCCACTTCGCGCACCAGCGACAGGCCGACGCCAGTGCCGCGGATGCCCTGTTCCTCGACCTCGGTGCCGCGCACGAAGGGCTCGAATATGCGTTCCTTGTCTTCATCCCGTACTCCGCGGCCGTAGTCGCGCACCGCCAACTCGCATTGGTGATCGGGCGTGGTCACGTGGATTTCGATCACGGACCGCGCCGGCGCGTGCTTGATCGCGTTGGTCAGCAGATTGTCGAGGGCCAGGCGCAGCTGCGCGCGCTGGCCGAACAGGCCCATGTGGGCGACGTGCAGCTCGACGTGCAGCCCGCGCGTGGCGATCGGCAGCTTGTGCACCGCCAGCAGTTCGTCGATGAGCGGGCGCGGATCGAACCAGCGGCGTTCGCTGTGCTTGCGTTCGGCGCGCCACTCGGCATAGGCGAGCAGGTTCGAGATCAGCGATTCCAGCTCGACCGTCGATTCGGCGAGGATGCCGGCGACCTCGCGCTGCCGTTCGCTGAGTTCGCCGAGCGAGCCTTCGCGCAGCAGGTCCGCGCCTTCGCGCAGGCTGGCGAGCGGCGTCTTCAACTCGTGCGAGACCTGGCGCAGGAACTGGTCCTTGTCGGCCTCCAGCTGCGCGAGGCGGCGACGCAGCCAGTCGAGCTGCTCGCCGAGGCGCTGCATCTCGCGCGGGAATTCGATCTTCACCGGATGCGAGTAGCGGCCGTGGCCGAGCGCGGCGATGGTCCGGTACAGGTCGCGCAGCGGGCGCGTCACGGTCACCGAGCAGGCATAGGCGAGCAGGGCGGCGAGCGGAATCAGCGTCAGCGCCGACACCAGCATTTCGCGGCGCGCGTGCACGGTTGCGCGGCGCAGGCCTTCGAGCCGCTCGTCGATGCGCGCGCGCGAGGCGCTGATGATGGTTTCGATCTTCGGATACAGCTGCTGCAGGCGCGCGACGGCTTCCTCCATCGACTCGTTCTCGGCGGTGCCGACCTGCCAGGCGAGGCGCGCATCGGCGAGCCCGTGGCGCAGATCCGATGCCTGCCGGGCGGTCGCCGCGTCGAGACGGCGGTGCTCGATCGCGCGAATGGTCTGGTGCGCGCCGTCCCAGCGGCGATCGGACATGGTCAGCAGCGCCGGGTCCTGCAGCGCGAGATACTGGCGAATGGCGCGTTCGAGGTTCTCCACCTGATCGCGCAGATCGCCGCTCAGCTGCGCGACCACGACACCTTCGTCGACCAAGGCTTCGGTCTGCTGCGTGACTCGTTCCAGCGCCAGCTCGGCGAGCAGCAGGGCGACCAGCAGCGGCGCCGCGGCCAGCACGCAGCCGGCCGCGACCAGTCCCGTCATGGTCCTGGGAATGCGAAAACTCATCGGCTGGTCGGTCGGCAAAAAACAGTGTCGTCCATGTCACGTCGAGCCGCCTGGCACGCAAATGCTGATTTGCGCCGATTGGGCCTGAACTGAATATGAACGCAGCGGAAGCCGGCAAGTTACATGCAGATCGCCAAATTGCCGCGACGCACAAAGTGTCGCCGGCCGGCGACGGTGGGTGTCGCGCGAGGCACCGCGGGGCAACGCGCGGCCATCCTGGGCGCGCGGTTGCACGAGCGTGAAACCGTTGCCAGACAAGGCAGCGCACACGAAACGACCGCGCCAACGCGCCGGCGCCGTATCGAGCCGCGCGGATCGCCGCCGCGGGCCGGCACGACGGCGGCGCGGCGCGGCCCTGTCGTCGGATCGCGACAGGGCGGAAACGATGCGCGGACCAGCGTTTGCGTGATGGCGGCACCGGCCGCTGTCGCCGCGCGGCGACAGTTTTCGTCGCGCGAGGTCGCCGTGCGCGCGGCGCGGCGCGCGGCCTGAAGCGCAAGCGCCTGTCGTCATGGATTTTTCTCGTCGATGGCACAGCGCTTGCCCCCCTGTCGGCGAGGGCCGCGATATCACCAGGCCGCTCGAGGTCCCCGGGCACGACCGTGCCGAACGCAGCGCTCGATGCGAGCAAGGAAGCAGGTGACGACGATGAAGACTCCGCCGCGACTTTTCCCGATGACCCAGGCGCGCATGGTCGTGCCGGTGCTGCTTGCCGGCGGCAGCGGTACACGCCTGTGGCCCTTGTCGCGGGAGCAGTATCCGAAGCAGTTCCTTTCCTTGCTCGGCGAGGCCAGCCTGTTCCAGGACAGCGTGCTGCGCACGGCGAGGATGGACGAGACCACCGGACCGGTGGTCATCGGTTCGGCGGCGCACCGCTTCGTGATCGCCGAGCAACTGCGCCAGGCGAAGATCCGCGATGCGGCGCTGCTGCTCGAACCGCAGGGCCGCAACACGGCACCGGCCGCGGCCGTCGCCGCGCATTTCGTCGCCGAGGAATTCGGTCCCGATGCGATCGTCTTCATCATGGCCGCGGATCATGCGATCGGAAATCCGGCGGCCTTCGCGCGCGCCGTGAAATCGGCGGTCGAAGCCGCCGAACAGGGCTACATCGTCACCTTCGGCATCAAGCCGACGCGCCCCGAAACCGGCTACGGCTACCTGAAGGTCAAGCCGGATGCGCGCCTCGGCACGACCAACGCGCACGAAGTCGAGTGCTTCGTCGAGAAGCCCTCGCTCGACCGCGCGCAGCAGTTCATCGAGCAGGGCGATCACTACTGGAACGGCGGCATGTTCCTGTTCCGTTCCGGCCGCTTCCTTGCCGAGCTGCGCCGCCTGGAGCCGGAAACCTACATGAAATCGCACGAGGCGCTGCAGAAGGCCCGGCGCGACGGCAACACCATCGCGCTCGACCCCGCCTCGTGGAAGGAATGCCGCAACGAATCGGTCGACTACGCGGTGATGGAGAAGACCGATCAGCTGGCGCTGGTGCCGCTCGATGCCGACTGGGACGACGTCGGCTCGTGGAATTTCCTCGAGCGCATTCCGCCGACCGACGGCGACGAGAACCGCACGCGCGGCGACGTCGTGCTCGAGGATGCGCACAACAACCTCGTGCATTCGAGCGGCCGTCTCGTCGCCCTGGTCGGCGTCGATGATCACGTGGTCGTCGAGACCGAAGACGCGGTGCTGGTCGCGCGCAAGGATCGCGTGCAGGACGTCAAGAAGATCGCGCAGAAGCTGAAGAAGCAGAAGCGCGTCGAGGCCGAATCGCACAAGCGCTGCTACCGGCCCTGGGGCTTCTACGAGACGGTGGCGCTCGGCGAGCGCTTCCAGGTCAAGCGCATCTCGGTCAAGCCCGGCGAGAAGCTCAGCCTGCAGATGCACTTCCATCGCGCCGAGCACTGGGTCGTGGTGAAAGGCACGGCGCGCGTCACCTGCGGCGACAAGACCTTCATCGTCTCCGAGGATCACTCGACCTACATTCCGCTCGGCAACACGCATCGCCTGGAGAACCCGGGCAAGGTGCCGCTGGAGCTGATCGAGGTACAGACCGGCTGCTACGTCGGCGAAGACGACATCGTGCGCTTCAGCGACACCTACGGTCGCGTCGAAGAAGCGAAGAACGACGCCAGGGCCAGCGTGAAGAACACCGCCTAGAAACGGAAAACCCATGAACGCTCCACTCGATGCCGGCGCCGCGGCGCCGGTCCAGGGACGCATTGCGCCGAGATCGTCCGACAAGGGCGGTGCCGGAGGCGCGGACCGCGCGAAGGGCGCGCCGCAGCGGTTGTCGAGCTTCAAGGCCTACGACATCCGCGGCCGGGTGCCGGACGAACTCAACGAGACCATCGTCTACCGGCTCGGCCTCGCCTACGCGAAGCGCCTCGGCGCGCGACGCGTCGCGGTCGGCTGCGACGTGCGGCAATCGAGTCCGATGCTGGTCGAGGCACTCGCCAAGGGCCTCGAAGACGGCGGCGCCGAAGTGTTCGACATCGGCCTGTGCGGCACCGAGGAGATTTACTTCGCGGCATTCCAGCCCGGCATCGACGGCGGCATCATGGTCACCGCCTCGCACAATCCGATCGAGTACAACGGCCTCAAGCTCGTGCGCGGCGGCGCGCTGCCGATCTCCGGCGACTCCGGTCTGCGCGAGCTGGAAGCGGATGTGCTGGCGTCGAATGCCGTACCGAAGGCCGGCGCGGCGCGCACGCAGCTGATTTCGTTCCGCGAGCGCTACGTCGATCATCTGCTCGGCTACCTGCGGCCCGGCGCGCTCAAGCCGCTGAAGGTCGCCGTCAATCCGGGCAACGGCGGCGCGGGCCTGGTGGTCGACGCCCTCGCGCCGCATCTGCCGTTCACGATCGAGCGCATTCACGCGCGTCCGGACGGCAGCTTTCCGAACGGCATTCCGAACCCGCTGCTGCCGGAGAACCGCGCGGCGACGTCCGACTTCGTGCGCGCGACCGGCGCCGACTTCGGCGTCGCCTGGGACGGCGACTTCGATCGCTGCTTCCTGTTCGACGAGCGCGGCGCGTTCATCGAGGGCTATTACATCGTCGGCCTGCTCGCCGAGGCGATGCTGAAGCAGGCGCCGGGCGCGAAGATCATTCATGACCCGCGCCTGAGCTGGAACACCGTCGACATGGTCGAAGCCGCGGGCGGCATCGCCGTGCAGAGCAAGACCGGCCATGCCTTCATCAAGGAACGCATGCGTGTCGAGAACGCCGTGTACGGCGGCGAGATGAGCGCGCATCACTATTTCCGCGACTTCGCCTATTGCGACAACGGCACGATTCCCTGGCTGCTCGTCGCGCAACTGATCAGCGAGACCGGCGAGCCGCTGTCGGCGCTGGTCGGCGAACGCATGAAGAAATTTCCGGCGAGCGGCGAGATCAACCGCAAGGTCGACGACATCCGCAGCACGCTGGCGCGCCTCGAGGCGCACTACGCGCCGAACGCGCTGCACGTCGAGCACGTCGACGGGCTGTCGATCGCCTTCGCCGACTGGCGTTTCAACCTGCGCGGCTCCAACACCGAACCGGTGCTGCGGCTCAACGTCGAGTCGCGCGGCGACGAGCAACTGATGCGCGAGCGCACGCGCGACCTGCTGGCGATGATCGGCGGCACGCCGGTCTGAGCCTCACCTTCCTGGCACACACACCTTCCGACTCACGGGGCTTGCAATGAACATCAGCATCTTTGGCATGGGTTACGTCGGCGCCGTCTGCGCCGCCTGCTTCGCCGAGCGCGGGCACACGGTCATCGGCGTCGACGTCGCCGCCGACAAGGTCGATCTGATCAACGCCGGCAGGTCGCCGATCGTCGAGCCGGGCCTGGAGGAACTGCTCGCCGCCGGCGTCAAGGCCGGCCGCCTGCGCGCGACGCGCGACACGCGTGACGCGATCGAGAACAGCGAGCTGACGATGATCTGCGTCGGCACGCCGAGCAAGAAGAGCGGCGATCTCGATCTTTCCTACGTCGAGGCGGTGACGCGGCAGATCGGCGAAGTGATCAAGACCAAGAAGGACCGGCACACCATCGTCGTGCGCAGCACCGTGCTGCCGGGCACCGTCAACGGCCTGGTGGTGCCGACCCTGGAGGAGGCTTCCGGCAAGCTGGCCGGCGTCGACTTCGGCATCGCCGTCAATCCGGAATTCCTGCGCGAGAGCACGGCGATCTACGACTACAACCATCCGCCGATGACGGTGGTCGGCGAATGGGACAAGGCCTCGGGCGATCAGCTGGCGTCGCTCTACGAACACCTGCCGGCGCCGATCATCCGCAAGGCGATCGAAGTGGCGGAGATGGTGAAGTACTCGTGCAACGTCTGGCATGCCACCAAGATTTCCTTCGCCAACGAGATCGGCAACATCGCCAAGGCGCTCGGCGTCGACGGCCGCCAGGTCATGGAAGTGGTCTGCCAGGACACCAAGCTGAACCTGTCCGACTACTACCTGCGGCCGGGCTACGCCTTCGGCGGCTCCTGCCTGCCGAAGGACGTGCGCGCGCTGACCTATCGCGCCACGCAGATGGACGTCGAAATCCCGCTGCTGAAGTCTTTGATGGCGACCAACAGCGTTCAGGTCAAGAAGGCATTCGACCTCGTCGAATCGTTCGGCAAGAAGAAGGTCGGCCTGCTCGGCCTGTCGTTCAAGGCCAAGACCGACGATCTGCGCGAGAGCCCGCTGGTCGAGCTTGCCGAGATGCTGCTCGGCAAGGGCTACGAGCTGTCGATCTTCGACAAGAACGTCGAGTACGCGCGCGTGCACGGCGCCAACCGCGAGTACATCAACGGCAAGATCCCGCACATCTCCTCGCTGCTGAAGTCGGACGTGCAGGAAGTCGTCGACGAATCCGAGGTGCTGGTGCTCGGCCTGCGCGACAAGAGCTTCGAGAAGTACGTCAACGGCTCGCGCCAGGAGCGCAAGGTCGTCGACCTGGTCGGCTTCATGCCGCATCCGTCGACCGACGACATGCAGGGCATCTGCTGGTAAGGACCGCCGCCGATGACGAGCGCCTTCGTCCCCGCGGCGATTCCGGTCGACCACGCCGCGCCACGGCCGCCCGAGGCCCGGCCGCTGTGGCTCGACGCCGCCGGCTGGCTGATGTACGCCACGGCAGTGGTGTGGACCGCGCTGCTGCTGCCGGCCGACGCCTTCCATCCGGATTCGGCCAACTACGTGCTGGCGATCGGCGCGCTCGGCATCTGGCGCTACTCGCTGCGCGTCGTGCATTTCGTGCGCGCGATGCTGTTCGTGCACCGCGAGTATCCGCGGCTGCGTCGCCAGGTGGAGGCGCTCGGCGCGGCGGCGGCGCCCTCGCACGTGTATCTGATGATCACCAGCTTCCGCATCGACGCGCAGACCACCGCCGAGGTCTATCGCGCGACGATCGAGGAAGGCATGCGCTGCGGCTGGCCGTGCACGGTGATCGCCTCGATCGTCGAGATGAGCGACGAGCGCCTCGTGCTCGATCTGTGGCGGCGCCTGGCGCCGCCGGCGCAGCGCATGAAGCTGAAGATCGTGCGCATCCCGGGCACCGGCAAGCGCGACGGCCTCGCGCAGGGCTTCCGCGCGATCTCGCGCGACATGCCCGATCCCGACGCCGTGGTCGCGGTGATCGACGGCGACACCCTGCTCGAACCGGGCGTGGTGACGAAGACCGCGCCCTTCTTCAAGGTGCTGCCGGGCGTCGGCGGCCTGACCACCAACGAGTTCTGCAAGGTCGACGGCGGCTACGTGATGAGCGAGTGGCACAAGCTGCGTTTCGCGCAGCGCCACCTCAACATGTGCTCGATGGCGCTGACGCGCCGCGTGCTGACCCTGACCGGCCGCATGTCGCTGTTCCGCGTCGGCATCGTCTGCGATCCGAGCTTCATCGAGGACGTGCAGCACGATCATCTCGATCACTGGCGTCTCGGCCGCTTCAGGTTTCTCACCGGCGACGACAAGTCGAGCTGGTACAGCCTGATGCGTCTCGGCTGGGATACCTGGTACGTGCCGGACGCGGCGATCAGCACGGTCGAGCATCCGCCGCACCGCAATTTCGTCAAGGCCAGCCGCCAGCTGATGTTCCGCTGGTACGGCAACTCGCTGCGCCAGAACGGCCGCGCGCTGGCGCTCGGGCCCTCGCGACTCGGCTGGTTCACGTACTACGTGCTGCTCGACCAGCGCATCCTGATGTGGACCGGCCTGCTCGGCCTGTCGCTGGCAGTGGCCGCCAGCATCAAGTTCGGCGTGATGTTCCTGGTCAGCTTCGTGCTGTGGGTGATGCTGACGCGCCTGCTCATGACTTTCCTGCTGGTGCTGTCGGGCCATCCGATCGGGCCGGCCTTCCCGCTGCTGCTGTACTACAACCAGATCGTCGGCTCGATCGTGAAGATCCACGTCTCGTTCCGCCTCGACCAGCAGTCGTGGACGCGCCAGAAGACCAGGCTGGCCGCCAGCGCCGACCGCTTCCAGACCCGCTTCAACTGGTGGTCCTCGCATCTGCTGATGTTCGCCGCGGTCAGCGTGTTCGCCGCCGTCGTGCTGGCGATGGTCGAGCTCTGAGATCCGCCCGTGTCCGCCCGCCCCGATCTTCTCATTGCGTCACAGAGGAAACCTGCCATGGATGACGGTACCGCCCCCAATGTCGTGCATGAAGCCGAAGCGCAGCGCCAGCATCCGCGCGTGCGCATTCCCGGCACGCTGCTGCTCGCGCGCGACGGCGGCGAGGCACGCTACGCGCTCGGCGACATTTCCGCCGGCGGCCTGAGTTTCGCGGCCGGCGACGGCGCGCACTTTCGCGTCGGCGAGATGCTTCGCGGTCGCCTGCAGTTCACCGTCGCGCCGGTCGCCTTCGCGCTGCCGGTGACTTTGCAGATTCGCAACGTGTCGGACGGCGGCCGCCGCGTCGGCGCGCAGTTCCAGGATCTGGGGCCGCGCGAGATCGCCCTGCTGCGGCAGCTGATCGGCGGCACGCTGGCCGGCGAGCTGATCGCCACCGGCGACATCATCACCGCCTTGTCGCGCGACAGCTTCACCAAGCCGCGCCCCGCCAGGGAAGCGACCGGCGGGCTCACCGGCAAGGCGCGCGCCCGGGCGCTGACGATGACGGTGGTGATGTTCACGGTCGGCGTGGTGGCGTTTTTCTACGCGGTCTCCAAGGTCTACGCCATGGCCTTCGTCACGCGCGCGTCGGCGGCGAAGATCGCGGCGCCGACCTTCAACATCGCGATGCCGCGCGACGGCACCTTCTTCAGCCTCGTGGCGCCGGACGGCGTCGTCAAGAAGGGCCAGCCGCTCGGTTCGTTCCAGGCGGCGATGCTCGACGTCGTGCAAACCGACGTCGGCTCGCTGCATCTCTCGCCGGAACAGCTCTCCGAGCTGATGGGCGAGCAGCTCAAGGGCACCCTGACCAGCCCCTGCGATTGCAAGGTGCAGCAGCAGTTCGCGGTCGACGGCCAGTACGTCAATCGCAGCATGCCGCTGTTCGAGCTGACGCCGGCCGACGCCAGGCCCTACGTGCTGGCGCGCTTCCGCTTCGAGAGCATCGACAAGCTGCCGATCGGCAGGACCCTGGCCTTCACCATCTCCGGCGAATCCGGCGAGCGCTACGGCAAGGTGCGCGACGTGCGCCTGCTCGCCGCCAACGGCGCGGCCGAGAGCGGCGCCAGCGACATCCGCGGCCTCAACAATCCGGGCACCACGGCCGACGTCATTGTCACCATCGAGCCGGACAAGGCGCTCGATCCGAAGCTGATCGATCGCCCGGTCGATGTTTCGCTCGGCGGCGAAACCGCGCTGTCCGGCGCCATCCGCGCTGTCGTCGACCGCATGCGCGGCGAGGTGGCGCGGCAATGAGGCGCGCGCCGCGCCCGCTGCGCCTGCCGGCGCGTGGCCTGGTGCCGCTCGCCATCGCGGCGCTGATGTTCGGCGTGCGCTACGACGCCGACGCCGCGGCGACGCGCCACAAGGACAGCGACGGCGCGCTGATCGAAGGCACGCAAGGGCTGCCCGATCTGGCGCGGGGCCGGCAGGCGGCGGCCGATGGCCGCCTCGACGCGGCGGAGGCCGACCTGAAGCCGCTCGCCGAGCGCGGTTACGTCGAGGCGCAGATCGCGCTCGGCAAGCTCTACGCGCGCATCGGCACGCCGGAGCGCATCGCCGCGGCGATCCGCTGGCTGCGCACCGCGCGCGACAGCAGCCCGGAACCGACCGAGGTGCCGCTCGGCCGTCTGCTGATCCGCGAGGACGACGCCGCCGCGCTGTCCGAAGGCGAGGGCCTGCTGAACCGTGCCTGGCAGCATCGCCAGGACCCGGAGGCGCTCGCCGGCCTGATCCGCCTGTACAGCGAGCATCCGCAGCGCGACACGGAGCAGCGCGTCGGCGCGCTGGTGGTGCGCGCCGAGACCGTCCGGCAGCCGGACGTGCAGGGCGCGGTGATCGGCTGGTATCGCAGCACGCCGCAGATCGACGGCCATCGCGACAAGGTCGCGCAGCTCTGCGCGCGCTGGCTCGAGGGCGTGCCGGAATGCCACGTCGATCTGGCGCGCGCCGCGCGCGCCGGCGGCGACGTCGACTATCTGAAGAAGCTGGTGAGCGCGGCGGGCGAGCGCTACGAGCAGGGCATGGTGCCGGCGGCGACGCTGGCCGCGCTGGCGCGCGCACTGGTCGACGCGCCGGACGAGAGCGCTGAGGCCGATGCCGCCGCGCCGGCCGCGCTGCCGGTGAAAATCTCCGACGTGCCGGAAGACGAAGGCGAGGCGAGCCTCGCGACGCTGCGTGTCGCCGGCGGCGGCGAGGCGCAGCAGGCCTGCGCAAGCGAGCCGGTCAGCACCGCGCACGCCGATCCGGCAGCGGCGACCGCGGATGCGCCGGCGCCGGCCGCGCAGCCCGACCTCGCCAATGCCCTGCTCGACAGGCTGCTGCACGGACGCGAGGAGGCGCCGGCGCTCGCCGCCGGCGTCGTCGCCCGCTATCCGTATCTGCTGCCCGGCGTCGACATCGAGAGCGCGCTCAAGCAGGGCCTCGAACGCGGCGTGCCGGAGGCGCGCCTGTATCTGGGCCAGCTCTACCTGGCCGGCGCACGCGCGCCACGCAATCCGCAGCTGGCGCTCGGCTACCTGCAGCAGGCGGCGGCGACGCCGGCGACGGCGCTGCAGGGCCATTACTTCCTCGGCCGCCTCTATCAGTACGGCTACCTCGACGAGAGCCAGCCGCTGCTCGCCGCCGAGCATCTGATGTGGGCGGCACGACGTGGCTACGTCGCCGCCGACGGCGCCCTGGCGCGCCTGTTCGCCAACGGCAAGGGCCTGTGCCCGGACCTGCTCAATGCCTACGTGTTCGCCAAACTCGGCGCGCGCGAAGGCAGTGCTTCGACCGCCGCGCTGCAGCAGCAGATCGCTGCGCAGCTGACGCCGACGCAGATCGCCGCGGCCGATCATCGCTTCGATGCCGAGCTGCAGGCGCGGCCGTCGGCATACGAGATCCCGAAAACCCTGCTGGCGCAGCAAGGCGAGGCGGCGGTGGCCATCGGCGGCGCCGCGCCGACGCAGGATGCAGCGGCGATGCCAGCGCGCCAGACCGACGATGCGACGACGGACGATGTCGCCGCCGCCGCGCCGCCGTCGAACGACGCGCGGGACGAGGCGCGCGCCGCGACGGGCGGCGAGGACGCCGCCGCGTCGCCCGTCGCCACCGCGAGCGCCGCGCCGCCGGCCGATGCAGCGGCACCCGAAGCGCCGCCGCTCGCCGCTGCCACGCCCGCGCTTCCGCATCTGCGCGCGCCGACGCTGAGCTTCAGCAAGACGCTCAGCTACCACGTGCCGCTCGAAGCGCCCGTCGGCGCGGCCGGCGACGCGGCGGCGAGCGGCGAGGAGGCGCAGGCCGTGCTGCCGCGCCGCGAGATCCGTCTCTCGCACAAGCCGTCCGAGGATGCCGCCACGCGCGCCCTGCTCGCCGAGCCCGAGACCATCGAATACGAAAATCCCTTGCAGACGCCGGCGCCGATGCCGGCCGGCGCGGCAACGCCCGCCACCCCAGCTCCCGCGCCGTCGGTGCGGGTCGATCCGACCGGAGGAAAATCATGAACAAGAAGTCCGGCACGAAAGCGAAGTCCGGCGGCGGCAAGGTCGCCCGGCTGCCGCGAAGTTCCTGGTCGCTGGCCGCCGTCGCCTTCGTCGGCGCGGCGCTGCCGCTGGCCGCGCATGCCACCGAGATCGACTGGCGCCTGAAGGCGACGCTGGCCGGCATCGCCGACGGCGGCCGCGATCTGGGGCTCGGCGACGCCGACGACACGCGCGAGGGCTACATCGACGCGACGCCGTGGCTGCATCTGCAGTTCAATGACGACTGGGCGGCTTTCGCGCGCGTGCGTCTGTACGCGCCGACCGGCGAGCTGCTGCAGTCCGGCCAGGACAACAACAATGTCGCGGCCAGCGATGATGCCTTCGTCGGTCTCAAGGAGCTGTGGTTCGAGTACGGCGGCCTCACCAGCTATCCGGGCGAGGCGCTGCGCATCGGCCGCCAGCGCATCCGCGACGACGACACGCAGTTCTTCGACCAGGACATCGACGCGCTGCGCTGGATCTTCGACACCACGCTGCTCGACGCCGATCTCGGCGTCGCCCGCCAGTTCGACACCTACCGCAGCGACGGCGTCGACATCCCGGCCGAGCAGAGGGACCGCACTTACGCCTTCGGCAGCATCGGCTGGGACTGGGCGGCGCGGCAGCGCCTCGGCCTGCGCGTGGTGCACGCCAGCGACGACAACGAGCTGCCGGCGCTCGGCGCGTCGCCGGCGAGCGGCGAGCGGCAGACCCGGGGCGAGCAGACCTGGATCAAGGTCGCGCTCGACAATCATCCGTATGACTGGCGGCAGGTCCAGCCGGTGTCGTACTGGCTGTCGGGCACCTACCTGGTCGGCAGCCGCGATCGCGCCGTCGAAGGGCCGGCCGATCCGGTCGATCCGGCGAATCCCGGTGCGCGCGTGGTCACGGCGCGCAGCGACGAGGACGTGCGCGCCTGGGCCGGCGACGCCGGCCTGCGCGTGCGCCTCGGCGGCCCGGTGCAGGCGGGCGTCGCCTACGCCTACAGCAGCGGCGGCGACGACGATCCCGGCAAGCAGTACGAGCAGACCGGCGTGCAGAGCAACGATTCGCGCTTCACCGGCACGCGCACGCAGCTCTACCGCTTCAACGAGGCGTTCCGGCCCGAGCTCGGCAACCTGCAGGCGGCGACCGCCTTTGTCTCCGTCAACGCCGGCGCCTGGGACGCCAGCGTGGTCTACAACAAGCTGCGCCGTCCGCAGGAGAACGCGCCGGTGCTCAGCGACGCGCTGCGCGTCGGGCCGACGGTCGCCGCTCACGATCTCGGCCAGGGCGTCGATGTGGCGCTGACGCGCTACTTCGATATCGCTCACCAGGGCGGTGGCGAGGCGCCGGCCTACACGCCCGACGACGTCGGCGACAGCTCGATCCGCCTGCGCGGATCCTGGTTCCAGCCCGGCGACGCCTATGGGCCGGACGCCAGGGACGAGTACCGCGTGCTCGCGGAGTTCACGCTGTGGTACTGAAGCGCGCGACGGCCTTGGCGCTGGCGCTGCTGCTTGCCGCGGCGAGCGGCGCCGCGGGCGCGGCGGCACGGCCCGCGAAGCCGGATCCGGCGCCGCCGCACATCGAGGGCGACGCCGCGCCGGACGAGCCGGCGATCGTCGCGCCGCGCGTGCCGGTCAATCCGCGCACCGATCACGACGAGGCGCTCGATCCCGACGAGGAAATCAGCGACGCCGAGCCGGACGATCCCGGCGAGCGCTACCAGACCGACGGCTCCGATCAGGACGACTTCGCCGGCGACGAGCGCAGGCTGGCCGAAGCCGCCAGGCGTCCGTACCAGATCGACGCCGTGTCGGGCGTCGCCTTGCGCATCGATCCGCCGCAGCTGCCGGACCTGACGCGCTACACCGCGGCCACCGCGCGCGCCAAGATCAAGCGCGGCGCGCCGGGCCGGATCGAAGTCGGCAGCATGCTCACCGAGCAGTCGTTCAAGGGCTTCATGGGCGCCGACGAACGCATGCGCGAGTGGGCGGCGCGGCAGACCTCGCTGCCGAAGGTGATCTTCATCCGCAGCGGCTACGTGACGCCACGCGACATCGCGCGCGTGGTGCCGAAGCAGTATTTCGCGCAGACCGCCAAGGGCGTGTACGTCGCGCGCCTGCCGGTCGACGTCGGGCCGGACGCGACGCTGCACATCGACGACGGCAGCGACTTCAGGCTCTCCCTCGATCGCGGCGCCTTCCTCGTCAACGAAGGCAAGCTGTTCATCACCGGCGCCAGGCTGCGCGGCTGGAACGAGCGCAGGAACGAGCCCGCGCACTTCGTCGACAAGAGCGCCTTCCGGCCGTTCATGATCTCCTGGGGCGGCTCGCAGACCTACATCGTGCAGAGCACCGTCGCGCATCTCGGCTACGCCGCCTCGAAATCCTACGGCGTGTCGATCTCGCAATTCTCGCCGGCGCTGGCGCCGATCATGAAGCGGCCGAACCCGACCGGCTGGCTGATCGATTCGCAGTTCTACGACAACTGGTACGGCTTCTACTGCTACGAGGCCGAGGACGTCGTCATCCGCGGCAACGACTACCACGACAACATCGTCTACGGCATCGACCCGCACGACCGCTCGCGGCGCCTGATCATCGCCGAGAACAAGGCGTACAACACGAAGAAGAAGCACGGCATCATCGTCTCGCGCGAGGTCGACGACAGCTGGATCATCAACAACGAGGCCTACGACAATCACCTGTCCGGCATCGTCGTCGACCGCAACAGCGTCAACAACGTGGTGGCGCACAACCGCGCCTATCGCAACGCGTCGGACGGCATCACGATCTACGAGAGTCCGCGCACGCTGATCTGGCAGAACCTGGTCAGCGGCAACAAGCGCCACGGCGTGCGCGTGCGCAACAGCACCAACATGCGCCTGTACGGCAACATCGCCGTCGGCAACGGCCTGTCCGGCATCTACGGCCACATCAAGGATCTCACCGGCACCGGCCGCAACCTGCGCCTCGATCCGTTCCACGAACGCATCTCGATGACCGTGGTCGGCGGCCAGCTGGTTTCCAATGGCTCGGCGCCGGTCGGCATCGACCAGCCGCTGAGCCTCGAACTCTACGACGTCGACATGCGCGCGCCGCAGCGCCAGCTCGGCCTCAAGTTCACCGGCATCCTCGGCAAGCACCAGGAAGAAGTGCTCGACATCCTGATGCGCCAGAAGAAGGCCGTCATCCTGCGCCCGGCCGGGCAGGTCGTCAGCAGCAACGAGTACGGCCCGAGCGGGCACTGATCAGGAGCGGACCGCCACATGGTTTTCTCGTCGAACATTTTCCTGTTCTTGTTTCTGCCGCTGTTCCTCGCGGTCTACTACCTGACGCCGGACCGCAAGCGCCTGCGCAACTATGTCGTGCTGGTCGGCAGCTACCTGTTCTATGCCTGGTGGCGCGTCGACTTCCTCGCGCTGTTCGCCGCAGTCACGGCCTGGAACTACATGGTCGGCATGGCCATCGCCCGGCACGGTGCGCGCACCGCCGCAGCGCGCCGCTGGCTGAGCGCCGGCGTGGCCATCGACCTCGCGGTGCTCGTCTACTTCAAGTACGCCAACTTCGGCGTGGCGAGCTTCAACGCCATGCTCGAAGGCATGGGTCTGGCGCCGTTCTCGTTCGCGCACGTGATCCTGCCGATCGGCATCTCGTTCTACGTGTTCGAGTCGATCAGCTACATCGCCGACGTCTACCGCGGCGACGTCGAGGCGACCCGGCACCCCGTCGACTTCGCGACCTTCATCGCCCTGTTCCCGCACCTGATCGCCGGCCCGGTGTTCCGCTACAAGGATCTCGCCGACCAGTTCGAGAAGCGCGAGCACAGCATGACGCTGTTCGGGCAGGGCGCGCTGCGCTTCATGCAGGGCTTCATCAAGAAAGTCTTCATCGCCGATTCGGTCGAGCCGCTGGTGCGCCACGCCTTCGCGCTGACCGACCCGACCACGGCCGACGCCTGGCTCGGCGCGGTCGCCTACACCGTGCAGCTGTACTTCGATTTCTCCGGCTACAGCGACATGGCGATTGGCCTCGGCCTGATGATGGGTTTCCGCTTCGTCGAGAACTTCAACCAGCCGTACATCAGCCAGAGCATCACCGAATTCTGGCGGCGCTGGCACATGAGCCTGTCGAGCTGGCTGCGCGATTACCTGTACATCTCGCTCGGCGGCAATCGCGGCGGCACCGCGAAGACCTATCGCAACCTGTTCCTCACCATGCTGCTCGGCGGGCTGTGGCACGGCGCCAACTGGACCTTCGTGATCTGGGGCGCCTGGCACGGCGCGATCCTCTGCGTCGAGCGCGCGCTCGGCGTCAAGGCCGATGCGAACGGCTTCCGCTTCCATCGCTGGGCGCCGACGCTGCTGTTCGTGGTGCTGGGCTGGGTCATGTTCCGCGCCGATCACGTCGGCGTCGCCTGGACCTTCTACAAGGCGATGTTCTCGTTCGACGGCGCCGGCCTGTCCGACGTCTACGCCAGTTCGATCACGCAGCTGCAGCTGGCGACGATGGCGCTCGCGGTGGTCGTGCTCGTGGTGCGCGGCGTCGCCGTGCACACGCCGCCGCGCCGTCCGCCGCTGCCGGCCGGCCGCTTCAGCCTCGTCGGCCACGGCGTCGCGCAGTGGACCGCGCATGCGCTGATCTGGCCGCTGTTCGCGCTCGCCGTGCTGAAGCTGTCGGCGCAGAGCTATTCGCCCTTCCTGTACTTCCAGTTCTAGACCTTGCCGAGGAAACGCCGATGAACGACATGAGGCGCGAAAGCCTGACCGGGCAGACGGTCGAACTGCGCGAACGGCTCAGCGCCACCACGCTGCTGCATGGCCTGCTGTTCGCGCTCGCCGTGCTGGCCGTCGCCCTCGCGGCGCTGGTCAGCGCGCGGCATTTCGAGCCGAAGGTCGATGCGCAGGTGCTCGACGGCCGCATGGCGCAGGACTTCGAGCATCACTACGACCAGTCCTTTCCCGCGCGCGGCTTCGGCATCAGCCTGTGGGCGGCGATCGACTATCTGCTGTTCGACGAGGCGCAGACCGGCGTCGTCGCCGGCAGGGACGGCTGGCTGTACACGGACGAGGAATTCAACGTGGTCGACGGCGCCGAGCGCGTCGTCGAGCACAACCTGGCGCTGGTCGACCGCGTGCGCGACGCGCTGGCGGCGAAGAACGTGCAGCTGGTGGTCGCCGTGGTGCCGGCCAAGGCGCGCGTCTATCCCGAGCATCTGCGCGCCGGCCACCTGCCGCCGGCCCTGCACCGCGGTCTCTACGACCACGCGCAGGCGGCGCTGGTCGCGGCGGAAGTCGCGCACCCCGATCTGTTCGATCCGCTCGAAGCCGGCAAGGCGCGGGCGCCGACCTTCCTGCGCACCGACACGCACTGGACACCGTTCGGAGCACGACTGGCGGCGCGCTCGGTCGCCGCCAGCGTGCGGCAGGAGCTGCCAGCGCCGGCGACACGCAGCGCCTACACGACGACGGTGCAGCCGACGCGCGAGCATCGCGGCGATCTCTTCAACTTCCTGCCGCTCGAGCCGTACTTCGGCTGGCTGCTGCCGCGCGCCGACACCATCACGCCGACGCAGACCACGGCCGACGCCGGTGGCGACCTGTTCGGCGCCAGCGCGGCGCCGCGCATCGCCCTGGTCGGCACCAGCTACAGCGCCAATCCGAACTGGAACTTCGTCGGCGCGCTCGAGCAGCAGCTCGGCGAGGACATCGCCAACTACGCGAAGGACGGCGAGGGGCCGTTCGTGCCGATGGACCGCTACCTGCACGGCGGCGATTTCGCGGCGGCGCCGCCGCAGCTAGTGATCTGGGAAATCCCCGAGCGCTATCTCGCCATGCCGCAGAAGGACACGACGCTGGCGGCGCCGGCCGCCGCGCACTGAAGACCCACAGGAGGACCTCGAAAATGAAGAACCGCCATTTCCACTCGCCGCGCCGCCGCACAGCCCTCGCCGTCGCCGCGTTCGGCAGCCTCGTCGCCGGCGGCGCGCAGGCCGGGCTCTATCCGCCGGCGGCGCCCCCCGATTCCGCCTTCGTGCGCGTCTTCAACGCGACCTCGCAGGGCAGGCTCAATGCGCAGATCGGCGACAAGACGCTGCCCGATCCGGCGCCGCTCGATGCCAGCGCCTACGTGTTCCTGCCGCCCGGCAGCTATCCGGCGAAGATCGCCGGCCAGTCGGACACGCTCAAGCTCGACAGCAAGCGCTGCTACACCGCGGCGGCGACCACAAAAGGCATCGAGACCTTCGACCAGGACTGCTTCAGCAGTCAGCTGAAATCGCTGATCTCGGTCTACAACCTGATCGACGGCACGACGCTGACGGTCAAGGCCGGCGACAACGGTCCCGCCGTCGTCGACGGCGTCGCCGCCGAGAAGTCGGCGCACCGCGAGGTCAATCCGGTCAAGGCCTCGCTGGCCGTGTTCAACGGCGGCAGCAAGCTCGCCGACGCCAGGCCGATGACGCTGGAGCGCGGCAAGGTCTACAGCCTGTTCGTCACGGGCACGACGGCGGCGCCGGTGCTGACATGGGTCGTCAACTGAACGGGCGCGGCTGGCGCGCGCCGCTGGCCACGGCCGTGCTCGCGGCGGCCGCGGCGCTGGCATCGGCGGCGCCGGCCGCGGCGGCGCCGGCGGTCGCGCCGCAGTACGACCTGGCGCTGTGCTGCCGGCTCTGCCCGAAGGCGGCCGATCCGGCGGTGTACGACGGTTCTTCGTATCTCGAAGAGTTCCGCGTGCTGCAGCAGGGCCGCGACGGCTGGCTGTTCCGCTCGGGCATCGACCTGACGACGAAGATCGACATCAGCGACGAAAGCCTCGCCGAGCTCAAGCGCCTGGCCACCGTCCTGCGCAAGCGCGGCACCGAGCTGGTCATCGTCTTCCAGCCGCCGCGCGCGCTGATGGACCCGGACAAGCTGACGGCGGAACAGCGCAGACACTATGACTTCGCCGCGGCGAAGAAGGCGTATGGCAATGCGCTCGCGCGCATCCGCACGGCCGGCGTCAGCGTCGCGCCGCTCGATCGCCTGATCGACGAACACAAGGGCTACGAATACTTCTTCCGTCGCGATCATCACTGGACGCCGCAAGGCGCCGAGCATACCGCGCAGGTCGTCGCCGACACCGTGCAGCAGCTGCCGGCCTTCCAGGATGTGCCTCGCAGGAGCTTCGTGACCAAGCCGGCGATGCTGATCGGCAAGCCGGGCACGCTGCAGAAGGTGGCGTCGCAGATCTGCGGCGGCGTCTATTCCATGCAGTACGTGACCGGCTATGCGACCGAGCCGGGCGACGGCAGCGGCGAGACCGGCGGCGACGCGCTGCTCGGCGACGCCAAGGCCACGCCGGCCGCCAACGACGCGACGGCCGGCGGCCTGCTCGACGCGACCGGCGGCGACGACGGCGGCCTGCTCGGCAATGGCGGCGACGGCGAGGTGCCGCAGATCGTGCTGATCGGCACGTCGAACAGCGACAGCAAGGGCGGCTACAACTTCGGCGGCTACCTGCAGCAGTATCTGGGTGCCGATCTGCTCGACACCGCGCTGTCCGGCGGTTCGTTCGACGGTTCGTTGCTGCACTACCTGCCGAGCGAGCTGTACCAGAAGCATCCGCCGAAGATCATGATCTGGGAAATGCCCTGGCAGAACTGGCCGGGCAGCGACAAGAATCCGTACAAGACCTTCCGCCAGGCCGTGCCGCTGGTGCACGACGGTTGCCACGGGCGCCCCGCGGCGCTGGCGCAGACCGTGCAGCTGCAGCAGGGCAGCAACGAGCTGCTGTTCAACGGCGGCGGCAAGGTGCAGAACCTCACCGGCGCGCGCTACTGGCTCGACATCCAGTTCGACGATCCGACCGTCAAGGATCTGCACGCGATGATCTGGTACTTCAGCGGCCAGAAGGAATCGCTGAAGCTGCACTTCAATCAGTACGTCGACAACGGCGGTCGCTTCGTCACCGAGCTGCGCAGCAACCGGCCCGACTACGCCGCGGCAACGTTCATGGGCGCCACGATCGAGCTCGATCAGGCGCCGGCCAGACCCCTGAAAGCGAGCGCGCAGCTCTGCGAGGCGGCCGATGCGCCGTCGCAGCAGACGGCCACCCTGGAGGATCGCAAGCATGCGCATGACTGACCGCCCATCCGCGCTGGCGCGCTGGTCGCGCCGTGTCGGACTCGGCTGCGCGCTGGCGCTGAGCGGCGCGGCGACGCCGGCGCTCGCCGACCGGCTGGTGCCGCCGCCCGGCTATTACGCGCCGGTCGCGCGCGGCGGCAAGACACCGGCATGCCCGCCGCCGCCGCCGCCGTTCGCCGGCACGCTCGACTTTCCGAGCAAGTACGAAGGCTCCGGCAAGTCGCGCGACACGCTCAACGAGGCGTCCGATGCACGCTACAAGACATTGACCCTGCCGATCACGACGATGGAGAAGGGCGCCACGCGGCTCGTCGACCAGTACATGGACAGCGGCTCGCCGCAGGCGCTTGCCTGCGTGCTGGCCTGGTACGGCGGCTGGGCGGATGCCCGGGCCCTGCTCGGTCCGGCGGCGAACCACACCGGCAAGTCGATGCGCAAATGGGCGCTCGCGAGCCTGTCGAGCGCGTGGCTGCGCCTGCAGTTCTCCAGCTCGCAGCCGCTGGCCGCGCACGCGCAGGAGGCGGCGAAGATCCAGGCCTGGCTCGGCGCGATCGCCGACCAGGTCGTGCACGAGTGGAACGAGGACGATCCGCGCGAGCGCATCAACAACCATTACTACTGGGCGGCATGGAGCGTGATGGCGACCAGCGTCGTCGTCGACCGGCGCGACCTGTTCGATTGGGCGGCGAAGATGTACGGCATCTTCGCGGCGCAGGTCGACGCCGACGGCTATCTGCCGAACGAGATCAAGCGGCAGACGCGCGCCGCCGGCTACCAGGTCTACGCGCTGACGCCGGTGGCGATGATGGCGGCGTTCGGCAAGGCCAATCATGTCGATCTCGCCAGCCAGGGCAGCAACGCGCTGCAGCGCGCCGCCGAGCGCGCGATCGGTGCCTACGACGATCCGCGCGCCTACGAAGCGAAGACGGGCAAGCAGCAAGTGCTCGAAGGTGCCGACGAACAGAGCTCGAAGCTGGCCTGGCTCGAACCTTACTGCTGGACGCTGGCCTGCAGCGGCGCGGAGTCGGCCAAGCTCGGCAGCCTGCGGCCGATGAAGAACACACGGCTCGGTGGCGATGTCACCGCCGTGTTCGCGCCGCGTTGAGTGCCAGCGCCGCCGTCGGCGCCCGCGCGCGGCGGCGACGGTATAGTGCGCGCGCCACGCTGCGTGGCGAGAACGATGACCGCCTGCCCATGCCGAATCTCAGCCTCGTCGTGGCGATGGATGAAGACCGCCTGATCGGCCGCGCCAACGGCCTGCCGTGGCGCCTGCCCGACGACATGAAGCACTTCCGCCGCGTCACGCTGGGCAAGACCGTGCTGATGGGCCGCAAGACCTGGGACTCGCTCGGCAAGCCGCTCGCCGAGCGCGCCAACTGGATCGTCTCGCGCGATCCCGCGTTCGCGCCGCAGGGCGATGGCGTCCGCGTGTTCCGCTCGCTCGACGAGGCGCTCGCCGCGCACGGCGACGGCGAGCTGATGGTGATCGGCGGCGCGCAGCTGTACCGGCAGACGCTGCCGCTGGCGCAGCGCATCTATCTCACCGAAGTGCAGGCGCGCGTCGGCGACGGCGATGCCTGGTTTCCGCCCTTCGATCGCAGCGCGTTTCGCGAGATGGCGGTCGAGCCGCACGCCGCCGACGGGCGGCACGCTTTTCCGTTCCGGATGGTGACGCTGGAGCGGCGCGTCGCCTGAGTGCGCGTCGCCGGCGACAACAGGCCCGACGGCGCCGATGCACGGCGGGCTTCACCAACATTGTGTTGACGTCGCGCCGCTACAGTGGATGCGTGACATCCACGGCCGCGGCATTCCGCTGCGCCGTCCTCCCGGTGTCACGGGGTCGAGGGCATGCGGCAGGCGGAACGAGCGGGGCGCTGGCAGTGGACGGGTGCGCCGGTGCTGGCGGCGGCCATGGCGGCCGCGCCCGGCGCCTGGGCCGAGGACGCGGCGACCGAAGCGCCCGCCGATGCCGCCGCGGAAACGCGCGGCGCGCCCTCGGCTGCCGCGCAGGCGGCGCCGCAGCCGGCGATCGGCGAGATCGTCTTCGAGGGCAACGAGCACACGCGCGCCGAGACGATGCAGCGCGAGCTGAAGATCGCCGTCGGCGATCCGGCCGATGCGCGGCGCATCGAAGCCAGCCGCCAGGCGATCCAGGATCTCGGCCTGTTCAAGAACGTGCGCGTGCGCGAGGAAAGCCTCGCGGACGGCCGGCAGCGGCTCGTCTTTCACGTCACCGAGCGCCACTACCTGCTGCCGCTGCCGCGCTTTGACGCCAAGAGCGACGGCCGCTACAGCTATGGCGCGCAGGTGCGCTGGGACAATGCCTGGGGCCTCGATCACTCGCTGCGCCTGCTGTGGCTCGAGGAAGACGCCAAGCAGCAGGGCATCGGCCGCGAAACCGAGTACTCCGGCTCGTACTCGATTCCGTTCATCGACGGCTCGTCGTACGGCATCAACGTCTACGGCGGCTATCGCAGCCGGCCGGTCGACAACGACGACGGCAGGAGCTACAGCGAATCCTTCCGCGACGCCGGCCTCGCGCTGTCGCGCCATCTCGGCGGGCCGCCGGCGAGCCAGGGCTGGCGTGTCGCGGTCGGGCTCGACTACGACGACGAGGCCACCAGCGGCGCCAACGCGGCGCCGGCCTACGGCACCGCCTGGTCGCCGACCTTCAGCCTGCGCTACCGCGACTGGCACTACCGCATCTACAGCGACGTCGGCGAGCAGTTCGCGTTCAACTACAGCTTCGCCAGCGAGACCTTCGGCTCGGACTACCACTACGAGCGCATCACCGCGAGCTACGCGCGCGCCATGCAGATCGGCGCCACGGATCACCAGACGCTCGCCTTCAACGCCAGCACCGGCCTCTACTTCGGTCAGCCCGAGCAGCTGCATCCGTTCGGACTCGGCGGCGCCGATGCCCTGCGCGGCTACGAAGTGAACTTCCGCGAAGGCGACGCCTTCTGGCTGCTGCAGCTCGAGTTCGCGCGGCCGCTCTACAAGCCCTGGCCCTGGCTGCGCGGCGTCGTCATCCTCGAAACCGGCAACGTCATCGACAAGGCTTCGGACTTCGAGTTCGACAGCCCGCGCAGCAGCCTCGGCGTCGGCCTGCGCGTGCGCTTCAAGAACTTCGTCAACTTCGAGTTCGAGGCCGGCTACGCGATCCCGCTCAACGGCGGCGGCGGGCGCATGTTCGCCAGCAAGGTCTAGGACCTGTCAACAGACTCCGGCCTCACCTTGCGGCCGCGGTCGCGCTGTCGGCGATGCGAATCGTCGGCCGGCGGCGCTTTGCTATGCTCGCCGCCTCACCACGACGAGGGGACGCACATGGCCGATCTGAAGGCGGATTTCGCGAAGGCGCAGGCGGACGTCAAGACGTTGAGCAAGCGTCCGGGCAACGACGACATGCTGTTCCTCTACGCACACTTCAAGCAGGCCAGCGAAGGCGACGTCAGCGGCTCGCGCCCCGGCATGCTCGACATGGTCGGCCGTGCCAAGTACGACGCCTGGGCCAAGCTCAAGGGCGTCAAGGCCGACGACGCGATGAAGAAATACGTCGACAAGGTCGCGGCGCTGCTGAAAACACACAAGTAAGCGGCTCGTCCGCGCGCAGGAAAAAAGGGCCGTCAGGCCCTTTTTCCTTTTGCCGGCCGCCACGGTAGTGGCGCGGCGGCCGGCGCGGTGCATCAGTGGGGGTGCGGTCCGTGGCCGCCATGGTCGTGGCGATCGGCGCTCCAGTGGCCGCGCACGTAGTGCCAGTTCGGGCCGCGCCGCACCCAGTGATCCGCACTCCAGTGATAGCCCGGGCGGGCGCGCGCCCAGTAGCCGTCGACCCAGACGTGGCGGCGACCGTCCCAGCGCCAGTAGCCCGGCGCGTAGACGTAGCCCGGACGCGGTGCCGGTGCGACGACCACGCGGGCCGGCGGCGGGCCGATGTTGATGTCGACGCCGACCGCGACGGCGGCCTGCGAAGCGAGCGGCGCCAGCGTGGCGCCGGCGAGCGTGAGAGCGAGCAAGGTTTTCCTGATGGACATGGCAGCCTCCTGCGACTGACCTTCGGGCGGTGCGCAATGCCCTGGCCCTTGCGATCCATCCTGCTGCGCCGCGCTGAGCGCCAACTGAAAAACGCGTAACGAAGGGTAAAGGCGGCGGTGACGCTTGATGCGCGTCGTCGCGCGCCGCCCTTGCACGGAGCGGAGCGCCGTGCGCGGCGCAGGGCCCGGCGCTCAGCGCGCTTCGCTCGCCGGCCTTTCCCGCACCGGCAGCGGCACGTTGCAGACGTCGATGCGGCCGGCCGGCGCCACGTACCAGTCGTCGCGGCGCTTGCGGCGCGATTCGACGAGCGCGGCGAAGGTCGGCGTGTCGCTGCGCAGCAGTTCGAGCGCCGGCCGATCGGCCGGCGGCAGATCGGCGACGACGCGCATGCGCGTGATCGGCGGCTTCGGCTCGGCCTCGGTATAGAAGCCGAGCGCGCCGCTGCCGCGCGGCAGCGCCGACAGCAGCGCCATGCCCTGCACGACGCGGCCGACCAGCGCGATGTTGCGGTCGAGCTGGCGCGGCGCCTGGCCGATGACGACGTACAGTTCGTTGCCCGGCCCGGAGCGCGGATCGTTGTCGCGACCGGCGCCGACCATGCCGTAGCAATGCGTCAGCCAGGCGGCGCCGCGCCTGCTGTCGCGCGCCGCCGGAAAGCTGTCGGCGAAGCCGCTCTGCGGCGCATAGAGATCGCCGTCGGGCAGCGCGGTGAAGGGCAGGCCGCGGCTGGCGCGCGTGAATTCCGGCGCCAGCGACGCGGCAGCGTCGCCGAGGCTGCGCGCCGCCGCTTCGCCGGCGTGCGGATCGCCCCATTGCGTGACGAAGTTGTCCTGCACGCGCGTGATCGCCAGGCCGTCGAAATAGTGCGCACGCACCAGCGTCTTGATGTTGGCGACGTGCGCCGGCGCGAAACGCGGCGCCAGCTCGATGACGACCTGACCGCCCGGCATTTCCATCAGCAGCGCGTTGTCGGCATCGAGCGGGCGCCAGTCGCCGGCCGGCGAGGCGTCGAGTATCTGCTGCAGGGTCCTGGCGCGCGGCGCGTCGGCGGCAAAGGCCGGCAGCGCGACCGCCAGGGCGAGCACGAAAGCGAGGCGCAGGCGCGGCCGCCGCGGATTCAGGCGTGGCGCCCCGCCCAGTCGCGCGCGAACTGGCGCGCGACGCGGCCGGAGCGCGAGGCGCGGTTCAGGGCCCAGCGCAGCGCCGACTTCTCGGTGTCCTCGTCCCAGGCGGTGTGGCCGAGCTTGGCGAGGTGCAGGCGCACGACCTCGAGGTACTGGTCCTGGGTGAACGGCTGGAAGCTGAGCCAGAGGCCGAAGCGCTCCGACAGCGAAATCTTCTCCTCGGTCGATTCGCCCGGATGCAGCTCGTCCTCCATCCAGTGGTATTCCTCGTTGTCGCGCTTCATCTCCGGCATCAGGTGCCGGCGATTCGAGGTCGCGTAGATCAGCACGTTGTCCGGCGGCTCCTCGATGCCGCCGTCGAGCGCCGTCTTCAGCGCCGTCAGCGCCGGATCGTTGGCGGCGACGGAGAAATCGTCGACGTAGAGGATGAAGCGCTCGTCGCGCTCGCGCAGCGGCGCGACCACGTCCGGCAGGTCGATGAGATCGTGCGCCGCCAGCTCGACCAGGCGCAGGCCGCGCGGCGCGAAGGCGTTCAGCACCGCCTTGACGATCGACGACTTGCCGGTGCCGCGCGACCCGGTGAGCAGCACGTGGTTGGCCGGCTTCTTCGCGACGAACTGCTGCGTGTTCTGCACGATCGCCGCCTTCTGCCGCTCGATGCCGAGCAGCTCGTCGAGCTGTACGGCGTGAACGAATTCGATCGGCTTGAGCCGTTTTTCGTGCCAGCGGTAGGCGAGGTGCGTGCTCATCGGCGGGTATCGTTTCGAGGTCGTGCCGCCCTGCGGCGGTCGCTGCGCATCCTACGTCCTGCGCCGGCGCCTGTCCTGCGCCGGGCGGACAGCAGCGTTCGCGAAGCGGACACGAAAAAGGCGGCGACGCGACCGCGCCGCCGCCTCCTGACGGCGGCGATCAGGCGAGCTTCCTGTGCCGGTTGCGGCGGTTGACGCCGGGCTCCGAGCCGGTGCGGCGGCGGAAGTCGTCCTCGTACTCGCGGTAGTTGCCTTCGTGCCAGATCACTTCGCCGGAATCCTCGAAGGCGAGGATGTGCGTGGCGACGCGGTCGAGGAACCAGCGATCGTGCGAGATCACCAGCGCGTTGCCGGGGAAATCGAGGATCGCTTCCTCGAGCGCGCGCAGGGTTTCGACGTCGAGATCGTTGGTCGGCTCGTCGAGCAGCACGACGTTGCCGCCCTGCAGCAGCATCTTGGCGAGGTGCACGCGGTTGCGTTCGCCGCCCGACAGTTCCTTGAGGCGCTTCTGCTGCGACTCGCCCTTGAAATTGAAGCGGCCGATGTAGGCGCGGCTCGGCATTTCGAAATTGCCGACGCGCACCAGATCGTTGCCGCCGGCGACTTCCTGGAACACCGTGTTGTCGCCGTTCAGCGCGTCGCGGCTCTGGTCGACGTAGGCGAACTTCACGGTCTCGCCGATCGTGATCTCGCCCTCGTAGTCCTTGTCCTGGCCGGTCAGCATCTTGAACAGCGTGGTCTTGCCCATGCCGTTGGCGCCGATGATGCCGACGATGGCGCCGCGCGGCACGCTGAAGCTGATGCCCTGGTACAGCGTGCGGTCGCCGAACTTCTTGGTGAGATTCTTGACTTCGATGACCTTGTCGCCGAGCCGCGGGCCGGGCGGGATGTACAGCTCCTTGGTCTCGCTGCGCTTCTGGTATTCCTGCGAGGCGAGCTCCTCGAAGGCCTTGATGCGCGCCTTGCTCTTGGCCTGGCGGCCCTTGGGATTCTTGCGCACCCACTCCAGCTCTTCCTTCATCGCCTTGGTGCGCGCGTCCTCGGCCTTCTGCTCGTTTTCGAGGCGCTTCTCCTTCTGCTCCAGCCAGCTCGAATAATTGCCCTGCCAGGGAATGCCGTGGCCACGGTCGAGTTCGAGGATCCAGCCGGCGACGTTGTCGAGGAAGTAGCGGTCATGGGTGACCGCGATGATGGTGCCGGGGAAGTCCTTGAGGAACTTCTCCAGCCAGGCCACCGATTCGGCGTCGAGATGGTTGGTCGGCTCGTCGAGCAGGATCATGTCCGGCTTGGACAGCAGCAGCCGGCACAGCGCGACGCGGCGGCGCTCGCCGCCGGAGAGCCTGGTGACGTCGGCGTCCCAGGGCGGCAGGTTGAGCGCCTCGGCGGCCTTGTCGAGGATGACGTCGAGGTTCTCGGCATCGGCGGCGGCGATCTTCGCCTCGAGATCGGCCTGGCGGGCGGCGAGCTTGTCGAAATCGGCGTTCTCCTCGGCGTAGGCCGCGTAGACGGCGTCGAGTTCTTCCTTGAGCTTGAGCACGTCGGAGAGAGCTTCCTCGACGTTCTGGCGCACGGTCTTGTCCGGGTCGAGCTGCGGTTCCTGGGGCAGGTAGCCGATCTTGAGGCCCGGCATCGGCCGCGCCTCGCCGACGATGTCCTTGTCGATGCCGGCCATGATGCGCAGCAGCGTCGACTTGCCGGCGCCGTTGTAGCCGAGCACGCCGATCTTGGCGCCGGGGAAGAAGGACAGCGAGATGTCGCGCAGGATTTCTTTCTTCGGCGGCACGATCTTGCCGACGCGATTCATCGTGTAGACGTACTGAGACATGGGACGCGGAAATCTCGGAAGGGGAATGCGAAAAGGAGCGGAATTGTACCGAATCAAGGGGGATGAGCCCCCATGCGGAGGCTGCCATGCAGGACCATAATCGCGCCGGACGTCGAAGCTGCCGCGGCTGGTATCCGTACGTGCTCGCCCTGGCGCTCGGCGCTCCGGCGGCACAGGCCGCGGTCTACCGCTGCAGCGTGGGCGGCGTCGTGCAGTTCAGCGACCGGCCCTGCCAGGCCGGCGACGCGCCGCTGGACCTCAAGGCGCCGAACGTCGTGAAGGCGGACGACGGTGCCGCGCCGCTGGCCGAGCAGTACGACCGCCGCGTGCGCGAGTACGGCAAGGCGCGCGCCGCCGAGGACGCGGCCTGGCGCAAGGATCACGAGGCGCGCAGCGCCGATGCCGAGCGCCTGCGCGCGGCGCGGGCCCGGCGCGAGGTGGTACGCGGCATGAGCGCCGCCGACGTGCGCCGCCTGCTCGGCGAGCCGCGCACGACGGCGACGGCGAGCGGCAAGGGCGGCACGAAGGAAACCTGGACATACGCCGACGAGGGCGACGGGCGCGTGACGGTGACGCTGCAGGGCGGCGTGGTCAGCGACGTGCGGCGCGGCGGCGGACGCAAGCGGAAATAGGAAACGCATGACGATGGATGCTCGGGCTTTGCCGGTTACGTTCGACGACGTGCGCCGTGCGGCGCAGATGATCGAAGGCCAGATCGTGCGCACGCCGTGCACGCGCTCGCGCGTGCTCTCGCAGATCACCGGCGCCGAGGTCTGGATCAAGTTCGAGAACTTCCAGTTCACCGCCTCGTTCAAGGAGCGCGGCGCGCTGAACAAGCTGCTGAGCCTCTCCGAATCCGAGCGCGCCGCCGGCGTCGCCGCCATGTCGGCCGGCAATCACGCCCAGGGCGTCGCCTACCACGCCACGCGGCTCGGCATCAAGAGCGTCATCGTCATGCCGGCCAACACGCCGTTCACCAAGGTGCGCAACACGCGCGAGCTCGGCGGCGAGGTGATCCTGCACGGCGAGACGCTGGCCGATGCGCAGGAGTTCCTCGAGGCCGAGCTGCTGCGCAAGCGCGGCATGACCCTGGTGCATCCCTACGACGATCCGTACATCGTCGCCGGCCAGGGCACGGTCGCGCTGGAGATGCTCGAGCAGGCGCCGGAGCTCGACACGCTGATCGTGCCGGTCGGCGGCGGCGGACTGATCTCCGGCATGGCGATCGCCGCGCACGGCATCGCCCCGACGCTGCGCGTGGCCGGCGTCGAGTCGATGGCCTATCCGTCGGCCTACGCGGCGCTGCAGAACGATCCCGCGCTGGTCAAGGGCGGCCAGACCATCGCCGAAGGCATCGCCGTCAAGAACATCGGCAAGCTGACGCTGGCCATCATCCGCGAGCACGTCGCCGAGCTGATGCGCGTCGACGAGGCGGCGATCGAGCGCGCGATCGGCCTGCTCGCCGCGATCGAGAAGGTCATCGCCGAGGGCGCCGGCGCCGTCGGCCTCGCCGCGCTGCTCGCCGATCCGGCGCCGTTCGCCGGCCGCAAGGTCGGGCTCGTGGTGTCCGGCGGCAATGTCGATACGCGCCTGCTGGCCTCGGTGCTGCTGCGCCAGCTGGTCAACGAATCGCGCCTGATCTCGCTGTCGATCGACATCGAGGACCGGCCCGGCTTTCTGGCCCGCGTCGCCGGCCGCATCGGCGAATCCGGCGGCAACATCATCCAGGTCCACCACGAGCGCCTGCATCGCGGCCATGCCAAGAACGCCACGCTGGAAGTGATGGTGGAGGCGCAGGACGAGGCGCACGCACGGCAGATCTTCGACGATCTCGCCGCGCACGGTTTCGTCGTGCGCAAGGGCACCGGCGGCATGGAGTTCGACTGAAGCTCCGCCGTCAGCGCCTGCTCAGAGCGCGGCGGCGGCGCGTCCGGATGGCGCCGTCGGCGGGGGGCGCCGACAATGCGTCTCCGCGGCCGGAGATCCCGTCATGAGCAAGCGTCCATTGAACCTGTTCGAGTCCGCCGTCAGCCGCGCGCGCGTGATCCGCCAGGGCGACATCACGCAGATCGTCATCGACGGCGGCGGCGCCTTCGTGACCTTCACGCAGGAGTTCTACCAGGCGCAGAAGTGGGCGATGCCGAAGACCGCGACCGGCAACATGATCACCGACCGTGGCCGCTTCTTCGAACAGATCGGCACGCTGATCTCGCGGCCGGGCAGCATGGTCAGCACGCGCGGGCACAGCAAGCACGTCGAGCAGCTCGCGCGCAAGATGAACCAGGCCGGCTACGAGATCGGCGAATGGATGTTGCCGCCGGAACTGAAGGACATCGCCACGGCGCATCTGCGCAGCGCGGCGCGGCCGAAGAAGAACGACGCGGCGGCGGACGGAGCGCCGCCGCCGCCCGACGCGCCGGCCGCGAAAGCCGACGAGGACGACGACGCGCCGGCCTGGCTGCGATAGCCGTCGCGTCTACGCCTTCGCCGCGCGTCGCTGGCGGAAGCCGCGCCGGCCGAGCGTGACCGAGACGGCGCCGGCGAGCGTGATCAGCGCGATCACGCCGGGCCAGCCGAAGCGCGCCCACAGCGGCGCCGGCAGCACGCCGCCGACGCTGCCGCCGAGGTAATAGCAGGTGACGTAGAGGCCCACCGCCGCGCCGCGCGCCTGCGGCATCGCCTCGCCGACGAAGGTCGTCGCCGCCGTCTGCGCGAAGAACAGGCCCGTCGAGAACAGCGTGAGGCCGGTGATGATGGCCGGCAGGGTCGGCAGCAGCGTGATCAGCAGGCCGGCGATGGCCGCGGCCCAGGCCATCGCCAGCACGCGCGCGTGACCGTGGCGGTTGAGCAGGCGGCCCGACATCGGCGTCGTCACCATGCTGAGCAGGTAGACGATGAAGATCGCCGACAGGCCGGCCGGGCCGAGATTGAACGGCGGCTCGGCGAGATGCAGCGAGACGTAGGTGAAGCCGGCGACGAGCGCGAACAGCAGGGCGAAGCCCGCCGCGTAGATGGCGCGCAGGGCGGGATCGGCGAACAGGGCGGCAAAGCGCACCGGCGCGGCGTGCCCGGGCCGCGGCCGCGGTGCGTCGGGCGCCAGCCAGGCGCGGATCAGCAGCGCCAGCAGCAGCTGCAGCACGGCCAGCGCGGCGAAGGCCCAGCGCCAGCCGGCGAATTCGGCGACGAGACCCGACAGCAGCCGCCCGCAGAAGCCGCCGCCGATCGTGCCGGCGACGTACAGGGCGGTGACCGGGCGCGCCTCGAGCGGCGGCCACTGGTCGGCGGTGTAGGCGACGGTCACGGCGAAGATGCCGGGCAGGGCGAGGCCTTCGAGCAGGCGCGCCGCGACCAGCAGCGCCGGCGTCGGCGCGAGCGCCGACAGCAGGCTCGGAATCGCCGCGAGGAAGGCGGCGAGCACGATCACGCGATGCCGTCCGAGACGGTCGCCGAGCCGCCCCACGAACGGCGCCGCCAGCGCCACGCCGGCGGTGCCCGCCGAGACCACGGCGCCGGCCATCGCCGCACTCATCGTCGAGTGGGGGCCGGCGAAGTGCCGCAGCAGCGGCAGCAGCGACTGCGGCGCGTACAGCGGCACGAAGGCGGCGGCACCGGCGAGGCAGACGGCGAGGCGGCGGCGGTCCATCGGTTGGCGGTCCGGAAGCGAAGGCGGCGCACGGTACGCCGCGAGGGCGGACGACGCAATGCGCGTGCCCTATGATCGGCGGCCATGAACGGCATCGCACGGCGCATCACCGGCTTTCATCGCGACGAGGAAGGCCACTGGGTCGCGCAGCTCGAATGCGGCCACAACCAGCACGTGCGCCACAGCCCGCCCTGGCAGAACCGGCCCTGGGTGACCGGCGCGCAGGGTCGCGGCGCTGCGCTCGGCACCGCGCTCGCCTGCGTGAAGTGCGTCAGCGGCGCGCCGCCGGATGCACGGCCGGCCGGTGACGGCTGAGGCCGCCGCGTCGCGCGCCGATCCGGCATGATCACGGCGTGATCCGACGCAGAGTACGCCGATGCGCGTCCTTTTCTTCAGTGCCCGCGAATACGACCGCCGTTCCTTCTCGGCCGCCGGCGGCGCGCACGACTGCGTGTTCGTCGAGGCCCGGCTGAGTGCGCAGACGGCGGCGCTCGCGGCCGGCTATCCGGCGATCTGCACCTTCGTCAACGACGTGCTCGACGCGCCGGCGCTGCAGCGCCTCGCGGCGCTCGGCGTGCGCCATGTCGCGCTGCGCTGCGCGGGCTTCAACCAGGTCGACCTGCGTGCCGCCGAGCGTTGCGGCATCGCCATCGCGCGCGTGCCGGCGTATTCGCCGCATGCGGTCGCCGAGCATGCGGTTGGTCTGATCCTGACGCTGAACCGCAAGTTCCATCGCGCCTACAACCGCGTGCGCGAGAACAACTTCCTGCTCGACGGGCTCGAAGGCTTCGATCTGTACGGCAAGACCGTCGGCGTGGTCGGCGCAGGGCGCATCGGCGCGGTGTTCGCGCGCATCATGCTCGGCTTCGGCTGTCGCGTGCTGGTGCACGACCCGCTCGCGCAGGACGGCGCGCTGCGCAGCGCGGGCGCCGCGTTCGCCGCGCTGGACGAGGTGCTCGCCATGTCCGACATCGTGTCGCTGCACTGTCCGCTGACGCCGCGGTCGCAGCATCTGATCAATGCCACGTCGCTGGCGCGCATGAAGCACGGTGCGATGCTGATCAACACCAGCCGCGGCGGCCTGCTCGACACGCCGGCGGTGATCACCGCGCTGAAGTCCGGCCAGCTCGGTGCGCTCGGCCTCGACGTCTACGAGCAGGAGGGCGATCTGTTCTTCGAGGACTTGTCGTCGACGATCGTCGGCGACGATGTCTTCCAGCGTCTGCTGACCTTCCCGAACGTCGTCATCACCGGGCACCAGGCCTTCTTCACGCAGGAGGCGCTCGCCGCGATCGCGAGCGCCACGCTCGCCAATCTCGACGACTTCGAAGCCGGCCGGCCGTGCGCCAACCGGCTGACGGCGGCCCTGCTGCGTTAGCGGCGGCGATCGACAGGCACGAAAAAGGCGGCGGACCGCAGTCCGCCGCCCGAATCGACGCGCGCGCCTCCAGAACTTCGCGCCGAGCGTGATGCCGTAGGTGACCGGCGAGGCCCAGACGGCTTCGATGCCGGAGGTATTGGCGTTGATGTACGACAGACAGCTCGCGCCGAGCTTGGCGGTGAACTCCGCGAGCGCTGCATGCGCTTGCCGGCGGCGGCCGCGCGTTCGACGGTGCGATCCGATTTCATGCTCTTCTCCTCCCACCTTTCAAGAATGCGCCGCGCCGTTTGGCCGGCCAGGGCCGCGGTGAAAGGGCTTTGCGCGCTTCGCTCGAGCGGCGGCTCCGGCCGCCGTGTGCTCAGCGGCCGACCAGCGACCGCGCGATCACTTCCTTCATGATCTCGTTGCTGCCGCCGTAGATGCGCTGGATGCGCGCGTCGGTCCAGTAGCGCGAGATCGGATACTCGCTCATGTAGCCGTAGCCGCCGAACAGCTGCAGGCAGGCGTCGACGACGCGGCCCTCCATTTCGCTGGTCGCCAGCTTGATGATCGCCGCCTCGGTCACGCCGAGCTTGCCCTGCGCGTACAGCGCGCGGCACTTCTCGTAGTAGGCGCGGTGGATCTCGATGTCGGTCTTGATCTTCGCGAGTTCGAAGCGCGTGTTCTGAAAGCTCGCGACCGGCGCGCCGAAGGCCTTGCGTGTCGTCACGTATTCGACGGTGCGTTCCAGCGCGCCTTCGGCGTGCGCGACGGCGGCGACCGCGAGCATCAGGCGCTCGCGCGGCAACTCGTCGATCAGATGGCCGAAGCCGCCGCCGGTGCGGCCGAGCAGGCTGTCGGGCGCGAGCGGCACGTTGTCGAAAAACAGCTCGGAGGTGTCGGCGGCGTGCATGCCGATCTTGTCGAGATTGCGGCCGCGCTTGAAGCCGGGCAGGTCGGCATCGACGAGGAACAGCGAGGTGCCCCTGGCGCCGGCTTTCGGATCGGTCTTGGCGGCGACGATCACGACGCCGCAGTGCTGGCCGTTGGTGATGAAGATCTTCGAGCCGTTGAGGCGCCAGCCGTCGCCGTCCGGGGTCGCCGTGGTGCGGATCGCCTGCAGATCGGAGCCGGCGCCGGGCTCGGTCATCGCCAGCGCGCCGAAGCATTCGCCGCTCGCCATCCTCGGCAGGTATTTCCGGCGCTGCGCTTCGCTGCCGAGATGCAGGATGTACGGCGCGACGATGTCGGAGTGCATCATCATGTTCGAGCACAGCGACATGTAGCCGAGCCGGGCGCTTTCCTCGTGGATCGCGAAGGCGAATTCCAGCGGCGCGCCGCTGCCGCCGTACTCGTCGGGCGCGTCGACGCAGAGCAGGCCGGCGGCGCCGAGCTTCAGATACAGCTCGCGCGGCAGGATGCCGGCCTTCTCCCACTTCTCGTAATGCGGCGCGACTTCGTCGGCGAGGAAGCGGCGCACGGTGTCGCGCCAGGCGGTGAGTTCGGCTTCGATCGGTTGGGCGGCGGTCATGGCGGTCAGGCATCGTCCGTAAGGGCAGGCGCAAATGGTCCGGCAGCAAGGCAGGCGCCGCCTCCCTGAATCGCAGTAGACCGGCGCCGCCTTGCGCCGGCCGATTCCGCGGCCTCAGCGCCCGACCAGCGCGCGCGCGATGACTTCCTTCATGATCTCCGACGTGCCGCCGTAGATGCGCTGGATGCGCGCGTCGATGAAGTAGCGCGAGATCGGGTACTCGGTCATGTAGCCGTAGCCGCCGAACAGCTGCAGGCAGGCATCGGTGACGCGGCCTTCCATCTCGGTGGTGGCGAGCTTGATCATCGCCGCCGTCGGCACATCCATCTTGCCTTCGGCGTACAGCGCCGTGCACTTCTCCATGTAGGCGCGGTGCACTTCGATGTCGGTCTTGATCTTCGCCAGTTCGAAGCGTGTGTTCTGGAACGCGGCGATCGGCTGGCCGAAGGCCTTGCGCGTCGTCACGTACTCGATGGTCTTCTCGAGCGCGCCCTGCGCATGGGCCACGGCCGACACGGCGAGCACGAGGCGTTCGCGCGGCAGCTCGTCGATCAGATGGCCGAAACCGCCGCCGAGGCGGCCGAGCACTTCGTCCTTGCCGATGCGCAGGTTGTCGAAGAACAGTTCGGAAGTATCGGCCGCGTGCAGGCCGATCTTGTCGAGATTGCGGCCGCGCTTGAAGCCGGGCAGCGAGGTGTCGACGGTGAACAGGGTCGTGCCCTTGGCGCCGGCTTTCGGATCGGTCTTGGTCGCGAGCACGACGACGCCGGCGTGCTGGCCGTTGGTGATGAAGGTCTTCGAGCCGTTGATGAGGTAGTCGTCGCCGTCCGGCGTCGCGCTGGTCTTCATGCCCTGCAGGTCGGAGCCGGCGCCCGGTTCGGTCATGCCGATCGCGCCGATGCATTCGCCGCTGGCCATGCGCGGCAGATACTTCCGCTTCTGCGCCTCGCTGCCCAGATGCAGGATGTACGGCGCGGCGATGTCCGAATGCACGGTGAGGTTCGAGGCCAGCGCGAGGAAACCCATGCGCGCGACTTCCTCGACGATCACGCAGGAGAACTCGAACGGTGCGCCGATGCCGCCGTACTCCTCGGGCTGGTCGACGCAGAGCAGGCCGGCTTCGCCGAGTTGCAGGTAGAGCTCCTTGGGGAAGATGCCGGCCTTTTCCCATTTCTCGTAATGCGGCTCGACCTTGTCGGCGAGAAATTTGCGGACCGTGTCGCGGAAGAGTTCGAGTTCGGAGGAGGAAGTGGTCATGGTCGCTCACATGTCATGAATGAAAACGCACGGGGCGGGGCCCCAGCCCCGTCCGTTCACCGGGCATGAACTGCCGCCGGCAGTTCATCGAATCCCCGGTTCGCTATCGCGGAACGGCTGCAGTTGTTCCTGGGCGGACACGGGAGATTCCTCGATGGTGGAATGGGTGTGGCCGCTGCGGCGCGGGGCGCGGGCAGGGCGAGCGTGGAGACGTGACTGTGCCGCGTGGCGCGCGCCGCTTCAATCGCCACGGCGCCACGCACCGTGGCCGGCGCTCAGTCGCGGAAGCGCCTGGTCAGATCGCCATAGGCGTCGATACGACGGTCACGCAGGAACGGCCACCAGCGGCGCACGTTCTCGCTGCGTTCGAGGTCGACGTCGGCGAGCAGCACGTCGGCCTTCTCGCCGGCCTTGGCGATGAACTCGCCCTGCGGGCCGGCGATGAAGCTGTGGCCCCAGAACTGCGAGCCCGGCCACTGGCCGCTCGGGTCCGGCTCGAAGCCGACGCGGTTGGCGACGATCACCGGCAGGCCGTTGGCGACGGCGTGCGCACGCTGGATCGTCACCCAGGCATCGCGCTGGCGCGCGCGCTCCTCGTCGCTGTCCTGCGGGTTCCAGCCGATCGCGGTCGGATAGAGCAGCAGGTCGGCGCCGGCCAGCGCCATCAGCCGCGCGCCTTCCGGATACCACTGGTCCCAGCAGACCAGCACGCCGAGCTTGCCGACGCTGGTCTGGATCGGCGTGAAGCCGCCGGTGGCGGCCCCGGTGTTCGCATCGCCGGGCGTGAAGTAGAACTTCTCGTAGTAGCCCGGATCGTCCGGGATGTGCATCTTGCGGTAGACGCCGGCGAGGCTGCCGTCCTTCTCCAGCACGACCGCGGTGTTGTGATACAGGCCCGGCGCGCGGCGCTCGAACAGCGAGCCGACAATGACCACGCCGAGCTCCTTGGCCAGCGCGCCCAGCCATTCGCTCGACGGGCCGGGAATCGGCTCGGCGAGATCGAACAGCTCGGTCGATTCGTGCTGGCAGAAGTACAGCGAGGTGTGCAGCTCCTGCAACAGCACGAGCTTCGCGCCGCCGGCCGCCGCGGCGCGGATGCCTTCCTCGGAGATCTTCTGGTTGACGTCGCGCTCGCTGGTGCACGGCTGCTGGACGACGCCGACGCGCAGGGTCTTGTTCTTGCTCATGGGTTCAATCCTCTCGGGGCGCGCCCGGAATCTGCATCGTCACGCAGTGCAGGCTGCCGTACTGTTCGATCAGCGCGCGGCAATCGATGCCGAGCACCTCGCGGCCGGGGAAGCAGGGCGCGAGGCGCTGCAGCGCGACCGCATCGTTCGGATCGCCGTAGGTGGGCACCAGCACGGCGCCGTTCAGGATCAGGAAATTCGGATAGCCGGCCGGCAGACGCTTGCCGTTTTCGTCGAAGGCCGGCAGCGGCAGCGGCAGCGGCACCAGCTTGTACGGTTCGCCGTCGAGGGTGCGCAGGGCCTGCAGCTCGGCTTCCATCGCCTTCAGGTCGGCGTAGTGCGGATCCTGCTCGTCGTCGCAGGCCTGATAGGCGATCGTCGTCGCGTCGCAGAAGCGCGCGATGGTGTCGATGTGGCCGTCGGTGTCGTCGCCGATCAGATCGCCGTGCTTCAGCCACAGCACGCGCTGCACGCCGAACCAGCCTTTGAGCTTCTCCTCGATCTGCGCCTTGTCGAACTGCGGATTGCGCGTCGGCGCCAGCAGGCAGCGCTCGGTCGTCAGCAGGGTGCCGAGGCCGTCGGATTCGATGCCGCCGCCTTCGAGCACGAAGTCGAGCGTCTCGACCGGCGCCTGCCACGCGTCCTGCGCGGCGAGCGCGCGCGTCAGCTGGTTGTCGAGCGCGGCGTCGAACTTGCCGCCCCAGCCGTTGAAGACGAAATCCAGATGCACCGGCCGGCCGTCGCGAAACACCGTGATCGGGCCGTGATCGCGTGCCCAGACATCGTTGGCCGGCGCCGGGTACAGGTCGACGCGCCTGGGGTCGACGCCGCCGGCGAGCAGCTTCCTGCCGAGTTCCTGCACATCGTCGCCGCAGGCGATGATCAGATCCTCGAAGCGCGTGATCGCCGCGGCGATCGCCACGAAGGTGTCTTCGACGGCGACGAAGTGCTTCGCGAAGTCGCCGTCGGGCCGCGGCCAGGTCAGCTGCACGGCGCGTTGCGGCGCCCATTCGGCGGGCAGGACGGTGGTCGGAGCGGTCATCGGCGTTCCACGGCGGAAAAGGGGCGGAAGGAAACGATAAGGGGGCGCTTGCGCGCCCCCGATTCTGCGATGCCGATTTTACCGTGCGGCGACGCCGCGCCGCTATTCGCCGGAGGTGCGCGCCGGTTTCAGCTCGTCGACGTGCGAAAGCGGCGGCGGATCGCCCTTGATCACCACGTCGACCACCGTCGTGCGCTCGAAGAACACCGAGTAGCCGTCGTAGTCCCAGCGCGTGATCGGCGGATGCTGCGGCTTGCCGCCGCCGGCCGGCGCGTGGCGCAGCTTGGGCTCGCCGAACTCGCGCAGCACCGTCGCCTCGCTCTGGCCGCGATGCGGCAGGACCAGCGGCTTCGGCTGTTGCGCCGAACCTTCGACGGCCGGCACCGCGAGTTCATCCGCCCCGGCGAGACCGCCCCCGAGCGCCGCCGTCAGGCACGCCGCGATCAGTGTTCCAATCGAAAAAGTCTTGCGCATAAAAAGACTTGGCCCCCAAATCTGAAAATCACTATAACACCGGCCCGCGGCGTTTTCGATCCGCCACCGCAGCCGCCGCGAGGCGTGACGGACTGCTCAACGTCCGCGCGAAACGGCGCGAGATGCGGCAGGCGGTCGGCTAGGATCGCGCACGCGTTTCATCAACTCGGGGATGGGGACTTATGTTGCGACACGCTGGCAAGAGACTGGGCGTCTGCCTGCTGGGCACGGCGCTGACGATGCAGGCTGCGGCCGCCACGCAGGGCGCGCCGCCGGCCAGGCAGGCGCCGGCGGAGCCGGCCGCCGCGGTGGACATTTGGGGCAGCGTGGGCGCGGGCTACTACGATGGCGAGGATTACGCGCCACCGCCCGGCGGCACGAAGAGCGATGCGCAGAAGGTCGGCGGCTGGGAGGGCTATGCGGCGCTGACCTTCGGCAGCCGCGCGGCAGCGCGCCTGCGCGCCGCCTGGATGGCCGACTACACGAGCAATACCGCCGAGGAAGTCGCGGCCGAGATCGGCATGGCCCTGTATTCGACGAAGGCCTACCTGTTCGCCGGGGCGAGTCGTCTCACCGACGTCGCCAATGATCGCCAGCGCCCGATCGTCGGCGTGCCGGTCGAGCTGCTGTTCTACCCGACGCGCGGGCTCGAGCTCGGCGTGCACGGCAATCTCAATTCACAGAGCGACTTCATCGGCGTCACGCTGGGCGGCGTGTTCGGCAAGAATCGCGCGCGCTGAACGGCGGGCGAAGGAAGCAGGCCGGCGACGCGCGGGCCTGCTTCGTCGATTCAGGGGACCCGCGCCGGATGCGGCTCGCGCTTCTCGCCGGGCACGTCCGGCATGATGTTTTCGATGATCAGCGGCTTGTATTTGATCGCATAGCCGACCTTGCAGCCGCTGAGCGCCTGCACGGCGCGCCGCTCGCGCTCCTGCGAGCCGGCGTCGATCAGCAGGAAGTCCCAGCCCTGCCGCGCCAGTTCGAGCTGCTTCTGCCGGACCTGGAGGCTGGAGCCCATCGACGCGAACAAGGAGGGCGACTCCAGGTTGTGCTCGGCTTCGCGCGCCATCTGCGCCGCTTTCACCAGGGTGATGTCGTCTTCGGCGAAGCCGCTTTCCTGCAGGTGATGCAGAGCGTCCCGTGCGCATTCCGGCGAGGCGAAGCCGGCCACGATATAGCCGGTCGGATAGAACATGCCGCCTTCGGACCTCTGGTTCGCGCGATCCTGCTGTTCGAGCTTGCTCATCGTTCGTGCCTCCATGGCGGTCGGGAGCACGCACTCCCACGCCTTAGAGGTCCAGGGCGGGCGAGGGTTCATCAAGCCGCCGTTCAGCGGCGGGCATCGGCCTTGCTCAGCGCGCGCCGCTGCAGGCGCCGAGAAAGCCGCGCGCGGCGACTTCGGCGCTTTCGCCGGCGCGCATCAGCAGCGCTTCTTCCTCTTCGATCGACCACAGGCCCTGGCTGCCGATGTAGCGCCTGAGACGGCGGATCGGGCAGCGCTCCCAGGCGGCGCGCAGGTCGTCCGCGCTGCGCGGCGCCGTTTCGTCGCCGCCTTCGTAGAGCTGCCAGGTCAGGGCCTCGACGAAGGTGGGGCCGCCGCCGCGCCGCGCGCGCTCCACGGCCAGATCGAGCACGTGACGGACGGCGATGACGTCGTTGCCGTCGACCGCTTCGGCGTGGACGCCGGCGGCCAGGGCGCGCCGCGCCAGCGGTGCGCGATGCCGGCGCGCCTCGTTCGCCGCCGTGCGCGCGACGCTGGCGGCGACGACGACCAGCGGCAGATTGGCGTGCATCGCCGCCAGCAGGCCCTCCTCGACGCCGGCCTCGCCGTCGGCGCAGCTCAGCAGCGCGATCGGTCCGTCGCCGCGCGCGCTGCGGCGCGCCAGTTCCAGGGCCGGCAGCAGGGGCGAATCCTGCTCGCCGGCCGGATCGCTCCAGTACGCGAAAAGCTCCTGCATCGCCGCGCCGCGCAGCAGTTGCGCGGCCGCATCGCGATGCGCCGGCAACAGCAGATCGTCGGCGCGCAGCGCGCCGCCGATCGCCGTGCCGATCGCCTCGAACCCGAGCCGCGGCGAATAGCCGCCGAGCTGGCCGGCACGCTGCAGCGCGGTCGCCTTCTTGTCGAAGATGCGCGCCTCGACCATGGTGCCGTACAGCGCGCGCAGGGTGCCCGACTGGCGTGCGAAGGCCGGCAGCGGCGCGCAGAGCTGGCCCTCGGCGTCGATGAACCGCGTCACGTCGATGTCGAAGCGGACGACTCGCCTCGCCGGTGGATCGGGCTGGATCACGCGCACCTGTGCTGTAGTCGGACGAGGGCCGCGGACCCCTGCGGCCTCCGGCGGCGTGAGCGCCGCCCGCGCCTTCCCCGCGGCGGCTCGCGACCGATTCTCCGCGCCGCCCCCGGGCACAGCCATTCGGGAGATTCACCCAGCGTTGCGGGTGTTTCCGCAGCGCGACCGCGGCCTTATTGCACGGCGAGACGCGGCGCCGGCAGCGGCGTTTCGATGCCGGTCGGCGCGTTCTGCTCGACTTCCTGCCACATGTTGTGCGCCGGCCGCAGGATGGCGTCGCGGCCGTGCGCGAACGACTGCTCGCGCACGATCAGCCAGTAGGCCTTGTCGAGCGCCAGGGCGCGCTCGCGCGACGGCAGCATCAGCGTCGACAGATCGGTCTTCAGCTTTTCGAAGGCGTCGGCACGCGGCGTGCCGTCGGCGGCGAAGAAGCGCGTCCGCACCTCGTCGTTGGCGCGGTATTCGTCGCCCGCCGCGTTGTTGTACAGGTAGGTCGCGAACTCGGGCTGGCCGTCGGCCCGCAGCGGGTCGGGCAGGGCGCGGAACGGCTGCGCGTCCCAGTGGTACCAGCCGCGGGCCGTGCCGCCCTGCAGCTTGCGCGAGAACGAGAACACGGTGTCGTCGGTCGCCGACAGGCCGCCGTGGCAGCCGAGGCAGAACTGCGATTCCTCCTGGGTCTGCGGCCGCAGGCGGCCGCGCGCATCCTCGATGAAGCCCTGGTAGGCCCAGCCGAGCTTGCTTTGCATGCCGCGTTCCGGATCGCCGAAATATTGCTCGGGCTCGTCCGGCGACAGCGCCGCTTCCTTGGTCTCGATGATCGCCTGGTTGCGCAGCGCCGAATACGACACCCAGCGCAGCTTGCGGCTGTAGCGCAGTTCCTTCATGCGCGGCGCCGGCACCACGCTGCCGTCGGCGGCGACGTCGAGATAACGCACGCTGTGCAGGAATTCCGTGCCTTCGGGGAACAGGCCGGCGGCGGCGTGCAGGCGGCCGGCGTCCTGCTCGAGCCGGGCGCGACCGACGTAGGACATGAAGCGCTTCTGCAGCGGCGCCCAGTCGTAGACGATGCGCGTCGCCTTGGCGAGCCGGCCATCACGGTCGAGATCGCTGCCCAGCGCGCGTTCGTCGCTGGCGTCGATGGCGATGTCCGCGCGCCGCACCAGGCTTTCGACGATCGCCAGATTGATCTTGTAGACCGTCTCGTCCGGCGTGCCGTCCTCGCGTTCGCGGAAGGCGGCCGGCAGGCGGATCAGCACGTCGTCGAAGGCGCCGTTGGTCGGCATGAAGCTGCCGGGAAACGGGAAGTAGGCGAAGGCGCGCCAGCCGGTCGGCCGATCGTTCGCGTCGCGGTCGAAGCCCTGCGCGTCGAAGCGGAAGGCGGCGTCGGGAAGATAGCCGCCCCAGCGGCCGTCGCCGTTGACGTCCCAGGCCTTCGGCAGGTGCGTCAGGCGTTCGACCAGTTCGATGCGGCCGCGGGCGTCGCGGTAGTTGTCGGTGCGCACATGGCGCAGGGCTTCGTCGTCGCCGATCGCCGCGATGGCGGCGCCGCGGTCGACGAAGAAATTGGCCCAGGTGTTCGGTGTCTTGCCGTCGCGCTGCAGCGAAGGGAAGGCGTAGCTCAGCTGGTTCTCCGGCTGGCTCTGGTAGTTCGGTTCCTGCGCGTCGGCGTGGCAGACGTAGCAGGGATTCTGCACCTTGCCGTCGGCATCCCGCGTGCGCGTGTAGCACTGCGGCGGAATGTTGGCGATGCGGCTGACGTCCGGCTTGCTGCGCAGCGTGACGCCACTGTCGTCGCGCCGCTCGCAGGCGCCGAGCAGGCAGGCGATGACGAGCGTGGCGAGCAGCGTCGCGGCTGCGGCGGGTCGGGAGGCGGGGATCAGGGAGTTCGACATGGATTCGTAAAACAAAAAGGTTCCGGCGCGCGAACGCGCCGGAACCGGGTGCGGCCCGATGATGCTTACTGGTGCGGCGCCAGGGCGCCGATGTAGCCGAAATACGAGTGCTTGTCGGCCGCGTCCTCCAGCTTGGACTGGTCGCTTTCGCCGTACGGGTGCTGCACGACGGCGACGATGTAGCCGAAGTCGTTGACGTCCGGGTAGTAGTACAGCGAGGTCGTTTCCGCGCCGTAGGGCGTCGAGGCGATGCGCGTCAGGGTGTTGGCCTCGACGTTGTACGCCCACACCACGTCGTTCTGGTGCGCGCTCGAGGCATCCTCGCCGATCAGCAGCGTCTTCTGTCCGGGCATGAAGCTGATGTTGTCCGGGTTGCCGATGCCGTTCACGTCGCAGGTGTTGCCGGCGAAGACACTCTCGGCCGGGTAGGTCGTGCTGGTGCCGCGCAGCACGCCGCTGGCCTTGGTGATCATGTAGTTGGCGTCGACGTCATAGGCGTAGACCGTGCCGCAGCTTTCCTTGGCGACCTGGATATCGCCCTTGGCGTCGGACATCTGGCCGCTGGTGTCGCTGTAGGCCACGTAGACCTTCTTGCCATCCGGGTCGAAGGTGATGCCTTCTTCCTTCTTGAACTCGGTGGTCGCGCCCTTGAGCGCCGCGTAAGTGCGCGTTTCGAGGAAGGCGGCGGCCTTCTCCATGCCGGTCTTGAGCTTGAGGCACTTCGGCACCACGGCGTCGCCGTCGGAGGCGTCGACGTAGGTGAAGCCGGCGGCGCAGGCGCCGGCGGTGACGGTGCCAACCTCGAAAATGTCGGTGAACTTGGTGCCGGCATCGATCAGCGTTTCGACTTCGGCGTCGGTGGCGGTGCCCAGCTCGACCCAGCTGATGTCGGCGGCGGCCAGCGGCGAAGTGGCCGGCTTGGTGCCGGTCTGCGTCCACTTGGCGGCGTACAGCGTGCCGCCGGTCAGCTGGCCGGCGGTGGTGGCGACATAGCGGAAGAAGCCGACGTTGCTGCCGTCGTCGGTTTCATAGACGGTCTTCTGGTCCGGCATCACGTATGACAACTCGTGCGCGAAGCGTCCCATCGAGTAGTGCTTGGTCGGCGTCGCCGTGCCGTCTTCCTTGACCGCGACTTCGACCGGGAAACCGTAGTAGTACGGATTCACCGTGTCGCCGTAGGGGACCATGGTCTTGACGCGGCCGGTGGCGCCATTGATGGCGTCCGGCTCGTACTCTTCGGAGCCGAGGTGCGTGTTCCACGGCGTGACCGAACCCGCGCAGGGGTTCCAGATGCCGTGGATGCTGGACAGGTCGATGGCCGTGGTCTTGGTGGCCGACAGCTTGCCGGTCGCTTTGTCCTGCGCCAGTTCGGTCAGGTACATGGCGCCCGGCTGGCTCTCGAACTGCGAGACCGCGAACAGCTTGCGGCCGACCTTGAGGATCGACGAGAAGTCGTTCGAATCGAGAATGGCGCTCGATCCGTCATCGGCCAGGATCGGCTGCATGTGCTTGTCGAGCTGCAGGCCGAAGGTGTTCAGGTCGGCGCTGCTGCCGCGCTGCTCGCCCGAGCGCAGGATCGTCACGTAGCCGGTCTCGCGCGTCTCGCCGTCGACCGTCGCGAAATCGGTGCCGTAGACCTGGCGCTTGGCGGCGTCGGTGGTGGCGACGTCGACGGGCGCGAAGAGGGTGGCCTTGGCATTGTCCGGCGTGTCGTTGTTGTCGTCGTCGCTGCACGCGGCGAGCGCGAACGCGCCGACGAAGGCGCAGGCGGTGAGAAGGCCGGCGCCGAGCGGGCGCGGTGACAGGTTCTGCATGGTGACTCCCTGGGTCGCTTACGAAGATGAGCTGCCTGGCGCGCCCGTGCATGCGGACGCTGCCGAGAGCCGTACCGTAGCCGCACGCAATTGCGAGCCCGTGAAGCTTGTGTGACCGTCTTGTCAGTTTTCTGCGTGGCGGCCCGTCCTTCGCTGGCACGAATCGTCGGCCTTGTGGTCCAATTGCCCACTTATGCGTAACCCCTACGAGCTGTTCGCCGGCCTGCGCTACACGCGCGCCAAGCGGCGCAACCACTTCATTTCCTTCATTTCGGCGGCGTCGATGGCCGGCATCGCGATCGGCGTGACGGCGCTGATCACGGTGCTGTCGGTGATGAACGGCTTCGAGCGCGAGCTGCGCACGCGCATTCTCGGCATGGCCTCGCACGCGACCATCTCGGCCTATCGCGGCGGCCTCGAAGACTGGCCGGGCGTTGCCAAGCTGGCGAAGCAGAACAAGGAGATCGAGGCGGTCGCGCCGTACATCGAGGGCGAAGGCATGGTGAAGGTCGGCTCCGACCTGTCCGGCACCATGCTGCGCGGCGTGATTCCGGCCGAGGAAGGCCGCGTTTCGGAGATCGACCAGCACATGAAGGCCGGCAGCTTCGAGTCGCTGACGCCGGGCTCCTACAACATCGTGCTCGGCTCGGAACTCGCCGAATCGCTGGGCGCGACGATCGGCGACAAGATCGACCTGATGATCCCGCAGGCCTCGGTGACGCCGGCCGGCGTGCTGCCGCGCTTCCGCCGCTTCACGGTCAGCGGCATCTTCCGCGTCGGCATGTACGAGTTCGACCGCGGCCTGGTGCTGATCAACCTGCAGGATGCGCAGGCCCTGCTGCGCATGGGCGATTCCGTGACCGGCGTGCGCCTCAAGCTCCACGACCTGTTCGCGGCGCCGCGCGTGGCGCGCGACCTCGCCAACCAGCTGCCCGGCATCTATTACATTTCGGACTGGACACGCAGCCATGCCAACTTCTTCCGCGCCGTGGCCACCGAGAAGATGGTGATGTTCATCATCCTCTCGCTGATCGTCGGCGTGGCCGCCTTCAACATCGTCTCGACGCTGGTCATGGTCGTGCAGGACAAGCAGGCCGACATCGCCATCCTGCGCACGCTCGGCGCGACGCCGCGCTCGATCATGGCGATCTTCATGGTGCAGGGCTCGATCATCGGCTTCGTCGGCACCTTCTTCGGCGTTTTCTTCGGCGTCCTGCTGGCGCTCAATGTCGAGACCCTGGTGCCGCTGCTCGAGCAGCTGACCCACCATCAGTTCCTCGCGCCGGACGTCTACTACATCAGCGATCTGCCCTCGGAGCTGAAGCTCTCCGATGTCATCCGCATCGGCAGCCTGTCGCTGGTGCTCGGCCTCGTATCGACCCTGTACCCCGCCTGGCGCGCCTCGCGCGTGCAGCCGGCGGAGGCGCTCCGTTATGAATGACGTGACCGGTGCAGTAACCGATGCAGCGAGCACACTACTCGATGCCGGCGGATTCGCTTCGCGTGGTGGTAACGCACAGGCGGGCAGCGGCGACGGCGCCATCATTCGCGCGACCCAGCTCGGCAAGACCTTCGACGACGGCCGTCTGCGGCTCGAGGTGCTGAAGGACATCGATCTGCGCATCGGCCGGGGCGAGCGCGTCGCCATCGTCGGTGCCAGCGGCAGCGGCAAGTCGACCTTGCTGCACTGCCTCGGCGGGCTCGATGCGCCGACGGCGGGCGGGGTCTGGGTCGCCGGCGAGAACATGTCGGCGCTGAGCGACGCGGCGCGCGGCCGCCTGCGCAACGCGGCGCTCGGCTTCGTCTACCAGTTCCACCATCTGCTGCCGGAATTCACGGCGCTCGAGAACGTGGCGATGCCGCTGCTGATCCGCCGTACGCCGCTGCGCGAAGCGCAGGAGCGCGCGACCGATCTGCTGACGCGCGTCGGCCTCGGCGCGCGTTTGCAGCACAAGCCGGGCGAGCTGTCGGGCGGCGAGCGCCAGCGCGCGGCCGTGGCGCGCGCGCTGGTGACGCGGCCGGCCTGTGTGCTCGCCGACGAGCCGACCGGCAATCTCGATACCAGGACGGCCGAGCGCGTGTTCGACCAGATGCTCGAGCTCAATCGCGAGCTCGGCACCAGCCTCGTCGTCGTCACCCACGATCTGCATCTGGCCAGCCGCATGGATCGCGTATGGACGCTGGACAGCGGCACGCTGGTCGAGACGTCCGTGTCCTGACGCTTGCCTTCACGGCGGGCGTGCTGCTGGTGCACGCCCTGCCGTCGCTGCTGCCGCTGCCGGCGCTGTGCGGGCTCGCCGCGCTCGCGCTTCTGCCCTGGTGCGGCCGCGCATGCCTGCTCGCCCTGGTGCTGGGCCTCGCGCTGACCACGCTGCATGCCGGACGACTGCGCGAGCATCGGTGGCCGGAGTCGCGCTACAACGAGGAGCGCTGGATCGAGGGCGTCGTCGCTTCGGTGCCGGAGCGCGCCGTCGACCGCGGCGAGGGCGGCGAGCCGACGCAGACCTGGCGTTTCACGTTCGCGCCGCGTGCGGAAGCCGGGCTGCCGTCGCGCATCCGCGTCTCCTGGTATCGCGCCGACACCGTGCTGGCCGGCGCTCAGTGCTGGCGTCTGCGCCTGCGCCTGCGTGCGCCGCATGGTTCCCTGAACCCGGACGGCTTCGATTACGAGGCCTGGCTGTTTCGCCAGCATCTCGGCGCGACGGCGACGGTGCGCGGGGCCGAGCCCTGCGGCAGCGCCGCCGGCTGGCCGGTGCTCGAGCTGCGCCAGGCCTGGAGCGATCGCATCGACCACGCGGCCGGCCGGCGACCGGGCGCTGCGCTGCTCAAGGCCCTGACGATCGGCGTGAGCTCGGATCTGCGCGATGCCGACTGGGACGTGTTCCGCCTCACCGGCACCACGCATCTGATCGCGATTTCCGGCTTCAATCTCGCTCTGGCCGCCGGCTTCGCGTTCTTCGTGCTGCGCTGGGCCTGGGCCAGCGTGCCGGGCCTCGCCCTGCGCATGCCGGCGCAGCGCTTCGCCTTGTACGGCTCGGCGCTGGTGGCCTGCGCCTGCGCGGCGCTGGCCGGCTTCGAGGCGCCGGTGGCGCGCGCCCTGTTCATGCTGCTGGTGCTGCTGGTCGCGGCGCTGCTGCACCGCACGGCGCAGCCGAGCCGCGCACTCGCGCTGGCCTGGGCGGCGATCGTCATCGCCGATCCCTGCGCGGTGATGGCGCCGGGCCTGTGGCTGTCGTTCGCGGCGGTGGCGGCGATCTTCTATCTCGCCGGCGGCCGCTGGCGCCCGGAAGCGCCCTGGCGCGCGGCGATCCGCGTGCAGCTGTTCCTGAGCCTCGCGCTGGCGCCGCTCGGCGTCTGGTATTTCCACGGTCTGGCCTGGGCCGCGCCGTTCGTCAACCTGCTCGCCGTGCCGCTGTTCGCGGTGCTGACGCCGGCGCTGCTGCTGGTCACGCTCGTCGGCGCGCTGTCGATGCCGGCCGCGCAGTTCCTGCTGCCGGCCTGCGCCAAGCTGCTCGAGTACGTGCTCGCCGCGCTCGCCGCCGTCGCCGCGCACGCGCCGCAGGCCTGGTGGCCGATGGCCCTGCCGCCGACGGCGCTGCTGCTGGCCCTGATCGGCGCTGTCCTGCTGTTCGCGCCGTCCGGCCTGCCGCTGCGTCCGGCCGGCCTGCTGTGCCTGCTGCCGCTGCTCTGGCCGCCGGTCGCGCCGCTGCGCGGCGCGCTCGAGGTCAGCGTGCTCGATGTCGGGCAGGGGCTCGCGGTACTGGTGCGCACCGCGCGGCACAGCCTGCTGTTCGATGCCGGGCCGGCCTACGACGAGGGCTTCGATGCCGGCGCCTCGGTGGTCGCGCCCTACGTGCTCGGCCGCGGCCTGCGCGACATCGATCTGCTGCTGCTGTCGCACGGTGACAACGATCACGCCGGCGGCGTGCCGGCCGTGCGCCGCCTGCTGAACGTGCGCAGTGAACTCGGTACCGACCGTGCGCCGCCCTGCGGCGACGGCCAGCAGTGGGAGTGGGATGGCGTGCGCTTCACGGTCCTGGGGCCGGGCGCGTCGGCCGGCGCGGCCGCCAAGGGTTCGCGGCGCGGCCTCGATTCCGACAACAACCGCTCCTGCGTGCTGAAAATCGAAGCGCCGCCCGCGGCGGGCGGTTTTTCGGCGCTGCTGCCCGGCGACATCGAGCGCGCCGCCGAGCAGCGCCTGCTCGATGCGCATGGCGAGGCGCTGCGCGCCGATCTGCTGATCGCGCCGCATCACGGCAGCGCCAGTTCGTCGAGCGCCGCGTTCATCGCCGCCGTGCGTCCGCAACTCGTCGTTTTCCCCAGCGGCTGGCACAACCGTTTCAACCATCCGCGCCCCGAGGTCGTGCGTCGCTACGCGGACTGCGGCGCGCGCCTGCTGATGACCGGCGAGGACGGCGCGCTCATCGTCGCCGGCGCCGCCGGCGCGCTGCGGGTCGAGCGCTGGCGGCTGCGGGCGAGCCATTTCTGGAATGCCGATCCGGCCGCCGATGCCTACTGGCGGCGCGCCGCGGCGTCGCTGCCGGCCGCACCCTGCGCGGCGCCGTAGACTCGCGCCGGGGAGTGCGCGCCGGGAGGGGGCATGGACGACCGTTTCGAGCGGTTCGAGGAACAGTTCCGGCGCAGCGAACGCCAGTCGCGGCGGCTGACCGGCAGCCTGCTGCTGGCGGTGTCGCTGCCGCCGCTGCTGATCGCGCTATGGCTGGCGACGAACGTGCTGCGCCAGCAATTCTTCGGCGCGCGGGCGCCGGGCGAGGTCGTCGAGATCAGCGGCGACGTGCCGACGCTGATCGTCGAGTTCGACGCGGGCGGCGGCGAGCGGCGGCGCGTCGAAAGCGCCGGCTCGGATCTGTACCGCCATTACGCCGTCGGCGATCGCGTGACGGTGCTGTTCGACCCGCAGAAGCCGCAGGACGCGACGCTCGACCTGTTCGTCGAAACCTGGCTGCTGCCGGCGCTGCTCGGCGGCTTCGGCGGCTTCTTCGCCCTGCCGCTGCTGTTCATGCCGGGCCTGCGGCCCTGGCGGCGCGAGCGCGAAGAATCGCCGCGCCGCGGTTCGGTGATCGAGTAGGGTCGCCGGCGAACGGCCGCGGGCCGCCGGCCGTTACGGCAGCCTCACAGCTGCGTCGGGTTCGGCGCGTCGCCGTAGACGGCCTTCGGATCGAAAGCCTTCTCGCTTTCCTCGAAGTGCAGTTCGCGCACCGCCGGGCCTTCGCCGGTCGGCACCGAGCGATAGAAGCAGGAGCGATAGCCGACGTGGCAGCTGGCGTCGCCGATGACGTCGACGCGCAGCCAGACGGCGTCCTGATCGTCGTCGATGCGCAGCTCGACGATCTTCTGCACGAGGCCCGAAGTCGCGCCCTTGTGCCAGATGGTCTGGCGCGAGCGCGAGTAGTAGTGCGCTTCGCCGGTGGCGATCGTCAGGCGCAGCGCTTCGGCATTCATGTAGCCGAGCATCAGCACTTCGCCGTTGTGCGCCGCCGTCGTCACGCAGGGCAGCAGGCCGTGCTCGTCGAATTTCGGCGCGAGTTCGCGGCCTTCTTCGACTTGTTCGACGGTGACACGCGGGAAGAAATGGATGTCGGTAGCCATGATGAAGCGATCACGAAGCGGGGCTCGGGTCCCCCGGGCAGATCGCCAATCACGAAGCCGAAACGGCAAGGCCGCCCGAAAGGGCGGCCTTTATATCACAAGCCGATCGGGAAAACCCCGGCGCGGCGGGCCGCATTCCGTCAGTTGAGACGTTCGCTGCGATCGTGCAGGCGCGCCGCGGGGAAGCGCACGCTCTGCTCGCGTTGCGCCGGCGCGCGCTGCACGCCCGGCGCGGGCGTGCTCATGCGCGGATTGCCGGGACGATCCATGATCGGCCGGCTCGGCTGCGCCGGATTGCCGACGTGGACGTCCGGGCGACCCGGGCGGTCGTGGTTCCAGCCGCCGCCGTTGTCGGGGCGCTGCGGAGCGTTGCCGACCTGGCCGGGGCGGCCCGGGCGGCCCGGACCGTCGTAGCCGCCATGATGGCCGTGGCCGTCGTGATCATGATCGTGGTCATGGTCATGGTCATGGTCATGGTCGTGATCATGATCGCCGCGCGGCGGGCGGCCGTAGACCGGATAGTAATGATCGCGCGTGTAGACGTAGGTCGCGCTCGAGCCGCCGTAGTAGCCCGGACCGTAGTAGTACGGGCCGCCGTAGTAATAAGGACTGCCGTAATAGTAGGGCGCGCCGTCGTACACCTCGGCGCTCACCGAGGCGCTGCCCGCATAGCCGCCGACGTAGCCGTAGTCCACCCCCGGACGGGGCGGGTTTTCGACGATACAGCCGCTCAGCGACCAGGCTCCGCAGGTGATGGCACCGAGGAGGCCGAGGCGAATCTTGGACGGACGTTTGCTCATGGCCAGCACTCTAGCGCAGGCCATTGAATGGCGCCTGAACCCCGGGAGCGGCGGCTACCGCTGGTCCTGCGCGACCGCACCTTTCATCACCCCTTCATAGGCGCGGACACTGACCGAGCGGCCGGGCCTTCGGGCGGCGAGCTGCGCCGCGAGGTGCGCGGCAATCTGTTCGACCGTGGTGTCGGTGTCGAGCAGGTCGCAGCGGCTCGCCGGCAGCGCCAGCTCGTAGTCGCCTTCGCCGCTGCGGTAAGCGAACCGGATGCGCGCCGCGTCGCGTTCGACGATGTCGGCGCGCGTGCCGAGGTAGATATCGGTCCAGCGCCGCGCCACGTCGGCTTCCAGTCCGGCGTCGCGAGCGCCGTCGACGCGCACCTCGAGACGCGAGCGGTGGCCGTGCGCGATGCGCTGGCAGAGGCCGGCATGCTTCTTCAGGCCATGCACGTAGTGGTAGAAGGCGCCGTCGATGCGTTCGCTGCGCAGCGCCACCGTCAGCGCGCGGACATTGGCCGGCAGCTCGGCCCGCAGCCGCTGTCGCAGATGGGCGACCAGCGCATCGGAGGTGACGGCGTCGGTGTCCAGCAGCACGACCGCGGCGGCCGGCGAGCGGTGTTCGTAGAGCCCCTGCCGGCTCTCGAAGCGCAAGCACAGGGCCTCGCCTTCGGTTCGCGATTGCAGCCCGGACGCGCGCCGCGGGACCAGCAGCGCGTGGTCGACGCTGCCGTCGATGGCGCGCTTCAGGCGCTTCTTGACCTCGCCGAAGTCGAGCACCATGGATTGCGCGTCGAGGTCTCCGTCGAGTTCGATGTCGACGATCCAGCTCTCGCCGACCAGGCCGCGCGTCGCGTCGAGGTAGGCGCAATCGATGACGGTCAGCTGTTCGACGAAGAGGCGGGACATGGGATGCATAGTGTAAGGGGCGGCGAGGGTACGGATCGCCACGGCGGCGTCAAGCGTGCGAAGCTCCGTCCGGACTTGGGGAGGGGCAGACATGCGAATCGGCACCTGCATCGTACTGGCGCTGGGTCTCGGCGGCTCCGGCACGGCCGGCGCCGAGGTGAAGTCGGTCGCCGTCACCGGCTTCGCGATCGAGCAGACGCTGACGCTGAAGGCGGCGCCGGACCAGGTCTACGACGCGCTGGTGGACGTCGGCCGCTGGTGGGACGGGGCGCACAGCTACTCGGGCAAGGCCGATCATCTGCGCATCGAGCCGCGCGCCGGCGGCTGCTTCTGCGAGCGGCTCGACGCCGGCGGCAGCGTGCTGCACGCGACGGTGGTGTTCGCCGCGCGTCCGCAGCTGCTGCGCATGAGCGGCGCTTTCGGGCCGCTGCAGAGCATGGGCGTCAGCGGCGCCGCCAGCTGGGAGATCGGCGCGGCCGGCACCGGCAGCACGCTGAAATTCAGCTACGCGGTCGGCGGCTATGCCGGCGGCACGTCTTTCGAGCAACTGGCGCCGATGGTCGATGGCATGTTCGCCGGCCAGATGGCGCGCCTGAAGTCCTACGTCGAGCGCGGTCGGCCCGATTGACGGCGGTTTTCCTGCGGGCGCCACAGGCGTGGTTTAAAATCCCGCGCTTTCCGCGGCTTATGCCCCGCGCTTTCCGGATTTTCGCTCGACATGACCGTCGTCACCCGCTTCGCGCCGTCGCCGACCGGCTACCTGCACATCGGCGGCGCGCGCACCGCGCTGTTCTCGTATCTCTACGCCAAGCGCCATGGCGGCAAGTTCCTGCTGCGCATCGAGGACACCGACCGCGAGCGCTCCACGCAGGAAGCCGTCGATGCGATCTTCGAAGGCATGGCCTGGCTGAACCTGAAGTCGGATTTCGCCGAGATCTACCAGACGCAGCGCTTCGATCGCTACCGGGAAGTGGTGCAGCAGATGCTCGCCGCCGGCACGGCCTATCACTGCTACGCCTCGAAGGAAGAACTCGACGCGATGCGCGCCGAGCAGATGGCACGCAAGGAAAAGCCGCGCTACGACGGCCGCTGGCGCCCCGAGCCGGGCAAGACCCTGCCGCCGGTTCCGGCGGGCGTGCAGCCGGTCGTGCGCTTCAGGAATCCGGGCGAGGGCCAGGTCGTCATCCGCGACCTGATCAAGGGCGAGATCGTCTTCGACAACAAGGAACTCGACGATCTCATCATCGCCCGCGCCGACGGTGTGCCGACCTACAACTTCTGCGTCGTCGTCGATGACTGGGACATGGGCATCACGCACGTGATCCGCGGCGACGACCACGTTAACAACACGCCGCGCCAGATCAACATCCTCAAGGCGCTCGGCGCGACACCGCCGGCGTATGCGCACGTGTCGATGATCCTCGGCGCCGACGGCGCCAAGCTGTCGAAGCGCCACGGCGCGCTCAGCGTCACCGAGTACCGCGCCATGGGCTTCATGCCGGAGGCGCTGCTGAACTATCTCGTGCGCCTCGGCTGGAGCCACGGAGACCAGGAGCTGTTCACGCGCGAGGAGATGATCGCGAAGTTCGACTTCGACCATGTTTCGGCGAGCCCGGCGCGCTTCGACATGGAGAAGGCCTGGTGGGTCAACCACCAGTACCTGAAGATCACCGACCCGGCCATCATCGCGCCGGAGTTCGACTGGCATCTGCGCCGTATCGGCGTCGATCCGGCCAACGGTCCGGATTTGAAGGCCGTCATCGAGCAGCAGCGTGAGCGCTGCCGCTCGCTGGTCGAGATGGCCGAGAAGTCGAAGTTCTTCTACGCCGAACTCGACGGCTACGACGACAAGGACGCCGCCAAGCATCTGACGCCGGACGGTGCGGCGGTGCTCGACGAACTGGCGACCGCGCTCGAAGCGCTGCCCGAATGGACGGCAGCGGCGCTGCACACGGCGGTCAACGGTTACGCGGAAAGCAAAGAGCTCGGCCTCGGCAAGGTCGCGCAGCCGATTCGCGTCGCCGTCGTCGGCATGGCGATCTCGCCGCCGATCGACCAGACCCTGTTCCTGCTCGGGCGGCAGCGAACGCTCGCGCGGCTGAAGGCCGCCGTGAGCTACGTTCGCAACAAATCCTGAATCCGCATTCCGAAGAACACCATGTCCATTCAAGTCACCTTTCCGGACGGCAGCGTCAAGGCGTTCGACGCACCCGTCACCGGCCTTGCCATCGCGCAGGGCATCTCGCCCGGCCTCGCCAAGAAAGCGGCCGTCATTTCGGTCAACGGCGAGCTGTGGGACCTGACGCGGCCGATCGACCGCGACGCGAAGATCAGCATCATCACCCGCGACAAGCCGGAAGCGCTCGAAGTGATCCGCCACGACGCCGCGCACGTGCTCGCGCAGGCGGTGCAGGAGCTGTTCCCGGGCACGCAGATCACCTTCGGGCCGGCGACGGAGGTCGGCTTCTACTACGACTTCGCGCGCGAGACGCCGTTCACCGACGCCGATCTCGAGACGATCGAGGCGAAGATGCGCGAGATCGTCAAGCGCGATCTGCCGATCACCCGCGAGGTGTGGCCGCGCGAGCAGGTCATCGCCTACTTCGACGAGCACGGCGAGGCTTTCAAGTCCGAGTGGGTCAAGGAAGGCATCGCGCCGGACGAGGAGATCACCATCTACAGGCAGGGCCCGAACTGGCTCGACATGTGCCTGGGCCCGCATCTGCCGTCGACCGGCAAGCTCGGCAGCGCCTTCAAGCTGACCCGCGTCGGCGGCGTCTACTGGCGTGGCGATGCCAGCAACGCGCAGCTGCAGCGCATCTACGGCGTGGCGTTCGCCACCGACGACGAGCTGAAGGCGTATCTGAAGCAGGTCGAGGAGGCGGAGAAGCGCGATCACCGCAAGCTCGCCAAGCAGCTCGATCTCTTTCATCAGCAGGAAGAGGCGCCGGGCATGGTGTTCTGGCACCCGAAGGGCTGGGCGATCTGGCAGGCCGTCGAGCAGTACGTGCGCGGCGTCTACCGCAAGTCCGGCTATCAGGAAGTGCGCGGTCCGCAGATCATGGACGTCAGCCTTTGGAAGCGCTCCGGCCACTGGGACAACTACCACGAGAACATGTTCTTCACCGAGTCCGAGAAGCGGACCTATGCGGTGAAGCCGATGAACTGCCCGGGCCACGTGCAGATCTACAACGCCGGCCTGCATTCGTACCGCGATCTGCCGATCCGCTACGCCGAGTTCGGCGGCTGCCATCGCAACGAGCCGAGCGGCGCGCTGCACGGCATCATGCGCGTGCGGGCGTTCACGCAGGACGACGGCCACATCTTCTGCACGCCGGAGCAGGTCGAAGGCGAAGTGACCGCGTTCCATCAGCAGGCGATGGCGGTCTACACCGACTTCGGTTTCGACAAGATCGACGTCAAGCTGGCGCTGCGTCCGGACAAGCGCCTCGGCAGCGACGAAGCCTGGGATCGCGCCGAAAATGCCTTGCGTGGGGCGCTGCGCGCGGCGGGCGTGGAATGGACGGAATTGCCGGGCGAGGGCGCGTTCTACGGGCCGAAGATCGAATACCACCTCAAGGACTCGATCGGCCGCGCCTGGCAGGTCGGCACCATGCAGTTCGATCCGATGATGCCGGAGCGTCTCGACGCCTCGTACATCGACGAGAACTCGCAGCGCCAGCGGCCGATCATGCTGCATCGCGCGATCGTCGGTTCGATGGAGCGCTTCATCGGCATCCTGCTCGAACACCATGCCGGCAGCCTGCCCTTCTGGCTGTCGCCGGTGCAGGCGGTCGTCGCGCCGATCGTGTCGGACGCCGATGCTTACGCGAGCGAGGTCTGCGAAGCGTTCAAGGACGCCGGCCTGCGCGCGCAGACCGATCTGCGCAACGAGAAGATCAACTACAAGATCCGCGAGCACGCGCTGCAGAAAATCCCGGTGATCGTGGTCGTCGGACGCAAGGAGGCCGAAGAGCGCACGGTGACCTTGCGCTTCCGCGGCGTCGACGCGCAGGAGACGCTGCCGCTCGCCGAGGCGCTGCAGCGTCTGCGCGAGCTGCGCTAGTCTTCACGCGGAGACACGATCATCCGAAGAGGATTGCCGATGAGAATGCTGCGCCGCGCGATGTGGGCCTCGATGTTTCTCCTGGCCGCGTCGGCCGGCGCGGCGCGCGCGGCACAGAGCGTCGCGCCCGGCGTCGAGCTGCGCGGGACCTGGGAGCAGGGCGCGGTGCTCTACGGCCGTGCGCCGGTCGGCAGCAAGGTCTGGCTCGGCGAGCGCGAGCTGAAGCTGACGCCCGGCGGCGATTTCGTGTTCGGGCTCGACCGCGACGCGCCGGCCGAGGCCGAGCTGAAGGTGCAACTGCCCGGCCAGGCGCCGAAGACGCAGCGGTACCCGGTGGCCAGGCGCGAGTACGACATCCAGCGCATCGAAGGCCTGCCGCCGAAGATGGTGACACCGCCGCCCGAGGTGCTCGAGCGCATCAAGGCCGATCAGCGTGCGGTCGCGGCGGCACGCAAGATCGACAGCGGCGGTCTGGGATTTCTCGAATCCTTCGTGTGGCCGGCGACGGGGCGCATTTCCGGCGTGTTCGGCAGCCAGCGCATTCTCAACGGCGAGCCGAAGCAGCCGCACTACGGGGTCGACGTCGCCGTGCCGATCGGCACCGAGGTGCGCGCGCCGGCGGGCGGCGTCGTGGTGCTGGCCAATCCGGACATGTACTACACCGGCGGCACCTTGATGATCGACCACGGCTACGGCCTGCAGTCGGCCTTCCTGCATTTGTCGAAACTGCTGGTCGACGTGGGCCAGAGCGTCAAGCAGGGCGACGTCATTGCGCTGTCCGGCATGACGGGCCGCGCCACCGGACCGCATCTCGATTGGCGGACGAACTGGTACGACGCGCGCGTCGACGCGCAGAAGCTCGTGCCGCCGATGCCCGCCGCGGCGCCGTAAGCCGGGCTTCGCTTCGGGCGCTGGCGCGCCCTCCCGAACCGTGGATTGCATAAGGAACTGTTTTCGTTACGCCGCTCTTTAAGTGTTAACGATTCTCATATAGACTCTCATTGTTCCCCGGCGGCACGAACCCAGGGCAGGCGCTTCAGGCAGCGCGGGCGGGCGAACGGCGCGCGGCCGCAAGCCGCATCGAGAACCATTCAGGGAGTCGTTCATGAAGTTCCGCCTCAGTCCGATCGCGGTCGCCGTCCTGGCGGCGCACGCACTGCCCGCTGCCGCCCAGCAAGCCGCCGCCGCGCCGACCGCCGCACCGACCGCCGAAGAGCCCGCCAAGGAGCAGGCGACGCAGCTGCGCGAGGTGAAGGTCCAGGCCGAAATGCCGAGCGAGTACAAGGCGGCGCAGTCGGCCTCGCCGAAGTTCACCGAGCCGCTGCGCGACACGCCGCAGACCCTGGTCATCATTCCGAGCCAGGTCTACACCGATCAGGCGCAGACCTCGCTGCGCGATGTACTGCGCAACACTCCGGGCATCACGATCCAGCAGGGCGAAGGCGGCAGCGCGCCCGGCGACAACATCTACATCCGCGGCTTTTCGGCGCGTAACGACGTGTACATCGACGGCGTGCGCGATCCCGGCGTACTCAGCCGCGACACGTTCAATGTCGAGCAGGTCGAGGTCGCCAAGGGGCCGGCGTCGGCGATCAATGGCCGCGGCTCGACCGGCGGTGCAATCAACATCGTCAGCAAGAGCGCGCAACTCGAGCGCTTCGATCGCGCCGACTTCACTTATGGCTCGGCCGACTACCGGCGTGCGACGGTCGATCTCAATCAGCCGCTGAGCAGCGATTCCGCGCTGCGTCTCAATGGCATGTGGCAGGACTCGGGTGTCGAAGGGCGCGATGTCGTCAATAACAAGTACTGGGGATTCGCGCCTTCGCTGGCGCTAGGCCTCGGCGCGGCGAACACGTTCACGTTCAATTACGAGCACGTCGAACAGGACAACATTCCCGACTACGGCCTGCCGCTCAGCACGCCGGGCGTCAACGGCGGCGCGGCATCGGCCAGCAATCCGCCGGTGAGCCTGCGCGACCTCGACTGGAGCAATTTCTACGGCCTGAAGGATCGCGACTACGAGAAGATCAACAGCGATGTCGGCACGATCATCGCCGAGCACGCCTTCAACGATCGCTTCAAGCTGCGCAACACGACGCGCTACGGGCGCAACGATCGCGACGCCATTGTCACGCCGCCACGTGCCGTCACCGCCACGGCGACGGGTGGCATGAACGACCCCGGATACGATCCGAGCGTGCCGCAGATCCGCCGTACCGATACCAAGTATCAGGATCGTTACGACGAGATGTTTGCCAACCAGACGAACCTGACGATCGACTTTGCGACGGGTGTCGTCGAGCATAGTGTCGTTGCCGGCCTCGAGTTCTCGCGCGAGCACTCGGTGAACTACAGCAAGATCGACGCCTGCGTCGCGGGCAGCGGCGCGCCGGTCGTCGATCCCGCCGTCTGCGCCGGTGGCGCCCGCCCGCCGGTGACCAGCATCTACGATCCGAACCCGAATGATCCTTACGACCCGAGCGGCATCGCGCGCAGCGGGGCCTACTCGGATTCGACCGGCAATTCGACGGCGGCCTATGCCTTCGACACCCTGAAGATCGGCGAGCACTGGCAGGTGAGCGGCGGCTTGCGCTGGGAACGTTTCGACGTCGACGTCGACAACATCACGCTCGGCACGACGGCGGGCACGTTCAAGAGCGAGTCGCTCGGCCGCACCGACAACATGACGAGCTGGCGTCTCGGTGTGGTGTACAAGCCGATCGAGATCGCAAGCGTCTACGCTGCGGCGAGCACGTCGTTCAATCCGTCGGCCGATGGCAGCCAGGGTCTGGCCGCGAGTTCGGCGCTCAACAATGCCAACAACATCGACCTTACGCCAGAAAAGGCCAAGAACTACGAGATCGGCACGAAGTGGGATTTCTTCGATGAGCAGCTGTCGGTGACGGCGGCCCTGTTCCGTAGCCAGAAGTCCGACATCCGTACCAATGCCGTCGATCCGACATCGGGCACGACATTCACGATCAATGCCGGTGACCAGCGCGTGCAGGGCTTCGAGCTGAGCTTTGCCGGCAACATCACTCGCGAATGGGCGGTCTTCGGCGGCTACGCCTACATGGATAGCGAGGTGCAGGAATCCGCGGTCGTCACCGAACTCGGCAATGAGCTGCAATACACGCCGAAGCAGACGGCGAGCCTGTGGACCACTTACGAACTGCCGCTGCGCATCACCGTCGGTGCGGGTGCGCAGTACACGGGCAAGTACGAGTTCTCCAACACCAGCCTCGATCCGGCTGGTGTGAACTACGAAAACCAGCGTTACGTCGAATCGCAGACCGAGTACTGGACGTACAACGCGATGGCGTCCTACGACGTCACGCGGCAGGTCGGCCTGCGCGTCAACGTCAACAATCTCAGCGACGAGAAGTATGTCGAGCGCGGGTACAGCGGCCATTTCACGCCGGGCGCAGGTCGTACGGTGCTGGCCACGCTGAGTCTCAAGTTCTGAGCGGAGACGCGCCATGCTGATCACCATTCCGCAAGTACTGGATGCCGAGCAGGTGGCGCAGGCGCGCCGCCTGCTCGAAGGCGCGGAATGGGGTGACGGCAAGATGACCGCCGGCGTGCAGTCGGCGAAAGCGAAGCGCAATACGCAGGTGCCCGAAGATCATCCCGTCGCCCGCGAGGTCGGCGGGATGATCCTGCGGGCGCTCGGCAATACGCCGCTGTTCACCTCGGCGGCCCTGCCGGCGCAGGTCTTCCCGCCCTTGTTCAATCGCTACGAAGCCGGCCAGGAATTCGGCACGCATATCGACAACGCGATTCGCCACCATCGCCCGACCGGCCTGCGCATCCGCACCGATCTGTCGGCGACCCTGTTCATCTCGCATCCCGAGCAGTACGACGGCGGCGAGCTGGTGGTCGAGGACACGTATGGCGTGCACCGCGTGAAACTGCCCGCGGGCCACATGGTGCTGTACCCGGCGAGCAGCCTGCACCATGTCAGGCCGGTCACGCACGGCGTGCGCCTGGCTTCGTTCCTGTGGATTCAGAGCATGGTGCGCGACGATGGCCAGCGCACGTTGCTGTTCGACCTCGACAATGCCGTGCAACGACTCGGGCACGACGTGCCCGATCACCCGACCGTAGTCCAGCTGACCGGCATCTATCACAACCTGATCCGCCGCTGGGCGGACGTTTGACGATGACGGCCTCTCTCGCGATGCCGAGTTACCTGCGCACGCGCCGCGCGATCGACCCGCGCCATGCCGCGGCCTTCGGCCTGATCGCCGCCTTGCACGTCGCGGCGCTGGCGGCGCTGTTCATCGCACGCGATGCGCCGCGGCCGCCGCAGGCGATCCAGCCGATGATGGTCACGTTCATCTCCGAAGCGCCGCCGCGGCCGGAACCGGCGCCACCGCCGCCCGAAACGCTCAAGCCGAAGCCGCAGCCGAAGATGATCGCCACGCCGAAGCCGACGCCGGCGGCGATCACGGCGCCGCCGCTCGACGAGCCGACGGTGGACGAGAGGCCGGTCGAGCAGGCGCCGCCGACGCCGGCACCCGCAGCGCCGGCCGCGCCGCCGGAGACGGTGCCGCCGAATTTCGTCGCGGCCTATCTCAACAATCCGGGACCGAAGTATCCGCAGATGTCGATGAAGCTGCGCGAGCAGGGCACGGTGATGCTGCTGGTGCTGGTCAGCGCGGAAGGTCGCGCCGACAAGGTCACGGTCGAATCGAGCAGCGGCCACTCGCGCCTCGACGACGCCGCGATCGACGTCGTCAAGCGCTATTGGCGCTTCGTGCCCGCGAAGCAGGGCGACAAAGCCGTGGCGGCCTGGGTCAAGGTGCCGATCACGTTCGAACTCAATCAGAAGCGCTGACAACGGCGCTGCGCAAACGGTAAACACATGGACGCAACGCAAGGTCTCGGCTTCGGCCACTTCTTCGCACAGGCCGACTTCGTCGCCCGGACGATTCTGCTGATCATGCTGCTGGCGTCGGTGACGAGCTGGTATCTGATCGTCACCAAGGCCATCGCCAATGCACGCGCGCGCCGTCGCAGCGAACGCTTTCTCGACTTTTTCTGGAACGCACCGTCGCTCAACGAAGTGGCCGTGCATCTCGAAGGCGAACATCCGGACGAGCCGTTCTCGCACCTCGCCTATCACGGCATTCTCGCCAGCCGTCACCACGAGCGGCACGGCATCAATCGTCTCAACGAGGCCGGCAGCTCCAGCGACTTCGTCACGCGCACGCTGCGCAAGACGATCGACGAGGAGACCGCGAAGATGGAATCGGGCCTGACGATTCTCGCCTCGGTCGGTTCGACGGCGCCGTTCGTGGGCCTGTTCGGCACGGTCTGGGGCATTTACCACGCGCTGATGGCGATCGGCATGTCCGGCGCCGGCACGCTCGACAAGGTCGCCGGTCCGGTCGGCGAGGCGCTGATCATGACGGCGATCGGCCTGGCGGTCGCGATTCCGGCAGTGCTCGGCTACAACTTCATCGTGCGCGCCAACCGCGTCACGCTGGCGCAGCTCGATGCCTTCGCGCATGACCTGTTCGCCTTCCTCGCGACCGGCGCCAAGATCGACACGGCGGTGTCGGCGCAGGTCACGCCGATCAAGACCGCGGCGCCGCGCAGCTGAGGTCCGCCATGGCATTCGGAAGCTTCAGCGGCAACCGCAGTTCGACGCCGATGGCGGAGATCAACGTCATCCCGCTGGTCGACATCATGCTGGTGCTGCTCGTCATCTTCATCATCACCGCGCCGCTGCTGACGAACGCCGTGAAGATCGATCTGCCGAAGGCGTCGAGCGAGGCCAACGCGAGCAAGGCGGAGACGGTCCAGCTGGCGATCGACGCCGACGGCCAACTCTACTGGGACGGCGAGAAGCTCGATCGCGCCGCCGTGCTCGAGCGGTTGCGCGCGGCGGGGCAGAAGGAGCCGGCGCCGGAGCTGCACCTGCACGCCGACCGCAACACGCGCTACGAAGTGATCGCCGAGGTGATGAGCGAAGCCGGCAAGGCCGGCCTGACGAAGATCGGTTTCGTCACCGATCCTTCGCAGGCCGCGCCGGCGCCGTAGGCGGCGCGGCCGATGCGCGAGGCGACAGGCGGCGCGGGCGGCGATCCGGCGCGGCGCGCGTACTGGTTGAAGACCCTGCACCAGTGGCACTGGATCAGCGCGGCCGTGTGCCTGATCGCGATGCTGATGTTCGCGGTCACCGGCATCACGCTGAATCACGCCGCGCAGATCAAGGCGAGCCCGATCGTGACGAAACGCGACGGTCGGCTGCCGCGAGACCTTGTCGCCGAGCTGGCCGCGCCGGTGCGCGAGGGCAGGGCGGCGCTGCCCGCGGCCCTGCGCGCCTGGCTTGCCGCGGAGATCGGCGCGCATGCCGAAACCGGCGAGTGGTCGTCGGACGAGCTGTACGTCTCGCTGCCGCGTCCGGGCGGCGACGCCTGGCTGGCGATCGAGCTGCCGGATGGCGCATGGCAATACGAGCGTACGGACCGCGGCTGGATCGCCTGGCTCAACGATCTGCACAAGGGCCGCAACACCGGCGCGACATGGAACTGGTTCATCGACCTGTTCGCGGTGGCCTGCGTGCTGTTCTCGGTGACGGGCCTGTTCCTGCTTCAGTTGCACGCTTCGCGCCGTCCGGCGACCTGGCCGCTGGTCGGTCTCGGCCTGCTGATTCCTCTCATCCTGATCGTGTTGTTCCTCCACTGAAGGCGTCCCCGATGCGAACTCCTCCGATGCGTGCTTCTCTGACCGTCGCGCTGTGCGGACTGGCGTCGGCGCCGGCGCTCGCCGCCGATGTCGGCGTCAAGCTGCAGATTCCGCAACTCGACGTCGCCGAGTACCACCGTCCCTACGTGGCGGTGTGGATCGAGCGCGAGGATCAGAGCGTCGCCGCCAATCTCGCCGTCTGGTACGAGCTCGACAAGCGCAATGGCGAAGGCACGAAGTGGCTCAAGGACCTGCGCCAGTGGTGGCGTCGCGCCGGCCGCGAACTGCAGATGCCGATGGACGGTGTCAGCGGTGCGACGCGCCCGGTCGGCGAGCAGACGCTGAGCTTCGTCAGCGGCAAGGGACCGCTGCCGGAGCTGGCACCCGGCCACTATCAGCTGGTGGTCGAGGCGGCTCGCGAAACCGGCGGCCGCGAGCTCGTGAAGATTCCGTTCCAGTGGCCGGTGTCGAAGGCCCAGCAGCTGCAGGCGCAGGGCAGCAGCGAGCTCGGCAAGGTCGCGCTCGACATCAAGCCCTGATCGCGGCGCCATCCGAACATCCTGGAGTGCAGACATGAAGACTTTCACCACGACGCTTTGCCTTGCGCTGGTCGCGCTGTCGCCGCTGGGCGCGCAGGCACACAAGCAGTTTTTCGTTCCGTCATCGACGGTGCTGACGGAGAACGATCACGGGATCACGGTCGACGCCGCGGTCTCGAACGATCTGTTCTATTTCAACCACAACGGCATGAAGCTCGACGCGCTGCTGATCACCGCGCCGGACGGCAGCGCGGTGACGCCGGAGAACGTCTTCAGCGGCAAGCTGCGCAGCAGCTTCGACGTGCCATTGCAGACGGCGGGGACTTACAGGATCGCCTCGGCGAGCAATGGCGTCATGGCCAGCTGGGAGGAGGACGGTCAGCCGAAGCGCTGGCGCGGCAACGAGGCGACGTTCAAGACCGAAGTGCCGAAGGGCGCCAAGAACCTGCGCGTGACGCAGATCGTCAACCGCGTCGAGACCTTCGTCACGGTCGGCAAGCCGAGCACGGACGTCTTCAAGCCGACCGGCGTCGGTCTCGAACTGATGCCAGTCACGCACCCGAACGATCTGGTCGCCGGCGAGGCCGCGACCTTCAAACTGCTGCTCGACGGCAAGCCGGCGAACGACATCAAGGTGACGGTCATTCCCGGCGGCACGCGCTACCGCGACAGCCAGAGCGAGATCACGACCACGACGAAGGCCGACGGTGCCTTCACGATCACCTGGCCGGCGGCCGGCCTGTACTGGCTCAACGCCTCACTCGGCGGCGGCATGGAGGGGCCGGGCGAAGGTGGCGGAAAGCCCGACGCTGCCGGGCCGAAGGCCGCCGCCAGCAAGAAGAGCAAGGATGGCGCGGCGGCGGCGCCGTCGCGCCGGGTGAATTATTCGGCGACGCTCGAAGTCCTGCCCTGACCGGCCTTCCGGACCGGACTGCGCGGCCTCTGCTGCGATGAGCGCCGCCGCACAGCGGCACGTCTTCGTGCCGCTCGACTTGAGCGCGATGCCGGCGCCGCCGCCGCTCGGCGCCGGCGTGTGCCGCCTGCAGGGGCGCAGCATGGGCACGAGCTGGACGGTCTCGTTCGTGCCGGCGCCCGGCGTCGGCGAGGCGCGCGCGCTCGGCCTGATCGAAGCGGAGCTGGCGCTGGTCATCGCACAGATGAGCAGCTGGGAACCGGCATCGCAGCTGAGCCGCTTCAACGCGGCGCCGGCCGGCAGCTGGCACCTGCTGCCGGCCGCGTTCTGCGAGGTGCTCGAAGCGGCACTCGCGCTCGCGCGCGACAGCGACGGGGCCTACGATCCGACGGCCGGCGCGCTCGTCGATCTGTGGGGCTTCGGTCCGCAGCCGCGCCGCACCACGGCGCCGGCATGCGACGACATCGCCGCGGCGCTGGCGGTGAGCGGCTGGCGGAAGCTGCGCTTCGATGCCGGCCAGCGACGGGCGCGACAGCCGGGCGGCTTGCGCCTCGATCTGTCGGCGATCGCCAAGGGCTATGCCGTCGACCGCGTCTGCGCGGCGCTCGATGCGGCCGGCGTCGAGCACTATCTGGTCGAGGCCGGCGGCGAGCTGCGCGGTCGCGGCTGCAAGCCGGATGGCATGCCCTGGTGGGTGACGATCGAACGCCCGCCGGCCGCCGGCGCCTTGCCGGAAGCGCTGATCGCGCTGCACGGCCTGGCGATCGCCAGCTCCGGCGACTATCGGCGCGGTTTCGACAGCGATGGCCGCCGCTACGCGCACACCCTCGATCCGCGCAGCGGCTGGCCGCCGCGCGACGGTCCGTCGGCGGTCACCGTCGTGCATCGCTCCTGCATGCAAGCGGACGGCCTCGCCACGGCGCTCGGTGTGCTGGGCGTCGACCAGGGCGAGGCTTATGCGCGACGGCATGACGTGGCGGCGCTCCTGGTCTGGCGCGACGCCGACGGCCGCTGGCATGAACGCATCACGCCGGCGCTGGCGGCGCTGCTCGAATGACGATGCCGCGACCGTTCGACCGGAGCCTGCTGGCGCAGGCCCTGCTGGGCCTGCTGCTCGTGGCGCTCGCGTTCGCGCTCCACGGCGTGCAGACCGCGCCGCCGCCGGCGCCGCCGTCGTGCGCGCGCCTCGCGCTGGCCGGCGTCCTGCTGCTGGTCTGGCTCGGCTGCAGCGCGATTCCCTTTGCCGCGCAGCGCCGGCGCCGGCCGCCGCCGGCGCTGACTGTCGACGGCGATGACCTCCTCGTCGTCCACGCCAGCCAGACCGGCTTCGCCGAGCAGCTGGCCCGGCAGACCGCCGCCGCCTTGCAGGCGGCCGGCGTCGGCCTGCGACTGGTGTCGCTGGGCGACATGACGGCCGCGGCCCTGCAAGGCCGGCGCGCGCTGTTCATCGTCAGCACGACGGGCGAGGGCGATGCGCCGGACGCGGCCTGGCGATTCGTGCGCCGGGCCATGGCGCAAGCCGCCACGCTCGACACGCTGCGTTATGGCGTGCTGGCGCTCGGCGATCGCAGCTACGCGCGGTTCTGTGCCTTCGGTCATCAGCTGGAACACTGGCTGCGCCTGTCGGGCGCGCAGCCGCTGTTCGATCTGGTGGAGGTCGACAAGGGCGACGCCGCCGCCCTGCGCCATTGGCAGCATCATCTGCGTTCACTCGGCGGCCACGCCGAAATGGCGGACTGGCGGGCGCCGGCCTATCAGCGCGCCGAGCTGCTCGAACGCCGCTGCCTGAATCCGCGCGGCTTCGGCGCGCCGGCCTTCCATCTCCGGCTGAAACCGCCGGCGGGCGCCGGCTGGCGCGCCGGCGATCTCGTCGAGATCGGCCCCTGCAATGACGACGCGACGCTCGAGCGCTGGCTGTGCGCCGCCGGTATCGACGCCAATGCCATGGTCGGCACGGGCGCACAGCGTCAGGCCGTCGGTGTCGCCCTGCGCGATCGCCTGCTGCCGGCGATCGAAGAGGCGCGCGGCGTCGTGCATGAGGCCGAGCTGACCGCGTGGCTCGCGCGTCTGCCGCCGCTGCCGCATCGCGAGTATTCGATCGCCTCGCTGCCGCAGGACGGCGTGCTCGAACTCGTCGTGCGGCAGGTGCGTGATGCCGCCGGCCGTCTCGGCCTCGGCTCCGGCTGGCTGACCGCGCATGCGCCGGTCGGCGCCGCGCTGGCGCTGCGCGTGCGCGTCAATCGCAACTTCCATCTCGACGATCACGGCCAGCCGCTGCTCCTGATCGGCAACGGCACCGGCATCGCCGGCTTGCGCGCGCATCTCAAGGCGCGCGTCGCCGCCGGACAGCACCGCAACTGGCTGCTGTTCGGCGAACGCAGCGCACAGCACGATTTCTTCTTCGGCGACGAGATCGCGGCGTGGCAGCGTGCGGCGATGATCGAACACGTCGACCTCGCTTTTTCGCGCGATCAGGCCGAGCGCGTCTATGTCCAGCAGCGGCTCGCCGCGCGGCGTGAACGGCTCGCCGCCTGGCTTGCCGACGGTGCGCACGTGCTGGTCTGCGGCAGCCTCGAGGGCATGGCGCCGGCGGTCGACGCCGTGCTGCGCGAGGTTCTGGGCGCTTCGGCCTACGACGCCTTCGTCGAGAGCGGGCGCTATCGGCGCGACGTGTATTGAGCGTGCTTGAAGTGCGGCGCTGCCGTCCCTGGCGTGACTGCAATGCCTGATCAAGCCCTGTCCCGGCCATCCATGGCCGCACGTTCAACCCGGAAAAGAGGACATTGAGTCCTCTTTTCCGGGTCTCAGCCTGGCGGCCACTTGAACGGGCGGCCGGCCAGCCGCGATCGCCTTGGCGATCGGATCAAGCAATGCACGCAGTGCATATTCTGGCCGGCGTGCGCCGTGCTCAGCCTGGCGGCCACTTGAACGGGCGGCCGGCCAGAATATGCAAGTGCAGATGGAACACCGACTGGCCGACGGCGGCGCCGTTGTTGATGGCCAGACGGAAGGTGTCCGCGTAACCCTGCGCGGCGGCGATCTTCGGTGCGGTCAGCAGCAGATGGCCAAGCAGCGCCTGGTCCGCGGCGTCTGCCTTGCTGAGCATGGTGATCGGCTTGCGCGGCACCAGCTGGACGTGCAGCGGCGCCTGCGGATGGATGTCCTTGAAGGCCACGCACAGCTCGTCCTCGTAGACGATGTCGGCGGGGATCTCGCGATCGCAGATTTTCTCGAACAGGGTTTTGCTCATGGGCGTCTGGGGTCCGGCCGCGCCGGGCGGCTGAAGTGCGATGAAGGCTGACTTGATAGCATACCGGCCCTGTCAAAATCGAACGAAATGGCCAAAACCTCACTGGACCGCGACGCCTGGCCGACGTACCGGCGCCTGCTCGGGTATTCGTTGCCGCACTGGCGCGTCATGTTGCTGGCCGCAATCGCGACAGCGGGGCTTGCGGGAGTCGAGGCGCTGTTCGTCAAGCTGATCCAGCCTCTGCTCGATCGTGCCTTCGTCGACCAGAATCAGGCGTACATCAAGCTGATCCCGTTCTACATCATCGGCCTGTTCGTGCTGCGTGGCATCACGTCGTTTGCCTCGGTCTACGGCATGGCCTGGGTCGCGCGGCGGGTCGTCAAGGACATGCGCGAGCGTGTGTTCAACAAGCTGCTGCTGCTGCCCTCGCGCTACTACGATCGCGTCAATTCGGCGTCCCTGGTATCGCGCCTGACGTATTTCGTCGAGCAGATCGCCGAGGCGACGACGACGGTGCTGACGAGCACGTTGAAGGATTCCCTCAGCGTGCTGTTCTACATCGGCGGCATGTTCTGGCTGAACTGGCGGCTGGCATCGTTCACGCTGGTGGTGATGCCGCTGATCGCGCTGATCATCAACTACGTGACGAAGCGCTTTCGCCGCATCAGCGTGCGTATCCAGGACAGTGTCACCAAGGTCACGGAGTCGGTCGACGAGGTGGTGCTCGGCCAGCGCATCGTCAAAATCTACAACGCACAGAAGTTCGAGCGCGAGCATTTCGATCGGGTCAACGAAAACAATCGCTGGCTCAGCATGAAGATCGTTGCGACCAAGGCCGGTAGTGGTGCGCTGATCCAGTTCATTGCGGCGTGGGCAGTGGCGGCGATCGTCTATTTCGCGACGCAGCCGGCGATGCTCGAACAGATGACGCCGGGGACGTTCGCCGCTTTCATCAGCTTCATGATTTCGCTGATGCAGCCGCTGAAGAGCATGGGCGGCGTGGGTGAGAAGCTGCAGCGCGGCATCGCTGCCGGTGTCGAACTGTTCAAGGTGCTAGACGAGCCGGTCGAAGCGGCGGACGGCCCGCGCGAACTGGCCCGCGCCGAGGGCGCGATCGAATTCCGCGACGTGCACTTCCGCTACGACGGTCAGGTGCAGGATGCCTTGCGCGGCTTGAGCCTGCGCATCGAGCCGGGCCAGACCGTGGCCTTCGTCGGCAAATCGGGCAGCGGCAAGTCGACCCTGCTGGCGATGCTGCCGCGCTTCTACGATCCGAGCGGCGGCCAGATCCTGCTCGACGGGCACGATCTGCGCGAGTACCGCCTGCGCGATCTGCGTCAGCAGATCGCGCTGGTCGATCAGCAAGTCCGTCTGTTCAATGCCAGCGTCGCCGAGAACATCGCCTACGGTCTGGAGCCGATGCCGGATGCCGCGCAGATCGAGCGTGCGGCGCGCCTCGCACATGCCTGGGAATTCATCGAGAAGATGCCGGAGGGACTGAAGACCTCGATCGGCCAGAACGGCGCGAAGCTGTCCGGCGGCCAGCGTCAGCGCCTGGCGATCGCCCGCGCGCTGTTGAAGAACGCGCCGATCCTGATTCTCGACGAAGCGACCTCGGCGCTCGACACCGAGTCCGAGCGCATGATCCAGGCGGCGCTCGAAACGCTCGTCGAGGGCCGCACGACGCTGGTCATCGCGCATCGTCTGTCGACGATCCAGAACGCCGACCTGATCGTCGTGATGCAGGACGGCCGCATCGCCGAGACTGGCACGCACGACACGCTGCTCGCCGCCGAAGGCCTCTATGCGGCGCTGTACCGCATGCAGTTCGACGACGGCGGCAAGGGCACGACTTGAAGGACTGGCTGCAGCGTCGCTGGTACGCGCCGCGGCCGGCACCGCTCGCCCTGCGTCCGCTGGCGGCGCTGTACGGCGCCATCAGCCGCACGCGCAGCGCGCGCCTGCGCGCGCATGCGCAGCGCGTCGGCGTGCCGGTGATCGTGGTCGGCAACATCAGCGTCGGCGGCACCGGCAAGACGCCGTTCACGATCTGGCTCGTCGAACGTCTGCGCGAGTGGGGCTGGCAGCCCGGCGTCGTCAGCCGCGGCTATGGCGGCCGCGCGGCGGGCTATCCGCACGAGGTGCGCACCGATGACGAGCCGGCCGTTTGCGGCGACGAGCCGCTGTTGATCGCGCAGCGCGCGCGCTGTCCCGTCGTCGTCGATCCCGATCGCGTCGCCGCCGCGCGCCGGCTCGTCGCGCGCGGCGGGGTCGACATCGTCATCAGCGACGACGGTCTGCAACATCTGCGGCTGGCGCGCGACCTGGAGATCTGTCTGATCGACGGGCGGCGCGGCCTCGGCAACGGCGCGCTGCTGCCGGCCGGGCCGCTGCGCGAGCCGCCGGCGCGGCTGGCGAGCGTCGATCTCGTCGTCGTCAACGGCGCGGCGCATGCGCCATACGCGGGGGCGCTGCGCATGGATCTGGAAACCGCCGCGCCGCGCCGCCTGCTCGACGGCACGGCGCGTGAGTTCGCGGCGTTTCGTGGCGAGCGCGTGCACGCCGTCGCCGGCATCGGCGACCCTTCACGCTTCTTTGCCGGTCTGGTCGCGGCGGGGCTCGACGTGGTGCCGCACGCCTTCGGCGATCATCACGCCTATCGGCCGGCCGATCTCGCCTTCGGCGACACACGGCCGGTGCTGATGACGGAGAAGGACGCGGTGAAATGCCGGGCCTTCGCCGACGCTCGCCTGTGGGCCGTGCCGGTCGCCGCCCGGCTCTCCGAAGACGACACGGCACGTGTGCAACAATGCGCCGCCAAGCTGCGCGGCTCTGTGCCCAGGAACGCATGATGGACAAGCGATTGCTCGATATTCTGGTGTGTCCGGTGACGAAGGCGCCGCTCGAGTGGCATGCCGAGCAGCAGGAACTGTGGTGCCGCGCCTCACGGCTCGCCTACCCGGTGCGCGATGGCGTGCCGGTGATGCTCGAAGACGAAGCGCGCACGCTCAGCGACGAGGAACTGCAGGCGTGAGCGGCGAAGCGAAGGCGCTCGCGTTCAAGGTCGTGGTGCCGGCACGGCTCGGCTCGACACGGCTGCCGCGCAAGGTGCTGCGCGAGGTCGCCGGCAAGCCGGTCGTGCAGTACGTCTGGGAAGCGGCGCAGAAGGCGGGCGCCAGCCAAGTTGTGATCGCCACCGATTCGGACGAGGTCGCCAGGCTCTGCGCCGCCTTCGGCGCCGACGTGCGCATGACCGCGCCGACGCACAACTCGGGTACCGATCGCGCCAACGAGATCGCGCGCCAGGCGGGTTGGGACGCCGGCACGGTCGTCGTCAACCTGCAGGGCGACGAGCCGCTGATGCCGCCGGCGCTCGTGCGCCAGGCCGCCGAGCTGCTCGCCAACGATCCCGGCGCGGACATCGCCTCGCTGTGCCACCCGCTGCACACGCTGGACGAATGGCTCAATCCGAACGTGGTCAAGCTGGTCATGGATCGTCGCGGCTATGCGCTGTACTTCTCGCGCGCGCCGATTCCCTGGCGGCGCGAGGGTTCGACGCGCCAAGCGCCGCGCCTGCCCGACGGACTCGCCTACCGTCACATCGGTCTCTATGCCTATCGCGTCGCCGCGCTGGCCGAATTCAGCGCGCTGCCGCCGGCGCCGCTCGAGGACTGCGAGGCGCTCGAACAGCTGCGCGCGCTGACGCACGGCCTGCGCATCAAGATGGGCATCACCGACACGCCGCCGCCGCGCGGCGTCGACACCGAGGACGATCTGCAGGCTGTCGCACGGCTGCTCGCCGGCGGCTGAGCGCGTCCCGGCGCCAACGAAAAAGGCGACCTTGCGGTCGCCTTTTTCACATCCGCGGGACTCAGGCCGGCTTGTGGTCCTCGGCCTTCTCGGTCGTGCCAGTGTCGGCCGGCTGCTGCGCGACCTGCTGCGTGGCCTTCTCGAACAGCTTGAAGTAGTCCGCAGCCGGCGCCACGGCGCGGAACTGCGGCGACTCCGCCGCGGTTTCCGCCGGTGCTGCGGTCGCCGGGGTCGCCGCTGCGGCGGACGACGCTGCGCCGTTCGCCAGCTGCGTCGGCGCGTCGCGCGGCGCTTCATCGGCCGGTGCCTCGGTGACCGGCGCTTCGACGGCCGGCACGACCGCGGCGGCCGGCAGCTCAACGACCGAGGCCTCGATCGGCGCGGCCGGCACCTCGACGGCCACGGCGGCCGGCGCGGCGCTGATCACCGTCTCGGGCACCGCTTCGATGCCCGGTTCCGCTGCCACGGCGAGCGGCTCGGCACCGCTCGTATCCGCGGCGGCGACCGCAACGGCGGCGCGCGGGGCGTCTTCGTCACGGCTCACTTCGCGCAGCAGCGGCAGCTGCGTCTCGATACGCTCCTCGCGCGGCGTGGCCGCGACGGCGGCTTCGCGTTCGGCCCCGACTTCGACATTCGGCGTCGTCGCGGCATCCGCCTCCATGGCGCTGACGCTCTCTTCGCCCTCCGCCACAGCGGCGGACGTGGCCGCCGCGCGCGTGGCGTCGCGCTCACGACGATCGCGACCGCCGCGGCGCCGACGACGGCCGCCGCTGCGCGGTTCGCTGGCGGGAGCCGTGCCGTTCACGCCTTCACCCGGCTGCAGGACGTCGATTTCGCCGGCAGCCGTTTCGGCATCGGCGACGAGTCCGGCGGCGACGGCCGCCGGTGGCGTTTCCGGCCGCGCCGGCGCCGGACCCTGATTCTGTCGCGGCGGCTGTTGCGCGCCCTGCTGGCCGCCACGCTGCTGCGGCTGCTGCCCGCGCTGTTGCTGACCCTCGCGCGGCGGCTGCGGCTGGCGCTGCTGCGGCTGCTGCTGGCCGCGCTGCTCCTGGCTGCGCGACGCATTCTGCTGGCGCTCGCCGCGCGGCTGGTTCTGCTGGCCGCGCTGCTGCTGTCCGCCGCGCTCGCCGCGCTCGCGGCGCTGCGGGTCGCGGCCGCCGCGGCGCTCGTCGCGGCGGCCCTGATCGCGGCGCTGTGGCTGCGCCGGCGGGGTGACCGGCTGTGCCGCGCCGCCGCCGAAGCCGAGCAGGCGCAGCAGGCGCTTCCAGAAGCCTTCGCCGCTGCCGGCGCTCACCGGCTGCACGACGACCTGCACCGGCTGCTGGATGACGACCGGCGCCGGCGTCGACGGCAGGATCTGCTTGACCGCCGGCTCCGTCAGCACGCGCTGCACGGTCGCCGTCTTGCCGATCTCTTCCTGCGCCTTGGCGTCGAAGTCCTGTGCCAGCTGGTAGCTGATGCTGCTGTTGTTGTCCTGCTGCAGGTGATCGGCGCGCACGCGACGGATTTCGTAGTTCGGCGTGTGCAGCGACGGATTCGGCACCAGCGTCACGTAGGTGCGGTAGCGCGCCTCGATCTCGCGCACGGCGAGACGCTTTTCGTTGAGCAGGAAGGTGCCGACGTCGACCGGCACCTGGGCGATGACGCGGCCGGTGCGGTCCTTCATCGCCTCTTCCTCGATCAGGCGCAGGATCGACAGCGCGAGCGATTCGACGCTGCGGATGTGGCCGCGGCCCAGGCAGCGCGGGCAGGGGATCTGCGTGTGCTCGCCGAGGCTCGGACGCAGGCGCTGGCGCGACAGCTCGAGCAGGCCGAAACGCGAGATCTTGCCGAGCTGGATGCGGGCGCGGTCCATCTCGACCGCTTCCTCGAGGCGCTTCTCGACTTCGCGCTGATTCTTCGACGAGTTCATGTCGATGAAGTCGATGACGATCAGGCCGCCGAGGTCGCGCAGGCGCAGCTGGCGGGCGATTTCGTCCGCCGCTTCGAGGTTGGTGTTGAACGCCGTGTCCTCGATGCTGCCGCCGCCGGTCGCCTTCGCCGAGTTGATGTCGATCGCGGTCAGCGCTTCCGAAGGGTCGATGACGATCGAGCCGCCGGACGGCAGGCGCACGGTGCGTTCATGCGCCAATTCGATCTGCGATTCGATCTGGAAGCGCGAGAACAGCGGGATTTCGTCCTTGTAGATTTTCAGCCGCGGCAGGTTCTGCGGCATCACATGTTCCATGTGCGTCTTCGCCTGCTCGTAGATCTCGGGGTTGTCGATCACGACTTCGCCGATGTCGGCACGCAGGTAGTCGCGCAGGGCGCGCAGGATGATGTTGTTTTCCTGGTAGATGAGGAACGCGCCCTGGCGCTCGGCGGCGGCCTTCTCGATCGCCGCCCAGATCTCGATCAGGTAGTTGGCGTCCCACTGCAGTTCGTCGACGGTGCGGCCGACACCGTTGGAGCGGATGATCACGCCCATGCCGTCCGGGATCTGCAGCTTCTCGAGCGCCTCCTTGGCTTCCTCGCGCTCGTCGCCCTCGGCGCGACGCGACACGCCGCCGGCCTTCGGATTGTTCGGCATCAGGACCAGATAGCGGCCGGCCAGCGAGACGAATGTCGTCAGCGCCGCGCCCTTGTTGCCGCGCTCTTCCTTCTCGACCTGGACGATGATCTCCTGGCCTTCCTGCAACTGCTCGCGCAGGTTGCCGCTCGACTTGCCGTCCTTGAAGTAGTTCCTGGCGATTTCCTTTACGGGCAGGAAGCCGTGGCGCTCGGCGCCGTAGTCGATGAAGCAGGCTTCGAGCGAGGGCTCGACGCGCGTGATGCGGCCTTTGTAGACGTTGCCCTTTTTCTGTTCGCGGGCGGCGGTTTCGATGTCAAGGTCCTGTAGCTTCTGTCCGTCGACGATCGCCACGCGCAGCTCCTCGCGCTGCGTGGCATTGATCAAGATGCGCTTCATGTGAAAAGTCCTGTGATGCGCGGCGACCGGCGACGGTGGACTCGTCCCGGATTCGGCACTGTTCGCGAATCGTCATGGAGTCTCCCGGCGCTTTTGCGCGCGATATGGTTCTAACTGGCGCCGCATGCGCGCGAGAGCAGCGCCGCGGCTGGAATTCGGAGCGGATGTCGGGCTGATACAATGCATGCACGCCCTGCATCTCATTTTTCTTCCGTAACCGTCGAATCGGGAACGGAATTTCTACCTGATTCGACGGAAGTTCCTATTTTGACACAAGATCGTCCACAAGTCAGATACGTGAAGGCGGGCGCCAACGATACCGGCCAGCGGATCGATAATTTCCTTTTGAAACAGCTGCCTGGCGTGCCGAAGTCACACGTCTACCGGCTCCTGCGCTCGGGCCAGGTGCGCGTCAACGGCGGCCGCGTCAAGGCCGAACGAAAGCTTTCGTCCGGCGACGAAGTTCGCATTCCGCCGGTTCGCGCCGCCGATAAAGCACAAATCGCCCGCGCGCCGGATGCCGTGCTGAATCGCCTGCGCGAGGCCATCGTCCACGAAGACGAGCATTACCTCGCCATCTGCAAGCCCGCCGGCCTCGCCGCGCACGCCGGCAGCGGCGTGCCATACGGCGTCATCGAAGCCGTGCGGGCCTGGAACAAGTACGAGTTCATCGAGCTCGCGCATCGCCTCGACCGCGACACCAGCGGCGTGCTGCTGCTGGCCAAGACGCGCCCGGCGCTGCTGCGCGCGCAGCGCGCGCTGAAGAACGGCGAGGCCGAGAAGCGCTACTTCGCGCTGCTGATCGGCAAGTGGCGCGGCGAGGACCGCGACGTCGACGCGGCGCTGGTCAAGAGCCGCATCGCCTCCGGCGAACGGCGCATGAAGGTCGACGACGACGACGGCAAGCCGTCCAAGTCGCGCTTCTCGCCGAAGGCGCGCTACCGCGACGCGACGCTGTGCGAGGTGCAGATCTTCTCCGGCCGCACCCACCAGATTCGCGTGCACGCGCTGGCGCTCGGCCATCCGGTCGCCGGCGACACCAAGTACGGCGAGCGCGAGGACAACAAGCCGCTGCGCGAACTCGGCCTCAAGCGCATGTTCCTGCACTCGCACTTCCTCAAGTTCAACGCCGAAGGCGAGCTGCCGAAGCTGATCGTCAACGCCGCGCTGCCGGACGAGCTGCGCGAAGTGCTCGACAAGCTGCCGCGCGCGCGCTGAGCGAGCCGATGCGGTCGATCAAGCTGGTCTTCGTCGATCGGCATGGGTGAGCCGCCGCGCCGGTGAAGCGCAGCTTCACGCGGCAGCGAACGCCCGGCCACGGAGCGTTTACCTTTGGCGAGGAGGGACTTGATGTCACTCCGAGTTGGGTAAACGCCGGGCCGGGGTTCGATCAGGAGACGAGGTTGCGCCAGGGATCGCCGCGCCGGTCCAAAGAAACGCCATGCAGCAGATCAAGCTCATCATTTTCGACTGGGACGGCACATTGGCCGACTCCGCCGCCATGATCGTCGGTGCCATGCAGCGCGCCATCGCCGCCCTGCGGCTGCCGGCGCGTTCCGACGAGGCGATCCGCGAACTGATCGGGCTGAGCCTCGACGACGGCCTGCGCCGGTTGTATCCGGATGCCGATGTCGGACATATCCGCGGTCTGCTCGATCATTACCGCGCGCACTGGCTCGCCGAGGGCGCCGGCGAGGCGCCGCTGTTCGCCGGCGGACTCGATGCGCTGCGCGCGCTGCACGGCGACGCTTTGCGGCTGGCGGTCGCGACCGGCAAGAGCCGGCGCGGACTCGATCGCTCGCTTGCGCATCATGTCGAGGTACGCGATCTGCTCATCAATTCGCGCACCGCCGACGAGACCGCCGCGAAGCCCGATCCGCGGATGCTGATGGAACTGCTCGCCGACGAAGGCCTGCGCGCCGAAGAGGCACTGATGATCGGCGACACCGAGTACGACATGGCGATGGCAGGCGCGATCGGCATGCCGGCGCTCGGCGTGACCTGCGGCGTGCACGCACCGCGCCGCCTGCTCGACGCCGGCGCGCAGGCCTTGCTCGAAGGCGTCGCCGATCTGCCGGGCTGGCTGCGCATGGCGCGGCGCGGCGCGGCCTAAGGCAGCGCGAGACCGGCCTGCGCCAGCAGCCGGCGCACGCTGATCAGCGGCAGGCCGATCAGGGCGGTCGGATCGTTGCTCTCGATCGCTTCGAACAGGGTGATGCCGTAGCCCTCGCACTTGAAGCTGCCGGCGCAGTCGAGCACGTCCTCGGCGGCGAGGTAGCGTTCGATCTCGCCGCTGCTCAGCGCGCGAAAGCGCACGGTCGTCACGTCGAGCGCCGTCAGGCACCGGGTGCCGCGCAGCAGGGCGACGGCGGTGAGGAAACGCAGCTCGCGGCCGCTGCAGCGGGCCAGCTGCGCCCGCGCGCGGGCGGGCGTGCCGGGCTTGCCGAGGATTTCGTCATCGATCGCGGCGGCCTGGTCGGAACCGAGAATCCAGGCGTCCGCGTGCCGGCCGGCGAGGGCGGTGGCCTTGGCGACGGCGAGGCGCCGCGTCAGCGCCTCGACGCTCTCGCCGGGCCGCGGCGTTTCGTCGACCTGCGAGGCTTCGGCCAGGAAAGGAATGCGCAGGCGCGCGAGCAGTTCGGCGCGATAGCGCGAGCCTGACGCCAGGATCACCGCGGCAGTGGCGTTCGGGGCAGGTTTAAGCATTGGAATTCTTTGACTTTTGGCAGGCGCGTGACTATGATTCGCGCCCTTTTTGAGGACCGCGACCGGAGCGGCCATGCCGATTCCGCAAAGCGTCAGGGCATCGACCGCCGTTGCACAGCAGCAAGCGTATCGCGGCACCCTGCCGGTGTGCAGCTTCGAGCGCCTGCTGCCGTCGCTGGCGGATGACGCCGGCGAACTGGGAATCGAGCTGCAGGCCGGCAAGGCGCAGGGTCGCGTCATGCTGCAGGGCACGATCGGCGGCACGCTCACCCTGCGTTGTCTGCGCTGCGAGCAGGCCTATGCCTGGCCGGTGGATGTGCAGGTCGACCTGCGGCTGGTCGACAGCGAAGAGGAAGAGCAGGCCGTCCTGCACGAGGCGGACCCGTATCTGGTGCAGGACGACCAGCTGCTCCTGCGTGAGATCGTCGAGGACGAGCTCCTGCTGGCGCTGCCGATGCTGCCGCGTTGTGAAACGTGCGAAAATATCGTCCGGGCCGGGGCCGTCGAGGCATCGCCGGAAACGCAGGCGTCCACCGAGGGCGATGCGCGCGGGAAGGAAAACCCGTTCGCGGCGCTCAAGGGGCGGCTGGGTAAACAAAGCTAAAGAGTGAAGGGCATCGGCCCGACGGAGTTGAAACATGGCAGTCCAGGATTCCAAGAAGTCCCGTGCGAAGAGCGGCCACCGCTACGCGCACTGGAAGAACAAGGCGCAGGCCCCGGCCCTGTCGACCGACCCGACCTCGGGCGAAACGCATCGCCGTCACCACGTGACCGCCGACGGCTACTACCGCGGCAAGAAGGTCATCGACACGGCTCCGGCGGCTGACGCCGGCGAGTAAGCGGGCGTGCCGCCGGGCGTGCCCGTGACGGCTCCCGTCGTTCTAGCGATCGACGCCATGGGCGGCGATCACGGTCTGAAAATGACCGTGGACGCCGCTCTTCTGGCGTTGGCGGAACATCCAGGCCTGCAGCTGATTCTGGTCGGCGACGAGCCGCAGATGGCGGCGGCGTTGAAGGCGCGCAAGCCCGAGTCCGCACGGCTGGAGCGCATCACGCTGCAGCACGCCTCGGAAGTCGTCGGCATGGACGAATCGCCGTCGAAGGCGCTGCGCAACAAGAAGGATTCGTCGCTGCGCGTCGCCATCAATCTGGTGCGCGAGCGCCGCGCGCAGGCGATCGTGTCGGCCGGCAACACCGGCGCCCTGATGGCGACCGCCAAGTTCGTCCTCAAGACCCTGCCCGGCATCGACCGTCCGGCGATGATCTCGCCGATTCCGTCGATGAATGGTCATGTGCACATGCTCGATCTCGGCGCCAACGCCGAGTGCACGGCCGAGCAGCTCTTCCAGTTCGCGGTGATGGGTTCGGCGCTGGTCACGGCGGTGCACGGCATCGCCCGTCCGCGCGTCGCCCTGCTCAACATCGGCGAGGAAGAGATCAAGGGCAACGAGATCATCAAGCAGACCGCACAGCTGCTGCAGGCCTCGCAGCTCAACTACGCCGGGTTCGTCGAAGGCGACGGCGTGTTCCTGCGCGATTTCGACGTCGTGGTCTGTGACGGCTTCACCGGCAACATCGCGCTGAAGACCGGCGAGGGCGTCGCCAAGCTGATCTACCACTACATCAAGCAGGAATTCACCCGCTCGGTGTTCACCAGGCTCGCTGCGCTCGCGGCGATGCCGGCGCTCAAGGCGCTCGGCAAGCGCATGGACCCGCGCAACTACAACGGCGCGAGCTTCGTCGGCCTCAACGGCATCGTCATCAAATCGCACGGCAGCGCCGACGCCACGGCGTTCACCTCGGCCATCCGCGTCGCCGTGCGCGAAGTGCAGAACGACGTGCCGGCGCGAATCTCGCGTCTGCTCGAAATCGCCCTGCCGCAGGTCCCGAAGGCGGCGAGCGGCAGCTGACGCGGACGGCGCCCGCACTGGCTCGCGGGCGAATGCAGATCGCATCGCCGCGTCCTGCGCCTCTAGAATGACGGCCCCCGCGCTTGCAGCGTGCTACGAGGCCACCATGGCTGCGAGGTCCGAACTGCCCATTCTCGTCGCCGACATCGGTGGCACCAACGCGCGTTTCGCCCTGGCGACCGCCGACGAACGACGCCGCCCCGTGCTGGAGCAGATTCTCGAGCTGCGTGGTGCCGACTACGCGACCCTGGGCGATGCGGCGCGGCACTATCTGCAGACGAGCGGCGCGACGGTCGAGGAAGCCGTGTTCGCCGTCGCTTCGCCGGTGACCGGAGACCAGATCAAGATTACCAACAATCCGTGGAGCTTCTCGGTGCAGGCGCTGCGCGCCGAGCTGCGTCTGCACGCGCTGTGGCTCATCAATGATTTCGCCGCGATCGGCTACGCGATCTCGCATCTCGGCCCGGAAGACGTGCGGCCGATCGGCGCCATGCCCGAGCGGCTCGCGCGCGATCGGACCGACGGCCATTACTCGGTGCTCGGCCCCGGCACCGGCCTCGGCGTCGGGCGCGTGCTGCTGCGGCACGGCGAGGCGATCATTCTCGAGACCGAGGGCGGCCACGTCGGCTTCGCGCCGGGCAACACCTACGAGCTGAAAGTGCTCGAACGGCTGCTGCGCCAGTATTCGCGCGTCTCGGCCGAGCGCCTGCTGTGCGGACCCGGCTTGCTCAATCTCTATCGCGCCGTCGGCGAGATCGAAGGCCTGCGCTGCGACGCCGAGACGCCGGCGCAAGTCAGCGAACAGGCCAATGCGCAGCCCGACGGTCTCGCCGGCCGCACCGTCGCGCTGTTCTGCGAACTGCTGGGCTGCTTCGCCGGCGACACGGTGCTGACGCACGGCGCCTGGGATGGCGTCTATCTCGCCGGTGGCATCACGCTGAAGCTGCTGCCCTGGCTCGAACGCGGCGGCCTGCGGCGCCGCTTCGAGCAGAAAGGGCGCTTCGAGGCGCTGCTGAGCGGCATACCGACGCTGGCGATCACGCATCCGCACGTCGGCCTGCTCGGTTCGGCGGCCTGCGCCTTCGGCATGCATGAGCGCCGCGCCGCGCTGCACGGCTGAGCGCGCGGCGGCGGTGCTTACTTGACGAGCTGATTGAGGTCGAAGATCGGCACCAGGATCGCCAGCACGATCAGCAGCACGATGCCGCCCATGACGACGATGAGCGCCGGCTCGAAGATGCTGACCGTGGTCTGCACCAGCATCTCGACCTCGCGCTCCTGATTCTCGGCCGAGCGGTCGAGCATTTCGTCGAGGCGGCCGGAAGCTTCGCCGCTGGCGATCAGATGCACCGTGATCGGCGGGAAGAGCTTGCTGGCGGCGAGCGAGCGCGACAGCGACGCGCCTTCGCGGACCTTCAGCGCGGCATCGTCGATCGCTTCGCGCATCGGCAGGTTGCTGACGACCTGCGTGCCGATGCGCATGGCGTCGAGGATCGGCACGCCGGAACCGAACAGGATGCCCAGCGTGCGCGTGAAGCGGCCGGTGTTGGAGCCGCGCGTCAGGCGTCCGATCAGCGGCAGGCGCAGCACGAACAGGTGCACGCGACGGCGGAACGGCGCCGCGCGCATCATGCGCGTGAAGACGAAGACGCCGATCGCGATGAGGATCAGCAGATAGATGCCCCATTCGCGCAGGAAGTTCGATACCGCGATCAGCGCGCGCGTCAGCAGCGGCAGCTGGGCGCCGATGCTGTCGAACACGCCGACCACCTGCGGCACGACGTAGGTGAGCAGGGCGACGACGACGCCGAGGGCGACGACGGTGAGGATCACCGGATAGATGAGCGCCAGGCTGACGCGCGACTTCAACTGCTGGCGGCGCTCGACGTAATCGGCGAGGCGTTCGAGGATGTAGTCGAGCTTGCCCGATTGCTCGCCGGCCTCGACGGTGGCGCGGAACAGCGTCGGGAAGGCGTTCGGGAACTGGTTCAGCGAGTGCGCCAGCGCGTTGCCCTCGACGACGCCGGCACGCACGCCGAGCGCGATGCGCTTGACGCGCTTGCCCTCGCTCTGTTCGCTGACCGCGGTCAGCGCTTCGTCGAGCGGCAGGCCGGAGCGCACGAGGATCGCCAGCTGGCGCGTGAACAGCGCGAGTTCGGCGGTGGAGATGCTGCCGCCGCGCGTGAACGGCGAGCCGCCGTGCACGCGTCCTTCGGAAACCTGCGTGACGTCGAGCGGCGTCAGCCCGCGCTCACGCAGCAGCTGGCGCGCATGGCGCGGCGTGTCGCCCTCGATGAGGCCCTTCTTCTGCCGGCCCTGCGCGTCGAGCGCGCTGTATTCGTAGGCAGCCATCGCTCAGGGGTGATTCGTGATTCGTGATTCGTGATTCGCAAGCGGTGCCGCGAGTTTCATAACCGTTTCCTGATCACCCATCACCGATCATGCCGCTCATTCCTCGATCGTCACGCGCAGCACTTCGCGCACGGTCGTCTGGCCGGCGATCACCTTGTTGCGGCCGGACTGCAGGATGCCGGGGCTCTGCGTGCGCGCGTAGGCCTCGAGCTGCTGCTCGGAAGCGTTGTCGTGAATCATCGCCTCGAGCTTGCGGTCGACCTCGATGACTTCGTGAATGCCGGTACGGCCGAGGAAGCCGGTGTGGCGGCAGGCCGGGCAGCCGACCGGCTTGAACAGCTGCAGCGCCAGCTTCGGATCGAGGCCGAGCTGCTCCTTCTCCGCCGTGCTCGCTTCGTAGGGTTCCTTGCAATGCTTGCAGAGCTGGCGCACCAGGCGCTGCGCCATCAGGCCGATCAGCGAAGACGAGAGCTGGTAGGGCTCGACGCCCATGTCGCGCAGGCGCGTCACCGCGCCGACGGCGGTGTTGGTGTGCAGCGTCGACAGCACGAGGTGGCCGGTCTGCGAGGCCTGCACGGCGATCTGCGCGGTCTCGAGATCGCGGATTTCGCCGACCATCACCACGTCCGGGTCCTGGCGCAGGATGGCGCGCAGGCCGCGCGCGAACGTCATCTCGACCTTGGTGTTGACCTGCGTCTGGCCGACGCCGTCGATGTAGTACTCGATCGGATCCTCGACGGTCATGATGTTGCGCGAGCGGTCGTTGAGCTGCGACAGCGCCGCGTACAGCGTCGTGGTCTTGCCCGAACCGGTCGGGCCGGTGACCAGGAGGATGCCGTAAGGGTGATGGATGATGCGCTTGAGCGCGCTGATCGAATGTTCGTCGAGGCCGAGCTGTTCCAGGTCGAGCTTCTCGGCCTGCTTGTCGAGGATACGCATCACCACGCGTTCCAGGTTGACGCCGGTCGGGATCGTCGACACGCGCACGTCGACCTTGCGGCCGCCGAAGGCGCGCGAGATGCGGCCGTCCTGCGGCAGGCGCTTCTCGGCGATGTCGAGCTTGGCCATGACCTTGATGCGCGACACCAGGCGCGGCGCCAGCTGCTTCGGCGGCGCCAGCACCTCGCGCAGCACGCCGTCGACGCGGAAACGGATCTGCAGGCGGCTCTCGAAGCTCTCGATGTGGATGTCCGAGGCGTTCTCGCGGATCGCCTCGACCAGCAGGCCGTTGATGAACTTGATGACCGGCGCGTCGTCGTCCGACTCGAGCAGGTCCTGGCTGTCCTGCAGTGCCGCCGCCAGGGCGTCTAGATCGGCGTCCTCGTCCTGCAGGCGGTCCATCAGGCTCGCCGTCGCCGAGGTCTGGCCTTCATAGGTGCGCGACAGCAGCGCGTCGAATTCGGCCGGCGTGACCGGCTGCAGCTTCAGCGGACGGCCGACGAAACGGCGCGTCTCCTGCACGGCGTCGATGGCGACGCCGGGCCGCGTCACGGCGATCACGTGATCGCCGCGATCCTCGGTGACGATGAGGCCGTGCCGCTTCGCGAACGTGAATGGCGGGCGCCGCAGGGATGCGTCCATGACCTCAGTTCTGCGGCGCGGTCGTGTCGGCCGGATGCTGTTCGGCCGAGCCGGGCGGCGTGCTCGGCGCCGGCTTCTCGGCCGCATTCGGCGCGGGTGCCAGCGGCGGCAGCGTCGGCGTGGCGCTCGGTGCCGGGGCCGCCGCTGGCGGCACGGTGGCCGGCGGGTTGTCATTGAGCAGCTCGTTGTACGGGCGCAGCAGCGGATTGCCCTTGCCGCCGACGGCGTTCGCGGCGTCGATCAGGCTCTGCTGCACGGTCGCGTACTTCTTGCGCGAGTAGTAGTCGATCTCGTTGCCCTTGCGCAGGATCGACGGACGGATGAACAGCATCAGGTTCTGCTTGGTCTTCTTGATCGACGAGCTGCGGAACAGGCCGCCGAAGAAGGGAATGTCGGCGAGGAAGGGAATCGCCGTCTGCGAGGTCTGGATCTGGTCGTCGATGAGGCCGCCGATGACGAGGATCTGCCCGCTTTCCATGCCGACCACGTTGCTCAGCGTGCGCTTGTTGGTGATCAGGTTCGACGAGCCCGCCGTGCCGCTGGCGATGCCGGAGATTTCCAGGTTGAGCTTCAGCTTGACGCTGTTGCCTTCGCCGCTGATCTGCGGCGTCACCGACAGCGTGGTGCCGACGTCCTTGCGGTCGATGGTCTGGAAAGGATTGACCGAGCCGGTGGTGCTGGTCGTGCCGGTGTTTGCGTAGCTGCCGGACAGGAACGGCACTTCCTGGCCGACCGAGAACTTGGCTTCTTCGTTGTCGAGCGTGACCAGTGTCGGCGTCGACAGCACGTTGGTGTTGCCGTCGCCGCGCAGCGCCTGCAGCAGCACGCCGAAGATGGTGTTGCCGTGCTGGCCGCCGGCGACGAGGTTGATGCCGGAGCTGAGCGCGCTGGCCGCGGCCGAGACTTCGCCGGTCGTCGCGTAGTTGGTGATCGCGGTCGACACCGAATCGCTGAGGATGCCGGCGCCGGCGATGCTGTCCGGGTTGTACACCGCCCAGTTCACGCCGACGTCGCGCTGCTTGTTGGCGCTGACCTCGGCGATGATGCCTTCGACCAGCACTTGCGCGCGCTGGATGTCGAGCTGGGCGATGACGTCGCGGATCTGTCGCATGGTCTTCGGCGGTGCCGTGATGATCAGCGAGTTGGTGTCCTTGTCGGACAGCACGCGCGTGTCGCCGTTGCCGCCGCCGCTGCCGGAGCCCACCGTCGGCGCGGCATTGGCGGCGGTGGCGGCGCCGCTCTTCTGCGACGACTGCTTCACCTGCTGCGCATAGCCTTCGAGAATCGGCGCCAGATTCTCGGCGCTGGCATAGCGCAGGTAGACGACCTGCGTGGCGCCGCCGTCCGGCAGCTCGACGTCGAGCTGCCGGACGATGTCGATCAGGCGTGCGCGGTCGGCCTTGTCGCCGCCGATCAGGATGTTGTTGCTGCGTTCGTCGGCGATGATCGTCGCCGGCTTGCTGGCCGGATCGGCGGCCTTGTCCTGCTGCACCATGGTCGTCAGCGTGCGCACGACTTCCGGCGCCGACGCGAACTGCAGGTGGATGTTCTCGATGTCGCGATCGCCCGCCTGGTCCATCTGCCGGATCAGCGCGCCGATGCGCGCGACATTGGCGGCGCGGTCGGCGACGATCAGCGTGTTGTTGGCCTGGTAGGCGGCGAGGTGCGCCCACTGCGGCATCAGGGGACGCAGGATGGGCACGAGCTGCGCGGCGGAAACGTTCTCCAGCTGGAAGACGTGCGTGACGATCTCGTCGCGCGCCAGGTGCGTGCCGTCGGAGTTGTAGGCGCCGCCCTCCCACTTCACGTTCGCGTCCGGAATGATCTTGATGGCGCCGCCCGACGGCACTGCCGCGAAACCATTGACCTGCAGCACCGCGAGGAAGGTCTCGTAGAGGGCGTTGGAGTTCATCGGCGAGGCCGAGATCACCGTGACCTTGCCCTTGACGCGGCTGTCGACGATGAAGTTCTTGCCGGTGACATCGCTGACCGTGGCGATCAGCGTGTTGATGTCGGCGTCCTTCAGGTTCAGGGTGATATCCGCATGGGCGGGCGCAGCCGACAGCCAGACAAGCGCCGCCATCGCGCAAACGAGAGGTTTGCGGAGCTTCATAAGATCAATTCAGATTCACGTTCAAGGTCTGGGTCTGGCCACCGCGCTCGACGGTCACCGAAACGCTGCTGGCCTGGGATAGCTCGGTCAGCATTTGCAGGGCTTTCTGGCTGTCGTCGAGCTGTACGCCGTTGACCGACGTTACCAGATCGCCGGGGCGCAGGCCCAGTTGGTTGAAGGCGCCGCGCTCGCGGCCCGGATAGACGCGGAAGCCCTTGAGCTGGCCGTTGATGTTGGCCGGCTGGATGCGGATGTACTGCGAGGCCTTGCTCGGGTCGGTCATGATCTCGGTTCGGATGCGCGCGATCTGCGAGCTGTCGGCGCTGGGCGTGCGCGGCGTTTCGGCGACATCGCCGCCCGGTGCGTCCTTGTTGAGACGCAGCGTTTCCAGCTGGCCATTGCGCGACAGCACGACGCGGTCCGGGAAGATCGCCTGCAGGCTGACGCCACGCACGATGTCGTCGCCGATCGCGTATGGCTTTTCGTCACCTTCGCCGCCGGCGATCAGGGCACGCGAGTCGTGCTCGGTGGTCGCGGCCAGGATGCCGAACAGGGTGAGCGACAGGCGCGTGTCCGGCGCTTCGGCGGCGTTCTGGCCGGTCGGCACCGGCTGCCAGACGCCGAACAGATGCGCGTCGGCGAGCGCGGTGACGTTCGGCTCGTGCCGTGCCGTCGTCTGCGCCGGCGGCAGGGCGGGCGGCTGCCAGCGGCCGGCTTCCGGCACCGGCATCAGCGCCCACAGCAGTTTCGCCGCGAGATAGGCGAGCAGCGCGACGAGCAGCAGGGAAACGGCCGACGGCAAGCGGCGGCCGTGCCGCTCGTAAAGCCGGCTGACCGTCTGCAGGGAAACGCTGGGATTCATGGGCGCCGATGATAACTGCGGTGCATGAAAGTAAATAGCGGATTTTCGTAAGGGAATTTGTGCGGTCGCAAGGGTCGCCGCCTGCATCCCCGCGCCGGGTGATGATTTGCCGGCACCGGCGCCCTTCAGTAGCCTGCGCGCGGGGATCGGCAGGGAGATCGAGGGGCGATGGGCTCGTCACGCACGCGTATCCGCTTCGCGATCAGTGCCGTCGTTCTCGGGCTGTTCCTTCTGCACAGTGCGCGCATCCTGCCCTGGCGCCTGCTCGACGTCGTCGAGGCCTTCACCTACGACGCGCGTGTCAACCTGACCCTGCCGCGGCGCGCCGATCCGAAGATCGTCATCGTCGATCTCGACGAGCGCAGCCTGGCCGCGGAAGGGCAGTGGCCGTGGACGCGCGACCGGCTGGCGACGCTGGTCGACCATTTGTTCGATCGATATCACATCCGCGTCTTTGGCTTCGACATGGTGTTCGCGGAGGCCGACGACAAGGCCGGCCGCCTCTGGCAGCAGCTCGCCGACGGCACGCTCGCCGATCTTCCCGCCGTGGCGGAACGCCGCGCCGCGGTGGCCGCCAGCCTCGATTACGACGCCCGCCTCGCGCAGGCCTTGCGCGGCCGGCCGGTGGTGCTCGGCTTCTTCTTCAAGCCGCGGCTCGGCGAGCGCGAGGCGGCGCAGACCGGCCAGCTTTGCGCGCCGCTGATCGACGCCGGTGCGGCGCGTCTCTACGACGTCGCCTTCTACGAGCCGGCCGGCGCCGGCGGCAACGTGCCGGCGCTGCGGGCAGCCGCGGCGTCCTGCGGATTCTTCGACAACCCGGCCGTCGATTTCGACGGCGTCTACCGCCGCGTGCCGCTGCTGCAGCGCTACGGCGGCGCCATTTATCCGTCGCTGGCGCTCGAAGTCGCGCGGCTGGCGCTCGGACGGGCGCCGGCCAGCCTCGAGTTCGATCCGCCCGATGTGCGCAGCTCGCTGCACCTGGAGCGCCTGCGCCTCGGCGATCGCGCCGTGCCGGTCGATGCCCAGGCGGCGGCCTACGTGCCCTATCGCGGCGACAACCGCACCTTCCGCTACGTATCGGCCACCGACGTGATTCGCGGCGCGGTGGCCGATCCGGCGATGCTGCGCGACGCCGTCGTGCTGATGGGCGCGACCGCCGCCGGCTATCTCGATCTGCGCTCGACGCCGGTCAACAAGGTCTTCGCCGGCGTCGAGGTGCACGCCAGTCTGGTCGACGGCATCCTCAACGGCGGCATCCGCCAGAAGGCGCCGTACTACGACGGCATCGAGGCTGTCCTGCTGCTGCTGGTGGCGCTGGCGCTGGCCTGGGCGTTCTCGCATCTGACGGCGGCCTGGAGCGCCCTGGTCGGCTTCGGCCTGGTCGCGGCCCTGGTCGGGCTGGCGCTGGCATTCTGGAGCGGCGCCGCCTTCATCCTGCCGCTCGGCGTGCCGGTGGTTTTCGCGCTGGCCCTGTTCATGGCGCATCTGCTGTACGGCTATTTCATCGAGTCGCGGCGCGCGCGCAGCATCGCGCGCAGCTTCGGCGAGTACGTGCCGCCGGAAGTCGTCGCCGAGATGGCCGAACGCGGCGGCGCGCCGTCGATGGAAGGCGAGAGCCGCGAGATGACCGTGCTGTTTTCCGACGTGCGCGGCTTCACCGGCATTTCCGAGCGGCTCGAGGCGCGCGAGCTGGCGCAGCTGATGAACGCCTTCCTCAGCCGGCAGACGGCGGTGATCCATCGCTATCGCGGCACCATCGACAAGTACATGGGCGACGCCATCATGGCCTTCTGGGGCGCGCCGCTGGCGGACGAGCGGCACGCCTTTCACGCCCTGCAGGCCGGCCTCGACATGCTGCGCGCGGTGCGCGAACTCGACGCCGAGTTCGGGGCGCGCGGCTGGCCGGCGCTCGACATCGGCGTCGGACTCAACAGCGGCAAGATGAGCGTCGGCAACATGGGTTCGGAGTTCCGCCGTGCCTACACGGTGATGGGCGATGCCGTGAATCTCGGCTCGCGCGTCGAGGGCCTGACCAAGGCGTACGGCGTCGCCATCATCTGCACGCAGTCGACGCGCGACGCGGCGCCGGGCGACTGGGCTTTTCGCGAGCTGGATCTGGTCCGCGTCAAGGGCAAGCAGGAGCCGGTGGCGATCTACGAGCCCTTCGGACCCAAGGACGCGCTCGATGCCGATCTGCGCCAGGATCTGGCCCGCCATCGCGGCGCCCTCAAGCTCTATCGCGCGCAGCGCTGGAATGCCGCCGAGCAGGAATTCCTCACCCTGCTGAACGGCGGCCGGCCGCACGAGGTCTACCGGCTGTTCCTCGAGCGGATCGACTTCCTGCGCCGCCATCCGCCGGGTGCGGACTGGGACGGCGCCTTCACCTTCGAGCACAAATAGCGCGGTGAAGGCGGCGCGGCGACATCCGGGCCCTGCCAGCCGCCCGGCGCACGCTTGACTTGCCCCCGAGCATCCCCAGAAAGGATCGACGACGGTAAACTGACACCATGAAACTCCTGTCGACAGATCGTGTTCGCGAGCGTGGGCCGTATCGCCGCGCGGCGCGCGGGGCCGCTCAACGCCGCCCCTGGTGCCATGAGTAACGGCGTCAAGCGCGGCGATGCCGGGCAGGGCCTGGCGATCGAAGAGGCCAAGCCGAAGCTTGCCCCGCCGCCGCTGTACAAAGTCATCATGATCAACGACGACTACACGCCGATGGAGTTCGTGGTCCAGGTCTTGCAACAGTTTTTCCGGCATTCCCGCGAAAAGGCGGTACAGATCATGCTGGAGATTCATACGGCCGGCCGTGGCGTCGCCGGCGTGTTTCCCGCCGAGATTGCGGAAACGAAGACCGCGCAGGTCAACGCCTACGCGCGCAAGAACCAGCATCCGCTGTTGACGGTGATGGAAAAAGCCTGATGCGCGTGCTGCGTTTGCACGCCGGTCAGGGTAAGGTGGTGGTGAAGGGTTTGGCGGTCATGGAATCGGATCATCGTGGTATCGCGCTCGCGCGCGGAGGTCGCTGATGCTGAGCGAAGAACTGCAGAAGGCGCTGGATGCGGCTTTTGTTTCGGCCAGAATGGAAGGCCATGAGCTGCTGACTGTCGAGCACCTGCTGCTCGCCCTGCTGTCGGACACGCATGTCGCCGAGGCGCTCAACTCGAGCGGCGCGGATACCGACAAGCTGGAGGCGGCGCTGAAGGACTACATCCGCAACCACATCCAGTCGATCAAGGACGTGGAGAAGCACGAGGTCCAGCCGACCCTGTCCTTCCAGCGCGTCCTGCAGCGTGCGATCTACCACGTGCAGGCGGCCGGCAAGAAGCAGGTGTCGACGCTCAATGTGCTCGTCGCCATTTTCTCCGAGAAGGACACGCATGCCGTGTACCTGCTCGGCGAGCAGGGCGTGTCGCGCCTCGATATCGTCAACTTCATCTCGCACGGCATCGCCAAGAACGGCTCCTCGCAGCCGGAAAAGGCGCAGGAGTCCGAATCGAACGAGGAGGGCGGCGAGAAGGGCCAGACGCAGAGCGCGCTGGAGCAGTATGCCGTCAATCTCAACGAGCGCGCCGCCCAGGGCCGCATCGATCCGCTGATCGGCCGCGACCTCGAGATTGAGCGCGTCATGCAGACGCTGTGCCGCCGCCGCAAGAACAATCCGCTGCTGGTCGGCGAGGCCGGCGTCGGCAAGACGGCGATCGCCGAAGGCCTGGCCTGGCTGGTCGTCGAGGGCCGCGTTCCGGACCTGCTGAAGAACGCGGTCGTCTACAGCCTCGACCTCGGCGCGCTGATCGCCGGCACCAAGTACCGCGGTGACTTCGAGAAGCGCTTCAAGGCCGTCATCAACGAGCTGCAGAAGCGGCCGGGCTCGATCGTCTTCATCGACGAAATCCACATGATCATCGGCGCCGGCGCCGCCAGCGGCGGCGTCATGGACGCCTCGAACCTGCTCAAGCCGCTGCTGGCCTCGGGCGAGCTGCGCTGCATGGGTTCGACCACCTATCAGGAATACCGCGGCATCTTCGAGAAGGACCGCGCCCTGGCGCGTCGCTTCCAGAAGATCGACGTCGGCGAGCCGAGCGTCGACGACGCCGTGAAGATCCTCGAAGGCCTGCGCGCCCGTTTCGAGGAGCATCATCAGGTGCAATTCACGCGCGGCGCGCTGCGCACCGCCGTGGAGCTGTCGCACCGCCATATCACCGACCGCCATCTGCCGGACAAGGCGATCGACGTCATCGACGAGGCGGCGGCGCGCCTGCGCCTGCTGCCGGAATCCAAGCGCCGCAAGACCGTGCAGGTCCGCGACATCGAGGAAACCGTCGCGCGCATCGCGCGCATCCCGCCGAAGAGCGTGTCGAGCAACGACCGCGACAAGCTGGCGACCCTGGAGCGCGACCTCAAGCTGGTGATCTTCGGCCAGGATGCCGCGATCGAGCAGCTGACGGCCTGCATCAAGCTGTCGCGCTCCGGTCTCGGCAACCCGGACAAGCCGATCGGCAACTTCCTGCTCGCCGGCCCGACCGGCGTCGGCAAGACCGAAGTCACGCGCCAGCTCGCGCAACTGCTCGGCATCGAGCTGATCCGCTTCGACATGTCGGAATACATGGAGCGGCACACCGTGTCGCGCCTGATCGGTGCGCCGCCGGGCTACGTCGGCTTCGACCAGGGCGGCCTCTTGACCGAGGCGGTGATCAAGCATCCGCATGCCGTCGTGCTGCTCGACGAGATCGAGAAGGCGCATCCGGACGTCTTCAACCTGCTGCTGCAGGTCATGGACCACGGCACGCTGACCGACAACAACGGCCGCAAGGCGGATTTCCGCAACGTGATCCTGGTGATGACGACCAACGCCGGTGCCGAGGAATCGTCGCGGCGTTCGGTGGGCTTCTCCGAGCAGAATCACACGACGGACGCGATGGAGGTCATGCGCAGGATGTTCACGCCGGAGTTCCGCAACCGCCTCGACGCCATCGTCGCCTTCGCGCCGCTGGAGCGTCGCGAGATCCTGCGCGTGGTCGACAAATTCCTCCTGCAGCTCGAGGAGCAGCTGGCGGCGAAGAACGTGCAGCTCGACATCGACGAATCGGCGAAGCTGTGGATCGCCGATCGAGGCTACGACGTGAAGATGGGCGCGCGGCCGATGGCGCGCGTGATCCAGGAGAACGTCAAGCGACCGCTCGCCGAGGAGCTGCTGTTCGGCAAGCTCGTCAATGGTGGCCGTGTGCACGTGCTGCTGGGCGAGGGCGAGCAGCTCACCTTCGAGATCGAGGCCCGCGAGAAGCCGACGCAGCTGGAGCCGGTCTGAGCGTGTGCCTGAGACGAAAAAGCCCGCCGGAAGGCGGGCTTTTTGTTGGTGCGGTTCTCGTCTTGAGAGAGTCACCTCTCGCGACGCTAGGATCCCCGACGCTGCGCGTCGTGGGCCCTCCACGCTGCTCGGGTTCCTACTTGTCGCGAAACGTGATGCGTCCCTTGGTGAGGTCGTAGGGCGTCAGCTCGACCTTCACTTTGTCGCCCGTTAGGATGCGAATGTAGTTCTTGCGCATGCGACCCGAGATGTGCGCGACGACGACGTGGCCGTTTTCCAGCTTCACACGGAACGTCGTGTTCGGCAGCGTTTCCAGAATGACGCCCGCCATCTCGATGTGATCTTCCTTCGCCATACGCCCTTCGGTTCTTTTAGAAGGCGGGCATTATCGGGAAAGCGTCCCGCCACATCAACCCACGAGCTGCTTTCAGGCGCCCGCGGCGGCGGGCAGATCGAGCCAGCGTGTGCCGAGCAGGGCTTCGAGCGGACGGAAGCGACGCTTGTAATCCATCTTCGGGCTGTGCTCGACCCAGTAGCCGAGATAGACGTGCTCCAGTCCGGCGAGGCGCGCCTGCTGCACCTGTTGGAGCACGGCCAGCGTGCCGAGCCCGCGCCCGTGTTCGTTCGGGTCGAAGAAGGTGTAGACCGCCGACAGCGCCTGCGGCAGATGATCGACGACGGCGACGCTGAGCAGCTCGCCGTGCCAGCGGAAGCACCAGAAGCGCACGTCGAGCCAGGAGCATTCGAGGAAGGCGTGAAAGGCCTTGCGGTCCTGCGGGTCCATGCCGCCGCCGGCGTGTCGCGTCTGCAGGTAGCGGCGATAGAGCGCGTAGTGCTCGTCGGTCAGCCTGTGCTCGATGGTCAGTTGCAGATCGGCATTGTGGCGCTGGCAGCGCCGCTGGCTGCGGTCGGCGGTGAAGCGCTGCACGTCGATACGCACCGGCACGCAACGCGCGCACTCGCGGCAATGCGGCCGGTAGGTGTGATCGCCGCTGCGGCGGAAACCCAGTTCGAGCAGGCGCTGGTAGTGCGCGGGTCCGAGGCCGGCTTCGGGATCGACGAAGGCGCTGCGCGCGAGCAGGCCGGGCAGATAGCCGCAGGCGTGCTCGGTGCTGAGAAAGAGGCGTAGCGACTGGGTCATGGGACGGGGCCGTGCCTGGCATCCGCCGGAACGTCGGCGTCGAAGGACCAGCGCTGCGGCTTGAGCGGCGCCTGCACGGCGACGGCGAGCCGCGGCAGGAACTCCGCGCGCGGCACTTCCCGCGCGCCGAGGCTCAGCAGATGCGCGGAGCTGATCTGGCAATCGATCAGCTCGAAGCCCCAGCGCTGCAGCTGCTGGCACAGCCAGTACAGCGCCAGCTTCGAAGCGTCGGTGGCGCGCGAGAACATCGATTCGCCGAAGAACACGCGGCCGAGCGCGATGCCGTAGAGACCGCCGATCAATTCCTGCGCGCGCCAGACTTCCACGCTGTGCGCGTGGCCTTTGTGATGAAGCTCGTGGTAGGCGTAACGCATGTCGTCGCCGAGCCAGGTGCCGCGGCTCTTCTGCCGCTCACCGGCGCAGGCGCGCAGCACGGCGTCGAAGGCGCGGTCGAAGCTGACGGCGTAGTCGGCGCGGCGGATCGCCTTCTTCAGGCTGTGCGAGACGTGCATCGCCGACGGCTGCAGCACCGTGCGCGGATCGGGGCACCACCACAAGATCGGTTCGTCGGGGTTGTACCAGGGGAAGATGCCCTGACGGTAGGCGCTCAGCAGCCGCGTCGTCGACAGATCGCCGCCGATGGCCAGCAAGCCGTTCGGATCGCGCATCGCCAGATGCACGGGCGGGAACGGCTGGTGCGGATTGCGCGGGTCCAGCCAATGCAGGCGGATCGGGCTTTCCATTCTCTCGAGGCGGCCTCCGGCGATGCCTCGCTAGCATACGCAGACAGCGTGCCTGCGGAAACGGCACGACGATACGTCCGGCGACGAATCGACGCCGCCGGACGGCTGATGCGGGGAATCCTCAGTGGAAAGTCGGCGCCGCGGCCGGGACGTCGCGCAGCACCCATTGCACGACGGCGTCATGTTCGAAGTGCGTGATCGGCTCGGCGTCGGTCGGCGGGCCGGCCTCCGTCATGCGTCCCTGCTCGTCGAAATGGATGCGCGCGCCGGCGGTCTGGATCTTCAATTCGCCGCTGCCGGCGTTGTCCATGAGCGTCAGCTGCAGATAGCGCAGGTCGCGGCCGGCGAATTCCGGCAGACGATCGGCACCGGCAGCGATCAGCGCCGCCTGGTCGGCGGTGAATTCGCGAATCCCGCCTTCCGGCGTCAGGACGAAGTGGCGAATGTGCTGGCTCATGGTTCGGTTAGCGGCTGCGCTCACGAAATCTGGACACGCTTTCAATATGAAGGTTTCGCCGTGGCTTTCAAGTCTCGGCGGCGCGCAGGCCCGACCGCTATACTCGGCCGACCACTTCCCGGCCCGCCGGTCGCTCACGACGGGCGCATTTTTTCGAGCATGTTCAAAGCCAAACCGCACGCTACCGACGAAGCCGCCGGCCCCGGCTGGCTGGAGCGCCTGCCGCGCGAAGCGGCGATGCTCGGGTGTCTGGGCCTCTCGCTGTTCCTGCTCGTGACGCTGGCCAGCTTCAATCCCAACGATCCGGGCTGGTCCTCGTCCGGCAATGGCGAGCCGATCCACAATCTCGCCGGCCCGATCGGTGCGTGGATCGCCGATGTGCTGCTCTCGCTGTGCGGCTACGTGGCGTTCCTGCTGCCCTGGGCCGTGCTGCTGATCGGCATCCGCATCTTCGCCGAAGCGGCGCCCGGCGCGCGCATGCCGCGCGGCGTGCGGGTCGCGGCCTGGGCCGTGCTGCTGGTCAGTCTCGCGGCGCTGGCGGCGCAGCATATCGGCGCGTCGCCGAGCTGGGCGCCGCAGGGCAGCGGCGGCATCGCCGGCCAGGCGGTGGGGCGCGGTCTCACCGCCGTGCTCGGCGGATTCGGCTGCAGCCTGCTGCTGCTGACGCTGGCGATCGTCGCCGCGCCGCTGGCGCTGACGTTTTCCTGGCTCGACATCCTCGATCGCATCGGCGGCTGGGTGCTGACGCTGGCGGCGCGCAAGATCGAAAGGCCCCCGCCGCTCGCCGATGGCGCGCAAGGCGAGGACGGCGAAGTGCCGGTGATCGCCGCCGACGCCGAGCGCCCGGCCAGGCGCCGCAGGGAGAAGGACAAGGACAAGGAAGAACCGGCCGGACGCATCGAGCCGCTGTTCGGCCTGCCGGTGTTCGAGGAAGCCGCGGGCAAGGAGAAGCGCAAGCGCAAGGCGCCCTCGCTGGTCGGCAGCGAGGAAGAGCAGCTCGGCCTGCTGGCCGATGCGCCGGCCGCCGGCCTGCCGGTCGCCGCGCCGGCGCCGGTCAGGGCCGCGAAGAGCAAGGCGGAAGTCGTGCCGGTGCCGGCCTTCGATGGCGATCCGCTGCCGCCGCTGAGCATCCTCGATGCGCCGCGCCCGTCCGGCCGCCAGTACACGCCGGAGGAAATCGAGCGCCTGTCGCGCGACGTCGAGCGGCATCTCGAATCGTTCGGCGTCAAGGCGCAGGTCGTGGCGGCAACGCCGGGCCCGGTCATCACGCGCTTCGAGATCCAGCCGGCGCCGGGCGTGAAGGGCTCGCAGATCACCAATCTGTCGCGCGATCTGGCGCGCTCGCTGTCAGTCGCCAGCGTGCGCGTGATCGAAGTGATCGAAGGCAAGTCGACGATCGGCGTCGAGATTCCGAACCAGAAGCGCGAGATGGTCTCGCTGCGCGAGATCATCGACTCGGCGGCCTATCGCAATTCCGCATCGCCGCTGACCCTGGCGCTCGGCAAGGACATCGCCGGCCATCCGGTCGCGGGCGATCTGGCCAAGATGCCGCATCTGCTGGTCGCCGGCACCACCGGCTCGGGCAAGTCGGTGGCGATCAACGGCATGATCCTGTCGATGCTGTTCAAGGCCACGGCCGACGAAGTGCGTTTCATCCTCGTCGATCCGAAGATGCTGGAACTGTCGGTGTACGAAGGCATTCCGCATCTGCTGACGCCGGTCGTCACCGACATGAAGGATGCGGCCAACGCGCTGCGCTGGTGCGTTGCCGAGATGGAGCGCCGCTACCGCCTGATGTCGGCGCTCGGCGTGCGCAATCTCGCCGGCCTCAACCGCAAGGTCGAGGACGCGGTCGCCGCCGGCGAGCCGATCCGCGATCCGCTGAAGGTGCAGCCCGACGATCTGTTCGACGCCGCCAGCGCGCCGCCGCAGGCCGAGCCGCTGCAGAAGCTGCCGCACATCGTCGTCGTCATCGACGAGCTCGCCGACATGATGATGGTGGTCGGCAAGAAGGTCGAAGAGCTGATCGCGCGCATCGCGCAGAAGGCGCGCGCCGCCGGCATTCACCTGATCGTCGCCACGCAGCGGCCGAGCGTCGACGTCATCACCGGCCTGATCAAGGCCAATATCCCGTCGCGCCTCGCCTTCCAGGTCGCCTCGCGCATCGATTCGCGCACCATCCTCGACGAGCAGGGCGCCGAGAGTCTGCTCGGCCATGGCGACGGCCTGTTCCGGCCGATCGGCTCGAGCCGCCTCGAGCGCGTGCACGGCGCCTTCGTCGACGACCACGAGGTGCACAAGGTGGTCGCCTATCTCAAGCAGGTCGGCGAACCGCAGTACATCGAGGAAATCTGTGCCGATGAAGCGCCGGCCGGTCCGGCCGAGGGCGGTGGTGACGACGCCGAGGCCGATCCGCTCTACGACCAGGCCGTGGCCATGGTGCTGGAGACGCGCAAGGCTTCGGTGTCCTGGGTGCAGCGCCGCCTGAAGATCGGCTACAACCGCGCCGCGCGCATGGTCGAGCAGATGGAAGCGGCCGGCATCGTCGGCCCCAGCGGTCCCGGCGGCAATCGCGAGATCCTCGCGCCCGGCGGGCGCGAGTAGGCGGCCAAGTCAGATGCGATTCAGCGCGCCGTTCGATAGTGGCGCGTCTCTCTTTCCGGAACCCTCATGAACAAGCTTTGCGCCGCCCTGGCCCTGTGTCTTTCGCTGTTCGCGGTCGCCGCCGCCGCCGGCCCGGCCGACGACGCGCTGAAGCGTTTCGTCGACGGCGCGCAGACGCTGACGGCGCGCTTCGCGCAGACCCAGACGGATGAGCATGGCGAAGTGATCGCGCAGCGCAGCGGCCAGTTCGACCTCGCGCGTCCGGGCCGCTTCCGCTGGAACTACGACAAGCCCTACGAGCAGCTGATGGTCTGCGACGGCAAGAAGATCTGGAACTACGAGCCGGACCTGCAGCAGGTGACGGTGCGCGACGCCGACCAGGTGCTCAAGGGCACGCCGGCCGCGCTGCTCGCGCAGAAGAGCCTGCTCGGCGACGCCTTCGCCGTCGAATCCGGCGGCCAGAAGGACGGTGCCGACATCGTCAAGCTCAAGCCGAAGGGCGGCGAGACCAACAGCGACTTCCAGTCGATCGAGCTGTGGCTGAAGAACGGCGTGCCGCAGCGCATGAAGTTCTACGACGCGCTCGGCGGCAACACCGACATCGAGTTCAGCCAGATCAAGACCGGCGTCCGGCTGGACGCCGCGCTGTTCCGCTTCACGCCGCCCAAGGGTGCGGAAGTGATAGGCGATGACGAAAGGCGCTGAAGCAGTATTCGGAGGTGCCGTCCGTGGCGGGACCGCAGAATCCTGATCCGGCGCCGGCCCGGCCGTCCGTGGCCGGGCGTTCACCGGGGTCGATGTCCAGCGGACGTCGCGCCGAGCCGGCGCAGCCGCTGGCGGAGCGCATGCGGCCGCGGACGCTCGACGAAGTCGTCGGCCAGGATCATCTGCTCGGCGCCGGCGGTCCGCTGCGCGTGCTGCTCGAAGCGGGCAGCGTGCCGTCGATGGTGTTCTGGGGGCCGCCCGGCGTCGGCAAGACCACGCTGGCGCGGCTGCTGGCGCAATACAGCGACGCCGCGTTCCTGACGCTGTCGGCGGTGCTCGCCGGCGTCAAGGACATCCGCGAGGCGGTCGCGCACGCGCAGGCCCTGCGCTCGGGCCTGACGCCGCGGCGCACGATCCTGTTCATCGACGAAATCCACCGCTTCAACAAGAGCCAGCAGGACGCGCTGCTGCCGTACGTCGAGGACGGCACCCTCACCCTGATCGGCGCGACCACCGAGAATCCCTCGTTCGAACTGAACGCCGCGCTGCTGTCGCGGCTGCGCGTGTTCGTGCTGCGCTCGCTCGATGCGCCGGCGATCCGCGATCTGCTCGTGCGTGCGCTGGCCGACGGCGAGCGCGGCATGGGCCTGGGCGCGGATGCGCTGCCGCGCCACTGGCTCGATCGCATCGCCGAGGCCGCCGACGGCGACGCGCGACGCAGCCTCGTTTTGCTGGAGACGGCGGTCGAACTCGGCCGCGCCGAAGCGACGCGAGCGGACGGCCAGCCCGACGACAAGCTGCTCGACAAGCTGATCGGCCGCGGCCTGCGCCGCTTCGACAAGGGCGGCGAGAATTTCTACGACCAGATCTCGGCGCTGCACAAGTCGGTGCGCGGCAGCGACCCCGATGCGGCACTGTACTGGTTCGCGCGCATGCTCGACGGCGGTGTCGACGCGGCCTACCTCGCACGGCGCATCACGCGCATGGCGATCGAGGACGTCGGCCTCGCCGATCCGCGTGCGCAGCGCCTGTGCCTCGACGGCTGGGATACCTACGAGCGCCTCGGCAGTCCGGAAGGCGAGCTGGCGCTGGCGGTCGCCGTCGTCTATCTCGCCTGCGCGCCGAAAAGCAATGCCGTCTACGCCGGCTACAAGGCCGCGCGCGCCCTGGTCGAGCAGACCGGCACGCTGGAAGTGCCGATGCACATCCGCAACGCGCCGACCAAGCTGATGAAGGATCTCGGCTACGGCGAGGGCTATCGCTACGATCACGAGGAAGCGGGCGCGCTGGCGGCCGGGCAGACCTTCCTGCCCGACAAGCTGCTCGGCACCGAACTGTATGCGCCGGTGCCGCGTGGGCTCGAGATCAAGATCGGCGAGCGGCTCGCGCAACTGCGCGCGGCGCGCAAGGCGCGTTGACCGGCCGGCGGCGCGCCCGCTATCGTGCGCGCTCGGAGATGGCATTCCTCCGCGAACCGCCCGACCGGGCTGATGATGCCTACCCACTGCGCGACGCGCGGGTAGGCCGATGCCATCACCTCCCGTGCGTGCGATCAACGTTTCGGAGAGGAAATGGGTTTCTACGGAATTCTGGCCGTCGGCGTCGGCGCCGCGCTCGGCGCCTGGCTGCGCTGGTTGCTCGGCCTTGCGCTGAATCATCTCTTCACGCCGGTGCCGCCGGGTACGCTGGCGGCCAACCTGATCGGCGGCTACATCATCGGCGCGGCGCTCGGTGTTTTCACGCAGATTCCCGGCATCGCACCGGAATGGCGGCTGCTGATCATCACTGGCTTCTGCGGCGGCCTGACCACCTTCTCGACGTTCTCGGCCGAGATCGCGCTACAGCTGCAGCAGGGGCGCCTGGGCACGCTGGCGCTGGCGATCATTCTGCATGTGGCGGGCTCGCTCATGATGACGCTGCTCGGCATCTGGACGGCGCACTGGCTCCTGGCGCGGCCCGCTGGTGCCTGAATCAGCGGGCATTGCCCAGTTTGGCGTCCATCGTCGGATTCTCGAGCCATTTCGCGACGTCCTTGCCGATCGCCTTGCTGACGTGCCCGAGCACGCCGCAAGCGGTAAAGGAGAGGCCGCTCTGAAAAACCTGCCGCATGTCGACGAAGGAGCCGACGATCTGTCCGCCCTTCTTCAGTTCTCCGGTCACCGCGCCCCACTTGGGACCGCTGAAATTGCCGCCGCCCGCAGCATGCACTTCGGTGACCGTCAGCCACAACACCGGGCCTTGAACGGTCGAGAGATTCTCGGCGCTGGCGACTGCGCGCTTCGAATACTTGACGATGTAGTCGCTGATCTGTCTGTTCCAGTCGCACTCCTTGCGCAGGTCGACCGTACCGACGCCATCCGCGTATGGAACGACGCTCGGTATCGTGACCGTTTCCTGTGCCGGGGCCAAAGCCGGCATCAGGAGAAGAAGGGCGGAAAGAACGCGTAGCCGGACCATGCGATGACTTCCTTGTCGGTGCGAGAGTGGGTGTTGTCCATTGTGTGAAGGCGCGGGCAGGGCACGTCAAGAACCGGCGTGCGGCACCTGCGCCGGTCGCGGCGCGGAACGGCGGCCGAGGAGGGCGAAGATGTCGGCTAAAATGCCCGCCCCTGTCTGTTGCCCGAAAGCACCTCAATGCTCGACCCCAAGCGCCTGCGCGCCCAAGCTGATGTCGTCGCCGCCCAGTTGGCGCGGCGTGGTTTCGTGTTCGATCTCGAACGTTTCAACGAGCTCGAATCGCGGCGCAAGAAGCTGCAGACCGAGACCGAGCAGCTGCAGGCCGAGCGCAATGCCGGCAGCAAGCGCATCGGCCAGGCCAAGGCCAAGGGCGAGGATGCCTCGCCGATCCTCGCCGACATGGATCGCATCAAGGCCGCGCTGGCCGACAACGAGACGCAGCTCGCTGCCTTGCAGACGGAGTTCGACGATTTCCTCGCGCGCCTGCCGAACCTGCCGCACGAGTCGGTGCCGGACGGCAAGGACGAGAACGACAACGTCGAAGTGCGTCGCTGGGGTACGCCGCGTGCGGCGGCCGGCGCCAAGGACCACGCCGATCTCGGCGAGGCGCTCGGCCTGATGGATTTCGCCGCCGCGGCAAAGGTCACCGGCGCGCGCTTCACCGTGCTGCGCGGCGCGCTCGCGCGCCTGCATCGCGCGCTCGCGCAGTTCATGCTCGACGTGCACACGCGCGAGCACGGCTACGAGGAACTGTACGTGCCGTACATCGTCAACGACACGACGCTGCGCGGCACCGGCCAGCTGCCGAAGTTCGGCGACGATCTGTTCGCGCTGAAAGGCGAGCAGCCCTGGCGCCTGATCCCGACCGCCGAGGTGCCGGTGACCAATCTCGTGCGCGACGAAATCCTCGAGGCCGAGACGCTACCGAGGAAGTGGGTCGCGCACACACCGTGCTTCCGCTCGGAAGCGGGTTCCGCCGGCCGCGACACGCGCGGCATGATTCGCCAGCATCAGTTCGACAAGGTCGAGCTCGTGCACATCGTCGATCCGGCGACGTCGTACCAGGCGCTCGAAGAGCTGACCGGCCACGCCGAGGCGATTCTCAAGAAGCTCGAACTGCCGTATCGCGTGCTGGCGCTGTGCACCGGCGACATGGGTTTCGGCGCGGCCAAGACCTACGACCTCGAAGTCTGGCTGCCGGGCCAGGACCGCTATCGCGAGATTTCCTCGTGCTCGAACTGCGAGGACTTCCAGGCGCGGCGCATGCTCGCCCGTTACCGTCATCCGGAGACGAAGAAGCCGGAGCTCGTGCACACCCTGAACGGCTCGGGCCTCGCCGTCGGCCGCACGCTGGTCGCGGTCGTCGAGAACTACCAGCAGGCCGACGGCTCGATCGCGATTCCGGACGCGCTGAAGCCGTATCTTCCGGGCCTGGAAAGGATCGCGCGCTAAAAAACGTTCAGCCGCGGATTTCACGGATTTACGCAGGCAGATTTTCCGTCCTTTGATCGGTGGAATCTGTGTAATCTGGGGTTGATATGCCTTTGATCCGCGTCCTTCCCGACACGCTCGTCAATCAGATCGCCGCCGGCGAAGTCGTCGAGCGCCCGGCCGCCGTCATCAAGGAACTGGTGGAGAACAGTCTCGATGCCGGCGCGCGGGCGATCGAGGTCGAGGTCGAGCAGGGTGGCATGGTGCTGATGCGCATCCGCGATGATGGCCGGGGCATCGCCCGCGATGAAATGGCGCTGGCGCTGACGCGGCACGCGACGAGCAAGATCGCCAGTTTCGACGACCTCGAGCGCGTCGCCACGCTCGGCTTTCGCGGCGAGGCGCTGCCGAGCATCCTGTCCGTGTCGCGTCTCAAGCTGGTTTCGCGCAACGCCGATGCCGAGCACGCCTGGGAACTCGGCGGCGCCGGACACATCGAGGGTGCGGAACCGCGGCCGTCGGCGCATCCCTTCGGCACGACGATCGAAGTTCGCGATCTGTTCTTCAACACGCCGGCGCGGCGCAAGTTCCTCAAGTCCGAGGCGACCGAATTCCGCCAGCTGCAGCAGGCCCTGTCGCGCATCGCGCTGTCGCGCTTCGACGTCGGCTTCGCGCTGCGCCACAACAACCGTCGCGTCTTCGACCTGGCGCCCGCGGCCGGCGACGGGGGCAGGCTCGCGCGCATTCGCGCGATCTGCGGCGACGAGTTCGTGGCGCAATCGGAAGCGATCGACGAGACCCGGCTCGGCATGCGCCTGCACGGCTGGATCGGCCTGCCGAGCGTCGCGCGGCCCAATGCCGATCTTCAGTACATCTACGTCAACGGCCGCCTGGTGCGCGATCGCCTGCTCGGCTTCGCGCTGAAGCGTGCCTTCGCCGACGTCATGCATTCGACGCATCATCCCGCCTACATCGTCTATCTGGAGCTCGATCCCGCAGGGGTCGACGTCAACGTGCATCCGCAGAAGACCGAAGTGCGCTTCCGCGATGCCAACCGCGTGCATGATCTGCTGTTCGGTGCCGTGCATCAGCTGCTGCGGCGCCTGCGTCCCGAGCCGGAGCGCCATCATCAGGTGGCGTTCTCGCCGCCGGACGAAACGCCCTCAGGGCCGACGGTGCTGCCGGGCTACGTCGCCCGCGGCAGTGCGCCGGCCGCGATGCCGCAATGGCGGCCGGCGGCGCGGCTCGATCTGCGCGAAGCGGCGCCGCCCCGTTACGGTGATGCGCCGCCGGCGGCCGCTGCCATGGCGGAGACGCGAGCGGCGGCCGATGGCGACGCGCGTCCGCTCGGCACGCCGCTCGCCCAGGTGCACGGCATCTACATCCTCGCGCAGAACGATCAGGGGCTGGTGCTGGTCGATGCGCATGCCGCTCACGAGCGGGTGCTGTACGAACGCCTGAAGCAGCAGCTCGCCGACGGCGGCGTGCCGGCGCAGGCGCTGCTGGTGCCGGAAGTCGTGAGCCTGGCCGAGGACGAGGCGGACGCGCTCGAAGCGCAGCGCGACACCCTGCACGCCTACGGATTCGAGCTCGATCGCAGCGGTCCGGCCAGCGTCCTGGTGCGCGCCGTGCCGCCGCTGCTGGCGCGCAGCGACATCGGTGCGCTGCTGCGCGAGCTGGTTGGCGACGAGACGCGGCGCGAGACCGCCGCGCATTTCGGCGAGGCGCTCGATGCCCAGCATCGCGTGCTTGCCGATGTCGCCTGCAAGGCGGCGATCAAGGCGCAGCGCCGCCTGACGCTGGCCGAGATGGACGCGCTGCTGCGCGACATGGAGCGCACCGAACTCGCCGGCCAGTGCAATCACGGGCGGCCGACCTGGATGCAGATCACAGTTGCCGAGCTGGATCGCCTGTTTCTGCGCGGCCGCTGAGCCGGCGTTTGCTATGCTCGAAACGCCGGTCGTCCGACCGGCCGGGGTCGCGACGATCGATGCCGATGCATCGCGGGAAGCGTCGCGGCGCAAGGCCTGAGGCGCGGGGAGGGAGCGATGGATCACGTCGAGGCGGCGCCTGGCCGCAGCATCGAGCCGTTTCGTTTCAACGGCTCCGGTTCGGAGTATTTCGGCATCTGGATCGTCAACGTGCTGCTGACGATCATCACCCTCGGCATTTATTCGCCGTGGGCGAAAGTGCGGCGGATGCAGTACTTCTACCGCAACACCGAACTGGCGGGCTCGAGCTTCGACTATCACGGCCGGCCGCTGGCGATCCTCAAGGGGCGTCTGCTCGCGCTCGGGCTGTTGCTGATCTACCACTTCGCGACGACCCATATCTCGATCTGGACGCTGCTGGCACTGGCGATCCTGGCGCTGGCGCTGCCCTGGCTGCTGCGCAACGCGCTGCGCTTTCGCGCGCACTACAGCAGCTATCGCGGCCTGCGCTTCAGCTTCCGCGGCTCGCTCGGCCAGGCCTACGCGGTGTTCCTCGGCTATCCGATCCTGATGTTCATCACCGCCTATCTCGCCGGGCCCTTGTTCCACCAGCGCCTCAAGCGCTACCAGCACGGCAACAGCTATTACGGCGGCACGGCGTTCGCCTTCGACGCCGGCGTCGGCCGCTTCTACCGCACCTACGTCCTGTACATGCTCGCCGGCGCCGCCCTGCTGGCGCTCGCCTTCGTGCCGATGTTCCACATGCTGGGCGCGGTCAAGGCGGTGCAGGCGGCCGGCGGCAAGCCCGATCCGGCGATGATGATGTCGGCGATGGGCGTGTTCTGGCTGGCGATCATGTTCGGCGTGCTGATACTCGGCCCGCTGCTGCAGGCGGCGGTGCAGAACCTGATCTGGAATCACACGGCGCTCGGCCCGCACCGCTTCGTCAGCCGCCTGTCCGGCTGGCGCCTGATGGGCATCGGCGTCAGCAACTTCCTGCTCGTCGCCCTGACGCTCGGCCTGTTCATGCCCTGGGCGGCGGTGCGCCTCGCGCGCTATCGCGCCAGCTGCACGAGCCTCGCGGTCGACGGCTCGCTCGACGCGATCGTCGGCGATGCCGAGCGGGGCGTCGCCGCGCTCGGCGAGGAGACCGCCGAGCTGTTCGACATCGACATCGGCCTCTGAGGCGGCGCTCGTGGTCGACGCCGTCTACTTCGATGGACGCAGCGCGCAGCGCCACGCCGTGCGGCTCGAGCTGGACGGCGCCGACCTGCTGGTAAGCGGCGATGGCGTCGACCGGCGCGACGCGCTCGGCTCGCTGCGCATTTCGGCGCGGCTCGGCAGCACGCCGCGCGCGCTGGACTTCGCCGACGGCGCGCGCTGCGAGGTGCGCGAGCACGAGGCCTTCGACACGCTGCTGCGCGAGGCGGCGCGGCGCGGCGGCTGGCTGCACCGCGCCGAATCGAGCTGGCGGATGATCGCCCTGTCCGTCGTCGTGGTCGCCGCCTGCGGCGTGGCGCTGTTCGTCTGGGGCATTCCGGCCGGCGCCCAGCTGGTCGCGCGGGCGATGCCGGACACACTGTCGCGTGCGCTGTCGGACCAGACGATGAAACTGTTCGACCGGCATCTGCTCAAGCCGACGCGGCTCGATGCGAACCGCACCGCCGAGCTGACCGGCAGGCTCGAAGACCTGCGCGCGCCCGACGGCGCACAGGCCGCCTATCGCATCGAATTCCGCAGCGCGCCGACGCTGGGTCCCAATGCCTTCGCGCTGCCGGACGGCACCATCGTGCTGCTCGACGAGCTGGTCACGCTCGCCGACAACGATGAACAGATCGCCGCCGTCGTCGGCCATGAACTCGGCCACGTCTATTACCGGCACGGCCTGCGCCTGATCGCGCAGAACTCGGCGGTCGGCGTGCTTGCCGCCTGGTGGCTCGGCGACGTCAGCGCGCTCCTCGCCGCGGCGCCGACGCTGCTGATCCAGGCCCGCTATTCGCGCGAATTCGAGAGCGAGGCGGACCGCTACGCGGCCGAGCTGATGCGCCGCAACGGCATCGCACCCTCGCGCCTCGCCGAACTGCTGCGCAAGCTGGCGGCCCTGCACCCAGAGGCGGACGACGACGGCGCCGCTGGCCTGCTGGCCTCGCATCCCGCGCTGCTCGAGCGCGCACGGGCGCTGGACGGCGAGCGCGCCGACGAAGCGGCGGCCGCGCACTGAAGAAGCGACGCGGCGGGCGCCTCTACACTAGGCGCCATGACGCCGACGTCCTTCGATCCTCCGCCGCCCATCCTGCTGATGGGCCCGACCGCCTCCGGCAAGACGGCGCTGGCGCTGGCGCTGGCCGAACGCCTGCCGGTCGAGATCGTGTCGGTCGATTCGGCGCTGGTCTATCGCGGCATGGACATCGGTTCGGCGAAGCCGGACGCGGCGATGCGCGCGCGCGTGCCGCACCATCTCATCGACATCCTCGATCCGGCCGAGCCGTATTCGGCGGCGCGCTTCGCCGGGGACGCACGCCGGTTGATCGCCGAGATCCGCGCTCGCGGCCGCGTGCCGCTGCTGGTCGGCGGCACGATGCTTTACTTCCGCGCCCTGACCCAGGGCTTCAGCGCGCTGCCGTCCGCCGATCCCGAGGTGCGCCGCCGGCTCGAAGCCGAGGCCGCCCGCGAGGGCTGGCCGGCGCTGCACGCGCGCCTGGCAACGCTCGATCCGGCGACCGCGGCGCGCCTGCACCCGAACGACCAGCAGCGCGTGCAGCGCGCGCTGGAAATCATCGAGGTCAGCGGCGTGACGCCGAGCGCATTCTACGCCGAGCCGAAAAGGCCGGACGACGGCGAGCGCTGGCTGAAGCTGGCGCTCAACCCGCCGCAGCGCAGCGAGCTGCACGCGCGCATCGAGCAGCGCTTCCACGCCATGATGGCGGACGGCTTCCTCGGGGAAGTGCGTCGCCTGCATGCGCGCGGCGACCTGCATCCGGAACTGCCGTCGATCCGGGCGGTCGGATACCGGCAGCTGTGGGCGCATCTGGACGGCGAGTGCGCTCTCGACGAGGCGGTGCGCCGCGGCATCGCCGCGACGCGGCAGTTCGCCAAGCGTCAGCTGACCTGGCTGCGCTCCGAGCGCGAGCTGGTATGGCTTGATCCGGCGCGGTCCGACCTCATAGAGGCTGCGTTAGCGCATTTCGCCGCCGCAAACAAGAGCGTAACGGCGTAAGCGGTGCTAGACTGGCCCGCGATAACCACGCCCGGGCCACGTAAGTCCGGGTACACAATAGGGATAATCCGATGTCGAAAGGTCATACGCTACAAGAACCGTTTCTGAACGCCCTGCGCAAAGAACGCATCCCCGTCTCCATCTATCTCGTCAATGGCATCAAGCTGCAGGGCCAGATCGAATCCTTCGACTCCTTCGTCGTGCTGCTGCGCAACAGCGTCAGCCAGATGGTCTACAAGCACGCGATCTCGACCGTCGTGCCGGCGCGCGCCGTGCGCATTTACGACGCCGAAAATGAAGGCGATGCCACGGAGACGCCGTCCGCTTGATCGCACTCGCCGCTGTGACCGTCGCCGCCCCCGCGGCGACGGGCCGTTGAAACACCCGGTCCGGCATGTTTGAACGTCCGAAGGCGGGCCAGCGCGCCTTGCTGGTCCATCTGCAGTTTCCCGGTGCCGATTTCGAATCGGATCGTCAGGAATTCATCGAACTCGCCCGCTCGGCCGGCGCCGAGATCGTCGACGTCATCGGCGGCTCGCGGCGCGAACCCGATCCGGGCCTGTTCGTCGGTTCCGGCAAGGCGCAGGAGATCGCCGACACGGTCGCCGCGACCGGCGCCGAGCTGGTCATCTTCAATCACGCGCTGTCGCCGAGCCAGGAACGCAATCTCGAGAAGATCGCCAAGGCGCGCGTGCTCGACCGCGCCGGCCTGATCCTCGACATCTTCGCCACGCGGGCGCGCTCGCACGAAGGCAAGTTGCAGGTCGAACTGGCGCAGCTGCAGCACATCGCCACGCGCCTGATCCGCGGCTGGACGCACCTCGAACGCCAGCGCGGCGGCGGCATCGGCCTGCGTGGTCCGGGCGAAACACAGCTCGAAATGGACCGCCGCCTGATCCGCGACCGCATCGGCACGCTCAAGCGCCATCTCGAAGTGGTGCGCGGCCGCCGCGCGCAGAGCCGCAAGGCGCGCGAGCGCAACAGCGTGCCGACGGTGTCGCTGGTCGGCTACACCAATGCCGGCAAGTCGACCCTGTTCAACGCGCTGACCGGCGATGCGACGTTTGCGTCGAACCAGCTGTTCGCGACGCTCGACACCACGGTGCGCCGCCTGGCGCTGAAGAGCGGCGAGACCGTGCTGCTCGCCGACACCGTCGGCTTCATCCGCGATCTGCCGCACGATCTGATCGCCGCCTTCCGCGCCACGCTGGAAGAGGCGCGTGATGCCTCGCTGCTGCTGCACGTGGTCGACGCCGCCGACCCCGAGCGCATGAGCCGCATCGGCCAGGTCGAGGATGTGCTGCGCGAGATCGGCGCGCTCGAGGTGCCGCGCCTGCAGGTCTTCAACAAGATCGATCTGCGCGACAGCGAGGCGCCGCGCATCGAGCGCGACGAGCACGGCGCGCCGGCGCGCGTCTACGTCTCGGCGCGCACCGGCGTCGGCCTCGACCTGCTGCGCGAGGCGATCCTCGAACGCCTGCAGCCCGGCTTGCCGGAGAGCGAACTGGTCCTGCCGCCGTCGGCGGCGCGCCTGCGCGCACAGCTGTTCACGCAGCATGCGGTGCGCGCCGAGGCGATCGACGAGGGCGGCAACTTCCATCTGCGCGTGGCGATGCCATACCAGCGCCTGCGCGGGCTGTGCGCCGCGGCCGGCGTGCCGCCGCCGCCGGCACCGGCACATCTCATTGAGGAATGGGAGCTATCTCCCTAGAATTTGCGCCTCGCCGGGAGACTGCGCATAACCGCTGGCGGCAGGACGCCGAGACTTTCGGCGATGAAGCCGCCGCTCCTGTCCGCACGCTGACGACGCGGGCCGTTGCACGAAACTATCAGCTTAGGAGTCTTCAATGGCTTGGAATGAGCCCGGCCCGGGCCGCGACCCGTGGAATCAGGGGCCGAAGCGCGGCGAGCGCGGCCAGAATCCGCTCGACGACACCCTCAAGCGTTTCAGGGAGCGCTTCGGCGGCAAGGGCGGCGGTGGCGGCGGTTCGTCGGCGAAGCTGCCGGCCGGCCTGTTCGGTCTCGGCGCGCTGGCCATCGTGGCGCTGTGGATCGCCTCCGGCTTCTATTCGGTCGACGAGCAGGAGCGCGCCGTCGTGCTGCGCTTCGGTCATCACGTCGGCACCACGAGCCCCGGCCTGCACTGGCATCTGCCGTGGCCGGTCGAGACGGTCGAGATCGTCAACGTCACCGGCGTGCGTTCGGTGCGCGAGGAAGCGACGATGCTGACCAAGGACGAGAACATCGTCGACGTCGAACTCTCGGTGCAGTACCGCGTCTCCAAGGTCGAGGACTACGTGTTCCAGATGACCGAGCCGGACCTGACGCTGAAGCAGGCGACCAAGGCCGCGGTGCGCGAGGTCGTCGGCCAGAGCACCATGGATTTCATCCTCACCGAGGGACGCGAGGAAGTCGCCGACGAGACCAAGCGCCTCCTGCAGGAACGTCTCGACGAATACAAGGCCGGCCTGGTCGTCACCGAAGTGAACCTGCAGCAGGCGCAGCCGCCGGAGCCGGTGCAGGCCGCGTTCGCCGACGCGATCAAGGCGCGCGAGGATCAGCAGCGCGTCAAGAACGAGGCGGAAGCCTACGCCAACGACCGCCTGCCGCGCGCGCGCGGCGCGGCGGCGCGGCAGATCGCCGAAGCGACCGCCTATCGCGATCAGGTCATCGCCAAGGCCGAGGGTGATGCGGCGCGCTTCAACCAGCTCGTCACCGAGTACCGCAAGTCGCCGAAAGTCACCAAGGACCGTCTCTATCTGGACATGATGCAGAGTGTGCTCGGCGGTTCCAGCAAGGTGCTGCTCGATGTCGACAAGGGCAGCCCGATGATCTACCTGCCGCTCGACCAGATTCTCAAGAACGCGCAGAGAGGCGGCGAGACGGATTCGTCGACCGACTATTCGAACGCGCCGTCGAGCGCGCCGCGCAGCGGCTCGTCCGCCGACGGCCAGCGTTCGCGCGACCGGAGCCGCCAATGAAGAACTCGACCCTGGCCATCATCGGCGTCGTGCTGCTCGCCATCTGGACGATCAGCAACGCCTTTTTCGTGGTCGACCAGCGCGAGCGCGCGGTGCTGTTCCAGTTCGGCGAACTGCGCGGCGAGAACTTCGCGCCGGGCCTGCACGTCATGGTGCCGTTCATCCAGCGCGTGCAGACCTTCGACGGCCGCGTGCTGACGCTCGACAACCAGACCGAGAACTTCCTCACGGTCGAAAAGAAGAACGTCGAGGTCGACTACTACGTGAAGTGGCGCATCGCCGACGCCGCCACCTATTACCGTGCGACCAACGGCCAGGAACTGGTGGCCATGGACCGCCTCGCCAGCATCGTCAACCGCGGCCTGCGCGACGAGTTCGGTTCGCGCACCATCCAGCAGGCGGTGTCGGACCAGCGCAACGCGATCATGGCGGCCCTGCGCGACAGCGTCGGCGGCAAGGTCAAGGATCTCGGCATCAGCATCGTCGACGTGCGCATCAAGTCGATTAACCTGCCGCAGTCGGTCAGCGATACGGTCTACGAGCGCATGCGCTCCGAGCGCTCGCGCGTCGCCACCGACCTGCGCGCGCGCGGCGCCGAGGAAGCGGAAAAGATCCGCGCGACCGCCGACCAGGAAGCGCAGGTCACGCTCGCCAACGCCTACAAGGCGGCCGAGGAACTGAAGGGCGCCGGCGATGCCAGGGCCGCCGAGATCTATGCCAAGGCCTACGGCCAGGATCCGGAGTTCTACAACTTCTACCGCACCCTGAACGTCTACCGTGACAGCCTCGGCGGGCAGGGCGACGTCATGGTCCTGCAGCCGGACAGCCCGTTCTTCAAGTACTTCAAGAACGGCGCGCCGTGAATCTGGATTGGACCGAGCTGGTGCGCGCACTCGCACTGGTGATGGTGATCGAAGGCCTGCTGCCGTTCGCGGCGCCGTCACAATGGCGGCGCACGCTGTTCACGATTGCGCAGATGGAAAACCGCAACATGCGCGTGATCGGCCTGCTCAGCATGGTCGCCGGCATCGCGGTCCTGCAGTTCGTTTGAGATACCCGAAATGAAGAAGTGGATGCTGCCGAGCGGCGTCGAGGAGGCCCTGCCGCCGATCTCGTGGCAGCTCGAGGACCTGCGCCGCAGGCTGCTCGATCATTACCGCAGGAGCGGCTACGAGCTCGTCCATCCGCCGCTCATCGAGCATCTCGACGCGCTGCTGACCGGCACCGCGCAGGACCTCGAGGCGCAGATGTTCACGCTGACCGATCCGGCCAGCGGCCGCCTGCTCGGCCTGCGCGCCGACATGACGCCGCAGGCCGCGCGCATCGCCGCGCGCCACTATGGCGACCAGGACATCGTGCGGCTCTGCTATATCGGTACCGTGCTGCGCTCGCAACCGGACAGCCTCGGCGGGCCGCGTTCGCCCCGTCAGGTCGGCTGCGAGATTTTCGGCGAGCCGGGACTTGCCGCCGACATCGAAGTGCTGCGCGTCATGCTGAAGACCCTGAAGCTGGCCGGCGTGAAGAACGTGCACGTCGATCTCGGCCACGTCGGCATCTATCGCGCCGTGGTCGCCCGCCTCAAGCTCGACGCCGACGACGAAGCGGCACTGTTCGACATCGTGCAGCGCAAATCGACGCCCGACCTCGAGGAGTTCGCCCGCGCGCGCCGGCTCAAGCCGGCGATCGCCAATCTGATGGGCGAGCTGATCGAACTGAATGGCGCGCCGGACGAGGTGCTCTGCCGCGCGCGGACCGTGCTGAAGGGCGCCGGCCCCGAAGTGGAGGCTGCGCTGGCGCTGCTCGAGCAGACCGTTGCCGAGCTGGGCCGCGAGAAGCCGAAGCTGCCGGTGCACGTCGATCTCGCCGAACTGCGCGGCTACCGCTATCACACCGGCATGGTGTTCGCCGCCTTCGTGCCCGGCCACGGCCGCGAGATCGCGCGCGGCGGCCGCTACGACGGCGTCGGCCACGAGTTCGGTGCGCCGCGACCGGCCACCGGCTTCTCGGCCGACCTCAACGAATTGCTGCGCCTGGGCGCGTAAAATCCGCGCGCTGCGAGCGCGCCACCAGTAAGTGAAAGGAAGTTTCTATGGGTAAGACCGTCGTCGTCATCGGAGCGCCAAGGCCGTGTCTCGACGCGGCCGTCAGACAATTCGGGGCGTTTTTGCCCCGTTGCGCGCTGGAGATGAATCATGGGTAAGACCGTCGTCGTCATCGGCGCGCAATGGGGAGACGAGGGCAAGGGCAAGGTTGTCGACCTGCTCACCGACCGCGTGCAGGCCGTCGTGCGTTTCCAGGGTGGCCACAACGCCGGCCACACGCTGGTCATCAACGGCGTGAAGACGGCGCTGAACCTGATCCCGTCGGGCATCATGCGGCCCGGCACGGCCTGCCTGATCGGCAACGGCGTCGTGCTGTCGCTGCCGGATCTGGTCAAGGAAATCGAGAAGGTCGAGGCGACCGGCGCCTCGGTGCGCGATCGCCTGCGCATCTCGGAGGCGGCGCCGCTGGTCCTGCCGGTGCACGCCAGGCTCGACCAGGCCCGCGAGCGTGCGCGTGGCGATGCCAAGATCGGCACGACCGGCAAGGGCATCGGCCCGGCCTACGAAGACAAGGTGGCGCGCCGCGCGGTGCGCGTCGGCGACCTGTTCTCGCGCGAGCTGCTGGCCGCCAAGCTCGGCGAGCTGCTCGGCTATCACAACTTCGTGCTGCAGAACTATTTCAAGGAAGATCCCGTCGACTTCCAGCAGACGCTCGACTCGCTGCTCGGCTACGCCGACATCATCAAGCCGATGGTGGCCGACGTCACCGAGCTGCTGCGCCTGCACCTGAAGCGCGGCGACAATGTGCTGTTCGAAGGCGCGCAGGGCGCGCTGCTCGACGTCGACCATGGTACCTACCCTTATGTGACCTCGTCGAACACCACGGCGGGCGGCGCGGCGACCGGCACCGGCGTCGGGCCGCGCGAGATCGACTACGTGCTCGGCATCGTCAAGGCCTACGCGACGCGCGTCGGCTCCGGGCCGTTCCCGACCGAGCTCGACAACGACATCGGCCAGCATATCCGCGACAAGGGCGCCGAATACGGCACCGTCACCAAGCGTCCGCGCCGCTGCGGCTGGTTCGACGCCGTCGCCGCGCGCCGCTCGATCTTCAACAACAGCGTCACCGGCCTGTGCGTGACCAAGCTCGACGTGCTCGACGAGCTCGACGTGATCCGCATCTGCACCGGCTACAAGGTCGACGGCAAGCCGGTCGAAGTGCCGCCGATCGGCGCCGAGGGCTTCGCCCGGGTCGAGCCGATCTACGAGGAGCTGCCGGGCTGGAAGGCCAACACCTACGGCGTGACCCAGTACGAAGACCTGCCGGAGAAGGCGCGTCTCTACCTGAAGCGCGTCGCCGAGGTCACCGAGACCGAGATCGCGATCATCTCGACCGGCCCGGACCGCGAGCACACGATGGTGCTGCACAACCCGTTCGACTGACCAATAGCGGGGCGGCTGCCGGCAGCGGCAGTCGCCATGTCTCCCCAGTTCGGGGGAGGCTCGTTTCCCTCGAAATTCCGACATTGCGGATACCGGAAATGTCGGACAAGCGCCGCCAGTGCGCCTTGGGGGAGATATGCGAAAGAGCGTGCCGCGTCTCAGCGGTCTGTTGTGCGCATCCTTGCTGATCGGCGAAGCGGCGGCGCAGGACGTCGCCACGCAGGCCGAAGTGCCGCTCGACACCATCCCACTGTCCAGCGCCGCGCCGCCGACCCCGGCGGCCGAGCGCGCCGCTGATCCGGCGGTGATCGAAGAGATCATCGTCACCGCGCAGAAGAAGGCGGAGTCGATCCAGAACACGCCGATCTCGATGTCGGCGTTCAACGAGCAGATGCTGCAGGAACGCGGCATCGATGGCGTCGACAAGCTGCAGGGCAATGTTCCGGGCCTGTCGGTCGAGCCGTTTCCGACCAGCAACTCGACGCTGCGCATGTTCATCCGCGGCGTCGGCCTCAGCGATGCGCAGGTCACGCAGGATCCGGCCGTCGGCGTCTACGTCGATGGCGTCTACGTGGCGCGTTCCTCGGGCCTTGCGCTCGAAGTCGCCGATCTGCAGCGCATCGAAGTCCTCAAGGGCCCGCAGGGCACGCTGTACGGCCGCAACACGACCGGCGGCGCGATCAACCTGATCACCAAGAAGCCGGACCCGAGCGCGTTCTGGACGCAGTTCAGCGGCAGCGCCGGCGATCGCGCGCTGTTGAGCGGCAAGGGCACGATCAACGTGCCGCTCGCCGGCGACGCCGCCGTGAAGCTCGGCGTGCTCGCCAAGCACCGGGACGGCACCATGGAGAACACCGGGCCCGGCGGCGACTTCGGTGATCGTGAAGCACTCGGCCTGCGCTTCGACGCGCGCTGGGTGCCGACCGACTGGCTGCAGATGGACTACGGCTTCGACCTCACCAACGTCGACGCGCGCGCGCCGATCGCGCAGGCGGTGCTGCCGCCCGACGCCGACAAGGGCACGGCGAACCTGATCAAGGAATACGCCGAGCTCAACACCGTCTATTCATCGCGGCGTCTCGACCATCTGGCGACCGGCATGCCGCTCGAACAATCGACGACGCGCGTCAGCGGGCATGCGCTGACGCTGACGCTGCCGTTCGATGGCCATGAGCTGAAGTACATCGGCGCGTACCGAAAACTGGACGATCAGTACTACGCCGATCTCGGTGGTGGCGCCGGCTCGACGGACTTCCGCCTCGACAGCAACCGCTACGATGGCCCGGCCGCGATCGTCGCCTGCGGCGGTCCGACGCCGCGGGTGATTCCGCGTCAGCGGCAGGACCAGTGGTCGCACGAACTGCAGCTGAGCGGGCATCTGTTCGAAGAGCAGCTCGATTACATCGTCGGCGGCTTCCTGTTCTCCGAGCACGCGACCGATCGCACGCCGTTCAGTCACCAGGCCAGCTCGGGCCTGTTGCCGGCGCAGCTCGGGCCGCTGTACGCGATGTTCCCGGGGCTCGTCAACGACGTTGCGACGCTGGCAGGGCCGCGCATCGTCACCTTCAACATGCGTGACTACGGCGCCGACAACCGCGCCAATGCGCTGTACGGCCAGCTGACGTGGACGCCGGACATCCTCGAACAGCGCCTGCACCTGACCGGCGGCTATCGCCGTTCGCAAGATCGCCGCGAGGCCTCGAAGTCGTACACGCAGGACAACTATCTGGAAGTCGACATCAACGGCATCGGCACCGCGCAGAAGCTGAGCAGCGCCGAAGCGTTCGACGATGTGCGCGGCGAGCGCAGCTATTCCAACGACAGCTATTCGCTGATCACGCAGTTCGATCTGCGCAGGGACATCCACTTCTACGCGAAGTATGTCGAGGGCTATCGCAGCGGCGGTTTCAATCTGCGCGATCCGCAGATATCGGGCGCGTCAGGCCCGGCATCGGACGGCACCAACTACGGCTACGGCTTTACCGACGGCTTCGCGCCGGAATACGTGAAAACGACAGAGCTGGGCATGAAGAGCGACTGGCTCGGCCGGCGCCTGCGCATCAATGCCGACGTGTTCTGGACCGACTTCGATGACATGCAGATCAACTTCCTGATCCCCGGCACGCTCGGCGACACCAAGGCGACCAATGCCGGCCGCGCTCGTATCCGCGGCGTCGAATTCGAAGGCGTGCTGGCGATCACCGGCGGCCTGCGCCTGTCGATCGACTATTCCTACCTCGATGCCAAGGTGCTCGAAGTGACCGATGCCACGGGCGCGAACGTTGCCGGCCAGTACCCGTTCCCGTCGGCGCCGAAAAACTCCGGCGTCGTCGCCCTCGACTACACGCTGTATCGCGCGAGCTGGGGTCAGCTGCGCGGTTCGACCAACTACATCTACATGGGCTCGCGCAACGGCGGCGGCCTGCCGGGCCGCTCCGATCTCTCGTATCTGCCGTCGTGCGGCATCTTCAGCACGCGGCTGGCTGTCAGTGGCATCGCGCTGGGCCGCGGCACGCTCGAAGTGGCGGCCTTCGCGCGCAACCTGCTCGACAAGGATTACGTCACCGAAGCGATCCCGACGCTGCCGCACACCGACCGTGCGGTGTTCTGGGGCGAGCCGCTGACCATCGGCGCGGAGCTGAGCTATGCCTGGCAATAAACCCGCGGATGCACAAGCCAAAGAAGGCAGCGCCGCCACGATGCCGCTACAATGCCGCGCGTCGGCATCTGGCTCGCGGTTCGCAAAAGCCATCGAGCACAAAAAAACCGGCTTGCGCCGGTTCTTCTGTTTGGTGCCGAGAAGAGGACTCGAACCTCCACGGTGTTACCCGCCAGTACCTGAAACTGGTGCGTCTACCAATTCCGCCATCTCGGCATGAGAGGCTGCGCCGCCGCATCGTCAACACTTGCGGTCGGCGTCAAGGGCGCGCATTGTGGCGACGCCAACTACCTTTGTCAATGAAAAGAACGAAGTCCAAGGACAACCCCAAGTCGGCGCCCCGCGCCGCAAAATCCGCCGGCCAGGCTGGCCGCGACTGGCAGCAGCACGATGCGGACTACGCGCAGGAACAGACGCGCTACGCCGATCCGATCCCCAGCCGCAAGCTGATTCTCGACATGCTGGCGCAGCACGAAGGGCCGCTCACGCTCGACGAGCTGATCGGCATTTTCGAGCTGCACAAGCTCACGCAGCAGGAGGCGCTGTCGAAGCGCCTCGTGGCCATGGTTCGCGAGGGCCAGCTCGCGGTGAACCGCCGCGGCGCCTACGGGCCGGTGACGCAGATGAATCTCGTCGCCGGCAGCGTGCAGGCGCATCGCGACGGTTTCGGCTTCCTGATCCCCGACGCCGGCGGCAAGGACGTGTTCCTCGCGCCCAAGCAGATGCGCTCGCTGATGAACGGCGACCGCGTGCTGGTGCGCGTCGTCGGCCTCGACTACAAGGGCCGGCCGGAAGGCGTGGTCGCCGAGGTCATCGAGCGCGTCAGCCGCAGTGTCGTCGGTCGCCTGCACGTCGAGCGCGGCGTGTCCTACGTCATTCCCGACAATCCGCGCGTGCAGCAGGATCTGCTGATTCCGGCGGATGACCTGGCCAGGGCGGGCGCCCGGCACGGCCAGATGGTCGTCGCCGAAATCGTCGAGCCGCCGGGCAACCGCACCCTGCCGGTCGGCCGGATCACCGAGATTCTCGGCGAGCATCTGGCGCCGGGCATGGAGATCGAGGCGGCGATCCGCGCGCACAGCCTGCCGCACGACTGGCCCGCCGCCGTCGAACGCGAGGCCGCGGCGATTCCCGATACCGTGCAGCCCGGGCAGATCGAGGGGCGCGAGGATCTGCGCCAGCTGCCGCTGGTGACGATCGACGGCGCCGACGCGCGCGACTTCGACGACGCCGTGCACGCGCGCCGCGAGAAGCGCGGCGGCTGGACGCTGTGGGTGGCGATCGCCGACGTCTCGGCCTACGTGACACCCGAGGCACCGCTCGACAAGGAAGCGTTCAAGCGCGGCAATTCCGTGTACTTCCCGCAGCGCGTCATCCCGATGCTGCCGGAGAAGCTGTCGAACGGCCTGTGCTCGCTCAACCCGGACGTCGACCGCCTGTGCATGGTCTGCGAGATGCGCGTGCTGCCGGACGGCGAGATCGCCAAGTCGCGCTTCTTCGAGGGCGTCATGCGCAGCCACGCGCGGCTGATTTACGAAGACGTCGCCGAAATGCTCGACGATCCCGCCGGCGCCAAGGCCCGGCAGCGCGCGGCCGTCCTGCCGCATCTGCAGGTGCTCAGCGAAGTGTTCGACGCGCTGTTCGCGGCCCGCTCGCGGCGCGGCGCCATCGACTTCGAATCGACCGAGACCAAGATCGTGTTCTCCGGCGAGCGCAAGATCGACCGCATCGTGCCGGTCAAGCGCAATCGCGCGCATCGCCTGATCGAGGAATGCATGGTCGCCGCCAACGTCGAGGCGGCGAAGCTGGTCGAGAAGGCCAAGCTGCCGAACCTTTACCGGATTCACGAAGACCCCGATCCGATGAAGGTCGACACGCTGCGCGAGTTCCTGGCGCTGAAGGGCCTTTCGCTCGGCGGCGGCGACAAGCCGAAAGCCGGCGACTTCGCGAAAGTGCTGGAACAGGCCCGCGGCCGGCCCGATGTCCTGCTGATCCAGACCGTGCTGCTGCGCACGCTGATGCAGGCTCGTTACAGCCCGGGCAATGTCGGCCACTTCGGCCTGGCGCTGACGCACTACGCGCATTTCACCTCGCCGATCCGCCGTTACCCGGATCTGCTGCTGCATCGCGCCATCAAGCATGCGATCGCCAAGCGCCGGCTGCTGCGCAGAAAACCGGATTTCATCTACACGCAGGAACAGATGGAGGCCTTCGGCACGCATTGCTCGATGACCGAACGTCGCGCCGACGAAGCGACGCGCGAAGTGACGACCTGGCTCAAGTGCGAGTACATGAGTCACCATGTCGGCGACGAATTCGACGGCACCGTGTCGGGCGTCGCGCCGTTCGGCCTGTTCGTCGAGCTCGACGGCCTCTACGTCGACGGCCTCGTGCACGTCTCGACGCTGAAGAACGACTACTACGAGTTCGACGACCGCACGCACCGTCTGCGCGGCGGACGCAATGGCATGAGTTACGGCCTCGGCGACCGCCTGCGGATCAAGGTGGCGCGCGTCAATCTCGACGAACGCAAGATCGATCTGGAGATGATCCGCCAGCTGGCGAAGGCGCCGCGCGCCAGGGGTGACGTCCGTTCAGATTCGCTTCAGCGCAACGACCCACAATCGCGGCCATCGAAGTCGCGTTCCGCCAAGAGGAAATCCCGATGAAACACCTGCGTATGGCCGTGCTCGCCACGGTGACGGTCATGCTCGCCGCCTGCGCGACCGATGATCCGAACCGCCGCGCCAAGACCGGCGCGGTGATCGGCGGTGTCGCTGGCGCCGTGCTCGGCAACAACGTCAGCCATGCGACCGGCGCGCCGATCGTCGGCGCGGTGATCGGCGCGCTCGCCGGCGGCGCGGTCGGCAACTACATGGATCGCCAGAAGGCCGAGTTGAACCGCCAGCTCGCCGAGGAACAACGCAACAACGAGCTGCAGATCACGCAGCTGTCCGACGGCTCGCTCAAGGTCGGCATCGCCAGCGACGTCAGCTTCGATCTGAACAGCGCGCAGCTGCGTCCCGAGGCGCTCGATACCTACGCCAAGATCGGCAGCATCCTGAAGAGCTACGACAAGACCGTCATCCACGTCGTCGGCCACACCGATACGACCGGCAGCGACGAGTACAACCTGCGCCTGTCGGCGAGCCGCGCGGCATCGGTGGCTTCGTATCTGGCGAGCCAGGGTGTGCCGAGCCAGCGCATGCGCCAGGAGGGCCGCGGCGAGCGCGAGCCGCTGGTGCGCACCGGCGACAACGTCAACGAGCCGCGCAACCGCCGCGTCGACATCGTCATCAAGCCGGTGGTCGAGGGTCAGGAGCAACAGGCCTGGGCACCGCCGCCGTATCTCGGCGGCTGAGCGGCGCCCCGCTCGCATTCCGAAGCCCCGTGCCTGCACGGGGCTTTTCTTTTGCTTGTCGCAGGACTGTCATCGGCGAGGTTTAGGTTCTCCGATTCCATTGCGTGCACACGGATAGGGAGTCCGATGAACAAGAAGATGACGGCCGTCCTGCTGACGGCGGCCCTGCTCGCGGCCTGCAGCGACGACAAGAACCAGGGGCCCGTGCTGTCCGGCAAGCTGATCGACGCGGCCGTCGGCGGTCTGGCCTACGACAGCGGCAGCCAGCAGGGCACGACGGAGGCGGACGGTACCTTCCATTACCGCCAGGGCGAGACCGTCACGTTCAAGCTCGGGGGCCTCGCCATCGGCAAGGCCGCCGGCAAGGACATGCTGCTGCTGCGCGAACTCGACGGCGGCAGCGACGCCAATGCGCTGCCGAACCAGCGCACCGTCAATCTCGCCGTGCTGCTGCAGACGCTCGATGCGAACGGCGATCCCAGCGACGGCATCGCGATCAGCGCGGCGGACAGCGACAAGCTCAAGAGCGCCAGCCTGCCCGATCCGGGCCAGGCCAGCGATGCCTTCGCCAGCGCGCTGGCCGGCGTGCTGAGCGCCGCCGGCATCGACCGCGACATCCAGGACGCCGCCGTCGCGCGCGACCATCTGCTGGTCGCCGAGGCGCAGGCCAAGGGCAGCGTGACGGTGCCGGTCGGCGACGCCGTGTTCAGCTCGATCCAGCGCTATGTGGTGCCGGACCAGCGCGTGCCGTACACCGGCAATGACGCGGGCATCAAGGCGGCCTATCCGGACGGCTTTCCGCTCGCCGTCGGTTCGAGCCTCAACTTCCTGTCCAAGGCCGCGGACGGCACGCTGAGCTTCTACGGCATCACCGATCGCGGTCCGAACGGCGATTCGCCGGCGCTGACCGACGGCACGCCGACCAAATCGTTTCCGGCGCCGGCCTTCGCGCCGACCATCGTCAAGCTCACGGTCAAGCCCGACGGCGTGACGATCAGCGATCGGCACGAGCTCAACGTCGCCGGCACCGTGATCACCGGCCTGCCGCTGCCGGTCGGCGACGTCGGTTCGACCAGCGAAGCGGCGCTCAGCGAAACGCTGCTCAAGCTCGATCCGGCGACCGATGCGAACGGCCTCGACACCGAAGGCATCGTCAAGGACCCCGACGGCACGCACGCCTGGATTTGCGACGAGTACGGTCCGTTCGTGGCGAAAATCGAACTGGCGACCGGCAAGATCGTCGCCAAGTACACGCCGGGCACCGAACTGCCGGCGATCATCGCCAAGCGCCAGGCCAACCGCGGCTGCGAGGGCATCGCCCTGACGCCATCCGGCAAGCTCTACCAGATGATCCAGAGCACGCTCGACATCAAGAAGAACACGGCGCTGTTCACGCGCATCGTCGAGATCGACAAGGGCAACGAAGCCGCGCCGGCGACGCGGATGTTCGCGTACCCGATCACGCCGGCCGACTGGCAGGACGGCAAGGCCGGCAAGGCCAAGCTCGGCGACATGGTGGCGATCGACGACACGCACTTCCTGGTCATCGAGCAGGGCACCTTCGCCGACAACAAGATCCACAACAAGCTGTTCCTCGTCGATCTCGGCAAGGCCACCGACCTCAGCGGCGTGCAGGTGAACGGCAAGGAGCTCGAAACCCTGACGACGCCGGCGCAGCTGGCGGCGGCCGGCGTGGTCACCGCCAGCAAGTATCTGATCGCCGACTTCAAGGATTACGGCTGGCTGATCGAGAAGGCCGAGGGTCTGGCGCTGATCGACGATCAGACCATCGCCCTGATCAACGACAACGACTTCGGCGTCGCCGTCGAAGCCCGCGACGGCGACGGCCAGCTGGCGGACGACGTGACGGCGCTGACGGTCGACGATGCCGGTCACGTCAGCGATGCGGACGGCACGACGTACACGTACAGGATCGTCGCCAACAAGCCTTACGAGCGCCACACGCAGCTGTGGGTCTTCAAGCTCGCCAAGCCGGTGCTGCAGTTCCAGCCGGCCGGCTGAGCGCGCGCCGCGCAGGCCGCCGTCCGCGAGGACGGCGGCCTTTTCCTTGCCCGCAGCATCGGCCCGGCGAATTCTGGGACAATGCGCGCTTCTCATCCGGCAGCGAGCGGCTCGTGGCGAAATCGACTTTGATCGGCGGCTTTCACGCGGTGATGGCGGCGCTCGAGGACGCGCACGACAAGCCCTTCGAGATTCTGCTCGCCGACACCCGCAAGGACGATCGCGCGCGGCGCGTGCAGGCGCTGGCGCGGCGGTTCGAGGTGCGCCTGCGCGTCGTGCCGCGCGCCGATCTCGACCTCAAGGCGCCGGAGCTGCGTCACCAGGGCGTGCTCGCCTACGTGCCGGAGAAAGCCTTCGACGCCGAGGACGCGCTGTACCAGCCGGCCGAGCCGGAGCGCTGGTTCCTCGCGCTCGACGGCGTGCAGGACCCGCACAATCTCGGCGCCTGCCTGCGCACGGCGGAAGCGGTCGGCGTGTCGGCGGTGATCATCCCCAAGGATCGCAGCGCCAGCCTGACCGCCGCCGCGCGCGCCGCCGCGGCCGGCAGCGCCGAGCGCGTGCCGCTGGTCGCGGTGACGAACCTGTCGCGCACGCTCGAGCGGCTCAAGGAGCTCGGCTACTGGACGACCGGCCTCGCCGGGGAGGCCGGCGAAACGCTCTACGACGTCGATCTGACCGGGCCCACCGTGCTGGTGATGGGCGCCGAGGGCGAAGGCCTGCGCCGCCTGACGCGCGACACCTGCGACCGCCTGATCAAGATCCCGATGCTCGGCAAGACCGAGAGCCTCAACGTCTCGGTCGCCGCCGCGGTCTGCCTGTACGAGGCCTTCCGCCAGCGACGGCAGCCGGCGCGGCACCGGAAATAGGCGCGCGCTGCGGCCTGAGCTTTGATTTCATTGCAATAGCGCGTCGATTCCCCTAAGATGCGCGCCCCTCGTGCCGTTCCGGCGCGGGATTCACTTGCTCCACGCCATCGCCGCGCCGCGGCCGGACGGGAGCCATCGGCATCACCGCCGGTGTCCACAAGGAGTTGCGATGCGTCACTATGAAATCGTCGTCATGGTGCATCCGGACCAGAGCGAACAGGTCCCGGCCATGCTCGACCGCTACAAGAACATGATCCAGGCCGGCGGCGGCAAGGTTCACCGCCTCGAGGACTGGGGCCGCCGTCAGCTGGCGTATCCGATCGCCAAGGCGCACAAGGCCCACTACGTGCTGCTCAATGTCGAGATCAACGATACCACGCTCGCCGAGCTCGAGAACGCCTTCCGCTTCAACGACGCCGTCATCCGCAAGCTGGTGATCCGCACCGAAGCCGCGGTCAGCGAGCAGTCGCCGCTGTTCAAGGCGCCGGAAGAAGAGAAGAAGGCGGGCGAGTTCCGTTCGCGCAACAACGATGCGGACGCGACCGAAGAAGCGAACGCCGAGGAAGGAGTCTAAGCCATGGCACAGCAATTCTATCGTCGCAAGAAGTCCTGCAAGTTCAGCTCCGACAAGGCGCCGAAGATCGACTACAAGGATCTGGCGATGCTCAAGGGCTACATCGGCGAGAACGGCAAGATCGTGCCGGCCCGCATCACCGGCACGCGCACGCGCTACCAGCGCGAGCTCGCCCTGGCGATCAAGCGCGCGCGTTTCCTCGCGCTGCTGCCGTACACCGACAAGCACCTGTAAGGGGAACCAGCAATGCAAGTGATTCTGCTGGAAAAGATCAAGAAGCTCGGCGATCTCGGCGACACGGTGAACGTGAAGCCGGGCTTCGGCCGCAATTTCCTGCTGCCGCAGGGCAAGGCGCTGGCCGCCACCGAGGCCAACCGCAAGGTGTTCGAGGCGCGCAAGGCCGAGCTGGTGCGCAAGGCCAGCGACAGCATCAACGCCGCCAAGGCCCGCGCCGAGCGGCTCGCCGGCAAGACGCTGACGATCAAGGTGCTGGCCTCGGAAGAAGGCAAGCTGTACGGCTCCGTCGGTCCGGCCGAGATCGTGCATGCCGCCGAGGCCGCCGGCCTCGATCTGCACAAGAGCGAGATCGACCTGATCAGCGGCCCGATCCGCGCGCTCGGCAGCTACGAGATCGGCGTGCGCCTGCACACCGAAGTCGAGACCAGCCTCACGGTCATCGTCGAAGAGGACAAGCCGCAGGGCCGCTGAAGCCGCTGCGGTTTCGTGGTCCCGAACCGGCCCGCCTCGCGCGGGCCGGTTCGTTTCCGGCGCCGCCGATTTTCGCGCGGCGCGGCGTTCGGCGGCGTGCAAACGCTGCATAATCGGCAGGTCGATGAGCACCCCCCTCAAACTTCAGCAGCAGCCCAAGGCGCCTCCGTATTCGGTCGAGGCCGAACAGTCCGTGCTCGGCGGCCTGATGCTGGAGAATCGCTGGTGGGACGATCTCGCCGACAAGCTCGGTGCCGACGATTTCTACCGCGAGGACCACCAGCTGATCTTCCGCGCGATCGCCGAGCTGGCGACGGCGCACAAGCCCTGCGATTTCGTCACGCTCGCCGAACACCTGAAGGCGCGCGGCCAGCTCGAGGATGCCGGCGGCCTGGCCTATCTCGGCACCCTGGCCAACGACACGCCGAGCGCGGCGAACGTCATGGCCTACGCCGAAATCGTCCGCGAGCGTGCCGTGCTGCGTTCGCTGGCGAGCGTCGGCGGCGAGATCGCCGAGCTCGGCTACCGGCCTGAAGGCCGCGAATACGCCGAGCTGCTCGATCTCGCCGAGCAGAAGGTCTTCAAACTGCGCGCCAAGGCCGATCGCACGAAGAGCGACTACTACGCGATGCCGGGGCTGATCGACGCGCTCGAGAAGAAGATCGAGTTCCTGCGCTCGAACCAGGGCCAGCTCGCCGGCCTGCCGACCGGCTTTTCCGATCTCGATCGCAGCACGACCGGCTTCCACCCTGGCGATCTGGTGATCCTTGCCGGTCGTCCGTCGATGGGCAAGACCAGCTTCGCGCTGAACGTCGCCGAGCACGTGGTGATGTACGAGAAGAAGCCGGCGCTGGTGTTCAGCATGGAAATGCCGGCCGAGCAGCTGGCGCTGCGCATGCTGTCCTCGTTCGCGCGCATCCCGATGGGCAAGCTGCGCAGCGGCGAGCTCGACGACCGCGACATGGACCGTCTCGTCTCGCAGAGCGGCTTCCTGCGCGAGGCGCCGCTGTACATCGATGAGACCGGCGCGATGTCGCCGCTCGACGTGCGTGCCCGTGCGCGCCGCGTCAAGCAACGCCACGGCCTCAGCCTGATCGTCGTCGATTACATCCAGCTGATGCAGATTCCCGGCAACAAGGAAAACCGCACCAACGAGATTTCCGAAATCTCGCGCAGCCTGAAGGCGCTGGCCAAGGAACTCGAGGTGCCGGTGATCGCGCTGTCGCAGCTCAATCGCGGTGTCGAGCAGCGCGACAACAAGCGTCCGCGCATGGCCGACCTGCGCGAGTCCGGCGGTATCGAGCAGGACGCCGACCTCTGCCTGTTCATCTATCGCGACGAGGTCTACAACAAGGATTCGCCGGACAAGGGCACGGCCGAGATCATCATCGCCAAGCAGCGCAACGGTCCGCTCGGCACGGTGAAGACGGCGTTCTTCGGCGAATACACGCGCTTCGAGAATCTCGCGCAGGGCTACGGTTTCGACCCGGGCGAATGATTCCACGCGTCACGGCGACGATCGACCTCGCGGCGATCCAACACAATCTGCGTGTCGTGCGCGGCCTCGCGCCGCGCTCGCGCGTGATGGCGGCGGTCAAGGCCGACGCCTACGGCCACGGCGCCGTGCCGGTGGCGCGCGCGCTCGAAGCGGCCGGCGTCGATGCGCTGGCGGTCGCCTGCCTCGAGGAAGCCATGGAGTTGCGCCAGGCGCATCTGCTGACGCCGATCGCCCTGCTCGAAGGCGTGATCTCGCACGAGGAGGCGGCGCTGGCCGTCTACGAGCGCCTGCAGGTCGTGGTGCACGACCACTGGCAGATCGCCCTGCTCGAGGCGCTGCCGGACAGTGCGCAGCTGTCGCTGTGGTTCAAGCTCGACAGCGGCATGCACCGGCTCGGCTTTCCGCTCGCCGACGTGCCGCGGCTGGTCGCCGTGCTGCGCCGCCACCCGAACTGGAAGCTGGAAGGCTGGATCACGCATCTGGCCTGCGCCGACGAGCCGGACAGCGATTTCACGCCCACCCAGATCGCGCGCTTCAATGACGCGCTGGCGGGCGTCGCCGGGCCGCGCTCGATCGCCAACTCGGCCGGCATCATCGGCTGGCCGCAGGCGCGTACCGACTGGGTGCGGCCGGGCCTCGCGCTGTACGGCTGCTCGCCGCTGCCGCAGGTGACGGCGGCGGCGCTGGGCCTGAAGCCGGCGATGACGCTGGAAAGCCGCCTGATCGCGGTGCGCGAGTATGCGGCCGGCGAGGGCATCGGCTACGGACGTCGCTATGTCTGTCCGGAGCGCATGCCGATCGGCGTGGTGGCGATCGGCTATGCCGACGGCATGCATCGCGCCTTCGCCAACGGCACGCCGGTGATCATCGGCGGCCGTCGCGTGCCGCTGGCCGGCCGCGTGTCGATGGACATGATCACCGTCGATCTGCGCGCCGTGCCGCAGGCCGAGGTCGGCGACGCGGTGCAGCTGTGGGGGCGCGACCTGGCGGCCGAGGAAGTTGCCGGCTATGCCGGCACGCTGGCCTACGAACTGTTCTGCGGGCTCACGCAGCGCGTGCATTTCCGCCACCTCGAGCCGACGGCGGCGGCCGTCGAGGCGCGCTCAACGCAGCGCGGGCGATAGCTGGCGCAGCGCCGCGGCGGTGCCGGCCGCGCCGGTACGCCGCAGGTCTTCCTGCGAGAAGCTCTGTCCCGGCGCCGGCACACAGTCGTCCTTGCCGCGCCTGATGCGGCTGCCGGTTTCCTGCAGGCAGTTCGACTTCGCCGTCGCCGTCGCCGTGGCCTGGATCCTGGCCTCGCTGGCCGCCTCGTCGGCGAGCGCCACGGCGGACACGCCGACGGCGATCGCCAGCGCGATGATCGAAATGCGGGTATTCACGGCAGCCTCCTGGTCGAGCCGGCGCGCGCGGCGCCTGAACGAAAGGACCGTCAGCCGGTGACGAAGTTCATCTGCGTGCCGAGCAGCTCGATGACGTCGCCGGGGCTCAGGCGCCGCGCCTGGGCGTTGATCTCGGCGCCGTTGACCAGCGCGCGCTTGGTGCCGGTGTCGCTGCCGACGTGGACGATGTAGTAGCCGTCGGCGCGGCGCGTGATGGCGGCCACCTGCACGCCCGGCTTGCCGATGGTGGTCAGCGCCTTCGACAGCTCCAGCTCCTTGCCGGCGTTCGGGCCGCTGACGACGCGCAGCTTGCCGAGCAGCGGCTTGGCCGGCGGCGCCACCGGCGCCGAGGCGGTCGCCGCCTGCACCTGCGATTCGAAGGCCGCGCCGAACTGGCCCGGCTTGAGGATCATGGTCTTCTCGAAATCGTCGTCGGCGCCGGCTTCGGCCTCGTAGCGCAGGACATTGCGGCCGATGGTGATCTCGTCGCCGTGCGTCAGCGGGTGCTTGCTGATGGTGCGGCCGTTGACCTGCGTGCCGTTGGTCGAATCGAGGTCCTCGAGAAACGAGTCCTTGAGGATGGTGATGATGATCGCGTGGCGGCCGGATACCGCCTTGTCGTTGAGCGCGATGTCGTTGTCCGGATGGCGCCCGATGCTGACGCGCTCCTTGACCAGCGCGAATTCCTGCTTCTGACCGCTGCCGTCGGTGACGATGAGCTTGCCCATATGCTTCGAACCCCAGAGAACGCTGCCAGAACCCAACCCCGTAAACCGGCCGAATCGTCTGCCTCAGAACCATTCCATCAGGCGCTCGTACCAGCGGCGGCCGCGCGCGAACGAGGCGTCGGCACGCGCCAGGACCACCGAGACATTGTCCTTGCCCCCCGCATCGTTGGCGAGCTCGACGAGCCGTCGCGCCGCCGTTTCGAGGTTAGCAGTGTAGCGTTCCAGCGTCATGCGGATGGTGTCGTCGTCGAGCATGTCGGTGAGTCCGTCCGAGCACAGCAGGATGAGGTCGCCGACCTCGACGGTGTCCTCGATCAGGTCGACCTGCACCGTCTCCTCGACGCCGAGCGCACGCGTGACGATGTTCTTGCGCACCAGCTTGACGGCGTCCTCGCGCGAGTAGTGGCCGCGCGCGATCAGTTCCTCGAGCAGGGAATGATCGCGCGTCAGCGCTTCGAGCACGCCGGCGCGCAGGCGGTAGAGGCGCGAGTCGCCGACATAGGCGATCGACAGGCGATCGTCGTGCAGCAGCGCGACGACGATGGTCGTGCCCATGCCGGCACACTGCGGTTGCGTCTGCGAGACCTGGTGGATGGTCGCGTGCGCGGTCTCGATCGCCGTCTTCAGCAGCATCGATTCGACGCTGTAGCCGCTCTGCGCATCGACCTCGCCGCGCTGCAGGCCCGGCCAGCCGCGCGCGCAGACGTCGAGCACCGTGGTCGTGGCGATGCCGCTGGCGATCTCGCCGGCGTTGTAGCCGCCCATGCCGTCGGCGAGCACCAAGAGGCCGATCTCGGCGTCCTCGGCGACGGCGTCCTCGTTGTTGCCGCGCACGCGGCCCGCATCGCTGAGCAGCGCGGTGGCGACCTTGCCTTTCAGTGCCATGCGCGCCTCAGCCGGCGAGCGCCTGCGCGGCGGCGCGCAAGTCGCGCGCCAGCTCGCTGCCGCGCGCGTACCGCTGCGCCGGATCCTTCTGCAGGGTCCTGCTGATCACCGTGTCGACCTCCGGCGGCAGATCGGGGCGCAGGACCAGCAGCGGCACCTGCGCTTCGTTGGCGATCTTGAACATCAGCGTCGCCATCGACTCGGCCTGGAACGGCAGCGCGCCGGTCAGCAGCTGGTAGAGCGTGACGCCGAGCGAGAACAGGTCCGAGCGGCCGTCGACCTTCTTGCCGGCGAGCTGCTCCGGCGACATGTAGCTCGGCGTGCCGAGCACCATGCCGGTCTTGGTCTTGCTCGAATCGGTGATGCGGGCGATGCCGAAATCCATCAGCTTCAGTGCGCCGGTGGCGTCGACGACCATCATGTTGGCCGGCTTGATGTCGCGATGCACGATGCCGTTGCCGTGCGCGTAGTCGAGCGCGTCGGCGGCGTCGGCGGCGAGGCGCAGCACCTCGGCGATCGGCAGCAGGTTGTTCGCCTTGGTGTGCCGCGTCAGATCGTGGCCCCTGATGAACTCCATCGCGATGTAGGCGAGATCGTGCTCCTCGCCGGCATCATAAATGGACACGATGTGCGGGTGCGCGAGGCGCCCGGCGGTTTCCGCCTCGCGGAAGAAGCGCTCCTTGACGCCGGCCAGTTCGTCCGGCTCGAACTCCTGCGACAGCGCCATGGTCTTGATCGCCACCTGGCGGCCGATCTTCGGATCCTTTCCCACGTAGACGATGCCCATCGCACCCTTGCCGAGGACCGATTCGACCTGATAGCGGCCGAGCATCGGCTTTTCCAGCTGCTGCGTCGCGTCGAGCACCAGCGTGTCGCCCGGATGCGAGGCGCCGGCGTGGCCGCCGAGGATCACCGTCTCCGACAGCTTCTTCGCCCGCGAAAGCTTCTGCTGCACGTCGCGGAAATTCTTGTCGAAGCCGGCGATGTACTGATACGCCGACTCGGCTTTGTTGAACTGACGCTTGCGCTCGAAATCCAGCGCGAGGTTGTAGACCAGATCGAGCAGCTTGTCGTCGACCGGCTGCACGCGACGGAACTTCTCGAAGGCCATGTCGAGCTGGCCCTGGCCCTGGAAGGCGAGGCCGAGCATGCGGTTCGACTCCGCACCCTCGACCTCGCTGCTCTGCTTGAGCCGCTCGGTGATATTGAATTTCTTGACCGTCATGAAGGCGTGGCCGGTCGCGACGAACAGCGCCGCCAGCGTCAGCTGCAGCCAGATGCCGCTGCCGACCATGACGCCGAGCTGCGTGCCGAGCAGGGCGACGATGAGCGCCAGCGTGGCGAGCGCGGCGACCGTCGCGCGCAGCCTCGGCAGCACGAAGGCCAGATACGCGGCGAGCAGCAGCAGGGCCGCGAGCTCCGCCCGTTTCGCCCAGGCCGGTCGCGTGAAGAAGTCCTGCTGCAGCAGGCTCGAAACGCTGTGCGCGAGCATCAGCACCGGCGCCATCGAGGCGGCGACCGGCGTCGCGAAGCTGTCGCCGGTGCCGGCCGCGGTGGTGCCGATCAGCACGATCTTGTCCTTGTAGCGGGCGAGCGGCAGCTTGCCGGACAGAAGGTCATAGGCCGAGTCGACCGGGAAGGCCGGCGCGCCGTCGCGGCCCTGGTAGAACTGCGTGTACATGCGCAGCGCCGGCGTCGTGCCGATCACCAGATTGCCGAGCTGCACGCCCTCGCCGAGCCGCACGACGATGTCGGCCGGCTGCAGGTTCAGCGCGCTGGCGGCGAGCATCAGCGACAGCGAAGGGTAGAACTCGTCGTAGTACTGCAGGACCAGCGGCTCGTAGCGCACCGCGCCGTCGATGTCGGGCGTGACGTTGAGCTGGCCGATGGCGCCGGCCGCTTCGCCGAGCGCGGCGAGCGGCAGCTGCACGGCGAGCGCCGGCAAGGGCAGCGCGCCGTCGGCGCGTGCGCCGACGCGGTCTTCGACATGCGTGAGCGCGTCGCGGCGCACGTAGTCCGGCAGCGCGGCGTCGGGCCGGCCCTGCGGACGGCCGAGCTCGAAGAGCATCGGCAGCACGGTGCGGCCCTGCCGCGCCAGGGCGCCGGCGAGCGCATCGTCGCCGCCGGCGCTGGCCTTGGCGGCGGCATCGACGCGGGCGAGCAGCGCGTTCATCAGCGTGCCGTAGTCCCGGCCCAGCGCGGAGTCGTGCCAGGACTTGGCAAGCGCCGCGAGCGCCGCGCTTCTGGCGGCGCCGTCGTCCAGCATCACGCCGAAGGTCTCGATCTCGGCCGGGATCTGCTGGGTCAGCGGCGAGGCGCCGAGCTCGGCGCGCAGCGCGCGCAGCGCGTCGCCGCCAGCGTTCTGCTCGGGCTCCAGGTAGAGCGCGGTGGTGGCGACCACCCTGGCGCCGCCTTCCTGCAGCTTGTCGATCAGCTGCGCCTGCAGCGCACGCGGCCACGGCCAGCGGCCGAGATTGCGGATCGAGGCGTCGTCGATGGCGACGATGGCGATGCGGTCGGAGGGCGTGCGCTGGCGCGAGCGCACGCCGAGATCGTAGGTGTAGCGCTCCAGCGACTGGAACCCGTCGGCGAACACGCCGTAGGCGAGTACCGCGAAAACGATGGCAAACGCGAGCGCCGCGAACCAGTCGCTGGTCCACCATTTTGTTTTCACTGCCAAGCCCCCGACCTGTGTGCGGCGACGCGCGAGCGGCGTCACCGGCGCTGCACTAAAGGCGATACTAGCGGTTCCCGGCATCGCCGTCCGCCAATCGTGTCGCACTCGCATGGCCAAAGCCAAGACGCAGTACGTTTGCCAGAACTGTGGTGGTACCAGCCCGAAATGGGTCGGACAATGCCCCGACTGCGGGGCCTGGAACACGCTGACCGAGACGCTCGCGGTCGCCGCGCCCAAGCCGCGCGCCGGCGGCATGTCCGGCGCCGCCAACGGCCGTGTGCAGAAGCTCGACGAGGTCCAGCTGCAGGAGGAGCCGCGTTCGCACACCGGCCTCGCCGAAATGGATCGCGTGCTCGGCGGCGGCATCGTGCCCGGCGCGGTGATCCTGATCGGCGGCGATCCGGGCATCGGCAAGTCGACGCTGCTGCTGCAGATGCTCGCCGAGGTCCAGGGCCGTCTGCCGACGCTGTACGTGACCGGCGAGGAGTCGCTGACGCAGGTGCACCTGCGCGCCAAGCGCCTCGGCCTGACGCGGCTCGATCTGCCGGTGCTGGCGGAGACCGGCGTCGAGCAGATCGTCGCGCAGCTGCAACAGCTCAAGCCGGGACTCGTCGTCATCGATTCGATCCAGACGCTCTACACCGAAGCGCTCGATTCGGCGCCGGGCTCGGTGTCGCAGCTGCGCGAATGCGCGGCGCAGCTGGTGCGCTACGCCAAGTCCTCGCAGACCGCGGTCGTGCTGGTCGGCCACGTCACCAAGGAAGGCGCGATCGCCGGTCCGCGCGTGCTCGAGCACATGGTCGACACGGTGCTGTACTTCGAGCACGACCCCGGCTCGCGCTTCCGCATCATTCGCGCGGTCAAGAACCGCTTCGGCGCCGTCAACGAACTCGGCGTGTTCGCGATGACCGACGGCGGCCTCAAGGAAGTCAGCAATCCGTCGGCGCTGTTCCTGTCGCGGCACGGCGGGCCGGTGCCGGGCAGCGTCATCACCGTGACGCGCCAGGGCTCGCGGCCGATGCTGGTCGAGGTGCAGGCCCTGGTCGATCAGTCGACGATCGGCAATCCGCGCCGTGTCACGCTCGGGCTCGAAGGCAATCGCCTCAACATGCTGCTCGCCGTGCTGCACCGGCACGGCGGCATTTCGCTCGGCGATCAGGACGTGTTCGCCAATGTCGTCGGCGGCATGCGCATCCAGGAGACGGCGGCCGATCTGCCGCTGCTGCTGGCGGCGCTGTCCAGCTTCCGCAGCCGCTCGGTGCCGAACGACTGGATCGTGTTCGGCGAGATCGGCCTGGCCGGCGAGGTGCGTCCGGTGGCCGGCGGCGAGGAGCGTCTGATCGAGGCGGCCAAGCAGGGCTTCCGCCGCGCGATCGTGCCGGAAGCCAACAAGCCCCGCCGCGGCGCCAGGCTCGACATCGAGGTGGTCGCCGTGGCGCGCCTCGACGAGGCGCTGGCGCAGATCTAGACGGAGGCGTGTCCTCAGGCCGCGGCGCGCGCGCGCACCGGCGCGCTGCGCAGCGCGTGCGGCGGCCAGATGCGCGTGGCCTTGATGACGTTGGCGCGCGCCTCGGTGATCTCGACGCGATAGCCGTCGATGTCGAGCCGCGCGCCGGCCTGCGGCAACGCCTCGAGCTGTTCGAGCACCAGCCCGTTGATGGTCTTCGGGCCGTCGGCCGGCAGGCGCCAGTTGAGCGTGCGGTTGAGGCTGCGCACGGTCACCGAGCCGGACACGCGGTAGGAGCCGTCGGCATCGGCGTAGACGTTCTTCAGGCGCGTCGCCGGGTCCGAAGTGAATTCGCCGACGACCTCCTCGAGAATGTCCTCGAGCGTGATCAGGCCCTGGATGTCGCCGTACTCGTCGACCACGAAGCCGACCCGTCGCTTCTGATTCTGGAAATTCAGCAGCTGCTGGTTCAGCGGCGTGCCTTCCGGCACGAAATAGGGCTCGCTGGCCAGCGCCAGCAGGCTGTCGATGTCGAGCTTGCCTTCGGCGGCCAGACGCACGGCGCGGCGCAGGTGCACGACGCCCTTCAGGTGGTCGATCGAGCCGTCGAACACCGGCAGGCGCGTGTGCGGGCTGCTGATCACGACGTCGCGGATCTTGTCGAGGCTGTCGGTGATGTCGATGCCGACGATCTCGTTGCGCGGCACCATGATGTCCTCGACCGTGGCCTTCTCCAGATCGAGGATCGACAGCAGCATCTTCTGATGGCGCTGCGGAATCATCGCGCCGGCTTCGAGCACGACGGTGCGCAGTTCCTCCGAGCTGAGGCTGTGCTGGGCGGCGTCCTCGGAAGTCACGCCGAACACGCGCAGCAGCGCGTTGCTGAGGCGGTTCACCAGCCACACGAAGGGAAACAGCGGCAGGCGCAGGAACCAGTAGACGTAGGCCGCCGGCAGCGCCGCGCGCTCCGGATGCAGGGCGGCGAGCATCTTCGGCGTGACTTCGGAGAAGACCAGCATCAGCAGCGTGAAGCCGCCGATCGCCGCCAGCAGCAGGACATTGCTGGTGAACAGGCGCACGGCGACCAGCGCGATGATCGCGGCGGCCAGATTGTTGACGAAGGCGTTGCCGAGCAGGATGGTGCCGATCAGGCGCTCCGGCCTGCGCAGCAGGCGCTTGGCGTAGCGGGCGCCGCGCTCGCCCTTCTGCGCGCGCGTCTTCAGGCGATAGCGGTTCAGCGTCATCAGGCCCGTTTCGGAGCCGGAAAAGAATGCCGACAGGATCAGCAGGGCGATCAACAGCCCGATGAGGGCGGCTAGCGGTATGTCGTCCAAGAGCGAGGAGGGCCGTAAGGGCGAAGCTTAGTTATCGAACGGGACCGGGGGCTGTCAACGCCGGCACCTGAGAAGAACGGCCTAAGTCCAGTGTTTGCCTAGGATTTCTTCGAGAATGAGCTTGCTGCCGAAATACGCGAGGATGAGCATCGCGTAACCGGCGAGGGCCCAGCGGATCGCCGTGCGTCCGCGCCAGCCGTAGCGCAGGCGGCCCCACAGCAGGGTGCCGAAGATCAGCCAGGCGGTGATCGACAGGATGGTCTTGTGCACGAGGTGCTGCGACAGCCAGTCGTGGATGAACCACAGCCCGGACAGCAGGGTCAGCGACAGCAGCGCGAAGCCGATCGCGATCAGCTGGAACAGCAGCCGTTCCATGGTCTGCACCGGCGGCAGTGCGCGCGCCAGATGCGTGAGCTGGCCGCGATGCAGCAGGCGGTCCTGCGCCGCCAGCAGCACCGACTGCACGGCGGCCAATGTCAGCAGACCGGCCGAGAACAGCGACAGCACGATGTGCGCCCGCGCCTTCATGTCGCCGATCGGGATGTCGCTGGCCGGCGACGGCCAGAGCGCGCAGGCCAGCGCGGCGGCGGCGGTCAGCGGGTAGACGGCGGTGCCGAGTACGCGCAGCGGCTCGCGGAAGCACAGCGCCCAGAGCAGCGCCGACGATTGCCAGGTGAACAGCGACAGGGCCTCGTTGAAGCCGATGGTGATCGAGCCGGCCTGGAAGACATACCGGCTCAGCGCGACGCCGTGCAGGGCCAGCGCCAGGGGCGGCAGCCAGCGTTCGTAGACGGGATGCGGGCGACGCCAGATCAGCAGCGCGGTGATGACGTAGAGCGCGCAGGCGAGAATCGTCAGGATCATCGTCGCAGCATAGCATCGCCGTGCACCGTGCTAGCATCGCGCGATCGTATTTCCCGGAACCCTATGCGCATCAAGGTGCTCGGTTGCAGCGGCGGCGTCGGCCCAGGCCTGCGGACCACCAGCCTGCTGCTCGACGACGAGATTCTCCTGGATGCCGGCACCGGCGTTGGCGATCTCACGCTCGCGCAGCAGCAGCGCATCCGGCACATCTTTCTCACGCACTGCCATCTCGATCACGTCTGTGGCCTGGCCTTCATGGCCGACAACCTTTTCGACCTGATCGAACAGCCGATCGCCGTGCATGCCAGCCGCGACACGCTGCAGACGCTGCGCGAGCACATCTTCAACTGGAAGGTCTGGCCGGATTTTTCGACGCTGCCCGACGAGACCAATCCGCTGCTGCGCTGGCGCGAGATCGCCATGGAGGAGCGCATCGATCTCGGCGGCGGGCGGACGATCACGCCGTTCCGCGTCCTGCACACCGTGCCGGCGAACGGCTACGCGATCGAAGGCCGCGGCGGCACCTTCGCGTTTTCCGGCGACACCTACGCCGACGACATGCTGTGGAACTTCCTCAACGGCCTGTCGCGTCTCGACAAGCTGATGATCGAGATCGCCTTCCCCGATCAGGAAGCGGCGCTCAGCCACGCCTCCAAGCACTTCACGCCCGAGCTGCTGGGCAGCGAGCTGCGCAAGCTGGTGCACAAGCCGCGGCTCTATCTCACGCACCACAAGCCGGGTACCGAAGCGCAGATCGAGCGCGAGTGCCGGCGCGCGCTGCGCGGCTGGGAATACGTGCACCTGAAACGCGGCGACGCCATCGCGCTCGCCTGAGCCGCGCTGCCGCTACAATGGCGGCAATCCGCAGCGGTCCTTTTCCATGTTCGACAATCTGACGACGCGCCTGTCGCGCGTACTCGACTCCATCCGCGGCCAGGGCCGCCTGACCGAAGAGCAGATCAACGCCGCCAGCCGCGAGCTGCGCATGGCGCTGCTCGAGGCCGACGTCGCCCTGCCGGTGGTCAAGGATTTCACCGACAAGGTCAAGGCGCGCGCGCTCGGGACCGAGATCACCGCTTCGCTGACGCCCGGGCAGGAATTCCTGCGCGTCGTCCAGCAGGAGCTGACGGCGACGCTCGGCGGCGTCACCGAGCCGCTGAACCTGCGCGCGCAGCCGCCGGCGATCATCCTGATGGCCGGCCTGCAGGGTTCCGGTAAAACGACGAGCACCGGCAAGCTGGCGCTGTGGCTGAAGGAACAGAAGAAGAAGGTCGTCGTCGTGTCCTGCGACGTCTACCGCCCGGCCGCCATCGAGCAGCTGCGCATCGTCGCCGGCAATGTCGGCGTCGAATTCTTCCCGTCGGCGGTCGGCCAGAATCCGGTCGACATCGCGCAGGCCGCGCTCGCCGAGGCGCGCAAGCAGTACGCCGACGTGCTGATCGTCGACACCGCCGGCCGCACCACGGTCGACGAGGAGATGATGAAGGAGATCGCGGCGCTGCACGCCGCGCTCGATCCGGTCGAGACGCTGTTCGTGGTCGACAGCATGACCGGCCAGGACGCCGCCAAGACGGCGCGCGCCTTCGCCGACGTGCTGCCGCTGACCGGCGTGATCCTGACCAAGGTCGACGGCGACTCGCGCGGCGGCGCGGCGCTGTCGGTGCGCACCGTCACCGGCAAGCCGATCAAGTTCCTCGGCGTCGGCGAGAAGTCCGACCGCCTCGAAGTCTTCCACCCGGATCGCATCGCCACGCGCATCCTCGGCCAGGGCGACATGCTGTCGCTGATCGAGGAGACGGCGCGCAAGGTCGATCACGAGAAGGCGCAGAAGCTCGCCGAGAAGCTCAAGAAGAATAAGAGTTTCGATCTCGAAGACTTCCGCGAGCAGATGCTGCAGATGCAGAACATGGGCAGCATGCAGTCGCTGCTCGAGAAGCTGCCGGGCGGGGCGCAGATCCAGGCGCAGCTGAAGAACGTCGACGCCGAGAAGCAGGTGCGCAAGACGGTCGCCATCATCAATTCGATGACGCGCCAGGAACGTCGCTTCCCGGATCTCATCAAGGCCTCGCGCAAGCGTCGCATCGCCGCCGGTGCCGGCGTCGAAGTGCAGCACGTCAACCAGCTGCTGCGCCAGTTCGAGACCACGCGCGACATGATGAAGAAGGTCGCCAGCGGCGGCATGGCGAAGATGATGCGCGGCCTCGCCGGGCGTCTGCCGCCCGGCATGCTGCCGCGGCGCTGAACATGCGCCGGGGACTCGGGGGGGCGCTGCTGCTGCTGGCCTCGCTGGTCAGTGCGCCGGCCCATGCCATCAAGGTCGGCCAGCAGGCGCCGGAAGCGGCCGGCGTGGTCCTGCAGGGACCGCAGGGCACCAAGCTCAGCACCCTGAAGGGTAAGGTCGTGGTCCTCGATTTCTGGGCTTCGTGGTGCGGGCCCTGCATCGAATCCATGCCGCAGATCGACGCGATCCACGGCCGCCTGCAGAAGCAGGGCTACGGCGAGCGCTTCGAGGTGCTCTCGGTGAGCATCGACCAGGAAGTCGACAAGGCGCAGCGCTTTCTCAAGCTGCATCCGGTGTCGTATCCGGTGATCGTCGATCCGATCGGCATCGCCACGCGCTTTTTCGATCTGTGGCGCCTGCCGGCGACTTTCATCATCAAGCCGAACGGCGAGATCGACCAGATCTACTACGGCTTCGGCGATACCTTCGCCGGCGACATCGAGAGCCGCGTTCTGGTGCTCCTGCGCAACGGTCGATAGGCCGCGCGCGCGGCCGCGAGGCCGACGAGCCGCCGCGTGGCGCACGTCCGACACAGCATATTGTGTGGAAGCGCTGGATTTCCGGAAGGAAATCGCTAAAATACGCGGCCTTTCAGCGGCCATAGCGGCCTGCTCGGTCGTCAGAAAACAGGAATTTGCAGATATGGTCACGATTCGTCTGGCTCGCGCCGGCGCCAAGAAGCGCCCGTTCTACCACGTGGTTGCCACCGAGAAGAGCAGCGCCCGCGACGGCCGCTTCATCGAGCGCCTCGGCTACTACAACCCGAACGCCAAGGGCCAGGAGCAGAAGCTCGTGCTGGACGCGGCGCGCGTCGAGCACTGGACGAAGAACGGCGCGCAGCTGTCCGAGCGCGTGGCCTACCTCGTCAAGACGGCGCCCAAGGCGGCCTAAGACGTGGAAGGGCGCCGGGTGACGCTGGGCCGCGTCGCCGGCGTGCATGGAGTCCAGGGCTGGATCAAGGTGTATTCGTACACCCGTCCGGCCCAAAACATTCTGAAGTACCGGCGCTGGTGGCTGGTCCACGGCGACGGATTCGAGGCGCAGCTGCTGGCCGGCAAGGTGCAGGGCAACGGCCTCGTCGCACAGATCAGCGATGCCTCGGGCAAGCCGATCGAGGATCGCGATGTCGCCGCCGGGCTGATCGGCGCCGAGATCCAGGTCGAGCGCGGCGAGATGCCGAAGCTGCCGGAAGGCCAGTTCTACTGGGCCGACCTGCTGGGTCTCGCGGTGATGAACACCGAGGGCGTGGCGCTGGGCACGGTGACCGACGTCACCAGCAACGGCGCGCAGGACGTGCTGGTGATCACCGCCGACGCCGGCGGCGAGGGTGAAACGGAACGGCTGATCCCGTTCGTCAGCCCGCAGATCGTCCGCGAGGTCGATCCGGCCGCCGGTCGCATCGTTTGCGAGTGGCAGCCGGACTGGTGAGTGCCGGGCGATGAAGATCGAGGTCATCACGCTGTTCCCCGAACTGGTGGAACAGGTGACGCGGCACGGCATGCCGCGGATCGCGGTCGGGCAGGGCCAGCTCGCGCTGTCGACGCGCAATCCGCGCGACTACAGCACGAACAAGTGGCGCCGCGTCGATGCGCGGCCCTACGGCGGCGGACCCGGCATGGTGATGGAGGCCGAGCCGCTGGCAGCGGCGGTGGCCGACGCGAAGCAGGCGATCGGTGCGGCGAAGGTCGCCCCGAAAGTGGTTTACCTGTCGCCGCAGGGCAGTCGTTTCGACCAGCGCTGGGCGGAGCGCCTGAGCGCCGAGCAGGGTCTGGTGCTGCTGTGCGGAAGGTACGAGGGCCTCGACGAGCGCGTGCTCGCAGCCGAGGTGGATTTCGAGTTGTCGCTGGGCGACTTCGTGTTGTCGGGCGGCGAACTGGCGGCGATGGTGGTGATCGATGCCATTGCGCGCCTGTTGCCCGGCGTGCTGGGCGACGAGCAGTCGGCGGTGAACGACTCGTTCTCCGCGGGACTTCTGGACCATCCGCATTACACGCGGCCGGAAGTCTGGCGCGACGCAGGGGTGCCGGAGGTGCTGTTGTCCGGCGATCATGCGAAAATCGCGCGCTGGCGTCGGCAGCAGGCACTGGGGCAGACGTGGCTCAAGCGGCCCGAGCTGCTCGACGGCTTGGAGCTGGACGAGGATTCAAGGGCGCTGTTGCGCGAGTTCATCGCGACGCGGCGATAGGTTTAACTGAGGTAGCAGACATGCGTACGAACAAGATCATTGCCGCGATCGAAGCGGAACAGATGAACAAGCAGGTGCCGGCCTTCAACCCCGGCGACACGGTCGAGGTCAAGGTGAAGGTGAAGGAAGGCGACCGCGAGCGTCTGCAGTCGTTCGAGGGTGTGGTGATTGCCAAGCGCAACCGCGGCCTGAACTCCGCCTTCACGGTGCGCAAGGCTTCGCACGGCGAAGGCGTCGAGCGCGTGTTCCAGACCTACAGCCCGCAGGTCGCCGAGATCAGCGTGAAGCGTCGCGGCGAAGTCCGTCGCGCCAAGCTGTACTACCTGCGCAACCTGTCGGGCAAGGCGGCGCGCATCACCGAGAAGCTCGGCTAAGCGAGCGCGCTCCGGCCTCGCGGCCGGCGCTGCACGGCATCATCGCCTCGCCACGGCGGACCCTCGCGGTCCGCCGTGGCTTTTTGCGGTCTGCGATTTGACAGAGGGCCGCCGCCGGGTATATCAAAGCGCTTGTTTAAAACAATTGTTTTAATCATGCCGAAGCCCAGTCGCACCCCGCCGCCTGCCGGTGCCGCGCCATTGCCGAGTCGTGAAGGGACGCGCGCGGCGCTGCTCGACGCGGCGACCGCGGTGTTCGTCGAGCAGGGCTATGACCTCGCCCGCGTGCGCGACATCGCCGAGCGCGCCGGCGCCAATGTCGCGGCCATCAACTACCACTTCGGCGGCAAGGAAGCGCTGTACCTCGAAGTGCTGCGGCACCAGGCCGGCGAGCGCATCGAGCGCTATCCCTTCGCCGATGCCGCGCAGCTCGCCGGCGCCGAACAGGCCCTGCGGGCGGCGGTGACGGCGCTGCTGAGCCGCTTCCTCGCCGAGGACCAGCGCGCTTTCGTGGCGAAACTGCTGATGCGCGAGCTGCTGTCGCCGACGCCGGCGCTGCGGACGCTGGTGGCGGACGTGATCGCCCCGCAGTTCCGCCAGTTGTCGGCCATCGTCGCCCGGCTGCTCGGGCCGAAGGCGGACACCGAGACGGTCACGCGCTGCACGCTGAGCATCGTCAGCCAGTGCATGTTCTACCTGTTCGCGCGGCCGCTCGTGGAGCAGCTGGCGCCGCACAGCTATGACAGCGGCGGGCCGGCGCTGCTGGCCACGCATATCGCGCAGTTTTCACTGGCGGCGCTGCAGGCGCGGCGCCGCGATCTGGAGGCCGGCGATGCATAAGACACCCACCATCGTGGTCGCGGCGATGCTGCTGTCGGCCTGCGGCCGCGCGCCGCCGGCCTACCAGGGCTACGTCGAGGGCGAATTCGTCTATGTGGCCTCCTCGCAGGCCGGCCGCCTCGAGGCGCTGGCCGTGCGGCGCGGCGACAGCGTGCAGGCCGGCGCGCCGCTGTTTCGTCTCGAGGCGACGCTGGAGGCGGCGGCGCGGCAGCAGGCGGCGCGGCAGTTCGGCGCCGCGCAGGCGCAGCTCGCCGATCTGCAGACCGGCAAGCGCGCGCCGGAAGTCGCGGTCGTCCGCGCGCAGCTCGCGCAGGCGCTCGCCGCGGCGCGCAATGCGGCGGAGCAGCTGCGCCGCGATCAGGCCTTGATCGACACCGGCGCCGTCGCCCGGGCGCAGCTCGACGCGAGCCGCGCGCAGGCCGACAGCGCCGCCGCGCGCGTCGACGAGCTGCGCCGCCAGCTCGAAGTCGCCGGACTGCCGGGCCGCGAACAGCAGCTCGCCGCCGCTGCCGCGCAGGCCGAGGCCGCGCGCGCGGCGTTGGCGCAGGCCGACTGGCGGCTGGCCGAGAAGACGCTGGCGGCGCCGGATGCCGGGCGCGTCTACGACACCCTGTACCGCAAGGGCGAATGGGTGGCGGCCGGCAGTCCGGTGGTGCGCCTGCTGCCGCCGGGCAACATCAAGCTGCGCTTCTTCGTGCCGGAGCGCGCGCTCGGCGCACTGCGTGTCGGGCAAGGCGTGCGCCTGCATTGCGACGGCTGCGCGCGCGACGTCGCCGCGACCATCCGCTACGTCTCGTCCGAGGCCGAATACACGCCGCCGGTGATCTACAGCAACGAGACGCGCGACAAGCTGGTATTCATGGTCGAGGCCTGGCCGGCGCCGCAGGACGCCGCCCAGCTGCATCCGGGCCAGCCGGTGACGGTGAGCCCGACATGAGCACGACGGCGGCGCGCGAACTGGCGATCGACGTGCACGGCCTGAACAAGCATTTCGGCGACAAGCACGTGGTCGCCGATCTGTCGATGCAGGTACGGCGCGGCGAGATCTTCGGCTTCCTCGGCCCCAACGGCAGCGGCAAGACCACGTCGATCCGCCTGATGTGCGGCCTGCTGACGCCGGACGCCGGCAGCGGCAGCTGCCTCGGCTACGACATCCGCCGCGAATCGGAGCAGATCAAGCGCCGCGTCGGCTACATGACACAGAAGTTCTCGTACTGGGACGATCTGACGATCCGCGAAAACCTCGATTTCGTGGCGCGTCTCTACGAGATGCCGGAGCGCCGGCGCGTCGTCGACGGGGCGCTCGAACGCCTCGGCCTCGCCGCGCGCGCGCATCAGCTGACCGGCGCGCTGTCCGGCGGCTGGAAGCAGCGCCTCGCGCTCGCCGCCTGCATGCTGCACAAGCCGGAGCTGCTGTTGCTCGACGAGCCGACGGCGGGCGTCGATCCGACCGCGCGCCGCGATTTCTGGGAGGAACTGCATCGCCTCGCCGCCGAAGGCATTTCGGTGCTGGTCAGCACGCATTACATGGACGAGGCGGAGCGCTGCCACAAGCTCGCCTACATCGCCTACGGCAAGCTGCTGGCGCAGGGCACGGCCGAGGACGTCGTGCGCGCACAGCAGCTGACGACGTTCGCCGTGCGCGGCGAGGGCCTCGCCGAACTGACGACGGCGCTGCGCGGCCAGCCTGGCGTCGAGCAGACCGTCGCCTTCGGCGCCGTGCTGCATGTCACCGGCCGCGACGCGCCGCTGCTGGAAGCGACGCTGAAGCGGTTCGCGACCGGCGACGGGCTGCGCATCGAGCGCGTCGACACCAGCCTCGAAGACGTGTTCATCCATCTGATGAACCGCGCCACCGACAACTACGCGGCAGGCGCATGAGCGCGTTCTCGCTGCTGCGCTGGTGGGCGATCGTGCGCAAGGAATTCCTGCAGCTGCGCCGCGATCGCGTGACCTTCGCCATGATCGTCGGCATTCCGATCGTGCAGCTGACGCTGTTCGGCTTCGCGATCAATTCCGATCCGCGCCACCTGCCGACCGCGGTGATCGGCGCCGGACACAGCGAGTTCACGCGCAGCCTGGTCGCGGCGATGCGCAATTCGAGCTACTTCGACATCGTCGCCGAGCTGCCGGACGAGCAGGCCGGGCGCGATGCCCTGGCGCGCGGCCGCGTGCAGTTCGTGCTCGACGTGCCCGCCGATTTCACGCAGAAGCTGGTGCGCGGCGAAAAGCCCGCGATGCTGCTCGAAGCCGACGCGACCGACCCGATGGCGACCGGCATGGCGCTCGGCGCCGTCAACCCGCTGGTCGCCGCCGTGGCGCAGAAGGACCTGCGCGGGCCGCTCGCGGCGCTCGCCGCCGGCGCGGCACCCTTCGAGATTCGCGTGCACCGGCTCTACAACCCGGAAGGCATCACCCAGTACAACATCGTGCCCGGCCTGATGGGCGTGATCCTGACGATGACGCTGGTGATGATGACCGGCCTCGCCATGACGCGCGAACGCGAGCGCGGCACGATGGAGAACCTGCTGGCGACACCGGTGCGGCCGATCGAAGTGATGAGCGGCAAGATCGTGCCGTACATCGCCATCGGCCTGATCCAGGCGACGATCATTCTCGCTGCGGCGCGCTGGGTGTTCGGCGTGCCCTTCGTCGGCAGCGCGGTGGCGCTGTATCTGTCGGCGCTGCTGTTCATCGCCGCCAATCTCACCGTCGGCATCACGCTGTCCTCGCTGGCCGCCAACCAGCTGCAGGCGATGCAGATGACGATGTTCTATTTCCTGCCGAACATCCTGCTGTCCGGCTTCATGTTCCCGTTCGCCGGCATGCCGCAGTGGGCGCAGTGGCTCGCCAGCGTGCTGCCGCTGACGCACTTCAACCGCCTGATCCGCGGCATCGTGCTGAAGGGCAACGGCTGGGCCGAGCTGTGGCCGAGCATCTGGCCGATGGCGCTGTTCACCCTGATCGTCATGGCGATCGCCATGCGCTTCTATCGCCGCACGCTCGACTGAGCGGGCGCGCTACAGCAACCGGCGCCCTTGCCAGACGAGCTCCTGGTGGGCGAGCAGCACGGCCGCGGCGGCCGCCGCGACGCGCCCGCGCAAGACCTCGTGGCGCGCCGATGCGGCCGCACCCTGCGCCTGCTCGGCCTGCAGGCGCAGCAGGACGCCGATCGCGCGTTGCAGCTGGCGCAGGTGGCTGCCGAGATATTCGTTGGTGAATTCGCTCTCGACGTTGTGCCAGCCGGTGAGGAAGCGTTCGAGCGCCTCGATGGCGGCGCGCGGCGCGCTGTCGGTGCCGGGCCGGCGCAGGAAGCGCAGCGCCGCGCCGTCCGCCGGCAGCTCGTGCAGGAAGCGCCGGTAGAGCTGACGGTCGTGTTCGGCGCGCAGGCGCGTCCGGCGGTCCTGGTGGACGTAGGCGACGAAGGCGATCGCCGCCGCGGCCGCCGCGCTATGCAGCGCCTCGCGGTCCGGCGCGGCACCAGCGGCATAGGCGGCGAGCACCACGACCGCGAGGCTCAGCCAGCGACGCAAGCCGGCGAAGCACCGCAGTACGCTCGATGGCGCTGTCGGCCGCGCCGGTGCCGCCACGCCGTCGTCCGGTCTGGATGAAATGCTCATGCGATGCCAACGGTCCCCGCCGCGCACGTGCGGCCCGCGCGCAATCTACGCAGCCACCGTCCGAGGCGGAAAGACGAATTGCCTCTATCGATAGGCGGGACTTGAAATCGCCGGCGGCCGGCCCTACAACGCCGGCTCCCATGATTCCGCGGAGCGAGAAGCCGATGGCGGCCGAAAAGCGTGAGTTCCAGGCAGAGGTGCGGCACCTGCTGCACCTGATGATCCATTCGCTGTACTCGAACAAGGAAATCTTCCTGCGCGAGCTGATCTCGAATGCGTCGGATGCCTGCGACAAGCTGCGCTTCGAGGCGATCGCCGACCCGGCCCTGCTCGGTGCCGACGAGCTGGCGGTCGAGCTGGTTCCCGACCCGGCGGCCGGCACGCTGACGATCAAGGACAACGGCGTCGGCATGTCGCGCGACGAGGTGATCGAGAACCTCGGCACCATCGCCCGCTCGGGCACGCGCAAGTTTCTCGAATCGCTGTCCGGCGACCAGAAGAAGGACGCGCAGCTGATCGGCCAGTTCGGCGTCGGTTTCTACTCGGCTTACATCGTCGCCGACAAGGTCACGGTGCTGAGCAAGCGCGCCGACGGCGAAGCCGTGCGCTGGGAATCGGACGGCCAGGGCGAATTCACCGTCGAGCCCTCGTTCAAGCTCGATCGCGGCACCGAGGTGATCCTGCATCTGCGCGAGGACGACAAGGAATTCCTCGAGCCGCTGCGCCTGAAGAGCCTGGTGCGCAAGTATTCGGACCACATCGGTCTGCCGATCAAGCTGCGCAACGACAAGGGCGAGCTGGAGACGATCAACCAGGCGCGCGCCTTCTGGACGCGGCCGAAGTCGGAACTGAAGGACGAGGACTACGCGAAGTTCTACGAGCAGATCGCGCACGACTACCAGGCACCGCTGGCCTGGGCGCATCACAAGGTCGAGGGCACGATCGAGTACACCTCGCTGCTCTACATTCCGTCGCGCGCGCCGTTCGATCTCTGGGATCGCGAGCAGTCGCGCGGCGTGCAGCTCTACGTCAAGCGCGTCTTCATCATGGACAAGGCGGCCGAGCTGCTGCCGCCGTATCTGCGTTTCGTGCGCGGCGTGGTCGACACGCCGGACCTGCCGCTGAATGTCTCGCGCGAAATCCTGCAGGGCAACCGCACCGTCGAGAAAATCAGGAGCGCGCTGGTCAAGCGCGTGCTCGATCTGCTCGACGACATGGCGGCGAACAAGCCGGATGACTACGCGAAGTTCTGGGCGGCGTTCGGCACGGTGTTCAAGGAGGGCCTGGTCGAGGACCAGGCCAACCAGGAGCGCATTGCCAGGCTCTGCCGCTTCCACTCGACGACGAGCGACAAGGCCGACGTCACGCTCGAGGCCTACGTCGCGCGCATGCCGGCCGAGCAGACCGGCATCTACTACCTCACCGCCGAGACGCTCGCGGCGGCGCGCAGCTCGCCGCATCTCGAGGGCTTCCGCGCGCGCAACTTCGAGGTGCTGCTGCTGACCGACCGCATCGACGAATGGGTCGTCAGTCATCTGACCGAATTCGGCGGCAAGAAGCTGGTGTCGGTGGCGCGCGCCTCGAAGGATCTCGAGGCGAAGATCGAGACGCCGGAGAAGGCGCGTCTCGAAGGCGAGTTCAAGGAGGTCATCGAGCGGCTGCAGAAGGCGCTCGGCGAGCGGGTCGAGGCCGTGCGCCTGTCGTCGCGCCTCACCGAGTCGCCGTCCTGCCTCGTCGCCGGCGAGTACGCGCTGTCGCGCCGTCTCGAGGAGATGCTGCGCCGCGCCGGTGAACAGGCGCCGGCCTCGCGGCCGATCCTCGAGATCAATCCCACGCATCCGCTGGTCGAGAAGCTGAAGGCGACCGGCGACGATGCGGCTTTCGCCGATCTCGGCGAGCTGCTGTTCGGTCAGGCGCTGCTCGCCGAAGGCGGCCAGCTCGACGATCCGGCCGGCTTCGTGCGCCGGCTCAACAAGCTGCTGCTGGCCGGTGCCGGCGCCGAGCCGAGCCGCATCATCGTCGGCTGATGCGCAGGCTCGCCGCGCTCAGGGCGCGGCGAGCGCGCGCATCGTCGTGGCGCTGCCGGCCTGCGCCAGCGTGTCGCGCCGCGCGTCGCGCGCGGCGCAGTTGAGGAAGCGCGACGAAGCGAGCCAGCGCGGGTCGGGGTAGTAGGAAAACAGCAGCTGGCCGTTCTTCATCGCGTCGATGAGCGGCCGTGCGATGCCGGCGCGCACGGCCGGGCAGCCCCAGCTGCGGCCGATGCGCCCCTGCTTGGCGGCGAGCGCGGCGTCGACATACGGCGCGCCGTGAATCACGATCGCGCGCTGCAGGGCGAGATCGTTGACGCCCGGCTCGAGTCCGTCGAGGCGCAAGGAATAGCCCTTGCCGCCGACATAGCTGCCGCCGGTGCGGAACAGGCCGATGCTCGACTGCAGGCTGCCGTCGCGATTCGAGAAACGCTGCGCGTCGCGATCGCCCGAGTTGCGGCCGTGCGCGACCAGCTCGCGGAACAGCAGCTTGCTGCCGTCCAGGTCGAAGACCCACAGGCGCTGCTGCGTCGACGGCAGCGAGTAATCGATCAGCGCGAGACGCCGCGCCTCGAGGTCACCCGCCGCGCTGGCGCAGGCCAGGGCGTCGACCGCGGCCTGCAGGGCGGCCGCCTGGACGTCCGGCGCCGCGGCGTGCAGCGACGCGTAGAGCGTCGAAGCGGGCGGGGCGGCATGACCGCACAGCGGCAGCGCCCAGGCCAGAGCGGCCGCCGGGGCGGAGCGGAAAGGGAACCGCATGCAAACACCATCCGGGGACGCGCGGCGCGCAGGGCGCCGCGGCAGGTCATCGACATTCAAGAGCGAGGGCCGGCGCGTCCCTCGGGGCCGGCACATCGCGCTGCATGGTAGCGCTCGAGTCGCGGTTCGTCCAAATGGACTGCGTGATTGCGCCGCTGCTACGGTTGGAAAAAAGGAAGGGTTTTCTATGCGGGCTGGCGTGCGCGGCATCGGCTGGGCTTTGGCCGTGGTCCTGGCCGTCGGCGGCGCGCCGGTCGCGGCGCAGCCGCAGGCCGACGCGCAGTCGATCATCGCCGCCCGCGCGGCGCCGCTGCGAGCCAGCGGCGCACCGAAGCTCGAGGTGGCGCCGGGCATCAAGGGCGAGGCGCTCGGCCTCGACGAGGCCGTCGCGCTGTTCTACGGCCTGCGCGGCGACCGCCCGGCGTGGCGCGACGCGCAGCGCCGCGGCCGCCTGCTGGACGCGCTGCGCGGGCTGACGACGGACGGACTCGTGCCCGCGCAGTATCACGACGACATCATCGCCGCCGGTCCGCCGCCGGCCGGCGATGCGCAGGCGCTCGCCGACGACGACTGGATGGTCACGCACAGCGCGCTGCGCGCGCTGCTGGATCTGTACCGCGGCAGGGTCGATCCGGCGACGCTGGACACGCACTGGAACTTCGAGCCGCGCGCGCTCGACGCCAGGGCCGGCATCGAGGCCTTCTCGGCGGCGGTCGACCGCGGCGACTTCGCCGACCTCTATGCCCGGGCCCGGCCGCAGCACTGGCTCTACGCGCGCATGCGCGCCGCGCTCGCGCAGCTGCGCGCCGTGCAGGCAGCGGGCGGCTGGCCGCCGATCGAAGCCGGGCCTTCCATCAAGCCGGGCGCCGATGATCCGCGCGTCGCCGCGCTGCGGCGCCGCCTCGGCTTGCCCGACAGCGGCAGCACGCTCTACGACGAGGAACTGCGGGCCGCCGTGGAGGCCTATCAGCAGGCGCAGTATCTCGACGCCGACGGGGTGGTCGGTGCGGCGACGCTGGCCGCGCTCAACGTGCCCGTGGCGGCGCGCATCGACCAGCTGCGCGCCAATCTCGAACGCGGCCGCTGGCTGCTGCATCTCGGCGAGGGCGATTTCGTGCTGGTCGACATCGCCGGCTACCGCGTCACCCTGTTTCGTGCCGGCGAGCCGGTATGGCAGTCGCGCGTGCAGGTCGGCCAGCCCTATCGCAGCACGCCGGTCTTCACCTCGGCGATCAACTACGTGACCTTCAACCCGACCTGGACGGTGCCGCCGACCATCCTGCGCAAGGACGTGCTGCCGAAAGTGCGCCAGGACCCCGGCTATCTGGCGCGGCACCGCATCCGCGTGTTCGACGCCGCCGGGCGCGAGCTGTCGCCGGCGGCGGTCGACTGGAGCCGGCCCGGCAACATCACCTTGCGCCAGGACGCGGGCCCGGACGGCTCGCTCGGCGTGGTCGCGATCCGTTTCCCGAACGCCTACGCGGTGTATCTCCACGACACTCCGCACCAGGCGCTGTTCGGCAAGGCGCAGCGGGCCTTCAGCTCCGGCTGCATCCGCGTCGAGCGCGCCATGGAACTCGTCGAGCGGCTCTACGACGATCCGCTGAAATGGAACCGGGCCGCGCTCGAGGCCATCGTCGCCACCGGCACGACGCAGAACATCCCGCTGCCGAAGCCGGTGCCGATCCTGCTCGCCTACTGGACGGTCGACGTCGACGCCGACGGCCATCCGGCCTTCCGCCCGGACATCTACCAGCACGATGCGGAACTGATCGCCGCCCTGGATCGCCGCTCATGACACTGGCGCCCGGCGCTGACAGAATCCGCACAAAGGCTCGGCTAAGGTCGCCGCATCCCCCAGCAGAGGAATTCCCATGAACAGATTCCGCCGTCTCTCGATTGCCGTCGCGGTGCTCGGTTGCGGTCTCGGCGCGCTCGGCGCCGACGCCGCCGATCGCAGCCAGGCCGTCACCGCCGTCGCCCAGGGCGACCCCGACTGCAGGAAGCTCGGCGATTTCTACTGGGAAATCGGCGACGCCAAGGGCGTGCTCGCCAGCGGCGCGGTCGGCACCGAGTATTCGGCCAGCTCCGAGATGAAGATCGCCTCGGCGTCGAAGTTCGTCTGGGGCGCCTACTTCCTCGAGAAGATCGGCCGCAACAACAAGCCGACCGCCGATCAGCTCTCCTATCTCGAGATGCGCTCCGGCTACACCAAGCTCAATCCGTTCAAGTGCCTGTTCTCGAAGACCGGCGACGAATGTCTCAGCAAGGGCGAGAACGGCGAGCGTGTCAGCGCCGACGTCGGCCGTTTTTCGTACAGCGGCGGCCACGACCAGAAGCTCCTGCAGGTGCTCGGCCTCGGCCGGCTGAACGCGGCCGAGCTGACCTCGGAGGTGATGGGCTACATCGGCCGCGACATCAATCTCTCCTACGCACAGGCGCAGCCGGCCGGCGGCATGAAGGGCACGCCGGCGGCCTACGGGCAGTTCCTGCGCAAGATTCTCTCGGGCCAGCTGCGCATGCACGACTTCCTCGGCTATGCGCCGGTCGCCACGCAGGGCGGCAACGCCGCGTTCAGCCCGGCGCCCTGGCCTTGGCACTACAGCATCAATCACTGGATCGAAGACGATCCGCAGGGCGACGGGGCCTTCAGCAGCCCGGGCCTGATGGGCTTCTATCCCTGGATTTCGGCGGACAAGACCACCTACGGCATCGTCGCCCGGCAGAAGCTGTCGAAGACCGCGTACGTCGAATCGGCGGTCTGCGGCCGCAAGCTGCGCCAGGCCTGGATGCGCGGCCAGTAGCCTGACCGGGGGGCGGGCGTGCCGGCGAACGCTTCCCCGACCTGGACCGTCAGGAAGCGGCCGGCTTCTTCCTGGTCGCCGCCTTGCGCGGCTTCCTTTTGGCGGCCGGCTTGCGCTTCGGGGCGGGCGCCGCCCTGGTCTGCCCGTCGAGCACGCGCTGGATGTGCTCGCTGTCCTCGACCAGTTCGAACTGGTCCGAAATCAGTTCGCCGACCTGGCGGTTGATGCGGCGGATCGCGTCGTACACGGCGCCGATCGTGCGCTGCTGCTTTTCCTTCAGCTTCAGCTTGTCGTCGTCGAGCAGGCCGGACTTTTCGAGCACCTGGAAGGGCAGGCCGGCGATGTGTTGATGGATCGCCTCGACCGAGCTCGCGCCGCGGTCGACGGCCTGCTGCACGAGATCCTTGAGCACTTCGAGCCTTTGCAGCGTCTTCATGGTGAGCGTCAGGCCTGGGCGAGCGCCGCGTTGGCGCGACGCGACGGTAGCGCATGGCGGAACACTTTGCCCAGCACCGTGCCGTACTGCCGCCAGAAGTTGGCGGTGTTGTAGCGGATGCCGTACTTGGCGCAGATCGCTTGCACCTGCGGTGCGATCTCGGCGTAGCGGTGCGCCGGCATGTCCGGGAACAGATGGTGCTCGATCTGATGGCTCAGGTGACCGGTGAGGATGTGGAACGCGCGACCGCCCTCGATGTTGGCCGAGCCGCAGATCTGCCGGTAGTACCAGTCGCCGCGCGTCTCGTCGCGCGTCTCTTCCTCGCTGAACACCTGCGTGCCGTCCGGGAAGTGGCCGCAGAAGATGATCGCGTACGACCACAGGTTGCGGATCAGGTTGGCGAGCAGGTTGCCGAGCAGCACGCGCGGCGCGTTCCAGAAGGTCAGCAGCGGGAACAGCACGTAGTCCTTGACCAGCTGCTTGCGGATCTTCCGGTGGAAGGGCTTGGAGCGTTCGGCCAGCTGCCTGAAGCTCATCTCGCCCTTGAGGAAGCGCTCGGCCTGCACGTCGTGGCCGCCGACGCCCCACTCGAAGGCCAGCGCGAGAATCGCGTTCCACACCGGCTGCAGCAGGAAGAAGGGATGCCACTTCTGTTCGTCGGACAGACGCAGGATGGTGTAGCCGAAATCGCGGTCCTTGCCGAGGATATTGGTGTAGGTATGGTGCTCGTAGTTGTGGAAGTGCCGCCACATGCCGGCGTCGCAGACATTGTCCCACTCGTAGCGCAGCGAGTTCAGCGACGGATCATTGGTCCAGTCGTACTGGCCGTGCATGACGTTGTGGCCGACCTCCATGTTCTCGACGATCTTGGCGTGCGCCAGCGCGGCGACGCCGACGACGAAGGTGACGGGATCGAAGCCGAGGCCGAGCATCGTGCGGCCGGCGATGGCGCTGCCGCGCGCGCGGCGGATCATCTTGCGGATATGCGCGACGTCCTTGTCGCCGAGCGTGCTCATCACGCTGTCGCGCACGGCGTCGAGATCGGCCTGCAGGCCGGCAATGTCGGTGCGGCTCAGTTTCTTGCGGGTCATGGTCGGGCTCGGGGTCATGCTGGAGGAGGGTTTCATCAGAGATCGAGTTGCAGGTCGCTGCGCGGCGTGCTGACGCAGAGGCGGATCCATTCGTCCGGCTCGCTCGACTGCTCGCCGGTCACCAGGTTTTCCACGGTGCCGCTGCGCTTGCGGCACAGGCAGGTCCGGCAGATGCCGATGCGGCAGCCGTAGGCCGGCTTCAGGCCGGCGCGTTCGGCGGCCGGCAGCAGCGCTTCGCCGGCGCCGGCGGTGAACAGGCGCTCGCTGCGCTCGCAGCGGATTTCGGCGCTGGCGGCGCCTTCGACGACGCGCGGCGCGAGACCGAAGCGTTCCAGCCGCAGGCGGGCCGCGAGGCCGGCCGCCTGCCAGTGCGCTTCGACGTCGGCCATGAAGGTGGCGGGGCCGCACAGCCAGGTGTCGCGGGCGGCGTAATCGGGCACCGCCTCGAGCAGCTTCGCCACGGTCGGCCGGCCGCGCGACGCGGTATGCCAGGCGACGAGGCGCAGGGCCGGCCACTCGCGCACCAGCGCCGCCAGTTCGTCGGCGAAGATCTGATCGGCCCGATCACGACAGACGTGGATCAGCACGACATCGTCGGTGAACGTGCCGGCCGCGGCGCGCTGGCGCAGCGCATGCAGGAGCGCGCGCATCGGCGTGATGCCGCTGCCGGCGCTGAGCAGCAGGGCCGGGCGCGCGGCGCCCGGCAGCACGAAATCGCCGGCGGCGGCACTGAGCGTGACGACGTCGCCGAGGCGCAGGCCGTCGTGCAGCCAGTTCGAGACGCTGGTCCGCTGCCGATCGCCGGGCTGGCGCTTCACGGTCAGGGTCAGCCGCTCGGCCTGCGCCGGATCGGACGAGAGGCTGTAGACGCGCTGGTGACGCACGCCGTCGATGTCGACCGTGATCGTCACGTGCTGGCCGGCCGCGAAGCCGTTCCACAGACGGTTGGGCCTGAATTCCAGGCTCACGGTGTCCGGCGTCTCGGCGCGGCGGCCGCTCAGTTCGGCGCGCACCTCGGTCAGCGACCAGCGCGGATTGAGCGAGCCGAGCAGTTCGTTCAGCGCGTCCGTGTCATTGAGCGGATGCAGCCACGGCGATTGCAGGGTGCGCAGGGCGTGCTGGCGGATGGCGGCGAAGGGAGTCGACATGGCGGCAAGTCGGTGTACAAGTGTGCACACATCTTTGCTGCCACGCCGGGCTTTGTCAACAGTTGTTCACTGAAACATTCGCGGATGTCGTAGACACTGACTTCAAGCCTTTGTCCGAATTGCTGTTATCATGTGAACATGTCGGGGCGAAAACATCTCGAATCCACGCTTGCCGGCGACCACGCCGGGGCCCGCGGCGCGCGCAAGCAGCTGACGCGCGATCGTCTGCTCGACGCCGCCCTGACCCTGATGAGCGAGGGCCACAGCTTCCCGAGCCTGAGCCTGCGCGAGGTCACGCGCGAGGCCGGCGTCGTGCCGACGGCCTTCTACCGGCACTTTCACAGCATGGAAGAGCTGGGCCTGGCGCTGGTCGAGGAATGCGGCGTGACCCTGCGCCGCCTGCTGCGCGAGGTGCGCAAGGCCGGCGTGCCGACCACCGACATCATTCGCCACTCGGTCGCGGTGTACTGGCAGTACGTGCGCGCCAACCCGCGCCAGTTCCGCACCGCGGCCAGCGAGCGCCACGGCGGCTCGCCGGCGATCCGCCAGGCGATCCGCAACGAGGTGAACCTGTTCGTGCGCGAGATGGCGCAGGACCTGCGCATGCTCGGCTACCGCAGCGATCTGCCGACCGCGACGCTGGAGATGATCTGCAGCCTGGTGGTCAACACCATGCTCAACGCGGCGAGCGACATCCTCGATCTGCCGCCGGACCAGCCGCAGCTGGCGCGCGAGCTCGAAGCGAATTTCGTGGCGCAGATCCGCCTGATCTTCCTCGGCGCCGAACAGTGGCGCGCCGAGCCGGCGGGCTGAGCCCCACCACTACAAATTGCGGCCTTGCCGCGGCCGGACCCTATTGATAGGGGTCTCGGGTAGAATACGCGCCCCCAGATTTCGGTCTGCCCACCGTCACCGCCCGCCGAGAGCCCCCGAGCCATGTTCGAACGCGCCCCGCGCCTTGCCGACTTCGATCCCGAACTGAACGCCGCCATCCAGCAGGAATGCGGTCGCCAGGAAGCGCACATCGAGCTGATCGCCTCGGAGAACTACTGCAGCCCGGCGGTGATGGAAGCGCAGGGTTCGCAGCTGACCAACAAGTACGCCGAGGGCTATCCGGGCAAGCGCTACTACGGCGGCTGCGAATACGTCGACATCGCCGAGCAGCTGGCGATCGACCGCCTGAAGAAGCTGTTCGACTGCGACTACGCCAATGTGCAGCCGCATTCCGGCGCGCAGGCCAACGCGGCGATCTTCCTCGCGCTGGTGTCGCCCGGCGACACGGTGATGGGCATGAACCTCGCGCAGGGCGGTCACCTGACGCACGGCAACCCGGCCAACTTCTCGGGCAAGCAGTACAAGATCGTGCCGTACGGCCTGAATACCGAGACCGGCCTGATCGACTACGACGAGATGGAGCGCATCGCCCTCGAAACCAGGCCGAAGATGCTGATCGGCGGTTTCTCGGCCTACTCGCGCGTCAAGGACTGGAAGCGCATGCGCGAGATCGCCGACAAGGTCGGCGCGTGGTTCTGGGTCGACATGGCGCACATTGCCGGCCTGGTCGCCGCCGGCGAATATCCGAGCCCGCTGCCGTACGCGCACGTCGTCACCAGCACCACGCACAAGACCCTGCGCGGCCCGCGCGGCGGCATCATCCTGAGCAAGGGGCAGGGCGAGGACTTCAACAAGAAGTTCCAGTCGGCCGTGTTTCCCGGCATCCAGGGCGGTCCGCTGATGCACGTGATCGCCGCCAAGGCCGTGGCGTTCAAGGAAGCGCTCGACCCGGGCTTCAAGACCTACCAGAAGCAGGTCGTCGCCAACGCGCGCGCCATGGCCAAGGTCTTCCTCGACCGCGGCTACAAGGTCGTGTCCGGCGGCACCGACAACCATCTGTTCCTGCTCGACCTGATCGCCAAGAACGTGACCGGCAAGGACGCCGAAGCGGCGCTCGGCCAGGCGCACATCACCGTCAACAAGAACTCGGTGCCGAACGATCCGAAGTCGCCGTTCGTGACCTCGGGCCTGCGGCTCGGCTCGCCGGCCTCGACCACGCGCGGTTTCAGGGAAGCCGAGATGGCGCAGGTCGCCGGCTGGATCGCCGACATCGTCGATGCTATGAGCGCCGGCAACGCCGATGCGGCGATCGCCAGGGTGCGCGGCGAAGTCGAAGCGCTGTGCGCGCGCTTCCCGGTCTACGGAAAGCGCGCCTGAGCGCCGCCTGACCGAGCGACGACGAGAGCCGGCCGATGCAATGTCCGTTCTGCAAGGCGCCGGATACTCGCGTCGTCGACTCCCGCCTCGCCGAGGACGGCACGCAGGTGCGCCGTCGCCGCGAGTGCGAGAAGTGCGGCGGGCGCTTCACGACCTTCGAGAAGGCGCAGCTCTCGGTGCCGCACGTCATCAAGCGCAGCGGCGATCCCGAGCCGTTCCGCGAGGACAAGCTGCGCCAGGGCATCGAACACGCCATCTACAAGCGGCCGGTGACGCCGGAGATGGTCGACCATGCCGTCGAGAGCGTCGTGCGCAAGATGCGGGCGACCGGCGAGCGCGAGGTGCCGTCGCGCCAGGTCGGCGAATGGGTGATGGAGGAGCTGCGCGATCTCGATCACGTCGCCTACGTGCGCTTCGCCTCGGTGTATCGCGCCTTCGAGGACGTCAACGCCTTTCACGAGGAGATCGAGCGCCTGCAGACGCTGCCGTCACCCGAGGAACGCAAGTCGCAGCTGCCGCTGATCGCGGCGCCGGACGTGCCCGAGACTCCGGTGCGGCGCCGCGGCAAGCCGGGCTGAAGCGGCGCTCGCGACGATGACGCCGAGCCAAGCAGCGACGTACATGGCGCGCGCCCTGCGCCTCGCCGAGCGCGGCATCTACACGACGCATCCCAATCCGCGCGTCGGCTGCGTCATCGTCAGGGACGGCGAGGTGATCGGCGAGGGCGCCCATCTGCGCGCCGGCGAGCCGCACGCCGAGATTCACGCATTGCGCGCCGCCGGCGATCGCGCGCGCGGCGCCGACCTGTTCGTCACGCTGGAGCCCTGCGCGCATCACGGGCGCACGCCGCCGTGCGCCGACGCGCTGATCGCCGCCGGCGTGCGCAAGGTCTGGATCGCGATGGTCGATCCCAATCCGAAGGTCGCCGGCGGCGGTATCGCGCGCCTGCGCGCGGCCGGCATCGCGTGCGAGACCGGGCTGCTCGCCGCCGATGCCGAGCGGCTCAATCGCGGCTTCCTGTCGCGCATGCGCCGCGGCCGCCCATGGCTGACGCTGAAGCTGGCCGCCAGTCTCGACGGCCGCACGGCGATGGCGAGCGGCGAGAGCCAGTGGATCACGTCGGCGGCGGCGCGCGCCGACGTGCATCGCCTGCGCGCCGCCGCCGGCGCCGTGATGACGGGCGTGGCGACGGTGATGGCGGACAACCCGCAACTCGATGTGCGGCTGCCGGCGTCGGATGGCCCCGGCGTCGCCGTCGATGGCGGGGCATCCGGCGAATACGGCGCCATTCGGGGCGCGATTCCGCCGCCGCGGCAGCCCGATCGCATCGTGCTCGATTCGACGGCCCGCGTGCCGCCGACGGCGCGCCTGTGGAACGGCGACGCGCGGCGCTTCTGGCTGACGGCAACGCGGCCGGCGCAGGTTGCGGATGGCGTCGTCGTCGTCGAGCTGCCGCGTGCCGCCGACGGCTCGCTGGCGCTCGATGCCGCCCTGGCGGCGCTCGCGCAGCACGACGTCAACGAGGTGCTGCTCGAATGCGGGCCGCGCCTCGCCGGCGCGACGCTGCAGCAGGGCCTGGTCGACGAGATCGTCGCCTACGTCGCGCCGACCCTGCTCGGGCACGAGGCGCGGCCGTTCGCCTATCTTCCCGGCTTCGAGCGACTGGCGCAGCGCCTCGCGCTGCAGTTCGTCGACACGCGCAGCGTCGGCCCCGACCTGCGCATCACATTGCGGCCATCGCGTCGCGAGGAGCAGTAGATGTTCACCGGCATCATTGAAGCGCTCGGGCGTATCGAGAGCATCGAGTCGGTCGGCGGCGATCGGCGCATGGTGTTCCGCGCTCCGGGCTATCTGCGCGGCGTGCAGCTCGGCGACAGCATCGCCGTCAATGGCTGCTGCCTCACGGCGGCCAGTTTGTCCGATGACGGCTTCATGGCCGACCTGTCCGCCGAAACGCTCAACCTGACGACGGCGGGCCGCTGGGAAGCCGGCGCCAGGGTCAACCTCGAACGTGCGCTGACGCCCGCCAAGCCGCTCGGCGGCCATATGGTGTCCGGCCACGTCGACGGCATCGGCGAGTTGCTCGAACGCTACGAGGACGCGCGTTCGACACGCATGCGCTTGCGCGTGCCGGACGCGCTGGCCCGTTACGTGGCGCGCAAGGGCTCGATCTGCATCGACGGCGTCAGCCTGACGGTCAACGACGTCGAGGACGGCCCCGGGAAAACGGTGTTTGGCGTTAACATCATCCCGCACACGCTCGCCCATACCACCCTGGGCGATCTGCAGCCGGGCCAGGCGGTCAATCTCGAAGTGGATCTGATCGCGCGCTATCTGGAACGCCTGCTGCAGGCGCGGAGCGATGGCGCCTGAAGCACGCGCTGCCTGTTTTGAAAGCCGGCGCCATGGATGGCGTCGTCTGGTGCAGGATGCACACGAGGATTGAATGATGAGCAAGATTGCCAACATCGACGACGTGCGTTCGTCCAGGCTCGATCCGATCGAAGACATCATTGCCGACTTCAAGGCCGGCAAGATGGTCATCCTCATGGACGACGAGAACCGCGAGAACGAAGGCGACATCCTGATGGCCGCCGAATGCGTGCGCGCCGAGGACATCAACTTCATGGCGCGCTACGGGCGCGGCCTGATCTGCCTGACGCTGACGCAGGAGCGCTGCCGCCAGCTGCGCCTGCCGCAGATGGTTTCGCGCAACGAGGAGAACCACAAGACCGCGTTCACGGTGTCGATCGAGGCCGCCGAAGGCGTGACGACCGGCATCTCCGCGCACGATCGCGCGCGCACGGTGCAGGCCGCCGTCAAGCGTGACGCCACGCCGCAGGACGTCGTGCAGCCGGGCCACATCTTTCCGCTGATGGCGCAGCCGGGCGGCGTGCTGACGCGCGCCGGCCACACCGAAGCGGGTTGCGATCTCGCGCGTCTCGCCGGCTTCGAGCCGGCCGCGGTGATCGTCGAAGTGCTGAACGAAGACGGCACGATGGCGCGCCGTCCGGACCTCGAAGTGTTCGCCCGCGAGCACGGCATCAAGCTCGGCACGATCGCCGACCTGATCCGCTACCGCCTCGACAACGAACACACCGTCGAGCGTGTCGCCGAAACGCATGTCGCCACCGAGTTCGGCGATTTCCGCCTCGTCACCTATCAGGACACGATCGACAATACCGTGCATCTGGCGATGGTCAAGGGCAACGTCGATTCGGCGAAGCCGACGCTGGTGCGCGTGCATCTGCGCAACACGCTGCAGGATCTGCTCGGCGTCGAGCACGACGATTTCGGCTGGCCGCTGCGCCGCGCGCTGAAGCGCGTCGCCGACGAAGGCTCGGGCGTCGTCGTCGTGCTGCGCAAGCCGGAAAGCGCACGCGAATTCGTGCAGCAGGTGGTCGCGCTGAACATGCGTGACGAAACGCCGCACGACGTGCGGCCGCTGCTGCGCACCTATGGCCTCGGCGCGCAGATTCTCTCCGATCTCGGCGTGCGCAAGATGCGCGTGCTGTCGGCGCCGAAGCGCATGCAGGGCATTTCCGGCTTCGGCCTCGAAGTGGTCGAGTACGTGGCCTGCGATTGATGAACAAAGCCGAGAAGAACGTGCGGAAAGCCGCGAAGCCGCGCAAGGCCCTGGCGGCGGGCGCGCCGGCCGATGCCAAGACCGGCTACGCCGCGCCGGATCTGCCGCAGGCCGGCGAGTTCGACAGGGCGAAGATCGCCATCGTCGCCACACGTTGGAACGTCGAGATCGTCGATGCGCTGGTCGCCGGCGCGCGCGCCGCGCTGCGTGACTGGGGCGTCAACGACAAGCGCATCGGCTTCTTTCGCGCGCCCGGCGCATACGAGGTACCGCTCGCCGCCAGGCTGCTGCTCGATGGCGGCTACGACGGTGTCGTCGCCCTCGGTGCCGTCATTCGCGGCGACACGCCGCATTTCGATTTCGTCGCCGGCGAATGCGCGCGCGGCCTGATCGACGTGCAGCTCTCGACCGGCAAGCCGGTCGGCTTCGGCGTGCTGACCGTCAATACCGTACAGCAGGCCGTCGAGCGTTGCGGTCCCGGCACGACGAACAAGGGCTACGAAGCGGCCGCCGCGATGCTGGAGATGCTGCGCCTGCGCAAGGAGCTGAAATGAGCGAGCCGGGTCACCCGCCGGGGCAGGGCATGCCGCAAAGCCGCCGCGGACTCGCGCGGCGCCTGACCGTGCAGGCGCTCTACCAATGGCTGCTCAACGAGGCGGCGCCGGAAGCCTTGCTCAAGCAGTTCCGCGAGCAGGAGGAAGGCCTGGGGCGTGCCGACCCGCTGTATTTCGAGACACTGCTCAACGGCGTGGTCGCCCACGCCGCCGAACTGACCATGGCGATCGTGCCGCATCTCGACCGTCCGCTCGCGCAGCTCGATCCGGTCGAACACGCGGTGCTGCTGCTCGGCGCCTACGAAATCGAGCACTGCCGCGACGTGCCGTGGAAAGTCGCCGTCAATGAATCGGTGAATCTCGCCAAGATGTTCGGCGCCGAGGACGGCTACAAGTTCGTCAACGGCGTGCTCGACAAGCTCGCGCACGCACGGCGCGCCGACGAAGTCCGCGCCGGCCTCTGACGCGACGATGGATGAGTTCGCACTCATCCGCCGCTACTTCGCCGAGCTGACGCCGCGCGGCGACGGCGTGGTGCTCGGCATCGGCGACGACTGCGCCCTGCTGCAGCCACCGGCCGGCGAGCTGCTGGCGGTGACCTCCGACACACTCCTTGCCGGTCGCCATTTTCCGGCCGAAACGGCGCCGTGCGACATCGGCTGGAAGGCGCTCGCCGTCAATCTGTCCGATCTGGCGGCGATGGGCGCAAGGCCGTGGACGTTCACCCTGGCGCTGACCCTGCCGGACGCCGGCGCGCGCTGGCTCGGCGATTTCGCGCGCGGCCTCGCCGCGCTCGCCGGGCTCGCCGGCATCCGCCTCGTCGGCGGCGACACCACGCGCGGTCCGCTGTCGATCACGATCACGGCGCTCGGCTGCCTGCCGCCGGGCGCTGCGCTGCGCCGTGACGGTGCCCGCGTCGGCGATCTCGTCTGCGTGACCGGCACGCTCGGCGATGCGGCGCTGGCCCTGCGTCTCTGGCGGCAGGGGCGCGCGGCGGCAAGCGACGACGAACGTGTCCTGCGCGCGCGGCTCGACCGCCCGACGCCGCGCAACGCTGCCGGTATCGCGCTGCGCGGCATCGCCAGTGCCGCGCTCGATCTGTCCGACGGCCTCGTCGGCGATCTCGGCCATATCGGCCGGGCGAGCGGCGTCGGCGCCGAACTCGAACTGGCCGCGCTGCCGGCGTCGCCGGCGTTCCGGCGCCTGGCCGACGCGGCGACGGCGCACGAGCTGCAGCTCGCCGGCGGCGACGACTACGAACTCTGCGTCTGCGTGCCGCCCGAACGGCTCGCCGAGGCGCGCAGCGCCTGCGGCGAACTGCCGCTGAGCGTGATCGGGCGCGTCGTCGCCGGCGACGGCGTGCGTCTGCGCGACGCGGCGGGTGCTATCGTCGAGTCCTCGCTCCAGGCCTACCGTCACTTTTCATGAAGCCGCTGCCGCCAAAACATTCACGGGCCGCGTCATTCCCGAAACCGCCGGCCGAGCTGATCTGGTCGACGCCCGAGCACGTGCTGGCCTTCGGCTTCGGTGCCGGCCTCGCGCCGCGCGCACCGGGCACCTTCGGCACGCTGGTCGGCGTCGTCTTCTTCCTCGTGCTGCTCTGGCTGCCGTGGCCGTTCTACGCGGCGGCGATCCTGCTGCTGTTCGCCGCCGGCTGCTTCATCTGCGGCGAAAGCGCGCGCCTGCTCGGCGTGCATGACTACGGCGGCATCGTCTTCGACGAGATCGTCGGCTATCTGATTGCCGCCGCGCCGCTGATCTGCCTGGCCCCGGCCGGCGTCGGCGGCTGGGCGCTCGGCATCGGCATCGCCTTCGCGCTGTTCCGCCTGTTCGACATCGCCAAACCCTGGCCGATCCGCGTCTTCGACCGCCACGTGCATGGCGGCTTCGGCATCATGGTCGACGACGCGATCGCCGGCCTGTTCGCCGCGGCGGTGCTGTGGGCGCTGCGCCGCTGGCTGCTGGCGTTCTAGGCGCCGGCCGCCGCGGCGGCCGTGCGCGCACCACGCCCGCGACGCAAGCGCGCTCGTTCAATCGGGATTTTTTGGCTCCTCGGCCGATCGTCGATGTTTTGCGGGCGCTGCGTTCGCTGCCTGTGCGTAATACAATGCGCGACCTTTGGGTCTACCTAAACCATCCAAGCCAGCCCTGATCCGGTTGCCAGGAACAAGCGCATGTCCGTTGAACGCGATGTAATGGAATATGACGTGGTCGTCGTCGGCGCCGGTCCCGCCGGTCTGGCCGCGGCCTGCCGCCTGAAGCAGAAGGCTGCCGAGGCCGGCAAGGAACTGAACGTCTGCGTGGTCGAGAAGGGTTCGGAAGTCGGCGCGCACATCCTGTCCGGCGCCGTGTTCGAGCCGCGCGCGCTGAACGAACTGTTCCCGGACTGGAAGGCCAGGGGCGCACCGCTGAACGTGCCGGTGGCCGGCGACGAGATCTATTTCTTCCGCAGCCCGGAAGCCGCCTTCAAGATGCCGAACGTCTTCGTGCCGAAGACCATGCACAACGAAGGCAACTACGTCATCTCGCTCGGCAACCTCTGCCGCTGGCTGGCCAAGCAGGCCGAGGATCTCGGCGTCGAGATCTATCCCGGCTTCGCCGCCCAGCACGCGATCGTCGAGGATGGCATCGTCAAGGGCGTGCAGATCGGCGACATGGGCATCAACCGCGAGGGCGAGCACAAGGACGACTTCGCGCCGGGCATGGAGCTGCGCGCCAAGTACACGCTGTTCGCCGAAGGCTGCCGCGGCCACCTCGGCAAGCAGCTGATCGCGCAGTACCAGCTCGACAAGGACGCCGACCCGCAGCACTACGCGATCGGCATCAAGGAAATCTGGACGGTGCCGCCGGAGCAGCACAAGCCGGGCCTCGTCGTGCACGGCGCCGGCTGGCCGCTGAACCTGCTCGGCACCGATGCGCTGGGCGGCTCGTTCCTCTACCACTTCGAGAACAGCCAGGTCGTCGTCGGCCTGATCGTCGACCTGTCGTACACGAATCCGTACCTGTCGCCGTTCGACGAGTTCCAGCGCTTCAAGCATCACCCGGTGATCCGCAAGCACCTCGAAGGCGGCACGCGCGTTTCGTACGGCGCCCGCGCGATCGTCAAGGGAGGTCTCAACTCGCTGCCGAAACTGGCCTTCCCGGGCGGCGTGCTGATCGGCGACGACGCCGGCATGCTCAACTTCGCCAAGATCAAGGGCAGCCATACGGCGATGAAGTCGGGCATGCTCGCCGCCGAAGCCGTTGCCGAGGCGATCTTCGCCGGCGACGAAGGCGGCAAGGTGCTGAACGGCTACGCCGACAAGTTCAAGGCGAGCTGGCTGCACGACGAGCTGTACCGCTCGCGCAACTTCGGCGTGTTCCTGCACAAGTTCGGCTCGCTGATCGGCGGCGCCATCAACTACGTCGAGCAGAACTGGTTCGGCGGCAAGTTCCCGTTCACCGTCCACGACCTGAAGCCGGACTACAAGACGCTGAAGCTGGCGTCCGAGTCGCAGAAGATCGAATACCCGAAGCCGGACGGCAAGCTCAGTTTCGACAAGCTGTCGTCGGTGTTCCTGTCGAGCACCAACCACGAGGAAGACCAGCCGGTCCATCTGCAGCTCAAGGATCCGTCGATTCCGATCGGCAAGAACCTGCCGCTGTACGCCGAACCGGCCCAGCGTTACTGCCCGGCCGGCGTCTACGAAGTGGTCGGCGACGAAGGCGCCAAGCCCAGCGAGAAAAGATTCCAGATCAATGCGCAGAACTGCGTGCACTGCAAGACCTGCGACATCAAGGACCCGGCGCAGAACATCAACTGGGTCGCGCCGGAAGGCGGCGGCGGCCCCAACTACGCCAACATGTAAGGAACCCAGGCGCGCCGGTGGGCGGGTCCGCATGAGGGAAGCGCGGACCGGCGGCATTCGTGGAGCATCGCGGCGGCGTTCCCCAGGATTGGATTGATTTTCACTCGGTACGTATCAGGAAAGAGCGAATGAAAGCCCTAGTAAGCGTGAAGCGCGTGGTGGACTACAACGTCCGCATCCAGGTGAAGTCGGACGGTTCCGGCGTGGTGACGGACGGCGTGAAGCACTCGATGAATCCGTTCGACGAGATCGCGATGGAAGAAGCGGTGCGTCTGAAGGAAAAAGGCAAGATCACCGAGATCGTCGCGGTGACGATCGGCGGCGACAAGAGCGAAGAGACGCTGCGTACCGCGCTGGCCTTCGGTGCCGACCGCGCGATCCACATCAAGGAAGGCGGCGAGGTGCAGCCGCTGACGGCGGCCAAGGCCTTCGCGGCGGTGCTGAAGAAGGAAGGCGCGCAGCTGTTCATCGCCGGCAAGCAGGCGATCGACGACGATGCCAACCAGACCGGGCAGATGGTCGCGGCGCTGCTCGACATCGCGCAGGCGACGTTCGCCTCGAAGGTCGAGGTCGACGGCAACAAGGCGGTGGTGACTCGTGAAGTCGACGCCGGCCTGGAGACCATCGAAGTCGACCTGCCGGCGGTCATCACCACCGACCTGCGCCTCAACGAGCCGCGCTACCTCAAGCTGCCGGACATCATGAAGGCGAAGAAGAAGCCGATCGACGCGACCACGTTCGCCGATCTCGGCGTGACGCCGGGCGCCGGCTTCAAGGTGACGAAGACCGCGCCGCCGCCGACACGCAGCAAGGGCATCGTGGTGAAGACCGTCGACGAACTCGTCGCCGCCCTCAAGGCCAAGGGCCTGCTCTAAGGCATAAGGATTCGAGAGAACACATGAGCAAGATTCTGATCATCGGCGAAACCGCCGACGGCAAGCTGAACTCGGGCGTGGCCAAGGTCGTCGCCGCCGCCCAGGCGATCGGCGGCGAGATCGTCGTCGCCCTGCTCGGCGCGGACGTGTCGGGCGCGGCGGCCGAAGCCGCCAAGCTGGACGGCGTGAGCAAGGTGCTGAAGGTCGAGCGCGCCGAGAACGCGCACATCCTCGCCGCGATCTACGCGCCGCAGGTCGCCGAGCTGGCCAAGGACTACAGCCACGTGCTGTTCCCGGGCACCGCCTTCGGCAAGGACCTCGCGCCGCGCGTCGCCGCCAAGCTCGACGTGCAGCAGCTCAGCGACATCATGCACGTGCACGGCGCGACCCGTTTCGATCGTCCGACCTACGCCGGCAACGCGATCACCACGGTCGAAGCGCCGGCCGGCATCGTCGTCGCCACGGTGCGCCTGGCCTCGTTCACCGCGGTCGCCGCCGGCGGCTCGGCGGCGGTCGAAGCGGCCAGCACCAGCGCGGCGCTGCCGTCGCACACGCGCTTCGTGAAGATGGAAGCGCAGAAGTCCGAGCGTCCGGACCTGCAGGCGGCCAGCAAGGTCGTGTCCGGCGGCCGCGCGCTGGGCTCGAGCGAGAATTTCAAGGTCATCTACGACTTCGCCGACAAGATCGGCGCCGCCGTCGGCGCCTCGCGCGCCGCCGTCGACTCCGGCTACGTGCCGAACGACCTGCAGGTCGGCCAGACCGGCAAGATCATCGCCCCGGAGCTGTACTTCGCGATCGGCATCTCCGGCGCGATCCAGCACCTCGCCGGCATCAAGGACGCGCGCACCATCGTCGCGATCAACAAGGACGCCGAGGCGCCGATCTTCGAGGTGGCCGACTATGGCCTCGTCGGCGATCTGTTCACGGTCGTGCCGGAGCTGACGAGCAAGCTCTGAGGCAAAAGGCGGTTAGCCACGGATTTCACAGACTACATAAAGGGGGGAACCGCTCGTTCTTCTGATTTATGGAATCTGTGTAATCTGTGGTTCAAAGCATTTGCGCGAAGGCCGGGATCTCCCCGGCCTTCGCCGTTTCGGGAGACAGGAATATGTCTTACCAATCGGTCTTCGCGCCGGGCCTGTTCGAGGGCCGCACGATCGTCGTGACGGGCGGCGGCTCCGGCATCGGCCGCTGCACGGCGCACGAGCTCGCGAGCCTCGGCGCCCACGTCGTCATCACCGGCCGCAAGCCGGAGAAGCTGGAGAAGACGGCTGCCGAGATCGTCGAGGACGGCGGCTCGGTGTCGACGCAGGTCTTCGACATCCGCGACGAGGAGGCGGTGAGGCAGGCGGTGAAGTCGGTGCTCGACGCGCGCGGCCGCATCGACGGCCTCGTCAACAATGCCGGCGGACAGTACCCGATGCCGCTCGCGCAGATCAGCAAGAAGGGCTGGGACGCCGTCGTCGCCAGCAACCTCACCGGCGGCTTCCTCGTGGCGCGCGAGGTCTACAACCAGCACATGAAGAAGCACGGCGGCGCGATCGTCAACATGATCGCCGACATGTGGGGCGGCATGCCGGGCATGGGCCACAGCGGCGCGGCGCGCGCCGGCATGCTGAACTTCACCGAGACCGCGGCGATCGAGTGGGCCGTCTCCGGCGTGCGCGTCAACGCGGTGGCGCCGGGCTACATCGCCTCGAGCGGCATGGACCACTACGACCCGAGCTTCGCCAAAGAGGTGATCCCGAAGCTCGCCGGCCTGGCGCCGCTCAAGCGCCTCGGCGAGGAAGCCGAGGTGAGCTCGGCGATCGTCTGGCTGCTCAGCGAGGGCGCGGCCTTCGTCACCGGCAGCTGCATCAAGATCGACGGCGGCGCGAGCCTCGGCGCCAAGGCCTTTCCACTGCTCGAACAGCGCAATGCCAGGCCGTATCGCGGCTTTCATCGCGCGGTGCGGCCGAAGGCGCTGAACGATGCCGGCCATTGACCGGCCGGAAATCTGAATTGTCGGTGAAAAGGCTTTAAGCACAAAGCTAGAATCGCCTCACAGTCCCGCATAGAGGATGAGGCGGAAATGCCTGTTATCGAATCGAAGATCGATCCCGCCAGCGCGGCGTTCCGGCAGAACCGCGAGGAGATGCTGAAGCTGATCGGCGAGTGGCGCGCCATCGAGGCCAAGGGCCGCGCCGAGGAGGAGCGCAAGCGCGAGCGCTACCACCGGCGCGGCCAGATGCTGCCGCGCGAGCGCGTGCAGCTGCTGCTCGATCGCGGCTCGCCGTGGCTGGAGCTGTCCACGCTCGCCGGCTACCGCCAGCACGACGACAAGGACGGTTCGCTGGCCGGCGGCAACCAGATCGTCGGCATCGGTTACGTGTCCGGCCTGCGTTGCCTGATCGCGGCCTCGAACTCGGCGATCAAGGGCGGCACGATGACGCCCTGGGGTGTGCAGAAAGGCCTGCGCATGCAGGAGATCGCCCTGCAGCAGAAGCTGCCGATCGTGTCGCTGATCGAATCGGGCGGCGCCAACCTGATGTACCAGGCCGAGGTGTTCATTCCCGGCGGCCGCACGTTCGCCAACCAGGCGCGGCTGTCGGCGGCCGGCATTCCGCAGGTCACCGTCGTGCACGGCTCGTCGACGGCCGGCGGCGCGTATCTGCCGGGCCTCTCCGACTACGTGGTGATGGTGCGCAAGCGCGCCAAGGTCTTTCTCGCCGGGCCGCCGCTGCTGAAAGCGGCGACCGGCGAGATCGCCGACGAGGAAGCGCTGGGCGGCGCCGAGATGCATGCGCAGGTCGCCGGCACCGCGGAGTTCATCGCCGAGAACGATGCCGACGGCGTGCGCGTCGCGCGCGAGATCGTCGCCAGTCTGAACTGGAATGCGCAGCGTCCCCGCCTGGAGCTGCTGCCGCTGCGCGCGCCGCTGTACGAGGTCGACGAGCTGTGCGGCGTCGTGCCGCCGGACTACCGCAAGCCCTATGACTGCCGCGAACTGATCGCGCGGCTGGTCGACGGCTCCGAGTTCCTCGACTTCAAGAGCGAGTACGACGCGCAGACGGTCTGCGGCCGCGCCGTGCTGCACGGCCATGCGATCGGCATCGTCGCCAACAACGGCCCGATCACTGCGCGCGGGGCCACCAAGGCGGCGCAGTTCATCCAGCTCTGCGCGCAGGCCAATACGCCGATCGTCTATCTGATGAACACGACCGGCTACATGGTCGGCAGCGAGGCCGAGCAGGGCGGTATCGTCAAGCACGGCGCGAAGATGATCCAGGCCGTGGCCAGCGCGGCGGTGCCGCAGCTGACGATCGTCGTCGGCGGCAGCTTCGGCGCCGGCAACTACGGCATGTGCGGCCGCGGCCTCGGCCCGCATTTCATCTTCGCCTGGCCGAACGCGCGCACCGCGGTGATGGGCGGCGAACAGGCGGCGAGCGTGATGGAGATCGTCACGCGCGACAAATGGGCGAAGGAGGGCAAGACGCTCGGCGACAACGACGAGAAGATGCTGGCGATGCTGCGCCAGAGCATCGTCGGTCAGTTCGACAAGGAGTCGCACGCCTTTTCGGCGACCGCGCGCCTGTTCGATGATGGCCTGATCGATCCGCGCGACACGCGCAAGGTGCTCGGCCTGTGCCTGTCGGTCTGCCGCGAAGCCGCGGCGCGCCCGCTGCGCGCCAGCAGCTACGGCGTCGCGCGCTTCTGAGGCCATGCAGATGAAGCAGCCGATGAAGCGTTTCGACAAGGTGCTGGTCGCCAATCGCGGCGAGATTGCGGTGCGCCTGATCCGTGGCGCCAAGCGTCTCGGCTATCGCACGGTCGCCGTCTACAGCGATGCCGATGCCGACGCGCTGCACGTGCACGAGGCCGACGAGGCGGTGCGCATCGGCGCCGCGCCGGCGGCGGCTTCGTACCTGAACATCGAAGCGATCCTCGCCGCCGCGCGGCAGTCCGGTGCCGGCGCGATCCATCCCGGCTACGGATTTCTCTCCGAGCGCGAGGCGTTCGCGCAGGCCGTGCAGGACGCGGGCCTGACCTTCATCGGCCCCGACCCGGTGTCGATCGCGGCGATGGGCAACAAGGCGGCGGCGAAGCGACGCATGCTCGATGCCGGCGTGCCCTGCCTGCCCGGCTATCAAAGCGCGGACGAGGACGCCGACGCGCAATCCGATGCGACGCTGATCGCCGAGGCGTCGCGCCTCGGTTTGCCGGTGATGGTCAAGGCGGCGGCCGGCGGCGGCGGGCGCGGCATGCGTCTCGTGCACGACCTGAACGATCTCGGCGAGGCGATCCGCTCGGCGCGTTCCGAGGCGGCCAGTGCCTTCGGCAGCGACCAGCTGCTGATCGAGAAGGCGGTCGTCGATGCGCGGCACGTCGAGATCCAGGTGTTCGGCGATCGCCACGGCAACGTCGTGCACCTGGGCGAGCGTGACTGCTCGATCCAGCGCCGCAACCAGAAAGTGGTCGAGGAAGCGCCGAGTCCGGCGGTCGACGACGCGCTGCGCCTGAAAATGGGCACGGCGGCGGTCGCGGCGGCACGCGCGGTGCATTATGTCGGCGTCGGCACCGTCGAGTTCCTCCTCGAGCGCGACGGCGCGTTCTACTTCCTCGAGATGAACACGCGGCTGCAGGTCGAGCATCCGGTGACGGAGCTGGTCTACGGCGTCGACCTCGTCGAGTGGCAGCTGCGCGTCGCGCAGGGCGAAGCCTTGCCGCTCGCGCAGGACGAAATTCTCGCGCGGCGGCGCGGCGCGGCGATCGAAGTGCGGCTCTGCGCGGAAGATCCGCAGCAGAACGATGTGCCGCAGACCGGCACCGTCCTGCGCTGGCGCGCGCCGCAGGGCAGCGGAGTGCGCGTCGACACCGGCCTGCACGAGGGGCAGGCGATCGGTCCGCACTACGATTCGCTGCAGGCGAAGATCATCGCCTGGGGCGAGGATCGCGAGATCGCGCGCGCGCGCCTGCTGCAGGCCCTGCGCGATACGACGCTGCTCGGCGTGGTCAGCAACCGTGACCATCTCGCGCGCATCGTCGCGCACGACGCGTTCGCACGCGGCGACTTCAGCACCGCGTTCATCGCGCGGCATTTCCCGCCGGCACGCCTCGCCGCCGCAACGCCGACGTTCCGCCATCGTGCGCTGGCCGCCGTGGCGCTGTATCTGGGCGATGCCCGGGCGCTGACCGACGCGCTCGGACTGGCGGACGAGTTCATCGGCTGGCACAGCTCGCACGAAGCGGCGCTGCAATGCCGGCTGGGATGGCGCGACGAGGTGTGCAGCCTGCAACTGCGTGTCGATGGCGCGCGCGACTTCGCGATCACCGACGGCACGGCGCAGACGACCATCACCGTGATGCGCTGCGAGCGCGACGGTTTCCATTTCGCTTGCGATGGCGTGCAGGGCAAGGCGCGCCACGCGCGCGACGGCGAGCGGCTGTGGCTGGACGCCGACGCATGCATCGCCGTCTACCGCGATCTCACGCTGGCGCCGGCGGCCGGTGCCGCGTCCGGTTCCGATGGCCGGCTGCTGGCGCACTCGGATGGGCGGATCGTCGCCGTGCGGGTGCAGGCCGGCGACACCGTCGGCAGGGGCCAGACGCTGGTCGTGCTCGAGGCGATGAAGATGGAATTCCAGCTCGCCCTGCCGATCGCCGGCACGGTCGAGACCGTCGCCGTGCAGGCCGGGCAGCAGGTGAAAGGCCGGCAGTTGCTCGTGCAGATCAAGCCGGCGGGCTGAGGCGAGGCGGTCGATCGCCGTCCGCGGAGCATGCTTTCGCGCGCCTCAACGAAGAAGCCCCGCCGGAGCGGGGCTTCTTCTCTCAACCGCGCGCCTTACTCGGCGACGTGCAGCTCGACGCGGCGGTTGTTCTCGCGACCTTCCTCGGTCTCGTTGCTGTCGATCGGCCGCGTCTCGCCGTAGCCCACCGGCGTCATGCGCTTGGCGGCGACGCCGTGGTCGGTGAGGTACTTCTTGACCGCGATGGCGCGCCGCTCCGAGAGGCCGAGGTTGTACGAGTCCGAACCGATGTTGTCGGTGTGGCCTTCGACTTCGACGTTGACGTTCGGGTAGGCCTGCAGCGTCGTGGCGACGTGGTTGAGGATGTGCTGGGCTTCCGGCGTCAGGCGGTCGGAGTCGAACTCGAACTTCACGCCCTTGAGGATGAAGTTCTTGTCGACCGCGCAGCCGTTGGCGTCGACCTGCTCGCCCGGACGCGGCTTGCGGCAGTCGCCGACCAGCGCGCAGCCGTTCGGCAGCACCTTGGCGCCCGGCGGCGAGTGCGGGCACTCGTCGAGGTAGTCGGGGATGCCGTCGCCGTCGGAGTCGAGCGGGCAGCCGTCCTGGCCGACGGCGACGCCGGCCGGCGTGTTCGGGCAGCGATCGAGATCGTCCGGAATGCCGTCGCCGTCGGAGTCCGCGCTGTTGCAGCCGTCGGCGTTGACGTGCACGCCCTTCGGCGTGCCGGGGCACTTGTCGAGATAGTCCGGCACGCCGTCGCCGTCGGAATCGAGCGGGCAGCCGCTGGCATCGACCTGCACGCCGGCCGGTGTGTTCGGGCACTTGTCGAGGTAGTCCGGCACGCCGTCGCCGTCGGCGTCGATCGGACAGCCGTTCGAGTAGACGTGCACGCCGGCCGGCGTGCCCGGACACTTGTCGAGGCGGTCCGGCACGCCGTCGCCGTCGCTGTCCTTGGCGCCGTTGCCGAAGGCGTAGCGCAGGCCGAGGCCGACGTTGTGCGACTGGTACTCGGTGGTCAGCTTGCCGCCGTCGGCGGTGCCGAATTCGGGATCGCTGGCGTTGACGAAGCGATAGTCGAGCGACAGCGTCGTGCGCGGGCTGAGCAGGAAGCCGACGCCGGCGCCGAGCTGCCAGGCAAAGCCGTTGTCGCTGTCGTTGGCGCCGCTGCCGGAAATCTCGGTGCGCTGGTAGCCGACGCCGCCGCCGAGATACGGCACGACCCAGGTGCCGAAATCGATGTCGTACCAGGCGTTCGCCATCAGGCGCATGGCCTTGAGCTTGGCCGAATCCGGCGAGCTGGTGACGCTGTTGCCGGCGCTGTCGCGCAGGGTGATGGTGTCCCAGTCGGCCTGCGAGTAGGTGAAGTTCAGTTCGGGACGCAGGCCGCCGTCGAACATGTAGCCGAGCGTCGCGCCGCCGCCGAAACCGCCCTTGTAGCGGATCGTGGTGTCGAAGCTCGCCGCCGGCGTGCCGCCGGTGGGATCGGTCGGCGGTATATCCGGTCCGAGCAGGCCGAGCAGGCAGCCCTGCGGGCCGGTGCCACCGAGGTTGTCGATCAGCGTGCCGAGCCCGAGCAGGTCGCCGAGCAGACAGTTTCTGCCGCCGGGCGAACCGGGCGTGCCCGCGACCGCCGGCTGGTACGTCGTGCCGTGCGAGTCCTGCGTGTCCGTGTAGAGCCCGTCGACCTCGAAATACCAGCCCGGCGTGTAGGCCGACGCGGACGCCGCCGCGAACAGGCTGCCCGCTCCCAGGATCGCCGCGAGCAGAGGCTGCCGGCCACGATTGAAGTTTTTCATGAACTTCCCCCGATTAAACGTTGTCTTTTAAAACTATTTTATTCCGCTGCAGGCACGATAGTGGCTCCGCCTGTAGGCGGATTGCGGAACAAATAGTAGGAAAAAATGCCTAGAGGCCGAGTTGCCGGCCCGCGAGGTCTTTCAGGATTTCGAGGGATCCGCCGCCGATCGTGAGCACCTTGGTCTCGCGGTAGATCCGCTCGACCTTGTTGCCTTTCAGATAGCCGGCACCTCCGAAAATCTGCAGCGCGTCGTTGGCCACCTGCTCGAGCGTCGTCGTCGCCAGGTTTTTGAGCATGCAGATTTCCGCGATCGGACTCCTGCCGCACGAAACATGCCACGCCAGAAGGTCGAGCCAGGCCTTCACCGACTCGCATTTCATGCGCATGTCGACCAGTCTGTGGCGGATCACCTGATTGCGGATCAGCGGGCGGCCGAAAGTGGTGCGCTCGCGCGCATAGGCGAGCGCCTCGTCGTGGCACAGCTGCGCGAAGGCCCAGGCCTGCGCGGCGAGCATCAGGCGTTCCTGGTTGAAGTTCAGCATGATCGCCATGAAGCCCTGGTTCTCGGCGCCGATGCGGTGGCCGAGCGGCACGCGGCAGTCATCGAAGTACAGGGTCGCGGTGTCCGAGCAGTGCCAGCCCATCTTGCTGAGCGGCGTGCGCGACAGTCCCGGCGTGTCGCCCTCGATCACCAGCAGCGACACGCCGCCCATGCCGTCGCCGCCGGTACGCACCGCGGTGGTGATGAAGTCGGCGCGCATGCCGGAGGTGATGAAGGTCTTGCTGCCGCGCACGATGTAGTGATCGCCGTCGCGCACGGCGCGCGTCTGCAGGCTGGCGACGTCCGAGCCGCCGCCGGGTTCGGTGATCGCCAGCGCCGCGATTTTCTCGCCGGCCAGTACCGGCGCCATGAAGCGCCGCTTCTGCTCGTCGCTGCCGGCATGCGCGATCGGCGGCGTGGCGATGCCATGCGACAGCAGACTGGCGATCACGCCGCCGCTGCCGGCGCGCGCCAGCTCTTCGGTGAGCACGATCATGTAGAACGGATCGGCCGTTTCGATGCCGCCGTAGGCCGCCGGAAAGCCGATCTGCAGCAGGCCGGCCTGCGCCGCCTTGCGATGCAGCGCGCGCGGCAGTTCGCCGGCGGCCTCCCAGGTGTCGACGTGCGGCGCGATCTCGCGCTCGACGAAGCGCCGCGCCTCGCGGCGGAACGCGTCGTGCGCGTCATTGTAGAAAGGCGACTGCATGCTCACGGGGCGTCTCGCGGCGGTGGCGTTCGACGCGGTGCGCGCCTGGCCGCACACCACGCGCGTCGACTATAGGTGAGCCGCGAAGGTAATGGCGCTTACGTTCGCGCGATGCAGGCGCGCGAAAGAGTTCAGCCGTCGGCGCCGACGGCGAGCCAGTGCGTGCCGTCGGCCAGTTCGATGCGCCGCGCCGCGAGCCCGAACACCTGTCGCATCAGCGCGGCGTCGAGCACGTCGCGCGGCGCGCCGACGGCGACCGCGCGACCGGCGTCGAGCACCAGCACATCATCGGCGTAGGCGAGCACGAGATTGGGATCGTGCAGCACGGCGATCACCCCGACGCCGCATCGGCTCCACTCGCGGGCGAGCCGCAGGCAGGCGTGCTGAAAGGCGAGGTCGAGGTGCGCGGTCGGCTCGTCGAGCAACAGCCAGCGCGCGCCGTCGGCCTCGTCGCGGATCTGCGCCAGCACGCGCGCCAGCTGCACACGCGCGCGCTCGCCGCCCGAGAGCTGCGGATAGAGCCGCCCGGCCAGTTGCGCGGCGCCGCAGGACGCGAGCGCCTCGGCGACGATCGCGCGTTCGACCTCGGCCTTGTGCCGGCGCGTGTGCAGGCGGCCGAGCGCGACGACCTCGGCGGCGGTGAAGGGAAACGACAGGCTGTGCTGCTGCGGCAGCAGGGCGCGGCGTCGCGCCAGCGCGGCCGGTGCCCACTCGCGCAGGTCGCGGCCGTCGAGCGCGACGCTGCCGCGCGACGGCCGCCATTCGCCGGCGAGCAGACGCAGCAGCGTCGACTTGCCGGCGCCGTTCGGGCCGACGATGGCGTGCAGCCGTCCCGGCGCGAAATCCACGCTTGTCGCCGCCAGCAATTCGCGGCCGCGCGCGGCGTAGGACGCCTCCAGCGTGCGCAGGCTCATGCCAGCTCCGGACTGCGTCGCCAGCGCAGCAGCAGGCCGAGGAAGAACGGCGCGCCGAGCAGGGCGCAGACGATGCCGACCGGCACCTCGGCCGGTTGCAGCGCCAGCCGCGCGACATTGTCGGCCGCGCCGAGCAGCGCGGCACCGCCGAGGAAGGACAAGGGCAGCAGCGCGCGGTGATCCGGTCCGACGAGCAGGCGCAGCATGTGCGGCACCATCAGGCCGATGAAGCCGATGACGCCGGCGAGGGCGACCGACAGCGCCGTGCAGACCACGGCGAGCGCGATGCAGCCGCGCTTGAGGCGCGCGACGTCGACGCCGATGTGCGCCGCTTCCGCCTCGCCGAGCAGCAGCGCGTTGAGCGAAGCCGCCTGCCGCCAGAGCAGCAGGCTGGCCACGACCATCAGCGGCATCGCGACGGCCAGTTCCGTCCAGCCGGCGCGGCCGAGCGAGCCGAACAGCCACAGCGTGATCGCGCGCAGCGTCGGATCGCTGGCGCCGTAGGCGATCAACCCGAGCAGTCCGGCGGCGAAGGCATTGACCGCGAGGCCGGCGAGCAGCAGCGTGATCGGCTGGGTGTCGCCGTCGAGGCGGGCGATGCGCAGGACCAGAACCGCGGCGCCCAGTCCGCCGAGCAGTGCGCCGAGCGCAATCAGCAACTGCGGAGGCAGGGTCAGGGACGGCACCAGATGCAGGCCGGCGAGGCAGGCGGCGGCGCTGACGGCGGCGCCGCCCGATACGCCGATGAAGCTGGGATCGGCGAGCGGGTTGCGCAGCACGGCCTGGAAGGTGCAGCCGGCGACGGCGAGCGCGCCGCCGATCGTCAAGGCCGCGAGCGCGCGCGGCAGACGCAGATCGAACAGCACGGTGTGCTGCGCGGCGCCGAGTCGATTGGCGGCGCCGGTCAGGGCGGCGGCGACCTGCGCCGCATCGATCGCCAGCGGCCCCGTCAGCAGCGCCCAGGCCAGACTCGCCAGCACGGCGGCGCCGAGGGTGCCGCCGACGAGGGCGAGGGAAGTGGGGCGATTCATGCGCCGGCATTGTGCCAGCCGGCGCGCGCGAATCGCAGCGAGGCGCTACTTGTTGAGGATCAGGCGGTCGTTGCGCGTGCGCAGCAGGCGATATTCCTGGCCGCGATGTTCGATGACGAGTTCGCGCGACCCGCGCAGCAGTTCGTCACTGCGTATGCGCGGCGCGAGACCGTCGCGGCTGCTGGTGATCGGCGGGGTCGGCGGGGTGGCGCGGAAGTCATCCATGAACTGCTCTCCAGTTGGCAAGTTAAATAATAATAATTCGCATTCAATAGTCAAGCGATCACCAGCCTTCGTGCTTTTCCGGCGCGCGCCGCGTCAGTTTTGCGGCCGCGGTCGCCGCGCAGCCGCGATGCGGCGCCACGGCGGCAGACCGACGGCGACGGTCGGCTGATATACTCGGCCGCTTCGCGAGAGTGGCGGAATTGGTAGACGCACTGGATTTAGGTTCCAGCGCCGTAAAGGCGTGCGAGTTCGAGTCTCGCCTTTCGCACCAAGGCCGCCTTCCCGAAAGGCAATAACTTAAAACCCTCAGAGTGTTAGAAATGGAAGTTCATGTCGATTCGCCGGGCGGACTGCGCCGGCAGATGCGTGTCCGCGTGCCGGCCGAGCAGGTCGCGAAGGCGGTCGATGCCCGCCTGACCCGCCTGGCGCAGCGCGCCAAGCTGCCGGGTTTCCGTCCGGGCAAGGCGCCGCGCAAGGTCGTCGAGCAGCAGTTCGGCGAGTCGGCGCGCATGGAGGCGATTTCGGATCTGGTGCAGCAGACCTATCCGCAGGCCCTGACGCAGGCGGGCGTGACGCCGGCCGGCCAGCCGCAGATCGACATCACGGCCGAGAAGGCCGGCGAGGCCTTCGAGTACGTCGCCAATTTCGAGGTGTACCCCGAGATCCAGCTCGGCGCGCTCGATCGTCTGCAGATCGAGAAGCCGGTCGTCGAGGTCACGGAAGCCGACATCGACCGCCTGATCGGCAACCTGCGCAAGGCGCGCCGCGAATTCAACGCGGTCGAGCGCGCGGCGCAGAACGGCGACGCGATCAAGATCGACTTCCTCGGCAAGGTCGACGGCGAGGCGTTCGCCGGCGGCGAAGGCAAGGACGTGCAGTTCGAGCTCGGCGAAGGCCGCTTCCTGCCGGATCTCGAGAACGGCATCGTCGGCCACAAGGCCGGCGAAACGTTCACCGTCGACGTCAGGTTCCCGGCCGACTACCGCGCCGAGAATCTGCGTGACAAGACGGCGCAGTTCGAAGTGACGCTGAAGGAGGTGCGCGAACCGAAACTGCCGGAGATCGACGCCGAGTTCCTCAAGGCGCATCAGGTCGATGAAGGTGCGGGCGAAGCCGGCCTGCGCGCCAAGTGCAGGACCGCGCTCGAGAAGGAGCGCGACAAGGCCATCCAGAACCGCCTCAAGAGCCAGGCCCTGGAGCAGCTGCTGAAGGCCAATCCGATCGAGCTGCCGCAGGCGCTCGTCGCGCAGGAGATTCCGCGCCTGCGCCAGGAAGCCGCCGGCCGCATGAACATGACGAACGTCGATGCGGCCAAGCTCGGCGAGATGCTGCCGGACGCGCTGTTCGAGCAGCCGGCGCGCCAGCGGGTGGCCCTGGGCCTGCTGATCGGCGAGGTCATCAAGGCCAAGGACGTCAAGCTCGATGCGGCGCGCGTCGAGACGGTCCTCGACGGCATCGCCGCCGATTACGAGCAGCCGGAGCAGGTCAAGGCCTACTACCGTTCGCGGCCGGAGCTGCTGCAGGGCCTGCGTGCGATGGTGCTCGAGGATCAGGTGGTCGATGCGCTGGTCGCCGGCGTCACACCGAGCGAGACGCCGATGTCGCTGGAGCAATTGCTCAATCCGCAGGCGGCGAGCGCGTAAGGCGCAGTGGTGCTAAAAAGGGCGGCAACCGCGCCAGCTTGAACGGCGCGGTTCCGCCTCCATGCTGGACAGGGAACCGAAGCCGTTCCCGCCCCTCCAAGAACAAGACCAGAGCCTGCTACATGACCGCCAGTTCTCAGACCGATCTCCTGACCCGCGCCCAGCACCTCGTGCCGATGGTGATCGAGCAGACGGCGCGTGGCGAACGTGCGTTCGACATCTATTCGCGCCTGCTGAAGGAACGCATCATTTTCATCGTCGGTCCGGTCGAGGACCACATGGCGAACCTCGTCGTCGCGCAGCTGCTGTTCCTCGAATCCGAGAACCCGGACAAGGACATTCATCTGTACATCAACTCGCCGGGTGGCGTGATCACCGCGGGCCTGTCGATCTACGACACCATGAAGTTCATCAAGCCGGACGTGTCGACGATGTGCATCGGCCAGGCGGCCAGCATGGGCGCGTTCCTGCTGTCGGCCGGCGCCAAGGGCAAGCGCTTCGCGCTGCCGAATGCGCGGGTGATGATTCACCAGCCGTCGGGCGGTGCGCAGGGCCAGGCCAGCGATATCGAGATTCAGGCGCGCGAAATCCTGTACCTGCGCGAAAAGCTCAACAGGCTGATGGCCGACCACACCGGCCAGCCGCTCGACAAGATCGAGCGCGACGTCGAACGCGACTACTTCCTGAATGCCGAGCAGGCCAAGGAGTACGGGCTGATCGACCACATCGTGGCCCAACGGGGCGGTTCCGCCGCCTGAACGGCAGCGTCACGGCGTCCATTCATACAAGTTTTGCAGAAAAATGACCCTGTGCTATACAGGAGTCGCCGGGCATCAAAGCCCGGATGAGGATGTGAGATGACCAACGAAACGCGGAGCGGCGGTGCCCACAGCGGTCGGGTCCTGTACTGCTCCTTCTGCGGCAAGAGCGAGCACGAAGTGCGCAAGCTCATCGCCGGCCCCTCGGTTTACATCTGCGATGAGTGCGTTGACCTGTGCAACGACATCATCCGCGAGGAGGTGCATGCCAAGCCGCAGACCAAGGGCCTGCCGAAACCGCACGAAATCCGTGCCGTGCTCGACGAGTACGTGATCGGCCAGGACACCGCCAAGAAGATTCTGTCGGTCGCCGTCTACAACCACTACAAGCGCCTGTCGCTGAAGGGTACGGACGGCGTCGAGATCGCCAAGTCGAACATCCTGCTGATCGGTCCGACCGGTTCGGGCAAGACGCTGCTGGCCGAGACGCTGGCGCGCCTGCTCGACGTGCCGTTCGCGATCGCCGACGCGACGACGCTGACCGAAGCCGGCTACGTCGGCGAGGACGTCGAGAACATCATCGCCCGCCTCCTGCAGAAGTGCGACTACGACGTCGAGAAAGCGCAGCGCGGCATCGTCTACATCGACGAGATCGACAAGATCTCGCGCAAGAGCGAAAACCCGAGCATCACGCGCGACGTGTCGGGCGAGGGTGTGCAGCAGGCGCTGCTCAAGCTCGTCGAAGGGACCATCGCCAGCGTGCCGCCGCAGGGCGGCCGCAAGCATCCGCAGCAGGAGTTCCTGCAGGTCAACACGGCCGGCATCCTGTTCATCTGCGGCGGCGCCTTCGCCGGCCTCGACAAGGTGATCCAGCAGCGTTCGGAGCGCACCGGCATCGGTTTCTCGGCCGAGGTGAAGTCGGAGAAGGACAGCAAGCACGTCAACCAGTTGATGGCCAAGGTCGAGCCGGATGACCTGATCCGCTTCGGCATGATTCCGGAGTTCATCGGCCGTCTGCCGGTCTGCGCCGTGCTCGAGGAGCTCGACGAAGCCGCGCTGATGTCGATCCTCAAGGAGCCGAAGAACGCGCTGGTCAAGCAGTACGCCAAGCTGTTCAACATGGAAGGCGTGCAGCTGGAGATTCGCGAGGATGCGCTGCGCGCGATCTCGCGCAAGGCCAAGGAGCGCAAGACCGGCGCGCGCGGCCTGCGCACCATCATGGAGAACATGCTGCTCGACGTGATGTACGACCTGCCCTCGATGCAGAACGTCAGCAAGGTCGTCGTCGACGAGGCGGTGGTGCGCGGCGAGGCCAAGCCGTTCATCGTCTACGAGAACAACGACGCCAAGCGTGAAAGCTCCGCGGCCTGACCGGTTCGGTTCCGTGGCGAGAGAGCCCCGCATCGCGGGGCTCTTTGCTTTGCGCGCGATTTCAGCGCCGCTTCTGTTGCTGGCTGCGGCGCAGGCATCCGCCTGGCAATGCGCGGCGGCGCGCGTCGTGCGCATCCATGACGGCGACACGCTGAGCGTGCGATGCGGCGACGGCGCGCCGGTGAAGCTGCGGCTCGCCGACATCGATGCGCCCGAATTGCATCAGGCCGATGGCGCGGCGGCGCGGGCGGCGCTCGCGCAGGCGGTCGAGGGCAGGCCTCTGCGGGTCGAATCGCGCGCCGTCGATCGTTACGAGCGCATCGTCGCCCGCGTCGACGTCGATGGCCGCGACCTAGGCCTGGCGCTCGTCGCCGAAGGCCACGCCTGGTGCGGCCTGCGGCCGACGGCGGCCTGCCGCGCGGCCTTGCGCGAGGCGCGGCAGGCCGGGCGTGGCTTGTGGGCCGATGCACAGCCGCAAGCGCCGTGGCAATGGCGACGCGAGCATCCGCGTACCGACTGACGCTCAGCCCTGCGCCATGGCGCGCTCGACGTAGGGCACGAAGGCCTCGAGCGCCGGACTCGGCCAGGTCTTCTTCAGCTGCACGCGGTACAGCGGTCGCTCGATGCGCAGGCCGCGTACCGGAACCACGCGCAGCGTGCGCGCCTTGAGTTCCGTGCGGACGGCGAGCGCCGACAGGATCGCGATGCCGGCGCCGGTCGCCACCGTGTGCTTGATGGCCTCGGTGCTCGCCAGCGTCATCGCCGGGCGCACGGTGATGCCCTTGGCGCCCAGCGCCCGCTCGGTGACGGCACGCGTGCCGGAGCCGGTCTCGTGCAGCAGCAGCGGCAGTTCGGCGAGATCGGCGAGTGACAGCGGCGCGCGCCGGGCGGCCGGATGCCGGGGCGAGGCGATGACCACCAGCTCGTCCTGCGCGAACACGCGGTAATCGAGCAGGTCGCTGCGCACGATGCCTTCTGCGAAGCCGATGTCGATCTCGCCGGCGATCAGCTGGTCTTCGATCGCCTGCGTGTTTTCCACCTGCAGCGACAGCTCGACGGCGGGGTAATCCTGCCGGTACGCGGCCAGCACCTGCGGCAGCACGTAGGCGCCGATGGTGCGACTCGCGCCGATCGCGATGCGCCCGCGCGCGACCTGATGCAGATCGCGCAGCGCCTGTTCGGCCTCGGCCTCGATCGCGAACAGGCGGTTGGCGTAGCCGAGCAGGACGCGCCCGGCCTCGGTCAGGCGCATGCCGCGCGGCAGGCGCTGAAAGAGGTGCACGCCGAGGGCGCGCTCGAACTCGGCGAGCTGCCGCGATACGGCCGACTGACTGATGTGCAGCAGTTCGGCGCCGCCGCTGACGCTGTTGCGGTTCGCCACCGCCTGGAAGATCGCCAGATGATTCAGATTCATGTGCGGCGAGTGCTTATAGCCATTCTTAAAAGAGAACGTTCTATTGAGAATATTATATTTTTAATATGTCTGGCGCCCGACTAAGATGTCGGTTTCGTCGCGCACGCGGCGTAATCCCGAGCCTCCGACAACACCGAACCGGAACGACGATGACCCTCCAGAAAGCGACCAACGTCCATTGGCACGAAGGCGAGGTGACGCGCGCCGATCGCAACAAGCTGCTCGGCCAGAAGGGTGCGACGATCTGGTTCACCGGCCTGTCCGGTTCCGGCAAGAGCACGGTGGCTGTGGCGCTGGAGAAGGCGCTCCACGCGCAAGGCCGTCTCGCGTATCGGCTCGATGGCGACAACATCCGCCTCGGCATCAACAAGAATCTCGGCTTCTCGGCCGAGGACCGCGCCGAGAACATCCGCCGCATCGGTGAAGTCGCCAAGCTGTTCGTCGACACCGGCGTGATCGTGCTGTCGAGTTTCGTGTCGCCGTATCGCGCCGACCGCGACGTGGTGCGCAAGCTGCATGCCGACGGCGGCATGGATTTCATTGAAGTCTATGTCGATGTGCCGCTCGAGGAGGCCGAGAAGCGCGACCCGAAGGGCCTCTACAAGAAGGCGCGCGCCGGCGAGATCAAGAATTTCACCGGCATCAGCGATCCCTACGAAGCGCCGCAGTCGCCGGAGCTGGTGCTGCCCAGCCACAAGATGAGCGTCGAGGAAGAAGTCGAGGTGCTGCTCAAGCTGCTGAAGACGCGCGGCATCATTGCCTGATCGGGCGACGGATCCCACACGCAAAGAATCCATTCAGAGAACGACCATGACGATCAAGCCCCACGGTTCCGACACGCTGCAGCCGCGTTTCGTCTACGACAGCGCCCGCAACGAAGCGCTGCGCAAGGAAGCCGAAAGCCTGCCGAGCCTGCTGCTGAACTCGGCGGCCGCCGCCAACGCGGTGATGCTCGGTGCCGGTTACTTCAACCCGCTGAGCGGCTACATGAACCTCACCGACGCGCTGAGCGTCGCCAGGGATCTGAAGACGACGGCGGGCCTGTTCTGGCCGGTGCCGATCGTCAACATCACGAAAGAGGCCGGCATCAAGGCCGGCCAGCGCATCGCACTGCGCGACCCGAACGTCGAAGGCCATCCGGTGCTGGCGGTGATGGACGTGCAGGGCGTCGAAGCGGTCAGCGACGAACAGCTGCGCACGATGGCCAAGGAGATCTTCGGCAACCTCGACGACAAGCATCCGGGCGTCAAGACCTTCCTCGGCCTCGGCAACACGCTGCTGTCGGGCCCGATCGACGTGCTGAACTTCAGCTATTTCCAGAGCGAGTTCCCGGACACCTTCCGCACCGCCGTCGAAATCCGCAACGAGATCGCCGAGCGTGGCTGGAAGAAGGTCGTCGCGTTCCAGACGCGCAATCCGATGCACCGCGCGCACGAAGAACTGTGCCGCATGGCGCACGAGCGCCTCGGCACCGACGGCATCGTCATCCACATGCTGCTCGGCAAGCTCAAGGAAGGCGACATTCCGGCGCCGGTGCGCGACGCGTGCATCCGCACCATGGTCGACCACTACTTCCCGAAGAACACGGTAATGATCACCGGCTACGGCTTCGACATGCTCTACGCCGGTCCGCGCGAGGCCGTGCTGCACGCGGTGTTCCGCCAGAACATGGGCGCCGATTACCTGATCGTCGGCCGCGACCATGCCGGCGTCGGCGATTACTATGGCCCGTTCGACGCGCAGACCATCTTCGACGAGAAGGTGCCGAAGGGCGCGCTGCAGATCGAGATCTTCCGCGCCGACAACACCGCGTTCAGCAAGAAGCTCGGCCGCGTGGTGATGATGCGCGAAGCGCCGGATCACGTGCCGGAAGATTTCGTCGCGCTGTCGGGCACCAAGGTGCGCCAGATGCTCGGCGCCGGCATCGCGCCGCCGCCGGAATTCTCGCGTCCGGAAGTGGCCAAGGTGCTGATGGAGTACTACCAGATCGAAGACGCCAAGAAGGCCTGAGCGTAGAGGTCTGCCGGGCCGGGTTTGCCGAGCAAATCCGGCCCGTTTTGTCTGCGGTGAAGAGAAAACAGCCGAGCGACGACCGGCGCAGCGAGGACACAATGACTTATATCGACGTATTCAATGGCGACGCCGACGGCATCTGTGCGCTGACCCAGCTGCATCTCGCCGAACCGCGCGAGGCGCGCCTCGTCACCGGCGTCAAGCGGGATATCGAGCTGCTCGAGCAGGTCGAGGCGCAGGCCGGTGACCGGGTGACGGTGCTCGACGTGTCGCTCGACAAGAACCGCGACGGCGTCGTGCGCCTGCTCGCGGCCGGGGCCGAGGTGTTCTACGTCGATCATCACTTCGCCGGCGAGATTCCGTCCGCTGACGGGCTGAAGACGATCATCAACGAGGCGCCGGACGTCTGCACGAGCCTGCTCGTCAACGGCCATCTGAAGAATCGCTTTCTCGCGTGGGCGGTGGTCGGCGCGTTCGGCGACAACCTGAAGAAGAGCGCCGAGACGATCGCCAAGGGGCTGGACATCGGCGAGGCGCAGCTGCGCCGGCTCGAGGAGCTCGGCACTTATCTGAACTACAACGGCTACGGCGAATCGGTCGGCGATCTGCATTTCGCCCCGGACCAGCTGTTCCGTCTGGTCAGCCGGCACGCGTCGCCGTTCGACTTCATCGAAGGCGAAGGGCGCGAGCATTTCGCGAAGCTGGCCGACGGCTATCAGGCCGACATGGGCAAGGCCGCGGCGATGCAGCCGGTCGCCGGCTCGACCGAACATGCCGCACTGTTCATCCTGCCCGACGCGCCCTGGGCGCGCCGCGTCAGCGGCGTCTACAGCAATGATCTCGTCAACCAGTTTCCCGACCGCGCGCATGCCGTGCTGACGGAGAAAGCCGGCGGCCATTACCTGATCAGCGTGCGCGCGCCGCTGAACCGCAAGAAGGGCGCCGACGAGCTGTGCCGTCGCTTCCCGACCGGCGGCGGTCGCGCCGCCGCCGCCGGCATCAACGATCTGCCGGCCTCGCAGCTCGGCGAATTCACCCGGCAGTTCACGGCACAGTACGCGGTCTGAACGGCGCCGCAGCGGCCTGCCGAGCCGCGCCCCGGGGGTGTTTCCTCTTGCGCCCGGCAAAAAAATCACGGCGAAAGGATGACACTCCGCGCTCGAAGCGATAACCTTTCGCCTAACTGAACCCGCGGCGCAGCACATTGGCCGCGGGTTCTTCGTGTCAGGGCCATAGAGCCGATCAGGAGGGTGTCGTGAGTCAGTCGTTCCCCAGAAAGCCAATCCGCAAGCTGCTCGTCGCCAATCGCGGCGAGATTTCGATTCGCGTCATGCGCGCGGCGGCGGAGATGGGGATTCGCACCGTGGCGATCTACGCGCACGAGGACCGCTTCGCGCTGCATCGCTTCAAGGCGGACGAGAGCTATCTGGTCGGCAAGGGCCAGAAGCCGATCGCGGCGTACCTGGACATCACCGACATCGTGCGCATCGCGCGCGAAGCGGACGTCGACGCGATCCATCCGGGCTACGGGTTTCTGTCCGAGAACCCGCAGTTCGCGGAAGCCTGCGCGGCCGCCGGCATCACCTTCATCGGCCCCTCGCCGATCGTGCTGCGGACGCTCGGCGACAAGGTCGCGGCGCGCCAGGCGGCGATCACCGCCGGCGTGCCGGTGCTGCCCGCATCGAAGGCGCTGCCGCATGATTTGGAAGCATGCAAGAAGCTGGTCGCCGAAGTCGGCTACCCGGTGATGATGAAGGCCAGCTGGGGCGGCGGCGGACGCGGCATGCGCGTGATCGAGAGCGAAGCCGAGCTGCCGCTGCAGATGGAAACGGCGCGCCGCGAGGCCAAGGCCGCATTCGGCAACGACGAGGTCTACGTCGAGAAGCTGGTGCGGCGCGCTCGGCACGTCGAAGTGCAGGTGCTCGGCGACACGCACGGCAACCTGATCCATCTGTTCGAGCGCGACTGCTCGGTGCAGCGCCGCAACCAGAAAGTCGTCGAGCGCGCGCCGGCGCCGTATCTGTCCGATGCGCAGCGCAGCGAACTGTGCGAAGCCGCGCTGCGTCTGTGCCGCCAGGTCAGCTACTCGCATGCCGGCACCGTCGAGTTCCTGATGGACGCCGACACCGGCGCGTTCTACTTCATCGAAGTCAATCCGCGCATCCAGGTCGAGCACACGGTGACCGAGGAAGTGACGGGCGTCGACATCGTCAAGAGCCAGATCCGGGTCTCGGAAGGCGCGAAGATCGGCGATCCGGCGCACGACCACGTGCCGGCGCTGCCGACGCAGGCGCAGGTCCAGCTCAGCGGACATGCCCTGCAGTGCCGCGTGACGACGGAAGATCCGGAGAACGGCTTCACGCCCGACTATGGCCGCCTGCTCGCATATCGCAGCCCGGCCGGCCTGGGCATTCGTCTCGATGGCGGCACCGCCTACGGCGGCGCCGTCGTCACGCCGTATTACGACTCGCTGCTGGTGAAAGTCACGGCCTGGGCGCCGACCACGGGCGACGCCATCGCGCGCATGGATCGCGCGCTGCGCGAGTTCCGCATCCGCGGCCTGTCGACCAATCTCGCCTTCCTCGAGAACGTCATCAATCACCCGCTGTTCAAGTCGGGGGAATGCACGACGCGTTTCATCGACACCACGCCGGAGCTGTTCGTCTTCACGCCGAAGCGCGATCGCGCCACCAAGCTGCTGCGCTTCCTCGGCGAGGTCATCGTCAACGGCAACCCGGAGATGAAAGGCCGCGAGCCGCCGAAGCTGCCGCTGCCGGAGCCGCGCCTGCCGAAGCTCAGCCTCGCCGCGCCGGCGCCGGGCGGCACGCGCGACATCCTGCTCGAGCGCGGCCCGGCCGGTTTCGCGCAATGGCTGAAGGACCAGCAGCGGGTGCTGCTGACCGACACGACGATGCGTGACGCGCACCAGTCGCTGTTCGCGACGCGCATGCGCACCGCCGACATGCTCGCCATCGCGCCGTATTACGCGCGCCTGGCCCCGAACCTGTTCTCGCTGGAATGCTGGGGCGGCGCGACCTTCGACGTCGCCATGCGCTTCCTTAAGGAAGATCCCTGGGAGCGACTCGCGCAGCTGCGCCGCGCGATCCCGAACCTGCCGTTGCAGATGCTGCTGCGCTCTGCGAACGCGGTCGGCTACACCAACTACGCCGACAACGTGGTGACGTTTTTCGTGCGGCAGGCGGCGCGGAACGGCATCGACATCTTTCGCGTCTTCGATTCGCTGAACGCCGTAGACAACATGCGCGTGGCGATGGACGCGGTGATCGAGTCGGGCGCGGTCTGCGAAGGCACCATCTGCTACACCGGCGATCTGTTCGACGCCTCGCGGCCGAAGTACAGCCTCAAGTACTACGTCGACATGGCCAGGCAGCTGGAAAAGGCCGGCGCGCACATTCTCGGCATCAAGGACATGGCCGGCGTCTGCAAGCCGCGCGCGGCGCGCGAGCTGGTGCGCACGCTGAAGCAGGAGATCGGCCTGCCGATCCACTTCCACACGCACGACACCAGCGGCATCGCCGCGGCCAGCGTGCTGGCGGCGGTCGAGGCCGGCTGCGACGCCGTCGACGGTGCGCTCGATGCGATGTCGGGCCTCACCTCGCAGCCCAACCTCGGCGCGATCGCCGCGGGCCTGTCGGGCAGCGAGCGCGATCCGCGCGTCGATCTCGACGCGCTGCAGCAGCTGTCGGACTACTGGGAGGACGTGCGCCGCTACTACGCGCCGTTCGAGGCCGACATCCGCTCCGGCACCGCCGACGTTTACCGCCACGAAATGCCGGGCGGCCAGTACACCAATCTGCGCGAGCAGGCGCGCGCGCTCGGCCTCGAATCGCGCTGGGGCGAAGTGTCGAAGGCCTATGCCGACGTCAACCGCCTGTTCGGCGACATCGTCAAGGTCACGCCGACCTCGAAGGTGGTCGGCGACATGGCGCTGTTCATGGTCGGCAACGGCCTGACGGCGGACGACGTCGAGCATCCGGACCGGCCGATCGACTTTCCCGAGTCCGTCGTGCAGCTGTTCCGCGGCGAGCTCGGCCTGCCGCCCGACGGCTGGCCGAAGGCGCTGCAGGCAAAGATCCTCAAGGGCAAGCCGGCACTCACCGAGCGGCCGGGCAAGAGCCTGCCGGCGGTCGATCTCGAGGCGGCGCGCGCCGAGGCCGAGAAAGCCCTGGGCGAGCCGCTGTCCGATACCGATCTGGCTTCCTACCTGATGTACCCCAAGGTCTTTCGCGACTACGCCGAGCATCTCAAGCAATACGGCGACGTCTCGAAGCTGCCGACCACCGCCTTCTTCTACGGCCTGCGCGAACAGCAGGACGAGATCAGCGTCGACATCGACCGGGGCAAGGCCCTGGTCATCCGGCTGCAGGGCCGGGCCGAGGCCGAGGACAGCGAGAAGCTGTTCTACGAGCTCAATGGCCAGCCGCGCGCCGTGCGCGTGCCGAAAGCGGGTGCGAAGTCATCGCAGCAGGAGCGCCCGAAGGCGGCCGAGGGCGACGCCAACCAGATCGGCGCGCCGATGCCCGGCATGGTGTCGCGCGTCGCGGTGAAGGTCGGCGACACGGTGAGCAAGGGCGATCCGCTGGTCTCGATCGAGGCGATGAAGATGGAAACCGTCATTGCCGCGCCGCGCGATGCGCGCGTCAGGCGGGTACTGGCGATCGCCGGACAGCCGGTCGGTGCGCGCGACCTGCTGATCGAACTCGAAGCGTGAGGCCGCGCCGGCGCGTCGCGTCGCGCGGCGCTTGGCGCTACAGTGGCGCCGCCGCCGTGCCGGCGGTCTGCGTTGCCGGGGGACTGCGCTCATGAGATCGATCCTGTTGTGTCTGGCCTTGTCGCTGCCGGCGCTGCCCGCCTGGGCGGCGAAGGACTGCGAGTCGCTGAAGTCCGAGATCGACGCCAAGATCCGGTCGCACGGCGTGCAGGCCTACAGGCTCGAGGTCGTCGACACCGCGGCGACGGTCGACGGCAGGACAGTCGGCAGCTGCGACGGCGGCACGAAGAAGATCGTCTACCGTCGCGGCTGAAGGGCGCCGGACACGTCACCGCGATCGCGAATGTCGGCGTGGGCTGATGCGCGCGCAGCCGTGTCCGGCGGCGCGCGCCGCGTCCCGCGGATGGCCGCTGTCCTCGCCCGGCCGCGGCGAGACCGCGGCGCCCGTCCGGCGTCGCGCCTGAGCCCGTCGCACGCTCGCATGCGTTTCCACTGCATGGGTCCGGTCCGCCGTTCGCCGTGCGGCGCGTTCGCGTGTCCGTCATGACCGCGCCCGATCCGGTGATCGATGGCGGCGAGCGCTTCGGGCGCGAGGCCTGGCGGCGGGTCATTCGCCAGCTGCGCCTGTTCGCGGCGACGGCGGAAGGCATGAAAGCCCTGGCGATGCTTGGCCTGCTGGTCGCCGCGCTGATTTCGTTCAACGCGCTCAACGTCCTCAACAGCTACGTTGGCCGTGATTTCATGTCGGCGATCGAGCGTCGCGACGCCGCGCGCTTCGTTCGCCAAGCCTGGCTGTACGTCGCGGTGTTCGCCGGCTCGACCGTCGTCGCCGTGACCTGGCGCTACGTGGAGGAACGGCTCGGCCTGCTCTGGCGTACCTGGCAGACGCGGCAGCTGCTGGATCTTTACCTCGCGAAGCGGCGCTATTACCGCATCGAGGAAGACGGCGGGCTGCAGAATCCGGACCAGCGCATCGCCGAGGACGTGCGCACCTTTACGACCACCTCGCTGTCCTTTCTGCTGCTGCTGCTCAATGCGTCGTTCACCATCATCGCCTTCTCGGGCGTGCTGTGGTCGATCGCGCCGCGGCTGTTCGTGGTCGCGGTCGCCTACGCGGGCGTCGGCTCGCTGATCGCCATCTTTCTCGGCAAGCGGCTGATCGGCCTCAACAGCGCGCAGCTCGACAAGGAAGCCAACTTCCGCACCGATCTGATCCTGATCCGTGATCACGCCGCGACGCTCGCGCTGATGCACGGCGAAGTGCACATGCACCGGCGCCTGCTGCAGCGCTTCACGCAGATCGCCGACAACACGCGGCGCATGATCGCGATCAACCGCAATCTCAATGGTTTCACCAACGGCTACAACTATCTCGTGCAGATCATCCCGGCGCTGATCGTCGCGCCGATGTTCATGCGCGGCGAAGTGCAGTTCGGTGTGGTGACGCAGTCGGCGATGGCGTTCTCCACCTTGATGGCCGCGTTCTCGCTGGCGATCACGCAGTTCCAGTCGATTTCCTCGTACGCGGCGGTGGCCGGACGTCTCGGCAGGCTGTTCGCGGCGCTCGAGCAGGCCGGCGTGCCGCACGCGCGGCTCGACATTCGCGAGAGCGAAGGCCGGCTCGCCTTCGAGAATCTGACGCTGCGCCGGCCGGACGGCCGCGTGCTGCTCGCGCAGCTGACGCTGGCCGTCGACGCCGGCGCGCGCGTGCTCATCACGGGAACGTACGGCCATGCCAAGGTCGCCTTGTTCAAGGCCACGGCCGGCCTGCTCGCCGAGGGAGAAGGCGAGGGCGTCATCGTGCGGCCGTCGGACGAGGCGATGCTGTTCGTGCCGGACATGCCGTTCGTGGCGCGCGGCAGCATTCGCGATCTCCTGCGCCGCGACGACGGGCGCGCGGCGGGCGACGATGCCGAGATCTGGAGCGTGCTGCGCGAGCTGCGCCTTGACGCGTCGATCGAGCAGGCCGGCGGCCTCGACGTCGAGCGCGACTGGAACGAGCGGCTCGCCGTCCGCGAGCGCGCGGCACTGGCCGTCGTGCGCGTGCTGCTGGAGCGGCCGCAGTTCGTGTTCTTCGATCGCCTCAGCCTCGCCCTGCATCGCGACGAAGCGGCGACGATTCTGCAGGCGGTCGCGGCGCGCGGGATCGGCTATCTCGTGCTTGGCAAGGCGGAGGACGCGCCGGGCGGCAGCTTCGACGCGGTGCTCGACATCGCCGCCGACGGCCGCTGGAGCTGGCAGCCGCCGGGCGGCTAGAGGTCCTGGATCGCCGCGTCCGGCCACGGCCCGAGATCGAGCGTGACGCGGTGCGTCGCGCCGTCCGCGCACAGCGGGATGCGGGCGACGCCGTGATCGACCGGCAGCGCGGCATCGTCGAGCGTGGCGGCGACCACCGCCGCCGAGCACCGCCGCGTGTTGCGGACCTCGATCTCGTAGCGGGTCGTGCCGCCGGGGACACGGTAGTCGATGCGATAGCCGGGCCAGTCGTCCGGCACGCAGGGCCCGATGCGCAGCGTGCGGCCGTCTTCGAGCGCGAGGCCGAGCACCGCTTCGAGCGCGACGCGGAACGCCCAGCCGGCCGCGCCGGTGTACCAGGTCCAGCCGCCGCGGCCGGCGTGCGGCGCGGCGCCGTAGATGTCGGCGGCGATCACGTAGGGCTCGACCTGATAGCGCGCCACGGCGGCGGCGTCGCGCGTGTGGTGCATGGGGCTCAGCATCGCCAGCAGCGGCGCGGCGCGATCGCGCCGGCCGAGCGCCGCGAAGGCGGCGACCATCCAGCAGGCGGCGTGCGTGTACTGGCCGCCGTTCTCGCGCACGCCGGCCACATAGCCCTTGATGTAGCCGGGATCTTCGGCGGCGTCGACGAAGGGCGGCGTCAGCAGGCGGATCAAGCCGTGCGCGGCGTCGACCAGCTGTGCTTCCACCGCATCCATCGCCTGCGCGGCGCGCGCCGGCGGCGCGATGCCCGACAGCACGGCCCAGGCCTGCACAAGGCCGTCGATGCGGCATTCCGACGCGTCACGCGTGCCGAGCGGCGTGCCGTCGTCGTAGTAGGCGCGGCGATACCAGCCGCCGTCCCAGCCGCTGTCGTTCAGGGCTGCGGCGAGACGTTCGCGGTACGCCGCCCCGCGTTCGGCGCGCGCCGCGTCGCCGCGCGCGCGGGCCAGCGGAACGAAGGCGGCGAGAATGTCGCAGAGGAAGAAGCCGAGCCAGACGCTCTCGCCGCGGCCCTCGCGGCCGACGCGATTCATGCCGTCGTTCCAGTCGCCGCTGCCCATCAGCGGCAGGCCGTGCGCGCCGGCGGTCAGCGCGCGCTCGATGGCGCGCGCGCAGTGCTCGTAGACGCTGGCGGTTTCGCCGCCGGCAGTGAACGCCGCGTAGCGTTCGTCCTCACAGGCGTCGAGCGGCGGCGCGGCGAGGAAGGGCACCGGCTCGTCGAGCAGCGCGGCGTCGCCCGTTTCGCGCACGTAGCGCAGGGCGACGAAGGGCAGCCACAGCAGATCGTCGGCGAAGCGCGTGCGCACGCCGCGCGGCGGGTCCTCCTCGTGCCACCAGTGCAGCACGTCGCCCTCGACGAACTGGCGCGAGGCATGCAGCAGGATCTGCGCGCGCGTCCGCTGCGGCCACAGCAGGCTGAGGTTGCCGGCGTCCTGCAGCTGATCGCGAAAACCATAGGCGCCGCTCGACTGATACAGCGCGCTGCGGCCGTGAAGGCGACAGGACAGGGCCTGATAGGGCAGCCAGCCGTTGATCATCGCGTCGAGTTCCGGCGCGGGCGTGCGCACGCGAATGCCGTCGAGCGCGTCGCGCCAGGCGTCGCGCGCGGCGGCAAAGGCCGCCTCGACCGCGCCGGGCTGCCGGCAGAGCGCGACGAGCTGGCGCAGCTCATCGGCGTCGCGCGCGCTGCCGAGCGCGATGCAGCAGTCGAGCCGGGCGCCGGCCGGCAGGTGCAGCGCGACCTGCCGCGCGAAGCAGGGATCGGACCCGTCGCCCGGCGCGGCCTCGAGTTGCGCCTCGCGCAGGGCGCGCGGCGCGTGCGGGCTGCCGCCGATGCCGAGGAAATGCGCGCGATCGGTGCTGACGCTGCGTGTCTCGCCGTCGCCGAGCACCAGCGTGAAAGCGATCGGCCCGCGTTCGCGCGCGGCGCACAGCACGTCCTCGTGCCGCCAGCTGCGAACGCCGGCCGGGTCCGGCAGCGTGCCGAGCACGAGCCGCTGATAGGCGTACAGCGACAGCCGCCGCGGCCGCGTGCCGGTGTTGCGCAGGCACAGGCGCACGAACTTCAGCGGCAGCTCGCGATCGACGAAGACGGTGGTCTCGTGACGCAGGCCCTCGGCCTGCAGTTCGAAGCGCGTGTAGCCGAAGCCGTGGCGGACGTCGTAGGGCGCGGCGGCCGGCAGCGGGCCGGGCAGCGGCGTCCACGCGTGGCCGTCGTCCTCGTCGCGCAGGTACAGGGCCTCGTCGTGCGGATCGCAGACCGGGTCGTTCGCCCACGGCGTCAGGCGCCACGCCTGGCTGTTGCCGGCCCAGGTGCAGGCCGCGCCGGTTTCGCTGACGATGGTGCCGAAGCGCGGATTGGCGATGACGTTGACCCAGGGCATCGGCGGCAGGCGCAGGCCGTCGCGCCGCGCTTCGAGCCTGAGCAGATATTCGCGGCCGTCCTCGCTGAATCGCGCGCGCGGCGCGCCGGCGTCGTCATGCGCGGCGACCGCCGAAGGCTCGGCGACGGCGTCGGGCGCGTGCTTCTGCAGCAGGGTGCGCGCGACGTCGTCGTCGGCGGCGGCCCCGAGCAGGAAGTCGAGCACGCGCGTTTCGCCGGGCGCGAGTTCGACGTGGGTGCGCAGGCAGAAGGCGGCGTCGAGCACGTTGCCGGTCGTGCCGCGCAGATCGAAGGCGGGTCGCGCGACGCTGCGGCCGCGGCCAACGCAGCGGACGCGATCGGTTTCCCACTGCCGGATCGGCGCGCCGCGCAGGGTATGGAACAGCGTCGGCCAGCATTCGTCCTTCGCGCGCGGCCGGCGACGGGCGAGCAGCGCCGCCGGCGCCGCCTGCCAGGCGGTCTGCACGAACAGCTTGAGAAAGGCGGGATGCGCGAGATCGGCCTGCGGCGGCGCCAGTGCGATTTCGAGATAGCTCGTCACTTCGATGCGGCGGCGGCGCGAAGACGCGTTGCGCAGCGTCAGGCGGCGACGTTCGACGCCGTCGTCGATCAGCTCGACATCGAGCCGGGTCGCAATGTCCGCGTCGCGGCGCTCGATGCGCAGCCGCTGCGCATCGGCGGCGAAGGCGTAATGCGCGGGCTGCGCCGCGACCGGCTGCAGGCCGGCCGACCACAGCCGGTCGTCGTCGGTGTCGCGCAGGTAGAGAAAGAAGCCGTGCGCGTCCTCGACCGCGTCGCCGGGCCAGCGATTGAGCGCCAGCGCGTTCCACAGCGAGACGCCGCCGCCGGCTTCGCCGAGCCGCACGCGTGAGTGGCCGCGCAGCAGATCGTGGATCGCCGCGGGCGCCCGGCGCTTCACGTCAGGTCCTTCGGCGCCAGATGCAGACGCAGCCGCGCCGGCGCGGCGGCGATGCGCAGCGATTGCGCGTCGACATGCAGGACGGTGCCGGCCTCGGCGTCGACGGCGAGGATGCGCCGGCCGTCCAGCGGCGGCCGCAGCAGCAGGGCGCAGTGCACGCCGTCGGCGATCTCGAAATGCAGGGTGCGCTGGTCGACGCGGCGCAGCGTGTAGTGCAGGCGGCCGGCCATGGTCGGTGCGCCGCGCACCTGCACGCCATCGCCTTCGAGCCATTCCGGCGCCAGTCCGGCGCCGAGCACGAGCGCGTCTTCGGCCTCGCTTTCATAGACGAACAAGGCGCGCACGGCGAGTACGTATTCGGCGGCGATCCAGGTATGCGGCAGATCGCCGAGATGGGCCGGCGCGGCGGGCTCGCGCCAGACGATTTCCGGCCACTGGTGCCAGGCCGGCGGCTGACGCTGGTCGAGGAAATAGCGCAGCAACTCGAGCGCGTCCTCGCGACGTCCGAGGCGCAGCAGCGCGCCGATGATGCGGATTTCGTAGGGCGTGTAGTTGGTCCACGCCGCCGTGCCGGCGCGCCGCGCGCGCCAGTTTTCGAGGTAGCGATCGAAAGTGCGATCGACCGGCCCGCGGTCGAGGCCGGGCGGCAGCTCGAGCCGCGAGATGCCGTCGGCGGTCGCGGTCGGATCGAGATCGTGCTGTTCGACGCTGCCCGGAACATAGTCGATGCGATGCGTGGCGCGCGTCGTGCGGATCGATGCCAGCAGCGCCGCCGCCAGGCGGTCGTGCAGCGCCTGCCAGTGCAGCGCCGCCGGTGCCAGCCCATGCTGCCGCGCCAGCGCCGCACCGTCGCGCAGCGCGCGCAGCGCCCAGAAATCGTCCCAGTAGGCGTGCACCGGATTGCCGAGATAGCCCTCGTGGCTGGCCGAGCGCGGCAGCAGGCCGCTGTCGTCGAGCAGGTTCTCGATGCAGGCGAGGGCGCGTTCGAGATGCGGCCAGTGCCGCGCCAGCGCCGCCGCGTCGCCGCTGAAGCGGAAATGATCGGCGATCAAGGCGACCAGCTCGCCGTGGCTGTCGTGCTCGACCAGCCAGTCCGGGCCGTGGCGATCGACGCAGCAGGGCACGAAGCCGTCTTCGCGCTGGTACGGCGCATACCAGTCGATGAACTCGCGCACCGGCGCGCTGCAGCCCATGCGCAGCAGCGCCGCGCCCATCGCCGCGCCATCGCGGATCCAGGCCCGCGTATAGCGGCGCGGCCCGGGCTGCAGCGCCGCGCCGCTGCGCGTGACGAGAATGTGGCTGGCGGCGGTGCGCATCGTGCCCAGCACGTCGCGGCCCCAGCCGGGCGCCGACCAGTGCACGCTATCGAACGGCGTCGCCCAGTCGAACGCCGGCCGCGTCGTCGCCGCATCGACGGCCTGCGGCGACGGGCAGAGCAGGGTGATGCACGACGTCGCGCCGCGCGGCGAGAGATCGAAGCGCAGTGCGCCCGTGGCGAAGCCGGCGGGATCGTCGACGCTGCGGCGCGGCGGCAACTCGCCGCCGGCGAGCTGCCCGGCCAGCGGCCCCTCGGCGAAGCCCTGTGCGCCGAAGCCGGAAGGCGACCGCAACGGCCGCACGCTGCTTAGTCCGTCGATCTCGACCGCGCCATCGCGCCAGCGCAGTGCGTGAATCGGCCGCACGCCGCCGATGCCGTCGTACTGCTGCCACGGCGGCATGAGCTGAAAGGGCCGCAGCAGGACGAACAGCCGCGCCTCGGGCGCCGCCGGGTCATCGTGCTCGTAGCGGTAGGTCACGCGCGGGCTGCCCTGATCGTCGACGTCGAGCGCGATGTGCAGGCGCCAGTTTTCAAGCGTCCACGTCACCGACGGTTGCGGCTTCCAGCCATCGCGAAGGGCCGGCCGCGTCTGCACCTCGGCCCAGGTGTGGAGACGATCGCCGAGCCACAGCATCGGTTCCAGCGACCAGGCGCCGCGGTGCGGCTCGACGATGCCGTCGATCGACAGCAGGGCGCAGTCGCGGCCATGCGCCGTGCCGGACGGTGTCCACGGCGCCTGCTCGCGATGCAGCCAGCGCGGATGCCAGCCGCGCGGTTCGTGGCGTGCGAGCTGTTGCCAGAACGCTTCGGGCGATCGCGAGAACTCGAAGGACTGCAGCGCCAGCTGCGCGCCGGACGAAGGCCCGTGCAGCTCGATGCGCAGCCAGCGTGCGCGCAGCGCGCGCAGAGCCACGTAGCTGCGCCGCCCGCCGGCGCGCCGGGTTTCATACACGGTCCGGTAGCGTGTGCCGCTGTTGGAGGCGCGCACGCGAAAGCCGCGCGCGGGCGCCGTGTCCTGCCATTCGAGGATCAGGCCGCCGATGTCGCGAGGCGCGTGCGCATCGAGCGCAAGCCATGGTGCCGGATCGTCGCCCTGCGGATGCCAGCCGAAGGTGTCGCGGCGTGCGGCGTCGGCGCTGGCCCGACCGCTCGAACTGGTCGGCCGTGGCGCGGCCCGCGCCGTCTCGTCGATCAGCTCGATGTCGGCGATGCTCAAGCTGCCGCGGCCGCCTTCGCCGGCGACCACCGCGAATTCGAGCGAGCCGATTTCCTCGAGCGGCGCGCCGCTGTCGGGGCCCCAGGCGAAAGGCAGCGCGCGGCTGGGAATTTCGATGCGCCGCCAGTGCGCCGGCAGCTGCAGATCGTGCAGCACATGCCGCCACACGTTGTGCCCGCCGCGATCGGCGAACTTGATCTCGAGATCGTTCAGGCGCCCTTCGCCGCGCAGATGCAGGCGCAGGGTGTAGGCCTCCGGCATGCGGCGACACCAGTCGCGATGCGCGATCACATAGCCGCTGCCGTCGCGGAAATCGAAGTCCAGGCGCAGGGCGGGGCGTCGCGCCCGCCGCGTCGCCGACAGCGTCAGGCGGCCGGTGCCCGGCGTGATGCTGCGCCAGGTCGAGACGTCGAGCAGGTCGGAGGGCTGGCGGGGCGGCATCGTGAAGGCAGATTACTGCGCACTTCGCGGCGGCGCATGGACCGCCGTCAAGGTCGTCGCGGCGCTGCGGCCCGGCACGACCGGCGATGCCGCCGGCAGCGCAAAAAAAGCTTCCCATCGGGCGCTCTTTGGCTATAATGCGCGCCCCTGTCGTGGGGCTATAGCTCAGCTGGGAGAGCGCTTGCATGGCATGCAAGAGGTCGTCGGTTCGATCCCGACTAGCTCCACCAAATACAGGATTGCCTCGTCCCCATCGTCTAGAGGCCTAGGACATTACCCTTTCACGGTAAGTACCGGGGTTCGAATCCCCGTGGGGACGCCATCTCGAACGATGGCCGCATGAAAAAGAGCCCGCACGCAGCGGGCATTTTTGTTGGTGCGCCACGCCGGCCGCTCCGCTAGCGGTTCGGGCGCAGCACGACCTGATCGCGGCAGCGATCGTCGACGTCGCGGCCGCAGGCGCGCGGCTGCAGATCGGTGTCGAAGCACATGCGCACTTCGCGCAGGTAGCGGCCGTGGCATTGCACGGCGATGCCGTCGCGGTCGAAGTCGCGATTGTCGCGGATGAAGCTGCGTTCGATGGCGTCGGCGCTGGTGCTGAGATAGTCCTCGGCCTCGCGGTATTCGGCGGGAATCTCGATCTTGCGCCGCACGCGCTCGACCAGCGCGAAGTAGTCCTCCTGCGACAGTCCCGAGCAGCTGCCGTGCGTGTCCCATTCGTGCTGGATCAGCGCCTCGCTCGGCATCAGCGGCAGCATGCGCGCGATCAGCGGCTTGGGCACGCGCTCGCGCCGCGCACAGCGCGACGGGTAGCCGCGCTCGTACTGCGGCCACAGGCCGTGCACGACGAAGGCGTAATGCTGACGGCACTGCTCGTCGCCGACGTTCGCCTGGCAATATTCCGGCGACCAGGACAGCGACAGCACCCAGTAATCGAAGCGCCCGGGCGCATCGCCGGCGACGGTCCGGGCGCTGCACAGCAGGGACAGCAGCACCGCGACGAGAAGTCCGCAACGGCGCCGCATCGGCATCAGGCCTTCTGGCCGGCCAGGAACAGCCAGGTTTCGACGACCGTGTCCGGATTCAGCGACATCGACTCGATGCCCTCGTCGAGCAGCCAGCGCGCGAGGTCCGGATGGTCGGAAGGACCCTGGCCGCAGATGCCGATGTACTTGCCCTGCTTGCGGCAGGCGTCGATCGCCATGTGCAGCATGCGCTTGACCGCTTCGTTGCGCTCGTCGAACAGATGGGCGATCAGGCCCGAGTCGCGATCGAGGCCGAGCGTCAGCTGCGTCATGTCGTTGGAGCCGATCGAGAAGCCGTCGAAGTATTCGAGGAACTTGTCGGCGAGCACGGCGTTCGACGGCAGCTCGCACATCATGATCAGCTGCAGGCCGTTCTTGCCGCGCTCGAGGCCGTTGGCCTTGAGGATCTCGCCCACCTGGCGCGCCTCGTCGAGCGTGCGCACGAAGGGGATCATGATCTTGACGTTGGTCAGGCCCATCTCGTCGCGCACGTACTTGAGCGCGCGGCACTCCAGCTCGAAGCACGGCCGGAACGATTCGGCGATGTAGCGCGAGGCGCCACGGAAGCCGATCATCGGGTTCTCTTCGTGCGGCTCGTAGCGCTTGCCGGCGATCAGGTTGGCGTATTCGTTCGACTTGAAGTCGGACATGCGCACGATCACCGGTTCCGGCGCGAACGCCGCGGCGATCGTCGCCACGCCCTCGGCGAGACGCTTGACGAAGTAGTCGACCGGGCTGCCGTACGGCGCGATCATCGGATCGATGATGCGGCGCAGCTCGGCCGGCTGCTTGTCGAGCTCGAGCAGCGCCTGCGGGTGGATGCCGATCTGGCGGTTGATGATGAACTCGAGGCGGGCGAGACCGACGCCCTTGTGCGGCAACGAGGCGAAGTCGAACGCCTGCTCCGGCGTGCCGACGTTCATCATGATCTTGACCGGGATGTCCGGCATCTTGTCGAGGGCGATCTCGTCGACGCTGAAGTCGATGTTGCCCTCGTAGACGAAGCCGGTGTCGCCTTCGGCGCAGGACACCGTGACCTTGGCGCCGTCCTTCAGCACCTCGGTGGCGTCGCCGCAGCCGACCACGGCGGGGATGCCGAGCTCGCGGGCGATGATCGCCGCGTGGCAGGTGCGGCCGCCGCGGTTGGTGACGATGGCGCTGGCGCGCTTCATGATCGGTTCCCAGTCCGGGTCGGTCATGTCGGTGACCAGCACGTCGCCGGCCTGCACGCGGTGCATTTCGTCGATGGACTTGAGCAGGCGCACGGCGCCGGCGCCGATCTTCTGGCCGATCGCGCGGCCTTCGGCGAGCTTCGGGCCCTTGCCCTTGAGCTTGTAGCGGCGCAGCACGTTGGCGCTGGCGCGCGACTGCACGGTTTCCGGACGCGCCTGCAGGATGTAGAGCTGGCCGTCGATGCCGTCCTTGCCCCACTCGATGTCCATCGGCCGGCCGTAATGTTCCTCGATGGTCAGCGCCTGCACGGCGAGCGCTTCGACCTCGGCGTCGGACAGCGAGAAGCGGTTGCGCTCCTCCGGCGTGACGGCGGCGAACTCGATGGTCTTGCCGACCGATCTGTCGGCCGAGTAGATGAGCTTCTTGGCTTTCTCGCCGAGGCCGCGCTTGAGGATCGCCGGACGCTTGGCGCGGATGTTCGGCTTGTAGACGTAGAACTCGTCGGGATTCACCGAGCCCTGCACGACGGCTTCGCCGAGGCCGTAGCTGGAGGTGACGAACACGGCGTCGCGGAAGCCCGATTCGGTGTCCATGGTGAACATGACGCCGGACGCGCCCCTGTCCGAGCGCACCATGCGCTGCACGCCGGCCGACAGCGCGACGGCGGCGTGGTCGAACTTGTGGTGCACGCGGTAGGCGATGGCGCGGTCGTTGTAGAGCGAGGCGAAGACTTCCTTGATCGCGTGCAGGACGTTGTCGATGCCATTGACGTTGAGGAAGGTCTCCTGCTGGCCCGCGAACGAGGCGTCCGGCAGGTCTTCGGCGGTCGCCGACGAGCGCACGGCGACGGAGATTTCCTTGCCCGACTCGGCGACCAGCTGGTCGTAGTGCGCGCGGATTTCCTGCTCGAGCTCGGCCGGGAACGGCGCCTTGAGCACCGCCTCGCGGATCGCCTTGCCGGTCCTGGCGAGCGCGGTGACGTCGTCCACGTCGAGCTTGGCGAGCATCTCGTTGATGCGCGCGGCGAGGCCTTCGTGGCTCAGGAACTGGCGGTACGCATCGGCCGTGGTCGCGAATCCGTTCGGTACGCGCACGCCGGAGGCGGCGAGGTTGCGGATCATTTCGCCGAGCGAGGCATTCTTGCCGCCGACGATCTCCACGTCGTGCATGCCAAGTTCGGAGTACCAGAGGACGTTGCGGGTCACTATCGAATCTCGATGATGGGTAGGGGTGTGCACGGCTGGCCTCTTCAGGACACAAACGTGCGGACTATCTGGCGATCAAGCTGTCCTGGGGCTGAAGCAGACTGGCGCGGCGCCGGTTCGACGCGACGCCGAGGCGCTGCACGAATCCGTATGCGCCGCGGCACCGCCTGCCGCGGACCGCAAGACTGCAGAATCTCCCGTTGCCGGCGGCGGACTGGCACGCCCGCCGAAAAAAACTGAAACTGCGCCGATGACACAACGCACCGTTTTCTTCGTCTCGGACGGCACAGGCATCACCGCCGAAACTCTCGGCAACACGCTCCTGACGCAGTTCGACGGCCTGGAGGTCGAAAAAACCACCCTGCCATTCATCAACTCCGCCGAGCGGGCGCGAAGCATAGTCGACTATATCAATTTCGTCGCTACCCAGAGCGCGGTCCGGCCGCTCGTCTTCAGCACCACGGTCAACGACGAAGTGCGGGAAATCCTCCGCACCGTCAATGGCTTGTTCCTCGATTTGTTCGACCAGTTCATCCACATCCTGGAGGCCGAAGTCGGCCAGGATTCGTCGCACGCGGCCGGCCGCGCGCACGGCGGCGCGAACACCGCCCGCTACAACGCCCGCATCGCGGCGATGAACTACTCGATGGAGCACGACGACGGCGCCTCGACCCGCGATCTCTCCCGCGCCGACGTCATCCTCGTCGCGCCGTCGCGCTGCGGCAAGACGCCGACCACGCTGTACCTGGCCCTGCAGCATGGCGTGTTCGCCGCCAACTTCCCGCTCACCGAGGACGACCTCGAGAACCTCGTGCTGCCGAAGGTCCTGCGCGGCTGCGAAAGCCGCTGTTTCGGCCTGATCATCGACGCCGAGCGCCTGATGCAGATCCGCAACGAACGGCGCCCCGGTTCGCGCTACGCCTCGCTCGCGCAGTGCTCCTACGAACTGCGTCGCGCCGAGCAGCTCTACCAGCGCCACGGCATTCCCTACGTCGACTCCAGCAACATGTCGGTCGAGGAAATCGCCGCGACCGTCATGCAGGAGAAGAGCCTGCGGCGGCAGACGTTCTGAATGAAGGCGTGAGCGGCGATTCGTGACTGGTGATTCGTAAAAGCGCCATACTTGCCCATCACGGGTCGCGAATCATGAATCACGAGAAGTGAGCCTCTACAGTCCCCGCCTCAACCGCCTCATCGAGGCGCTGCGCCGCCTGCCGGGCGTCGGCCCGAAATCCGCGCAGCGCATGGCTTTCCACCTGCTCGACCGCGACCGCGACGCGGCGGCGCTGCTCGGCACGGCGCTCGGCGACGCGCTGTCCGGCATCGGCCGCTGCCCGAGCTGCCGCATGTTCTGCGAGGACGAGGCCTGCCGCTATTGCAGCGCATCGCGCGCGCAGCAGGGTCAGCTCTGCGTCGTCGAAGGACCGGCCGACCTGATGGCGATCGAGCAGGGCACGCCGTACCGCGGCCGCTACTTCGTGCTCATGGGCCGCCTGTCGCCACTCGACGGCATCGGCCCCGACGAACTCGGCCTGCCGCGCCTCGCGGCGATGCTGGACGAAGGCTGGGTGCAGGAGCTGATCATCGCCACCAATCCGACCGTCGAAGGCGAGGCGACGGCTTACTACCTCGCCGAGATGGCCAAGGCGCGCGGTCTTCGCGTCACCCGCATCGCGCACGGCGTGCCGATGGGGGGCGAACTGGAATACATCGACGGCGGCACGCTGGCGCACGCCCTGAGCGACCGGCGCGCGGTCTGAAGGTCATGCCGGCCGCGCGGGCCCGACGGCGCGACCTATTCCAGCAGCGTGTCGATCTTCGCCGCACAGAGTGAGCCGGGGATTTCATGAAGTGCCAGTGGCACTTCATGCCCGGCGAACGCCTGGGGCTGGGGCCCCAGGCTAGTCGAGGAGCGTGTCGATCTTCGCCGCACAGATGAAGTCGTTTTCGGTCAGCCCGTTCACCGTGTGCGTCCAGTACGTCACCGTGCAGCTCTTGTAGCCGAAGCTGATGTCCGGATGGTGGTCGGTCGTGTGCGCGATCCAGGCCACGGCGTTGACGAAGGCGGTGGTCTGCCAGTAGTTGTCGAAGTCGAACGTGGCCTCGATGCCCTTGCCCTCGCGGGCCCATTTCCAGCGCTTGTCCAGCTGTTCCTTGAGCTTGCTGGCGGCGCCGAGATCGAGCGCGGGCACACCGCCCTCGCAGGGCTTGCAACGACGGGAGGCGAGATCGGTCATGGCAGGCGGTTCCGACGGGAAGGCGCGCGATTCTACGCGTATCGCCTGGCCGTCGCTCAGGCGTCGAGCGCCTGCGCGAGATCGGCGCGCAGATCGTCGAGATCCTCGATGCCGACCGACAGCCGGCACAGCGTGTCGCTGATGCCGAGCGCGGCGCGCGCCTCGGGCGGCACGCTGGCGTGCGTCATGATCGCCGGATGCTCGATCAGGCTTTCGACGCCGCCGAGCGATTCGGCCAGCGCGAAGACGCGGCAGCGTTCGAGGAAGCGGCGCGCGTCGTCGAGCCCGCCCTTGAGCTCGAGGCTGATCATGCCGCCGTAGCCGCCGTGCATCTGGCGCGCGGCCAGCGCGTGCTGCGCATGCGAAGGCAGGCCGGGATAGTGCACGCGGGAAACCCTGGGATGCGTTTCCAGCCACTGCGCGAGTGCCAGCGCGTTCTCGCAGTGGCGTTGCATGCGCACGGCGAGCGTCTTCACGCCGCGCAGGGCGAGGAAGCTGTCGAACGGTGCGGCGATTGCGCCGGTCGCGTTCTGCAGGAAACGCAGGCGGTCGGCCAGTTCCGCGTTGTCGCCGACCACGACGATGCCGCCGACCACGTCGGAATGGCCGTTGATGTACTTGGTCGCCGAATGCATCACGGCGTCGAAACCATGTTCGAGCGGCCGTTGCAGATACGGGCTGGCGAAGGTGTTGTCGGCGATGGCGAGCACGCCGCGACGGCGCGCGATCGCGCCGATCGCCGCCAGATCGCAGAGCTTTAGCATCGGATTGGTCGGCGTCTCGACCCAGATCAGCCTGGTGTCCGGGGTGATCGCCGCCTCGACCTTGTTCGCCTCGCGCATGTCGACGAAGGAGAAGCGCAGGCCCGCCGATGCGGCGCGCACGCGCGTGAACAGGCGGTAGCTGCCGCCGTACATGTCGTCGCTGGCGACCACGTGCGCGCCCGGCTCCAGCAGGTCGAGCAGCGTCGCGGTGGCCGCCATGCCGGAGGCGAAGGCGAAGCCGTGGCGGCCGCCTTCGAGATCGGCGATGCAGCGTTCGTAGGCGAAGCGCGTCGGGTTCTGCGAGCGCGAATACTCGTAGCCCTGGTGCACGCCCGGCGAGGACTGCACGTAGGTCGAGGTCTGGTAGATCGGCGGCATGATGGCGCCGGTCGAGGGATCGGGAGCCTGGCCGGCGTGGATGACGCGCGTCGCGAAGGCGCTGCGCGGCGAGGAATCGCTCATCGTGTGGCTCTCCTGTCAGGCGAGTTGCTTGCGCAGATAGTTCAGCAGGTCGATGCGGGTGATCAAGCCGACGAAGCCGTCGCGGCCGGCGACGATGGCGACGTGATCGCGCGCGAACACCGGCAGCAGGTCGGCGATCGGCGCGTCGGGCGAGACGGTCTCGAGACTGCCGACCATCGCCGTGCCGATCGGATCGCGGAAGCGCGCCGGATCGAGCGCGACGTGCTGCACGAGATCCGATTCGTCGACGATGCCGACCAGCCGGTCGCCGTCCATCACCGGCAGCTGCGAGACGTCGAACAGCTTCATGCGCCGGTAGGCGTGCAGCAGGGAGTCGTCGGGCCGCACGGTGACGGCCGAGCCCTCGGCGTAGCGGCGCACGATGAGATCGACCACGCCGCCGGCGCTCGGCCGCTCGAGCAGGCCCTGCTCGAACAGCCAGGCATCGTTGTACATCTTCGACAGATACTTGTTGCCGCTGTCCGGCACCAGCGTGACGACGCGCTTCGGCGCAGTCTGGTCGCGGCAGTAGCGCAGCGCCGCGGCAAGCAGGGTGCCGGTGCTCGAGCCGCCGAGGATGCCTTCGCGGCGCAGCAGTTCACGCGCCGCGGCGAAGCTCTCGCGGTCGGGAATCTCGTAGGCCTGGCGCACGCGGGCGAGATCGCAGTTCGGCGGCACGAAGTCTTCGCCTATGCCTTCGACCAGCCAGCTGCCGGCCTCCTTCTGGATCCTGCCGGTGCGCACGACGTCGGACAGCACCGAACCCTGCGGATCGGCGAGCACCATTTCGACGTGCGGCGCGACGCGCGCGAAGTAGCGCGACAGGCCGGTCAGCGTGCCGCCGCTGCCGACGCCGACCACCACCGCGTCGAGCATCTGGCCCATCTGCGCCCAGATCTCCGGGCCGGTGCTCGCCTCGTGCGCGAGCGGGTTCGCCGGGTTGGCGAACTGGTTGACGTAGAAGCTGCCGGGAATCTCGCGGCTCAGGCGCTCGGCGACGTCCTGGTAGTAGTCGGGGTGCCCTTTGCCGACGTCGCTGCGCGTGATGCGGCACTCGGCGCCGAGCGCTTTCAGATGCAGCATCTTCTCCTGCGCCATCTTGTCGGGGATGACGAGGATCAGCCGATAGCCCTTCTGGCTCGCGGCCAGCGCGAGGCCGAGGCCGGTGTTGCCGGCGGTCGCTTCGATCAGCGTGCCGCCGGGCGCGATGCGGCCTTCGCGTTCGGCGGCCTCGATCATCGACAGGCCGATGCGGTCCTTGATCGAGCCGGTCGGATTCTGGTTCTCGAGCTTGGCGAACAGGCGGCAGTGGCCGCCATCGAGATTCTTCAGCTCGACCAGCGGCGTGTTGCCGATCGCCTGCAGGATCGCACCCTGGTGAGCCCCTTGGTGGGCCATCGGCTCCTCCGCGTCGTGTTGTGCGCGATGGCTTCACGATACCATCGCTCCCCGATCCCTCGAATGAAAGAAAACCCCGTGACCGAACCGAATCCGCTGAACCTGATCTGGATCGATCTGGAAATGACCGGCCTGGTTCCGGAGCAGCACCGCATCATCGAGATCGCCACGGTCGTCACCGATCTGCATCTCAACATCCTCGCCGAAGGCCCGGTGTTGGCGATCCGCCGCAAGGACGAGGAACTGGCGATGATGGACGAGTGGAACGTGACCCAGCACGGCAGGTCGGGCCTGACGCGCCGCGTGCGCGAGAGCGGTATCGACGATGCCGAGGCCGAGCGGCAGACGATCGCCTTCCTCGAGAAATGGGTGCCGGCCGGCAAGTCGCCGATGTGCGGCAACTCGATCTGCCAGGACCGCCGCTTCCTCGCGCGCTGGATGCCGGCGCTCGAACGTTTCTTCCACTACCGCAATCTCGACGTCAGCACGCTCAAGGAACTCTGCGCGCGCTGGGCGCCGGACATCGCCAGGGGCTACAACAAGCAGAGCAAGCATCTGGCGCTCGACGACATCAAGGAGTCGATCGAGGAACTGCGCTACTACCGCAACCACTTCCTGCGCTTCCCGGCGGTGTGAGCGCCGGGCGCGCGATGCTCGTCAGCGCAAGGGCAGGATGACGCTGACCCGCGCGCCGCCGAGCGGCGCGCGTTCAAGCGTCAGATTGCCGCCGTAGGCCTCGATGATTTCGCGCACCGCCGCCAGGCCGATGCCCTGGCCGGGTTTGCGCGTATCCGCGCGCACGCCGCGCTCGAGCAGTTTCTCCGGCTGTTGCGGGAAGCCCGGGCCGTCGTCGTCGACGTCGATGCGGCACAGCTTGCCGTCGACCTGCGCGGCGATGCGCACGCGGCGGTTGCCGTACTTGGCGGCGTTGTCGAGCAGATTGCCGAGCAGCTCGTAGAGATCGCCCTGGTCGGCGCGCAGGCGCAGGCCCGGATCGAGCGCGTTGTCGAAGCGGATGTTGCGGCTGCCGTAGACCTTGGCGAGCGCCATCATCAGCTTCTCCGCCAGCGGCCGCAGCACGACCGGCTCGGTCAGCGTGCGGCTGCCGGCGGCGGCGGCGCGGCGCAGCTGGTGATCGACGATGTGCTGCATGCGGCTCAGCTGCTCGTGCAGCTGCTGCTGCTGTGGCGACGGAATGTTGCCGTCGCTCGACACGCCGCGCAGCACGGCCAGCGGTGTCTTCAGCGTGTGCGCGAGATCGCCGAGCGCGTTGCGGTAGCGCGTCTGCTGGTTGTGCTCGTTGACGATCATCGCATTGAGATCGCGCGTCAGCGGCGTCAGCTCGTCGGGATAGCTGCCCTCGATGCCGGTCTGCTGGCCGGTTTCGATGAGCTGCAGCTCGCGGCCCAGCTTGCGCAGCGGCGCCAGGCCCCAGCGCAGGATCAGCAGCAGGGTGACGACCAGCGCAGCGACGGTGGCGCTGAGCCACAGCCACAGCGTGCGGCGGAAGATCACCAGCTGGCGATCGAAGGAACTGGTGTCGTCGATGACGCTGACGACGTACTGGCGCGGCTGGTTGCCGTCCGAATCGACCCAGCGCAGACCGAAGCTGAGGCTGAAGGCGTCCGGCGAGCGCAGGCGCTGGAAGCGCCATTCGCCGACCTGCAGATGTGGCGGCGGCGGTACATCGAGCGTATGCGAGGAACTCCAGACCATCACGCCGAGTTCGTTGAACAGCGCCGCCTGCAGGCCGGACAGCGGCTCGCGCAGGCGGCGGTCGGGGACGGCGTCGAGCGCGATGGTGAGTTCGCCGGCCTCCGTGAGCGAGGCGGCGCCGAGCAGCGCGTAGATCAGGCCCTCGAGCTTGTCCTGCTGCGCCTGCAGCAGGGCACTCTCGAACGCCTTCTCGAGCGCGAAGCCGCCGAGGCCGACGAACACCAGCAGGACCACGGCCGTCGAAACGAGCAGCCGCGCCCGCAGTGAGCTGAGCCGCGGGGGGCGCCTCAGGCGCGCGGCAGATCCCACCGGTAGCCGGAGCCGCGCAGGGTCGTGATCGGGTTGTAGCGGCTGTCGGCGTCGAGCTTGGCGCGCAGGCGGCGGATGAAGACCTCGATGACGTTGCTGTCGCGCTCCTCGTCCTCGGTGTAGAGGTGTTCGGTCAGCTCGCTCTTCGAGATCACCTTGCCGGCGTGCGTCAGCAGATATTCGAGCACGCGGAATTCGTAGCTGGTCAGGTCGACCGGCTTGCCGTCGACCGCGACCGACTTGGCGCTGGTGTCGACGACGTAAGGGCCGGAGCTCAGCGTCGCCTGCGTCCAGCCGCCGACGCGGCGCACCAGCGCGCGCACGCGGGCGATCAGCTCTTCCTTGTGAAAGGGCTTGACGAGGTAGTCGTCGGCGCCGGCTTCGAGGCCCTCGACCTTGCTCTGCCAGCCGTCGCGGGCGGTGAGGATGAGGATCGGATACTTGCGGCCGGCCTTGCGCACGCGGCGGATGACGTCGATGCCGGGCAGGCCGGGCAGGCCGAGGTCGATGACGGCGACGTCGGCCGGATACTCCTCGGCCATGTAGGCGCCGTTGTCGCCGTCGGCCGCCGCATCGACGGCGAAGCCCTCGTCGCTGAGAAACTTGGAAACCTGCTCGCGCAGATCCGGATCGTCTTCGATGACCAAAGCGCGCATGGATGAAACTCCCTGGCTGGAATGGCGGCGAACGCCGCCTAAGGATTGACCTGATAGATGCGGACTTCGCCGTCCTTGAGCATCTTCACGCGATAGCCCGCGCCGTCCGGCTGCACCGCCAGCACCCGACCGCCGTGGCGGCGCTGGATCTCGCGGGCGGCGTCGTCCGGCGTCAGGGCCGGGCCGCTCGGGGCGCGCAGCGACTCGCCCTGCACCAGGCCGGCCGGCGGCAAGGACGGCGGCGTGCTCTCGCGCTCCTTGCCCGGTGCCCGCGCATACGCCGCCTCGGCGGCATGCAGCAACATGCCGCTGACGATCAGCGCGGCGACGGTCCGGAAGATGGGCATGGCCGGAATTTAATCGGCCCCGGCGCGAACGTCCACGCACCGGACGGGCGGGGCGACATCGTGAAGAGCTCGGCCGGCGGCCACGCGGCAGGAGAAGTGCGTCAACTGGCTCATGATCGTCCTTCCGTTGCTCGACGTGGCTGCATGCAGCATCTCATCGGCGCCAGCGTATCGCGATAAACTGAATTCGTCCTTAACTTTTTATCGATTTTTCAGCAACTAAGGTCGACGACCAGAGCGGCTCCCGGGCCTCACTCACTGCTGCGCGGTGGTCGCGAAGCGCTTCAGCGTGGCCGGCGAGAAGTAGTCGGGCTTCTGCCCGACGTCGTATTCCATGAGCTTTCGTTCTTCGTTCGTCATGTTGATGATGACGTAGCGCCGCGACTGCAGGTCGTAGTGGACCTGCACGCCGTTGACCACGACCGGCACATTGGCGAAGGCGATCGAATGCGACTCGGCGGTGCGCCAGAACTGGTCGCGCTCGTCGTAGATGTCCTGCGCGTGGACGATCCACGAGTCCTCGTCGAGATAGAACACGCGCTTCTTGTAGCGGTGCGCGAAGCCCGGCTTCACATTGGCCTCGATGACCCAGACGCGGTGCAGCTCGTAGCGCGCGAGGTCCTGGTTGATGTGGCCGGCCTTGACGATGTCCTTGTACTTCAGCTTCGGGTCGTAGAGCCTGTAGCTGTTGTACGGGATCAGCAGGTCCTTCTTGCCGATCAGCTTGATCGTGTAGCGGTCGAGCGGACCGTTGAACATGTCGAGCTGGTCGTGCGTCATCAGGCCGTCGTACAGCGGATTGTCGTAGCCCACTTCGCCGATGCGCCGCGCGCGGCCGACCGTGTTGTTGTAGACCCAGACGCCGGTTTCGTCGGCGATGCGGTCGATCGGCACGTGCAGCAGGTGCGCCTCGCCGGCGAGATTGGGCGGCGCGATGGTCTTCTGGAAAGCGTAGAGGTTCATGCCCTTGATCGAGTCGGGCGTCGCCTCCGGATTGTTGTACATGAACGCCAGCTCGACATAGTCGCGCTGCACGACGAAGCTGCCGTCGGGCGCGGTCGCTGCCGAGTTGACGTAGCCGCGCAGGCCGCGCGTGTTGTAGCGCATGATGTGGTTCCACATCACTTCGGTGCCGTTCTTCGGAATCGGGAACGGATAACCCTGCGCCGCGCAACAGAAGCCGTAGCCGTTGTCGGTCAGCTCGACGGTGCTCGCATTCTTCTTCGTGGCGGCGTAGAACCAGGCCGGGTACGAGGCGCTGCGATGCGTCGGGTAGACGATCATCTTGTAGTCGGGGAAGGTCTTGAACAGCGCCTTGTAGCCCTCGGTCAGCACCTCGCCGTACTGGACGACGTTCTGCGCGGTGATCGTGTACAGCGGCTTGTCGGCGGCGTAAGGATTGGCGCCGCGCGGCATGTCGGCCTTTGGCAGGCCGCCGTCCCATTTCGGGATCGTGCCCTTGGCGTTGGCGCCGGCCTCGGCGCCGATCGGCGTCAGTTCCTTGCCGAGTTTGGCGGCTTCGTCGCCGTCGACCTTGGCGCTCGCGTTGGCGGCGAGCGCCAGCCCGAACAGCGCCGCGAGGATGATGAGCGGCCGGTTGTGCGACGGGTTCATGAGCGGTCCTCGCCTCGGGTTTCTCGATGTTGGACTGCGGCGGCGGCGCCGGGGTTCGGGCGCCGGCCGAGCGCCAGCCAGGCCAGCGCCGGCAGCAGCACGACGGCGCCAAGGAGATTGGTGCTGAACATGAACAGCAGCAGCAGGCCCATGTCGGCCTGGAACTGCAGGCTGGAGAACAGCCAGGTGAACACGGACAGCAGCAGCGAGGCCGAGGTGAAGACCACCGCCTTGCCGGTGTGACGCAGCGCCTCGTAGTACGCCTCGCGCAGGGCGGAGCCGGCTTGCAGATGGCGCGCGAACACGCTCCACAGGTAAATGCTGTAGTCGACGCCGATGCCGACGCCGAAGGCGGCGACCGGCAGCGTCGCCGGCTTCATGCCGATGCCGAGCATCGCCATCAGGCCGTAGGTCAGCAGCGAACACAGCACCAGCGGCGTGAGGATGCACAGCACGGCGACGCCGCTGCGGAACGACAGCCAGGCGAACAGGCCGAGCGTCGCGTGCACCCAGACGATCACCAGCAGCTCGCGCGCGCGGATTTCCTCGTTGGTCGCCGCCCACACGCCGACATTGCCGGAGGCCAGCTCGAAGTCGACGCCCGCGCCGGCGTTGGCCTTGTTGAACGCTTTCACCGCCACCACGACACGGTCGATGGTCTCGGCGCGATGATCCTGCGTGAAGACCAGCACCGGCATGACGCTGCAATCCGGATTGGCGAGGCCGAGCTGGCTGGGAATCGGCGAAACCAGCTGCGAGAGGTCCTGGTTGCGCGGCAGCACGCGCCACTTCGGCGCGCCCTCGAACCAGCCGGCGCGCACCTGCTTGGCGAGCTGTGGCAGCGCCAGCACCGAGCGCACGCCGTCGGTGTTCTGCAGATGCCAGGCGAGGCGGTCGATCGTTTCCATCTTCCGCGCATCGACGCAGCCGTATTCGCCGGCGACGGCGAGGACCTTGAGCACGTCGACGCCGATCGCGAAGTTGCGGCCGATGACGCGCGAGTCGACGTTGTAGCGGCTGTCGGGCCGCAGCTCCGGCACGCCGATCTGGCGATCGCCGACGGTCAGCTTCGGATACATCCACAGCGCCCAGGCCAGCGCGACGACCGCGGCGGCGAGCGCCGGCAGCGCGGCGCGGCCGCTGGCGAACACCGACAGGCGGCGCCAGAGGCGATCGGAAAACGCCACGCGCCGGCGCTGCTGCGCGCGGAAGCGCTGCACGTCGTGCACGCGCACCCAGGACAGCACGATCGGCAGCATCAGCTTGTTGGTGACGATGACCGCCGCCATGCCCATCGCCGCGTTGATCGCCATTTCGCGCACGATGTCGATCTTGATGAAGGCCAGCGTCGCGAAGCCGATCACGTCGGTGAGGATGGCGACGCTGCCGGGAATGAACAGCTGGCGGAAAGTGGCGACCGAGGCATCGAGCGAATCGAGATCGTTGACCGCGACCTCGTAGCGCCAGGCATTGACGTACTGCACGCCGTGCGACACGCCGATCGCCAGGATCAGGAACGGCACGAGGATCGCGAACGGATCGAGGCCGTAGCCGGCGACGCGCAGCAGGCCGAGTTCCCAGCAGACCGCGGCGACCGCGGCGCCGAGCGGCAGCAGGGCCAGGCGCCAGGAGCCGCAGAAGGCCCACAGCAGCAGGAACGTGGCGACCAGCGCGATGACGAAGAAGCCGACGACCTCGTGGGCCGCGTCGCCGACGTCGCCGACGACCTTGGCGAAGCCGATGATGTGCACGCCGATGCGCTCGTTCTCGTAGCGTGCACGAATGGCCTCCAGCTTGCGCGCCACCTCGCGGTAATCGAGGCGGGCGCCGGTTTCCGGATCGTGCTCGAGCAGCTCCGCGACCACCAGGGCGCCGCGCTGGTCGAGCGAGACCAGGCGACCGATGATGCTGGCCTTGCCGACATTGGCGCGGATGCGCGCCAGCATCTCCGGCGTCGGCCGGTAGTCGCGCGGCACCACGTCGCCGGACGCGAAGCCGCCCTCGACGTTCTCGATGTAGCGCACGCCCGGCGTGAACAGCGAGGTCACCCGCGAGCGGTCGACGCCCGGCAGGAAGAACACCTCGTCGGTGATCTTGCGCAGGGCGTCGAGGAAGGCCGGGTCGTAAATGTCGCCCGGCGTTTTCTGCATCACGGCGATCGAAATCAGATTGGCGCCGCCGAAGGCCTTCTCGTAGCGCTTGAACACCTGCATGTACGGATGGTCGAGCGGGATCTGCTTCTCGAAGCCGGCATCCGGCTGCAGGCGCAGCGCCTGCCAGAGCATCAGCGCGGTGAAGGCCAGCAGGATGCCGAACGTGAGCCAGCGCCGCGCGTACACCAGCGGCTCGACCCGGCGCAGGATGCGTTCGGCGTAGGGGCCCACCCGTTTCTCCGTTTCTTGTTCTGCGTCCGTCGCGGCGACGGACTTGGCCGCATTGTGGGATGCGGCCGGCGGGGCGAACAAGGTCCGCCGCGGCAGCGCCGTCTGGCGCTGGCGTCAGCGCGAGGGATTCAGATCGTGCGCGCCAGCTGCAGCAGCTGTTCGGATTTCGCGTAGGCGCGGAACAGGGTGCGGGCGAGCACGGCGAGAATGCCGTGCATCTCCTCGGCGCTGTACTGGCGCATCGGCACGACGCAGGCCTCGATGAGGGCGATGACGGCGCGTGCCATCTGGTCGGCGTCGCCGCCGAGCTCGAGCTGGCCGCGTTCGCCGGCGCGCTGCAGCACGTCGCGCAGGGTCGCGATCGAGGCCGCCTCGAACGTGCGCTGCGCCGCCATCAGCGTCGCGGTCTCGGGGCGCGAGGGAATCAGCCAGTAGCCGGCGACGCCTTTGGCGACGCGGCGATCGAGCAGGAGCTTCTGCAGGCCGGTGAAGACGTGCAGCACCGCGCGCACCGGCTCGGCCTCGGCGCGCATCGGATCGAAGATGTACTGGTCGAAGATGCCGTGCAGGCGCTTCAGGCAATCCAGGTACAGCGCTTCCTTGCCGTGGAAATGCCAGTACAGCGCACCTTTCGAGAGCCTGGCGGCCTTGGCGATGTCGCCGATCGACACGCCCTCGTAGCCGTAGCGGCCGAACAGCTCGAAGGCCTGATCGCCGATCGCCTTGACGGTATCGAACTGCTCGTGGGCTGGCTTGCGCGGCATAGGGCCGCGATTCTCGATGAAACCGCCGCGTCGCGCCAGATCGCGGCGTCGGATAACGTCGCGATCAGGCCGTGCGGCGATGGCCGAGCAGGCGAGCGGGCAGGTAGAGCAGGGCGCCGATCAGCGCGAACACCGCGCCGACGCCGATGCCGACCAGGCGCAGCGGCAGCGAGACCAGCCAGACCAGCGGCGCCAGCAGCAGCGCGAGGAGCGCCAGCGGCCAGCACAGCGCGGCGAGCAGGCACCAGCCGATGAAGAAGAGCAGAGCGTTCATGGTGCGTGCGCGCCTCAGGCCTCCAGATCCTTGAATTGCCGGCGCAGATCGAGTTCGTCCTGCGTCACGCAGGCTTCGATCTGGCGCAGGCGACGGTCGAGCTTCTCGAAGCGCGCCTTGGCGTCGCCCGGCGACAGGCCGCCGGGACGGCCGCCGGCCGGGGGCGTGCGCGGGCCGCCGCCGGCTCCCGTGCCGCGGTACGGCGCCGGCGCGTCGGCCGGGTCCATCAGGTACCACAGCGCGAGATAGATCACGCCGACCGGGAAGAAGCCGCTGAAGATCAGCGCGAGGATGACCAGCACGCGGACGACCTTCACGCTCCAGCCGAAGTAGTCGGCGACACCGGCGCAGACGCCGGCGATCCAGCCTTCGCCCGGATAGCGGCGCATGGCCGACAGGGTGCCGTTGTCGTCGCGCGGCGCTCTGCTAGTGCTGCTCATGATGCTTCTCCCTCCAGCCCGGAGCTTCCACGTCGAGCAGGCGCTCGAGCGTGTCGATACGTTTTTCCAGTCGATCCGCCAGTTCCGTCAGCTCGCCGCTGACGACCGTCTTGTGCTTGAGCTCCAGCTCGCGCTTCTGCGCGACGTGCCGGAAGATCAGCAGCGGGATGACGATGAACAGTCCCGTGACCGCGACCAGCGGAATCAGCAATGCCGAAATGGTTTCCACCCCTCACTCCTGCGCCTTGTCTTTGTCCATCGGCGATTGCTTGCCGGCCTTGGCGCGCAATCTTGCCAGTTCGTCTTCGAGCTTGTCGTCGCCGAGCTTCGCGAACTCGTCGCGCAGCCGATCGGCGCCGAGCTCGAAGGCATCGACCCGCGATTCGAGCTCGTCGGCCGCCCGCTCGGCCTGATCGAGCGCCGTCCTGGCCGTCGCCGTGCGCTTGTCGTCGATCTGCTCGCGAACCTTGATGCGCGAGCTCGCCGACTGCGTGCGCAGATGAATGTTCTTCTGCCGCTGGCGGGCCTCGGAAAGCTTGCTGCGCAGCTTGCCGATGTCCTCGTCGAGCTTGCCGATCTCGACGTCGACGCTCGCCAGTTCGCGGCGCGCCTCGTCGATGCGTTCGCCGGCGCGGCGCTTGGCGGCGAGCGCGCCGCGGGCGAGATCCTCGCGGTCCTTGCGGATCGCCAGCTCGGCCTTGGCTTCCCAGTCGGCCGCTTCGGCGCCGAGCGTGTCGATCGCGCGCTGCAGCTCCTTCTTGCGTGCCAGGAAGCGAACCGCCGTCGAGCGAACTTCCACGAGCGTGTCCTCCATTTCCTGGATGATGAGCCGCGCCATCTTCTCCGGATCGTCGGCCTTGTTGAGCAAGGCGCTCAGATTCGAATCAATGACGTCTCGCGTTCTGGAAAAAATTCCCATCCATCCATCCTCGAAAAACTGCGGGTACGGCGCCGCTGCGGTTACGCGGCGCGCTTATGGTGCCCGACGACCGTCACCGTCGGCAGTTCAGTGTCGACCGCGTTGTAGCTGACCTCGTGCACGTCGGCCGGACGCGCGGCCGTCGTCGCGGCGACGAGCTGCACGGCCTGCTGGTGGCCGGCGTCGGCGACATGGGTCGCGTAGCCGCTGATGCTGGCGAAGGTGGCGCCGGTCATGACGAGGGCGGCGGCGGCGCTGATCAGGTGGCTCTTGAAGTTCATGGCAAATCCCCTTGTTGGCGTTCTGCAGTGTTCACTGCGTGAGTGGTTGACGGGAGTGATAACGCCAGGTCCGTGCCAAGCCGGGCTTTAGTCGTAACACATTGAATTATATTTGATTTGTTTTTCCGCATCGCGGCGCGGCGCCGTATTGCTTGGGATTGTAAGCCGCCTCTTGGCGATTTTCGCCAACATCTAGCAGAATGCCGGCATGGAACTGCGCGACACTCTCGACCCGATCCTCGGCCAAGCCGACAACTTCCTGGCCGTGCTGGAAAAAGTCTCGAGGGTCGCGCCGCTGTCGAAGCCGGTGCTGATCATCGGTGAACGCGGCTCCGGCAAGGAGCTGATCGCCGCGCGCGTGCACTACCTCTCCGAACGCTGGGCGCGGCCCTACGTGAAGTTCAACTGTGCCGCGCTCAACGAGGAATTGCTCGAATCGGAGCTGTTCGGCCACGTCGCCGGCGCCTTCACCGGCGCCGCGAAGACGCGCGTCGGGCGCTTCGAGCTGGCCAACAACGGCTCGATCTTTCTCGACGAGCTGGCCTCGATGTCGCTGCGTCTGCAGGAAAAGCTGCTGCGCGTGGTCGAGTACGGCGAGTTCGAGCGCGTCGGTTCGAGCGAGACGGTGAAGGTCAACCTGCGCCTGATCGGCGCGGCGAACGTCGATCTGCCGGCGCTGGCGCGCGCCGGCAGGTTCCGCGAGGACTTGCTGGATCGTCTGTCCTTCGATGTCGTCACGGTGCCGCCGCTGCGCGAGCGGCGTGAGGACATTCCGCTGCTCGCGCAGAAATTCGCCGAAGGCATGTCGCGCGAGCTGGGCCGCGAGTACTTCGCCGGCTTCTCGCCGGCGGCCGAGCGCGCGCTGCTTTCTTATGAATGGCCCGGCAACGTGCGCGAGCTGCGCAACGTCGTCGAGCGCGCGGTGTATCGCCTCGAGAACGAGCGCCGCGTGGTCGAGAGCATCGAGTTCGATCCGTTCGCCTCGCCATACCGGCCACGCGCGATGGCCGCGCAGCTGGCCGGCGCCGCGCCGCCGGTCGCGGCGCCGGCGAGTCAGGAGCCGCCGTCTATCGCCGCCGTGCCGCAGCTGCCGCTCGATTTTGAGGCGGCGGTGGCCGATTTCGAGACGCGCCTCCTGCGCCAGGCCCTCGAAGACGGGCGCTACAACCAGCGCCGTGCCGCCGAACTGCTGCAACTGACCTACCACCAGTTCCGCGGCCTGCTGAAAAAGTACAAATTGCTCGATAGCGAGTAAGAAAAATCTGAAGCTTCAACGGCGTTTCCCTACGTGCCCGAATGGCACGGAATTGGCACATCAACGACTTAGTGCCAGCGGCAGTGTTGCCGTGCGGTCCGGTTGCGGATCAGGGGCCCACAGGACAAAGACGTCCACAGCGACGGATCCGTAGCCACGGATCCCATCGGTGATTTGGATCATTTGCGACTGCGGGGTGTGGAGATGCAGATGCTCGACGAGCTAGGTCCTTCGAAAGACCGGCGGGGGACGCCAGCCAGCAGGCCGGGCACATGTTTGCGCGTCGTGCTGGTGGACGACGACGGGGCGCGTGCCGCGTTCGTGACGCAGGCGCTGCGCGCAGCGGGACACGATGTGGTCGCGCGCATGTCGGCGACCGAGGACTTGCTGGCGGCCGTGCGCCGCGTGCGGCCGGACGTGATCCTCGTCGACATGGACAATCCGGCGCGCGACGTGCTCGATAACTGTGCAGCCGTGACCCAACAAGTGCCGCGGCCGATCATTTTCTTCGCCCGCGATTCCGATCCGGACACCATCGCCCGCGCCGTGCGCGCCGGTGTCTCGGCCTACGTGGTCGACGGCATGGCGGCGCACCGCCTGAAGCCGATCCTCGACGTCGCCATCGCCCGCTTCCACGAACACCAGAAGCTGCGCAACGAGCTCGACGAAATGCGCACGCGGCTCGCCGACCGCCGCGACGTCGAGCGCGCCAAGGCGCTGCTCGTGCGCCTGCGCAAGCTCGACGAAGCGCAGGCCTACACCCTGCTGCGCAAGAGCGCGATGGCGCGCCGCATCACCATCGGCGAGGCGGCGCGTACCGTGCTCGCCGCCGCCGAGCTGCTCGATGCCGGCGCCGGCCTCGACCCGCTGGAGTCGGCGCCGTGAACCTGATGCTGCCGTTCCGGCCGGAGATCACGCATCTGACGGTCGGCTACATGCCGCTGCTCGATTCGGCGCCGCTGCTGTGGGCGCAGCATCGCGGCTATTTCCGCGCCGCCGGACTCGATGTCGAACTGGTGCGCGAGGTGTCCTGGGCCAGCCTGCGCGATCGGCTGGCCTACGGCGCGCTCGACGCCGCGCAATGCCTGTCGCCGATGCCGGTCGCCGCCACGCTCGGCGCCGACGGCGTCGGCGTGCCGATGGTCACCGGCCTGTGCCTGTCGCAGGGCGGCTCGGCGATCACCTTCTCGCGCTCGATGGCCGATCGCATCGGCCTGCGTTCCGGCATGAACGTCGCCGACAGCGCCGCCGCGGTCGCGCAGTACGTGCGCGGCGGCGGGCGTCTGCGTCTGGCGCACGTGTTCGCCTTCTCGATGCACCACTATCTGCTGCGCGACTGGCTCGCGCTCGGCGGCATCGGTCTCGACACCGCCGGCATCGAACTATCGGTCGCGCCGCCGCCGCAGATGGTGCGCCTGCTGGAGAGCGGCGCGGTCGACGGCTTCTGCGTCGGCGAGCCGTGGAACACGGCGGCGGTCAAGGGTGGCCTCGGGTTCGTGGTCACGCCGACCAGCAGCATCTGGGACGGCGGCGCCGAGAAAGTACTGGGCGTCACCCGCGAATGGGCGCAGCAGTTCCCGCAAACGCATCGCGCCCTGCTCGCGGCGGTGATGTCGGCACTGCACGAGCTGACCAGCCGCGACGTCACACGCGAACTGACCACGCTGCTGCATCGCCTGCAGGTGGTATCGGTGCCGGACTCGTGGATCGAGCAGGTGCTGCGCGGCCAGGGCGCCGGCACGCCGCCGCGCTTCGCGCAGGGCCTCGTGGCCTTTCCGCGGCGCTCGCAGCTCATGTGGTGCGCGCTGCAGATGCTGCGCTGGCGGCAATGGAGCACGCCGCTGAGCCTGGCCGAGCTGACCACCTCGGTGGTCGACGTCCGTGCCTTCTGCGACGCGGCGGCGACGCTCGAACTGCCCTTGCCGATCACCGACGCGATTCGCGAAGGCGCGGGCGCGGTGCCGCTCGGCGCCGACGGCGCGATCGTCGAGTCGCGCTTCATCGACGGCGGCGAACTCGATCCCGCCAACCCGGCCGAGTACCTCGCGGCGCGCGGCTGGAACCGCGACGTCGCGCGTGCGGTGATCGCCGGATAAGACGCCGGCCTGCACCAAAGTGGCACAGTGGTTGCTTTTCAAGAATCGAGTTCCGATGCGAGACCGAGCGGTCGGAGAACGACCGATCGATACCGCGGCCAACGATGCCCGCGATCTCCCCAGCCGTATTGCCAGGAGTCGTAGTCATGCAGGAAGCCGTGCTGTTCCCGTTCATCGATCCCGCCGTGCGGCTCATCGTCATCTGCGCCGCCGCTCTGGTGCTACTGTTCTTCCTGTCTTCCCTCAGTGATGCCCTGCGCGCCCGCGAGCGCCGGACGCGGCGTTCGCCGCGCACGGATGCGAACGCCATGGCCTGTGCCCATGTCTCCACGATCGATCAGCAAGCCAGCGCCTCCTGAAGTGCGCCGCGGCGGCTCGCGGCACTGGCTCGCGCCGCTGCTGATGGTGTTCGCCAGCGCCGCCGCCATTGCCGCCGAAGGCGTGCCCGAGCTGACGCGCGCCAGCCTGCAACTGCTCGCCGCCGCGCCGGCCGGCGACAGTGCCGCGGTCCTTTACGTCGGCGCCGCCGCGGAAGCGCCGCTGCTGCGCGACCTGCGCGTGCAGGTCGATGACCGCAGCGTGATCCGTTACCAGTTCAGCGAGGACGAGGCGCGTGCCCTCGTCGCCGGCGGGCTCAAGCGCGTGCTGCCGCTGCCGCCGGGCGAGCACCGCCTGCGCGGCGAAATCGTCGCGCGGGCGGCGACCGGCAAGCCGGGCGCGACGCGCTACTCGGCCAGCTTCGATCAGACCGTGACCGTCGCCGCGCAGTCCTATCAGCTGATCTTCGATGACGGCGGCATGCTCAGCGCCGCGCGCGCCGATCTGCAGCCGGCGACGCCGGCCGCGCCGCAGCACGAGGCCGACTACCTGCTGGCGACCGGCCGCGCCGTCGAAGCGGCGGTGCTGCTGGAATCGTCGGCGCGCGATCCGCAGCGCCTCGACGCCGCCTATCGCGCGCTCGGTCTGGCGGCGCCGGCACCGGGCGAAGCGCCGACGGCGCTGGTCGCCTACAACCAGGCGCTCGGCGCCGGCGATGTCGCCGCGCTGGCCGCGCTCGGCAGTGCCGATGCCGGCGCCGGCGCCGACGCGCTCGCCCTGCGCGACCTCGCCAACGTCAGCGCCGGCTACCGCGAGCTGTCGGCCGGGCGCGGCGAGGCGGCGATGCCGTACTTCCGCCTCGTGCGCAGCCCGGGGCCGTATTCGAGCGCCGCCATGCTCGGGCTCGGCTGGTGCTACCTGTGGCCGAGCAACGCCAACGCCGCGGCCCGCGAGGTGTCGCTGCGGCCCAATGGCGCCGACGCGATCGCCGCGACGCGGCGCCAGACGCCGTTCCGCTATCTGCAGGCCATCGCCTCCGGCGCGCGCGCCGAGGATCTGCGTCGCGCGCTGATTCCCTGGGCCGAGCTGCTGGGCCGCGACCCGCTCGATCCGGCCGTGCAGGAAGGCCTGCTGGCGATTCCGTACGCGCTCGACCATTTCGGCGCGCACGAGCAGGCGCGCCGCTACTACGAGCGTGCCCTGGCCACGTTCGACACGGCGCACGGCATGCTGGCGGCGGCGCGTCGCGAAATCAGCGGCGGCCAGGTGCTGGCGGCGCTCGATGCGCGCGACGCCGATGTCTCCAGCGGCTGGCCGCGCCTGCTGGTCGAGCAGCGCGACGACGCGCTGGCGGTGCCGCTGCGCATGCTGGTGGCCGACGCCGCCGTCACCGAACCGCTGCGCGAGTATCGCCAGCTGCGCACGCTCGACCGCCTGCTGGCGGCGCGCGGCGAAGCCGGCGACACGTCGGCGAGCCCCGGCGCGCTGCGCGGGCGCATCGCCGCCGCCAGCGCCGCCGCGGCGGCGCGGCTGCAGAGCGCCATGTTCGGCGTGCTGCAGAAGCTCGAACAGCAGACGACGCGCTATCAGGCCGAAGCGGAGTTCGCCATGGCGCGCATCTACGATCGCGATCCGCACGGAGTCGCACAGCAATGAAGTTTCGTCTCAGCCGCTGGGCCATGGTGCTGCTGGCGATGACGGCCGGCGCGGCGCGGGCCGACGACGTGCCGACGGTGGGCTCGGTGACCAAGAACAACGGCCTCACCGAAAACGGCCGCTTCATCGTCAAGACGCCGAACATCCTTCGCATCGAACCGTCGCAAGCGGTCAAGCCCGACCCGCGCCAGGCGATCGCGCACTACGACCGCATCATCGCGCTGCGCGACGCCGATCCGGCGATGCGCGCCGAGGCCATGCGCCGCGCCGCCTATCTGCGCGTGAAACTGGCGGACGACGGCGAGGGCGGCACGACCTCCTCGGCGGACGTCGCGCAGGCCATCGCCATCTACCGGCAGCTGCTGCGCGAGTACCCGGACGATCCGGCCAACGATCTGGCGATCTATCAGCTCGCGCGCGCCGAGCAGCTCGCCGGCGACAACGATGCGGCGATCGTCGCGCTGCGCGATCTCGGCCAGCGTTATGGCCGCTCGCCGCTGGTCGCCGATGCGCGCTTCCGCGCCGCCGAGCTGCTTTACCTGCGCCAGCGCTACGACGAGGCGGAGCCGCTGTACGCGGCGGTCGTCGCGCAGGGCGCCGACACGCCGTACTTCGCGCCGGCGCGCGCCAAGTACGGCTGGACGCTCTATCAGGAAGGCAAGTACGAAACCGCGCTGCCGGTGCTGCTGTCGATTCTCGACAGCGACCTGCCGCCGGGCACGCTCGAAGATCCGAAGATCGCGCTCGCCGCCGCCGAGAAGCGCAAGGGCGATTTCGCCGGCGATGCCCTGAGTCTCGCCGGCCGCTCGTTCGCCGCGCTCGGCGGCGGCGTGGCGATCAACCGTTATCTCGCGCAGCACGGCGAACCGCGCTTCGCCACCTTGCTCTACGCCGCGCTCGGCGGCACCCTGCTCGAGCAGCGCCGCTACGTCGACGCCGCGCAGGTCTACGCCGCCTTCATCGAGCGCCATCCGCAGCATCGGCTCGCGCCGGACTTCCAGCAGCGCGCGATCGCCGCCTACGAAGCCGGCGGTTTCAACGAACCGATGATGGCCGCCAGGGAAACCTATGTGCAGCGCTACAGCCCGGGCACGTCCTACTGGCAGGCGCAAGGCGCGAACGCGGCGCCGCCCGAGGCCGTGCTGACGGCGCTGCGCGGCGACCTCGACGATCTCGCCCGCTGGCACCGGGCGCGGGCGCAGGACATGCCGGCCGATGACGGCGACGCGCGCCGCAAGGAATTCCTGGTCGCCGCCGACTGGTACCGGCGCCGTCTCGAACTCGAGCCGGCCGGCGTAGCATTCACTGATGGGGCCGCCGAAATCGCCATGCACTACGCCGATTCGCTGTACGACGGCGGCCGCACGCGCGACGCGGCGCAGCGTTACGAAGCGATCGCCTACGACAGCGGCAATCGCCACGGCGCGGAAGCCGCCTACGCCGCGCTGCAGGCCTGGCAGCGCCTCGCCGGCGAAGTGCCGCCGGCGCAGCGTGCCGCGGCGCTGGCGCCGGCGATCGCCTCGGCGCAGCGCTTCGCCGACCGTTACCCCGACCATCCGCAGTGGACGGCGGCGCTGACGCGCAGCGCCCAGGATCTCTACGAGACCGGCAAGGAAGCCGCGGCGATCGGCGTCGCGCAGCGCGCGCTCGACGCCGGGCGCGCGACGCCGGCGCAGCGCACCGAACTGCTGACGGTGATCGCCGATTCGCAGTTCAGTGCCAAGGACTACGCCAAGGCCGAGGCCGCGTACCTGGCGCTGCTGCAGAGCGGCGTGGCGCCCGAGCAGCGCGGCGCCAGGGTCGAGCGCCTGGCGACGGCGATCTATCGCCAGGGTGAAGCGGCGCGCGATGCCGGCGACCCGCGCGCGGCGGCGGCCGCTTTCCAGCGCGTCGGTCAGCTGGCCCCCGATGCGAGCATCCGCGCCACCGCCGACTACGATGCGGCGACGGCACTGATGACGCTGAAGGACTGGCGCGCCGCGGAGATGGCGCTCGAATCATTCCGTTCACGCTATCCGCAGCACGCGCTGCTGGCCGACGTCGACAAGAAGCTTGCCTTCGCCTACGAGCAGGACGGCCAGCTCGCCGCCGCGGCCGCCGCCTACCGGCGCATCGCCGCGCGCGACGGCGAGGCGCCGGAACTGCGCCGCGACGCCGCCTGGCAGGCCGCGCTGCTCTACGACAAGGCCAGGCTCGCGGCGCCGGCCGCGCAGGCCTACGAGGCAAGCCTCGACGGCTTCGCGCAGCCGCTCGACCGCGAGCTGCAGGCGCGCCGTCGTCTCGCCGATCTCGCCCGCGACGAGCTGCACGACGACGCGACCTATCGCCGCTGGCTGCAGACCCTGGTCGCGGTCGACGCCGGCGGGCGCCGCACGCCGCAATCGGCGCTGATGGCGGCGCAGGCCAATCTCGAACTCGGCCGGCTCGATGCGGAGGCGGCGCGGCGCATCGCACTCGACGCGCCGATCGCCAGGAGCCTGCCGCGCCGCAAGCAGGCGGCGGAGACGGCGATCGCCACGCTGCTGCGCGCGGCGAACAGCAACGACGCCGACATCACCACGGCGGCGAGCGACGAGATCGGCAACGTCTACCGCGATTTCGGCGCCGCGCTGCTGCATTCCGAGCGACCGAGGAACCTGAGCGGCGATGCGCTGGAGCAGTATCAGATCCTGCTCGAGGAGCAGGCCGATCCGTTCGAGCAGAAATCCATCGAAGCCTACGAGGCCAATCTCGGCCGCGTCCGTCAGGGCCTGTGGAACGATGCGATCCGGCGTAGCGCCGCGTCGCTGGCCGAACTGGCGCCGGCGCGCTACGGCAAACACGAAATGCGCGAGGACCGCTATGACGCGCTGCAGTAGCTCTCTGTGGATCGCCGCGCTGTGCGCGCTGCTCGCCGCCTGCGGCAGCGGCACGCCGACGCGCCCGGAACTCTCGCGTGCCGCGACGAGCACGCCGCCGCGCGCGGCGGCGAAGACCGATGACGGCAAGGGCGATCCGCAGGCGCGTTTCGCCGCCGCCTTGCAGCTGATGAAGGAAGGCCGGCGCGACGAGGCGATCAACGCGCTCGAAGTGCTGAGCGCGGATTATCCGAAGCTGTCCGGGCCGGCCACCGACCTCGGCATTCTCTACGCGCAGGTCCACAAGCCGGCGAAGGCGATCGCCGCCTTCAATCAGGCTGTGCAGGCCAATCCGCGCAACGCCGTGGCGCTCAACGGTCTCGGCGTGCTGTATCGGGAGAGCGGCGATTTCGCGCGCGCCGAGCAGTGCTACCAGCGCGCGCTCGCCGCGCAGGCCGACTACGCGCCGGCGCACTACAACCTGGCGATCCTCTACGACCTGGCCCTGCGCCGCCCGCAGGATGCGCTGGCGCATTACAAGCAGTATCAGCAGATCGCCGGGCTCGACGACAAGCCGATGGTCGCCGTCTGGATTCGCGAACTCGAATCGCGCAAGGCCGCCGCCGGCGGCGGCATGGTCGCCGGAGCGCAGAAATGAAACTCGCACAGCTGTCGGTCGCGCTCGTCGCCCTGATCGCCGCGCCCGCGTCTTTCGCGCAGGACTCCGGCGAAAAGACCGCCGGCACGACCATCATCGGCGAGCGCGAGACGGCGGTCGGCCTGTATCTCCTGCCCTGGCAGGAAGAAGCGCCGAGCGACATCGATCGTCCGCCGGCGCAATACGTGCCCGGCGCGACGCCGATCGAGGCGGCGCAGCTGCACGCACTCACGGCGTCGGACGAGGCCAACGCGGCGTATCGCCGCGTGCGCACCGAGCCGCGCTGAAGTTTCCCGGAAAACGAATGGATGGCGCTGGCGGCGCCCGCACGACGCCGGCACGCGCTCAGGTGCCGACCGCGCGTATGCGAATTTCGGGCTGCGCGCGCAGGCGTGCGGCCAGGGGGCGGGTCGCGAACAGATCGCCGCGCTCGGTCAGGACCAGAACCTGGGTGACGCCGAGGCGCTGCGCCATCATGCGCCAGCCGTCGGCGCCCGCCACGAACAGCGCGCCGCCGGCGGCGTCCGCGAAGCCGGCGTCCGGATGCACGACCGTGAGGCTGCGCAGGCCCTGCGAGGGCCAGCCGCTGCGCGGATCGAGCAGATGCGCGTAGCGCGTGCCGCGGTGTTCGAAGTAGCGCTGATCGTCGCCGTGCGTGATCACCGCTTCGTCATGCGCGTCCATGGTCGCCAGCAGGCTCGGTGTATCGGTGCTGCGCGGATCGCGGATGCCGATGCGCCAGGCGCGTTCGTTGCGGCGACCGCGCACCGCGAGATTGCCGCCGGCGTCGATGCTGGCGTTGTGGTAGCCGCGTGCCGTCAGCTGTTCGAGCATGCGGTCGACGATCCAGCCCTTGCCGATGCCGCCGAAATCCCAGGCGACCCCCGGCGCGGGGCCGTAGGAGTTGCCGCCGCCGTAGTCCGGCGCGGCACGCAGGCGGGCGAGCAGGGCATCGATTTCGGCGCTCGACGGCGGTTCGTCGCGCAGGCGCGCCAGATCGTCGAAACCCCAGAGGCGCACCAGCTCGCCGATGCGGGGCTCGAACAGGCCGCCGCTGCGCTGGCGGATCTGCCAGGCGCGTGCAAAGAGCGGCTGCAGGGCGGCAGGCAGCTGTGCCTCGCAACCCTCGGCAAGCCGACGGTTGAACTGTGCGAGCGCGCCCGTGCCCCAGGCCCAGGCGTCGCGGCCGAAAGCGTCGAGTTCCCGTTCGACCGCGTTGATCGCCGCTTCGGCAGCGACGCGGCCGCGCGGTTCGACCATCACGGTCACGGTGACAAAGGTGCCCATCGCCAGGAAACGGCGCTGCAGAGGCGATGGCCGGCGCAGCCAGCCCATAGGTTCGATCATCGTCGGCGGAGAACTGCGGTGCAGCGGCGGCGTTGGGGCCGCCGCTGCGCCGGGACGCGGCAACCGCTTACTTCGGCGGATAGTACTCGTCCTGCGTCAGCTGGCCGTCGTGGTTCTTGTCGCGCGCATTGAAGCGCTTGTCGAGTTGCGAGCCCGGCGTGACCTCGTCGCGCTGGATGATGCCGTCGCCGTTCTTGTCGGTCCACAACGCGCCGGCCGGTGCCGTGGTGTCCGGCGAACCGACGGCGCCCGAACCCGGCGCATCGGTGCTGTGGCCCGGCAGCGGGGTGGCGGCCGAGGCGACGCCGGCGCAGGCGAGAGTGGCGACGGCGAACAGCGACTTCAACGTTTCCATGTTTCAAGCTCCCTATATATGCAGCAGTCAGACTGCGGGTGCGGATGGGCTCGAGCTGGCGCGCGAGCCGTCCCCGCGTAACATGTCCGCCCCGACGACGCGCTGTCCCTTCAGCGCGCCGTCAGACGACGGCGATTCTTGCGGATGCGCCACCACATCCAGATGCCGCTGATCGCCAGGGCCACGGCCACGAAGCCGATGATGGTGATCAGCCAGGCGCCGACCGGACCGAACAGGCGGCCGCTGTGCAGGTCGATCAGCAGCTGCTCGACGATGATGCGGGGCTTCGCATAAGGCAGCGTCTGCTGCTGCTCGGCCTCGCTCAGCGCAGTGCTCTGCGCCCAGTCGACATCGCCCGGCGCAACGGGGGTCCAGCTGTTGCCTTCGTCGGCGCTCTGATAGGCGTCGAGATCCTGCACGGCGATCACATGCGGATCGCGCTTCAGCGTGCCGATGCGGCGCACCGTCCCGATCGGCAGGATCGGCGGCGTCAGCTCGTCGATGCGCTCGCCGGACGGCGACAGCAGGACGACGCTGGCCGGGCCGGCGACGTAGACGATCGGCATCTGCGGCGTGCCGCCGGCGACGACGCCGAGCGGCGCGGCGATCTGCGTGGCGAGCGGCCTGCCGTCGAGCAGGGTGTAGTCGTTGGTCGACGCCACCCAGTGCTCGCCGGCGCGAAAGCCCGCCTGCGGCGGTTCCGCGTGCAGGCCGTACATCCGCATCAGCCAGGGCCAGTCGACGCGCGCGGTGTCGAGCCCCAGCTCATTGCTGCGCGTCAGCAGTACGCCCGTGCAGGCCAGCCAGATCAGAAACGCGAAGCCGACGAGCCCGGCGCGCGAATGCCATTCGCGCAGCACGGCGATGATGTTCTTCGTCGGCCGCGGCGCCGCCGGCTTCTGCGCGCGCTTGAGACGCAGGCGCGGCAGCAGCTGGCGACGCGCCGCCGGAACCTGCGGCGTGTGCGTTTCTTTCATGACGGCGCCCAAGGACGACATGACGCTCATGCCGTGAGCGAGTCGAAGGCGATGGCAGTGCGTGCCATGCGCTGCATCATCTTCACGGACAGCGTCGCGCCGGAGATGTTGTCGACTCTCTTGTCGATGCCGTTGCCGGCCGCCTTGGCGCCGATGAGCTGCTGCAGGAAGCTCGGCTCGGCGACCTGCTGGCCGCGCGACTCGCGGTAGATCAGCACGCGCGCGTGTTCGATCGCGCCGTTGGCGACGACGAAACCGCAGGTGGTCGGCACGTAACCTTCCTTGCCGATGTCGTCGAAGATCCAGGCACTGCGGCCGTTCGCCTTCCAGTAGCGCAGGCGGGCCTGCGGATAGGGGCGGCCGAACACGGCCGAGATCTTTGCCTGCGCGCCGGCATCGAGATTCAGCACCGCCGGCGCCGGCGCGGCGCCGGGAGCGAAGGCTTCGGCGATGAACGCATCCGGCGTCTGGTACGTCGTGTAGACGTCGACCATGGCCTGCGCCTTGCGCGTGGCGAGGCCGAGCAGCGGCAGCACCAGCATGCCGCGCAGGACGTTGCGACGGGAATGAAAAGAACCTCTGTCGGATTCCGCTGGCAGAGGTTTTGGGAAATCGATGGAATCGGGGGATGAATCGGACTGCTTGGCGGCCAACAATTTGCCGGGCAAACGGCTACGGCTTTTCGCTTTATGAATTGTCATGTGGAACTCTCGCGGGTGGGTGGAACTGAAATGTTGTGCGCGGCCGCGACGGGCAGCGGAAGGTGCGAGCCCGTTGAGGCTCGAGCCGCACCTTCCGCTTCCGCTTATCCTCCCGACCGGCACATACGAATCATTTTGGACGCGCGAGCGGCGCCTTATTTCGTGACGATCACACGCGTGAACGGCGCCAGGGCGGCGATCAGGTGGTTGCAGGTGTAGTACGCGATGTTGTTGCGCTCGCAGGCGTTGTAGGCCGCTTCGACCACCGCGTTGAACTGCGTCATCGTGATGCCGAGATCGGCGTGCGCCGCGCTCATGCTCGCGCCCTGGTACTCGTTCGGACCGCCCAGCACCATCGTCTCGAGCTGCGTGTTCAACGCGATCTGCCGATCGACGTTGCCGAACTCCTTGAAGATGTAGTTGATGCGGTTGTCGAGCATGATGTAGTAGAACAGCGACTCGACCCAGTTGTGGACACCGTACTCGCCGCCGAAGCGGGCGAGGGCGGCGCTCGGAATGCCCATGATCGGGTTGGTCTTCGACTCACCGGCCTGGGCGATCTGCGTGCCGGCGAGCAGCGTCGCACCGGCGACGGCCGAGACCAGCAGGGACTTCATGCGTTTCATATCAATCTCCTTCAAAAGTGTTCCGTGCCTGTGCGATCGGCATCAGAACGTCAGGTGCGTCGAGAAGTAGAAGCCGTTCTGGTCCGGCGCCACCGAAATGTTGCCGAACATCAGGTAAGCGACGACGAACGAGATGTTCTTGTTCGGCGCGTAGGCCATGAACAGGTCGAACCAGTCGCCTTCGTTCTTCTGCTTGAGCGCCGAGCCCAGATCGATGCCGAGATTGGCGAGCGCGCCGGCGATCGGGGTCAGGTTGAGGCCGTTGATGTTGACGCTCTGGCCGCCCGTGTTGTTGCCGTGCTGCTGCCACTCGCCGCCGATCGCGGTGTTCTTGGCCACGAGATGCGCGATCGACACTTCCCAACGAAGTTCACGATCGTTGTCGCAGTCTCCGGTGCCGAGGCCATTGTTCTTGCAGGCGCCGAAACCGGTGAGGCCGTCTTCGTTCGCCGAGGTGTAGCGGGCGGTGACGTTGACGAGCGTGCTGATCGGGAAAAAGATCTTGGTGGCTGCGAGGTAGATCTCGTAGTCCTTGGTCTTGTAGCCGCCCAGCGTCTTCACCAGATCTTCGTTGCGGTCCTTCTTGTACAGGCCGCCGATCGAAACCTGCGGAATCCAGCTGTCCGAGGTGTAGACCGCGTCGCCGAACAGGCGCAGCTTGGCGCCGAAGGTCTGCATGCCGAGGGTGGAGTTCCACGGCTCCGTGCCGATATCGAGGTCGGCCAAGCTGGCGACCAGCGCTACGGTCTGCAGGTTCGGCAGGTTCAGCGACAGGCGGCTGTCGACGTACGACAGTTCGAAGCGATCCCAGAAGCCGACGTTGACGCCGTAGAACGACACCTGCAGCGCCGGCAGGTTGACGTAGGTGAACGCCGCGCTGCCGTTGATGCCGTCACGCGTTTCATAACCGCTGATGGTGGCCCACGGCACCGCACCGCCACCGCCCGCGCCGTCGACGGTGAACACGCCACCGGTGAGCAGCACCTTGCCGTCGTTGTAGATATCGGCCGATGCCTCCTGGCTGACGGCCAACCCCGCTGCCAGTACAGCCGCACACTGCAGGATGCGCAGACTGCGCATATGTACCCGTTTCATTGCCCCAACTCCTTTTTTGAATGACATAGCAAGTCTTGAACGAACTCCCGCCAATGCGGCTTTTGGATCGGGTACGAGACGGCGAAGACCTCGTTCCCGCGCGGATCACCGAAAAAAGCCAAAAAAAAAGCCCACGTTGTCTGGCTCTCGCCAACAACGTGGACTTCGGTGTCCGATGGATGCGAGCGGCTTTGCCCGATCCGAATGACGTCTCATGAACCAATCCCTGGTTCACGAGCTTCCTAAAGCAAGCCGTGTGCCAATCGTCGGCGAATCGCGCCCGCATGTCGGCGGAGGACGCTCCGAGGCGTGGGCATGGCGGGACCGCTCACGCTACATACAACTTAAGGAGTGCAATGCCTGGCTTGCTTCGGCGCGCGCGCCGAAGCGCTCGCCGCATGTCCCTCAAGGCGGTGCGCGGCGAGGTGTCGGTGTGGACGCGCGCGACTTAGGATCGAGCCTACAGCGCCAGAACGTGGTGCGCGCGAACCAGCTTGGCGCAGATTTTTGGCGCAGCACCGTGCGCTTCGTGCCCGCCTTGCCACGGTGCGCGCATGCTCCGGACGCTTATCGCCATGCATCAACCGTGGCATGGCGCTTGCTCTGCGCTGTACTTATGTGAGAGTTTCTCTGCGCTGTACGACAACGCCGCGGGCAATGCCGCCCGCTGCCGATGGACAACGACGTCCACGCCATGACCTCGCGTCTGGCGTGGATTTTTTTTGCGTGCTGATCGCTTGCGTGGTCTGGGCGAGGGCGATCGCTATGTGGTGTCACCGTTGACCGGCGCTTTCGCCGGAGTACTCCCAGAACAACAAATTAGGGGATCGTATGACTATGCATTACCGCCGTTATGGCCTGGGCCTGCTGACACTGGCGGCCGGCGCGACGATGTTCAGCGCCGCCGCACGTGCCGACTGGCTCGAGGACGCGTACATCGCGCCGATGGCGTCGTACGCGATCGCCGACGACGATCGGCATACCAAGGACGGCATCGGCGGCACGCTGGGCCTCGGCTATCGCCTGTCCGATCGCCTTGAGGTCGAGCTGCGCGGCATGTATCTCAACTACAAGGGCGACGGCGACCACAGCTGCAATCTGCTGTTGCGCTGCGATTACGAGGACAAGGATCTCGGCGGCGGCGGCTTCGGCGCCAACCTCTTCCTCGGCCCCTGGTACGGCGGCCCCTACATCCATGCCGACGTCATGGCGACCGAGAAGGCCTATTACCATGCTGGTCTCGGCTGGGACTTCAGCCTCAACGACAGCGGCTGGGCGGTGCGCGCGGAAGCGCTGCTGCAGACCGATGCCGACTGGCATTACCACGAACCCCTGTTCAACCTCGGCCTGCGCATCCCGCTCGGGCCGCGCAGCAAGCTCGTCGTTCCGGAGCCGGTGCCGGAGCCGGTGCGCGTCGTCGAACCGCTGCCGGCGCCGCCCCCGCCGCCCCCGCCGCCGGCGCCCTGCACGATGACCGACGGTGGCGTCGACCTCAGTGGCTGCAAGACCGGCGATACGGTCGTGCTGCGCGGCGTGAACTTCGAGTTCGACAAGTGGAGCCTGACGCTCAACGCCAAGGGCCTGCTCGATCTCGTCGTCGATGCGCTCAACAAGCGTCCCGACATCAAGGTCGAAATCGACGGTCATACCGACAGCAAGGGTTCGGACGCGTACAACCAGAAACTGTCCGAGCGCCGCGCCAAATCGGTTCGCGACTATCTGCAGTCGAAGGGCATCGCCGTCGCGCGCCTGACCTCGCACGGCTTCGGCGAGTCGCAGCCGATCGCCGACAACACCACCGATGAAGGGCGCGCGATCAACCGCCGCGTCGAGCTGAAAGTGGTCGACGCCGCTGCGGGTCCGGTGACGGTCGAACAGGAAGGCGCGAAAGCGCAGACCTACGATGCACCGGCCGCGCCGGCGCCCGCGGCCGAACCCGCGCCCGCGGCCGAACCGGCGGCGGCAGCCGCACCGGCGGCCGCCGCGCCGGCGACCGGCTCGACGGTGTCGATCGAGAACATGGCTTTCGGACCCGGCACGCTGACGGTGGCGGTCGGCACGACGGTGACCTTCGTCAACAATGACGGCTCGAACCACATCGTGCACTTCGCGGACGGCCAGCAGAGTCCGCGCCTGGCGATGGGCAAGAGCTGGTCGCGCACGTTCACGGCGCCGGGCGAGTATGCCTATGCCTGTACCATCCACCCGACGATGACCGGCAAGATCATCGTCCAGTAAGGACGGAAGACGCAGCGCCGCTGACCGCGCCGGATCGAGCATCCGGCGCGGTGTTCTTTTGGCGTCGCGTTCACTGCCGGTGCGCGCGATGCCCGATCGCGATGCGCGGCGAGCTTCGATGGTGCCCGCAGCCACCACTTGACGCGCGGCCTGCCGTGCCGTGTGCCGTTGCGAGGCAGGAAGAGACAGGCTTGCACCGTTTTGTGAAACGGTCAGGCCATCTGGCATGCGCTTTGCTTTTTGAACACCAGGATCATCGCAGATCCCCTGCATCGTCCTGAGCGGTCAACGACGCCCGCGCCCCCTTGTTCTGATTCTTCGGGAGCTCGTCTATGTCGAAGGCCACTTCGATCCGTCTGTTCAGCCTCGCGACGCCGCAGATGCGCGCGTTTCATCTGACATGGCTGGCGTTTTTCGTCTGCTTCTTCGCCTGGTTCGCCGTCGCGCCCTTGATGCCGGTCATCAAGGGAGAGTTCGGTCTCAACAAGGACCAGCTCGCCAACATCACGATCGCCGCGGTGGCGGTCACCATCTTCGGTCGTCTCATCATCGGGCCGCTTTGCGACAAGTACGGTCCTCGCCTGGTCTATACGCTGTTGCTGGTGCTCGGCGCCGTGCCGGTGATCGGCATCGCCCTGATGCACAGCTACATGGGCTTCCTCGTCATGCGTCTGGCGATCGGCGTCATCGGCGCCAGCTTCGTCATCACGCAGTACCACACCTCGGTGATGTTCGCGCCGAACGTGGTCGGCACCGCCAACGCGGCGACCGCGGGTTGGGGCAACGCCGGCGGCGGCGTCACGCAGAGCGTCATGCCGCTGGTGCTCGCCGCGGTGCTGAGCTTCGGCATCGAAAAGACCATGGGCTGGCGCGTGGCGATGCTGGTGCCGGGCGTGCTCATGCTCGTCGTCGGCTGGCTCTACTGGAAGTACACGCAGGATTGCCCGGAAGGCAATTACAGGGACCTGCGCGCCCAGGGCATCGAGATCGAGAGCGGCAAGAAGGGCGGCTGGGCCGTCTTCGCCGCCGCCGCCGCCAACTACCGCGTGTGGATGCTGTTCGTCACCTACGCCTGCTGCTTCGGCATCGAGCTCTTCGTGCACGGCGTCGCGGCGAGCTACTACGTCGACAAGTTCGAGCTCGACCTCAAGTCGGCCGGCATGGCCGCCGGCAGCTTCGGCCTGCTGGCGCTGTTCGCCCGCGCCGTCGGCGGCATCATTTCGGACCGCGTCGCCCGCATCAAGGGACTCGATGCGCGCACCCTGCTGCTGTTCGTGCTGATGCTCGGCGAGGGCCTGGGCCTGATGTGGTTCTCGACCACCGAGACGGCGGCGATGGCGGTGATCGCCATGCTCGCCTTCGGTCTCTGCACGCACATGGCCTGCGGCGCGACCTACGCGCTGGTGCCGTTCATCGATCGCAAGTCGCTCGGCGGCGTGGCCGGCATCATCGGTGCCGGCGGCAACGTCGGTGCGGTCGCCGCGGGCTTCGTGCTCAAAGGCACCGGCGACGTGGCACACACCTTCGCGCTGCTCGGCGGCTTCGTGACCGTGGCCTCGCTGTGCGCGATCGCCGTGCGCTTCAGCGCCGAGCACAAGGCGCGCGAGGAAAAGCTCTATCAGGAGGCGATCGCCCAGCGTGGCGGCACGCCGGCCGTCGCCGCGGGTGCCGCGCTCGAAGCGGGCTGAGTTCGCCGTCGTTCGTGACATCGTTTGCCATACGCCAAAAACCATAAAGAAGATGAATCACCGGAAAGTCGTCGTTGTCGGCCATGGCATGGTCGGACACAAGCTGGTCGAGGCGCTCGTCGAGCGCCCCGAGTTATCCCTGACCGTGCTCGCCGAGGAACCGCGCCCCGCCTATGACCGCGTCCATCTGACGGATTTCTTCTCCGGCCGCAGCGCCGATGATCTGCTGCTGGCGCGGCCCGACTTCGCCGAGGCCTACGGTGTCGACCTGCGCCTGTCGGCGAAGGTCACGGCGATCGATCGTGCGGCAAAGAGCGTGGCCCTGGCGGACGGCGAGAACGTGCCTTACGACGTGCTGGTGCTGGCGACCGGCTCGTTCCCCTTCGTGCCGCCGATTCCGGGCAAGGAGCGCGCGGGCTGCTTCGTCTACCGCACCATCGAGGATCTCGAGGCGATGCGTGCGGCGGCGGCGGGCTCCAGGAGCGGCGTCGTCATCGGCGGCGGCCTGCTCGGCCTCGAGGCGGCGAAAGCCTTGAAGGACCTCGGCCTGACGACGCACGTCGTCGAGTTCGCGCCGCGTCTGATGGCGGTGCAGGTCGACGACGGCGGCGGCAAGCTGCTGCGCCGCAAGATCGAGGAACTCGGCGTCACCGTGCACACGCAGAAGAGCACGACCGAGATCGTCGACGGCGATCCATCAAATGGCGGGGCGAAGCACAAGCTGAAGTTCGCCGATGGCAGCGAGCTCGAGGCCGACATGATCGTGTTCTCGGCCGGCATCCGGCCGCGCGACGAACTGGCGCGTCAGGCGGGCCTCGAAGTCGGGCCGCGCGGCGGCATCGTCGTCGACAACGCCTGCCGCACCAGCGATCCGGATATCTACGCGATCGGCGAATGTGCGCTGTGGGACGGCAAGATCTTCGGCCTGGTCGCGCCCGGCTACGAGATGGCGCGGGTCGCCGCCGATCACATCGCCGGCGATGCGGCGCTGGCCTTCACCGGCGCCGACATGAGCACCAAGCTCAAGCTCATGGGCGTCGACGTCGCCTCGATCGGCGATGCGCATGGCGCGACCGCCGGGGCGCTGTCCTACCAGTTCGCCGACGAAGTCAAACAGGTCTACAAGAAGCTGGTCGTGTCGGCGGACCGCAAGCGCCTGCTCGGCGCGGTGCTGGTCGGCGACGCCGCCGAGTACGGCGACCTGCTGCAGATGATGCTCAACGGCCTGGCGCTGCCCGAGCAGCCCGAGGCGCTGATCCTGCCGCTGGCGGCCGGCGCCGGTGCGGCCAAGTCCTCGGGCGTCGGCGTCGATGCGTTGCCGGCGACAGCGCAGATCTGCTCCTGCAACAACGTTTCCAAGCAGGCGCTGTGCGATTCGATCGCCAGCGGCTGCACGACGCTGGCGGCGCTGAAGAAGAGCACGAAGGCGGCGACCACCTGCGGCGGCTGCGCGCCGCTGGTCACGCAAGTGCTCAAGGCGGAGCTGAAGCGCCAGGGCGTCACCGTCAACAACCATCTCTGCGAGCACTTCCCGTATTCGCGCCAGGAGCTGTACCACCTGGTGCGGGTCGGCAAGCTCGAATCGTTCGGGCAGGTGCTGCACAAGTACGGCCGCGGCCTCGGCTGCGACATCTGCAAACCGACCGTCGGCTCGATCCTGGCGAGCTGCTGGAACGCTTTCGTCCTGCAGAAGGAGCACGCCGCGCTGCAGGACTCGAACGACTATTACCTCGCCAATATCCAGAAGAACGGCACGTACTCCGTCGTGCCGCGCGTGCCCGGCGGCGAGATCACGCCGGACAAGCTGATCGCCATCGGCGCGGTCGCCAAGAAGTACGGGCTGTACACGAAGATCACCGGCGGCCAGCGCATCGACCTGTTCGGCGCCCAGGTGCACCAGCTGCCGGCGATCTGGCGCGAGCTGATCGAGGCCGGCTTCGAGTCGGGCCATGCCTACGGCAAGGCGCTGCGCACGGTGAAGTCCTGCGTCGGCAGCACCTGGTGCCGCTACGGCGTGCAGGATTCGGTCGGTTTCGCGATCGACCTCGAAAACCGCTACAAGGGCCTGCGCTCGCCGCACAAGCTGAAATTCGCGGTGTCCGGCTGCACGCGCGAGTGCGCCGAGGCGCAGGGCAAGGATGTCGGCATCATCGCCACCGAGAAGGGCTGGAATCTCTACGTCTGCGGCAACGGCGGCATGAAGCCGCGCCATGCCGAACTGCTGGCAGCCGATCTCGACAGCGAGACGCTGATCCGCTACGTTGACCGCTTCCTGATGTTCTACATCCGCACCGCGGACCGTCTGCAGCGCACCAGCGTGTGGCGCGACAATCTCGAAGGCGGCCTCGACTACCTGAAGGATGTCATCGTCCATGACAGCCTCGGCATCGGCGCGGAGCTGGAGGCCGAGATGGCGCTGGTCGTCGCGACCTACCAGGACGAGTGGAAGACGGCGATCGAGAACGAGCAGACGCTCAAGCGCTTCCGCACCTTCGTCAACAGCGACGCGGCCGACGATCACGTGGTCTTCGTCGAGGAGCGCGGCCAGATCCGGCCGGCGCGCGACGAGGAACGCGCGAGCTTCAAGGGCATCCCGGTCACCGCGGCCGGCGCGGAGAACACATGATGAACGCCTCCGCAACCTGGCAGCCGGTCTGCGCGATCGACGACATCGTGCCGGACACCGGCGTCGCGGCCCTCGTCGGCGGCCGCCAGATCGCCGTGTTCCGCATGCGCGCCGACGACCGCATCTACGCGATCGACAACCGCGACCCGTTCTCAGGCGCCAACGTGCTGTCGCGCGGCCTGGTCGGCGATCTGCAGGGCGAGCGCGTGGTCGCCTCGCCGATCTACAAGCAGCACTTCAGCCTTGCCACCGGCCGCTGCCTCGAGGACGCCACCAACAACGTGCAGGCCTACGCGACCCGCGTCGCCGACGGCATGGTCTGGGTCGATCCCGCACCGCTGCGCACCTATGTGCCGGCGCCCAAGCAGCGCGAGCGCATGCGCCTGGTCGTCGTCGGCAACGGCATGGCCGGCATGCGCGTCGTCGAGGAGCTGATCGAGGCGGCGCCCGATCTCTACGAGATCGAGGTGTTCGGCGCCGAGACGCACGGCAACTACAACCGCATCCTGCTGTCGCCGGTACTGGCCGGCGAGAAGAAGGCTGCCGACATCATGCTGCACGCGCCGCAGTGGTACGCCGAGCGCGGCATTGCCTTCCACGCCGGCGACCCGGTCGTCGCCATCGACCGCCCGCGGCGCACCGTGCGCTCGCAGTCCGGCCAGACGACCCGCTACGACCGCCTGCTGCTGGCGACCGGCTCGAACCCGATCGTGCTGCCGCTGCCGGGCCGCGATCTCGAAGGTGTGACGACCTTCCGCGATCTCGACGACGTCGACACCATGCTGGCGATCGCCAGCACGCATCGCCGCGCCGTCGTCATCGGCGGCGGCCTGCTCGGCCTCGAAGCCGCGCACGGTCTGGCCAAGCGCGGCATGCAGGTCGAGATCGTGCATCTGGTCGATCGCCTGATGGAGCGCCAGCTCGACGCGCCGGCCGCGGCGCTGCTCAAGGCCAAGCTCGAATCGCGCGGCATGAAGATTCATCTCAATGCCAAGACCGACGCGATCCTCGGCGGGCCGGAATCCGCCGGGCGCGTCAGCGGCGTGCAGCTGGCCGACGGTCGCGTGCTCGATGCCGATCTGGTGGTCATGGCGGTCGGCATCCGGCCGAACATCGAGCTCGCGCAGAGCATCGGCCTGCGCACCGATCGCGGCGTGCTGGTCAACGACACCATGCAGACCTTCGATCCGCGCATCTACGCGGTCGGCGAATGCGTGCAGCACCGCGGCCGCACCTACGGCCTCGTCGATCCGCTGTGGGGCCAGGCCTACGTTTGCGCGGCGCAGCTCGCCGAGCGCGGCCACATGCGCTATCGCGGCTCGCAGATTTCGACGCAGCTCAAGGTCGCCGGCATCGAGGTGTTCTCGGCCGGCGAGTTCGACGGCGGCGAGGGCACCGAGGACCTGGTGCTGCACGACGCGCAGCGCGGCGTCTACAAGCGGCTGATCCTGCGCGATCACCGCGTGGTCGGCGCGGTGCTGTACGGCGACACGCGCGACGGCGCCTGGTATTTCGAGCTGATCAGCGACGGCACCGACGTCAGCCGCTTCCGCAATCGCCTGCTGTTCGGCCGCGAATTCGCGCTGCGCGCCTGATCGGGCCATGAACCGTACACCGATCCACCACGCCCGCCGCTCTCGCGGCGGGTATCGGGCGGGGCTGCCGCGATGAGCGTGGCGCCGCGCGCCGTCGCCACCACCTGTCCGTACTGCGGCGTCGGCTGCGGCGTGCGCGTGCTGGGCGACGCGCGGCCGGTCGAGGGCGATGTCGCGCATCCCGCCAATGCCGGCCGCCTCTGCGTGAAGGGCAGCGCGCTGCACGAAACGCTGGTCACGCAGGGCCGCCTGCTGCAGCCCCTGCAGCGCGTCGCCGAGAGCGGCAGCGATGCGCTGCAGCCGCTGTCCTGGGATCTCGCCCTCGACCGTGTCGCCGGACGCTTCGCGAAGACGATCGCCGAACACGGCCCGGACAGCGTCGCCTTCTACGTCTCCGGCCAGCTGCTGACCGAGGACTACTACGTCGCCAACAAGCTGATGAAGGGTTACATCGGCTCGGCCAATATCGACACCAACTCGCGCCTGTGCATGTCGTCGGCGGTCGCCGGCCACAAGCGCGCCTTCGGCGAGGACGTGGTGCCGGGCTGCTACGAGGACTTCGAGCTGGCCGATATGGTGGTGCTGGTCGGCTCGAACACCGCCTGGTGCCACCCGGTGCTGTTCCAGCGCATCAGCGCCGCCAAGGAAGCGCGGCCGGAGATGAAGATCGTCGTCGTCGATCCGCGCCGCACGCCGACCTGCGACATCGCCGATCTGCACCTGCCGCTGCTGCCCGGCGCCGACGTGCCGCTGTTCAACGGCCTGCTCGCCTGGCTCGACGCGCAGGGCGTGCGCGACGAGGCCTTCATCGCCGGCCACACGCGCGGCCTCGATGCCGCGCTGGCGGTCGCGCGCGACACGGCCGGCGATCTCGACGGTCTGGCCCGGCAGTGCGGCCTGGCGCGCGAAAAGCTCGAAGCCTTCTACGCGATGTTCGCCGCGCACGAGAAGGTCGTCACCCTGTTCTCGCAGGGCGTCAACCAGTCGGGGCAGGGCACCGACAAGGTCAACAGCATCATCAACTGCCACCTGCTGACCGGCCGCATCGGCCGTCCGGGTCTCGGTCCGTTTTCGATGACCGGCCAGCCGAACGCCATGGGCGGCCGCGAAGTCGGCGGCCTCGCCAACACGCTGGCCGCGCATCTCGATTTCGCGCCGGAGCAGCGCGCGCTGGTGCAGCGCTTCTGGAACAGCCCGCGCATCGCCGACAAGCCCGGCCTCAAGGCCGTCGACCTGTTCGAGGCGGTGTACAGCGGCCGCGTGAAGGCGATCTGGATCGTCGCCACCAATCCCATCGTCAGCCTGCCGGACGCCGATCGCGTGCGCGAGGCGCTGCGTCGCTGCGACTTCGTCGTCGTCTCCGACGTGATGCTGAACACCGATACCACGCAGCTCGCGCATCTGCTGCTGCCGGCGCTGGCCTGGGGCGAGAAGGACGGGACCGTCACCAATTCCGAGCGCTGCATCTCGCGCCAGCGCGGCTTCCGCGCCGCGCCGGGCGAGGCGCGGCCGGACTGGTGGGCGTTCGCCGAAGTCGGCCGCCGCATGGGCCATGCGCACGCCTTCGCCTACGACAGCCCGCACGAGATCTTCGACGAGCACGCGCGGCTGTCGGCTTTCGAGAATGAGGGCCGGCGGCGCTTCAACCTGCGCGGCCTGATCGGCCTCGATCGCGCCGCCTACGACGCCCTGGCGCCGATCCGCTGGCCGGTACTGGAAGCCGGGCAGGACACGGCGCGCCTGTTCGCCGACGGCCGCTTCTCGAATGCCGATGGCCGCGCAGTGTTCGTGCCGACCGCGCCGGTGGCGCCGGCCAACGCGCCGGACGACAGCTTCCCGCTGGTGCTCAACACCGGCCGCGTGCGCGATCAGTGGCACACGATGACGCGCACCGGCCTGGCGCCGACGCTCGGCGCGCATCTGCCGGAGCCCTACGTCGATCTGCATCCGGCCGACATGCTCGCCTGCGGCGTGCGCGAGGGCGAGCTGGCGCGCGTGACCTCGCGCTGGGGTTCGCTGGTCGTGCGCGTGCGCACCAGCGGCGAAATGCGCCGCGGCCAGGTCTTCGTGCCGATCCACTGGAACGACCAGTACGCGTCCGACGCGCGCGTCGGTTCGCTGGTCAACCCGGTGGTCGATCCGATCTCGGGCGAGCCCGAGTTCAAGCACACGCCGGTGCGCGTCGACGAATTCCGCGCCGACTGGCACGGCCTCGCGTACACGCGCGGCCACGTCGATCTGCCGCGCCTGGCCTGGTGGGCGCGCGTGCAGACCAGTATCGCGCAGCGCTATGAATTCGCCGGCCGCGGCGTGATCGGCGACCGCTCGCAATGGGCGCATGGCTTTCTCGGCATCGCGCCAACCGATCCGGACTGGATCGAGTATCGTGACGACCACAGCGGCGTCTTTCACGCCGCGCACATCGTGGACGGACGCTTGCAGGCCTGTCTTTACATCGCCCCGCGCCAGATGCTGCCGGCCCGCGACTGGCTCGCGGGCCTGTTCGAGCGCGTGCGCCTGTCGGCGCGCGACCGCGCCGGCCTGCTCGCCGCCGAACCCTTCACCGGCGGCGGCGACACCGGTCCGCTGGTCTGTTCCTGCTTCCGCGTCGGCCGCAACACCATCGTCAAGGCGATTCGCGAAAAGGATTTGAAGACGCCGAAGGACGTTACGGCCTGTCTCAAGGCTGGCGGCAATTGCGGCTCATGCGTGCCGGAAATCCGCGGCCTGCTCGCCGAATGCGCGCTCAGCGAGGCGCCGGCCTGATCGCCGCAAGCCGGCCCTGCGCCGTGGTGCTCGCCGGCGGACGCGGCCTGCGCATGGGCGGCGCCGACAAGGGCCTGGCCGAGCTCGACGGCAAGCCGCTGGTCGCCCACCTGCTCGACGCGCTGCGGCCGCAGGCGGCGGCGCTGCTGATCAACGCCAATCGCCACGGCGAACGCTACGCGGCGTTCGGCGTGCCGGTGGTCGCCGATCCGTGGCCGGATTTTCGCGGCCCGCTGGCCGGTATCGCCGCGGCCTTCGCCGCGATCGAACACGACTGGCTGCTCGCCGCGCCCTGCGATACGCCCGGTCTGCCGGCCGATCTGGCGGCGCAGCTCATGGCCGCGGCGCAGGCCGGGCGGCGCGACGCGGCGTATGCGGTGGTCGACGGCGATCCGGTCTACCCGCTGTGCCTGCTGCATCGCCGTCTGGCGGCGCCGCTGCGCACCGCGCTGGAAGCCGGGCACTACGCGGTCGGCCGCTGGCTGGCGGCGCAGGGCGCGGTCGCCGTGAACATCCGCGGCTGGTGCGGTACCCTGATGAACCTCAACACGCCCGAGCGGCTGGCCGCCGCCCAACATCATCCGACGTGAACGCCAGTGTCTCCAACCTGATCGACCAGCACGGGCGGCGCAAGCGCAAGCTGCGCATCTCGCTGACCGATCGCTGCAACTTCCGCTGCCGCTACTGCATGCCCGAGCATCCGCAGTGGCTGCCGAAGTCGCAGCTGCTCAGCTTCGAGGAGATCGTGCGCGTGGCGCGCGTCATGGTGGCCGACGGCATCCAGCACATCCGCCTGACCGGCGGCGAGCCGCTGCTGCGGCGCGGTCTCGTCGACTGCGTGGCGGCGCTCGACGCGCTGCGCGGGCAGGGGCTGCAGCGCATCTCGATGACCAGCAACGCCTCGCTGCTGGCGCCGCTGGCCGCTCCCTTGAAGGCGGCCGGCCTCGACGATCTCAACATCAGTCTCGACAGCGCCGAGCCGGCGACTTTCGAGCGCATGACCGGCCGCCCGCTGGCGCCGGTGATCGCCGGCATCGACGCCGCCGTCGCCGCCGGCCTGCCGCTCAAGCTCAACAGCGTGCTGCTGCGCGACGACAACGGCGCGCAGATCGTCGCGCTCACCGAATGGGCGCGGGCGCGCGGCCTGCCGCTGCGCTTCATCGAATACATGCCGCTCGACACGCCGGGCCGCTGGCAGCGCGAGCAGGTGGTCAGCGAAGCCGAGATTCTCGCCGCGCTGCGCGAGCGCTTCGACGTGCAGGCGCTGCCGCGCGGTGCCGATCCGGCGACGCGCTACGTGGTCGACGGCGACTATCAGATCGGCATCATCTCGACCGTCAGCAATCCCTTCTGCGCCAGCTGCGACCGCCTGCGCATCACCGCGACCGGCGAGCTCTATACCTGCCTGTTCGCGCAGACCGGCACCTCGCTGCGCACGCTGCTGCGCGAGGGCGCCGCCGATGCCGCGCTGCTCGACACGATCCGCGATGCCGTCTGGCGCAAGAAAGCCGGTTACGTCACCGAGCGCGGGCCGGTCGAGCGGCCGATCACCATGCACGCCATGGGCGGCTGAGCTTTTTGCAACCTCCCGCGATGTCGACCATCACCTTCGAATTCCACGGCCAGCTGCTGCGCCTCGCCGGCGTGTCGGAATGGGCGCTGCCGCTCGCGGTTCCGGCCACCTTGGCCGATGTGCTCGATCAGCTCGCCGCCGCGCGGCCCGAACTCGCCGCCGCGCTGGTGCGCTGCGCCTGCGCGATCGGCGACCGTCTCGTGCTGCGCCGCGAACCGCTGCACGGCGGCGAGCGCATCGCGCTGTTGCCGCCGGTCGCCGGCGGCTGAACGCGCAGCGTCGCGCCACCGCACACCGCACATCGCAGTACCATTGGCGCATGACGAATCCGACCGATCCCGCCCGCATCCAGGACAGGCCGCTGCAACTCGAGCCGCTGCTGGCCTGGGGCCTTCATCCGCAATGCGGCGGCCTCGCGCTGTTCGCCGGCACCGTGCGCGATCATCACGACGGCAAGCAGGTGCTGCGCCTGACGTATACGGCCTACGCGCCGCTCGCCGAGAAGCAGATCCGCGACATCGAGCAGGCCGTCGCGGCGAAGCACGGCGTGCCGTACCTGCGCGTGCTGCATCGCGTCGGCGGACTGGCGATCGGCGAGGTCGCGATCTACTGCGTCGCGCGCGCGCCGCATCGCGCCGAGGCCTTTGCCGCCTGCGAGGAGGCGGTCGATCGCGTCAAGCACGAAGTGCCGATCTGGAAGGAGGAGTTCTACGCCGACGGCACGAGTGCCTTCGTCGAGGGCTGCTGCATCCGGCCCGATCTCGACGGCGCGACGCCCGCGCAGCCCCATCATCACGAAGAACAGCGGCACGCGCGTCGCCGCGCCTGAACGGCACGCGCGCACGAGCGCGAGGAGCGCTGGATGAAAGACGTAGGAATGAAGCCGGACTCGCTGCGCCGCGCGCGCGCGTCCGCCGAGCTGCTGGCGCCGCCGCACTGCATCGCGCGGCTGCGCTCCGGCGACACCGAAAAAGGCGATCCGCTGAAGACGGCGCGCGTGGCCGGCATTCTCGCCGCCAAGCGCACCGACGAGCTGATCCCGCTCTGTCACCCGCTGCCGATCTATCGCGCCGATGTCGATTACGAGATCGGCGAGGACCGCGTGCGGGTGATCGCCAAGGTCGAGACGATCGCGCCGACCGGCGTCGAGATGGAAGCGCTGACAGCGGCGAGCATCGCCGCGCTGACGATCTACGACATGCTCAAGCCGTACTGCGAGCCGGCCGAGATGTCGATCCGCGAGTGCCGGCTCGACGAGAAGCGCGGCGGCAAGTCGCAGTACCGGCGCCGCCTGCCGGCGCCGGTGTCCGCCGCGGTGCTGGTGCTGTCGGACACGGTTGCCGCCGGCCGCAAGCCGGACACCGCCGGCCGCGCGGTCGAGACCGAACTCGCCGCCGCCGGCTTCGCGCCGGTCCACTATGCGGTGCTGCCGGACGAGCCGCGGGCCCTGCTCGATGCCGTGCAGAGCCTGCACCGCGAGCATGGCCTGATCGTCACCGTCGGCGGCACCGGCATCGGTCGCCGCGACATCACCGTCGATACGCTCAAGCCGCTGCTCGAGCGCGAGCTGCCGGGCCTGATGGAAGCGGCGCGCGCCTTCGGCCAGCGGCGCACGCCCTACGCGGCGCTGTCGCGCGGCATCGCCGGCTTCATCGGCGACGCCCTGGTCGTGACCTTGCCGGGCAGCCGCGGCGGCGCCAGCGAATCGCTGCTCGCCATCCTGCCGTCGCTCGTGCACATCTTCGAGGTCAAGCGCGATGTGCCGCATACCGGCGGCTACGCCTGACGGCGACGCGCGCATGGCACACGACGCTTGCGGCCACGGCAACCTGCTCAGTCTCGATGAGGCGCTGGCGCGCTACGCGCTGATCCGGCCTCTGCAGGCGACGCGCCTCGCTCCGGAGGCGGCGCTGCATCACGTGCTCGCCGCGCCCGCGAGCGCCGCCGTCGACCTGCCGATGTACATGCAGAGCGCCGTCGACGGCTACGCGCTGCGCCGCGCCGACCTTGCGGGCGGTGCGGCGCTGCCGCTCGCCGGCGAAGTGCGCGCCGGCGTCGCCGCCGAGGGACCGCTGCCGGCGAGGGCGGCGATGCGCATCTTCACCGGCGGCCGTCTGCCGGACGGTGCCGACACGGTGGCGCGCCAGGAGATCGTCGAGCGCCGCGACGACGGCACGATCGTCGTCGGCGACGCGCTCGCGCCCGGTGCCGACGTGCGTCAGCGCGGCGAGGAGCTGCGCGCCGGCGCGCAGCTCGCGTCCGCAGGTCAGCATCTGCACGCCGGCCTCGTCGCCGCGCTGGCGATGGCCGGCGTGCGCGAAGTCGACGCGATCGCGCCGCCGCGGGTCGCCCTGCTCGTCACCGGCGACGAAATCGTCACGACGGCCGCGCCCGGCGTCGACGGCCCCGCTCAAGCCAGTGTTTTCGATGCCAACGGGCCGCTGGTGCGCAGCTGGTTCCGCGCGCGCGGGCTGCACGCTCCGCTGACGCGCTACGTGGTCGACGACGAGGCCCGGCTGAGCGCGGCGCTCGCCGAAGCGCTCGACGGCGCCGACCTCGTGCTGACCACCGGCGGCGTTTCGGTCGGCGATCACGATCTCGTGCGGCCGGTCGCTTCCGCGCTCGGCGTGCACGAGGTGTTCTGGCAGGTCGCGCAGAAGCCGGGCAAGCCGCTGTACTTCGGCTTGCGCGACGCCGGCACGTCGGCGCAGAAAGTCCTGCTCGGCCTGCCGGGCAACCCCGGTGCCGTGCTGATCGGTCTGCACGTGCACGTCGCCGCCGTGCTGGCGCGCCTGCAGGGCAGCGCCGACGCGGCGCCGGCCTGGCGTCACGGCCGGCTCGCCGCGCCGGTGCGCAGCGATGCGCGCGAGCAGCTGCTGCGCATGGCGCTGCGTGTCGACGACAGCGGCCAGGTCTGGCTCGACAAGCTCGGGCGCCAGGCTTCGCACATGCTCAGCAATCTCGCCGATGCCGGCGCGCTGGCGCGCATCCCGGCCGGTCGCGCGCTCGAGGCGCAGGCCGTCGTGCAGTGGCTGCCCTTGCCCTGAGCCGGACACGCCATGGCGACGCGCAAGCGCGGCACCCTGCGTCTGGAAGCCGATCTCGGCTTCTCGCTGCCCGGCGGCCTGGCCAGCAATGCCTCGCGCATCGGCCTGCTCGAGGCGATCGCCGCGACCGGCTCGATCAGCGCCGCGGCGAAGGCCGTCGGCTACAGCTACAAGGGTGCCTGGGACGCCGTCGCGGCGATGAACAATCTCGCCGACGCGCCGCTGGTCGAGCGCAGCACCGGCGGCCGTCACGGCGGCGGCACCGTGCTGACGGCGCGCGGCCAGGAGCTGGTGCAGAGCTTTCGCACGCTGGAGGCGCAGCACCGGCGTTTCATCGATACCCTCAACGACGCGCACGCGCGCAGCGGTGCCGATCTGCGCGTGCTGGGGAGAATGGCCATGCAGACGAGTGCCCGCAACCAGTTCGCCGGCAAGGTGACCCGGCGCACGCGCGGCGCGGTGAACGACGAGATCGAAATCGCCCTGCACGGCGGCGAGCGCATCGTCGCCATCGTGACGCGCGAAAGCAGTGACGCGCTGAACCTCAAGCGCGGCGCCGAGGCGATCGCGCTGGTCAAGGCTTCGTCGATCATGGTCGCGGTCGACGACGGCGCGCCGCTGCGCCTGTCGGCGCGCAACCAGCTGCGCGGCCGCATCGCGGCGGTGCATCGCGGTGCCGTCAACAGCGAAGTGATCATCGAGCTCGCCGGCGGCAACACCATCGCGGCGATCATCACCAATGCCAGCGTCGATGCGCTGGGCCTGCACGCCGGCGGCGCCGCGATCGCGCTGTTCAAGGCCTCCAGCGTGATCGTCGCGACGACGCCCTGACGGGTGTATGGAGCCTGTCGACGCGATGGGCGTCGCCGCGGCGACAGTCCTAGCCGGCAGCGGCCGGCAGACGGCCATCCATCATTTCGATCTCCTCGCCGCCCAGCGCCGCGATCTCGCTGCGCGCGTGCGTGACGTAGAGCATCGGAATGCCGGTCTCGTCACGGATGCGGCGCAGGAACGGCAGGATCTGCGCCTTCAGGCGCGTATCGAGCGAAGACAAGGGTTCGTCGAGCAGCAGCAGGCGCGGCGAATAGAGCAGGGCGCGGCCGAGCGCGACGCGCTGGCGCTCGCCGCCTGAAAGCTGGTTCGGACGCCGTTCGAGCAGCGCGCCGATCTCCAGCAGCTCAGCGACGGCGGCGAGCGTGTGGCGACGCTGCGCCGGTGCCAGCTGCTGCTGGCCGTAGAGCAGATTGCCGCGCACCGACAGATGCGGAAACAGCTGGCCGTCCTGGAACACGAGGCCGAAGTGACGGCGATGCGGCGGCACGAACACGCCACGGTCGGCGTCGCTGAGGATTTCGCCGTCTAAGCCGATGATGCCGCGCTGCGGCCGCACGAGTCCGGCGATCGCCGCCAGCAGCGTGCTCTTGCCGGTACCCGACGGTCCGCAGATGCCGACCACAGGCGCCGCCAGCTCGGCCTGCGCGCGCAGCGTGAAATCGCCGCGGTGGAACTCGCAGTCAAGGCTCAGCACGATGCCGCGCTCCGAGGCGGTGGGCGCTGCGCCGCGTCAGCCACTGGCTGACCAGCAGGGCGGCGACGGCGAGCGCGATCGACAGCGTCGCCAGCCGCGCGGCGCCGGCCTCGCCGCCGGGCTGATGCAGGTACGAATAGATCGCCAGCGGCACGGTGCGCGTTTCGCCGGGGATGTTGCCGACGAAGGCCATCGTCGCGCCGAACTCGCCGAGGGCGCGCGAGAAGCAAAGAATGGCGCCGGCGACGATGCCCGGCACCGCCAGCGGCAGGCTCACCGTCACGAACACGCGCCAGGGATTGGCGCCGAGCGTGGCCGCGGCCTGCTCGAGACGCTGGTCGATCAGCTCGAAGGCGAGGCGCACCGGCTGCACCATCAGCGGAAACGCCATGGTCGCCGAGGCGAGCACCGCGCCTTTCCAGTTGAACGCGAACTCGATGCCGAAGCCTTTGGCGAGCAAGCGGCCCAGCGGCCCCTGCTTGCCGAACAGCAGCAGCAGCAGATAGCCGGGCACCACCGGCGGCAGCACCATCGGCAGCTGCACCAGCACTTCGAGCAGCAGGCTTCCGCGGAATCGCACGCGTGCCAGCAGCCAGGCGACGGCGATGCCGGTCGGCAGGCTGACGAGCATGCAGGAGAGAGCGATCTTCGCCGACAGCCAGAGGGCTGTCAGCTCATCGGCCGAGAGAGGCTGCACGAGCGGGACTTGCGGGGGTTCGTTATGTAGCGTTCTACATAACGAGTGTGCCTGTCAATGCAGGAAGCGCAAGGCCCTGACGCGCCGCTCGAAGAAAGGGCCGCCTCCCATGGCGGAGGCGGCCCTGCTCGCACGCCGCGAGAGGAGGGAGGATCGCGACGCGCGGAACGCGCGGAACGGAGCTTGGACGAGAGGCCTTAGAACAGGCCGCCGATCGTATCGATCAGCGTCGCATGGTGATAGAGCACGATGGTGGCGAGGCAGCCGAGGACGGCGCCGGGGATCAGCCAGTCGCGCCAGTCGCGCGGCGCGGCGGCCGCGAGCTCGCCGGCCTGACTGCGGCGGCGGACGTGCCCGTAGCGCGGCTCGCCGCGCGTGTCGACGGCCATCGGAGGGGTACGGCCGCCGCGGCGGCGCTGCTTGGCGGCGGGGTTCTGGCTTGCGGTCTGCGACGGGCTCATATACTGTTCATTCGCTCAGTGCTGTGCAAATGCACAGTACTTGAATCGACCCCCCATTGCAAGCGCATCGGCGAGCGACCATGGCACTGACTTCGAGACAGCTGGAAATCCTGACCTTCATCCAGGAATGGGTCCGCGAGCGCGGCTTCCCACCGTCGCACGGCGAAGTCGCCGAGCGCTTCGGCTTCAACCGCAACGCGGCGCGCGAGCATCTGCTGGCCTTGGCGCGCAAGGGCGAGATCGAGCTGTCGCCGAACGACGCGCGCGGCATTCGCCTGCTGAAGGAATCGCCGCCGCGCCAGTTCGAGCTGCCGCTGTTCGGCAACATCGCCGCCGGCAGTCCGATCACCGCGCCCGAGCATGCGCGCGAGTGGCTGAAGATCGATCCGGAACTGTTCCGGCCGCGCGCCGACTTCCTGCATCGCGTCGACGGCGATTCGATGATCGACGCCGGCATCGTCAGCGGCGATCTGGTGGCGATCCACCATCAGAGCGAGGCGGCCAACGGCGAGATCATCGCTGCCTGCCTGCTCGATCGCCGCACCGGCTACGAGAGCATCACGCTCAAGCGCTACCGCCGGCGCGGCAGCAAGGTGACGCTGGAGCCGGAGAACGCGCGCTACGAGCCTTTGGTGATCGATCTGGCGCGCGAAGCCGATGTGCAGGAGCTGCCGTCGTTCCGCATCGCCGGCGTCATGGTCGGGCTGCTGCGGCAGGGGCGTTCATAGCCGTCCCGGGCTTTTTTGCAAGCGAGAACGAAAAGACCCGCCGAAGCGGGTCTTTTTCGTTCAGCGGGGCTGCGTTTCAGCGATCGCGGAACTGCGCCTCGACGCGCTCGTCCTGGCCCTTGACGTCGACGCAGACCGTCGCGGTCGGGCGGGCGAGCAGGCGCGGGATGCCGATCGGATCGCCGGTCTTCTCGCAGTAGCCGTATTCCCGCGCCTCGATGCGGCGCAGGGCGTCGTCGATCTTCTTCAGCAGCAGCGATTCACGCTCGCGCAGGCGCAGGTCGAGCCAGTGTTCTTCCTCGGCGGTCGCGCGATCGGCCGGGTCGGCGAACACTTCGCGCTCGTGCAGGCGTTCCTTGACGTCCATCTCGCGCTGCAGCACTTCCTGGCGCATCTGGACCAGACGCTGGCGGAAGAATTCCAGCTGCGCGTCATTCATGTACTCGTCGTCGGACATCGCGCGGATGTCGTCCTCGGTGAGCTGCGCGCCGGCGGTGCGCGGCGCACGAACGACCTTGGCGGCGGAAGCGACTTTCGAGGCACTGGTCTTCGAAGGGGCGGGGGATGCGGCGGCTGCCTTGGCGAGCGGCTTGCTCTTGTCTTGCACTTGAACCTTTCCAGCAACGGGGTTGACGATTTTCTTCGGACTCGGGGTTGCGGCCGCGACCTTCTTCTCCGGCGCCGGTTTTCTGGCGGCGGATTTCACGGGCGCAGTCTTGGCTTTCTTCGGCTGACTGCTCTTCGCCGCAGGCTTCTTGGCGGCCGACGCTTTTTTCGGCGCCGCTTTCACCTTCTGCGGTTTGGCAGCCTTTTTCGCGGAAGCTTTCTTGGCTTTCATTGTTCCCAACCCTGAACCAGATAAACGGGCCAACGCAAAGTGGCGCGTTATACACCGCGATCAAGGCGGGGTCAATGACGATGGCGAGGCATGCGCGCCCGCCTCGCCGAACGCTGCCGCCGGCATGATCGGCGGTGCTCGCGCTCAAAAAAAGCCGGCCGACACGTCGGCTGGCCACTGCGTGTTTCGGAACGCGGGAATGACGACGATCCGGCTTCAGTTCTGGCGGTCGCCTGGCTGCGGATGGCGATCCTCCTGGCGCTGCCGGCGATCTTCGCTGGGCGGGTTCATGTGCGTTCTCCTGCATGAGATCCGCGCGGCGGATCGGTGTCAGCGGTGTCGGAACCGGGTGCTGCCATCGTCCTCCTGGCAGCTGACACCCAGATGAACCGCGCGGCGGGCGAGGCGATGTCTCAGGTCGGGACGTCGCGTCGCGCGCCCTCGTCGGCCGCCTGCGCCGCGAGCCGGGCGCGTTCGAGCAGCAGGCGCTGCTCGCGTGCGTTGCGCGTCATCGCCGCCGCGCGCTCGAACTCGGTCTGCGCCTCGCGCCGGCGGCCGAGCCTGAGCAGCAGATCGCCGCGCACGCTGGGCAGCAGGTGATAGTTGGCCAGCGCCGGCTCTTCGCGCAGCGCATCGAGCAGGGCGAGGCCGCGTGCCGGGCCTTCCGCCATCGCCACGGCGACCGCGCGGTTCAGTTCGACGACCGGCGAGGGCTGCATGCGTGCCAGCGCCGCGTAGAGCGCCGCGATGCGCGTCCAGTCGGTGTGCGCGGCGCAGGCCGCGCGCGCGTGACAGGCGGCGATCGCGGCCTGCAGCGCATAAGGACCGAGCGCGCCGCCGAGCGCTTCGGCGCGTTCGAGGGCGGCGAGGCCGCGGCGGATCAGCAGCGGGTCCCAGCGTGCGCGATCCTGTTCGAGCAGCAGTACCGGCTCACCGTCGGCGCCGACGCGCGCCCGCGAACGCGAAGCCTGGATTTCGAGCAGGGCCAGCAGTCCAAGCGCCTCCGGTTCGTTCGGCGCGAGGCCGGCGAGAATGCGCGCGAGGCGCAGCGCTTCGTCGCATAGCGCGGGCCGCATCCAGTCGTCGCCGGCGGTCGCCGAGTAGCCCTCGTTGAAAATCAGATAAATCACCTCGAGCACCGAGGCGAGGCGCAAGGCCAGCGCGTCGCCGCGCGGCACTTCGAACGGCACGCCGGCATCCGCCAGGCTTCGCTTGGCGCGCACGATGCGCTGCGCGATCGTCGCCTCCGGCACCAGGAAGGCGCGAGCGATCTCGTCGGTCGTCAGGCCGCCGAGCAGGCGCAGGGTCAGCGCGACGCGCGCGTCGGAAGAGAGCAAGGGATGGCAGGCCACGAACATCAGGCGCAGGAGATCGTCGTCGATCGCGCTGTCGAGTTCGTCATCGAGCTGTGCTTCCAGCGCGGCCAGGGCCTCGGCGTGCTGTTCGTCGAGTTCGCGTCCGAGTTCCTCATGCTTGCGCGCCAGCAGCGCGCCGCGGCGCAGCCAGTCGATCGCACGGTGCTTGGCGGTCGCCATCAGCCAGGCGCCCGGCTTGTCCGGCACGCCGCCCGCCGGCCACTGCTCGAGCGCGGCGACCAGCGCGTCCTGCGCGAGTTCCTCGGCGATGCCGACGTCATGCAGGATGCGCGCGAGGCCGGCGATGAGCTTCGCCGACTCCATGCGCCAGACGGCGTCGATCGTGCGGCGAATCTCGGCGGCGGTGGCGATTTGACGGGTGCTCACGACGGCGATCTGAGCATTGCCGGCGACGTCGCGCAAGCCGCGGCGCCGGCGTCGCGCCGGCGCGCGGGCCGTCGCCGTCATGCGCGTTGCAGGACGACGTGCGTGGCACGCCCGGTCGCCTGATGTTCGACGCAGCGATAGCCGAGCGCGAGAAGATCCAAGCCGCCGAACAGCGACTCGCCCGCGCCGAGCACGACCGGCGTGACCGCCAGATGCATTTCGTCGATCAGCCGCCGCTGCAGATACTGGCGGACGCTCGCCACGCCGCCGCCGATGCGCACATCGCGGCCGCCGGCTGCTTGGCGGGCGCGCGCGAGCGCCGCGTCGATGCCGTCGGTGACGAAATGGAACGTCGTGCCGCCGCGCATCGCCAGCGGCGCGCGGGCGTGATGCGTGAGCACAAACACCGGCACGTGGTACGGCGGCTCCTCGCCCCACCAGCCGTTCCAGGCCGGCTCGGACCAGGGACCGCGCACCGGGCCGAACATGTTGCGGCCGAGAATCCAGGCGCCGACGTTGTCGAAGCTGCGCGCGGCGTAGTGGTCGTCGACATCGGTCGCGCCGCCGCTCTCGCCGAACATGCGCCGGAAGGTTGCGGTGGCGAGCGCCCACTCGTGCAGGGCGAGCCCGCCGCCGCCGAGCGGAGCTTCGAGGCTCTGGCGCGGACCGGCGCAGAAGCCGTCGATCGACATCGACAGGGCGGCGACGCGCACGCGGCTCATGCCGGCACCCGGCGACCCGCCGCCTGCATATCGTCGAAGCCGGTCGCGGCGGCGCGCACATCGTCCGGGAAATCGTCCACCTCCTGCACGCGGCGGATTTCGATGATCTCGTGGTCGCCGGCCGGGCAGCGGCAGGCCCAGGCGATCGCTTCCTCGCGCGAGCTCACCTGGATCATCCAGTAGCCGCCGAGCACTTCCTTGGCTTCGGCGAACGGGCCGTCGACGATCTTCGGCACGCCGTTGCTGAACGACACGCGCGCGCCGGTCGAGGGCGGCTGCAGGCCGTCGAGCGCGAGCAGCACGCCTGCCTTATGCAGGGCTTCGTTGTATTTCATCATCGCCGCGACGGCTTCGGCCGACGGCATCGTGCCCGGCGCGGCGCTTTCGTAGCCCTTGGGAATCATCAGCATCATGAAACGCATGGTCGGTACTCCGGTCGTGAGGGGATGCAGCAGGCGATCGAGCGGCGGTGGCCCCGGCGCGGCGCCCGATCATCTGTCCATGTCTTCAGCACGCGGTGGCGCGCTGCGATAGAACTCAAAGGCCTCTTCGCAGACGCCGTCGAAGAAGAGGTAAGGCTGGATGTTCATGCGCTTCTCCTGTTCAAGGTTCGATGACGGCACGTCGCCGAGGCGCCGGTCGGGCGCTCTATGGACACGTCGAACGAGCCGCATCGATTTCGACAGGCGAAGAAACGCGACGGCAACGGCGGCGGCGCGTGAAGCCGGCCGCGGCGCGGTCCGCGCCGCGGATGAAAACGGAAAAACGTCAAAATATTGACGCGGCGCCGCCTTCGCGCTGATTGACGCCGCCATCTGCGAAAATCCGCACCGGCGCCGGGCGTTCGCGAGCATTGCAGTGCGCGGCGCGCCTCTTGATACAGCGATCGATCAGATCGTGGCGGTGACTGTTGCAGCCGTGCCGGAAGAATCCAAAAAAAGTGTGACAGAAAATAAGAAATTCATAGTGACGCGTACCTCGCTCGCCCTTACAATTTTTGCCGGGGTGGGATGAGCGATTCGCTCTTGATGTGTTTCTTCGAAGGCTGTCAGGCCATGCGTTACTACGATCCAGTTGAGAACCGGTGGCGCTGGAAGCGCCGTTACCTGTGGGCGATCTGGAGCGGCAGCGGTGCGCTGCTGCTCGGCATGCTGCTGGGGGCCGAGCTGTTCCACTGAGGCGGCGGCTTCAGCTGCGCCCGCCGTCGCGTTGATGGGTCCGCTTGATCTCGTACATTCGCGCGTCCGCGCGGGCGATCAACTCTTCCGCGCTGCGGCCGTCCTCCGGGTAGAGGGCGCTGCCGAGACTGGCACCGACTTCGACGGTCACGCTCTGCGCCGGCATCTTCAGGGTGAACGGCTGCTGCAGGGCATTGCGGATGGCCGCGATCAGGACGTCCGTGGCCGCCGCACCGTCGACATGCTCGAAGATCGCGGCGAACTCGTCGCCGCCGAGCCGGGCGATGGTGTCGGTGGCGCGGAACATGGCGAGCAGACGTTCGGCGATCGCCTTCAGCAGCAGGTCGCCGGCCAGATGGCCGTAGCGGTCGTTGACCGGCTTGAAGCGGTCGATGTCGATGTAGACCAGTGCCAGCGAACGATTCTCGCGTTGCGCGCGGGCGACGCCGCTCTGCAGGCGATCCTGGAAAAGGATCCGGTTCGGCAGGTCGGTGAGCGGATCGTGCGTCGCCTGGTGTCGCGCGGCGCGCTCGGCGAGCTTCAGCGCGGCCCGGGTGCGATACAGGTCGAGAAAGACCTTGACCTTCGACAGCAGGATGAATTCGTTCACCGGCTTGGCGATGTAGTCGACCGCGCCGACCTCGTAGCCCGTCATGCGCGCCAGATCATCCTTGTACGCGGCGGTGACGAAGATCACCGGCGCGCCGTGGGTGTCGGCATTGTCGGCGAGCAGGGTGGCGACCTCGAAGCCGTCCATGTCCGGCATCTGCACATCGAGCAGGATCAGGGCGAACTCGTCTTCGAGGCAGGCCGCCAGCGCCGCATTGCCGCTGCCGGCTTCGACGACTTCGCAATCCATTCTGGCCAGCAGCCGGCGCATCGCAACGAGGTTGGCCGGCGTATCGTCGACGACGAGGACCTTGGGCTTCGGCAATGGCGGGTTTACCGGCATGACGGGAACTCCATGAGGATGAGCGCGGCGGGCGCGGCGCGGCGTCGCCCGGCGGATGCCGAAGCTTCAGGCTGCATGGCTGTAATCCTTGCGTCGATAGAGCGCCGCCCTGGCATCGACCGCGGTGAATGCATCGGCGTGGCCGGTGAAGCTCAGCGATTCCTTGGTGCCCAGGCACAGATAGCCGCCGCGCACCAGGCTGTCGTGGAACAGCCCGATGGCGCGATGCTGCAGCGGCTGGCGGAAATAGATGAGCACGTTGCGGCAGAGGATCAGCTGCGCCTCGCAGAACGCCGCGTCGCTGACCAGGTTGTGGGTCGCGAACACGACGTTGCGGCGCAGGCTCTCGTCGAGCTTGATGTGCCCGTAGCGCGAGTGGAAGTAGTCGGACAAGGTGTGCGCGCCGCCGGCGCGCAGATAATTGGCGGCCCAGGTGCGCAGTTCGCGCGCGGCGTAGATGCCCTCGCGCGCCACGGCGAGCGCCTGCGCGCTGATGTCGGTCGCATAGATCTGCGTGCGATCGTAGAGACCCGCTTCGCTGAGCAGGATGGCGAGCGAATAGACCTCCTCGCCGTGCGCGCAACCAGCCTGCCAGACGCTGATGTGCGGGTAGCTGGCGAGCACCGGCAGCACCTCGGTGCGCAGGAGCGCGAAGACGTCCGGATCGCGGAACATCTCGGAAACAGGCACCGACAGGCGCGCGACGATTTCGCCGATCGACGCGTCGTCATGCAGCACGCGCTCGGTGAGCTGGCTGATGTTGCGCAGCTTGAAATGCATGAGCAGGTTCTGCACGCGGCGGCGGAACGAGGCCTCGGCGTATTCCGAGAAGTCGTAGCCGTGGCGCCGCTGCAGCGCGCGGACAAAGAGCTCCAGCTCGATATCCTGCAGTTCGCTCTCGTTCACGCTCGCCACTTCAGTCCTGACGCAGCCAGGCGCGCAGCACCGACAGCAGGCGCTCCATGTCGATCGGCTTGGTCAGGTAGTCATTGGCGCCCGCTTCCAGGCATTTCTCGCGATCGCCCGGCATGGCCTTCGCCGTCACCGCGATGACCGGCAGCTCGCGCCACGCCGGATTCCTGCGGATCTCGCGCGTCGCCGTGTAGCCGTCCATGCCCGGCATCATGATGTCCATCAGGACCCAGTCGACGCCCTCGTGCTGTTGCAGCTGCGCCAGCGCCCGTTCGCCGTCCTGCGCGATCAGCACATGCAGACCCTGCGCGCGCAGGGTCTTCGACAGCGCGAAGACGTTGCGCATGTCGTCGTCGACCACCAGCACCGTGCGGCCGGCGAGATCCGAGGGCTCCGCCGGCGTGCCCTTGGGGCTCGCCGGCCGGCGCACGGCGTGGAGGAAGAGCGAGACCTCGTCGAGCAGGCGGCCCGGCGACTGCGCGCCCTTGATGACGATGCTGTCGGTGTACTCGCGCAGGCGCAGGCTCTCGTCGCGGCTCAGTTCGCGTGCCGAATAGATGACCACGGGCGGCACCGGGCCGCGCGCGGCGAGACGTTCGAGAAACTCGAAACCCGAGGCATCGGGCAGCTGCAGATCGAGGATCACGCCGTCGAACGGCTGTTCGTCGAGCCGTTGCAGGCCCTGGGCGGCGGTGTCGGCTTCCGCGAGATCGATCGGTTGTCCGGCGAGCAGCTTGCCGATCGCCAGCCGTGCGCCGGCGTCATCGTCGACGACCAGCACGCGCCGACGCCGGCCGTCGGATGCCTGCAGGACGCGCTGGAAGACGCTGTCGAGCCCTTCGCGCGTCACTGGCTTGGTCAGAAAGCCGACGGCGCCCATCGCCATGCCGCGCGAACTCTCGTCGGTCGCGCTGATGAAATGCACGGGAATGTGGCGCGTCGCGCCGTCCGCCTTCAGCGCCGCCATGACGCCCCAGCCGTTCATGCCCGGCAGGTCGACATCGAGCAGGATGCCGTTCGGCCGGTAGCGCCGCGCCAGTTCGAGTCCGCTCTCGCCGTCGCCGGCGAGCAACACGCGATAACCCTTGCGGCGCGTGATGTCGGCGAGCACGCGCGCGAAAGCGGCATCGTCCTCGACGATCAGCATGGTGACGTCGCCCGGATGGATGACGTCGCGGTCGTCCGGCAATGCCGGCGCGCGGCGTACCGGGGCGGAGGCCGTTGCCGACCGTTCGGACGGCGCTTCGCCGGCGGGTACGGCGGCGGGCGCGGGCGGCACGACCTTGGGCGCCGCGACGACGGGCAATTCGGCGCGCGGTGGCGCGCCGCGCTCGGGCAGCAGGAGCGTGAACGACGAGCCGTCGCCCGCCACGCTGCGCACGACGATGTCGCCGCCGAGCATCTGCGCGAGCGCGCGGCTGATCGACAGGCCGAGGCCGGTGCCGCCATAGCGGCGGCTGGTCGTGCCGTCGCCCTGCTCGAAAGGCTGGAACAGGCGCGCCAGCTTGTCGGACGCGATGCCGATGCCGCTGTCCTGCACGCTGAGCGCGATGCTCTGCTCGTGGCGCAGACCCTGGGGCAGCGGCAGATCGCCGGCCGGACGCGCGATGCGCAGGCGCACATGGCCATCGTGCGTGAACTTGAAGGCGTTGCCGAGCAGGTTGGTGAGAATCTGCGCGACGCGCGCGCCGTCCGTGCGGATGCGCGGCGGCAGCGCGGCATCCAGCTCGACGTCGAACGCCAGCCCGCGTTCCCTGGCGATGCGCCGGAAGTTGCGTTCGGTCTGCGTGGCGATCTCGCGCAGGTCGACATCGTCCCATTGCACGTCCATGCGGCCGGCCTCGATCTTCGACAGATCGAGGATGTCGTTGATCAGTGTCAGCAGGTTGCGGCCGCTGTCGTGGATGATCTGCGCGGCCTCGACCTGCTCGGCATCGAGACGGCCCTCGCGGTTGTCGGCGAGATCCTTGGCCAGGATCAGCACGCTGTTGAGCGGCGTGCGCAGCTCGTGCGACATGTTGGCGAGGAATTCAGATTTGTATCGGCTCGCCTGTTCGAGATCCTGGTTCTTGCGCTCGAGTTCTTGCTGGAACGCCTGCAGTTTCTCGTTGTATTCGTTGAGCGAGCGGCTCTTCTCGCCGAGCGACTCGTTTGCCGTGCGCAGCTCCTCGGCCTGCACGCGCAGCTCTTCCTCGGAGACCCGCAGGCGCTGGCTCTGCTCTTCCAGCGTCTCGTTCTTGACGCCGAGCGACTCGTTGGCGACGCGCAGTTCTTCCTGCTGCACGCGCAAGGCTTCCTCCGAGGCCTGCAGCTCCTCGGCCTGGGCGCGTGTCTGTTCCAGGAGTTCGCGCGTGCGCAGCGCGTGCCCGAGTGCCTCGATGGCCAGGCCGGCGACGCGCGCGGATTCGTCGAGCAGCTCGCGCGCCTCGGCGCTGAACGGGGCGAAGGTGCCGAGCTCGATGACAGCCGCCACGCGGTCGAGGCCGTCGATGCCGCGCAGCGGCAGCAGATGGACCGACTGCGGCGCGGCTTCGCCGAGCCCCGAGCCGATCTTCAGGTAATCGGCCGGCAGCGAGGACAGGGTGATCGCCTGTTTCGAGCGCGCGCATTCGACAGCGAGACCTTCGTGCGTCGCACGTGACCGCTCGGCGCGTTGCGGGTAGCCGTAGCCGCCGAGCAGCTCGATGGCGCCATCGTCGCGGACGCGGAACAGCATGCCATAGCCGGCGCCGAGCAAGGGGCACAGGTAGCCGAGCAGGCTGCGCGCGAAGCCGGCGTAGTCCTGGTGCTTGGACAGCAGCGCGCCCAGCTCGGCGAGATGCCGCTTCACCCATTCGCGGCGCTGCGTGTCCAGCGACACCACGCGAAAGCGCTCGATGGCGCGCGCCATCGCCCCGACTTCGTCCTTGCGGTCGGCATAGGGAACGCTGACCATCAGTTCGCCGTTGGTCAGCTGGCCGACGACGCGCTGCAGGCGCTTGATCGGGCCGCCCAGCGATCGCTGGACCATGAACAGCACGACGAGGATGTGGAAGGTGCCGAGCAGCAGCGCGCCGACGGCGACATCGCGGGTATTGTCGAGGCTGCGCGCGACGCTGGCGGTGTGCGCCGCCAGCAGGGTGCGCTCGACGCTGATCATCTCCGCGACCTCGGCTTTCAGCGCATCGAGCAGCTCGAGATTGGCGGTGCCGTTGATCGTCGCCAGGGCGCTTGCGCGCTGGTCGGCGCGGGCCGAGAAGACCGGATCGGCGAACTCGCCGTGCCAGCGCGACGACAGGTCGGCGATCGTGTGCAGGCGCGCCTGCTGTTCGGGATTGTCGCGCGTCAGTTCGAGCAGCGTGCCCAGGTCGGTCTCGAAGGCGGCGCGGTTCTCGACAAAATTGTGCTTCGAGCGTTCGTCGCCGAGTTGCGCGTAGCGGCGCAAGGCCGCGCGCTGCTCGGGAATCCGTGTCAGCAGATCGTCGGCGACGCCGAGCACGTCGATGGTGTGACCGACCCAGGTCTGGGTCTCGCGGACCTGCGCCTGGTTGCGCAGTGACATCAAGGCCACGACCACGAACAGGATGAACAGCGTGCTGCCGAGCGTCAGCGCCTTGCCGCTCAGGCTGAGATTGTCGAAGGTGTCCGGGCGCCGTGTACGGCCAGCGTCGTTGTCGGCGGCGGTCTTCAAGTGACGACGTCCGGCACGCGGCGCCCGGTGAGTTCAGCGATGCGCGCGAGCCGGTCGATCGCGCCGGCGAGCGGCGCGACGGCGTCGGCGGTCTTCCAGTGCAGGCTGGCCGCTTCGCGCACATAGCGTTCGAGATAGACGCGCAGCGTCGCGCCCCTGGTGCCGGTCCCGGACAGGCGCAGGACGACGCGGGCCTCGTCGCCGCAGACGATACGCAGGCCCTGGCCGCTGGCGATGCTGCCGTCGGTCGGATCGCGATACGAGAATTCGTCGGCCAGGGTTACCGGCAGATCGGCGAACGCTCGGCCCGGCAGCGTCGCCAGTTCAGCAGCGACGGCCTGCATCACGGCCTCGGCCTGCGGTGCAGCCAGCTCCTCGTAGTCGTGGCGCGCGAAGTAATGGCGGCCGAAGCGCGTCCAGTGCGTGTCGGCGATTTCCTGCATCGACTTGCCGGTCGCCGCCAGCACGTTGGCCCAGGCGAGCACCGCCCACAGGCCGTCCTTCTCGCGCGTGTGCGAGGAGCTGGTGCCGAAACTTTCCTCGCCGCAGATCGTGACCTGGCCGGCGTCGAGCAGGTTGCAGAAGAACTTCCAGCCGGTCGGCGTCTCGTGCAGCGGCACTTTCAGCGCCTTGGCGACCTGATCGGCCGCGCGGCAGGTCGGCATCGAACGGGCGATGCCGCGCAGGCCGTCACGATAGCCCGGCAGCAGAGGCAGATTGGCGGCGAGCATCGCCAGCGAATCGCCGGGCGAGATGAAGATGCCGCGGCCGAGAATCATGTTGCGATCGCCGTCGCCGTCGCTGGCGGCAATGAGGTCCGGGGCATCGTCGCCGTGGGCGAGCTCGGCAAGGTGCTTGGCGTGTATCAGGTTCGGATCCGGATGGCCGCCGCCGAAGTCCTCGAGCGGCACCGCGTTCATCACGCTGTCCGGCGGCGCGCCGAGCTGTTCGACGAAGATGCGCCGTGCGTACGGACCGGTGACCGCGTGCATCGCATCGAAACGCAGGCGCGCGCCGCGCTTGAGCCAGTCGCGGATGCGCTCGAAATCGAACAGCTGCTGCATCAGCGCCGCGTAATCCTCGACGCAGTCGACGATCTCGACGACGGTCGAGCCGAGGTGCTGTTCGCCGCGCCGGTCGATGTCGATGGTGCCGCCGTCGAGCCGGCGATAGCGCGCGATCGTCTTGCTGTGCTCGAAGATGCGCGAGGTCAGGCTTTCGCTGGCCTGGCCGCCGCCGGCGACGTTGAACTTGATGCCGAAGTCGCCGTCGGGGCCCGCCGGGTTGTGACTCGCCGTGAGCAGGAAGCCGCCGGCGGCGCGGCGGTTGCGGATCAGCATCGAGGCGGCGGGCGTCGAGAGCAGGCCGCCCTGACCGATGATCAGGCGGGCGATGCCGTTCGCCGCCGCGATCGCCGCCGTGGTCTGGATCGCATCGCGGTTGTGATACCGCCCGTCGCCCCCAATGACGAGGATGCCGTCCTTGAGTTCCGGTACGCAGTCGAAGATCGACTGCAGGTAGTTCTCCAGGTAATGCGGCTGCTGAAACACCGCGACCTTCTTGCGCAGACCCGCGGTGCCGGCCTTCTGATCGAGATACGGCTTGGTCTGGATGTCGCGAATCGGCATGACTGTTGGTTCTGGTCTGTGCTGTGTTCGTATCTTATAGTTCCGCCATGCAGGCTACTACGCACCTATGTCCCTGCTGCGGCAAGCCGCGGCGCATTGCTCATCTGCTCGAGCTCTACGAGCGGAATTACCGCATGCTGCAGCGCCTGCTGCCGCAACTGGACACGCACGAGCCGAAGCAGAGCGTCGTTTCGCACAGCGAGCACGACTGTCCCTTGCACCTGCAGCTGGTCGAGCGCGATCGCTACACGCAGACGGTGCGGCTCACCTACGAATTCACCGACGAGGAGGGCGTGCGCCGCCAGCCCGACCTGTGGGTGCGTCTGTACCGCGACGCGATGGTCGCCGAGGCGCTCGAATGCAGCCAGCGCCCGCCCTGGCAGGCGGAGGACGATGCCGATCCCGCCGCGCACGCCTTTCTCTCCGCGCAGTGGAAGCGCAATCTGCTGCTGCACAAATGGCTCAGCTACCTGCTCGACCGCGGCCACCGCTTCGGCGTGACGCCGGCACTGGAAGCGACGCCGGCCTGAAGGCGCGGCGCTTCAATCGCGCAGCTGTTTCGGAAACTGATAGCGAAGCAAGTGGCCGTCGTGTTCGGCCGCCTCGGACCATTGCTTGATGCCGAACTCGATCTGCACGACCGCGCAGGTCGGCAGCTGGTCGAACGGGCAGCGGGCGAGGGCATGCACCAGTTCGCTGAGTCCCGGGTTGTGGCCGAACAGCATGATGTGCCGGTACCGATCGTCGAAGCCCCGCACCATGCGCAGCAGCGTCGGCAGCGAAGCCTCGTAGACGCGGTTCTGGATCAGCAGATGATCGACGTCGATGCCGAGCGTGACGGCAAACAGGCGTGCCGTCGTGAGCGCCCGCAGCGCCGGGCTGCTGACGATCGCATCCGGCACGCCGACCGCCTGACGCGTCCACACGGCCATGCGCGGCGCATCGCGCTGCCCGCGATCATTGAGCGGCCTTTCGAAATCACTGAGTCCTGGATCGTCCCAGGACGACTTGGCATGACGGACGACGGTGAGCTGGCGCATGGCGCGAGTATTCCGCATCCGCCGGCAGCCGTTCCAGTGACACGCGCCGCGTCGGCGGCGTCGTGCCGACCACGATGACCTCCGCAGCGCGGCACGGCGGATGCGGCGGGCTATTGCGATATTCAATAATATTAATGATAATATATCTCATTAACATCTGATCGGCTGCGCTCGCGCGGCCGGTTCACGACCGCGGGAGATGGCGAAGTCATGCGTTGCGTACTCAGGAGCGCGTTGGCGGTGCTCGGCCTTGGCCTCGGCGGCATTGCGCAGGCCCAGGAAATCGCGGCGAGCGACGGCGCCGCGGCCGATGCGGCCGCGGCCGGCGGCGGCGCTCAGGTCGCGACCGACGAGGGGACCGTGGCGACGATTCTCATCGTCGGCAAACGCGCCGACCGTACCAGCAAGGGCGCCACTGGCCTCGCTCTCGACGTCGCCGAGACGCCGCAGTCAATCAGTGTCGTCGACCGGCGGCAGATGGAGGACTTCGGCGCAAACAACCTCAATGACGCGCTGCGCCTCGCGACTGGCATCAATGTCGAGGAATGGGAAACCAACCGCACCAACTACCTGGCGCGCGGCTTCGAGATCAAGAGCACGCAGATCGACGGCGTCGGCATGCCGAACGACTGGGGCATCGTGTCCGGCGCGATGGATGCGTTCGGCTACGAGAAGCTCGAAGTGATTCGCGGCGCCAACGGTCTGCTGACCGGCGTCGGCAACGCCGCCGGCACGATCAACTATGTGCGCAAGCGGCCGACCAACGACGCGCGCTTCAGCATCGGCGAATCGCTGGGCTCCTGGGATTTCAAGCGCGCCGAAATCGACGGTTCGACACCGCTGAGCGCCGATGGCCGCTGGGCCGGCCGCGTCGCCGCCGCCGCCGAGGACGAGGACTCGTACCTGCGCGGGCTCAGCAACCGCCGCACGTTCCTGTATGGCGTGATCGACGGGCAGATCGGCGAGCGCTCGACGCTGACCTTCGGATACTCGCACCAGCAGGCCAACAGCGACGGGGCGATGTGGGGCGCGCTGGTGCTGGCCTACCGCGACGGCACGCAGGCGGAATTCCCGCGCAGCGCTTCGACCGCGCTCGACTGGACGACCTGGGACGACACCAACCAGACCGCTTTCGCCGAATACAGCTATGCGCTCGCCGAGCGCTGGGAACTCAAGCTCAGCTACAACTTCCGCGACTTCGGCGAGGACGCCAAGCTGTTCTACGTGTTCACCCGAGGCGGGCTCAATGCGGACAACACCGGGCTTTTGGGCAATCCCGGGCGCTATCCCAACGACAGTCGCGCCCACCTCGCCGATCTGAACCTCGCCGGCGGATTCGAACTCTTCGGGCTCGAACAGCAGCTGATCGTCGGCCTCGGCGAGTCGTACAGCAAGGCCGACATGGACAACATGGCGGTGCCGCTGAGCGACCCCAACTGGGGACCGCTGCCGGCCTTCCCCTACGCCGGCAACACATTCCCCGAGCCGGCGTGGGGCCCGCGCAGCTTCTACAGCACGACCAAGCAGCGCCTGACGCGAGCCTACGGCGCCGCGCGCATCGGCCTGACGCCGGATCTCAAGGCGGTGCTCGGCTTCAACTGGGCGCAGTACCACCGCGACGGCAACAACGTCTATGGCGGACCGTTCGACCAGACCGAGGAGAAACTGTCGCCCTACGCCGGCCTGAGCTATCAGCTGACCCGGCAGCTGCTCGCCTATGCCAGCTATTCGGACATCGAGCAGCCGCAGGACCAGACGGATATCGAGCATCACTATCTCGATCCGTCGAAGGGCGTGAACTACGAAGCCGGCCTCAAGGCCGATCTGCTCGACAGGCGCCTGCTGACGACGCTGGCCTGGTTCGTGGCCCGGCAGGACAATCTGGCGACCTACATCGGCGTCGACGATACGGGCACTTCGTACTATGGCGGCGTCGACGTCGAATCGAAGGGCTTCGAGCTGGAGATCGACGGCAAGCCGCACGAGTACGTCGATCTGGTGCTCGGCTTCACGGCCCTGCAGCTGCATGGCGACGATGGCCGGAACACCTACGACTGGGTGCCGCGCCGCACGGTGAACCTGCAGCTGTCGAGCAAGGTGCCGGGGGCCACCGCGCTGACGCTCGGCCTCGGCGGCCGCTGGCAGAGCGACATCAGCCACGTCGACGAATACAACGGCGGCGCCAAGATCCGCCAGGGCGATTATGTTGTCCTCAACGCCTTCGTCCGCTACGTGCTGTTCGACGAACTGACGCTGCGGCTGAACGTCAACAACCTCACCGACGAGAAGTACATCACCAGCCTGTACCAGATCGGCTATTACGGCGCGCCGCGCAATATCGTGGCCGGCTTCGACTGGAAATTCTGAGCGCCGCGCATTCCCGCGCGGGCGCTACGCGGCAGTGACGAGATAGACGTCGTAGCGCGCCTGCGTGCCGTCGAGCTGGAAGCTCGGCGCGCGGCCGGCGAGAAAGGGCGCGTGCGAGGGCCGCTTGACGACCACGCGCTGGCGCGCACGGCGCAGCGCCGGCTCGAGCAGGGCATCGGCGTCCGGGTCGCCGGACGTCAGCTCGCGCAGCAGCTGCATTTCCTTCTGCGGCAGGGCCTGCTTGCCGCGGTGCGGGTACATCGGATCGAGGTGGACGACGTCCCAGTACCGTTCGCCGCGCAGTACGTGCAGGGCATCGTCGGCGACCAGTTCGGTGCGCGCCGCGGCGTCGTGCCAGCGCGCATCGCCGAGCGCGCGTTCGCGGGCGTCGCGCAGCAGGGCGGCGAACAGCGGCTGGCGCTCGATCATCGTCACCCGCGCGCCGAGTGCGGCGAGGGTGAAACCGTCGCGACCGAGGCCGGCGGTGGCATCGAGCACGCTGAGATCGGCGCGCTTGTGCAGGCCGACGGCGCGCGCCAGCAATTGTTTTTTTCCGGCGGCGATGCGCCGTGTCGTCTCCGCGGCCGTCCAGTCGCAGCGCAGCGGCTTGAAGTCGGGATGATGGCGGGCGTGCAGCTGCAGACCGTCCGCGCCGTTCTCCAGCGCAAATGAAAAGCCCCGGACGGCATCGTCCGGGGCGGGGTCCTGCGCGGCGGACAACTTAGAGCTTGCTGGAGTCGAACAGCGCCGGCAGGCGCTGCGCCAGCATCAGGTCGCCTTCGACCTGCAGCTTGCCGGTCATGAACGCCGTCATGCCGTTGAGCTCGCCCTTCATGAGCGCGACGAGATCGTCGTCTTCCATGGTGATGGTGACGTCGGCGGCGTTCGAGGTGCCGTCGACGACCTGGCAGCCGCTGTTCTTGATGACGGCATGGACCGGCTGCGAGCAGTTGAACTGGATCGTGCAATCGGTACCGCCCGCCTCGCTGGCGTTGAAGGCGGCGGGCAGCTTCTTCAGCAGATCGGCGGCGGCAGACATGAAACGCTCCAGAAAGTGTGAGGAGGCCCGATCGTAAGCGTGGCGCCCGCCCGGCACAACCCGAAAACGGAGGAGGCGGGAAGCGCCGCTTCGACCAGGGCTTGTTAACGCGCAGCAGCGGCGCGCAGCGCGCCGGCGATGGCGGCCGCCAGCGCCGGACCCGCGAGCACGACGTTGACGCTGCTCGCGTAGATGCGACCCGCCTGGCGCAGGGCGGCGATCGCCGCGGCGTCCGCCGCGTGCTCCAGCACGACGTAGTCGACGCCCTCCCGATAGTGCGGGCGCAGGGCCTTGAAGACGCGGAACGCCGCACCCTTGTCGCGGCCGGCGGCGGCGTCCAGTTCGCGGAAGCTGTGCCAGCCGGCCCGGTTCACGCGCTGACCGAGAGCAGGAAATGCGCGCGCGCCACGGCGATCGGCTTGGCCGGATCGCTCTGCCAGCAGCGGATCTGGGTCTGCGCGACGCGGCTGCCGAGGCGCGAGATGCTGCAGTCGGCGTAGAGATCCTGCGGGCGGCCGGACAGCAGGTAGTCGATCGCGAAGTCGATGCTTTTCGGCACGCGATGCTCGTCGAGCTGCAGCAGCAGGTGCAGCAGCGCCGTGTTTTCCATGAACGCCGCGGTGACGCCGCCGTGCCAGGCCGGCAGGTTCGGATTGCCGACCAGCGCGGTGCGGAAGGGCAGGCGCAGGCGCAGCCGGCCTTCGTGCGTCTCGGCGCGCATGCCGAGGAAGCGCGCGTAGGGAATCAGCGCCACCAGCGGCCGGTAGTCGCCGTGCTCGCGGGCGCTGCGCCGCGCCTCGGACCAGGCGCTGCTGACCGTCGTCATGCCGCGGCTCCGGTCGGCGGACGCGCCGCCGCCGTGCGCATGAAGACCAGCTGCGCGGTGGCGAAGGGCTCGTCCTCGCGCTCCTGCCAGACCGTGGCGCGCACGAAGGCGATGCTGGCGGTGAGACGCAGACAGCTGGCGCGGCATTGCACGTCGCCGCCGCGGAACGCGGGACGCAGGTAGTCCATGCGCAGGTCGAGCGTGGCGACCGGTTCGCGCGCGCCGATGCTGGCCAGCACGGCGAGACCGGCGCAGCTGTCGACCAGCACGGTGATGATGCCGGGATTGAGGCGGCCGCTTTCGCTGTCGCCGAGCCAGTCCTCGCGATAGGGCAGCGTGACCAGCGCACCGTGCGCGTCGACCGCCGTGGCCCGCAGCCCGCATTCGCGCATGTGCGGCGAAAGCTCGAGAAAGTCGCGGCGCAGCAGTTCGTGGAATGGCGTGGGGTTCATCCGCGCATTTTAGGGATGTGCCGGCATCTTCGTTAAAATGCCCGCATGACTTCCGCCGAAACCCTGCCGTCCGCGCTCGAGCTCGAGCGTCGCCTGCGCGACGCGCTGCGCGACACCTCCCTCGAGACGCCGCGGCCGGTGGCGACCATGGAAATGCCGGCCGCGCTCGACAAGCTGTGGACCGCCACGCTGCGCGCCAGCCTGCGGCCGGCGGCGGTGCTGATTCCGGTGATCCGCCGCGGCGCGGAGCTGGCCGTGCTGCTCACCGTGCGCTCGGCGAACCTGCGTTCGCACAGCGGCCAGATCGCCTTTCCCGGCGGCGCCAGGGACGCGGGCGACGTCACCGCGGTCGACAATGCGCTGCGCGAGGCACAGGAGGAGGTCGGCATCGATCCGCACCGCGTCGAGGTGCTCGGCTATCTCGATGACTATCCGACGCTGAGCCGCTTTCTCGTCACGCCGGTCGTCGGGCTGATCGACGGCGCGCCGGAGCTGCGCGTCGACGACAACGAAGTCGCGGAAGTCTTCGAAGTGCCGTTCGCGCACATCGCGCGGCGCGAGAACTTCGAACGCAAGCTGCTCAGCCGCGACGGCATCAACGTGCCGTTCTACGAGCTGAACTGGCGGCAGTACCGCGTCTGGGGCGCGACCGCCGGCATGCTCTGGGATCTGGCCGGCCGCATGCGTCATGGCTGACCCGCTGCGCGAGGCCTTGCGCCTGCAGCGGGAAGCGGCGGCGCTCGGCTTCGACTGGCGCCATCTCGAGGAGCTGTTCGACAAGCTGGCCGAGGAATCGGCCGAGCTGCGCGAAGCCGCGGCGCAAGGCCCTCTGCGCGCCGCGGACGAGCTCGGCGATCTGCTGTTCATGGCGGTCAACCTCGCGCGCCATCTCGGCGTCGACGCGCCGGCCGCGCTCGCCGGCGCCAACGACAAGTTCGCGCGCCGCTTCGCGCACGTGCGGGCCGGCCTTGAAGCGCTGCCGCCGATGGGCGATCCTCGACGCCTGGAGCAGATGGAAGCGCGCTGGCAAGAAGCCAAGCGCATGGAAAAACAAGGCCAACCTTAAGGCCGTACATCAGGGAGGAGACGCCATGCGCATCGGCGTAGTGGTCGATTCGGCGTGCGATCTGCCGCCGGAGTTCATCGAAAAGCACCACATCCAGATCCTGCCGATCACGATTCATCTCGGTGGCCACGATCTGGTCGATCAGCGCGATCCGGAAACGACGCTGCACTTCTACAACGAGCATCTCGGCGCCGACGGCGACGCCGGCTCGTCGCCGTTCAGCGTCGAGCAGATCCGCGACGTGTTCCTGCAGAAGCTGGTGATCGACTACGACTTCGTGTTCTGCCTGACGATCGCCAGCAGCCGCAGCCCGATCCACGCCAACGCCACGCGCGCCTCGTTCGCGATCCTCAACGACTACAAGCCGATCCGCGCCCAGGCCGGCGTGCCCGGCCCGTTCGCCCTGCGCGTGATCGACACGCAGAACCTGTTTTCGGCGCAGGCGGTCAGCGCGGTCGAAGTGGTGCGCCTGATCGAGTCAGGCCAGCGCAATCCGAACAAGATCCGCGAGCGCGTCGAGTACATCGTGCAGAACACTTACGGCTACATGATTCCGCGCGACCTGCACTACCTGCGGGTGCGCGGCCAGAAGAAGGGCGACCGCAGCGTCGGTTGGGTCGGCGCCGCGCTCGGCACGGTGCTCGACATCAAGCCGGTGCTGCGCGGCTATCGCAACGACACGCGGCCGGTCGCCAAGCTGCGTCACTTCGACGATGCCAGCGCCAAGGTGCTCGGCTTCGTCGGCCAGCGCATCCGCAGCGGCGGCCTGCTGACGCCGACGCTGGTGCTGAGCTACGGCGGCGATCTGCGCGAGATGCGCGCGCTGCCGGGCTACGCCGAGCTGGTGCGGATCTGCCACGAGCACGGCGTCGAAGTGCTGGAGAGCATGATGAGCGTGACCGGCGGCATCAACGTCGGCGAAGGCGCTCTCGGCATCGGCTTCGCGTCCGAGCCGCACGAGATCGAAGTCTGAGCGCGCGGGCTGCGCGCGTCGGCGGGCATCGCTAAGCTATGCGGCCCGCGAGCGGCCGTGCTCGCTTCTCCAGCGTCGCATCCGTCATGAGCACCACTACCCGCATCGCCATCCTTGGCGCCACCGGCCGCATGGGCCGCGCCGTCGCCGACGCCGTCGCCGCCAGCGCGCAGGCCGAGCTCGGCGCGGCGTTCGAACGCGACGGCCATGCCGCGATCGGCCAGCCGGTCGCCGCCGGCAGCGCGGTGACGATCTCCGCCGATCCCGCCGCCGCCGCCGCGCAGTTCGACGTGCTGATCGACTTCACGCGGCCGGAAGGCACGATGGCGGCGCTCGCCGCCTGCGTCGCCGCCGGCAAGCGCATGGTGATCGGCACGACCGGCTGCAGCGACGCGCAGAAGGCGGACATCGCCGCGGCGGCGAAGCGGATTCCGATCGTCATGGCCGGCAACTTCAGCATCGGCGTGAACCTCTGCCTGTCCTTGCTCGAGCAGGCGGCGCGCACGCTGGGCGACGACTTCGACGTCGAGATCGTCGAGGCGCATCACCGCCACAAGGTCGACGCGCCGAGCGGTACCGCGCTGATGATGGGCGAGGCGGTGGCCCGCGGCGTCGGCCGCGATCTCAAGGACGTGGCGGTCTACGAGCGTTACGGCCACACCGGCGCGCGCGAGCGCCGCACGATCGGCTTCCAGGCCGTGCGCGGCGGCGATGTCGTCGGCGATCACACGGTGATGTTCCTCGGCGACGGCGAGCGCGTCGAGATCACGCACAAGGCCTCCAACCGCATGAACTTCGCCAACGGCGCGGTGCGCGCCGCGGTCTGGCTGCGCGACCGCGCGCCGGGCCTGTACAGCATGCGCGACGTGCTCGGCTCCTGATCGATGGCCGACGTTCGTCTGCGCGCGGCGGCGGTCGAAGACTGCGCGCTGCTGCTGTCGCTGATCCGCGCCCTCGCGCAGTACGAGAAGCTCGAGCACGAATGCGTGGCGACCGAGGCGGCGCTGCGCGAGCACCTGTTCGGGCCGCGGCCCTACGCCGAGGCGATCATCGCCGAGGCCGGCGGCGAGGCGGCCGGTTTCGCGCTGTTCTTCCACCACTATTCGACCTTCGTCGGCAAGCCGGGCATCTGGCTCGAAGACCTGTTCGTGCAGCCGGCGTTTCGCGGCTTCGGCATCGGCAAGCGGCTGCTCGCGGAAGTCGCCCGCATCGGCGTCGAGCGTGGCTGCGGCCGCTACGAATGGACGGTGCTCGACTGGAACGAGCCGGCGATCCGTTTCTACGACAGTCTCGGTGCCGAGCTGAAGCGCGAATGGATCATCAACCGCGTCAGCGGCGCAGCCTTGCAGCGTCTGGCGCGGACCGCCGAGTCGCGGTAGAACGGGCGGGCCGCCGCCGTGGCGGCTCGACCGGCCGCCCGCCATGCGTCTGCCCCGCGCCTCGTTGTTCCTGTTACTCGCCGCGGCCGGGCCGCTGGCGCCGGCGCACGCCGCCGACGAGCTGACGCCGCTGATCGACGGCGTCGCGCCGGCGGTGATCGCCGACCGGCGCTACCTGCACCAGCATCCGGAGCTGTCGAACCGCGAGTTCGCGACGGCCAAGTACCTGGCCGGGAAGCTGCGCGCGCTCAAGCTCGAGGTGCAGACCGGCGTCGCGCATACCGGCGTCGTCGCGGTGCTGCGCGGCGGCCGGCCGGGGCCGGTGATCGCCTTGCGCGCCGACATGGACGCGCTGCCCGTCACCGAGGAGGTCGACGTGCCCTTCAGGTCGACGGTGCGCGGCAACTACGACGGCCGCGAGGTCGGCGTCATGCACGCCTGCGGCCACGACGGGCACATGGCGATCCTGCTCGGCGTCGCCGCGGTGCTCGCGGCCAAGCGCGAGGAACTGCCGGGCACGGTGAAGTTCATCTTCCAGCCGGCCGAGGAGAGTGCGCCGCTCGGCGAGGAAGGCGGTGCGCAGCTGATGGTCAAGGAAGGCGTGCTCGCCAGGGACCCGAAGCCCGAGGCGATCTTCGGCCTGCATCTGTTCTCGCAGTACGAGGTCGGCACGGTCGGCTACCGGGCCGGCGGCGTCATGGCCAGCGCCGACGACCTGCGCATCGTCGTCAAGGGCAGGCAGACGCACGGTGCAGCGCCGTGGCAGGGCATCGATCCGATCGTCGTGGCGAGCCAGATCGTACTCGGCCTGCAGACGATTCCCAGCCGGCAGATGGACGTCACCAGGGCGCCGACCATCGTCACGATCGGCAAGATCGAGGGTGGCGTGCGCGACAACATCATTCCCGACCAGGTCCAGATGAAGGGCACGCTGCGCGCGCTCGACGAGGACATGCGCCGCCAGCTGCACGAGCGCGTGACGCGCACGGCGCAGGACATCGCGCAGGCCTCCGGCGCCAGCGCCGAGGTCCACATCAGCGAGCGCCACGCCTACCCGGTCACCGTCAACGATGCGCAGCTGACCCAGAAGATGCTGCCGACCCTGTGCCGCGCCTTCGGCGAGCGTCTGTTCGAGGCGCGGCCGATGCTCGGCGCCGAGGATTTCTCGTTCTTCGCGCGCGAGATTCCCGGCCTGTTCCTGTTCGTCGGCGTGCGTCCGAAAGGCGCCGATCCGGACAGCGTCGGCGCCAATCATTCGCCGCGTTTCTCCATGGACGAGGCGGCCCTGCAGACCGGCGTCGAGGCGCTGACGCGCCTCAGCTGGGACTATCTGCACGGCCGGTGAGCGCGTGGCTCGGCACCTGAGCCCGGCCCTCGCGACAATCCCGGCCCTCTGCGCGCGATGAGGCAAGCGACCATGGGCGATCGCCACGAAGAACGAAAACTCAAGGGCCGCGGTACGGCATCGCGACCCGAAGGGCGCTTCGAAGCGGCGCGGCGCGAGCGATTCGACGACGGCTGGCTGCTCGACGAGGAGTCCACGCCGTCGCCGAAGACCACGCTGCAGGTCGATCAGGCGCGCAGCATCATCTCGCGCAACCAGTCGCCGGACCTGCCGTTCACGCAGACGATCAATCCCTACCGCGGCTGCGAACACGGCTGCATCTACTGCTTCGCGCGGCCGAGCCATGCCTACCTGAACCTCTCGCCGGGCCTCGATTTCGAGACCCGGCTGTTCTACAAGCCGGACGCCGCGGCGCTGCTCGAAGCGGAGCTGCGCAAGCCGGGCTATCGCTGCGAGACGATTTCGCTCGGCGCCAACACCGATCCCTATCAGCCGGTCGAGCGCGAGCTGAAGATCACGCGCAGCCTGCTCGAGGTCATGGTGCGCTTCCGCCATCCCGTCGGCATCGTCACCAAGGGCGCGGCGCTGCTCGAACGCGACCTCGACCTGCTCGGCGATCTGGCCCGCGACGGTCTCGTCAACGTCGCGCTGTCGATCACCACGCTGCGGCCGGAGCTGAAGCGCACGCTGGAGCCGCGTGCGGCCTCCGGCGCGTCGCGCCTGCGCGCGCTGAAGATGCTGGCGGACGCGGGCGTGCCGACCACGGTCCTGTATTCGCCGGTGATTCCGTTCGTCAACGATGCCGAGCTCGAGGCCATTCTCGGCGCCGCCCGCGAGGCCGGCGCGCGGCAGGCCTCTTACGGCATGCTGAGGCTGCCGCACGAGGTGAAGGACCTGTTCCGGGAATGGCTGGACACGCACGTGCCGCTGAAGGCGGCGCATGTGCTGAGCCTGGTCGAGCAGATGCGCGGCGGCCGTCTCAACGATCCGCGCTTCGGCACGCGCATGAAGGGCGAGGGCGCCTACGTGCAGGTCATCGAGCAGCGTTTCCGCATCGCCTGCCGGCGCCTCGGCTATGCCGGCCGCGGCCTGCCGTCGCTGCGCTGCGACGCCTTTCGGGTGCCGGAAACGAGCGGCCATCAGCTCGCCTTGGCGCTCTGATCGGAGCGGCCCCTATACTGGGCGGCAGACCAATTCGAGGAGCAACAGTGACCGCCAGCAAGGATGCGGGAAGTCAGGACGCAGGGGCGTTCTACGACGATCTCGAAAAACTGTTGCAGCAGCAGGTCGCCAAGCGGCCACAGCTGCTCGACCTGCGCCTGCGTCTCGCCGAGCTGTACTACGAAACGCGCAAGGTCGATGCGTTCCTGGAGCAGGCCCGCTTCGTGCACGCCCAGATTCCCGGCAGCCTGCGCTCGGAGGAGTGGCGCAAGATCGTCAGCATGGGACGCATGCTCGCGGCCGGCGACCCGCTGTTCGCGGAAGCGCCGGCGGGCGACAAGATCGAGTTCATCGGCGCCAAGGCGATCACGCCGGTCACCGCCTACACCCGCATCGGCGAGGAGGAACGCTTCCGCAAGCCGCTCGCCGAAGTGGCCGAGGCCTACGAGGCGGTGCGCAGGGACCCGCGTTTCATCGCCGAGCTGGATCTCGAGCTGATCCAGAGCGCCGGCCATCCGTCGTCCCTGCAGTTCGCCGCGCGCCTTTCGCAGCAGGTCGGCGGCGCGCGCATCTATCTGAAGCGCGAGGACCTCAATACGCAGCCCTCGCATCTTCTCGCCGCCGTGCTCGGCCAGGCCATGCTGGCCCGCCGCATGGGCAAGAAAACACTGGTGTCGTTCAGCCCGACCGGGCGCAGCGGCGTGGTGGTGGCGGCGATCGCCGCCCGCCTGGGTCTGAACGCCATCATTTATATGGACAGCGACCAGATGCAGCTGCACGCCGGCAACGTGTTCCGCATGTGGCTGATGGGCGCCAACGTCACCGAATCGGGCATGGGCCGCAAGAAGAGCGGCGATGTCCGCAAGGAAGCCTGGGATCACTGGGGTTCCAACAGCGCCGACACCTTCCTGGTCATGGGCCTCGACGCGGCGCCGCACCCGTATCCGATGCTGACCCTCGAATTCGCGGCAGTCGCCGGGCGCGAGTGCCGCCGCCAGCTGTACGGCATCAACAAGAAGGCGCCGGACCTCCTGGTGGCGCGCGCCGGCGACAATGCCGACGCCGTCGGCCTGTTCCCGCCGTTCCTCAAGGCCGCCGGCACGCGCATGGTCTGCGTCGAAGGCCAGGACTACCTCGAGGCGCCGACCCAGCAGCCGACCGGGCCGCATGCGCTGTCGATGCGCGAGCAGCAGCGCGCGGCGACCATCATGGAGGGCATGGACTATCCGCGCACGACCCGCGAACACGCCTGGCTGAAGGCCAGCGGCCGTGTGGAATACGTCAAGGGCTCGGCGACGGCGGCCAAGCGCGCGGTCTACGACCTCAGCAAGCACGAGGGCGTGATCCCGGCGATCCAGACCTCGTATGCGCTGGGCTGGGCCTGCCAGGAAGCGGCCCGCATGAGCGCGGAGCAGACGGTGATCGTGGTGATGGCCGAGAACGTCGACAAGAACATCTGGGAGATCGGCAAGGCGATGGGCGTGCCGCTGTGATGAAAATCGCGTGACAGGTGTTGCGGCGCGGCAAGTTCGTATAGAATTCGCGCCCAGATTCGAAGCGGGGGCTCATCGCCCCCGTTTTCGTATCCGTCACCTGGAAACCGAACGCTTATGACCGACTTCAAACCGGCCCTGCTCGCCCTCGCCGATGGTTCCGTTTTCAAGGGCGTTTCCATTGGCAGTGACGGACAGACGGTCGGCGAAGTCGTTTTCAATACGGCCATGACCGGCTACCAGGAGATCCTCACCGATCCCTCGTACCGCGAGCAGATCGTCACCCTCACGTACCCGCACATCGGCAACGTCGGCACCAATGCCGAGGACATGGAGGCCGACCGCGTGCACATCGCCGGCCTCGTCCTGCGCGAAGCGCCGCGTCGGCACAGCAATTTCCGCTCGACGCAGGACTTCCGGGACTACCTGAAGGCGAACAAGACGGTCGCCATCGCCGGCATCGACACCCGCCGCCTGACCCGCCTCCTGCGCGACAAGGGTGCGCAGAACGGCTGCATCCTGGCCGGCAGCCGCATCAGCGAGAAGAAGGCGCTTGACGCGGCGCGGGCGTTCCCGGGCCTGAAGGGCATGGACCTCGCGAAGGTCGTGTCGGTCAAGGCGCCTTACGCCTGGACGCGCGGTTCGTGGACGCTGGAGACCAACCGCGAGGTCGAGAAGACCGACGGCAGCTACCACGTGGTCGTCTACGATTTCGGCGTCAAGCGCAACATCCTGCGCCTGCTCGTCGACCGCGACTGCCGCGTGACCGTCGTGCCCGCGCAGACGCCGGCCGCGGAGGTGCTCAGGCTCAAGCCGGACGGCGTGCTGCTCGCCAACGGCCCCGGCGATCCGGAGCCCTGCGACTACGCGATCGCCGCCGCGCGCGAGTTCCTGGCGAAGATGATCCCGCTGTTCGGCATCTGCCTCGGCCACCAGATTCTCGGCCTGGCGCTCGGCGCCCGCACCGTGAAGATGAAGCTCGGCCACCATGGCGCCAATCACCCGGTGCAGGACATCGAGACCGGCCGCGTGATGATCACCAGCCAGAACCACGGCTTCGCCGTCGACGAGGCCACGCTGCCGAACAACGTGGTGGCCACCCACCGCTCGCTGTTCGACGGTTCGAACCAGGGCCTGCGCGTGCTCGACGCGCCGGCCTTCAGCTTCCAGGGCCATCCCGAGGCCAGCCCCGGCCCGCACGACGTCGCCGAGCTGTTCGACCGCTTCGTGCGTTCGATGGCCGAGCGGCGGTAAGCCATGCTGGGAATCACCGACATCGCCACTTACGTGATCGGGGTGGTGATCATCGTTCTGCTGCCCGGCCCGAATTCGATGTTCGTGCTGAGCGTCGCGGCACGCGACGGCGTGCGCACCGGCTACCGCGCCGCCTGCGGGGTATTCGTCGGCGACCTCGTGCTGATGGTGCTGGCGGCGGCCGGCGTCGCCTCGCTGCTGCGTGCCTATCCGCAGCTGTTCTTCGCCCTGAAGTGGGCCGGCGCCGCCTACCTCGCCTGGCTCGGCCTCGGCATGCTGCGCAGCGCCTGGCGCCTGTGGCGCCGCGCTCCGGCGAGCGAGGCGACGCCGTATCTGCCGCCGCCGGCGCCGCATCCATTTCGCCGCGCGCTGGCGATCAGCCTGCTCAATCCGAAGGCCATCCTGTTCTTCATGTCCTTCTTCATCCAGTTCGTCGATCGCAGCTATGCCCATCCGGCGCTGTCGTTCGCCGTGCTCGGCGCGATCGCGCAGGCCGCCAGCTTCGCCTATCTCAGCACCCTGATTTTCTCCGGGCACCGCCTTGCCGCGGCGTTCCGTGCGCGCCGCCGCCTGAGCGCGGGCGCGACCGGCGGAGTGGGGGCGCTGTTCCTCGGTTTCAGTGCACGGCTGGCAACGGCCGTGGCCAATTAGCTTTCAGAAGAGTTCGCACGATGCCGAAACGCACAGACCTCAAGAGCATCCTGATCATCGGCGCCGGCCCGATCGTGATCGGCCAGGCCTGCGAGTTCGACTACTCCGGCGCGCAGGCCTGCAAGGCGCTGCGCCAGGAAGGCTATCGCGTCATCCTCGTCAATTCGAATCCGGCGACGATCATGACCGACCCGGAAATGGCCGACGCGACCTACATCGAGCCGATCCGCTGGCAGTCGCTCGCCAAGATCATCGAGCAGGAGCGTCCGGACGCGCTGCTGCCGACCATGGGCGGCCAGACCGCGCTGAACTGCGCGCTCGACCTGGCGCGCAACGGCGTGCTGAAGAAGTTCGGCTGCGAGCTGATCGGCGCCAACGAGCATGCCATCGACCTCGCCGAGGACCGCCAGAAATTCCGCGACGCGATGACCGAGATCGGCCTCGGCTCGGCGCGCTCGGGCGTGGCGCACACGATGGAGGAAGCGCGCTACATCCAGCAGCAGATCGGCTACCCGGTGATCATCCGGCCGAGCTTCACGCTCGGCGGTTCGGGCGGCGGCGTGGCGTACAACGTCGAAGAGTTCGAAGAGATCGTCATGCGCGGCCTCGACCTCTCGCCGACCACCGAAGTCCTCATCGAGGAATCGCTGCTCGGCTGGAAGGAATTCGAGATGGAGGTGGTGCGCGACCGCAAGGACAACTGCATCATCGTCTGCTCGATCGAGAACTTCGATCCCATGGGCGTGCATACCGGCGACTCGATCACGGTGGCGCCGGCGCAGACGCTGACCGACAAGGAATACCAGATCATGCGCAACGCGAGCTGTGCGGTGCTGCGCAAGATCGGCGTCGACACCGGCGGCTCCAACGTGCAGTTCGCGATCAATCCGGACGACGGCCGCATGATCGTCATCGAGATGAATCCGCGCGTGTCGCGTTCGAGCGCGCTGGCCTCGAAGGCGACCGGCTTCCCGATCGCCAAGATCGCCGCCAAGCTGGCCGTCGGCTACACGCTCGACGAGCTGAAGAACGACATCACCGGCGGCTCGACGCCGGCCTCGTTCGAGCCGAGCATCGACTACGTCGTCACCAAGATCCCGCGCTTCACCTTCGAAAAGTTCCCGCAGGCCGATTCACGGCTGACGACGCAGATGAAGTCGGTCGGCGAAGTGATGGCCATGGGCCGCAACTTCCAGGAATCGCTGCAGAAGGCCATGCGCGGCCTCGAAGTGGGCAGCGACGGCTTCGATCCGCAGGTCGAACCGGCCAAGGACGGCCGCTACAGCGACGAAGCGCTGAATCGCATCCGCACCGAGCTGGCGATCGCCCGCGGCCCGCGCCTATGGTACGTCGGCGACGCCTTCCGCGCCGGCCTGTCGGTGGCCGATGTGCACAAGCTCAGCAAGATCGATGTCTGGTTCCTCGAGCAGATCGAGGAACTGATCGAGACCGAGAGCGAAATCGCCGCGCAGAAGATCAGCCAGATCGAGGCGGACGAGCTGCGCCGCTACAAGCGCCTCGGCTTTTCCGACCGCCGCCTCGCCCGACTGCTCGGCGTCAAGGAAGAGTCGGTGCGCCGTGCGCGCCACAAGAACGGCATCCGTCCGGTCTACAAGCGCGTCGACACCTGCGCCGCGGAATTCCCGACCTCGACCGCCTATCTGTATTCGAGCTACGACGAGCAATGCGAGGCGCAGCCGACCGCGCGCGACAAGATCATGATCCTGGGCGGCGGTCCGAACCGCATCGGCCAGGGCATCGAGTTCGACTACTGCTGCGTGCACGCCGCGCTGGCGCTGCGTGAGGACGGGTTCGAGACCATCATGGTCAACTGCAATCCGGAAACCGTGTCGACCGACTACGACACCTCGGATCGCCTGTACTTCGAGCCGCTGACCTTCGAAGACGTAATGGAGATCATCGAGCTGGAGCAGCCCAAGGGCGTGATCGTGCAGTTCGGCGGCCAGACGCCGCTGAAGCTGGCGCGCCAGCTCGAAGCCGCCGGCGCGCCGATCATCGGCACGACGCCGGACGCCATCGATCTCGCCGAAGACCGCGAGCGCTTCCAGAAGCTGGTCGAAAAGCTTGGCCTGCTGCAGCCGCCGAACGGCACCGCGACCTCGGAGAAGCAGGCGCTGTCGGTCGCCGCCAGGATCGGCTATCCGCTGGTCGTGCGCCCGAGCTACGTGCTCGGCGGCCGCGCCATGGAAATCGTCCACGACGATGACGACCTCAAGCGCTACATGCGCGAGGCGGTGAAGGTCTCGAACGACTCGCCGGTGCTGCTCGACCGCTTCCTCAACAACGCGATCGAAGTCGACGTCGACGCGCTCGCCGACGGCAAGGACGTGGTGATCGGCGGCATCATGGAGCACATCGAGGAAGCCGGCGTGCATTCCGGCGACTCGGCCTGCTCGCTGCCGGCGCACTCGCTGCCGAAGAAGGTGCTCGACGACATCCGCGGCCAGATCGTCAAGCTGGCCAAGGCACTGAACGTCGTCGGCCTGATGAACACGCAGTTCGCGGTGCAGGACGGCAAGGTCTACCTGCTCGAAGTCAATCCGCGCGCCTCGCGCACCAGCCCCTTCGTGTCGAAGGCGACCGGCCGCCCGCTGGCGAAGATCGCGGCGCGCTGCATGGCCGGCAAGACGCTGAAGGCGCAGGGCATCACCGGCGAGATCCTGCCGAAGTACTACTCGGTCAAGGAATCGGTGTTCCCGTTCGCCAAGTTCCCGGGCGTCGACCCGTTGCTCGGGCCGGAAATGCGCTCGACCGGCGAGGTCATGGGCACCGGCCAGCACTTCGGCGAGGCCTTCAACAAGGCCCTGCTGGCGGCGGGCATGACCGTGCCGCGCTCCGGCACGACCTTCATCTCGGTGCGCGACCAGGACAAGAAGAAGGCGGTCGAGCTGGCGCGCCTGGTGACCAGCAAGGGCTTCAAGGTGGTCGCCACGCACGGCACGGCGGCGGCGATCCGCAAGGCCGGCATCGAGTGCCAGGGCGTCAACAAGGTCAAGGAAGGCCGCCCGCACTGCGTCGACATGATCAAGAACGGCGAGATCCAGTTCATCGCCAACACCACCGAAGGCAAGCAGTCGATCGAGGAATCGCGCTCGATCCGCGGCGCGGCGATCCAGCACAAGGTCTGCTACTTCACGACCATCGCCGGCGCGCTGGCAGCGGCGGTGGCGATGGACCATCTCGACGAGGTCGACGTCAACCGCCTGCAGACGCTGCACGCCGGCCTGCGCTGAGCCGGATCCCGCCCTGCCGCGTCGCCCGAGGGGTGGGCGCGGCGGGGAGGGGATGGTATCTTTGGTCATTCCCAGACGGACGCAGGGTCGGCTCAACGCCGGCCGGCGTCCTTTTTGCCCTTTGCCCAGCCTGGTATCGAGATGAGCAAGACCCCGATGACGCTACGCGGCGCCGACCGGCTGCGTGAGGAACTGCGCCACCGCAAGAGCGTGCTGCGCCCGCAAATCATTGCCGCGGTGGAGGAGGCGCGCTCGCACGGTGATCTCAAGGAGAACGCCGAATACCACGCCGCGCGCGAGCAGCACGGCTTCAACGAGGGCCGTATCCAGGAAATCGAGGCCAAGCTGTCGAACGCGCAGATCATCGATCCGACGGCGGTGTCGGCGAACGGCAAGATCATCTTCGGCGCGACGGTGCAGCTGGCCGACGCCGACAGCGGCGAGGAGACGACGTACCAGATCGTCGGCGAGGACGAGGCGGACGTGAAGGCAGGCCTGCTGTCGTTCAACAGCCCCATCGCCAAGGCCTTGATCGGCAAGACCGAAGGCGACGTGGTGCAGGTTTCGACGCCGAACGGCGTGCGCGAACTCGAGGTCGTCGCGGTCCGCTACCTCTGAGGGGCGCGGCGGACTTGAAGTCCGCCTGAACGCCCGCAGATAGCCGGCATGCCGGTTGCCTCCATGACCCAGAAACGTCGTCCCAGCTCCGCACGCTGGATTGCCGAACACGAAGCCGATCCTTACGTCCAGGAAGCGCGGCGGCTCGGCTATCGCTCGCGGGCGGTGTTCAAGCTCAAGGAAATCCAGGAGAAGGACAAGCTCCTGCGTCCGGGCCAGATCGTCGTCGACCTCGGCGCCGCGCCGGGCGGCTGGAGCCAGTACGCCCGGCCGCTGCTCGGCAGCAAGGGCCAGCTGTTCGCGCTCGACATCCTGCCTTTCGATCCGGTGCCGGGCGTCGACATCATCGTCGGCGACTTTCGCGAGGACGCGGTCCTGCACCAGCTGGAGGCGAAGGTCGGCGACCAGCTGGTCGACGTCGTGCTCAGCGACATGGCGCCGAACCTGTCCGGCGTCGACATCGCCGACCAGGCGAGCAGCATCTATCTCGGCGAGCTGGCACTCGAGTTCGCCAAGGCGCATCTGAAGCCGAAAGGCACGCTGCTGGTCAAGGCGTTCCAGGGCGAGGGCTTCGACGCCTACGTCAAGGCGATGCGCGACGCTTTCGAGACCGTGACCATCCGCAAACCCAAGGCATCCCGTGCCCGCTCTAGTGAAGTTTATTTGCTGGCGCGCAACTTCCGTGCGGTGTAAGGTGCCATCGTACGTGTTCCAGACAGGCCCCCGACGTTGAACGATCTGGCTAAAAATCTGTTTCTGTGGGTGATCATCCTCGTCGTCCTGATGATGGTGTTCAACAGCTTTTCGTCGCGTTCGGCGCGTGGGCAGTCGCAGCTCGCTTATTCGGACTTCATCACCCAGGTGAAGGATGGCAACGTCGGCGAAGTGACCATCGACGGGCCGATCATCCGCGGCGAGATGAAGGGCGGTACGCCGTTCGTGTCGATCAGCCCGGAAACCGACAACAGCGCGATGGTCGGGACCTTGCTCGACAACAAGGTCAAGTTCAGCGGCTCGCTGCCGAAGGAAACGCCGATCCTCCTGCAGTTGCTGTTCAACGCCTTTCCGATCCTGCTGCTGATCGCGGTCTGGGTCTACTTCATGCGGCAGATGCAGGGCGGCGGCGCCGGTCGCGGTGCGATGTCGTTCGGCAAGTCGCGCGCGCGCATGCTCAACGCCGACCAGGTCAAGATCACGTTCAACGACGTCGCCGGCTGCGAGGAGGCGAAACAGGAAGTGTCCGAACTGGTCGATTTCCTCAAGGACCCGGGCAAGTTCCAGAAGCTCGGCGGCAAGATTCCGCGCGGCGTGCTGATGGTCGGCTCGCCGGGCACCGGCAAGACGCTGCTCGCCAAGGCCATCGCCGGCGAGGCGGGCGTGCCGTTCTTCACGATCTCCGGTTCCGACTTCGTCGAAATGTTCGTCGGCGTCGGCGCCAGCCGCGTGCGCGACATGTTCGAGCAGGCCAAGAAGCACGCGCCGTGCATCATCTTCATCGACGAAATCGACGCCGTCGGCCGCCATCGCGGTGCCGGCCTCGGCGGCGGCCACGACGAGCGGGAGCAGACGCTGAACCAGCTGCTGGTCGAGATGGACGGCTTCGAGGGCAGCGAAGGCGTCATCGTCATCGCCGCGACCAACCGTCCGGACGTGCTCGATCCGGCGCTGCTGCGCCCGGGCCGCTTCGACCGCCAGGTCGTCGTGCCGCTGCCGGACGTGCGCGGCCGCGAGCAGATCCTCAAGGTGCACATGCGCGCCGTGCCGCTGGCCGACAACGTCAAGGCCGAGATCATCGCGCGCGCGACGCCGGGCTTCTCGGGCGCCGACCTCGCCAACCTCGTCAACGAGGCCGCGCTGTTCGCCGCGCGCGCCAACAAGCGCCTGGTCGACCACGACGACTTCGAGCGCGCCAAGGACAAGATCATGATGGGCGCCGAGCGCCGCTCGATGGTCATGTCCGAGGACGAAAAGAAATTGACCGCCTACCATGAAGCCGGCCACGCGATCGTCGGCCTGTCGGTGCCGGAGCACGATCCGGTCTACAAGGTGACGATCATTCCGCGCGGTCGTGCCCTCGGCGTGACGATGTTCCTGCCGGAAGAGGATCGCTACAGCTACACCAAGCAGCGCCTCAACTCGTCGATCTGCTCGCTGTTCGGCGGCCGCATCGCCGAGGAAGTGATCTTCGGGCCGGAGAAGGTCACGACCGGCGCGAGCAACGACATCGAACGCGCGACCGATATCGCCCGCAACATGGTCACCAAGTGGGGCCTGTCGGAGAAGCTCGGGCCGCTGGCGTATTCCGAAGACAACGGTGAAGTGTTCCTCGGCAAGTCGGTGACGCAGACCAAGAGCGTCTCGGACGAGACGGCGCACACGATCGACGAGGAAATCCGCAAGATCATCGAGGCGAACTACGCCAAGGCCAAAAGCATCATCGTCGGCAACCTCGACAAGCTGCACACGATGTCGCAGGCGCTGATCAAGTACGAGACGATCGACGCCGAGCAGATTCGCCGCATCATGGCCGGCCAGGATCCGGGCGCGCCGGAGAGCTGGAGCGACAGTTCGCGGCCGGGTGGCGGCGGTGCCGCGCCGACCGCGACGGCGCCCGATGCGCCGCCGACGCCGGCCGGCGGTGCGCCGAAGCCGGCGAGCCAGCAGACCTGAAGTCCCGGGGCCGGCGCGAGCCGGCCTCGTCGTTTGCGCCGGCACCCCGCGTCCGCTCCGCCATGCAGCTCCAGTTGCCGCGCCGCACGCTGCCGCTCGACGCGCCGGCGGTCATGGGCATCCTCAACGTCACGCCGGACTCGTTCTCGGACGGCGGACGGCACGTCGATCCGGCGGCGGCCCTGCGGCGCGCGCGCGAGATGGCCGGCGAGGGCGCGCGCATCATCGACGTTGGCGGCGAATCGACGCGACCGGGGTCGGCGCCGGTCGATGAGGCGGAGGAGATCGATCGTGTCGTGCCGGTGATCGAGGCGATCCGCCGCGAGCTCGACGTCGTCGTCTCCGTCGACACCATGAAGCCCGCCGTCATGCGCGCTGCCTGCGCCGCGGGCGCGGAACTCGTCAACGATGTCCATGCCCTGCGGACGCCGGGCGCGATGGAGGCCGTGCGCGACACCGGCGCCGCGGTTTGCCTGATGCACATGCAGGGCGAACCGAAGACCATGCAGCACGCGCCGCGGTACGACGACGTCGTTGCCGAGGTGTGCGCGTTCCTCGCCGCGCGCATCGCCGCCTGCGAGTCGGCCGGCATCGCGCGCGCCAGCATCTGCGTCGACCCCGGCATCGGTTTCGGCAAGACGCTGGAACATAACCTCGCCTTGCTGGCGCACGGCGAGGCGCTGCGCGCGCTCGGCGTGCCGCTGCTGATCGGCGCCTCGCGCAAGTCGATGCTCGGCCAGCTGCTCGGGCGCGCCGTCGGCGAGCGTCTGCCAGGCGGCCTCGCCATCGCGGCCATTGCCGTCTGGCAGGGGGCCGCTATAGTGCGCGTCCACGATGTGCAGGCGACGGCCGACGCGATTCGCGTCGCGCACGCGCTGCGGAGAGCCAGGGAAACGTGAGCCGGCAGTATTTCGGAACCGATGGGGTGCGCGGGCGGGTCGGCGAGTCGCCGATGACGCCGGAGTTCGCGCTCAAGCTGGGCTGGGCGGCCGGGCGCGTGCTGGCGAATGGCAGCGGTGCGCGGGTGGTGGTCGGCAAGGACACGCGCCGCTCCGGCTACATGCTCGAATCCGCGCTGGAGGCCGGGTTCGCGGCGGCCGGCGTCGAGACCGATCTGCTCGGGCCGCTGCCGACGCCGGGCGTCGCGTATCTCACGCGCGCCTTGCGCGCGCAGGCCGGCGTCGTCATCTCCGCCTCGCACAACCCGCATCACGACAATGGCGTGAAGTTCTTCGGTCCTGACGGCGGCAAGCTCAGCGACGACATCGAGCTCGAGATCGAACGCATGATCGACGCGCCGCTCGATTGCGTCGCGCCCGACCAGCTCGGCCGCGCAAAGCGCATCGACGATGCCGCGGGCCGCTACATCGAATTCTGCAAGGGCACTTTCGGCGAGAAGAATCTCAAGGGCCTGAAACTGGTCGTCGACTGCGCGAACGGTGCGGCGTACCGGGTCGGGCCTGCGGTCTTCGAGGAGCTCGGCGCGAAGGTCGTGGCGATCGGCGATCACCCGAACGGCCTCAACATCAATGCCGGTTGCGGCTCCACGCATCTCGGCGCGGTCAAGGCCGCGGTGCACCAGTGGGGCGCCGATCTCGGCATTGCGCTCGACGGCGACGCCGACCGTTGCCTGATGGTCGATGCGGCCGGCAACGAGATCGACGGCGACCAGATTCTCTACATCATCGCCCGCGCGCGTCTGGCCGCCGGCGAATTGCGCGGTCCGGTGGTCGGCACGCAGATGTCGAACCTCGGGCTCGAGCGCGGGCTGGAAGCGCTGAAGGTGGAATTCCGGCGCGCCAAGGTCGGCGACCGCTACGTGATGGAGTTGCTGCGCGAGACGGGCGGCATGCTCGGCGGCGAAGGCTCCGGCCACACGATCTGTCTCGACCGCACCACGACCGGCGACGGCATCGTCACCGCGCTCCAGGTGCTGGCCGCCGCGGTCGGCCAGGGGCGCGGCCTGCAGGAGCTTGCGGCCGGCATGCACCGATTTCCTCAGGTGCTGATCAACCTGCCGGTGCGGGGCAGGGCCGCCGATGTGCTGGCCAGCAGCGCGGTGCGCGATGCGGAAGCGGCCACCGTCGCCGCCCTCGGCGCGCGCGGCCGCGTGCTGCTGCGCGCATCCGGCACCGAGCCGCTGATCCGGGTGATGGTCGAAGCCGACGACGAGGCGCTCGCGCAGAGCAGCGCGCAGTCGCTCGCCGCGGCCGTCGACGCGGCCCGGGCTTGAGTTTTTCCAGGATTCCACGAAACGCGATAACGGAGTGCAGAGATGGCGCGGCGCAAGATGGTGGCGGGTAACTGGAAGATGAACGGCGCACGTGACGCGAACGCGAGCCTCGTGCACGACGTGGTCTTCGATTCGAAGCGTTTCCCCGGCATCGACATCGTCGTTTGCCCGCCGGCGGTGTACATCGAGTCCGTGGGCGCGGCGCTGAACGGCAGCAGCGTGCAGCTCGGCGCACAGACGCTCAGCGAACAGGAAAAACCCGGCGCCTTCACCGGCGAGATTCACGGCGGCATGCTCAAGGACGTCGGCTGCTCGTACGTCCTGGTCGGCCATTCCGAGCGCCGCTCGCTGTACGGCGAGAGCGATGCGCTGGTCGCGCACAAGTTCAAGACCGCGCAGGCCTGCGGTCTCGTGCCGGTGCTCTGCCTCGGCGAGACGCTCGCCGAACGCGAGGACGGGCAGACGGAGAGCGTGCTGGCGCGACAACTCGGCGCGGTCGTCGATCTGACGGGGGCGGCGGCGTTCAAGTCGGCCGTCATCGCTTACGAGCCGGTATGGGCGATCGGCACCGGCCGCACGGCGAGTCCGGAACAGGCGCAGGCCGCGCACGCCTTTATCCGTGGTCAGCTTGCCAAGACGAATGCTAAAATCGCCAATTCGACCCGCATTCTCTATGGCGGCAGCGTCAAGGCGGACAACGCCGCGACCCTGTTTGCCAATGCCGATGTCGATGGCGGCCTGATCGGCGGCGCATCGCTGAAGGCAGCGGAATTCCTGGCGATCTGCGCCTTGGCGCAGTCGCTCTGTCAGTGAGCTAAGGCATGTACACGATTCTGGTGGTTGTTCAGGTGCTGGTCGCGGTGGCGCTGGTCGGCCTGATCCTCATTCAGCACGGCAAGGGCGCCGACGCCGGCGCGGCGTTCGGCAGCGGTGCGTCGGGCACGGTGTTCGGTTCGCGCGGTTCGGCGAACTTCCTGTCGCGCTCGACGGCCTATCTGGCGACGGTGTTCTTCGCCGTCAGCCTCGCGCTTGCCTACCTCGTGCATGGTCAGCGCGACACGAGCAGCGGCTCGATCGTCGATCGCGTCTCGACCGAAGCCGCCAAGGCGGCCGAGACCGCGCCGGCAACGCCTGCGGCTCCCGCAGCGCCGGCGACGACCGATGAAAAGAAGGCGCCCGTCGTTCCCGAATAGAGACAAATCGAAAACGAGGCGCTAGAATTCGCGCCCCGTTGCGGTACCCCGCGTTCTTGCCCACGTGGTGGAATTGGTAGACACACTACCTTGAGGTGGTAGCGGCGAAAGTCATGGGAGTTCGAGTCTCTCCGTGGGCACCAAAGCAAGCCGGCCGCAGTTGGGCCGGCGTTGTTGTTTATGGGGTTCCGCAGTGCCTTTTTTCGACGGGCCAGGCCCCGCTGCGCGCTCGGCCACATCGATCGTCTTCTGCTCCTCATCGATGGCCTCGACGGTCCAGGGTTTCCTCCGAAGAGGATGCGCTGTCCGACCAGCAGCATCTGGGAGACGGGCAAGGAGCCGAGTCACATGGTCTGCGCGTCGATGACGCCGGCCTCAGCCGGCTCGAACCGCCTTGGCTTTTTTCCTCGTTGCTTTCGCCGGGCCAGGCTTGGCCGGCTTGGCCGGCGGGTCTGCGGTTCCGAGTGACATGGAATGGGCCGCAGACGGGCTCAGGCGCCAGGCGAGCAGCCGCGCCGTGGCCTCTTGCAGGCGCTTGGTTCCGATGGTGCTCTGCACTTTCTTGGGGTCGCTGGATGCACTGCGCTCCATGGCGGAGACCAGCACGATCGCCTCGGCATAGGCATCACCGCGCGAACGCCGTGCGTCTTTCGCCGACGCCGCGTAGATGCGCTCGGCAACCTGTTCGAAGAATGGAACCACGATGCTGAGCCGTACTTGCTCGAAGCGCACGTCGCCGCGGTCGGCTTCCAGGTTGCAGTAACGCAACACCGAGCTATGACGTTCGTAGACCCTGTAGAAAGCCGAAACCAGATCGAAGGCGTGCCTGAAATCCGGTTCCTTGGCGTCCCAGGGCTGCTGAAGGATCTGGTGAGCCTCGGCCATCTCGGTGGCCGCGGCTTCGCTGAGCGCGAGCAGGACGTTGCGCACGTCTTCGAAGTACAGGTAGAAGGCGGCCGACGACATCTTGGCTTCCTTGGCGATCGACACTGCCGTCAGGGTCACCGGCGACTGCGTCCGCAGCAGGCGTTCTGCGGCTTCCATGAGCCTGAGTCTGGAGTTGTGTCCCTTGCGTCCGAGTTCCTGCCCCTGCTTGTTGGTCGTGATCGTCTGGCTCATGGACTCGGCTTCGGTTGTACGTTCCGCCTGGGCGATACAGCATTATTTTAGTGGAATCTTGCTGCCGTCATAACGCGCCGGGGCGAGGACTTACGCACGGCAGAGTTGACGATATATCAGCTGATGCGCCGGTGGACAAGCGCGGCCGCTGCAGGCCGGCCTGCGATCGTCGGCTCGTGCTTGCCGCTCGCGAATCCCGACTCGAAAAAAAACTGACGATATGTTGCTTGTCGGCCAATAGCTGAGTATATTTCAGTTTTATAAGCCCTCGTCTCGACAGGGGGCGTGTCAGCAGGAGGAGAGCGGCAATGGTGAGTAAGGCGAAACCGATCGCCGTCGCGGAGCCCAAAGACCTTGCGTCGTCGATGGTCAGTCCCTCGATGGCGGCTCGCGCAGCTGCCGGACGGCAGCTTTCGTTGGTGGCGGGCCGCTCATCACGGCACGCATCGGCCGCTCCCCGTCTTTGATCGTCTCCCGAAGAGCAAATGGCACGGCTGTGACGGAACAAGCAGGCCGTGCCCGCGTTCAGAAGGTCAGTTCCGGTAAGTGGCATCGTCCTACAACGTAGGTGGAGGAGAGAGAATGAACAAGAGAAAAAGCTGGCGATATTTGAAGCTGATGAAACAGCCGTTCGCCGTCGCGGCGGGGCTTACCGCGATGGGCGCGGCGCAAGCGGCGCCGATCAATCTGGGCGTGCCGGACTGGCGGCTCAACGCCGACACTACCCTGCGATTCAACACGGGCGTGCGGGTGCAGGATCGCGATGACAAGATCGCCGGCAACACCTTCAACGACGAAAGCGACTACAAGTTCGACCAGGGCGACATCATCAATGCCCGTCTCGACGTGCTCGAAGAAGTCGACCTGTCGTACCAGAACCGCTACGGCGTGCGCGTGTCGGGCGCGGGCTGGTATGACCAGGCCTACCACGACACCGACGTCAAGACCCATCCTGGCACCTACAACAGCACTTTCGTAATCCCCGAAGGCAGCCCGGGCGCGGGGACTGCGATACCCGTGAGCGTGCCATACTCGGAGCTGTCGAGCTATTACGGCAACCAGTATTCCAACTACACCAAGCGCTACTACCGCGGGCCGAGCGGCGAAGTGCTCGATGCCTTCGCCTTCGCACTGTTCCAGTTGGGAGACGTCTCGGTCAACGTCAAGGCCGGCCAGCACACCATCTACTGGGGCGAAGGCCTGTTCTTCGGCAACCAGGCGATCTCGTACTCGCAGGCGCCGATCGACGGCCTCAAGGCGATCACCAGCCCCGGCATCGAGACCAAGGAGGTGTTCCTGCCCGTGGCGCAGATTTCCTCGGTGGCGCAGCTGACCGGCAACCTGTCGGTGGCGGTGCAGTACTTCCTCGACTGGAAGCCGAGCCGCAATCCCGAAGGTGGCACGTACCTGGGTGCGGTGGGCTGGCTGTTCCAGGGGCCGGACCGCTTCTTCACCGGCACCGTGCTGCCCGGCGCCGTCGTCGGCGCGTCGACCGACCAGCCGGTGTTCCTGGCCCGCAAGTCGGCGAACGAGCCCGACGCAGAGGGCAACTACGGCGCAATGATGCGCTATGCCACGCCCTGGTGGGGCGGTGGCCAGTTGGGCCTGTATTACCGCAAGTTCGACGAGGTCACGCCCTACAGCGCGCCCGAGGTGGTTCAGACCAGCCCGACGCCCAGTGCGGAAGGCGGCCTCAACGCCGGCACCTATGCCCTGGCCTATAACCGTGGCACGCAGCTGGTCGGCGCCAGCTACAGCCAGGCGCTGGGCGGCATCAGCTACGCGGGCGAAGTCTCGTACCGCTTCGACAGCGCGCTCAACAACGTGGGCATCGCGGCCGATGGCAGGGGCCCGCGCGGCAACCTGCTCAACGCCGTGGTCAACGCGATCATCGTGCTGCCCACCACCTTCGTCGCGCCCACGGGGCAGGTCATCGCCGAAATCGCCTATACCCACCTCGACAAGATCACCGATCACGAAGAGCTCTACAACGGAAACGGTACCGCCAATTGCCCGCCGGGCAGCGGCGGCAAGCGTGCCGGCTGCTCCACCGACAATTATCTGGCGGCACAGGTCAATGTCGAGCCGCAGTGGCCGCAGACCTTTGCCGGCGTCGATCTGTCCGCGCCGATCAGCGTCAGCTACGGCATCACCGGCAACTACGCTGGCATCGGCGGTGGAAACCAGGGCAGCATGGTGTATTCGGCCGGCATCAAGGCCTTCATCCGCCAGCTCTACGAAGTCACGCTGTCGTACCAGGGCTCCTATGCCAAGCATGAAGACGTCAACGATGCGGGCTACTACCCGGGCGGCTCCGGCACTTATTTCTACAATGATCGCGGCCGCATCATGCTGACGGCCAAGACCACTTTCTGATTGGAGGCACCGTGCAAATGAAGATGAAATCGATGCTGGCCGTAGCAGTCCTTGCGACTTTTGGCGCCAGCGCCGCTTCGGCTGCCGTGAGCGAGGACGAGGCCAAGCAGCTCGGTACCACGCTCACCCCCTGGGGCGCCGAGAAGGCCGGCAACGCAGAAGGCACCATCCCGGCTTACACCGGCGGCCTGACCACGCCGCCGCCCGGCGCCAAGGCTGGCGACATGAAGCTGATCAACCCGTTCCCAGCTGACAAGCCGCTGTTCCGCATCGACAACAAGAACAAGGAGAAGTACAAGGACAAGCTGTCCGAAGGCCAGCTGTACCTGATGGAGCGTTATCCCGACACCTTCTTCATCGACGTGTACCCGACGCGCCGGACCGCTGCGTTTCCCAAGTACGCCGAGGAGGGCATGATCTACAACGCCACGCACGCCAAGATGGTGGGCGAGATCGACGGCGTGGAAGGCGCGCATCCCGGCGTGCCGTTCCCGATCCCCAAGACTGGCGCCGAAGTGCAGTGGAATTCCAACATGCGCTTTCGCTGGCCGCAGATGGATCTCACCTTCGAGGCTTACCTGGTCGACAGTGCGGGCCGGCTCAACTTCATCAATCGGTCCGAAGATTACTTCTACCATCCCTTCAGCGCGCCGGACAAAATCGGCACGCCGTTCACGGCGCGGCAGCTTCTGCATCTCGTCGCGCCGCCGCGTCAGAACGGCACGGCGGTCGTCACGTGGAACTACGTCAGCTATGCCAAGAACGACGCGTCGGTCTGGATCTACAATCCGGGCCAGCGCCGGGTGCGCCTGGCACCGGAAGTCAGCTACGACACGCCCAATGCCACCTATGGCGGCGCCGACTTCGGTGACGAGGGTGACACTTTCTACGGCAAGCTCGACCGTTACAACTGGAAGCTGATCGGCAAGCAGGAGATGTACATTCCCGCCAACGACTACGATTTCCAGTTCCACACCAAAGTCGCCGATATCGCCCTGCCGGGCAGCTTCAAGACCGACAAGTTCCGCTGGGAGCTGCGCCGTGTCTGGGTGATGGAAGCCACGCTCGCGCCGGGCAAGCGCCATGTCGTAGCGCGCAAGCGTTTCTACCTCGACGAGGACACCTGGAACGAAGTGATGTGGTCGGGCTGGGACGCCAGCGGCAAGTACTACCGCACCATGATCTCTCCGCAAACGCAGGACTACTTCCATCCCAGCGCCTACACGCCGGCCAACATCGTGTTCGATCATTCCAGGAACACGGTGGCTTTCCTTGCGCACATGGGCTGCGACGAAGGCTGCGGCATGCGTTCGCTGGAAAAGCCGCGTCCTGAAAACGACACCTCGCCGGACTACCTGCTCCAGCAGGGCGTGCGCTAGGCGCCTTGGCGGCGTCGCCCCGGGTCCGGCCGACCGGGGCGACGTCGAATCGAGGACAGGCGACGGCGAGGCGGTTCGCGTTCCGCTCGCTCGCCGACGGGCTCTATCGTAGGGAAGGCCGGCCAAAGCCCGCACTGTCCCGGAGACGATTTTCATGCGTCACAGTTTGTCGTATCTGCTGATATGCGGGCTGGCCCTGGCGAGTGCCGGAGCGGCTGCAGCCAACACATTCAAGGATCCGGCGGTGACGCCGGCTCCCGAAGTGCCCAACTCGGTGTCGTCGGCGCCGCTGCTGGCGGGTGCGCTTTCCGGCACGCGCATCGTCGCAGTAGGCTTGCGCGGCGTGATCGCCACCTCCGACGACCAAGGCAAGACCTGGAAGCAGCAGCCGTCGCCGGTGTCTTCCGATCTCGTGGCGCTCTCGTTCGTCGGCGACGGCAAGGGCTGGGCGGCGGGCCATGACGGCGTGGTGCTGCACACCGAGGACGGCGGCAACACCTGGGTCAAGCAGTTCGACGGTGCCGCGGCCTGCAAGCGCATGACCGCCTACTACCAGCAGAAGCTCGACGGCGGCGACGCCTCGGTCCAGCCGTACATCATGCAGGTCAAGGGCAACTGCGGCGATGGCGCCGGTGACTTGCCATGGCTCGACGTGCTCTTCGTCGATGAGCACAACGGCTACCTGGTGGGGCCTTTCGGCAACATCATGGCTACCGCCGACGGCGGCGCGAACTGGGAACCCTGGCAGCACAGGATCGACAACGACCGCGGCCTGCATCTCAACCAGATCACGCGCATCAACGGCGAACTCTACATCGCGGCCGAACAGGGCGTGGTGTTCAAGTGGGATGCCGGCAAACAGAAGTTCAAGCTGCACCAGACGCCATACAAGGGCACGTTCTTCGGCATTACCGGAGACAGCGCCAAGCTGATCGCCTTCGGCTTGCGCGGCACCGCATACGCCAGCGCCGATGCCGGCGAGACCTGGACGGCGATAGAGACCGACGCGGGCGCCGCGGTGAACGCCGCCGCCACCCTGGCCGACGGCCGCGTGATCATGGTCACGCAGAACGCGCGGGTGCTGTTGAGTACCGATGCGCAGGCCCGGCAGTTCAAACCGCTCACGGTCACGCGGCCGATGCTTTTCGCCGACGTGGTCCCGATCGCGCCCGACGCGGTGGCCGTCTTCGGCACCGCCGGTGTGGCCGTCGAGTCGCTCGCCACGGGCCGCTAGGGCTTTCAGGAGATTCACGATGGCCGTTGCAAAGAACTCGATCGACGACATGCCGGTGATCGCGCGGGTCGAGGATTTCGACCGCCGCTCCGGCGGCTTCGTCGAGCGGGCGGTGTTCAACTTCCGCGGCGTGCTCATCGTGCTGTGCGCGATGGCCACCGTGTTCCTGGGCTGGCGCGCGACGATGCTCACCGTCAACGCCAGCTTCGACAAGATGACTCCGCAGTCGCATCCCTACATCCGCAACTATTTCGAGAACCGCGACGCACTGGGCGGCCTCGGCAATTCGGTGCGCATCGTGGTGGAAACCAGCGGCGACGACATCTTCGACCCCGACTATCTGCAGACCTTGCAGAAGATCAGCGACACCGTGTTCCTGATCCCGGGCGTCGACAGGCCATGGATGAAGTCGCTATGGACCCCGCTGGTGCGCTGGACCGAGATCACCGAGGAGGGCCTTTCGGCCGGTGCGGTGATGCCCGAAGATTACAACGGCAGCAAGGCGTCGATCGACCAGCTGCGCGCCAACGTCTACCGCGCAGGCCTCATCGGCGACCTGGTCGCCAATGATCTCAAGTCGAGCACGGTGTTCGTGCCGCTGCTGGACCACGACCCGGACACCGGCGCGCCTTTCGACTACCAGCGCTTCGCCGGCGAACTTTCCAAGATCCGCCACGACTACGGTTCGGACAAGGTCAAGATCCACGTCGTTGGCTTCGCGCAGCTCGCGGGTGATCTCATCGACGGCCTGTACAAGGTGATGGGGTTCTTCGCGGCGTCGGTGCTGATCGTGCTCGCGGTGCTGTACTTCTACACGCGCTGCGTGCGCTCGACGCTGCTGGTGGTGGCCGCCGCGCTGGTCGCGGTGCTGTGGCTGCTCGGCATCATCCAGCTGCTGGGCTATGCGCTGGACCCTTACTCGGTGCTTGTTCCCTTCCTGATCTTCGCCATCGGCGCCAGCCACGGCACGCAGAAGATGAACGGCATCATGCAGGACGTGGCGCGCGGCACGCATCGCTACGTGGCCGCGCGCTACACGTTCCGCAGGCTGTTCCTGGCGGGCCTGGCGGCCATTCTGTGCAACGTGGTGGGCTTCGCCGTGCTCATGGTCATCGACATCCCGGTGATCCGCGACCTCGCGCTCATGACGTCGATCGGCGTGACCATCCTGGTGTTCGTGGTGCTGCTGCTTCTGCCCGTGCTGCTGTCCTACGTCGGCGTGAGCCCGCGAGCGGCCAGGCGCCGCCTGGACATCCAGCGCAGGGAAGCGTTACCGGGCGGCGAGCCGCTGGGCCAGCGCCTTCTGCTACCGTTCACGGAACGCCGTTGGGCTACCCTGGCGGTGGTGCTCGCCGCGGTGGTCGCGACGGTGGCTTTCGGCATCAGTCGCAATCTCAAGGTGGGCGATCTCGACAAGGGTGCGCCGGAGCTGTGGCCCGATTCGCGCTACAACCGCGACGTCGCCTACGTCAACGAGCACTACGGGCTTTCGTCCGACCAGTACGCGGTGATCGTCAAGACACCGCCCGGCGGCTGCGAGAAGTTTTCCACGCTGGTGGAGATGGACCGTCTCGCGCAGACGCTGCGCGCGGTGCCGGGCGTGCAGGTGGTGGTGTCGGCGGCCGACGCCATCCGCTCCACCACCACCGCGCTGTACGAAGGCTCGCCCAAGTGGCTCACCATCAACCGCCGCGAGAACGTGCTGCTCAACGCGCGCGACTACATGGTGGCCAACAGTCCCGACCTCACCAACCGCGAATGCGCGGCCGCGCCGCTGATCGCCTACCTGTCGGATCACCGCGCCGACACGCTGGAACGCGTCACCGACACGGTGATCGCATTCGCCAAGCAGCACGACACCGACGACCTGCACTTTCTGCCCGCGGCGGGTTCGGCCGGCATCCAGGCCATCACCAACATCGTGGTGCACGATTCCAACCGCACCATGCTGATCTTTCTCTACACCGCCACCTCGCTGCTCTGCCTGCTGGCGTTCCGCAGCTGGCGTGCGGTGATCGTGGCGATCGTGCCGCTGGTGATCACCTCGGTGATCTGCGAGGCGCTGATGGTGGAACTCAACATCGGCATGAAGGTGGCCACGCTGCCGGTGATCGCGCTGGGCGTGGGCGTGGGCGTGGATTACGCCTTGTACCTGCTGAGCATCCAGCTGCAGGTGCAGCGCAGCGGCGGCAGCCTGCGCGAGGCCTACGCGCGCGCCCTGGGCTTCACCGGGCGCGTGGTGCTGCTGATCGGCTTCACGATGGCGGCGGGCGTGGTCACCTGGGCGTGGTCGCCCATCAAGTTCCAGGCCAACATGGGCCTGCTGCTGACCTTCATGTTCCTCTGGAACATCGCCGGCGCGCTCGTGATGATTCCGGCGCTGTCGTATTTCCTGCTGCGCGACGAAGGCCGCGAGCGCCATGCGGCGGCCGTGCCGGCCTAGTCCGCCGCAGCATCAATCAATCAACGGAGCAACTCATGGATCTGGGCATCGCAGGCAAGGTGGCATTCGTTTCCGGCGGCACCAAGGGCATCGGCCGCGCGGCGGCCGAACTGTTCGGCAAGGAAGGCTGCAAGGTCGTGGTCACCGGCCGTGGCCAGGCGGGCATCGATGAAACCGTGGCCGCCATCAAGGCCGCTGGCGGCAGCGCTGCCGGCATCGCGGTGAACCTCACGCAGCCGGCCGAGGTCAAGCGCGCGGTCGAGTTCGCGGGCGACACCTTCGGGCTGCCCGACATCGCCGTGACCAACGTGCACCTGGGTGCGGGCGGCGCCGAAGGCGAGGGCACCTTCGACACGCTCAAGGACGAGGAGTACCTGAAAGCCTTCAACGACCTCGCGATGAGCGTGGTGCATCTCACGCGCGCGGTGATCCCGCACATGAAGCAGCAGAAATGGGGACGCCTGATCAACGTCGGCTCGGCCGCGGCCAAGGAGCCGCCGCCGGAAATGGAGCACCTGCTGCACAACGTGGCGCGCGCGCCGGTGGTGGTGCTCAACAAGACCCTGGCCAACGATCTCGGTCCCTTCGGCATCACGGTCAACACCGTGGGCACCGGCTGGATCCTCACGCCGTCGGTGAAGCTGTTCGCCGACCAGCTGCAGATCGGCAAGGAGAACATCGAGAACTACATCCAGAAGACCTTCCACATTCCGGTGAACCGCTTCGGCCAGCCCGAAGAAGAGGGCGCGCTGATCGTGTTCCTGGCCTCGCAGTACGCCGGCTACATCACCGGGACCTGGATCCCGGTGGACGGCGGCATGCATCGCTCGGCCTGGTAACAACATGAGCGCGTCGGGCTGGACCGCGCCGGAACGCCCGGCCTGGATTCAGCAGCTCAACGGCGAAGCCTGGGACATGAGCCCGCGGGCGCTGGTGCCGCTCGAAGCCGACGAGCTGATCCGCACCGCGTCCGACAGCCTGGGCTTGAGCGATTTCGGCGACGATCGCTGGCGCGAGCCGTTCGCGGTACTGGTGAAGGCGCTGAACGAGGAGGCCGAGCTGAACCTGTTCGGCCGCCTGTTCACGCGCGACGAGTTGCTGCGCGCGCTCAAGGGCCGCCTGCAGATTCAACAGGCCTATACGCAGCATCCCGAGATCGACGACGAGGTGATCGACGCGCCGGTGATCATCACCGGCCTGCCGCGCTCGGGCACCTCCATCCTGTTCGAGATCTTGGCCGAAGATCCGCAGTTCGGTCCGCTGCTGAGCTGGGAGATCGTGCTGCCGTGCCCGCCGCCGGAAGCCGCGACCTATCGCAGCGATCCGCGCATCGAGCGCGCCGAGGCGATCCTCACGATGTACGACCGCATCGCGCCGTCGTTCAGGGCGATGCACGAGATGGGCGCGCGCCTTCCCAACGAATGCAGCGAGGCCTTCATCTACTCGTTCATGTCGGACAACCTCGCCGCACGCCTCGACATCCCCAGCTACATCAACTGGCTCTACGCCAAGGCCGACTGGGGATACATGTACGGTTACCATCGCCGGCTGCTCAAGCTGCTGCAGTGGAAGAACCCGCGCCGGCACTGGCTGCTCAAGGCCCCGCCGCACCTGTGGCATCTGCCGGATCTGCTCGAGGTGTTTCCGGATGCGCGCGTGGTGCACACGCACCGCGACCCGGTGCGCTGCAATGCCTCGAACGCCAGCCTGCTCGGCACCCTGCGCTGGATGCGCAGCGACAAGCCCTTCGACATGTCGAGCTTCGACAAGGTGCTGACGCCCGAGGCTACCGCCGCCGGCCTGGACATGGTGATCGACCAGATCGAAAGCGGCGTCGTGCCGCGTTCCAGCGTGTTCGACGTGCTGTACGCCGATCTGATCGACCGTCCGCTCGATGCGCTCAAGGCGCTGTACACGCGCATGGGTCTGACGCTGGCACCGGAGGCCGAGCAGCGCATGCAGGCTTATATCGCGGCCAAGCCGCAGGGCAAGTTCGGCGCTCACCGCTACCAGACGGCGGAAGGCGAAGAGGAGCGGCGCGCACGCGCCTGCTATGCCCGCTATCAGCGGCACTACGGTGTTCCCGCGGAGCGCTGACAAAACGCTGATACACGCCGGCAGCAAGGAGCAAGCGGTGACGAGCAACGATTCGCACGATGCCGAACTGGCACTTGCCTGGGACGATTTCTGTGACCGCCTCAGGTCCGCCAAGGAGGTGGTGTTCCGCGACAACGCAGCTGCCACGCCGCAGGACCGCGCCGCCGGCCTGCGCATGCTGGCGCGCAACATCGCGCTGGCGCTCGACATCCAGTACGAAAACAACGATCCGCTGCGGCCCGAGCTGACGCATTACTTCGACTGGCGCCGCAAGCAGGGCGGCGACAATGCCGATGCGCTGTATCTCGGCGCCGCCATCGACGGCGCGCAGACCTATCGCATCAGCGGCGTGCTGGGCAGCGCGGCCTTCGTCGCCTTCACCGTGATCGACGCCGGCGCCACGCCCTGGGGCGGTGCCGCTTCCGCGACGATCCTGGCCAGGGATCTGCAGGCCGATGCCGACGGTCGTTTCGAGTTGCGGCTGAGCCCGACGCCGCAGCCAGGCAACTGGCTCAGGACGAGCGAGAAGACCATCCGCGTCACCATCCGCCAGTTCTTCGGCGATTGGGAAAACGAGCAGCCGCTGACGGCGCACATCGAACGCCTCGGCGACGCGCTGCCGCCGCCCGGGCTGAGCGTCGAGAGCCTGACCGCCGGCTTGCGCCGCAGCGCCGACTGGCTCGGTGACGTGAGCCGCTACTGGCACAACACGCTGACGCTGTGGCAGCAGCGGCCCTTGGAGTTCCTGTCGTTCCGCCAGCTCACCCACAACGGCATCGACGCCACGCCCGGCGGCGAGCCCTTCCTGGCGTACTGGCAACTGCAAACGGACGAGGCGCTGATCATCCGCGTGCGGCCGCCCACGCAATACAGCTTCTGGAACTTCGAGTTCGGCAACTGGTGGATGGAGACGATGGACTACCGCCATCGCCTCAGCGGTACCAATCATCACCACGCCGTGCTCGAAGACGACGGCGAGCTGATCCTGGTGGTATCGCAGGACGATCCCGGCGTGCCCAACTGGCTCGATGCCTCGGGCTACTCCGCCGGTTATCTGGTGTGCCGCTGGATGGGTGCGAGTTCCGCGCCGCAGCCGACGATGCGACGTGTGGCGCGCAGCGAGCTGTTCGCACAACTGCCGCCGTCGGTGAAGCGCATCGATGCCCACGGCCGGCAGCAGCAACTCGCCGCGCGGCGTCGCGGCATATCGAAGCGCTTCGCGGGTATCTGACATGAGTGAGGCGATGACATCTGCCGATCCGCTGCTGACCGGCTTCACGCTGGCCGGCGTGCCTCTGCGCAACCGCTACGTGATGTCGCCGATGACGCGCGAATTCTCGCCGGGCGGTGTGCCGGGCGACGACGTCGCCGGCTACTACGAACGCCGCGCGCAGCACGGCTTCGGCCTGATCGTGACCGAGGGCATCGGTATCGACGATGCCGCCGCGGTCGACAAGCCCGGCATCCCGCTGCTGCACGATGCCGCGTCGATCGCCGCGTGGAAGCGCGTGACCGATCGCGTGCACGCGGCCGACGGCGTGATCCTGGCGCAGCTCTGGCACCAGGGCCCGTTCCGCGATCCGCGCGGCAGCCGTCATCCGCACATCGCCGGGCTGCGGCCTTCCGGCATCTGGGGGCCGGGCGATGGCGTGGTCTCGATCACGCGCGAGCAAGTCGAGTACCTGCTCGCCGAAACGCGGCCGATGAGCGAGTCCGAGATCGGCGACGTCATCGCCGCCTATGGCCGTGCGGCCGCCGCGGCGGTCGAAGCCGGCTTCGACGGCGTCGAACTGCACGGCGCGCACGGTTACCTGATCGACAGCTTCCTGTGGAGCTACACCAATCGCCGCAGCGATCACTGGGGCGGCGACATTGGCGCGCGCACGCGCTTCGCCGCCGAGGTGGTGCACAGCGTGCGCGGCAGCCTGGGCCTGCGGCCGCTGATGTTCCGCTTTTCGCAGCACAAGCAGCAGGATTACAAGGCGCGGCTGGCGACCACGCCGGGCGAGCTCGAAGCCTTGCTGGGCCCGCTGGCCGATGCCGGCGTCGATGCCTTCGACGCGAGCGCGCGTTCGTTCGACCTGCCGGCCTTCGAGGGCTCCCCGCTCACCCTCGCCGGCTGGGCGCGCAAGCTCACCGCCAGGCCGACGATGGCGGTGGGCGGCGTCGGCCTGGGCAAGCCGTTCCGGCCTTCCGATGGCGGCGCGAGCCTGGTGGAGGGCGTCAACAATCTCGACCGCGTGCGCGAGCGCTTTGCGGCCGGCGAGTTCGACCTGATCGGCGTCGGCCGTGCCGCGCTCAACGATCCGCGCTGGATCGAACGCATCGCCGCGGGCGAGCCGCCGTTGCCGTTCGACCCGGCCAATCTGCTGCGCCTGACCTGAATTGAAGTCCCGGCACTACCGGGACGCGGCGACCGCTCGACCGGCCGTCGCAAAAGAGAAAACCAAGTAGCGGCTGCCATCGCAGCCGCTCAGAGGAGGAGAGGTCGATGAACCGGAGCATTCGCGTCTGTGCCCTGATCGGGCTGCTGTCCACTTTCCTGCTGTTCGTGGCGATCTGGCCGGCCTGGCAGATGCTGCCGCCGCTGTCGCCGCTGCTGACGGCCGCCGAAGTCGCCCAGCACTTCCGCGACCATCGCATCGGCATCATGCTGGGCGGCGTCATCGTCACGCTGGCCGGCTCCTTGTACTTCGTCTTCCTGGGCGGTCTGTTCGCCTGCACCAGGCGCATGGAATCGGCAGGCTCGCCGCTGTCGAACGCGGCGGTCATGGTCGCGGTGTTCGGCTTCATGCCGCTGTTCCTGCTCGCCGTGTTCTTCATCGAGGCGGTGTATCGCCCGGAGCTCTCGGACGACACCGTGCGCTTGCTGTTCGACCTGGGCGTCTACATGCTGGTGTTTCCGGCGATGCCGGCCCTGGTCCTGTACGGCGTCGTCGGATTCGCCGTGATCGGCGACGTCAATGCCGCACCGATCTTTCCGCGGTGGATCGGCTATCTGAGCTTCTGGGTCGCGGCGCTGTCGGCGCCCGGCTGCATCCTGCCGTTCGTGAAGAGCGGCCCGTTCGCGTGGAACGGGCTGTTCAGCTTCTGGGTTCCGGCCATCGTTTTCGGCATCTGGATCGTCGTCGTCGTCTGGGCGATGTGGCGCGGCGCCCGGCATCCGGCGCTGACCGCGGCGCGCGCGCGTGCGCTCTGAAACCGCATTGCCGGCCGCAGCGAGGCGCCTGCCCGGCGAGGCCGGCGTCTGGGTGTTTATCTTCGGCGACCTGCTGATGTTCGGCCTGTTCTTTCTGACCTACATGGCGTATCGCGCTGACGATCCCGCGCTGTACCGGGCCTCGCAGCTCCAGCTCAACCGCGGCTTCGGGCTGTTCAACACCCTGCTGTTGCTGAGCAGCTCGCTCGCCGTCGCGCTGGCAGTACAGGACGCGCGCGCCGCAGGCCGCCGCGCGCCCGCGCTGATCCTGGCCGCGATGGCCTGCGGCGCGGGGTTCTGCGCGGTGAAGGCCGTCGAGTACACAGAGAAGATCGCCGCCGGCATCACGCTCAACAGCAATCCTTTCTTCATGTTCTATTTCGCCTTCACCGGCATTCACCTGCTGCACGTGCTGATCGGCCTGGGCGTGCTCGGATTCATGCTCAGCAAGCTGCACGCGCGGGACGCGGGCACCATCGGCGCGCTCGAAGGCGGCGGCGCCTTCTGGCATCTGGTGGACCTGCTGTGGGTGGTGCTGTTCGCGCTGTTCTACCTGGTGCGCTAAGCCGTGATCGCCCCGTTCGCAAGAGCCATTCCGTGGCGAAGGCCCGTGGCATGAGCACCCGGCGCCGCGTCATCGGCGTCTGGCTGCTGCTGATCGCCGCCACGCTGCTGTCCTGGGAATCTACGACCCTCGGTGCATGGCAGCACCTGGCCAGCGTCGCGGTCGTCGTCGTGGCTTTCCTCAAGGTCCGTTTCATCGGCCTCGATTTCATGGAGCTGCGCCATGCGCCGCTGCCGCTGCGGCTGCTGTTCGAAGCCTGGGTGGTGATGGTGTGCATCGCCATCCTTTACTTTTACCTGTTGAAGGGCGACCCCGCCGTCTGACCATCCGCTGAGGCAAGCACAGGGAGAAACTGTATGGACCTGAAATTCGAAAGCCGTCATCGCGCCTTGGTCACCGGCAGCAGCGCCGGCATCGGCGCCCAGATTGCGCGCGTGCTCGCGTCCGAAGGCGCCTCGGTGGTCGTTCACGGCCGCTCGGAGGCGCGGGCCCGCGAAGTGGCCGAGCAGATTCGCGCCGGCGGCGGCAGCGCCGCCTTCGTCGTCGGCGATCTCACCGACGCCGAGCAGGCCGGGCGTGTGGCACGCGAAGCGGTGGCGGCCTTCGGCGGCATCGACATCCTGGTCAACAATGCCGGCGGCGCCAATCCGGAGAACGGCAATATCCCGTTCTTCGAAGTGCCGGTGGAACATTGGGCGCCGATGTACGACAAGAACGTGGTCGCCACCGTGCGCCTGATCCATCTGCTGGTGCCGGCGATGCGCGAGCGCGGCTGGGGCCGCGTGATCCAGATCGCCAGCTCCGCCGCGACCACGCCGCCGGCGATGGTGGCCGAATACAACTCGGCCAAGCTCGCGCTGGTCGGGCTGACCCTGAGCCTGTCCAAGGCGCTCGCCAAGACCGGCGTGACGGTCAACACCGTGTCGCCGGGCATCGTGCGCACGCCGACCTTCGACGAGTGGATGCTCGGCGTCGGCGCCGGCCTGGGCTTCGGCGACGACATCCGGCGCACCGAGCGCTACGTGCTCGACAATTTCTGGACGCAAACGGTCGATCGCGTGGGCGAGGTCGAGGACATCGCCAATCTCGTCGCCTACGTCGCCAGCCCGCTGTCGGGCTACATCAACGGCACCAACCTGCGCGTGGACGGCGGCATTTCGCCTGCCATCAACTGATCGGCTCGGCTCAGGCGGCGGTCGGCGGAGAAGTCTGCGGATTGGGCGCTGGCGGTCCGCCGAAGTATTCGCGATAGCTCGGCGGCTGCACGCCGTCGGCGTCGCGGATGCCGTATTCGAGCGCCAGCTCGGCGACGATCAGCGCCTGGCCGGAGCGCTCCATCAGCTTCGGATCGTGGTACATGGCCGCCATCACATGGCCGCTGAATTCCGTCGATTCCACCACGCGGAAGCTGCCGGCCGAACCCGCGCCATAGCCTTCGCCGCCGGCCTTGGCGGCGGCGGCTAGGTGCCGCTCCGTGGCCACCGCGCCGTACCAGTAGGAAACCGCCGCCACCGCGTGCGGACGCAGCTCCACCGCCAGCTCGAAGGCGAGCCGGTCCTGCCCCACTTTCTGGGTGCCGTAGACCGGGCCCAGCCCGATCATGCTCGACAGCACCGAATAGGTGGAGGTGTTGACGATCAGCCCCCTGCGCTGCGGCACCATGAGCCTGGCCGCATGCCAGCTGGCGACGAAGGACGAGCGCAGGCCGACGTCGAGCAGCCGTATCGTGTCCAGCGACTTCTCCCAGAATGGCGCGATCAGGCTGGATTCCTCGGTCAGGTGCGCCGCGTTGTTGACCAGGATGTGCAGGCGGCCGTTCTGCTCGGCCGCGACGCGCTCGAACAGCGCGGCGATCTGCTCGTCGCTGCCGAAGTCGCAGATCACGCCGATGCCCTTGCCGCCAGCGGCGTCCACCTGTTCGGCCACCTCGGCGACCGAGCCCTTGTAGGGCGACTGTCCGGCCTGCGCGGTGCGGCCGGTGACGTAGACCGTCGCCCCGTGCCGGCCCAGCGCCCGCGCGATGCCGCTGCCGATGCCGCGGCTGCTGCCGCTGACCACCGCCACCACGCCACTCAGATCCTGATTCACCGTTGCTCCTCCGTAAAAAGCGGCGCCCGCTGCCGGGGTCTCAAATCGTCGAAAGGCCCTTCACCGGCTGCATCTTCTGGTCGACCAGCATGGCCGACGGCCCGCAGCCGCGCAGCAGGAAATTGCGGCGTTCGAGCCAGCCGTGGAAGTAGCGCAGGAAGCGCTCGTCGTGGTCGGGACTCGCCTGCGGAATGAGGGCTTCCAGTGCCCACTCGGCGGCTTCGCTGTCGGTCTGGCGCTTGCCCAGCAGCTCGGAGGCGCCGTCGAGATCGGCGGCGACGATGTCCGGCCCGTAGCGGTTCCAGCGGTCCAGATACAGCCCCAGGCATTCCATGCGCTGGCGGCTGAATCCCGGCGCATCGTCCGGGCCGGATTCGGACATCGTGGCGATGCCCTGGAACAGGCGCGCATAGCCACCGCCGTAGTTCAGCGGACGTTCCAGCGGATCGGCGATCGCCGGCAGTTCGATGCCGATGGCCGAGGCGATCGAGGTCATGGTCCAGCGCGAAGTGCCGAGACAGAAACTCAGGTAGGTGACGTAATCATCTTCCGGGCCGGGATCCTGAGCGAAGGACGACATCAGCAGCGGCGTGCAGTTGGCGAAGGCGGCGGTGTGGTATTCCAGCGAGAACTTGTCGGCGCGATCGCCGGTGAGCTGTGCGTAGCGCTCGACCAGGCCGTCGATGTTGTCGATCGGCTCCGAGGGATCGCGGATGCGCATGCCGGCGAATTCGGAGATGGGGTCGCCGATGTAGCCGAGCTCGAAATCGATCAGGCCGGTCAGCTGGTGGCCGTCGAACAGGAACTGGCCGGAGTCGCCGGTGACGAAGGCGCGGCGTGTGCGATGGGCGGGCACGTTGCGGCGCACCCATTCGCAGACGAATTCCACCACCGCGAAGGGCTTGCGCTTCTTCTTGCGGTACAGCCGTTCACAGAGGCTGTAGAGGTTCAGCGTGGTCTCGCGCGGCGTCTCCGGAATCGTCAGGCCGGCGGCGCGGAATTCCTCGATGTCGATCGAGTGCAGCTTCACCAGCGCCTGCACGTACTGTTCGCGGATGGCGGCGCGCGCCTGGTCGCTGACGGCGGTGCTCAGGCTGATCTGCCCGCGCAGGCGCTCCATGACGATGGCCAGCGGCTCCTCGATGAGGCCGCGCACTTTCGGCGCCGGCACGCCGTGGCGTTCGAGGATGCGATGCACCTCCATCTCCTGCCGCAAGCTCATCGGCCCGACGTAGTCCACGCCGCGGCGTCCGCGCACGATCAGCGATTCGAGGCCGGCGGGCGTCTGCACGTCCACTTCCCAGGCGGGACGCCAGCGCGCCTGTCGCACGAAGGCTTGCACCTTGCCCAGATGGCCCTCCAGCCAGGCGTGCACGCGCTGGTCGTGCGCGTCGAAAGCGGAAGTGTCGATAGTGCCCATCTGCGCGTTCTCCGTTGCGGTTGAAGCGGTGTGCTGCCCGTGGACGCCGTGAGTGCCGGCGTTGATGCGCGTGCGTCCGGCTCAGAGGTCCGGCAGCTTCGAGGGCATGTTGGTGTCCTGCAGGCCGCCGTCGACATGCAGCACCGCGCCGGTGATGTAGGCCGCCGCCGGCGACGACAGGAACAGCGCCGCGTTGGCGATGTCCTGCGGCTCGGCCAGGCGGCCCAGCGGCGTTCGCTCCTCCATCTTGCGCTTGGCTTGCGGGTCGGCGACGAAGAAGCTGTCCATCGCCGGCGTGCGTACCGCGCCCAGCGACACGCAGTTGACACGCAGCTTGGGGGCCAGCTCCTGCGCCATCGCGCGCGTGAGCTGCTCGACCGCGGCCTTGGCCACGCAGTACGAAGCCATGCCGCGGATGCCGAAGCGCGCCGCGCCCGATGAGACGTTGAGCACCGAACCGCGGCCGGCCTCGAGCATGTACCGCGACACCGCCTGGGTGACCAGGAAGGCGGATGCCGCATTGAGTTCGAAATGCTGCGTGAAGTGTGCCTTGTCGATGTCGAGGAAGGGGCGGAACACCGCGCCGCCGGCATTGTTCATGAGGATGTCGATGCGCCCGCCGAAAGTCGCGAAAGCCTCGTCGGCCAGACGCTGCACGTCCTCGGGCCGGGTGACGTCGGCCAGCACCAGCCGGCCGCGGCCGCCGGCTTTTTCGATCAGCGCAACGGTTTCGGCGCCGCTGCCGCTGGGCAGGTCCACGCAGACCACGGCGGCGCCGGCTGCGGCGAGCGTGAGCGCGCTGGCGCGGCCGATGCCCTGGCCGCCGCCGGTGACGATGGCGACCTGGCCGTCCAGCCGGAAGGATTCGGGAAGCATCGCGTTGGCAGACATGAGAGTTCCTTGCGAATCAGAGGGACGGCGAGGGCGTCGCGGAGGTCCGCGGTCTTTGTCGTCGGGTGGTTTGCGGGCTTAGGGGACGGCGGCGAGCGCCGCCGCCTGCGTCGCCGGCAGCTGCCCGGCAGCGCGCGAGACGCGCACCGGCACGCCGCTCATCAGCGGAATGCCGGAATACGGGTCGAAATCCTGATCGTTGCGCAGCAGCCGCGCGGTGCTGCTTCCGGATTCGGGCCGGTCGGGCTGATCGGGATTGCCGCCCCAGCAATGGCTCATCGACACGCAGCCGCGGCGCACGTCCGGCGCCGCCTGCGCCACGCCGAGAATGCTGCCGCTCGCCGAGCGGATCTCGACGATGTCGCCGGACCCGGCGCCGATGCGCGCCAGGTCATCGGGGTTCATGAACGCCGGGTTGTAGGCCCAGGGACGCTGCTGACGCGGGTTGTCGTGCCAGCTGGAATTGAGCACGTCGTGCATGCGGCGGCTGAGCAGTCGCAGCGGGAATTCTTCAGCGCCGGAGCGGGCGGCGCTGGCGGCGGCGATGCGCGCGAGCTCCTGCATCATCGGTTCGGCGCCGAGCTGGAGGCGGCCGCTCCAGCCCTCGGGCTTCGGCTGGACCCGCGTCAGGGGGCGCTCGAACACATGGCCGCCGGCTCCGGCGGCGCGCACGCTGTCGTAGTCCACCGGCGCACCCTTGAGCACCATGCGCCAGATGTCCTGCGTGGTCGGCTTGTGCTGCATGTCGACCTCGCTGCTCTGGGCCGCGGCGCGTGCCGGATCGAGGATCGCCAGCGGCCTGATCGACAAGGACAGCCCCATGTGGCGGGCGATGTCGTAGAGCAGCGACCATTCCTCGTGCACATCGGCGCCGGGCGGCGGCGCCTGCAGCGGCGGCGACACCTGCGCGTAAGGCGCCTCGTAGCCCCAGCCGGGGCCGAAGCTGCTGACCAGTTCGTTGACGGCGGTGGTGTTCTCCACCTCCAGCGACAGCGCCGGCGCCAGCACGTAATGCGCGTAGCGGCTCGTGCCCTCCAGGCGCGGGTCCAGGCAGACCAGCAGATCCAGCGTCTCCATCGCCGCCTGGGTCTTGAGCTGGTCGGGCCAGGCCGCCATCGGATTGCCGCCGACCACGATCAAGGCCTTCACCTGTCCGCTGCCGGGCAACAGGATCTCGTCGGACAAGGCGGCGGTCGGCAGCCCGGCCGCGGTGTCGGTGAGCCCGCGCACGCGCAGCTTCTCGCCGAAGCCGGCCGCCGGGAACGGCCCGGGCGAGGCCGCCAGCGGCGGCAGCGGGTCGATCAGCACGCCGGGGTTGACCTTGACCTCGCCGGCACGCAGCCACCAGCCGCGCAGGCTGCTCAGCGCGCGGCCCAAGTATTCGACGATGTTGGCCTGGCCGGACATGTTGGCGCCGGTGCCCGAGAACACGGCGCCGCGCCGCGCGCCGCCGAGCACCGTCGCGGCGGCGAGCAGTTCGTCGGCGCGGATGCCGGCGCGCTCGGCGACGTGCTCGGGCGTGTAGGGCGCCACCGCCTGTCGCAAGGCTTCCAGGCCTTCGGTCTCGGCGCCGACGAAATCCGCGTCGATGTGTCCGTCGGCCAGCAGCTGACGGATCAGGCCGGCGAGCACCGCCGCGTCCTCGCCCGGGCGGCACTGCAGGAAGACGTCGGCACGGCGCGCGGTCTCGGTCACGCGCGGGTCGACCACGATCAGCTTCATTCCGCGGTACTGCCCTTGCTTGAGCGTGCGCGCGGGATTCACGCCCAGGCCGCCGGTCATCGAGACGATCGGGTTGGCGCCGACCAGCAGCAGCGCGTCCCAGGATTCGATCGGCGGCGTGCCCGCCAGCCAGATGCCGTGCAGCGCCATGGCGATGCCCTTGCCGGGCTGGTCGATGGTCGCGGTGTTGAACACCATCGGGCTGCCGATGGCCTTCATCAACGAGTACGACAGGGCCTGCGCGGGGAAGTTGATGTAGCCGTGCGTGCCGATGTACAGCGCCACCGCGCGCGGTCCGTGCTCGGCGACGATGGCCCGCAGCCGTTCGGCGATCTCCGCTGTCGCCCGCTGCGCGGCGATGGGCGCATGCCGGCCGTCGCTCTGGCGCTTCATCGAATGCAGCAGGCGCGATGGCAGCGCATGCACGGTGGCCGCTTCACGGCCCTTGATGCAGGAATAGCCGTGGTACACGGGATCGGTCTTGTCGCCGCGGATGTCCCGGATCAGGCCGTCGTCGCGCACCGCCACCAGATTGCAGCAGGCCTGGCAGATCCTGCAGACAAAGTTGACCTTGTCGGTAGGCATGTTCTCTCCAATGCACCAGCGTCCGCGGACCGCGCAGTTTGGGAAGCGCAGTGATTGCGATGGTGCCGCGGCTGTTGTCGTTGTCGTCTGCGGCCTGCTCGAACGGGCAGCCGGCGATGCGTGTAGCGCTCCGAGCGCCTTGGTCTGCTCTCCTCCTGTATGCGGCGCATCGGACGTGCGCTTGAGGAATCAGTATAAAACTGATATAGCGTCAGTTACAAATATTGCCGGCCGGTGAATGCAGGAAAGCTGGAAGGCCCCGGCGCCTGGGCGGTTCGGGCCGAACTGCTTCATGGCCTAAAGATGCTTTACTATCGTAAGGTCAACTCCGCACCGCCCGGAGAAAAGCGCGCCAGAGCGGCGTGTTTTTTTGCGGTGCAGAGGTTCGCCAAAAGACAAGGGCGCGTCGAGCCAACGGCGCCGCAAGCGAGACGACGAGGAGAATCCGCATGAAGCTGTACTACGCCGCCGATTCATGCGCGCTGGCCGCGCACATCGCGCTTGAAGAGGCCGGCCTGCCGCACACGCTGGCGCGCATCGATCACGCCACCAAGCTGACGGCCGACGGCGACAGCCTGCTGTCGGTGAACCCGAAAGGCTGCGTGCCTGCGCTGGTGCTCGACGACGGCCAGGTGCTCACCGAGAGCGCGGCCATCCTGCAGTACATCGCCGACCTCGCACCTGCGGCGCGCCTGGCGCCGCCGGCCGGCAGTTTCGGGCGCTACCGCCTGGCCGAGTGGCTCAACTTCGTTTCGTCGGAGCTGCACCAGGTGTTCATGCGCTTCACCATCGCCGACGCGCCGCCGGCGGTGCTCGCCGGCACCGTGCAGAAGCTGTCGAACCGCTATGCGTATGCGGCGAAGGTGCTGGGCGCGCAGCCGTATCTGCTGGGCGACGACTACAGCGTGGCCGACACCTTCCTGTACGTGACCACGCGCTGGTGCAAGTCGGTTGGCATCGACATCGCCCAATGGCCGAGCCTCGCGCGCCATGCCGCGGCCATCGCGGCGCGGCCCGGTGTGGTGCGTGCGCTGGCGGCCGAAGGGCTCGGCGGCTGAAGGCCCGTTTCAGCAATTCCACCTTGGCGACGAGGAGCAAAACCATGACGATCACTCTGACGTATCCCGAGGGCGGCGCGCTGGTCACCGGCGGCACCGGCAACGTCGGCGAAGGCGTGGTGCGCCGGCTGGCCGCCGCCGGCGTGCCGGTGGTGTTCACCTATCGCGGCGCCAGCAAGGAACGCGCGCAGGCGCTGCAGGCCGAGCTGCGCGACGCCGGCCACGCCGTGACCGCGCAGACCATGGATATGACCGACATCGCCTCGATCCAGGCCGTGGTCGACCAGGTGGTGAGCGAACACGGGCGCCTGCACACCGTGGCCTGCGGTGCGGGCGTGCCGGTCACCTTCAACCGCCTCGCGGATTTCAGTATCGAGGAGGTGGAGAAGTTCATGTGGGGCGATGCGCTGGGCTACTACCGCGTGTTCCATACCGCGATCCGCGCGATGAGGGCCGGCGGCGGCGGATCGATCACCACCTGCAGCACCATGGCGCTGCGCCGCTACGTCGCCTTCGACGGCATTTCGCCGCTGTCGAAAGGTTCGGTGGAAGCGCTGGTGCGGCAGATCGCCAAGGAGGAACGCGAGAACGGCATCCGCAGCAACGCGGTCGGCATCGGCTGGGTGCATGCCTATACCCGCGAGCAGTTCCGCAACTGGATCCCGCGCGAAAATCCCGCCGACCCGCAGACGCAGGAAGAGCGCACCACCGTGCTGCTCAACCAGCTCATCAACGGGATCGACCGGCCCGCCACGCCGTCCGAGGCCGGCGACCTGTTCGCCTTTCTGGCATCCGACCAGGCCCGGTACATCACCGGCCAGACCATCCTGCTCGACGGCGGCTTCACCCTGTAACAACGCGCCGCTCGCGAGCGGATCACCTGACATCAAGACGGAGAGCGGCGTGGCCGAGATCTACGACATCATCATCGCCGGCGGCGGCACTGCCGGCTGCGTGCTGGCGCGCCAGCTGTCGGAGAATCCTGCACACCGGGTGCTGCTGATCGAAGCCGGCCCGTCGGACGACAGCTTCATGGTCAGGATGCCCAAGGGCTTCGGCAAGCTCATGACCGATCCCAGGCGCGCCTGGTTCTACGACACCGACCACCACGAGCGCGTGCCCGGCGCACGGCCGGAAAAATGGTGGCGCGGCAAGCTCATCGGCGGATCGAGCGCGGTCAACGGCATGGTCTATCACCGCGGCCAGCCGCAGGACTATGACCGCCTCGCCGAACTCGGCCTTGCGGGCTGGAGCTGGCGCGAGGTGCTGCCGTATTTCATCAAGCTCGAAAACCACGAGCTGCCGGCCACGGATTTTCGCGGCCGCGGCGGTCCGCTGGACCTGATGCTGCATCCGCAAAAGCCGCGCCTGTCGGAGGCCATCCTGCAGGCCGGCAAGGCCATGGGCCTGCCGATCAAGGAAGAGCCCAATCTTCCGAATCAGGAAGGCATCAGCTACATCGTCTACAACATCGACCCGAAGACGCGCGAGCGCGTCAGCGCCGGCAAGGCCTTTCTCACGCCCGAGGTGCGCGCCCGGGCCAACCTGAGGATCCTGACGCAGACCCGCGTGGACCGCGTGCTGTTCGAAGGCCGGCGCGCCGTCGGCGTGGCCTGCACGCTCGCTGACGGCAGCGCCGCGCAGTATCGCGCGCAGGGAGAAGTGATCCTGAGCGCCGGCGCCATCCATTCGCCGCAGCTGCTGCAGGTGTCCGGCATCGGCCCGGCGCCGCTGCTGCAGTCGCTCGGCATTCCGCTGCTGCAGGACTTGCCCGGCGTGGGCGCCAACCTGCGCGAGCACTGGAACTTCTGGCTGCAGTTCCGCCTGCGCCATGCCCAGGACAGCGAGAACCGCGACTACGCCGGCCTGCGTCTGCTCGGGCATGTGCTGCATTACCTGGTGGCGCATCGCGGCCTGATGTCCTGGGGCTCCACGCAGATGTCCGCCTTCATCCGCACGCGCCCGGACCTCGATCGCCCCGACGCGCAGCTGATGTTCGCGCCCTACAGCCTGGATTTCGAGGCCATGGCCAAGGGTGGCGCGGCGATGGAGAAGCAGCCGGGCATGCACATGTTCGGCTATCCGCTGCGCGGTACCAGCCAGGGCAGCGTCACCGCGCAATCCGCCGACATGGCGCAGCTGCCGAAGATTTCGCCGGCCTATCTGCTCACCGACTACGACCGGCAGGTGACCATCGGCCTGGTCCGGTTCATTCGCCGGCTGATGTCGCAGCCGGTGCTGGCTCCCTACGTGGAGGGCGAGGTGGGCGCCACCGCCGGCGTGCATACCGACGACGAGATCATCGACTACGGGCGCCGCTTCGGCTCCACCAGTTTCCACGGCTGCGGCACCTGCAAGATGGGCCGTGCCGACGATCCCATGGCGGTGCTCGACGAACGCCTGCGCGTGCGCGGCGTGCAAGGCCTGCGGGTGATGGACGTGTCGGTATTGCCCGAGCAGCTGTCCGCCAATCCCTGCGGTCCGGTGATGGCGCTGGCCTGGCGCGCAGCGGACCTGATTCTGGACGACATGCGCCGATGAACCCTTGGCGGCGCCATCACCTTGGCTCGCGGCAAGACAGGAGACAGCGATGTCAGCACGACCGACACATGCGGGCGCCGGCGCCCGCACGGCGGTGGTCACCGGCGCCAGTTCCGGGCTGGGCCAGGTGACCGCGACGGCACTGGCCAGGCAGGGCTACCGCGTGATCGTGGTGGTGCGCAGCCGTGAACGCGGCGAGCTTGCGCTGGCGCAGATCCGCGCCGCGGTCGGCGGCCCGGCCGCGCTCGACCTGGTGCTGTGCGACCTCGGTTCGCTGGCGCAGGTGCGCCGCGCGAGCAATGCCATCGCCGCGCTGACCGATCGCGTCGACGTGCTGGTGAACAATGCCGGCGGGCTTGCCGATGGCTATCGCCTCACCGACGAGGGCTTCGAGTCCACCTTCGCTGCGAATCATCTCGGCCACTTCCTGCTCACGCAGCGGCTGCTGCCGTTGCTGGAGCGGGCGGCGCCGGCGCGCATCGTCAACGTGTCGTCGGTGGCGCACGGCTTCGTCAGGGACATGAGCTGGGACGATCTGCAGATGCGCCAGGGCTTCGTGGTGCTGCGCGCCTATGGCCAGGCCAAGCTCGCCAACATCCTGCACGTGCGCGAGCTGGCGCGGCGCCTGCCGCCGGATCGCGTCACCGCCAATGCGGCGCATCCGGGCGCGGTGCATTCGCGCTTCGGCACGCATGGCAGCGCGTGGATGCGCGCGCTCGACCGCATCACGCGCCACTTCATGCTCACGCCCGAGCGCGGCGCCGACACCATCGTCTGGCTCGCCACCGATGCTTCGCTCGAAGGTCGCAGCGGCGGCTACTACGCTCGCCGCAAGCTGCGTCAGCCCAGCGCAGCCGCGCGCAGCGACGAGGGCGCGCGGCGCCTGTGGGACATCAGCGAAGCGCTCGTGGCGGCCACCGTGGGCGCTGATCCGCCGTGACGGGCCCGGGCTGCCACGCCGTGTCGATACGCTTGGCCACCGCCACGGAGATACGGCGCTGGCGCTCCAGCAGCACCTGGTCCCTGGTCGGGAAGTGAAAGAAGAAGGTGCCCTTAGCCACGCGGCCCGCAGGCCGACCTCGCTCGCCTTGGCGTCCCGCACGCCGACGCGGCCGAACTCCTCGAGCCCCGTGTCGTAGACGCGGGTGAAGGTTTCCATGCGCTGCAGGTCGCGGCTGGTGGACGCGGTGTTGGCGGTCGCGGCGCCGCGGTCGATGCCGCGGCGGTCTTCGCTGAAGCCAGTGGCTTCGCTGGCCGCGGCCCTCGACGCTGTCGTATCGAGGGTGCCCGCACTGGCCGCGGCCTGCAGTCGTTCTATTGCTGCTGGTCGGGGACGGTGACGGTGATGCCGTCCATGTCCTCGGTCAGCGGCAGCTGGCAGCTGAGGCGGCTGCCCTCGCGGCGTTCGGCGGCGGTGCCTTCCAGCAGCCCTTCTTCGTCGATCGAGGGCTTGGCGAAGCGCTCCACCCAGGCATCGCCCACGTAGACGTGGCAGGTGCCGCAGGTGCAGGTACCGCCGCACAGCGCGAGCACGCCGGGGATGAGGTTGTCCTCCGCCGCCTCCTTGACCGTGCGCCCCGGCGCGATCTGCACCGCGCGCTTGCTGCCGTCGGCGAGGATGAAGTTGACCGTCAGCATGGGCGTCGGCTCACTTGATCTTCATGTTGACGTTCACCGGCGAGCGCTCGGTGGGCAGCCCGCCCCACAGCGGCTCGAAGTCCGGCGTGGCCAGGCGCAGCGCGGGGAAGCGCTGGATCAGCGCCAGCGTGGCGGTGCGCACCGACGGCCGCGCGATGGCCTGGCCGATGCAGAAGTGAATGCCGTAGCCGAACGAGGACACGTCGGTCGGCGCGCGGCGGATGTCGAACTTCTCGGGATTGGGATACAGCTCCGGGTCATAATTGGCGGCGCCCAGCGACAGCGCGATGGGCATGCCCTTCCAGACCTGCAGGCCTTCGAACTCGAAATCCTTCTTGGCCCAGCGATGGCGGAAGTTGCCGAGGCAGTCGATGCGCAGCACCTCCTCGATGGCGCTGTTGATCAGCGAGGGATCGCTGCGCAGCAGTTCCATCTGGTCCGGGTGGCGGCCGAAGCGCAGCGCGGCCAGGCCGATGGTGGCCGAGATGGTGCCGATGCCGCCGGTGAGCAGCACCATCAGCGTGGCGAACAGCTCCTCGGTGGTGATGTCGGAGTCGATGATGCTGCCGATGAGGTCATCCTTGGGTTCGACGCGGCGCTGCTCGATGAGCTTCTCGCAGTAGGCATACATGGCGTTGTAGGCATCCATGTATTCCTTGGGCTTGGGTTCGCCGGCCTTGAGGTTGCCGACCAGGCTCATCGAGTGCGAGTAGTGCAGGAACAGCGGCCAGTCCTGCTGCGGCACCGCCAGGAAGTGGCCCAGGAGCACAGTCACCGCGAACGGGATGGCGACGTCGGCCATCACGTCGATGTCGCTGCCGCGCGCTTCGAGCTGGTCCATCATCTGGTGGGCCAGCGCATTGAGGCCGGCCTGCGCCTCGGCCACGCGGCGCGGCGTGAACGCGGGCTGCATCAGGCGGCGCAGGCGCGTGTGCTGCGGCGGATCCACTTCGACGATGATCGGCAGGCCGTTGAAGTAGTCGATGTTGTCGAGTCCGGTGCCGGGCACCGGCACGGCGCTGATGAACTCCTGGTTCATCAGGCCGAACTTCACGTCCTTGTGGCGGGTGGCGAACGCGTGGATGTGGCCGTCCTGGCGGATGTAGCGCGGCGGCTGCTGCGCCCACTTGAGGAAATACTTCGACGGGTCGGACTTGATGGCCTGGCCATACATGTCGAAGTCGAGATGTTCGAATTTGGCCGGGTCGAGCTGCTTGAGATCGGGAATCACCGTGTCCTCCGCGGGATGAAGGTGCTGCTGATGTCCGCAGCGGCTGGCAGGCGCTCGAAAGAGGCTGCTGGCTGCGGCTGGTGGTGGGTCAGTTTGCTTGGGGCTTGGTGAACAAGCCATATCGGAAAATCCATATTTACCGCCTGATCGTCCAAGGGAATCGGCAGGAGCCGATCAAGGTTGCGCGCCGCCACGGCCTCTTCATCCGGACTGCGGCAGGCCGCGTTCGGCGCGATCGTCGGCCGCGTCGTAGATCGCCAGCGGCAGGCCTTCGATCTGCAGGTAATGCTTGTGCCGGCCGCTGGCCAGGCGATGGCTCAGCAAGATCTTCGAGCCCTGCTGCTGCAGGCGCGCACGCGTGGCCTCGACGTCGTCGACCATGAACTCCAGGGCCGCGAGCGGCGCGCGCACTGCGGCGGCGAGGCTCGCATCGGCCGCGCCTTCCACCAGCTTGATGCGATGGGCGCCGGTCTTGGCGCGCCGGCCCAGCCCGGCGGCATCGGCATCGCCGAAGCGCATGCCGAAGAAGCGTTCGAAATCCGCAGCCGCTGCGTCGAGGTCCGGCACCGTCAGGCTCACCAGGCCGAGCTTGGGCGCGGCCGCCGACTCCAGGTCCTTGAACGGCGCCAGCTGCGCCTCGTTGTCGCCGTCGGTGCAGATCATCAGCGGAATGCCGTGGAAGCTCGGCCCGAAAAGGTATTCGAACTTGGCCGGTATCGGCAGCCAGCTGGGCGCGGTGACGACATGTCCGGCCGCCACCAGTGCCTCTTTCACCGTGTCCGCATCGTCCACCGCGAGCGCCACTTCGAGCAGCGGATGCGGGATGCCGTGCAGGAACGGCAGGTCGCGCTGCGGCTGCAGCGGCTCCAGGCCGTGCTCGCCGATGCAGACGCGCACGCCGATGTCGCCCATGTCGGGCCATTTGAAGGTCAGGCCGAACGCGCGCTCGAAGGCCGCGACGTTGCGGTCGATGTCGTCGGTCACGTAAGCCACGCGGCACATGCGGGTAGGGCGCATCGAAGCAGTCTCCATTGTTGACGGCTAGCCGGCCGGCACGCCGGCGAGATGGCGTGCGATCAGGTAGCCGAAAGTGAGATTGACGGAATGGTTGCAGCCGTTGCCCGGCGGACGCCCGGCCCACAGCGAGTTCATGTCCAGGCCGCAGGCGTAGAGCCCGTCGATCGGCTGGCCGCCGGCGTCGAGTGCGCGGCCGTGGCCGTCGACGTTGAGGCCGAGCGTGGTCGTCGCGTCGCCGGGAAAGATCTTCACGGCATAGAACGGCGCCCGCTCCAGCACGCCGAGCGACGGATTGGGACGATGCGCGGGATCGCCCATCGACAGGTCGAAGCCGCTGACGCCGCGGCCGAACAGGGGGTCCTGGCCGCGGGTGGCGTGACGGTTGAACTCGGCGACGGTGGCGACCAGCGCATCGGCCGGCATCTGCAGGCGCTGCGCCAGTTCGGCCAGCGTCGGGGCCTCGATCAGGTAGCCGTCGCGCAGCAGGCGCTTGATGCCGTGGCCGCCGGGATACACCAGGCCGAGCCCGTAGCGGCGGATGAAGCGGCCGTCGCAGATCAGCCAGGCCGGCACCGAGCCGCTGGCGTGCATGGCCTCGGTGAACATCAGCGAGGCCTCGTTGCCGAAGCGCCGGCCGTGCGCGTTGACGGCGATGCAGCCGGGCTTGGGCTTGTCCAGGAACAGGTGCGGGAATTTCTGCAGGCTGCCGTCGCGGCGGCGATGCAGCGAGATCACGTTCCAGGCGGCGTTGCTCGGATTGCGCGGGTTCATCGCCGCGCCGACCGCCTGCGCCATCCTCAGGCCGTCGCCGGTGTTGCCCTCCGGCATCAGCGACTGGTGATGTTCGGCGTAGGGAATGTATTGCGCGCGCATCGCCGGGTCGGCCGAGAAGCCGCCGCTGGCCAGCACCACGCCGCGGCTGGCGGACACGCGCCGCGTCTCGCCGGCGACGCGCACCAGCACGCCGTCGACGCGCGAACCATCGCGCAGCAAGCCGAGCGCGGCGCTATGGTTGCAAAGCGTCACGCCGGCGTCGGCCGCGGATGCCAGCAGCCTCGCCGCCAGCGCATTGCCCATGGTCAGGCGCGTGCCGCGCGCATGGCCGCGCAGGCGATCCGCCGCGTAGCGCGCGGCCAGCTTCAGCGTATGCCATGCGGAGCGCCACGAACGCGTGGCGTTGATGAGGTGATCGGCGTCGGCGAAGCCCACCATCATGCCGCCGGGCGCATTGAACTCCTGCAGGGCCGGCCGCAGCTGCGCGAAGCGCGCGCCGAGCCTGCGCCCGTCGAATTCCTGCGGCACCAGCAGGCGGCCCTGGGCGGCGGCGCCCTCCAGCTCGGAGTGATAGTCCGGCATCGCGCCGGTGAGTTCGAAGCGCAGCTGCGTGTGCTGCTCGAACCACAGCAGCATCTGCGGGGCGTAGCGCAGGAAGCGATCGAGCAGATGGCCACGCAGCGCATCGCCGACCACCTGCTGCACGTAGCGCGTGGCGCGAGCCGCGTCGTCGTGCAGGCCGGCCGCCAGCATCAGGTGATTGGCGGGCACCCAGCAACCGCCGCCGGACCAGGCCGTGGCGCCGCCGAAATAGGCGGTCTTCTCCAGCAGCAGCACCTTCAGCCCGTGCCTTGCGGCGACGGTCGCGGCCGAAAGACCGGCGCTGCCCGAGCCGGCGACCACGACGTCGAAGCGGCCGTCCACGCCGTCGCCGTCAGGCATGCAGCGACGGATCGGCCGGCAGCATCGGCCGCGGCGTCTCGCCGGTGCGCGCGCCGGCCTGCCGCCGGCGCTCGATTGGCCGCGGCCCGGTCGGCGCATGCGCGAGCCTGCTGTACGCCGTCCCTCCACCGCCGTTCCGGCGGCCGGTGACGTCGCCGACGAAGCTTCCGATCCGCACCCGCCTGCCCATCGTCATGCCGTGTCGTCCGGTCTCAGGCGCGCATGAAGAAGCCGCCATCCACCTGCATGGTCATGCCGGTGAGGAAGTCGGAGTCGCGGCTGGCCAGGAACACCGCCACCGGCGCGAGGTCGGTTTCCGGCTTGCCGAAGCGGCGCAGCGGCACCTGGGCGATGGTGCCGTCGAAAGTCGTCGGCGCCGTCTCATAGGCCTCCTTGAGCGCGTCGGTCAGCATGATCGGATTGATCACGTTGACGGTGATGCCCAGCGGCCCCCATTCGCGGGCTGCGGTGCGCGACAGCGAGCGCACCGCTTCCTTGGTCATGTTGTATGCCATGCCGCCTTCGAGATTGACCTGCGCCTGCGGCGAGCCGAAGTTGATGATCTTGCCGCCCGCACGGCTCAGGTATGGGAACGCGGCCTTCATCGCCCACAGGGTCGACATGAAGCCCGAGCGGAACGTGAATTCCAGCACCTCTTCATCGAAGTCCTGGATCGGCACGAACACCGGCGCGTGCGTCAGCGCGCCTTCCTTGCCGAAGCCCTGCGCGTTGTTGACGAGGATGTCGATCGTGCCGAACGTCTGTGCGGCCTTTTCGATCATGGCGAAAACCTGCTGGCGCTGGGCGACGTCGCAGCTCAGGCCGAGCGCCGTTCCGCCCGCGGCGACGATTTCGCCCACCACCTTGTCCACCGTCGAGCCGGTGCGCGAGGCCACCACCACTTTCGCGCCTTCGGCGGCATAGGCCAATGCGATGGCGCGGCCGATGCCGCGGCCCGCGCCGGTGACCACGGCGACCTTTCCGTCCAGCTTGCCCATGTCGTGCTGCTCCACTGTCGATTGCGACTGAAAAAAGCGACCGATGACCCGCGGCAGGACGTGCCCTGGATCAGTAGTAGGTCTCCATGTTGCCGCCATCCACCACCAGGTATTGCCCGGTGATGTAGCCGGCGCTCTGCGAGCACAGGAAGGCCGCCAGATGGCCCACTTCCTCGGGCCGGCCGAAGCGGTTCAGCGGAATGCGCTTGAGCAGGTGGGCCATGAAGTCGTCGTAGCTCTGGCCGGCGTTGTCGGCGCAGTACTGGAACCAGGCCTGGTAGTTTTCGCCGGTTTCGACGAAGCCCGGCGGAATCGTGTTGACGGTGATGCCGAACGGCCCCAGCGCATCGGCGATGCTGCGCGACAGGCCCAGAGCCGCCGGGCGGTTGGTGTTGGCCAGCACGTAGTCGAAGCCGGCGGTGGAGCTGCGCACCGGCCATTTGCCGCAGCCCGAGCCGATGGTGATGATGCGGCCCCAGCGCTTCTGCTTCATGCCCGGCGACACCGCGCGCACGAAATGCGCGAAGCCCTTCACCACGTAGGCGTAGGAGCGGTCGAAGTCCTCGTCGGTGAACTGCTCGAACGGGCCCGGCGGCGGCGCCACCGGCGAATAGATGGCGATGTCGGGCGTGCTGCCGAAGGCCGCGACGGTCTGCGCGACGACGTGATCGTGCATGTCCAGCGAGGTGAGGTCGGCCGACACCGCGACCGCTTCACCGCCTTCGGCGCGGATGGCGGCGACGGTTGCGTCGAGCTGTTCCTGCCCACGCGCCACCACCACCACCTTGACGCCGTTGCGGCCGAGCTCATCCGAAATCGAGCGGCCGATGCCGTGCGAGCCGCCCGTGACGATCGCGATCTTTCCTGCAATACCTAGATCCATTTGACGTCTCCGCCATGCGGCCGTCGCGGCCGCCGATTGAAATAAAACTGACGAACAGTCAGTAATGCGCGCGCGCGACGGATGTCGCACGCGGGCTCAGGCCGTGGGCAGCTCGCCTTTGAGATAGCGGCTGGTCTGCTGGAAGATCATCTTCATCGCCAGCGGATCTTCCGCGTAAGGCTTGCCGCCGGTGTCGTTGCGGACGGCCTGCTGATCGAACGCGCGCTTCACCGCCGGGCGCTCGCGGATCGCGTTCCACCAGCGCCAGAAGTTGGGAAACAGCTGGTCGATGTGCGGGCTGAAGCGCTCGTAGCTCATCGTCGACGCGAAGCTGATGATGTCGGCGATGCTGTACTGGTCCTGCGCGATGAACTCGCGGCCTTCGAGCCGCGTGTCGAGCACGCCGAACAGCCGGTCGAGCTCGCGCCGCGCCTTCTCGGTGGGGTAGGGCATGGGCTCGGGCGCGTACATGGTGTAGTGCGCGAACTGTCCCCAGTGCGGGCCGAAGCCGGCCATCTGCCAGAACGTCCATTGCAGCACCTCGCTGCGCGCACGCGGCTGGCTCACCGGCGGGATGAAGCGCTGCTGCTTGTCGGCCAGATACACCAGGATCGCCCCGGACTCGAACACCGCCAGCGGCTCGCCGCCGTCGGCCGGCGCGTGGTCGATCAGCACCGGCACCTTGTTGTTGGGGCTGATCTTGAGAAACTCCGGGCGGAACTGCTCGCCGCGGCGGATATCCACCGGGATGATGCGATGCTCCAGCCCCAGTTCCTCGAGCAGTACCAGCACCTTGTAGACATTGGGCGTGGCGCCGAACTGCGTGCAATAGACGTCGAACATGATGTGCTCCGGTTCAACCGTGAAAGTGGCTGCCGCCATTGGCGTGCCAGACCTGTCCGTGGATGTAGCTGGAATCGTCGGACAGCAGAAAGCTGATGGTGCCGGCGATGTCGTCGGGGCGGCCGAAGCGGCGCACCGTGGTCATCATCAGCCACTTCTGCTTGAAGTCGGCCGGCATCTGTTCGATGGCGGTCTCGCTCAGCACGATGCCCGGCGCCACGCTGTTGCAACGGATGCCTTCGGGGCCGAAGCGCAGCGCGACATGGCGCGTGAGCGCGGTCACCGCGGCTTTCGATGCCGCGTAAGCGGGACGCGTGTCCTCGCCGGCGTTGGCGGCCTCGGACGCCACGTTGACGATGGCGCCGCCCTTGCCTTGGCGGGTGAACTCGCGGATGGCCGCCTGGCAGGCCAGCGCGTAGCCGATCACGTTGACGCGGAAGGTGCGTTCCCAGATCGACACCGACATGTTGAGCACGTCGGCATCGCCGCCCATGGTCTGCGGCGACAGGTCGGCGGCGACATTGGCCAGGCCGTCGATGCCGCCGAAGCCCGAGACGGCCGAAGCGATCAGCGCCGCGATGGAAGCGCCGTCGGCCATGTCGAACGCCACGGCTCTGGCTTCGCCGCCGGCCTTGCCGATGCGCTCCGCCGTGGCCCGCGCACCGTCGACATTGATGTCGCCGACGATCACGCGCGCGCCCTCTGCGGCAAGGCGTTCCGCGGTGGCCGCGCCGATGCCGGTAGCGGCGCCTGCGATCACGATCCTTTTGCCTGCGAGACCCTTCATGGATTCATTCTCCCCATGCCCACTGCAGGCGGGCACGCCAGGCGAAACACGGCAGCCGCGTGCGGGCCGCCGAAGCAAGGGGAATGCGTGGGAAAGGCAGGGCGCCACGCCAACGGCATGCGGCAGCCTGGAGCAAGACGACCATGTAACCTCCTCACGATGGCCTGTTGGCTGTCCCGGGTCGGCCTCGAGGTCCGGGAAGTCGTGCGCCGCGGGGCGGTTGCACTTGTGATCTTGTTCCAACTACTGACGGAATGTTAGCTTTTGATTCGGCGAATTGGCAAGCACCGTTGTGCCGACGGTCGTCGCTGATTCGATGTCGCCGTGTCCGGCCGCAGGCCGATGCGCGAGCTTGGCCATGGCCGCGCTATAAGTGATAGTATGTCAGTTATTAGATGCGGGACGAGGAACCCGCGCCGCCTTCGGTGATCATCCGCCGTGCCATCCACGAGGCAGCAAAGAGACGATATGAGCGCGACACTACTTCCCGAAAACGAGTACCAGGCCTTTCTCAGGCAGGGTCGCTTCATGATCCAGCGCAGCGCGTCCAGCGGGCGCTACGTGTTCTACCCGCGTGCCATCGCGCCGGGTACCGGCAGCGAGGATCTGGAATGGGTGGAGGCCAGCGGCCGCGGCCTGGTGTATTCCACCACCGTAGTGCGCGCCAAACCACCCACGCCTTCGCACAACGTGGCGCTGGTGCAACTCGAAGAAGGGCCGCGCCTGATGACGCGCGTCGAAGGCATCGACCCTGGCGAGGTCCGCATCGACATGCCGGTGAAGGCGCGTATCGTGCAGGAGGCCGACCTCGCCTACGTGGTGTTCGATCCCGCGTGATGCCGCACGAGATGATTCCAAGGCACGTCCGCCGCGTCGCGCCGCCGAAACCCAAAACGTCTTCGAACAAGGAAACAGCATGAGCAACCCCATGTCGCTGGAAGGGCGCACGATCATCGTCACGGGCGCGGGGCAGGGCATCGGCCTGGCCATCAGCAAGCTGGTGATCGAACTCGGCGGCAATGCCGTCGGCGTCGACATGAACGCCCAAACGCTGGAAGAAGCCCGGGCCGCGCTGCCGCAGGGCCGCTTCCTGGCCGTGGACGGCAGCGTCGCCGACCCGGCCGTGGCCGAGAAGGCGGTGAGCCAGGCCGTCGCCACCTACGGTGCCGTCCATGGTCTGGTCAACAACGCCGGCATCGGCCGCCCCGCGCTGATCGAGAAGATGTCGGTGGCCAACTTCAACCTGGTGATGGACGTGCACGTCAACGGCTCGTTCCACTTCACCCAGGCCGTGGGCCGCCACATGCTGGAGCGCGCCAAGGCCGGCGACAAGGATCCCGGCAGCTTCGTGTTCATTTCATCGGATGCCGGCCGCCGCGGCAGCCTGGGCCAGATCAACTACGCCGCGGCCAAATCGGCCATGTTCGGCATGACCATGACGGTGGCGCGCGAATGGGCCAAGCACAACATCCGCGCCAATGCGGTGTGCTTCGGCGTGGTCGAGACCGCCATGACCGAAACCGTGCGCACCGACGAGCGCTTCAAGGACAACTACCTGGCGCAGATTCCGCTGGGCCGCTGGGCCTCGCCGGAAGAGGTGTCCAAGCCGGTGGCGTTCCTGCTCTCGCAAGCGGCTTCGTATGTGACCGGGCAGGTGCTGTCGGTCAACGGCGGCTACACCATCGCCATCTGATGCACTGACGATGGACGACATTTCGGCAATGCTGCGCGACAGCGCGGCGGACTTCCTCGAAGGCCGCCACCAGCTGTCGCGCCTCAAGGGCGGCATCGGCAAGCCGCAGCGCGTGGACCGCGCGCTCTGGCGCGAGATGGGCGAGCTCGGCTGGCTGGGGCTGGAGCTGCCCGAATCGCTCGGCGGCAGCGGCATGGGCCTGCGCGAATCCACGGTGCTGGCCGGGCAGTTCGGCCGCAGCGCATTCCCTGCGCCTTACGTAGCCGCGTCGGTGATGCCGGCCGTGCTGCTGTCGTTCGCGGGCACCCCGGGCGCCAGCGAACTCGCGGCCGCGCTGCAGGGCGGCGACCGGCTGATCACGCTGGCCTGGCAGGAGGCGCGCGACCAGCTCGACGCCGATGCGCCGCGCGCGCGGCTGCAGGACGGCCGCGTGAGCGGCAGCAAGCTCTTCGTGCCCGCGGTGGAAGACGGCGGCGTGCTGCTGGTGAGCGTGCAGGAGGCAGCCGGCCTGGCGATCGTCGCCGTCGCCGCCGATGCGGCTGGCGTCGCGCGCGAGGATTTCGCGGCCGGCCTGGGCACGGTCAGCACCGTGCATTTCGATCACGCGCCGATCCTGTTCGGCGCGCCGCTGCTGTCGGGCAACAGCGCCAAGATGGCGCTGCGGCGCGCGCTCGATGCGGGCCGCGTGGCGCTGTCCGCGCAGCTCGAAGGCCTGTCCAGCGGCATGCTCGACCGCACCCTCGATTACGTGAAAGGCCGCGTGCAGTTCGGCCGCGCGATCGGTTCGTTCCAGGTCATCCATCATCGCTGCGTGGACCTCTACATCGCCGTGCAGCTCGCGGGCGCCAGCTGGCGCAACGCGCTGCGTGCCTACGAGGGCGGCGAAGACGCGGGCGCCGCGATCAGCGCGGCCAAGGCGCGCTGCGCCGACACCGCGCAGCGCATCGGCCGCGAGGCCATCCAGATGCATGGCGCCATGGGTTTCACCGAGGAGGCCGACATCGGCCTGTACGTGCGCGCGCAGCTGCAGGCCTACGCCTGGCTGGGCACGCCGCCGCAGCATCGCCGTCGCTTCATGGCCATCACGGCGGAGGCCGAGCATGTCTGAGCCGGGCAACCTCGATCTGCTGTCCGACGATCAGTTCCGCGAGCGTTTCCGCGCCTGGCTCGCGGCCAACTATCCGGCCGAACTCCGGCAGGATTCGCATCGCCCGTTCCGGCGCCTGCGCGGCGACGCCGCGGTGGCCTGGCTGCGGCGCGTGCAGGAGGCCGGCTGGCGCGCGCCCGCCTGGCCGCGCGAATACGGCGGCATGGGCCTGAGCTTCCGCAAGCAGCTCATCTATCACGAGGAGCTGGAGCATGCCGGCGTCGCGCGCATCATCGACCTCGGCGAAACCCAGCTCGGCCCCACGCTGATCCAGTGCGGCAGCGAGGCGCAGAAGGCGCACTACCTGCCGCGCATCCTGTCCTGCGAAGACGTCTGGTGCCAGGGCTATTCCGAGCCCGGCGCGGGGTCCGACCTCGCCAGCCTGCGCACGAGCGCGGTGCGCGAGGGTGACGAGTTCGTGGTCAACGGCCAGAAGATCTGGACCACCCACGCCACCGACTCCACGCACATCTTCACGCTGGTGCGCACCGGCAAGTTCGCCAAAAAGCAGCAGGGCATCAGCTTCCTGCTGATCGACCTCCAATCACCCGGCATCACCGTGCGGCCCATCGTGAACCTCGCCGGCGAAGACGAATTCTGCGAAGTCTTCTTCGACAAGGTGCGCGTGCCGGCCTCGCAGCTGGTGGGCGAGATCGACCAGGGCTGGACCGTGGCCAAGGCGCTGCTGGGCTACGAGCGCATCTGGATCGGCAGCCCCGCGCTGGCCGGCAAGGCGCTGGAACTGGCGCACACGCTGGTGCGCGAACTGGGCCTGTCCGGCGACGCCGGCGTCACCGATCGCCTCGCCCAGCTCGCGGCCGACCTGCACGACTACCGCCTGCTCTATGCCGAGATCTGCGACGCCGTCGCCGACGGCGGCAAGCCGGGCCCCGAAGTGTCGATGCTCAAGGTCTATGCCTCCGAGCTGCTGCATCGCCTGACCGAGTTCAACCAGGAAGTGGCGGCCGAGAGCGGCGGCATCGTCGGTGACACGCGCATCGGCGGCGCACTCACCGACCTGCACTGGCAGCTGATGATGGCGCGGCCGGTGACCATCTTCGCCGGCGCCAACGAAATCCAGCGCGACATCCTCGCCAAGACCGTGCTCGGCCTGCCCGCCGAAGCCGCGGCCAAGAGCCAGATCAAGAATTAGAACGGAGAGCATCGACATGTTTTCAGCCGGAGCGCTAGACGGCATCCGCGTCCTCGACATGACGCGCGTGATCGCGGGTCCGTATGCGGGGCAGATCCTCGGCGATCTCGGCGCCGAGGTGATCAAGATCGAGCGCCAGGGCGAAGGCGACGACTGCCGCCGCGTGGGCCCGCCGTGGATGAAGGACCAGAGCGGCGCCGACACCGGCGAGTCCACCTACGCGCAGTCGGTCAACCGCAACAAGCGTTCGATCACGGTGGACTACGCCAAGCCCGAAGGCGCGCAGCTGCTGCGCGAGCTCGCGCTCAAGGCCGACGTGCTGCTGGAGAACTATCGTCCGCACACGCTCGACAAGTATGGCCTGGGCTACGAGGACCTCAGGCAGATCAACCCGCGGCTGATCTATTGCTCGATCAGCGGCTTCGGCCAGACCGGCCCTTACTCGACGCGCTCGGGCTACGACTACCTGGTGCAGGCCATGGCCGGCGTGATGTCGGTGACGGGTCCGCGCGACGGCGAGCCCGGCGCCGGGCCGATGCGCGTGGGCGTGCCGATCTCCGACATCTGCGCCGGCCTGTATGCGGCCATCGGCGTGCTGGCCGCGCTCAACCGCCGCCACGTCAGCGGCTTGGGCCAGCACATCGACGTGTCGCTGTTCGAAGCGCAGCTGGGCGCCATGCTCAACACCTTCTCGGCCTGGTTCAACGCCGGCACGCACTTGGGCCGCACCGGCAACGATCATCCCAGCGCCGCGCCCTACGGCGTCTATGAAGTCGAGGACGGCTACATCCTCATCGCCACCTTCAACGATCGCGAGTTCGCGCGCCTGGCCAGGCTGCTCGGGCACGCGGAGTGGGCCGAGGATCCGCGCTTCGCCAAGAACGGCGCGCGCGTCGCCAACCGTGCGCTGCTCAAGAGCCTGGTGGCCGAGGCGCTGCGCGGCAGGACCAAGGCCGAGTGGGTCAAGCTGCTCAACGAGGGCACGGTGTCCTGCGGTCCGATCAACGACATGGCCGCCGTCGAGCAGGACCCGCAGGTGCAGGCGCGCGGCATCGTCGTGGAGCTGCAGCATCCGGTGATGGGCAAGGTCAGGACCGCCGCCAGCCCGATGCGATTCTCCGAGTCGCCGGTGACCTATCGCATGGCGCCGCCGCTGGTGGGCGAGCACACCGACGCCGTGCTCGAAGAATGGCTGGGCCTGGGCGCCGAGCGCCTGCAACAGCTGCGCGCTGCCAACGTCATCTGAACATGAGCACGTCTTTCCACTATCCGGCGTTCGGAATCCCGCGCGAGCTCGACGGCCTGCGCCGCGAGGTGCGCGCCTTCCTGGGCGAGGCCTCGCAGGGCTGGAGCGGCTGGGACATCGGCCATTCGTGGACCGGCTTCGACCGCGCCTTCAGCCGCGAAGTCGGCCGGCGCGGCTGGATCGGCATGACCTGGCCCAAGGCCTACGGCGGCCACGAGCGCTCGGCGCTGGAGCGCTACGTGGTGGTCGAGGAGATGCTCGCGGCCGGCGCGCCCGTGGGCGCGCACTGGGTGGGCGATCGCCAGAGCGGCCCGCTGCTGCTGCGCATCGGCAGCGAGGCGCAGAAGCGGCGCTTCCTGCCGAAGATCGCCTCGGGCGAAGCCGCGTTCTGCATCGGCCTGTCGGAGCCGGGCGCGGGTTCGGACCTGGCTTCGCTGCGTTCGCGCGCCACGCGCGTCGACGGCGGCTGGAGGCTCAACGGCCGCAAGATCTGGACGACCTACGCCAAGAACTGCGATTTCATGATCGGCCTGTTCCGCTCGCAGGGCACCGCCGAAGCCGACAAGCACAAGGGCCTGTCGCAGTACCTGATCGACCTGCAGTCCTCGGGCCTGGAGATCCGGCCCATCGTCGATCTCACCGGCGAAGCGCATTTCAACGAGATCGTGTTCGACGACGTGTTCGTGCCCGACGAATCGCTGGTGGGCCGCGAGAACGAGGGCTGGGCGCAGGCCAATGCCGAGCTCGCCTTCGAGCGCAGCGGGCCCGATCGCTACCTGAGCTCGTTCCCGCTGCTGCCGCTGAGCATCGACGCCGTGAACGCCGCCGGCCGCGCGGATCGCCTGTCGGCGCGCCGCCTCGGCGAGGCGCTGGCCGACGTGGTCACGCTGCGCGAGATGTCGCTGTCGATCCTGGGCCAGCTCGCGGCCGGCACCACGCCCGCGCAGGAAGCCGCGCTGACCAAGGACCTGGGCACGACCTTCGAACAGCGCCTGCCCGAGCTGGTGCGCGAGATCACCGACCACGCGCCGGTGCTGACCGAGGGCGACACACTGTCCGAACTGCAGGCCTACCTGGTGCAGAGCGTGCCCACCTACTCGCTGCGCGGCGGCACGCGCGAAATCATGCGCGGCATCATCGCGCGCGGGCTGGGGCTGCGATGAGTACCGACAACGACGACATCGCCGGCCTGCTGGGCGAGCAGCTGGCCAGGCTGTTCGCCAAGACCGTCACGCGCGAAGCGCTGGTGGCCGCGGAGCAGGGCAGCTTCGACGGCGCGCTGTGGAGCGGGATCGGCGACATCGGCGTGATTGCCGCGCTGGCGCCCGAAGCCGTCGGGGGCGCGGGCCTGTCGTGGGCGCAGGCCGCCGGCCTGCTGCAGCTGCTGGGCTCGCATCTGCCGCCGGTGCCGCTGGGCGAAACCATGCTCGCGGCCTGGGCGCTCGGCGCTGCCGGCATCGAAGCGCCGGCCGCGCCGCTCGCGGTCGCCGGCGGCCCGTTGAGCCTGGACGCCGAAGGCCGCGTGAGCGGCGAGGACGCGCTGGTGTCCTGGGCGCCGCAGGCCGAGGCCGTCGTCGCCATCGCGCAGGGCGCCGGCGCGCGGCAGCTCGTGCTGCTGTCGGCGCGCGACGCCGAACTCGAGCCTCAGAAAACGCTCGATCGCCTGCCCGCCGCGCGCCTGCGGCTGCGCGGCGCCAAGCCGCTGCACGCGGTCGCCGCGCCCGCCGTGCTCGGCGACACCGGCCTGCTGGCGCCGCTGGCCGTGCTGCGCGCGCTGCAGCTGGCCGGCGGCCTGTCGCAGACGCTGGCGCTCGCCGTCGACTACGCCAACACGCGCAGCCAGTTCGGCAGGACCATCGGCAAGTTCCAGGCGATCCAGCACCAGATCGCGGAGCTCGCCGAACTCACCGCCGCCGCGCAGGTGGCGGCCGTTTACGCCGCACGCCAGCTCGACGGCGGCGACGCGGCCGCGGCCGAGCGCGGCGCGGCGGTCGCCAAGATCCGCGCGGGTGCATCGGCCACGCGCGGCGCGGCCATCGCGCACCAGGTGTTCGGCGCCATCGGCATCACCGACGAACACCGGCTGCATTACCACACGCGCCGGCTCTGGCAGTGGCGCGACGAGGCCGGCAGCGAGGGCTGGTGGGCCGAGCGCCTCGGCCGCCAGGCGCTGGCCGCGGGCGGCGCCGCGCTGTGGACCGGCATCACGGCGAGTGCGCCGTGAAGGCCGGGGTCCTTCGCTTGCAGCAGTTCGCAGCGCGTCTTGCGCCCAGTACAGCCATCCATCGCAGCCGCTATCCAGAAACAGCATCGAGGAGCACAGCATGACCCAGGACCTCAAGGGCGTCGTCGCCGTCGTCAGCGGCAGCAGCCGCGGTGTCGGCCGCGGCATGGCCGTGGCATTGGGCGCGCACGGCGCCACCGTCTACGTGACCGGACGCACGGCCAGTGCGGGACAGAGCGAGTTCCCCGGATCGGTGGCCGAAGCCGCCGAACAGGTCACCGCGGCGGGCGGCAAGGGCATCGGCGTGACCTGCGATTTCGGCAGCGACGAGCAGATCGCCAGCCTGTTCGAGCGCGTGGCCAAGGAGCAGAACGGGCGCCTCGACATCCTCGTGAACAACGCGGCCTACATCAACAACGAGATCTTCGCCCACGGCGGCTTCTGGGAGAAGTCGCTCGACACCGTGCGCCTGCTCGACGTCGGCCTGCGCTCCTCGTTCATCGCCAGCTGGCACGCCGCCAAGCTCATGGTGGCGCAGCGCCGCGGACTGATCTGCAATACCTCCACCTACGGCTCGGTGTCCTACATCCACGGGCCGATCTACGGCGCGCAGAAAGCCGGGCACGACAAGTTCGCGGCCGACATGGCGGTGGACCTGCGCGACTACGGCGTGGCCGCGGTGTCGTACTGGTTCGGCGCGGTGGCCACCGAACGCCACGCGCTGGTGACCGCGAGCATGCCCGAAGGCTACGACGCGGGCGCGGCGGGCAGCTTCAAGATCACCGAGTCGCCCGAGTTCGGCGGCCACGTGCTGGCCGCGCACTACCTGGACCCCAAGCTCATGGAACGCTCCGGCCACACCTTCATCGTCGCCGAGCTCGCGCGGGAATACGGCATCAAGGACGTGGGCGGCGTCGAGCCGCCCAGCTATCGCCAGTACCTGGGCGAGCCGCGCATTCCGCACGCCTCCGCCATCGTCTGAATCCGCGAGCCTCCCATGCGTGAAGCCGTCATCGTCTCCACCGCGCGCACGCCCATCGGCCGTGCCAACCGCGGTGCGCTCAACCACATCAAGTCGCCCACGCTGACGGCGCACGCCATCCGCCACGCGGTGGCGCGCGCGGGCATCGAAGGCGCCGAAGTGGAAGACGTGCTGATCGGCGCCGCGCTCACCGCCGGCACCGCGGGCCGCAACCTGGCGCGCGCGGCCGCGCTGGCCGCGGGCCTGGGCGAGAGCGCCTCGGGCCAGACCATCGACCGCCAGTGTTCCTCGGGGCTCATGGCCATCGCCACCGGCGCCAAGCAGATCATGGTCGACGGCATGGACGTGGTCGTCGCCGGCGGCTCGGAGAACGTGAGCGCGCTGTCGCAGCCCTACCTGGAGTGGGCGATCCGCGACAAGGACGAGAACGTGATCGCGCAATCGCAGCATGCCTACCTGCCGATGCTGCAGACGGCCGAGTTCGTGGCCAAGAAGTACGGCATCTCGCGCGAGGCCGCCGATGCGTTCTCGCTGGTCTCGCAGCAGCGCACCGCGGCCGCGCAGAAGGCCGGGCGCTTCGACGACGAAATCGTGCCGATCACCGCGACCATGCAGATCGTCGACAAGGCCACCAGGGCCGTGAGCTACCAGGAAGTGACGCTCACGCGCGACGAAGGCCCGCGCGAGACCACGCTCGACAAGCTCGCCGCGCTGGAGCCGGTGATCAAGGACGGCGGCACGGTCACCGCCGGCAACGCCAGCCAGCTGTCGGACGGTGCCTCGGCCTGCGTGCTGATGGAAGCCAGCCTGGCCTCGCGCCGCGGCCTCACGCCGCTGGGCGCCTACCGCGGGATGATGGTGGTGGGCAATCCGCCCGAGGAGATGGGCATCGGCCCGGTGTTCGCCGTCCCCAGGCTGCTGGCCAGGCACGGACTGAAGATCGGCGACATCGGCCTGTGGGAGCTCAACGAGGCCTTCGCCTGCCAGGCGCTGTACTGCCGCGACACGCTGGGCATCGATCCCGATCTGCTCAACGTCAACGGCGGCGCCATCGCGCTGGGCCATCCGTTCGGCATGACCGGCTCGCGGCTCACCGGCCACGCGCTGATCGAGGGCCGTCGCCGCGGCGCGAAATACGTGGTGGTGACGATGTGCGTCGGCGGCGGCATGGGCGCGGCCGGCCTGTTCGAGGTCTACTGAACGATGAGTGACGATATCGAAACCGTCGGCCTGGGCTTCCGTTTCGAGGACCTGCCGCTCGGCCGTCGCTTCAGGACGCTGGGCCGCACCGTGACCGAGGCCGATCTGGTCGGCTTCATCGGCGTCACCGGCATGACCGAGGTGCTGTTCACCAATGTCGAGCACGTGCACAAGGAAGCCGGTTATGCCGGCCGCCTGGTTCCGGGCGCCCTGGTGTTTTCCTTCGCCGAGGGCCTGCTGATGCAGGCCACGTTCCAGACGACGGGACTGGCATTCCTCAGCATGGAGTTCGAGGTGCGCGCGCCGACTTTCGTCGGCGACACGATCCATGTCGAGAGCGAAGTGATCGAGGCCCGCGCATCGGAAACCCGCCCGGAACGCGGCCTGGTGCGTACCCGCAACCGCGTGATCAAGCAGGACGGCACGCCGGTGCTCGAATACCGGCCGCTGCGCATGATCAAGCGGCGGCCGCAGGCTTGAGCTTGGCCGGACACGAAACACATTTTGCGCAGGCGCGTGCCTGAAACCGCAGTCAACGGAGGAAACAGCATGAACAGATTCGAGAACAAGGTGGCGATCGTCACCGGCGGTGCATCCGGCATCGGCGCGGCGGTGTGTCGCCGCATCGTGGCCGAGGGCGGCAAGGTGGCCGTGGCCGACGTTTCCGGCGATCGCGCCGAAGTGCTGGCGAAGGAGTTGGGCCCGGCCGGCTTCGCGGTGCAGTTCGATGCCGCCGAGGCCAGCTCGATCGAGAAGATGGTCGAGGCCACGGTCCAGCATTTCGGCCGCCTCGACGTGCTGCACAACAACGCGGCCGATGTGTCGGCGCCGATCCAGATGGGCGACACCACCGCGGTGGACATCGACATCGCGATCTGGGACCGCGTGATGCAGGTCAACCTGCGCGGCTACCTGCTGGGCTGCAAGTACGCGATCCCGCACATCATCAGGAGCGGCGGCGGTTCCATCGTCAACACCGCATCGGGCGCGGGCGCGCGCGGCGACCTGGTGCGCATCGCCTACGGCGTGTCCAAGGGCGCGATCTACACGCTGACCAAGTATGTGGCCGCGCAGTACGCGCACCAGGGCGTGCGCTGCAATGCGGTGGCGCCCGGCCTGGTGATGACGCCGGCGCTCGAAGGCTCGCCGCCCGGCATGATGGAGATCCTCAAGCGCCACACGCTGCTCGAGTTCGGCAAGCCCGAGGACATCGCCGCGCTGGTGACCTTCCTGGCCTCGGGCGAGGCGGCCTACATCACCGGCCAGGTCTACGGCATCGACGGCGGCTTGCTGATGCACAACCCCATGCACGCCGACCTCAAGGACTACATGGAACAGGCCGCGGCCGCGCACGCCGCGGCCTGATCGCGCGCACCGGAATCCAAGCAAATGGAAACCTTCCCGCGCGGCCGCGCCGCCATCGTCGGCGCCGCCACCTACGGCATGGGCGAGTGCCCGGGGCATCGTCCGCTCGACATGGCCGCCAAGGCGGCCGCGCGCGCGCTGGCCGACGCCCATCTCACGCTGCCCGACGTCGATGCGCTGTTCGTGGCGCTGCCCGACGACGCGCTGGGTGGCCTGGCCGCGGCCGAATACCTGGGCATCCGTCCGCGCTACACCGACTGCAATCGCACGGGCGGCTCGGCGTTCCTGAGCCATGCCATCGTCGCCTCGCTGATGCTCGACGCGGGCTACATCGACTGTGCGCTCATCATGTACGGCAGCAACCAGCGCAGCGCGGGCGGCCTGGTCACGCTGCGCAAGAGCTCGCCGTTCGAGACGCCGTACAAGCCGATGAACCCGCTGTCGTCGTATGCGCTGGCCACCGCGCGCCACATGCACCAGTACGGCACCACGCGCGAGCAGCTCGCGGAAGTGGCGGTGGCCGCGCGCCGCTGGGCCAACCTCAACCCCGAAGCCTTCATGTACGGCAAGGGCGAACTCACGGTGGAGGAATGCGTGAAGGCGCGCATGGTGTCCGACCCCTTGAGTGCGCGCGACTGCTGCCTGATCACCGACGGCGCGGCCGCCGTGGTGATCACGCGTGCGGATCGCGCCCGGCACCTGCGCGCGGACCCGGTGTACATCCTCGGCGCGGCGGCCGCGGTGGAGCATGCGAGCATCGATCAGATGGCCGATCTCACGGTCACGCCGGCGCTCGAATCGGGCAGGCGCGCGTTCGCGCTCGCAGGCGTGAAGCCGGCCGACATCGACGTGGTCGAGCTCTACGACGCGTTCACCATCAACACCATCCTGTTCCTCGAGGACCTGGGTTTCTGCCCCAAGGGCGAAGGCGGGCGCTTCGTCTCCGAAGGCCGCATCGCGCCGGGCGGCGAGCTGCCGGTGAACACCAACGGCGGCGGCCTGTCGTGCTGCCATCCGGGCATGTACGGCCTGTTCACGATGGTGGAAGCCTGCGTGCAGCTGCGCGGCCAGGGCGGCGCGCGCCAGGTGGCCGGCGCCGAACTCGCACTCGCGCACGCCAACGGCGGCGTGCTGTCCAGCGAAGCCACCATGATCCTCGGCACCGCCGCAACCCTCTGAGCTGCCTCATCTCATCTAGGAAGCATCCATCATGGATTTCTCGCACTACACGTTCTTCAAGGTCGAGCGCGCCGGCAAGGTGCTCAACATCACGCTCAACAATCCCGAGAAGCTCAACGCCTTCAGCGAGGCCGGGCATCGCGAAATGTCGCGCCTGTTCACCGACGCGGCCGAGGACGACGACAGCGAGATCATCGTGATCACCGGCGCCGGCCGCGCCTTCACCGCCGGCGGCGACCTGGAATACATGCAGAAGCTGCGCGACGAGCCCAAGCTCATGCACCGCACCATCCGCGAAGCCAAGCGCATCGCCTTCAGCCTGCTCGACTGCGACAAGCCGATCATCTGCAAGGTCAACGGCGACGCCATCGGCCTGGGCACCACGCTGGCGCTGTTCAGCGACGTGGTGTTCGCGGTGGACACCGCGCGCTTCGGCGATCCGCACAACAACGTGGGCCTGATCGCGGGCGACGGCGGCGGCCTCATGCTGCCGCAGTTCATCGGCTACGCGCGCGCCAAGCACTACATGTTCACGGGCGACCTGATCAAGGCGCCGGACGCGGTGCAGATGGGCCTGATCCATGCCTCGCTGCCGGCCGACCAGCTCGACGCCGCGGTCGACGCCTACGTGCAGCGCCTGCTGAAGATGCCGGTGCAGTCGCTGCGCTGGACCAAGGCCACGGTCAACATCGGCCTGCGCCAGCTGGCGCACAGCATGATGGACGCGGGCATGGCCTACGAGATGATCGCCGGCCAGACCAAGGACCATCAGGAGGCGATCAACGCCTTCCGCGAGAAGCGCAAGCCCAGGTTCACGCACGAGTGAGCGAGCCATGACGAGCTCCGCGCCGGTTCTGCTCACCATCGCCGACGGCATCGCCGAGATCCGCTTCAACCGTCCCGAGGTGCTCAACGCCGTCGACGTGGCGACCGCCGTCGCGTTTCGCGACGCGGTGGCCGCGGCCTCGGCCGACCCGGCCACGCGCGTGATCCTGCTCACCGCCGCGGGCCGCGCCTTCATCGCGGGCGGCGACCTCGCGTTCTTCCGCGCGGCAGGCGAGAACGCGCCGGATGCGGCGCGCGAACTCATCGGGCCCATCCACGCCGCGGTCGAAGGCCTGGCCGCGGCGCCGCAGCCGGTGCTGGCGAGCCTGCACGGCGCGGTGGCCGGCGCCGGCATGAGCGTGGCGCTGGCCGCGGACCTCGCCATCGCGGCCGACAACGTGGTGCTCAACATGGCCTACGCCAGGGTCGGCAACTCGCCGGACTGCTCGGCGTCGTGGACGCTGCCGCGCCTGGTGGGCCTGCGCAAGGCCATGGAGATCATCATGCTCAGCGACAACCTCGATGCCGCCGAGGCGCTGCGCCTGGGCCTGGTCAATCGCGTGGTGCCGCTGGCCGCGCTGGAGGACGAGACGCGCAAGCTGGCGCGCCGGCTGGCCGAGTCCGCGCCGCTGGCGCTGCGCAGCATCAAGCGCCTGCTGCGCGACAGCGGCGGCCGCGAGCTTCGTCAACAGCTGGACGCGGAGGCCGCGCAGTTCGCGGCCAATGCCGGCAGCGCCGATTTCCGCGAAGCGCTGGAAGCCTTCTTCGGCAAGCGCAAGCCGGTGTTCGAAGGGCGCTAGCCCGCAGTCAACCATCGAAGCGGGAGCAGCACATGGATATCAAGGGAGTTGCGGCCCTCGTCGTCGGCGGCGCGTCCGGGCTCGGCGCGGCCACGGCGCGCGCCTTGGCCAGGGCCGGTGCCAAGGTTTCGGTCCTGGACTTCAACATCGAGCTGGCCCAGGCCGTGGCCGCCGAGATCGGCGGCTTCGCGGCGCAGTGCAACGTCACGAGTTCGGACAGCGCCGAGGCCGCCGTGGCCGCCGCGCGCCAGGCGCATGGCGCCGCGCGCATCCTGGTCAACACCGCGGGCATCGCGCCCGCGGCCAAGATCGTGGGCAAGAACGGGCCGATGCCGCTCGACGAGTTCCGCAAGGGCATCGAGGTGAACCTGGTGGGCACGTTCAACACGCTGCGCCTGGCGGCGGCCGACATGATGAAGCTCGATCCGCTGGCGGACGGCGAGCGCGGCGTGATCGTCAACACCGCGTCGGTGGCGGGCTACGAAGGCCAGATCGGCCAGGCGAGCTATGCCTCGTCCAAGGGCGGCGTGATCGCGCTGACCATCCAGGCCGCGCGCGAATTCGCCGCATCGGGCATCCGCGTCTGCACCATCGCGCCGGGCCTGTTCGAGACGCCGATGATGGCCGGCCTGCCCGAGAACGTGCGCGCGAGCCTCGCGGTGACGGTGCCGTTCCCGCAGCGGCTCGGGCGCGCCGAGGAATACGCGAAGCAGGCGCTCAACATCGTCGAGAGCGTCTACCTCAACGGCGAGACCATCCGCCTGGACGCCGCGCTGCGCATGGCGGCACGCTGATCGCGTGATCGCAAGACGTCGCGGGCAGCGGTCAGCCCGCGACGTCGATCTGCGGCGCGCCGAAGCCTTCGGGCAGGTTGTGGTCGAAGCACTTCTGCTCACGGCGTTCGCTGATGCGCCAGCCGTCCGCGGTGCGCAGCAGCACGTCCTCGTACCAGAGCCCGACGAACAGCGTCCGGCGGCCCTTGCCCGGCACTTCGATCACCATGGGGTTGAAGCAGATCATGCGCGAGGTGGCGCCATCGCCATCGAAGCGGATCGACAGGTTGCCGTTCATGTGCTGGTAGGAGGCGAACACCGCCGGCAGTACCTGGCTCAGCCAGGCCTTGACCTGCGGAAAGCGCCCGTCGATGCCGCCCATGGCGCGGTAGTCGATATAGGCATCGGGCGTGAAGACCCGGTCCAGCTCGTCGAACTGCCGGCGGTCGATGGCGCTGGCGTAGTCGGTCATCAGCTGCTGGATTTCGAGGCGGTCGGATATTTCCTGAAGCCTGAGCATGCGGGGATCTCCTGGTACCTGTCTGCCTGTGCGTTGCTTACAGCTCCACCATCTCGAAATCCGCCTTGCCCGCGCCGCAGTCGGGACATCGCCAGCCCGCCGGCACGTCCTCCCAGCGCGTGCCCGGCGCGATGCCCTCCTGCGGCAGGCCCAGAGCCTCGTCGTAGATGAAGCCGCAGGTCAGGCATTGCCAGGTCTTCATTGGCAGTGGCCTCAGGTATCGAAGCGCACGTGCACCGCGGGCGGCACGCGCATGTTCACGCCCAGCACCTGCGGCGGCGGGTGGTCCGGGTCGAGGCGCAGGTTGGGCAGATGATCCAGCAGCGCGTTGAGCGCGCGCGTCATCTCGACGCGCGCCAGGTGCTGGCCGATGCAGACGTGCTGGCCATAGGCGAAACCCATGTGGCGCTGCGGCCTGCGGCCGATATCGAAGCGGTCGGGCTCGTCGTAGCGGCCCGGATCGCGATTGTAGGCGCCGGTCATGGCGTCGATCTCGGCGCCCGCCGGAATCTCCACGCCGTCCAGGACCACCGGCTGCATCGTCAGCCGCGGGCATACCGTCACCGGCGGTTCCCAGCGCAGCGCTTCCTCGATCGCGGCAGGAATGAGGGCGCGGTCGCGGCGCACCGCGTCGAGCTGCTCGGGATTGCTCAGCAGGCCGACGAGCAGCGAACTGGTGGCGCGATAGGTGGTGTCGCCGGCGGCGTTGATCAGCTGGCGCAGGAACGACACCAGCACCTCGTCGGGCAGGCGTTCGCCATCGATCTCGGCCTGCGCCAGCGTGCTCACCAGGTCGCTGCCGCCGCCGTTGCGGCGTTCTTCCAGCAGCAGCGCGTAGTAGGCGCCGAGCTTCTGCGAAGCCTCCACGCCGTGCGCCACGTCGACCACGATGCAGGTCAGGCCCACGGCCAGCTTGTGGAACACCGCGATGTCGTCCTGCGGCAGATCCAGCTGGCGGTAGATGATCTGGAACGGGTAGTGCTGGGTGAACTCGCGCACGAGGTCGGCGCGACCTTTGGCCCTGAAGTTCTCGATGAGTCCGTGCACCACCGGATCGACCAGCGTATCGCCCCATTTGGCCACCACGTTGGGCATGAAGGCCTTCTGGAACAGCCGGCGGTAGCGGGTGTGCTCGGGCGCGTCCATGACCGTGAGGCTGCGGCCGAAGCACAGGCCGACGTTGCGCTCGAAGATGGTGTTGGAGAACAGCTGCGGCGTCTCCAGCACGTGCTGGATATCGGCCGCGCCGAGCACCATGTACTTGGGCAGGCCGGCCATGGTCAGGTCCGGCGGCGAGCCCAGCAACTCACGGTAATCGAGCTCGAACACCGATCCTTGCCGGCGCATTTCCGCGAGCCGCCGATACGGATCTTCGCCCGAGTGCGACTGCGTCGCCGACTCGAAAGTCGCAAAGGGATCAAACGCCGCGTCGTCGAAATCGGCGATGCGATTGGACAGTGCCATGACGGGCCTCGCTGGGCGGCTGACGATCATTCAGCGACGCATGATAGAAGCCGTTGCACGATCGTGCAATCGCCTGCGTGATCGACAAATAAAAAACTAACTACTTGACAGTTTTGGATGAGCAGAGCGATATTGGCGAACAGGTTGTGCCACCCGCTCGAACAGAAGCGGGGCGAGAGGAAACGACTCTGAAACCGTTGCGAGGAGAAGTCGTGCCGCTGGTCTATGAAACCCTGAAGAACTGGTCGATCGCGCCGATCGAGCAGGTGTTCACTGCGCGGGACACGATGATCTACGCCCTGGGCGTGGGTGCCGGCCAGCCCTCCGACGTGAGCGCGGGCGAGCTGCAGTACATCTACGGCCCCGAGCTGCGCGCGCTGCCGACCATGGCCACCGTGCTCGGCGCCGATCCCATGTGGATGCGCGCGCCCGGCACCGGCATCGACTGGCGCACCGTCGTGCACGGCGAGCAGTTCCTGAGAATCCACAAGCCGCTGCCGGCCGCGGGCCGCATCGTCGGCCGCGCCAAGGTCGACGAGATCTACGACAAGGGCCCGGGCAAGGGCGCGGTGCTGTTCTATTCCGTGGGCATCCACGACGCCGCCGACGACAGCCTCTACGCCACCGTTGCACTGTCGGCCTTCATTCGCGGCCAGGGCGGTTTCGGCGGCCCGGCCACCGGCGCGCCACGGCCGCAGGTCCTGCCCGCGGATCGTGATCCCGATTTCAGGCTCGTGCTCACCACGCGCCCCGAGCAGGCCGCGCTGTACCGGCTTTCGGGCGACGACAATCCGATGCACGTGGATCCCGCCGCCGCGGCCGAAGCCGGCTTCCGTCAGCCGATCCTGCATGGTCTGTGCGCCTACGGCATGGCCGGGCGCGGCATCATCGGCCTGCTCTGCGGCAACCGGCCGGAGCGGCTGCGCGCACTGAACGTGCGCTTCACGGACCTGATCTATCCCGGCGAGACGCTCGCGCTGGAAGTCTGGACGCTGGATACGGGCGCTGCCGCCTTCCGCATGCGCATAGTGGAGCGCGACGTGATCGCGCTCAGCAACGGCTACGCCGAGTTCGACGCATGAAGTCTTCGCCGTCCATCCCGCTTGCTCTTGCAGCAGGCCAGCAGGGCTGACCCGACCATGGAATACGAGCAGATCAGCTATGAGGTCTTCGGCGGCGTGGTGCGGGTTTGCCACAACCGTCCGGACAAGGGCAACGCCGAGACCGAGCAGTTGCTCGGCGAGCTCGACCACGCGCTGGAACGCGCCAAGAACGATGACGCCATCCGCGTGCTGATCCTCGGCAGCAAGGGCAAGCATTTCTCCGCCGGCCACGACCTCACCGACGGCATGGCCACGCGCGGCAGCTTCACGCCCGAGCAGCACTGGCTCTGGGAAATCGAGCACTACTACGGCAACGCGCTGCGCATCTGGGATTTCCCCAAGCCCACCATCGCGCAGGTGCAGGGCGCCTGCATCGCGGGCGGCTTCATGGTCGCCAACATGTGCGATCTCATGGTGGCCAGCGAAGACGCGCTGTTTTCCGATCCGGTGGTGCACAGCCTCGCCGCCGCCGCGGTGGAAGTGCTGGTGCATCCCTGGGTGCTGGGCACGCGCAAGGCCAAGGAGTTCCTGTTCACCGGCCAGAAGCTCACCGCGGCCGAGGGCAAGGAGTGGGGCATGATCAACCACGTGGTGCCGCGCGCCGAGCTCGAGGATTTCACCATGAAGCTCGCGCAGCACATCGCGCTGGCGCCTCCGGTGGCCATGCGCATGATCAAGCGCTCGCTCAATCGCACGGCCGACATGCAGGGCTTCCGCAATTCGCTGGCCGCGCATTTCGACACGCATCTGCTGAGCACGTCCACGCAGGAATGGAAGGACGTGGTCGCGGCCGGCATGGCCCGGTCGATCGAAGCGGCCAAGAAGAACGCCGGCTTCAAGTCCTGAGCCGCGACGCCACCGCCATGCCGTTCGACTATCACACCGTCAAGCACTGGCCGATCGCGCCCTGCAGCGAAGACTACGATCGCGCCGCCTGCGCCGCGTTCGCGCATGCCATCGGCGCCGGCCTGGCGCCGGCGTATGCGGCCATCGAGAGGCCTTACATCGACGGCGACAAAGCGCTGCCGATGATGGCGGTGATCCTGGGCAGCGCCGGCGCGCTGTGGACCAACGAGCCCGGGACTGGCATCGACTGGACGCGCATGCTGCATGCCGAGGAAGCGGTGACGCTGCATCGGCCGCTGCCGCCGCAGGGCCGCATCACCGCGCAGTTCGCGGTGGACGAGATCTACGACAAGGGCGCCGGCAAGGGCGCGCTGATGTACGAAAGCGCGCGCCTGACCGACGCCGCCGGCGAGCACGTCGCCACGGTCAAGGTGACGATGTTCCTGCGCGGCAACGGCGGCCAGGGCGGCGCCACCGGCGAAGCGCCCAAGCCCAGCCCGCCGCCGCCGGAGCGCGCGCCCGACGCGGTGATCGACCTGCCCACGCCGCGCGACGACGACGCGCCCTACAAGCTGCCCGCCATCTTCGATGCCGCCCGCAACGCCGGCGGCGGCGCGGCGCAGTCGATGCTGCGCGGCGTCTGCGCGTTCGGGCTGGCCGGGCGCGCGCTGATCCTCGGCGCCTGCGGCGGCGACGCGGCGCGCCTGACGCAGCTCGGGCTGCGCTACACCGGCCCGGTGTTCACCGGCGAGACCCTGCGCACCGAGATCTGGCAGCTCGGCGAAGGCCGCCTCGCCTTCCGCGTGAAGGCCGTCGAACGCGACGGCGTGGTGATGAACAACGGCTACGCACAAATACAGAGCAGCTGACCTTCATGACGATTCCCTACACCCACATCGACAAGCTTTTCATCGACGGCGCCTGGGTCGCTTCGGGTGAGCCTGCGCGCGATCCGGTGATCAATCCCGCCACCGAGGAGGTCATCGGGCAGGCGCCGATCGGCGGCCGGGCCGAGGCCGAGGCCGCGATCGCCGCGGCGCGCCACAGCTTCGATCACGGGCCCTGGTCGCAGATGTCGATGAAGCAGCGCGCCCAGGTGATGTACCGCTTTCGCGATGCGCTCGTGGAGAACAGCGACCGCATCAAGGCCTTGCTCACGGCCGAGGCCGGCGCCACCTTCGGCATCATGAACGGCCCGCAGTTCGGCGGCGCCATGCGCGCGCTCGACTTCGCCATCGAGCAGGGCTTGGGCATGAAGCCGGAAATGACGCCGGTGGAGATCAACCGCAACCCCTACGATCCGCGCGGCCACGACATGATCGGCGCCGCGTCCGTGGAGCGCGAGCCCTACGGCGTGGTGGTGGGCATCACCGCCTACAACTATCCGTTCTTCCTGAGCATGGGCAAGATCGCGCCGGCGCTCATGGCCGGCAACAGCATCGTCGTCAAGCCCTCGCCGTTCACGCCGTATTCGACGCTGCTGTTCGGGGAGATCGCCGAGGCCGCGGGCCTGCCGCGCGGCGTGCTCAACATCGTCACCGGCGGCGCCGACGTGGGCGCGATGCTGACCTCCGATCCGCGCGTGGACCTGATCAGCTTCACCGGCTCGGACGCGGTGGGCGCCATCATCATGGCGCAGGCCGCGCCGACGCTGAAGAAAGTGCACCTGGAGCTGGGCGGCAAGTCGGCGCTGATCGTGCGCCCCGACGCCGACGTGCAGGCCTCGGCCATGCTCGCGCTGATGTGCTTCACGATGCATTCGGGCCAGGGCTGCGCGCTGCTCACGCGCTACATCGTGCACAACTCGGTGCGCGCGGCGTTCGTGGCCACGATCAAGGGTGCCCTGGCGCACTGGAAGCAGGGCGATCCTGCCGACCCCAGCGTGCTCATGGGCCCGATGATCCGCGCCGCCGCGCGCGACAAGACCGAGCGCTACGTGCAGCTGGGCCTGGACAGCGGCGCCAGGCTGGTGGCCGGCGGCAAGCGGCCGGCGCACCTGCAGCGCGGCTACTTCTTCGAGCCGACGCTGTTCGATGATGTCGACAACCGCTCGGCGCTGGCGCAGGACGAGATCTTCGGGCCGGTGGGCTGCGTGATCGGCTACGACACCGACGACGAAGCCATCGCCCTGGCCAACGACAGCCCGCTGGGCCTGTACGGCGCGGTGAATTCCGCCGACAAGGCCCAGGCCTACCGCATGGCGCGGCGCCTGCGCACCGGCAACGTCTGGATCAACGGTGGCCTCAACGACCTCACCGTCGAAGTGCCCTTCGGCGGCTACAAGCGCTCGGGCGTGGGCCGCGAGTTCGGCTCGCGCTGGCTCGCCGAGTACATGCAGGAAAAGGCGATCGTGTACCCCATCGGCTGACACACAACAACAAGACAAGAACCGACCGACCACTCCATGGATTTCAAGCTCGATCCCGCAGACGAGGCCTTCCGCCAAGAAGTCCGTGCCTTTCTGAAGGAAAACCTTCCGCCCGATCTCGCCAGGCGCGGCGCCTGCGGCTTTCATCCCATTCGCGCCGATCAGCGGCGCTGGCAGCGCACGCTGTTCGAACGCGGCTGGGGCGCGCCCAACTGGCCGGTCGAATACGGCGGTACCGGCTGGTCGCACCTGCGCCAGTTCATCTTCGACGAGGAATGCGCGCTGGCCGGCGCGCCAGCCACCGACAACGGCGGCCTGCGCATGTTCGGCCCGGTGATCTACACCTACGCGGGCGCCGAACTCAAGGCGCGCCTGCTGCCCGGCATCCTCAAGGGCGAGCTCTACTGGGGCCAGGGCTTCTCGGAGCCCGGCGCCGGTTCCGACCTGGCGGCTTTGGCCACGCGCGCCGTGCGCGACGGCGACGAATACGTCGTCAACGGCCACAAGATCTGGACCACCGGCGCGCACACCTGCGACATCATCGGCCTGCTGGTCAAGACCAATCCCGAGGCCAAGCAGCGCGGCATTTCGTTCCTGTGCGTGGACCCCGCCACGCCCGGCATCACGGTGCGGCCCATCATCGACATCGGCGAGGCGCACAGCCTCAACGAAGTCTTCTTCGACAATGTGCGTGTTCCGGTGAGCAACCTGCTGGGCGAAGAGAACAAGGGCTGGACCTACGCCAAGGCCGTACTCGAGAACGAGCGTGCCACGAGTGCCGAAGTGCCGCTCAACAAGCGCAAGCTGGCGCAGCTGCGGCACATCGCCATGCACGAGCGCAGCGACGGCTGCCGCGTGATCGACCTGCCGGGCTTCGCGCCGCGGCTGGCGCAGCTGGAAGTCGACTTGCGCGCGCTGGAATGGCTCACGCTGCGCGCCCTGACCGAGAAGTCCGAAGGCGCCGTGCTGCCTTACGGCTCGCTGCTGAAAGTGCGTGGCTCCGAGCTGGTGCAGCGCATCGGCGAACTCACCGTCGAGGCGCTGGAGCAGTACGGCAGCTATCTCTACGCCGAGCCCGGCGAAGACCCCGATGCCAAGCCCGACTGGCCGCCGGGGCCCGACTATGCGCCCGGCGTGGTCGCCGACTTCATGTATCGCCGCGCCGCCACCATCTACGGCGGCGCCAACGAAGTGCAGCGCACGATCATCGCGCGCTCGTTCCTGGGTCTCTGAACATGGACTTTCGCCTCACCGACGAGCAGGAAATGCTGCGCGACAGCGCACGCCGCTTTCTCGAAAAGGAGTGCTCGCTGGAGCAGCGCCTGCACGCGCCCGTGAACGGTGGCTTCGACGCCGCGCGCTGGGCCCAGTTCGCCGAGATGGGCTGGCTCGCCGCCTCGCTGCCCGAGGACTGCGGCGGCCTGGGCGGCGACATCGTCGAAGCCGCGCTGCTGATGGAGGAGTTCGGGCGCAACCTGGTGGTCGACCCGTTCTGGGGCATCGGCGTGCTGGCTGCGCAGACGCTGCTCGCAGCCGATGCCGACAAGGCCAGGGAATTGCTGCCGCTGCTGTGCGCGGGCGAGCTGCGTCCCGCGCTGGCGCATCACGAGGTGCAGTCGCGCGGCGTGATCGAGCACGTGACCACGCAGGCGCGGCCGGCCGGCGACGGCGCCTGGACGCTGCATGGCGAGAAAACGCTGGTGATGGGCGGCAACGTCGCCGATCGCTTCATCGTTTCCGCAAGGACCTCGGGTGGCTCCCGGGATCGCCAGGGCATCACGCTGTTCCTGATCGATGCGAACGTGCCCGGCCTGCAGCGCCGCGATGTGCGCCTGATCGACAATCGCTGGAGCGCCGAAGTCACGCTCGACGGCGTCCGCGTGACCTCGGCCGATCTGCTCGGCGCCGTGGGCGAGGGCTGGGCCGCGCTCGAATACGGCCATGCGCGCGGGCTCATCGCGCTGTGCGCCGAGGCCGTCGGCGTGATGGAGCGGGCGATGTGGATCACGCGCGACTACCTGCGCACGCGCAAGCAGTTCGGTGTCACGCTCAATACCTTCCAGGCGCTGCAGCACCGCATGGCCGAGATGCTGATCGAGCTGGAGCTGTCGCGCTCGATGGTCTATCGCGCGATGGCCTACCTGGTACGGCCGCTCGCGGCGCGCCAGGCCGCGCTGTCGGTGGCCAAGGCCCGGGTCGGGCAGAGCGGACGCTTCGTCTGCGCCCAAGGCATTCAGCTGCACGGCGGCATCGGCGTGACCGAGGAATACAGCATCGGGCACTACTTCAAGCGCATGACCGTGTTCGAGAACGAACTCGGCAGCGCGCAGTTCCACCTGGAGCAGCTGGCCCTGCGCGAATGCGCCGAGCCGGCCGCCGCACGCGCACAGAACTGACGATCAGTTAGTATTAGTCATGGCCGGGAGCCGAACCGGCCGCAGGAGACCCTCATGAACAGCCCCGCCTACCCGATCTACGACGCCGACCAGCACTACTACGAAACGCCCGATGCGTTTCTGCGCTATCTGCCCAAGCAGTTCAAGAAAGAATTCCAGTACGTGACGGTCAATGGCCGCACCAAGCTCGCCGTCGGCGGCGTGCTGTCGGAATACATCCCGAACCCCGCGTTCGAAGTCGTCGCCGCGCCCGGCGCGCACGAGAAATGGTTCCGCGGCCAGAATCCCGAAGGCCTGTCGCTGCGCGAGATCGGCGGCAAGGCGGTTCCGTCCGACGCCGCCTTCCACAGCGGCCCGGCGCACCTGAAGGAACTCGACAAGAACGGCGTGCACGCCAGCATCCTGCTGCCGACGCTGGCCTCGGTCATCGAGGAACGCCTGGGCGACAAGCCGGACGTCATCGCGGCGCTGTTCCACTCGCTCAACCAGTGGGTGCGTGACGAATACGGCTTCGCCAACGGCCGCCAGTTCCCGGTGGCCGCGATCAACCTGGCCAACCTGGAACTCGCGCTGAAAGAACTCGATTTCGTGATCGAGGCCGGCGCGCGCGTGGTGCTGCTGCGGCCGGCGCCGGTGCCCGGCCTGCGCGGCAGCCGCTCGTTCGGCTTCAAGGAATTCGATCCGTTCTGGGCGCGTTGCGCCGAGGCCAAGATCCTGGTCGCGCTGCACACCTCGGACACCGGCTACGACCGCATCTACCAGTGGTGGACGCAGGGCGGTGCGGGCGAGACGCGGCCCTTCGAGAAGGACCCGTTCAAGGAAGTGATCGACGTGGTGCTGGGCCGGCCGATCCAGGACGCGCTGGCCGCGCTGATCTGCCACGGCGTGTTCGATCGCCATCCCGGCGTGCGCGTGGCCTCGCTGGAGAACGGCTCGTCGTGGCTGGAGCCGCTGCTCAAGCGCTTCGAGAGCACCTACCACAAGATGCCGCGCGACTTCAAAACCGACCCGGTGGAAGCGTTCCGCCGGCACGTCTACGTAGCGCCGTTCTACGAGGATTCGGTGCGCACCGTGGCCAACCTGATCGGCATGGACCGCGTGCTGTTCGGCAGCGACTGGCCGCATCCCGAAGGGCTGGCCAAGCCGCTCGACTTCTTCCGCGACATCGAGGATCTGAATGCGGAGGAGCAGCAGATGGTCATGAGCAGCAACCTCAAGGCGCTGCTCGAAGGCGACTGGAAGTAAGCTCGCTCCAGGCATCGACTTGAAGGCGTCATCCCCCGCGCAGGCGACGAGGCCGTGCATCCTACGCGCGTGCTGACCCGGGCGGGCGTCGGGTCGCCGTCTGCGTGGGAACGACGAGTCCATGGGAGACCCATCCCATGGCATCGCCCAAGTTGAATTCCATTCACCGAAACTAGAGAGGAGACGCCATGGGCGGCAAGCTGGAAGGAAAGATCGCGATCGTTACCGGCGGCGGCCGCGGCATCGGCAAGGCCATCGCCCGGACGCTGTCCGATCAGGGCGCGACCGTGGTGGTGGCGGTGCGCACCGCCAAGTTCGGCGAGGACGTGGTCGCCGAAATCACCGGCAAGGGCGGCAAGGCGACGCTGTACGCCGGCTTCGAACTCGCCGAGCGCTCGGCGAGCAAGGCGCTCATCGACGACACCGTGCAGCGGCACGGCAAGCTCGACATCCTGGTGCTGTGCGCGGCCGACGCGCCCAACGGCGCCGTGGTCGAGATGACCGATGACGACTTCGATCTGATGACGCGGAGCAACTTCTACTCCACGTTCTGGTTCGCCAAGGATGCGATTCCGCACCTGGCCAAGAGCGGCACCGGCCGCATGATCTGCATCTCGTCCTGCGCCGGCAACCGGCTCAACTCGCCGGGCATCGTGCCCTACGGCGCCAGCAAGGCGGCGATCAATTCGCTGATCCGCGGCATGGCGGTGGAATACGGCCGGCTGGGCATCACCTTCAACACGGTCGACCCGGGCCTGATTGCATCCGACCGCATGTACCTGCCGGCCGACATGGTCAAGGTGATCACCTCGAGCTTCCCGGTCGCGCGCATCGGAGAAACCACCGAGATCGCCAACGCCGTCGCCTTCCTGGCCGCACCGGAGTCGAGCTATATCACGGGGCATCACCTGGTAGTGGACGGCGGTGCGAGCCTGGGCAGCGTGCCCAACCTCGATGATTCACTCAACACGGAAGAAGCCGCCGGCAAACGCTGAGCGCTATCAACAGGAGGAGACGACATGTCGAAGAAAGGACAGCTGCTGGTTTTCAGCAACGCCAAGCCGGGCGCGGAAGCAGAATTCAACGCATGGTACGACCGTCAGCACGTGCCGGACACCTTGCGCATCGCACCGGAAATCCACTCGGCGCAGCGCTTCAGCCTCAACACCATCGCCGCCGCGCCGGGCGCGCCGACGTGGCAGTACGTCACCCTCTACGAAGTCGATGCCGAACACGTCGACGAGGTCTTGCAGCGTATGAACGAGGCCATGGCGGGCGGCAAGATTCCGATGTCGGACACCGCCGAGCTGTCGAGCGTCACGGTGCTGTATGGCACCGCGCTGGGCGCGCCGGTGCTCAACCGCGTGGCCGAAAACGCCTGAGCCGCTCTCGCAAGGCGGGTGCTACCCGCCTTTGCTCGTTCGGCGGGCCAGCCCGCTCGCCAGTGCCGCCGCGCGCGCCTTGCGCCGCAATGGCGGCCGCTCGGGGCCCGAAACGACCTCGGGCTTTCAGAACGGCGAGGGCAGGCCGTCCTCGACGCGGTGCGTCAGCGTCCAGTCCATATACGTGAGGCGGTGCGCGATGCGCCACTCGCCGGCGCGCTTTTCGAAGCGGTCGATGTAGCGACCGCCGGCGATCAGGTGATAGGCCTGGCCGTCGACCTCGTAGCGGTGATGCGCGGTGATGCGGCAGCGGCTGTGCGCGACGTCGCCGTCTACCTCGATTGCGATGTTGTCGATGGAATGCTGGGTGAGCGTGAAGCGCTCATGCATTTTCACCATCATCGGCGCGAGCTCGTCGATCTTGCCGGCGAACATGCCGGCGTGCTCGTCGCTGCCGTCGGCATGGAACACCGATCGCAGCAGCGCCTCGTCGGCGCTGTCGGCGGCGTCGCAGTAGCGGATCAGCACCTGGGTGATGCAGTCCTTGGCGATCAGCGTCTGCAGCGCGGCCGCATCATTGACGGCGCTCATGCCTGCGTCTCCGCAGGCACCGCGTACTGCTGGCGCAGCTGCACCTTGTTGATCTTGCCGGTGGGCAGCTTGGGCAGCTCGCTCACCAGGTAAACCTTCTTGGGCTTCTTGTAGCTCGCGATCTGCCGGCGCGTGTGTTCGATGAGCTCCGCCTCGGTGGCCGACAGCCCCGCGCGCAGCACCACCACCGCGCACACCGACTCGCCCCACTTGGCGTCGGGCAGGCCGATCACCGCGCATTCGGAAACCGCGGCATGCAGCAGCAGCGCCTCTTCAACCTCGCGCGAATAGATGTTCTCGCCGCCGGAGATGATCATGTCCTTCTTGCGGTCGACCAGGTACAGCAGGTCGTCCTCGTCGAGACGGCCCATGTCGCCGGTGTGGCACCAGCCGTCGCGGAAGGTTTCGAGCGTGCCGGGATGGTTGTTCCAGTAGCCGCGCGCCATCGCGGTGGATTTCACGGCCACTTCGCCGGCGCTGCCGCGCGGCACTTCGCGGCCTTCCTCGTCGACGATCTTGAGCAGCGTGTTGGGGAAGGGATGGCCCACCGACGTGAGCCAGCGGCGTTCGCGCTCGCTGCCGTTGGGACGGTGCTGCTCGGGCTGCAGGCCGGTGATGATGGCTTCCGACTGGCCGTAGAACTGCAGGAACACGTTCTCGCCCAGAAGGCGCATGCCCAGCAGCAGCACCGGGCCCGGCATCGCCGAGGCCGAGTAGATGATCTTCTTGAGCGCGGACAGATCCAGCTTCTCGATGCCGGGCTGCTCCAGCACCATCTGCACCATGGTCGGCGCGAGGTGCCAGACGGTGATGCGCTCGCGCACCGAGTCGGCCAGCAGCGCGGCGGGGTCGAACAGGCGATGCAGGTGCACGGTGCCGCCGCGGAAATGGATGGCGAGCTGGATCGCCATGGCGCCGATGTGGAACATCGGCATCACCAGCAACGCCTTGTCGGCCAGGCCGGTGCGTTGCTCGTTCGACAGCGTGTGCGCCATCTGCCGGTATTCGCGCTGGCCCCAGATGCAGCCCTTGGGCCGGCCGGTGGTGCCGCTGGTATAGATCAGGCAGGCGATGTCCTCTTCCACCGCGTGGATCGAGGGGCCGGCCGCGTCGCCGCTTTTGACGAAGGTCTCGTAGTCCTGCGCCCAGTCGGCGCTGCCGCCGATGCAGACATAATGCTCGATGGTCTTGAAGTCGGCGCGCAGCTGGCCGACCACGTCCAGGTACTGCGCCTCGAAGATCAGCACGCGCGGTGCCGCGTCCTTGATGATGAAGGCCATCTCCGGCGGCGCGAGGCGGAAGTTGACGGTGGCGATGATCATGCCGCTGAGCTGGCCGGCGGCCAGCACTTCGCCGTACTCCATGCAGTTCATCGCGAGCATGGACACGCGGTCCTGCTTGCGCACGCCGGCGCGTTCCAGCGCCGAGGCGAGGCGCCGGGCGCGTTCCAGAAGCTGGCGATGCGTGAGCTGGCGGTCGCCGACGATGTAGGCGGGCGTGTCGCCGAAGCGGACCGCGTTGAGTTCCAGCATGTCCGCCAGGGTCAGTGGCAGGTGATTGCGCATGGCGACCGTCTCCTTCCGCGAAACAGCTTGCAGGGCGTACCGGGCTTGCGAAGGTGCGGATCGCGCCCGGTGTCGATTCGAATGTCGACATGATAAGCTGACGCCACGTCAGTTTTATAGTCCGCTCAAGAGAGCGCGGAAACGGACGGCGGATCGATCGCCCCGACGACACCCCAGAGTGCCGGCGGGCGCTCCACGCCGCCGATTCCTGTTACCGATTCCTGGAACCAGCGAAGAACCATGTTACTCACGTCCGACCAGACGATGATCCGCGAGGCCGCGCGCAGCTTTGCCGCGCAGAGCCTCGCGCCCCATGCCGCGGAATGGGACCGAAGCCACACGTTCCCGGCCGAGGCGCTGCGCGAGATGGGCCGGATGGGACTGCTCGGCATGCTGGTGCCGCCGGAATACGACGGCGCCGGTGCCGACCATGTCGCCTACGCGCTGGCGCTCGAGGAAATCGCGGTGGGCGACGGCGCCACCTCCACCATCATGAGCGTGCACAACTCGGTAGGCTGCATGCCCATTTACAAGTTCGGCAACGCCGCGCAGAAGGAACGCTTCCTGAAGCCGATGGCGCGCGGCGAGCAGCTGGGCGCGTTCTGCCTGACCGAGCCGCAGGCCGGCTCGGACGCCGCGGCACTGCGCACGCGCGCCCGGCGCAGCGATCGCGGCTGGGTCATCAGCGGCACCAAGCAGTTCATCACCAGCGGCAAGAACGCGCAGATCGCGATCGTGTTCGCGGTGACCGATCCGGCCGCGGGCAAGAAGGGCATCAGCGCCTTCATCGTGCCCACCGACACGCCGGGTTACCGCGTGGCGCGGCTCGAAGCCAAGATGGGCCAGCACGCGTCCGACACCGCGCAGATCGCGCTCGAGGACTGCGAGGTGGCGGCCGACCAGATGCTGGGTGCGGAAGGCGAGGGCTATCGCATCGCGCTGTCGAATCTCGAGGGCGGCCGCATCGGCATCGCCTCGCAGGCCGTGGGCATGGCGCGCGCGGCCTTCGAAGCCGCGGTGCGCTACGCCAACGACCGCAAGAGCTTCGGCAGCACCATCATCTCGCACCAGGCCGTCGCCTTCCGCCTGGCGGACATGGCCACGAAGATCGAAGTGGCGCGGCAGATGGTGCTGCATGCCGCGAGCCTGCGCGAAGCCGCGCAGCCCTGCCTGCGCGAGGCGTCCATGGCCAAGCTGTTTGCGTCCGAGATGGCCGAGCAGGTCTGCTCCGACGCCATCCAGATTCACGGCGGCTACGGCTACGTGGACGACTTCCCGGTCGAGCGCATCTACCGCGACGTGCGCGTGTGCCAGATCTACGAGGGCACCAGCGACATCCAGCGCCTGGTGATCGCGCGGCCGCTGGTGCAGCAATAACAACCGTCATGACTCTCGAAACCGGAGTGACCCCGATGCAAGCTGCTGCCCAGCCCGGCGCCGCCGATGCGCCCGCGATGAAGACGCGCGTCACCGAGATGCTCGGCATCCGCTATCCGATCGTGCAGGGCGGCATGATGTGGGTGGGACGCGCCGAACTCGCGTCCGCGGTTTCCAACGCCGGCGGCCTGGGCATTCTCACCGCGCTGACCCAGCCCACGCCCGACGCGCTGGCGCTGGAAATCGAGCGCTGCCGCAAGATGACCGACGCGCCCTTCGGCGTGAACCTCACCATCCTGCCCAGCGCCACGCCGCCGCCCTACGAGGCCTACCTCGACGTGGTGATCCAGTCCGGCGTGAAGATCCTCGAGACCGCGGGCAACAATCCGCGCGAGTTCATCATCAAGGCCAAGAACGCCGGCATCACCATCCTGCACAAGTGCACGGCGGTGCGGCATGCGCTGTCGGCCGAGCGCAACGGCGTCGACATCGTCAGCATCGACGGCTTCGAATGCGCGGGCCACCCGGGCGAGGACGACATCGGCGGCCTGGTGCTGATCCCGGCTGCGGCCAGAAAGCTCAGGATTCCCGTGATCGCCTCGGGCGGCATCGGCGACGGCCGTGGCCTCGCCGCCGCACTGGTGCTGGGCGCCGCGGGCGTCAACATGGGCACGCGCTTCTGTGCAACGCAAGAGGCGCCGATCCACGACAACATCAAGCAAATGATGGTCAGCAAGAGCGAGCGCGACACCAACATCATCTTCCGCACCCTGCACAACAGCGGCCGCGTGCTCAAGAACGCCATTTCCGACGAAGTGGTGGCCACCGAATACCGTCCCGGCGGTTGCGAATTCGGCGACATCCATCATCTGGTGAAAGGCGTGCGCGGCCGCGAGGCACTGGAGACCGGCGCGGTCGACGGCGGCCTGATCTGGGGCGGGCAGGTGGTAGGCCTGATCGACGACGTGCCAAGCTGCCACGAGCTGATCCAGCGCATGGTCACCGAATGCCGTGCGCGGATCGCCGCATCCGCCGTCTGATAACGATGGAAAACCCGTCGTGGCTGCAGCGCGCGATCGCGACACCCGGTGTCTCGCGCTACGCCGACAACGGCGGCATCGCCCTGCATTATCTGGAGTGGAACGACGCGGGCAGCGGCCTGCCCGGGCTGCTGTTCGTGCCCGGCTACCGCGCGCATCTGCGCTGGTGGGACTTCATCGCACCGATCTTCGCCGACCGCTTCCATGTCGTGGTGATGGAGCTCTCGGGCATGGGCGACAGCGGGCGCCGCGCGCACTACGGCGCCGGTGACTTCGCGGACGACATCGTCGCAGTGACGCGACATAGCGGCCTGCGCACGCCGATCGCCGTCGGCCACAGCTATGGCGGCGCGCGCCTGCTGCGCGCCTGCAGCGAGCAGCCGGCGATGTTCACGCGCGCGGTCGCGGTCGACAGCTATGTGCATTTCGCCGACATGGGGCCCGTCGCGGAACACCCGCGCATCGGCAGCGGCCGCGTGCATGCCACACGCGAGGCGGCGATGGCGCGCTTCCGCCTGTCTCCGGAACAGCCCGCGCATCCGGCCCTGCTGCGATACCTGGCCGAAGGCGCGCTGCGCGAGGTGGACGGCGGCTGGACCTGGAAGTTCGACATCCGGCTGCCGGGCGGCGGCCCCACCGAGGACGATGGCGCGGCGATCCTGCGGCGCATCCCGATCCCGGTGCACCTGGTATGGGGCGAGCACAGCCTCGTCGTCAATGAAAAATGCATGCGCCGCGTGGCCGCCACGCTGCCGGTGCGCCGCGAGCCCATCATGGTGCCGGACGCGCATCATCACCTGATGCTGGACCAGCCGATCGCCGCGATCGGCATTCTGCAGGCGCTCCTGGCCTGAGCCTGGAGTCAAGGAGAACGACGTGAGTGAACTCGTGCAGCTGCAAGCCCATGACGCGGTGACCGTGGTCACGCTCAACGCGCCGGCCCGGCGCAACGCGCTGTCCACCGAGATGCTCAACCAGCTGATCGAGCGGCTCACGCAGCTGGCCGGCGACGAGGCCTGCCGCGCGATCGTGCTCACCGGCGCCGGCGAGCACTTCTGCGCCGGCGGCGACGTGTCGCCGATGACCCGCGAGCGGCCGATGCTGGGCAGCCGCCAGCGCATCGAATCGGCGCATCGCGTGATCCGCCTGCTGGCGGGCGGCCCCAAGCCGGTGGTCGCGGCGGTGGAAGGCTTCGCTTTCGGCGCCGGCCTGTCGCTGGCCGCGGCCTGCGACACCGTGGTGTCGTCGCGCAGCGCCAAGTACGCCGCGGTGTTCACCAAGGTGGGCCTCTTGCCCGACATGGGCGCGCTGTGGAGCCTGCCGCAGCGCGTCGGCATGGCCCAGGCGCGGCAGCTGTTCTTCACTGCGCGCACGGTGCTGGCCGACGAAGCACTGGCATTGGGCCTGGCCGACCAGCTGGTCGACACCGGCGAGGCCTTGGCCGCGGCGCTGGAAATGGCGCGCGGCTACACGGCGGCCGCGCCGCTGCCGATGGCGATGCTCAAGGCCGCCTACGCCAAGGGCATCGCCACGCTCGACGATGCCCTGCGCGCCGAAGTGGACGTGCAGCCCGCGCTGTATCTCACGCAGGATCACCTGGCCGCGGTCGAGGCCTTCCGCGAGAAGAAGCCGGCGCCGCCGTTCCGTGGTGTGTAGACCGCACAGGCCTTTCGCGGGAGGGGCGTAAACCCCGACCGCACGGCCCGACAGAAAAAGCAGATTCGGAGAGCCCGCCAATGCCTGCCCAGTACGACCAGCTGCTGCAACTCGCGATCCCCGACTCGCGGCAGACCTATACCGCCACCGACGCCATGCGCTATGCGCTGAGCCTGGGCCTGGGCGCCGATCCGCTGGACGAGGCGCAGCTCGCCTACGTCTACGAGAAGAACCTGCGCGTGCTGCCGACCATGGGCGTGGTGCTGGCGCATCCGGGCTTCTGGGCGCGCGAGCTCGACAGCGGCATCGACTGGGTGAAGATCGTGCACGCCGAGCAGGGGCTGGTGCTGCATCGGCCGCTGCCGCCGCAGGCCAGCGTGACCGGCCGCTCGCGCATCGTCGACATCATCGACAAAGGCCCTGGCAAGGGTGCCCTGGTGTACTACGAGCGGCGCATCTTCGATGCCGCCAGCGGCGAGCCGCTGTGCACCTCCACGCAGACGCTGTTCTGCCGCGGCGACGGCGGCATCGGCGGCCCGGCCAAGGCGGCGGCGCCGCCGCCGGCGATGCCCGCGCGCGCGCCCGACCTCGTCTGCGACATCGCCACCGATCCGCGCATGGCCCTGCAATACCGCCTCAATGGCGACATGAACCCGCTGCATGCCGACCCGGCGGTGGCGCGCAAGGCCGGCTTCGAGCGGCCGATCCTGCACGGGCTGGCGACCTACGGAGTCGCGGGCCATGCGCTGCTGCAGGCGGTGTGCGGCTACGACGCCAGCCGCATCGCCGAGATTGCCGCGCGCTTCACCGCGCCGGTTTATCCCGGTGAAACGCTGCGCACCGAGATCTGGGTCGACGGCGAGCAGGTGAGCTTCACGGTGCGCGTGCCGGTGCGCGACGTGGTGGCCATCGGCAACGGCCGCGCCGTGATCCGCGCGGCCAGGAGCTGAAAACGGCCGCGGAAGTTGCACGATCGTATAATGCGGAATATAAAGCTGACGATCCGTCAGATGAGCCGGCCCCAGACCGCCGCAGTGCTTGCGGCGCGTGCCCAATCCCAATCGCTTTCGAGAACCAGCAAAATGCCAAAAGTCGTCTTCATCGAACACAGCGGCAAGGCCCACACGGTGGAAGGGCCCTCCGGGCAGTCGCTGATGCAGATCGCCGTCGATCACCTGATTCCCGGCATCATCGCCGACTGCGGCGGCAGCGCGTCCTGCGGCACCTGCCACGGCTACGTGCAGGAGCCGTGGAACTCCCGCCTGGCGCCCGCCGACGAGACCGAGCAGTCGATGCTCGACGGCGTGCTCTACGGCGAGCCCAACAGCCGGCTCACTTGCCAGATCCGCCTGTCCGAAGAGCTCGACGGCATCGAAATCCGCCTGCCCAAGTCGCAGATCTGATCCGTTCCGCCCGTCCGCTGCATCGAGGCCTCATGGATTTCACAGCCACCATCCGCAAGCAGTTTCTCGGCGATCGCGAGTCCCCCGCGATCGAGTTCGAGGGCCAGTGGTATACGCGCGGCGAGCTCGCCGACTACGCCGACGGCATCGCCGCCCTGCTCAGGCAGGCCGGCGTGCCCGAGACCAGCGCCGTCGGCATCGTCGTGCGCAACCGCGTGCCGCATGCGGCGGCGATACTCGGCCTGGTCGCGGCCAACCGCTCGTTCTCGATGATCTACGCTTTCCAGTCGCCCGAGGCGATCGCCAAGGACGTGGCCAAGCTCGGGCTTGCGGCGGTGGTCGCGGACCGCGAGGACTGGACCGCGCCGGTGATCGAGGCCGCGCGCGCGGCGGGCTCGCTGGGCATCGCCGTGGCCATCAGCGGCCCGCGCGTGGCGCTGGTGCCGCAGCTGAGCACGCTGGGCGCGGGGCCGTTCCGCGAGGCGCCGGCCGAGCCCGGCATCGAGGTGCTCACCAGCGGCACCACCGGCGCGCCCAAGCGCATCCACATCCGCATGCCGGTGCTGGAGCGCGCGGTGTCCAGCGCCACCGCGCAGGTGATGCCCGACGCCGACGAGCCGCCGGATCTGGTGTTCTGGCCGTTCGGCGGCATCGGCGGCGTGTGCCAGCTGCTGGGCGCCACCTATGTGGGCAAGCGCATGGTGCTGCTCGAGAAGTTCAACGTGGCCGACTGGGTCGGCGCGATCAAGCGCTACAAGATCACCAAGGTCGGCGTGCAGCCCACCGTGATCCGCATGGTGCTCGAAGCCAAGGTCCCCAAGGAGGACCTGGCCTCGCTGGTGTTCATCTTCGGCGGCTCGGCGCCGCTGGAGCCGGCCACGCAGCAGCGGTTCGAACAGACCTACGGCCTGCCCGTGGTCTGGGGCTACGGGGCCACCGAGTTCGCCGGCACCATCATCGCGTGGACGCCGGACCTGGTGAAGCGGTACGGCGAGGCCAAGCGCGGCAGCATCGGCAAGGCCTTCCCCGGCGTGCAGATCCGCGTGGTGGATCCGCAGTCGGGCATCGAGGTGGCGCCCGGCGAGCAGGGCTATCTCGAAGCGCTGGTGCCGCTGGTCAACCCTGACTGGATCCGCACCACCGATATCGCCTCCATCGACGCCGACGGCTTCGTCACGCTGCACGGCCGCGGCGACGGCGCGATCATCCGCGGCGGCTTCAAGGTGCTGCCCGAGACGGTGGTGAAGACCCTGATCCGCCATCCCGCGGTGCTCGACGCGGCGGTGGTCGGCCTGCCCGAGGCGCGCCTGGGCGAGATTCCGGTCGCGGCGGTGGAACTGCGCGCCGGTGTCGCGGAGCCCAGCGAGGCCGAGCTGAAGAATTTCCTGCGCGAGCATCTGCCCTCGCATCACGTGCCCGCGCAGATCCGCTTCGTCGAGCGCCTGCCGCGCACGCCCTCGCTCAAGGTCAGCCTGGGCGCGGTGCGCGAGATGTTCGCGGATTACGCGGCTTCCAATTGAATGAGGTTAGGAGAGGGCACACGTCCCGCTGCCAGGTAGGCCGTCAAACCAATCTGTGAGCCGGGGCTTGCTGCCCTTCTACAACAGCGGCAAGAACACACTGAGGAGAGCAGGCATGACACAGGGAATCGCCGTCGTCACCGGCGCCAGTCGCGGCCTGGGCCGCGGTATCGCGCGCGCGCTGGGAAGCCGCGGGCTGACCGTCTACGTCACCGGCCGCAGCAGCGGCGACGATGCGCTGGACCGCGTCGCCGCCGAGATCACCGCCGCCGGCGGCCAGGGTATAGCCGTGCGCGTCGACCACGCCAAGGACGACGAAGTGAAGGCGCTTTTCGAGCGCGTGCGCAAGGACAGCGGTCGCCTCGATCTGCTCGTCAACAACGCCGCCGCGGTGTATCCCATGGACCTGGCCGTGCCCGGCCCGTACTGGGAGAAGCCGCTGCACCTGGTCGACATGATCGACGTCGGCCTGCGTTCCAACTACGTCGCCGCCTACTACGCGACGCCGCTGATGATCGAGACCGGCGGCGCGCTCATGGCGCACGTGTCGTTCTACGGCGCGGTGTCGTATTTCCATGGCCCGGCCTACGGCGCGGCCAAGGCCGGCACCGACAAGATGTCGTTCGACATGGCCGTGGACCTGCGTGGCCACGATGTCGCGTCCGTGAGCATCTGGCCGGGATTCATCCTCACCGAGATGCTGCAGTCGATCCCGCGCGAGCATCTGCCGCCGGACATAGCCGCCAACCTGCCCAACTTCGAGACGCCGGATTTCACCGGCCTGGTGCTCGAAAGACTGTGGCGCGATCCGGAGCGCATGGCGCTGTCGGGCCAGACGCTGATCGGCGCCGAGTTGGGCCTGCGCTATGGCATCCGCGATCTCGACGGCAAGCAGCCGATGGTCTACTCGCAGATGATGGGCCAGCCGTCCGGGCGCTTCATCGCGCCCGGCGCCTGATCCCACGCCCACCCCGAGCCGCGAGGAGAACCCATGGCGAGCTACCGGCTGCTGGTGCTGTCAAATCCCGTCGAGGGCCGTGAGGCCGAATACAACGAGTGGTATTCCAGGCAACATCTGCAGGACGTGGTGCGCGTGCCCGGCTTCGTCGGCGCTCAGCGCTTCCAGCTGGTGGAGCCGGTGCTCCTGGCCGAAAATTTTCCGTGGCGCTACGTGGCGATCTACGAGATCGAGACGGACGACCTTGCCGCCACGCTGGCCGAACTGCGCTCGCGCAGCGGCACCACGGCGGTGCCGATGAGCGAGGCCATCGACACCGTCAACATCGTGGCGGTGCCGATGCAGCCGCTGACCGGCCACGTGACCGCCGCGGCGTGACCGGGCCGGCGGCCGCTGCTCGCGCGCTTGCAAGGCGCGAGGGCGGCCCGAGCGCCCGCGCAGCGCCGCCGATCGGCGGCAGGGCGGGGCACCGGCAGGGGCGAGCCGCCTTGGCGCCTCGCCCCGGGGCCGGCCGGCGCGGGGCCGGCCGGCGCCAAGCCCGCGCGGTCGTGTCAGCGCTGCTGTCTGCTCGATAGCGCGCCGACGCGCTCCATGAGTTCGCCGGCGACGCTGTCGGGAATGGTATAGCGGCTGCGATCCTCGATCTGTGCGAAGTGCGCCTGCACGTCTTCCGCGGTAGGCGGCACGTCCAGCGGCCCTTCCCAGCCCGCGGTGAGCCCGATGAAGGCGCGCGCGAAGCGTCCGCCGCAGACGGTGTAGAACGAATGCGTGGTCTGGCATTCGCGGCTCGCCAGATAGACCACCAGCGGCACGTTGAAGTCGGGGGACATCGAGTTCACGAACAGAACCTGCAGTGCCTTGAATTTCTCGGCCGTCTCGGGATCGATGTTGTCGCCCATGCGCGTGGCCGCCTGCGGCCCCACGGCGTTGCAGAGGATTCCGTGCGGCTTGCCGGCCAGCGCGATGCTGTTGGTCAGACCCAGGATGCCGGCCTTGGCCGCGCCGTAGCAGGCCATGGTGTCGTCGCCGAACATGCCGCCCGCGGACGAGGTGTTGACGATGCGGCCGTAGCCTTGGCCCAGCATCACGCGATAGGCCGCGCGGCTCACGTAGAGCGAGCCCTTGAGATGCACGTCGAGAAGGATGTCGAGGTCTTCGTCCGGCACGTTCTCGAAGGCCGACGCGCGGATGATGCCGGCATTGTTGATCACCGCATCGACGCGGCCGAAGGTATCCACCGCGGTGCGGATGATGGAATCCGCTCCGGCCGAGCTGGCCACCGAGGCGTAGCTGGCCACCGCGCTGCCGCCGGCGGCCCGGATCTCGGCCACCACCTTGTCGGCGGCCGACTGCGACGCTCCGACGCCTGCCACCGAAGTGCCGAGATCATTGACCACCACGTTTGCTCCGCGGCGCGCGAAATCGAGCGCATAGCTGCGGCCCAGGCCGTTGCCTGCGCCGGTCACGACCACGGTCTGGCCGGTGAATGAGATGTTCGACATCGTTGTTGCCTCCTCCAAGTGTGATTCGCCCGGCGACCCAAAACTGACGGATTGTCAGCTGCGGGGGCGCAGGCGGGTGCCGACGTCCGGCTGCGCTAGTTCGCCAGATATTGCACAGTCGTGCAAGCCGCGGTTTAATCGACACCGAGGCGGCGCGGTCCGGAGCAGGTCGCGGACGGCAGGAGCGGCGGGTGGACGGTTCGATCGATACGGGTTCGACGGCGGGGCGCATCCTGGATGCGGCCGAGCAGCTGTTCGCGCTGCGCGGCTATCACGGCGTATCGATCCGCGAAGTCGCGGCGCTCTCCGGAACCGAACTGAGCCTCACGCGCTACCACTTCGGCTCCAAGGATGAGCTGTTCCGGCGGGTGGTCGCGCGCCGCGCCGAGACGGTCACGCAGGCCACCTTCCGCTCGCTCACCGCAGCCCTGGCGCGGCAGCAGGGCAAGCCGCTGTCGGTGGAAGCCATCGTGCGCGCCTTCGTGACGCCGATCGTGAGCTTCCCCAGAAAGGACGAGGGCTGGCGCAACTACCTCAAGCTCATGATCCATTCGGACAGCCTCAGTCAGCGTCCTGAATTGCTCAAGCCGCTGCGCGATGCCTACGAGCCGGTGTTTGCGCGCTATCTGGAGGAACTGTTGCGCGCGGGGTACGACCGCGAGCGTGCCTGCTGGCTGATGTACTTCATCCACTGGATGATCAACCACGTCGTTTTCGAAGTCTACGAACTCGAAAAACTGTCGGGCGGTATGTGCAGTTCCTTCGATTACGAAACGCGCGTCGAGCGTATGGTGAGTTTCATTGTGGGCGGCGCGGAGGCCATGCGCGAGGGCGCGGGCATCGCCACACCCTTGCGGCCGGCGGGCGCGGCGGCTGCCACGAGACCGCGCGGCAAGCGATCGCGGCGCACGGGCTGACCTCGTGTTTCACTGTGTACACAGAACTGACAAGTATTCAGCTAACGCGCATTTAGTGCTATAAAGTCCGGGCGCAGCCCAAAGTGGACAAGCCCCCGGCGCGACGATGGAGGAGTAAATGAACGACTTGAGCATACCCCGCGGCGAACGCGCCGTCCGCCCGGACTTCGTACCGCAGGAAGACAACATCTCGCCGGAAGTCGCCCGGCTCGAGAAAACCGCGCTGTGGACGCGCACCTGGCAGATGGCCTGCCGCGAGGAAGAGATTCCGCAGGTCGGCAACTTCGTCACCTACGAGGTGATCGGCCAGTCGATCATCGTGGTGCGCACCGAAGGCGGCACCATCAAGGCGTTCCACAATGTCTGCCAGCACCGCGGCCAGCAGCTCACCGCCGGCTGCGGCACCGTCAACAAGTTCCATTGCCGCTTCCATGGCTGGCAGTGGAGCCTCGACGGCGAACTGCTGCGCATCCAGGACCGCGAGGATTACGACGGCTGCGAGCAGATGCAGGACAGCGACCTGGGTCTCTCCGAAGTGCGCGTGGGCCTGTGGGGCGGCTTCGTGTACATCAACATGGATCCCGACTGCGAGCCTTTCGAGCAGTACATGGCGCCGGTGATGCGCGCGCTCGGACCGATGAAGTTCGAGGACATGCGCTTCGCCTGGTACAAGACCATGGTCATCAAGGCCAACTGGAAGACCGCGCTGGAATCCTTCATGGAGAGCTACCACGTGGCCTCCATCCATCCGCAGTACCTGCCGATGGTCGACGAGCGCAACAAGAGCTTCGCCGAAGGCCTCCACGGCAAGCACGTCTACATCCTGGAACGGCCGATGGGCGCGCCGTCGTTCCGCACCGGCAAGCCGGTGCCCGAGGACCTGCGCGAAGGCATCGCCAACGTGCTCGCCGTGTTCAAGGAATGGGTCGGCGACGCCGAGGGCAAGGGCCAGGTCACGGTGCGCAGCGCCGATGCCGCGCAGCGAGTGCTCACCGAGCTGCCGGCCGGCCTGTCGCCGATGGATGTCACCATGGCGGCGATCGGCTTCATGATGGAAGCCGCCGCCAAGGAAGGCGTGCAGTGGCCGATCCTGAGCATGGAACAGGCGATGGACGCCGGCGTCGACTGGAACATCTTCCCCAACATGGTGCTGGTGTTCGCGTTCGACGGCTGCCTGGTGTTCCGCGCGCGGCCCAATGGCGACGATCACGAGTCCTGCATCTTCGACATGTGGTCGATCCTGCGCATGGCGCCGCATGAAGTGCCGCCGCTGGAACGCGAGTTCTACGCGGACTGGAAGGACCACGTCGACAAGATTCCCAAGCTGCTGGTGCAGGACCTGCGCAACATGGAGAGCATCCAGCGCGGCCTGCATTCGCTGGGCCTCAAGGGCCTGCGGACCAACCCCGTGCAGGAAGTGCAGATCTCGCATTTCCACGAAGTGCTGCACCAGTACCTGTACGCGAACTAGGAGTCAGCCATGAGCATCCTGAGCCAGCCGCTCGCGCTGCCCTGCGGCGCGGTGCTGCCCAACCGCATCGTCAAGGCGGCCATGAGCGAGCAGCTCGCGGGCGAAGACAACAATTCCACGCGGCGCCTCGACGCGCTGTATCGCCGCTGGAGCGAAGGCGGCGCGGGCCTGCTGCTGTCGGGCAACGTGATGGTCGACGGCCGTCATCTCGAAAACCCGATCAACGTGCTCATCGACGGCGTGGTCGACCGTGCCGCGCTCAAGTCGCTGGCCAGGGCCGGCACGGTCGCCGGCAACCACTTCTGGCTGCAGATCAGCCATACCGGCCGCCAGACTTCGGCGATGGTGAACCCGCAGCCGCTGGCTCCGTCGGCGGTCAAGGTGGAGCTCGGCGACTACTTCGGCATGCCGCGCGCGATGACCGAGGACGAGATCCACGACGTGATCGCGCGCTTCGCCTACACCGCGAAAGTTGCGCGTGAGACCGGCTTCACGGGCGTGCAGGTGCACGGCGCCCACGGCTACCTGATCTCGCAGTTCCTGTCGCCGCGGACCAACCGGCGCGAGGACCGCTGGGGCGGCTCGCTGGAGAACCGCGCGCGCCTGTTGCTGGAGATCCTGCGCGCCATTCGCAGTGCCGTCGGCGCCGAGTTTCCCGTCGGCCTCAAGCTCAATTCCGCGGACTTCCAGAAGGGCGGCTTCAGCGCCGAGGAATGCATGCGCGTGGTGCAGTGGCTCAACGACGAGTCCGTGGACCTGCTGGAAATCTCCGGCGGCAACTTCGAGCAGATGAGCATGTTCGGCTCGGAAGGCGAAGCCGGCAGCGCGGCGCCGGTCAAGGACAGCACGCGTCGCCGTGAGGCCTATTTCCTCGACTACGCGGCGCGCGTGCGCGAGGTCTGCAGGATTCCGCTCATGGTCACGGGCGGCTTCCGCACGCGCCGTGCCATGGAAGAAGCGCTGCAGGCCAAGCTGGTCGACGCCGTCGGCATCGGCCGGCCGCTGTGCATCGAGCCCGACCTGCCGGCGCGGCTGATGTCGGGCGCGGCCGAGCGCGCGCTCGACTACCAGCAACTGCTGCAGTCGCAGCTGGGCGAAATGGACGGCGCCACCTACGACTCCGTGCTCATGGAAAGCATGTGGTTCGCTTTCCAGATCCTGCGCATGGCCGATGGCCACGCGCCCGACCTCGCGGCACACATGAACCATAGCGCCAAGGTCTACGTGGATTACCGCGATCGCGCCTGGGCGGCCTGGAAAGGTCCGCGCCACGAGCCGCTGCCGGCCACCGACTACCTGCCGGCCTGAGCACCGGCAAAGAACTTTTTCGAGAACCCCAGACCATGAAGCCCGGTGATGCAAACTGGAACTCGCCCGTCGAACCGCCGCTGGTGCTCGACGACGTCGAGCGTGCGCAGTGGAGCGAGAGTGCCGACGTGGTGATCGTGGGCTTCGGCGCGGCCGGTGCGTCCGCGGCCATCGAGGCGCGCGATGCCGGTGCCGAAGTGCTCGCGGTGGATCGCTTCGAAGGCGGCGGCTCGACGGCCATCAGCGGCGGCATCTACTACGGCGGCGCGACGCAGGTGCAGCGCGATGCCGGCTACGAGGACACGCCCGAGGAGATGTACCGCTACCTCAAGCTGGAAACCGAGGGCGTGGTCGCCGACGAGACGCTGATGCGCTTCTGTCGCGACAGCAACGACAACCTGCAGTGGCTGCAGAAGCAGGGCGTGGGTTTCAACAGCACGCTGTACAAGACCAAGCGCTCGTATCCGCCCAACAAGTATTACCTGTACTTCTCGGGCAACGAGCTCGTCGCCGGCTATCGCGAGCACGCCAAGCCGGCGCCGCGCGGCCATCGCGTGTTCGGCGACGGCTACACCGGCGGCGTGCTGTTCAAGGCGCTCAAGGCCTCGGCGCTGGCCAAGGGCGTGCGGCTGATGACCCACGCGCCGGCCTCGCGCCTGGTGCTGGACCGCAGCGGCACGGTGGTGGGCGTCGAGGTGCGGCGCATCCCGCCCGGCGCCAAGGCCTGGAAGAAGCACCGCCGGCTGATCAATCTGGTCAACGCCGGGCTCAACTACTTCGAGCCGGTGATCCAGTGGGCCGCACGCAAGACCGCCGCACTCGAGCAGAACGACGGCCAGCGCCTGCTGATCCGCGCGCGCCGCGGCGTGGTGCTGTCCACCGGCAGCTTCGCCATGAACCGCCCGATGGTGCGCCACTACGCGCCCAACTATGCCGGCGCCATGGCGCTGGGCAGCGTCGGCTGCGACGGCGCGGGCATCCGCCTGGGCCAGACCGCGGGCGGCGCCGTCGGCGAGATGGAGCGGGTCTCGGCCTGGCGCTCGATCAGCCCGCCCACCGCGTTCGTGAAAGGCGTGGCGGTGAGCAGCGGCGGCGAGCGCTTCGTGTCAGAGGACGTCTACCTGGGCCGCATGGGCGAGCGCATCGCCGCGCTGCCCGATCGCAAGGCCTTGCTCATCGTCGACAAGCCGCTGTATCGCGAGGCCTGGAAGAATGTGCTGCCGACCTTCGAGAAAGGCTGGCTGCCGGAATGGCTGTCCTACGGCTTCACCCTGCTGATCAACCTGCTCACCAACACGCGCAAGGGCAAGACGCTGGCCGAACTCGCACAAAAGTGCGGCATCCCGGCCGCCAATCTCGAACGCACCGTGGCCGAGTACAACGCGGCAGTGGCGAGCGGCGTCGATCCCCTGGGCAAGAGCGCCGAGTATCTCGATCCGCTCGTCGACGGTCCGTACTACGCGATCGACATCTCGATCGACAGCAAGAAATATCCCTGCCCGTCGATCCCGATGGGCGGCCTGGTGGTGGACGAGGCCAGCGGTCACGTCAAGCGCGAGGACGGCTCGCGCATCGCCGGCCTGTTCGCGGCGGGCCGCAACGCCGTCGGCATCTGCTCGCGCTTCTACGTGAGCGGCACGTCGATCGCGGACTGCGTGTTCGCGGGGCGTCGCGCGGGCCGCAGCGCGGCGATGGAGCAGGCGCTGCCGGTGGTGGCTGCGGCGCGGGCCAGCGTCGGCTGAGGCAAAAGTGGGTATGGCGCTGCGAGGCCCGAGCCTCGACGGCGCAAACGAGTTTGAAAGCGAACCACGCAGGCGACGACCTGCAGCAGAGGAGAAGTGCATGCAGCAGGGCCCGCAGTCCCCCGATCTGAGTTCCGGCCTCGAGCCGGCCCGCGAATACGCGCTGACCGGCGCCAGCGGCGTCGAGCGCTTCGCCGAAAACTTCATGATCGTGACCTATGATCCGAAGATCGACGTCGGCCTGTGGCTGCACCTGGGCACCTGGCCGGACGACTTCGGCATCTACGAGGACCAGGTCATCATCTCGCTGCCCGGCGACGAGGGGCAGCTGAGCATGTACGCCTATCGCCGGCCGGCCGCCGAGGAGCGCCCCGCCGGCGCCAATCTGCGGCTGCGCTGCGTCGAGCCGTTCAAGACCTGGACCGCGAGCTTCGACGGCCTGGTCACGCACAGCAGCGACGAGGAGATGCGCAGCGGCCGCCTGCGCGACGGCGCCAAGGAGCTCGCCCGCATCGAGCTCACCGCCACCATGCAGGCGCCGGTCTGGGACGCGCACCAGTCGGCCACCAGCCGCTACGGCGGCGGCAGCATGGAGGAGCAGGTCTGGGCCAGCTCGCATTACCAGCAGCTGTACACGGTGGAAGGCACGGTGACGCTGCGCGGCAAGACTCAGCCGTTCTCCGGCACCGGCATGCGCGACCATTCGCGCGGACGTCGCGGCCACGGCATGGACCAGTGGGGCGGGCACGTGCTGGCCACCGCCTGGTTCCCGCAGAGCCGCCGCGGCTTCGGCCTGCAGCGCATGTGGACGCCCGAGGGCCGCATCACGCTCGATACCGCCTTCGTGACCGTCGACGGCAAGCTGCATCACGCCGGCATCGTCGAGGCGCCGAAGCTGGAGCGCCTGCGCAATCGCGGCGAGCAGTTCACCGTCAAGCTGCAGTCCGATCTGGGCCTGCATGAATTGCGGTGCACCACCATCCGCACGCACTACGCCACGCCGCAGAAGCCGCTGGGCATGGCGTTCGGCGCGGACTTCGACGGACCCTACGGGATCTACGCGCCCGGCCATGGCCACTGGCTGTGGGACGGCGACGAGAGCTACGGCCTGATGGAGCGCTCGGCGCGCCTGCAGCGTGGCAGCGCATGAACGCCAGCCAGCGCGCCAAGTTCACGATCTACCTGCTGATCGCGGCGCTCGCGGCCGTGGGCACCTGGTCGCAGAACCTCGCCTATGGGCACCTGGGCATGCCCGGCATGCTGCACCAGCTGGTCGCCGACATGCTGCTCACGCCCGGAACGCGCTCCATCAGCATCGACGCCTTCATGCTGACCGCCGCGGTGCTGCTGTGGATGATCGGCGAGGGCCGCCGCCTGAACATGAAAAGCACCTGGTGGTACGTACTCGCCGGCATGACGATCACCATCAGCATCTTCGTGCCGCTGTTCCTGGCGCATCGCGAACGCCTGCGCGCGCGCATCGGCGACACGCGGCCGCAGGAGGCGCTGTCGGCGCCGGAATGGATCGGATTCGCGCTGCTGGCGTCGTTGTCGCTGCTGCTGCTGGGCGCGAGTTTCATGAGGCTGTAGCCGGCGCCGGCGGCGCCCGTGGAACACAGGCAAAAGACAAACAGCATGGAGGAGAACATGACCATGGCCGAAACCGCAGCAACGCAAGCCGAAACCCGCGGGCCGGGCATCCCGCTGCGCGGCCATGAGCGCGATCTTGCGGCCACTCAGCGACAGCTGCAGCCCTGGCTGTCGCACAGGCTCGCGGGCGGAGCACCCGTGACGATCACCGAACTGCGCGCGCCTTCGGGCAACGGCGTGGCCAACGAGACGCTGATGCTGGAGGCGCGCTGGTCCGAGCGTGGCGTGCAGCGCGACGGCCGCTACGTGCTGCGGCTCGACACCCCGGACGCGATGTACATGGATTTCCGCTTCGAGGACCACCCGCGCGCGCTGCAGGCGCTGGCCGGGCTGCCCGGCGTGCCGGTGCCCAAGGTCTATGGCTACGAGCCCGACGCCGGCATCATCGGGCGCGCGTTCTACCTCATGGAGCGCATCGACGGCCAGGTGCCGGCCGACGTGCCGCCGTACAACGCCACCGGCTTCCTGTTCGACGCCACGCCGCGTCAGCGCCACGCCATGTGGAGCGACGCGGTGCGCGTGATGAGCCGGATGCATCGCGTGGACCCGGCGCGCGTGGCCTTCCTCGATCGTCCGGAATACGGCGATTCGGGGCTCGAACAACTGGTGCGCTACTACATCGCCTCGTACCGCTGGGCCGCGCAGGGCCGCGAACAGGCGATCCTCGAAACCGCCGCGCAATGGCTGCTCGACCACCTGCCCAAGGATCATCCCGCGGCCTTCGCCTGGGGCGACGCGCGCATCGGCAACATGATCTTCCGCGACGACCGCTGCGTGGCCGTGCTGGACTGGGATCTCATGTCGCTGGGCGGCGCGGTGAGTGACCTGGCCTGGTGGCTGCTGCTCGATCACGCCAACAGCGTGGCCTTCGGCCTGCCGCGGCTGCCGGGCCTGGGCGATGCCGCCGAGACCATCGCGCTGTGGCAGGAAAGCAGCGGGCTGCCGGCGCGCGACCTCGACTACCTCATGGTGCTGGCGGCGTTCCGCATGACCGTCAACATCATGGGCCTGGCGCGGCTGCTCAAGCGCCAGGGGCGGCTTCCCGCCGACTCGCGCGAGCTGGAGGAAGACAACTTCGGCACGCACTACCTGGCGCAGATGCTGGGCCTGACGCCGCCGACGCCGTCGAAGTTCGTGTGGAGCGGCCTGCCGCGATAGGCCGCGCGAGCGAGCGCGGTGCTTCGGCCGCAAAGATGACGATATGTCAGCTAACGACAAGGGGTGGAGGACGCCAGGCATGGACCGTATCGAGGCGCTGTTCGCCATCGAGCAGATCAAGCAGCTGAAGGCGCGCTACTTCGAGTGCCTCGACGGCAAGCGGTGGAGCGAGTGGGGCGCGCTGTTCACCGAGGACGCCACCATGGACATCGCCGGTGACCAGCCCGGTGCCGGCAACGTCGTGAAGACCGCTGCGGCCATCACCGACACCGTGAGCCGCCTGCTCACGGGCGTGACCAGCGTGCACCACGGGCACATGCCGCGCATCGAGATCCTGTCGGCCGACAAGGCCACCGGCATCTGGGCCATGGAAGACCTGCTGGTGTGGGCGGCCGACGCGCCCAGGCAAGGCCCCTTCAGCCGGCTGCACGGCTACGGCCACTACCACGAAACCTATGCGCGCCGCGGCGAGCACTGGCGCATCGACAGCCTGAGGCTGACGCGGCTGCACCTGGAGCTGAGCTGATGGCGCCGAGGCCCCATGCCGTCATTCCCGCGCCGGCGGCCATCCGCTGCGCGCGACCCAACGAGTCGCAGCTGCGGCTATGGAATGCGGACCGCGGCCTTCGCGGGAATCACCAATTGCCAATTTGAACGATGCGCTGGCACAGCCGCCGGCAGGAGACTTCGATGAGCACCATCACCACCGGCCGCGCCGGCCGCGCGCCCGTCATCGCGGCCAGCCTGGCGCGTCAGGGCAGTTTCAACGGCACCGTCGCCTGGGCGGCGCTCGGCGCTTTCTTCATCGTGCTGCAGATCTACGTGTTCGGCGCCTGGATCGCCGATGGCGGCGCCAAGCCCATCGTGCCCGATCCGGCCGACGTGCCCGGCTACACGCGCATCGCCTGCCTGCTGTTCCAGGTCTTCGGCGTCGGCGCCTGCATCGCCGGCGCGGTCTACGTGACGCTGCGCTCCATCCGGGAAAAGCAGCTCACCTTCGACGCCATGCTGTTCATCGGCGGCGCGCTCGCCGGCTGGGCCGATCCGCTGGCCAACTTCATCCGCCCGCAGTTTTTCGGCAGCTCGGCCATGGTCAACCTGCAGAGCTGGGGGCCGTACATTCCGGGCTGGCTGGCGCCGCGCGCGGAGTTCTACGCCGAACCGATCCTGCTGACCGCGCCGTTCGGCTATTCGCAGGTATTCCTGTGGGTGCCGATCGTGGCCTGCCTGCTCATGCAGTGGGCGCGCCGGCGCTGGCCGGATGCAGGCGTGCTGCGCTACGTGGCCGTGGCCTGGCTGTTCTGTGGCATTTCGCTGCTGGTCGAGGAACTGGTCATGAACCGCCTGGGCGTGCAGGCCTATCCGGGCGCCGAACGCAGCCTCGCGATCTGGAGCGGCGAAACCTACCAGTACCCGGTCTACAACCCCATCGTCTGGGGCGCGGTGTGGGTCGCCACCGCGGCGCTGCGCTTCTTCCGCGACGATCGCGGCCGCAGCGTGGTCGAGCGCGGCGCCGACGCGCTGCAGGTGTCGGAGACCGCGCGCACCGGCCTGCGGCTGCTCGCGGTGGTGGGTTTCGTCAACGTGCTGCTGATCGGCTACGGCGTCGCGCTGGCGGCCATCAACCTCGAGAGTCCCAACGTGCAGACGCCCTCGGGCTACGCCAGCCACCTGCACAACCACATGTGCGGCGTGGGCACGCCCATGGCCTGCCCGGGGCCGGGCGTGCCGATCCCGATCCGCCACTCGCAGCTGCCGCCGCCGGGTTGAAGCCATGCCGGCGTCGTCCACCTCGCTGGTCACGCTGCTCGCGACCGCCGTCGCCGGCCAGCCGCTGACGGTCGTGGAAGCAGGTGACGGCGTGAGCTGCCTCGACGGTCCGGCGCTGCGCCTGGCCGCCGGGCTCACGCCGGACCAGCAGCTGCTCGCGGCGGCGCTGCATGCGGCGCTGATCGGCGCCGGCAGCCTGCAGCCCGATGCCTTGCGCGCCCTGCGCGGCAGCCGCACGGCCTGCCGCCGCTGGCTGCTGATCGAAGGCAGCCGCGCCGCGCGCGAGCTGGGGCCGCTGATCCCGCCGCGCATCGCCCGGGCGATCGATGCGCTGGGCCTGCCGGCCGCCGGCAGCGCCGCCGAGGCGTTGCAGCTGGCGCTGGGCCATCGGCCCCTGCCGGCCGCGCCGCAATGGCTGGGAACGCTGCGTCCGCGCCTCGCCGCCGCCACGCTGGCCAGCACGGTGGCCAGGACTTCGCGCCAGTTCGGCGACGCCGCGCAGCCGCCGCAGACCGACGACAGCGCGCAGGAGGCGGGCTCCACTTCGCAGCTGCAGGCGCTGCTGTCGCAGCTGGCGATGCGCGAGAACGCGCTCACGCGCATGCTCAGCCAGCTGTTCGGCCGCAAGCGCCATTCGCGCCTGGGCGCGGACGGCGAGGGCGGCGCGGCCGGCGACGGCCCCAGCAGCGGCCACGTGCCGCACATGCCCGGCAGCATCACGCGCGTGCGGGCGCCGGGCGCCGCGGGCGACGCCGACGCACTGGGCGGGCCCACGGTCGCGACCTGGCCGGAATGGGACGAGGTGCGGCGCCGCTACCGGCCGCAGTGGTGCTCGGTGGCGAACCTCGAAGCCAGCGCCGGCGAAGCCTGCATCCGCCACGACCTCGCGGTGCGCCGCGCGGTGGCGCAGCTGGGCCGCGAGCTGCGCCGCAGCCGCCGCCAGCCGCGGGGCATGGACCTGGACTATGACGCCGCCACGCAGGCGCTGATCGACCTGCGCAGCGGCCACAGGCCCGACGAGCGCATCGCGGTGGATCTGCTGCGGCGCGCGCGCGACCTCGGCGTGCTGATCCTGCTCGACATCTCCGGCTCGGTGCTGGAGCGCGCGGCCGACGGCCGCCGCGTGCACGACCACCAGCTCGACGCCGCGGCCGCGCTGCTCGATGCCTTCGACGCGCACGGCGACCGCGTGGGCCTGCAGGCCTTCCATTCGCGCGGCCGCGGGCAGGTGCATTTCCGCCGCATCAAGCGCTTCGACGAACCGGCCAGCCTCGACGTCGCGCGCCGACTGGGCGGCGTCGAGCCCGGCGCCTACACGCGCCTGGGCACGGCGATCCGCCACGGCGCCTGGATGCTGCGGCAGCAGGCCGGCGCGCGCCGGCTGCTGATCGTGATCAGCGACGGCTTCGCCTACGACGAGGCCTACGAAGGCCCCTACGCCGAGGCCGACGCCGCGCGCGCATTGCAGGAAGTGCGCGCCGCCGGCATCGGCGCGACCTGCATCACCCTGGGCAGCGCAACCGCCGATGAGGTGCTGACGCGCGTGTTCGGCGCCGCCTGCCACGCGGCGGCACCCGACTGGCGCTCGATGCGCGTTCTCGTAGGCCCGCTGCTGGTCAACGCGCTGCGGCTCACCCAAACCAAGCGGCAGCGCAGCAGCGGCACGCCATTGAACAAGGCAGCCTGATGTCCGTTTCCCTGCATCGTCCGCCGGAGTCCGCGTCGAGCGAAGTGCCGTACTACCTGCCGCAGGCGCACGAACAAACCGTGTTCGATGCCGCCGCGCAGCAGCGTCTCGCGGTGCTGCTCAAGGGCCCGACCGGCTGCGGCAAGACGCGCTTCGTCGAACACATGGCCGCGCGCCTGCAGCGGCCGCTGATCACCGTGGCCTGCCACGAGGACCTGTCGGCTTCCGATCTGGTCGGCCGCCATCTGCTCAGCGGCGGCGACACCGTGTGGTCCGACGGCCCCCTCACGCGCGCGATGCGCCAGGGCGCGATCTGCTATCTCGACGAGATCGTCGAGGCACGGCAGGACACCACCGTGGTGCTGCACTCGCTCAGCGATCATCGCCGGCAACTGCCGATCGACCGTCTCGGCATCACGCTCGAAGCCGCGCCCGGCTTCATGCTGGTGGTGTCGTACAACCCCGGCTACCAGTCGGTGCTCAAGGACATGAAGCCGTCGACGCGGCAGCGCTTCGTGGCCATCGAACTGGGCTATCCCGCGCGCGAACTCGAGCAGCGCATCGTCGCGCACGAGTCCGGCGTGGCCGCGGCCGACGCGGCCTGGCTGGTGACGCTGGGCCAGGCGATCCGCCGGCTGTCGGGCTCGGGCCTGCGCGAAGTGGCCTCGACGCGCGTGCTGGTCGCGGCGGCGCGGCTGCTGGCGGCCGGCGTGCCGCGCGACATCGCGGTGGACGCCGCGATCATTCAACCGCTGTCCGACGACGCCGAAATGGTCGCGTCGCTGCGCGCGCTGCTGGCGCAGTACCTGGCCTGATTCTTCAGCCAACACTTGAACCCGTAGAACCCCGTAACCGAGCAAGGAGCTTCACCATGGATCTGAGCAAGCTGCTGAGCCCCGCCAGCAAGGAAATACCGCCGCACGTGCCGGCCGAGCTGGTGCGCAGCCCGTATCCGATGAGCCTGGGCATGATCACCCAGGAAAACCCCTTCGAGACCGTGATCCCGAAGATGCAGGCGGAGTATCCGCCGGTGTTCTACGCGCGCGACGGCTATCCGGGCGGCTCCGCCGTGTGGGTGCTGCTGCGCCGCGCCGACCAGCAGGCCGTGTACATGGACACCGAGCACTTCTCGAGCAAGGACTTCGCGCCCTTCGCCAAGCTGCTCGGCGAGAACTGGAGCCAGATCCCGGCGGAAACCGATCCGCCGATGCACCAGCTCTACCGCAACATCATGAACCCGCTGTTCGCGCCGAAGAAAATGGCCGAACTCGAAGACCATGTGCGCCAGTTCGCCAAGGACGCGATCGACCAGTTCAAGCACAAGGGCGAGTGCGACTTTATGAAGGACCTCGCCTTCCAGTTCCCGATCCAGGTGTTCCTGGAGCTGATGGGCCTGCCGCTGGACGAGCTGGACAAGTTCATGGCCTGGGAGATGAAGCTGACGCATCCGAAGTCGATCGAGGAAATGGCCGAGGGCACGCGCCTGGTCAAGAACTTCCTGATCGAGACCATCGAAGACCGCCGCCGCAATCCCACCGGCGATTTCATCTCCTACGTGGTGCAGAGCGAGGTGCAGGGCCGCAAGCTGACCGACGACGAGATGGTCGGCTTCTGCTTCAACCTGTTCATCGGCGGGCTCGACACCGTGTCCACGCACATGGGCCTGCAGTTCCGTCACCTGGCCGAGCATCCCGAGCACCAGAACTTCCTGCGCGCCAATCCCGACCAGATCCCGGCGGCGCTGGAAGAATTCATGCGCGCCTACGGTGCGGTCACTACTTACCGCACCTGCATCAAGCCGGTGACGGTGGGCGGCGTGCAGATCATGCCGGGCGACAAGGTGTCGATGGTCACTTCGCTGGCCGGCCGCGATCCGCAGAGCTGGGACCATCCCAACGAAGTGAAGCTCGACCGCAACCCGCGCCACACCACCTTCGCCACCGGCCCGCATCGCTGCGTCGGCGCGCCGCTGGCACGCCGCGAGCTGATCTTCGCGATGGAGGAATTCCTCAAGGCGATCCCGGAATTCCGCATCAAGCCAGGCGCCACCATTACCACCTCGATCGGTCCGATCATTCAGCCGCTGAGCCTGCCGCTAGTGTGGAAGGTCTGAATCCACCGCCGGGTCGGCGGCGACGGCCGCGCAACGGAAGCGGGGCCGCGGCTCTGGCCGGCGAGCGGCCCCCGCGGCCGGCGGCTTGAGGCGCGCCCGCTACCACACCAGGGGCAGCGTCAGCGGCTGGATCACCGGCCCAATGGTGCTCTCGATGCGCGCGCCGGGCCGGATGCGGAACGGTGGCAGCGTCTTCAGCATTTCTTCCATCGCGATCACCAGCTCGCGGCGTGCCAGCGGCGCGCCGAGGCAGCGGTGCGGCCCGCTGGCGAAGCTGAGATGCCGCGGCTTGCGGTCCAGCCGTACTTCGTGCGGCGCCTCGAAGGCCTGCGGATCGCGATTGCCCAGCGCGGTCACCAGCGCTACCTTGTCGCCCGGCAGCAGGTCGACGCCGTGCAGCGTGATCGGCTTGATGCAGGTGCGGAAGGTGGTGACGGCGGCGTAGGCGCGCAGCAGTTCCTCCACGGCCGCGGGAATGCGTTCGGGATGCGCGCGCAGCTCGGCCTGGTGCTCGGGATGCTCGGCCAGGTGGCGGAAATGCCAGCCCATGTTGGTGGCCACGGTGTCGAGGCCGCCGATGAACAGGTTGAAGCAGAAGCCCAGCATTTCGTCGTCGTCGAGCTTGCGCCCGTCGACTTCGGCGCGCAGGGCGTGGCTGATCAGATCGGGCCCGGAAGGGTCGCGCTTGCGCTGCTCGATCACGCCCAGCAGGTAGTGCTTGACCCGGCGCGTGCCGTCGGCAAGCTCTTCCATGGAATGGGGGCGGATCAGCTTGCTCTCCCATTCGAGGAAGGTGTCGACCTGGTCCAGCGGCAGCCCGGCCAGCTCCAGGAACACGCGGATCGGAAACTTCATGGCCATCTCTTCCATGAAGTCGCACTCGCCGCGGTCCTTGAACTGCGCAATGTAGTGACGCGCGCAGTCACGCACATGCGCTTCCATCGCGGCGATGCGCACCGGCGTGAACAGCGGGTTGAGCATCACGCGGTAGCGGCCGTGCATCGGCGGATCGGTTTCGGCCGGAATCTGGCTCCAGCTGTCGCCGACGGACTTGGCATGCGGCGCGAAGTCCTTGCTGGAGAAGTGCTCGGTGTCCTGGTAGATGGCGGTCATGTCGGCCAGTGTGCGGAACACCCACATCGGCCGGTTGAACGGATAGCCGTCGAGGCTGTAGTACACCTCGGGCCCCGCGGCCAGTGCCGGCACCAGGGTTTCATAAGGGTGATCGAAGCTGGTCAGGCCGATGCGCAAGGGGTGCTCGTGCACCTGCTCGGGCCGCACGTTGGGCGGCAGCGGGGCCATTGCGGCGGGCTGCGAGAAGTCGTTCATGGCTATGGTCCTCGGATACGCAGGCTCAGGCGCGCAGCTCGTCGTCGCCGTAGAGATAGCGGTGCAGCACGCGGTGCAGATGCGAAACCTGCACTTCCTGCACGGGGTTGGTCCGCAGTCCCTTGAGGCCCAGCGAATGCAGGCCGCGCTGCACGAACTCCATGTTGCGCAGGTCCTGCACCAGCAGCCCGGGAATCTCGTGCTCGCGCGCCTTCCAGTCGGGGTAGAACTCGCGCTGCAGCCTGGGCACTTCCTGCGGCGCCAGGCGCAGGATCGACCAGGCGTCGAAGATGCAGCTGTCCGGGTCGCTGCCATTGGGCCGCGCGCGGAACACCAAGCAGCCGTCGAAGGCGAACACCAGGCCCATGTTGGGGAACACGGTCCAGTCCACGCCGGCCGCCATCGTCTGCTCCGGCGTCAGCCTGGGCCATTGCACGCCCTGCGCATGCGCGGCTTCGAGCATGAAGCCGATGGCGGCCATCATCACCTCCTGCGGCGGCGTGCCTTCCGGCACCTCGGTGAGCACGCGCTGCGCCGCGGCAGCGCTGCGCGCCGTGACCTGGCCCTTGCCCTCCGCATCACCCACCCAGTCGCGGAAGGCGGCGAGCACGCCGGCCACGCCGGCGCGCAGGTCGGCAGGCACCGGCAGCGTGGTGTGATGCGAGGGCGCGCCCATCGGCCGCTGGAACAGGTACACATGCTTGGAGTGCTGGCCCTCGGCGTAGCTCTTGTTGAGCTCGTCGACCACCGGCAGGTATTGCGGGTGCACGCTGGCGACGTGATAGCTCTCCTGGAAGGCCTCGATCGCGGTCTTCCAGTTGGCCTTCAGCAGCAGCGTCTTGTACCAGCCGAAGCGGTACTCCTCGAAGCCCAGGGGGTCCAGCGCGCGGCGCACCGGCGCGATGAAATCGTCGAAGGCTTCGCCGTCCGCATCCAGGTTGATGAAGACGAAGCCGCCCCAGCGGCCGAGCCGCACTTCGGCCAGGCGCAGGTCGCGGTCCGCCATGTCGCTGCAGCCGTTCCAGTCCTCGCGGTCCTGCACGCGCAGCAGCTCGCCCCGCAGCGTCCATTGCCAGCCGTGAAAGGCGCAGTGCAGCTTGTTGACGCTGCCGCAGCCTTGCATCAGCTGACGGCCGCGGTGCGGGCAGACGTTGTGGTAGGCCTTGATCGCCGTCTCCGACACGCGGATGACGATGATCGACTGGTCGAGAATCTCGTAGGTGACGAAATTGCCGACCTGCGCAATCTCCTCCTCGCGGCAGGCCATCTGCCAGACGCGTGGCCACAGGCGCTCGCGCTCCAGCTGCGCGATGGCCGGCGAGGTGTTGTCCTCCTGCGGGACGAAGTCCGCGCGCACCTGCCGATGCGGCGGCAGGGCCGGCTCGGGCCGGGTGAAGTCGTTCATGTCGATCTCCTCCGGTGAGCCGGCTCAGTTCCAGCGGCCGTCGAGCAGGTTCTTCAGGTTGCTGCTCATCACCTGCTGCTGCTCCTGCGCGCTGAGATCGGCGATGTCCTTGAGGAAATCCATGGGATTGGCGAGACCTTCCGGATGCGGCCAGTCGCTGCCGAACAGCACGCGGTCGGCACCCATCAGGTCCACCACCTTGCGCACCGAGTCCTCGTAGAACGGCGCGATGTAGATGTGCCGGCGGAAGGCCTCCACCGGGTCCTGCCTGAAGGCCTTGGGCATCTTGTGGAAGGTGCTCTCCAGGCGGCCGAGCAGCGGCGCCAGCCAGGCCGAGCCGTTCTCCAGCGAGGCCACGCGCACGCCGGGATGACGGTCGAACACGCCGTGGCAGATCAGCGCCGACAGCGCGTCCTGGATCGGCCGCCCCAGGGCGATGTCCAGCACTTCCTTGAACGCATCCTTCTCGAACGGGCGGTATTCGCCGGCCGCGCCTTCGGTCCACCAGCGGTAGATCTGGTCGTAGCCGGTATCGGAGGTGTGCATCACCACCAGGATCTTGCCTTCGGCCACGCGCGCCCAGAACGGGTCGAATTCCGCAAAGCCGAAGGAGCGTCCGCCGTGCGGGCCGGGCACCGGCGCGGGACGCACCAGCACCACGCGCGCGCCGGCCTTCATCACGAAGTCGAGTTCGCGCAGTGCGTTGTCGAGGTTGGAAAGATTGATCGCCGCCGCCGGAAACTGGCGGCCGTTGCCGAAGCCGTATTCGTCGGCCACCCACTGGTTGAGCGAGTGGAACAGCGCGGCGACCGCGTCGGTCTTGTGGCCGATGTGGCCTTCGATCACCGAAGCCAGCGTCGGCAGCACGATCGCCGCCTGCACACCCTGGCGGTCGAGTTCCTGCAGATGCGCCTTGCCCTCGTGGAAGGCCGCAGCGGAAGGCACCGGCTTGCCGCCGAACTCGCGGAACGACAGGCCCTGCGGGTTCTCGCCGCGATACCAATTCTCATGCGAGCCCGGCGCCGCCACCACCTCGAAGCCCGGATTCGGAATGTAGTCCGACAACATGCCGCCGATGGCGAGCTTGGTGCGGCCGTTGACGGTGACGTACTGGAACTCCTTGCGGAACTCCTTCGGCAGATGGCGCAGAAACGCGTCCGGCGTTTCGTAGTAGTGCTGATCGGCGTCGTAAATGGGGTAGGCGGCTGTCGTCATGTCTCGCTCCGGCGCTGTGGGAATGTGGTCGCAGCATGCGACCGGAGCGCTGCCACCGCCTTGACCGCCGTCGTTGCGGCGCGGCTTCAAAAACTGATAATCTGCCAGTTAATTGCGCCCGCCAGTCCGGCCCTGGCCGCTATTGTCTGAACGCCGACGCCGACGCCGACAGCTTCAGCGCGGAATACGAAACATCATCCTCGGCCCTCGCTTGCCTGAGACGGAAGTCCGGGATCGCCTGAGCAATGGCTCCATCGCGAAGATCGGCTCGCGCCGGGCGCGTGGCGCGCCGACGCAGCGATGCGGGCCGGTGGCGAAGCTGGGCGACGCCTCAGCCGCGCTTGTCCGCGGCCTGCGCGCGCAGGTAGCGTTCGAGTATCACCTTGCCCGACTCCGAGACGATCGGCTCGAAGGTCATGCGGATGGCGTCGGGCATCGACACCGGATACTGCGTGCCGTACAGCGACAGCAAGCCGGGGCCGTAGGCGCTCACCGCGAAGATGCTGTAGCGCAGGGTTTCCTCGGGCAAGGGACGCAGGGAACCTTCTGCGAGTGCGCCGCGGATGCAGCGATACGCCGTCTCGTCGGTTTCCCGCTGCGCTTCGGTCATCTGCCGTGCCAGCACCGGCTGCAGGATTTCAGCCTGTTTGCTGATCGCGCCCAGGATCGCGCGCGTGGTCGGCCGGGACAGCGCCTCGATGCGCGCCCTGGTGAATTCGAGCAGCGCGTCCAGGCCTTGGCGTTCGTGCAGCGTGTCCAGCTGCGGCAGGCACTCGGCGAGCCGCTGCCGCACGGCCGCGGCGAACAGCTGCTCCTTGCTGCCGAAGACGTCGTAGAGGGTGGTGGTGGAGCAATGCGCCAGCCTGGCAATGGTGATGACCGAAACTTCGGCAAAGGGATGTTCGACGAACAGCAGGCTGGCGATCTCCAGCACCCGCTGCAGGGTTTCCGACTTCTTGTTGCTCATTGGACAATGCCGCGCCATTCATGCGGCGGTCTCGCCGGCGCGACGCGCAGTCGCGAGATAACCACAGCGCCGCGGCCCCTGGCGCAGCCCACGCCCGAAAACGCCGGAGAACGCCTATTACATTTCTTCGCGTGACGGCCCACGTCGCATCCCTCTATGCTTTTTGCGATTCGGGGCGCCGCTGTCGCCACCGGACGCTCGATATCGATAAGCGCGGCGATCGATGCCGCCATGCAGGTGCCTGCGACGACGGGTGCCGGAGGATCTCATGCCGCAGCCGAGATGCTAGCAGCCGCGCGCCAGGCCGATCGCGCCGGCAGGTGCAAAACTGGCGGAACGTCAGCTAGCATGATGGCCTGACCGCTTGCACCCGGCGCGGATTTCGGCCGCGCCATCGTTGTGGGCGCCCGCGCCGACGGCCACGCGTCCGCGACACCCGACAACCTGTTGATCAGCCAGTGGCAGAACCATGCAGCCCGATCCCTCCAGCAGCATTCCGTCCCATGTCCCGCCCGAACTCGCGCGTCCCTTCGCGCTGACGCCGCGCGCCGTGAGCTACGTCGATCCCTTCGCCGAGCTCGTGCCCAGGATTCACGAAGGGCCGGCGGTGTTCTGGGGCACGGACGTGTTTCCGGGCGCCGCGGGCGGTGGCTGGGTGATCCGCCGCAACGAAGACCTCAAGCGCGTCTACGACAACACCACTGAAGTGATGAAGCGCGGCAACACGCAGTTCGCGGCGATGATCGGCGAGAGCTGGGACATCATTCCCACCGAACTCGATCCGCCCACCCACAGCGCGTTCCGCACCGCGCTCAATCCGCTCTACACGCCCAAGAAGATGGCGGAGCTGGAGCAGAAGGTGCGCGAGCGTTCGCAGAGCCTGATCGCGCGCATCAAGGATCGCGACGGCTGCGACTTCATCAAGGACTACGCGATCCCGTTCCCGGTATCGATCTTCCTCGACCTCATGGGACTGCCGCAGGAGCGCATGCAGGAATTTCTCGACTGGGAGAACGCGCTGGTCCACGCGCCCACCTGGGAAGTGCGCGGCCGCGCGGTGAGGCTGGCCAAGGACATGCTCTACCAGGCCGTCGACGCGCGCATCGCCGATCCGGCCGACGACCTCATCAGCCAGGTGCTCAAGCTCAGGGTCGACGGCCGCCCGTGGTCGCGCGAGGAAGTGTTCGGACACTGCTTCAACCTGTTCCTGGGCGGGCTCGACACGGTGACCGCCAACCTCGGCCTGCACTTCTATCACCTGGCGCGTCACCCCGAGCTGCAGCGAGAGCTGCGCGAGGACCCGTCGAAAATCGAGAACGCGCTGCAGGAGCTGCTGCGCGCCTATGCGGCCGTGACCACCTTCCGCCTGTGCAAGCAGGACTTCACGCTGCACGGCGTCACCATCAAGGCGGGCGATCGCATCGCCATGTCGACGCCGCTGGGCTCCAACGACCCCGAGGCCTTCCCGAATCCGCAGACCATCGACATCGAGCGCCGGCCGGTGCACCTGACCTTCGGCTTCGGCCTGCACCGCTGCCTGGGCGCGCATCTGGCGCGGCGCGAGCTGGACGTGTCGCTGCGCGAGATGCTCAAGTCGATCCCGGAGTTTCGCATCGAGGAAGGTTTCAAGGTGCCGTTCATGCTCAGCAACGTGATCCACGTCAACGAGCTGCCGCTGGTATGGAATCGCCGCGCATGAGCACCGTGCCTGTCGCCGCGACCTATCTTGCCGGAGACGGTGCCCGCGGCGTGGAGATCGGCAGCGTGCTCATCGCGCTCGCCCTGCTGGTGGGATATGGCATCGAGGCGCGCCGGCGCGGCACGCTGAGCATCCCGGCGCTGTGCGCCATCGCCGGCCTGGGCATCTTCTGGCAGGAGTTCTACGCCGACTGGGGTGCCTACCTGCTGTGGAGCCCGAGCTTCCACATGATGCCCTGGAAGTCGACGCTATGGACCACGCCCGACAAGCCCTGGTTCGTGATCTTCTCGTACCCGGTGTTCATGTGGTCGGCGTTCGCGGCGATGCTGTGGCTCACGCGCGCCGCCACCCGCAGGTTTCCGTCCGCGCCGCCGCTGCTGGTCTGCCTGCTCACCGCGGGGCCGGCGCTGTTCGCCATCAACCTCGCCTTCGAGGCGGTTTCGGTGGCCTACGCAGGCCAGTGGTCCTACGTCGACGTGATCGGCCCGGCGCTGAGCACGGCCAAGGGCCAGCAGCCGGTCCTGTATCCGGGCATTCCGTTCGGGCTGTTCGGCGGCGTCACCTGCTACCTGATCCTGCAGCAGGACAGTGCCGGCCGTCCGCGCTTCGAGCGCCTGCTGCGCCCCGACCGTTTTCCACCCGGCTGGAAGCGCGAGGCGCTGCGTGCGCTGAGCTGGCTGCTGGTCTGGAACGCCAGCTACTGGCTGCTGCTGTGCACGCCGGTGATCGCGATCCGCGAGCTCTTCGGCCAGGCCAGCGCCCTGGTTCCCTGAAGCACGCCGCCGATCCGTGCCCATGCCAAGCGCCCACGCCAGCCTGCGCAAGGACCTCGCCCATGGCCAGGCATCCTCGCCGCTGCGTCATGGCCCGCGTTCGCGGCCATGGGGCGCCTCGTACAACGCGGCGCGCGCAAGTCGAGCGCGCGCCGCTTCCGCGGCTGCTTCCAATTCGACAGCGAGCGCCTGAGCCATCCACCGGCCTTCGCATACCCTTTGCAGCAATCGGCACACCCTTCAGGAGCAAAAAATGACGCAGGTATCCGCGGTACGCCAGCAACGCTGCGGCGTGATCGGCATGGGCATGATCGGGGCGGGCGTGGCCGCCTGCCTGGTGCGCAAGGGCAGGGAAGTGAGCGGCTACGACGTGCGTCCCGCGGCCGTGGCCGCGGTCGAAGGCGTCAAGGCCTGCGCTTCGCCCGCCGAAGTGGCGAGCCGCTCCGACGTCATCATCGTGTCGGTGGTCAATGCCGAGCAGGCCGAGACGGTGATCTTCGGCGACAAGGGCATTTCAAGCTCGGCGCGGCCGGAGCTGGTGGTGGCGCTGATGAGCACCATCCGCGTGACTATCGTGCGCGAGTTCGCACAGCGCGCGGCCGAGAGCGGCTTCAAGCTCATCGACGTGGCGATCACCACGGGCGGCGGCTCGGTGGCCAACGGCGGCTCGGCGCTCATGGCCGGCGGCGATGCCGAGACCGTCGAGTCGGTGCGCGGCGTGATGGAAGACTTCGCCGTGCTGTTCTCGCACATGGGCCCGATCGGCGCGGGCATGGCGGCCAAGGTCGCGCGCAACATCATGCATTACGCCGCCACGCTGGGCGCCTACGAAGGCGGCCTGCTGGCCGAGGCCGCCGGTGTCGACATCGGCAAGCTCATCGAAGTGATCCGCAAGAGCGACCCGCACAACATCATGAGCACGCTGCTGCTGGAAAAGCGTGGCACCAAGCCGCTGCAGGGCCTGCCCGAAGCCGCCATGGAGCAGTTCCGCGGCTGGGCCAACCTGCTCTACAAGGATCTCGACGCCGGCATCGACCTGGCCGACAGTCTCGGCGTCGAAGTCCCCGGCGCGCGGCTGTCGATGGAGCGCGGCGACCTGATCTATGGCCTGCCGCCGGGTACCACGCCGCATGGTCCCAAGCTCGACGAGGACCCGAAGCTGCGCGGCCTGCAGATGATGGACCAGGTCTACGGCAAGGGCACCGTGCCGATGCCGCCGGCCTCGATGGAACTGCCGCCCTACGTCGACGCCACGGTGCGCTGGCTGTTCGGCGACGTCTGGTCGCGGCCCGGGCTGTCGATCCGCGACCGTCGCATGCTGGTGATCGGCGCCACCGCGCAGATGAACCGCGCCGACCTCATCGAGATCCAGGTCACCGGCGCCCTCAAGAACAAGGAACTCACCGAGGAGCAGTGCCAGGAGATGGTGCTGCAGCTGGCCTTCTATTGCGGCTGGGGCAACGCCACCGCCGTGCACAACGGCGTCACCGCCGCGCTCAAGAAGTACAAGGAGTCCAAGGCAACCAAGTAGCAGCCCGGGCGAAGCCGCTACGCGCAGAGTTCGTCTGCGCGCGGCAGGCCGGCCTGTTCCGCGCGCTGCGCGATGCCGGTGTCCGCGTAGAACGCGTAGCGCTGCGCCAGCCCGCTCGCATCGAGTCCGAAGAACGCCGGGTCGACCTTGTGCGCGCCCTGCGGGTTGGCGTTCTGCCAGGCGCGCAGGCGCGCATCGAAGGCCTCGTCCATCCGCCAGCCGAGCCAGTCGTAGAGCTTGCGGATCTGCTCCAGCGGGTCGGCGGTCTGTCGGCGATGCGAAACGTCGAAGAACCGCGCTTCGCCCACGCGCGCACGAAAGTCCAGCGCGCGCTGCAGTGCCAGCGCCCACTGCTGTGCCTGCGCGCGGCCGAAGGCCTGCGGCTGCGGGTTGTCGACGAAGGCGCAGCGGATCTGGTGCATGAGCGAGCACAGCGAGGGCAGGGCCTTGGCCGGATCGCGATGCGTCATCACGAACTGCGCGTCGGGGTAGACCGAATCCAGCGCGTCGATAGCGAACAGGTGCACGGGCGCGCGCAGGAACCAGCGCCGCGGCCCGCTCTGCCATTGCAGCAGCTTGAGCACGCGGCGGTGATAGCGGTAAGCCGGCCGCATGTCGAAGCCGTCGCCGATCACCCACTGCACGTAGCCCGGCACGTGCATGAAGGCCTCCAGTGCCGAGGTGGAGAACGACAGCTGCAGCAGCGTGTAGCACTCCTGCGGGCCTTCCACGCCGCGCGGCAGCATGTTGCGCAGCTGCGGCACGAGCGCTTCGAAAGCGTCGGCCGCGGCCTGCGCGGCGGCGATGCGGGGATCGGCTTCGCTTCCGGAAGCGCCGGGCTGCGGGCAGGGACGGCCCGATTCCCATTCGCGCAGCACGCGCGTTGCCGGGTCCAGCGACAGCATGTAGCCCAGCGCGGTGCTGCCGGTGCGCGGCAGGCCGATGCCGAACAGCGGCGCCACGATCTGCTCGTCCTCGATCTCCGGATGCCGTGCGTAGCAGTCCTCGATTTCGAGGCGGTTGACCAGCGAGGCGATCAGCATCTCCGGAACCGCGACGCGGCCCACCTGCGAGAGCTGGCTCTCGGCGTTGATCGACTCCACCAGCCGCCGCAGCGGCAGCAGGAAAGCCTCGTCGCCGAAGTCGCGCAGGCCGCTGCGCGCGCGCGCCTGGTCGAGCAGCTGGCCGGCCTCGATGGTCATCGCCTCAGCCCGCGCCATGGAAGGTTTGCAGCAGCCGCCGCAGGCCGTCGTCGAAGCGCACCGTGCAAGGCCCGGTGATGGAGCGCCGACGGGTGATGTCGGCGACGTTGCCACGCGGCGCGCCCGGCACTTCGTTGACGATCAGCCGGGCCTCCACGCCCAGCTGCTGCGCGGCCGAGGTGCACCAGTGCTGCGCGGTGATCACCTCGTCGCCGGCCCAGTTGGTGACCAGCGGCGGCACGCCGGCCGAGCCCAGCAGGGCCTCGACCTGCGCGCACAGGTCGTCGACGTGGATGGGGCTGTGCGGGTTGGGGTCGAACGGCAGCGGCACGTTCTGGCCCGCCTGCATCGCGCGGATGTGCAGCGAGGGCAGATGGCCGGCGCGGCCATAGACGGTGTTGAGGCGCACGATGGTCGTGGGCAGATCGAAGGCTCGCGCGCAGAAGCGCGCCACGGCTTCCTCCGCGATCTTGGACACCGGGCTGCTGGGTGACCACGTGGCCCAGGCGCGGCCCAGCAGGCCGTCCTCGTCGTGCGCGTGGTAGGGATCGTCGTGCGGCGAATACACCGCGGCCGACGACACCACCAGCGCGGCCCTGGCCTTGCGGCAGTGCTGCAGCAGAAAGCCCGTGCCTTCGCCGTTGGTGCGGAAGGCCTGGTCGAACTGTCCCGGCCCCTGCGGCACGCGCGCGAACGCGAAATGCAGCACGTAGTGGAAATCGTCCGGCACGCCGGAAAGCTCGCCGCTGCCCAGGTCGGCGCTGCAGCTGCGCACGCCCAGCGCCTCCAGCCGCGCGCGGTCGGCCGGGTTGCCGAAGCGCGCCAGCGCCCACACCTCGTTGTCGCGCGCGAGGCTTTCGGTGATGGGCGAGGCCACGCTGCCGGCCGCGCCCGTGATCAGGATCTTGTTGCCGGAGAGCATGCGGAGATACCCCTGTTGTTCGACGAAGCAGTGCCGGGGACCGGAAGGCGAGGACCGTTCGCTCGGTCGTGATGGGCTCTGCGCCTGGACATCGCGATTCCGTAGAGGCGCGTCGCGCTTTGTCGCATCAGCCCGCGAGCAGCGCGGCCACCGATCCGCCATCGATGCGCAGGTCTGTGCCGGTGACGTAGCTCGCCGCCGGGCTGGCCAGCCATTGCACGGCCGCGGCGATATCCTCGGCGGTGCCGATGCGCCTCAGCGGGCAGGCGGCGAGCACCGCGGCCACGTCGGCATTGGATTGCTCGAGCCGGCCCATGGGCGTGGCGACGAGTCCCGGACTCACCGACACCACGCGCGCGCCGCGCGCGGCCCAGGGCAGGGCCGCCGCCTGCACGCGCAGCTGCGTGCCGCGCTTGGCCAGGCAATAGGCCAGCTGCGGCGCGTCGTGGTGCAGGCCCGCGACCGTGTCCAGCAGCTGCGCGGCCGGCACGCTGGCCAGTGCGCGTTCCAGCTCCGCCGCCAGCGGCAGGTAGGAAGCGGCCATGCTCGCGATCACCACGGCCGCGCTGCCGGCGCGCGCGACTTCGACGAAGGCATCGAGCACCAGCGCCGTGCCCAGCAGGTCGACTTCGTAGATGCGCCTGCTGTCCGCCATGAGCGGCGACACGCCGGCAGTGAGCACGAGGGTGTGCAGCGATCCGCAGTCGCGCGCGGCCCGCGCCAGCGTCGCGACCGAATCGCGGTCGGAAACATCCATCACGCTCGTCCGCACGTCGAAGCCGTCGGCGCCGAGCTCGTCGGCGGCCGATTGCAGGCGCGCGGTGTCGCAGTCGGCCAGCAGCAGGCGATGGCCCGCGCCCAGCCGGCGCGCGCAGGCCAGGCCCATGCCGCCCACGCCGATGATGACGACCAGCTCCATGCGCCGGCTTTTAGAACATGCTCTGGACGAAACCGCCGTCGCAGAGAATGGTCTCGCCGGTGGTATAGCCCGCGCGCTGCGAGCACAGGTACACCGCGAGGCTGGCTTCTTCCTCGGGCTTGCCGTAGCGGCCCATGGGAATCATGCTCAAAAAGGCCTGGCTCCAGGCCTCCTCGCTCATGCCCAGGTCGGCCGCGCGATCCTTGAAGAAGCCGGCGCGCTGCTCGGTGTCGATCACGCCCGTGGCGACGGTGTTGATGGTGATGCCGAAGGGCGCGAGTTCCGAGGCCAGCGTCTTCTGCAGGCCCACCGCGGCGATGCGCACCGTGTTGGTCAGCGCGTAGCTGAAGTTCAGCGTCGAGCGCACCGGCTGCTTCACGGCGCCCGAGCCGATCAGCACCACGCGGCCCCAGCGCTGCTGCTTCATGTGCGGAATCACGGTGCGCACGAAGCGCGAGAACGTGAGCACGCTCAGGTGAAAGGCCTCGGCGAAGTCTTCTTCCCGCAGATCGTGGAACGAGCCCGACTTGGGGCCGTCGATGCTCTGGATCGCGATGTCGGGCGCGCCGAAGGCCTGCTCGGAGGCGTGCAGTACCTTGGCGTAGTTGTCGAGCTGCAGCAGGTCGGTGGCGATGCCGACCGCCTGTCCGCCTTCGGCGCGGATGAGGTCCACCACCTCGTCGATGTTCTTCTGCGTGCGCGCCGCGATCACCAGCTTGCAGCCGTTGCGCGCGAGTTCCAGCGCCGCGGCGCGGCCGATGCCCTTGCTTCCGCCGGCGACGACGGCGACCTTGCCTGCGATACCCAGATCCATGTGTCCTCCTTATGCGATACGCCCGCATGCATGCGGGTCTGATGGCCCCTCTCGAAAACTGACTATCCATCATCTAATGGATTGATGCAATGCGGGCTTGTCAGTTTTCGATGCAGCTTGCAGTGCGGAAACGATCATCCGAAGCGCGTCCGCGCTGGAACCGGCGCGCCGGGCGCCGGCGCTCCCGCGGCGCGTTCAACCGGGCGCGCTGCTCTCCAGCAGCAGCTTGCCGAGTTCGGCCGCGGCGGTCGCCGGGTCATTGCCCGGATGCGCGCGCGCCGCGCACAGGTCGAGCCAGTAGCGCGTGAAACGATGCGCCGAGAACACGCTCTTGGCGCCGATGTGTGGCATCAGCCCGTCGACCAGCGCGGTGCAGCGGCGCACCACCGAGTTCAGCACCACGCGGTGCTGCCAGGCCTCGGCAGGTGCCATCGCCGCGCCGGATGCGGCGCAGTCCATCAGCCGCGCAACGCTGCGGCGCAGCGAAGCGTCGAGTTCGTCGACCTCGCTGCGCGCCTTGGCGGCCGCCTGCAGCGCCGCCGGGTCGAGCTTGCTCGGCCCGGGCGGCCCCGCGAGCTTGGCGCGCGCGGTCTCCATGAACGCGGCGATCGCGCCGCGCGCGCCGCCGATTCCCAGGCCGGCGACCGACGAGCCGAAGATGAACAGCCAGGGCATGCGGAACAAGGCTTCTTCGTGGATCGACTGCTTGCTGCCCGGCAGCAGGCCTTGGCCCGGCGACCAGCTGCGATACTCGGGCACGAAGGCCTCGGCGAGCTTGAGGTCGTTGCTGCCGGTGCCGCGCAGGCCGAAGGTGTGCCAGGTGTCGACGATCTGGTAATCGCTGCGCGGCACCAGGAAGACCCGCATTTCGGGCTTGCCTTCGGCCGAGGCCGGCGGAACGATGCCGCCGATCAGCGCCCATTGCGCATGCGCGCTGCCGCTGGAATACGGCCATTGCCCGCTCAGGCGGAAGCCGCCGTCGGCGCGCGTGACCTTGCCCGCGGGCATGAACGAGGACGACAGCAGCGCGCTGTCGTCCTCGCCCCAGACGTCGCGCTGTGCACGCTCGTCGAACAGCGCCAGCATGAAGCTCTGCACGCTGAGCACGCCGAACACCCAGGCCGTCGACAGGCATTGTTCGGCGAGGATGTTGGCGATGTCGATCATCTGCTGCAGGTGCGCCGCGTGGCCGCCCCAGCGCGCGGGCTGCAGCAGGCGCAGCAGGCCGGCCTCGCGCAGCGCGGCGATGGTCTCGTCGGGAATCAGCCGCTCGCGGTCGGCCTGCGCGGCGCGCGCGGGCAGCTGCGCGGCGATGCGTTGCGCGGCCTCGCGCAGTGCAGCCGTGGCAAGGCCGGGGTGGGAAGTGCTTTCTGCCATGACGCGATCTCCTGGGACTACGGCCTCCTGGTTCCCGTGCATGGGACGCGGAAGCGACTGGTAAGTGCCGCTGCGTGGCGAGCGGGTGGAGGCCAGAAACTAACGAACTATTAGTTCGGTGCCAAGGGCAGGCCGGCGCGATCCACGCCCGCTTCGAGGCGCTGGCGGTCTGCGACGTCGGCGACGATGGCGCGCAGCTGCATGTTGCCCGGGCCCTGCGCGAGTCCCTGCACGACCATGTAGTGCCACGAGCGGCCAGGCCGTGGCCGGCGTCACCAGAAGGAGGAGCAGATCGGTGATCGCCCGCGGGGGATCACGGGTGAACCGGACGGATCAGAGCAAGGTGCCGCGCACGGCCGCTTCGATTTCCGCGTGGCTGTAGAGGAAGGCCGCTTCCAGGTGCTTGGCGAACGGCACCGGCGCGTCCTTGGACGCCACGCGAGCGATGGGCGCCTTGAGTTCGCGGAACAGTGACTCGTAGATGCGCGAGGCCACTTCGGCGCCCACGCCGAACGACTTCACCGCCTCGTGCACGATCACCACGCGGCCGGTCTTGCGCACCGAGCCGAGGATGGTGTCCATGTCGAGCGGCGACACCGTGCGCAGGTCGACGATCTCGCAGTCGATGCCGTCGCCGGCGAGCTTCTGCGCCACCACGGGCAGGTCCATCATCGAGCGGCTGTAGCCGATCAGGGTGACGTCCCTGCCGGGCCGCGCGATGCGCGCCTTGCCCAGCGCGATGGCCTTGCCGCGCTCGGGCGGCTCGCCGGGCGTCCAGTAGCTGAGCAGGTGCTCCACGAAGAGCACCGGGTCGGGGTCGCGGATCGCGCCCAGCATCAAGCCATAGGCATCGGCCGCGTTCGACGGCATCACCACCTTGATGCCGGGCGTGTGGCAGAACCAGGCTTCGAGGAAATCGGAATGCTGGCCGCCGGTCTGGAAGCCCGAGCCGGTCATGGTGCGGATCACCATCGGCACGCTGGTCTGGCCGCCCGACATGAAGCGCAATTTGGCCGCGTGATTGGTGATGGGGTCCATGCACACGGCCAGGAAGTTCATGAGCATGATCTCGATCACCGGCCGCATGCCGGTGATGGCCGCGCCCACCGCGGCGCCCGTGAAGGCCATCTCCGAGATCGGCGTCGAGCGCACGCGGCTGCCGTACTTGGTCGACAGGCCCTGCGTGACTTTCATCAGGCCGCCGCCCTCGGGGTCGGCCACTTCCTCGCCGAACACGATCACCTGGTCGTCCGCGGCCATGGCATCGTCGAGCGCCCAGTTGAGGGCCTGCACGATCGTCGCCTTGTCGGCCTTGCTGGTCTGGATGGTCATGGCGCTCCTCAGGCGGCGTGGTCGGCGAACACGTCGCGGGTGACTTCGGCGACATCGGTCAGCGGGCTGTCGAATGCGAACTGCATCGCGGCATCGACTTCGGCCTTGATCGCAGCGTCGATCGCATCGAGTTCGCCGGCGTTTGCGTGGCCATTGTCGGCAAGCCATCGGCGATAGCGCGGGTAGGGGTCCGCGGCCACCGCGGCCGCGTACTCGGGCTTGGGAATGTAGTCGCCCGAGTCGCCGATCAGGTGGCCGTTGAAGCGGAAGGTCATGGCTTCGATGAGCGTGGGTCCGCCGCCCGAGCGCGCGCGTTCGATGGCCTCCTGTGCCGCGGCGTAGACCGCGAGCGGATCGTTGCCGTCGACGTGCAGGCCCGGCATGCCATAGCTGGCCGCGCGGTCGGCGATGCGTTCGATCGACGTGCCCGTGGCCAGCGCGGTGTGCTCGGCATAGCGATTGTTCTGGCAGACGAAGACCAGCGGCAGCTTCCACACCGACGCGAGGTTCATCGATTCGTGGAAGGCGCCGATGTTGCTGGCGCCGTCGCCGAAGTTGGTCACGGTGACGCGGCCATCGCCGCGCAGCTGCGCCGACAGCGCCAGGCCGCAGCCGATGGGCATGCCCGCGCCGACGATGCCGGTGGTGACCATGCAGCCCGACTCGGGATGCGTCACGTGCATCGGTCCGCCCTTGCCCTTGCAGGTGCCGGTGCTGCGGCCCGCAAACTCCGCCCAGATCAGCCGGGGCGGGACGCCCTTGGCGATCATGTCGTGCACGCCGCGGTAGATGGTGACGAGGTAATCGTCGTCGCGCAGCAGCACGCTGATCGCCGCGGGAATGCATTCCTGCCCGCGTGCGGAGTAGTAGGGCATGCTCAGCCGGCCGGCCAGCATGGTGCTGATGAAGCGTTCGTCGTTGTGCTTGATCGCGGACATCTTGCGATAAATGGCGAGCAGGGTGCGGCTGTCGGGCGCTGCATTCATTCGTCAGGCTCTCCCCATATGAGGCGCTATCCTGCGCCCCTGGGTTTTTTGGTATTCGAATAACTGAAACGAGATGATAGCAGACAAAACGGCAGTGTCTGTATGGTTGCGTTAGTCAGCGTAATGCAATAGCATCGTGACACACATCGAGGGCGTCGCGGCGGCATGCGGCAGCCACTCGGTACGGAGCACCGGCCGCAGCGCCGGCTCCGATCAGAACGAGAGATGCCGACGTGCGAGGAGAAAGCGATGTTGTCTTCCAGGCGATTCGCGCGGCAGCGCGATACATGAAAAATCCACGATAGCGATCCGCCGCTCGCCCAAGGGGCTGCAGCGGTGTTCGCCATGCGCGCGATGAGTCTTACGCATCGGCGATACACGCGGCTGGTCGCGGGAAGAAGTCACAGGGGAGAGAATCCGATGGCCAAGGTCTTATATGTCGTCTTCACCCGACCCGCGGAAGGGCAAGAGCCGGACTACAACCGCTGGTACGACGAGCAGCATCTGGGTGACGTGCTCAAAGTGCCCGGCTTCGTCGCCGCACAACGCTTCCAGGTAGTCGGCGACAACGCGATGCCGGCTCCGTACCTGGCGATCTACGAGGTGGAAACCGAGGACCCGGAAGGCATCCGCGCGCGCCTCGAGGCGCTCGCCGGCAGCGCCGCCATGCCCGTATCTCCGGCCATGGACATGGAGCGCGTGGCGGCGTCGGTATTCCGGCCCATCACCGAACGCCGCATCGCCTGAGCCGGCGTCGGCGCCCCGCGCGACGCTGGCCGCCCCGGTGCCGCTGCGTCGAGCGTGCCTGCTCCAGCCGGCTGTCATTCGCCATCCGTGACAGGAAATCCCAATGTCCAGACGTCCGATTCCCAGCGTGACACTCGCCCTGCTCGCGTTCGCCGCGAGCAACGGCAGCCTGGCGCAGATTCAGCCCGCCGCCGACCAGGCCAGCGACCTCGGCCCTGCGCAGCCGGCGCCGCCGGCGCCGCCGCAGGGCGACGAGGAGCTCGCGACCATTCCGGTGGCCACCGATGCACCGCCGCCGCCGCCGGAAGACCGCGCATCCGGCAACCGCCTGATCGAAGAGGTGGTGGTGACCGCGCAGAAACGCGAGCAGAACCTGCAGGACGTGCCGATCTCGGTGCAGGCCTTCAGCGCGGACTCGCTCGACGCGCGCGGCATCACCTCGACGGCGGAACTGCCGCGCATCACGCCCTCGCTGACGGTCACCAGTTCGTTCGGCTATGCCATGACCTACTTGCGCGGCATCGGCTCCGACGCCTTCCTGTTCGCGGACCCCAGCGTCGTGCAGTACGTGGACGGCGTCTACAACCCGTTTGGCGTCGGCCTGGTCAGCGACTTCGGCGAGGTGGAGCGCATCGAAGTGCTGAAGGGGCCGCAGGGCACCCTGTTTGGCCGCAACGCCATCGGCGGCGCCATCAGCATCGTCACGAAGAAGGCGCCCCTGGACCACTACACCGTATCCGCGCAGGCCACCTACAAGGATTTCGACTATTGGCAGACACGCGCCTCGGTCGGTGTGCCCTTGATCGATGGCACGCTGGGCATCAGCCTCAGCGGCATTTTCAACGAGGGCCGGCCCTACACCGACGGAACCGTTCACGGCCAGGCCGAGGATAACAACCGGACCAAGGGCGGGCGGATCAAGCTGCGCTGGGCGCCGGCCGAGTGGACCGAACTCAACCTGATGGCCTACAAGTTGGACGAGTCGTCGCAGAGCGCGCAATTCGGCCCCAACGACCATCCGAGTCCGATCCTCGGTGCCGCGATCCGGCCGCAGGATCCTTACAAGGGCTCGCTCGACACACCCATCGCCTTCAGCATCAATAGCACCACGTACTCGGGCGACCTGCAGTTCTTCACCGACTGGCTCGACATCAAGCTGCTGGGCAGCGATCAGCACATCGAGAACCGGCAGGTGCTCGACTTCGACGGATCGCCGCTGCCGCTGGTGAGCTTCCAGGCCGATCCGGGTCAGGCCGACGTGCGCACTGCGGAGTTGCAGCTGATCTCCAACGACACGTCCTGGGGCAGCGACTGGCTGCAGTACATCTTCGGTGTGTACTACTTCTGGTCCGACTCCGGTCTCAAGCGCGCCACCTTCAACGCCACCAACACCGATATCGAGAACGGAACGATCCTCGGCCTGGACTTGCCGCCGGCCATCGTCAATGTCATCAAGAAGGCCGCCGGCGGCCTGCCGATTCCGACCGGCGGCGTGATCGAAATCACCGGCCTGCAGGCGACGCGCTCGCTCGCCTATTACACGCAGGCAACCGCCAAAGTCACCGACTGGTTCTCGCTGACGCTGGGCGCCCGCTTCCAGGACGAGAAGCGCCGCGTGATCGAGTCCAGCGCCGGTCTGCTGGAGACGAACGGCAATCGTATCCAGTACCTCGACAAGAGCGCGAACAACGATCCGGACCTGGAGGACACGACCAACTCCTTCGATCCGAAGATCTCCCTGGACTTCCGCCCGGGCTGGGGCTGGCTCGGCAGCGATCCACTGCTCTACGCCACGGCGCAGACCGCGACCAAGAGCTCGGTCTACAACGTGACCAATTTTCTCGACACCACTGTCGAGAAAGTGAAGCCCGAGAAGATGACCGCCTACGAGCTGGGCATCAAGACACGGCTGTTTGACAATACCGTCGTGCTCAACGCCGCGGCCTGGCGCTACGATCTCGACGACGTGCAGGTGCAGTTCGCGTCATTGCTGAACGGCGGGACCGTGAGCTTCGAGAACGCCGGGTCGCTGCGTTCGCAGGGTGTCGACTTCGACTCGCTGATCCAGCTGTTCCCGAGCATCGGCGGCCCGGTGCTGACCCTGAGCGGTGCCTACGTGGACTGTTACTACACGTCTTATCCCAACGGCTCCGGCTTCAACGAAGTGACTGGCATCTATTCCGGCAACAATGACTACAAGGGCAACCGCGGCGTGCGCTCGCCCAAGTTGTCGGGCACCGCCAACCTGGTGCAGACGCTGTCCACGCCGATCGGACCGCTGGAACTGGGCGTCGACTATTACCGCAGCACCAAGCTCTACTACCTGGCGCAGAACAGCCCGCAATCCGAACAGAAGGGTTACGGCGTGCTCGGTGCGCACGTCGGCCTGTTGGTCGAGCCGTGGAATCTGCGGGTCACGCTGTTCGGCACCAACATCACCAATGCCGAATACACGACCGGCCTGTTCATCACCGACTTCGGTACCAACGACACCCGCGCGCCCAAGTCGGTCTACGGCGTGCGCGTCAACTACGACTTCGAGTGAGCACCGTGCAGAGAAAACCGGCCACGGAGCGGATGCCTGCAGCAGCTGATCAGCGGCGCCGGCCCGGGCCTCGGAAGTACCGCTTACCGCCGGTGCGGCCCTGGGCGTCCGTTCACTGTGGGGCGCGTGCCGCCTGGCGGCCCCGTCTGCGGCCGGATCTTCAGCGCGTCTCGTTGTGGAAGCGCATCAGGCTCTGCTTCCACTGGCCGTCGATGCGGCGGAACTCGTCGGCATAGCGGCCAAAGGTCGGGAACGCCGGGGCCTCGGGCGTGGCTGCGGGAACGGCGAGCGCGTACAGCGTCCACTTGCCGGTCGCGTGATCGCCCTGGATGTCGATGATCGGCGTGCTGACCGAATGCCACATCCAGCAGACCGCCTGCGGCAGGGTTTCGGTGAACAGCTGGGTAATGGCCGCGCGCCCTTGGTGCCGGCCGAAGGGCAGGGTGCCGAAGTCGAGCAGCGCGTCCTCGGTGAACAGCAGGCTGAGCTGCTCGGCGTCCTCCGGCCGGCGCTCCCGCATCACACGATCGATCAAATCGCAATAGAGCGACTTGACCCGCTGCACGTCCTGCAGATCGATCAGTGTCTGCGCGGTCTGGTCTTTCGTCGGCATTTCGTTCTCCTCGTGTCGTCTTGCGCCGTAGGCGGGTCCGTGGTCTGTCACACCAGTTCGGCGAGCGCGGCGGCCGAGTAGGGTTTGGCCGTGTGGATGAGGCCGGCTCTCACCTTCCTGGCCCACTCCGCGTCCGCGAGCAGCGCCCGGCCAACGCCTACCAGGTCGAATTCGTCGCGTTCGAGGCGGGCGAACAGCTTCTCCAGGCTCGCCGGATGGCTCGCTTCCCCGCTGAAGCTGGCAATCAGTTCGCCGTCGAGGCCGACCGAGCCGACCGTCATGGTCGGCTTGCCGCTCAGCTTGCGCGTCCACCCGGCAAGATTGAGTTCACTGCCGGCGAATTCGGGCTCCCAGAAGCGGCGCTGCGAGCAGTCGAAGATGTCGACCCCGGCATCCACCAGCGGGGCGAGAAACTGCATCAGCTCGTCCGGCGTCTGGACGAGCTTCGCCGCGTAGTTCTGCAGTTTCCATTGGGAGAAGCGCAGCATGATGGGAAAGTCCGGCGCAGTACGGCGGCGGATTTCGCGCACGATCTCGGCGGCGAAGGTGGTTCTCGCCGCGATGCTGCCGCCGTAGCGGTCGTCGCGCCGGTTGGTCTCGGCCCAGAAGAACTGGTCGATCAGATAGCCGTGCGCCGCATGCAGCGCGATGCCGTCGAAGCCGAGCGCCAGCGATGCCTCGGCGCTTTTCGCATAGGCCTGGATGACGTCGGCGATGTCGCTGTCGGTCATCGGCTTGCCGCGCAGCGTGGGCGCGACGCCGATGGTGCCCGAGTAGCCGGACGGCCCGACCTGATCGGGCCGCAGCTGGTCGTTGACCTTTTCGAAACCGGCGACGGCGGCAGTCGTGTAGAGGCCGATATGCCAGAGCTGGGGGATGATTTTGGCGCCGGCGGCATGCACCTCCGCCAGTACCTTGCGCCAGCCGTCCAATGCATCGCCGTAGAAGCGCGGAACGCCGGGATCATTGGACGCGCCCGGATGATCGATCCAGCAGCCCTCGGTGATGATCAGGCCGACGTCGGCTTCCGCACGACGGCGGTAGTAGCGGGCCACGCCTTCGTGCGGCATGCCGCCCGGGCTGAGCTGGCGCGTCATCGGCGCCATCACGATGCGGTTGCGGACCTGCAGGGGGCCGAAGCGCCCCGGTGCGAAGAGTTTCGAAAATCCCGGGGTCGTGGCGGATTCAGCTGGCATGGCAAGACTCATGGATGCTCTTGGACACGTGAGGGCCGGCGCTGGCCGGGGTCGAGGCGTCGATGGCATGCCGGGCGGCGATGTAGCCGAACGTCAGCGAGGCGCCAATGCTGGCGCCGGCGCCGGGATAGGCGCGCCCGAGGACGGAAGCCGTGCAGTTGCCGGTCGCATAGAGCCCTGCGATCGTGCTGCCGTTCTGGCGCAGCACGCGCGCGTATTCGTCGGTCAGCATGCCGCCGCAGGTGCCGACGTCACCCGGATAGAGGCGACAGGCGTAGAACGGCGGCTTTTCGATGCTGCCCAGGTTCGGATTCGGGCCGGCGGCCGGGTCGCCCTGCCAGCGATCGTAGGCGCTCATGCCGCGCTGGAAATCCGCGTCCACGCCGCTGCGCGCGAAATCGTTGAAGCGCGCCACCGTGGCGCGCAGCGTGGCGGCCGGAATCGCACAGCTTTCCGCCAGCGCATCCAGCGAATCGGCGCGGATCATGTAGCCGCTGTCGAGCCAGGCCCTGGGCGGTTCGCCGCCGGGCAGCCCTCCCCAGCGATAGCGCTTGCGGTGGCGGCTGTCCATGATCAGCCAGCTCGGCACCGCCGGTACGATCCGGTCGCGTGCATACATGCGGATGCCGACTTCCATATAGGAGGTGGATTCGTTGACGTAGCGCGAGCCACCGCTGTCGACGAGGATGCAGTACGGCTTGGACATGTCGAACGGATGGATCAGCCGCTGTCCGTCCGGCGTCACCGAGGTGGAAACCCACCAGCTCTGTTCCATCAGGGCGACGTCCGCGCCCAGGCCGATCGCCGCTTGCAGCAGTTCGCCGGTATCACCGGGATTGGCGTGCGTCCAATCGGTGCCGGTCGGCTGTTGCTGATACTGCTCGCGCATCTGCCGGTTGTGCGAGAAGCCGCCGACGTTGAGCAGCACGCCGTCGGCGGCGCCCACGCGGAGCGTCTTGCCGTCCTTGTGCAGTTCCACGCCGACGACGCGATCGTCGTCGGTGATCAGGCGCTGCACGGGCGCATCGAGCCAGATCGGAACCTCGTGGCGCAGCGCGATCTCGAGCAGGCGTCCCTGCAGCGCCGCGCCGGTGCCGACCAGGTCGGCGCCGAGCTTGTTGCGCAGCAGGCGCAGCGCCACGCGTGCGAACGTGCGCGCCGATTCCCAGGTGCGCCCGTTGAGCCCCAGCGGCCCGGACTCGTGCATCTCCATGGGCGGGATGCCGGGATAACGGCGCAGCCGGGATCGCCATGCGCCCAGGCGGCGCGCGTCGTAAATGCGGCCGACCAGCGAGCGGCTGCGCGCAATGCCGCCGGGCCGGGTTCCCTCGTGGTAGTCCGAATAGCCCTCGGCGTGCACGAACTCCATGCCCAGGCGTTCGAGAAACTCGATGGCCCTGGGACCCTGGCTCAGGAACGCATGCCGGCGCTGCGGCGAAGACGCAGGCCCGACGTCGCCCACGCAGGCATCGAGGTATTCACGCGCTTTTTCGTAGCTGTCGGCCACGCCCGCGCGTTTCATGGCGGGATTGTCGGGTATCCACACCACGCCGCCGGACATGGCCGTGGAGCCGCCCACCTGGTCGGTCTTCTCCACTACCAGGGCGCGCTTGCCCTGCTGCTGCACGACCAGCGCCGCGCACATCGACGCCGCGCCGCTGCCCACGATCACGAAATCGTACTGATGGTCGAACTTCATCGCGGAGGATCTCCTGCGCCGTTACGGCGGCCCCGACGCGCCTTGTTTGCGAAGGCGCGCGGTGTCTAGTCGAGATAGCGGTCGAGCGTCGAATGGAAATGGCTGATCTCGACTTCCTGCACGGGGTTGGGCCGCGCCGCGGAAAACCCGCGCGACTTCATGCCGCGCGTGATGTGGTCAAGGTTGTTGAGGTCCTGGTCGAGGATCACGCAGACGCTGTCGCCGGCCTTCAGATCCACCTTGCGGCGCTGCAGCGGCGGCTCCTTGCCGGGCGCATAGCGCTTGAGCGACCAGATGTCGAAGATGCAGCTGTCGGGATCGTCGCCGTTCGGGCGCGCGCGATACCACAGGGTGCCGTCGAACCAGGGCAGCGTCACGCAGTTGGGAAAGATGTGGAAGTCGCTGCCGGCCCGCGCGAGCTTCTCGAAGGTGAGCTTCGGCGGATAGCCCGCGCCCTCGGCCTCGGCCGCGGCGCGGCCGGCTTCCACGGCCATGCCGAAGGCGGTTATCACGTCGATGTCGGCGGGCGCCTTGGCCATCGCGGCCTTGGCGGCCTCGTAGTCGCGGTCGGTCCAGATGGCAGCGAGCTGCTGCTCGAACATTTCGAAAAAGGCGACCACGCCCGCGCGCACGTCGCCGCCTTCGCCGCTGCCCTTGAGCCGCGGTGAGGGCATGCCCGGCGGCGCCTTGATGTCCCAGTAGCCGAAGTGCGCGTGCTTGCCCAGCGCGTAGCTCTGCGTGTAGTCGTCGCCCAGGTAGCGCAGCAGCTGCGGATGCGTGGCGGCGACGTGGTAGCCCTCCATGAAGCCTTCGAGCGTGGCTTTCCAGTTGGCCGGCATCACCGTGGTGACGTACCAGCGATAGCGCATGTTCTCGAATTCGAAGTCGTCGAGATATTCGGGCAGCGGATCGAGGAACTCGGCCAGCGGCTCGCAGGCCGGGTCCATGTTGACGAATACGAAGCCACCCCAGGTATCGAGCTTGACTTCGAGCAGGTCGAGCTCCGACGGGTTCAGCGTGTCGCCGTAATCCTGGCGATCCTGCACATGCACGTTGCGGCCTTCGATGCTGAAGGTCCAGCCGTGATAGGGGCAGCGGAAGTTGATCGCGTGCCCGCAGCCCTGCACGAGCTGACGGCCACGGTGCGGGCAGACGTTGTGATAGGCCTTGATGCGGTCGGCCGCGGTGCGCACCACCACGATGGTTTCGTCGGCCACGTCGTAGGTGACGTAGTCGCCGACCTTGGGAATCTCCTCGAGCCGGCAGGCCACCTGCCATACGCGCGGCCACAGCCGATCCTTCTCGCGTTGCAAAAATTCGCGCGAGAGGTAGCGCTCCTTGGGGATGCGGCGCGCAGACTGCCTCTTGTCTCCGTCCATCGTCTTCTCCTCATACGTCGGCGGATCGATCTGTCGTCGGTCTCGCCTGTTTCGAAAGGCCCGGCCCGCGGTTCGCAGGGCCGGTGCCGTTGTGACTTATTTACGCTTGCATGGTGCCTCGCGCTGCCCGAACAGCGTCTGCCAGAGCACCTCGGTATAGGCATCGAGCACGGCTGACTTCTCGGCCGGCCTGTTTTCGCATTGCACCAGCAGGCAGACGCGGTCGAGCGTGAGAATCACCGTGGTCACGCGCAGCTGCGCCTCGTCGCGCGTGGCGGCTTCGAATCGGCCGATGAGCCGGGGCAGCTGGGCGGTCAGGCGCAAGCCCTCGGGAATGGTGTCCGAGGCCAGTTCCGCGTCGGCGCCCACGGCTTCCCAGTAGGCGTCGCAGAGAACGTGGGTGCGCTTCCACATCGCGTAGTAACTGTTCATCCACAGGCGCACGGCCTCGCGCGTGGGGGCGATGGAATCCAGCGGCTGGACCACGGCCGCCATCTCCAGAGACAGTTGCTCCTGCAACAGGTGCACGAGCTCCGACTTGCTGTTGAAGTAGCGGTAGAACGTGGTCACCGTGGTGCCGGCCATGCGCGCGATGTTCTCGACCGTGGTGGCACGGAAGCCCTGGGTCTTGAACAGCTCGTTGGCAGCCGACACCAGGCGTTCGCGCGTGATGCGGCGGTGCTCGTCGCGCAGCGAGGACGGCGCCGCCGCGCTGCCTGGCCTGACCGCCGTCTTGGGTTGCAGCTTGGCTGCCACTTTCAGTCTCACCTTGCCCGCCATCGATTCCGCCCTGTTGAGGTTTGCCCGAACGCTACTACGATCGGCGGCCCTTGTGCGACGCCGCCGCCGGTCACGGCGCGCGCAGTTCATTGCGTTAGCGGAAAGATTATCGCGTAACTGTCACTAACGCAAACGTACTCATGATAACGGCGCCGCGGTCGCGGCGCGTCGCAGCAGGTGGAATTCGCGGTCTCCGAAACGCTGCGCATAGGCCAGCAGCGCCTTGTAGCGGCGGCCCACCGCGTATTCCTCGGTGACGCCGATGCCGCCGTGCAGCTGGATGCCGAGCGCGGCCACCGACAACGCCGCCTTGCCGATCAGCGCCTTGGTGCCCGACACCACGCCGCGGCGCCGGTCCGGGTCGCCCGCCTGCAGTGCGGCATGCGCGGCGAGCAGCGAGGAGCGCGCCTGTTCGCAGTCGATGAGCATATCGGCGAGGTGATGCTGCAGCACCTGGAACTGCGCCAGCGCTCGCCCGTACTGGCGGCGCTGCTGCAGGTAATCGGCGGTCTGCTCGAGCACCGCGTCCATGTGGCCGACGGCGGCTGCGCTGGCGGCGACGACGGCGCGGTCCAGCGCCTTTTCCAATGCCTCGGGCAGGTCGGCGGGCTCCAGCAGCAGGCGCGCCGGCGTGGCCTCGAGTCGCAGGTCGGCCGCGCGGCTGCCGTCGATGAGCGCGTAGTCCTGCTCGATGGCGGCGGCGTCGCGGTCGACCACGAACAGCGCGGCCCCCTGATCGCCGATGCGCGCCGAGACCAGCCAGTGATCGGCGCGCGCGCCGTGCACCACGCCCGGCTTGCGGCCGTCGAGCTTCCACTGCGCGTCGATGCGCGCCGCGGTGGCGGTGACGGCGAGGTCGTAATCGCTGCGCATCGCCGCTTCGCGATGGGCCAGCGCCACCACCGCCTCGCCCGCCGCGATGCGGCGCAGGCGGTCGCCGCGCAGCGCCGCATCGCGGCTCGCGGCGATCAGCCCGCCGCCCAGCACCACGCTGTCGACGTAGGGCAGGCGCAGCAGGCCGCGGCCCAAGGCCTGGCAGATCACGCCGACGTCGAGATCGCTGCCGCCGAGGCCGCCGGCGTCCTCGGGCAGCGGCAGCGCCAGCCAGCCGAAGTCGGCGAAGGCGCGCCAGTGGTCGTGGTCGCCGTCGCCATGGTCGCGCAGGTAGCGCTCGGCGGCCTCGGCGAGCATGCGCTGCTCGTCGCTGGGTTCGAAGTTCATAGGCCGAAGGCCAGCTTGGCGATGATGTTCTTCTGCACTTCGCGCGCGCCGCCCATGATGGTGGACGCGCGCTGGTAGAGCAGGTCGGCGGTGATGCCGGCAGCGAGGTCGCGGCTGGCGAAGCCCTCGTCGCGGCCGTACTGGCGCAGCGCGTCGAAGCCCAAAATCTCCATGCCGAGCTCGGACACGCGCTGCTGGATTTCCGATCCGCGCACCTTGAGCGCGCTGGTCACGGCCGCCTCGGCCCAGCGCTGCGGCGCGCCGCAGAGCACGCGCAGCACCGACCACTCCAGGGCTTCGAGGTCGGCGCCGACGTCGGCGATGCGCGCGGCGATGCGCGCGTCCTCGATCAACGGCCGGCCTTCGCGCAGGCGGGTGCGTGCCAGCGCGGTCACGCGCCGCAGCATGCGCCGCGAGTGATGGGTTTCGGCGCCGCCGGTGCGCTCGTTGCCGAGCAGGAACTTGGCCTGCGTCCAGCCGCTGCCCGGCTCGCCCAGCAGGTTTTCGGCGGGTACCCGTACCTGGTCGAGAAAGATTTCCGACACCGCCGTGTCGCCGTGCAGCATGGTGATGGGCCGCACCGTCACGCCCGGACTGCGCAGGTCGATGATCAGCATCGACAGCCCGGCCTGCGGCTTCACCGAGGCATCGGTGCGCACCAGGAAGAAGCCCATCTCGGAGTAGTGCGCCTCGCTGGTCCAGATCTTCTGGCCGCTGACGATGTAGTGAGCGCCGTCGCGCACGGCCGAGGTCTTGAGCGAGGCCAGGTCGGAGCCGGCGCCGGGCTCGGAGAAGCCCTGCGCCCACTGCGTGTCGCCGCGCAGGATGCCCGGCAGGTAGCGCGCCTTCTGCTCGGCCGTGCCGAAGGTGTAGAGCACCGGCCCGAACAGGCGCAGGCCCTGCCAGCGCAGCTCCGGCGCGCCGGCCTCGCAGCAGGCCTGTTCGAACAGGTGCGCGCGCAGCGGCGACCAGCCGCAGCCGCCGTATTCCACCGGCCAGCTTGGCGCGGCCCAGCCGCGTTCGTAGAGCTGGCGGTTCCACCAGCGGCGGTCGTCCTCGTGCGGCGGATGCAGCGGCGTGAGCGCACGCCGGCGGACGTCCTCCGGCAAGGCGCCGTGGAGGAAGGCGCGGACCTCGGCGAGGAAGCGCTCGTCCTCGGTGCTCAGTTGCAGGTTCATCGCGGGATTCCCGGCCGGCCCGGTGCGATGCTCATTCGCAGCTGACCTGCGGCGAGGCCGCTGGCGCGGCGGCGCCGGTGCGCTGCATGGGGCAGGGCTCGGGCCGCTCGTACAGGCCCGGCGCGTTGAGCACCGAATACAACAGGCGCGTCAGCTGCTGGTTGGCGGCCGCCTTGCTGTCGCGGATCGCCTCGATTGCGCCACTGCCCAGGCGCCGCGCGCAGTCGTCGACCACGGCATCGAGTGCCTCGGCCGGCACCGCGTCGGCGATCAGCCGCATCTCGGCGGCTTCGGTGGCACTGAACAGGTCGTCGCGATACCAAGGTTGCCTGGCACGCGCGAAGCCGACCAGATGGGGCCACAGCAGGGCGCCGCCGTCGCCGGCACTGATACGCGGCTGCACGCGGCAGGCACCGATGCGCGCGTGCTCCGCCGCTACCGCAATGTCGCTGAAAAGGGCCAGGGTGGCGCCGAGGCCGATGGCGTCGCCGTTGAGCTTGGCGATCACTACCTTGGGACACTCCAGCAACGCGAGCAGCAGTTGTCGCGTCTGGCTCAGCGCTCGTGCCAGCTGCTCGGGCTGATCGGCCAGCTGATGCAGATGATCGCGGTCGGCGCCGCTGCAGAAGCTCGCGCCGACGCCGGTCAGCACCACCACCTTCACTCCCGAATCGTGCGACACGTCGAACAGGAAGCTCGCCAGCGAGCGCTGGGTTTCGCCATCCAGCATGTTGAGCCGGTCGGCGCGGTCGATGGCGACGGTGACGATCTCGGGCCCGGGCTCGGCTTCGACCAGCAGGTTCGGGTAGTGCTCGCTTCGCATGGTGTTCCTCGGGCGCGCTGGATGTCGGTGCCGACGGTCTTGCCTCGATGCCGGCCGAGCTACTAGAGTGTGTAATACTAACGCTATGTGTGTATGGCTAACATAATAAATGAGATGCTGTCATAACACCGCCCCAGCCGCAACCAGAGTTCGACAAAGAATCGCCGTGAACCAAGAATCCCGTCCCAGCGTTGCCCCAGCCGAGCCGCGCATGCGCACCCGCGTCACCGAGTTGCTCGCCATCCGCTTTCCGATCATCCAGGGCGGCATGCAATGGGTGGGACGCGCGGAGCTGGCGTCGGCGGTCTCCAACGCGGGCGGCCTGGGTGTACTGACCGCGCTGACGCAGCCGACGCCCGAGGCGCTCGCCGACGAGATCGCGCGCTGCCGGTCGATGACGGCGCAGCCTTTCGGCGTCAACCTGACCATGTTGCCGGCCGCCGCTCCGCCGCCCTACGAGGCTTACCTCGACGCGGCGATCGCCGGCGGCGTGAAGATCCTGGAAACCGCGGGCAACGTGCCGGAGGCCTTCATCGCCAAGGCCAAGGCGGCGGGCATGAAGATCGTGCACAAGTGCACGGCGGTGCGGCATGCGCTGGCAGCGCAGCGTCGCGGCGTGGATGCGGTTTCGATCGACGGCTTCGAGTGCGCCGGGCATCCGGGCGAGGACGACGTCGGCGGCCTGGTCCTGATTCCGGCTGCGGCCCGCAGGCTGCAAGTGCCGCTGATCGCCTCGGGCGGCATCGCCGATGGCCGCGGCCTGGCGGCGGCGCTGGTGCTGGGCGCCGAGGGCATCAACATGGGCACGCGCTTCTGCGCGACGCAGGAGGCGCCGATCCATGCCAGGGTCAAGCAGCTGCTGGTCGACAAGAGCGAGCGCGACACCAACCTGATCTTCCGCACGCTCAACAACTCGGCGCGCTGTGTGAAGAACGCGATTTCCGACGAGGTGGTGGCCATGGAGCGCCGCCCGGGCGGCGTCGCCTTCGCCGAAATCCATCATCTGGTTGCGGGCGCGCGTGGACGGGCGACCCTGGAAAGCGGCGAGGTGGAAAATGGCCTGGTCTGGGGCGGCCAGGTCATCGGCCTGATCGACGACGTGCCGAGCTGCGCCGATCTGATCCGGCGCATCGTGCTCGAATGCCGCGAGCGGCTCGGCGCGGGCTCGGCCTACTTCCAGTGAAGGCGGCCGCGCCGGGCGACCGCTTCACTTTCACGCCCGGGCGGTTTTCCACACCAGCGGCAGGTAGGTCACGCCGTTGACCTGGCCGGTGGCGGTGCGCGCCCGCTCGCCCGGCGCGATCGAGAAGTCGGGGATGCGCTTGAGCCACTCTTCGAGAAAGATGGCGAGTTCCATGCGCGCCAGCAGCGCGCCCGCGCAGCGGTGGATGCCCAGGCCGAACGAGGCGTGGCGATCGGCCTTGAGCGGGGCGGTGAAATCGACGTCCAGCGGATTCACATGGCGGCGCTCGTCCACGCCATAGAGGCTGTTGGGAATGTGGATCATGTCGCCCTTCTTCAGGCGCACGCCGTCCATCACGCAGTCGCGCGCCACCAGGCGCGACAGGTTGACGATGCCGTAGCGGCGCATGAGTTCGTCGATGGCGCCGGGAATGAGTTCCGGGCGGTCGATGAGCTGCTGGCGATGGCCGGGGTTCTCGGCCAGGAACTTGGTCATGAACGCGAGCATGGCCGCCACCGTGTCGAGCCCGCCGAACAGGATCACCGTGAGCATGCCCTGGATCTCGGCGTGCGTCAGCGGGCGGCCCTGGATGCGGCCGTTGACGATGGCGCTGAACAGGTCGTTGCCCGGTTCCGCGCGGCGCCTGCGGATCCAGCCCTCGATGTAGTTGTTGGTCTTGAGGAACGACGACAGGATATGCAGCGCGTTCTTGGAACGCACCGCGGTTTCGGTCCATTCCAGCAGCTTCTCGCGGTCTTCCATGGGCAGGTTGACGAGTTGCAGGAAGATCGCGATCGGCAGGCGCTTGGCGAATTCCGAGACGAATTCGCAGCGGCCGTTCGGCAGCATCGCCTCGATGATCTCGATCGTGCGCTCCTGGATGCCGGGCTTCATGGCCGCCACCGCCTTGGGTGTGAACCAGCTCATCACCAGGGCGCGGTAGTGCTGATGGTCGGGCGGGTTGGCCTCGATGGGCAGCAGGCGCAGCGGCTTGGAGCCGCGCGGCAGGATCACCTCGGTGCTCGAGAAAGTCTCGGGATCGCGCAGCACCATATCGATGAGTTCGGCGCGCGTGACCACCCAGTGGCCGCCCTTGCGCGGCGTCCAGAACAGGCTGGGGCCGTCGTGCAGGCGCTTCCAGGCCGCGTGCACGTCGGTCTCGGCGCCTTCCATGTTGGCGAAGTCGAAGTCCACCACGCGATCGGCCGGCACGTGATCGGGGCGCGCGCTGATCTCCCGCGGCGCGTTGAGCGCCAGCCACAAGCCCTTGCCGATCTGGCTCGCGGTCCATTGCCAGGACTCGATCAGCTGTGCACCGGCGGAGCGGGGCTTGGGCGGAAGCGTTGCGGCGGCCGTTTTCATGGCGATTCTCCAGTCTGTTTAAGAAGGACATAAGGTCCTATTAATAGGACTATAGTGTCCAATTATTACCTCCGCAAGGCTCGCGTAAAATGGCGGCCATGCCATCTCCGAACAACCGGCGGCCCGCCGCCGCACACAAGCCCGCGCAGGGCGCGCCCAAGCGCAGGCCGCGCGGCCGACCGTCGCATGCGGATGCGCTGCGTTTCCGCGAGGACCTGCTCGGCATCGCACTGCAAGTGTTCCTGGAGCAGGGCTATGCAGGCGCGAGCATGGACGGCATCGCGCGGCGCGCGAAAGTCAGCAAGAACACGGTCTATCTGCAATACAAGACCAAAAACGAGCTGTTCCGCACCGCCGCCTTGCATGGCCTGGCGCGCGTGCGCAGCGAACTGGATACCTCGATCCAGGGTGATCAGCTGCTCGAATCGGTGCTCACGAGCATCGTGCGCCAGGTGCAGACGCTGGCGGCCGATCCGGTATTGCGCGGGCTCGCGCGCCTGCTGATCGCGGAGTCGCAGCGCTTCCCGGACATCGCCGCGGCCATGCTGGCCGAGGTGGGTCATCTGTTCGAACCCGTGACGGCTTACCTGCGGCAGGCGGTGCGCGACGGCCTGCTGCGCGTGGCCGATCCCGCAGCCGCGACGCTGGACCTCGCGATTCTCGCGATGGGCGGATTCAACTTCCTGCTGGCCGATCCGCCGACGTCGGCCGCGGTGCTCAAGAAGCGCGCCGCCAGTGTGGTCGATCTGCTGCTCGACGGCTGGCGAGCGCATCGCTAGCCAGGCGGCTTGCATCCCGATAGCGCGAGCTTGACGTTGCTTCTGCGCGTGCGCGAGAGGCTGCCCTGCAGGCGCGGATGAGGGCTTGTTCGGAACTAGGCCAGCGACTCCGGCTCGGCCAGGCTCGCGGCGAGGGACGCACAAAAACGCGCGGCATCGGCGCCGTCGATCACGCGATGGTCATAGCTCAGCGACAGCGGCAGCATGGTGCGCCAGTCGATGCGCTGCGGGTCGTCGCGGTTCGGCATGGGTTTCTGGAACGAGCGGCAGACGCCGAGGATGGCGACTTCCGGCGCGTTGATGATGGGCGTGAACGCGGTGCCGCCGATGCCGCCCAGCGAGCTGATGGAGAAGCAGCCGCCGGACATTTCGTCCATCGACAGGCCTTTCTCGCGTGCCTTGCGCGAGATCGCGGCAAGTTCCGCGGACAGTTCGGCGATGCTCTTGCGATCGACGTTGCGGATCACCGGCACCAGCAGGCCGCGGGGCGTATCGACTGCGATGCCGATGTGGAAATATTTCTTGAATACGAGGTTGGCGCCGGTCGCGTCGAGCGAAGCGTTGAACTGGGGATACTGCGCGAGTGCCTTGACTACCGCCTTCATCAGAAACGGCAGCACGGTGATCTTGACGTCCGGTGACGGCGCCACGTGATTGCGGCGCAGCGCCTCCAGCGCGGTGATGTCGGCTTCGTCCTGATGGGTGACGTGCGGAATCGTCACCCAGTTGCGCGCGAGGAAAGCGGCGGTGAACCGCTTGATGCGCGTCACCGGCTTGCTCTCCACCTCGCCGAACAGCGAGAAGTCGATCGACGGCAGCGGCGGCAGCGAGGCAAGCGCCTCGGTCAGCGTCGGCGGGCTCGCGGGCGCGGCGGGCGTGCTCACGTGATTTCGCCAAGCACGGTCCCGACCTCGTAGACCTCGCCGGGGACGGCGATGATCTTCAGCTTGCCGGTGGCCGGCGATTCGATTTCCTGTACCGACTTCTCACTCTCCAGGCTGAACAGCGGCTCGCCTTGCGTCACCTGGGCGCCGTCGGCGGCCAGCCATTCGGCGACCGTGCCTTCGTTCATCGAAAAGCCGACCTTGGGCATGAGGATGGGTGTGGCCATGATTTCTCTTTCGGTAGTAGGTGGGTCAGGCGGCGGCGCGCGCCTGCAGGGTCTTGCGCACGGCGGCCTCGATGGCCTCGGCACCTTGCATGAAAGCGACTTCGAGCGGCTTGGAGTAGGGCACCGGGCAGTAGGGCGCGCCCACGCGCTGCACCGGGCCCTTGAGCTTGTCGAACAGTTCCTCGTGGATCACCGACGAGATCTCGGCGCCCACGCCGAAGGGCTTGACCGCCTCGTGCGTGATCACCGCGCGGCCGGTCTTGGCCACCGAGGCCAGCACGGTCTTGCGGTCCCAGGGGGAGATGGTGCGCAGGTCGATGACTTCCACCGAGATGCCTTCGGCTTCGAGTTTGCCGGCCGCGGCCAGCGACGGCGCCACGTGCGAGCCGTAGCACACCAGGCTGACGTCGCTGCCGGGCTTGACCACGTTGGCGACACTCAGCGGAACGCGCTTGCCCGGCTCGGGCGGCTCGCCCTGCGAGAAGTACAGCAGCGTGTTCTCGACGAAGATAACGGGATCGGGATCGTCGATGGCCGACAGCAGCAGGCCGTAGGCGTCGGCGGGCGTGGAGGCCATCACCACCTTGATGCCCGGCGTGTGCGCGAACCAGGCCTCGTAGTAGTCGGCGTGCTGGCCGCCCACCGACAGGCCGGCGCCGGTGGCGGTGCGGATCACCAGCGGCACGCCGGTCTGTCCGCCGGACATGAAGCGCAGCTTGGCCGCGTGGTTCACGATCATGTCCATCGCGACCGTGGTGAAGTTCATCAGCATGATTTCGGCGATCGGCTTCATGCCGACGATGGCCGCGCCGATGGCGGCACCGACGATGGCCTGCTCGGAGATCGGCGTGGAGCGGCAGCGCAGGTCGCCGTAGGCGGTCGACAGACCCTTGGTGACGCCGACGATGCCGCCTTCTTCAGGGTCGGCCACGTCCTCGCCGAGCACGATCACGCGCTCGTCCTTGGACATGGCCTCGTGCAGCGCCATGTTGAGCGCCTGGATCATGCCGATCTTCTTGACGGCGGGCTTGCTGGGACTTTCGGTTGTCATGGTGTTCTCGTTTGGGCCGCGAGCTCAGGCCGCGATTTCTTCGGCGAAGACGTCCTTGCGCAGCTCGGAGACTTCCGGCCACGGCGCGTCGATGGCGGCTTCGATGGCCTCGGTGAGTTCGGCGTCGATCTGTTTCTCCATGGTCTCGAGTTCGCCGGCCGTGATGTGGCCGTTGTCGATGAGCCACTGGCGGTAGCGCGGAACCGGGTCGGCCGCCATCGCGGCCTTCTTCTCGCCCGGATCCATGTACTTGTCGGCGTCGCCGAACACGTGGCCATAGAAGCGGAAGGTCATGGCCTCGATCAGCGTGGGGCCTTCGCCCGCGCGCGCGCGGTCGATGGCGGTCTTGGCCACGTTGTACATGGCCACCGGGTCGTTGCCGTCGACGCGCACGCCGGGCATCGAGTAGGCGGCGCCGCGGTCGGCGATCTGCTTGGCCGCCGTGGTTTTCTCGTACTTGGTGTGCTCGCCGTACCGATTGTTCTGGCAGACGAAGATCACCGGCAGCTTCCACACCGCGGCCATGTTGAGCGCCTCGTGGAAGGCGCCGATGTTGGACGCCGCGTCGCCGAAATAGGCTACGGCCACGCGCTTGTCGCCGCGGATCTGCGAGGCCAGCGCCACGCCGTTGGCGATCGGCAGGCTGGAGCCGACGATGCCGGTGGTCACAAGCACGCCGGAGGCCGGATGCGTGATGTGCATGGGGCCGCCCTTGCCCTTGCAAGTGCCCGTTGCGCGGCCCGCGAGCTCAGCCCAGAGGTCCTTGAGCGGCACGCCCTTGGCGATCATGTCGTGGGTGCCGCGATAGATCGTGCAGATGTTGTCTTCGGGCGTGAGGTTCACCGACACCGCGGCGGGGATGCATTCCTGTCCGCGCGGCGAGTAGTAGACCATGGGGATCTTGCCGCTGAGGATGATCGCACGCGACTTCTCGTCGTTCTGCTTGATCGTGGTCATCTTGCGATACATGTCGACCAGGATTGCGCGATCCGGGATGGGTGCAGAGCTCATGGGGGTCCTCCGCTGCTGCGGTACGTTCTGGGTTTTCTGCCGCCCGGCTCCGAACTGCGGACCGTGACAGTCGAGTGAAAGGATGCGATAGATGAAACTAACCTTATAGTCGTAAAGATAACGCAGGCCGTGAGCGCATGTCGAGACTTGCTTGCTAAGCTAGGCACCGATCGATCGGCGAAGGAAGCGGAGCAATGGCGAAAGCGGTAGCGGCGGCGGACGGGCAGCGCACTTCCCTGCGCGAGGAGTTCAAGAAGCTTACGCGCGAGCGGCTGATCAAGGCCGCAACCGAGCTGTTCGCCTCGCAGGGCTTTCGCCCCACCACCATCCAGCAGATCGCCCAGCGCGCGGGCACCACGCACACCACGTTCTACCAGCACTTCCGCAACAAGGCCGACCTCGTGCGGTTGTTCCGCGACGAGGTCAATGCCGAGATGGACGTCATGCTGGCCAAGCTCGACGCCAGCGCCAGCCCGGGCTGGAAGGAAGTGCGCGCCTGGGTCGACGACTATGCGCGGATGTGGGCGAACACGCATGTGCGCTGCGAGGCGCTGTGGGACGCGATGGGCGCGGAGCCGGAGCTTGCCGCCGACGTGATCACCGACGGCTACCGCATCACCGGCGGCCTCGAGAAGCTGCTCAAGAGTTACCCGCCTGCCGACAAGGAACGCGTGCAGAACAAACTCGTGCTGCTGATCCTCATGATGGATCGCCTGTTCTTCCTGCTGCATTCGCAGGAGCGCAAGCTGCCGTCGGCGAAGATGCAGGACGACGTCGCCGATCTCATCTACCTGGCGCTGCAGACGCCCAGTGTGGGCAGCACGCCAGGCAAGGGCAGGGCGCCTGCGAAAAAGGCGGCGGTGAAGAAGGCCAAATGAAGTGGCGCGAAGCCGCACCGAACCGGCGTTTGCAGGAGGAGCGCCAGTCCCGGCCTCGAGGGGCGATGACGCGGCGCACCTCGCTGCCGGGACCGATGCTCTTGCGTGGCGCAAAGCCTTGCTGGTTTCCCGCTCCTTCCGGGAGCGGCAACCAGGCCTTCCTTCCGCGATTACGGCGCACCGAAGTCCACTGAAAGCGCCTACAGGACTTCCGCGACCCGCCGCGCAGTGTCCAGGTCCTCGTAGGCGGTCGACAGCCGCAGCAGGTTCACCACGTTGATCTCCCAGCCGTAGTTGACCACGGGCGTGGTCAGCCAGCCGATGTAGACGCCCCACACCAGCGCGCGTGCGTATTCGGCCCACAGCTGCTCGAAACTCGGCGGCTGCGCCACGCCGAGCGCGGCGAGGCGATCCAGATAGCGGCGCAGCAGCTCGCGCTCGTGCTGCCGGCGCATGCCGATGCTCAAGGCGGTCGTGATGAGGTAGCTCACGTCGTGCGCGCAATGGCCACGCACGGTGAGCTGCCAGTCGAGCAGGCCGGCGCGGCCGTCGGGCAGCAGGTAGGTGTTGCCCAGGTGCGTGTCGCCGTGCAGCACGGTCTGCGCCAGCTTCGCCTGATGCCGCTGCACGGCCTGCGTGCCCGCCAGCAGCTGCGGACCGCTGGTGCGCAGGCGCTGCACCAGTTCGCGCTTGAACGGATTGTTGTCGATTTCCTGCTGGATGATCATCGGCACGATGTCGTTCATCAGCCGGCACACCGGGCCATCGACATGCGTCTCGAACCATGAAAGATCGGACGCGAAGCGCGGGCTCTGCCAGTAGCGGGCATGCAGCGCGGCCAGCGTGTCGAGCAGGGTTTCGATCTGCGCCAGCGTGATCTCTTCGGTGACGTTGGGGAAGCGCGCGCTGCGCAGCGTGAGGTCTTCGAGCAGCAGACCGTAGCGGCCCGACTTGGGATCGCAGGTGCCGCCGAGCAGGCGCGGCGTCTCGATGCCGATCTCATTGCCGATCTGCGTGTAGAAACGCACTTCGTTGACGTACATCGGCGCGATCATCTCGCTGATCTCGCGCGGCAGCTTGAGGATGGCGCGTTGCGGCAGGTCCGCGCCGGTGCCTGGCGCATAGTCGAGCGACAACAGTGCGCGTCCCGAGGTGGAGACCATGGCCTCGCCGTACTGGCTGGACTTGAGCACTTCGAAGCCCTGCACCACGGTGCCGGGATGGTGCCTGGAAATCAGCGCGGTCAGTCGTTGCGGCGTGAGATCCGACACTGACTCGGGGAACGGTTCTGCAAGCGAATCCGAAAACGATGAAGGCTGGGCCACGAATGTTCTCCTCTGCGGTCTTGTGCTGTTTTCGATGTGTGCGCGGCGCGTCGCAGCACCGGGCTTTAGTGGACAATGAAATCTTTACGAGTATAAAGTCAACAACAGGAGATCAAGACAAACCGCTACGGACACGACACCGGCGTCGGCGATGCACGGCCCGCTCGTGGCCCGGCCACAGCTTGCCGGCGCAGGCGCAGACGATCTGCGGCATCGCCTGCATCCCGAAGGACACATGCACGAGCAAGGCTTGCTACTCGACGGCATTCCCAATTTCCGCGACGTGGGAGGCTGCCGTAGTCGCGACGGCCGGCGGCTGCGGCGCGGACGCATCTTCCGCGCGCCGCTCATGAACCATCTCGCGGCACAGGATCTGCAACGCCTGCAGGCCGCAGGCTTGGGCATGGTCTGCGACCTGCGCGGCGTGGACGAGCGCGCACGTGCGCCACAGGCCTGGCTGCAGGGGCTCGATCTCCACGACGCCCATGTCGATGTCAACAATCATCACCTGCGCGCCGCCACCGAGGCCATCGTCGAGCTCATCGTCGCCGAACCCGATGCGGCCAAGATGCTCGCGCTCATGCAGCACAACTACCGGCGCATGCCCGAGGCATTCCACGGCCGCTGCGGCGCGGTCGTGGATTACCTGCTGAGCGGGCCGCCGCGGCCGCTCATGATCCACTGCGCGGCTGGCAAGGATCGCACGGGTTTTCTGGTGGCAATGCTGCTGCTCGCGCTGGACGTCGAGGAGCCGGCGATCTATGACGACTACCTGCTGTCGTCCAGTGCTGCCAGCGTCGCGGCGATGTGGGAGCACGGCAAGACGCTGCTTTCCAAGGCGCTGAACCGCGAGCCCGATCCGCTGCTGATCCGCCTGGTCTGCGGCGTGCAGCGCGAGTACCTCGCCGCTGCGATCGACCAGCTGTGCGTCGACTACGGCTCGGTGGACGTCTATCTGGAACAGGCGTTCGGGCTTACTGCCGAACGTCGCCGGCTGCTGCAGCAGCGGCTGCTGGAATAGCATCGCCCAGGCTCGAACAATCAAGGAGAACGATCCGGTGGACAAGACGCTCGAACAACGCGTACAGGCGCTGGAAGACCAGCAGGCCATCGTGCGGCTCAAGGCACGCTACGTGAATCTCAACGACGGCGGCTGGGGCGGCGTCGGCACGCACCGCTTTGCCGCCGAGGTCGCCGACATGTTCGTCGAGGACGGTGTCTGGGACGGCCGGCCCAATGCGGGTTATGCCGAGGGCCGCGACGGCATCCGCGAACTGTTCGAGCGCTTCACGGCGGTGCCGTTCATCGTGCACTACGTGACCAACCCGCTGATCGAGGTCGACGGCGATGCCGCGACCGGCCACTGGCACGTGCTGGTGACGGCGACAATGCCGGATCGAGAAGCGCTGTGGACGCTGGGTACCTACGCAGAGCAATACGTGCGCACGGCGCAGGGCTGGAAGTTCAAGACCCTGCGTTTCGTCGCCGCCGCCAACACCACGTACGCGCTGGGCTGGGGCAAGAAGCAGTTCGCGTTCGGCGAACAGGGCTTCAGCGAGATCGCGATGCCGGGAGCGGCGGCCCGCTGAAACGGGCCGCCGTCGCCGCGCCGCGTTTACGGCACCGGCGGCTTGTCCGCCGGAACTTCCGGGGCCGGCGCGTCCGCGGGAACTTCCGGCGGCGGCGGCGCTTCCGTCGCGGCGGCGTCTGCAGCCGGCAATGCGGCCAGTGGTGGGGCGGTGGTGGCGGTGGCGGCGCCTTCGGTTACCTTCAGCTCCACGCGGCGATTCAGCTCGCGGCCCTCATCGGTGTCGTTGTCCGCCACCGGCTGCGTCTCGCCATAGCCCCGGGCCGTCATCCGTCCGGCGTCGACGCCTCGGTCCGTCAGGTACTGCACTACCGATTCGGCGCGCTGCTGCGACAGCTTCTGGTTGTATCCATCGCTGCCCCTGGCGTCGGTGTATCCGGCGATTTCGACCTTGATGGCCGGTGCCGCGATCAGCGCGTCGCCGATGCCGTCGAGCAGGGTCTTGGCATTTAGCGTGAGCGTGGCCTTGTCGAATTCGAAGTTCACACCCCGCAACAAGATGCTGTCGCCGGCCGCGCAGCCGGCGAGGTCAGCCTTCTGCCCCGGCGCGGGCGCCTCGCACGGCGGCGGCAGCGGACAGCCCACATCGTCGACCTGCGCACCTTGCGCCGTGCCGGGGCACTGGTCGCGGTCGTCCGGCACGCCGTCGCCGTCGCTGTCCGGCGGCGGCGCGGGCGGCACCACGGCGATCGGTTCGCTGGCCGGCGGCGGCGGTGGCGCGGCGGCCCGGTTCAGCGGCAGCTGGAAGCCGACGTTGACGAGCACGTAATTGAAGTTGTCGGGCGCCATCGTGGTATCCAAGGGGCTGGAGTCCCGGTGTCCATAGCGGTACAGCACTTCGGTGCGGACGGCGAAGTCATAGCGGCCCGCCTTTAGCGGAAACAGATAGCCGGGACCGGCGTTGACGAAGGTGTTCGAGAACTGCGTCGAGTCGCCGCCGGTCGGATAGCTCTTGATCTGCATGCCGCCGGCGCCAACCAGCAGGTAAAGCCCGGAAAGGCGCGGTGCCGGGAACAGCAGCGCGTTGACGCCGGCCCCGGTCAGCTTGGCGGTGTTGCCGTCGCCGGCGGATATCGCCTGGTACAGGCCGCTGAGTTCGAGCGCGTACCAGGCCTGGCGATAGCCCAGGGCCAACGATCCGCCGAAACCGTCATCCATGTGCTTGTCGTCGCTCCAGACGTACGACGCCATGGGCGCGACATATGCACCGTTGCGCAGCGGCGAATCGGTGTCTTGGGCAAGTGCCGCCGCCGGCAGGGCGAATGCCACCATGCACAGGCCGGCCGCAGGCCCTTTCGAGAACAGTTGTTTCATCGAAGCTTCTCCCGTGTTCCGTAGGGCAGATCAGAATGTCCAGTTGACGCGCACGCCTGCTGTCCGCGGTGGCGCGAGCGGCTCCAGCACGCCGAAGTCGGTCTCGAACTGGCCATACGAATGCTTGGTGTCGCCAAGGTTGTCGCCGAACACCGTGAACCGCATGCCCCACGGTTCATACAGATAACTGACGTGCGCGCCGACCGTCATATAGCTGGGTTCCTCGAAGACCTTGGAATTCTGCGGCAGGTAGTAGTACTTCGCCGTGTAATAGAGATCGCTCGCGACTTCGATCGGCCCCCAGGTCGAATGGAAGGTCTTGCTGAGGCCCACCGTGCCGGAGAACTTCGGCGAGCGGACCATATTGTTGCCGGAGTAGTCGCCGCTCTTGAAGTTGAAGAAGCCGAATGCGCCGATTCCCAAGAGTGGTGCGTCGTAGCCGCTGCCATTCGGATAATCGAGATACTTGGCGTCGAGGTAGCAGCCGGACAGCGTCAGGACCAGATCGTCGATCGTGTCCGGGAACAGCTGTGCAAGCATGTCGAAGTCCGCCCCGCGAATGCGTGCGCTCGCCGCGTTCTCCAGCGTGACGGCACCGCCCGCGAACAGCGACATGAACTGCACCTGCAGATTGTCGATCTTGCTCTGGAAGGCGGCGACGTTCAGGCGCACGCGCTTGTCGAAAAATTCGGACTTGACGCCGAGCTCGATCGCCTCGATCTGCTCCGGCTTGACGTACTCCGGTGTGTTGTAGAGATTGATGACGTTGAAGGTGCCGCTCTTGAAACCCTTCTGCCACGATGCATACACCATCGTGTCGTCGAGCACCTTGTAGTTCACCGACACCTTCGGCGAGAAGTTCGACTCATCGCGGCTGTCCTGCGCATAGTTGATCAGCGTGGTCTGACCGCCGGCCAGATTCTGCAGTCCGAAGTTCGAGCGCTTCAGGTCGCGGGTCTCGGTCTGATAGCGTCCGCCGAGGATCAGGGACAGCGCATCGGTCAGATAGCCGGTGAACTGTGCGAAGAAGGCGGTCGACTGGAGATCCGATGCGCCCGACAGCCGGACGTTGACGCCGGCCGGCGACGGGACGCCGCCGAGCAGATTCTGCAGACCCGTCGGCAGGTGGCTGTAGAGCATGTCGACCGCGCTCAGCGGAATGCCCAGCAGTTCCGCCTGCTCGCCGCCCAGCAGGCCAAGGCTGGCGTCCAGGCCCTGATGGGCCTTGATGAAATAAGCGCCGGCGATCCACTCGAGATGCTCATGCCAGGGCGTGTCCTTGTTGGAAAGGATCTGCAATTCGGCAGTGTCGATGTCGGCGTAAATCGGCGCCGAGAACGCGGCGATCGGCTGCGGTGCGCCGTCGAAATCCGTGTGGCCCTCGTTGTGCATCTTCTGGTCGCTGCCGAGCAACTTGGTGTCGAACCACGGCGTCGTCCATTTGATCTCGCCATAGATCACGTTGTTGTCGATCTCGAACGAGATCGGCGCATCGACGCTGGCGGTGTAGTTGCGAGGCTGCGGCTTGACGCCTAGCAGGGTCGACAGCGTGCTGGGCGCAACATTGGGCTGCAGCGCGGAATTGAGGCCGTCCTGCTCCAGGCGGAAGTAACCGAGCATCATGTCGATGTCGTCGGTCGGTTGCCAGCGCAGCTTCAGGCGTGCGCCGCGCGAGACATCGCGCGGAATGTTCTGCAACGGCGACTCGTCGGTGAGTTTGTAGTAGTTGTCGGTACTCTCGTAGAGGCCGGAGGCGCTGACGGCCAGCGTGTCGGTCAGCGGCAGATTGGTATAGAGCCGTGTCTTCGAGGTGTTGTAGCTGCCGTAGCTGCTCTGGATTTCGGTTTCCGCCGTCTGGCTCGGCGATTTGGTGATGATGTTGATCGCGCCGCCGGTGGTGTTGCGGCCGAACAGCGTGCCCTGCGGGCCTTTCAGCACTTCGATGCGCTCGAGCGCGCCGAATGACTGGGCGAGACCGCTGGAAAAAGGAAAATAGATGCCATCGATATAGGTCGCGACACTCGGATCGGCCAGCAGAAAGGCATCCGATCCGACGCCGCGCAGATAGGTGATCGCAAAGCCCGCGTTCGTCGTCATCGTCAGGCCAGGCGTACTGCTCTGCAGGTCGGTCGGGTTGTTGATGCCCCTGGCATCGAGCTGATCGGCCGTGAACGCCTGGATCGAGATCGGCACGTCCTGCAGGTTCTGCTCACGCTTTTGCGCCGTGACGATCACTTCTTCGATCAGGCGATTGGATTGGGCTTCGCGCTGGGGTGCAGGAGTCGGCTCGGCGGGGACGTCAACCGGGATCGTCGAAAGCTCAGTGGCACCGGCGGGCGGTGCGGACGCCGCGTCCGGCGACACCGTCGGTGCCGATTCCGGGACAGCGGGTGAGCTGGCTGGCGGTTGCTGCGCGGCGCCGTCCGGTGCCGGCGTCTCCATCTGCGCCATTGCCGGGGGAATCGTGGCGGTCAGCAGGACGCAGCAGCCGAAAATCGTTCGATTCATCACGATGGACTCTCCTAGTCGAAAGCCGTCGGTCACAAGGCCGCAGCTCGTTTTTGAATGGGTTTTCCAGGTGCCCGGAACGGGCCTGGCGATTACGCGGGCCTGCCGTGCGTCCCGTGAATGGGCGCATGACCAGACTTTCGGATGCGCCAGGGCCGCAGCCGCAAGCGTTGAGCAGCCCGATGGCCTGGCGATTGACGTGGTCTGCCGGCGTGTGTGCGCCCGAAGGCGGCAGCGATCAGCATCTATCTTCCCCTCTAAATCTTGTCGTTATAAAATTGATGCTAAAACTAAAAGATAGTCAGCTTCAACCGGGGGCGGCGAGGTTTGGACGTTTGGACAGCATCCGTGGACTGCCAGTAATATCCCGGCGCCGGAGTGGGAAACAGTGGCAAGGCGTCGGACTGCGCCTGCCGGAACGGTATCGCCGGGTTGCCGGACATGATCGATACGAGCGGGTCGGCAACGCCTTCCGGGACGATGCGACGCTTCGTGGTGGCGGGTGATTCGGCCGCCGCTCAACCACAGGACGAGGTCGTTCGCCGCCGATGGATTTGCTCAGCGAGATTCTTTCTTCGGTCCAGATCGAGAACACCTCTTTCGGTTGTCTCAAGCTGACGGCGCCGTGGGGGTTCAACATTCCGTTGAACAGGACCGCGCATTTTCTCTGCGTGACTGCCGGCGAATGCCTGCTGAGCCGCAACGGACAGCCCCCGATGAAGCTCTGCCGGGGCGATTTCGTGATGTTCACACGCGGCGGCGAGAGCACGTTCACTTCTGACGCCAAAGCCAATCCGCGCCCGCTGGTGGAACTGATCCAGGAACACTACCTGCCGGATTACAGCATCCGGCTGCGCGATATACCGCCCTTTATCATTCGCGCCGGCGGCGGTGGAGCGGAAACTGACATTGTCGGCGGTGCCATCGATCTTCCAGAGGTTGCCGGCGACATGTTGATCAACGCCCTGCCCGAATTCATTCATCTGAGCAGTTACGGCGACTCGGCGGCGCGTCGCTGGCTGGAGCCGCTGATGAATCTGATCCTGGGTGAGGTCGATATGGCCGCCGCGAGCGAGCAGGGCAACCAGGCGGTTTGCAAGCGGCTCGGCGATCTGCTGTTCCTGCGCATCATCCAGACCCACTGGCTGCAGCGGCCGGAAGAAACCTCTGGCTGGTTGCGCGGTCTGGCCGATCCCAAGATCTGCAAAGTGCTGCAGGCGATCCATTCGGCGCCCCAGAAGCCCTGGACGCTGGAATCACTGGCCGACAGGTCCGGCATGTCGCGCTCGGCACTCGCAGGACGCTTCATGGAACTCATCGGCGAGCCGCCGATCCAGTACCTCACGCGCTGGCGCATGCACCTGGCCGCCATGCGCCTGGCCGGTGGAGAGCGCCGCACCGCGATGATCGCCGAGCAGCTGGGTTACCAGTCCGAAGTCGCGTTCTCCAAAGCGTTCAAGCGCGTGCGGGGCGTGTCGCCGGGTGCCTACCGGCGCTCGCTGGTGCGGGCGCACGGCGCGCCGCGCGAATCAGCCTAGACGCGGCCGACGACCGGAATCAGCGCGCCCGTGACGGCCTGCGATCGGGGCGACAGCAGGAACAGGATCACGTCGGTGAGCTGGTCGACAGTGACCCATCGGCTGAAGTCCGCATCGCGCATGTCGGCGCGGTTGGGGGCCGTGTCGATGATGCTCGGCAGCACGGCATTCACGGTGATGCCGTGGTCCTTGAGTTCCTCCGCGAGCGCTTCGGTCAGCTTGGCCACGCCGGCCTTCGACGCCGCGTAGGCGCCCATTCCCGCGGCCGCCTTGATGGCGCCGGCTGCACCGATGTTGACGATGCGTCCGCCCGGCGCACGCCTCAGCAGATGCGGCAGCGCGGCCTGGCTGGCTGCGGCGGCGGTGCGGACATTGACGTTGTAGAGAAGGTCCCAGGTTTCGAGCTTGCCGCCTTGCAGGGTTTCCCAGCGAAACGCGCCCGCGACGTTGACCAGCGCGTCGATGCCGCCCAGGTCGGCGGCGATGCGATCCAGTGCAGCGCTTGCCGCGCGGGCGTCACCGAGATCGACATCGCCATACAGCCGCGCTGCTCCAAACGCGTCCGCCGCGGACGCAGCGGCGATCCGGTCGATGCCGGCCACGTTCGCGCCCGCGGCCAATGCGCCGCGCATGACCGCAGCGCCCAGGCTGCCGAATGCGCCCGTCACCACCACGTTGCTGCCCTTCAGATCCATGACTGCTCCTCGACTGGAGCGCCACTATAACTGAGGGATGTTCAGCTTCAACCACTACGATCCGGCGCAGGGGTCGTCCGGCGACTCAAAATGCTTCGGCGACGACCATCACATAGTTAAGAACTAGGTTTGTAAAGCCACGATCTTGTCCGCCGCCGCGGGCACGAGCTGATGCCAGTCACTCATCGAGCATTCCCTGGTAAAGATTAAGGTCGGTATTCCCCGACGCGTGAGCCTAGGCCAGCATGGCGCGTCTTGATGACGTGGACGCGATCGTTGCGGCTCGTGCCGCCGAGGCATCCCGGCACCAGCAGGTGGGCGAGATCGCGACCGTGATGGCGGCCTGTGCTTCACTGATCGAGCGTCGCCACGACCTCGGCATGAGGTAGCGCGGGATCTTCCGTGCACCAAAAGGTGGCGCGAAAAAATCGAAAGCGGCGCGCAAGCCCGTGGCCAGCCCGGGATCGCGCAGCTCCAGCCAGCGCAGGCGCAGTGCCAGCAATTCGATGTGGCGATTTCGTGGCGCACGGCCAGGCCACAGACGTGGCGGCGCAGCTCGCCGAAAGATCACAGCTTGCCCAGGTCGTGAAGCCGGTAGCCGAGCTGTGCAAGATGCGGCGACCGGGCATCGCCGGGAACCATCGAGCGCGCCGCCTCCTCCCCGGCCGGCCCGGCCGGATCGAGAAGTCCGGCGCCGTGAACGAGCAGGCCGCCGGCGAAGGCGCGGTGATGCTGCACGCTGCCGCGGCATTTCGGAAGGCACGGCCGATGTGCGGCGCTCAAAAAACTTGGTGCAATCCCGCATCCATATGTCTATACTCGCCGCCCCGGGCGCAGCGGTACGCGATTGGGCTATGGAAATTTCACCAGTTACATCATGCAAGTAGGCGGAGTTTCCTTGTAATGGCGGTGACTGGGCCGCTATAATCATCGTCTGTCTGGTGCGGGGTGGAGCAGTCTGGCAGCTCGTCGGGCTCATAACCCGAAGGTCGTAGGTTCGAATCCTGCCCCCGCTACCACATTTATCTAGCTTCTCAGGGGTAGATAAATGGGGCGCCCGGCCGCCGCGTAGGCGATCGACGCTTCCAAAGAGTTGGCTTGAAAAGGGCCCCTTGCGGGCCTTTTTTATTGGCTTTTTTGTTTTGCGTGGTAATTTTTGCGTTTTCGGAGCGTGCCTTTGGCGGCGATGCAGGAACGTCTGGAGCAGATGCTGGAGCCGGTGCTGGAGAGCCTCGGCTATGAGCTCGTGTTGCTCGAATACAGTCCGCACCCGCGCAATGCCATGCTGCGCCTCTTTATCGATGCTCCGGCCGGCATCACCATCGATGATTGCGAGCGCGTGAGCAAGGAAGTCGCCGGCGTGCTCGACGTCGAGGATCCGATCCGCAGCGCTTATCGTCTCGAAGTGTCGTCGCCCGGGCTCGATCGCCCGCTGGTCAAGCCGGCGCATTTCGAGCGCTTCCTGGGCGAGCAGGCGCGCGTGCAGCTGGTCGCGCCGATCGATGGCCGTCGCCGCTACGTCGGCTTCATCCGCGGCATCGACGGCAACACGCTGCGGCTCGAATGCAAAGAAGGCTTGGCTGAAATTCCGCTGTCCGAGATCGAGCGGGCGCGGCTCGTGCCGGATTACGATCAGGAGTGAAGCACGGTATGAACAAGAACATCCTGCTGATGGTCGATGTCGTCTCCAACGAGAAGGGCGTCGAGAAAGAGCTGATCTTCCAGGCGCTCGAAGCGGCGTTGGCCTCGGCGGCCAAGGAACAGTACGGCGACGAGTCGGAACTGCGCGTGTCGATCGATCGCGAGACCGGCGAGTACGAAACTTTTCGTCGCTGGACCGTACTCGCGGACGACAGCGAGGATTTCGAGTTTCCCGAACGCCAGATCAAGCTGTCGTACGCGCAGAAGGAGAAGCCGGATGCGCAGCCGGGCGATGTGATCGAGCGCAGCGTGGCGTCGGTCGACTTCGGCCGCATCGGCGCGCAGAAGGCCAAGCAGGTCATCGTGCAGAAGGTGCGCGAGGCCGAGCGGGCGCAGATCGTCGCGGCCTTCCAGGATCGCGTCGGCGAACTGATCTCGGGCCAGGTCAAGCGTCTGGAACGTGGCAGCGTGATCGTCGATCTCGGCGGCAACGCCGAAGCGATCATCCTGCGCGATCATCTCATCCCGCGCGAGCCGATCCGTCCGAGCGACCGCATCCGCGGTTATCTGTATGAGGTCAGCCCGCAGGTTCGAGGTCCGCAGCTGTTCCTGTCGCGGACGATGCCGGAATACCTCATGGAGCTGTTCAAGCTCGAGGTGCCGGAAATCGCGCAGGGCCTGATCGAGCTCAAGGGCGCGGCCCGCGATCCGGGCCTGCGCGCCAAGATCGCCGTGCAGGCCAAGGACAAGCGCATCGATCCGGTCGGGGCCTGCGTCGGCATGCGTGGCTCGCGCGTGCAGAGCGTGTCGAACGAACTCGCCGGCGAACGCGTCGACATCGTGCCCTGGGACGACAACGTCGCGCAGTTCGTCATCAACGCGATGGCACCGGCCGAGGTCGAAACCATCGTCGTCGATGAAGAAGCGCACTCGATGACGATCGGCGTCTCCGAGGAGAAACTCGCGCAGGCGATCGGCCGCGGCGGCCAGAACGTGCGCCTCGCGTCGGAGCTGACGGGCTGGACGCTCAACGTCATGACCACCGCCGACGCCGAGTCGAAGAAGGAACAGGAGAACCAGTCGGTCCTGCAGATGTTCATGGAGCATCTCGACGTCGATGCCGAGGTGGCCAGCGTGCTGGTGCAGGAAGGCTTCACCACGCTCGAGGAAGTGGCCTACGTCCCGGCGCAGGAAATGATGCAGATCGAAGAATTCGATGAGCAGATCATCGAGGAGCTTCGCAACCGTGCACGTGACGTGCTGCTGACGAAGGCGATCGCCAAGGCCGAGCAGCGCGCCCATGCGCAGCCTGCCGAAGATCTGCTGGCCGTCGACGGCATGGATGAGGATACCGCCTACCAGCTCGCCGAAGCTGGCGTGACCACCTGCGAGGCGCTTGCCGACCTCGCGACCGACGAACTGCTCGAGACGCTGCCGGATTTCGGCGAGGAACGTGCATCGAAGCTGATCATGTCGGCGCGCGCCAAGGCGTACGCCTAACACGAATCAGGAAATCTGGGCTCGCGCCTGGGGAGTACGGATGTCTAACGTAACTGTTCAAGAATTCGCCAAAGAGCTGAATCGTCCCGTGGACGAGCTGCTCTCGCAATTTCATGAGGCGGGCGTGTCGGTTCGCGACGCGCAGTCCGCGGTTTCGGCCGACGACAAGGTCGCTCTGCTCAATTACCTGAAGCAGAAGACCGGTCTGGTCAGCAACGAGCCGCGCCGCATCACGCTCAAGCGCAAGGAAACGACCGAGCTGAAGCTCGGCGGCGGCCGTGGTGCGCCGTCCAAGACCATCAGCATCGAAGTGCGCAAGAAGCGCACGTTCGTGAAGAGCGACGAATTGCCGCAGACGCCCGCGCCCGAAGCGGCGGGAACCGTCGGCGTGCTTCCGGCGACGCCGGCGCCGGCCGTCGTCGAGGTCGACCCGGAAGCACAGCGTCGCGCCGAAGAGCTTGCGGCGGCCGAACAGGCGCGTCGCGAGGCTGCGGCGCAGGCCGCGGCCGAGGCCGAAGCCAAGCGTCGGCAGGAAGAGCTCGACCGCCAGCAGCGCGACGAGGAAGTGGCACGCCAGCGCGCCGAGACGGAGGCCGCCGAGAAGGCGCGTCGCACCGAGCACGAACGCCTGTTGAAGGAAGATCCGCTGTATCGCGAGAAGTGGGAGCGCGAACAGGCCCGCAATCGCGCCGCCGAGAACATCCGCCGCGCGTCGGAAGCCGCCAAGCTGGCGGCGGCACAGCGCCCGCAGCCGGCACCGGCCGGTCGTGGCGACGTGCGTGCACCGGCCACGGCGGCGGCGGTCGCGCCCGCGCCGGCACCGGCCGGCGAGCGTGGCCGCGGCGGCCGCGACGATCGCGTGCACCGCCAGGAACTGCATCTGTCGGAAGGCAAGGGCGGCAAGCGCGACAAGAAGCAGAAGAAGCCTTCGGGCCGCATCAAGTTCGACAACGCGCACGGCTTCGAGAAGCCGGTCGCGCCGATCGTGCGTGAAGTCGAGGTGCCGGAAGCGATCACCGTCGGCGAGCTCGCCAATCGCATGGCGGTCAAGGCGGTCGAGCTGATCAAGGTCATGATGAAGAACGGCATCATGGCGACGATCAACCAGACGCTCGACCAGGACACGGCGGCGCTGATGGTCGAGGAAATGGGCCACAAGGCGCGCACCGTCAAGGCGACCGACTTCGAGGAAAGCCTCGAACAGGCGGTGACCGGTGCCGACAGTGAGGGCGAGCGCGAGACGCGCCCGCCGGTCGTCACCATCATGGGCCATGTCGACCACGGCAAGACCTCGCTGCTCGACTACATCCGCAAGACGCGCGTCGCGGCCGGCGAAGCCGGCGGCATCACGCAGCACATCGGCGCCTATCACGTGCAGACGCCGAAGGGCATCGTCACCTTCCTCGACACGCCGGGCCACGCCGCGTTCACGCGCATGCGCGCGCGCGGCGCGCAGGTCACCGACATCGTCATCCTCGTGGTGGCGGCGGACGACGGCGTGATGCCGCAGACTAAGGAAGCGATCCAGCACGCCAAGGCGGCGGGCGCGCCGATGATCGTGGCGATCACCAAGATCGACAAGCCGGAAGCGGATCTCGATCGCGTCAAGAACGAACTGTCGAAGGAAGGCGTCATTCCGGAAGACTGGGGCGGCGATACGCAGATCGTCGGCGTCTCGGCGTTCACCGGCGAAGGTGTCGACGACCTGCTCGACGCGATCCTCGTGCAGGCGGAAATCCTCGAGCTGGCGGCGCCGATCGACGCCCCGGCTCGCGGCAACATCCTCGAAGCCTCGGTCGAGAAGGGCCGCGGCCCGGTGGCGACCGTGCTGGTGCGCGCCGGCACGCTGAAGCAGGGCGACGTCATTCTCACCGGCCCGCACTTCGGCCGTGTGCGTGCCATGTTCGACGAAGCCGGCAAGCCGGTGAAGGAAGCCGGCCCGTCGATTCCGGTGCAGGTGCTCGGTCTGTCCGGCGCGCCGGACGCCGGTGACGACGTCGTCGTCGTCGCCGACGAGCGCAAGGCGCGCGAGCTGGCGCTGCTGCGCGAACAGAAGCTGCGCGAGCAGAAGCTGGCGCAGAATCAGGCGGTACGCATGGAGCAGGTCTTCGCCAACATGGGCCAGGGCGAGCAGAAGTCGCTCAACCTCATGGTCAAGGCCGACGTGCAAGGCTCGGCGGAAGCGATCACCGAAGCGCTGCGCAAGATTCCGAGCGAAGAGGTCAAGGTCAACGTCCTGTCGACGGCGATCGGCGGCATCAACGAATCCGACATCGATCTGGCGATGGCATCGAAGGCGATCATCATCGGCTTCAACGTGCGCGCCGACGGCACGGCGCGCAAGCGCATCCAGGACACTGGTGTCGACGTTCGTTACTACTCGATCATCTACGACATCATCGACGACGTCAGCAACGCCGTCTCGGGCCTGCTCGGCACCGAGACGCGCGAGCAGATCGTCGGCATCGCGCAGGTCCGCGAGGTGTTCCGCAGCTCGAAGCTGGGCAACATCGCCGGCTGCCTCGTCATCGAAGGCTCGGTGCAGCGCAACCTGCCGATCCGCGTGCTGCGCAACCAGACGGTCGTCTACGAAGGCGTGCTCGAATCGTTGCGCCGCTTCAAGGACGACGTGTCGAAGGTCGAGGCCGGCACGGAGTGCGGCATCGGCGTCAAGGACTACAACGACGTCAAGGCCGGCGACCAGATCGAGTGCTTCCAGCGCGTCGAGGTCCGCCGCACGGTGCAGGCCGCGGCCTGAGCATCCGGCGGGTGCGCCTTTCACGGCGCACCCGCCCCTTCCAAGATGAAAGAGTATCCCCGCAAGCTTCGCCTCAATACCCAACTTCAGGGCGAGCTTGCGCTGCTGATCCGCAACGAGCTGTCCGATCCGCGCGTGCTGGGCATCACGGTGACCGGTGTCGATGTATCGCCCGATCTGCGCAATGCGCGCGTCACGGTCAGCCTGCTCGGCTCCGACCAGCAGCTCAAGGACGCCATCAAGGGTCTCGCGCATGCGGCCGGCAAGCTGCGCCATGAACTCGGCGAACGGCTCAGCCTGCGTTACGTGCCGCAGCTGCATTTCACGGCCGACGTGGCGATGCGCGAAGGCGACCGTATCAGCGCCCTGATTCGCGACGCGGTGCGCAGCGACGATCATTCCGGCAAGGACGAATAGCTCGGATGGCGGTTCACTCGCGCCCGCCGCGGCGGCGCATCTCCGGGGTCCTGCTGCTCGACAAGCCCCTGGACCTGAGTTCCAACGATGCGCTGCAGCGCGTCAAGCGCCTGTTCCGTGCCGAAAAGGCCGGACACACCGGCAGTCTCGATCCGCTCGCCACCGGCATGCTGCCGATCTGTCTGGGCGAGGCGACCAAGCTCAGCGGCGTGCTGCTCGAATCCGACAAGCGCTATCGTGCGACGGTGAGCGTCGGCACGCAGACGAGCACGGGCGATGCGGAAGGCGAGGTGATCGCGCGGTCCGATGCCGGCATGCTCGACGAAGCGCGGCTGCGCGCGGCGATCGCCGGCTTCATCGGCAAGCAGAAGCAGATTCCGCCGATGTACTCGGCGCTGAAGCGCGACGGCCGCCCGCTGTACGAGCTGGCGCGGCGCGGCGAGAGCGTCGAACGCGAAGCGCGCGAGATCGTCATTCGCGAACTGCGGCTGTTGAGCTTCGAGCCGGGCCGATTCGAGATCGAGGTGTGCTGCTCGAAGGGCACCTACATCCGGACCCTGGCCGAGGATCTGGCCGGCGCGGTGGGGCAGCGCGCGCACCTGTCGTCCTTGCGCCGCACGGGCGTGGCGCCTTTCTGGCGGCACGCGATGGTCGGTCTGGACGCCTTGGAAGCTGAGGCCGCAAGCGGCGGCGCCGCTGCGCTGGATGCTCATCTGCTTGGCTGCGCGGCGGCTCTCGCACACTGGCCTTCGCTCACCGTCGACGCCGTTCGCGCACAGGCTCTGTCGCGTGGCCGCGCGCAGCGCATTGCCGGCGTCGTGCGCGACGCGCGCCTGGCCGTGCTCGACGAGCGCGGGTTCCTGCTCGGCCTAGCCGAGAGCGACGCCGAGGGCTGGGTGCGGCCGCAACGCTGGCTGCAAGCGCCGCCGCAGGATGATTCGGGGAGCTGAGTTGTTGGCCTAACTTGTGAATAAGCCGGCAAAAAAGCTAATATATTGGACTTTGTAGAGATCGAAAAATAGTTTGGAGTGGATGGCAATGACGTTGACGGTTGAACGCAAGGCGGACGTGGTGAAGAAGTACGCGCGCGCCAAGAATGACACGGGCTCGCCCGAGGTTCAGGTTGCACTGCTGACCGAGCGCATCAATGTGCTCGCCCCGCATTTCGAGGCACACAAGAAGGACAATCACTCGCGCCGCGGCCTGCTGAAGATGGTCAACCAGCGTCGTCAGATGCTCGACTACCTCAAGCGTAAGGACGAAGCCCGTTACACGAAGCTCATCGCCGAGCTCGGTCTGCGCCGCTAACAGCGGCGCAGTCGTTTTTACCGCCAGAATCCAGGGGTAGACCATGGCAGTACCTGCCACTCCCGCCGTGCCCGTCAAGAAGACGTTCCGCTACGGCAAGCACAACATCACGCTCGAAACCGCCGCGATCGCCCGCCAGGCGACGGCCGCCGTCATGGTGCACGTCGACGACACCGTCGTCTTCGTCAGCGTCGTCGGCAAGAAGGAAGCCAAGCCCGAGCAGGACTTCTTCCCACTGACCGTCGACTACATGGAGCGCTTCTACGCCGGCGGCCGTATCCCCGGCGGCTTCTTCAAGCGCGAGGGCCGTCCGACCGAGAAGGAGACGCTGATCTCGCGCCTGATCGACCGCCCGCTGCGTCCGCTGTTCCCGGAAGGCTATTTCAACGAAGTCCAGATCGTGGCGATGGTGATGTCGCTCAATCCGGAAATCGATGGCGACATCCCGGCGATGCTCGGGGCCTCGGCGGCGCTGGCGCTGTCCGGCATTCCGTTCATGGGGCCGATCGGCGCGGCCAAGGTCGGCTACAAGGATGGCAACTACATCCTCAACCCGACGACCACCGAACTGGAGACGTCGGATCTCGAACTGGTCGTCGCCGGCACCAAGGACGCCGTGCTGATGGTCGAGTCGGAAGCCAAGATGCTGTCCGAGCCGGTCATGCTCGGCGCCGTGCTGTTCGGCCATGAGCAAATGCAGGCCGCGATCCAGGCGATCAATGAATTCGCCGCCGAAGCCGGCAAGGCGAAGTGGAACTGGCAGCCGGCCGACCGCTCGGCGGTCAAGGCCTTCGTCGCGCAGTTCGAAGGCGACATCGCCGCCGCCTACGGCTACACCGACAAGCAGGAACGCTACGGCAAGCTGGATGAAGTCACCAAGAAGGCCAAGGCCGCGCGCCCGACTGATGCGGGCTTCACCGACAACCAGCTGAAGGCCGAGCTCGAAGAGCTGAAGGCCAAGATCGTCCGCAACCGTATCCTCGACGGCGCACCGCGCATCGACGGCCGCGATCGCGTCACGGTGCGTCCGCTGGCGATGTCGGCCGGCGTGCTGCCGCGCACCCACGGCTCGGCGCTGTTCACGCGCGGCGAGACGCAGGTGCTGGCGGTGACCACGCTCGGCACCGGCAAGGATTACCAGATCATCGACGCGATCGAAGGCGAGTGGCATGAGCATTTCATGTTCCACTACAACTTCCCGCCGTACTGCGTCGGCGAAACCGGCCGCCTGAACGCGCCGAAGCGCCGCGAAATCGGCCACGGCCGCCTCGCCAAGCGCGGCGTGGCGGCGGTCATGCCGGACCTCGACAGGGAATTCCCGTACGTCGTGCGCGTCGTCTCGGAAGTCACCGAGTCGAACGGCTCGTCGTCGATGGCCTCGGTCTGCGGCGCCTGCCTCGCGCTGATGGACGCCGGTGTGCCGATCAAGGCGCCGGTCGCCGGCGTGGCGATGGGCCTGATCCTCGAGGAAGGCCGCTGGGCGGTTCTCACCGACATCCTCGGTGACGAAGACCACCTCGGCGACATGGACTTCAAGGTCGCCGGCACCAAGGACGGCATCACCGCCCTGCAGATGGACATCAAGATCACTGGCATCACCGGCGAGATCATGGCCCAGGCCCTGCAGCAGGCGCAGGCCGCGCGCCTGCAGATCCTCGACCAGATGGTGCAGGTGCTGCCGACGCCGCGTTCGCAGCTGTCGCCGCACGCGCCGCGCATCACGACCATCAAGATCAATCCGGACAAGATTCGCGAAGTGATCGGCAAGGGTGGCGCGACCATTCAGTCGATCACCAAGGAAACCGGCACGCAGATCGACATCTCCGACGACGGCACGATCAAGATCGCGGCGGTCGACGGCAAGGCGGCGGAAGCGGCGATCGCGCGCATCAACGCGCTGACCCGTGACGTCGAAGTCGGCACGATCTACGAAGGCAAGGTCGCGAAGATCATGGACTTCGGCGCGTTCGTGACGATCGCGCCGGGCAAGGACGGCCTCGTGCACATCTCGCAGCTCGCCGACAAGCGCGTCGAGAAGGTCGAAGACGTCGTCAAGGAAGGCCAGCAGGTTCGCGTCAAGGTTCTCGAAGTCAGCCGCGACGGCAAGATCCGCCTGTCGATGAAGTCGGCGGACGTCGGCGCCGAGACGGCCTGAAGCTCGAGCAGAAGCATCCGGCGCGGCGCACTTCGGTGCGCCGTTGTCGTTTGCACGTGCGGAAAATCGCCATTCCAAAAGAAAGCCCTCCGGACGGAGGGCTAGTGCGAGAAAGGCCATCGGCCTCTCTGGAGGAGATGGGGTGGCCGGTCGTCCGGGACGACGATCGGCATCCATGCTGCATCGCAGTATGGGGACGCAGGGAGGCGGCGTCAAATCATTGACGCTGAAGAATGTCTTTCTTATTCAGGTGGTTGCAAAATAAAGCGGGGGAAATGTGACGCACCCGTCACTCCGGCGCTAGGGCATCACGTCTTTTTCGGCGTGCTCATCGATGCCGGCGCGGCGCTTGATGGCCTTGGCGCTGGCCTGGATGTTGGTGAGGAATTCCTTGCGGATGGAGCGCCAGATCGGCACCTGGCGGTCGGCCATTTCCTTGAGCACCTGCAGCGGCTGCTGCGCCTGGCCGAGCATGTTGCGCAGCTGATCGGTGAAATGGCCCTGCTGTTCCTGGAACAGGCGCGCCGACAGTTCGAGATAGCGACCGATGCTGTTCTGCATCGGGTCGCCGTAGTAGCGGATGATGAATTCGAGCAATTCGGTCGTGAAGATCGGATCGCCGCCTTCCTCCTGCTCGGCGATCACCTGCAGCAGGATGCTGCGCGTGATGTCCTCGTGCGTGCGCTTGTCCTCGACGCGGAACTGCACGTCCTGCAGCACCAGCTGGCGGATTTCCTCGAGCGTGATGTAACGGCTGATGTGTGTGTCGTACAGCCGCCGGTTCGGGTACTTCTTGATGATGCGGATGTCGGACATGGAGTCGTGGCAGCTTTGCTGCAGTGCGTTTGCTGCAAAGCATCATGCCAGAACTAGACGCCGGCCGTCATGACTGTTCGCGCCATGACAGCCTCCGCTTGCCAATGCACGACAGCCCAGTCGATCAGTTCGCGAACCGGCGCGGTTCCGAGCTCGGCGGGCGGCCGTTGCCCGAGCCGGGTCAGGCAGCGCCGCAGATTGTCGCCCGGACGCTCGGCGTCGAGCGGTCGCGCGTGGTTCTGTTTGGACAGCTTCAGGCCGTCGCGCCCGAGCAGGACCGGAACGTGCATGTAGCGCGGCGCCTGCAGGCCGAGCGCCTGCGCCAGCGCCAGCTGCGCGAAGCTGGCGCCGATCAGATCGGCGCCGCGCACGACGTGCGTGATGCCTTGCGCCGCCTCGTCGACCACGCAGGCGAGGTGATAGCCGACGATGCCGTCGCGCCGGCGCACGACGAAATCGCCGACGTCCTCGGTGAGACGGCGCCGCAGCGGTCCCTGGATGCGATCGGCGAGGCTCAGCGTCGTATCGTCGCAGGCGAAGCGCAGCGCGTTGCCGGTATGCGGCAGATGCAGGTCGCGGCAGGTGCCGGGGTAGACCGGCCCGTCGGGCCCTTCGTGTTGCACGTGCGCGAGCGTCGCGCGCGTGCAACGGCAGGCGTACAGCCGGCCGCTCTCCCCGAGGCGCGACAGCGCGGCGCGATAGGCGTCGAGATGCGCGGACTGGTAGCGCGGTGTCTCGTCCCAGATCAGGCCATGCGCTTCGAGTTGCGCGAGGATGCCGCGATCGGCACCGGCGACGCAGCGCGGTGCGTCGAGATCGTCGATGCGCAGCAGCCAGCGGCCACGCTGCGCGCGTGCGTCGAGAAAGCTGGCGAGCGCGGTCAGCAGCGAACCTTCGTGCAGCAGGCCACTCGGTGTCGGCGCGAAGCGGCCGCGATACGGCCTCGGATCGATGGAATGAGCGGTCATGAAAACGCGAACGGGCGGTCGTTCCGGCCGCGTGCGCGGTGCAGCAATGGCCGATGCCGCATGCTACATTAGCTCCAGCTTGTAACTGTCTGAATGACGACATGGACCCTGATGGATCTCATGGCTCGTTCGCCGCCGGGCGGACGCCATGAGTTTGAAAGCGGTACTTTTCGATGTCGACGGCACCTTGGCGGACACCGAGGCGCTCGGCCATCGCCCCGCCTACAACCGCGCCTTTCGCAGCCTGGGTCTGCCGTTCCGCTGGGGTCCCAAGCTCTATCGCAAGCTGCTCAAGCAGCCCGGCGGCCGCGAACGTCTCAAGCACTATCTGCAGCAGTACCAGCCCGATCTCGGCGCCGAAGCCGCCGAGGCGCAGCAGAACATCGACGCCTGGGTCGCCAAGGTCCACGCGCTCAAATCGCATTACTTCAAGCGTTACATGCGCCATGGCCGCGTGCCTTTGCGGCCCGGCATCGCGCGCATCATGCGCGAGGCGCGCCGCTCGGGCCTGCGGCTGGCGATCGTCACGAACGCGAGCCTGAAGACCCTCAAGCCGGTGCTGAAATACAGCATGGGGCCCGAGCTGGCTGCCGAGATCGAGGTGATCGCCAGCGGCGAGGAGGTACAGCGCAAGAAGCCGGCGCCCGATCTCTACCAGCTCGCCATGCGCCGGCTCAATCTGCAGCCGCACGAATGCGTCGCGCTCGAGGATTCGGAGATGGGCCTCGAAGCCGCCGCCGCCGCCGGCGTCGCCGCCGTGGTGACGATCAATCGCGACACCCTGCAGCAGGACTTCAGCGAGGCCGCGCTCGTCGTCAGCAGCCTCGGCGAACCGGGCGCGCCGACGCGCCTGCTCAAGGGCCGCCTCGACGGCCTGCCGTGGGTGACCATCGACACCTTGCGCACGGTGCTCGCCGAGCGCCGGCAGCTGCCCGAGCACAAGCGCGCCGCCGCCTGAGTCGCCGCCGCGAAGCGATCGCGCTGTCGGTCGCGCCGCGGGATCGTTGCGACGCCCCGTCTATACTCGGCCCTCACGACGCGGGGAGCGGCGATGCGGCGCTGGAACGGCTGGGGTAACGAATCCGATCAGTTTGCGCTCGGCGAGGATGCGCACGAGTTCCTGCGCGCGCGCATCGGCGACGGTACGCCGCCACGCGACGCGACGCTCGACATGGCGCTGCGCGGCGTGCCGGCGAGCCGCCTGTCCGGCGTGGCCGGCTGCGACGACACGCCGCAGGCGCGACTGCTGCACGCACGCGGCCAGAGCTTTCCCGACTGGGTCGCGATGAAGGCCGGCCGCTTCGGTCCGGTCGCCGACGCGGTGGCGATGCCGGCCACCCACGAGGAAGCCGCCACGATGCTCGAGGCGGCGCGGCAGCACGGCGCCATCGTCGTGCCCTATGGCGGCGGCACCAGCGTCGTCGGTCATCTGCAGGTGCCGGCCGGCGCGCGGCCCGTGCTCAATATTTCCTTCGAGCGCATGGACCGCCTGCTGTCGTTCGACGAGCGCTCGTTCCTGGCCACCTTCGGCGCCGGCACGCCGGGCCCGCAGATCGAGGCACAGCTGCGCCGGCACGGCTTCCTGCTCGGCCACTTTCCGCAGTCATACGAGTTCTCGACGCTCGGCGGCTGGGTGGTGACACGCTCGTCGGGTCAGCAGTCGCTGCGCTATGGACGCATCGAGAACCTGTTCGCCGCCGGACGTCTGCTGACGCCGCGCGGCGAGCTCGCGGTTGGCGGCGTGCCGGCCTCGTCGGCCGGCCCGGATCTGCGCGAACTGGTGCTCGGCTCGGAAGGCCGGCTCGGCCTGCTCACCGAGGCGACGGTGCGCGTGCGCCGCCTGCCGCAGGCCGAGGATTTCCATGCCGTGTTCTTCCCGAGCTGGGACGCCGGCGTCGATGCGGTGCGCGCGATCGTGCAGGCCGAAGTGCCGCTGTCGATGCTGCGGCTGTCGAACGAGGTCGAGACCGAAACGCAGCTGCGCCTCGCCGGCCATGCCGAGCTGATCAAGTGGTTGCAGCGTTATCTCGGCATGCGCGGCATCGCCAGCGGCCAGTGCATGATGGTGTTCGGCGCCACGGGTTCGCTCGGCGAGACGCGCCGCATGCGTCGCGACGCGCTGGCGATCGCCAAGCAGTTCCGCGGCGTGCACGTCGGCAAGTCGATCGGCAAGAGCTGGGCGAAGAACCGTTTCCGCGGCCCGCTGCTGCGCAATGCGCTTTGGGATCTCGGCTACGCGGCCGATACCGTCGAGACGGCCGTCAACTGGCCACAGGCGACGGCGACGATGCGCGCGATCGAGGCGGCCGCGCAGGATGTGCTGAACGAGCAGGGCGAGCGCGTGCACGCCTTCACGCATCTTTCGCACGTCTACCGGCAGGGCTGCAGCGTCTATTCGACCTTCGTGTTCCGCTCGAGCGGCGATCCGGACGGCGACCTGGCGCGCTGGCGGCAGCTGAAGACGCGCGTGTCGGAGGCCATCGTCGCGCACGGCGGCACCATCAGCCACCAGCACGGCGTCGGTGTCGATCATGCGCCGTATCTCGTGCACGAGAAGGGCGCGCTCGGGCTCGATCTGCTGCGCGCGATGGCGCGCGAGCTCGATCCGCAGCAGATGATGAATCCCGGCAAGCTGTTCGTCTGAGCGCGATGCCCGCGCCGCCGACGCTGTCGCAGCTCGACGCCCGCTACGACCTCGTCATCGTCGGCGGCGGCATCACCGGCGCCGGCATCTTCCGCGAGGCGGTGCGCCGCGGCGCGCGCGCGCTGCTGGTCGAGGCCGGCGATTTCGCATCCGGCACCTCGTCGGCCTCGTCGAAGCTGGTGCATGGCGGCCTGCGCTATCTCAAGAACGGCCAGTGGCGGCTGACGCTGGAGTCGGTGCGCGAGCGCCAGCGCCTGCTGCGCGAGGCGCCGGGTCTGGTCGAGCCGCTGCCCTTCGTGATGCCGATCTACGCCGATCGCCCGCCGGGCCGCTGGCTGATGCAGTTCGGCCTGCGCCTCTACGACGCCATGGCCGGCGTGCGCCGCTCGCGCTGGCTGCCGGCCGGCGCGGCGCTCGCCCGCGAACCGGCCCTGCGCCGCGAACAGCTGCGTGGCGCGATGCTCTACGAGGACGCGAGCACCGACGATGCGCGCCTCGTGCTGCGCCTGATCGGCGACGCCGTCGCCGCCGGCGGCGTCGCCCTGAACTACTGCGCGGCGCAATTGCGCCGCGACGACGCGCGTGTCTGCGGCGTGCAGCTGCAGCGCCCGAAAGACGGTGAGCGCCGTGCGATCGACGCCGCGCTGGTCGTCAACGCGACCGGCGCCTGGGCCGATCGCCTGCTGGGTGCGCCGCACGGCGCGCCGCCGCTGCGTCCGCTGCGCGGCAGCCATCTGGTCTTCGCCGCCGAGCGGCTGCCGCTGCGTCAGGCCGTGTCGTGGCTGCACATCCGCGACCGCCGGCCGGTGTTCGCCTTTCCCTGGGAAGGCGCCGTGCTCTGCGGCACCACCGATGTCGATCATCGCGGCCCGCTCGAAGCGCCGCTCGCCGAGCCCGCGGAACTCGACTATCTGCTCGAAGGATTGCGCGCGCAGTTTCCCGATCATCCGCTGCGCGCCGGCGACGCGCTCGCCGTCTACGCCGGCGTGCGGCCGGTGGTCGGCGGCGGCGAGGGCGCGCCTTCGAGCGCTTCGCGCGAATCGGCCCTGTGGATCGCGCCCGGCCTGATCGGTGCGACCGGCGGCAAGCTCACGACCTTCCGCGTCACCGCCGGCGAGGTGCTGCGCGCCGCGCGGCGGACGCTGCCGGCGTTGCGCGAGGCCGGCGATGCGCCGGTCTTCGACGCCGCCGCGGCGGCGGCCGGCGATCGCCTCGCCGCGCGCTACGGCGCGCGCGCGGCGGCGCGCATGCGCGCCGGCGGCGCCGAGGAACTGCTGCCGCTCGGCGCGACGCCGTACTGCCTCGCCGAACTGCGCTGGGCGCTGCGTCACGAGGCCGTTCACCATCTCGACGATCTGCTGCTGCGGCGCACCCGCCTCGGCCTCGTCAGCGCGCGCGGCGGCGAGGATTTCCTGGAGCGCGTCGGCGCGCTGTGCCGCGCCGAGCTCGGCTGGGACGAGACGCAGTGGCAGCGCGAACGCGAGCGCTATCGCACGATCTGGCGGCAGCGCCACGCACCGCCCGCGCCATGAGCGCGCGACACGGTGCTTTGCGCGCAGCGCAAACGGGTGCGGGAGCGCGCTCCCTCATGCGGGCCGCGCATCCGGCAATCGACACGACGGTCAGGGCATGAGCGCCGGCCTGGTCCTCAGTCTCGACGTCGGCACGCAGAGCGCGCGGGCGCTGCTGTTCGACGCGCGGGGTACGCTGCTGGCCAAGGCGCAGGAGGTCTTCGAGCCGACGTATGCCTCGCCGCAGCCCGGCGCCGCCGAACAGGACCCCGACGTCTACTGGCGCGCGCTGCAGGACTGCTGCGCGGCGCTGTGGCGCGAGGCGCCGGCGCGCGCCGGCGAAGTCGCCGCGGTTGCGCTGACCACGCAGCGCGCCTCGGTCGTCTGCTGCGATGCCGGCGGCCGCGTGCTGCGCCCGGCGATTCTCTGGCTCGACCAGCGCCGCGCCCGCCATCCGCCCGCGCTCGGGCCCGCCTGGAATGCGGCCTTCCGTCTGCTCGGCGCCCGCGCCCTGATCGCGCACTTCCAGCGCGAGGCCGAGGCGAACTGGCTGGCCGAGAACGAGCCGGCGCTGTGGCGCGAGACCGCGCACTACCTGCTGCTGTCCGGCTGGCTGAGCTGGAAGCTGTGCGGCGAGTGGGTCGATTCCGCGGCCTGCCAGGTCGGCTACCTGCCGTTCGACTACCGGCGCCTGCGGTGGGCGGCGCCCGGCGATTTCAAGTGGCGCGCGCTGGCCGTGCGCCGCGGGCAATTGCCCGAACTGATCGCGCCGGGCGGGCGGCTCGGCGTCCTGACGCGCGGCGCCGCCGGGGCGCTGGGCCTGCCGGCCGGCACGCCGCTGATCGCCGCCGCCGCCGACAAGGCCTGCGAGGTGCTCGGCTCCGGCGTGGTCGAGCCGGACCTCGCGCAGCTGAGCTTCGGCACCACGGCGACGATCAACACCGTGCAGCCGCGCTATGTCGAAGTGCAGCGCCTGGTGCCGGCGTATCCCGCCGCGCAGCCGCAGGCGTGGAACACCGAGATCCAGATCTATCGCGGCTTCTGGATGGTGAGCTGGTTCAAGCGCGAGTTCGCGGCGCAGGAAGCGCGGCTGGCGGCCGAGCGCGGCGTCGCCGTGGAATCGCTGTTCGACGAGCTGATCCGCGCCGTGCCGGCCGGCGCCATGGGCCTGACCCTGCAGCCGTACTGGTCGCCCGGCGTGCGCGAGCCGGGCCCGGAGGCCAAGGGCGCGATCATCGGCTTCGGCGATGTGCACACGCGCGCGCACGTCTATCGTGCGATCGTCGAGGGCCTGGTCTACGGCCTGCGCGCCGGCGGCGAGCAGATCGAACGCAAGCTCGGCCGGCGCCTGCGCCTGCTGCGCGTGTCCGGCGGCGGCTCGCAGTCCGACGCGGCGATGCAGATCACCGCCGACGTCTTCAACCGGCCCGCCGAACGTCCGCACGTCTACGAGACCTCGGGCCTCGGCGCCGCCATCAATGCGGCGGTCGCGCTCGGCTGGCACGCCGATCACGCCAGCGCGGTGCGGGCGATGACGCGCGTCGGCCGCCGTTTCGAACCCGATCCGGCGACCGCGAAGCTCTACGACGCGCTGTACCGCGAGGTCTACCGCGCGATGTACGGCCGCCTGAAACCGCTCTATCGGCGCATCCGCCGCATCACCGGCTATCCGGCCTAGCGCGGCTCGCCTTCGGCGCGCGCGGCCGGGCCAGGGATCAGGGCGTCTGTCCGGCGCCGGTCGGGTCGACGTGCCAGGCCGGCGGCGGCAGCGTGCCTTTCCAGCCCTTCTTGCGGTGCTCGGCGGTGACGTGCGTGTAGATGCCGCCGCGCACGTTGAACACCGCGGTCAGGCGCATGTAGCGCGGCGAGAGCGCCTTCACCAGATCGTCGAGGATCTGGTTGGTCACCGCCTCATGGAAGCAGCCCTCGTTGCGGAAGCTCCAGATGTACAGCTTCAGCGATTTCAGCTCCACGCACTTCTTCTCGGCGATGTATTCGAGATACAGCGTGCCGAAGTCGGGCTGGCCGGTCTTCGGGCACAGGCAGGTGAATTCCGGAATGCGCATGCGGATGCAGAAATCGCGCTGCGGCGCCGGATTGGGGAAGGTTTCCAGCGTCTTGCTGGGCTGCGCACTCATCGGAAGGAACCGTCCAAAGTCAAGGAGAATGTTGCCACGCGGGCATTGCGCCGGAGTCGTCGCGGCGCGGCGTCCGCGCGACCGCTGCCACGGCCAAGCGCTTAATTTACACTAGCCCGAAGTGCCGGCCGCCGACTGCGGCGGCCCTATCCATGCAGCCGGTCAACGCCGGCCCGAGACCCCAAACCAAAAAAGCATGCGACTTTCGGGTATCAAACTCGCCGGGTTCAAGTCATTCGTGGACCCGACGCATCTGCCTTTGCCTTCGAACCTGACCGGCGTCGTCGGTCCGAACGGCTGCGGCAAGTCGAATGTCATCGACGCCGTGCGCTGGGTGCTCGGCGAAACGAGCATGAAGAACCTGCGCTCCTCGGACGCCGAGGACGTGATCTTCAACGGCAGCAAGACGCGCAAGCCGGTCGGCCGCGCCTCGGTCGAGCTGATCTTCGACAACGCCGACGGCACGGTCAGCGGCAATTACGCCGCCTACGCCGAAATCTCCGTGCGCCGCGAGCTGACCCGCGACGGCAGTTCGCAGTACTACCTCAACGGCCGCAAGTGCCTGAAGCGCGACGTCACCGACCTGTTCCTCGGTACCGGCCTGGGCGGCAAGAACCAGTACGCGATCATCGAGCAGGGCATGGTCTCGCGCATGATCGAGGCCAAGCCGGAGGAACTGCGGCAGTGGCTGGAGGAAGCGGCCGGCATCTCGAAATACAAGGACCGCCGCCGCGAAACCGAGTCGCGCATCAAGCAGACGCGCGAGAACCTGGCGCGCCTCAATGACCTGCGCTCGGAGATCACGCAGCGCCTCGAAGTGCTGACCAAGCAGGCCGCCAACGCCGAGAAGTACCGCGAGTTGAAGACCGCCGAGCGCCAGCTGCGCGGCGAAATCCTCGCCCTGCGCGTCAAGCAGTTCGAGGAGCAGAGTCGCGGCCACGAGAATGCCATCGGCGAGTACGAGGCGGCGCTCGAAGCGGCGCGCACGCGCGTGCAGCAGACCGGCGAGGCGCGCGTCGCCGCCGAGATCGAGCAGCGCGTGCAGGCGCAGAAACTCAATGAGGAGCAGAGCAAGGTCTACGAGGCCGAAGCCGCGCTGGCGCGCCAGGAGCAGAGCCTGCGGCATGCGCGCGAGCTGCAGCAGCTGAAGGTCCGCGAACTGGATCAGCTCGACCGCCAGCTTGCCGAACTGGAAGCGCGCGAGCAGCGCGAGCGCCAGCGCCTCGAGGAGGCGGCGCGCCAGCTGACCGAACTGGAGCAGCAGGTCTACGCCGCCGAGGAACACGAGGCGAACGCGCAGGGCGCGCTGATCGAGGCCGAGGACGACGCGCAGGCCGAGCAGCGCCGCTGGGACAGCTTCCAGCAGGACGCCGAGACGCCGCTGACGCAGACCGAGGCCGAGCGCGTGCGCGTGCAGCAGCTCGAGCGCGCGCGCTTCCAGGGCGAGGAGCGTTACAAGCGCCTCGAGAACGAGCTGGCGGCGCTCAACATCGGCCCGGTGCAGACCAGCCTCGCGGAAGCCGACCACGAGCTGCGCGGCCTCGGCGACGAGTTGCAGGCCGCCGAGATGCGCCTGCAGGAAATGGATGAAACCCTGCAGCAGCTGCGCGACGAGCGCACCGCGGCGGAAACGGCGCTGCACGAGACGCGGCAGTCGCTGCAGTCGGCGCGCGGCCGCATGGCCTCGCTGGAGACGCTGCAGCAGGCGGCGCTGCGCCAGGACGATGCCGAACTGAATCAATGGCTGCGCCAGCACCAGCTCGCCGACGCTCCGCGCCTTGCGTCGGCGCTGCAGGTCGAGTCCGGCTGGGAAGCCGCGGTCGAGCAGGTTCTCGAAGGCCTGCTGCAGGCGCCGCTGGTCGCCGATCTGGATGCCAGGCTGCGCGGCATTCCGGGCTCGCCGAAGGCCGGCGTCGCGCTGATCGCCGGGCAGAGCGGGCAGGGCGCGAGCGGTCTCGCCGCCAAGGTCAGCGGTCCGCAGGGCGTGCTCGACTGGCTCGCCGGCATCCGCATCGCCGGCAGCGCGGCCGAGGCCGGGAACATCGCCGCGACGCTGGCCTCGGGCGAATCGGTGATCACCGCCGAAGGCCTGTGGCGCGGCCGGCACTGGGTGCGCTATCCGAAGCGCGGCGACGACGCCGGCGGCGGCGTCATCGCCCGCGGCCAGCTGCTCAAGCAGCTGAAGGCGCAGGTCGAGGAGCAGCAGGCGCAGGTGCTCGATCGCGAGCGTGTGCTCGGCGAACTGCGCGCTCGCACGCACGCGATGGAGCAGGAGCGCCGCGACCTGTCGTCGAAGTTCGACCAGCTGCGCCATCGCCAGGCGCAGAAGATGGCGTTCCGCCAGTCGCAGGCGGTGCGCCTCGAACAGATGCAGGCGCGCGCCAGCACGCTGACCCAGGAAATCGAGGCGCTGCGCGAGGCGCGCGAGCAGCAGCTGCGCGAGCTCGACGAATCGAAGACGCGGCTGGTCTCGCTGGAGCAGATCGCCCAGGAACTGCGCGACAAGCGCGCCGAGATGCAGCAGACCCTGCAGCGCAAGCGCGATCTGGTCGGCCGCGCGCGCCTCGCGCTGCAGCAGTCGCAGCAGGCGCGCGGCCAGCTGCAGGTCAATCTCGCCGGGCGCAAGAGCGCGCAGTCGGCGCTCGAGCAGAGCCTCAAGGACCTGGCGGCCAACCGCGAGTCGCTGCGGGCGCGGCGCGGCGACGAGGAACTGCGCGCCGCCGAGCTGAACGAGCCGCTGGAAGAACAGGCGCAAGGCGTCGAGCAGGCGCGCGCGCAGGTCGGCATCGCCCGCGAGCAGATGCGTGCCCTGCGCGAGGCGGCGGCGGCCGTCGACGCGGCCCTGCAGGCGGCGATCGAGGCGGCGCGCGGCGCGGAGATCGACAAGGACGCCGCCGTCGAGAAGCTGCAGCAGGCGCGCCTCGAATTCGAGAACCTGCGCGCGCACCGCGAGAGCCTCGACGAGCAGATCCGCGAAAGCGGCTTCGAGCGCCAGGCGCTGTTCGACGCCCTCGATCCGGAAGCCACGCTGCCGAACTGGGAAGAGAAGCTGGCGACGACCCTGCGCCGCATCGAGCGCCTCGGCGCCATCAATCTCGCGGCGATCCAGGAGCTCGAGGAAGCGCAGGGTCGCGAAACGTATCTGGCCGAGCAGCATGCCGACCTGCACGGCGCGCTGGAGACGCTCGAGGAAGCGATCCGCAAGATCGACACCGAGACCAAGGAACTGTTCAGGCAGACCTTCGACAAGGTCGACAGCGTGTTCCGCGACCGCTTCCCGAAGCTGTTCGGCGGCGGCGAGGCGTATCTGGAACTGACCGGCGACGACATGCTGGAGACCGGCGTGCGCGTGATGGCGCGCCCGCCCGGCAAGCGCAACTCGACCATCCACCTGCTGTCCGGCGGCGAGAAGGCGATGACCGCGGCGGCGCTGCTGCTGGCCCTGTTCCAGCTCAATCCGGCGCCGTTCTGCCTGATGGACGAAGTCGACGCGCCGCTCGACGATGCCAACGTCGGCCGTTTTTGCGAGGTCGTGCGCGAGATGTCGCAGAACGTGCAGTTCATTATCATCACGCACAACAAGATCACCATGGAGCTGGCCCAGCAGCTGCACGGCGTCACCATGCAGGAGCCCGGCGTGTCGCGGCTCGTCAGCGTGGACATCGAGCAGGCCGTTGAGCTGACCACACAGACCGACAACAGCAGTTCGGGAACGGGGACATGAGCGCGTTGCAATGGGCCTTGCTGGTGCTGGGCGCGGCGGCGGTCATCGCCATCTACATCACGAGCCGGCGCGGCGAAAAGCTGCCGAAGGACTGGGCGCCGCCGGGCGGCGGTGGCGGGCCGGCCGGCCGTGCGCCGAAGCTGCCGGGCCAGGACCAGATGGACATGTTCGAGGCCAGGCGCGACAGCGAGTTCGACGAGTTCGGCGTCGGCAAGCCGCGCAAGCGCATCGAGCCGGGTTTCGGCGAGGGCACCGAGCCGGGTGAAACGGCGCCGCTGTTCGGCGGCGCGCCGTCCTCGCCGCGGCAGGAGCCGAGCGTCGAGGCGCCGAAGAAGGTCTTCGAGGAAAAGATCGTCACCCTGCTGATCGCCGAGCGCGAAGGCACCGCCATTTTCGGCGCGAAGATCCACCAGGCGCTCGGCAGCGTCGGCCTCGTCTACGGCGACCGCAAGATCTACCACCGGCCGGGCGTGAGCGGGCCGATCTTCTCCGTCGCCAGCCTCATCAAGCCGGGCACGCTCGACCCCGCCGATCAGGACAGCCTGTCGACGCCCGGTCTGACGGTGTTCATGGTGCTGCCGAACGGCGCCAAGCCGCGCGAGGCGCTGCAGGATTTCATCGCCACGAGCCGGGCGCTGGCCGAGCAGCTCAACGCGGAAGTGTTCGATGCCAACCGCCAGGTGTTCACGCCGGAGGCGCAACGTGTGCTGGTGGCCGAAGTCGACGCCTGGACCAAGCGCAACGGACTTTGAGCGCCGGAGCGGTCCGTGAGCGTCCCTGAAGCGGCGCGCCGCCGCGCGGCCGAGCTGCGCGAGCAGCTGCACGAACACAACCGCCGCTACTACGTGCTCGATGATCCGAGCATCTCGGACGCCGAGTACGACCAGCTGTTCCGCGAGCTGCAGGCACTCGAGGGCCAGCATCCGGAGCTGCTGACGGCCGATTCGCCGACCCAGCGCGTCGGTGGCATGGCGCTCGACAGGTTCGCGCCGGTGCGGCATCGCCAGCCGATGCAATCACTGAGCAATGTCTTCAGCGAGGACGAGCTGCGCGACTTCGACCGCCGCGTGCGCGAGGGTCTGGATCGCGAGGCCGTCGACTACGTCGCCGAGCCGAAGCTCGACGGGCTCGCCGTTTCGCTGATCTACCGCGACGGCGTGTTCGCGCAGGGCGCCACGCGCGGCGACGGCGAGACCGGCGAGGACATCAGCGCCAACCTGCGCACGATCCGCGCGATCCCGCTGCGCCTGCGCGGTGCCGCGCCGCCGCTGATCGAGGTGCGCGGCGAGGTCTATCTGCCGCATGCCGGCTTCAGGCGCATGAACGAGGAAGCCGCGGCGCGCGGCGACAAGCTCTACGTCAATCCGCGCAACGCCGCCGCCGGCAGCCTGCGCCAGCTCGACCCGAAGATGACGGCCCTGCGGCCGCTGGCCTTCTATGCCTATGCGGTCGGCTATCACGAAGGCTGGCAGCGGCCGGCGACGCACGCGCAGGTGCTGGCGCAGCTGCGCGCCTGGGGCTTTCCGGTGTCGGAGCTGATCGAGAGCGTGCACGGCGTCGACGGCTGCCTGCGCTATTACGCGGCGATGCAGGCGAAGCGCGGCGGCCTGCCTTTCGACATCGACGGCGTCGTCTACAAGCTCGACGATCTCGACGGCCGCGACGAACTCGGCTCCGTGGCGCGCGCGCCGCGCTGGGCGGTGGCGCACAAGTTCGCCGCCGAGGAAGCCGAGACCGTGCTCGAGAACGTCGACTTCCAGGTCGGCCGCACCGGCGCGCTGACGCCGACCGCGCGCCTGCGCACGGTGTTCGTCGGCGGCGCCAACGTCAGCAACGCGACCCTGCACAACATGGACGAGGTCGCGCGCAAGGACGTGCGCATCGGCGACACCGTGATCGTGCGCCGCGCCGGCGACGTCATTCCGGAAGTGAAGGGCGTGGTCATCGACAAGCGCCCGCACGATGCGCGGCCGGTGGTCATGCCCGCGCATTGCCCGGTCTGCGGTTCGGAAGTGAAGAAGGACCCGGACGGGCCGATCTACCGCTGCATCGGCCGCCTCGTCTGCAAGGCGCAGCTGCAGCAGCTGCTGCAGCACTTCGTGTCGCGCCGCGCCGCCGACATCGACGGCATCGGCGAAGCGCTGATCGCCGAGCTGGTCGAGCGCGAGCGCCTGAAGACGCCGGCCGACCTGTACACGCTCGAAGTGGCCGACGTGGCCGCGCTGTACAAGTCCGCGGAAGTGGCGCCGGCCAAGATCATCGACGCGATCGCCGCGCGCCGCGAGCTGACGCTGGCACGCTTCATCTACGCGCTCGGCATCCCGCAGGTCGGCGAGACCACCGCCAAGGATCTGGCCCGGCATCTCGGCAGCTTCGCGCGCGTGCGCCAGGCGCTGCCGGAAGTGCTGATGCTGGTCGAGGGCATCGGCGAGGCGGCCGCCGAGGAGATCCGCTGGTTCTTCGCGGACCGCCACAACGCGCACGCCGTCGACGCGCTGCTCGCGCACATCGCGATCAGCGACGAGCATCCGGTGTCGGCGGAGGCCGCCGAGCAGTGCTCCGTCGGCTGGCTGCTGCGGCAGCAGAAAGTGCGCGGGCTGGGGCCGGTCAAGGCCGACAAGCTGGCGAGCGGCGTGCACGATGCCGCCGCCCTGCTGGCGCGCATCGACAACGACGTGGCGCTGGCGCGCGTGCTCGACGAGCGCACCGCCGCCGCGGTCCGCGAGCATTTCGCGAAGGCCGCCGCGCGCCAGCATCTGCTCGCGCTCGAGGCGCAGGCGCACGAGTTCGGCTTGCTGGGCGCGGCGGCGACTCCGCGCGCCGCCGTCGAAGGGCCGCTGCGCGGCAAGACCTTCGTCATCACCGGCACGCTGCCGCTGTCGCGCGACGAGGTCGGCGCGCAGATCGAGGCGGCGGGCGGCAAGGTCAGCGGCTCGGTCTCGAAGAAAACCGACTACCTCGTCGCCGGCGACGAGGCGGGTTCGAAGCTCGCCAAGGCCGAACAGCTCGGCGTGCCGGTGCTCGATTATGCCGGCCTGCAGCGCCTGCTCGAAGGAAACTGACGATGTCGTTCGACTGGAATCCGGGCCGCCGGCTGCTGGCGCAGATGGTGCTCTATCCGAGTGCATCGACGCTCGCGATCGTCGTGCTGGCGGTCGGCTTCGTCGTGGCCCTGCACGCGCTGGCCGGCACGCTCGACAGCGGGCGCTACGGCTGGCAGCGCCGCCTGCGCCACTGGCTCGGCGTCGCCGAGGGCAAGCGCATCGGCGAGCTGCGCTGGCTGCTGGTGTCGATCCATTTCTTTCTCTGGCAGCTCGTCGTCTATCTGCTGCTGCACATCTGGGGCCTGCACGACGAGGGCGAAGACTTCCTGCACACGCTGTTTTCCAGCGGCGTCAAGATCGGCGGGGTGCGCATCGTCGTCGGCAAGCTGATCGCCGGCGTGCTGATGTTCATCGTGCTGTTCACCTTCACGCGCTGGCTGCGCCGCAAGCTCGAATACGACTGGCTGGTGCGCGCCGGCGTCGAACCGAGCACGCGCGACGCGGCGGCCACGCTGTTCGGCTACGTGACCTTCGTCATCGCCGCGCTGGTCGGCGTGTCTTCCGCCGGGCTCGACCTTTCGAATCTGGCGATCGTCGCCGGCGCGCTGTCGGTCGGCATCGGCTTCGGCCTGCAGAACATCGTCAGCAACTTCGTCTCCGGCCTGATCCTGCTCTTCGAGCGCCCGGTGCGCACCGGCGATCACATCAGCGTCAGCGGCGCCGAGGGCGTCGTGCGCAAGATGCGCATCCGCGCCACGGAAATCGAGACCGGCGATCGCGAGACGATCATCATGCCGAACTCGAACCTGCTGTCGAATCCGGTGCAGAACCGCAATCTGCGCACGCATGCCGGCCGCGTCGTGCTGTCGGTCGGCGTCGCCTACGGCAGCGATCCCGAGCAGGTGCGCGAGCTGCTGCTGGCGATCGCCGCCGCCCATCCGCGCGTGCTGAAAGTGCCGGCGACCGTCGTGCTGTTCGTCAACTTCGGGCCCAGCTCGCTCGACTTCGAACTGATGGCGCCGATCGACGATGCCGACGCCAAGGGCAGCGTCGCCAGCGACCTGCGTTTCGCCATCGTCAAGGCCTTCCGCGAAGCGAACATCGAGATGCCGTTCCCGCAGCAGGACGTCCACCTGCGCTCGGTTCCCGAAGGCCTGCTGCCGCCGCGCATCTGAGACGTCGTTCACCGGGCGGCGTCGCGTTCGTCGCTAGACTCGTTGCGCCGCGTTCGGGGACGCGGCCGTGGCCTTCGGCCATCGCCACAACGATCAGGGGAAGTTCATGAAGTCCTTCATCAGGGCGCTCGGCCTCGTCGCCGCGCTGTCGCCGATGTCCTCGTTTGCCGGTCTCTATGTCGGCGCCTCCGGACTGAAAGCGGATCGCAGCGATTATTCCGACGTCGATCCGGCCTATGGCGGCAAGGCGTATCTCGGCTACCGCTTCTCGCCGGTGCCGATCATGCTCGAAGCGAGCTACATCGATACCGGCGACGCCGATGTCGACGGCGGCATCAAGATGAATTTCAGCGGCTATACGCTCGGCGCCGGCTATTTCCTCGAACTGACGCCGAAAGGCTCGGGACTCTGGCTGCGCGGCGCCTGGTACAGCGGCGATACCGAGATCAAGGTGCCGGCCGGTTCGCTTCCGCAGGACCCCGGCGCATACGGCACCGCCAAACAATCGAGCGACGGCGGCAGCCTCGGCCTCGGCCTCGTGTGGAAGCTCAGCGACTGGTTCGGCCTGCGCCTCGAATACGAAACCCTGTTCGGTCCGAAGGACTTCGCCGACGACAAGGACATCGGCATTCTCAGCGCCGGCCTGATGCTGGAGTTCGGCCACGGCGGCCGCACATCGTCCGCGCGACGCGCGGATGTCGACTACGGCTACGTGGCGACCCCCGCACCCGCACCCGAACCGGCGCCGGTCTACGCGCAGCCGGCGCCGCCTCCCGCACCGACGCCGGTGCCGGTGCCAGCGCCGGCCGCGAGCGACACCCGCGCGGCGCAACCGCTGCCGCTCAAGCTGCAGCCGCGCAGTGACGCGAGCACGGTCGTCGTGCTGCCGGCCGGTGCCGGCTACCAGAGCCTGCAGCGTATCCACAACAGCGAGGGCGACTGGTCCTTCGTGCAGTACGACGGTCGTCGCGGCTGGCTGCACGAAGATGCGGCGCGCTGAAGCGCGCCGCTTTCAGAACGCTTCGCCGACCTGGAAGTAGACGCCGGCGCTGTCGCGGCCGAAGCCGAGATCGAGGCGCACGTTGACGCGCGGCTTGAACATGAAGCGGTAGCCGGCGCCGAAGCTCGGCAGCCAGTGCTCGCCGAGATCGCCGGGGCGAGGCGCCAGCGTGCCGGCGCCGGCCCACAGCGTCATGCCGTGCCGCCATGCGAACTGGTGGCGCCATTCGAGTTGCGTGCTGACGACATCGCGGTCGCGGTAGCGGCCGTTGTAGTAGCCGCGCATGCGCGCGTCGTTGCCGAGCGCCGGCAGCAGGTTCCAGGGCACGTCGCCGCTGCGGAAATCGCCGTACAGCTCGAAGGCGAGGATGCTGCGCGCGTCGAGCGCCTGATAGAGCGCGTAGCGCGCGGTGAGCGCGTCGAAGCGTTCCTCGCCGCCGAAGGCCGGCGCGTAGGCGGCATAGTCGAGGCTCAGCACCTGGCCGCGCGCCGGGTTCGGCGCGAAGTCGCGCGTGTCGTGCAGCAGATGCGCACTGAGGCCGGAGGCGAAGTCGGAGCGACCGGCCGGCGTGGCGAGGATGGCATTGGCCTGGCCGTCCTCGAGCTGGCTCGCGTGCATCTGCACGACGCTCCAGCCGAGGCCGGCCCAGGTCGCCGGCGCGATGCGCGCGAAGCCCTTCGGCCAGAGACCGAAGCCCTGCGCCGTGTATTCCTGCCAATGGTCGTCGCGGCCGGCGGCGTAGCCGACGCCCCAGAACCGGCTCGGCTCGTTGCTCAGCGAGCCGTCGACGAACAGGCGCCAGCGGTCGCCGTCGAAGTAGCTGTAGTCGTCGAACTTGATGCCGACCACGCCGGTGACGCTGGCGTAACCCATCAGCGTCAGCGAGGACAGCGGCGTGGTCTTTTCCTGATCGGCGCGGTAGAGGCCGACCAGCGCGACGCCGATGCCGAGGCTGGTTTCCGGCATGTAGAACGGGCCGGGCAGCACGCCCCAGTCGACGCTCTTGCTCTCGTCGATCTGCTGGCCGCCGCCGAGCTTGTCGAGCAGGGCGTCGATGCGCTCGCGGTCGGGCAGCCAGCCGGCACCGGCGGGCGCGGCGAAGCCGGCGCTCAGCAGCGCAGCGAGCGTGGCGGCGACGGCGGGCCGGCGCGTCATGCCGGCGCGCGGCGCGCCGCTTCGTCCGGCGTCGCGGCGGCGATCGACAGCGCGTGGATGTCGCTCGTCATCAGTTCGCCGAGCGCGGCGTAGACGGCGCGATGCCGCGCCAGCGGCGGCATGCCGGCGAACGCCGCCGCGACGATTTCGACGCGGAAATGCCCGCGGCCGCTCGCCGCGCCGGCGTGGCCGGCATGCGCGGCGCTGTCGTCGATGACCTGCAGCGCGGTCGGCGCGAAGGCACTCTGCAAGGCGGCGCGGATGCGCTCGACGCGACCCCCACTGCGAACCGTGTTCACTTCGGCAGGGTTTTCACGAACGGATAGACGTTCACCTGCGCGTAGACGCCGGCGTGCACGAAGGGATCGTCCGCCGCCCAGGCCCGCGCCGCTTCGAGGCTCTCGAACTCGGCGACGACCACGCTGCCGGAGAAGCCGGCGTCGCCCGGGTCGCTCGAATCGATGCGCGGCCGCGGGCCGGCGAGCACGAGACGCCCCTGTTCCTGCAAGCGCTCGAGCCGCGCGAGATGCGCCGGGCGGTGGGCGCGGCGCCTGGCGAGGCTGTCGGGCACGTCGTCGGAAATGATCGCGTAGAGCATGCGCGCGGCTTACTCCTGCGGTAGATAGCGCTTGAGGAACGGCGCGTGGCCGACGAGAAAGACGAACATCAGCGCGGTGAAGCCGAAGGTCTTGAACTTGACCCAGGCCGCTTCCGAGAAGTTGTATGCCACATAGAGGTTCAGCACGGCGCAGAACGCGAAGAAGACCGCCCAGGCGAAATTCACCTTGCGCCAGACCGCGTCCGGCAGCTCGATGGTCTTCTGCGGCAGGCGCGCGAGCAGCACCTTGTCGCCGATCACGTGGCTGCCGAGCAGGACGAGCGCGAACACCGCGTAGACGGCGGTCGGCTTGAACTTGATGAAGCTGGCATCGTGCACGTACAGCGTCAGGCCGCCGAGCACCAGCGCGACCAGGGCGGTGACGAAATGCGCCTTGTGCAGGCGTTTCTCGCGGAACCAGTACCAGGCGACGAGCGCGAACATGGCGACGATCAGCACGGCGGTGGCGGCGTAGATGCCGTAGGCGGCATAGGCGCCGAGGAACAGCAGGGCCGGCAGAAAATCGATCAGGGCGTTCATGCCGGCATTGTAGCGTCGCACCGGCGGCGGGCGCTCCGCTTGCGGGGCTAGAATGGCGAGTCCCCAGAACCGAGTGCGCCGTGGCCGAATGGATCGAGCTGCATCCCGTCAACCCGCAGAAGCGCCTGCTCGGACAGGTCGCGCAGCGCATCCGCGAGGGTGCGGTCGTCGCCTATCCGACCGATTCCTGCTACGCGCTCGGCTGTCATCTCGACGACAAGGACGCCGCCGACCGCCTGCGCCGCATCCGCGACTTCGACCGCCATCACCAGTTCACGCTGGTCTGCCGCGATCTTTCCGAGATCGCGACCTACGCGCGCGTCGACAACCGCCAGTTCCGCCTGCTCAAGCAGCTGACGCCCGGTCCGTACACCTTCATCCTGGCGGCGACCAAGGAGCTGCCGAAGCGCGTCGCGCACGAGAAGCGCAAGACCATCGGCATCCGCGTGCCGGATCACGTCGTCGCCCAGGCCCTGCTGGAAACCATCGACGAGCCGCTGATCTCCTGCACCCTGCAGTTCCCCGGCGACGACGAGCCGGTCAATGCGCCGCAGGACCATCGCCAGCAGCTCGACCATCTCGTCGACATCGTCATCGACGGCGGCCCCTGCGGCACGGTGCCGACCACGGTGCTCGATCTGTCCGAGGACGGCGTGCGCGTGGTGCGCGAGGGCAAGGGGCCGGTCGACGCGCTGGGGCTCTGAACGCGCGCGGGTCACCGATCGGCGAGGCCGGCGCAGGTGCCGCCCGATATAATGGCCGAATGCCGATCGAACTCACTCTGGTCCAGAAGATCGCCGTCTGGGCCCTGCCGGTCATTTTCGCCATCACCGTTCACGAGGCGGCGCATGGTTTTGCGGCGCGCGCGCTGGGTGACCGTACCGCGCAGATGCTGGGGCGCCTGAGCTTCAATCCGATACGCCACATCGACCCGGTCGGCACGATCCTCGTGCCGGGGCTGCTGTTGCTGCTCGGCGGTTTCCTGTTCGGCTGGGCCAAGCCGGTGCCGGTCGACTACCGCAATCTCAAGCATCCGCGCCGCGACATGGCGATCGTCGCCGCCGCCGGTCCCTTGTCGAACGGCCTGATGGCGGTCGGCTGGGGGCTGCTGCTGAAGCTGGCGCTGGCGGTCGGCGCGGATGCTGGTATCTGGATGGCCGTGCGCTACATGGCCGTCGCCGGCATCGTCATCAATCTGGTGCTGATGGTGCTGAACCTCCTGCCGCTGCCGCCGCTCGACGGCGGCCGGGTACTGACCGGCCTGCTGCCGGCGCGCGCCGCCTACCAGTACGCCAAGCTCGAGCCCTACGGCATGTTCATCCTGCTCGGCCTCGTGCTGGTTCCGGGCCTGCTCGGCGCCATCCTGTACTGGCCGCTGTCGATCGCCGAATACGTTCTCTATTCCCTGCTCGGCATGACGTCGAGCGATGTCCTGATGTCCGGCTCGTGAACACCGCAAACCCGAAACCCGCTGCCACCAAGCCGGTGGTCCTGTCCGGCATCCAGCCGTCCGGCCGTCTCACGCTCGGCAATTACCTCGGCGCGCTGAAGAACTGGGTGCCGTTGTCCGAGCAGTACGACTGCTACTACATGCTGGTCGATCTGCACGCGATCACCGTGCGCCAGGACCCGGCGGTGCTGCGCGAGCGCTGCTACGAGTTCCTCGCGCTGTACATCGCCTGCGGGCTCGATCCCGCGAAGAACACGCTGTTCGTGCAGAGCCATGTGCCGGCGCACGCGCGGCTGTCCTGGGTCCTCAACTGCTACACGCAGATGGGCGAGCTGAACCGCATGACGCAGTTCAAGGACAAGAGCGCCAAGCATGCCGACAACATCAACGCCGGTCTGTTCGATTACCCGGTGCTGATGGCGGCCGACATCCTGCTGTACCAGGCCAGGCAGGTGCCGGTCGGCGACGACCAGAAGCAGCACCTCGAACTGACACGCGACGTCGCGCTCCGCTTCAACAATCTCTACGGGCAGGTGTTCACCGTGCCGGAGCCGATGATCCCGCCGGTCGGCGCGCGCATCATGGGCCTGCAGGAACCGACGAAGAAAATGTCGAAGTCGGACGACGCCGAAACCAATGCCCTGTACCTGCTCGATCCGCCGGACGTGATCACGCGCAAGCTCAAGCGCGCCGTCACCGATCCCGGCAACGAGATCCGCTACGACATCGCCGAGAAGCCCGGCGTGTCGAACCTGATGTCGATTCTCGCCGCGGCGAGCGGCCAGTCGTTCGAGGCGATCGTCGCGCAGTACAACGGCCAGGGCTACGGCAAGTTCAAGCAGGCCTGCGCCGATGCGGTCGTCGCCTGCCTGGAGCCGGTGCAGCAGAAGTACCGCGAGGTGCGCGAGGACATCGACGGCCTGCGCCAGGTCCTGCGTGCCGGCGCCGAGGCGGCTTCGGCGAAGGCCGACGCAACCCTCAGGCAGGTGCACGACGTTCTCGGCTTCATCCCGGAATGACGATGGCCGTGCTGCCGATCCGCGCCGACGACCTGCGCCTGATCGCGATCCTCGACGGCGGCACGCCCGCCTTCTGCGCCGGCGAGATGCCGGCGGCGGCGCGCGACGTGCTCGAAGGCACGGCGCTGCGCTACGCCGACGAGGGCTTCACGCCGCCGTGGATCGGCTATCTCGCGCTGTGCGGCGGCGAGATCGTCGGCAGCTGCGCCTTCGTGACGCCGCCGCGCGACGGTGTGGTCGAGATCGCCTTCCAGACCTTCGAGCATCACGAGGGACGCGGCGTCGCCACGGCGATGGTGCAGCGCCTGCTCGGCCTTGCCTACCGCAACGCGCCGTCGTCGACGGTCGCCGCGCGCACGCCGGCGCGGGAAGGCGCGGCGACGCGCGTGCTGCGCAAGCTGGATTTCCGCTTGCGCGACTGCCTGCGCGACCCGCAGGATGGCGTCGTCTGGCTTTGGCAGCGGGGCGTGGCGGCATGATCGACGAAGCGCAGGAAGCGGCGGCGGAGGGCGCGGTGGTCGCGCCGGATGTCAGCAAGCTGCCGAAGGTGCACGGCCGGGCCCTCGACAAGATGCCCGAGGATCTCTACATCCCGCCGGACGCGATGGAGGTCTTCCTCGATGCTTTCGAAGGCCCGCTCGACCTGCTGCTGTACCTGATCCGCAAGCAGAACCTGAACATCCTCGACATTCCGGTCCTGAAGATCACCCAGCAGTACATCCAGTACATCGAGCTGATGCGCGACATGAAGCTCGAACTGGCCGCCGAATATCTGGTGATGGCGGCGCTGCTCGCCGAGATCAAGTCGCGCATCCTGCTGCCGCGGCCGCCGCCGGAAGAGGCGCAGGAGCAGGGCGATCCGCGCATGGAGCTGGTGCGCCGCCTGCAGGAATACGAGCGTTTCAAGACCGCCAGCGAGGAGATCGAGAAGCTGCCGCGCATCGGCCGCGATCTGTACCTCGCGCAGGCGCGTCCGGAGATCATCCCGACGACGACGCAGCTGCCGATGCCGACGCTGCGCGAACTGGTGCTGGCCTTCCGCGACATCATGGAACGCGCCGCACTGTTCAAGCATCACGAGGTGTCGCGCGAGCCGCTGTCCGTGCGCGAGCGCATGACGCACATCCTCTCGCGCATCCAGCAGGGACCGGCCCGGCTCGACCAGCTCGTCGATCCCGAGGAAGGCCGCCTCGGCGTCGTGGTGTGCTTCCTCGCCATCCTCGAGATGGCGCGTTCGGCGATGCTCGACATCGAACAGCAGGGGCCGTTCGCGCCGATCCTCGTCATGCAGGCGCGGCCGCGACCGGCCGCGCTCGAAGAAGAAACCGAACAGGAGTCGCCGACGTGAGCGAAACCGTCGACAGCCAAGCCGACCTCGACATCCAGAACACCGCCGACGAGCGCATCGCCCAGCTCGACCGCATTCTCGAAGCGATCCTGCTCGCCTCCGAGCAGCCGCTGCCGACCGAGCAGCTGCAGCGCATGCTCGGCCACGAGCTTGGCGTGACGAAGAAGGACATCCGCGAGGCGCTCGCCAAGCTCAACGAGGATCTGGCGACGCGCGCCGCCGAGCTGGCCGAGGTGTCGAGCGGCTGGCGCATCCAGGTCAAGCGCGAGTATGCCGAGTGGGTCGGCAAGCTCTACCAGGAAAAGCCGCCGCGCCTGTCGCGCGCGCTGCTCGAGACGCTGGCGCTGATCTGCTATCGCCAGCCGATCACGCGCGGCGAGATCGAGGACGTGCGCGGCGTCGCGCTGTCGCCGAACATCATCCGCACCTTGCTCGACCGCGGCTGGATTCGCGAAGTCGGCGTCAAGGAAGTGCCGGGCCGGCCGTCGCTGTTCGGCACCACGCATCAGCTGCTCGACGACCTGAACCTGCGCACGCTCGACGATCTGCCGTCGCTGCCGGAGATCAAGGACCCGCAGCAGCTGGAGACGGCGCTCGCGCGGCTCGGCGAGCAGCTGCACGAGCCGCACGCGCTCGAAGCGCCGCAGGGCGACCTTGCCGGCGACGACGAAGCGCGCGAAGCGGGCGCGGTCGTGCCGGAAGCGGCGCCGGATGATGGTGTCGTCGATCGTGACGCCGTCGCGTCGGATGCGCCGGCAGCGGACCAGGACGAGCAGCGCTAAGAGCGCACATCAAAACGAGTTCCCTCTCCGGCGACGAATGTCGGCGGGAGAGGGTCAGGGGGCGATGCCCGTCGCATCTCTCGCTCTGCCAAGCCCTCGCCCCAAGCCTCTCCCATGTCCATGGGGAGTCGAACTTTCAGGAACGTCGGGAGGACGTGCCATGAGTGAACGTATCCAGAAACTGCTGGCCACCGCCGGCGTTGCATCGCGTCGCGAGATCGAGCGACTGATCGAGGAAGGCCGCATTCTCGTCAACGGCCGACCGGCCGAGGCGGGCCAGCGCGTCGATCACAATGACCACATCCGCGTCGACGGCCGCGCGATCTCGCTCAAGCGCAAGGCCGATCCGGCGCGCCTGCTGATCTACAAGAAGCGCGTCGGCGAACTCGTCACGCGCGACGATCCCGAAGGCCGCCGCACGGTGTTCCGCAAGCTGCCGCGCCTCGAGTCCGGGCGCTGGATCGCGGTCGGTCGCCTCGACATCAACACCTCCGGCCTGCTGCTGTTCACCAATCACGGCGAACTGGCGCGCCGCCTCACGCATCCGAGTTTCGAGATTCCGCGGACCTACGCGGCGCGCGTGCTCGGCACGGTCGACGAGGCGGTGATCGCGCGCTGGACGGCCGGCGTCGAACTCGACGACGGCATGGCGCGCTTCGAGCGCGTCGAGCGGTCCGAGAGCGAGGACGGCGAGGGTGCCAACCAGTGGTTCCACGTCAGCGTGCGCGAGGGCCGCAACCGCCTCGTGCGTCGCCTGATCGAGTCGCAGGGCCTGCAGGTCAGCCGCCTCATCCGCATCAGCTATGGCCCCATCGAACTCGGCCGTGGCAACAAGTCCGGCACGGCGCGCGAGGCGACGGCGGCCGAGCTGCTCGCGGTGCTCGACGCGGTCGGGCTCACGGAAGCCGAAGCCGGCCTCGAGACGCGCAAGTCCGGACCCGGCGGCAAGCCGCCGGCGCGCGGCGCCGGACGGTTCGTGCCGCCGTCGCGCGGGCCGCGCTTCTACGACGACGATGACGACGAAGAGGACGACGAGGACGACGAGGACGAGCGTCCGCGCCGCGCGCCGCGCGCCGCGCGTCCGGCGTCGGGCGGCGGTCGGCCGTCACGCGACGGCGCGGCGCGCAAGACGCGCGACGATGCGCGCGGCGGCAAAGCGCAGGAGCGTTCCGGCGCCCGTCCGCCGGCCGCCGCCGCCGCAGGGCGGCGCGAGGCACGTGCCGATCAGGGTCGCGGCGGCCGCGGCGCCAAGGGCGCGGCGCGCGCTGCCGGCGCTGGCGGCCGGGGCGAGGGCGACGCGCGTGGCGGCCGGTCGCCGGCGCGCTTCGCCGGTGCGGGCGAGGGCCGCGATGCCGGCGGTCGCGAAGGGCGTGCGACGGCGGCGCGGCGCGGCGGCGATGCGCGGCCCGCCGCGCGTGGCGAACGGCAGCTCGCGGATCGCGGCAAGCCGGCCGGCGCGCGGCCGGCGCGCGGCGCCGGTCCGCGCCCGGCCGGCAGGAAGCATCCGCCGCGCACGCGGCGCTGAGCGTCAGTGGCGCGCCGCGGCCGCGCTCAGAAGCGCTCGCCGCTGACGCCGCGGCTGTCGGGGCCGAACAGCCAGAGCAGTGCCGGCGTGGCCGTTTCCGGCAGCGGCGACTGCTCGATCAGCTCGCCGGGATAGCCCTTGAGGCGCACGCCGCTGCGCAGCGGGCCCGGATGGAAGGTGTTGATGCGCAGCTGCGGATGCGACTGCAGCTCCGCGGCCCACATCTGCGCCATCTGTTCGATGCCGGCCTTGGCGATGCCGTAGGCGCCGGCGAAGGGACGCGGCTCGCGGCCGGGGCGGTCGCTGACGAAGACCACGGAAGCGTCCGGCGACTTGATCAGCAGCGGCAGGCAGTGCCGCGTCAGCGAAAACGGCGCGGTGAGATTGACCTGCAGGCTCTCGACCCATTCCTTGGGTTCGAGATCGTAGAGCGGCGTGAAAGCCTTGAAGTGCGCGGCGCCGTGCAGGATGCCGTCAAGCCCGCCGAACTCGCGCTCGATCGTGCTGGCCAGCTCGAAGTAGTCGGCCCAGGTCGCGCCGGCGAGATTCATCGGGTAGATCGCGGCGCCGCCGCCGGCCGCGCCGATCTCGTCGTAGACCGCTTCCAGCTTGCTGATCGTGCGGCCGAGCAGGATGACGGTCGCACCGTGTCGTGCGAGCGCCAGGGCGGCGGCCCGGCCGAGGCCGTCGCCGGCACCGGTGACGAGGAGATGCCGGCCTTTGAGCAGGTCGGCGGCGGCTTGGTAGGCGGCGGGAATGACGGCCATTCTGGAGAAGAGCGATCGCGTTCGGGCACGCGCGGCGCGTGCGGGGCGCGCAGGGTACATCATGATGCGCGGCCATGCCGCGCCGGCAGCACGCGCGGCCGTGCCGCGTCGCCTCAGGCCTCGCGCTCCGCGCCGTCGCTCGGGCGCGGCGTCAGCCAGCGTTCGACGGCCGGCGGCGTCAGCGTGGCGCGGCAGGCGAGGCCTTCGGCGTAGTCGCCGCCCAGTTCGTCGACCAGCCGGCGCTGCGCGTCGCTGTCGACACCGGCATAGACGAGGCGCAGCTTGAGCATGGCCGCCAGCTCGACCAGCTTGCGCAGGACGTCGCGCGCCAGCGGCTCGCGCGCGGCGCGCTCGATCAGCGTCGGTGCCAGGCGGTACTCGTCGAGCGGGAAATACAGCGCCGACAGCGCCGACGCGCCGGGACCGCCGACGCCGCTCAGCGCCAGGCCGACGCCGGACTGCCGCAGGCCGGCGAGCTGCGCGCGCTGCGTCGGGCTGGCCTGCAGCAGCGCCGCCTCGCTGAATTCGAGCACGAGCGCGGCGCCGGGCAGGTCGTGCGAGCGCAGCATGCGCTGGATCAGATCGTGGAAGCCGAGTTCGCGGATCGCCGCGTCCGGAAGGCGCAGCACGAGCTGCAGCTCGCGCGTGCCGCCTTCGCGCCAGCCGCTCAGGCGGGCGAGGCCCTCGCGCAGCAGCCAGGTCGTCAGGCCGTGCACGAGGCCGACGCGATCGGGCAGATGCAGGAAATCGGCTTCGTTCAGCCGCCCCCGGCGCGGGTGCTCCCAGTACGGGATCAGGCGCAGGCGCGGCGGCAGGCCCGCGCGCAGCGGCTGCTGCGGCTGGTAGTCGTCGCCGAGCCCCTCGTTGTACAGCGCGCCGTGCAGCTCGGCGGTCAGGCGCGAGACTTCGGTGCGCGCGTCCTCGAACGCGGGATCGTAGACGAGGTAGTCGCGGCGCGCGGCGATCGCCGCGTACTTCGCCGTCTCGGCGTGGCGCAACAGGGTTTCGCCGTCCGGGCCGTGCGCCGGATAGAGCGCGATGCCGATGCTGGCGCGCAGCGAGAAGGCGCTGCGGCCCATGGTGATCGGCACGTCGAGCGCCAGCTGCAGGCGGCTGGCGTAGTGGCGCGCGGCGGCTTCGTCCGCGGCCGTGGCCAGCAGGATGCCGAAGTCGTCGTTGCCGAAGTGCGCGAGCACGTCATCCTCGCCGACCACGCTGCGCAGCCGCTCGCCGAGCTGCGAGATGTACTGCGCCGCCGCCGTCTCGCCGTGCGCCTGCGCGATCTCGTGGTAGTGCTCGGTGCCGAGTACCAGTACCGCGAAGTTGGCCGCCGCGCCGCCGCCGCGCGCAGCCGGACGATTCAGCTGCCGGTTGATGGCGCCGAGCAGGGCGTGGCGGTTCGGCAGGCTGCCGAACTGGCCGGGCACCGCCTGCCGGCTCAGCTCGTAGTGCAGGCGATTGGCTTCGTCGCGCAGCTCGCGCGTTTCGTCGAGCACCATGGCGCCGGCCTGGTACGACATGACGCTGCCGATGTACTGGCCCCAGAGCAGGAAGGCGATCGGCATCAGGTCGAGCAGCCACAGCGCCGGGTTTTTCTGCTGCACGGCGAGCATGCCGTCGAGCGTGTATTCGTCGAACTCGTACTGGCAGCTCAGCAGGGTGGCGGCGACGATCGCCAGCGTCGCCACGCCGAGGCCGATCCAGGCATAGCGGTTGGCGCGTCCGCGCAGCAGCCGCGCCATGGTGTCGAGGCTTTGCAGACCGCCGCGATTCGGGGAACGCCAGGCCATGCGCTGTCCGTCCTTACGCCGCCGCGCGCAACCACGCGGCGATGTCGCGCGGCGTGCCGGCGATGCGCTGCGCGCCCCAGTCGCCGATCGGCGCGTCGGCGCCGAGATAACCCCAGTCGGCGGCGATGCTCGGCATGTCGGCGGCCTGCGCGGCGGCGATGTCGCGGCGGTCGTCGCCGACGTACCAGCAGGCCTGCGGCGGCAGTCCGAGGCGCTCGCAGGCGCGCAGCAGGGCGTCGGGCGCCGGCTTGGGGCGGGCGACCTGGTCGGCGCTGACCACGCAGTCCGCGCGCAGGCGCAGGCCTTCGACCAGCGGATCGGTCAGCCAGGCCGGCTTGTTGGTGACGATGCCCCAGGAGAGGCCGCGCGCGGCGATCGTCGCCAGCAGCTCGTCCATGCCGTCGAACAGCGTCGTGTGCCGCAGCAGATTGTCGCGATACAGCGCGAGCAGGCGCTCGGCGCGCTGCGCGTAGTCGGCATGCTCGGGCGTGATGCCGAGGGCCTTGCCGAGCAGGCCGCGCGCGCCGGCCGAGGCGACCGGCCGGTAGTCGGCGAGCGGCAGCGTCGGCAGGCCGAGTTCGGCGCACACGAGATTCGCGGCGTGGCCGAGATCGGGCGCGGTGTCGGCGAGCGTGCCGTCGAGATCGAACAGCACGGCGCGCGGCAGGGCGAGCGCGTCGGTGGCGCGGGCGATCGTCATTGCGGCTTCCTGCAATGCATGAAGTAGTTGACGTCGATGTCGTCGGACAGGCGCGCCGATTTCAGCAGCGGGTTGTAGCGCAGGCCCTTCATGCCGACGACCTCGAGGCCGGCGGCGCGCGCCCAGGCGGCGAGCTCGGACGGGCGAATGAACTTCTCGTAGTCGTGCGTGCCGCGCGGCACGAGATTGAGCAGGTATTCGGCACCGAGCACGGCCAGCGCGAAGGACTTCGGATTGCGGTTGATGGTCGAGAACACCAGGTCGGCGCCGGGCCTGGCGAGCGCCGCGCAGGCGGCGATCACCGAGGCCGGGTCGGGCACGTGTTCGAGCATTTCCATGCAGCAGACCAGATCGAAGGACGCCGGCCGTTCGGCGGCCAGGGCCTCGGCGCTGATCTGCCGGTAGTCGAGCGTGAACTGCGGCGGCGTGTGGCCGGATTCCAGGCCATGCAGCCTGGCGACGTCGATCAGCTCGGCGGCCATGTCGATGCCGAGCACCTCGGCGCCCTCGGCCGCCAGCGCCTCGCTGAGCAGGCCGCCGCCGCAGCCGATGTCGACGGCCGTCTTGCCGCGCAGGCTGCCGGCGCACTGCGCCAGATAGCGCACGCGCGGCGGATTGATCTGATGCAGGGTCGCCATCTCGCCGCGCGGATCCCACCACTGCGCGGCGAGCCGCTCGAAGTTGGCGATCTCGCGCGTGTCGACGTTGGCCTGCGCTGCCGGTTCTGCGTTCATGGCGTGCTTCATGTCGTGCTCAGGGGCGGATCTTCTGCTGCCATTCGCCGGCCTTGGCGATCACGGCGGTTTCGTCGAGCGTGGTCAGCCGGCGGTCGCGCAGCAGCGGCCGGCCGGCGACCCAGACGTCGCTGACCTGTTCACGGCCGACCGCATAGGCGAGCTGCGAGAGGACGTTGTACACCGGCTGGGTCGCCGCGGCGCTGAGATCGACGGCGATGAAGTCGGCGGATTTGCCGGCGACCAGCGAGCCGATCTCGGCCTCGAGGCCGAGCGCGCGCGCGCCGCCGAGCGTCGCCGCGCGCAGCGCCGTCGGCGCCGACAGCGCCCGCGTGTCGCCGCTGACGGCCTTGGCGAGCAGGGCCGCCGTGCGCAGCTCGCCGAACAGATCGAGATCGTTGTTGCTCGCTGCGCCGTCGGTGCCGATGCCGACGTTGGCGCCGGCCGCGAGCAGCTTGCCGACCGGCGCGAAGCCGCTGGCCAGCTTGAGATTCGATTCCGGGCAGTGCGCGACGTGCACGCCGTATTCGGCGACCTCGGCGATCTCGGTGTCGCTCAGCTGCGTCATGTGCACGGCGATGAAGTCCGGGCCGAGCAGTTCCAGTTCCTTGAGCCGCTGCCAGGGCCGCTTGCCGGTGCTGGCCAGCGCGGTCTCGACCTCGTGCGCGGTCTCGTGCACGTGCATGTGAATGCCGATGCCCAGTTCGTTGGCGTAGCGGCGCAGCTTGAGCAGCGGCGCGTCCGACACCGTGTACGGCGCGTGCGGCGCGAACATCGTGCGGATCAGCGGCGCGTCGCGCAGCGCGTCGTGCAGTTCGAGGCCCTTGTGGATGTAGTCGTCGGCGCCGCTGCCCCAGGCGGTCGGGAAATCGAAGACGACGAGGCCGACGGTCGCGCGCAGGCCGGCCTGCTGGGCGACGCGCGCGGTCGCGTCCGGGAAGAAATACATGTCGTTGATGCAGGTCGTGCCGCCGCGGATCATCTCGGCGCAGGCCAGGCGCACGCCGTCTTCGCAGAACGCCGCGCCGACGTGCGCGCCCTCCGCGGGCCAGATGTGGTTCTGCAGCCAGTCCATCAGCGGCAGGTCGTCGGCGATGCCGCGCAGCAGGCTCATCGCCGCATGCGTGTGCAGGTTGACGAGACCCGGCATCAGGGCGTGCTGCGGCAGCGCGACGCTCTGCCGCGGCGCGTAGCGCGCCCGCGCCTCGGCCAGCGGCAGCACGGCGGCGATGCGCCCGGCGTCGACGACCAGCGCGTGGTCCTCGAGCACCAGGCCTTCGGGTTCGATCGGGATGAGCCAGCGCGGCGTGACCAGCAGGTCGACGGTCTGCATGAAGGGAGGAGAAAGGCGTGGGCGGATAGAATGTCGGCCCGAAGTTTAACCGAGCCCGCCATGTCCGCCCTGCTGACGCCCGCGTCGCGCAACGCCGCCGCCCGTTCGAACGTGAGCCCGATCATCTGGGACGGTGACCAGCTGCGCCTGCTCGATCAGCGCGTGCTGCCGCACGAGGTGCGCTACATCGCCTGCCGCGGCGCCGCCGACGTCGCCGAGGCGATCCACGGCATGGCGGTGCGCGGCGCGCCGGCGATCGGCATCGCCGCCGCCTACGGCATGGTTCTGGCGCTGCGCGCCGACCGTGATTCGCTGGAGCGCGCCTTCGAGACGCTGGCCGCCTCGCGGCCGACCGCGGTCAACCTGCGCTGGGCGCTGGAGCGCATGCGCGGTGCCTGGCTGAAGCAGCCGGATCTCGCTGTTTTCGAGGCCGAGGCGGTGCGCATCCACGACGAGGATCTGGCGCAGAACCTGAAGATGGGCGAACTCGGTGCGGCGCTGATCGGCCCCGGCGCGCGCGTCGTCACGCATTGCAACACCGGCGCGCTGGCGACCGGCGGCCACGGCACCGCGCTCGGCGTGATCCGCAGCGCCTACGCGAAGCATCACATCGAGCTCGTCTACAACACCGAGACGCGGCCCTGGCTGCAGGGCGCGCGGCTGACGGCCTGGGAACTGCAGCAGGAAGGCATTCCGGGCAAGCTGGTCGCCGACGGCGCCATCGCGCACCTGATGAGCCGCGAGACGATCGACTGGGTCATCGTCGGCGCCGACCGCATCGCCGAGAACGGCGACACCGCCAACAAGATCGGCACCTACGCGCTGGCGGTCGCCGCGAAGCAGCACGGCGTCAGGTTCATGGTCGTCGCGCCGAGCTCAACCTTCGACCTGCGCTGCCGCGGCGGCGCCGACATCCCCATCGAGGAGCGCACGGCGAGGGAGCTGACGGAGTTCCGCGGCGTGCCGGTCGCGCCGGAGGGCTACGACGCCTTCAACCCGGTGTTCGACGTGACGCCGGCGGCGCTGATCGACGCCATCGTCTGCGAGCACGGCGTGATCGAAAAGCCCAATCGCGAGCGGGTCCGCGCGGTCCTAAAATAAGGCCGTTCGCGAAGTCCGGCGGGGCGGCCGAAAAGCGCTGCCAAGCCCTCGTCCGTGCTAGAATTTCCGGGTCCATAAGAGCTTCGTCCAGAGCCGCGCGAGCGGCGCTGCGCAAGAGCTTCTCTCCGCCGTCGAAAACGAGTGCAGAACCGTCGCGCGCAGCCGGGCGCCCAGCCCCTGCCGTGACTCCGACAAAGACCGCCAATGACCGACTTCGCCAAGGAAATCCTCAGCGTCAATCTCGAAGACGAGATGCGCCGTTCGTATCTCGACTATGCGATGAGCGTGATCGTCGGGCGCGCCTTGCCCGACGCGCGCGACGGCCTCAAGCCGGTGCACCGCCGCGTGCTGTACGCGATGAAGGAACTCGGCAACGACTACAACAAGCCGTACAAGAAGTCGGCGCGCATCGTCGGCGACGTCATCGGTAAGTACCATCCGCACGGCGACACCGCCGTCTACGACACGATGGTGCGCATGGCGCAGGATTTCTCGATGCGCTACATGCTGGTCGACGGTCAGGGCAACTTCGGTTCGGTCGACGGCGACATGCCGGCGGCCATGCGCTACACCGAAGTGCGCATGTCGAAGCTCGCCCACGAACTGCTCGCCGACATCGACAAGGAAACCGTCGATTTCCAGCCGAATTACGACGCCTCCGAGAGCGAGCCGACGGTCCTGCCGACGCGCATTCCGCATCTGCTCGTCAACGGCGCCGCCGGCATCGCCGTCGGCATGGCGACCAACATCCCGCCGCACAATCTCTCGGAAGTCATCGACGGCTGCGTGGCGCTGATCGACGACCCGGCCATCGATCTCGCCGGCCTCATGAAGCACATCCCGGCGCCGGATTTCCCGACCGCCGGCCTCTTGCTCGACGCCGCCGGCCTCGCCGAGGCCTACGCGACCGGCCGTGGCCGCATCGTCGTGCGCGCGCGCACGCATTTCGAGGACATCGGCGGCAAGGGCAGCGACAAGCAGGCGATCATCGTCACCGAGCTGCCGTACCAGGTGAACAAGGCGCGCCTGCTCGAGAAGATCGCCGAGCTGGTCAAGGACAAGAAGATCGAGGGCATCACCGAGCTGCGCGACGAGTCGGACAAGTCGGGCATGCGCATGGTGATCGAGCTGCGCCGCGGCGAGAACGCCGACGTCGTGCTCAACAACCTGTTCCGCCAGACGCAGCTGCAGGACAGCTTCAACTTCAACATGGTGGCGCTCGACAACGGCCAGCCGCGCCTGCTGTCACTGAAGCAGCTGCTCGAAATCTTCGTGCGCCATCGCCGCGAAGTCGTCACCCGCCGCACGCGCTACCTGCTGCGCAAGGCGCGCGAGCGCGCGCATGTGTTAGAAGGCCTGTCGGTGGCGCTGGCCAACATCGACGAGATCATCGAGCTGATCCGCCGCTCGCCGACGCCCGCCGAGGCCAAGGCCGGGCTGATGTCGCGCGTCTGGAACCCGGGCCCGGTGACGGCGATGCTGGAGCGCGCCGGCGGCGATGTGTCGCGGCCGCAGGATCTGGCGCGCGAGTTCGGCATCGTCGACGGCGGCGAGCATGGCCTGGGGTCGCCCGGCCAGCCGGGCTACCGGCTCTCCGAGGCCCAGGCCCAGGCGATCCTCGATCTGCGCCTGCACCGGCTCACCGGCCTCGAACAGGACAAGATCCACGCCGAGTTCCAGGAGCTGATCGAGTCTATCCTCGACTACCTCGACATCCTCGGCTCCGAGGCGCGCCTGCTGTCGGTGATCCGCGGCGAGCTTCTGGAGATCAAGCAGGCCTACGGCGACAAGCGCCGGACCGAGATCACCGACGCCGCGCTGAACATCGCGCACGAGGATCTGATCGCGCCGCGCGACATGGTGGTGACCTTGTCGCACGAGGGCTACGTCAAGGGCGTGGCGCTCGACGAGTACCAGGCGCAGAAGCGCGGCGGCCGCGGCAAGATCGCGGCGACGACCAAGGACGAGGATTTCGTCGATCGCCTGTGGGTCGCGCATTCGCACGACACGCTGCTGTGCTTCTCCAGCCTCGGCAAGTGCTACAAGCTGCGCGTGTTCGAGCTGCCGTCCGGTTCACGCGGTTCGCGCGGCAAGCCGTTCAACAACCTGCTGCCGCTGGAATCCGGCGAGAAGATCAACGCCGTGCTGCCGGTCAAGGGCTTCGGCGTCGAGGACGAGAATGCCGAGGCCGCGGTCGAAGGCGTCGAGCGCGGTCCGTACATCTTCATGGCGACCCGGCGCGGCACGGTCAAGAAGACGGCGCTGGCGGCGTTCCAGAACGTGCGCAGCAACGGCATCATCGCCGTCGATCTGCGCGTCGACGACGAACTGGTCGGCGTGGCGCTGACCCATGGCGACAACGACATCATCCTGATTTCCGACGCCGGCCGCGCGATTCGCTTCCATGAAGGCGACGTGCGCGCGATGGGGCGCGGCGCGACCGGCGTGCGCGGCATGCGCCTGCTCAAGGCCTTTGCCGGCAGCGAAGAGGAGAACGGCGTCGAGGAGGCGGTGGAGCTTGCCGATGCCGGCGACGACAACGGCGACGGCGCTCGCGTGATCGCGCTGATCGTTGCCGAGGCCGGCGACATCCTCACCGTGTCGGAGCTCGGCTACGGCAAGCGCACGCCGATCGACCAGTTCCCGCGTCGCGGTCGCGGCGGCCAGGGCGTCATCGGCCAGGCGCTGTCCGACAAGACCGGCCGCCTGATCGGCGCCGTGACGGTCGACGACAATCACGAGGTCATGCTGATCTCGGAGTCCGGCGTGCTGATCCGCTTCAAGACCACCGACGTGCGCACCATGGGCCGCAACACGCAGGGCGTGCGTCTGATGCGCCCGCAGGACGGCGACCGGCTGGTCGGCGTCGACCGCATCCTGGCCGAGGACGACGACGAGCTGGTCGCCGAGGCGGTGGCGGCCGCCGGGGCCGGCGACACGCCGCCGGCGGACGTTGCGGGCGGGGAAGGCCCGGCAGCGGAATAGACCGGACCGGACGGCGCCCAGCGGGCGCCGTTTTCGTATGGGCCGGCTGCGCATGAGCCGCGCACGGGGTCCGGACAGGGCACTTGAAATCGTTTGACGATAAGCGCTTACCTTACACCATTCATGCCGCCATATTTACTAACAGGTCATGTTAGGTTAAAGTCCGGCGCCATGAATTTCAGCGTTCACCTCGATGATGAAACGGTCGATCGCCTCAACCAGGCGGCGGCGCGGGTCGGCTTGACCCGCAATCGCGTCATCACGCTCGCCGTGCAGGATTGGCTGGCGCACAACGAGGAGAAGGATTGGCCGGCGGCGCTGAAGCGCCACTTCGGCAATCCGGCGCCCGAACTGGCCGAGGACACGCTCGATTTCCAGGCCTGGCGCGAAGCCTTGCCGGAGGCGGCGCAGGTCCGCTGGTGAAGGGCCGATGAAATACCTGCTCGATTCCGACGCCATCGCCGCCGCGATCAAGGGCCGCCTGCCCGTGGTGCTGAAGCTGCAGGCGCTCCGACCGAGCGACGTGGCGGTATCGGTGATCGGCGCGGCGGAAGCGGAGACGGCGCTGCGCCTGAACCCGCGCGCGCAGGCGCGCTACGGCAAGTTGCTGAAGGAGTTCCTGCAGAGCGTGCAGGTCCTGGAGCTGGGCGCGGCGGAAGCGAAGCAGGCGGTGACGCTCGGCGTCTACCTGCAGGCCGCCGGCGAGAAGATGGCGCCGCTCGATCTGTGGCTCGCCGCCACGGCGGTCGCGCGGCAACTGGTGCTGGTCACGGATCGGAAATCGACGTTCGCGTCGGTGCCGAACCTGGAAGTGGAGCGCTGGGCCTGAGCCGGCGTGCCATCGATTAAAGACATTGCGGTTCAAGCAGAGGAAGAGACATGAAACGAGTCGTGAACTTCAGCGCCGGTCCGGCGACCTTGCCCTTCGAAGTCCTGCAGCAGGTGCAGGCCGAGCTGCTCGACTGGCAGGGCTCGGGCATGTCGGTGATGGAGATGTCGCATCGCGACAAGGAGTTCATGAGCATCGCGCAGGCCGCCGAGGCGGATCTGCGCGAGGTCGCCGGCATCCCGGCGAACTACAAGGTGCTGTTCCTGCAGGGCGGCGCCACCGGCCAGTTCAGCTTCATCCCGATGAACCTGCTGCGCGGCAAGCAGAGCGTCGATTTCGTGCTGACCGGGGACTGGGGCAAGAAGGCGGCCAAGGAAGCGGCGCGCTATGCCAAGGTCAATGTCGCGGCGAGCAGCGAAGCCGACAAGTTCACCCACATTCCCGATCGCGCCGGCTGGAAGCTCGACCCGAACGCGGCCTACGTGCACGTGACCTCGAACGAGACGATCCACGGCGTCGAGTTCGCGGCCGACCCGGATACGGGCGCGGTGCCGCTGGTCGCCGACATGTCGTCGAACATCCTGTCGAAGCCGTTCGATGTGTCGAAGTACGGCCTGATCTACGCCGGCGCGCAGAAGAACATCGGCCCGGCCGGCGTCACCATCGTCATCGTCCGCGACGACCTGATCGGCCAGACGCTGCCGAACACGCCGGGCATCTTCGACTACAAGCAGATGGCCGACAACGAGTCGATGCTCAACACGCCGCCGTGCTTCGCCTGGTACGTGTCGGGCCTGGTCTTCAAGTGGATCAAGGCCAACGGCGGTCTCAAGGCGATCGGCGAACGCAACGCCAAGAAGGCCGAGCTGCTGTACGGCTACATCGACGCGCAGGACTTCTACAAGAACCCGGTCGCCAAGGCGGACCGCTCGCGCATGAACGTGCCGTTCGTGCTCGCCAACGCCGAGCTCGATGCCGACTTCCTCAAGGGCGCCAAGGCGGCCGGGCTGAACGGCCTCAAGGGGCATCGCTCGGTCGGCGGCATGCGCGCGTCGATCTACAACGCGATGACGCTCGAAGGCGTGCAGCAGCTCGTCGATTACATGAAGGAATTTGCCCGCACGCGCGGCTGAGCCGGAACCAGCCGAGTGCCTTGAATGGCACTCGGCCCGGCGAACGCCCGGCCAGGGATGGCCGGGCAGGGGCCGGATCAAGAGACAGAGTCGCGGCAGGGATGCCGCCGCACAGCAATCAGGAATAAAGCCATGTTCAAGATCCAGACCCTCAACAACATCTCCGTCAGCGGCCTCGAACGCCTGCCGCGCGAGCGCTTCGAGATCGCTTCCGAAATCTCCAACCCGGACGCGATCCTCGTGCGCTCGGCCGACATGCACAAGCTTGAGATCCCGGCCTCGGTGAAGGCCATCGGCCGCGCCGGCGCCGGTACCAACAACATCCCCGTCGCCTTGATGAGCAAGCGCGGCGTGCCGGTGTTCAACGCGCCGGGCGCCAACGCCAACGCCGTCAAGGAACTGGTGCTGGCGTCGATGTTCCTCGCCGCGCGCAACATCCCGCAGTCGCTCGACTTCGTGAAGAAGCTCGACGGCGACGACAAGGCCATGCACGAGGCCGTCGAAGCCGGCAAGAAGAAGTTCGTCGGCTTCGAGCTGCCGGGCCGCACGCTGGGCGTGATCGGTCTCGGCGCGATCGGCGTCAAGGTGGCGAATGCCGCGCTCGAACTCGGCATGACGGTCTACGGCTACGATCCGGCGATGACGGTGCAGAACGCCTGGCAGCTGAACTCCGGCGTGCGCCAGGCATTGTCGGTCGACGATCTGGTCAGCAAATCGCAGTTCATCTCGGTGCACGTGCCGCTGCTCGACGCGACGCGCGGCCTGATCAATGCCGAGCGCATCAAGCTGATGAAGAAGCAGGGCGTGATCCTCAATTTCGCGCGCGATGCGATCGTCGACGAAGCGGCCGTCATCGAGGCGCTGAACGCCGGCCATCTGCACGCCTACGCCTGCGACTTCCCGTCGAACGCGCTGAAGGGTCATCCGAAGGTCATCGCCACGCCGCATCTCGGCGCCTCGACGGGCGAGGCCGAGGACAATTGCGCGGTGATGGTCGCCGACCAGATCCGCGAATTCCTCGAACTCGGCACGATCCGCAATTCGGTGAACTTCCCGGAAGCGCAGATGCCGCTGCTGCCGGGCAAGACGCGCCTGTGCATCGTCAACGAGAACGTGCCGAACATGGTCGGCCAGATCTCGACGGCGCTGGCCAAGCGCCAGCTCAACATCGCCGACCTGCTCAACAAGTCGCGCGGCGACCTCGCCTATACGATCGTCGACCTCGACCAGGCGGTGCCGGCCGACGCGGCGCAGGAGATCGCCGCGATTCCGGGCGTGCTGGCGACGCGCGTGATCGCCGCGCGCTGAGGCGCGCGCGGTGCCCGAAGGCTGCGGATTGCCGCTAGAATCCGCAGCCTTTCGCTTTTTCTAGAGACCCGCCGCCGATGAAGGTGCCGCAGACCCTGGCCGAGGCGCGTGCCGAGATCGACGCGCTCGACGAACAGATTCAGTCGCTGATTTCGCAGCGCGCCCGCATCGCGCTCGAAGTGGCGCACATCAAGCAGCGCTCCGGCGACACTGGCAATCACTATCGTCCGTCGCGCGAGGCCGAAGTGCTGCGCCGGGCGATGGAGCGCAACCGCACTGCCGGCGACAGCCCGCTGAGCGACGAGACCATCGCGCGCCTGATGCGCGAGATCATGTCGGTGTGCCTGTCGCTCGAATCGCCGCTGACGATCGCCTATCTGGGCCCGGAAGGCACATATACGCAGGCCGCCGTGCAGAAGCACTTCGGCGACAGCGTGACGGCGCGCGCGACGCGGGCCATCGACGAGATCTTCCGCGACGTCGAAACCGGCGCCGCCGACTATGGCGTGGTGCCGGTCGCCAACTCGATCGGCGGCGTCGTCAGCAACACCCTCGACGAGCTCGTGCATACCAAGCTGCGCATCTGCGGCGAGGTCACGCTCGGCATCCATCACCAGCTGCTGTCCGCCGAAACCGATCCGGCGGCGATCCGCAAGGTGTATTCGCATCCGCAGTCGTTCGCGCAGTGCCGCAAATGGCTCGACGCGCATCTCGGCAAGGCGCAGCGCGAGGAAGTCGCGAGCAATGGCGAGGCGGCGCGCCGCGCGGCGGCGGAAGGCAAGGGCGTGGCGGCGGTCGCTTCGCTGCAGGCCGGCCGCCTGAACGGGCTCAACATCCTCGCCTCGAACATCGAGGACGACCCGAGCAACACGACGCGCTTCCTGATCATCGGCAAGCACGAGCCGGCGGCGACCGGCGACGACATCACCTCGATCGTGATGACCGCGCATCGCAACCAGCCCGGCGCGCTGTTCAAGCTGCTGCAGCCGTTCGCCGACGCGGGGCTCGACCTGACGCGGCTCGAATCGCGCCAGGTCAAGGGCTCGGTGCTGCCTGATTACTACTTCTTCGTCGACTTCGCCGGCCACGAGACCGACGCGAAGGTTCGCGAGGTGCTCGAAACCGTGCGTTCGAGCGCCGCCTTCTTCAAGATTCTCGGTTCCTATCCGCGCGCGGTGATGTGAGAGCTGATGTCATGGGTGCAGAAAACCAGATGAGCGATCAAACCCTGAACCATGCCGCGCGCGGCGTGCTGAGCCTCGAGGCCTATTCGCCGGGCATGCCGATCGACGAGCTGCAGCGCCGGCTCGGCGTGTCGAACGCGATCAAGCTCGCCTCGAACGAAAACCCGCTCGGGCCGAGCGCCAGGGTGCGCGCGGCGCTGGCCGCGGCCGTCGCGCGGGAGAATATCGCGCTGTATCCGGACGGCAGCGGTCACCGCCTGAAAAAGAAGATCGCGGCGCTGCACGACATCGCCATCGAGCGCATCACGCTCGGCAACGGCTCGAACGACATCATCGAACTGCTCGGCCGCGTCTTCCTCGGCCCGGGCCGCGCCGCGCTGTACTCGGCGCACGCCTTCGCGGTCTATTCGATCATCACGCAGGCGCAGGACGCGCGCGCCGTCGTCGTGCCGGCGCGCCCGGCCGGCGATGCGCAGCCCTACGGACACGATCTGCCGGCGATGGCGGCCGCGCTGAAGGCCCATGCCGACGTCGCGCTGGTGTTCATCGCCAACCCGAACAACCCGACCGGCACCGTGCTGGCGCCGGCCGAGATCGAAGCCTTCCTCGATCAGGCGCCGGCCGACGTCATCGTCGCGCTCGACGAGGCCTACTTCGAATACCTCGATCCGGCGCTGCGTCCGCCGACGCGCGCCTGGCTCGAGCGCTATCCGAACCTGATCGTGTTCCGCACGTTCTCCAAGGCCTACGGCCTCGCCGGCCTGCGCGTCGGCTACTCGCTGTCGAGCGCGGCGCTGGCCGACGTGCTGAACCGCGTGCGCCAGCCGTTCAACAACAACAGCCTGGCGCTGCTCGCCGCCGAAGTCGCGCTCGACGACCAGGACTACGTCGCGCGCTCGGTCGATCTGAACACGCGCGAGCGGGCGCGCCTGACGCGCGAACTCGGCAAGCGCGGACTGCGGGTGCTGCCGTCGCAGGCCAATTTCGTGGCGATCGACTTCGGTCGCGACGCCAAGCCGATCCACCAGGGCCTGCTCGAGCAGGGCGTGATCGTGCGGCCGCTGGCCTCGTACGAGATGCCGACCTTCCTGCGCGTGTCGATCGGCACCGAGGCCGAGAACGAGCGCTTCCTCGAAGCCCTGGGCAAGGTGCTCGCGGCGTGAGCGTGCGTCATCTCGCCGTCATCGGTCTCGGCCTGATCGGCGGATCGTTTGCGCGCGCCCTGCGCGCGGCGGGCGAGGTGGGGCGCATTTCCGGCTTCGATCCCGATGCCGCGCAGCGTCAGGCGGCGATGAAGCTCGGCGTCGTCGACCACGTGCACGAAACGGCGGACGCCGCGGTGCGCGACGCCGATCTGGTGGTGCTCGCGGTGCCGGTGCTGCACACCGGCGAGGCCTTGCGCGCCTGCCTGCCGGGCCTCAAGGCCGAGGCCGTGGTCATGGATGTCGGCAGCACCAAGCAGTCGGTCCTGCGCGAGGTCGAGGCGGTTTGCGGGTGGCTGCCGCCCTGGTTCGTGCCGGCGCATCCGATCGCCGGCACCGAGAAGAGCGGCGTCGCCAACAGCGTCGCCGAGCTGTTCCGCAATCATCGCGTCATCGTCGTGCCGCATGCGGCGCAGGCGCCGGCGGCGAAAGCGCTGGTGACGAAGCTGTGGCAGGCGGTCGGCGCGCGCGTCGTCGAGATGGATGCGGCCGGGCACGACGCGATCTTCGCGGCGACCTCGCATCTGCCGCACGTGCTGGCCTACAGCTTCGTCGACATGCTCGCGCGCCTGCCGCACAGCGACGCGATTTTTCCGAACGCGGGCGGCGGTTTTCGCGATTTCACGCGCATCGCTTCCAGCTCGGCGGAGATGTGGCACGACATCGTGCGCGCCAATGCGGCGGCGGTCGGCGAACTGCTCGACCGGCAGATCGACGAGCTGCAGCAGATCCGCCAGTTGATGCGCGAGGAGCGCTGGGACGAGGTCCGCGCGCTGTTCGCGCGGGCCCGCGCCGCCCGCGAGCGCCACCTGGCGCAGATCGAGTAACGAATGTGGCGCGCTCGTTGCGCGCAATCAGGAAAGCCATGAGTTCGAGTTCCTTGACGTTTTGCGCGTATCCCGGCGGCCGCCTGGCCGGCACGCTGCGCGTGCCCGGCGACAAGTCGATTTCGCACCGCTCGATCATGTTCGGCGCCCTGGCGGACGGCGAGACCACGGTCGAGGGCTTTCTCACCGGCGAAGACTGCCTGTGCACGATGAAGGCCTTCCAGATGATGGGCGTGCGCATCGAGCGCACCGGCGAAACTTCACTGCGCATCCGCGGTGCCGGCCTGCATGGGCTGAAGTCGCCGGACGGTCCGCTCGATCTCGGCAATTCCGGCACCTCGATGCGCCTGATGGCCGGCCTGCTGTCGGGCCAGACCTTCACCGGCACGCTGGTCGGCGACGCCTCGCTGTCGCGGCGGCCGATGAAGCGCATCATCGCGCCGCTCGAGCAGATGGGCGCGCGCATCGAATCGAATGACGGCAAGGCGCCGCTCAACATCCTGCCGCACAGGAAGCTGCACGCCATCTCGTACCGCTCGCCGGTCGCCAGCGCGCAGATCAAGTCCGGCATCCTGCTCGCCGGCCTCTACGCCGACGGCAAGACCGAGGTGTTCGAGCCGGAAGCCTCGCGCGATCACACCGAGCGCATGCTGCGTGCCTTCGGTGTGCGCGTCGAGGCGCGGCCCGGCTACGCGGCGCTCGAAGGCGGCCAGCCTCTGCGCGCCACGCACGTGCGGGTGCCGGCCGATATTTCGTCGGCGGCCTTCTTCATGGTCGGCGCGGCGATCGTGCCGGGCAGCGAGATCGTACTGTCCGAGGTCGGCGTCAATCCGACGCGCACCGGCATCATCGACGTGCTGCGCGCCATGGGCGCCGACATCGAACTCCTGAATCCGCGGCAGTTCGGCGACGAGCCGGTCGCCGACATCCGCGTGCGCGGTCGGGGCCTTACGGGCGTGAAGATCGGCAAGGAGCTGGTCGCCGCGGCGATCGACGAGTTCCCGATCATCTTCATCGCCGCCGCGTTCGCCAAGGGCGAGACCGTCGTCGAGGGCGCGGAGGAGTTGCGCGTCAAGGAATCCGACCGCATCCAGAGCATGTGCGACGGCCTGCGCGCGCTCGGCGTGTCGGCGATCGCCTTGCCGGACGGCATGCGCGTCGCCGGCGGGCGCATGCGCGGCGGCACGGTCGACGCGCGCGGCGATCATCGCATCGCCATGTCGTTCGCGATCGCCGCGCTGCGCGCCGAACAGCCGATCACCATCCTCGACTGCGCCAACGTCAACACCTCGTTTCCCGGTTTCGCGGCGCTGGCGCGTCGCGCCGGCCTCGATCTTCGCGTTCGCGGATGAGCGGGCCGAGCGCCATTCCGGTCATCACCGTCGACGGCCCGAGCGGCGTCGGCAAGGGCCTCGTCACGCGCTGGCTGGCCGAACGGCTGGGCTTCCATCGTCTCGACAGCGGCGCGCTATACCGCATCCTCGCGCTCGCCGCGCACCGGCGCGACCTCGATCCGCACGACGGCGCGATGCTCGCGGGCCTGGCGCCGGCGCTCGAGATCCGCTTCGTCGGCACCACGGAAGAAGACGAGGCGATCATGGTCGACGGCGAGGACTGGACGCATGACGTGCGCAAGGAATCGACCGGCGCGCTGGCCTCGCTGATCGCGGTGCAGCCGGCGGTGCGCGCGGCGCTGCTGCAAAGGCAGCGCGATTTTCGTGAGGCACCGGGCCTGATCGCCGACGGTCGCGACATGGGCACGATCGTGTTCCCCGACGCGCGGCTGAAGATCTTCATGGACGCGAGCGCCGAGGAGCGCGCGCAGCGCCGGCTCAAGCAGTTGAGCGCAAAGGGGATAGAGGCTAAACTCGCCCCCCTTCGCGAGGAGATACGCGCCCGCGACGAGCGCGACCGCAATCGCCCCATTGCCCCCCTCAGGCCGGCACTTGGGGCTGAAGTCGTTGATACGACTGGACTTTCACCGACCCAGGTGCTGGCTCGAGTGGAGGTCTTATTGCAGAGGTCCGGTTTCGTCTGAGCGCGTGTCCCGCGCAGGAAACATCGGCGGCGGACTCATCGAGTTTTGCGCCTGTGGCCGGCAAGCAAGGATGCGAGCCGTTTTTTATCTGACAGGACCCCAAGCAGGAAGCGCGGGGAATCATCCATTTCAAGAGTGTTTTAGATGAGCGAGAGTTTCGCTGAGTTGTTCGAGGCCAGCCTCAAGGGCGGCCAGTCCATGCAGTCCGGCACCATCGTCAATGCGCGCGTGCTGGCCGTGAAGCCCGACGTCGTCATTGTTGACGCAGGCCTGAAGTCCGAAGGCGTGATTCCCCTGCAGGAATTCGCGGTCGACGGCGAGATCAAGGTCGCGGTCGGCGACGAAGTGGAAGTGGCGCTGGAAACCGTTGAGGACGGCTTCGGCGAGACCAAGTTCTCGAAGGAAAAGGCCGAGCGCATCAAGACCTGGGAGCGCCTGGGCAAGGCGTTCGAGGGCAAGGAAACCGTCATCGGCATCATCACCGGCAAGGTCAAGGGCGGTTTCACCGTCGACATCGGCACGGTCCGCGCGTTCCTTCCGGGTTCGCTGGTCGACGTCCGTCCGGTCCGCGATACCTCGTACCTCGAAGGCAAGCCGCTCGAGTTCAAGGTCATCAAGCTCGACAAGCTGCGCAACAACGTCGTGGTCTCGCGCCGCGAAGTGCTCGAAGCCGAATACTCGGCCGAGCGTGACAGCTTGCTCGCCAACCTGCAGGAAGGCGTGGTGCTGAAGGGCGTCGTCAAGAACCTCGTCGAGTACGGCGCCTTCGTCGACCTCGGCGGCATCGACGGCCTGCTGCACATCACCGACATGACGTGGAAGCGCGTCAAGGATCCGGCCGAAGTCGTGCAGGTTGGCCAGGAAATCGAAGTCAAGGTCCTCAAGTACGACCGCGAGCGCCGCCGCGTCAGCCTCGGCCTCAAGCAGCTCGGTGCCGATCCGTGGAGTGACATCGAGCGTCGTTATCCGGAGCGCACGCGCCTGTTCGGCAAGGTCACCAACATCACCGACTACGGTGCGTTCGTCGAGATCGAGCCGGGCGTCGAAGGCCTGGTGCACGTCTCGGAAATGGACTGGACCAACAAGAACGTCAACCCGGCCAAGGTCGTGCAGGTCGGCGACGAGGTCGAGGTCATGATCCTCGACATCGACGGCGAGCGCCGCCGCATCTCGCTCGGCATGAAGCAGTGCCGTCCGAATCCGTGGGAAGAGTTTGCGCAGAACCACCAGAAGGGCGACCGCGTCCATGGCGCGATCAAGTCGATCACCGATTTCGGCATCTTCATCGGTCTCGACGGCGGCATCGACGGCCTCGTGCACCTGTCGGATCTCGACTGGAACGAGCCGGGCGAAATCGCCGTGCGTCGCTACCAGAAGGGCCAGGAGCTCGACGCGGTGGTGCTGGCGATCGACGGTGCGCGCGAGCGCATCTCGCTGGGCGTCAAGCAGGTCCAGCAGGATCCGCTGTCGGAGTTCATCGCCAAGAACACCAAGGGTGTCATCGTCAAGGGCATCGCCAAGACGGTCGATGCGCGCGGTGCGGTCATCGATCTCGGCAACGGCGTCGAGGGCTACATCAAGGCGGGCGATCTGTCGCGCGACCGCATCGACGACGCCACCAAGGTGCTCAAGGAAGGCGATACGCTCGATGCCCGCTTCGTCGGTGTCGACCGCAAGAGCCGCACGGTGATGCTGTCGGTGCGCGAGAAGGAAATCCAGGAAGAGCAGGAGGCCGTCGCGGAGTACAGCCGCAACGCGTCGACCGGCAAGACCAGCCTGGGCGACCTGCTGAAGGAACAGATCGGCGGCAACAATAATTAAGTTTGACGCCTATCTACCCGGAATTTCTGGGAAAAACGAAAGGGCCGCGCTTGCGCGGCCCTTTTTTTTTAACTATCGTTAGCGCGTCAAATCGCTTATGGTTCCGGGACTTATGACGAAGTCTGAACTCATCGAACAGCTCGCTGCTAAGCAGACGCATCTGATGCACAAGGATGTCGAGCTGGCCGTCAAGCTGGTTCTGGACCAGATCAGCAACGCGCTGGCGCGCGACGAGCGCGTGGAAATCCGCGGCTTCGGCAGCTTCGCGCTGCATCATCGCCCGGCGCGCGTCGGGCGCAATCCGAAGACCGGCGAGCCGGTGCAGATTCCGCCGAAGCGCGTGCCGCACTTCAAGCCCGGCAAGGAAATGCGCGAGCGGGTCAACGCGCTGGGCGCCGAAGCAGATGCTGCGGCCGCGAGCGAATCGTCGCAGCCGACGGTCGGCCTGGCCTGAGATCGGCCATGTCCCGGCTCGCCGTATTGATCGTTCTGCTCGTCATCCTCGTGCTCGGCGCGTCGATCGGTTATTTCAATGCGCAGCCGGTGCAGTTCAACTATCTGTTCGGCACGGCCGAGTTTCCCTTGATCGCGGTGCTGATCGCGGCGTTCTCGATCGGCATCGTGCTGACCATCGCCGCCGTCTCGGGGCGCCTGTTCAGCATGCGGCTCGAGGTCGGACGCCTGCGCAAGCAGCTGCGCGAGGCCGAGGGCGAGCTGCGCACCCTGCGCAATCTTCCCGTCACCTCGCCGAGCGAAACGCGCTGAGCATGCTCGACTCCCTGTTCACCTGGCTGCTGCTGCCGCTGGGACTGGTGCTGGGATGGGTGCTCGGCCGGCGCGCACAGCCCGCCGCGGTGGCGGCCGCGATTGCGCCGGAACAGCTCGGCGGCCTGCTCACGCGGCTCGCATCCGACGATCCCGACCAGGCGATCGCGGCCCTGACCCAGGTGGCCGAAATCGATCACTCGACGGTCGAACTGCACCTGACGCTCGGCAATCTGTTCCGCAAGCGCGGCGAGATCGATCGCGCCCTGCGCATCCACGAGGCACTGCTGACGCGGCCGAACCTGACGCCGGATATCCAGGCGCAGGTGCGCCGCGAACTCGCCTTCGACTACATGCGTGCCGGCGTCATGGATCACGCCGAGGCGCAGTTCGAGAGACTGGTCGCCGACGGCCGCTACGTCACCGAATCGCTCGACCAGATCCGCATCATCTACGAGCAGGGCCGCGACTGGGAGCACGCCATCGCCGCCGCGCGCCGTCTCGAGGCCGCGCAGGGCGAATCGAAGCGTGCGCTGGTGGCGCAGTACGAAGCCGAGATGGCCGACGAGGCGCGCCGCGCCAAGAATGTCGACGAGGCCGTGCGCCGCGCCCGGCGCGCCGTCGACGAGGATCCGGCCTGCGTGCGTGCGCACCTGCTGCTCGGCGCGCTGTACGAGGGCAAGGGCGAGTTCGGCGCCGCCGCGCAGGCGTACCTGCGCGCGTTCCAGCTCGATCCACGCTTCCTGCCGGACGTCATCGAGCCGCTGTACCGCTGTGCGCAGAAGACCGGCGATCAGCAGGGCTATCTGCAGTTCCTCAGCGACGCCCGGGAGATCTCGTCGAGCAGCCTGCCTTACGTTGCCGAGGCGCGCCTGCTCGCCGACGAGGGCATGGACCCCATGGACCGTCTCGCCGCAGGCCTGGAAGTGCGGCCGAGCCGCGCCGTGCTGGCGCAGTTCCTCGAGGTCCTGGAGAAGCAGCCGGCGGTCATCGCCGCCGGCCTCGACAAGCCTGCCGCCAGCCTGCGCCAGGCGCTGCGGCGGCTGATGGAGAGTTCGCCGCGCTATCAGTGCGGCAATTGCGGCTTTTCGCCGCGCCAGCAGTTCTGGCAGTGCCCGAGCTGCAAGCGCTGGGGCACGATCACGCCGATCGACGAGGCGATGCGCCTGCCGGGAGCCTGAGCGTCGAGCTGTCGCCGTCGCGTCCGGCACCTGCTTTCCTGCGGGCCCGGCCGACGAACAAGCGCGCGCCGACAGGCGATGCGCAAGAACGCGCGGGACCGGGCGCGGGCGATCGAGCCGCGCGATCCGGCCGGTCGCGTCGAAGCGCTGCTAGACTGCGGCAATAAACATAACGTCAGCGGAGGAGAAACGCTTGACGAAAACGGCATTCGTCACCGGAGCGACGGGCTTCGTCGGCCTCAATCTCGTTGCGGAGTTGCATGCCCAGGGCTGGGACATCGTCGCCCTGCATCGCGCGACGTCGGACGTCGCGCCGCTGGCGCGCTACCCGCGGCTGCGCCGCGTGTTCGGCGACGTGACCGACCTGCGCACGCTGCGCGGCGTCATTCCGCGCGAAGTCGATTGCGTGTTCCACGTCGCCGGCAACACCAGCATGTGGAATCGCACGCACGTCGAGCAGATCAAGGTGAACGTGCGGGGCACGCGCAATGTGGTGCGCGCCGCGCTGGAGGCGCGCGTCAAGCGCTTCGTGCATACCTCGAGCATCGTCGCCTACGGCATTCACGGCGGCACCATCACCGAGGACACGCCGACGCGCGGCAGCGCGGCGACGATCAACTACGTGCGCAGCAAGGCGCTTGCCGAGCGCGAGGTGCGCAAGGGCATCACCGCCGGCCTGCCGGCCGTGATCATGAATCCCTCGAACATCGTCGGACCCTACGACACCTCGACCTGGTCGCGCATGTTCCGCCTCGTGCAGCAGCGCCGTCTGCCGGCGATGCCGCCGGGCGGCGGCAGTTTCTGCCATGTGCATGAAGTCGCCAGAGCGCATGTCGCGGCGGCCGAGCGCGGCCGGATCGGCGCCAACTATCTGCTCGGCGGCGCACAGGCGAGCTACGTCGGCCTGGTCCGCGAAATCGCCCGCCTGCTCGGGGTGCGCCGCCGCCCGCAGACGCTGCCGACTCGCGTGCTGCTCGCCTATGCCGCCGTCGAGGAATGGGCGGCACCCCTGTTCGGGCGCGAACCGGACATCACGCGCGATGCCGTCGCCTTGCTCGCGGAGAATCTCTACTGCAGCAGCCAGCGCGCGCAGGACGAGCTGGGCTACAGCCCGCAGACCCTCGAATGCATGCTGACCGACTGCCGCGACTGGCTCTACGAGGCCGGCCTGCTGCAGCGCTGAGCGCTGCCCTAGCGGGCGAGGTAGCTGTCCGGCAGCGCGTTGCGCACCTCGGTGCGCTTGGCGACCAGGCGCGCGCGATCCTGGGCACTGAGTTCGGGCAGGCGCAGGCCGGCGTCGAGCTGGGCGAGGGCGCTGCCCGGATCGCCGCGCAGCTGCAGGTAGGTGCCCATCTGGTAGGCCGATTCCGCCAGATTGCCGCTCTCGCGCGCCGCCTGCGCCAGCAGCTGATAGGTCGCCAGCTGCGTGCCCTGCGCCTGCTCGTGCGACAGCAGGTACTGGCGCGCGGCGTCGGGCTTGCCGGCGTTCATCAGCGCCTCGGCATAAGCCAGCATCGCCGGCGCGTAGCGCGGATACAGCTGCAGCAGGCGCTGGTAGACGTCCATCGCGCGATCGAGACGGCCGTTCTGCGCGAGCAGGTCGGCGTCGAGCAGCTGGATGTTGGCCTGCTTCGGATAGCGGTCGACGAGCGGTGCGAGCGTCTGCATCGCGGCGACGACCTGGCTCTGCTTGAACTGCGCGAAGGCGAGGCCGTAGCGGTTCTCGATCGTGTCGCGGCCCGCTTTGAGTTCGTTGGCGAAGTAGTCGAGCGCCTCGCCGGGCATTTCCGCCGACAGCACCCGCGCGCGGGCGCGCATCACGAAGAACTCGATCGGATCCTCGTGGCGGATGCGCGGCAGCTCGGCGGCGCGCGCCGCGGCCTCGGCCATGCGATTCGTGCTCAGCGGATGCGTCAGCAGGATTTCCGGGATGCCGTTGCCGTACAGGCGCGACTGCTGCTGCAGCTTGCCGAAGAAGCTCGCCATGCCGTTCGGATCGAAACCGGCGGCGGCCATGGTCTGGATGCCGATGCGGTCGGCCTCCTGCTCGTGCGCGCGCGTGTAGCTGACCTGGCGCTGGTAGTTGATGCCCTGGCCGACGGCGAGAGCGCCCATTACCACGTCCGGATTGGCCGAACCGGCGATGATCGCGGCGATCACCGCCAGCCAGGTGGCGATCGTGCCGACCTCGGTATCCTCGGCGGTACGCGCGATGTGGCGCTGCGTGATGTGCGCGAGTTCGTGGCCCATGACGCCGGCCAGTTCGCTCTCGTTGTCGGCGGCGAGCAGCGTGCCGGCGTTGATGCCCATGTAGCCGCCGGGCAGGGCGAAGGCGTTGATGCGCGGGTCCTGCACCACGAACACGGTCAGCGGCGGCGGCGTGGTGCTGCTGGCACCGGCCAGCTTGTAGCCGATCGCGTTGATGTAGTCGATCAGCTGCGGGTCTTCGACCGTGTAGTTCTCGCGGTAAAGCTCGGCGGTGACGCGCGCGCCGAGCGCGCGTTCCTGCATCGGCGACAGCGTGTTGTCGGCCGGCTCGCCGAGTTGCGGCAGATCGAGCGCGGCGGTCGACACCGCCGCCGCCCGTCCGCTGCCCAGGACGAGCGCCGCAACCGCCAGTGGCAGCAGGCCGCGCGTCAGCGCTGATCGTGTTGCAGCATTCATCCGGGGCGGGTTCCGCAGGCTTTTGAGATCCAGCGCCTTAGAGCCGCCGGACGACGGGAAGTTCTCGCAGTCTCGATCGGCCGGCCCGCCGCTTCAAGCGCCGGCACGGCGCCAGTTGCCGAGCGTCGCGCCGAGCCGCACCGGCTGGCCGGGCGCGATGTCCTGTGCCCAGCGGATCGCGCCACGCGCCGCCAGCAGGATGACGGTCGAGCCCATGTTGAAGCGGCCCATTTCCGCGCCGCGTGCCAGCGCGACCGGCTGCATGGTCGTGTACGGGCCGCCGTCGCTGGCGTGGCGCAGGTGCGGCGGCGTGACGCGGCCGGACCACACGGTTTCCAGGGAGCCGACGAACAGCGCGCCGACCATCGACAGCGCGACCGGCCCGGCCGGCGTGTCGAAGCGCGCATTGAGGCGCTCGTTGCGCGTGAACAGGTTCGGCAGCGCGCGCGCGGTCGCCGCATTCACGCTGAACAGGCGGCCGGGAACATAGTTCCAGTGCGCGAGGCGGCCGTCGATCGGCATGTGGATGCGATGGTAGTTGTACGGCGCCAGATAGATCGTGCAGAACTCGCCGCCGACGAAATCGCCGGCGTCGGCGTCACCGGGCAGCAGATCGTAGAGGCTGAAGCTGTGGCCCTTGGCCTGGATGATGCGGTCTTCGCTGATCGTGCCGAACTGGCTGATGGTGCCGTCGACCGGACTGACGAAGGCCTGCGCGTTGCCCGGCATCGGCCGCGCGCCCGGCTTGAGGGCGCGGGTGAAGAAGTGGTTGAAGCTGTCGTAGCGCTCGATGTCGTCGAATTCCGCCTCCGACAGGTCGATCGTGTAGCCGCGCAGGAACAGGCGGATCAGCGCGTTCTTGAAGCGCGGCGCGCGCAGCTGCGTGAGCTTGAAGACGAGCAGCGACAGCCAGCGCGTCGGCAGGCAGAGCTGCAGGGCGACGAAGGCGCGGTCGGCGAAGCGCGCGTCGGTCTTGGCGGGAGTCGCCTCGGTCATGGTGCGGAAGTGGGTGCGGAAAAGGGGGTCAGCGACGGTCGATGAGCGTGCGCAGGTCGGCGCTCAGGCGGGCGACGTCGAACGGCGGCGTGAGATAGCCGGCGATGCGTGCCTGCGGATCGATCAGGATCAGCGCCGCCGAGTGGTCCATCGTGTAGCTGTCCGGCGTCGCGCCCGGCACCTTGGCGTAGGCCACGCCGAGCTGCTGGGCGATGGCCTTCAGCTGCTCCGGCGTCGGCGCCAGCGCGGTGAAGGCTGGATCGAAGTACTGCACGTACTGCTTGAGCCGGGCCGGCGTGTCGCGTTCCGGGTCGACGGACAGGAAGGTGACGCGGAGCTTGCCGGCGTCGTCGCCGAGTCCGGCCATCACGTTCTTCAGCAAGGCCAGCGTCGTCGGGCAGACGTCCGGGCACGAGGTGAAGCCGGGAAAGATGAGCGTCCAGTGACCTTCGAACTGCGCGCGACCCGCCGGTGCGCCGTCCTGATCGACCGCCTGGAATTCGCCGAGCGGACGCGGCTGCTGCAGCAGCGTGCCCGACTGCAAGGCGACGGTGGCCGGCTTCTGCAGCCAGATCGCCGCCAGCATGCCGAGCGCGAGCGCGGTCGCACTGGCGACGGCGATCAGCAGTCCGCGGTTGGCGGAGGCGTTCGAGGACATCGGGATTCCGGTTTTTGGCGGCGAAGCGCGCGTGGCGACATGACGCGCATTATTCCACAGGCTTGCGCCGTCGCCACCGCGAGCGTTTGTCGTGGTGCCGCGGCGCACCGCATAATTCGCGCCTTTCCGCCATCGTCGCCACGCCCCGCGCCCACGGCCTATGCCACGCTCCCGCCAGATTGCCCGGCCTGCCGCCCGCTCCGCCGCGACGGCCAGCGCGACGGCCGGCGAAACCGAGGTCCTCGTCACGGTGCGCGATCTGGTGCGCTGGGGCGCCAGCCGCTTCGGCGAAGCCGGGCTGGTGTTCGGGCACGGCACCGACAACGCCCTCGACGAGGCCTTCCACCTCGTGCTGCACGCCCTGCACCTGCCGGCCGACGTGCCGGCGATCTATCTCGAAGCCCATGTCACGCCGCGCGAGCGGGCCGCCGCCCTGAAGCTGCTGCGCGCGCGCGTCACCACGCGCAAGCCGGCCGCCTATCTGCTCGGCCACATCGAGTTCTGCGGCCTCGATTTCGAGGTCGACGAGAACGTGCTGATTCCGCGCTCGCCGATCGGCGAGCTGATCCGGCGCGGCTTCGCGCCCTGGCTGCGCGACGAGCCGGCGCGCGTGCTCGATCTGTGCACCGGCAGCGGCTGCATCGGCATCGCCTGCGCGGCCACCTTCGAGAACGCCGAGGTCGATCTCGCCGACCTGAGCGCGAAGGCGCTCGCCGTCGCGCGGCGCAACATCGAAAAGCACGTTCTCGGCAACCGCGTGCGCGCGATCAAGTCCGATGTCTTCGATGGCCTGGTCAACGAGATCTACGATCTGATCGTCAGCAACCCGCCCTACGTGCCGAACGCCGAGTGGAAGGCGCTCGCCGCCGAATACCGCCACGAGCCGAAGATGGCGCTGGCCGCCGGCGACGACGGCATGGACATCGTCGCGCGCATCCTGCATGACGCGCCGCGCCATCTGAGCAACGATGGCTGGCTGGTCTGCGAAGTCGGCGGCAGCGTCGCCGAGTTCGAAGCGCGCTGGCCCGATCTGCCGGTGACCTGGGTCGAGTTCGAACAAGACAACGGCGGCAGCGATGCCGGCGTGTTCATCATCTCGCGCGCCGACCTGGTCGAGAACGTCAAATGAGCGGAAACACCTTCGGCAAGCTGTTCTGTGTCACCAGCTTCGGCGAGTCGCACGGCGCCGGCATCGGCTGTGTCGTCGACGGCTGCCCGCCGGGTCTCGAGCTGAGCGAGGCCGACATCCAGCCGGATCTCGATCGCCGCAAGCCGGGCACCTCGAAGTACGTCACCCAGCGCAAGGAGGGCGACCAGGTCGAGATTCTGTCCGGCGTGTTCGAAGGCAGGACCACCGGGACGCCGATCGCGCTCTTGATCCGCAATACCGATCAGCGCAGCTACGACTACGAGAAGATCAAGCAGGTGTTCCGGCCGAACCACGCCGACTACGCCTACATCCAGAAATACGGCATTCGTGACCACCGCGGCGGCGGACGTTCGAGCGCGCGTGAAACCGCGGTGCGCGTTGCCGCCGGCGCCATTGCGAAGAAATGGCTGCGCCAGAAGTTCGGCATCGAGATCCGCGGCTGCATCGAACAGATCGGCGACATCCATTGCGCGCAGAGCGACTGGAGCGCGGTGGCGCAGAATCCGTTCTTCTGCGCCGACCCGCCGCGCGTGCCGCAACTCGAAGCGCTGATCGATCGCCTGCGCAGCGAGGGCGATTCGATCGGCGCCAGGCTTTATGTCGAGGCGACCAACGTGCCGCCCGGTCTCGGCGAGCCGGTGTTCGATCGCCTCGACGCCGACATTGCCCACGCGCTGATGTCGATCAACGCGGTCAAGGGTGTCGAGATCGGCGACGGCATGGCGGTCGCGCGGATGCGCGGCACCGAGCACCGCGACGAGCTGTCGCCGCAGGGCTTTCTTGCCAATCACTCCGGCGGCATCACCGGCGGCATTTCGAGCGGCCAGACCATCTACGCGCGCTACGCGATCAAGCCGACCTCGAGCATCACCACGCCGGGCAAGAGCATCGACGAGAGCGGCGAGGCCACCGAGATGCGCACGACCGGCCGCCACGATCCCTGCGTCGGCCTGCGCGCGACGCCGGTCGGCGAGGCCATGCTGGCGCTGGTGCTGATCGACCACGCGCTGCGCCAGCGCGGCCAGAACGCCGACGTGGTGCCGGCGACGCCGCGCATCTGATCGCCTGCTTCCGATTCCTGTCCGCAGGCGACGCGGCCGGTGCGGCGCATCGGCGATGGAGGCGTGATGACGGCGCGACACCACGGTTCCTGCCTGTGCGGCACGGCCGGTCAGGATCAGGTCGGCGAATTCACGTTGCCCGGCACGCGCCACCATCGCGTTCTGCGCGCATTGCGGCTCGGCGCTGCCGAGCGTGCAGATGAACGGTGCGATGCTCGTCGTGCCGCCGGCAGTCTCGCCAGCGACTTGCCACTGCGCCCGGATGCCCATCTGTTCTGCGCGAGTCGCGCGAACTGGGACGACGCGCTCGAAACGCTGCCGAAATTCCAGCGCCTGCCCGGTTGAGTGCTACAGCGTGACGATCTCGACGCGCGGCAAGGCGATTTCGCCTTGCTCGGCCCAGTGACGGTGATTGAAGACCTGGCCTTCGTTACGGACTTTCAGCACCTCGCCGAGATCGATGTCCGCGTGTATCCATTGCGGCGCGTTCCATTCGCCTTCGACAATCACGCCGGAATCCGGAAAGCCGCGATCGGGCGGGCCGAACAGGCCGGCGCGGCCGACGTTGACGTCGATCGCCGCCGACCACGGCGCTTCGCCGACCAGCGGCGCCTGCGCGACATAGCACTGGTTCTCGAGCGCGCGTGCCTGGCAGCCGACGCGCACGCGGTGATAGCCGGCGGCGCTGTCGGTGCAGCTCGGCACGAGGATCAACTCGGCGCCGGCCTCGCTCTGCGCGCGCGCCAGCAGCGGGAATTCGCTGTCGTAGCAGATGTCGATCGCGACCATGCCGAGCGCGGTGCGGAACACCTTGAGGCCGCTGTCGGGCGAGGCCGAGATGTCCCAGCGCTCGCGCTCGAAGCGCGTCATGATCTGCTTGTCCTGGAAACCGAGGCCGCCGTGCGGCGCGCAGAACCAGGCGCGGTTGACGACGCACTCCAGCGCCAGGCGCCACGGAAAGCTGCCGGCGACGATGTACACGCCGTGCCGCTGCGCGAGGCGGCGATGCAGGGCGAGCCAGTCGTCGCGCAGCGCCTGCATCGCATCGACCTGCGCCTGCAGATCGGCGCGCGTCGCGCTGTCGAACAGGGCGGCGAGACTCATCGCCGCGTATTCGGGAAATACCAGCAGCTGCGCGCCGGCCGCCGCCGCTTCGCCGACCCAGGCTTCGATCGGCGCGACGACATCGTCCCACTGCCGGGGTTCGGACACCGGGAATTGCGCGAGCGCGAGCTTCATCATGCGGTCTCCAGATCGCGCAGCCAGAACGTCATCGGCTTGTCGCTCGATGCCGTCTCGCCCACGTCCGGCCACGCCAGCGTCGTGCGCAGCGCCGGCACCTTGCGGTAGCCGCGCTTGTGCCAGAACGCGTCGTTGCCGACGTAGCCGGCCGGTTTGCGTGCATCGCCGTCATCGCGCTCGACGGCGCAGAACGCGCACTGCCTCAGGCCCAGCTCGCGCGCATGCGCTTCGCGCAGCTCGAAGAACTTCACGCCGATGCCACGGCCGCGATATTCGCGCAACAGCACCGACTCGCCGAAGTAGTCGATCGGCGCCAGATCGAGCCCGGCGTCGAGGAAAGGCTGCTGCATGTCGCGGGGCGCGTCGGCGAGCGGCAGCACGGTCGAGGCACCGACGCATTGCGCGCCGTCCCAGACCAGGACGGCGAGGCTGCGCGGGCACTGCACGTACATCTGCAGATACTTCGTCTCGTATGCGAGCGTGCCGTCGTACAGATACGGCCAGTCGCGGAACACGCGGATGCGCAGCGCGGCGAGGGCGTCGAGCCGGGTGGCGATCGCCGCGCCGCGCAAGGCCTCGATGCGAAGCTCGGCCATCAGGCGGCGACCTGCTTGAGCCAGTCTTCGAGATTGTAGTAGTTGGTCACGCGCGCGACCTTGCCGCCGCGAAGGTCGAAGAACGCGCCGCCCGGCAGCCGGTAGGTCTGGCCGCGCGCTTCCGGCAGGCCGGTGTCGGTCGCCAGGTACTGGCCGAGCACGGTGTATTCGCTCGCGGCGCGCGAGCCGTCGGCATTGCTCATCACGACGATGTCGACGATCTGCTCGCGGTAGCTGTGGTTCATGCGCTCGATGAATTTCCTGAACGCTTCCTTGCCGGTTTCGCGTATGCCCTGGTTGATGTCGTGCGCGACGTCGTCGGCCAGCAGCTCGAAGAAACCGTTCCAGTCGCCGGCATTGAAGGCGGCGTAGTAGCGTTCGATCAGCGCGGCGGCATTCATCGTGGATCTCGGTCCCAGGCCTGGAGGATCGCGAATTCTACGGACTCGGATCGCGGCGTTCATTGCCCGATCGTGGCGGTCCGGGTGAAATCATTGTCGGATACTCGCTTCCGGCAATTGCGTCAGCAGCGCGCGCGCCGCCCCGGACAGCGTGCGCCGCTGATGCCAGACCAGGCCCAGCTCGCGATGCAGGGCGAGGCCGCGCACGCCGACTTCGCACAGCGTGTCGTCGAGCATCGACGCCGGCAGCACGCTCCAGCCGAGGCCGATGCCGGCCAGCATCTTCAGCGTTTCGAGATAGTTGGTCGCCAGCCGCACGCGCGGCGCGACGCCCTGGCGTTCGAGTTCGGCGGTGACGATGCGATGCGTGTACGTCGCCTCGTCCGGCAGCACCGCCGGGTGCTCGGCGAGTTCGCGCAGCGGCACGTTGCGGCGGCCGGCGAGCGGATGCTGGGCGGCGACGACGACCACCATCGGGTCCGGCCAGACCAGGCGCTGTTCGAGCTGCGGCAGCGGGGTGGTCGGCAGGGTGACGATGCCGAGTTCGAGCTTGCCGGCGATCACCGCCTCGCAGGCCACTTCCGAATCCATGAAGTGAATGTCGAGATCGACGTTCGGGTACTGCAGCGTGTACGCGCGCAGCACCGGCGGCAGGCGATGCAGACCGATGTGGTGGCTGGTGCCGAACGACAGGCGGCCGGCGACTTCCTCGTGCAGGTTCGACAGCGCGCGCTTGCCGTCCTCGATGTCCTGCAGCGTCTTCCTCGCGTATGGCAGCAGCGTGCGGCCGGCGTCGGTCAGCGTGACGCGGCGGCCGACACGGTCGAACAGCGCGTGGCCGATCTGCGCCTCCAGCGCGGTGATGCGCTTGCTGATCGCCGGCTGCGACAGGTGCAGGGATTCGGCGGCCTGCGTGAACGAGCCGCAGTCGGCGATCTCGACGAAGGCGGCGAGGAACTGGGTTTCCATGGCGGCGTGCGGCGGAAAGATTCCACTCATTCTGCATCGGAATGCACTTTATGAAAACGATTCATTGGAGTTATGGGTAACGCGCTCCTAGAATGCCCGCCACTTTCGCACCCAAAATCTGCAGGAGAGGCCGCGATGAGCAGCAGCAACAAGCCGAGAACGCTGTACGACAAGATCTGGGACGACCACGTCGTCAGCGATCTGGGCGCCGGCTCGGCCCTCATCTACATCGACCGCCATCTGGTTCATGAAGTGACCAGCCCGCAGGCCTTCGACGGCCTGCGCCTGAACCACCGCCAGCCCTGGCGGCTGGCGGCGAATCTGGCGGTGCCGGACCACAACGTGCCGACCGTCGATCGCGCCAAGGGCATCAAGGACCCGATTTCGCGTGCCCAGCTCGACGCGCTGGACGCCAACTGCGCCGAGTTCGGCATCACCAAGTTCGACCTGATGGACCGCCGTCAGGGCATCGTCCATGTGATCGGCCCGGAGCAGGGCGCCACCCTGCCGGGCATGACCGTGGTCTGCGGCGACTCGCACACCTCGACGCACGGTGCGTTCGGGGCGCTGGCTTTCGGCATCGGCACGTCGGAAGTCGAGCACGCGCTGGCGACGCAGACCCTGGTGCTGAAGAAGGCCAGGACGATGCTGGTCCGCGTCAAGGGTCACGTCGGCCCGGGCGTCACGGCCAAGGACATCACGCTGGCGATCATCGGCCGCATCGGCACCGCCGGCGGCACCGGCCACGTCATCGAATACGCCGGCGAGGCGATCGAAGACCTGTCGATGGAAGGCCGCATGACCTTGTGCAACATGGCGATCGAGGGCGGCGCGCGCGCCGGCCTGGTCGCCGTCGACGACAAGACCATCGCCTACGTGAAAGGCCGTCCCTACGCGCCGAAGGCCGAGCACTGGGATGCCGCCGTCGCGTACTGGAAGACGCTGAAGAGCGACGCCGGCGCCGCGTTCGATGCCGTCGTCGAGATCGACGCCGCCGGCATCCAGCCGCAGGTGACCTGGGGCACCTCGCCGGAGATGGTGCTGCCGGTCGGTGCCGCCGTGCCGAATCCCGCCGACGAGGCCGATCCGGTCAAGCGCAACGGCATGGAGAAGGCGCTCGCCTACATGGGCCTGAAGGCGGGCACGCCGATCGAGAAGATCGCGATCGACAAGGTCTTCATCGGCTCGTGCACCAATTCGCGCATCGAAGACATGCGTGCCGCCGCGGCGGTCGTCAAGGGCAGGAAGAAGGCGGCCAACGTCAAGCTGGCGATGGTCGTGCCCGGCTCGGGTCTGGTGAAGGAACAGGCCGAGGCCGAAGGTCTCGACCAGATCTTCCGCGACGCCGGCTTCGAGTGGCGCGAGCCGGGCTGCTCGATGTGCCTGGCGATGAACGCCGACCGTCTGGAGCCGGGCGAGCGCTGCGCCTCGACCAGCAACCGCAATTTCGAAGGCCGCCAGGGCGCCGGCGGTCGCACGCACCTGGTGTCGCCGGCGATGGCCGCGGCGGCCGGCATCGCCGGCCACTTCGTCGACGTGCGCAGCTTCTAGAGGAACCCGAACATGAGAGCTTTCACTGTCGTCAGCAGCAAGATCGCGCCGCTGGATCGTCCGAACGTCGATACCGACGCCATCATTCCCAAGCAGTACCTGAAGTCGATCCGCCGCACCGGCTTCGGCCCGTTCCTGTTCGACGACTGGCGTTATCTCGATGCCGGCGATCTGGAGATCGATCCGGCCACGCGCCGCGTCAATCCGGACTTCGTGCTGAACAAGGCCGAGCACCAGGGCGCGCAGATCCTGATCGCGCGCGACAACTTCGGTTGCGGTTCGTCGCGCGAGCATGCCGTGTGGGCGCTCGACGACTACGGCTTCCGCGCCGTGATCGCGCCGAGCTATGCCGACATCTTCTTCTCGAACTGCTTCAAGAACGGCGTGCTGCCGGTCGTGCTCAAGCCCGAGGAAGTGCAGGCGATCTTCGACGGCGTCGCCCGGAATCCGGATGCGCAGTTCACCATCGACCTGCCGGCGCAGCAGGTGAAGCTGCCGTGCGGCAATGCGTTCTCGTTCGAGATCGACGCCGGCCGCAAGCACAACCTGGTCGAGGGTCTCGACGAGATCGGCCTGACGCTGAAGAACGCCGACGCGATCCGCGCCTACGAGGCCCGGCGCGCGCAGCAGGCGCCGTGGCTGTTCGCGTCATGACCACGCTGGTCGTCGCCGACGTGGCCGGCCAGAGCTGGGATGCGCGCGATTACGCGAAGAACGGCCGCTTCGTCGCCGATCTCGCCGAGAGCCTCGTCGAGTGGCTCGCGCCGCAGGCCGGCGAGCGCATTCTCGACCTGGGCTGCGGCGATGGCGCGCTGACCGAGAAGCTGTCGGCCAGCGGCGCGCGCGTGGTCGGTATCGACGCCAGCGTCGAGCTGGTCGCGGCCGCGCGCGAGCGCGGCGTCGACGCGCGGCTCGCCGACGCGCAGGCGCTGACCTTCGCGAACGAGTTCGACGCGGTGTTCTCGAACGCGGCGCTGCACTGGATGAAGCGCGATCCCGACGGCGTGCTGCTCAGCGTGGCGCGTGCCCTGAAACCGGGCGGTCGCTTCGTCGCCGAGATGGGCGCGGCCGGCAACATCGCGGCGATCCGCGGCGCGATCCACGATGCGATGGCGCGACGCGGCTACGACGCGGCGCAGGCCGATCCCTGGTTCTTCCCGACGCTCGCCGATTACCGCCGCCGCCTGCAGGCCGCCGGCTTCGACGTCGTCGCCATCGAGAGCTTCCCGCGGCCGACCTTGCTGCCCGGCGACATCAGCGGCTGGCTGCGCACGTTCGCGCAGGCGTTCCTGGCGATCGTGCCGGAAGGCGAGCGCGCGGCGCTGATCGCCGAAGTGCAGGGCAGCCTGCACGAGCGTCTCGCCAACACGGTCGGGCAGTGGACCGCCGACTACGTGCGCCTGCGTTTCGTCGCGGTGAAGAAGGCGCGTTGAGCAGGCGCGCAAAGACCACGCAAAGACTTAAAGACTGAAGAAGACGAAAAACGATGACCAAGAAAATCCTGATCCTGCCCGGCGACGGCATCGGCCCCGAGATCATGGCCGAGGCCGTGAAGATCCTCGAAGTGCTGCGCGCCGAAGGCGAAGCGCTCGAATGGAGCTTCGCCAAGCTCGGCGGCGCCGCCTACGACGCCGAAGGCCATCCGTATCCGCCGTCGACGCAGAAGGCGGCGCGCGAGGCCGATGCGATCCTGCTCGGCGCGGTCGGTGGCCCGAAGTACGACGAGCTGCCGCGCGAGCTGCGCCCGGAGCGCGGCCTGCTCGGCATCCGCAAGGATCTGAACCTGTTCGCCAACCTGCGCCCGGCGCTGGCCTTCGACGAGCTTGCCGATGCGTCGTCGCTGAAGCGCGAGGTGATCGAGGGTCTCGACATCCTGATCCTGCGCGAGCTGACCGGCGATATCTACTTCGGCCAGCCACGCGGTCGGCGCAGCAATGCCGAAGGCCATGCCGAAGGCTACGACACCATGCATTACAGCGAACCGGAAGTGGAGCGCATCGCCCGCGTCGCCTTCGAAGCGGCACGCAAGCGCAGCAAGCGCGTCTGCTCGGTCGACAAGGAAAACGTGCTCGAGACCTCGCGCCTGTGGCGTGAAGTGGTGATCAAGGTCGCCCAGGACTATCCGGACGTCGAGCTGACGCACCAGTACGTCGACAACGCGGCGATGCAGCTCGTGCGCCGTCCGAAGCAGTTCGACGTGATCGTCACCGGCAACATCTTCGGCGACATTCTCTCGGACGAAGCGTCGATGCTGTGCGGCTCGATCGGCCTGCTGCCGTCGGCCTCGCTCGACGTGAACAACAAGGGCATGTACGAGCCGATCCATGGCAGCGCGCCGGACATCATGGGCCAGAACAAGGCCAATCCGATCGCGACGATTCTGTCGGTGGCCATGATGTTCAAGTACACGTTCAACCGCGGCGACATCGCCGGGCGCATCGACGCCGCGGTGAAGCGGGTGCTGAAGGACGGCAAGCGCACCGGCGACATCGCCAGTGCGGGCGAGACGGTGATCGGCACGCGCGAGATGGGCGATGCGATTGCTGCGAGTTTGAGACGTCCTGTCTAAGCCGCGTACATCCCTGTACGCGACTTTCAAATGGGAGGATGAAATGGTCCTCCGCAATGCATGCAAAGAGTGAGTGAGATGAAGAAGGTCGGATTCGTCGGTTGGCGCGGCATGGTCGGCTCGGTGCTGATGCAGCGCATGCAGGAAGAGAACGATTTCGCGCTGGTGGAATCGCATTTCTACAGCACCTCGAGCGTCGGCGGCGCCGGCCCGGTGATAGCCGGCCAGCCGACGCCGGCGCTGAAGGATGCGAACAGCGTCGACGCGCTCAAGGCGATGGACATCATCATCACCTGCCAGGGCGGCGACTACACGAACGAGATCTATCCGAAGCTGCGCGCCAGCGGCTGGGACGGCTACTGGATCGACGCGGCCTCGGCGCTGCGCATGAAGGACGACGCCGTCATCATCCTCGACCCGGTCAACCGCCACGTCATCGACGCGGCGCTGGCCCGCGGCGTGAAGAACTACATCGGCGGCAACTGCACGAATTCGATCCTCTTGATGGGCGTCGGCGGCCTGTTCCGCGAGAATCTCGTCGAATGGATCAGCTCGATGACCTACCAGGCGGCGTCGGGCGGCGGCGCCAGCCACATGCGCGAGCTGCTCAAGGGCATGGGCGTTGTCAGCGCCGCGGTCGCCGATGAACTGGCGACGCCGGCCTCGGCGATCCTCGACATCGACCGCAAGGTGGCGAAGGCGATCCGCGAGGACGTGCCGACCGAGTTCTTCGGCGCGCCGCTGGCCGGCGGCCTGATTCCGTGGATCGACGCGCAGCTGCCGAACGGCCAGTCGAAGGAAGAGTGGAAGGGCCGCGCCGAGGTCAACAAGATCCTCGGCAAGGCGACGCCGGAGTCGGTGATTCCGGTCGACGGCCTGTGCGTGCGCATCGGCGCGATGCGTTGCCATAGCCTGGCGCTGACCATCAAGCTCAGGCGCGATCTGCCGCTCGACGAGATCGAAGCGATCATCAAGAGCGGCAACGACTGGGTGAAATGGGTGCCGAACGATCGCGCGCTGACCGTGAAGGAACTCACGCCGGCTTCGATCACCGGCGGCCTGCAGATCGGTGTCGGCCGCGTGCGCAAGCTCGATCTCGGCGCCGGCTACCTGTCGGCCTTCGTGATCGGCGACCAGCTGCTGTGGGGCGCCGCGGAACCGCTGCGGCGCATGCTGAGAATCCTGCTCGGCGCCTGATGCCGGAGCCGCCCCGTAACGCCGGCGCGGCGCCGTCGTTAGAATGTCGCCCCGCAACCCGTCCTCGCGGACGGGTTTTGTTTTTCAGGAGCGTGCATGTCCAAGCGGTTCGAGATCGCCATCATCGGCGCCGACAGTCCGATTGCCGAGGCGCTGTTCGAGCTGATGGCCGAACGCAAGTTTCCGGCCGGCGAGACGTCGGCGCTGGTGCTGGATCCGCAGTCCGAGGCCGACGTGCGCTTCGCCGGCGCGCCGCTCCTTCTCGAAGACGCGCGCACCTTCGATTTCACGCAGGTGCAGCTGGCGTTTCTCGCCGACGATGATGCGGAGCTGTCGGCGCAGGCCGAGCGCGCGGCGGACGCCGGCGCCGTCGTCATCGACGCGACCGGGCAGGCCTGGCGCGATTCGGCGATTCCGCTCGTCGTCCCGGAAGTCAACGCCAGAGCCCTGGCGCGTTTCAACGAGCGCGGCATCGTCGCCTCGCCGGACCGCCTCAACGTCGCCCTGGCGCCGGTGCTGGCGGCGTTGCACGCCGGGTTCGGGCTCGAGCACGTTTCGCTGACCGGCCTTCTGCCGGCGTCCGACGGCGGTCGCACCGCGCTCGAGGATCTGGCGCGCGAAACCACGGCACTGCTCAACGCGCGCTTCTACGAGCGTCGCTACTTCGCGCGGCAGATCGCCTTCAACGTGCTCGGCCAGGACGGCGACGCCGGCGTCGACGGCAGCACCGAACGCGAGCGCCGCATCGCCGAGGAGTTGCCCATGCTGCTCGGGCTGCCGCAGCTCACCGTGCGGGCCACGCTGCTGCAGGTGCCGGTGTTCTACGGATATGCGGCGAGTGCCGAGCTGCGCTTCGCGCGGCCGCCTGACGCGGCGGCGGCACAGGCGCTGATCGAGGCCCTGAGCGGCTTCACGGTGGAAGCCTCGCGCGTCGCCGAAGACGGCGCCACGCCGGTCACCGACGCGGCGCTCAACCCCGAAATCCGGGTCGGCCGCCTGCGCGTGCCGCGCGGCGAGGCACATGCGCTGCAGCTATGGCTGGTGGCGGACAATGTGCGTCGCTGCAGTGCCTTGAATGCATTGGCGAATGCCGAGATCGTCATCCGTGACTATTTATAAATCATCATGTATAAAAGGGCTTATACGCGTAATTTAAGCCGCAGCATGAAATCTCCTGTGGCGGTCGCCGGAAGTCCAAGGGGGGCTTGGAGGACTATGAAGCGCATCGTGATTCCCGTGGCGGGCGTCGTCACCGGTCTTTGGCTGTCGGCCGCCAGCGCGCTCGGGCTCGGCGAGATCCAGGTGCGCTCGCACCTCAACCAGCGTTTCGACGCGGTCATTCCGCTGAGCTCGGTGAGCAGCGACGAGGCGGCGAGCCTGCGCGTCGGTCTCGCCGGTGCCGACGACTTCGCGCGCGCCGGCATCGAGCATGCCGACTATCTGTCGACCCTGCGCTTCGCCGTGCGCACGGACGGCACGCCGCGCATCGAGATCCGCAGCGAGCAGGTCGCGCACGAGCCCTACGTGCAGCTGCTGCTCGATATTCGCGGCGGCGGCAATCGCATCCTGCGTCAATACACCGTGCTGCTCGATCCGCCGGAATTCAGCGTCGCCGACAGCGCGGCGCGGCGCACGACGCCGACGCCGATCGCCGACGTCGAGCCGGCACAGGCGACGGCGGTGCCCGCCGAGCCGCCGCCGGCCAGGCCGGCGCCCCGTCCGGCGCCGCCTCCCGCCGCGCCGGCACCCGCGCCGGTGCCGACGCCTTCGACGTCCGGCGCCGAGGCCATCACCGCCAACCCGGGCGAGCTCTATGGGCCGGTCAAGCCGGCCGAGACGCTGTGGAGCATCGCGACGCGCATGCGTCCGAATCCCGGCATCACCATGGATCAGGTCCTGCTCGCCATCTACAGGGGCAATCCGCGCGCGTTCGACGGCAGCATCAACGGCCTGCAGAAGGGCGCGATGCTGCGCGTTCCCGGCGCCGACGAGATGAAGGCCACGCCGGCCGCCGATGCCAAGGCGGAAGTCGCGCGCCTGCGCGGCCTGCCGGGGTCGGCCGTGCGCGCCGCGCCGCCGCCGCGCCGGCCACAGATCGAGCCGGCCAATATCGCGCCGCCGCCACCGGCATCGCCGAAGGTCGCGCAGCCCGCAGCCGAGACGCCGCCGCCGCCAGTCAGTGCGACCGGTGCCGCGCCGCCCGGCGCGCCGGCCTCCGGGCCGGCGGTCGCGTCTTCGACGGCCGCCGCGCCGGGCGCGAGCGATGCGGCGCCGGCGCCCGCCGCCAGCGTTGCCGCCGCGGCGCCGGCCCCGGCACCGGCGGCCGCCGAGCCGGAACCGGCCCCGACGAAATCGCAGCCGCTGCCGCCGCGTGAAGAGGGCGGGCTGCTCGAAAGCCTGCTGATTCCGCTCGTTCTCGGCCTGCTGCTGCTGTTCGGCATCGCCTATCTGTACTCGCGCTGGAAGCAGCGCCGGGCGGCGCCTGTCGCGCCGCCGCCGCCGACCGCGCCGCGTCGCATGCCGCTGGCGCAGCCTTCGGCCGGCAAGATGGCGGCCGCGGGTGTTGCCGGTGCGGGCGTGGCGGCGGCCGCGGCCGCGGCGGCGACCAACAAGCCTTCCGCCAAGGCCGAACTCGAGCGCCTGGAGAAAACGCTGGATACGGCGTCGGAAGCCGACATCGCCGCCACGCAACAGCTGCAGACGCAGACCCTGGCGGCGGCGCCCGCAGCCGCCGAGGCCGCCGCGCTGCCGCCGGTCGATTTCGACCTGACCGGACAGTTCGCGGCGCAGACCGTGCAGATCGATCTCGATGCCAACGACCCGGTGTCGGAGGCGGATTTCCATCTGGCCTACGGTCTGTACGACGAGGCGGCGCTGCTGCTGAAGCAGGCGGCGGCCAAGGAGCCGGGCCGTACCGACATCGCCGTCAAGCTGGCGGAGACGTATTTCGCAGCCGGCAAGGTCGCGGAGTTCGAGGAGACGGCGGCGACGCTCAAGGACAGGCTGCCGCCGGCCGAGTGGCAGAAGCTGGCGATCATGGGCCAGCAGCTCGATCCGGCCGCGCCGCTGTTCGGTGATGCCGCGACCGCGACGCTGGAACCCGATCTCGACCTCGGCTTCGCGGCGACCGAAGTCGCGGCGCCGACGGCCGAAGCCGAGATGCCGGCCGCCCCGGCCGCCCCGGCCGCACCTGCTGCCTCGACGCTGGACTTCCAGCTCGACGATCTCGAACTGTCCTCGCTCGATGCCGGCAAGCTCGATGAGCCGAAGCCCGAGCCGGGCAATGCCGTCGAATTCGATCTCGGCGATTTCGACATGGGCGAGCCGCCGGCTGCACCGGCCGCGCCGCCAGCGCCGACCCCGGCCGATCGCGGCAACACGCTGGACTTCGATCTGAGCGGTTTCGATGTCGATCCGCCGCCCAGCGCGCCGCCGCCGGCGCCCGCGCCGGCAGCGGAGATTCGCCTCGACGAATTCGATTTCGACGCGGTGCCGACCGACGCCGGCGAGATTTCCGGCGACGAGGCCGGCACCAAGCTCGATCTGGCGCGGGCCTACGTCGACATGGGCGACAACGAGATGGCGCGCGGCCTGCTCAACGAAGTGCTGCAGCAGGGCAGCACGGCGCAGCAGCAGGATGCGCGCGAGCTGCTCGGCCGCCTCGGCTGAGAGACGGCTCGGACGCGCGCAGCCTGATGCGGGCAGGGTAGGCGGGTGGCGCGTTACGCGGCCGGCGTCGAATACCTCGGCACCGCCTACTCGGGCTGGCAGGCGCTCAGCGGCCGGCACACGGTCCAGGCCGAGCTCGAACGCGGGCTCGGCCGCGTCGCCGACCATGTCGTGACGATCACCGCCGCCGGTCGCACCGACGCCGGCGTGCATGCGCTGCAGCAGGTCATCCATTTCGACACCGACGCCACGCGCAGCGACTACGCCTGGCTGCTCGGCACGAACTCGAACCTGCCGGACGACATCAGCCTGCGCTGGGTGCGGCCGGTGCCGCTCGAATTCCATGCCCGGTACCGCGCGCTCGAACGCCGCTACCGCTACGTCATCCACAACCATCGCGCGCGCAGCGCGCTGCTGCTCGGTCGCGCCGCGCATTGGCCGCGCACGCTGGACGCCGAGGCCATGCACGCCGCCGCGCAGGCCCTGGTCGGCGAGCACGATTTTTCCTCCTTTCGCGATTCGCAGTGCCAGTCGCCGACGCCGATGCGCAAGGTGCATTGCATCAGCGTGTTGCGCGCCGGCGACTTCGTCGTGCTCGACATCGCCGGCAATGCCTTCCTGCATCACATGGTGCGCAACATCACCGGCACGCTGGTCGAAGTCGGCCTCGGCAGGCGGCCGCCGGCCTGGGTCGCGGCAGTGCTGGCGGCGCGCGATCGCACGGCGGGCGGCATGACGGCGCCCGCCGAAGGGCTCTATTTCGTGGGGCCGCAATATCCGGCAGAATTCGCGCTCCCGAAACCGCCGACGCCGTGGTTCCCGGGAGCGTAAGTGTCGCGCAGCGACGCCACCGCCCCTCGCCCGCACAGCGGGAGGGGGAGGACCATTCGCGGGGCGAATGGTGGCGTGAGGGCCGCGCAGCGGTCGTGAAGCAACGAACAAGGTTCCCGTGTCCCGCATCCGCATCAAGTTCTGTGGCCTGCGTCGCGCCCGCGACGTCGACGCCGCTGTTGCGCTGGGCGTCGATGCGATCGGTCTGATCGTGGTGCCGGCGAGCCCGCGCTGCGTCGATCTCGAACTCGCCGCGAAACTGCGCAGCCGCCTGCCGCCGTTCGTCAGCAGCGTGCTGCTGTTCAAGGACCCCGATGCCGGCTTCGTGCAGGAAGCGATCGACGCCGTGAAGCCGGACCTGCTGCAGTTCCACGGCGCCGAGCAAGCGGACTTCTGCGCCAGCTTCGGCCTGCGCTATCTGAAGGCGATCGCGATGGGCGGCAAGGTTGCCTTGCGTCGCGAAGCGCGGCGCTACGGCGACGCGGCGGGCCTGCTGCTCGACAGTCATGCGCCGGGCGGCCTGGGCGGGCGCGGCCAGACCTTCGAATGGAAGGCGCTGCCGAAAGTCGCGATGCCGCTGGTCCTTGCCGGCGGGCTCAATCCCGACAATGTCGCGCGCGGTATCGCCGCGCTGAAACCCTATGCGGTCGACGTCTCGAGCGGCATCGAACGCAAGCCTGGCGTCAAGGACGCCGACAAGATGCAGGCCTTCGTCGCCGCCGTGCGCCGGGCCGAACGCAAACTGGAGCGCGAGTCGCCCATGAGGAAGCTGTGATGAGTTACGACTATCCCGACAAGAAAGGCCATTTCGGCCCCTACGGTGGCCAGTTCGTCGCCGAAACGCTGATGGAGCCGCTGCGCCAGCTGGAAGCGGCGTACCTGCGGCTCAAGGACGACCCCGCCTTCATCGCCGAGTTCGACCGCGATCTCGCCGACTACGTCGGCCGGCCGTCGCCGCTGTATCACGCCGAGCGCCTGACGAGGAACTGGGGCGGGGCGGAAATCTGGCTGAAGCGCGAGGATCTCAATCACACCGGCGCGCACAAGGTCAACAACACCATCGGCCAGGCCCTGCTCGCCAAGCATCTCGGCAAGACGCGCATCATCGCCGAGACCGGCGCCGGCCAGCACGGCGTCGCCAGCGCGACGATCGCCGCGCGACTCGGCCTCAAGTGCGTGGTCTACATGGGCGCCGAGGATGTGCAGCGCCAGTCGCCGAACGTCTATCGCATGAAGCTGCTCGGCGCCGAAGTGCGGCCGGTGCACAGCGGCACGAAGACGCTGAAGGACGCCATGAACGAGGCGCTGCGCGACTGGGTCACCAATGTCGACGACACCTTCTACGTGATCGGCACCGTCGCCGGCCCGCATCCGTATCCGATGCTGGTGCGCGACTTCCAGTCGGTGATCGGCCGCGAAGTCATCGAGCAGAGCGCCAGGAAGTTCGGCACCCAGCCGGATGCGCTGCTCGCCTGCGTCGGCGGCGGCTCGAACGCGATCGGCCTGTTCTATCCCTTCATCGGCTACGACAAGGTCGCCATGTATGGCGTCGAAGCCGGTGGCAAGGGCGTGGAAACGCCGGATCACGCGGCGCCGCTGACGGCCGGCAAGCCCGGCATCCTGCACGGCAACCGCACCTACATCATGGCCGACGAGAACGGCCAGATCCTCGGCACGCACTCGATCTCGGCCGGGCTCGACTATCCGGGCGTCGGGCCCGAGCATTCCTGGCTGAAGGACAGCGGCCGCGTCAGCTATGTGTCGGCCACCGACGATGAAGCGCTCGCCGCCTTCCACGAGCTGACGCGCCTGGAAGGCATCATCCCGGCGCTCGAATCCTCGCACGCGATCGCCTACGCGAAGAAGCTCGCGCCGAAGCTCGGCGCCGGCAAGCGCATCGTCGTCAATCTCTCGGGGCGCGGCGACAAGGACATTTTCACGATCGCCAAGCTCGAAGGCATCTCGCTGACATGAGTCGTCTCAAATCCCGTTTTGCTGCGCTCAAGGCGCAGAACCGCAAGGCGCTGGTGCCGTACATCACCGCCGGCGATCCGCAGCCGGACGTCACCGTCGGCCTGATGCACGCGCTGGTGCGCGGCGGCGCCGACGTCATCGAGCTCGGCGTGCCGTTCTCCGATCCGATGGCCGACGGCCCGACCATCCAGCTCGCCTGCGAGCGCGCGCTGAAGCACGGCACCGGGCTCTGGCAGATCCTCGACATGGTCGCCGAGTTCCGCCGCACCGACGCCGACACGCCGGTCGTGCTGATGGGCTACCTGAATCCGCTCGAGACGCGCGGCGTCGAGGCCTTCGCCAAAAAGGCGCAGGCGAGCGGCGTCGACGGCGTGCTGCTGGTCGATCTGGCCGTCGAGGAAGCCGACGGCTATCTGCCGACCCTGCGCGCGCACGGCCTCGACTGCATCTTCCTGCTGGCGCCGACCAGCCCCGACGACCGCATCGCGGCGATCGCGCGCGAGGCGAGCGGGTATCTCTACTACGTGTCGCTGAAGGGCGTGACCGGCACGGCGACGCTCGACGTCGCCAGCGTCGCGGCGGCGCTGGCGCGCATCCGCCGGCACACGGACCTGCCCTTGGCGGTCGGCTTCGGCATCCGCGACGCGGCGTCGGCGCGGGCGATCGGCGCGCTGGCCGACGGCGTCGTGGTCGGCAGCGCCCTGGTCGCCGAAATCGAGCGCCTGCAGCTGCAGCCGCAGGCATTGCCGGGGATCCTGCAGGAAAAGCTCGCCAGTCTACGCGCCGCCCTTGACAGCCTGGCCCCGGACGCGGCACAACGCTAAGGCCGACGGACCGGTTAACATATTGGCTTCGCCACACCCCATGACCGAATCGATGAGCTGGCTGGACAAGGTTGCTGGATCGAAGCTGCTGACCTCGGGCGCCCGCAAGCGCAACGTTCCCGAGGGCCTGTGGACCAAGTGCGAGAGCTGCCAGTCGGTGCTTTACCGCGCCGAGCTGGAGCGGACCCTCGAGGTCTGCCCGAAGTGCGGCAATCATCGTCCGATCGGCGCGCGCGCGCGCCTCAACACCTTCCTCGACGTCGACGGACGCGAGGAACTCGGTGCCGACATCGGCCCGCGCGATCCGCTGAAGTTCAAGGACAGCCGCAAGTACACCGAGCGCATCAAGGAAGCGCAGGCCGATACCGACGAGAAAGACGCGCTGGTCGTCATGCGCGGCCGTGTCATGGGCCTGCCGGTCGTGGTCTCGGCCTTCGAATTCAGCTTCATGGGCGGCTCGATGGGCAGCGTCGTCGGCGAAAAGTTCGTGCGCGGCGTCAACGCCTGCCTCGAACACGGCACGCCATACATCGTCTTCAACGCCTCCGGCGGCGCGCGCATGCAGGAATCGCTGTTCTCGCTGTTCCAGATGGCGAAGACCTCGGCGGCGCTGGCCCGGCTGGCCGATCGCGGCCTGCCGTTCGTGTCGGTGCTGACGCATCCGACCATGGGCGGCGTGTCGGCGAGCTTCGCGCAGCTCGGCGACATCCAGATCGCTGAACCGCGCGCGCTGATCGGCTTCGCCGGCCCGCGCGTGATCGAGCAGACCGTGCGCCAGAAGCTGCCGGAAGGCTTCCAGCGCGCCGAGTTCCTGCTCGAGAAGGGCGCGATTGACATGATCGTCGACCGCCGCGAGATGCGCGAGAAACTGTTCCGCATTCTGGCGATGCTGACGCACTTCGCGCCGGCCGACGCCAAGTCCGACGCGGCGCCCAGCGAAGCGCGATAGATACCCGAGCAGTGCCGGTACGTTCCTCCCGCAGTCTCGATGAGTGGCTGCGGTTCCAGGAGACCTTGCATCCGCGTTCGATAGCGCTCGGCCTCGAGCGCGTGCGCGCCGTCGCCGCGCGTCTCGGCCTGCCGCATCGCGGCCCGCATACGCTGACCATCGCCGGCACCAACGGCAAGGGTTCCAGCGCCACGCTCGCCGCCGGCATCTACCGCGCCGCGGGCTACCGGGTCGGGCTGTACACCTCGCCGCACGTGCTGCGCTACCCGGAGCGCATCCAGATCGACGGCCGCACCGCCGACGATGCCGCGCTGTGCGCCGCCTTCGAGGCGATCGACGCCGCGCGCGGTGATGTGCCGCTGACCTATTTCGAGTTCGGCACGCTGGCCGCGCTGTGGCTGTTCCGCGCCGCGCGCGTCGAGGTGCAGGTGCTCGAAGTCGGTCTCGGCGGCCGGCTCGACGCGGTGAACCTGGTCGACGCCGACGTCGCGCTGCTGACCAATGTCGGGCTCGATCATCGGGACTGGCTCGGCGACAGCCGCGAGCAGATCGGCGCCGAGAAGGCCGGCATTTTCCGCGCCGGGCGGCCGGCGGTGCTCGTCGAACGCGCGCCGCCGGCCTCGGTGCTCGACGCCGCGCGGGATGTCGGCGCGCCGCTGCTGCGCCTCGGCGGCGAGTTCGATTACGCCGTGCTGCCGGACGGCGGCTGGAGCTGGCGCTGCGGCAGCGAGACCTGGACGCGCCTGCCGCGCCCGGCGCTGGCCGGCGCCGTGCAGTACCAGAACGCCGCCGGCGTCCTGGCCGCGCTGCAGGCCGGCCTGCAGCGCCGGCCGCTGCGCCGCGACGATTGCGAGCGCGGCCTGGCGCTGCTCAGGCTGCGCGGCCGTTGCGAGTCGTATCGCGGCGTGCTGCTCGACGTCGCGCATAACGCCGAGGCCGCGCAGGTGCTCGCCGACTTCCTGCGGCGCGAGACGGCGGCGCCGCGCGCGCTGGTGCTCGGCATGCTGGCCGACAAGCCGGTCGGCGAGGTGGGCCGGCTGCTGGCCGGCGCGGCCGATCATCTGTACGCGGTCGGCCTCGACGGGCCGCGCGGCCTGTCGGCCGCGGCGCTGCAGGCGCGGCTGCGCGAGGCCGGCGTCGACAGCCAGACCTGCGACAATATCGGCGACGCGCTGCGCCGGGCGCGACGCGCGGTCGGCGACGCCGGCAGCGTCGTCGCCACCGGCTCCTTCCTGACCGTGGCCGCGGCGATCAACGAACTGGATGCTTCACGACCCTGATGCAGATGGATGACAAGTTCAGGCGCCGCGCCGCCGGTGCCGCCGTGTTGCTGGTCGCGACCTTCGTGATCGTGTCGATCCTGCCGACGCCGGAGCAGGCGGCGCAGCAGCCGGGCGTCGACGTGGTGACGATTCCGCTGCACGAGGTCGCCGGCGGCGAACCGCCGCCGCCCTCGGCCGCCAACATGCCGCCGACGCTTGCCGCGCCGCCGCCGGCGACGCCGGCGCCCGCGCATGAAGGCGAGGGCACCGATGCGCAGGAGGCCGACATCGCCGGCGACGACGACGGCAGCGGCGAGGCCGAGGCGCGCAAGCCGGTGCAGCTCGCGCTCGAGCCGTCGCTGAAGGAACAGGAAGCGGCGCCGGCCGCGCCGCCGCCGAAAGCGGCCGAGGGCAAGCCGGCCGAGGCCGGCGCCGCGAAGCCGGCACCGAAGCCGGCCGACAAGCCGGCGGCGAAGACAGCGCAAAAGACAGCGGAAAAAGCGCCGACGGCCGGCAAGCCGGTCGAGAAGGCCGTGGCGCCGGCGTCCGCCAAACCCGCCGACAAGCCGGCCACCGCCGCCAGGGCGAGCGACAAGCCGGAGACGGGCGCCTGGTCCGTGCAGGTCGGCGGCTTCTCCGACATCGCGCGCGCGCGCGCCGTGCAGGACAAGCTGAAGGCGCTGGGGCAGAGCAGCTTCATCTCGCCGCTCGATACCGCCAGGGGCACGCTGTACCGCGTGCGTGCCGGCCCGTATGCGACGCGCGAGGCGGCGCAGGCGGCGCAGGGCAGGCTCAAGGGCGGCGGCTATCCGGAGGCGCGCGTCGTCGCGCCGTGAATCGCCGCGGCGCGGGCTTGAACGGCCGCGCCGCGCATCCATTGAGGAAGCGCCCCTTGCCCTGCGTCGCCGCGCGGCGGGGCCGCAAGAGAAGTTCTCCTTCGGCGGCGGCTGTCACGCAGTGGTAAAATCGCCGCCACTCCAAGCCGCGCGCCCGCATGACCTGGATCGACTACTGCATCGCCGCCCTTGCGCTGATTTCCGTGCTGGTCGGCATCCTGCGCGGCTTCACGCGCGAGGTGCTCAGCCTCTCGACCTGGATCATCGCCTTCGCCGTCGCGGCGCTGTTCGGCGACAAGGCGGCCGGCTTGCTCGAAGCGCGCATCGCCGATCCGGCGCTGCGCGAAGCGGTGGCCTGCGGCATCGTCTTCTTTCTCACGCTGGTGTTCGGCGCCATCGTGACCCACATCGCCGTGCAGGCCGTCCGCGACAGCCGCTTCTCGGCTTCCGACCGCACGCTCGGCGGCGGCGTCGGCGTGCTGCGCGCGGCGATCGCCCTCGTGCTGTTCGTGCTCATCGCCGGGCGCATGGGCGCCGCGCAGGATCGCTGGTGGCAGCAGTCGGCCGTGGTGCCGCACTTCGTCGGCATCGCCAAGGGCGTCGAAACCATCATTCCGCAGCGCTGGCTCGATTTCCTCGAGCCGGCCTCGTCCGCTGCCAAACCGACTTCTTCTACGGATTCTTAGCCATGTGTGGAATTGCCGGAATCGTTTCGCAAACCGCCGCCGTCAACTCGGATCTGTTCGACGCCCTGACCATGCTGCAGCACCGCGGCCAGGACGCCGCCGGCATCATCACCAATGAAGGCCATCGCCTGTATCTGCGCAAGGAAAACGGCCTGGTGCGCGACGTCTTCAACGCCGACGAGCAGATGGCCAAGCTGCGCGGCAACATGGGCGTCGCCCATGTGCGCTATCCGACCGCCGGCAGCTCGACCACCGCCGAGGCGCAGCCGTTCTACACCAACACGCCGTTCGGCATCTCGCTCTCGCACAACGGCAATCTGACCAACGCCGAGGAGCTCAAGCAGGAGCTGTTCCTCGAAGACCGCCGTCATCTCAACACCGAGTCGGACTCGGAAGTGCTGCTCAACGTCTTCGCGCACGAGCTGCTGCAGCGCGGCGTGCTGCGCCTGACGCCGGACGACGTCTTCGCCGCGGTATCCGGCGTGCATCTGCGCTGTCGCGGCGCCTATGCCTGCGTGGCGATGATCACCGGCTACGGCGTCGTCGGCTTCCGCGATCCCTACGGCATCCGCCCGGCCGTCTACGGCGTGCGCGAGACCAGCAAGGGGCCGGATTACATGATCGCCTCGGAGTCGGTCGCCCTGAACGCGCTCGGTTACGAAATGCTCGGTGACATCCTGCCCGGCGAGGCAGTGCTGATCACGCTCGACGGCAAGCTGCACAAGCGCCAGTGCGCGGCCAACCCGATCTACTCGCCGTGCATCTTCGAGCACGTCTACCTGGCGCGTCCGGACTCGGTGATCGACGACATCTACGTCTACAAGGCGCGCCTGCGCATGGGCGTGAAGCTGGCCGAGAAGATTCTGCGCGAGTGGCCGGACCACGACATCGACGTGGTCATCCCGATTCCGGACACCTCGCGCGTCGCCGGCGCCGAGCTCGCCGCGCGTCTCGGCGTGCATTACCGCGAAGGCTTCATCAAGAACCGCTACATCGGCCGCACCTTCATCATGCCGGGCCAGGCGCAGCGCAAGAAGTCGGTGCGCCAGAAGCTCAACCCGGTCGATCTCGAATTCCGCGGCAAGAACGTGCTGCTGGTCGACGACTCCATCGTGCGCGGCACGACCTCGAAGGAGATCATCGAGATGGCGCGTGAGGCGGGCGCCAAGAAAGTCTATTTCGCGTCGGCGTCGCCGCCGGTGCGCTATCCGAACGTCTACGGCATCGACATGCCGACCTCCAGCGAGCTGGTCGCGCACGGGCGCAGCGTCGACGAGCTCGAGAAGATGCTCGGCGCCGACCGCCTGATCTACCAGGACCTCGAGGATCTGATCGACGCGGTGCGCGCCGGCAACCCGAACATCTCGCGCTTCGACTGCTCGGTGTTCACCGGCGAGTACATCACCCAGGACGTCACGACCGAATACCTCAACCAGCTGGAGCTGTTCCGTTCGGACGCGGCGAAGGCGGCGCGGCGCAAGGCGCAGACCGTCATCGAATTGCCGAACGCTTGACCCAGCGCGGTCCGGCGGCGGCGCGGCCCGATCCTGCACCGGCCGTGCTCGCCGTGCTTCGGCACCGCTGTGCGCGGCAAGCGCGGCCTCGAACCGCTCGCGACGCCGTCTCGCGCTTCATCGAAAGCCTTGCCGTCGGAAGCTTTTCGTCTTACCTTTGCGCGCGCGCCGATTTGCTCCCAGCTTGCAGGCGCGGCGGCCTCGGGTCGCCAATAAATGTCGCTAAACGGGGCGCGAGCCCGTTTGGCATGGAACGATGCTGGCGGGCTTTTTCATTGCCCGCAGGAGTGAGGCAGTGAACGAATTCTTCGATCCGGACTGGGGCAGCGCCACGCTCGGCGTGCGCGCCGCCGAGCCGCGCACCGGCAACCGCGAGCATTCGGCGTCGATCTCGATGACCTCGAGCTACGTCTTCGAGAGCGCCGCGCAGGCGGCGGCGGTGTTCGCCGGCAGCGAGCCCGGCTACATCTATTCGCGCTTCACCAATCCGACCACCGAGGCCTTCGAGAAGCGCCTCGCGGCGATGGAAGGCGGCGAGAGCTGCGTGGCGACGGCGAGCGGCATGGCGGCGGTGCTGACGCTGTGCCTGTCGCTGCTCAGGCAGGGCGATCACGTCGTCACCTCGAGCGGCCTGTTCGGCTCGACGATCAACCTGTTCAACAATGTGCTGAGCAGGTTCGGCATCGAAGTCAGCTACGTCGCGCAGGGCGATCTCGCCGGCTGGGAGCAGGCGGTGCGTCCGAGCACGCGCCTGCTGTTCGCCGAGACGCCGACCAATCCGCTGGTCGAGCTGGTCGACATCGCCGCGCTCGCCGACATCGCGCATCGCCATGGCGCGCTGCTCTGCGTCGACAACTGCTTCCTGACCCCGGTGCTGCAGCAGCCGCTCAAGCTCGGCGCCGATCTCGTCATCCATTCGGCGACCAAGTACATCGACGGCCAGGGCCGCTGCGTCGGCGGCGCGATCGTCGGCGACGCGCAGCGCGTCGGCAAGGACGTGTTCGGCTTCATGCGCACGGCCGGACCCTGCCTCAGTCCGTTCAACGCCTGGGTGTTCCTCAAGGGCCTGGAGACGCTGGCGGCGCGCATGAAGGCGCACTGCGAGAACGCGCACGGTCTCGCCGAATGGCTCAGCGAGCAGCCGACCGTCAAACGCGTGTTCTACCCGGGCCTGCACACGCATCCGCAGCACGCGCTGGCGCAGCGGCAGCAGAAGGGCTACGGCGCGGTCGTCGCCTTCGAGGTCGAAGGCGGCCGCGAAGCGGCGTGGAAGGTGATCGACGCCACCCGGCTGATCTCGATCACCGCCAACCTCGGCGACACGCGCACCACGATCACCCATCCGGCCAGCACCACGCACGGCCGCATCAGCGCCGAGGCGCGCGCGCACGCCGGCATCGGCGAGGGCCTGCTGCGGGTCGCCGTCGGTCTCGAGGATCTGCGGGATCTCACCGCCGACCTCGGCCGCGGCCTCAGGCTCTAGGCCAGCACGCAGCCGGCGATGGACGCGGCAGTGCGCAAAGCCTGGCATGCGGCCCTGGCGGAGACCGACGCCGATCTCAAGTGCGCGCGCGTCGCCGCGCTGCGCGTCGACGTGGCCGCGGCCTGCGACGACGATCCGCGCGCGGTGCCGGGCCGGCCGCCGAAGCCCGTGCTGATCTCGCCGCGCGACGTGCCGCGGCGCGGTCTCGGCACGCGCGAGGGACGGGCGGCGCTGCTGCACGCGGTCGCGCACATCGAATTCAACGCCGTCAATCTCGCGCTCGACGCCGGCTGGCGCTTCGCGGGGCTGCCGGCCGCCTACTACGCCGACTGGCTCGGCGTCGCGCAGGACGAGGCGCGCCATTTCCTGCTGGTGCGCGCGCGGCTGCGCGCGCTGGGCAGCGACTATGGCGAGCTGCCGGCGCACAACGGCCTCTGGGAAGCGGCCGAGAAGACCGCGCATGATCCGCTGCTGCGCATGGCCCTGGTGCCGCGCGTGCTGGAAGCGCGCGGCCTCGACGTGACACCGGGCATGATGGATCGCCTGCGCGACGTCGGCGATCGCGACACGGTCGCCGTGCTCGAGGTGATCCTGCGCGAGGAAGTGCGGCACGTCGAGATCGGCACGCGCTGGTTCCGCCATCTCTGCGCCGAACGCCGCCTCGATCCCGACGCCACCTGGACGCGCCTGCTCGCCGAACACGGCGTGCGCCTGCATCCGCCCTTCAATCTCGCTGCGCGTCGTGCCGCCGGCTTCAGCGATGCCGAGCTGCCGGCGGCGGCCGGTGCGTGAATCGCGGTGAGCGGCGATACTGTAGACCCTGCCATCACCGCTTCGACCATGCCGCACGATCACGCCCACGCCGACGATGCGCACGACCATGGGCACGACCACGGTCACGAGCGGGCCGCGCCGGGCACGCAACAGGCCGGCGGGCAGCGGCACGCGCATGATCACGACGGGCATGGCCACGCCCATGGACCGCATCTGCACGGCGCCGGCGCCTCGGAGCGCAAGCTGTTCTGGGCGCTGTGGCTGACGGCGGGCTTCATGCTTGCCGAAACGGCAGGCGGCATCATTTCCGGCTCGCTCGCGCTGCTCGCCGACGCTGCGCACATGCTGACCGACGCCGCGGCGCTGGCCATGGCCTTCGCCGCCGTGCGCGCGGCGCGGCGCCCGGCGACCCTGGCGATGAGCTACGGCCATCACCGCTGGCAGGTGCTCGCGGCCTTCGTCAACGGCCTCGGCCTGCTCGCCCTCGCACTGTGGATCCTCGTCGAAGCCGGCCTGCGGCTCTGGCAGCCGGTGGACGTGCAGGGACGCATGGTCGTCGTCGTCGCCGTGCTCGGCCTGCTCGTCAATCTCGCGGCTTTCGCGGTCCTCTCCGGCGGCGAGCAGAACCTCAACGTGCGCGGCGCCCTTGCGCATGTGATCGGCGATCTGCTCGGCAGCGTCGCCGCGCTGCTGGCCGGCGGCCTGATCTGGTGGCGTGGCTGGATGGCCGCCGATCCGCTGCTCTCGGCACTCGTCGCCCTGCTCATGGTGCGCAGCGGTTTGGCGATCGCGCGGCAGTCGGCGCACGTGCTGCTCGAAGGCGCGCCGGACGGTCTCGACGAGCGCTCGATCGCCACCGCGCTCGAAGCCGAGATCGCCGCGGTCGCCAGCATCCACCATGTCCACGCCTGGTCGCTCAGCGACGATCGGCCGATCGTCACGCTGCACGCCACGCTGCGCGACGACGGCGGTCGCGACGCCGTCCTGCAGGCCATCCAGCGCGTCCTGCAGGAACGCTTCGGCATCACCCACAGCACCATCCAGATCGAAGAGACGGCCTGCGCCGGCAGCGGCGCCGTCTGCCGCTGAAGCCGCGCGCGGCGTCCGTCACGGCGCCGGCACTGTCGGCGCGCGCAATGAATGCCGATGCCGGCATGCGGCCGCGGCGCCCGCTCATTCCTCGTCGAGCGGATTGCGAATGTTGCCGCCGCTCGGCCGGCCCGGTCGATGCGGCTGCGCCTGCTGCGCCTTGTGACCGCGCGGCGTCGCCTGCTGCGGTGGCGTGGCGTCGTTCGCCGCAGCGCCGCGACCGAGTTCGGCGTTGGCGTCGAGGCGGCGTTCGAGTTCGATCTTGCGGGCGCGGGGCCCGCGCTGCTGTTCCCTGGCCATGCTGCTCTCCGTTCATTGCGACGGCCGATGCGGTCGTCGTGCGTGGCGGACGGCAAGCGCGATGCCCGCACGCGGCGCGGCGCGACGGCCCGAGCCGCGCCGATGAATGGCTCCGGCAGGCTTGAGATTGTCGTTTTGCATGGCATAGTAGGACGCGAAGTCGGGGATCGGGGAATCGGGGGCGTTCACGGACGAGCGCGAGGAGACCGATTCATGCGATTGCGGCATCGCTGGCAGGGCCTGACTGCCATCCGCATCGAGCGGATCGCCATGGAGCGGCGCCATGGCGGATGAGGCGCGGGCCCCGTTGGTGCTGGTCGCCGACGACCGCGACATCAATCTTCAGCTGATCGGCGACGCGCTCGAGCAGGCCGGCTACGCGATCATGCCGGCGCGCTCCGGCGACGAAGCCCTGGCGCGCGCCAAGGCGCGGCGGCCCGATCTGGTTCTCCTCGATATCCTCATGCCCGGCATGGACGGGCGCGCAACCTGTCGCGCGCTGCGCGAGGCCGGCTTCGCCGACGTGCCGGTGATCTTCGTCACCGGCGCCAACGACGGCACGGTGCTGGTCGACGCCTTCGCCGCCGGCGCCGTCGACTACATCACCAAGCCCTTCCTCATGGAGGAGCTGCTGGCGCGCGTGCGCACGCATCTCGATCTGAAAATCGCCCGCGATCGTCTCGCCGAGATGGTGCGCGAGCGCGAGGAGGTGGCGCACATCGTCGCGCACGATCTCAAGAATCCGATCGGCGCCGTGCTGTTCGCCGCGCGCCTGCTCGGCGACGCCCGCGACGAGAAACGCCGCGACGAACTGCTCGGCGACATCGTCGGCGGCGCCGAGCAGGCGCTGCAGTTCATCCAGCGCTTTCTCTGCGGACCGGAGGAGGGCCGCCTGCGCGGCTATCACCCCGAGCCGATCGAGTTGCGCGAGGTCGCGGTGCACGCGGCGCGCGCGCAGAAGCCGGCCGCCGAGGCGCGCGGCATGGACATCGTCGTGCGCGGCACGGCGCAGGCCTGCGCCGACCCTTTCGTGGCGCGCAACGTCGTGCAGAACCTGCTGTCGAACGCCATCCGCTACGCGCCGGAGCGCTCGCCGGTCGAAATCGAGATCAGCGATACGCGCACCGGGCACGCGCGCCTGCTGGTGATGGACCGCGGCCCCGGCATTCCCGACGCGATGCGCGGCCGCCTGTTCCGCCGCTACGCGCGCCTGCTCGGCAAGGAAGCCGCGGCGCCCGCCGCTGCGCCGCATTCGAGCGGGCTGGGCCTGGCGATCGCCAAGCGGGACGTCATGCAGATGGGCGGCCACCTCTGGTACGAACCGCGCGTCGGCGGCGGCGCCGTGTTCGGCATCGAGCTGCCGAAGCAGGCGTTCATGGAGGCCTCGTGACCGCCGCGCGCCGCGCAAAAGAGAAGGAACGGCCCGCGCGGACGCATGCCTCCATGGCGGCTGCGAGCGTGCGGCGACGCCAGCGTTCGGGCGCCGCGCGGAGACCGGCTCCTTCATGCTTCGTGCCAGCCGCCGGCGCATCGCAAGGCGCTTCAACAGTCGGCGCCGAGCCGCAGATTTCTCACGCCGCGCGCGCATCGGTGCACGCGCGGCGCCTGCCTGCAGCCTGCACGATCGCCGGCGCCGGGCCGGCAATCTGCAGGCAGCGCGCGGCCGCGCGTGTTCGGCATCCCGCAGCTGCGACGCGCATCGCGCGACGTGGCACGCGCCGTGCCTCGATTCGATTCCACGCCCTCGCGGCGTCCTGCCAGGGAAGGTGAACAGCATGCCCGACAGCACCCGGTCCGACCCGACCTCGACGCAAGCCGAGGCGCTGACCGTTCTGCTGGTGGACGACGACGCGGCGCTGCTGCGTCTGTTCCGCCGCTGCCTCGACGACGCCGGCTATCGCGTGCTGACCGCGTCGTCCGCGGCGGACGCCGAGTTCGCCGTGCGGCGCACGCCGGTCGACATCTGCGTGCTCGATCTCGATCTCGGCGATCGCTCCGGCATCGAACTGCTGCCGGCGCTGCGCGAAACCGCGCACGGCCTGCGCGTGATCATGGCGACGGCGACCGACGAGGTCGCGGTCGCGCTCGACGCGATGCGCGCCGGCGCCAGCGACTATCTCGTCAAGCCATGCACGCCGGAGCAGTTGCTCCACGCCGTCGCGCAGCAGGCCGAGGCGCGCCGCCTCGAACGCCGCGTGCAGGCGCTGGAGAGCGAGGGCGAGGCCAGGGAGCGGCCCGACCTGTCCACCGCCAGCCCGGCGCTGCGCAACGCCATCGATCTGGCGCGCCGCGTCGCCGGCACCGATGCCGGCGTGCTGATCCTCGGCGAGAACGGCACCGGCAAGACCATGCTGGCGCGTGCCATCCACGACTGGAGCCCGCGCCGGCGCGCCGCCTTCGCGACCGTCAGCTGTCCTTCGCTGTCGGCCGAGCTGCTCGCCAGCGAGCTGTTCGGCCACGTGCGCGGCGCCTTCACCGGCGCGACCGACAACCGGCCGGGCCGCGTGCAGATCGCCGAGGGCGGCACGCTGTTCCTCGACGAGATCGGCGATCTGCCGATGAGCCTGCAGCCCAGGCTGCTGCGTTTCCTGCAGGACCGCGAGTACGAGCGCGTCGGCGACCCGCACACGCGCACGGCCAACGTGCGGGTCATCGCCGCGACCAACCAGGATCTCTCGCGCATGGTCGCCGAGGGGCGCTTCCGCGAAGACCTGTACTACCGTCTCAACGTCGTCAGTCTGTCGCTGCCGCCGCTGCGCGAGCGCCGCGAGGACATCATGGCGATCGCGCAGACGCTGATCGTGGAGCTGGCGCGCCGCTACGACCGGCCGGCGCGGCTGCTGTCGCCGGCCGCGTCGGCGGTGCTCGCCACGCATGCCTGGCCCGGCAACCTGCGCGAACTGCGCAACGCCATCGAGCGCGCGGTGATCGTCTGCGACAGCGACACGGTACGTCCCGAACATCTGCCGTTCAACGGCGCCGCCGTGGCGCCGCAGGGCGGCCTGCGCGCCGGCGATCCGGTCAGCCTCGAGGATCTCGAGCGCGCGCACATCGAAGCGGTGGTTGCGACCTCGCCATCGCTGGAGGCGGCGGCGAAGCTGTTGAAGATCGACAGCTCGACGCTGTATCGCAAGCGCAAGCAATACAACAGGGCCTAGGCGGACTGTGGATTGCCGCGCGCAGGAGGCGCAGACAGCCAAGGAGAATGCTCATGGCGGCAACCAAGAAGGCGGCAGCGAAGAAGCGCGGCACCACGCGCAAGTACGGCAAATCGGCCTCGAAGCGCGTCGGCGCGGCCCTGCATCGCGCCAAGCGCGGCACGCTCAAGAGCGGCAAGGGCGGCAAGGGCGGCACCGTGAAGAGCCGCAAGCAGGCCATCGCCATCGGCCTGTCCGAGGCGCGCAAGAAAGGCGCCAAGGTGCCGGCGCGGCGGCGCAGCACGGCGCGGCGCAGGAGTCGCGGCGCTCCGCGCTGAGACGGGCCGGCAGGGGATGGGCCGCCGCGGCGCGGCCCATCCCGGCGCCCGTCAGTGCCGGCTGCCGATGAGCACGCCGCGCGGCCTGCCGTCCTCGGCGGCCTCGCGCCGGTCGTCGGCCTGATCGGCACTCGCTTCGGCGCGGTGCACGGCGTCGCTCACGCGTTCGACGCGGATGCGGTCCTCGATGTCGCGCACGCCGATGCAGCGCTCGCAAAGATCCTCGATGCGATGCTTCATGGCGCGATCGGGCACCGTGCCTTCGAGGATCACCCTGCCGTCCTGCACCTGCACGCTCACCTCGCGCACGTCGATGCCCGGCTCGTGGTAAAGACGTTCGCAGACGTCGTCGCGGATGCGCTCATCGGAGCGTGTGTAACCCTTCGGCCCGCGCTCGGCACGCCAGACGCCGCCAGCTGCCGGCCCGGCGCCGAAGCGCGCTGTCCGGCGCGCGCCGAGCGAGCCATAGTCGCGATCGTCGCCGCGCTCGCGGCCCTCGTCGCGCGGCGCGCGGCGCTGCCACTCGTCGCGTCGCCGATATCCGTGGCCGCTGCCGCCGTCGGGCGCGTGCGCCTGGCCCCGGGAACGGCCGCCCTCGAAGTCGATGCCGCCGTCGCGCCAGCCTTCGTCGCCTTGCGCGAAGCGGCCCTCGGGCTGGTAGGCGTCGCGGCCGCGATGCATTTCGCGCGCGTAGCTGGTGGCCTCGGGATAGCCGTAGCGATCCTCGTCCCAGTCGTCGCGACGCCACCGCGGGTGCTCGTCGCCGCCCGGCGCCGCGCCGCGCGAATCGACGTGGCGCACCTCGCGATTGCCCCAGGAGCCGCCCGGCGGTTCGAGATCGGAATCGTTGCTGCCGGCGCCGCCATAGCCGTGCGCGCCGCGCTGGTGACCGCCGCCGACGGGATCGCGGCGGCGGCGCTCGTAGTCGTCCGGATGACGGGAGAAAGGTCTGCGCATGGAAGAATCTCCGGTGGGATGCGGGGCATCGACGGCCGCAAGCCGCGTGCCCTGCGCGCTCAATGCGCGCGCGCGGCCGGCTTGCGACGCGCCAGCGTGCCGACCGTGGCCACCAGTTCCTCCGGATCGACCGGCTTGGCGAGGTGAATCTGGAAGCCGGCCATCAGCGCGCGCATGCGATCGTCGGCGCCGGCATAGCCGGTCAGCGCGACCGCCGGCAGGCGGCGCTCCAGCGCCACGTCGCGCGCGCCCTCCAGCGCGCGCAGCTGGCGCAGCACGTCATAGCCGCTCTCGTCGCCGAGCGCGATGTCGCAGATCAGCACTTCCGGCCAGGCGTCGGACGGCAGGCGGGCGAGCTGCTCGATCGCGGCATGACCGGAACGCGCGGTCTGCACGCGGGCGCCGCGGCTTTCGAGCACTGCGCCAAGCGCCTCGCGCGCGTCGTCCTCGTCGTCGATCGCCATCACGCGCAGGCCGTCCAGCGATCCGAACGGCCGCACGCCGTTTTTCTCGCGCGCCGGACGGATTTCGTCGACCGCGCGCAGCGGCAGCTCGACGCAGTAGCGCAAGGCGCCGTCGCTGTGCTCGGCGAGATCGAGCGTGCCGCGGTTGAGCTCGACCACCGAGCGAGCGCGCAGCGGATCGAGCGGCAGCTCGCTGGCGCGCGGCGCCGGCGGCGGTTCACCGGCGCCCGCGCGCTGGCCGGCGACGACGACGCGCGCATGGGGGCCGGCGCGTTCCACTTCCAGTTCGATGCGGCCGCCGGCGGCGCTGAGATCGATGACGCTCGTGCACAGGTCCCAGAACAGCTTCTGCAGGCCGCTCGGATCGCCGGTGACGCGCGAACTCTGCTCGTCGAGCGCGGTGTAGAGGGTGATGCTGCGCGCCTCCAGCACCGGGCGCAGCGCGTCGACCACGCCGGCCAGCAGGGCGAGGAGATTGACCGGCTGCATCGCCAGCTTCTGCTCGGTCTTCTCGATCTCGCCCTGGGTCTGCTGCAGGGCCCACATCTGCGCGTAGAGACCGTCGGCGGCGAGCAGTTCGGCGTGGCGGCCGCGCTCGACGACGCGGCCGCGCTCCAGCACGAGGATCTGGTCGGCGTCGACGACCGTCGACAGGCGATGCGCGATGACCAGCGTGGTGCGGTCCCTGGAGATGCGATCGAGCTCGGCCTGGATCGCGCGCTCCGAGCGCGTGTCGAGCGCCGAAGTGGCTTCGTCGAAGATCAGGATCGGCGGATTGCGCAGCAGCGCGCGGGCGATGGCGAGGCGCTGCTTCTCGCCGCCGGACAGCTTGAGGCCGCGCTCGCCGACCGGCGTGTCGTACTGCTCGGGCAGATTGCCGATGAACTCGTGCACGTGTGCGGCGCGCGCCGCGTCGATCACGCTCGCGAGCGAAGCCGGCGGCCGGCCGGCGCCGAGACCCGGCTGACCGTAGGCGATGTTGTAGGCGATGCTGTCGTTGAACAGCACGGTGTCCTGCGGAACGATGCCGATCTGCTGGCGCAGACTGGCCTGCGTGACCTCGCGGATGTCGCGGCCGTCGATCAGCACGCGGCCCTGCTGCGGATCGTAGAAGCGCAGCAGCAGGCGCGCGAGCGTGGACTTGCCCGAGCCGCTGCCGCCGACCACGGCGACCGTGCCGCCCGGCGGGATCGTGAAGTCGACATCCCACAGCACCTGCCGCGCCGCGTCGTAGCCGAACGACACCGCTTCGAAGCGCACCTCGCCGCGCGTCACCTGCAGGGTCGGCATGCCGGGCCGCTCGATGACGTCGGCCGGCTGCCGCAGCAGGCGCAGCAGGCGCTCGACGTCGAGCATGGCGTCCTTGGCCTGGCGGAACACGAAGCCGAGCGAGTTCAGCGGCAGGCAGACCTGCAGGATGTACGAGTTGATCAGCACCAGGTCGCCGACCGTCAGGATGCCGGCGGCGACGCGCTGGCCGGCGTAGAGCATCACCGCGCCGACGCCGGCCGCGATCACCGTGCTCTGCGCGACGTGCAGCGTCGACAGCGCGTGCTGGGTGCGCAGGGCGATGCTCTGGCGCTCCTCGAGCAGCGCGTCGAGCCGTTGCGATTCGTAGCGCTCGTTGGCGAAGGCCTTGACCGTCTCGTAGTTCAGCAGGCTGTCGACGATGCGGCCGTTGGCGCGCGCATCGAGCTCGATGCGCTGCCGCTGCAAGGCTGCGCGGCGCTCGGTCAGCAGGCGCGTGGCGACCGTGTAGGCGACGAAGGTGACGATGATGATGGCGATGAACGGCCAGGCGTAGGCCGCCGCGATGATCGCCACCACGGCGCCGATTTCGACCAGCGTCGGCAGGATCGTCAGCAGCGCCATGCCGAGCAGAAAGCCGATGCCCGCCGTGCCGCGCTCGACGTCGCGCACCACGCCGCCGGTCTGCCGCGTCAGGTGGAAGCGGGCGCCGAGCGCATGCAGGTGCGCGAAGGCGCGCCGCGTGTAGTCGGCGACGATGCGTTCGCTGATGCGCGAGAAGACGATGTCGCGCAACTCGTTGAAGACGCCGCCGGCGAGGCGCAGCAGCGCGTAGGCCAGCAGCAGGAAGACCGGCAGGATGCCGAGAGATTCCGGATGGCTGAAGCGGTCGACGATCTGCTTCAGCAGCGCCGGCACGCCGACGAAGGCGAGCTTGCTGGCGACCAGCAGCGCCAGCGCGAGGCCGGCACGCGCGCGCCGGCGCCAGACGGCGCGCGCCAGCGCGCGGAACACCTCCCGGCCCGGCGACGCGGCCGCCGCCGGATCGTTCGCCCTCGGCATCGGCGCCGAGCCGCGCGCGGCCTAGGTTTTCATCGTCAGGACCAGTACGGCCGCGTGCCGTAGAACTCGTGGACCGACGTCGCCCAGGCCGGATCGGCCATCGACGGCCAGTGTTCCTTGTCGAAGCCGGGCGCCGATTTCAGGCGATTGCGATCGACGTCCAGCACGAAGCAATGGCGGTCGGCGTCGAGCGTCATCGCCGACCAGGGAATTGCGAACAGCTTGTCGCCGATGCCGAGCAGGCCGCCGCTCGACAGCACCGCGTAGGCGACCTGTCCGCTCGGCACGTCGATCATGATGTCGCGGATCTTGCCGAGATCCTCGCCCGCCGCGTTGACGACGCGATCGCCTTCCAGCGTATCGGCCGCCATGACTTCCGGGCCCGGGCCCGAGGTGTTGTCGCTGCCGCCGATGATCGGCGTCATGCCTTCCTGGGAAAAAGTCGAAATGGCCATGCGGTCCTCCGTGGTTCGAGCCGCAGGACCGCAAGCGGCGTACCTGAACGGTGGCCGTACCGGCACTGGCACGGGCGTTGCGCCAAACAGCTCGCGAAGCGAATTTCCCGTCGATTGCAGAGGAGAAAAAGCCGATGAGCCAGGCGCTGATATCACTGTCCCGACAGGCCACCATCTCGATGTCACCGCGTTTGCAGCACGCCATCCGCCTGCTGCAGCTACCGGCCGTCGAGTTCGAGCAGGAATTGCAGAATGCACTTGCCAACAACCCCTTTCTGGAAGAAAGCGACAACGAGGGCGAGGATGCAGTCGACGACTTGCCCCTGCCGGAAGGCGCCTATCCGGATCGCGACGGCGCGCGCGCCATGCGCGGCGACGACGAGTGGAATGCGCTCGATCACATCGCCGCGCCCGGCGATCTGCATACGCATCTGCGCGCGCAGCTTGACGCGGCGCCGCTGCATCCGCGCGATCGCGCGCTGATCGAGCTGCTGATCGCCACACTCGACGACGATGGCTATCTGCGCGACGACGTCCTGGCGAACGCCGAAGCGGCCGGGCTCGATCCGGCGCCGCAGCCGTCCGAGATCGACACCGCGCTCGCCTTCGTGCGGCGCCTCGATCCGGTCGGCATCGGCGCGCGCGATCTGCACGAATGCCTGCGCCTGCAGCTCGGCGTGATCGATGCCGACGAGGATGACCGCGCGCTCGCGCAGACCGTGCTCAACGAATGCCTCGACCTGCTGACCCGTCGCGACTTCGCGGCGATCCGCCGCCGCACCGGCGCCGACGAATGCGCCGTCAGCCGCGCCTGCAAGCTGCTGCGCCGTCTCGATCCGTATCCCGGCCATCGCTACTCGCAGCCGGCCGCCGAATATGTGGTGCCGGACGTCATCGTCGTGCCGCGCGGCGGCCGGCTCGTCGCCGTCGGCAATCCGGCGCTGCAGTTGCGCGCGCGGCTCAATCGCCGCTACATTGATCTGTTCCTGCAGCAGAATCGCGAGCGGCGCAGCCCGGCGCTGTCGCAGCAGCTGCAGGAGGCGCGCTGGATGCTGCGCAACGCCGGCCAGCGTCTGGTGACGATCGAACGCGTCGCCAACGAAATCCTGCGCCGCCAGCCCGGCTTCTTCGTGCATGGCGACTTGGCGCTGCGGCCGATGCAGCTGCGCGAGGTGGCCATGGAACTGAACCTGCACGAATCGACGGTTTCGCGGGCGACGTCGAACAAGTACATGGCCACGCCGTCCGGCATGTACGAGCTGAAGCACTTCTTCTCGCGCGAGCTGCCGACGCGCGTCGGCAGCTGCTCGCCGGCATCGGTGCGCGCGGTGCTGCGCGAACTGATCGACAGCGAAGACGCGCAGGCGCCGCTGTCGGACGTCAGCCTGGCGCGCATGCTGAAGCAGCAGGGTATCCGCGTGGCGCGACGCACCGTGTCTAAATACCGCGGCATGATGAAGCTGCCGCCGGCGGAGCTGCGGCGGGCGGGGTGACGCGCTGCTTGCAAGGGACCTCGGGTCTCGTTGAGGGCTTTTGGTTTCGCGCTGTGGCGCGAGGTGCTTTTCTTCGCCTGGAGGCGCCTACGGTTGGTGCACAAGCAAAGAGAAGCCGGGCGCCGGCAGGCGAAATCAAACGCAAAAGAGGAACCAGGGCAGCGCAGAGCAAGCGAAGAAGCTGCGCCGCTAAGCCGCCGCCCGCGCCGTCGCGCGCTTCGGGCGCGCCATCGCTTCATCCAGTGCCTCCAGCCACTGCCGCACGAAGCGTTCGGGGCCGAAGCGCAGCTGCATCGTCGAGCGCGCGGCGTCGCCCCAGCGCTGCGCCGTGTCGCGGTCGCGGCTCAGCATGCGCATGACGTCGATCAGCGTCTCGATATTGGTATCGACCCAGCCGTTGACGCCGTTCTCGATCACCGTGGGCAGCTCGGTGGTCGCCATGCCGACGATCGGCATGCCGATCGCCATCGCCTCGACCACCGCCAGCGCCATGCTCGTCCAGCGCGCCGGCTGGAACAGGTAGCGATAGCCGCCGATGAAGTCCGGCAGCTGCGCGTTGACGATCTCGCCGACGCCGCCGGGCACGAGATGCGAGTCCATGCCGGCCAGCGCCAGCGGCACCTCGCGCTGCGCGCGCAGGTAGAGGTCGTGACCGAGGCGACGGCCGCGCCGCGCGAGATGGTTGACGACGGCGATGCCGGCCGGATCGTCGCCGCGCCACGCCGCGTCGGGCGCCACGAAGGCGGTGTGGTCGATGACGCGCGTCGGCAGCTCGCCGTTGTCCCACATCAGCGCGTTGAACGGCGTCACGTGCACCAGCAGATCGGCGTCCTGCGCCCGGTGCGGCGTGTCGCAGGGATGCTGCTGCGGCGGATCGTGCTCGAGATAGATGCAGGGCAGCTCGCGCTGCGCCGCGCTCAGCACGTCGTGGCGGTCGACGTCCCAGTGCTGGCGCGACTGATAGAGCACCAGATCGAAGGCCTGCCGCGCCACTTCGCCCTGCGGCACCTCGTGCACGTTGCGGCCCCAGGGCAGGCCGGCGCCGCGGCCGCCGTAGCCGGGCGGGTAAGCGGGCCGCGTCACCAGCCACCATTCGACCGGCACCTGCGAGAGGTAGTAGAGGTAGTTGCCGTGCACCTGCCAGGTCAGCACGCGCAGCGGCTTCGGCCTCGATGCCTCAGGCGACATGGCGGACTCCGCGATCGAGCAGCTGACGGGCGGCGGCGAGCACGGCCTCGACGTCGATCGCCGTCGCGCAGGGATGGCCGGGATACGGACATTCGACGTGCAGGCAGGGCCGGCACGGCGGCGCCTCGGCCAGCACCTGGTGCAGATCGCGGCGCAGCGGCGCCCAGCGCTTCGCGTCGCCGCCGGAGGAAATGATGATGCTCGGCGTGCCGACCGCGGCGGCGACGTGCGAGATGCCGGTGTCGTTGGCGACCAGCAGCGCGGCACGCGCGACGATCTCGGCCAGCGCGCCGACCGAGGTGCGGCCGGCGAAATCGCCGAGCGCGATGCCCGGCGGCAGGCGCAGGCCGTTGCGCAGCTCGTTGTTCTGCGCGATCTCCGCGGCCGAGCCGGTCAGGGCCAGCGAGTAGCCGGCGGCGGCGAGCCGCGCGGCGACCGCGCGGAAGCGCGCCAGCGGCCAGCGCCGCGAAGGCAGGCGCGCACCGGCGTGGATGCATACGTAGCGGCGGCCGGCGAGGCCGGCCTGTGCGAGCAGCAGCGAGCTCTCGCAGCGTTCCAGCGCCTGCACCGGCAGATCGATGACGTCGTCGCCGCGGGCGCCGAGGTGACGCAGCAGGCGCAGCCAGCGCTCGATCTCGCCCTCGTCGTCGCGCCACGGCAGGAAAGCAGCGCCGTCGGCCGACGGCGCCCCGGCCGGCCGGAAGCCGGCGACGCGCGCCGCGCCGAACGCGGCGACCAGGCCGTTGCTGCGCTCGCCGCTGCCGTGCAGCTGGATGGCGAGATCGAAGCGCCGGGCGCGTACCGCGCCGAGAAAATCGCGAAGGCGCGGCTCGTGCCGCGGGTCGTCCGGCAGCTCCTCGCCGAGCGGATACTCGAGCCAGTGATCGAGATAGTGCCGGTAGCGCGCCGTGAACGGCTGGGTCCAGGGCAGACCGATCAGCGTGATCTCGGCCTGCGGCGCCGCGCCGCGCAGCGCACGCAGGGCAGGCACCGTACACAGCAGGTCGCCGAGATGCAGGGCGCGGAACACGGCGATGCGGCGCGGACGTCGCGCGAGCAGCGGCGCGTCGGCGGGCAGGGCGGCGTTCACGCGAAGGCCACCCGGAAGCGGAGGCTGCCGACGATGCGCCAGAACACCGCGAGCGGCGGGATCGCCGCCGAGGTCAGCAGCATCTCGGCGACGTGCCGCGCATCGCGTCGCGCGCCGCGCAGGCGGCGCGCGCTGAAGGCGAGTGTCGCCAGCAGCCAGCCGGTGAAGGCGGCCAGCGCCGGCGCCGTCGCGCCGGCGACGGCGCCGAGCAGCGCGGTGATCAGCAGGGCGACGATCGCGTAGTAGTCCCAGCGCGGCCGCGCACGGATGCGCTGGCGATACAGGCGCGGATGCTTCTTGTAGAGCAGCGCGTCGAACTGCACCTTGCGCTGCTGCCGGAGGCTCACGCCGAAGCCGGCCGGCCGCACCGGGTGAATGACCACGGCGCCCGTGGTGCGCGCCAGCGGCAGGCCGCGCTCGAGCAGCGTGAACTGCAGGTCCGAGTCTTCGCGCCAGGCCGCCTCGAAGCGTTCGTCGAAGCCGCCGATCGCGGCGAGCGCGTCGCGCCGCACGAAGCAGTTGGCGGTGACGAACTCGGCTTGCGCGAGGCCGGCGGCGTCGCGCTCGTAGTCGGTCGGCGCTGCGGGCAGCGGCACGATCACGCGGCCGCCGAGCGCGCACACACCCTGCCGGCGCAGCTCGCGCAGACCGTCGGCCAGCCAGGCGCGATCGGGGATGGTGTCGTCGTCGGTGAAGGCGATGAGCGCGCCGCGCGCGGCGCGCCAGCCGGCATTGCGCACATGCGCCGGGCCGCGGCCGTCGTTCACCGCCAGATAGCGCAGCGCCGGGCCGTCGCGATGCAGGCGCTGCAGATGTGCGACGGCGCGCCGCGTCGCCGCATCGGGGCGGTCGTTGGCGACGATGATCTCGTAGTCGTCGCGGGCGAGCTTCTGGTTCAGCAGCGCGAGCAGGCAGCGTTGCAGCATCTGCGGCCGGCCCATCGTCGGCACGACCACCGATACCGCCGGTTGCGGCGCAGCCGCGGGCCGATCCTCCGTCATGCCGACCGGCTCGAGGGCGGGGCTCAGGCCGTCGTCCATTGCGGCTTCTCGATCAGGAACGGGCCGATGACCAGCGCGTCGAGCGGCGAGGTCCAGAAGGTTTCGAGCGCATCGCGCGGCGAGCAGATCATCGGCTCGCCGCGCGTGTTGAACGAGGTGTTGACCAGCACCGGCACGCCGGTGCGGCGCTCGAAGGCGCGCAGCAGTTCGTAGTACGGCTCGTTCTGCTCGCGGCGCACGGTCTGCACGCGCGCCGTGCCGTCGACGTGGCGCACGGCGGGAATGCGTTCGGCCTTGGCCGGATCGACGTCGAACACGAACAGCATGAACGGCGCCGGCACGCCGCTCTGCTTGCCGCTCGCCGGCGGCGGCGCGTTGACGACGGCCTGCAGGGCGACGGCCTCGCGGCGCCGGAACCATTCGAGCGCGCGCTCCTCCAGCACGACCGGCGCCACCGGCCGGAAGTCCTCGCGATCCTTGATCTCGTTGAGGCGCTGCTGCATGGCCGGCGAGCACGGCGAGGCGAGGATCGAGCGCGCGCCGAGCGCGCGCGGCCCGAATTCCATGCGGCCCTGGAACCAGCCGATCACCTTGTCCTCGGCAAGCAGCGCGGCGGTCTCCTCGGCAAGGTCGCCGAGGCGCCGGTACGGCAGCTTCGACCAGCGGAGGAACCGCTCGATCTCGTCTTCGCCGTAGCGCGGACCGAGACAGGCATGGTGCATCACCCAGTGCGACTCGCGCGGCGCGCGCGCTCTCTCGGTCCAGTCGACCCACAGCGCGGCGCCGAGCGCCGTGCCGGCGTCGCCGGCGGCAGGTTGCACCCAGACCTCGTCGAAAGGCCCTTCGTCGCGCACGCGCGCGTTCATCACGCAATTGAGCGCGACGCCGCCGGCCATGGCCAGCCGGCGCGCGCCCGAGGCCTTGTGCAGCCAGCCGACCAGCTTGAGCACGGTTTCCTCGAGCACCAGCTGCAGCGACGCGGCGATGTCGTAATGGCGCTGCTCGAGGCGTCCGCCGCGCTCGCGCGGTGCGCCGAACAGCTCGACCAGGTCGAACGGCGCGACCACGTAGCCGCCGTCGCCGTCGACGCTGATCAGGCCGCGGAACACGTCGGCGTGGCGCGGCGTGCCGAAGGAGGCGAGCGCCATGACCTTGTACTCGTCGCAGCTGTGCAGGAAGCCGAGCCAGCGCGTGACGTCCTCGTAGAGCAGGCCGAGCGAGTGCGGCAGATTGGTCTGCCGCAGCCGCCGGTAGCGGCCGTGCTCGAACACGCCGCAGCTGGTCGTCGCGCGCTCGCCGCGGCCGTCCATGGTCAGCACCGCGCAGTGCTCGAAGGGCGCGGCGAGGAAAGCGCTGGCCTCGTGCGCGAGATGATGCTCGACGTAGCGCCAGCGCTCGGCGACTTGCTCGTGCGTGGCGCCCTTGAAGCGCCGGCGCAGATGATGCGGCGCGCCGTCGACGAGCTGGCGCGGCGCGTTGACGACGTAGGCGAGGAACAGCGGATCCCAGGGGCTGGTCGTGGGGGTCGCGCGCGCGCGCCGCGAGGGCTCGAGCGGCAGGCGGATCGAGGCGGGCAGCTTCGCCAGATCGGCGAGCGTCGAGGCGCGCACCATGACGCCGTCCCAGGCCGGGACGCTGCCGGTCTCGCGCGCCGCCGGCGCGCCATCGGCGGCGAGCAGCGTGGGATCGAAGGAATAGGCGATGCGGTCGACGTCGGCGAGCGTGACGCCGGCCTCGGCGAGGCAGTAGTCGACCGCATGAAACGGCAGCTGCCAGCTGGTGAACGGCAACGGCCGCTTGCCGTGCTTGACGTGCGTGAAGCGCTCGTCCTCGGCGGCGGCGACGACGTCGCCGTCGCGCACGAGACAGGCGGCGCAGTCGTGGAAGGCGGCGTTGATGCCGAGGGTGATCATGGCGATGGGTCTCCGTTACCGCTTGATGTCGTCATCGATGAGCGCGGTGCTCGCCGCTCTGGATTCCCGCTTTCGCGGGAATGACGGCCACTCTGACTCCCTCTCCCCGCATGCGGGGAGAGGGTTGGGGTGAGGGGGCGGCGCGTAGCGCCGCAGCCGTTCGTTCCTCGCGTGCGTGATGCGATTCCGGCGGCGAAACGACGATGTGTTGTAGCTGACGCTCATCGGGATGACTTCTCTCCTAAGCCGCAGCCTGCGGTTGTCGTGTCGCGAGCAACTCCAGCGCGGCATCGGCGACGGCGCGCGGCTCGATGCCACGCAGGCAAGCGTGGTGCCCGCTCGGGCAGACGCTGCGGTAGCACCAGCGGCAGTCGACGTCGTGCATGAGCACACGGCTCGGCACCTGCCAGGGCGTGTGCTGCGGGTTGGTCTGCGCGTAGAGATCGACGACCGGCGTGCCGAGCGCCGCGGCGAGATGCACGGGGCCGCTGTTGTTGCCGATCAGCACGCCGGCGGCGGCGATCGCGGCGCCGCACTGGCCGAGCGTCAGGCGGCCGGCGAACGAGTGCGTGCCTTCGCCGCCGGCCGCGGCGCGCACGGCGTCGACGGTCGCGCACTCTTCGGGCGTGCCGCCGAACACGATCGGCAGGCGCGTTTCGCGGCGCAGCAGGCGCAGCGCCGCGGCGAACAGCTCCGGCGGATAGCGGCGCGAGGTGGCGCTGGCGCCGGGATGCACGAGCAGCCAGGGCGTACCGGGCGCGATGCCGTGCTCGCGCAGCAGCGCGGCGACCGTCGCGCGGTCGCCGGCGTCGACGCGGAACGACAGGCGCGGGTCGCGGCAGCCGGCGCCGAGCGCGGCGACCAGATCGAGCTGGCGCTGCACTTCGTGGCGCGTCGGCATGCCGGTCTCCGGTTCGACGATGCGGTCGCTGATCAGCCGGTAGGGATTCTCGCGGCAGTGCGCGGCGACCGTCGGGATGCCGGCGAGGCGCAGCAGCATGGCGGCCGGCAACGGGCTCTGGCTGAACACGGTGAAGATCACCGCGGCGTCGTAGCGCCCGGCGCGCAGACGCGCGATCAGCGACTCGTCGGCGGCGATGCCGGCGTCGGCCGGGTGCGCGGCCCAGGGCGCGTCGTAGACGATCGCCTCGTCGACTTGCGGAATGTGCGCGGCCGCCGCGGCGCCGCTGCGCGAGGCGAGCAGCGTCAGATGGCGGCCGGGTGCCGCCTCGCGCAGCGCGCGCAGCGCCGGCGTCGTCATCAGCACGTCGCCGAGATTGTCGGTGCGCACGCAGAGGATGCGCCGCGCGGCACGCCAGACGGCGAGGCGGGCGGCGTCGAGCCGTGGCGGCATCAGGCCGCCGCCGCCAGCGCCGGCCAGCGCAGCGCAATGGTTTCGGCGGCGTCGGCGAGGCTGTGCGCGACGAAATCCGGCTCGCGCTTCGGGCCGGCGCGCCACTCGGTCTCGTTGCCGTTGTCGATGAGCACCGCGCGGCAGCCGGCGCGATGGCCGGCCTCGATGTCGTCGAGGATGTCGCCGATCATCCACGAGCGCGACAGATCGAGCGCCAGCTCGGCGGCGGCGCGGACCAGCATGCCGGGCGCCGGCTTGCGGCAGGGGCAGGCCGGCGCGGCGTCGCGCGCGTGCGGGCACCAGTGGAAGCCGGCCAGGCGCGCGCCGCAGGCGCCGAACATCGCGGCGAGATGATCGCCGACCCGATGCAGCGCGCTTTCGTCGAAGCGTCGCTCGGCGACGCCGGACTGGTTGCTGACGACGACCAGCGGCGCGCCCAGTTGCGCGAGCCGGTACAGGCCTTCGGCGGCGCCCGGCGCCAGCCGCATGCGCGCCGGTTCGACGTTGAAGGGAACGTCGTCGAGCAGGGTGCCGTCCTTGTCGAGAAAGATCGCGGGGCGCATCTCGGTTCTCCCTGGCCTCTCACGGCCACGAGGTTTCGCGCATCGGCAGCACCGTCATCTCCGGCACCACGCTGCCGGCCGGCAGGGTGAGGGCGAAGACGATGGCCTGCGCGACGTTGTCCGGTTCCTGCAGCAGCTCGGGATCGAGGTCGGGGAAGCGGTCGAGCAGGAACGGCGTGCGCATGCCGCCGGCGACGATCGCGGTGACCCTGATGCCCTGGCCGCGCAGCTCGGCGTGCAGCGCGTGCGACAGGCCGAGCAGGCCCCACTTGCTGGCGTGGTAGGCGGCCGCGTTCGGCCAGGCGCGCTTGGCGGCGGTCGAGGCGATGTTGATCACCTGGCCCTGGCTCGCGCGCAGATAGGGCAGGGCCAGCTTGGTGGTCAGGAACGGACCGTGCAGGTTCGTGCGCAGCACGGCTTCCCACTGCGCGACCGACAGCTCCTCGATCGGCAGCGTGACGTCGATGCCGGCGTTGTTGATCAGCGCATCGATGCGGCCGTGCTCGGCGGCGAGCGTCGCCAGCGCGGCCGATACCGAGGCCTCGCTGCCGACGTCGAAGGCGGTCGCGGTCGCGCGCAGACCGCGCTCGCGCAGCGCGCCGGCGGCGCGCTCGGCGCCTTCGGCGCGCAGATCGCCGACCACCGTCACCGCACCCTGCGCCGCCACCGCGCGGCAGATGGCGGCGCCGAGGCCGCGCGCGCCGCCGGTGACGACGACGACCTTGCCCGACAGCGCGCCGCCGGTCGCGGCGCGGCGCGCTTCGTCGTCGCGCTGTTCTTCGAGGCGCAGGGGCATGCGGGCGAACGAGGGGGCGATCATGGGCGGGCTCCGATCTCGACGGCGGCGGGCAGCGGCAGCGGACGCCGCGCCGAGCGCAGGGCGCGCGCGTAAACGGCCTCCATCTGCGTGGCGACGCGCTGCCAGGTGTAGTGGCGCCAGGCGCGGCGGCGGCCGGCGGCGCCGAGCGCGGCGCGCCGCGCCGGATCGGCGGCCAGCTCGGCGAGACGATCGGCGAGTGCCTGCGGATCGCGCGGCGGCACCAGCAGGCCGGTGACGCCGTCGCGTACCGTGGTGCGGATGCCGCCGACCGCCGCGCCGATCACCGGCACGCCGCAGGCCATGGCCTCGACCGGCGTGATGCCGAACGGTTCGTACCAGGGCGTGGTCACGAACACGTCGGACGCGCAGTAGAAATGATGGAGACGCTCGCGGCCGCGCCGGCCGATGAAGCGCACGCGCTCGCGCACGCCCAGCTCGCACGCCAGTCGTGCGAGGCGCCCGAGTTCCGGCGTGGCGACCTCGTTCGGCATCTCGGAATTGCCGCCGACCACCACCAGTTCCGCATCGACGCCGCGCTGCACCAGCAGCGCCAGCGCGCCGATCACGTTGTCGATGCCCTTGCGCGGCACGATGCGGCCGAGCTGCAGGATCGTGAAGCGCCGCGGCTCCCAGCCCAGCGCGGCACGCGCGGCGTCGCGCTCGAGCGGCGCAAATTCCTGCGGATCGAAGCCGCAGGGCACGATGTCGAGCTTGGCGGCATCGGCATCGTAGAGCGCGCGCAGGTCGGCGTGATCCTGCGGACACTCGGCGACGATGCGCGCGGCGCGGCGCACCAGCTCGCGCTCGATGGCGAAGCGCTGGTCGGGGAAGCCGTCGCGCTCGGCCTGGTGCGCGCGGCGCACCAGGCCGAGCGCGTGGAAAGTCATCACCAGCGGAATGTCGAGCGCCTGCGCGGTCTCGCAGGCGGCGAGGCCCGACATGAAGAAGTTGGCATGCAGCAGATCGTAGGGTCGCGAGGTCTCGCGGCAGAAGCGCAGCAGGAAATCGCTGAACTCGCCCATCATCGGCAGCAGCGCTTCCTTCGCCACGAAACGCGCCGGCCCGGCCGGCACGTGAATGACGCGCACGTTCGGCTGCCAGTGCTGCACGGTGGGCAGGAACGGGCGGTCGCGTCGCGTGAAGACATCGACACCGTAGCCGCGCCGGCCGAGCTGGCGCGCGAGGTGGCTGACGTAAACGTTCTGACCTCCGCTGTCGACACTGCCGGCCGTGGCCAGCGGTGACGCGTGCTCGCTGATCAGCGCGATTCTGTGCATGGTGCTCGTGCTCCGGGTGGACGTCGGAATGGCGGACGTAGGCGCAGAGCAGTTGCCATGCCCGAGCCGTTACGCGCGCCGTTGCATGAACCGTGACGCGGCCGTCCGCGCGCATGCGGCGGGCCGTCCTCGCGTGGCGGCGCGGGGGCACGCCGCCTGCGACAGCGCGGGCAGACCTTTCACCGGATCCCGGCATGGCGGCTCTACGCGACAGCTTCGGCATCGTCGACACCGTGCTGTTCACGGTCGGCGACAACGTGGTCACGATCGGCACGCTGCTCGCGCTGCTGGTCGCCAGCCTGCTGCTGCTGACGGTCGCGCGCGTCCTGCAGAACCGGCTGCTGCGCCACCTGCTGCGGCGCAGCCATCTCGACCGTTCGATGCAACAGACGATCGGCACGCTCGTGCACTATGCAGTGCTGACCATCGGCTTCATCATCATCATGCAGAACGTCGGCATCGACCTGTCGGCGTTCGGCGTACTGGCCGGCGCGCTCGGCGTCGGCGTCGGCTTCGGCCTGCAGAACATCTTCAGCAACGTCATCAGCGGCGTCATCGTCATGTTCGAGCGGCCCGTGCGTATCGGCGACCGCATCGAGATCGGCGGCAACGAGGGCGATGTCATCGCCATCCGCGCGCGCAGCACCGTGCTGCGCACCAGTCGCGGCGCGACGGTCATCGTGCCGAACCAGAAGTTCATCACCGAGTACGTGAAGAACTGGGAGAGCCGCGGCGAGCTGAGCTCGCTGCTGCTGCCGTTCAGGATCGTGCGCGAGCACGACGTCGAGGAGATCCGTGCCGCGATCGGCGAGGCGCTGAAGTCACGGCCGGAGCCGGCGCTTGATCCGCCGCCCCGCGTGTTCTTCACCGGCGCCGATGCCGGCGGTTACCAGTTCGAAGCACAGGTCTGGCTGGACGGCGATCCGATGCAGCGCGCCGAGATGCAGACAGGGCTGATGATCGAGGTGCATCGCCGGCTTGCGCGGCGCGGCATGAAGCTCGCCTGAAAGTACGCTCGCCTGAAGACGTGGATGGCGATGCCGCGAACGCCATTCACGGCACGGCGCTGCGGCCGCCGAGCGCCATCACCGTCTGGCGCGCCGCGGCGCGCAGCAGCAGCGCGACGCTGCCGGCCAGCGCCTCGTCGTACATCGCTTCGCAACCGCTGATCGAGACGACGATGCCGTCGAGCACGACGGCGCCGCCGAGCAGCGTGTCGCCGCGGCGCAGGCGCTGCGGCTGCTGCGTCAGCACGACCTGGCTGTCGAGCCCGGTTTCCCAGCTGAGCCGCGCCTTGGCGCGCGCGAAGCCGGCATAGTCGGCATCCCAGCGCGCGCGATCGAGGCCGAAGCTCGCTTCGAGCAGGATCGCCTGTTCGAAGGTGGCGTTCGCCGGGGTCAGGGCCGGGTCCAGGATCACCACGTGCACGACGCCGCTCTGGTTGATGGCGGTGTGGCAGGCGGCGGCTTCGAGCAGCGGCGCCGCCAGGTCGATCGCGCATTCGGCGGCGCGGCTGTCGGCGCAGGCGCTGCCGCGCGCGACGGCGGGCGGGGCATCGCTCGGGGCATCGTGCATCGCGCTCTCCTATCCGCGGCTGCGCGACAGCGCGGGCGAGGCCGGCGAGGCCGGCGGATCGCCGGCGGCCATCGCCTCGCGCGCGACGGCGTCGAGGGCGTCGTCGTCGGCCGCGGCGCCTTTCCGCTTGCCGGTCTCGCGGCGGCCGACGTGGTCCGGCGCGCCTTCGCGGCGATGCGCGCCGGTGCCGGCCACCAGCGGGCCCGGCGTGTCGGCGCCCACGCGCGTGCCGCGGTCGCGAGCCGATGCGCCGCCGGGCGGCGTCGACGACGGCGTCTCGCGCGGATGCCGCCGGTCCCGGGGATTGCTGGCGCGCGCCGCCTCCTGACGGGCGTCATCGGCGCGGCTGCTGTGCGTGCTCGACATGAGGTCCTCTCGATCGTGATGGGGGTGCATCGACGGCTCGCACATGGCGGGCCCGCCGCCGCCCTGAGCTGAACCCGCCGTGAAGAGGAATCTTTGCGCAAACGGCCGGTCGCACAGAGAAGCGCAGGATGCCGGCGCATCCCCGCTTCGATCTTCAACCGACCAGGAGGACGAGAGATGGCCACGACGGCAAAGACGGACAAGGCGACCCGCGGCGAATCGAGCGGCGGCGCGCGCGGCGGCGGCGGCGGGACGCTCCTGCGAGGGCCGCGCCGCGGCGGGCGCACCCCGCGCGTCAACGAGGAGCCGCCACGCGAACTGCATTTCGCGCAGGGCGACGAGCGCAGCGGTCGCGTCGGTGATCCGCGCCCGCGCCGGCAGCGGCGCGACGAATTTCCGCCGGCGCGCGTGCGCGAGGCCGGCCGCACCGCCGGCGAGATGGCGGATCACGAAGTCACCGCCGACGACATGACGCCGGAAACCCTGCTCGACGAGCAGCGCTCGCACACACCGGATGCATCGCGCGGCCGCGTGCCGCAGGACGGCAGGCTCAGCAGCGTGCCGGGCGCCGCGATCGGCGCGGGCGGCGGCGCCGACGAAGCCGAGCGCGCCGACAAGGAGCCGGTCGGACGCGGCGAGGCCGAGGCGCTGCGCCGCCGTGCGCGCGCACACGCCGCGGATGCCAACTACTTCGAGCGCCACGAGGCCGAGGCGCTCGCGGCCGCCGAGCGCGGGCGCCGCGGCACGCGCCGCGACCACGGCGAGGACCGCTGAACCGCGCGCCGCGCAGCGTCGTGAACCGCGCGCCCGTGCGCCGTGGCGCGACGATGCGAGGTCCGGCGCATGCGCCTTTCAGGCGGCGGCCGCGCCGGCCGGCGCCAGGCCGCCGCGCGTCACAAGCCGCTCGAAGTAGGGAATCGCGCGACGCAGCCCTTCGTCGAGCGCGATCTGCGGCTGCCAGTCGAGCAGGGTGCGCGCCAGCGTGATGTCGGGCCGGCGCTGGCGCGGATCGTCCGGCGGCAGCGGCCGGCGCACGATGCGCGAGCGCGAGCCGGTCAGCGCGATCACCTTCTGCGCGAGTTCCATGATCGTGAATTCGGCGGGGTTGCCGAGATTGAGCGGGCCGGTGATCGAGGCCTCGGCGTCCATCAGGCGCATCAGGCCGTCGACCAGTTCGTCGACGTAGCAGAAGGCGCGGCTCTGCGCGCCGTCGCCGTAGACGGTGATCGGCTCGTCGCGCAGCGCCTGCACGATGAAGTTCGACACCACGCGGCCGTCGTCCGGGTGCATGCGCGGTCCGTAGGTATTGAAGATGCGCGCGACCTTGATCTCCAGGCCGTGCTGGCGGTGATAGTCGAAGAACAGCGTCTCGGCGCAGCGCTTGCCTTCGTCGTAGCAGGAGCGGCGGCCGACCGGATTGACATGGCCCCAGTAGTGCTCGCTCTGCGGATGGATTTCCGGATCGCCGTACACCTCGCTGGTCGACGCCTGCAGGATGCGCGCGCGCACGCGCTTGGCCAGGCCGAGCATGTTGATCGAGCCGTGCACGCTGGTCTTGGTCGTCTGCACCGGATCGAACTGGTAATGCACCGGGCTCGCCGGGCAGGCGAGGTTGTAGATCTGGTCGACCTCGACGTAGAGCGGAAAGGTGATGTCGTGGCGCAGCAGCTCGAAGTCGGGATGGTCGAGCAGGCCGTGCAGGTTCTCGCGCGAGCCGGTGTAGAAGTTGTCCACGCACAGCACTTCGTCGCCGCGCGCCAGCAGCCGCTCGCAGAGATGCGAGCCGATGAAGCCGGCGCCGCCGGTGACGAGGATGCGGCGGGCGCGGCAGCGCGAGGCGCGGATCGGGCTCGACATGCGGAAACTCCTTCGAGGATCGGAGCGCGGCGCTTCGCAAGCGCGATGCCCAGCGGCGGAAGCGGACGGCGCGGCGGGCAACGTGCAGCTTGCACGACGCCGGCGCCGCTGTCGCGCGTCGCGCCGGCCGCGCGCGTCTCGAGTCCCCGCCTCGCGCCGCGCCCGCGCCGCGCGGCGGGCATCGCATGTGCGGGCTGGCGGCGCCGCAATTCCTTGCCAGCAGGAGACACAGATGCAGGACGCTTCGCGACGACAGTTTCTCAAGACCGCCGGCGCCGCGGCGGTGGCCGGTGCCGCGCTGCCCGCGGCGAGCGCGCCGCTACCGGCGCCGGCCGCGAAGGCGGGCACGGGCGCGCGCGATGCCTATGTGTTCTTCAATCCGCAGGAAGCGCGCTTCATCGAAGCCGCGGTCGCGCGCCTCATTCCGCTCGACGACATCGGCCCCGGCGCGCGCGAAGTGGGCGTGCAGAACTATCTCGACAAGCAGCTCGGCGGCGCCTGGGGCGCCGGCGAGCGTCTGTATCGCAGCGGGCCGTGGAAGGAGGGCATGCCTTCGCAGGGCTACCAGCTGCCGTACACGCCGGCCGAGCTGTTCCGCACCGCGCTGCGCGCCGTCGACGACGACGTGCAGAAGCAAAAGGGCAAGCGTTTCGACGCGCTGCCGCCCGCCGAGCAGGATGCTTATCTGACGCTGTTGCAGAAGGGCGGCAAGGATCTCGGCGGCGTGCCGTCGGCGGTGTTCTTCGAGTCGCTGCTCGGCATGACGATCGAAGGCTACTTCAGCGATCCGGTCTACGGCGGCAACCGCGACATGCTGGCCTGGAAGATGATCGGCTTCCCCGGCGCCTACGCCGGCTACTACCACCTCGTCGACCAGCACGGCATCAAGTTCGAGCGCGAGCCGATGAGCCTCGCCGAAGGCGTGCGCGGCGACGTGCACGTCGATCCGGACATTCCGGCCGACGGCGTCTACCACGACGGTCACGGCGCGGCGCCGACCGGCGGGGATCACGATGCGCCGCGCGGCGGAGGCCGATCCTGATGGCCACGCGACTTCCCGAGGTGGACGCGGTATGCCTCGGCGTCGGCCTCGTCGGCACGCTCCTCGGCCGCGAGCTGACGCGCGCCGGCCTCAAGGTCGTCGGCCTCGAGCGCGGCCCGCCGCGGCACACGGTGCCGGATTTCCAGGGTCCGCAGATGCACGACGAACTGCGCTACGCGGTGCGCAAGGCGCTGATGCAGGACAACACCAAGGAAACGGTGACCTTCCGCAACAACGCCGGCCAGACCGCGCTGCCGATCCGCCGCTGGGAGAGCTTCCTGCCCGGTACCGGTCTCGGCGGCAGCATGGTGCACTGGAACGGCCAGACCTATCGCTTCCAGGACACCGACTTCCGCATGCGCTCGCACAGCATCGAGCGCTACGGCGAAAAATTCATCGCGCCCGACCTGGCGATCCAGGACTGGGGCGTGACGGCGGCGGAGCTCGAACCGCACTACGACCGCTTCGAGTACCTGCTCGGCACCAGCGGCAAGGCCGGCAACCTCAAGGGCCGCAAGCAGGACGGCGGCAATCCCTTCGAGGATCCGCGCTCGCGCGACTATCCGACGCCGCCGATGAAGGAGCCGTATGGCTCGGCGATGTTCCGCAAGGCCGCCGCCGAACTCGGCTATCACCCGTTCCCGCAGCCCTCGTCGAACCTTTCGCAGCCGTACACCAATCCCGAGGGCGTGTCGCTCAAGGCCTGCATGTTCTGCGGCTACTGCGAGCGCTTCGGCTGCGAGCACTACGCCAAGTCGACGCCGCAGACCATCCTGCTGCCGATCCTCGAGAAGGAAAAGAACTTCGAGCTGCGCACCGGCTGCCAGATCACGCGCATCCATCTCGACCACAGCGGCAGGCATGCCACCGGCGTCTCGTACGTGGACGCCAGCGGGCGCGAGTTCGAGCAGCCGGCGCGGCTCTTCATCATGGGCATGTACGCGCTCAACAACGTGCGCATGCTACTGCTGTCCGGCATCGGCAAGCCCTACGATCCGAAGACGCGCAGCGGTGTCGTCGGCCGCAACTACGCCTATCAGACCATGAGCGCGCCGAAGGTCTTCTTCGACCGCAGCATCAACATCAATCCGTTCATGCGCTCCGGCGCCAACGGCACGCTGATCGCCGACTTCGTCTCCGACAATTTCGATCACGGCCCGCACGGCTTCGTCGGCGGCGCCTACATCGGCGAGGTGATGACCAACGGCCGGCCGATCGAATTCCACCCGACGCCGTCCGGCACGCCGGCCTGGGGCTCGGCCTGGAAGAAGGCGGTGGTCGAGCACTACAACCACACCTCGGTGATGTCGGTGCACGGCAGTTCGGTGTCGACCGTCTACAACTATCTCGATCTCGATCCAACCTACAAGGACGCCTGGGGCCTGCCGCTGCTGCGCATGACCTTCGACTTCCACGACAACGATCTGAAGATGTCGGCCTTCATCACCGAGAAGGCGGTGGAGATCGGCAAGGCGATGGGCGCCAGACAGGTCGAAGGCACGCCGCGCAAGGGGCCGTACACGATCACGCAGTACCAGACCACGCACAACACCGGCGGCACGGTGATGGGCAGCGATCCGACGACCAGCGTCGTCAATCCCTGGCTGCAGAGCTGGGACGTGCCGAACCTGTTCGTGATCGGCGCCTCGAACTTTCCGCAGAACGCCAGCTACAACCCGACCAACACGGTCGGCGCGCTGGCCTTGCGCGCCGCCGAGGCGATCGTCACGCGTTACCTCAAGAATCCCGGTCCGCTGGTGTCGACATGAGACATGAATCGTGCGGCGAGCGGCAGCGCCTGGTCGGCGGCTGCGTGGTGGTGACCGCGCTCGCGATCGGCCTGCTGCTCGCCAGCTGCCAGCGCAAGGAATCGACGGCCGAGAAAGCCGTGGACACGCCGATCAAGGTGGTCGAGCCGCCGCCGTCGCCGACCGACGTGCCGGAGGAACAGCTGCGGCTGGCCGGCAGGGGCGTCGCCACCAGCGGCGTCGGCACGGCCGGCATCCCGCCATGCACGAGCTGTCACGGCCAGCAGGGCGAAGGCAATGCGGCGGGCGGCTACCCGCGTATCGCCGGTCATCCGCGCGCTTACATCGAGTTGCAGCTCGACGCCTTTGCCGACGCCACGCGGGTGAATCCGATCATGCAGCCGATCGCCAAGAACCTCACGCGGGAGCAGCGCCACGCGGTCGCCGCGTACTACGCGACGCTGGAGCCGTCGCAGACGCCGGCGCCGCCGAAAGTGTCGGCGGGCGACGCGCGGCGCGCCGCCAGGCTGTCGGCGGTCGGCGACGAGTCGCGACAGCTGCAAGCCTGCGCCAACTGCCACGGCCCGGAAGGCCGCGGCGCGGCGCCGCGCTATCCGCCGCTGGCCGGCCAGCAAGCCGGCTATCTCGTCAACGCGCTCAAGGAATGGCGCAGCGGTGCCCGCCACACCGACCCGAGCGGCCAGATGCCGTCGATCGCCAGGGCGCTCGACGACGACGACATCCGCGCGCTCGCCGCGTATTTCGCCGCGCAGCCGGCGCCGCCGGCCGCCGGCAAGCGCAGCCGGCAGCCGCCCGGTGCGCCGACATCCGGCAGCGGTCCGGACGCCGCGGCGCCGCCCGCGCAGGGCGTCGGCTCCGAGCAGGGCCTGCCGCTGACCGGCGCGACGCCGGGCCGCCGGGACAGCGCACCGAAGCAAGGCGCGGACCGGCGCGACCAGCCTTGAGCGACGCGCCGCTCGAGCGCGACGCGAATGCCGGCCCCACCTCACCCAGCCTCTCCGCCCCGGCGGGGCGGAGAGGAGCCACGCACAGCCTCCGTCGCGCCAATCCCGCTCGCTCACCTTCTCGCCTCCGCCGCTTGCGGGGGAGGGGTCGGGGAGGCGGATCTCGCCCATCGGGGAGGCGGATCTCGCCCATCGGCGCCGCAGCCCGCGCCAACGCATCGCGCCCGAGCTGCCGAATCCGGCGCCGCAGTCCCGTCGCATCTCTCCCCTCCGCCCGCCTGCGGGGGAGGGGCTGGGGAGGTGGGTCTCGCCAGTCGCGCCGCAGCCCGCGCCAACGCATCGCGCCCGAGCTGCCGAATCCGGCGCCGCAGTCCCGTCGCATCTCTCCCCTCCGCCCGCCCGCGGGGGGAGGGGCTGGGGGAGGTGGGTCTCGCCAGTCGCGCCGCAGTCCGCTCCAACGCATCGCGTCCGAGCTGCCGAATCCGGCGCCGCAGTCCCGTCGCATCTCTCCCCTCCGCCCGCCCGCGGGGGGAGGGGCTGAGGGACGTGGGTCTTGCCAGTTGCGCCGCAGCCCGCTTCAGCGCGACGCGCCGCGCCGCAGCAGGCGCAGCACGGCGCGTTCGGTCTGGCGTGGCGCGCCCTGCGCGTCGAGGCCGGCGCCGTCGAGGGCGCCGTCGCGCCAGATCGAGAACAGCAGCGGATTGATGTACGACTTGCGGCAGACCGCCGGCGTGTTGCGCAGGCCGGCGGCGACTTCGCGCACGACTTCGTTGACGCAGCGCTGCAAGGCGCGTTCGCCGCCGCGCGCCGGCCGCGGCGTGCAGCCGAGCAGCGCCGCGGCGTGCAGGGTCGCGCCCCAGGTGCGGAAATCCTTGGCGGTGAATTCGGCGCCCATGGCCTCGTGCAGATAGGCATTGACCTGGCCGGAATCGACGGCATGGCGCCGGCCTTCGGCATCGAGATACTGGAACAGCGTCTGGCCGGGCAGCTGCTGGCAGCGGCGCACGATGCGCGCCAGCTGCGGATCGTCGATCGCCAGATCGTGCGCGGCGCCGCCTTTGCCGATGAAGCGCAGGCACAGCCGGCCCGGGCGCTCGAAGCGCGCATGGCGATCGCGCAGCGTGGTCAGGCCGTAGCTGCCGTTGTCGCGCGCGTACTCGCGATTGCCGATCCGCGCGCGCGTGCGGTCGAGCAGGGCGACGACGGCCGCCAGCACCTTCTCGCGCGGCAGGCCGGGCCGGCGCAGGTCCTGTTGCAGGCGGCGGCGCAGGCGCGGCAGGGCGCGCGCGAACTCGACCATGCGCTCGAACTTCTGCGCGTCGCGCAGCCGGCGCCAGCCGGCGTGATAGCGGTACTGCTTGCGGCCGCGCGCGTCGTAGCCGGTGGCCTGCAGATGGCCGCGCGGATCGGCGCAGATCCACACGCGCCGATAGGCCGGCGGCACGGCGAGGGCGGCGATGCGCGCCAGTTCGGCGCGCTTGCGAATCACCCGTCCCTGCGCGTCGCGGTAGCGAAATGCCTTGCCGGCGCGCACGCGCCTGATGCCCGCTTCGCGGTCGCTGGAATAGCGCAGGCAGGCCGGCAGCGCGGCGGCTGCGGATCGTGGCGCGCGCTTCATGGCACGCGCCGCGCGGCGACGCGCGTGCGCAGCCGCGGGCAGTGGCGCAAGGCGGGGGAAGGCGTCGCGAAGTTCAAGGGATGTGCGGGATGGTGGCGGTGCTGCCGAGCATTGCGGCGCGGCGCTGAACGGACGCTGTCAGCCGCTATTCATCGGCGCGCGACAATGTGGAGGCGGAGTGGGCATCGCGATTGCGGATCCGCGACACCCGGCGCCGTCCCGGCGCACGGGCTTGTGCTTCCGAGCCAACCTCAGCCAGATGGAGATTCGCCATGAAAGTTTCCGAAGTGATGAGCCGCGACGTGCAGACGCTCGCCGCCGACGCCACGGCGCTGCAGGCGGCGCAGTGTCTTGCCGCCCACGACATCGGCTTCGTGCCGGTCACGCGCGACGATCGCATCATCGGCATCGTCACCGACCGCGACATCGTCGCCCGTGTGCTTGCCGACAATCGCGATCCGAACCGCACGCGGCTCGAGTCGATCGCCAGCAACGAACCGAAGTATTGCTACGAGGACGAGGACTGCGAGCACGTGGCGCGCAACATGGACCAGCTGCTGGTCCGTCGCCTGCCGGTGGTCAATCGCGACAAGCGCCTGGTCGGTGTGGTGTCGATCGAGGATATCCGTCCGCGCAGCGCGGCCTGAGCGCGGCGCCGCGGCCCGTGACCGGCATGACGGACGTCGACCAGGCAGGCGGGCGGACGGGCGGCGTGGCGGCTGCGCGGCCGCCGGTACCCGGGCGCATTCCCGACTGCGCGCTGCGCGTGCGCCGCGACGGGCACTGGCAGGCCGTGCGCAGCACGGCGCTGTTCGCCGGGCGCCGCGTCGTCGTGTTCGCGCTGCCCGGCGCATTCACGCCGACCTGCTCGTCGCAGCACCTGCCGCGCTACGAGGAGCTGGCGCCGCTGATGCGGCGGCACGGCGTCGACGCCGTGTTCTGTGTCTCCGTCAACGATCCGTTCGTCATGGACGAATGGGGCCGCAATCAGGGCGTGCGCGAAGTGCAGCTGCTGTCCGACGGCAACGGCGAGTTCACGTCGGCCATGGGCATGCTGCTCGACGCCCGCGCGCTGGGCCTCGGCCGCCGCTCGCGGCGCTATTCGATGCTGGTGCGCGACGGTGTCGTCGAGCGCCTGTTCGCCGAGCGCGACGCCGACGGCGATCCCTACGAGGTGTCCGACGCCGACACCATGCTCGGCTGCCTGGCGCCGCAGGCGCCGCGGCCGCCGCGCATCGTGGTCTTCGCCAAGCCGGGTTGTCCGTACTGCGCGGCCGCGCGCCGCGCGCTCGACGGCGCCGGCCTGCGCTACGAGAACATCGAACTGCCGGATGCGAAGCGGGCCCGCGTGCTCGGCGCGCTCGGCGTCCGTCCGACGGCGCCGCAGGTATTCGCCGACGGCGAGCGCATCGGCGGCAGCGAGGAACTTGCCGGGTGGCTGCGGCGGCGCGGGCCGGAGCCCGGCACCGATGCTTGATGGCGTGCAGTGGCTCGCGATGGCGGCGACCGTCGCCGGCGCCTGGCTCGTCGCCGCGCAGCACAAGGGCCGTCGCCGCGCCGGTTTCTGGATCTACCTGCTGAGCAATGTGCTGTGGGTGGTCTGGGGCTGGCACGACCACGCCTATGCGCTGATCGTCCTGCAGTTCTGCCTCGCCGCGCTGAATCTGCGCGGCGTCAACAAGAATGAACCGCGCGGCCACTGAGCCGGCGACGCGCGCGTCGGCGCGCGCCGCGCCGGGCGGCGCCAAGCCGGTGGTCTACGCGGCGCTCGCCGGCAACCTGGCGATCGCCCTCACCAAGTTCGTCGCCGCCGGCCTTTCCGGCAGTTCGGCGATGCTCAGCGAAGGCGTGCACTCGCTGGTCGACACCGGCAACGAACTGCTCCTGCTGTACGGCATGCGCCGCGCGCGGCAGCCGCCGGACCGCCTGCATCCGCTCGGCCACGCGCGCGAGCTGTATTTCTGGACTTTCATCGTCGCCCTGCTGATCTTCGCGCTCGGCGCCGGCGTGTCGGTCTACGAAGGCATCTCGCAGCTGCGCCATCCGCAGCCGCTGGCCGATGCGCGCGCCGCCTACGCAGTGCTGGCGATCTCGTTCGTGTTCGAGGCCGTGTCGTGGTGGTTCGCGCTGCGCGAGTTCCGTCGCGCCAAGGGCCGCTTCGGCTATCTGCAGGCGGTGCGCGACAGCAAGGACCCGAGCACCTTCACCGTGCTGTTCGAGGACAGCGCGGCGCTGCTCGGCCTGCTGCTGGCGCTGGCCGGCGTGGCGCTCTCGCACGCGCTGGCGATGCCGGTGTTCGACGGCCTCGCCTCGCTGTGCATCGGTGCCTTGCTCGGCGCCACGGCGCTGTTCCTGGCGCGCGAGAGCAAGGGCCTGCTGGTCGGCGAGGCCGCGCATCCGCAGCTCGACGAAGCGCTGCGCCGCATCGCCGCGCAGACACCGGGCATCGTGCGCGTCAATGGCGTGCTGACGACGCAGCTCGGCCCCGAGCAGGTGGTCGGCGCGCTCAGCGCCGAATTCCACGACACGCTGCGCACGCCGGACATCGAGGCCTGCGTCGACCACATCGAGTCGCGCGTGCGCGAGCATCACCCGGAAGTGCTCATGCTGTTCGTCAAGCCGCAGCGGCCCGAGGTCTGGCGCGCGCGCCACGACGCCCGCCTCGGCGGCGACGATCAAGGAGGCAACACTCATGCGTGACGATCACCAGGACGACAGCGCGGCACGCCTCGATCGCGCCCTGCAGGCCGCCTTCTCGCAGTCGCGGCCGCCGCAGAACCTGCGGCGCATGATCGGGGGCGCGCTGCGCTGCGCGAGCGAGCAGGGCCTGGCGGAGGCGGTGCGCTTCATCGAAGCCGACGTCGCGCGCAATCGCGCCTCGAACGACTGACGCGATGCGTGCCGGTCATCACGCGGGCGGCGGCGGCAGCGGCTTGGGGCCGCGGCGATGAGCGGCGCCGGCGAGTTCTATCTCGCGGCCTTGATCGTCTCGCTGGTGCTGCTGTTCCTCGGCGCCGCGAGCGGCGTGGTCAACAACCGCCTGTGGCTGTCCGAACCGATGCTGTGCGTGATCGTCGGCATGCTGACCGGGCCGCTCGGTTTCGGCTGGCTCGACGAGACCACGCGCCGTCCGGCCAGCGGCGGCGCCACCGTCGAAGCGGCGCGCTTCGCGCTGGCGATCGCCGTGGTCGGCGCGGCGCTGCGCCTGCCGAGCGGCTATCTGCGGCGCTGCTGGCGCGAGCTGGCGCTGATCCTGCTGCCCGGCATGCTGCTGGTGTGGCTGATCGGCGCCGGGCTCGCCATGCTGCTGCTGCAGTGGCAGGCGCTGCCGGCCCTGCTGCTCGCCGCCGCGCTGGCGCCGACCGATCCGGTGCTGGCCGCGTCGATCATCAACGGCCGCTTCGCCTCGCGCGTCGTGCCGGAGCGCCTGCGCAACACGATCAGCGCCGAATCCGGCGCCAACGACGGCTTCGCCTTGCCGCTGCTGCTGGTGCCGGCGGCGCTGCTGACGCATGGCGGCGATGCCGACGCGGCCTGGACGATGTGGTGGCAGACGGTCGCGCACGAGATCGCCGTCGCGCTTGTGGTCGGCACCTTCACCGGCTATCTGAGCGGCCGCCTCCTGCAGTGGGCCAGCCATCACCGTGAAGCCGAGATGACCTCGCTGGTGACCCTGGCGCTGGCGCTCGCCGTGGCGACCATGACGGCCTGCCGCCTGCTCGGCACCGACGGCATCCTCGCCTGTTTCGTGGCCGGCGCCTGGCTCAACGAGGCGCTGCGCGACAACGAGCAGGAGCGCCACGACCGCTTCCACCAGGCGATCAGCCGCTTCTTCGAGCTGCCGTTCTTCGTCTTCTTCGGCGCCCTGCTGCCGTGGGCGCAGTGGCGCGAGTTCGGCGCGCGCGGCGTGCTGTTCGCGCTGCTGCTGATCTTTGTACGCCGCCCGCTCGCCTGGCTGCTGCTCGGCCGCTGGCTGCCGTCGCTGGCGACGCGGCGCGATCGCCTGTTCGCCGGCTGGTTCGGGCCGATCGGCATCGCCGCGGTGTTCTACGCGCTGCAGTGGGGCGGCCGTCTCGATCTGCCCCGGCTGTGGCCGGCGGTCAGTCTCGTCGCCCTGGTTTCGCTGCTGCTGCACGGCACGACGGCGACGCCGCTGAGCCGCGTGCTGGTCGGCGACGAGCGGCGCGCGGCGCGCGGCCGCCGCTGACGGCGCGCCCTCAGCCGCGCCGGCCGCGCGAAGGCGCGCCGTCGCTGCGCGACTGCCGCTGCGCGCGCAGCTCGCGCTCGAAATCGAGCGGCGGCATGGCCTTGGCGAACAGGAAGCCCTGGCCATAGCGATAGCCGAGCTTGAGCAGGGCGGCGCGCTGCGTCTCGGTCTCCACGCCTTCGGCGACGGCATCGAGCTTCAGGCCCTGGGCGAGCGTGGCGACCGAGCGCACGATCGCGCACGACGCGTCGTCGCCCGGCAGGCCGCGCACGAACGAGCGGTCGATCTTCAGCTCGTCGACCGGCAGCGTCTGCAGCTGGCTCATCGAGGTGTAGCCGGTGCCGAAATCGTCGACCGAGATGCGCACGCCGATGCGGCGCAGTTCCTCGAGCAGCTTGCGCGCGCGTTCGGGGTCGTTGACGATGATGGTCTCGGTCAGCTCCAGCATCAGTGCCTCGCTCGGCAGCTGGTTGTAGCTGAGCACGGCGCGCACGGTGCGCATCAGCTCGTGGTCGAGCTGCGCGCCGGCGAGATTGACGGCGACGCGGAAGTCCTCGCCGATCAGCGCGTCGCGCCGCCAGCTGGCGATGTGCGCCGCCGCCTCCCACAGCACCCAGCGGCCGATGTCCTTGATCAGCCCGCTCTGCTCGGCGATCGGGATGAAGCGGCTCGGCGCGATCCAGGTATCGCCGATGCGCCAGCGCATCAGCGCCTCGGCGCCGACCCAGCGGCCGTCCTCGAGGCGCACCTTCGGCTGCAGATGGCATTCGAAGGCGCCGGTCTTCATCGCCCGGCGCAGGTTCGACTCGAGATGCACGCGGTCCGAGGCGTGGTCGCTGAACTGCGGCCGGTACAGCTCGAGGCGGCCGGCGCTGCGCCCGCGGCGCTGCGCCTCCTCGAGCGCGCCTTCGGCGCGCTGCAGCAGCACCTCGCCGCGCGAGCCGTCGAGCGGGAACACCGCGGCGCCGGCGCTGGCGGTGAGATGGTAGGGCCGGCCGTCGACGGTGACGCCGGCCAGCGCGTGCAGCAGGCGCGCGAAGGCCTGTTCGATGACGCGCTCCTCCATGACGTCGGCGATCACCACGACGAAGCGGTCGCGCTCGCTGCGCGACGCCACGACGATGTCGTCGAGCGCCTCGCGCAGGCGGTCGGCGCAGGCGTCGAGAATCGCATCGACGCGCTGCCGCCCATACGCCTCGATCATCGACGTGAGGCTGTCGATGCCGAGCAGCAGCACGACCAGGCCGGTGCGCATGCCGACCGCCTCCTTGATCGCCAGCTCCAGTATCGGCAGCAGCTGGCCGCTGCCGTGCTGCGCCGGCGCGCGTGCCGCCGCCGCCTCGGCCGGTGGCGGGCGCATGGTCTGCAGGTCGAAGACCAGGGCCACGTAGTGGCTGATCGCGCCGTCGTCACCGCGGATCGCGCTGAGGCGGATTTCGGCGGGATAGGTGTTGCGGTCGCGGCGCACGGCTTCGACCCGGCCGATCCACAGGCCCTTGCGCTGCACGGCGGCGGCCGCCGCTTCGGGCAAGGTCTGGCCGGTCGCGCCGAACATCACGTCGTCGAGCGGGCGATTGCAGATCTCGCCGTCCGGCCAGCCGGCGACCTGGTGCATGGCGCGGTTCGCTTCGAGGACCTTGAAAGCGCTGTCGCAGATGGCAAGACCGCCGACCGCCGAGTCGAAGGCGCGCGTGATCATGCCGGCCCGCCGGTGGGCGGCGACGTAGTGGCTGACGTCCCAGGTCAGGCCGCAGAGCCGGCGCGCGCGGCCGTCGTCGTCGCGTTCCACCGCGCCCGAGGCGCGCACGGTGCGCCAGCCGCCGTCGCGATGCAGGACGCGGAAGATCACGTCGAGACGCTCGCTCAGGCCGTGGAAGCAGTGGCCGAGGGCGCGGCGGAACGTGGCGAGGTCCTCGGCATGCACGCGCGTCATCCATGGCTCGGGCGCCTCGTCGAGCTCGGCATCGGCAAAGCCGATCAGGGCCTTCAACTCGCTGCTCGGGCGGAAGCGCCACGGCGTGTGCGTCGCCTGATCGTCGGCGCGCAGGTACTCCCAGGCGCCGGCCTGCGCACCGCGCACCGCGTCCTGCAAGAACTTGTCCATCGGCCGCCTCCATGCATGCCTGGCCGTCCGTGCTGCGCGTTGTTGTGGCACGCGCGCCGCGGCCCGTGCAAGCGCGGCCGGACCAGCGGCGAGGACGGCGGCAGCAGGCCGCGTGCCCAGCCCGGCGCTCAGCGCCGCTTCTGCAGGCTCAGGCGACCGCTGCGCTCCAGGCGCACCTCGCGGAAGGCATCGAGCGTGGACTCGCCGGCCAGGCGCACGCCTTCGAGCACATCCTCGCGATGGATCAGGGCGCGGCGCAGCTCGCGCTCGTGCCAGCGGCCATTCTCGAAGAGCACGCGGTCGCGGCCATTGAGCAGGGCGTCGAGTCCCGGCTGCACGACGTTGAGCCAGGCGAGCGCGCGATGCAGGAGCACGAGCACGAAGGCGGCGACGATGGTGGGCACGAACGGCGACACGCCGACGATGGCGCGGCTGACGATGGCGCCGAGCAGGATGGCGACGACATGATCGAACGACGTGCGGCGGCCGAAGGAACGGCGCCCGGCGACGCGCACCATGACCAGCACGAGGATGAAGACGACGACGGCGCGCGCGCCCATCTGCAGCGCGTCCAGATCGCGACCTTCGCCGAACAGGCGCAGCAGGATGTCGGTCATGGCAGGCTCCGGAAGAGGCGGAGCGCCAGTAGGCCGGGCACAAGGTGAAGTGCGGCTGAAGCGCGGTTCAGTGCGGTGTCGCGCCGAGCACGTCCTGCAGCACGCCGAGGTCGACCGGCTTGACCAGGTGATGGTCGAAGCCGGCGTCGTGGCTGCGCGCGCGATCCTGCGCATGGCTCCAGCCGGTGAGCGCGATCAGGCGCACGCCCGGCTGCCGGGCGCGGATGCGGCGCGCGGCGTCGTAGCCGTTGAGTCGCGGCATGCCCAGATCGAGCAGGGCGACGTCGGGCCGGAACGCCTCCGCCAGTTCGACGGCCGCCTGCCCGTCGTGGGCGATGCGCGTTTCGTGGCCGCCCAGTTCGAGAATCTCCGCGAGGCTGCTGGCGGCGTCCTCGTTGTCGTCGGCGATCAGCACGCGCAGCTGCTGCGCGTGGCCGGCGGCCCTGTGCCGGCCGGCGCCGGTGCCGGCGGCGGCGATGGTGATCGGCGTGCTGGCCAGCGGCATGCGCACGCTGAAGGTGCTGCCGCGCTGCGCGCCGGCGCTGTGCACGGTGACGCTGCCGCCGTGCATCTGCACGAGGCGCTGCACCAGCGTCAGGCCGATGCCGAGACCGCCGCGCGCGCGTTCGAGCGAATGGTCGCCCTGCACGAACATGTCGAAGATGCGCGACAGCAGCTCGGGCGGAATGCCGACGCCGGTGTCGCGCACGCTGACGCTCACGCTATCGCCGTCGCGGCGTGCGCTGACCGTGATGTCGCCGCCGCGTTCGCTGTACTTGGCGGCATTGTTCAGCAGGTTGGCGAAGACCTGCGCCAGGCGCACCGGATCGGCGTCGACCGGCAGCGGCTCGTCCGGCAGATCGAGATGCAGGCGGTGGCCGGCCTCGTCGATCGCCGGCGTGCAGGTCTCGATGGCGCTGGCGATCGCGTCGGCCAGATCGATGCGCTCGCGGCGCAGTTCGAGCTTGTTCTGGGTGATGCGCGAGACGTCGAGCAGGTCGTCGACCAGGCGCACCAGATGGCGGGTCTGGCGGTCGAGGATGTCGCGCGCATGGCTGAACACACTCGGGTCGCCGCCCTCGCGCGCCAGCAGCGCCAGGGAGTTGCGGATCGGCGCCAGCGGATTGCGCAGCTCGTGCGCGAGCATCGCCAGGAATTCGTCCTTGCGGCGATTGGCTTCGAACAGGGCAAGCTCGGCCTTGCGCTGTTCCTCCTCCGTCATCTGCCGGTCGATGGCGAAGCCGAGCTGGCGCGCCAGGGTCATCGCCAGCTCGGTCTGCCGCTCGCTGAACGCATGGCGCCCGTCGAAGTAGATCATGAACTTGCCGATCAGCTGCGCGTCGATCTGCAGCGGGAAGAAGGCCAGCGCGCCGATGCCTTCGCCGGCGATCGTCGCTTTCAGCGTCTCGGGCAGTGCCGAGGCGGCGACATCGTCGATGCAGATCGGCAGCGGATCGCGGGTGTCGGCGTCCCAGGGCGAGTGACCGTCGACCGCGGTGCGGTAGCGCTCCGACAGGCCGCGCCAGGCGACGAAGCGCATGCGGCCTTTGCGCATGAGCAGGATCGCGCAACGATCGCAGCGCAGCGCTTCGCCGATCGCGTCGAGCGCGGCATCGCAGATCTCGTCCAGCGTCTCGGCGCGCTGCAGGCGATCCGTGTAGCGGTAGAGCGCGCTCTGCTCGGCGGCGCGGCGCGACAGGCGCCGCTCGGCGAGCTTGCGCTCGGTGATGTCGATGCAGGAGCCGATGTAGCCTGCGAACACCGCGCCGCTGCCGTAGCGCGGCACGCCGGTATCGAGCACCCAGCGATAGCTGCCGTCGTGGCGGCGCAGGCGGTATTCCATCGAGAACGGCTGGCGCGCGTCGAACGCGCTGCCGTAGATCAGTCGCGCGCGGCCGAGATCGTCGGGATGGATGCTGCCGCTCCAGCCGCCGTCCAGCATGGCGGCCAGCGAGAGGCCGACGAAATCGAGCCAGGGCCGGTTGAACCAGGTCGCGGTCTTGTCGGCGCCGCTGAGCCAGATCAGCACCGGCGAGGTGTCGGCCATTTCGCGGAAGCGCGCTTCGCTCTCGGCCAGCTGCTGCAGCGCGCGGGCGCGCTCGAGCACGTCCCAGCAGTGCGCGGCGACGATCTCCAGCAGTTCGACGTCGTCGGCCGTCCATTGCCGCGCCGTGGCCTGGTGCACGGCCATGCAGGCGACCAGACGTCCGGCCTTGTGCAGCGGCGTGCAGATGGCGGCGCGGATCTGCGTGGCGTCGTAGGCGGCCGCGAAGCCGCGCGTGCGGGGATCGTTGGCGCTGTCGTGCACCACGCAGGTCGCCTTGGCCCGCATCAGGCGCAGCACTTCGCCGCCGAAGCGCGACAGGGCCCAGCGGCCGACGATGCTCGGCACGCGCGGTCCGTAGTTGCCGGTGATGACGAAATGATCCTCGTCGGCTTCGACCTGCGCGTAGGCGCAGCGGTCGGCGCCGAGGTGCTCGCCGAGGCGGCGCGCGGTCTCGGCCATGATCTCGGCCGGATCGCTGAGGTTCTGCGTCGCCTCGTGCAGCGAGACGAGGAAGCCGTGGCGACGCTCGCTCGCCTGCAAGCGCTGCGTGGCGCGCATGCGCTCGATGTAATGGGTCGCCTGCTGCGCGTAGAGGTCGAGCAGACGCAATTCCGGTTCCGCGGGGCTGTGCGGCTCGCGCCAGTGCGTCGACAGCACGCCGCAGAGCCGGCCGCCGTTGCCGACCAGCGGCGTCGACTGCAGGGCGCGAAAACCGACGTGCGCCGCGAACCGGCGCAGCGCATCGTCGACGGCGGCGGCCCGCAGATCGGGCACGATGCAGCGCTCGTGCGTGCGCAGCGCGGCGGCGGCGCAGACGCTCGCGTCATCGGCGCGGCGCGCGTGCTCGGCGGGCTCGCGCAATTCGGGTGCGAAGCCGCGCTGCACGGCGATGCTCAGCGTCACGCCGTCGGCCTGCAGTAGCTGCACCGCGCCGAAATCGGCGCCGAGCAGTTCGATCGAGGCGTCGAGCACTTCCTGCAGGGCTTCATCGAGGGTCGCGGCGGCCAGCAGGCGGCGCGTCAGCTCGTGCAGGCGGCTGAGCTGGCGAACTTCGCGCAACAGTTCGGACGGCGCGTCCGCCGCAGCCGCATTCGCGCCGGCCGTGCCGAGCGGATCCAGCCCTCGTTGCTGCATCGGTACTCCACTTTGGGGGGACGGAGTCCTTGAAGTGTACGGTCGTCCTTCGCAAAAACCAGCGGAATGCCGCGCCGGCCGCCGCCGTTCGTCGGCAGGCGTCGTGCAAAATCCAAGACCGCGCCGTTTGACGCCGCGTGCTAGGGGCCGGCGAGCGTGACGAGGCTGGCGGTATCGGCGACTTCGACCTGCTCGCGCAGGCGATGGCGGAAGAACGTGAGGATCGCTTCGTGCGTCGCGTCGCTCGAGCTGCAGATGGCGTCCTCGGCGATCACCACGCGAAAGCCGCAATCGACGGCGCCGAGCGCGGCGGCGAGCACGCAGACGTCGGTTTCGGTGCCGCTGACGATGACGGTTTCGACGCGGCCCTGTTCCAGGCTGGCGCGCAGCGCCGTGTCGTGGAACGGCGAATAGGCGCGCTTGTCGATCACGCGGGCCGGCGGCACCAGCGCCGCCAGCTCCGGCACCAGCTCGAACAGGCCGGGATCGGCCTGCTCGAGCGTCAGCGAACGCCAGCGTTCGAAGTAGCGTTGCCACTGGCCCGGGCGCTGCTGCGGCTGCCGCGGCGGCATGAAGCGCGTGAACACCGTGCGCTCGCCCCAGGCCCGGCTCAGTTCGACGACGCGCGGCAGCACGCGGCCGAACCAGGGCGTGTGCCACGGCGTGTCGTCGGCGAAGACACGCTGCATGTCGATGCACAGGTGCACGCTGCTCGCCGCGCGTATTTCGTTCAGCATCATGCGGCCGGCCTGCGCCCGGCCGTGGCGCAACTGGCTGCGGCGGTCTGCTCCACGGTTTCCATGCCGGCGACGCCTCTCCTCGGCTTTGCGCGCGAAACTAGAGCGACGCAGCTGAATTGCGCCTGATCCGTGCTCCGTATGGGGCGCGCCGACCGCACAGGCGCCGGGGCCGTCGGCGCGCCGTCGCGCCAAGGTGCGCGGCGCTCAGATCGACGTCACGAGCGCCAGCGGCAGGTGCTGGCTGGCATTGAAATCCTGCAGCGCAAGGCGCGGCCCGGAGAAGAGCAGGGTCGTGATCGACGCGTTGCGCATCGGCTGCATGTAGCGCGCGAGCGCCTCGCCGTCTTGTCGCAGCGCCTCGCAGACCAGGGCGGCGATGACGCCGGCCGACGTCACCGCGAGCAGATGCTGCCGCGGCTGCTCAGCGGCCGTGATGCTCGAAAGCCAGGCCGAAGCGCGGGCGCGGAAGGCGTCGGGCGGCAGCACGCCGTCGATGGACGCCCGGCCCTGCGCCCACAGCTCGAGTTGCTCGGCGTACAGGCGCAGCTGTTCGTGACGGGACATCGCCGGCCGCCCCGACGCGGCCAGGCCGGTGCGCAGGACCGCTGCGCGCAGGACCTGTTCGCCCTCGGCGAATTCGTCCAGCGCCGCATCGACTTCGAACGCGCCGCCGACCGCCAGGCGCGCGGTCTGCTGGTGGCGCTGACGCGGGCCGCAGATCACGCGCGAAAAAGCCAGGCCGCGCGCCGCGAAGAAGGCGCCGGTCGCGCGCGCCTGCTCGGCGCCGAGCGCCGACAGTTCGTCGTAGCGCTCGGCGCCGAAGGCCGCCTGTCCGTGCCGCAGGAGCGTCAGCGTGCTCACGTGCGAAGCGGGCCGGGTGTGCGTCAGCGCGGCGGCATGCGGATGGCGCCGTCGAGGCGCACGACTTCGCCGTTGAAGTAGCCGTTGCGGCACATCTCCAGCGCCAGCGAAGCGAACTCCGGCGGGTTGCCGAGGCGCTTGGGGAAGGGCACGGACGCCGACAGCGCGGCCTTGACGTTTTCGGGCGCGGCGTTCATCAGCGGCGTCGCGAAGATGCCGGGCAGGATGGTGTTGACGCGCACGCCCTCGCTGGACAGGTCGCGGGCGATCGTCAGCGTCATGCCGGCGACGCCGGCCTTCGACGCCGAATACGCCGCCTGACCGATCTGACCGTCCTGCGCGGCGACCGAGCCGGTGTTGATGATCACGCCGCGCTCGCCGTCCTCGAGCGGCGCCAGCGTCAGCATGCCGGCCGCCGACTTGGCGATGCAGCGGAAGGTGCCGACGAGGTTGATCTGGATGATCTTGTCGAACGCGTCGAGCGGGAAGTGCTTGATCTCGCCTTCCTTCGAGCGCGACGCGGTCTTGATCGCGTTGCCGATGCCGGCGCAGTTGACGAGGATGCGTTCCTGGCCGATGGCCGCGCGCGATTTCGCGAAGCCGGCGTCGACGTCGGCATCCGAGGTCACGTTGACCTTGCAGAACACGCCGCCCAGTTCGCGGGCCAGTGCCTCGCCTTTTTCCTCGTTCAGATCGAACAGGCCGACCTTGACGCCGGCAGCGGCCAGCGCGCGGGCGGTGGCCTCGCCGAGGCCGGAGGCGCCGCCGGTGATGACGGCGGCGACCGATGCATCGAGTTTCATGTGTTGCTCCTCAAGATTGGATCAGAGTCGTTCGACGATGGTGACGTTGGCCAGGCCGCCGCCTTCGCACATCGTCTGCAGGCCATAGCGTTTGCCGCGATTCTTCAGGGCGTACACGAGCGTGGTCATCAGCTTGGTGCCGGAGCCGCCGAGCGGATGGCCGAGCGCGATCGCGCCGCCGTTGACGTTGAGGCGCGCCGGATCGCCGCCGGTGACCTTGAGCCAGGCCAGCGGCACCGGCGCGAAGGCCTCGTTGACCTCGAACAGATCGATGTCGTCGATCTTCAAGCCGGCCTTCTCCAGCGCCAGCTGCGTGGCCGGAATCGGCGCTTCGAGCATGATGACCGGGTCGTGGCCGATCACGGTCATGTGGTGGATGCGCGCCAGCGGCGTCAGGCCGTGCGCCTTCAGCGCCTTCTCGTTGACGACCAGCACGCCCGATGCGCCGTCGCAGATCTGGCTCGCGGTCGCCGCGGTGAGGCGGCCGTTCTCGGTCAGCAGCTTGACGCCGGCGATGCCTTCGAGCGTCGCCTCGAAGCGGATGCCCTCGTCGACGGTGTGCAGCTCGCCCGCCTGCTGCGAGCCGTCGAAGCGGCGCACCTCGAGCGGCAGGATCTCGTCCTTGAACGCGCCGGCCCTGGTCGCGGCGATGGCGCGCTGCGTGGTCTCGTAGGCGTACTGATCGAGCTGCGCCTTGGACAGCTCGTACTTCTTCGCCATCATCTCGGCGCCCATGAACTGGCTGAACTCGACGCCGTGGTAGCGCGCGTTGATCGTCGGGCTCTGGTAATGGCCCATGCCGGCCTTCTGCGGCAGCGCCGATGGCGAGAACATCGGCACGCGCGACATGCTCTCGACGCCGCAGGCGATGACCGCGTCCATCGTGCCGGACATCACCGCCTGCGCGGCGAAGTGCAGCGCCTGCTGCGAGGAGCCGCACTGGCGATCGACCGAGGTGCCGGGCACCGATTCCGGCAGCTTCGAGGCGAGCACCGCGTTGCGCGCGACGTTCGTCGACTGCTCGCCGATCTGGCTGACGCAGCCGGCGATCACGTCTTCGACCGCGGCCGGATCGATGCCGCTGCGATCGACCAGGCCGTTGATGACCTGACCGAGCAGGTCGACCGGATGCCAGCCGGACAGGCGACCGGCCTTGCGACCGCCGGCGGTGCGGGTCGCGGCGACGATATAGGCTTCAGACATGTGAATCTCCGTGATGCATGGTGCGTGGGTTCAGAGCGTGTTGCAGAGATGGGCGCCGTCGACGACGATCTCGCTGCCGCTGATGTAGGCGCCGGCCTTCGACGCCAGCAGCAGCAGCGCGCCGTCGAGTTCGTGTTCCTCGCCGAAGCGCTGCGCCGGCACGCGCGCGCGCAGGCGCTGGCCGGCTTCGCTGGCGAGGAAATCGCGGTTGAGGTCGGTGGCGATATAGCCGGGCGCGATCGCGTTGACGCGGATGCCGAAGCGCGCGAATTCGAGCGCCAGCACTTTCGTCAGATGCTTCACGCCGGCCTTCGAGACCGTGTACGGCACGACGCCGGGCGATACGCGGCTGGCGTAGATGGAGCTGATGTTGATGATGCTGCCGCTCTTCTGCGCGGCGACGAGGCGCTTCGCCGCTTCCTGCGCGACGATCCAGGCGCCGCGCAGATTGGTGTTCATCACCGCGTCCCAGTCGTCGTCGCCGTATTCGAGCACGCGCTTGGTGGCGGTGACGCCGGCATTGTTGACGACGATGTCGAGCGTGCCGAGCTGTGCGGCGGCGGCGTCGAGCGCGGCATTGATGCTGTCGCGCGAGGCGACATCCATGCCGACCGCGACAGCGCGGCCGCCGAAGTCCGCGATCTCGGCGACCAGTGCGGCGAGCTTGTCGGCACGCCGTGCGCCGACCGCGACCGCGGCGCCGGCCCGCGCCAGCAGCAGCGCGAAGTGACGGCCGAGACCGCTCGAGGCGCCGGTGACGAGCGCCGCGTGCCCGTCGAGATCGAACAGCCGGTCGGCAAAGTGCGCTCGCATGTTAGGGCCTGTTAACGCCAATCGCGTCGCTGTGGCCGAGGACCTTCCTGGCGATGCTCCAGCGATGCACCTCGCTGGGGCCGTCGTAGATGCGGAAGGCGCGCAGGTCCTTGAAGATGCGCATGACGATGGTTTCGGACGTGACGCCCTGACCGCCGAGCACCTGCACGCAGCGATCGACGATGCGCCAGGTTGCCTCGGAAACCAGCACCTTGCTCATGCTCGATTCGAGATTGCCCTTGTGGCCCTGATCGAGCACCCAGGCCGTGTGCCAGATCGACAGGCGCGAGCTGTGCAGGTCGAGTTCGTTGTCGGCCAGCATGAAGCCGACGCCTTCGTGTTCACCGAGCGACTTGCCGAAAGCCTGGCGCCTGCGCGCATAGCCGAGGGCGACGTCGTGCGCGCGCCGCGCCTGGCCGAGCCAGCGCATGCAGTGCGTCAGCCGTGCCGGCGCGAGACGGATCTGCGCATAGCGAAAACCCTTGCCGATCTCGCCGAGCACATCAGTGGCCGGCACGCGCAGGTTCTCGAAGTGCAGCACGCCGTGACCGCCGGTGAAGCAGGCGTCGAGCGAATCCATCAGGCGCTCGAGGCGGATGCCGGGCTGCGCCATGTCGGCGAGGAACATCGTTGCCGAGCCGTCCTCCATCTTCGCCATGATGATCGCGAAGCTCGCGCCCTCGGCACCGGTGATGAACCACTTGGTGCCGTTGATGAGGTAGTCGTCGCCGTCGCGCACGGCCGTCGTCTGCAGCATCGACGGATCGGCGCCGGCGCCGGGCGCCGGCTCGGTCATCGCGAAACACGAGCGGATGCGGCCGTCGATCAGCGGCCTGAGCCAGCGCTCCTTCTGCGCGGCGGTCGCGACCGCTTCCATCAGGTGGATGTTGCCCTCGTCCGGCGCGTGGATGTTGAGCGCGACCGGGCCCAGCGGCGAGTATCCGGCCTCCTCGAAGACGATGGCCTTGTCGATGTGCGGCAGGCCGAGCCCGCCGAGTTCGCGCGACGCATGCGGCGTCAGCAGGCCGGCGCGCCGCGCGCGCTCGACCAGTTCGCTACGCAGCGCTTCGTCCGGGCCGTGCGGGCCCTGGCGCGGATCGTTTTCGAGCGGCATCACCTGCTCGGCGATGAAGGCGCGTGTGCGCTGCTGCAGCTCGACGAGTCGGGGAGAGAGCGAGAAGTCCATGTCGGTGGTCTCTAGAAGAAGCGGCCGGCGGAAACGTCGAGCGCGAGCGCGAGCAGGTCTTCGGCGATCGTCGCGAAGGCGCGGTAGCGCGGGTCGGTGGTGGCGCCGGAGCGGTAGCGCAAGTGCAGCTGCTGCAGGATCACCGCGGTCTTGAACATCGCCAGCACGCGGTGGAAGGTGAAGTCGGACACGTCGAAGCCGGTCGCGCGGGCGTAGGCGTCGACCACTTCGCGGCGCGTCATGAAGCCGGGCTGCGCCGTCGGCATCTGCTGCAGGGCGTGCATGACCGGCGGATCGCCGACCTGCGTCCACCACGACAGCAGGGAGGCGAGATCGAACAGCGCTTCGCCGCGCGTGCCCTGGTCCCAGTCGACGACGGCGACCGGCGCGAGCGTTCGCGCGTCGAGCAGCACGTTGTCGAGCTTGTAGTCGTTGTGCAGCAGCACGATGTTGGTATCCGGCACGCGCTTGCCGCGCATCCACGCGCCGAGATCGCCGATCAGCGCATCGGTGCGCGGCATGCCCCAGTCGGATGTCGCCAGCGTGGCGCGCTTGATCCAGCCCTCGACGGCGCGCTGCAGGAAGCCCTGCGGCTTGCCGAGATCGCCGAGACCGACCGCTGCGGGATCGATGCGGTGCAACTGCGCGAGCACGTCGACGAGCATGGCGCTCAGCTGTGCGCCGATCGTCGCGTTGCCACGAAAGGCCTCAGGCAGCTGATCGCGGATCGACAGGCCGCGACGGAACTCGGTGATCTGGAACGGCGCGCCGAGCACCTCGGCGTCCTGGCAGAGGTGCAGCGCGCGCGGTGCGAGAGGGAACTTCGGCTGCAGCGCGGCGAGGATGCGCGATTCGCGCGCCATGTCGTAGGCGCCGGGCGGCAGCGGACCCATCGGCGGCCGGCGCAGCACGGCTTCGCGATCGTCGATCCGCACCAGATAGTTGAGATTGGCGAAGCCGCCGGCGAACTGGCGCGGCGGCGGATCGATCTGCAGCGACAGGCCCTGCGTGTTCAGATAGTCACGCAGGCGCGGCCAGTCCTGCGGCACGGTCTCGGCCGCGCTGCGCAGCTGCACGGTGTCCGGCGCGTTCATCACAGGCCCCGGAAGGTCGCGGCGCGGCGCTCGCCGAACGCCTTGATGCCTTCGCCGAAATCCTCGGTGCCGACCAGCAGCGCCTGTGTGTCGGCTTCCCAGGCCAGCATGGTGTCGAGCGACATCGGCAGACGCGACAGCACGGCCTTGGTCGTGGCAACGGTCGCCGGCGGCAGGCTCGCCAGCTTTTCGGCCAGCGCGATCGCCGTCGCCAGCACCTGGCCCGGCTCGGCGAGGCGGTCGGCGAGGCCGATCGCCTTGGCCCGCTCGCCCTTGATCGGCTCGCAGAACATCAGGATCTCGCGCGTCATGCCGATGCCGACGCGCTGCGGCAGGCTCCACATGAGGCCGTAGTCCGGCGTCAGGCCGACACGGCCGAAGGCCGCGCCGAAAGTGCTGCCGGCATCGACGACCACGAAATCGCAGGCCATCGCCAGCGAAAAGCCGGCGCCGAAGGCGCTGCCCTGCACGGCGGCGACGACCGGCAGACGGCCGCCGCTGAGCAGCTGCACGTTGCGCTGGCCGACGCGCATGGCCTGGCGCATCGCGAGTGCCGGGATCGCCAGATCGCCGAGATCGCCGCCGGCGCTGAAGTGCGCGCCGCCGCTCAGCACCAGGGCGCGCAGGCCGTCGTCGTCCTGCAGCTCGGCGAGCGTGCGGGCGAGGGCGGACGACAGTTCGCGGTTCAGCGCATTGCGCTTGGCCGGCTGGTTCAGCGTGACGATGGCGACGGCGCCACGGCGATCGACGAGTACCGGCGCATCTGCGGCTGCTTCGCTCACTGGCTGTTCTCTCCTCTGGGTTCGTCGGCGCGTCGCGTGCCGCGCATTGACGAAGAATGGGTCGCAGTATAAGTTGCGTGTCGCCAACAAGTAAATTAGCCCATGCCCGAAACCGCACCGACGAGGCGAACACAGGAAGAGCGCACGGCGTTGTCCGATCTGCGCATGACGCAGGCGGCCGTGTCGCTGCTGGTGGAAGGCGGAATCGCCGCCGCGACCCTGGCGGCCATCGGTGAACGCGCCGGCTACTCGCGTGGCCTCGTCACGCATCGCTTCGGCACCAAGGCGCGCCTGCTCGCGAGCCTGCACGACACCTTCGTCGCCGACTGGATCGCGCGCGTGCAGCACGCGGTCGGCGACCGCAACGGCGTCGAGGCGCTGGACCGGGTGGTCGACGCCCTCTACGGCTTCGTCGCCGAGGCACCCGACGAGATGCGCGCGATGTACCTGCTGCGCTACGCCAGCATCGATCCCGGCGCCGATTTCCGGACCAACGTGGCCAAGGCGCACAAGGCGCAGCGACGCGACGTGCAGCGCTGGATCGAGGCCGGGCAGAAGGCCGGATCGGTCGACGCCAGGATCGACGCCGCGCTGGCCGCCGACCTGTTCTGCGCGACCGTCGACGGCCTGATCTATCGCTGGCTGGTGACGCCGAAGCTGCCGATGCGCGACCTGCACGACCTGCTGAAGGCGCAGGTGGTGCAGGTATTCGGCCCGCGCAAGGCGCGCTGAAGCGACGACCATGGCCTGCGGGCCACCCACGAGTGAACCGAGGAGATCCGGCTTCATGATGCCGCGAGTCATTTTCGACGCGGACCACGAGCAGTTCCGCGACGCGGTCCGTCGCTTCTACCAGGCCGAGATCACGCCGCGCGTGCCGCGCTGGCGCGAGCAGGGCCACGTCGATCGCGATGCTTTTCGCGCGCTCGGCGAGCAGGGCTACCTGATGATGTGGGCGGGCGAGGAATACGGCGGCGCCGGTCTCGACGATCTGCGTTACGAGCAGATCGTCTGCGAAGAGAACGTGCGCCACGGCGATCCCGGCTTCTACAGCAACCTGCATTCGATGATCGTCGCGCCGTATCTGGCCAAACTCGGCACCGAGGAACAGCGCCGGCGGTGGCTGCCGCCGGCGGTGCGCGGCGAAAAGATTCTCGCGATCGCCATGACCGAGCCGGCCGCCGGTTCCGATCTGGCCGGCATCAAGGCGCGCGCCGAAGAGCGCGACGATCACTGGCTGCTCGACGGTTCGAAGACCTACATATCGAACGGCATGCAGGCAGATCTGATCGTCGTCGCGGCGCGTACGGTGCCGGACTCGCGGCACGGCATCGGCCTGTTCGTCGTCGAGGCCGGCATGCCCGGCTTCTCGCGCGGCCGCCGCCTGCACAAGCTCGGGCTCGACGCGCAGGACACCGCCGAGCTGTTCTTCGACGGCGTGCGCGTGCCGAAGGCCAATGTGCTCGGCGATCCGCGGCTCGGCTTCAAGTATCTGGCGCAGTTCCTCGCCACGGAGCGCCTGATGACGTCCGTCGGCTCGATCGCGCATGCCCAGGTCGCTTTCGATCTGACGCTCGACTTCGTCAAGCAGCGCAAGGCGTTCGGAAAGCCGATCGGTGCGTTCCAGAACACGCGCTTCAAGATGGCCGAACTGCGCACCGCGCTCGACGCGGCGCAGACGCTCGTCGATCAGGGCGTGCTGCTGGCCAACCGGCAGGCGCTGTCGGCGGCCGCCGCGTCACAGATCAAGCTGCTGGCGACCGAGACCGAGAACCTCGTGATCGACGGTTGCCTGCAGTTGCATGGCGGCGCCGGCTTCATGGAGGAATACCGCATCAGCCGGATGTACCGCGATGCGCGCGTCAGCCGCATCTTCGCCGGCAGCAACGAAATCATGAAAGAGATCATCGGCCGCGGCCTCGGGCTCGACGAACGGACGATGTGAGCGGCCCCCAACGACGATACCGCGCGCGGCGAGGAGAAGACGGAACATGACAGTGATCTACCAGGGAAATTGCGTGCGCGTGCAGGCGCTCGACGAGGACTACGCCGAGCTCTGCTTCGACCGGCAGGGCGAGGCGATCAACAAGCTCGACCGGCGCACGATGACGCAGCTCGGCGAAGCCGTCGCGGCGATCGCGGCGACGGCACGGCTGCGCGGCGTGCTGGTCACGAGCGCCAAGGACGTGTTCATCGTCGGCGCCGACATCACCGAGTTCGGCGAAACCTTCAAGCTGCCGATCGCCGAGCTGGTCGCCTACAACATGAATTCCAACGAGGCGCTGCTGGCGATCGAGGCGCTGCCGATGCCGGTCGTGGTCGCGATCAATGGCTTCGCGCTCGGCGGCGGTCTGGAGCTCGCGCTGAGCGCTGACTACCGCGTGCTGGCGGATGCGGCGCAGATCGGCTTGCCGGAAGTGAAGCTCGGTCTGTTTCCGGGGCTCGGCGGCACGGTGCGTCTGGCCCGCATCGCCGGCGCCGAGGTCGCGATCGAATGGATCGCCGGCGGCGCGCCGGCGAAAGCCCCGGCGGCGCTGGCGGCGGGCGTCGTTGATGCGGTCGTCGCGCCGGAACAGCTGCGGGCGGCGGCGCTCGCCATGCTGCGCGACGCGTCGGCCGGCACCGAATGGCAGCAGCGCCGTCGCCGGAAAGCCGCCGCGCTGGCCCTGCCGGCGGGTGCGGCGCAGGCCTTGTTCGCGGACGCCAAGGTCAAGGTCGCCAAGCGCAGCGCGCCGCACCAGCCGGCCGCGCTCGCAGCGGTGGAACTGATGGAGGCCTGCGTGCCCTGCGGTGGGCGCGAGGCGATTCGCATGGAGGCCGAAGCGTTCGCGAAGATCGCCAAGACGCAGGCCGCCGCCTCGCTCGTGCAGATCTTCCTCAACGATCAGCTGCTGAAGAAGAAGTTCAAGGCCTATGCAAAGGCGGCGGCGCCGACGCGGCACGCCGCGGTGCTCGGCGCCGGCATCATGGGCGGCGGCATCGCCTACACCAGCGCGCTGCGCGGCACGCCGGTGCGCATGAAGGACATCCAGCAGAAGCAGCTCGACCTCGGGCTGTCGGAGGCGCGCAAGCTGCTGGCCAGGCAGGTCAAGATCGGCCGCCTCGGACAGGAGCGCGCCGACGCGATCATCGGCACGATCACCCCGCAGCTCGATTACAGCGGGTTCGATGCGGTCGATGTCGTCGTCGAAGCGGTGGTCGAGAATCTCGGCATCAAGCATGCCGTGCTGAGCGAGGTCGAAGGGCGCGTCGCGCCGGAGGCGATCATCGCCTCGAACACCTCGAGCCTGCGCATCGACGATCTCGCCGCGCCGCTGCAGCGGCCGGAGAACTTCGTCGGCATGCATTTCTTCAATCCGGTGCCGGCGATGCCGCTCGTCGAAGTGATTCGCGGTGCGCGCACGAGCGAAGCCGCGGTCGCCAAGATCGTCGGCTACGGCGTGGCCATGGGCAAGACGCCGATCGTCGTCAGGGACGGCCCGGGCTTTCTCGTCAACCGTGTCTTCACGCCGTACATGCAGGCCTTCGGCCAGCTGGTCGCCGAAGGCGCGGATTTCCAGAAGATCGACGCCGCCATGGAGAAGTTCGGCTGGCCGATGGGGCCGGCGTATCTGAACGACGTGATCGGCATGGACACGGCGCTCCATGTTTCGCAGATCATCGCCGCCGGCTTCCCCGGCCACATGAAGACGACGTGGCGCGACCCGCTGCAGGTGATGGTCGATCACCGGCGGTACGGGCAGAAGAACGGCATCGGCTTCTACCGCTACGACACCGATCCGGCCGGCAAGCCGAAACGCAGCGTCGCGGCCGACAGCTACGAGCTGCTGAAAGCCGTGCAGCCGCACGGCGTGCGCGAGTTCAGCGAAGCGGAGATCGTCGAGCGCATGATGCTGGCGATGATCAATGAAGCGGTGCGCTGCCTCGACGAGCAGGTCGTCGAGACGGCGCCCGAGCTCGACATGGCGCTGATGCTCGGCCTGGGTCTGCCGCAGTATCTTGGCGGCGCCCTGAAGTACGCCGACTGGCTGGGCGCCGGGCGGGTCCTTGCCTGGTCGGAGCGCTACGCCGGACTCGGCGCGCAATGGGTGGCGCCGCAGCGTCTGCGCGAAATGGCGGCCAGAGGGCAGACCTTCTACTGAAAAGCGACACGGCAGCGCCGTCCGCCGCATCGCTGGCGGGCGGCACGCTGTCGGGGCCTCACGGCGGCTGCGCTTTCGGCGCGAAGCTCCCGTCCGCCGGCTGTGCGGCATCGCCCTCGATGCAATCGGCGATCTGTTTCCTGGCGACCATGAATCCCCGCGGGCGATTGACGGCGTCGGCCGAGATCACCATGCCGTCCTGGATCAGGCGGCGGCCGGCGCGGCGGCTTTCTGCGCGGCGCGCGCCGCCCTGAAGGCCGGCCTTTCCTGCAATCGTGCCCAGTAGGCGAGCAGCGCCGGCGGCAGCACGCGATGCAGATCGAGCATACGCGCCAGCATCAGCGCATAGCCGACGCTGATGTCGGCGGCGGTGAAACGGTCGGCGGCCAGATACTCGTGATCCGCCAGCGCGCGCTCGACGAGCTGCAGGCGTTCGAGGAACAGACCGCGGAAGTCGGCGACGACGGCCGGCTGGCGCTGCGCCTCCGGCAGGAAGACCGCATAGCGCAGCATCGTCGACAGGAGTGTCGTCAGCGAGGCTTCGCCGAAGTGCAGCCAGCTGAGCCAGCTGCCGTAGGCCTTGTCTTCGCTGCCGACGCCGAGCGTGGTCGGTGCGTAACGCACCGACAGCCATTCAAGGATGGCCGCCGACTCGAACAGCGTGCTGTCGCCGTCAACGAGCAAAGGCACCGTGCCGCACGGGTTCAGCGCCAGATAGTCTGGCGCGTGCGCGCGCGGCGGAAAGGCCATCACCTTGAGGTCATACGCCACCCGCGCTTCTTCGAGTGCCCAGAGGCAGCGGAAGGAGCGCGCGTCAGGGCTGTGGTAGAGCGTGATCATCGCTTGTGAAGTCCTCTTGGCCGCACCCGGCAGGCGCGACTCGTAATCATCCGGCATTCTATCTATTATTGTTAGATAATAATACGGAAGGAGATTCGCTTGACGCAGGAAGCCTGGATCATTGATGCGGCGCGCACGCCGCGCGGCATCGGCAAGCTCGGCAAAGGGGCGCTCGCCGATGTTCATCCGCAGCGTCTGTTGAGCAGCGTGCTCGGCGCGCTCGCCGCGCGCAACAGGCTCGACACGGCCGATCTCGACGACGTCATCGCCGGTTGCGGCACGCAAAGCGGCAAGCAGTCGGCCTGCATCGCGCGCATGGCGGCGCTCGACGCCGGCTTCGATTGCAAGGCGCCGGGCATGGCGATCGACCGCTTTTGCGGTTCAGGCCTCAGCTCGGTCAATCTGGCGGCGATGGGCATCATGTCCGGCATGCAGCAGCTCGTCATCGCCGGCGGTGTCGAGTCGATGTCGTACAGCACGACGCTGCCGCCGATGCCGTTCCTCGATGCCTGGAACCTGTCGCTGCGCGTGCGCGTCCCGCAACCGCATCAGGGTGTCTGCGGCGATCTGATCGCGACGCTCGAAGGCATTTCGCGCGAGGCCGTCGACGCGCTGGCGCTGCAGAGCCAGCAGCGTGCCGACGTCGCGATCCGCGAAGGTCGCTTCGCGCGCAGCCTGGTGGCGGTGAAGCGCGATGACGGCAGCGTCGCGCTCGATCATGAAGAGTTTCCGCGACCGCAGACGACACTCGAAGGGCTTCGCCAGCTGAAGCCGGCGTTCGAGGCGATGTACGAACGCGAGTTCGACGACAGCGGCACGACCTACGCGAAGCTGGTCCGCCAGCGTTTTCCCGATGTGCAGATCCGCCACGTGCATCATGCCGGCAACAGCTCGGGGGTGGTCGACGGCGCCGCTGCCGTGCTGCTCGCTTCGCCCGAGTACGCCAAGGCGCATGGCCTCAGGCCGCGGGCGCGCATCCGCGCGCTGGCGACGGCCGGCGACGATCCGACGCTGATGCTCAACGCGCCGGGCCCGGCCGCGCGCAAGGCCTTGAAGATGGCCGGCATGTCGGTCGGCGATATCGATCTGTTCGAGATCAACGAGGCGTTCGCCGTCGTGCCGCTCAAGTTCATGCGCGATCTCGATATCGACCCGGACATCGTCAACGTCAATGGCGGCGCGATCGCGCTCGGCCATCCGATCGGCGCGACCGGCGCGATGATCCTTGGAACCCTGCTCGACGAAATGGAACGTCGCGACGTGGCGACCGGCCTGGTGACGCTGTGCGCCGCCGGCGGCATGGCGCCGGCGACGATCATCGAGCGCTTCTGAGCGAAGCGATCCGGCGATGTCCCTGATCACCGCCGCCGTGCTGCGTGAGCCTGGCGGGGATTTCGCCCTCGAAACGCTGACACTGGCGGCACCGGCGCGCGACGAGGTGAGGGTGCGGCTCGCCGGCACCGGCATCTGCCACACGGATCTGCACATCCGCGACGGCGGCTTGCCGTTTCCGCTGCCGGCCATCCTCGGCCACGAAGGTGCGGGCATCGTCGAAGCGATCGGCACCGGGGTATCGCACGTGCAGCCGGGCGATGCGGTCGTCCTGACGTTTGCCGCCTGCGGTCATTGTCCGGCCTGCCGGCAGTCGCGGCCGCCGTACTGCGAGCATGGGCAGACGCTCAATTTCAGCGGGCATCGCGACGACGGCAGTGCCTACGCGACGTCGACGGGCGCGCCGGTCACGGGGCGCTTCTTCGGACAATCCTCGTTTGCTACGCACACGCTCGCGCATCGCAGCTGCGTCGTACGCGTTCCGCACGATGTGCCGCTGGCGCTGATGGGCGCGTTCGGCTGCAGCCTGCAGACCGGCGCCGGCGCGGTGCTCAGGGTGCTGGAACCGTCCGCGGGCGAATCGATCGCCATATTCGGCGTCGGCGCGGTCGGCATGGCGGCGGTGATGGCGGCGCGCATCGCCGGCTGCACGACGATCATCGCCGTCGATCGCCACCGCGAGCGGCTGCGGCTGGCGATGGAACTCGGCGCGACCTGCTGTATCGACGCCGCCAGCGAGCGCCCCGTGCGGCGGATCGCCGAACTGACGGGCGGCGGCGTGCATGGCAGCGTCGAATGCACCGGCGTGCCCGACGTGCTGACGCAGGCCGTGCGCGTGCTGCGTGTCGGCGGCAGTTGCGCGATGCTCGGACTGCCGGCCGTCGGCGTGGAGGTGTCGCTGCCGATGCTGCATCTGCTGAACGGCCGCAGCGTGCACGGCGTCATGGAAGGCGACAGTGACCCGGCGACCTTCATTCCACAGCTGATCGGCCACTGGCGGGCAGGGCGATTCCCGTTCGAGCGGCTGCTCACCCGGTTCGCGCTGGCCGACGTCAACGTCGCCATGGCGGCCGCGAAGCGCGGCGACGTCATCAAGGCGGTCGTCGTTCCCTGAGCCACGCCGGCGACGGCGATTTACCAGACTATCACCATTAGTTATAGTGCCCGGGCCAGACCGCCAGCAGGCGGCGCACGAGGAGCCGCCAATGACCGAAACGGTCTACAGCTACTGCCATTACTGCATGTGTCTGTGCGGCACCAAGATCACCGTCGACGACAATAAGGTGATCGGCATCGAGCCCGATCGCGAGAACCCTTTCAGCTGGCGCGACTTCTGCCGCAAGGGCCGCACCGCGGCCGAGGTCATCCGCCATCCGCGCCGCCTGACGAGGCCGATGAAGCGTGTCGGCGACCGCTATGTGGAATCGACGTACGAGGAAGCGGGGGCCGCGCGGCGTCATCGGCACCAACAAGCAGTGCGCCAACGAAACCGTGCGATGCCTGTTCGACGACGTGCGCGAGCGGGCGCTGCCGCGCCGCGACGCTGGCGACGAGGCGTTCGCGGCATTGCTGGCGCAGAAGGCGCCGATGCGTGTCGATCACGCCGGCTGGCGGCGCATCGACGCCTGCGAGCGGCGCCTCGGCCTCGCGGCCGGCCGTCCGCGCATCAAGCTGGTCGAGATGCATGCCCTGCTCGCCGCGGCAGCAGCCCCGGCGGCGCGGGCGGCGTAGGGCATGCAAGAGAATTTCCAACCCAATCGAGTTTCCTGCCATGAACGATATGAGTGAGACGCCGATGCAGCAGGCGGCGATGAAGACCCGCGTGTCCGAGATGCTCGGCGTGCGCTATCCGATCATCCAGGGCGGCATGCAATGGGTCGGTCGCGCCGAGATGGCATCGGCGGTGTCGAATGCCGGCGCATTCGGCATCCTGACCGGTCTCACGCAGCCGACCCCGGAAGCCCTCGCCGCCGAGATCGCGCGCTGTCGCGACATGACCGACCAGCCGTTTGGCGTCAACCTGACGGTGTTCCCGACGATCTCGCCGCCGCCATACCGCGAGTACATCGACGCGATCATCGAAGGCGGCATCAAGGTGGTCGAGACGGCGGGGCCGAAATCATCCGAGCATTGGGCCCGGCTCAAGGACGCCGGCATCAAGATCGTGCACAAGTGCGTCGCCGTCCGTCATGCGCTGTCGGCCGAGCGCGCCGGCGTCGACGCGATCAGCATCGATGGTTTCGAATGCGCCGGCCATCCGGGTGAGGAAGATATCCCGGGCCTCGTGCTGATTCCGATCGCCGCCAAGGCCCTGAAGATCCCGGTGATCGCATCCGGCGGCATCGGCGACGGACGCGGCATGGCGGCGGCGCTCGCGCTCGGCGCCGAAGGCGTCAACATGGGCACGCGCTTCGAGGTCACCCGGGAAGCGCCGATTCATCCGGCGATCAAGGAAGCGCTGGTGAAAGGCACTGAGCGCGACACCAAGCTGATCTTCCGCACGCTGAAGAACACGGCGCGGGTGTTCCGCAATGCCGTGTCGGACGAGACCGTCGCCATCGAGAACCGACCGGGCGGGGCGACGTTCGACGACATCCGCCATCTGGTCGCCGGCGCGCGCGGCAAGGCGGCGCTCGATGCCGGCAAGCCCGACGAAGGCATCATCACGGCCGGCATGGTCATCGGCCTGATCGACGACATTCCGAGCTGCGAGGAACTCGTGCAGCGCATGGTGCGCGAGTGCCGCGAGCGTCTGCAGGCATCGCTCGCGGCGATGGGCTGAGGCGGCAGCGCCCGGCGCCGGGCTTTGCGGGGGCTCAGGTCTTCGACAGGAAGCGTTTGTGCTTCGCCGGGAAGTCGACGGCGAGTTTCTCGTAGTCGAAAACCGAAGGCGCGAGCAGCCTCGCCAGCATGCGCCGCATGCGATCCTCGGTGATGGCGAGGAAATCTCCCTTGCCGACCGACGTGTACATGTAGAAGGTGATCCACAGCAGCAGATCGTCGTCGCGCACGGAGGCGCGGATGTAGCCCTGCTTGCGCCACAGGCTCAGGTACTGCAGCCACATCTCGCCCATAGCGTCGAGCAGCGCCTTGTCGGAGCCGGGCACGCGCGCCAGCAGCTCGCTGCCCGCGTCGCTGGTGATGATGCCGGTATAGGGATGATCGCGCGAGGTCGACACCGCGAGGATGATCGCGTCGATCATCGCCTGCGGCGGATATTTTTCCTCCTGCAGCACGGGCGCGGTGATGCGCACGTGATCGCGAATTTCACGGACCAGCACCTCCACCGCCAGATGATGGCGCGAAGGGAAATAGCGGTAGATCGTCGGCCGCGCCACCTTCGCCGCGCCGGCAATGTCATCCATCGACGTCTTGTGGATGCCGAACCGATGGAAGCACTTCACGGTGGCATCGATGATCCGGTTCTCGATCTCGGCGTCACGATGAAACGCTGAGCCTGTGTTCTTCATTTTTTCATCCCTGTGGCGGTTCTCGACGGCCGTCTGTGCATCCCCCAATGGTAAGCCAGTTTATCAAGATACAAATATTGACTTCTGTAACTAAGATCAATAGATTTACTGGCGACGGAGGTTGGGGTGTGTGCGTGGCCCGCCGTCGCCGAGGCCGCAAGTGACGGTCAACGAAAACGAAAACGCGTAGAGGAGAAGCACGAATGTCCACCGAATCCAGGTTTGCCCTGGCCCTCGCTCTTTCCGCGGCCCTTCCGGCAGCGACCTGGGCACAGGAGCCGGCAACACCCGCCGCCGCGGAATCAGAAGTGAACGCCGCCGAGCCCGGTCTCGCGCCGGCGGCGTCGGACACGCTGTCGGCCACCGACGCAAGCGTCGCCCAGCCGGAAGCTTCGCAGGGCGATGGCGCGACGCCGGCGCCATATCAGGACACGGTGGCGGTTGGCGACGAACCGCCCGCGCCGGTGCAGGTCGAGAAGCCCGGCGCCACCAATCGCCTGACGGCGGAAGTGATCGTCACCGCGCAGAAGCGCAAGGAAAACATCCAGGACGTGCCAATCTCGATCACGGCGTTCAGCGCGGATGCGCTGGATGCCAAGGGCATCGGCGATCCGAAGGCGCTCGCGCAGGCGACACCGGGCATGTATTACGGCCAGACGGTGAACTTCGCGGTCATCTACATCCGTGGCGTCGGCTCCGATGCCTTCCTGCCGGACTCCGATCCGAGCATCGCGACCTATATCGACGGCATCTATTACCCGTTCGCGAACGGTGCCTCGCAGGCATTCGGCGCGGTCGAGCGCGTCGAAGTGCTCAAGGGTCCGCAGGGCACGCTGTTCGGCCGCAACTCGACGGGCGGCGCCATCAATACCGTCACCAAGTCGCCGGGTCCGGACTTCGAAGCCTCGCTGCTCACGAGCTACGAAAGCTACAACGACATGAAGCTGCGCGGGTATATCAATATCCCGATCGTCGATTCGCTCGCGGCCAGCCTGTCGATCGTGCACAACGAGAGCAGCAGCTATTACAAGGGCACCATCAACAATCCGGCGCTGCCCCTGCTCGGTATCGGCGGCGATGCCGCGACGGCGCGCCCACTGCCGGACACCACCGAGAACGCGGCGCGCCTCAAGCTGAAGTGGGACATCAGCGAAGATCTCGACTTCAACGTCGCCGGCTTCATCGATCTGACCTCTGGCCTCAGCTCGAGCCTGATGCCGAACGTCGCGCCCAGTCTCCTGCAATCGGTGCTGGACACGGTCTACGGCGTCAGCACGGTTGCGCCGGGCACCTACCGCGCCGACAGCGACGTGCCGGGCTACTTCCGCTCGAACAACAAGGTCGTCTACGGCTCGCTCAACTATCACCCCGACTGGCTGGACGTGAAGCTGCTCGGCAGCCACCAGAAGATCGTCGCCGACAACTACTTCGACTTCGACGGCACGCGCGTGCCGTTCATCGAGTTCGGCGCGCCGGGCCAGTTCGCGGACGTGACCACGGGCGAGCTGCAGTTCGTCTCGAAGAAGGGCGGCATCCTGCCGGACTGGCTCGACGCTATCGCGGGACTCTACTATTTTGATGAAACGTCGGGCTTTCCGGACAACCGGCTCTCGGTGCTCGGCGGCCTCTCCAACGGCGAGATCGCCGGCATCCCGCTGCCGAACGGTCTGATCAATCTGCTGACGGACAGCGGCTTCACCCGTCTGCTGGATGCGCTGAACCTTCCGCTCAATCTCGGTCTGCCGAACGGCGTGGACGTTTCGCTGCACGACCGGCTCGGCAGCAATTCGGTTTCGGCCTATACGCAGGAAACCATTCATTTCACCGATTCGCTGAGCTTCACGGCGGGCCTGCGTTACTCGCAGGAAAAGCGCAACGTCATCCAGTCCGACGTGCTCTTGATCAACAGCGACGGCAGCGAATCGTCGCTGCTCCAGTTCTCGAAGCCGCGCCGCAAGACGCACAACCTCGCGCCGAAATTCGTGCTCGACTACAAGCTCGCCAAGGACGTGATGGCGTATGCCTCGTGGACCAAGGGCTACAAGAGCGGCACGTTCAAGACCGTCAACGTCTACACGCAGCCGTACTGGATCAAGCCGGAGGAGGTGAAGACCACCGAGGTGGGCATCAAGTCGACCCTGTTCGACGGCGCGCTGCGCCTGAACGCAGCCGCGTTCGAGAACAAGATCAAGGATATGCAGGTGCAGTTCATCTCGGTGCTCGGCGGCGGCGTCGCGCAGCTGGAGAACGCCGACGGCGCGCGCATTCGCGGCGCCGAGTTCGACGCGCAGTGGACGCCGCTGCGCAATCTCGATCCGGGCCTCGTCGTCACCGGCGGCCTGACGTATCTCGACGGCATCTTCACCAAGTATCCGAAGGGCAGCGGTTACGACGAGCAGACCGGCATCTTCTTCGGCACGCTGCCGGGCGGCAATGCGATCCCGCTGCTCGACACGGGCCGCGACTTCAGCGGCAACAGGATCACCCGCACGCCGAAACTGAGCGGCAGCTTCGGTCTCAACCAGCTGATCGACGGCATCGGCGACGGCAATCTCGAACTGGCGGCGAACCTCTACTACAACAGCGGCTTCTACTACCTCGCGCAGAACTCGGCGACCTCGAAGCAGGACAGCTACTACGTCGTCGACGCCTCCATCAGCTACCTGTACCAGCCCTGGCGGCTGCGCACCACGCTGTTCGGCAAGAACCTCACCGACGAGCAGTACACGTATTCGAAGTTCGTTCTCGACACCGGCACGCTCGAGTATCTCGCCCCGCCGCGCACGTTCGGCATCCGCTTCGGCCTGGATTTCTGATCCTCGCCGGCGGATGACGAAGTGCTTACTCAAATCAGTGCGAATCTGGGGATCAACATGAAGAATTTTCTCAATCGCTGCGCCACGGCAGGCGTCGGTCTCATGGCGGCGACGGCGACCACGGCGGCGCTCGCGCAGGACGACACGTCGGCGCTGTTCGACGGTCCGCTGTACGAAGGCAGCTATCTCGCGCCGATGGCCAGCGCCATGTTTCCGGGCTCCAGCGAGGGACTGAAGTCGTCCGTCGGCGGCCTGCTCGGCATCGGCTACCGGCGCGACTGGTGGGCGATGGAAATGCGCGGCGACACCTATCGCGTGTCGGCCAAGGCCGGCGGCTCGGTCGAGCAGTACGGCGGCGGCGTCTACGGCCTGGCGTTTCCCTTCAGCGCGTCGTCCTCGTCGCTCATCCGCAATCTGTACGGCGTGGCCGGACTCGGCCTGCTGCAGAACGACGGCTTCCCGGCGAGCCTGCCGCAGGCGAATGGCAAGCCCGGAGACGTCGAGCCGCAGAACTTCCTGATGACCACGTACTCGGTCGGCATCGGCGACATGCTGCCGCTGCGCCTGGGCCGCTACGAGTTCGCGGTGCGCGCCGAGGCCTTGTATCGCTACGGCCACCGCGCGACCACGGTCAACAGCCGTTTCGGTGACAGCTTTGCGCCCAACGACTTCAACGACGTGCTCGTCAACCTGGGTCTGCAGCTGCCGCTCGGCATCAAGCCGCCGGTCGTGGCAGCGGCCGCGGAACCGGTGGCCGTGGTGCCGCCGGTGGCACCGGTCGACAGCGATGGCGACGGCGTCGCCGACGACAAGGACCAGTGCCCGAACACGCCGCCGGGCACGCAGGTGGACGAGGTGGGCTGTCCGCTGCCGCCGCCGTGCAAGACACCGGAGCCGGGGCAGAAGGCGGATCTGTCGGGCTGCGCGGCGGGCGACACCATCGTCCTGCGCGGCGTGAATTTCGACTTCGACAGGGCGACGCTGACGCTGAATGCGAAGACGATCCTCGACGATGTGGTCGCGGCGCTGCAGGCGGCTCCTGGTATTCAGTTCGAGATTGGTGGTCACACGGACTCGAAGGGCAGCGACAGCTATAACCAGAAGTTGTCGGAAGAGCGTGCGCGTGCGGTAATGCAGTACCTCGCCGAGCACGGCGTCGAGGCCTCGCGCATGAGCGCCGTCGGTTACGGAGAGTCGCAACCGATCGCCGACAACGACACGGACGAAGGCCGTGAGCTGAATCGCCGAGTGGAGCTGAAGATCACCGGTTCCACGGGCTCGACTGCGGTGACGCCGGTGCCGACCGCGGATGGCGCGATCGAGGCGCCTGCGCCGAGTGCAGGGGCGGCGCCCGAAGCTTCCGCGCCTGAAGCAGCGAGGGATCCGGAAATTCCTGATCCGTCCTCCGAAGTCCCTGCTGCGCAGTAAGGCCGGAGCCAAGCCATGCAGCTGGGACAAGCGCAGCCAGACAACAGTCGCCGGATGATCGGTCTTGCGGGCGTGGTGATTTTCCACGCTCTGCTGATCTGGGCGCTGGTGTCCGGACTGGCGCGCAAGGCGATCGAGATTCTGCCGGCGCCCATCGAAACGAAGATCATCGAAGAAGTGAAGCCGCCGGACGAGCCACCGCCGCCGCCGCCGCCGAAGCTCGAGGAGCCACCGCCGCCGTTCGTGCCGCCGCCGGAGATCAACATTGCGACGCCGCCGCCGGCGCACGCGATCACCGCGCAGAGCAAGGCGCCGACGACGCCACCGAAGGCG